>NZ_JBIOSY010000001.1:0-710000 GCF_051715005.1 Enterococcus sp. AZ067
ATGCCATCTGCTGATTCTATTTGGCAAGATCTTCAACGTTCCTTTAAAGAAGAGCTGAATCCGGCCAGTTATAGTGCTTGGATCGAGACTGCCAATGTCTTGTCGTTTGAAAAAAATCAGCTGCTGATCGAAGTACCCAGCGATCTTCATAAATCTTATTGGGAAAAAAATCTAGCTGCCAAAATTGTTGAAATGGGATTTATGAAAACTGGTGAAGAATTGATTCCTAGTTTTGTGACTGTCGAAGAAGCAGAAGCTTTAAAAACAGCCCCTTCTACTATTCAAACAGCTGCAGAAGAAAACGAGCGGCCGCCGAAATCGATCTTAAATGAAAAATACACATTTGATACCTTTGTCATCGGGAAAGGCAATCAGATGGCCCACGCTGCTGCTTTAGTTGTTGCAGAAGATCCTGGGTCTATTTATAATCCGCTGTTCTTCTATGGTGGCGTTGGTTTAGGGAAAACCCACTTGATGCACGCGATTGGTCATCAAATGTTGCTGAAACGTCCCAATGCCAAAATCAAGTACGTTAGTAGTGAAAATTTCACCAATGATTTCATTACTTCTATTCAAAAGAACAAAATGGAAGATTTTCGAAACGAATACCGCAATGTTGATCTTTTGCTGGTGGATGATATTCAATTCTTAGTCAATAAAGAAGGAACCCAAGAAGAATTCTTTAATACCTTCGAAGAACTGTATCGCAATAATAAACAGATCGTCCTGACAAGTGATCGTTTGCCAAATGAGATCCCGACTTTGCCGGAACGTTTGGTTTCCCGTTTTGCTTGGGGCTTATCCGTTGATATCACCCCGCCGGATCTAGAGACGCGGACTGCGATTTTGCGGAAAAAAGCCGAAGCCGAACGCTTGGAGATCCCCGACGATACCTTAAGTTATATCGCTGGGCAGATCGATTCGAATATCCGAGAACTTGAAGGAGCACTCGTGCGGGTGCAAGCTTTTGCTACGATGCAAAACTCAGACATTACAACGAGCTTAGCAGCTGAAGCCATCAAAGCCTTGAAATCAAGCCATGGCTCGACCCAAGTTTCGATTTTGCAAATCCAAGAAGAAGTCGCAAAATACTATCACATTCATGTCAATGATCTAAAAGGGAAAAAACGGGTCAAAGGCATCGTGGTCCCACGGCAGATCGCGATGTATCTCTCTCGAGAACTGACCGATAGTTCTTTACCAAAAATCGGCGGCGAATTTGGCGGCAAAGACCATACAACGGTCATTCATGCCCATGAAAAAATTCAGCATTTAGTCGAAACAGATCCCACGATCAAAAATGAGATCGCTGAAATCAAACAAATCCTCTTCAGCTGATCTGTGGATAAGAAAAGAAGAACCAAAAAAGTTGTCCACAAGTTATTCACAGGCATTTTCGTTAGTCTAATCACTCTTTTCTCGAGTTATCCACATTACTAACAAGCCTATTACTACTATTACTTTTATTTAATAACTATAAATTAAAGGAGTATCGCTATGAAGCTAACTTTAAACCGAACAGAGTTCATGCAAGAATTACAAACTGTCCAACGGGCGATTTCAACCAAAACCACCATCCCGATCTTAACTGGAGTAAAATTATCCCTTTCCGAAAAAGGATTGACCATGACTGGGAGCAACGCCGATATTTCCATTGAAACTTTTTTAAGTGTGGAAAACGAAAAAGCGCAAATGCAAATCGAAAAAACAGGAGCGATCGTTTTACAAGCACGTTTCTTCAGCGAAATTGTTCGTCGTTTACCTGAAAGTACCTTAACGTTAGAAGTTTTAGACAATAATCAAGTAGCGATCACTTCTGGAAAAGCCAACTTTACCGTCAACGGATTGGATGCCGATAGTTATCCACATTTACCAGTTGTCGAAAGTCAAGATTCGATCGAGATTCCAGCGCACGTATTGAATAAGGTCGTTAGTGAAACAGTCTTTGCAGTTTCGCAACACGAAAGCCGTCCGATCTTGACTGGGGTCCACTTTGTCTTAGAAAATCAAAAATTATTAGCTGTTGCGACGGACTCACACCGTTTGAGCCAACGGGTGATTCCATTGGAAAGCGGAGAAACAGCCTTCAACATCGTGATTCCTGGCAAAAGCTTAACGGAACTTTCTCGTTCCTTAACAGATGAAGAAGAAGCGATCCAAATCAGCATTATGGATAACCAAGTGTTGTTCCAAACGAAAACCATGAAATTCTATTCTCGTTTATTGGAAGGAACTTACCCAGATACCAACCGTCTGATTCCTTCAAGCTTCAATACTGAGATTGAATTTTCTGTCCCAGAATTGTTACAAGCCATCGAACGGGCGTCATTGCTTTCTCATGAAGGCCGTAACAACATCGTTCGTTTGGCGATCTCCGAAGAAGCCGTTGTCTTATATGGAAACTCACCAGAAATCGGGAAAGTGGAAGAAGATCTTTCTTTTGAAAAAGTGACCGGCGACCCATTAGAGATCTCTTTCAATCCTGACTATATGAAAGCAGCACTCCGAGCCTTTGGTGACACCAGCATCGTGATCCGCTTTATCTCAGCGATCCGGCCCTTTACATTGGAGCCGACAGAGAGCAAAGGCAGCTTTATCCAGCTGATTACACCGGTGCGGACCAACTAGTTTTTCATGTCTTTTGAAAAAAGTTGAAACAATCATCTGAAAATGAATAAATGAGTTAAAAGGGCTTAAAATCGTTTTTAAGCCCTTTTTTCTATTTTGGCTTCTTTTTTGTCTAAAAGCAGTAAGTCTTCTGAGAATGAAAAATATGCCGATGAATTTGTTTTCTTGGCAAAAAAAGAGTATAATAGAGCTAAACGCTCTTTGATAGAATTGAGGGGAATTATGAAAATGCAAATACCGTTAGAAACGGAATATATGACACTTGGACAAATGCTCAAAGAAGTCAGTGTGATCAGTAGCGGCGGCCAAGCGAAATGGTACCTTGCAGAGCACACCGTTTTTGTCGACGGCGAGCCAGAAAATCGACGAGGGCGCAAATTGTATGCGGGAATGCGTGTTGAGCTACCTGATGAAGGTACTTTTTTTATGGTGAAGAAGGAAGACGCCGATGCGGCTGAATGAGTTGCATTTAAGCAATTATCGGAACTATGATTCGCTGACACTGACTTTTGAGAAAGGTCTGGTCATTTTTTTAGGCGAAAATGCGCAAGGAAAAACCAATATTTTAGAAAGTATCTATGTATTGGCGATGACCAAAAGTCACCGCACCTCCAGCGAGCAAGAACTTATCCGTTGGGACACGGAAGGTGCGCGGATCTCTGGCAGTGTCAGTCGGGGACGCTCAACGATCCCGTTAGAACTGTTTTTGTCAAAAAAAGGACGAAAAACGAAAGTAAACCACATTGAGCAAAAAAAGCTCAGTAGTTACATAGGGCAGTTGAATGTCATTTTATTTGCTCCAGAAGACCTCTCCCTTGTAAAAGGAAGTCCCCAAGTCCGCCGTAAATTTCTCGATATGGAAATTGGGCAGATCGATCCAATCTATCTTTATGATCTCGTTCAATACCAATCCGTTTTGAAACAGCGCAATCAATACTTAAAACAGCTGAATGAAAAAAAACAGACCGATGAGATCTATTTAGATGTTTTAACGGAACAGCTGGTGGCTTTCGGCAGTAAAATCATTTTAGCCAGACAACGATTTGTTCAGCGCTTGGCGTATTGGGCAAATCAGCTGCACCAAAAGATCAGCCAAGGAAAAGAAACCTTGCAGATCGACTACTTATCGAATGTGCCTGGTGAGGCGAGTACGCTGGAGGAGATCCAACAGCAATTTGTCAAAGCCTTGGCACAAGTCAAAGACCGTGAACGATTTCGGCAAGTCACGTTGGCAGGTCCGCATCGAGACGATCTGGATTTTTTGATCAATGAGAAAAATGTTCAGACCTTTGGTTCGCAAGGACAGCAGCGAACGACCGCCTTGAGTGTTAAATTGGCAGAAATCGATTTGATGAAAGAAGAAACGGGGGAATATCCCGTCCTTTTATTAGATGACGTCATGAGTGAGCTGGATGATTCCCGACAACTGCATTTATTGGAGACCATTGAAGGAAAAGTTCAGACCTTTCTGACAACGACGACATTAGAACATGTGAAAGACAAAATGTCTGTGGAAGCAGAGATTTTTTATGTACAGCAAGGACATATTAAAGGAGAATAGACTGAATGACAGAAGAAGAAAAAAGCTTAGTTGAACGTGCAAAAGCCTATGATGCCAGTCAGATCCAAGTGTTGGAAGGACTAGAAGCCGTCCGCAAACGACCTGGGATGTACATTGGTTCTACCAGTTCAGAAGGTTTGCACCACTTAGTATGGGAAATCGTCGATAACTCGATCGATGAAGCACTAGCAGGCTTTGCCTCAAGTATTCAAGTGATCATTGAACCAGATAATAGTATTACGGTCGTCGATGACGGTCGGGGGATCCCCGTTGATATCCAAGCCAAAACAGGCCGTCCAGCGGTAGAAACCGTCTTTACGATCCTGCATGCCGGCGGGAAATTCGGCGGTGGCGGCTACAAAGTATCTGGTGGACTGCACGGGGTAGGTTCCTCCGTCGTTAATGCGTTATCCACGACTTTAGACGTAAAAGTCTATAAAGAAGGCAAAGTGTATTATCAAGAATACCATCGTGGGGCAGTCGTTGATGACTTGAAAGTGATCGATGAAACCGACCGCCACGGAACGACCGTCCACTTTGTTCCAGATCCAGAGATCTTTACGGAAACAACCGTATTCAATTTTGACAAATTAGCGACGCGGGTTCGGGAATTAGCCTTCTTGAACCGTGGCTTAAAAATCTCGATCGAAGACAAACGGGAAGAAAAACCCGTCTTGAAAGAATATCATTACGACGGCGGGATCAAGAGCTATGTAGAGCATTTGAATGCAAGTAAGACAGTGATTTTCCCAGATCCGATCTACTTAGAAGGAGAACAACAAGGAATCACGGTTGAAGTTTCCATGCAATATACCGATAGCTACCACAGCAACCTGTTGAGTTTTGCCAACAACATCCATACCTATGAAGGCGGAACCCATGAATTCGGGTTTAAGACTGCCTTGACCCGGGTGATCAACGATTACGCCCGCAAGTCAAAATTGATGAAAGAAAACGACGAAAACCTAACCGGAGAAGATGTTCGGGAAGGATTGACGGCAGTTATCTCTATCAAGCATCCAGATCCTCAGTTTGAGGGACAAACGAAAACCAAATTAGGAAATTCGGAAGTGCGGACAGTCACCGATCGTCTCTTTTCGGAACATTTCACGAAATTCTTGATGGAAAACCCGAATGTGGGTCGTCAAGTCGTGGAAAAAGGACTTTTGGCATCAAAAGCCCGTCAAGCAGCCAAACGTGCGCGGGAAATGACTCGCCGAAAAGGTGCGTTAGAAATCAGTAACTTACCTGGGAAATTAGCCGACTGTTCCAGTAATGATCCAGAAAAATGCGAATTGTTTATCGTCGAAGGAGATTCTGCCGGCGGTTCAGCAAAACAAGGCCGCAGTCGCGAATTCCAAGCGATCTTACCGATCCGTGGGAAAATTTTAAATGTCGAAAAAGCCAGCATGGACAAAATCTTAGCAAACGAAGAGATCCGTTCATTGTTTACGGCAATGGGTACCGGGTTTGGTGCTGATTTTGATGTAGCAAAAGCCCGTTACCACAAGCTAGTTATCATGACCGATGCCGATGTCGATGGTGCCCATATCCGGACCCTACTTTTGACGCTGTTCTATCGTTATATGCGTCCAATCGTTGAAGCTGGTTATGTCTATATCGCACAACCGCCATTGTACGGTGTCAAACAAGGGAAAAATATCCACTATATCCAACCCGGCAAGAATGCCGAACAAGATTTGAAAAATACGATTGAATCACTGCCTGCGACACCAAAACCAACGGTTCAACGCTACAAAGGTCTAGGTGAAATGGATGACCACCAGTTATGGGAAACCACGATGGACCCTGAAAACCGGATGATGCTGCGGGTCAGCGTAGATGATGCCATAGAAGCCGATCAAATTTTTGAAATGCTGATGGGGGATCGCGTCGAACCAAGACGGGCCTTTATCGAAGAAAACGCGCACTACGTGAAAAATCTTGACATCTAGCCAATCGTAGAGGAGGAAACAGCTTGAGTGAAGAAGCAAAACAAAATATTCATGACGTCAATCTGACCAGTGAAATGCGCGAGTCCTTTATCGATTATGCAATGAGTGTAATTGTTGCTAGGGCTTTACCAGATGTGCGGGATGGCTTAAAGCCGGTTCACCGCCGAATTTTATATGGAATGAATGAATTAGGGGTCACACCAGACAAGCCCCATAAAAAATCAGCCCGGATCGTCGGCGATGTCATGGGGAAATACCATCCCCATGGTGACAGTGCGATCTATGAATCAATGGTGCGGATGGCACAGCCCTTTAGCTATCGCTACATGCTAGTCGATGGCCACGGAAACTTTGGTTCAGTCGATGGTGACGGTGCCGCTGCGATGCGGTATACCGAAGCCCGCATGAGCAAACTGGCGATGGAGATGCTGCGGGACATCAACAAAGATACCGTTGATTTCCAAAGCAACTATGATGATACAGAACGAGAACCAGCGGTATTACCTGCCCGCTTCCCGAACCTTTTGGTCAACGGTACGACTGGGATCGCTGTTGGGATGGCGACCAATATCCCGCCTCATAACTTGAATGAAGTCATTGCAGCCATCGATCTATTGATGGAAAATCCAGAAGTCACGACAAGTGAATTGATGGAAGTCCTACCAGGACCAGACTTCCCAACTGGCGGGATCGTGATGGGAAAATCTGGTATTCGCCGTGCTTATGAAACAGGGAAAGGTTCGATCACTGTTCGCGGGAAAGTCGAAGTGACTGAAATGCCCAACGGCAAAGAACGGATCTTAGTGACTGAATTGCCATATATGGTCAATAAAGCCAAATTGATCGAACGGATCTCTGAGTTGCACCGTGACAAACGGATCGAAGGAATCACCGATCTGCGCGATGAATCGTCTCGTGAAGGCATGCGGATCGTGATCGACGTTCGTCGCGACGTCAGTGCGTCGGTGATCTTAAACAATCTCTACAAAATGACTGCACTGCAATCTTCTTTTGGCTTTAATATGTTAGCCATTGAAAAAGGCGTGCCGAAGATTTTGAGCTTGAAACGAATTTTAGAAAACTACATCGAGCACCAACAAGAAGTGGTGACTCGTCGGACACAGTTTGATAAAAACAAAGCAGAAGCCCGTGCCCACATCTTGGAAGGGTTACGGATCGCATTGGATCATATCGATGAGATCATTGCTTTGATCCGGGCATCAAATTCTGATGATGAAGCAAAAAATAGCATGATGGAGCGCTTCAAATTGTCCGATCGCCAAGCGCAAGCGATTTTAGATATGCGTTTGCGTCGCTTGACCGGTTTGGAACGCGATAAGATCGAAAACGAGTACCAAGGCTTGTTAGAATTTATCGCTGATTTGACAGACATTTTAGCAAATCCACAACGGGTCCTAGAGATCATCCAAACGGAGTTGCAAGAATTAGGCCAACGCTTTGGCGATGATCGCCGGACTGAATTATTGGTTGGGGAAGTCTTAAGTCTTGAAGATGAAGATTTGATCGAAGAAGAAGAAATCGTCATTACCTTGACGAACAATGGGTACATCAAACGAGTAGCTAAGTCTGAATTCCGTGCACAACGCCGCGGCGGACGTGGCGTTCAAGGAATGGGGATCCACGATGAAGATTTCGTGAAGACGTTGGTTTCTTGTTCGACTCATGACACATTACTGTTCTTCACTAATAAAGGGAAAGTTTACAAAGCCAAAGGTTATGAAATTCCTGAGTATGGTCGAGCAGCCAAAGGGATCCCTGTGATCAATCTCCTAGGGATCGATTCTAGCGAACGGATCGAAGCGATCATTTCGGCTTCTGGTGGGCCTCAAGAAGGACGCTACTTGTTCTTCACGACGCGTCTAGGTGTGGTCAAACGGACCTCAGTGACGGCCTTTTCAAATATCCGTGCCAATGGTCTGATTGCGATTGGTCTTCGGGAAAATGATGAGTTGGTCAATGTAATTGAAACCCACGGCGAAGATGTCGTGATCATCGGAACCCACGATGGCTACTCTGTGACCTTCAAAGAAGCGCTTGTGCGGGATATGGGCCGAACAGCTGCTGGTGTGCGAGGCATTCGTCTAAGAGACGGAGACTACGTGGTAGGTGCTGCAGTGATCACAGAAGACAGTGAAGTCTTGGTCATCACTGAGAACGGCTATGGCAAGCGTACCAAAGGCTCTGAATACCCAATCAAAGGTCGTGGCGGAAAAGGGATCAAAACAGCCAACATTACGGCGAAAAACGGTCCATTAGCCGGCTTGACGACGGTCAGCGGTGAGGAAGACATCATGGTGATCACCGATAAAGGCGTCTTGATTCGTTTCAATGTAGCGACTGTTTCCCAAACTGGTCGGGCAACCTTAGGGGTTCGTTTGATGAAGATGGAAAACAATGCCAAAGTAGTGACGATGGCAACGGTTGAACCAGAAGTCGAAGAAGAACTAGCGACTGCTGAAGAAACAGCGGTACAAGATGTACCAGATGTGGAAGAAACAACGGAAGACACCACGGATACACAAGAATAAGCAATACGTTTTCTAGGAAGACAGCAACCTGCGAACCTGCAGCTTGCTGTCTTCCTATTCTTTTTCAAAAAATCGACAGCAGCTGACGTATTTATCAGTGTAAGCGATTGTTTGCGGTGATGGGTAGATGCAGGGACGCAAAAAAATAGCTTGCAGTAAGGACGAAAAAAGTGTATAATAATTATTTGTGAGTAGTCTAATTAGACCACTCTCTCTGCTCCTAGAAAACTAGGGGCCAAAGTCCACAGGGAGGTGAAAAATCAATGGAAAACACGAAATATGAGATTTTATATATCATTCGTCCAAACATTGATGAAGAAGCAAAAGCCGCATTGATCGCTCGTTTTGACTCAATCTTAACTGATAACGGCGCTGAAGTTATCGAATCAAAAGATTGGCAAAAACGCCGTCTAGCGTATGAAATGGATGGATTCCGTGAGGGTATCTATCACATCGTTAAAGTTTCTTCTTCAACAACTGCAAGTGCAATCAACGAGTTTGACCGTCTTGCAAAAATCAATGATGACATTATCCGTCACATGATTGTCAAAGAAGAAGCATAATATTGTTTCACATGAAACAAAAGCGATGAGGAGATGATGAACTTTGATTAATAATGTTGTACTAGTAGGAAGACTAACCAAAGATCCTGATTTACGTTACACTTCTAATGGCACTGGTGTCGCAACCTTTACCTTGGCGGTAAACCGCAATTTTACCAACCAAAGTGGAGAGCGCGAAGCTGATTTCATCAACTGTGTTATTTGGAGAAAACCAGCGGAAACATTAGCAAACTATGCACGCAAAGGAACTTTATTAGGGGTTACTGGACGTA
Organism: Enterococcus sp. AZ067; assembly: GCF_051715005.1. Lineage (NCBI taxonomy): Bacteria > Bacillati > Bacillota > Bacilli > Lactobacillales > Enterococcaceae > Enterococcus > Enterococcus sp. AZ067. The sequence goes on from NZ_JBIOSY010000001.1 coordinate 9,529, forward strand.
TTCAAACCCGTTCATACGACAACCAACAAGGCCAACGTGTTTATGTAACAGAAGTCGTTGCTGACAACTTCCAATTATTAGAGTCGCGGAATGCTTCCGAGCAAAGACGCACAACTGATAGCGGATCTGGCAGTAACAATACGTATAACTCAAACAGTTCTTCTGGATTTGGTAACAATAACTCAAATCAAACTCAATCCTCTCAACCATCAGGAATGCCTAATTTTGATCGAGACAACTCCGATCCATTCGGAAACTCATCAATCGACATTTCAGACGATGATTTACCATTCTAAGAAATTGATAGGAGGGAAATAGGATGGCACAACAAAGAAGAGGCGGACGCAAACGTCGTAAAGTAGACTACATTGCTGCAAACCATATTGAACATATCGATTATAAAGATATTGAATTACTAAAACGTTTCATTTCAGAACGCGGTAAAATCTTACCACGTCGTGTAACTGGTACTGGTGCGAAAAACCAACGCAAACTTACCATTGCAATCAAACGTGCGCGTATCATGGGATTACTTCCATTCGTAGGCGAAGAATAAATCAAATGATTTTCATTGACAAGTTTCTTTTGAAGCTTGTCAATTTTTTTATCCATCGAAGAGTAACTTGTTATTTTATATATAGATAGAATAACGAATGATAGAAAATTTTTCCTGGTTGTTTCACCAAAAAAGTTTCACGTGGAACTTTTTTGCATCAATCGCCTATTTGATTGTTTTGTGGTAAAATAAGGAACAAAGCTTCAAAAAAATGGGATGATACATTGAGGGGTAAAAAAGATGGCAGCAATTGGGTTGATTTCAATTGATAATTACGATGATTTGATTGAGAAAAAAGACGACAAACAAGTTTCTTATTTGAACTCGCTGATCACGACACTGATTTCTGATTGGGCAAGTGAGAATCATGTTTTTTACAAACGAATCAATTCCGAGCGGTTTCTTTTCGTCGCGAAGTATTCAGATATTGAGCGGATGAAGGAAGAAAAATTCCAATTTTTGACTAGAGTACGGCAAGTTGCGGAAAAAAATGATCTGGCATTAACGATCAGTATGGGAATCTCCTATGGGGAAGAGTCTTTTGAAGAGATTGGTGAAGTGGCACAAAACAATCTCGACATTGCGTTAGTTCGTGGCGGCGATCAAGTTGTTTTAAAAGAAGCTAAAGAAGAAGCGAAACCGCAATTCTTTGGCGGCAATACAGACGGCACACCAAAGAGAACGCGTGTTCGTTCTCGTGCCATGAGTACGGCGTTGAGAAAGATTTTTGCTGAAAACCAGCGGATCTTTATCATGGGTCATCGTTACCCGGACATGGATGCCTTAGGTTCGGCTTTTGGGGTGGCTTACATGGCGATGATGAGCGACAAAGAATGCTACATTATTTTAAATCCAAAAGAGATCACCGCCGACATTCAGCGGGCATTGGAAGAATTGAAAAAATACCCCGAGCTGGAACGATTTGTGATCACTGGGGAAGAAGCAGTTAATTTATCAAATGAAGAAAGTGTGCTAGTGATGGTAGATTACCATAAGCCGTCGATGTCGATCTCGCAAGCGGTCTATGATGAATTTGACAAAATCGCAGTGATCGATCACCATCGTCGCGGGGATGAGTTTCCCGATAAGCCACTATTGACGTATATTGAATCTTCCGCGTCTTCGGCATCGGAACTGGTAGCAGAATTAATCCAGTATCGCGCTTCTCGCAGATCGCAAGTCCCTAAATTTATTACGACTTCTTTATTAGCGGGCATCTACGTGGATACGAAGAACTTCACGGTGCGAACCACTGGTCGGACCTTTGATATTGCTGGCTATTTGAAGAATCAAGGCGCAGATACCTCATTGGTTCAATACATGCTGAGTACGGATTTAGATTCCTATTTGATGATCAGTGAACTGGTTTCTCGCAGCCAGCATTTCCGAGAAGATATCGTGATTGCTGCAGCGGATGAAGATCGGGTGTACGATAGTGTCACCGTTGCAAAAGCGGCCGATACTCTGCTATCGATCAATGGGATCCATGCGGCGTTTGTCATTACGAAACAGCCAGGAGATTTGATCGGTATCAGTGCTAGAAGTACCGGAAAAGTCAATGTACAAACCTTGATGGAGGCATTAGGCGGCGGCGGACATTTTACCAACGCAGCCACGCAAATAAAAAACAGCAGCATTGGTGATGTAGAAAACCAGCTGCGAGCAGAATTAACGAAAAATGAACAATAACAAGGAGTGACCAAGATGAAAGTTATTTTCTTACAAGATGTCAAAGGTAAAGGCAAAAAAGGCGATATCAAGGAAGTCCCTAATGGCTACGCACAAAACTTCCTGATCAAAAACAACTTAGCTAAACCTGCCAACAATGAAAGCATGGCAGAATTAAAAGGCAAACAAAAAGCCAAAGAAAAACAAGATGCCGAAGTCTTAGCAGAAGCGAAAGAGTTAAAAGCACTTCTTGAAAAAGAAGAAACCGTTGTGAAGATCAATGCTAAAGCAGGGGAAGATGGCCGCTTGTTTGGTTCGATCCCATCAAAACAAATTGCCGATGCCTTGAACAAGCAATACAAAATCAAGATCGACAAACGCAAAATCGAATTGGATCAGCCGATTCGTGCATTAGGCTTCACGCAAGTACCTGTAAAATTGCACCCACAAGTAACAGCAACGATCAATGTTCATACCATTCAAGAATAAGCATTACTCCCAACAGTCATATGTTGGGTTTTTTTCGGCAAACGTCCAAGCAATCTTGTACTTTGGATGGGAATCTTGTAGAATGAATGGACGAAGGAGCGAATGGCATGAATGAAGTTTGGCAAAATCAAGTTCCCCCACAAGATATTGAAGCGGAACAAGCGGTCCTAGGGGCAGTCTTTTTAGATGCCGATGCGATCATCGATGCAATGGAAGTAATCGCCCCAGAAGATTTTTATCGCCGCAGCCATCAAATAATTTTTCAAGCAATGATCCAGTTGAACGACCGTAGTGAATCGATCGACTTGATCACGTTGAAAGCAGAAATTGAAAAAAGCAATAGTCTTGAAGATGTTGGCGGTCTGACGTATCTGACTGAATTGAGTCAAGCTTCACCATCAGCAGCAAGTATTGCTTATTATGCGAAGATCGTTGACGACAAAGCTACGTTACGTAATCTGATCCAAACAGCGAGCCGTATCGTAACCAAAGGCTTTGAACAAGATGAAGATGTGCAGTCGATCATTGATCAAGCAGAAAAAAGTATTTTAGAAGTATCCGAAAAGCGCAATAGCAATGGCTTCCAATCGATAGCGGAAGTCTTGAATCGGACGATCGAAACGATCGATCAGTTGGCGCAAAACAATGAAGAAATCACCGGATTACCCACGGGTTATGCGGCTTTAGACAAAATGACGGCGGGGCTGCAAAAAGAAGAGCTGATTATTCTCGCTGCCCGCCCCGCGGTAGGGAAAACCGCGTTTGCCTTGAATATCGCGCAAAATGTCGGAACGAAAACCGATCGTTCCGTAGCGATCTTTAGTCTGGAAATGGGGGCTGAATCATTGGTCAACCGGATGCTTTGTGCGGAAGGCTCGATTGAGGCCAGTCACTTGCGGACGGGGCAGCTCTCAGAAGAAGAGTGGCGCAATTTGATCGTTGCCATGGGCAGTCTTTCTAACGCCAATATCTATATCGATGATACCCCTGGGATCAAGATCTCTGAGATTCGGGCACGTTGTCGGAAACTGGCGCAAGAAAAAGGCAATCTCGGCTTGATTTTGATCGACTATTTGCAGCTGATTGAAGGAACGGGTCGCGAAAACCGCCAACAAGAAGTCTCTGAGATCTCTCGCCAATTAAAGAAACTGGCGAAGGAATTAAAAGTGCCAGTGATCGCACTTTCTCAGCTTTCTCGGGGTGTGGAACAACGACAAGACAAGCGTCCTGTTTTAAGTGATATCCGAGAATCAGGATCGATCGAGCAGGATGCCGATATCGTTGCTTTCTTGTACCGAGATGACTACTACCGCAGCGAAGGCGACGATGACGATGAACCAGAAGAACAACAAAACAACAATGTGATCGAAGTCATTATCGAGAAAAACCGGAGTGGTGCCCGAGGGACCGTCGAACTTCTATTTATCAAAGAATACAATAAGTTCTCCTCGGTCTCGCCGCGAGAAGAGTTCGGGTAAGACACCAACGATGTGAGAAACCAAGGCTCCTGCTGCCGTCTGCATTGCGCTGATGGCAGCAGGGCTTTTTTTATGTGCTGACTTTATTCGTTTTTACGTGCATAAATAATTATTGAGAAGAAAATAGTTCGTTTTTTACCCCTGAAAAATGAGAATTTAAAACGATTATTCGATTTTAGATTGAAAGAGCTTGCGAATCTTGTTACAATACTTAAGGAATGCACTAATTAAAGAAAGAGGTCATTATATGTCATCTGTAGTAGTAGTAGGTACACAATGGGGCGATGAAGGTAAAGGAAAGATTACGGACTTTTTGAGTGAAAACGCGGAAGTCATTGCACGTTATCAAGGTGGAGACAATGCCGGCCATACGATTAAATTTGACGGTGTGACCTATAAACTGCATTTGATTCCTTCTGGGATCTTTTATGCAGATAAAATCAGTGTCATTGGAAACGGGGTCGTTGTGAACCCGAAATCATTAGTTAAAGAATTAGCATACTTAAAAGAAAACAATATAATAACAGAAAACTTAAAGATTTCTGATCGTGCACATGTTATTTTACCTTACCATATCCATTTGGATCAGCTGCAAGAAGATGCCAAAGGTGACAACAAGATCGGTACCACGATCAAAGGGATCGGACCAGCCTATATGGATAAAGCTGCCAGAGTCGGCATTCGGATCGCTGATCTTTTAGACAAAGAAATTTTTGAAGAACGTCTGCGTATCAACTTAGAAGAAAAAAATCGTCAATTCGTGAAAATGTTTGACGCAGAGCCAATCGCTTTTGAAGACATTTTTGAAGAGTATTACGAATATGGCCAACAAATCAAAAAATATGTGACGGATACTTCGGTGATCCTTAACGATGCCTTAGATGAAGGCAAACGGGTTTTATTTGAAGGGGCACAAGGCGTGATGCTGGATATCGACCAAGGAACCTATCCTTTCGTGACATCATCCAACCCCGTTGCTGGGGGAGTCACTATTGGTAGTGGTGTGGGTCCTTCAAAAATCAACAAAGTCGTTGGTGTCTGCAAAGCTTACACCTCTCGGGTAGGAGATGGTCCTTTCCCAACGGAACTGTTTGATGAAACAGGTGAACAAATTCGTAAGATCGGTCGTGAATACGGAACAACGACAGGACGTCCTCGCCGTGTGGGCTGGTTTGATACCGTCGTGATGCGCCATTCAAAACGGGTCTCAGGGATTACAAACCTATCCCTTAACTCGATCGATGTTTTGAGCGGTTTAGAAACCGTGAAGATCTGTACCGCTTATGAACTAGATGGTGAATTGATCTATCATTACCCAGCAAGCTTGAAAGAGTTGAACCGCTGCAAACCAGTCTACGAAGAACTTCCTGGCTGGTCTGAAGACATTACTGGCTGCAAAACATTAGCAGATCTGCCAGAAAATGCACGCAATTACGTTCACCGCATCTCTGAATTAGTCGGTGTCCGCATTTCGACCTTCTCGGTAGGACCAGACCGCAGCCAAACCAACATTTTAGAAAGTGTTTGGGCGCAAATCTAATCTGACGCAAAAGCTTCAGAACAAGACGAAGAACTCCTGTGTCAAAAGCAGTCAACGATAAGTTTGGCTGCTTTTGATGAGAATTTCTTCTGTCTTGTTCTTTTTTTGCTATAATAGGGGGTAACGAGAGGGGTGAAACCATGTTTCAAATCATGACAGATTCCTGCTGTGATTTACCAGCAGCAAGATTAGCGGAGCTAGATGTTGCGTATATTCCGATGCTGATCGAATTAGACGGCAAAGAATATATCGATGATATGGGCAAAGAATTTGATACGGAATGGTTTTTAGGAAAACTAAAAGAGCATGCGCAGCCGACAACTTCTCAAATCAATGTCGGACGTTATATGGAGTATTTTCGGCCATATGTCGAAGCGGGCACACCGGTCCTTTATTTAGGTTTTTCTTCAGGAATGAGCGGCTCATTCCAAAGTGCCGTCCAAGCCGTAGCCTTACTAAAAGAAGAATACAAAGAAGTTGCGATCACCTTGATCGATACGCGCTCTGCGAGTTTAGGCGAAGGCTTCTTAGTGGCTGAAGCAGCCCAACAAAAAGCCCAAGGACGTTCGTTGCTAGAAGTCAGCCAATGGGTAGAAGAAAACAAACTGCGTTTAGATTCATGGGTCACCGTCGACGATTTAAAACAATTGGAACGCGGCGGCAGAATCTCTAAAACAGCGGCAGCGATCGGCGGATTGCTGAACGTGAAACCAATCATTACCGTCGATACTGCGGGAAAATTACGCAGCGTTGATCGAGTGCGGGGACGCAACAAAGCGATCCAAAAAATCGTGGATCAAACCATTGCCAATCTTCACGAATCAAAAACCAATACGGTTTATTTTGCCAATGCTGGCGATGCCGAAGCGGCGGAGAAAGTCATCAAACGTTTGACCGAAAAAATTCCTGACATTATTATTCATCATTATCCATTAGGTCCAACGATCTCCAGTCATACCGGCTATGGCTGCTTGGCGCTGTTTTCATTCGGCAAAGCCCGTTTAGAACAAGCGTAACCTGCCAAAAATACCCGCAGCACCTAGGCAAAATAAAAGAAACGCTCCAGTTGCAGCCTTGGTGGCGGGCAACTGGAGCGTTCTTTTTTTCAAAAGCAGCTTATTGATTCATTTCTGCTACGCGTTTTTGGACATCTTTGTTTTCTAAGAATTCATCGTAGGTCGTTTCGGCACGATCCACCACGCCTTTGCTAGAGACCGCAATGATACGGTTCGCAAGGGTTTGAATAAATTGGTGGTCATGAGAAGCAAACAACAATGAGCCGGTGAAGGCCATCAAGCCATCGTTTAATGCGGTGATCGATTCTAAGTCCAAGTGATTGGTTGGATCATCCAATACCAATACGTTGGCTTTTGAAAGCATCATTTTCGACAACATGCAGCGAACTTTTTCGCCCCCGGAAAGAACGTTGACGGGTTTTAATACTTCGTCACCAGAGAACAACATGCGACCTAGGAAGCTGCGCAAGAAGGTATTGTCGTCTTCTTCTTTGCTTGCGTATTGACGCAACCAATCAACGATCGGGGTATCCGTATCAAATTCGCTGGTCGTATCTTTTGGCAAGTAGGCATGCTGCGTGGTCACGCCCCAACGAACACTACCTGTATCAGGAGTGATTTCCCCCATGATGACTTTGAATAGCGTTGTGGTGGTGATATCGCTATTGGCAACAAAAGCGACTTTGTCGTCTTTGTTCAAGGTGAAAGAGATATTGTCTAAAATCTTTTTGCCGTCGATCGTCACACTGACATTGTCGACTTGCAGCAAGTCATTCCCGATTTCACGTTCTGGTTTAAAACCGACAAACGGGTAGCGGCGAGACGAAGGTTGAATATCATCAAGAGTGATTTTATCCAACATTTTTTTCCGAGAAGTTGCTTGTTTGGATTTTGATGCATTGGCACTAAAGCGTGCGATAAAGTCTTGCAGTTCTTTGATCTGCTCTTCTTTTTTTGCATTTGATTGGGATTGTAATTTCGCAGCTAATTGGCTTGATTCCAACCAGAAATCATAGTTGCCGACAAACAATTTGATTTTGCCGAAGTCTAGATCGGCCATATGGGTACAAACTTTATTTAAGAAGTGGCGGTCATGGGAAACAACGATGACGGTGTTGTCAAAGTTGATCAGAAACTCTTCTAACCAGTTGATAGATTGGATATCCAATCCGTTGGTAGGCTCATCTAGGAGCAAGACGTCTGGCTTACCGAAAAGGGCTTGTGCCAGTAAGACTTTCACCCGTTGACCAGCAGTTAGATCTTTCATCAAGACATGATGCAATTCATCGGGAATGTTCAAGCCTTGCAAAAGAACAGCTGCTTCGGGCTCTGCTTCCCAGCCATCAAGTTCCGCAAATTCGCCTTCTAGTTCGGCGGCACGAATCCCATCTTCATCAGAAAAGTCTTCCTTCATGTAGATCGCGTCTTTTTCTTTCATCACTTCGTAGAGACGTTTATGGCCCATGATGACCGTTTCGATCACTGGAAACTCTTCGTAATCATAGTGGTTCTGCTTCAAGACAGCCATCCGTTCATCAGGACCTAAAGACACATTCCCGGTTGAAGGTTGGATCTCACCAGATAAAATTTTTAAAAAAGTTGATTTACCAGCACCATTTGCACCAATCAAACCATAACAATTACCAGGCGTAAACTTAATATTAACATCATCAAACAGTTTGCGGTCTGAAAAATGCAAACTTACATCACTTACTGTAATCAATTCTTTTCCTCACTTTATATAAATTGACATGGAGTCTCCTAGCATTATAGCGATGAATGTTGAAACTTTCAAGTAAAGCCGAGGATTTCATCAGGAAAGGCTTAGGGCTGGTGAAAGAAAAATTTTGGCTGCTGCTGCCTTCCTAGTAGAACCTGACGGCTTCCTATGCTAGAGTATTGGTAGAATAGTTAGACAAAGGAGCAGACGAATGGTGGATTGGTTGGTTGGATTGTCGCCATGGCAGCAAGCGTTGGCGGGGACAATCTTTACGTATGGTATGACGGCGCTTGGGGCAGCGCTAGTCTTTTTCTTCAAAGAAATCAATAAAAATGTCCTGAATACGATGCTGGGGTTTGCCTCTGGCGTGATGATCGCTGCTAGTTTCTGGTCGTTATTAGATCCTGCGATCGCACGAGCCGAAGAAAATGGCGACATTCCGTGGCTTGTGGTCAGCATCGGGTTTGGTTTGGGTGGTTTGTTTCTATATGCAGCAGATAAGACGCTCCCGCATATGCATTTTGGTCCGAATCATGAAACAGAAGGTTTGCCCAGTCATTTGAAGCGAACGATCTTGCTGGTCTTTTCCATCACGCTGCATAATATCCCAGAAGGCTTGGCGGTAGGGGTAGCGTTTGGGGCGGCGGCTAGTGCCGATGATCCGCGAGCAGCGATCTTAGCGGCGCTTTCGGTAGCGATCGGGATCGGGATCCAAAATTTTCCAGAAGGCGCAGCCGTTTCGATCCCCTTGCGCCAAGAAGGGTTAAGCCGAACCAAAGCCTTTATGTACGGGCAAGCGTCAGGGATCGTAGAACCGATCGCCGGTGTGATCGGAGCTTTGCTAGTAACGAGTATGTCCGCTGTCTTGCCGTATGCGTTGGCTTTTGCAGCGGGTGCTATGATCTATGTAGTGGTGGAAGAATTGATTCCAGAAGCGCAGCAAACCTTGACGAGTCGCCGCCATTTTGCGGTCTTTGGCGTCATGCTAGGCTTTATCTTAATGATGGTTTTAGATGTAGCATTAGGCTGATCGATAAAAAAACACCTGACTTTCCAAACGTCAGGTGTTTTTGATTTACTTGTAATTAACGATAATATTTTCTTGGCTTTTGGCGAATCGATGTTAACCAGCGAACGATCAAAACGGCTAGCAGCAAAGGAATCCCGAAACGGAAGACCAATCCGATCAGCCCACCAATAATGCCTAATACAACGGATAAAACAAGGGATGCTGCGATTAAAACTGCCACGACAGTAACGATTCTTCCTAATAAACTTTCTGTATTCATTGTGACTCCTCCTAGACTTTTTTTCTTATCCCTAGCATAGCAAGAAAGAAAAAGAAACACATCCAACTTAAGACGGAATAATTGCTCCGCCGTGCGCCATAGGTTTGTGATAAACTAAACATGAATGAATCATGAAAGGAGTCAAAAAGAATGAATGCAGAAATTCTCACGAGCCAAGTCATCACAGAAGGAGGGTGCAATGCCTGTTTGCCTTATGAACTCAATACCTTCACGCTGCAGCTGCCGGATGGTCGTAGTTTTTCGTTAGAAAACTTGGATGCTGCTGCATTAGTGATGCCAATTGCCCAGATCAATCAGTGGCAGACGCGCTTATTATTAGAAGAAGACGAAGGATTGATCTATCAAAAAGGAACGCAAGAAGTAATTTTCGTAGAGGGCAGCCGTCAGGATACGTTTTCCAGCAAAGGACAGACGATTTCTTGTCCGAAAAAGAGTTGCGAAGCTGACGTCTTTGCCACAACCAATCGAGTGCTGACAGAATTGTTTGGCATCGAACCGATTTCCTTCGTTCTGCGGGCTGCACAAGCATAAGAGGACGAAAAAAGCCGCTTGCGCATGTACCGACCTTTTAAAGTTAGCTTTTTAGTCTAACTATTGGAAGTCATGACAGCAAGTGGCTGTTTTTTCGTATCGTTACTTACGGATCTGGCCTTCGCCATAAATAATGTATTTGGTAGAAGTCAGTGCTTCTAACCCCATTGGCCCACGGGCATGGAGTTTTTGCGTCGAGATGCCGATCTCGGCACCAAAGCCAAACATAAAGCCATCCGTGAAACGGGTCGAGGCATTGACGTAAACCGCCGCCGCATCAACTTCTTTCAAGAAGCGTTGGGAAGCGAAATAATCATCGGTGATGATCGCTTCGGAGTGCTTCGTATTGTAGCGATTGATGTGAGCAATGGCTTCTTCTAGCGAAGCCACCACTTTGATCGCTAAGATATAGTCTAAAAACTCGGTTGCCCAGTCCTCTTCAGTGGCAAGCTGTGCATTGTTCAAAAACGCCAATGCTTTTTGATCCCCTCGCAATTCGACTTGATCGGCAAACTGCTTTTCTACCATAGGCAAAAACTCCGCTGCCACTGCTTCATGGACGAGGATCGTTTCGATGGCATTGCAGACAGAAGGGCGTTGAGTCTTTGCATTCGTGACGATCGCCAGTGCCATCGGCAGCTGGGCTGCTTGGTCGATGTAGATATGATTGTTGCCGGTGCCGGTTTCGATCACTGGCACCGTGGCGGTCTCTTTGACACGACGAATCAAGCCGGCGCCTCCCCGAGGGATCAAAACATCCAAGTAATCTGTCAGCCGCATCAGCTCAGCCGCTGTTTCGTGGCTCGTGTCTTCGATAAACTGGATCGCATGGCGGGAGTGTCCATTGGCAGCTAAAGCCTCTTGTAAAATAGTCACGAGGACTTGATTGGAGTGGAAGGCTTCCTTTCCACCACGCAAAATCACGGCATTTCCTGATTTGAAACACAGACTAGCTGCGTCAGTGGTGACATTAGGGCGGGCTTCGTAGATGATGCCGATGACCCCTAAAGGCACTCGTTGTTGACCAATCAAAAGATCGTCAGCATTGCGCCACATTTTATCCACGGCACCGATTGGGTCGGGCAATTGGGCGACTTCTCGGATGCCGTTAGCCATCTCGGTGATCCGTTGTTCTGTCAGCAACAGTCGATCCAGCATCGTCTGGCTGGTTCCTTTGGCTTTTGCGGCGGCTAGATCTTGTTGATTAGCAGCTAAAATCGTCTCGGCAGCTTTTTCTAAAGCATCGGCCATCGCTGCCAGTAGGTGGTTTTTTTCACTGGCACTCAGTAAGCTTAATGTCTGGGCGCTTGCTTGAGCTTGTTGACCGATCGTTTGCAAGTTGCTCATTGCTCATCCTCCGTTCGTTGATAAAAGTGGGTGCCGACAGGTTCCCCTGCGAGCAAGTCAAAAATAATTTTCGGCTGCTTGCCGTTAGCCAGCAGCATGTGACTGTTCAAGTCTAAGATACGTTGGGCGGCTTTTAGTTTACTGGTCATACCGCCGGTTCCATAAGGACTGCCTTTTCCCGTAGCTTGTTCTAAAAGTTCTGGGGTGATTTCATTGATCTCGGAATACAAGACGGCCTCAGGATCATTCAGCGGATTGGCGGAATAAAAGCCGTCGATATCAGAAAGCATGATCAAAAGCTCGGCTTTCGACAACTGAGCGACGATCGCTGACAGCTGGTCATTGTCGCCGAATTTGGTGAGATGATCCAATTCATCCACTGCTACCGTGTCGTTTTCATTAATGATCGGGATGATCCCCATCGTAAGTAATTGCTCTAAGGTGTTGCTAACGTTTTGACGGCTTTGGGGAAATTCGATGATGTCTCTGGTCAGCAGGATCTGTGCAGTCTGCTGGCTATAGCTTTGAAAACGCTGGTTGTAGATCGTCATCAGTTCCGATTGGCCAACGGCGGCCACGGCTTGCTGCTGCGGGATCTCCACGGGTCGTTCTTTCAAATTCAACTTGTTCATGCCAACACCGATCGCACCAGAAGAAACTAAGATGATTTCTTTGCCTTGGTTTTGCAAAGCTGCTAAGACAAAGGCTAATTCATCGATGCCAGCTAGATTGATGGCACCATTGGGATAAATCAACGAGCTTGTGCCGATTTTTACAACGATTCGGTTTTTGTTTGAAAGATCTGCGCGCATATGCCACCGCCTATTTTTTGATATTTTTTCTATTGTACTCGCAAACGGGCGTTTCGTCATGTCCTTTTTTCTTTTTGGTCTATTTTTAAACGAAGAAATTGTAAAGACTTTTCGATAATTGTGTTTTCCATGAAGAAAATAGTTCTTCCTATGCTAAAATAGCTATATGTTTTATTATTGGAGGAACCCATGAAATTACGAGGATTTGAAATTATTACAGCATATAAAGAAAAAAGCATCACCTTGCCTCAACGTGCTACCCATCATGCGGCTGGTTACGACTTTGAAGCAGCGGAAGAAATCGTGGTGCCAAGCATTTGGAAAGCGGGCGTGATCGACGGGGTCAAAGCGCTTTTTGCGAAAGAGACCGCAAAACAGTTGAAGCCAACCTTGATTCCCACGGGGATCAAAGCCTATATGGGGGAAGACGAGTATTTGCAGCTGACAAATCGTTCCAGCAATCCTTTGAAACGTTTCTTAGTCTTGACGAATGGTGTCGGCGTCATCGACAGCGATTACTATGACAATCCAGATAATGAAGGGCATATCATGTTTCAGTTTACCAATTTCGGCCCCACAGATGTCGTCATTAAAAAAGGCGAACGGATCGGCCAAGGAATTTTCTTGCCGTTCTTAAAAGCTGATCAAGATACAACCACTGCCAGCCGAACCGGCGGCTTTGGCTCCTCGAATCAGTAAATCCTGCCTGGGGGTCTGTTTGATAGAAGTAGTGGAGGAGATCAATGGCAAAAAAAGCAAAAAGTCAATTTGTCTGTCAAAATTGCGGGTATAGTTCCCCTAAATATTTAGGGAAATGCCCCAATTGCGGCAGCTGGAATTCAATGGTGGAAGAAGTGATCCAAGAAACCGCCGATCGTCGAGTACGTACGACATTGACGGGGCAAAAGATGCAGCCGACGAAAATCGCCGATGTCGTACCGAAAAAAGAACCGCGGGTCCAAACGAAACTCGCTGAGTTGAATCGCGTCTTAGGTGGTGGCGTGGTCCCAGGCTCCTTGATTTTGATCGGTGGGGATCCAGGGATCGGAAAATCGACGCTGCTCTTGCAAGTTTCCCAGCAATTAGCAGCGATCGGCGGGACGGTCTTGTATGTGTCAGGAGAAGAAAGTGCCGAGCAGATCAAAATGCGGGCGCAGCGCTTAGGCGCCATTGACACGGAATTTTATCTCTATGGGGAAACGGACATGTCAGAGATCAGTAAAGCGATCGAAAACATCCGCCCAGATTATGTGATCATCGATTCGATCCAAACCATGACCCAACCGGATATCACCAGCGTGGCAGGCAGTGTCAGCCAAGTGCGAGAAACGACCGCAGAATTGCTGAAAATCGCCAAAACCAATGGCATCGCCATCTTTATCGTTGGCCACGTGACGAAGGAAGGCTCGATCGCAGGACCGCGGATGCTGGAGCATATGGTGGATACCGTCTTGTATTTCGAAGGCGAAAAGCACCATAGTTTTCGAATTTTGCGGGCCGTCAAAAACCGCTTTGGGTCCACCAATGAGATCGGGATTTTTGAAATGGAAGAAGGCGGGTTGAAAGAAGTCGCCAATCCGTCACAAGTCTTTTTGGAAGAACGCTTAGAAGGCGCAACCGGATCGGCGATCGTAGTGGCAATGGAAGGCAGTCGGCCAATCTTGGTGGAGATCCAAGCACTGGTCACGCCAACGATGTTCGGCAATGCCAAACGCACGACGACGGGGCTAGACTTCAACCGCGTCTCGCTGATCATGGCGGTTTTAGAAAAACGGGCAGGCTTGCTGCTGCAAAATCAAGATGCCTACTTAAAAGCAGCCGGCGGGGTCAAATTAAATGAACCTGCGATCGATTTAGCGATCGCTGTTAGTATCGCGTCTAGCTATAAAGAAAAAGGCACCAGCCCGACGGAGTGTTTTATCGGTGAAATTGGCTTGACGGGTGAGATTCGCCGAGTCAATGCGATCGAACAACGGGTCAAAGAGGTGCAGAAACTGGGCTTTACAAAAGTTTATTTGCCTAAAAACAATCTGACTGGTTGGCAGCCGCCAAAAGGCATCGAAGTCGAAGGCGTGTCTACCTTAGCCGAAACCTTACGGAAAGTCTTCCGTTAAAGTGGAGTCACTGCAAGAGCAAGGGGCAATCTCCCTTCCTCTTGCCCTGACGCTGCTGGTTCATTCATTTGAACCAACCGACAGCCGCTGACTGGTGGAAGGAGTCAGTTTGGCAGCACGGATTTTTGAACAAAAGAAACCTACTGGAGTATGGAGGAACATGTATGCAGAAACGAGTCATTACCGCACTAATGGTACTTGCCGGAGCAAGTCTAGGGATTTCACTGATGCCCATCGCATGGCAAGCCATTGGGCAAACCCAAAATGAATGGCTGAATAATAACATCACTAATAGTTTGCTTGGAGCCCTTATTTTCTTTTTATTATCTTTACTATTAGCGAAATATATTGCAGCCGGTATTCGCAAAATTGAAGAAAAACTAAGTGAATTGAGCTTAACCTATCTCTTGTTTGGCGCAATTGGTTCGATCATCGGTCTGATGATTGGTGTGATCGTGTCGATTCCTTTTTACAATTGGGATATTCCTTTTATCAACGGGATCGCCCCAATTTTAGTGATGGTCCTGTTAGGGTATCTCGGTTTTCAGATCGGGACGACACGGATCGATGAATGGAAAAAAGTCTTTGCCCCGAAAAACAAAAAGGCAGAGCCTCAAGAGCAAGATGAACAGCAGATGCTAGAAAGAAAAATTGCGGACCATTTCCACAAATACAAAATTTTGGATACCAGCGTGATCATTGATGGCCGGATCTATGATATTGCCAAAACCGGCTTTTTGGAAGGCGTCCTGCTGATCCCGAATTTCGTTTTGTATGAATTGCAATACATCGCAGATTCTGGCGATAGTTTGAAACGGGTCCGGGGCCGTCGCGGCTTGGATATTTTGAATGCTTTGCAAAAAGAAGAAGGCATCGCAGTTGAGATGTATGAAGGCGATTTTGAAGACATTTCCGAAGTTGATAGCAAGCTGATCAAGTTAGCGAAGATGCTGGATGGTGTCGTCGTGACCAATGATTACAATCTAAACAAAGTTTCTGAATTTCAAAATGTGCCTGTCTTGAATATCAATGCGTTGGCCAATGCGGTCAAACCAGTGGTGATTCCAGGAGAAAGCATGCACGTCTTAGTGGTGAAAGCTGGCACGGAGCGCCAGCAAGGGGTCGCTTATCTAGATGACGGGACGATGGTCGTGGTGGAAGATGGCCAGCATTACATGAATGAACACATCGAAGTGATCGTCACCAGCGCCTTGCAAACGGCAGCTGGGCGGATGATTTTTGCCAAACCAGCCCATTCTGGTCGCGGCATCGACAACAAAGAAGGATCGAAATCAGAGAAATAATCCTAGGCAGCTGGCGTAAAATATGCCAGCTGCCTTTACTAATTGGGTTATTGATTGTACAATTCAACTTGAGGGTTCTGTTTTTTACGCGGGTCTTTCCCACTAAACTGAACAATAAGCCCCAAGCAGCTTGGCTGGCTTGGAAATCAGATGAAGGAAGAGGAAAACAATGACAAAAGTACGTGTACGTTACGCGCCAAGTCCAACAGGACATTTACACATCGGGAATGCTCGGACGGCTTTATTCAATTATTTGTTTGCTCGTCACAATGACGGTGAATTTATTATCCGAATCGAAGACACCGATCAAAAAAGAAACATTGAAGATGGTGAAAAAAGCCAGCTTGAAAACTTGCAATGGTTAGGAATGGATTGGGACGAATCACCTGAAAATCCAGGAGAATACGGTCCGTATCGTCAATCAGAACGCGGCGATATCTACCAACCACTGATCGATCAATTGCTTGCAAGCAATCGTGCGTATAAGTGTTATTGTACAGAAGAAGAATTGGAAGCCGAACGTGAAGGCCAAAGAGCTCGTGGCGAAATGCCCCATTATGCAGGGAAATGTGCCAACTTAACACCAGAAGAGCAAGCCGAAAAAGAAGCACAAGGCTTGAAACCAGTGATTCGTTTCCGTGTCTCTCGCAATACTGAATACAAATTCCACGACATGGTCAAAGGCGAGATCGTTTTTGAATCAGATAATGTCGGTGGCGATTTTGTCATCCAAAAACGTGACGGTATGCCGACTTACAACTTTGCAGTAGCAGTCGATGACCATCATATGAAAATCACCCATGTGCTGCGTGGAGATGACCACATCGCCAACACACCAAAACAGTTGATGATCTATGAAGCATTTGGCTGGCAAGCACCAGAATTCGGGCATATGACGTTGATCATCAATAGCGAAACCGGGAAAAAATTAAGCAAACGGGACGAATCGATTCTCCAATTCATCGAGCAATACCGTGAGTTGGGTTATCTACCAGACGCTATGTTCAACTTCATTGCACTTTTAGGCTGGTCACCAGTAGGGGAAGAAGAAATCTTCTCTCAAGAAGAATTGATCAAAATCTTTGATCCTGAACGGTTGAGCAAATCACCAGCTGCCTTCGATGCCAAGAAGTTGGAATGGGTCAATAACCAATACATGAAACAAATGGATCTGGATGAATTGACGGCAATGTGCGTCCCTTACTTGGTAAAAGCCGGTCGCATCGAAGAAACATTGACCGAAGAAAAAGCTGCCTGGTTGAAAAAAATCGTTTCCTTGTATCAACCGCAAATGAGTTTTGCGGCACAAATCGTCGACCTTTCGGAATTGTTCTTCGAAGAACACCCTGAATTAGATGATGCAGCCAAAGAAGTCTTAGCAGGAGAAACTGTACCGACGGTTTTGACAGCCTTTAAAGAAAAATTACAGGCGATGCCAGTCGTTGAGGCTGCGGCAGTCAAAGCAGCCATCAAAGAGATCCAAAAAGAAACAGGCATCAAAGGCAAGAATTTATTCATGCCGATCCGCGTGGCGGTCTCAGGCCAAACCCACGGACCAGAACTACCAGATACCGTTGAATTATTAGGGAAAGAAAAAGCCCTTGATCATTTGAATAACGTGTTATAAACACAGCGAATAGACGAAGTACTAGCCGATTTTTTTCAGAGAGACCACGGAAGGTGAGAGTGGTCAAAAAAGGCTAGGAAATGCACCTAGGAGTGGCTTTGGCGCAAGTCAAAGACGAAGCAGCGGACGTTACCCGCTTGAAGGCAGTGCCGAACTGCGAACAAAAGTGGGACCACGCAAAAAAGCGTCTTTTGAATAAGGAAACTTATTTGAAAGACGCTTTTTTCGTATCAAGAAGTTTGGATAAAGTAGGTGAGAAGATGACTTGGTTTAAAAAAGCAATTGCGGCAACAAAAAAACATGATCCATCGGTACGATCAACGTTGGAGATCATCATCACATACCCAGGATTTCATGCCTTGTTTTGGCATCGTTGGTCGCATTTTTTGTTTCAGCATCGCTGGTATTTTTTGGCAAAACTGACGGCCCAGTTTTGGCGTTTCTTGACTGGGATCGAGATTCATCCTGGTGCGCAGATCGGCCAAGGGGTCTTTATCGATCATGGGATGGGCGTCGTGATCGGGGAAACGGCGATCATTGAAGATGATGTCGTCTTGTTTCACGGGGTCACCTTAGGGGGAACCGGTAAAGAGCGGGGCAAGCGTCATCCCACGGTCAAAACCGGTGCGTTTCTCTCAGCCCATGCGCAGATCTTAGGCCCTGTCACGATCGGTGAGCGTGCAAAGATCGGCGCCAATGCAGTGGTTTTGAAGGATATCCCCGCAGAAGCAACTGCTGTCGGAATCCCAGCAAAGATCGTTCGAATCAAAGGAAAGAAGGTTACCCACGATGATTAAAATCTATAATACGCTGACACGGGAAAAAGAAGTGTTTCAGCCATTAGAAGAAAAGAAAGTAAAAATGTATGTTTGCGGACCCACCGTCTATAACTACATCCATATCGGGAATGGCCGCAGTACTGTGTCGTTTGATACCGTACGCCGTTATTTTGAATACCGCGGCTATACAGTGGACTATTTGATGAATTTTACCGATGTCGATGATAAAATCATTCGTGCGGCAAAAGAATTAGGCACGACGGCCCCAGAAGTGGCAGAGCGTTTTATCAACGCCTTCAATGAAGATACCGCAGCGCTGAACGTCAAACCTGCTACGATGAATCCTCGTGTGATGGATCATATCGAAGACATCATTGCCTTTATTGCTGCTCTTGTAGAAAAAGGCTATGCCTATCCAGTCAATGGCGATGTTTATTACCGTACCCGTAAATTTGCTCACTATGGGCAATTAAGCGACCAATCCATCGATGAGCTGGAAGTCGGCGCAAGCCAGCGGACCGGTGAAGAACAAAAAATCAAGGAAGATCCGTTGGATTTTGCTTTGTGGAAAGCGGCAAAAGGCGATGAGATCGCTTGGGAATCTCCTTGGGGAGCCGGTCGTCCTGGCTGGCATATCGAATGCTCGGTGATGGCGACCAAACACCTAGGCGAGACCATCGATATTCATGGAGGCGGACAAGACTTGACCTTCCCGCATCATGAAAATGAGATCGCCCAAAGCGAGGCGAAAACTGGCAAGACCTTTGCCAACTATTGGATGCATAACGGCTATGTGACGATCGGTGAAGACGAAGAAAAAATGAGTAAGTCACTGGGCAACTTCGTCACAGTGCATGAGATGGTCAAAAAAGTTGATCCGCAGGTGCTGCGTTTCTTTTTGGCAACGACCCAGTACCGCCGACCAATCAAATACAGTGAGACTACCTTGCATGAAGCACAAACCAACCTGCAAAAATTGCGGACGACCTATGAAAATGCCAAATTCCGCTTGAATAGCAGTCATTATCAAGCCAGCGATGAGGAAGTCAATGCAGCGGTTCTGGAAGAATTTGAAGAACGTTTCGTCAAAGAAATGGACGACGATTTCAATGCGGCTAACGGGATCACTGTGGTCTATGAATTGGCGAAGTGGCTGAACTTAGCTAGCGAAGACCCAGAAACAGATTTGGCTTTATTAGCCGCTGGATTAGCCAAATTCAGCGAATGGCTGACGATTTTCGGGATTTATTTTGTATCCGAAGAATTGCTGGATGAAGAAATCGAACAGCTGATCAATGAACGGATCGCCGCCCGCAAAGCCAAAGATTTTGCCCGCAGCGACCAAATCCGTGATGAGTTGAAAGAACAAGGGATCATCTTAGAAGATACCCCGCAAGGAACCCGATGGAGACGAGAAGCATGAGAGATTATAAACAATTGAATGGTTTGGCATTGGCCTATGTGGGGGATGCGGTCTATGAAGTCTATATTCGCGATTATTTAGTCGCCCAAGGCCAAACCCGCCCGAACCAACTGCACCATATGGCGACCCACTATGTGTCGGCCAAAGCCCAAGCGGCATTGATCCAAAAGATGTTGGATGAAGAGATCCTGACCGAAGAAGAACATGATTTTTACCGCCGCGGCCGCAATAGTAAAAGCCATACGGGCGCCAAAAATGCCGATGTCACGACGTATCGTATCGCTACTGGCTTTGAATCGCTGATCGGGTATTTGCACCTCACGAAGCAACAAGAACGCTTAGACGAGCTAATAGACTGGTGTATAAAGAAAGTAGGAGAAGAAGATGCGAGAAAAACCGCAAAGAAAGCGTCCAAATAAAAAAACAGCTGGCCGATCAGAAGCCAGACAAGAAAATAAACCGGATCGCCGCAAAGAAGCCGCTGGAGAAGCCATCGAAGATAATTTTGTCTTCGGCTATCATGCGGTTGCTGAAGCCTTGAAAGAAGGGCGAGGCAACAAGCTGTTTCTTTCCGAAGAAGCACGGGGAGAAAAAATCGATCGTTTGAAAGAAATGGCGCGGGAACAGGCAGTTCCGGTCAAATGGGTGCCAAAACAAAAGCTGGATACGATGAGTGACCAAGGGGTCCATCAAGGCATGATCTTGGCGATCACCCCTTATCAGTATTTGACCTTGGATGAATTGTTGGCCCAAACGAAAGAACAGCCGCTGTATCTGATTTTAGATAATCTAGAAGATCCCCATAATTTCGGCTCCATCATGCGAACCGCTGATGCCAGCGGCGTAGACGGGATCATCATTCCAAAACACCGTGCGGTGGGGATCACGCCGATCGTGGTGAAAACGTCGACCGGTGCAGTGGAACATATCCCTGTGGCCCGTGTGACCAACTTGACCCAAGCAGTCCAGCAACTGAAAAAAGCTGGTTTTTGGATCTTCGGTACTGATATGAGTGGCAGTGATTACCGCACATGGAATGCCCAAGGGGCGGTCGGTTTGATCATCGGCAACGAAGGTCGCGGCATGGGGGAAGGTTTGAAAAAAGAAGTGGATCAAATGCTGACGATCCCAATGACTGGGCACGTGCAGAGCTTAAATGCCAGTGTGGCGGCAGGTTTGTTGATGTATCAGGCCTTTACTAGCCGAAATGGGGCGTCCCAATGAAAACCCCTTTGCTGATCGTGGATGGCTACAATATGATTGGCGCTTGGCCGGAGCTGGTTCTTTTGAAAAATCAGGACCGTTTAGAAGATGCCCGAGAAGCCTTACTGAATCGGCTGTCGAATTATGCAAAATATGAAGGGTTGAAAATCATCGTTGTTTTTGATGCTCAACTGGTGCCTGGTGTGACCCAAAGTTACACCAAATATCAGCTGGAAGTTATTTTTACCGAAGAAGGAGAGACCGCCGACAGCTACATCGAACGAATCGCTGGTGAATTAAACAATCGATTGACCCAAGTCACCGTCGCTACCAGCGATTTAGCCGAACAGTGGGTGATCTTCTCTCAAGGTGCTTTGCGAACTTCGGCACGGGAATTGTACAAAAGCGTGGAAAAAACGGAAAAAGACATCAACGAGCATCAAACCGACTTGCGGTTTGAAAATTTCCGACGCAATTCCCCTTGGTCACCTGAACAATTAGCCGAACTTGAAAAGAAATTGCAAGACCTTAGTTAGGGACAAAGTTGGTCTGGTAAATTAGAAGATGTCCCAGCCATTTATGATACGCTCCTTTTGTAGCAAATGAACCAAAAACAAAAGGAGTGATCTCGATGCGCACAAAGGAAAGACAAGTATCGCACCGTTCAGATAGATTTGAAGAGTTGTTCAGAAAATATCGACCGATCGTTGAGATTTTGCATAAAAAATATTATCTGCGGGATTATGACTTAGACGATTGGCTGCAAGAAGGCAGGATCGTTTTTAATAAGTGTCTAAAGACTTACGATAAGGACAAAGGAACGACCATCGGTATCTTGTTTAAGCGTTCTTTTGAGAACCGTATCTGCAGCCTGTTGCGGGCGCAGCATGCCCAAAAACGCAAAGCACAAGTCGATGCCTGCTCGCTGGAAGAAAAGCTTTTACAAGAAGGCAATCGGTTTTTGACCGATCATAATCGCTGTGCGGAAACTGCAGAGACCTACTTGTTCGTTAATGAATCGTTGCCAGAGTATCCGAAAAGTTTATCGTCTTTAGAACGA
Organism: Enterococcus sp. AZ067; assembly: GCF_051715005.1. Classification (NCBI taxonomy): domain Bacteria; kingdom Bacillati; phylum Bacillota; class Bacilli; order Lactobacillales; family Enterococcaceae; genus Enterococcus; species Enterococcus sp. AZ067. The sequence goes on from NZ_JBIOSY010000001.1 coordinate 31,506, forward strand.
ATGGTTATAATGAATTATTTAAAAGGATTAGAACTTGATCAGATTGCCGCTCAAGAAAAGCTGCCTTATGAAAAAATAAAAAGCGCTTTCAGTCGCGGTCGGACAAAGTTGATAGCGCTTATCAAGGGTGTTTAACAAAAATCTTATTGAAAGTAGAATTATTTTATGGTAAACTTGAAATTTTCTGCTTTTCGTGGTATGATGATGCTCGAGGTGAATGCGATGCCAACAACTTTAGCTACGATCAAGAAAGATTTAGAAGGCCGTATCGGTAGTGAGATTATGCTAGTTGCTCAGACTGGACGTAAGCGTCAAACTGAACGTCGCGGCGTTTTGACAGAAACTTATCCTTCAGTTTTTGTTGTAGATTTGGATCCAAATGAGAATTCATTCGAGCGGGTTTCTTATAGTTATTCAGATATTTTAACTAGAACTGTTGAGATTGAATTTTTATCAGAAGCTGTTTGAAACAAGAAGAGTTGACACTTTGTTGACTCTTTTTTGGTTCAATAAGATAAGGAGTGATGGGATGGCGTTTTTTCTAAAAGAGTTAGGGGAAATGACTGGGGTGGAGTTTTATCAGCTTGCCCGTTTGCGTACAGCGGTTTTTGTGGTGGAACAAGCGTGTGCGTATCAAGAGATCGATGCGATCGATGCACAAGCCAAACATTTATGGGCCCTTGATGAGGAAGGGCAGATCGTTTCGTACGCCCGTATTTTCCAGCAGGAACAAACGGTGCATTTTGGTCGGGTCATTGTGGCACCAGCATACCGGGGGCAAAAAGAAGGCCATCGTCTGATCAAAGAAGTTTTGCATCGCATTGAGCAGTGTTATCCAGCTTTGCCTATTGAGATCGAAGCACAAGCCCACTTAGAAAAATTCTACGGCCAGTATGGCTTTAAAACCATTACACCGCCTTTTTATGAAGACGGGATCCTGCATGTCGGGATGAAAAAAGAAGCAAGCACAGCGACTCTCTAGCGAGGTTCGCGTGCTTGCTTCTTTTAGCGCTATGATTGATGGATCGGATGAATCCGAATCGCTTCTTTCGACCTTATTGACTAAGAGCCGTTTTTTTATCGGATCGTATCATCCAATGATGTTGGACGTGGATCCACAGTGTTGGCAGGAGGCGTTTGCGCTTTTAGAAGGTCACGAATCTCTTCTAAATAATCCTCTGCAGTGACTTCTGGTACTTCTTCTTCCTCAGGTTGTTGTTTCAGATTGCGTAGTTTGTTGACTGCTTTGACAATCAAGAACAAGACAAATGCGGTAATCAAGAACGTAATAATGGCAGTAATTACGCGGCCGAAATCAAAGACCACATTTTTGGCTGGTTCAAAGACCAAGCCAGAAAAGGCATCTGCGTTACCAAAGAGTGATAAGATCCATGAAACCAATGGTGTCAGCAATCCTTCAACTAAACTAGTGACGATTGCGGTGAAGGCACTCCCGATCACGACCCCGATCGCCAAGTCAATGACGTTTCCTCGTAAAATAAATTCTTTAAATTCTTTAATCATCCTGTATCCTCCCTTCTAAATCTTACTGACAGTATAGCGAAAAACGCGGGATTTATAAAAAAAAACGCTCGCTGCAACAGGTTTGATCAGTGAGCCGAGGAGAAAGTTTGTCAGCTATGCTATAATTGAAGAGATAATTTTGCTTCTAGAAGGGGTGTCACATGTCTATTGAATTAAAAAAAGGTGTTCGGTTAACGGTGCTACCGACCAAAAAGTATAAAACGATCCGTTTTTTCGTTCGGTTTACTGCACCATTGCAGGCTGAAATGACCGCCAAACGGACCTTATTGACCAGTTTATTAGAAACGACTAGTTTGGCTTATCCGACACAGACCGCATTTAGCAGTCAGCTGGCAGAGCTTTACGGTGCCAGCTTTGGTATGAATGTTAACAAACGGGGCAATCTGCATCAAATCAATGCAGCGATGTCCTTTGTCAACGGGAAGTACGTGTCAGATGAAGCAGTATTGCCGCAAGCAGCCGCTTTTTTAGCAGAAGTTTTGTTCCATCCGAATGCCCACGAGGAACAGTTTGAAGAAAAGAACTTCACCATCGAAAAGCACAACTTGATCGCCTATATGAACAGCGTGGCAGAAGATAAGCAAGCATTGGCTTCTTTAGGGCTGCAAGAGTTGTATTTCGAAAACGATCAGAATCAGAAGTATCCGAGCTTTGGCCGTCCCCAAGACTTAGAAGCTGTGACCGCAAAAGAGCTTTACCAAACCTATCGCTCAATGATGGACAATGACCAAATCGATCTTTTTGTGATCGGCGATGTGGTTGAAGCAGAAGTCGCGGAGATTTTCCAGAACATGGCCTTTACTGATCGGCCAGACCAAGCAATACCGGTCTTTTATCAGCAAGCGGCGGAAAACATCATTCGCGAGAAAATCTTGCGGGAACCAATCATTCAAGCCAAATTGAACTTAGGCTATCATACTGGCGTGTATTATGACCAAACCGAGCGGATCGCCTTTATGGTCTTCAACGGGTTGTTTGGCGGATTCCCTCATTCAAAACTGTTTATGAATGTCCGAGAGAAAGAAAGTTTGGCGTATTATGCTTCTAGCAGTATCGATACGTTTCGTGGGTATTTGTCGGTCCAAACGGGGATCGATGGTAAAAACCGCGATAAGGTCTTCAAATTGATCGAACAGCAGCTGCAAAGCTTGCAGCGTGGCGAAGTCACCGCGGAAGAACTGGCACAAACAAAAGCGATGTTGAAAAACCAGTACTTGCTTTCATTGGATAACCCACAAGCACTGATCGAAACAGCCTATCTGAATCAGTGGGTACCGAATACGAAAATGACGGAAGATGAATTTATGCAGAAATTGGCACAAGTGACCGTGGCAGATGTCCAAGCATTGGCTCAAAACGTGTCCTTGCAAGCTGTATTCTTCCTGGATAAGGAGACGACCCATGAATAAAAAAGTCTATCAGCAAATCAATGAGACCCTTTATGAAGAAGTATTGCCAAACGGCTTGAAAGTTTATTTGCTGCCAAAAGCCGATTTCCATAAAACTTACGGACTTTTCAGTACGAACTATGGCTCTGTCGACAATCATTTCGGGTTTTCACCCGAAGCATTGCATCAAGTCCCTGATGGCATTGCACATTTTCTAGAGCACAAACTGTTTGAAAAAGAAGACGGCGATGTCTTTCAAACCTTTGGTCAGCAGGGGGCTTCTGCCAATGCCTTTACCAGTTTCACGAAAACCAGCTACCTTTTTTCGGCAACCGATCAAATCAAGCTGAACCTTGAAACGTTGATCGATTTTGTTCAAGCCCCGTATTTCACAGAAGAAACCGTCGAAAAAGAAAAAGGGATCATTGGTCAAGAAATCCAAATGTATGATGACGATCCAAACTGGCAGCAGTTTTTCGGCATCATCAAAAATCTGTATCCGAAGCACCCCTTGCATATCGATATCGCTGGTACGGTGGAAAGCATTGCGCAGATCACCGCAGAAGACTTGTATCTTTGCTACAATACCTTCTATCACCCAAGCAACATGACGCTTTTTGTGGTAGGCAATATCGATCCTGAAGAAACGATGGCGTGGATTCGGACCAATCAAGCGGCCAAGACCTTTCCAGAAACGCAGGCGATCATTCGCCAGTTTCCTGAAGAAACCTTTGCCGATATTCAAGCAGAATCAAGTCTTACCATGCCAGTAACACGTGCCAAAGGCGTATTAGGGATCAAAGGAGACTTGAACAAACTGCCGAAATCAGGAAGAGAGCTCTTGCGCTTCAAAAATGCGTTGAATCTTTTCTGCCAATTGGTTTTAGGCAATACTTCCGCCAATTATTTGCGTTTGTATGATCAAGGCATCATCGACGACACATTTGGGTTTGAAGTGAACTTGGATCGCGGCTTTTACTTTGCCGACTTCTCGGGGGATTCTGAAGAGCCAGAAAAAATGTTGGCAGAGATCGAAGCGATCGTAATGAATTTCCAGCAAGATCCAGAGATCAATGAAGAAAACTTGACGCTATTGAAGAAGAAAATGCTAGGGAAATATTTCCAATCACTGAACTCACTGGAGTTTATCGCAAACCAGTTTACCCAAAGTTTATTTGGTGAAACGACGCTCTTTGATCTGCCAGAGGTGATCCAATCGATCACTTTGGAAGATGTCCAGCAAGCGGCTCGTTCCTTTATCGATCCCAAAGCGTTTAGTCGTTTTTACATGTATCCAACGGAAAAAGCCTAAGCGAAGGCTGGTTTTGTCAAACAGCTGTCATCTAAGCGACACTGACTGATTCAAGGAGGAACGCCCAACAGAACAAGGGCTGGCCAACTCCTGAGTCATTCAGTGTTTTCTTTTTGCGTCAAAAGGTGGTTTTTTCTTGCAATTTGATGCCAATTTGGCGAAAAGTATTAAAATTTGTTTGCGAGTTGTGGTTAGGCTATCCTCAGACTTTTTCTTTTATGGTATTCTTTAATTATTGAAGCAAAATCTTTTTTTGTTTTTTTACAAAAATTCACGGAAAAAATGTTATATTTAGTAGACGGCGCGCCCAGATGGCAATCTGCGTGACGGAGTTTTTTTTATTGACGTATACAGGGAACCCCTGTTTTAAAATGATAGAGCAGCTTTGCTGACCTTACGACAAGCAGCGAAGCGATTTTAGGGCTTTTTTTAAAGATGAATAAAAGACTGGAGTAGATGATCGAGTGGCCAACGAAACAACGATTGGAGCAAAATTACGGCAAGCCCGTTTAGATAAAAACATTTCATTGATTGAATTACAACAAATGACAAAGATCCAAAAACGCTATTTAGAAGCAATTGAAGCAGAGCGTTTTGATCAATTGCCAGGCACTTTTTATGTCCGTGCGTTTATTCGCCAATATGCAGCAGCTGTTGGAGAAGACGGCGACAAATTGGTAGCCGTTTTTGATGGCAAAGATACGTTAGACGCCCCCTTACCAAAAAGACCGCAGCCTGAAACCGTCAGCGGCTCACGAAAAGCACAGCACGTAGAAGAAAAAAGCGGCTCATTTGTCGTCCGCTATTTGCCGATGATTCTATTAGGCTTGGTGGCCATTACGATCGTGAGTATCGTGGGCTACATGGCTTGGCAAGACCGGAATACAACGCCGATGATCCAAGGAAGCTCTTCTCTTGTGGTAGAAAATTCAGCGTCTACCGCTTCCACCACGTCAAGTACGGAAGAAACCAGTACTTCGAGTGAAGCGACTGAGTCTTCAAGTACGACGGAATCCAGCGAAGCGAAAATGACGATGACTGCCAGTGATTCGACGCAATCGTCGATCACGATCACGATGAAAGATGCGGAAAATCCTATTGAATTAGCATTTACTGGGCTAGATGCTTCTTGTTGGGTCGGTGTACAAGTCGACAACGCTTATGTGTACCAATACACTGTTCAAGCGGGAGAAACGCAATCGATGACGCTGCCAGAAGGCGCCACGAATGCGACCTTGACCCTGGGCGCAAGTCAAAATATCTCCATCACTGCCAATGGTCAGGAAGTGGACTTTTCTGACCCGCAATTTGAATTGTTACAAAAGACAGTCCGCCTCGTGATTGAATACCAAGACGATGCGGCATAAATCTGACAAATGCGCCTTATTGAGGTATCATTAGCTAAAAAGTTATCTGTTGCATCCGACCATTGAAAAGCAGAAGTAGTGGCATGATTTGCCGTTATTTCGTACAATAGTCGGCAGAGAGGAGTCTATTTCGTGAATTTACCCAATCAATTAACTGTATTACGGATCATTATGATCCCCATCTTTATTTTGGTCTTGGTTTTGCCAATCGATCTTGGCACGCTGACCGTTGGTACGACACAATTAGAAAACACGCACCTTATTGCAGCGATCCTTTTTGCGGCAGCCAGCATTACAGACTGGCTAGATGGCAAGATCGCTCGTTCCAGAGGCCTTGTTACCAACTTCGGGAAGTTTGCTGACCCGTTAGCAGATAAAATGCTCGTCATGACGGCTTTTATCATGCTGGTTGAATTAGACAAAGCCCCAGGCTGGGTAGTTTCGATCATCGTTTGCCGCGAGTTGGCAGTGACAGGGTTACGCTTGTTGTTAGTGGAACAAAGCGGGGAAGTCATGGCTGCTGCGTGGCCAGGGAAAATCAAAACCGCGACACAAATGGTTGCGATCATTTTCTTGTTCTTGAACAACATTCCCTTTTCAATGATCGGTTTGCCTATCGATCAAATCATGTTGTATCTATGTTTGATCTTCACGATCTATTCCGGGGTCGATTATTTCATAAAAAATACGAATGTTTTTAAAGATTCTATGTAAAATTTCTAGATCTAGATATAGAAGCGATAAAAACAAGGATACAAGTCACGAAAGTTCAGAAGTTTTCTGGACTTTTTTTGTCAATATGAAAGACTTTTACGTATCTGATAAATGAAGGAGTAAACGAATGAAAGCAGAAATTATTGCAGTCGGGACCGAATTACTTTTAGGACAGGTGGTGAATACGAACGCGACCTTCTTGTCAGAAGAACTGGCGAGTCTTGGGATCGATGTTTTTTATCATAGTGTTGTCGGGGACAACCCCAATCGCTTAGAGGAATTGCTGACGATCGCCGACAAACGCAGCGACTTGATCGTATTGTGCGGCGGCCTAGGGCCCACCGACGATGACTTGACGAAACAAGTCACTGCCCGTCATGTGGGACAAGAGTTAGTCAGAGATGAACCAGGTTATCACCAATTGAAAGCCTTCTTTGAAAACAGTCAACGGAGGATGACGGAAAACAATTTGCGGCAGACCCTCGTTTTTAAGGACGGTGTGTCTTTGCCAAATCCCAATGGACTAGCGATCGGGATCTTTTATCAGACAGCCGCTACCAGTTATTTGCTGCTGCCAGGACCGCCAAGTGAACTGCAGGCGATGTTTCTTACCCACGCAAAACCACTTCTGTTAGAGCAGTTTCCCCAAGAAGAAGTCTTGCTTTCTCGCGTTTTGCGCTATTACGGGATCGGGGAATCGGCGTTGGTCACAGAATTGGCCGATTTGATCGAGAACCAAGTCAATCCCACCATCGCCCCTTATGCCAAACCCAATGAGGTCACATTGCGTCTGACGGTCAAAACCGCAGATGAGGCGCAAGGAATCAAACAATTGGATGCATTAGAAGAAACCGTCCAAGCACGGGTCGGTGCGTATTTCTATGGATATGGGGAACAAAATTCGCTGGCAGAAACAGTCGTCGATCTACTAATCGAGAAAAAGAAAACCGTCACCGCAGCGGAAAGTTTGACCGCTGGTTTGTTTCAAGCGACCCTAGGAGGGATTCCTGGCGTCTCTGAGGTGTTTCCCGGTGGGTTCGTGACATATTCTGCTGGAACAAAAAGCAAGCTCTTAGGCATCGATTCAGCGCTTTTAGAAAGCTATGGGACTGTTAGTCAGGAGTGTGCGGAAGCAATGGCCGTCTATGCCCGCAAACAAGCAGAGACCGATTATGCGGTGGCCTTCACCGGTGTTGCTGGTCCAGACGAACTAGAAGGCCAGCCCAAAGGCACTGTTTGGATCGCTTTAGCTTCTGACAAAGGCGTCTCAAGCCAGCTGTATCACTTCAACCGCGACCGCGCCTATATTCGGCATAGTGCTGTCATGGCAGGCTTAAATCAAATACGTAAGGAATTATTAAATTAATGCGAATGTTTGTTCGTTTTTTCTTGCAATTTCCCTTCAGAAGGACTATTATTATCTTATGAACGACACACGAAAGTGATGAATATAAGGAGGATTATCCGTTTGGCAGATGATCGTAAAGCAGCCTTAGATGCTGCACTAAAGAAGATTGAAAAGAACTATGGTAAAGGTGCCATCATGAAGCTTGGCGAAAAAGTTGATCAACAAATTTCAACGATCCCAAGTGGTTCATTGGCCTTGGATGTTGCATTAGGTGTAGGTGGTTACCCACGAGGACGGATCGTAGAAGTTTACGGCCCAGAAAGTTCTGGTAAAACGACAGTTGCTTTACATGCCATTGCGGAAGTCCAAAAAAATGGCGGAACAGCAGCATTTATCGATGCCGAACATGCGTTAGATCCTCAGTATGCGCAAAAATTAGGTGTAAATATCGATGATCTTTTGTTATCACAACCAGATACAGGGGAACAAGGATTAGAGATCGCTGACGCCTTAGTTTCAAGTGGTGCGGTTGATATCGTAGTTATTGACTCGGTAGCAGCTTTAGTCCCACGAGCGGAGATCGATGGTGAAATGGGTGATACCCACGTTGGTTTGCAAGCTCGTTTGATGTCACAAGCATTACGGAAACTTTCTGGTTCCATCAACAAAACGAAAACGATCGCGATCTTTATCAACCAAATTCGCGAAAAAGTTGGGATCATGTTTGGGAATCCAGAAACGACACCTGGTGGACGTGCGTTGAAATTCTATTCAACCATCCGTTTGGAAGTACGTCGTGCTGAGCAATTGAAATCCGGTACAGATATCATCGGGAACCGCACGAAGATCAAAGTAGTCAAAAACAAAGTAGCGCCACCATTTAAAGTAGCGGAAGTCGACATGATGTATGGTCTAGGTATTTCACAAGAAGGTGAATTATTGGATATGGCCGTGGAACAAGACATCGTTGATAAAAGCGGTGCGTGGTATGCCTATAAAGGGGATCGCATCGGTCAAGGTCGTGAAAACGCCAAAAACTATATGCGTGAACACCAAGAAATGATGCTAGAAGTTTCTGCTCGCGTCCGCGATGCTTACGGGATTGGAACAGGAGAGACCGTAACCCTCGAGGAAGCGCAAGAAGAATTACCATTAGACGAATAAGTCTTGAAAAGCCAAACAACGAGGTTGTTTGGCTTTTTTGTGGCTTTTTGCTAGATTCATCTATTGTTGAAAAAACATCCGTAAAAAGGAAGGGTTGCGAAAGTTTACTTTATTATTTAAAGTTGACACTCTTGTGTTCAAACATTAGAATAAACGTATGTGGATTTCCACATAAGAAGTAGCGAATTGATAATTTTGTTATCCTTTGTTAATCAAAATTACAAAATATTTAAAAAGATAGTATGGAGGTGGATTCATTGGAACTACTTTACATTCTCCTCGCTATCATCGGTTTAATTGTCGGTCTTGGATTAGGAGTTTATGTGACGAAATCTCGTCATAAGAAAGAAATCAACGGCGCCCAAAATTCTGCAGCTGGAATTATCGAAAGCGCTAAGAAAGAAGCAGAAACTCTTAAAAAAGAAGCATTGTTAGAAGCTAAGGAAGAAAATCAGAAGTATCGGTCAGAGATTGAAAGTGAGTTGAAAGAAAGCAAACTTGATTTAAAATCACAAGAAAATCGTTTACTCCAAAGAGAACAAGTACTTGATCGTAAGGACGATTCTTTGGAAAAACGAGAACGCTCACTTGAAGATAAAGAAGGCAGACTTAGTGAGAAACAACAATTAATTGACGAGCGAGAAAAAGAAGTAGAAAACTTAATCGATGGACAACAGAAAGAATTAGAGCGCATCGCCGCGCTGTCTAGAGATGAAGCAAAAGAGTTGATCATGAAATCAACGGAAGAGGAATTGAACCATGAATTAACGATCATGGTCAAAGAATCTGAACAGCGTGCGAAGGAAGAAGCAGATCGAAAAGCAAAAAATCTCTTGTCCCTAGCAATCCAACGTTGTGCCGCAGACCAAGTGTCTGAAACCACGGTATCGGTCGTATCATTACCAAATGATGAGATGAAAGGTCGAATCATCGGAAGAGAAGGTCGGAACATTCGGACCCTTGAAACATTGACAGGGATCGATTTGATCATCGATGACACGCCAGAAGCAGTCGTCTTATCAGGATTTGATCCGATTCGCCGTGAAATTGCTCGTATGACCCTTGAAAAACTGATTCAAGACGGCCGGATCCATCCAGCTCGAATTGAAGAAATGGTCGAAAAATCTCGGAAAGAAATGGATGAGCATATTCGTGAATATGGGGAACAAGCAGCCTTTGAAGTCGGTGCTCACACCCTTCATCCAGACTTGATCAAGATTTTAGGTCGTTTGCGTTTCCGTACCAGCTACGGACAAAACGTCTTGAACCACTCGATCGAAGTCGCAAAACTAACCGGTGTTCTTGCCGCAGAATTAGGTGAAGATATCCAGTTAGCCAAACGTGCCGGACTCTTGCATGATATTGGGAAAGCCCTTGACCATGAAATCGAAGGCTCTCACGTTGAGATCGGGGCTGAATTAGCTGCCAAATACAAAGAAAATGGTGTGGTGATCAATGCGATCGCTTCTCACCATGGAGATGTTGAAGCAACATCGGTTATCTCTGTTTTAGTTGCAGCCGCAGATGCCTTGTCAGCAGCCCGTCCAGGTGCCCGCAGCGAATCATTGGAAAATTATATTCGCCGCTTGCAAAACCTAGAAAATATCGCCAACGGCTTCAAAGGGGTCGATTCCAGTTTTGCAGTCCAAGCCGGACGTGAAGTCCGTGTAATGGTCAAACCAGAAGAGATTTCTGATTTGGATGCTGTACGATTGGTTCGCGACATCCGCAAGAAGATCGAAGACGATTTGGATTACCCAGGTCATATCAAAGTAACCGTTATTCGCGAGACCCGCGCAACGGATTACGCCAAATAGCAAGCAAAAGCAGTATCCTCTCAGAGGGTACTGCTTTTTTGTGTAGCTGATTGTCAATAAGGACGGCTGAGTTGTGCAAAATCGACTCTATTTCATCAGTCCCATAAATGATCGTGCCTTTTTTATTCGTCGGCAACAGAACAACGAACAAGCAAAAGGATGGCTCGATAGCGACAGAGGCGAAAAATGGGAGGATCGATCCAGTATTATCGATTGGGGGGCTATTGAAAAACAAAACAGACCCAGACTTCTCGGGGAAGTCCAGGTCTGATTCATGTGTTTCACGTCTATACGTCCATCAAATCTTGCGTCGGCGGGCAAAGTCCACAAAGCGGAATTTATCCAGTCGGTGGATCGATTCGGTGTATTCAAAACAGCGCGTGTCTTCTAGATACACCAGGCTGCGAACCGTAACGACATGCTGATCTTCAGGACGCAGATCCATTAGATCCCGCAATTCTTTGTTGACGGGGTCAACAGTGATTTCTTTTTGTGCATAAGCGATCTCAAGGCCAAGATCATTTTCAAAGTAATCAAAGATCGATACTTTCGCTCGGTTTTCTGGCAACTCTTCGATGATAGAAGCATCAAGGTAATCTTTATCCAAAATCACCACTTCTCCATCGATTCTCCGCTGACGGATCAGTTTCCATGCCTCAGAGGCGACAGGCCAACCAGTGGTCTCGTGCAGCTTTGGGGAAACGGCGATCTTACGGATCTCGACAACCTTAGTTTCACTAGGAATGCGTTGGGTATCTTGCAGCTCTCGAAAACTCGTCAAGCCAGAAATCGGGAAATCAAAGCGATTCAAGTCTAAAACGATCGAACCTTTCCCTTGTTTCTTTTGGATATAACCAGCATCCCGCAATAAATTCAATGCCTTACGGACAGTCTCGCGGGAGACACCATAAGTTTTGATCAATTGGTTTTCGCTAGGCAGCAAAGAATGCGGAGGGTATTCGTTTGCTAGAATTTTTTGTTCTAAATCTAAAAATATTTCTTTGAACTTGTTCATCGGATTGCCCCCTCTTTGGCTATTATAGCGAGGCCAATTTGGAAATGCAATCGACTATTTCGCCAAAAGTTCGTCAATGTTTAGGTCCGTTAATTTTTCAACGATCACATCTGCACCGTGTAATTCTTCTCCTGAATAAACACCTACCGCATACATACCAGCAGCTTTGATGCCGTCGATCCCTGCTTGAGCATCTTCAAAGCCAACTGCTTCTGCCGGTTCAATGCCTAGTGCCAGCGCTGCTTGGATAAAGATTTCTGGATCTGGTTTGCCTTTTTTCAAGGTTGCTGGGTCAACGATCGTATCAAAGTCTTGCATGACCCCAAGTTTGTCCAAAATAAACGGTGCATTTTTGGATGCCGAAGCGATCGCACAAGGAATGTTTTTTGCTTTGGCTTCATCAAGGAATGTCTTCACCCCTGGCAATAGATCATCAGGAGTCAAGCTTTGTAACAATTGTACATAGTGGGTATTTTTCTTCGTCGCTAACGCTTCTTTTTCGACTTCTGTGTAGGCATCATTTTTGTTGCCTAGGGTTAAGATTCGCTCTAAAGAGTCCATGCGGCTGATGCCTTTTAACTGCTCGTTGAACTTCAAATCGATCTCGATCCCGATCTCCGCAGCTAATTCTTTCCATGCAATGTAGTGGTATTTGGCCGTATCCGTGATAACGCCGTCTAAATCAAAAACAAATCCTTTTTTCATGTGTAACACTCCTTTTAGTAAGTAATCGTTGCTTCTTTCTTTGCTTCTAGAGAAACTTGTTGCCCATTCACTAAGATCGTGACTGGCTGATCAGCGGTAATCGTCAATGTTTCATGTGTAACATTCATTGCAAAGCGGGTGCCGCGAACTTCTAGCTGAAAGGCTAAGCTGTCCCAAGCTTTCGGCAAGTTTGGCGTGATCTGCAGCTGCTCTTCTCGAATATCGATTCCAGCAAAAGTGGTTAATGGAATAAACAACGTAGCAGCCATGACACCGGCGTGAATGCCTTCTGCTGTAGTCCCGCCTTGGATATCACGGTAATCAGAAGAGAGGGCTTCTTGGTATAATGACCAAGCCAACTCCTGATCATCTACCATTGCCGCCAACTGGGCATGAACGATGCGTGACAAAGTCGAGCCGTGGGAGGTACGAGCCAAGTAATAATGGAGATTTTTTTCAATATAGTCTGTTGGCAGCTGGTAAGAAAGATCTGCCAAAATCTGATTGACTTGCTCTTTTGAGAAATTGTAGAAAATCATCAAACTATCCGCTTGTTTCGCGACTTTGTAGCTGTCAGCACTCTTGCCTTCAGCGTTCAAGATGCGGTCCATCCGATAGATGTTGCCATATTTCTCTTTGTAGTGAGCCCAATCCAGATCTTCCAGCTGGAAGTACCCTTCAAATTGTGCAATGATGCCTTCTGGATCGATCTCTAAGCCCAGCTTGGTACGAATATCTGCCATAGCAGCAATATCTGCAGGGGTTAAAGCCGTTTTCTCTAATACCGCTTGGAAGCTCTCTGCTGAAAGTTGTTGTTGAAGGTTCTCGATCTCTTCAAACAACCATACTACCATCATATTGGTATAGGCGTTGTTTTTCAAGCCGCCTTGTTCACTATTTGGGTAGCTTTCATGAAATTCATCTGGTCCCATGACTTTATCGATAAAGTAACGTTGAGCAGCATCATCCCAGGTGGCAGCACTTTGCCAGAAATGAGCGACTTCTAACATCAATTCTAACCCATATTGTTCCATGAAGACTCGATCTTGCGTGTTGTGCCAGTATTGCCAAATGTTATAAGCGATCGCTAAGGAGACATGGCGTTGCAAGCGACTGTGATCTTCTTTCCATTCGCCGCTGATAGGGTTCAAATGCAGTTCTTGGGATTGCTCACTGCCATCCAATCCTGATTGCCATGGGAACATGGCGCCTTGGTAGCCAGCTTTTTGGGCATCTTTTTTGGCAGCAGCTAAGCGGCGGTAGCGATACAGCAGAATTTCTTTGGCGGTGTCAGGAAAATGTAGAATGTAAAACGGTAAGATAAACAGTTCATCCCAGAAAATATGACCGCGATAGGCTTCACCATGTAGGCCACGGGCAGTGATACTGGCATCTAAGGACTCCTGATAAGCATTCGGTGCTGCGGAGACCAGCAGATGATACGTATGCAGATTCAGCATTTTTTGCGACATCAAGTCACCAGTGACTTCGATGGCCGCTTTTGCCCATAATTCAGCCCAGGCTTGTTTTGAGGCGGTATACATCGTCGCAAAATCAGGTAATGCTAAGGAAGAAAACGTAAATGCCGGTTGCGGATCTTCTTGGCGATAAGCGGCAACAGTGACTGATTTTTCGACCCGATAAGTTTGTCCTTCCGTCACCTCAAGGGTTACTTGCTGACGGACGAGCTGGTCATTTGTTTCAGCTTGCAGCTCAGCCAATGGCAGGTCCTGTGAAAACAGTTCAGAGGATTGGACAACGGTAATCTGTGATTGGTTAGTGGTGACCACTAAATGCGCTTTGTTTTGTTCAGCTGCTGCCTCTTTCACGGTCAAATGCTGGTTGGTTAAACTACGGTAACGAGCGACGTTATAGTTATAGACCGATCCGTCGGCTTCACTGACGAAGGTAACGGTGCCAGAAAAGTTCAGCGGGGTAAACTGATAGACCAAGCTGTATTGGTGAACGTCTTGCATATTGGCGATCTTCTTCGTTTCGATTCGCAGACGCTTTTGTTTTTTGGTTTCAATTTCTGCCACTGATTGGAACAAGCCGGTCTTCAGATCCAATGTCCGTTTAAAGGAAAGGAGCTGATTGTTGGCGATATCGATCACTTCATCATCGATCTTTACGTACATTTTTTGCAGATTCGGTGCATTGACGAAGTCTTCATTGCTGATGGTATGACCAGAAACATCAGATTCCACCGTATTGTAAAGACTTGCTAAATACAGCCCTGGATAGTTCGCTTCACAAATGGTCATCTCAGGCGTCGTGCCTCGCAGCCCTAGATAGCCGTTGCCGACGGTTAAAAGTGACTCCACCGAGTATTCATCTTTACCAGGGGTGTAGCCATAGTATTCGAGGTTCCAAGGAATTTCAGCACTTTTTTCTTCATACTGTTCTTTCGTGGTGCAAACAAAGGGACGATTCAATTTTTCTGTCAACCATTGGTCCAGTGAAAAAGTCCCTTCTTCATTCGTAAACACCAGCGATTCAGAGACGATCCCGCCACCTTCCATTTTCTGCAGCTGCGCGGTCAGTGCGGCAACTCGTTCACTGTCTGTCCCAGAAAACGGATAGGTCGTACCGGTTTGATCCGTTAACAGCCATTCTTCCTTAGACAATATAATCGTATTCACAATAGTTGTCCTCCTTTAAACTTGTCTATACATGCAAGATGATTATAACGTAATTTGTAAGCTATTTCAATTTATCTCACCTGTTTTTTTATTCTTTTTTGTTAAATAAACAGTAAATAAAGTCATTGGCAATATTATTTTATATTAATCAAATATTTTCAAAAACGTTTATTTATTAAGGTTTTAATACGGTACCTTTTCTATTCACTTGTATTGTTTGTAGAAAAAGTGAAAAAAATTGGTTTGAAACGCTTGCAATATCAAAACTATCAAGTTATGATTAGTGCGTAATTAAAACATATATATACAAGTGGATATGAAAGGGGTTTATTAATTATGGGAAAGTATCGTGATGATGCTGAGAAGCTGCTGGAATATGTTGGCGGCAAAGAAAATATCGCCGCAGTAACACATTGCGCGACACGGATGCGTTTTGTTTTGAACGATCAGACAAAAGCAAACGAAAAGGCAATTGAAGAAATTCCAAGTGTCAAAGGGATGTTTACGAATGCGGGACAATTCCAAGTCATTATCGGCAATGATGTCTCAACGTTTTACAATGATTTTACCGATGTATCAGGAATAGAAGGTGTTTCTAAAGAACAAAGTAAAGCGATTGCAAAAAACAATCAAAATATCGTGCAACGAGCGATCGCTACGTTAGCTGAGATCTTTACCCCGTTATTACCAGCGATTATTGTCGGTGGTTTGATGCTAGGGCTGAGAAATTTCTTAGAAGGTGTACCGCTAGAAGCTCTAGGTGGACAAACCATTACACAAGCTTCTACTTTTTGGAACGGTGTCAACGGCTTTTTATGGCTGCCCTGTGAAGCCATCTTTCACTTTCTACCAGTAGGGATTACTTGGAGTATTACACGTAAGATGGGAACCACGCAAATATTAGGGATTGTTTTAGGAATTACATTGGTTTCACCGCAATTATTAAATGCTTATTCAGTAAGTTCAACTTCTGCTGCAGAAATTGCTCAAAATTATACGTGGGACTTCGGGTTCTTCACTATTGATAAAATTGGGTATCAAGCACAAGTGATCCCAGCAATGCTGGCAGGTTTCTTATTGGTTTATCTTGAAAGATTCTTCCGGAAATGGATTCCAGAAGCGGTTTCAATGATCTTCGTTCCATTGTTCTCATTGCTGCCAACTATTTTAGCAGCCCACATGGTGTTAGGTCCAATCGGTTGGCAAATCGGATCAGGCATTTCTTGGGTCGTAAATGCTGGCTTGACCTCACCATTAAACTGGTTATTTGGTTTCATTTTCGGTGGCTTGTATGCGCCTTTGGTTATTACCGGATTGCATCATACAACGCTAGCGATCGACTCTCAATTAGTAGCGGATTTTGGGACAACCAACCTTTGGCCAATGATCATGCTGTCAAATATTGCGCAAGGTACGGCAGTATTGGCGATTTGGTTCCTTCACCGTGGCAATAAAAAAGAAGAACAAGTCTCTGTTCCAGCAACGATTTCTGCTTACATGGGGGTTACTGAACCAGCGATGTTCGGGATCAATTTGAAATATGTTTACCCATTTGTCGCAGCAATGGTAGGTTCTGCCTTTGGTGGAATGCTGATCACTGCAACGAATACCCGTGCATTAGGTATTGGTGTAGGGGGACTGCCTGGCTTCTTATCATTTAAAATTGAAAACTATCCAATGGTCTTCATCTCAATGGCGGTGACGATTGCCATCACGTTTGTTTGCACCATCATCTTTAGAAAAGTTACCTTCTTAAATAAATTAGAACCGCAATTGGCTGCTGATACAGCTGCAGCAGCGGTTGTTGCACCAACGACGGCTGCACCGACAACTGCAGCCCCAGAAGCAGCACAAGTTTCAGAAGAAACCCTTTATGCTCCAGCTGATGGGAAAGTAGTTGCCATCACTGAAGTTTCTGATCCTGTCTTTTCTCAAAAAATGATGGGTGACGGCTTTGCTGTTCAGCCAACGAATGGAACGATTTATGCTCCTGTTGCAGGTACGATCTCTAGCATTTTTGAAACAAAGCATGCAATTGGGATTTTAACGCCTGGTGGCGCGGAAGTTCTTGTTCATATGGGCTTAGATACTGTGGAATTAAAAGGTGCGCCATTTGAGGTCCTTGTTTCTGAAGGTGACACGGTCACACCAGAAACGAAGATTGCAGTGATGGATCTAGATGCAGTGACCGCAGCTGGCAAACAGACAGATGTTTTAACAGTCATCACGAATGCCGAAAAAGTGCGTCAGCTTTCATTGACGACCACAGGCACAGTGACAGCCAAAACAGCGGTTGGTTCCGCTGAATTAAACTAAAAAAATAATCCGTTTCCGAGAGCGCCCTTTGACTAAGAAGGGGGATCGGAAGCGGATTTTTTTATGGCCGCCCTCAAGGGAGAGCGGCTTTTTTCTTGGTTTTCAATGGGTAAAGCCGCAGTTAGCTGACGGCTTTTTTGTCGGTACTTTTGCGGAAGTAGTTGATCGTTAATAGGAAAGTCAGTAAGACTAAGGCCCACAAAAAGAATAAGGCGATTTGAGAGCCGATGACCGTCCCTTGGGTGTAATCGGTCGCCGCATTTTGTGCCAAATTGATAATGGTCGCCACCACAGCCGTACCCACTGCACCAGAAAATTGCTGCAGCGTATTAAAGATCGCATTACCGTCCGCGTACAACGCAGGAGTCAGCTTGTTTAAGCCGGTGGTCATCATATTGCTGTAGGCTAAGCCGATCCCGATCATGTAAAAGACATGTCCAGCAACTAGGCTCCAAATGAAAGGCGAACGCAAAACGAGGGCTAAGGCAAGCCAACCGATGGCAATCAACGTCAAACCAGACAGGATCGGTTTTTTCGGTCCAACTTTATCCAGCAACCGACCAGAGATCGGCGCAAGGATCGCCCCGATCGCCGCCCCAGGAAGCATAACTAATCCTGCAGTAAAGGCATCTTTTCCCAAGACGAGTTGGACAAAGTTCGGCAAGACAAAGGAAATGCCCAGTAAAAGGAACTGACAAACAAGAAAGCCAAACAGAAACAAACTGAAGCTACGGTTTTTCAAAACAGCCAAACGAATCAAAGGGTTCGGGCCTTTTGAGCGTTGATAAAACAAGCCAGCACCAATAAAACCGAAAAGCAGCGGCAGTAGACTCGCTAAGGTGCCTACTTGATTCAAGAACAATAAGAAGCCGCTGAACATCAAGACGATTCCTAATACACTCAGTAAATCCAGGGAAGTGTCTTTTGCCCCAGCCGTTTTAGGGATCGAGTAAAGGCCGAGTACTAGGGAGATCAGCAAGACTGGGATCAAGAAAAGAAAGATCGCATTCCAAGACCAATGGGCGGTCAATAAGCCCCCATATGTCGGTCCGATCGCTGGAGCGATGGAAGTGGTCAAATTCCCTAAGCCGATTGCCGCTCCCCGTTTTTCAAAGGGGGAGTAAGTCAAAATGATGTGGAACATCAAAGGCAGTGCGATCCCTGTGCTGGCACCTTGGAAAAAGCGGCCAATCAGCAAAATGGCAAACGTCGGCGATAAAAAGTCGATCACCAAGCCAACAAGGAAAAAGGCGTTGGCAGCTAGAAACAAGGTTCTCAATGAGAAGCGTTTCAAAAGGTAGGTCGATATTGGGACAATGATGGAGATGACCAGTAAGTAGATGGTCGTCACCCATTGAACATCGGATGTTGAAAGCGTAAAATGATCGATCAATGTCGGAAACGTTACATTCATGGCTGTTTCAATCAGCACACCTGCAAATGACATCAATCCGGTTGCGAGGATCGCCCCCACGAGTTTTTTGTTGTTTTCCATATTCTCACCTCTAAAAATTCGCAAAAAAAGAGACCGTTTCTATTCTCATAGAAACCGCCTCTCTCTCGACAAGCGAACCCGCTTGTTATCTGTACGATTTAATCTATCGCTATTCTACTGACTTCATAAGAAAGTGTCAAGAGAAGTGGATAAAAAAATAGCAAAAAACTTTTTTGAAAGTTTTCAAACTTTTACTTACACGAAAAATTTTCTTCTGCTAGAATAGTCGAGTACGAAAAAGAGAAAGGAAGTTGTTACATGCCCATCAATAAAAAAGAAAGTTTGATCTATACGACACTTATGTGTATTTTCATGGTGTATTTTATGAGTGTTTATAACCTCATGTTTCAAGTCGGTGTTTCGGCATTGGCATTCCAATTGGCGTGGAATGAATTGCCATTAGCCCTTTGTGTCGCCTTTATTTTGGATTGGTTCATTGTTTCTGGTCCGGCAAAAGGTTTGGCGTTTCGATTTTTGGACCATCAATCAGCTACTTGGAAAAAAATCGGTTTGATTTCTTCATTGATGATCGCCGGCATGGTGATCTGTATGTCACTCTTTGGTGCGTTGATGCACCCAAACCCTGATCACTCGGTGTTCGTCAATTGGCTAAGCAACATTGGGAAAAATGTGATCGTCGCATTGCCGTTGCAATTGTTCATTGCAGGTCCAATCGTTCGCCGGGTGTTTCGCGCCTTGTTTCCTATTGGCACTGTGCAAGAACAGCCAGTACTAGGGGAATAATCGATCATTAGAAAAAACGTACTGCAGACAGGTTCTGCCAAGGTTAGCTAAAACAGCTGGCTTGGCGATACCTGGACTTGCGGCACGTTTTTTTGCTTTTATAGACAGCAAAAAAAACCCATAGGATGGTATGGGTTTTTCTGGTTACCCTATGAAATAGGATACAGGATGTACCTATATAGTAATATGGTTCCGTCAAAAAGAGAAGTTCAATTTTTTCACCGATACATGAAATTAATGCAAATTGCTAGTTTTTATGACGAAAAAAATCAACTTATAATTATTTTCCGTCTGTTATTCCGTATAGAAACCAACGAGTTGATACCAGCGACGATGCTCAATATGGTAGGCATCAGGTGAGTAGCCTGACATTGAAAAACCGATAAAGGTGATGACCAGTCCGATAATAATAAACAACAGACTGAGAAAAACGAAAAAGCGCTTATTGATTTTGATCATAGGACTGCCTTCTTTCGATAGTTTTGAACAAATGATTTCGGCCAAACGACAAGGGAGTGGGTAAGACGTGAAAAAGGTCGGCTCATACTATAAGTGGCGATCAGGCAAAGCAGCCCTAAACCAAATAAGAAAATCCCCACGCCTAACTGACTTAAAAAGAGATAGAAACCATCCGCCATCAGCATGGGACTCAAGACAACGCTGGCGATCCCGCCGATAAACGTAGTGACACCAATCATGCCAGTGGTGAAAGGCACACACCAGATGATTATTAAAAAGCTTAGGATCAGCAAAGCGGCACTTAACAAGAGGCTGCCCCACAATGGGAAGCCCAGTACTAAAATCAAGAGCAAGAAGGGATGAAAGCGGCGGGGAATCTCTACTACGACCTCTTCCGTTTCGGTAACTGCTTGGATCAGTTCTTTTGGGGAGCCAAGGCGTGCCACGGCTTCTTCTTCGGTGTATCCTTCTTCCATCAAATCTTCGATCATCTCGTCATAATAGTTGATCAGCTGATGAATCTCGCTTGGTCTGACTTTTTCAGATAATTCCGCAGCCAATGCCTTGATAAAATCAACTCTGTTCATCTAATGTTCCTCCTTTAATAAATCGCTGGATCAATGTCAATTGGGGCCAGTCGTTGGTTAAAAAATCGTCGATCCGCTGTTTTCCGATTTTGGACAAGCGGTAATATTTTCGGGTCCGTCCTTGATGGCTTTTATTATAAGTCTCAACCGCTCGGCTGGCTTCTAAGCGCTTCAAGATAGGATAAAGCGTTGATTCTGAGATTGGCAGTAAAGGAGATATGTTTTTGACTAATTCATAGCCATAAGAGTCACCATGCTGCAAATAAGCCAAAACACAAATTTCCAATAATCCTTTTTTTAATTGGGCATCCAAAGGCTCTCCTCCTGTTCATACTCATACTATACATTACATAGTATCATTCCACAAGCAGCACCAGTCAAAATCAGCCTTAAGTCTGAGTACCATAAGACAACAAGAGTTTCTTTAATAAAATGGTCAAAAATAAAAAATAAAATTAAGAAAATCGGCGGAAAGTGTAGGTTAACGTGCTCTTTTTTGTTAAAGTAGAAGTATAAAGATTACTTTCAGTAAGAAAATGGGCGTTGGTTGTGCTTCTAAAAGCTGCAAGTAGTCAAAGTGAATGAGACGAACATCAGCAAGAATTGGTGACGTCCAGAAAGGAAGGGGTATTATGAGAAAAGCAACGATTACGAAAAAATATTTGATCAATTGCTTAAAAAAATATCTGGTGGAATATCTTTATCGACCAATCACTGTCCGCGACATTGCTAAATATGCACGAACATCGACCCAACCGATCTATTTAAATTTTTCAAACATGCAAAATTATAAACAGGCGATGGTTGATGATGTGTTTCGCGACATTCACGAAACAAAAAAAGAGTCAGAAGAGACACTCGATTCCTTATACAGCTTTTGGCAGGACTATTACGTATTTGCCAGCCGCAATCGCAACCTCTTTTTCGCACTTTTTTTAAATGATATTGGCTGTGGTCCTTACATAAAAGAGCGTTCTTTTGCTTATTTTCAAGAAGCAATTGCTGAATCAGCTGTTTTTCAAGGTGCGCATAAAAGCGATCTGAGAAAATATCATGAAGAAGCCTTGATCTTTTTTAGTGGGTTGGTATTGCTGTTTATTCGTGAAGGGTGTAGTGACAGCAAGAATGATTTTATGAAAGATACCATTGAGTATTGGGAACGAATGTTAAAGGAACCAAAAAGCGCGCCACGTGATCGGGGACCGCAAGCATTGTTAGAGGCTGGTGCGTTTGCTGTAGAAGAATAGGTACTTGAAATCAAGCATTAAAACAAATATCTGAATATTTCGACACCAAAAAACCGTTAGTGATCAAACATTCTTCACTAACGGTTTTTTTTGAGGAGGCAAGTCTTGCGGTATGAGTAGAACAATTGTGGTTTTTTCACCTTTTACTGATTGAATCGCTAAGGAAGCTTGCGTGCCATAGTATAATGCTAGCCGCTGGCGTACATTGTTGATACCATAATGTTGATCAGAAGGTTGCTCCAGTTGTTTTAGCTGTTCAGGATCAATCCCAGGACCATTGTCTTGAATCTCAAACCGCAGCCATTGTCCTTCTTTGAGGCAGCGGATCGTCAATACACCTCTGCGGTGATCTTCAATATGATCCAGCCCATGAAAGACGGCATTTTCGACAAACGGCTGCAAGAGTAGATTGATCATCGGATATTCATCGATATTTGAGTCAATTTCGAGGACTAAATCAAAGGAATGGTGATGCATTTTTTGCTGAATTTTAGCATAGGTGATCGTCAGATCGAGTTCTTTGCTGACGGATAACCGATTGGATCCTTGGTTTAGGCTGAGACGGTAGAATCGAGACAGCAGCTGAGCCATCTCACGGATTTCGTGATTGCCGTTTAGTGTGGCAGTATTGCTGATCAATGCTAAGGAATTATAAAAGAAATGCGGATTGATCTGGGCTTGCAGAACCCGCAATTCGTATTCTTTTTGTTTCAGTTCGGCTTCATATACTTCATTGATCAGCTCAGCGATTTTATCTAGCATTTTTTGAAAATTGGTGTATAACTGTCCAACTTCATCTTCTGAAGAATAACTATGCTCGATTTTGAATTGATCCATTGATAAAGAAGCCATTTGCTGGGCCAAAGAATTGATCGGCTGTACCACTGTTTTTGCTAGCCACCAGCTGGATAAAACCAATATCACTAATACAAAACCAAAGATAATGAGTGCCGCACCAACTAGATACAGTAAACTGCTGAAAAATGACTGTGCGGTTTTAACAAAAACGATTTGCCAATGATTATCCAGCAGTACAGGTGCCTCTTCAATAACTGCGTTTCCAACCAGCCACTGTTTTTGAGTACGTTGCTGCTTCGTCAAATAATCAATGCGGTAAAGCGTCTGCCCGGTCTCTGACTGAATCGTCAAATCATAAGGCTCCTCAGTGACTGCATCAAGATTCGTGAACAATGCTGCTCGATCGATGGTTAAAACGATGTAGTTTAAGGAATCTGCGGTATGGCCTTTTAAAAAAAGGTTGGTATAAAAAGAAAGTTCCTCCCGTTCTTTGTCAAAATACGTTCGAATCTCGGTCGAAGGTTTTTCTTTTAGAAAAGGCAGTGCTGTATCAGCCGTGATTTTTTTGACGTATTGCCCATGATCATAAAGATCGATCGTGGTGTATAGCGTGATGCCTTTAATATCTGTTTGCGGAAAACGAACACTGTGAAACAAAGGCACGATCGTATTTTGAAAGAGATTGTATTGATCAAAGTTTGAGAAGCGTTGACTAGAAAGCTCTTGCGTCAAGGCGGTATTGTTGGCTAAAAAGAGCAGGCTGTCCCGATAGGTGTGGATCTTGCTTTCTAACTGATAGCTGATACTTTTGAGATTATCGGAGTAAGCACTTTTTTCCTGCTGTTGGATAAAGGCTCGGATGATAGATACCCCGACAAAGGTCAAAACGATCAGAGGAACAATGCTTGAAAGAATTGAAATAAGGGCGATCTTTTTTTGAAAACGAAAATTTTTAAAACAATCGTGGACTTTTCTTAACAAGAGGGACCTCTCTTTCTATACGCATCCGGCGTCATTCCGACAATTTCTCGGAACGTTTTGCAAAAATAGGAATAATGATTAAAGCCAACTTGTTTGGAGATAGTTCGAATGCTGCAGTGCGAGTTCTTTAAACGCTTCTGAGCCTGTTTGATACGGTAAGACTTGATGTATTTGGTGATACCCATGCCTTCAGAAGTACTGAATAATTCGCTTAGGTAGTTAGGATTGATATTGACTTCCTTTGCTAACCGCTCCAAGCTCAACTCTTGGTGAAAATGAGCGAATATATAGGATTTTACTTGGCGCACATAGTCATTTGACAGGCTCCCGTTGATTTGAAGCAAGGCATCATGGATATAATGGAAGAGGGCATCAAAAATATCCGCAATTAGTTGCAGACTTGGCGCTTCCAGTATTTTTCCAATCTGATTAGCGCCATACTCCGCATCAAAAGTGATCGTGCACTGATCGATGATTGTTTGATAAAAGGTCGCAAAATAAAACTTGGCATTGGTTGGTTCCTCACGTCCATTTGTTTCAAAGCAGTCGAAAACTGTTTTCACAAGCGCGTGGGCTTTTTTACTTTCGTATTGATTCACATACGAAACGGTTTTTTCGAAAAGCGCTTTCTTGACGATGTAGTGATCTCCCGGAAGCAGCTGGCAGATTTTCCCTTTGTTTTGCTGATAAAAAGACCGCTGACTGGTTCTCAGTAAGTCATGATAGGTGCCATACACCCCTGAATGGTGGGGAACTGGTCCGCTGTCAACAAGTGTTATTTTTTGCTGAAACTGTTTGGAAAAATAGGTAGTTAAGTTGTTTTTTCGCTCTTCGATTTCCCTTTTTGGCAAAGGTTCGTTAAAAAAGAGCAGTTGTGCTGGAGCTAAAAACAAACTGAACATTTCAGGAAATGCAGCAGATAGCGAAGGGACAAAATCCGGCGCATTCCAAGAATCCAGCGGCCAAGTAACGAGAAAAAAAGAGGGATGAGTCTTAAAAAAATCTTGTGCAATCGATTGCTCTTCCTTCGGCAGTGAATGCCAAGGATAGCCATAAAAAAGTTTACTCAAAATCTCTTTCAAGTAATGGGTTTGTGCGATTGTTTTTGTGTAAGCGCGCTGCTTTTGTTGATCAATAAAAAGAATGATTTTATTTATTTGTTCATAAAAATCATCAGGGTCGATTGGTTTTAAGAGGTAGTCAACCGCTTGTAACTGTATGGCTTTTTTTACATAATGAAAATCTTCAAAGCCGCTGATAAACATCACAGGAATTTCAGGAACTGCTTCTTTGATTCTCGCTACTAGGGCATGTCCATCCATAAAGGGCATCTTTACGTCGGTAATTATCAAGTCAAAGGGCTGTTTCTGAAAAAGTTGCCAGGCTTCGCGGCCATTTTTGGCTTCTTCGATCAGCCATTCTTTTTCATGCTGACTCAAGAAGTATTTGATCACTTCTCTTTGATCGTAGCTGTCATCAGCAAGCAGCAGTCGGTACATGGTTTTCGCCGTCCTTTCGTATAGAGAAAATTACGCAGTCGCTTCTTCTTTCTATAGTAAGCGATAAACAAAAAAAGCAACAGAGTGAATTTGTAAACGTTTTATTTTTCTGGAAATCGTGCTATGAATCTGAAAAAAGTGCTATATTTTCTGTGGAATCGATTGCGTATAATAAGGATATCAAAAAAGTTTGAGGAGGAAAACAATGAAATTTAGGCGGGGGACAGCAATGTTAACAGCAGTTGCTTCAGCACTTATTATGACAGGATGCAGTTCAGAAGAAGCAAAGACCAATGAAAATGGGGATACCGTGATTACGATCGGACGCCAGACCGCACCGAACTCGAAACTGCCTGAGGGGGATTCTTACAGCAATAACGCATATACTCGATTGATTCAAGAACGCTTGGGCATCGAGCTGGAGAGTGCCTTTGAAGCCCATGGGGAAGACTATGATCGTCAAGTATCGCTAGCGATCGCTTCAGGGGAACTACCGGATACGATGATCGTCGGATCAAGAGATGAATTGGAAGAATTAGTTAACAATGATTTAGTGGAAGACTTGACCGAAGTATTTGAGGAGCATGCCGACGATTTTCTAAAAGACATCTATGATTCGTTTGATGGGATTCAGTTAGAAGCAGCCACGTTTGATGATCGCTTGATGGCGATCCCATCTACTAGCGATGACTTCGGGCCCAATCTTGTCTGGTTGCGCCAGGACTGGCTAGATGAGCTAGGTATTGAACTGGATAAAGATGGCAATCGCTCAATTACATTGGATGAGTTGAAGGAAACAGCGATTGCTTTTCAAGAAAATGATTTAGCCAATACCGGAAAAGCAGTTGGTTTGCCATTGGCCTTCTGGTTGTCTTCGCCAAATCATGGCGGCACGGCATATACCGGAACAGCCATCATGAATGCGTTTGGAGCCTACCCAAAATCGTATCTCCAAGATGAGAATGGGCAGATGTTTTATGGATCCAATACGCCAGCAATGAAAGAAGCACTAACGCTACTGAAGGAATGGCAAGATGAAGGGTTCATGGATCCGCAATTTGGTACCCGTACGTATGACGATATCCATGCCATGATGGTTAATGGAGAAACGGGCATTGCTTTTGGTCCTTGGCACATGCCTGACTGGGGGTTAGTACAAGCCAAACAAAATGGTCCAAATGCTGAATTTGTTCCTTATGCCCTTGAAAATGCTAACGGCGATGGAGGGGTCAATGCCGTGGCTAACCGCGGCACTGGGCAATACATCGTGGTGCGCAAAGGTTTTTCTGAGCCGGAAAAAATCATGGAGATGATCAATCTGATTTATGGTGAAGTTGCCAACTCGGAAGATATTGAAACCGAGTTTCCGGAAATTTATGACTATGCGAAAGTGGATGTCGATGGGACGGTTCGTCCATGGAATGTTGTTTTCTTAAAAGCCTATAGTGAGATTGATGATGCAGTAGAAGCTTCTAAGGCGGCGGTTGGCGAAACATCTATCGATGATATCTCCAACTTCTTCATCAAAGAAAACGCCGAAAAAATCAAGCAATATCTGGATAGCCCTGAAGAAACTGATCCGGTGGACTGGACCCGCTATGCCTCCCGCTATTTAGCCGTCAATAATGTGATGGGCGGTATCAGAGAGCAGGGACGCTTGAATGAAGTGAAACCACCGCGTTTTGATTCGATCAAAGCCAATGAACGAAACGGCGCACAAGTAGGGAAACTGGAGGAAGAGACCTTCATTAAGTTTATCACTGGAGAAGAACCCCTGGAAAACTTCGACAACTATGTTGAAACATGGAATAGCCAAGGTGGGATAGCCATACTTGAAGAAATGCAAGAAGTAGTAGATCAGCGAGCAGATAATTAAGCGGCCACTCCAGCGGTTCTGACACTCGTCTTTCGAACAAAGAAAAGCAAGGTTGTATGCAGGAAAACCGACTGCAGGTGCCTTTTCTTTGTTCGAATTTTTTCATCAAGCGGCTGGTGAGGCAAAAAATTTATGGAGGAGTAACTAAATGGAACTTTCTGTTGAAAAAGAAAGCAAAAAAGAAAAGAAAAAGTGGTTTTCTCGAGATCAGCTTTTCTTTCTAGGGATGATTTTACCAGGCATAATTTTTATTTTGATTTTTTCTTATGGTCCTATGTTTGGGTTGTTGATGGCATTTCAAGATTATGTGCCAGCGAAAGGTGTATTTGGTTCTGAATTTGTGGGATTCGAGCACTTTCGCTATTTGTTCAGTTTACCGGATATTTTCTTAGTAACTAAAAACACGATTTTCATCGCTTTCTGGAAAATTGTCTTTAATACGATCGTACCGATTCTTTTTGCGATTCTATTAAATGAAGTACGTGTAAAGTGGATGAAACGCTCCATTCAGACCATCGTATATTTGCCCCATTTTCTTTCATGGGTCATATTGGCTTCAGTAGTGGTCAATTTATTCAGTCTTGATGGAACGGTGAATCAGATTTTACAAAACTTTGGTGTAGAACCATTAAACTTTTTGGGTAGTAATCAGCTGTTTCCTCGTTTGCTGATCGGGACCGATGTTTGGAAAAGTTTTGGTTACAGTTCAATCGTGTACCTTGCTGCCATTACCTCGATTGATCCGGGATTATATGAAGCAGCAACGATGGATGGTGCTTCTTGGTCAAAAAAAGTCTGGCACGTAACCCTGCCGGGGATGATGCCTTTTATTTTGCTGATGACGATTTTGTCGCTGCCTAATATCTTGAATGCCGGCTTCGACCAAATTTATAACCTGTATTCTCCGGTTGTGTATCAAAGCGGCGATATTATCGATACCTATGTCTACCGAATCGGTCTGATCGGTAGAGACTATAGCTTAGGAACCGCCGTTGGTCTGGTCAAATCGGTGATCGGTCTATTCTTGATTTGGTCTTCCAACAAAATTGCGGAGAAGAAGACTGACAGAGTGATGTTTTAAGGAAAGGAAAAAAGAGATGAAAGAAAAATTTAGTATACGGCATGCAGTAATTTATTTGATCGTCATTGTTTTGGCTCTTTCTTGTTTAGTACCGATGTTGAATGTCGTGGCACTTTCTTTAAGCAGCAGCAGTGCCGTCGCGGCAAATGCTGTGGGGCTATGGCCAGTAGATCTGACCTTAGCGGCTTATGAGCGCATCATGAGCGATCAGCAATTTTGGCGTTCTTTTGGTATTTCAGTCATTCGTGTGGTGATCTCTTTATTGCTGAATTTGGTGATGATCGTAACGATGGCTTACCCGCTATCTAAATCAAAAAAAGTATTTCGAACGAGAAAATTATTCATGAGTGTGATGGTTTTCGCTATGCTCTTCAGTGGCGGCATGATCCCAACGTATTTGGTCGTTCGCAATCTAGGATTATTGAATACGATTTGGTCCCTGATTTTACCTAGTGCAGTCCCTATCGGCAGTGTGATCTTGGTGATGAATTTCTTTCGGGGAATTCCCAAATCATTGGAAGAATCTGCTCGGATCGATGGGGCCAACCCACTGCAGATTTTGGGACGAATCTATATTCCAATGTCTTTGCCGTGTTTGGCAACCGTTTCTCTATTCAGTATTGTCGGTAGTTGGAATGATTTTTTCAGTGGACTGATCTATATGACCAAGACTGAAAACTATCCTTTAATGACCTATATCCAAACACTATCAGTCAACATTGCTGAAACAATGCAACAAGCTGGGAATTTGACTTCCGAGCAGCTACAAAGTCTACTAGCGGTCTCTGATCGAAACTTGAATGCAGCGAAGATCGTGGTGGCGGTGGTGCCGTTATTGATTATTTATCCGCTTCTACAAAAATATTTCGTTCAAGGAATCGTTGTCGGATCAGTAAAGGAGTAAACCCACATGATACACTTTTTTCATTCAGAAAACTTCTTCGCACGAATCGCTTGGAAATTCAGCCAGTTGCTCTTATTGAATGTACTACTCTTGTTTTTTAGTTTGCCGCTCTTCACGATCGGCGCAGCCATCACTGCGGGCTCAAAAGTGGCGACTGACCTGATAGAAGGAAAAGCACCGGCTGTTGTTCAGCAGTTTTGGTCGACCTTTTGTCAAAGCTTTCGAAAAAGCACTCTTATCTGGCTCGGTCTGCTTATTTCTTTGTGGCTTTTGACTGCTGATTGGTTGTATTATTTCCAACTAAAAGGGACTCCTGATCTTTTTACCGTAGGCTTAGTAATTTGTACGTTCATGTGGCTTCAGTTTTTCCAAGTTTCGTTTTTCTTACTCGCACGTTACGATAGCGAAATCAAAACGATCCTTTTGAACAGCATCAAAGTCGCCGCAAAGCACCCTTTTAAAATACTTAGTCTTCATCTTCTGACTGCAGCCCCTATTGTCATCATGCTTCTTTCACCCTATGCGCTGGTTTTCAGCATGTATATTGCCTGCTTTTTTGGTCTTAGCTGTTTTTTGTATGTACGCTGTCAGTTATTGTTGGCAATTTTCAAGAAATATGAGAAGGTAGAAATAGCAGAAAAGTAACTGGGTTTTATAGTTAGCAACGTTGAATGGAGGAATTTTGATGGGACAAAACACGCAGTATGGAGAAAAAAAGATTGCGATCGATCGCAGGATCGGTTTTTTAGAAGAACATACGTATCACGGGAATGATCTTGGTGTGACTTTTCAAGGACAGCAAACCACGTTCAAATGCTGGTCACCAGAGGCAGAGGCTGTTTCAGTATTGATTTATCAAAGCGGTGTCGCTGGGACTGACGATCGCCTGCTGACACTGCCAATGGTCCAAGAAGACAACTGTTGGCAAGTCACGACGGAAGAAACCGTCAAAGAGCTGTTTTATACGTTTGAATTTCAACGAGACGGTCAAAAAGTCGAAGCGGTGGATCTTTATGCCAAGGCAGTAGGGATCAACGGGAACCGTGGGGCCATCATTGATTTAAAGGAAACAGATCCTGAAGGCTGGCAGGAGACTCACGGCGTCGGTCAGCAATCGATCACCGATGCCTATATTTGGGAATTACATGTCGAAGATTTCAGCGGCGCCGAAAACAGCGGGATTTCACCAGAAAATCGCGGAAAATATTTAGCCTTCACTGAAAAAAAGACCCATCTGTTGGGGGATGAAAGTCAACCAACTGGCATGGCTTATTTAAAAGAGCTGGGGATCAATTATGTTCATCTGCTGCCGATCTTCGATTTTGACAATGATGAAACTTCTTCTGCCTATAACTGGGGCTATGATCCGAAGAATTACAATGTACCTGAAGGACGATACGCTTCTGATCCTAGTGATCCCAAGGCGCGGATTCGTGAATGCAAGCAAATGATCCAATCGCTGCATGAAGAAGCCATCGGCGTTGTAATGGATGTGGTCTTCAATCACACTGCGATCACAGAAGAATCATGGTTTAATTTGACGGTGCCTGATTATTACTACCGCCAAGATGATGCGGGGAATTTTGCGGACGGTTCTGCTTGCGGCAATGAAGTGGCTTCTGAACGGAAAATGATGCGCAAATTTATCATTGATTCAGTTTTATATTGGGCGCAAGAATACAAAATCGACGGCTTTCGTTTTGATTTGATGGGCTTGATCGATGTGGAAACCATGAACCAATTGCGGCAACGCCTAGATGATGCCGGCTTCAGCCATGTGATTTTATACGGCGAGCCATGGGATGCCGGCAGCAATCAAATTATTCAACCGAATATCCCAGCGAACAAAAGCAATGTTTGGGTACTGTCAGAAGGCGTTGCGGTTTTTAGCAATGATTTAAGAGACAGTATCAAGGGCGATGTCTTTGAAGAAACAGACGGCGCGTTTATTCAAGGAATGAATGGTCAACCGCAAGTCAAGCAAACCTTTTATGCAGCAAATTTGGCAACGGCGATTCAAGGAAATACGAAAGTTGCTGGGCAAGAAGGCGCCGAGCGCTGGGCAAAATCGCCCCGTCAAGTGATTGCCTATGCGTCAGTCCATGATAATTTGACCTTATGGGACAAACTGGTGGCAACCATGCAGGCTTCAGTGAAGGAAAGAAATTATGAGTTTGATCCTGAGCTTTTAGCCCGTAACAAACTAGCAGCAGCCATTTTGTTTACTAGCCAAGGAGCCGTGCTGACCCAAGCTGGGGAAGAATTTGGCCGTACCAAAGAAGGCGATGAAAATTCCTTCCGTTCGCCACTGACAGTCAATCAGCTGGATTGGGCACGTGCCAAAACCTTCAAAGAATTGCGCGAGCTGTATCGGGGCTTGTGGGCATTGCGGCAGTCCTATGCACCATTGAGAGATACCACGACCCAAACGGCTGAAAGCATGGTCTTTTATGAGACAAAGGATGAAAATCGCTTGGCGTATCAAGTACCCAATCGTGACGAACAGCATCCATGGCGTTCCTTGTTCGTTTTACTCAACAGCACGGAAGAAAGCTGGTCCTTTGACTTACCGACGGCAACAGAAAATACTTCTTGGCACCTCGTTGCTGACCCCAAAGGAGCTGGGATCGCTTCTCGCGGCGTAGCAGCGCCAAGGATAACCATCGACCCATTGTCCTTCTGCATTTTGGCGGAACAAAGTAACTAATCAAAGTAGAAGCTAAAACAAACTAAAAATTTTAGTTTGTTTTAGCTTTTTTGGTAGTAAAAAAACAATTCTTTTGCTATACTTTTAACAGAATGAGAAGCAGAAAGCGGTGAGCAAATGAAAGTTGTGATCTCTGATATTGCCCGAAAAGCTGGCGTTTCCAGCGGAACAGTCTCTAATGCGATCAACAATCGTAAGGGGATCAGTGAACAAAAACGGCAAGCGATCTTGAAGATCGCTCGTGATATGGGGTATTTTGATCAGCGAGAAATTAAAAAAACGGAAAGCCAAAAAATCAAATTTGTCGTAATGAACAAACAAGGAAATGTCGTAGGGGATACGCCTTTCTTTTCTGAATTGATCCGAGGAATCGAAATGGAGTGCAGTGCGTTAGGCTATGAACTGGTCATTTCCCATATCACACTGGCACCAGAAGAAGACCCGATTGAAAAGATCCGTCCAGAATTAGCAGATGGTTTGCTATTGTTAGGAACGGAATTGGAAAAACAAGATTTAGCAGTCTTTCGCCATTTGGAAGTACCGTTAGTGATTTTAGATACGGTGTTTAATTCGCAGGACTTTGATTTTGTCGCCATCAATAATCGTGACAGTGCCTATGAGATCGTTGAAAAGATGATCGAAAAAGGCCACCGTGACATCGGCATCATCAATTCAACCTTTCAAATCAACAACTTTCGGGAACGCAAGCAAGGGTTCATCCAAGCGATCCAAGAGCATGATCTGATCCATTATGAAGAGACGGAAGCCTTAGTAGAACCCACCTTGGAAGGCTCCTATCAAGACATGAAGGTCTATTTGGAATCCTTGCGTGCCGATCAGCGACCGTTGCCAAGCGCTTTTTTTGCGGTCAATGACAATATCGCCATCGGTGCCATGAAAGCCATTCGCGAAGTGTTTCCCGATCATCCGTTGACCATTGTTGGGTTCGATGATATTCCTTTGGCGGAATTTTGCAACCCACCACTGACCACCGTCAAAGTAGATAAAGTGTACCTTGGTCGCCAAGCCGTGCGACGCTTGATCGAGAAAATCACGAGTGAAGATGAAAACCATCTGAAAATGCTGGTCGCCACGACGATCGTCGAACGCGAAAGCATCAATTAAGAATAAAAATAATATGAAAAATAAGAAGAAGGACAAAACGTTTAGCAAGCGTTTTGCCCTTTTTTAGTTATTTAACAAAAATATTTATCTAAAACTATTGCAAAATATTTAGCTTGTGCTATATTTAAGGTGTAAAAAGTAAGGGATTACATTTTGAGGAAGTGAATAGATGACACAGATCGGTCTTTTTTGTGCCACTGGGCTCTCCAGTGCACTGCTCGTCAAAGCGCTCAAAGAACAACTAGCGGATGATCAGCATTACCAAGTCAATTCCGCGCCTTTTTCAGAAATATTTATGGTGGGGAATGACTATGATTTTTTGATTTTAGCTCCTCAAACCCGCTTCAATCAAGCGAAAGTCGCAGCAGCCTTTCCTGATAAAAAAATCGTTTTACTGACGGATGAGGAATTTCTGAGCAAAAATGTAGCACGAATCGTCGAAGAAATAAAAATTTAGCTAAATATACTAAAACGCAAAGGGTGGTTTTATGGATAAAGTAACCATCGGGTTCGCCCCGACTAGAAGAAATTTGTTTAGTGCAGAAGCAGCCATTGAGTACGCCAATCTGACACGACAAAAAATGGACGAACTTGCCATTGATTATGTAGATATTTTAGATATCAACGAAGACGGCTTACTATACGATGATGAAGGGGTTGAAAAAATCGCCGAAAAATTCAAAGCAGCAAAAATCGACGGTCTTTTTCTAGCCAATGAAAACTTTGGTACGGAATATGCCTGTGCTCGTTTAGCCAAAAAACTAGATGTCCCCGTCTTACTGTGGGGACCTAAAGATGAGACGCCAGCCGCCGACGGTTCACGTTTGCGGGATACGCAATGCGGTCTTTTCGCTATTGGGAAAGTCTTGCGCCGTTTCAAGGTACCTTTCACCTATGTCAAAAATTCTGATATTGATTCACCAGAATTTGCCCGCGGCTTGCAAGACTTTATCAAAGTCTGCAATGTCGTCAAGACCTTCAAACAAACACGAATCTTGCAAGTTGGCCCACGCCCCTTTGATTTTTGGACTGTGATCTGCAACGAAGGCGAACTATTGGAGCGTTTCAATATTTCGCTATCACCAGTACCGATCCAAGAAGTGGTGCAAGAAATCAAGAAAGTCAAAGAACAGCAGCCAGATAAATTGCAAGCAGTCATTGATTATTTCGAAACCAATACGGAAGTCCAAATTTCGGCGAGAGATTTGGAGATGGTGGCAGCCCTTAAAGTGGCTTTGCAAAACTTATGTGAAAGCTACGGCTGCAATGCAGGAGTCATCCAGTGTTGGACGGCCTTACAAGACGAAATCGGTATTTTACCGTATGCCTCCCTGTCGCTGTTACAAGAAGAAGGCTTGCCTTTTGTCTGTGAGACGGATGTCCATGGGGCGATCTCGGAACTGTTGGTCGAAGCCGCTTCGTTGGGGGAACATCGAGCGATCTTTGCGGATGTCAACTGCCGCCATCCAGAGAACGAGAATGGCGAATTGCTGCAACACTTAGGAGTTTTTGCTTATTCCACTGCAGAGACCAAACCGATCTTGCCGCAACGACATTTTGTTTTTGACTATCCAGGATCAGTCGCTTTTCGGGCAATCAAAGACGAGTATACGCTGTGTCGCTTTGATGGGGACAACGGCGAATACTCCCTACTGATGGGTACTGGTAAAGGGATCGATGGACCATACAATCAAGGAACCTATCTCTATCTGGAATTTGCGAATTTGAATCGCTTGGAATTCAAACTCGTTGAGGGCCCTTATATTCATCACGTTGCGGCGGTCAGAAAAAATGTGGTGCCGATCTTGTACGAAGCGTGCAAATACATCGGTGTGCAGCCAGATTTTTATGATCCAATCGAAGAAGACGTCAAAGCATACTTGAGAGGGGATCAATCATGGAAATAAACGAGCTGGAGATGAAGGCTTTAACGATTCGAAAATCCGTGTTAGAGCTGATCTATCAAGCAAAAACGGGTCATACTGGTTCGGATCTTTCTTGTACCGATATTTTAGTGGCCTTGTATTATCGGATAATGAATGTCGATGCGAAAGATCCTCAAAAGCAAGATCGTGACCAGTATATCCAAAGTAAAGGACATGCGGCAGAAGTATTATGGGCCGTTTTAGCGGACAAAGGTTTTTTGCCGAAAGAAGAATTAGCCACCTTTTCGCAATTTGGTTCAAGACTGATCGGTCATCCAAACAATAAAGTAGCTGGTGTTGAGATGAATACTGGTTCGCTAGGTCACGGCTTACCCGTCGCAGTAGGGATCGCTTTGGCAGGCAAACTGGATCACCGCACGTATCAAACCTATACGTTGTTGGGAGATGGCGAATTAGCAGAAGGCTCGGTATGGGAAGGAGCCATGGCGGCTGCCAACTACCAGCTGGACAATTTGACCGCCATCATTGATCGCAACGGCTTGCAGATCACTGGAGCCTCGGAAGATGTGATGGCAGTGGAGCCGCTAGATGAAAAATGGCGTGCCTTTGGTTGGGATGTGCATATCGTTGATGGCAATGATATGGCTGCCTTGGTGGCTGCATTAGAAAAACCGCATCAGTCCAATCAACCGAAGCTGATCATTGCTAAAACCATCAAAGGCAAAGGCTATTCTGCAGCCGAAAATCAAGCGCAATGGCATCATAAAGTGCCAACGGCAGAAGAGCTTGCACAAGCCATTGCCGAACTTGATCAGCAAATGGAGGTTTTGACTCATGGGAAAAAATAATATTGCCAATCGCCAAGCGATGTGCGACGTATTGATTGAAGAAGGAAAAAAGAATCCTGCGATCACGGTGTTGACCAGTGATTCTCGTGGTTCCGCTTCGTTAGCACCTTTTGCCAAGGAATTACCGACACAATTGGTGGAAGTAGGGATCGCAGAGCAAAACATCGTCAGTATTGCGGCTGGCTTAGCCCATATGGGCAAACGCCCTTTCGTTGCATCTCCAGCTTGTTTTCTCAGCATGCGCAGTATCGAGCAGATCAAAGTCGATGTCGCGTATTCGAATAAGAATGTCAAACTCGTAGGCATCAGCGGCGGTGTCAGCTATGGGGCATTAGGCATGAGTCATCATTCCTTGCAAGACATCGCAGTGGCACGAGCGATCCCTAATTTGCAAGTGCTGTTGCCAGCAGATCGCTTTGAAACGATCCAAATGTTTAAAGCCTTAGCGGCATCAAATGAACCAGCCTATATCCGTCTCGGTCGCAATCCTGTTGAAGATTGTTATGATTCTGCAGATTATCCTTTTGAGATCGGCAAAGCCATTGAGCTGAGAAGCGGTCAAGATGTCGCATTGCTCGCCACTGGCGAAACCGTGCGCCAAGCGTTGGATGCTGCTGAGCTATTGGAAAAACAAGGCATCACTGCTACCGTTTTAAATGTTCATTCCTTGAAGCCCTTTGATTCAGAAACGGTCAAACGAGTGGCGAAAGAAACAGGCACCGTGATCACTGTGGAAGAACACAGCCGATACAACGGCTTAGGAGCTGCCGTGGCGGAAACGCTGGCAGAAGAAACGGACATTCGACAAAAAATCATTGCTTTTCCGGATGAAGCCTTGATTACTGGTTCTTCGTCAGAACTGTTTGCCCATTATGGCTTAGACGGTGCCTCCATAGCGAAAACAGCGGTTGCGTTTCTAGGAGCTTAAGATGGACAAGACCTATCAGCTGGTTTTAGATCAGAGTACATCCGGTACCAAGCTCTTACTGTTTCAAGAAGGGAAAATCCTGCAACGTTACGATAAAAAACACCGCCAAATTTATCCAAAAGTCGGGTGGGTCGAACATGATCCCCTCGAGATTTGGCAAAATGTCCAAGAATTGCTGGCACAAGTGTTTCAAGAACAAGCGATCACTGCAGATCAAATCGTTTCCTTGTCATTGACCAATCAGCGAGAAACGATCGTTGCATGGGACCGATTGACTGGTAATCCCCTGTACAATGCGATCGTGTGGCAATGCAACCGCAGCGCCGCGATTTGTGAAGAATTGACGGCACAAGGCTGGGAAAGGACGATCAATCAAAAGACCGGTTTACGCTTAGACCCGTATTTTTCTGGCACCAAAGTGAAATGGCTGGCACAAGAATTATCGGCCATCAAGGAAAAGTCGGGAACTGGCGAGTTGGCGATCGGTACGATGGACAGCTGGCTGTTGTGGAATTTAACGCAAGGGAAGGTATTTGCGACAGAAGCCAGCAACGCGTGCCGGACATTGTTTTACAATATTGAAGAGGGCTGTTGGGATGCAGAGCTCGTCAAACTTTTTGGCATCCATTTAGCAGACTTGCCAGCGATCAAACCTGCTGATACGGTTTTCGGTAACTATCACGGAATCCCTATCAAAGGAATCTTAGCCGATTCACAAGCGGCATTATTCGGGGAAGGTTGTCAAAGCCTTGGGGATGTAAAAATCACGATGGGTACCGGTTGTTCGATCATGATGCAAGTGCAGCAGGAGCAGACGTTGCGGGATCGCCGCATTTTGACGACGGTAGGCTGGCAAACTAGCCAGGAAACAGCGGTTGCGCTAGAAGGCATCATCCGTTCCTGTGGTGACGCCATCAACTGGTTCAGTGAGCAAGTGGCTCCGCTGCCAGATGTAGCTGAAATCTGTCAAGAAGTGCTGACCAATGACAGTCAAGAAGACATCTATTTTATCCCAGCATTGCAAGGAATGGGTGCCCCTTTTTGGGATAATACGATGACTGCCAGCTTTGTCGGCATGAAACGCACAACGACGACTCATGAGCTGTTGAAAGCCGTTTTAGAAAGCATCATTTTTCAAATCAAAGCAGTGATCGATGTGATGGAAGAAGTCGCTGAACGACTGATCAATCAGGTAATGATCGATGGTGGTGTTTCGAAAAACCGCGCCTTGATGAGCTTATTGGCAACTTTGATCAATAAACCCGTCATCGTCAGCGAAGTCGAAGAATTTTCAGCCATCGGCACGATGCTTGTTGCCAATCCAACCATGAATGAACCAGCTATTCATCAAACCACGATCGTTCCGCAAGCCGAACAGGCCGTGATCCGTTTGAAATATGAAAAATGGAAACGGTTCATTGAGAAATCAGCTGCTTTTAGTGAAGGATAAAGGAAAATTATAGGAACAGGATGCCTCGTTTTGCTTTTTCGAAATGAACAGGATGGCTGAATTTTTAATAAAGCAAGGCACTATTTTTGTAAGAAAAGGAGATGATAACAATGAATAACAAAGCCAGAACAATTATAACAACCGACGGTGAAGTCGATGATATGAATTCATTTTTGCGCTATTTACTTTATAGCGACTGTTTTGATACCGAGGGGATTGTCCTGACAAGTTCAGTTTATCATTATGCGGGCGATCCAGCTAAAGACATTGAACCGTATCGGTGGACAGGAACTGAGTGGATCAATGAATTTATTGATCTTTATGCTAAGGTATATCCGAACTTGAAAATACACGCTGAGGATTATCCTTCTCCCGAATACTTGAAAAGTATTTACTATATCGGGAACATTGATTCACCGGGAGAAATGACCAAAGAAACCGAGGGCTCCAAATTCATTGAGGATTATTTGATGAATGATGAGGATCCACGGAAACTATACATTCAAACGTGGGGAGGAACGAATACAACGGCTAGGGCATTGAAGTCAATTGAGGAAAAATATGCCCATCAGCCAGATTGGCAGGCAATCAAAGAGCGAATTGAAAAAAAGGTGATTATTTATATCATTTTAGACCAGGATGTCACCTATAGCGAATACATTGAGAAAAATTGGTCGATTGAAGTCATTAATGATCGTTTCAATTTCTGGTATTTTGCCTATGCTTGGAAAATGGTTGAGTCTCAGTTAGCTACACGGTTACAGCCTAAATGGCAATTGAATCTAAGAGACAATCACGGTCCGCTATTAAAAAAATATGCATTGATCGGAGATGGCAATGTTTTAGAAGGCGAGCTTGAAGAAGAACAGCGTGGGATCGATCGCTATTTAGAAAAAAATCCAGACTATGCGCGCTTTGATTTTATCTCAGAAGGAGATTCCCCTTCTTACTTCTATTTCTTAAACAATGGGCTGCGAAATAGTGATGATCCCAGCTATGGCGGTTGGGGCGGCCGCTTTGAAAAAGTGGCTGGTGCCCGCAAGTACATCAATAGTGCAATGGACTATAATCCTTATAACCAAAGATATGAAGCACAATATACCTTAACGAGATGGTTCGATGACATTCAAGATGATTTTAAAGGTCGGGCAGCCTGGTGTGTTGCCGAAACGTATGATGAAGCGGCCCACTATCCGATTGTATCTATTAAAAAGGGGAACGATCAACAAGTTACTCCCGGAGAAACCGTCCAGATTCAAGCAAAAGCATTTGATCCAAATCAGCGAGATTTAGCGTTTAAATGGTGGCATTACTTTGAGGCATCAACCTATCAAACGGCACCTGTTCCCACAGGCGCTGAATTTGAATCAATGGGCTTATTGTTTGGCAAAGTATCTGAAAAGCTTGCTAAACCACCCGTTGATCCAATTAAGCTTGTTCGAGAAAACACAGAAACCGTCGAAGTGAAAATTCCAGAAAATATCCAATCTGGTCAAACAATTCATTTGATTTTAGAGGTAACGAATGGCACTTTGACAACGTATCAGCGAGTTATTTTAATCGCAAAATAAAATGATGGAGTGATAATTATGCAAACAAATAGAAAATCTGAACACTTCATGTTCAAAGTAGCCCTTCTTTCCTTATCATTGATGTTGACAACGAGTGGCGCAATTGCAGCAACTGTTAGCTTGATGCAAGAATCGTTTGTCGATCAAAGTGCAACGGCGGTAGAAGCATTAGTAACTGCCTCCAACTTCACAGTAATGATTTTCGTGTTGCTTAGTTCCTTTTTTGTTCGAATGATTGGGACACGAAAAACAGTGTTATTGGGATTGATTTTATCTTTTCTTGCAGGAATATTTCCTGTCTTTTCCAGCAGCTATTCATTGATCTATATCTCCCGTTTGGTCCTAGGTGCGGGCTTTGGTTTGTTCAATTCCCTAGCCGTTAGCTTGATTGGTGAATATTATGAAGGTGAAGAAAAAGCGCGCCTGATCGGCTTACAAAGTGCCGTTCAGAGTGCTGGACAAACAGCAGTTACCTTTTTGATCGGTATCCTGATGTTTAGCGGTTGGCAAATTGCTTTTGCTGCCAACTTTGTCGGAATCATTCCTTTAGTGCTTTATTTTATCTGGGGACCTCGAGATGATGAACCAAAACTTACTGATATCGTCGCGTCAGAGGAAGAAATTGGGAACAAAACAAAGCAATCCGTCAATTTACCAGTTATTTTACAAGCAATCGCATTACTGATCAGTTTTGCATTTTTGATGGTCTTTTTCCTAAAATCAAGTATCTTCGTCGCAGAAGAAAACTTTGCCAATCCCTCGTTCATTGGTATCGTCATGTCGATCTACACGTTTGTTTCGATCATTGCCAATCTGTTTTACAGTAAACTCGTCAAACATACAAAACATTTTTCTTTACCAATTAGCTATCTATTTCTGGGACTTGGGTTTATCTTTCTGAGTCAGACTACGAATTTTGTTACATTTACTCTGATCGTTGTTTTCTTAGGCTTTGGCGGATCCTTGCTACTGCCTTATTCATGGGGATTGATCATGAGTAAAGCACCAAAAGGATCGATCAATTTGGCGATTTCAATAGCAATGGTCGGCACAAATCTGGGTTCTTTTCTAGCCCCATATTTCGGTTCGTTACCGACGATCATGTTTGGCAATGAGCGTGCTGCTTTTGCTTTTATCTTTGCTGGAACTGTCATGCTGGTTTTTGCGGTGATTTATTTGCTGATTGGCAAACGGTTGACATTAGATTAATGAGTCGCAAATAAAAATAGAAATTAGAGGAACGTAATGAAATATTTAAGTATAGATGTTGGGGGCACGTTTATTAAATATGGTGTTGTAGATGATTCTGGACGCTTGTCTGCCTGTGACAAACAAAAAACGCCTCAAAGCTTGCAGGATTTTCTTGAAGTAGTCCGAACGATTGTTCAGCGATTCAAAACCGAAATTGCAGGTGTAGGTCTTAGTCTACCAGGAAAAGTAGATACAGAAGGAGGAATCGTCTATTTTGGGGGTTCCTTGGGTTATCTCCATGAGGTCCCGATAAAAGTATTGATCGAAAAAGCTTGTGGCATACAGTGTGAGCTGACAAATGATGGGAAAGCAGCTGCGCTTGCTGAGCAGTGGCTGGGAAATTTGCAAGGTGTAAAAAACGGTGCAGCGATCATTTTAGGGACTGGTGTTGGTGGTGGTTTGATTTTAAATCATACATTATTCGAAGGCAGTCATTTTCAAGCCGGTGAATTAAGCTTCATGATTCAGGCTCCTTCATTGATGAATGTCTCAGATGTGACTGGTTTTACGCATTCGGCGGTTGAATTTGTGAAGCAAGGTACCGCATTGTTAGGGCTTGAAGATGAAAATGACGGACCAGCTGTTTTTGAAGCAATCCAACAAGAAACTAATCGCGAATTAACACTGCTTTTTGAAAACTATTGTGAACGTATTGCAACGCTGATCATCAATCTGCAAGCGGTCATCGATATAGAAACCGTCGTGATTGGGGGAGGGATCAGTCGACAATGTATTTTGATCGATCAAGTTCAATCGAAGTATCAGGAGTTGCGTGACCGAGTGGATTTGATCGATTTGATGTTAGCCCCACTGAAGATCAAAGGTTGTAAGTTTCAAAGTGAAGCGAATCTTCTAGGTGCAATCACGCCATTTCTCAGGAGGGGGAAGGAGGCTCTTTAAAAAAAAGAGCAGACAAAGCAATTGTATTTGCCATACCAGAAGGACAACCGACTTATGTCCTTACATCTAGATAGAAGAGCCTTACAAAATATAGAAACAACAATTGAGAAGAGTATGAATTCGATTAGGGTGATTATGTTTATTTTTACACCGTTGGTTCAAGTGTTAAATGAATACAAGGACCTTCAACGGGGGAAACGGTTTAAAAGA
The DNA here is from genome assembly GCF_051715005.1 of Enterococcus sp. AZ067. Taxonomy (NCBI): domain Bacteria; kingdom Bacillati; phylum Bacillota; class Bacilli; order Lactobacillales; family Enterococcaceae; genus Enterococcus; species Enterococcus sp. AZ067. The sequence continues at coordinate 73,386 of NZ_JBIOSY010000001.1, forward strand.
AACCGATTTTATGGTGACAAGCCAATGAGTTAGTGCTATAGTTAAAGAAAGAAAACCCACGTGGATTGTTACTGACTCGATCAGGCAAGACCTAAATAAGAAAGCGCTCTTCTCGTTTTAGCAGCGGCTCTTATTTAGGTTTTTTGTTTTTTATCGGAGATTTTTCAGTAACCAGCTAGGTAGGTTTATCAAAAGAAAACAAAAGGAGAACGAGCAAATGGCAAAATTTCCAGAAAATTTCTTATGGGGCGGCGCGACCGCAGCGAATCAATTAGAAGGGGCGTTCGATCGCGATGGCAAAGGCTTGTCAGTGGCGGATGCAATGCCTGGCGGCAAACAGCGTTTAGCGATTTTAGGCAGTGATACGTTTGATTGGACGATCGATGAGGACAAATACACCTACCCAAATCATCGCGGGATCGACCATTATGACCGTTTCAAAGAAGACATTGCGTTGTTTGCAGAAATGGGCTTCAAGAGCTATCGTTTTTCTATCGCATGGACACGTATTTTTCCAAAAGGCGATGAAACGACACCAAACGAAGCTGGACTGGCATTTTACGATGCGCTGATCGATGAATGTTTGAAATACGGGATCGAGCCAGTGGTTACGATCTCCCACTATGAAATGCCTTTGCATTTAGCCAAAGAATACGGTGGCTGGAAAAATCGAGCATTGATCGATTTCTATGAACGTTTTGCAAAAGTCGTCTTGGAACGTTTCCACAGCAAAGTCAAATACTGGATGACCTTCAATGAGATCAACTCTGCTTTCCATTTCTCCGCATTGAGTCAAGGAATGGTCAACAGCACGGGTGCCAGCGACTTTACAAACGTGATCCAAGCGTGGCACAATCAATTTGTTGCCAGCAGTAAGGCAGTCAAAATCGGCCATGAATTAAACCCAGAGTTACAGATCGGTTGTATGATCATTTATGCAACGACTTACAGCATTGATGCGAACCCAGTCAACCAAGTGGCGACGATGATCCATAATCAAGCCTTCAACTACTACTGTGCCGACGTGCAAGTACGTGGAAAATACCCATCCTTTACGGATCGTTTGTACAAAGAACACGGCGTCAATAAAGAGGATCTTGAGATTACCGAAGAAGACTTAGCCTTGATCGCTGAACATACTGTTGACTATGTTGGCTTCAGCTATTACATGTCTTCTGCCGTGGATATCACCACAGAAGAAGCCGATGAAGTGCAAGGAAACTTGTTGGGCGGCGTCCGCAATCCATTCTTAGAAGCAAGTGAATGGGGCTGGCAAATCGACCCAGAAGGGCTGCGCATCGCGTTGAATGAACTGTATGATCGTTACCAAAAACCGTTGTTTATCGTGGAAAACGGCTTAGGAGCCATTGATACCTTTAACGAAGAAGGAAAGATCGAAGATGATTATCGTATCGATTACTTGCGCCGCCACATTGAAGCAATGGGCGAAGCGATCGCTGATGGCGTAGACTTGATCGGTTACACCCCATGGGGCTGTATCGACCTTGTCAGTGCTTCAACAGGCGAAATGAGCAAACGCTATGGCTTTATCTATGTTGACTTTGATGACGAAGGCAACGGCACGATGGATCGTTCTAAGAAAAAATCCTTTGATTGGTACAAACAAGTCATTGCAACAAACGGAGAAGAGTTGGCCTAAGTGTTTCGTTAGACTCACGGATGACACAGGATCCGTTATAAAAGAAAACCGATCAACGGTGCTCCTATATAGGCGCATCGTTGATCGGTTTTTTGGTGATATTTGGGTTTAACGGGTACGTTCATAGCTGTCTCGTAACAAAGATTGGAGTTGTTTTTCTGATACAGAGCCATCTAGTAATGCGGTGAGCCAATGGTTTTTATTCATGTGATAAGCGGGTAAATAGCCGCGGCTTTGATTGATGATCGAAACCATTTCGGGCGCTGCTTTGACATCTAAAATTCCGATCATTTCCGTTCCTTCCAAGCCTAATTTTTGCTTTTCTACAGTCATCAGCAAGCCAAACCATTTGCCGCTTTTACGGTGCCGCAAGACTTGGTACTCGGGAAACTTTGCAAATGGATGGTCGACCTGAACATCATTGAAGGTCTGAGCGAAGGCGATCAGACGGTTTTTAAGATCCATGGGTATCCCTGCCTTTTTATAATAGAAAACTACTTATATTATACCACTGATTCCTTTTACCTAGCGTAACCGTTTCTGATAAAGCATCCGTGCCAAGAACCAGCTCACCACTACGATACCGCCGCACCAGCTAAAGGCACTGATCAAGGTGGTATCTTTCAAGTTTAACAAAAGCCCGCGCAAAGAATGGATGATCGGCGACATTGGTTGGTATTCAGCAAAAATGGCTAATGGGCGCGGCATGGTTTCCGTAGGGACGAAACCAGAGCTTAAGTAGGGCAAAAGGGTGATCAAGACAGTAAACAAGGTAGCTGTCTCGGGGCTTTTGGCGATGAGACCAACCAGAACGGAGACCCAAGTAAAGGCGAAGGTGAAGCAAAAGATCAATAGGAAAGCGAGTCCCCAGCCAGCAACTGCGGCTTGAGGGCGAAAACCGATGACCATGGCAACGATCAACACGACCAAGGTGCTGATCAAGCTCCGAAGGGTCGCGGCGAAGACATGCCCGTTTAAAAAGGCTGAGTTAGAGATGTTCAAGGTCATCAGCCGTTCCACCATGCCGGATTTCAAATCTTCCGTCACCGTTACCCCAACGGAGGAGGCGCTTTGGGCGATACATTGGACGAGAACACCAGGAACGACAAAATCGACATAAGAGGTATCGCCGACGTTCATGGCTCCCCCGAATACATAGACGAAGAGGATCATTAAAATCGCTGGGGTCAAAATCCCACTTAGCAAAGTCTCCATACTGCGAATCGATAGCAAGAGGTTGCGTTTGAATAAGGTGTTGGTTTCTATAATTGCTTTCATTGGTTTCCTCCTTGGACAAGTGTTAGAAAAATATCTTCTAACGAAGCATTCTTTTGATTAAAACTGGTGATGGTGATCGGTAGTTGATTGAGTTCCTGCAACAGCGTGAAGGAATGCTGGAAGTCTTGACTGACGGGAAATGCCAGAGAGAGACTGGACTCATTGACTTGCAGCGGAAAATCAGACAGATGCTGTCGCACGGTCTGCAAGTGTTCTTTCGTCAATACGCTGATTTCCATTGTTTGCGAAGGGTGCAGTGCTTTGACTTCCGTTGGTGTTCCTTGCAAGATGATTTTCCCTTCATGCAAGATGGCGACTTGGTCTGCTAAAAATTCAGCTTCTTCGAGGTATTGGGTCGTCAGGAAAATCGTTCGTCCTTGAGCGGCGATCTCTTTGATCATGTGCCATGTGGCTAAGCGGTTTTGCGGGTCTAACCCGGTCGTCGGTTCATCCAAAAAGAGCAGGTCAGGTTCGCCGATAAAACTCATGGCGATGTCTAAGCGTCGTCGCATGCCACCAGAATAATTTTTGACTAGTCGGTTGCTAGCATCCACCAAATCAAAACGCTCTAACAAATGTTGGACGATAAACTGTTTGTTTTTGACATGGCGCAAGGCAGCAATCATCAGCAAGTTTTCTCGACCGGTCAGTTCTTGATCGACGGCGGAAAATTGCCCCGTCAGACTGATTTTCTCGCGAATCGCTGCTGGATCTTTGGTCAAGTCGATCCCGTCGATCAGCGCGGTTCCTTGGTCAAAAGGTAGGATAGTGGACAAAATTTTGACTAAAGTGGTTTTTCCAGCGCCGTTTGATCCTAGTAAGACAAATACTTCGCCAGGAGTGACGTCAAAAGTGACCTCTTTCAAAACAGTTTTGTCTTTGAAGCTTTTTTGTAAATGTTTCACGTGAAGCATTTTCTTTTTTATATGGGTATCCATAGCTTTTCCCTCGTTTCTATAAGATAATTCAACTATAATGGCTCTTCGGGAAAAGCAACTGCTTATTTCAATATATTGAAAAAGAAGGTGAAAAAATGAACAATTATGGTGCGACAGTGAAAGAGCTTCGAAAAAGCAAAGGCTTACTATTGAAGGAATTAGTGGATGAACAATTGTCGATGTCTTTGTTATCGCAATTTGAAAATGGCAAAACGACGATTTCCTGCGAACGATTTCATCGTTTGCTAGATAAACTAGAAGTGAGTTTTGCCGAATTTCAACTGCTGCATACTGGGGAGCATCATTCGGAGGCTCAAAAGCTAATGGTCGACTATGTCCGTTCGATGGGGATCGAATCCATTGATGAAGTACCTAAACTAAAAAAGAAATATCAAAAGCTGACCGCCTACTTTCAACGACATTACTCCTTGGAGCTGGACCACTTCTTACAACTGATCCGTTTTGACTACTTGATGAAAGAGGAGCTTTTTAAAGGGGTGCCCATCCAGGAGGCGTACCCGAAACACAATTATTGTTTGGACTCTGCGAAACATTACTTGCTGAATACCGATACATGGGGTGTTTATGAGCTGCGGCTGTTTGCCCGCGTAGCAATTTCGATGGAGCCAGCTTTGCTTTGGCGCTGCTTGACGATCGCCATCAAAAAGAGTCAGCGCTTTGCAAAAATTCCTGGCAATGAAGATATTTTGTACAACACGTTTGAGACGGTATTTTCTGTCTTTGCTGTTTTCGACGAGGCGAATTATGCGGAAAAGACCTTTCATTTATGGCGAGATCATGTTTATGAAAAAGAGCACATTGAACAAGCGGTCTTTATGCCGTTTTTTGAAGGCTGGACGCATCTATTAAAACAAAATAAGGCACAAGCGGCGGACTTGATGCAGCAAACGTTAAATCAGCTGGAAAGATTAGGGATGAAGAACACGTTTGCTATGTATCAATTATTAAGCACATCTGTATTGAAAGAAGAGTTTCCAGGGATTTTATTGAGTGATCCATTGCTTTCTGAAGGAACCCGTTTTGGCTGGGAGTAGCTAGAATAAGCTGTATTCCGCTGATGAAAGCGCCTTATGTTTAAGAATCGGAGAGGAAGTGATTAAAAATCAGTAAATGCAAGCAATTTGCTTCTTTTTTACTGATTAGAGGAGTATATTCGAAGTTGGAATTTTTCTTTCTTTAGAATTATTTTAATGTACTTTTTTATGAAATAGGAGGATGTAGGATGGATATTGTGACACTAGCGCGAATCCAGTTTGCGATGACGACGATTTTTCACTTTTTCTTTGTACCGTTTTCGATCGGAACTGGTGTCGTCGTTGCAATTATGGAGACACTTTATGTGATCAAAAAAGATGAAAAATATCGCCGGATGACGAAGTTTTGGGGGAATATTTTTCTATTGAGTTTTGCTGTCGGGGTCGTGACAGGGATCATTCAAGAATTTCAATTTGGGATGAACTGGTCAGACTATTCTCGTTTTGTCGGGGATATTTTTGGTGCGCCCTTGGCTTTAGAAGCTTTGTTGGCGTTCTTCTTAGAATCGACGTTCTTAGGACTGTGGATCTTTACGTGGGATCGGGTCAGTCCCAAGCTGCACGCCACTTTTTTCTGGTTGGTGACGCTGGGTTCGATGCTATCGGCGTTTTGGATCTTAGCTGCCAATAGTTTTATGCAGCATCCAGTGGGGTATACCTTGAACAATGGCCGGGCAGAAATGACTGACTTCGGTGCATTATTGGCAAATCCACAGGTGTGGTATGAGTTTTTACACGTGATCACCGCTGCCATCACGATGGGTGGGATCATTGTTGCTGGTTTATCAGCCTTTCGTCTATTGAAGAAAGACAAAGACATTGACCGCGATTTCTTCAAAAAATCAATGCGGATCGGTTTTGCGGTGGCATTGTTCGGTTCATTCACCGTCTTGCTAGCCGGGGATGAACAAATGAAATACTTGGTTGAAGAACAACCAATGAAATTTGCCGCAATGGAAGGAACTTATGAAGATACCGGGAGTCCTGCGGCTTGGACCGTCGTTGCTTGGGCGAATGAAGCGGAACATCACCAAGTCTTCGGTATTTCGATTCCATATATGTTGAGTATCTTAGCCTTCAATGAACCCTTCGGCTCAATCGATGGGATGGATACGGTCAATCAGCAATTGATTGAAACCTACGGCGACCGTAATTACTACCCGCCGGTCAACACACTCTTTTGGAGCTTTCGGATCATGGCTGGTTTTGGTGCCTTGATGCTGTTGGTTTCTGGTCTGGGGTTGTATTTTACGCGTAAGAAGAAACCATGGCTCTTTGAAAAACGCTGGTTACTTTGGGTAGTGGCAATCACTTTGTTCACCCCATTTATTGCCAATACAGCTGGTTGGCTGATCACGGAGTTAGGGCGTTACCCATGGACGGTTTACGGTTTGTTTACGATCGAAGATAGTGTGTCACCAAACGTTTCCGTGACCTCTCTCTTGATCTCAAATATCGTTTACTTCCTCTTATTCTCTGGCTTAGGCGGAACGATGGTCTATCTGGTGAAACGGGAAATGGATCATGGACCTGAAAAAGAAGCCTTCGGCGAAATCAGCCAAGGAGACAACCAAGAAGGGTACGAAGACCCATTTGATAAGGAGGCGTTTGAAGGATGACCGGTCTGCAATTACTATGGTTCACGTTGATTGGGCTTTTATTTTCCGGATTCTTCTTCTTAGAAGGGTTTGACTTTGGTGTGGGGATGTCTGTGCAGACATTGGCTCACAATGAAGAGGAAAAAGACCAGATCGTTAAAACGATCGGGCCTGTCTGGGATGGCAATGAAGTGTGGCTATTGACCGCCGGCGGAGCGATGTTCGCCTCATTTCCATACTGGTATGCTTCTTTGTTCAGCGGGTTTTATTTGATTTTGCTGTTGATCTTAGTTGGGTTGATCATTCGTGGTGTCTCCTTTGAGTTTCGAGCGAACTTCCCGAAAGAGCACAAAAACATTTGGAACTGGACGTTGACGATCGGCAGTACGATCGTACCGTTTTTCTTCGGTCTGATGTTTGTCAGCATGATCCAAGGAATGCCTTTGGGTGAAGATGGCAACATGACCGCAACCTTTACGGATTACGTCAATCCCTTTTCAATCGTTGGCGGGATCGCGTTGACCTTGTTGTGCTACTTGCACGGATTAAACTATATCGCTTTGAAAACGGAAGGTCCGATTCGGGCACGGGCACGCAACTATGCAAGTATTTTTTATGGCATCCTATATGCAGGCTTAATCGTCTTTGCTGTGATGCTTTACTTCCAAACGGATTTCTTTGAGAATCATTTTGCGACAACGCTTAGTTTGTTGCTTGTGATCGTTGTCCTGACACTGATTGCAAATATCGGCGTCTTTAAAGGCAAAGAAATGATGGCTTTCATTGCAAGCGGCTTGACGTTGATCGCTTTGGTGGCATTGATCTTCACAGGGTTATTCCCAAGAGTCTTGATCAGTTCGATCGATTCAAGCTATGACCTGTTGATCGCTGATGCGTCTTCAAGCCGCTACACATTGAAGATCATGAGTTATCTTTCACTGACGATCTTGCCTTTCGTCTTGGCCTATACGGCTTGGAGTTACTATATCTTCCGTAAACGGATCAGTCATACGGAGGCGTTGGAGGGGTATAAATGATTGATAAACAAATCATGAAGCTCCCAGGAATGAAACAACTTTTAGGGCTGCTTGCGGGACTTTCGTTCCTGCAGGCGCTCTTCATTATTGGGCAGGCGTATGGATTGGCACGTGCCATCACTGGCTTATGGGAAGGACGACCATTAGAGGAACAGTGGGGCTGGATTCTGCTGTTCTTTTGTTCGTTTATCGCCCGACAAGCCGTTATCTATTTCCGTTCCAAAAGACTTGATGATTACAGTTACCAGCAAGCCGCCGATCTGCGGGATCAATTGTTGGAGAAATTGTTTCGGGTCGGTCCTCAGATCGCACAACAGCAAGGGACGGGGAATGTAACAACGATGGTCTTGGAAGGGATCAACCAAGTCGAAAACTACTTGAAATTGATTCTTGCCAAAATCATGAATATGTCGATCATTCCTTGGGTCATTTTGGCACTCGTTTTTTATCTGGATTGGGAATCCGGCTTGGTCTTGCTGTTGGTGTTCCCCTTGATCATCATTTTTATGATCATCTTGGGCTATGCCGCGCAAAGCAAAGCGGAAAAACAATACCGAACGTTTCAATTACTGTCCAATCATTTCATCGACTCCCTGCGAGGGATCGACACGCTGAAATTGTTTGGGGTCAGTAAAAAATATGGCAAGAGTATCTTTGCTTCCAGCGAACGGTTTCGCAAAGCGACGATGGCTTCATTAAAAGTCGGTATTTTATCGACCTTCGCCTTAGACTTTTTCACGACCTTATCGATTGCCGTCGTGGCAGTCTTGCTAGGCTTGCGGCTGATCAATGAAGGAATCTTGCTGTTTCCAGCGTTAACCATCTTGATTTTAGCACCAGAATACTTCTTGCCGATCCGCGACTTTTCCAGTGATTACCATGCAACCTTAGACGGAAAAAATGCGATGACTGCGGTGACGGAGATCTTGCATCAGCCCGAAGCCCAAGTACCGGCAGTAACGGTGCCTCGTTGGCAGGAAGACGCCCAGTTAACGATCGATCAGCTGGCGTTTTCCTACGAGGAAAAAGCGGCTTTGACGGATATCAACTTGAACGTGACTGGCTTCAAAAAGATCGGGATCATCGGTTTGAGCGGTTCTGGCAAGTCTACCTTGATCAATACCTTGAGTGGCTTTCTCGTGCCAGACAGTGGCGAGATCACTCTCGGAGGGGCGAAGACCACGGCCTTTCGCCAAGCAAGCTGGCAAGAACAGCTGATCTATATTCCGCAAAATCCTTATATCTATCGGTTGACCTTGCAGGAAAATGTCGCGTTTTATCAGCCGACAGCTACCAAAGAAGCCGTACTGAAGGCCATTGAAGTGGCAGGCTTGACTGAGCTTTTGGCGGAGCTGCCGCAAGGGTTGGACACGATGTTAGGAGAAGGGGAACGGCATCTAAGTGGCGGACAAGCCCAACGGATCGCTCTAGCCCGTGCCTTTTTAGACCAGCAACGAAAGATTCTTTTGTTTGATGAACCAACGGCTCATTTGGATATTGAAACCGAAGTTGCCTTAAAGGAACGGATGCTGCCGCTGATGGAAAACCGTTTAGTCTTTTTTGCAACCCATCGCTTGCACTGGATGGAAGAAATGGATGAAATCATCGTGATGGATCAAGGAAGAATCGTGGAACAAGGAACCTTGGCACAACTGCAGCAAAAGCAAGGTGCTTTTACAGAACTAGTCAATGGAATGAGGAGGGAACAGCTTGAATAAAATCGGCTTATTGCGCTCATTGAAAACTGATACGTGGGTCAAGCCTTTCTTGTCAAAATACAAAAACGTTTTGGCGCTGGCCTTATTCCTAGGCTTCTTGACCTTTTTCTGTGGTGGGGCACTGATGTTTAATTCTGGGTACCTGATCAGCCGCTCGGCATCGATCCCAGAAAACATTCTATTGGTTTACATCCCCATCGTACTGACCCGAGCGTTTGGGATCGGCCGTCCAGTCTTTCGCTATTTGGAACGGTTGACCAGTCATAGCTGGGTCTTGCGCATGACCTCTAATTTACGATTGAAATTGTACAACGTAGTAGAAAAAGATGCGATATTCTTTAAGCAAGCGCATCGCACGGGGGATATCTTGGGCTTATTGGCAGAAGATATCAACCATATTCAAAACCTGTATTTGCGGACGATCTTTCCTACCGTGATCGCTTGGATCTTGTATGCGTTCTTGATCATTGGACTCGGCTATTTTTCTTGGTGGTTTGCTTTGGTGATGCTGCTGCTATTAGGGATCATCGTCTTTGTCTTGCCGCTTTGGTCGGTGATCATCAACGGCGCGCGGCAAGAAAAGCAAAAACACATGAAAAACAACTTGTATACGACACTGACGGATAATGTATTAGGGGTTTCTGATTGGGTCTTCTCTCAAAGAGGCAGCGAGTACGTGGCTGCCCATAAGGAACTGGAAACACAGTTGCGGGCGGTGGATGAACAGATGCTGTCCTTTGATCGCCGGCGTGATTTTCTTTTACAAAGCATCTTTGGAGTGATCGCTGTCGCATTGCTGCTTTGGACCAGCATTCGCTTTCCAGGTAACCACGGAGGAGCAGCCAACTGGATCGCTGCCTTTGTCCTGTGTGTCTTTCCTTTAGTTGATGCATTTGCGCCATTACCGTCTGCTGCTCAAGAAACCAATCGCTACAAAGACTCCATCGATCGCTTCAATGCATTACCAGAAGAAAATCGCCAAGTCTCCATGGAGCAACCGTCAGTACCTGAAGTGACGGGCCTCGTGTCGATCACAGTCAAGGACTTGCATTTTCAGTATCCTGAAGGCAAAGAAGTGCTTCATGGGTTGGATCTAACGATTCCTGCGCATCAAAAACTAGCGATCCTTGGTCGCAGCGGTTCTGGGAAAAGTACATTTGCCTCCTTGTTGCGAGGCGATCTGCAACCGACGCAAGGGTCGATCACCTTAAACGACGTGCCTGTGACGGCATTGAGTGAGTCGATCAGTGACTTGATCGGTGTCATCAATCAAAGTCCCTATCTTTTCCATACGACCGTCTTGAATAATATTCGGCTAGGCAATGAGTCGGCTTCGGAAGAAGAAGTCTGGCGCGTACTGGAGCAAGTCGAGTTGAAAGAAATGGTGGCAGCTTTGCCTAACGGCTTGGCGACGATGGTGGATGAAGCCGGCTTGCGTTTTTCTGGTGGAGAACGGCATCGTTTGGCCTTGGCGCGGATCTTGCTAAAAGACACCCCGATCATCTTATTGGATGAGCCAACCGTCGGCTTAGACCCAATCACGGAGCAAGGCGTGCTCGAAACCTTTTTCCAAGTGCTGGAGAACAAAACGATCATTTGGATCACCCACCACTTGCAAGGAATTTCGATGATGGACCGTGTGCTCTTTATTGAAGATGGTCAGTTGACCATGAGCGGAACACCTGCCGAATTGGCAGCAGAAAACAAACATTTTCAACACTTATTGGCCATTGACCAAGGACGACGATAAAAAAGAGCGTCCATCAATCAGTGATGGACGCTTTTCTTCTCATTGCTCTATGGCTCAGTAATTGCGCTGCAAGAGCAGTTCAGTTAATGAACGAATTTTGGCTTTGCTAGGTGCTTCGGGCAGCAGATCGATGTCGTCTAAGGCTTTTTGCGTGTAGGTGACCGCGAAAGCGCGCGCTTTTTCGACACCGCCGTAACGGACGACAAGATCCGCAACTTCTTGGGCTTCTGCCAAGGAGAGTGCTGCTTTTTTATTCAAATAAGGAGCGAATGCTGCAGGTGCCTGTTCTTTGGCAAATAGCAGCGGTAAGGTATAGACTCCTTGTGCCAAATCTTCTAGAATCGGTTTTTTCAAGGTGCCACTATCAGAGGTGTAGTCGAGAATATCGTCGAATACTTGAAAGGCGATCCCGATGTTGCGACCGATCTCACCCGCCCGCTCTTGGTTTTCTGTGTCGAGGCCGCCAAAATGAGCGCCTTCGAGACAAGCGAGCCAAAACAGTTCAGCGGTTTTGCCGTTGATGCTTTGCAGATAGTCGTCAATCGATTCATGGATGTTGTAGCGAGTGTGCATTTGATCAAGTTCACCTAAAAGGAGTCGTTTCATGGCTTGTGCGTTGGTTTTTAAAAACGGGGAGCCATTCATACTTTCGATCAAAAGCTCAAAAAATTGTGTGAACAAAAGATCACCCGTGTAGACCGCGATATCCTTGCCGTATTTGGCTTGAACAGTGACTTGACTGCGCCGCAGCGGCGAATCGTCAATGATGTCGTCGTGGATCAAAGTGGCCATGTGTAAAATTTCTAGAGAAGCAGCAATTTTTGTTAATTGGTCGGTTTTTTTATAATGGGGATCGCCTAAGTCAGCAAACAAAAAAAAGAGCGCTGGCCGCAGCATTTTTCCACCTGAATAAGTAAAGTCGATCAAAACATCTTGTATCTCTTTGTTACGAACAGTAACGTGTTCTTCAATGATGGAACATACGGTTTTCAATCGTTGTTCGATCGTCGGATAATCGATCCAAAAGTCAAACATAGTATAACCCTTTCTAACAGTCATTCAGCCCTTATTCTAGCGTAAAGGGGCGTGATTGACTAGTTTAATGCACTCACTAAAGGAGGTGAAGTTGTGACGCTACCTGTATTTTTAGAACTTGTCGAATTTAAAGCAAAAACCGCCAGTATTTTGCCATTTTTCATTGGTGTCTGCTACAGCTGGTACAATTATCAAACGATTCATCTTGGCTATGTCCTATTGTATTTCATTGCCATGCTGATCTTCAATATGGCGGTGGATATTTTAGATAACTACAACGATTACCATCATGCCACAGAAGGGCATGATTACAAAGAAAAGACCAATATCATTGGTCGGGAACAGTTGTCTGTCAAATTGGTTTTTTGGTTGATGGTCTCCATGATCATCGTTTCCGCCGCCATGGGAATCGCCTTGGCAATGGTGGTTGGTTGGCCGCTCTTTTGGATGGGACTGTATTGTTACCTAGTCGGGATCTTTTATTCCTCTGGTCCACGGCCGCTTTCTAGTTTGCCTTTAGGCGAATTCTTTTCTGGCTTTACGATGGGCTTTATGATCTCATTGATCTGTGTCTACCTTAATGCCTATCAAACCTTTGAATGGAATATTGCCACGATTGGCAGTATTTTCTTGATCTCATTACCCAACACATTATGGATCGCCAACTTGATGCTGGCAAACAACATTTGTGATCTGGAAGAGGATGAAAAAAATGAGCGCTATACGCTGGTGCATTACCTTGGTAAAGCCCGTGCGTTGAAATTATTTATCACAATGAACGTCTTGGCGTTTGTTGCGATCATTGCCTCAGTTGCCCTCAACATTGCGCCTTGGTCACTGGTTCTGACCTTTTTCGCGGCGCCCTTTGTCTGGCAACAGACAAAACGATTTATGCAAAAACAAATCAAAAGAGAGACTTTCATTTGTGCCGTTCGGATCCTTGCGGTCGGAGCATGCGTACAAGTGCTGAGTTTTGCGATTGGTTTGATTTTATAATTTTTACAGCAAAGAAAGGAAGTAAGGAAACATGAAGGAAGTTGTCATTTTAGGAGCAGGGTATGCTGGATTGCGAGCATTGCACGTACTGCAAGGAGCAAAAGAAGCGTTTCACATCACATTGATCGACAAAAACGATTATCATTATGAGGCAACCGATCTTCATGAAGTTGCGGCCGGTACGCAACCAAGAGACCGCATTTGCTATCCCATCAATGATGTCGTTCGTCCCCAAAAGACTACCTTTGTTCAAAAGGAAGTGGCGTCGATCGATCGTAACCAGCAAGTGATCGTTTTTAAAGATCAATCCACGTGCACCTATGATTATTTGATCGTGGCGTTAGGCTTTGAATCAGAATCATTTGGGATCCCTGGTGTCGAGGAGCATGCGTTGGAAATGGTGGATGTCGACTCCGCAGAAAACATCTATCATCATTTGTTGAAACAAATGAAGGCATACAAAGAAACACAAAATCCTGACTACCTAAAAATCGTTGTCTGCGGTGCTGGTTTCACTGGAATCGAATTGCTAGGTTCATTGGTGGAAAACCGTAAAACCTTCGCGAAAACAGCAGGTGTCAAACCAGAAGAGATCAAACTGTACTGTGTCGAAGCAGTGACTCGTTTATTACCGATGTTTGATGAAAAACTATCGGATTACGGGATCAAAAATCTCGTTAAATGGGGCGTAAACTTCCTGACTGGTAAACCCATCAAAGCAATCAAACCAGGTGTCGTTGTCTATCAAAATGATGCCGATACAGGAGCAACAGCAGAATTATCAGCCAAAACCATCGTTTGGACCACAGGCGTCAGCGGCAGCCATGTGATGGCTGAATCAGACTTTTCTGCTCGTCGTGGTCGCGTGATGGTCAATCAAGACCTAACAGACCCTGATCATAGTAACGTCTATGTTGTCGGTGATGTTTCAGCAGTCATGGACCCAGCGACCAATCGCCCGTATCCAACAACGGCTCAAATCGCTTTGAAGATGGGGCAGCATGCGGGTAAAAATATCTTACGTCAAATGAACGGGGAAAAACCAGCAGATTTCCACTTTGAATCATTAGGTTCAGTGGCGTCGATCGGCAATACCCATGCCTTTGGCTTAGTAGGGAAAATGGGCATCAAAGGCTATCCCGCTTCCGTGGTGAAAAAAGCCATTATGGACCGTTCCTTGTACCAAACCGGTGGGGTCAAAGAAGTATTGGCGAAAGGCCGCTTCGACTTTTATCATTGAGCAATAGAAACAGCAGACTGCGAGGTGACCTCGCAGTTTTTTTTCAAAAAAAGCAGCAGGGGTATCCCGCAGACTACTTTTTTCTCCCAGAAACTGCTATGATAGCCAAAAGAACAGAACAAAGGAGCAAGGACAATGCCAGAAGGCCAACGAGTGTTACAGGGAATGGGAACAGTGATCACGATTTGGGTGCAGCATGAAACCCCAGAAGTGATTTTAGAGGAAGCAGCCAAAAGAGCTGCGGCCTTTGAACAGCGTTTTAGTGCCAATGACCCGACGTCGGAGTTGATGCAGATCAATCAGCAGGCAGGACAAGGAGCGATCGCTGCCACACAGGAATTGTTTGAATTGATCGCACTAGGGAAAGCCCATAGCGTACCCAAAGATAGCTACTTAAATATTGCCATCGGTCCTTTGGTGCAGGAATGGCGGATCGGGTTCCAAGATGCCCATCTACCAACGCCTGAGAAAATCGCGGAGCTGCTGCCAAAGACTGATCCTGCCAAAATCGTTTTGGATGAAACGCTGCAGACCGTCGGGTTAGCTGCTGGCATGAAGCTTGATCTAGGGGCTGTGGCAAAAGGATATTTTGCTGATTTGTTGATGACCTATTTCAAACAGGTTGGTGTCACAGCCGCTTTGATCGATCTTGGAGGCAATGTGGTGACTTACGGCGATGCCCCGAGCCATCAAGATGGCTATTGGCGGATCGGGATCCAAAACCCTTTCTTGCCAAGAGGGAATTTTGTCGCAGCGTTGAAGGTTCGTAATCAATCAGTCGTTACATCAGGGATCTATGAACGAACCTATCAGGTAGCGGGCAAGACCTATCATCATATTTTTGATCGAGATACGGGCTATCCGTTAGAGTCAGCAATTGCCAGTGTCACGATTCTCTCCGACCAATCGGTTGATGGAGAGATTTGGACGACCCGCTTGTTCGGCAAAGAGCCACAAGCCATCTTGCAGGAGCTGGCGCCGTTAGAAGGAATCACTGGGTTAATCATTACCAAACATGGAGAGTTGATCTATCCGCAAGAATTAGCCCGTTTGATCGAAACGCCAACAGCAGAATGAAAACAAGCAGCGATCACCTAGGAATATAGGTGGTGGCTGCTTGTTGTTTTGTAAAAAGAAAGCTAGACGTGTTGCAAAAAGGTCTCGATCAAGTCGGCTTCGCTGTTTGACAATGCCCGTTCGGCTTGATGGGCAATAAAATAGGTGAGGGACAAGAGTTCCTCTGGCATCGGATAAAGATTAAAAGGGGTCGCAGTCGCTGCTTGCAGCACGCTTTCGGGTACGATCGCAATCCCAAGATTGTTTTCTGCTAATGCTGCTGCTGTATAAATATTGCTGCTTTCTATGAGAACGGTCGCCTCTACTTTGTATTTTTGCAGCAATTGATCGATTTGGCGCCGAATCGCCGAGCCACTGGCAGTCAAAATCAACGGACTTTGCAGCAAGTCTTTGACTGCCAATGAATCAGGTGCTAAATACCGCTTCTCTGGTTGATACAGGGGAGAACAAGGCGGAATGATCGCTAGATACCGTTCTTGATTGGTACTGTGGACTGTTAGATTCGGTGCGATCGTCTCAGGATTTTGTCCGATAAAAAAGTCCAGCTGCCCATTCAACAGTCGTTTTTCATTGTGCTTCGGCAGGTCTTCCCGTAAGAAAAAGTGCACGTTGGGATAGTGTTCATAATATGCAGGCAAAAAGAGTGGCAGCAGATAGGAACCAAGGCTGGGCAAGATGCCTAAGCGCAAAGAACGCTTCTCGGTCGCGGTATACCAAGACAGCCGACTTTTCAATTTGGCAGACTCTGTTTCCAAGGTTTCCAGATATTGATAATAGATTTTACCAGCTTCCGTCAGTTGAAAATGACCCGGCTGCCGATTGATGATGGGGGTCCCTAGCTCTTGTTCGGCACGTTTCACGGTTTGTGTCAAGTAAGGCTGTGAGATGTAGAGGTCTTTGGCGGCTTTGGTATAGTTGCTATGCTTTAACAAGGTATCGAGGTATTGCAGCATCAGATGGGAATCTTTAAGTGCCATTGCGTTGTCCTCCTAGTCATTTTTCTTATTATAACAAATTTGTTATCGATGGATAATTAAATAAATATTTCACAAATAAAGAATTCAGTCGTACACTAAATGGGTACTTGGGGAAGATTTTTTTGTTTAGGAAGAAGCCTTTCATCTCAGTAGGTCTTAAAAACCAACTTGAGAAACGATTGAAAAAAGAAATCAAAGCCAATGGTCAAAAACTTTTTATTTATTGTTAAATGTTAAATTATTCACAATTAGGAGAGATGATAATGAAATTGATTGGAATCGTAGGAACCAACTCGACGCGTTCGACCAACCGTCGCTTACTGCAATTTATTCAAAGCCATTTTAGTGACCAAGCGGAGATCGAACTTTGCGAAATCAGTGATCTGCCAGCATTTAATGAACCAGAAGATCGGACGGCACCAGCGGCAGTTCAAGCCTTGTCAGAGAAGATCGAAGCAGCAGATGGGGTGATCATCAGTACACCAGAATACGATCACTCGATCCCAGCGGTGCTAAAAAGCATGATTGAATGGCTTTCTTATACGACGCGGCCTTTGATCGATAAACCAGTGATGATCACGGGTGCTTCTCTTGGTGCATTAGGTTCATCGAGAGCCCAAGCCCACTTGCGTCAGATCTTAGATGCACCAGAAGTAAAAGCTCGAATCATGCCGAGTGCGGAATTTTTATTAGGGCACTCCATGCAAGCCTTCGATGAACAAGGAAACTTGATCGATAGCGAAAAAGTTGCCGAACTAGAAGATTGTTTCAATGAATTTGTCTTGTTTGTCGAAATCACGAACCGTCTGGTCAGTGAATATTCAACGGCTAAAGAACGAGCAAAGCAATTTTCTTGGGAACAAGCATAAGAAAGAGAGGAACCAGTCATGAAATTTGTCGGCCTAATCGGAACGAACGCCAAAAAATCCACCAATCGCCAATTAGTGGCGTTTATGCAGCGAGAATTTGCTGCCCTAGCAGAAATTGAACTACTGGAAATCAAGGATGTCCCAATGTTCAATGAAACACAAGATCAAACCAATAGTGAAGTGATTCAACGGTTAAATAGCAAGATTTTAGCAGCCGATGGGGTGATCATTGCGACACCAGAGCATAACCATTCGATTCCTTCCGCATTGAAAAGCGTCTTGGAATGGCTCTCCTTCAATCTCCATCCCTTTGATGGCAAACCAGTGATGATCGTCGGTGCATCCTACGATGTACAAGGCTCTTCGCGAGCACAGCTTCATTTGCGCCAAATCCTTGATGCACCGGGTGTCAATGCGACAGTCATGCCAGGAAATGAGTTCTTGTTGGGACGTGCACATCAAGCTTTTGATGAACAAGGCAATTTAAAAGATCAACGAACGGTCGATTTTTTGGAAAGCTGTTTCCGCAAGTTCGTTCGGTTTACGGAAGTCGCTAATTTGTTGAACGTACCAGAAGAAGTCGTTTATGAGCCTGGCGAATACACCGTCACAGCACCAGGACATAACGGGGATCTACCAATGGTCGTCAAATTGAGCGAAGAACGGATCGAAGCCATCGATATCGATACTTCTGGTGAATCCGAAGGGATCGCTGATGTCGTTTTCGTACGGATTCCTCAAGAGATCATTGAAGGGCAAACCTTAAATGTCGATACGATCTCTGGTGCTTCGGTTACTAGTAACGGTGTCGTTGATGGCGTAGCAAAAGCCGTGAAAATGGCTGGTGCGAACCCAGATGTCTTGCGCAAACGTCCAAAAGCCGCCAGTGCTTTGCAAACAGAAGATGAAACGTATACCACCGATGTCGTTGTCGTAGGTGGCGGCGGCGCGGGTCTGAGTGCGGCTGCCAGTGTGCTGCAAGCCAATAAAGATGTGATCTTAGTAGAAAAATTCCCAGCGATCGGTGGCAATACCGTACGTACTGGCGGACCGATGAATGCCGCAGATCCAAAATGGCAAAACGGCTTTTCCGCATTGCCTGGCGAACGCAGTGCTTTAGAAGAAGTGCTGACGATCGATGAGCAAGAGATCGATGCAGAATACTTACCAGACTTCAAAGCTTTGAAGGCACAAATCACTGCGTATCTTTCAGAAACGACGCCAGAAAAAGAATACTTGTTTGATTCTGCTTTGTGGCATCGAATTCAAACCTATTTAGGCGGAAAACGCAAAGATTTGAATGGTCAACCGATCTATGGGAAATACGAGCTAGTGAAGATCTTGACGGATCAAGCATTGGACTCAGTGAAATGGCTAGAAGAAATCGGCGTAGAATTTGATATGAACAATGTCGATATGCCAGTAGGAGCGAAATGGCGCCGAGGGCATAAACCAGTCAAAAACGAAGGGTATGCCTTTGTCTCTGCTTTGCATCAATTCGTGAAAGAACATGGGGGAACGATCTTAACCGATACGCCTGTCAAAGAATTATTGATCGAAGATGGCAAGGTTACTGGAATCATCGGGGAAGGCCGTAACGGTCAAAAAGTCACGATCCATGCCAAAGCAGTGATTTTAGCTTCTGGTGGGTTCGGAGCGAATACGAAAATGTTGAAACAATACAATACCTATTGGACAGAGATCGAAGACGATATCAAAACGTCAAATTCACCAGCGATCACTGGTGACGGGATCAAACTAGGGGAAAGTGCTGGCGCGGACCTTGTTGGCATGGGCTTTTCGCAAATGATGCCCGTATCTGATCCAAACACAGGGGCTTTGTTCAGTGGCCTGCAAGTGCCACCTGCTAACTTTGTGATGGTCAATCAAAAGGGTGAACGCTTTGTCAATGAATACGAAAGTCGCGATGTATTGACCCAAGCGGCGATCGATAATGGCGGATTGTTCTATTTGATCGCGGATGAAGAGATCAAGAAAACCGCTTATAACACGAGCCAAGAAAAAATCGATAAGCAAGTAGCTGCTGGTACGCTGTTCCGCAGTGAGACCTTGGCTGGCCTGGCAGAGCAGATCAATGTTGATCCAGCCGTCTTAGAGGCGACCGTTGCGAAATACAACAGCTATGTGGATGCTGGGAAGGACCCAGAGTTTGGCAAAGATGTCTTCGACTTGAAAGTGGAAAAAGCACCTTTCTATGCCACACCAAGAAAACCAGCGGTTCACCACACGATGGGGGGATTGAAGATCGATCCGCAAACCCATGTGTTGACGAAGGAAGATCAAATCATTGAAGGGCTGTATGCAGCAGGGGAAGTTGCTGGGGGGATCCATGCTGGCAATCGCTTAGGCGGCAACTCGTTGACAGATATCTTTACTTTTGGCCGAATTGCTGGAAAAACAGCAGTCGCAGAACATCTCGAATAAAAAGCCTTGCGCGTTGTGTCTCGTCACGCGCGCTAGCTTTTGAAAAAACATGTGAATAAAGTAACATGCTTAAAGCAAAGGAGAGAAAAAATGGAAACAAAAATCAATCGCTGGCTGATTCTGATCGCTTCGACCGCGGTATTGCTGTGTACGGGCGCTGTTTACGCCTTTAGTGTTTTTGCAGGACCTCTTAGTCAATTAAAAGGCTGGTCCATGGAAGAGATCATGTTAGCCTTTACCATCAATGCCGCAGTTGGCCCGATTACCATGATTTTGGGTGGTTTGCTGACAGACCGAGGAGCCGCTAGATGGGTCATCGCTGGTGGAGGCGTGTTGTTCGGAGCGGGCTTCTTCCTGACGGGATTGGTCAACTCACCCGCCATGTTGTACCTGACTTATGGAGTCTTTGCTGGTTTAGGGCAAGGCTTTGCCTATTCGGCTTGTTTAAGCAATACGATTCGGCTATTCCCGGATAAACGGGGACTGGCGTCGGGCTTGATCACAGCAGGTATGGGTGGGGCAGCG
Organism: Enterococcus sp. AZ067; assembly: GCF_051715005.1. Taxonomy (NCBI): domain Bacteria; kingdom Bacillati; phylum Bacillota; class Bacilli; order Lactobacillales; family Enterococcaceae; genus Enterococcus; species Enterococcus sp. AZ067. The sequence continues at coordinate 93,584 of NZ_JBIOSY010000001.1, forward strand.
ATTATTGCCGCACCGATTGCGAATCGTTTGATCGAATCACAAGATGTACTAGCAGCGTTTCGGATTTTAGGGATCGCCTATATCGTGATCGTCTTAGTGGCTAGTCTGTTTATTCGCAAGGCACCAGAAGATTATCGCCCAGCAGGTTGGCAACCAGCGGCGCAAGGAAAAAATGGCCCACAAATCAATCTGAATTGGTTGGACATGCTAAAGACACCAACCTTCTACTTGATTATCGTTATGTTAGGGGCAGGGGCTTTCTCAGGTTTGATGATTGCTTCTAACGCATCAGTGATCGGGCAAAGTATGTTCGGTTTGACGGCAGCCGCCGCTGCTTTTTATGTCAGCTTGTACTCATTGAGCAACTGTTTTGGTCGTGTCCTTTGGGGCACCGTTTCTGATAAAATTGGTCGGACGAATACGTTGATGATCATCTATGGCGTGGTGGCATTGTCCTTATTCTTATTAACGCTTGGTCAAACAACCGTGATCTTCACTGTCGGGATCATCGGTTTAGGACTGTGCTTCGGGGGCGTGATGGGGGTTTTCCCATCGATCGTTATGGAAAATTACGGACCGATCAATCAAGGAGTCAACTATGGAATCGTCTTTATTGGTTATTCTACGGCGGCATTCTTTGGGCCTAGAGTGGCAGCAGCAATCGCTGAAAGTAACCAAGGAGATTATACAAAAGCCTTTTATACAGCAATTTTCTTGGCGGTTTTTGGGCTCGTTCTCAACATTGGCTATGCGATGCTGAAAAAAGCCAAAAAGCCCGCACCTGTTATTAAATAACAATTCACCCAAAGCAGTCTTTTTGATAAAGGCTGCTTTTTTGGTGCCAAAACCACTCTTTTTTCTTTTTTTAAAACAGAGAATTGACTGATGAAGCAAAAGAGAAAACTGTTTCATAGCAAGAAATTATCTCGTTGATTTCACTGTTTTTTCATCTTAACCCCCCATTTTTTAATAAATCGTGTTACAATAAAAAAAGGCTAATACGACGGAGGGATTAAATGACAATTCGTAAAGAACGACGCCGCTTAGAAAAGCGCTTGAAGCGCACACAATATACCCAAAAAAGTATTACGATGGCTACTACTTTAGTAGCGGGATCAACGTTTATCCCGACCTTAGGGCATGCGGCTGAAACGGCAACGACAGAAACTAGCAATGACCTCAAGGTCGTTGAACAAACAACAAACACTACACCAGAAACCGACAGCACACCGGTTGAGGAAACGACAGAATCGACGACAGCACCTGTTGTGACCGAAGAAACTTCGGAAACGACGGAGGAGTCAGGGACGGAAGTAGTCACTGAGGGATCAGAAACAGCGACGACAGAAAGCACAACAGTCGCTAGTGATGAAGTCTTAGAAGCAGATGAAGTACCATCAGCCCTTTCGGATTTGACCAGTCGGGCATTATTTTCACGGGCAACGATCGATCCGGCTGCCTTTATCAGTCAGATTTGCGGCTATGCAACGGAAGTAGCGGCAGCAAACGATCTGTATGCCTCTGTTATGATGGCACAAGCGATTTTGGAATCTGGCTGGGGCGCATCAACTTTGACGACCACGGCCAACAATATGTTTGGGATCAAAGGTAGCTATAATGGCCAATACGTGACAATGGATACGTATGAAGATGATGGTTCAGGCAATTATTATTTGATCAGCGCCAAGTTTCGGAAATACCCATCATTAAAAGAGTCTTTTGAAGACAATGCGTATGTGTTGCGCAACACGAGTTTTTCTAGCGGCAACTACTATTACAGCGGTGCGTGGAAAAGCAATACGACCTCTTACACGCAAGCGACCGCTTGGCTGCAAGGGCGGTATGCAACCGATACTTCTTATGCCAGCAAATTAAACAATTTGATCAGTACGTATAATTTAACGCAATATGACACTGGCAGCTCAAATGCAGGCGGCGGCAATAGCAATGAAACGATCGTCAGTGATGAAACAGCGATCAATCAGCAAATGAAAACCACGTCATCCATGAATATTCGTTCGGATGCCTCCACCAGTGCCTCTATTACTGGTTCGTTAGCAGCCAATACGACGTTCACGGCAACGGCGACCAAAACGGGCACCAGCGTCAACGGCAACACCACGTGGTATAAAATTTCTGGCAAAGGCTGGGTCAGCGGTGCATATTTGACGAAGGTTTCGACCGATGCTTCAAATAACAATAGCGGATCAGGCAACACCGGTTCTGACAATAGCAATTCTGGCACGACGATCAACAAAAAAATGAAGACGACGGAAGCGATGAATATTCGTTCCAGCGCTTCTACTAGCGGATCAGTGGTAGGATCACTTAGCAAAGGCACGACCTTTACAGCCACTTCTATGAAAACCGGCACATCAGTCAACGGCAACAAAAATTGGTACTATGTCTCTGGCAAAGGTTGGGTCAGCGGTGCCTACCTTACTGAAGTGACCAACAATAATGCTTCTGAAGCAGAAAAAGAAGACAACAGTTCAAGCATCAATCAAAAAATGAAGACGACGGCCGCATTGAATGTCCGCTCGGATGCTTCTACCAGCAGCCGTGTCGTGACGACGCTTGGTCAAGGGGTGACCGTTACCGTGACAGCGAAAAAGAACGGCACTTCAGTGGAAGGCAATAAAACGTGGTACTACGTTTCTGGCAAAGGTTGGGTCAGTGGTGCCTACTTGACAACAACCAGCAGTTCTTCCAATAACAGCGGTTCAACGACGACAAATCAGAAAATGAAAACCACCGAGATTTTAAATGTTCGTTCCGATGCTTCTACCAGCAGCAGTATTACTGGTTCTTTAAGTAAAGGGGCAACCGTCACGGTTACCGCAACAAAAACCGGGACGACCGTCAATGGCACGAACAAATGGTATTATGTTTCTGGCAAAGGCTGGGTCAGCGGTGCCTACTTGACAGCTGCTAGCAGTGGGTCTTCTAATACGAATACCAGCAGTAGTTCAACGAAGACGCACACGGTGAAATCAGGTGACAGCCTATGGTCACTGGCACAAAAATACAACACCAGCATCAGCCAAATCGCATCATGGAACAAGATCAACAGCAGCTATACGATCTATGTCGGGCAAAAGCTGATCGTTTCCAAATAATAAGCAAAAGCAACCGCGTGTATGCCATTGGCTCACGCGGTTTTTTATGCTGGATCAAGCGTTCACTAAGCTGCTAGCGGTTTATCAAGAAACTACTTGTTTTTCGTAAGCGCAATCAAACTATTTGGTCAATCATAGAACCCTGCGTTAGAATGAAAGAAGCAATAGAAATTGCTAGTTTTAAAAGAATTGCTTCAGAACCAGAACAATCGAAGCGTACACAAAATAAGGAGGATTTCACATGCACAACAGAAACCTAACGATTATTGGCAGTTACGACACTCGAACAGAAGTATTACCGGTTATTGAGCAATTGACAAACGAAGGCTATGGCAAAGACGATATCGTGCTGTATGCGAATCAAACAGTCATCGATCAATTTGGGTTAGAATCCATCGATGATGTGGAAGTGGAGCATGCTGCTAGTGAAGACGAAGATCGTTCGCTTTGGGAAAAAATCAAAGATGCGTTTTCTTTTGGCGATTCAGATCACAGAGACGATGAACATGATCCATTATACGGCTACCGAGATGACATCGAACGAGACAAACTCGTTGTCGGCGTCTACGATTATCAGCCGATGGACAAAATAACGGATCGTGCTGCAGATACTGAGCCAATCATCGATCAACCGTTACCAGGTGAAACGGCGATGCCCGATGAGTCCGTTCATCCAACACCGCGCATGGGAGACAGTGATATTGAAGCACCGATCCATGACCCGAATCATCTGCGAAACTTATAAGTAAAAGAATTTCTTAAGTAAAGGAACTATTAAAGCCAGAGGAACGAGCATCCGTCGCACCTGCCAACCCTTAGTAAAGGGATGGGCCCGCAGGTGATCGACCGTCGCCCTCGGGCTTTTTTTGTTGCGCAACGGGCATTCATGTCTTTGTCATCTTTGAAAATAAAACTTAAGTTGTTGACGATTGCTTTTTTTTGTATAATATAAGAATGAGATAGATCATTGACGGAAGGTCCAACCATATTTTTGGGAAAGGATGGGGAGTGCGATGAAATTCAAGTTCAATATGCAGTCGGCATTAGTCAGTTGTTTTGTTGCGGTTTTTTTGAGTGTGGCGATCAATCAAGATGCCAATGCCTTTGTTGCCGCGCCCTTTGTTCGAGATTCTTCCAGTAGTTCCTCCGAGCCACCTTACCAGACCGCAAGCAGCAGTATCGAAGAAACCTCTGATTCCAGTCAGATTTTTTATGAAGCCAGTGTTAGTTCGTATACACCGTCTTCAACGACTAGTCGCTCGATCGAAGCGTCGACAAATGAAGGCACGTCTGTTTCTATAAGCGAAGTAGAGACAGAGCCTAGCGTCAGTACTTCTGCAAGTAGCGAAAGCAGTTCGAGTACCGCGCCGAGTGGCGGCTCAACGACCACCAGCGATACCTCCAGCAGTAGCGCTAGCAGCAGTTCTTCAAGCTCTTCGTCTACGAGTTCGACCAGTACTACAACAAGCAGCTCCAGTAGTGAAACGACTGAACCGTCTTCGGAAACCTCCAATAGCGATGACGAAGCTGCGGAAGATACGAGTGAAAACGTTGATCTAACAGTCGAAGGGGTCAACTGATCCCAGTTTATAAGGAAAACCAGTCCAATCCAAAGGCACCATTTCAGCTAGGCTTTATGCCTAGCTTTTTTATTTGCTTGCGTGAAGGAGTCACGCCCCACCATTGCCATAAACAGGCTTTTTCGTGGCTGCGTCCCCATAAAGCAGCTATCCCTTTTGACTAATGATCAAAGCGACTACCCTCAGTCCTGCGTGTTTATTTCCTTCCTTCCTAAAAAAAGCTGCACTTGCAAGCATATCGTAAAGTGATTTTGAACAGTTTCGCTATAATAAGTGCGAGGAGGGGTGTTATGGGAAAGTATTTTAAGCACTTCGAAAAAATGATTAGTGTGATTGTTGATATTATGTTAGGACTGTTGGTTCTTTTGGTTTTGGTGGTGATGGCGGAAGCGATCTACAAAATCGTTGTCCATGTGATCCCACTGCATGAAGTTAGCGATCTTTCCTTATTGATCGAAGAGATCGCGACATTGTTTATTTTACTGGAAATTATTTTGATGTTATTGCGTTACGTAAAAGAAGGTCACCATATTCCGGTGCGTTACTTGATTTTGATCAGTATTACAGCAATTTTAAGAGAGCTACTTTTGGCACAAGGAAAAGGGTTAGAAACGCTCTTTTTGGCCTTAGCGATCTTGGTCTTGATCATTGTGCTGCAGGCGTTGGAAAAACTCAAAGCCTTTCATAGTTCTAAAGGACTGTAAAAAAAATCATCCGATTGGTTGACGAATGACTCGTCAAGGGATCGGATGATTTTTTAATTCTTCAAAAAGCACTCGGCTTTCTTGCTGTAGCCGCTTGCCGATATCTGTTTGCCCTACCGTTGTTCTTTCCGTTTGCCGCACGACGATTTTTTTCTGAGTGACGATGTCACGTCGCTGCTGGATGGCTTGCTGGCGATCTGTAAAGGGTTGATGGGCTGCTAAGGTCATGCCGAAGGAATTTGACAACAGCGTGTAACCAGCAATGCCTGTGACGGATTGATAGGAGCGAGAGAGTCCGCCATCGATCACCAATAAGCGACCATTTGCCTTGACGGGCGTCTCACCTTTACGCACTTTGACAGGGGTGTGGCCATTGATGATGTGGCCTGTCGGCGGCAGACCGAAGGCAGCGAGGACACGGCAGCAGAAGTCTTCGTTTTCCCTTAAAGAATAATAGGCATTTTTTTGTTCCGTATGGGTGTTGCGATCTGCTATAAAGTAGCGCTCAAAGGTTTTCATGGCTTTTTTGCCGAAGAGGGAAGAGCCTTCGCCGCACCAAAGATACCAGATCATATCGGTGGCAAGGTCTGTTTGCTTTTCTGGTTGGGCAAAGCTTTCCTGCAAACATTGCTGAAAAAAGTCCATCAACGCTTTGCCTGCTAAGGGCTGCTGCTGGAAAGTAAAGGCCAGGAAATCGCCGTTTTCCTGACAAGGCAGGCAGCCGTGATACAGCAGGTTGTCGTTGAAGCGCTGGTACAAGGTGCCATGCTCAACTAAAAAGCGCATATGCGCAGCTAAACGGGGCGAGCGTTGAAATTGGCTCAGCAAATCTTGCAGTACCTCATGTTCTTCTGCTGTCAAACGGTAAGAATCATCGGGATCTACTAGTTGAAAACAGCCGTTGATCAAAGGATAGGTCTGGTCTAGCTGGATTTGTTGCCGATCTTGAGACAAGCGATGCAACAAGCAGCGCTCTGCCATCGCAAATGCTGGTCGCCGCTGGATCACGGCTGCTTCGACTTTGAATTGGATGATGGCAAACGCCTGTTGCAAAAGCATGGCTGCTTTTTTTTGCTGGCTTGATAAAGGGTCCACTGTTTTTTGCGGATAAAAGCCTTCATTTTCTGTGTAATATTTTTGGCTAAAAGCCAGTGCTTTTGATAGATCGATGCCATAACCATCTTGTAATAATGCCAGATTGCCGTAGCGAGCAGCGATGCGGATCGTATTGGCCAAACAGGGCAGCGAGCCGCAAAAGCTGCCGATCCACAAAATATCATGGTTGCCTAGCTGAATATCCAGTGAGGGCAAAGTCATCAAGCGATCGACGATTTTGTCTGGCGCTGGTCCGCGATCATAAATATCGCCTAAGACGTGGAGATGATCCACTACGAAGCGCTGAATCAAGTACGCCAGTTCTTGGCAAAAAAGCGGGGCTGCCTCTAATTCAATGATCTTATCAAAAATCGCCCGATAGTAAGCTTCTTTATTGAAGTCAGCATCATATTGGTACAACAGTTCTTCTAAGATATAAGCAAAAGAAGACGGCAGTGCTTTGCGTACCTTGGAGCGTGTGTATTTACTGGAAGTAAAGCGGGCAACTTTCACTAGCTGTGCCATCTTTAAGCGCCAATCGGCAGGGGTCCATGCCTGTTCTTGTAATAGCTCCTCTGGATAATAAATGACAAAACAAAGTTCGGTCTGTTCTTCTTTCGTCAAGACGCCAGTAAACAAAATCTCGACTTTTTCTCGGATACTGCCAGAACCATTCCGCAAAATATGGTCAAAGGCATCGTATTCACCATGCAGATCGCTGACAAAGTGCTCGGTGGCTTTCGGCAGCTGCTGGATGGCTTCCAAGTTGATGATCTCGGTCAGGTTTGCCAAGGCGTCTTTATTGAACATGGGCCTGTTCTTTGGCTTGTTCTTCAATCAGCATCGCGCTTTCTTCAATGGAACGTTTGCTGACATCGATCACCGGAATGTTCAGCTTTTTGAACCATTCATTCGCGTAAGCTAATTCTGCTTCGATTCGTTCACAATTGGTGTAATGGGTCTCTTCTTTTAAGCCCAATGAATGCATTCGGGATCGCCGAATCTCGGTAAGGGATTCTGGATTCGTAGTCAAACCGACCATTTTCCGCGGGTCGACTTGGTGCACTTCGGCTGGCAAAGCAACTTCAGGAATCAAAGGCAGATTTGCCACTTTGTAGCCGCGGTTTGCCATGTATAAACTCAATGGTGTCTTCGAGGTTCGCGAAACCCCTAAGAGGACAAAGTCAGCATCGAGAAATCCCCGTGGGTCTTTGCCGTCGTCGTATTTCACCGCAAATTCCATCGCTGCCACCCGGCTGAAATATGCTTGGTTCAAGCGATGCAAGGCACCAGGCTCTTGGACGGCTTCTACACCGAATGTTTTTTCCAGCATCGTGGTCAAGGGCGACATAAAGTCGACATACTGCAAACCAGTCCGCTTGGCAAAGGCATCAACAAAGGCGACTAACTCTTTATTGACTAAGGTGGTAACGACGATCGATTTGTCTAGCAAGGCATCTTTGAGGATCTCGCCTAAGCTCTCTTCATCATTAGTAAAGGGAAAGAGCTGGATGTCTGAAAGGTCGATCGTGGGAAACTGCGCGGAAACGGCTGCGATCAGCTTTTGTGCCGTTTCGCCTACGGAATCTGAAATCAAATATATTCGAACGTTCTTCATTGTTTTTGCCCCCTAAAAGTGTGTGTTGTCACTGTCATTGCCTGCTTGAATAAAGTAATTCATCAGCCGTGTCTTCGTGATTTTGCCGATGACTTTTTTTGGTTCCTGCGGATCGACCACAGGCAAGGTATCGACTTCATGTCGCCCTAACAACGTACCAGCCGTCAAAATCGTTTCTTCGGGTGTGATGGTCACGATGTTTGGCATGCGAGTCATGATCATCGCTACAGGTGTTTTTTCTGGTGCGGCATTGCTGATCGCAAAGCGCAGTAGGTCTTTGCGGGAGAGGACCCCAATCAGCTCGTCTTGGTCATTTTTGACATAGAGGGAACCGACATCGTACATAAACAAAGTCGTGACCGCTTCATAAACGGAGACCGTTTGTGAGATCAGCAACGGCGGGATCATGACTTCTGCAACTTTGGTATGATAGAGTTTTTCGAAAAGCAAAGGCTCAACGGTTTGTCCTGTATAGAAATAGCCGACTTTCGGTCGGGCGTCTAATAAACCGGTCATGGTCAAAATCGATAAGTCATTCCGCAAGGTTGCGCGGCTCAAGCCCAACTGCTTCGCAATGGTCTCCCCACTGATCGGCTGATGCTCTTTGACGATCTCAATGATTTTCATTTGTCTTTGGCTTAATTCCAATGTGTCACCTTCTTTCTTTTATGTGCTATGCTATTGATTATATGATTTTCCGAATAAAAAGGCAATCCTTCTCTTTTAAAAAGGATAAATCCCTTAAAAGTTTTCTTTTTTCAGCTTGACGATTAAATGTGTCATACTATATACTGCTAATTAATCGAAATAGTATATAACATTTAAAAGGAGGAACATGATGGAAAAAGCAGTCGTATGGTTTTCAGAAGGCACAAAAGAGCAAAAAGCACTATTAGGCGGGAAAGGGGCAAATCTTGCGGAGATGACCAATTTGGGTTTGCCTGTTCCCCAGGGATTTATCGTCCCTGCGACTATTTGCCTGACCTATTTAGAAGAACAGGTTCTTCCTGAGGCGATCATCAAACAAGTCAAAGCTGCCATCGAAGAATTGGCAGTCCGCAGGAACAAAACATTTGGCGGACTGCAGTCGCCGTTGTTGGTTTCTGTCCGCAGTGGGGCTAAGTTTTCCATGCCAGGGATGATGGATACGATCTTAAACCTTGGGTTGAATGATGAAACCGTCCAAGGGTTGGCTCAGCAGACGGGGGACCCCGTTTTTGCTTATGATTGTTACCGCCGTTTGATCCAAATGTATGGGGATGTGGTGAAAGGTGTAGCAAAAGAGCACTTTGAAGCCTACTTGACAGACTATAAGAAACAGCAGAATTATGCGTCAGACCAAATGATGACTGGCAATGATTGGCAAATGATCTGCCGCGTGTTTCAAAGTATTTATATGGAACATACTCAAGAAGCATTTCCGCAAGACCCGTTTCAGCAATTGTTGGCAGCCATCACGGCGGTTTTTCGCTCATGGAACAACCCACGGGCAAAGACCTACCGATCTCTCCATCGCATCCCTGACGATCTAGGGACTGCCGTAACGATTCAAGAAATGGTTTTTGGTAACAGCGGGATAAATAGTGGGACGGGTGTCGCCTTCACCCGCAATCCAGCAACCGGGGAACCGGGACTTTTCGGCGAATTTTTAGTGTGTGCCCAAGGGGAAGATGTGGTTGCAGGGATTCGTACACCGCAACCGATCCAAGCGTTGGCACAGCAGCATCCCATGATCTATCAGGAATTAAAGCAACTGGCTGAGCGTTTGGAGGATCACTATCAAGACATGCAAGACATTGAGTTTACCATCGATGACGGCCAGCTGTTTGTCTTGCAAACAAGAAACGGCAAACGAACCGCCGCTGCCGCAGCGCAAATCGCAACGAATATGGTCGCAGAAGGTCGGATCACTATTAGGCAAGCACTAGATCGCATCACACCAGAAATGATCGATCAATTGCTGCACCCGTTATTTGCCCCCGAAGCCTTACAGCAAGCCAAAGCCTTTGCGCAGGGCTTGCCGGCTAGTCCAGGAGCAGCTTCAGGACATGTCTATTTCACTGCAGAGGCGGCGGAAAAAGCCAGCCGCGCAGGAGAAAAAGTCCTGCTGCTGCGACAAGAAACCTCACCTGAAGATATTGAAGGCATGGTGGTGAGTGAAGCGATCATTACCGCTCGTGGGGGGATGACTTCGCATGCAGCGGTGGTCGCCCGTGGTCTGGGGGTCTGCTGTGTGGTAGGGTGCGAGGCATTAAGTGTCGATGTATTTTTGAAGCAGGCTCGCTGCGGCGAGCTGCTGATTGAAGAAGGTGACGTGCTTTCGGTAGACGGCAGCACTGGCAAACTGTATCAAGGGCAGCTGCCTATGACCAGTGTCCAGGAGCGGGTCTTGCTGGATCAGCTTTTGACGTGGGCACAAGCCCAGGCAGATCTAAAGGTTTACGCAAATGCGGAAACGAAAAATGACATTGAGGCTGCGCTGGCCTTTGGGGCAGCGGGCATCGGTCTGGCACGGACGGAGCATATGTTTTTTGGGGAAGAGCGTTTGTGGAAAATGCGGGAAGTCATCTTGGCGGAAACGAAGGCGGAACGATTGAAGGCATTGGCTGAGATCAAGGCTTATCAAAAAGCCGATTTCCAAGAAATGCTGCAGGCCGCGCAAGGAAAGAAGTGCACGATTCGTTTATTAGATCCACCACTTCATGAATTTTTGCCCCATGAGCATGAACGCCTTGAAATGGCTCGCCGTAGTCAAAAATCATTGGCAGTGATCGAGCGGCGAATTGACGAGCTGCAAGAGGTCAATCCCATGATGGGGCATCGCGGCAGCCGTTTAGGACTGAGCTATCCAGAAATTTATGAAATGCAAACAGCGGCGATTTGTGAAGCGGCTGTGGAATTGCGGCAGCAAGGAGTCGAGGTAGAGGCGGCGATCTTATTGCCCCTGATCAGTTTGCCCGCAGAGCTGCAGGTGTTGAAAGCGACGTTGACACAGGTGATCGCTCAAGCAGAAGCAACCCTGCAGCAACCATTGCACATCGAGATCGGCATGATGATCGAGACACCTAGAGCGTGCTTGATCGCTGGGGAGTGTGCTGAAGATGCTGCGTTCTTTAGTTTTGGTACCAATGACTTGACCCAAATGACGTTTGGCTTTTCGCGGGATGATGCAGGCAGCTTTATTCAAGCCTATTTGCAGTCGGGGATCTTACAAGAAGATCCTTACCAGCACTTAGATCAGGCGGGTGTTGGCACCTTGATGCGCCAAGCGATCACTGGCGTAAGAGATCGTCAGCCAGAGCACTCGATCGGTGTTTGTGGCGAAGTCGGCAGCGATCCCTATTCCATTGCATTTTTGCGAGAGATTGGCATCGACTATGTTTCTTGCTCCCCATACCGAATCCCTGCTGCTTGGTTAGCGATCGCCCAATCCGCCCCCATCATCGAAGAGGCGTCAGTGGGCTCCCGCTAAAATAGAAGAAAAAAATACACCGCAGTCCACTAGCAAGGCTCGCCTGCTTGGTGGATTACGGTGTGTTCGTGCAGCTTCACCTTACAGGGGCTGATCCGTTTTTTGAATCGCGGGTTTGCGTCCTTTTAAATACCAAGTGATCCCAATAACATGGGCGAGGTAGATGGCAGAGAGGACGAAACGTACCAGCAGATTAGGGATCAATAGTGCAGGAATTGCAAAGACTACCAGCATCATGGCAAACATCCGAACCATTCCCTTGGTACTCAGCTGTTTTTGTACGAGTGGTTTTTCAATGTATTTTTGATAATTTTCTGATTGAACCAAGCGTTGATAATAGGTATCGGAACTCCGCAGCCAGAAATAAGCCGTCAGCAAGTAAAAGACCGTTGTGGGTAAGAAAGGTAAAAAGATTCCTAAAGTACCTAGACCGAATGTCAGTGATCCACAAAGAAAAAATAGTGTTTTTTTCAAAAGTAACCCTCCTTATTTGGGTGTTTCGTGTCTTACCCTCAGTATAACGGAGGAGGGGCAGCTTGAACATGCGTTTTGTGTTTTTCCCCGTTTTTTAGCGACAATAAGAGTTTTTCTTCCCCATACTCCTGCTTTTTTGGTAGACTAGAAACAACACAAAGGGGGAAGCAGCATGGAAACGATTGAATTGAATACCGGCATTCAGATTCCAGTGATCGGCAGTGGGACGAATACATTTGGGAAAGAAAACCGAGAATATCAAGGTGCGATCAATGATGATACGACAGAGCTGTTGACTGCCATCAAGCTTGGATATCGGCATTTTGATACGGCGATTTCTTACCGCAACGAAGCCGTGGTAGGCAAAGCCATCAAGGAAAGCGGGATCGACCGCAGCGAATTTTTCCTGACTTCTAAGATTCCTGGCAAACCAGAGCATACGCAAGATGCAGCTGCCGTGAAAGCGTCTGTCGAAGCGAGTTTAGCAGCCTTGCAGACGGAATCGATCGATCTTTATTTGATCCATCATCCGTGGGACAACTTGGCAGAGATCGCCGCTGTCTGGGCGGTTCTTGAGGCTTATGTCGATAAAGGAGTCTTAAAAGCGATCGGGGTGTCCAATTTCCAAGAAGAAGAACTTAGCTATTTATTGGCAAACAGTCGGATCAAACCAGCGGTCAATCAAATCGAATCGCATCCAGGCAAGTGGAACGACGCGATCATCGCCTATTCCTTAGCCAATCAGGTAGTTCCAGAAGCCTGGGGGCCACTTTCACGAATTTCAGAAGCGGCTCGGGAAACCTTGACCCAAATCGGTGAAGCGCATCAAAAAACCTGGAGCCAAGTGGTCTTGTGTTACCAAATCGAGCGTGGGGTGATCGTGATTCCGAAATCCCATTCAGAAAAACATCAAGCCGAAAATTTAGCGCTCTTTGATTTCGCTTTGACTGCGGAAGAAAAAGCCGTCATCAAAGAATTATAGGCAATAAAAAGCAGTCCCATTAAAGGGGCCCCTACAGCCAGTGCGGAAACTTCCGTGCTGGCTACTTTTATGCAGTCGCAACGCTCCTTCATGACTGAGGAGCTTTTCTATTCGTTACAACAGCAACCGTAAGCCTTAGCAAAAAAGAAAATGCGCTTGCAGCCGTTTCTGCCAATGAACCCTCTTAATCATTCAAAGAAATAACCGATTATCCTTACTAAGGGTCGTCTACGGACGAGTCTTCATTGGATCGTGTGAAATTGGAAATGAAGGAGTGGCACAGTTGTGAAAAAAAGAAAAAAGACGATAGGAATTTATGTGATGATCACCTTGATGCTGGTTGCGGGGATCCCGATCATTGTCATGCTGACAAGTTCCTATTTAACCACCAAGAACTTATTGATTGAACGAAATGATTTGAACAAAGAAAGTGCCGTCAATTTGATCTTGGCGGAAGAAAAGAGTTTGCGCCGATCGACGGAAAGCAAATTGAAATCAATGGCTGAACTGCCAGCGATGAAAACAGAATTCAGCATGGGACGCATCCGTTCAGATCTTTCTTTAGCGATTGCTGGAAGCAACAGCTTCTTAGCGGTGACTTTTGGAACAGAAGATGATGAATATGTGACCTTCAATCCCTTACCAGATGATTATAAGCCTACGATTCGGCCATGGTACAAAGGGGCCGTAAAAGCCGAAGGAGAAGTGTATTGGACAGCACCTTATTTAGATACAGTGTCGAATCAATTTGTGACGTCGGCTTCGATCAGGGTCAAAAATTCCCATAATCAAGTGGGGGTTTTAAGCGTCGATGTTTCCTATGAAAGCATTCAAAACATCTTGTCTTCCTTTACCGTAGGGCGGACTGGGAATGTCACCTTAGTTTCAGAATCTGGGGTCATCGTGACCTCAAAAAACACCAAACAAATCGGTAAGAATATCAAAGAAGAAGAAGTGTTCCAAAAAATCAAAGAAGCTAAAAACCCGACAGGCATGGTTGGCTTAGGCGACTCGAATAAAGTCAACGATGTGTTGTATGACAAGTCTGCTGATTCCAATGTTTGGGCGTACTCCGAAGTCAAAGCTAGTGATCTAGACAAAGAGTTAGGAGCGTTAGTCCGCACCACCATTATCGTTACGATCTTGATGCTGCTCTTTGTAGGACTGGTTTCTTATGCCGCGATCAAAGTAGTCGCAGCGATCATCGATTGCTTCAATCGTTACTTTAGAAAAGTCGGTGAAGGCAAACTAGAGAAGATGAGCAAAACCAAACGAGCCAAAGGCGAAAAATGGACATGGGAGCAATTGGCACGCCGAGTTGTATATCCAGACAAAGCAGGCAATGAGATCCAGCAAATGGCGGACAATTACAATGTGATGATCGAAGGCACGGGTGCATTGATCCAAAAAGTACAAAAAGAAAGCAACAGTGTCGCAGGAATGTCGGATTCTTTATTAGAATTGTCAAAACAAACCAATATTGCGACAGAAGAAGTCTCTCAAACCATTACAGGGATAGCTGAAGTGACCGGTGCGCAAGCCCAAGAAACAGAATACAGCGTGTCCCAAATGCAAAATCTGTCGCAAGTCGTGAAAGAATTACGAGAAAATGTTGGCGGCATGAGCAGCAAGTCACAAGAATCTACGAAGATCAATCAAGAAAACTTAACGATCATGGATCAAGTCGATGACAGCTGGCGACAAGAGTTGGCACAGATGGAGCGCTTGATGTCGAACATGACGGGAATGAATGATAGTATCCAAAACATCAACTCGATCATTGGGGTCATCAACGATATTTCTTACCAAACCAACTTGCTAGCCTTGAATGCATCGATCGAAGCCGCAAGTGCAGGTGAGTCGGGCAAAGGCTTTGCCGTCGTGGCAGCTGAGATCCGTAAATTGGCGGAACAAAGCAAGGCTTCTACCAAAGAGATCGAAGCGATCATTGAAGAAATTCGTGAGCAGTCTAGTCAAATGGTCAAACAAACGTCGGCATCTGTCAAAGGCGGCGTTCGCCAAACCAACTTGATCAAAGAAGCGATCTCGTCTTCAAAAGAAGTTTTCCAACGCAGCAGCTATATGATCGAAGGCATCCATCATATTGAAGCAGCCAGTGCCCGTATCGAAAACATTCAAAACAGTGTACTGGAAAACTTAGAAAACATTTCCGCATCAACGGAAGAAAATGCCGCTGGTACACAAGAAGTTTCCGCAAATGCAGAAGAAGTCTTGGCAACCATGGATGAATTTACCAACCATGTGGCCGATCTCAGAGACATTGCAGAAGAGTTGAAGCGATTGACCAATCGGTTTGAAGTGGAAAAATAAATGATTGACTAGCGAAAGCTGATCATCCCCCCATTCCCAATAAATTCGTTGGTAATGGGGTTTTTTTGATGTGTATGGTTAAATCAGAATTGTCCAACTGCAAAAAAAGAAGGTCAGTTAGGAAACCGTAGGGTGAGGCATGAAGCATCTGTTATAATGAGAAGAAGCAACCAATGGCTGTCGACTTTTGCCAAGCAGCAACATCAGACAGGTGAACTGTGATTGCTCATTAAGAAAGCGTACACTTTAAGTTGAGAAAAGGAGGGGTACGGTTGCTGAAGATTTTTGGAAAAGAATACCAATTGATTCGTCTCGCCTCTTGGCTGATGCTAGTTATGGGTATCATCATTTTAGGCTTAAAAGGGTTGCTTTTTATGGTTTTTGAGATTCCTTTTATTGACCGTTCCACATTGGTGGGCATTGTCATCATTTGTTACGGCTACTACAATTTATTTATAGATAAAAAAAACGATCGCCTTTGAAAGGGGATCGTTTTTTTTATTGGAAAAGGTTATTTATTGAGCAGCTGCCGTTTCAGTCCGCTGAATGATCATCTCCACGCGGCGGTTTTCCGAGCGGCCTTGGGGGGTGTTGTTATCGGCTTTCGGTTCGGTATCGGCAAAGGCTTGGATGGCAGCATTTTTTTCTAAAACGGCGCCTTTGCTGATGAAGTACTCCATAACGGTAATGGCCCGAGCGGAACTAAGATCCCAGTTAGATTGGTAGCGGCCATTGCCTTTTTCAGGTACGTTATCGGTATGCCCAGCGATCACGATTTTGTTGGCTTTTAGTTTTTTCAGTGAGTCCGATAGCAGATCCAGTGACTGACGAGTGGTGTCCGTGATCTCGGCGCTGCCAGAGGCAAACAAGATGCTGCTGGCAAGCGTGATATGCAAGCCATCGGACTCCAAGCGGACTTCTGTCTGCTCTTTTAAGCCAGAAGCTGCCAGCTCTTGTGCCAGCTGGTCGCTGATTTTTTCTAGTTGCTGATTTTCCAGTTGGGTCCGAACCGCTGCTTCTTGCGCTTGTGCTTCGGCAGAAGTGGCGGCTTTTTTTCGCGGCGTGGTCTCGCCCATATCGATCACCGACCCAATCACAGATGAATTGCTGTGGTGGCTGGAAAGGATGGTGCCAAATTCGCTTTTGATTTCTTGGAACTTCTCATCATCGACTTTCGCCATGGCAAACATGACGATGAACAAAGCCAGCAGTAAGGTCAACATATCCGAGTAAGGCAAAAGCCACGCTTCGTCTACATGTTCTTCATGTTTCTTTTTTCGCTTCATGTCGCTTCACCCTTTATAATTGTTCTTGCCGTTTTTTCGGATCGATCAAGCTGTATAATTTTTTCTCAATGCTTTTCGGCGATTGTCCGGCTTGGATCGCTAAGACCCCTTCCACGATGATCGACATCATTTGGACCTCTTGCTCCGATTTCAAGGTCAGGCGTGAGCTAAAGGGAATGAACAGGACATAGCCGAAGAAAATACCATAAAGGGTCGCCACGAAGGCCGCCGAGATCATGTGCCCCAGTGCCTCTACATCCTCTAAATTACCTAGCGCCCCAATCAGCCCGATCACGGCTCCTAACACCCCTAAGGTCGGGGAACTCGTGCCGGCGGTTTTAAAAATAGCCGAGCCGATGCGATGCCGTTCTTCGATCCCATAGATCTCATTCTCCATGATTTCTTGAATCTGTTCGGCAGCGATGCCATCAACCACCATTTCCAAGCCCTTTTTTAAAAAAGGATCTTCTAAGTTTTGGATGGCACCTTCAAGAGATAACAAACCGTCGCGCCGGGCTTGGTTGGCTAATTCAACGATGGTATTGATGGTTGTTTTTAAGTCGTATTCTTTATTTTTCAGCAGAACGCCGAAGATCTTCGGGATTTTTTTGATATCACTGCTGGGAAATGAATTGATAACGGCTGCGATCACACCAACGAAAATGATGATCGCGGCTGCCGGATTGATCAAAACGGCCACATTGGCACCTTTTACAATCATCCCAACCACCACAGATATCAATCCTAAAATAATACCGATCAGCAAGAAAAAATCCATTTGTTGCGTCCTCCTAAATTCTATTTCCAGGTTTTAAACCCTCATTTATTTTATCGGTGAATTAAAATCATTCTTAATAGCAAAAAAAAATAATCCTAAAAATAACTAAAATAAATTTTCAGCTTCTTCTTTTTTTGTTGTTTTTTGGGCAAGTTGCGGCAAATTTTTGAAATGGTACAGCTTGCAATTTTTGTGAATATTTATAGATGGTACCGTTTTTTTTCGTGAAGCGTTTCTCAGGGTTTGTCATGTCATTCAGCACAAATGAAAATATTTTAATCGATTTTTCGAATAATGCTTGTTTTTTTATCAAAAATCATCTTTTGATCAAAAAGCATAGATATGCTTGTAAAACGCTTTATATCGATCGTTTACTTTTTATAACTGGGGACGAAATTGCGATGAAACAGTGTTTAACAAATAACATAACATGGTTGTAACTTAAATGTCATATCCGTAAAGTTGCAAAAATCAAATTGTAAAATAAAAATAATTCTACTATAATGACATCACGTCTTCTTGTTTTTTTAATCTATAACAAAAAAATAAATAAATATATTTGTTTCTGTTCCATCGCTGAAAAAAACGTTTGGTACAGAAGGTGGAAGGAGCAATTATTGTTGGATACCTATGATTTATTAAAAACAGCCATGAACGTTTCTGCCCAACGCGCAGAATTGATTTCGTCTAATATCGCCAATGTCAATACAGATGGGTACAAAGCAAAACGCATCGTGTTTGAAAGCGAATTAAAGCAGGCACTCGCTTCATCAGGGACGGACGCTGCAACCGAAGCGTCAGTTTCTCAAGTAAAACCGAAAATCACTGAAAATGCAACTACCAGCATCAAAGACAACGGCAATAACGTAGATCTTGAAGTGGAGATGTTGGATCAAGCAGCCAATGGGTTATATTACAGTGCATTGACCGCACAAGTCAACGGTCGCTTGCAAATGATGAACCTTGTATTGAGTAATTGATAGAAAGCGCAGGAAAAACAAATGGGTATGTTTAATGGACTAACGATCAACGCGAGCGGTCTAGCATTGGAACGGTTAAAACTAGATACGATCTCTAGCAATATCGCAAATGTAAATACGAATCAAACACAAACAACCGCTGCTTATCAAAAAAAGAGTATTCTTTTTTCAGAAAATTTAAAAAATAGTCGCGAAGGAACACCGGCGACATATGGTGTCAAAGTGACGGGGATCGCTGCCGATGAGACGGAAAAACTGACCTATGATCCTACGAATCCCGCTGCCAACGATGAGGGATATGTCGGTCAATCAAATGTGGATATTGCCGATGAAATGGTGGCAATGTTGCAAGCGGTTCGAACGTACGAAGCCAATGTTTCTGCTTCAGAAATGAATAAAACGATCTTGAAAAAAGCATTAGAAATATCAAAGGGGTAACGAGAAAATGGATGGACTTTTAACGACAGGATTAACGGACTACCAAAACGTTTTGCGGACACTAGGCACGGGGGCTTCTTCAAACGAGACCAGTGTTGCAGGCGCCGAGGAAAATCAGTTTTCTTCTTACTTGACCCATGCGGTCGATCAGTTGAATCAAAAAACGGCGGTCATGGATCAAGATACTGTAAATTTGATCACCGGCGATGAAAGCGATCTAGGGAATGTGATGATTCGCATGACGGAGGCGCAATTGGCGCTACAAACAGCCGTTCAAGTACGAAACAAGTGTTTAGAAGCTTACAATGACGTGAAAAATATGCAGTTTTAGCAGTGGGTGAGGGAATAAGGATAAATGATGGATAAAGTGAAAGAATGGACAGAACAACTCAAAGACCGTTGGCAAATGCAAAGCTCTTTAAAGAAAATGATCGTTGTTCTTTCCGTTATCAGCGTTCTCGGAATCACAGCAGCTGTTTATTATTTAAATACGCGAATTGAATACGGTATCTTGTTTACGGATCTAAGCGATGCCGATGCGGGAACGATCAGCAAGGATTTGGAGGAACAGCAGATCGCCTACAAATTAGCCGACAATGGGACGACTATTTTGATCGATAAAGACCAAGTCGATGAATACCGCATCAATCTTGCCGTGGACAATAAATTACCAAATACCAGTACGGGCTTTGAATTATTTGATGATGCCAACATGATGACAACAGACGAAGACCGCAAGATCATGTATCAGCGGGCAGTAACGGGCGAACTGCAACGAGCGATCGAGTCGATCGATGCGGTCAAATCCGCCAAAGTTTTACTCGTAATGCCAGAAGAAAGTGTCTTTTCTTCTGAGGAAAGTGCGCCAACTGCTTCTATCGTGTTGACCTTGAAAAATCAGCAGATTGCAGACGAGTCCGTGCAAGGGATCGTTACCTTGACTTCAGGGGCAGTGGAAAAGCTGAAGCCAGAAAATGTAAAAGTCGTTGATAGCGCGGGCAATACCTTGACGAGAACCGAAGATGAAGCCAGTCAATTAAGTGGCCTGAACAATAAATACATTGCCATCAAAGATTCCTATGAAAAAACACTAGAAGAAAAAGTAGCGAAGCTGCTGACACCGATCTATGGCGCAGACAAATTCCAAGTGTCGATCAATTTAGACTTGAATTTTGACTCGATCGAGCGGAAGAAAGTTACTTATGATGACCCAGAGATCAAGAGTGAGACAGTGCAGGCTGCTGGTTCGCAAGGCACCGTCCAAGAAGCCCAAACAGGGACGGTGGATGACAATGTCTCCAATGTGACGGGCACGGATGGAGAGGGAAACAATTCCTACAGCCGTTCGGTGGAAAACGAATTGGATACCGAGACCACCACGACCATTACGGCCCCTGGCATGATCGAACGAATGACCAGCTCGATCGTGATCAATGCGAACCTTTCGCAAGCGGATCAAGAAGAATTGCAGCAGTTGATTGCTAGTGCTGTCGGCTATGACAATGACCGTGGGGATCAAATCGCGATCCAAGGATTTGACTTTGCCCAAGCAGAGGTTGATCCAGCCGTTGATCCGCAAGGGAATGAACCGATTGCAGCTGCCAAAGGTTATCTCAAGTATGCCATCATCGGCGGCATCGTGTTGACCTTGTTCTTAGTGATTTTAATGATCGTTGGCGTGATCCGACGTCGTCGTAAAGAAGACGAGCTGGAAGTCGATGTGACGGAGGAAATGGTCACTTTTGCACAACCGTCCGCAGTTAGCACTGGTACAAGTCCGTCAGTTGCACAAGAAGTCGTTTTTGGCGGTGTCGGCAATCGGTCTGCTGAAACGAAACCAGCGGTGCCAGAAGCATCCACACAAGAAGCCGCAGCAGAACATTCAGGAGAACCAACATTGGATCAAACGGCTAGAAATTATGCCGAAAGCAATCCTGAAGTAGCGGCGGAATTGATCAAAGCTTGGATGAAAGAAAAATAAGGGGGCAGCCATGGATACAATAGACGGGGTAAAAAAAGCAGCGATTCTTCTGATCTCTCTAGGATCAGATACCTCTGCAAAGATCATGAAGCTGCTGCCAGAATCATTTATACAAAAGGTGAGCTATGAGATCGCCAATATCGACTTTGTCAGTCCCGAAGAGCGGGATCAAGTGTTGGAGGAATTTTCTCATACCGCAACGGCTCGCAAATATGTCTTAGACGGCGGGATCGATTATGCCAAAAATTTGCTGAACCAAGCATTAGGCCCTCAAAAAGCCAAAGAAGTCATTGACGTATTGACTCAGATTCAGCTGCGGGAACGGCCCTTTAATATCGCTCGCAAAGCCGATGTTCAACAGTTGACCAATCTGTTGATCGGTGAACATCCGCAAACGGTAGCGTTGATTTTGTGCTACATGCAGCCGGACAAAGCGGCCAGCGTCTTGTCGCAGTTTCCCGATCATTTGCAAGTGGAGATCGCTGAACGGATCGGGACGATCTCCAGTACGTCGCCTTTGGTGATCGAACGGATCGAAAAAGTGATCGAGAACAAATTCTCGAATTACATTGAGAACGATACGGAAAATGTCGGTGGTGTGCATACTCTGGTTGAGATCTTGAACTCAGTCAGCCGCAGCACCGAAAAGAACATTTTGAACGACTTAGAAAAGCGGCAACCAGAACTCTCCAACGAAGTGAAATCCAGCTTGTTTACTTTCGAGGATATCGTGACCCTCGATCGCTTGGATGTTCAAAAAGTCTTACGAGATGTTCAAAACGATGTCTTAGTCTTAGCGCTTAAAGGCACGACCGATGACATCAAGAACTTTATTTTCTCCAACCTCTCATCACGGGCGGTGGAAAATCTGCAAGAAGAAATTCAATTTATGGGTCCTACCCGCTTATCTGCTGTAGAAGAAGCCCAACAAAGTGTGGTGGCTGTGATTCGACGGCTAGATGAAACCGGTGAGATCTACATCGGAAGGGGCGACCAAGATGCAGTGGTCAAATAGCAGTTTATTGAAGCAGCAGGCGGTCAAAACGACCGAAGCTGCGCGCAGTATTTTGACGGATACGACCATCAAAGCGCCGATTGAGAAACCAAGCTTAGATCCAGAACTGCAAGCGGCTAGACGTGCACGCCAGTTGGAGCAGGAACGGCATCTGCAGCAAATGGAAGCCTTGAAGCAGCAGATTTTGACCGATGCACAAGAACAAGCGGCGCAAATTCTAGCAGAAGCGAGAACGGAAGGCTTTCAAGCAGGACAAGCAGACGGCTTTCAACAAGGCTATCAAGAAGGACTCAATGCCAGCAAAGAAGCCGCGCAAGCATTGATGGCCCAAGCCCAAGCCAATGTCGCTGAAGTCGTTTCTGAGATCAACACCTTTCGCTCAGAGAAAAAGCAAGAAATGATCGCTTACGGCACGGCAATCGCTGAAGCCTTGATTAATCAACGTTTTACAGATGAGCAAGCAGGCTTCCTGCCTTTTGTGGAGTCTGTGCTATGGCAATTTGAACAACCCGATCAATTTGTGACTGTTCGCAGCCAAGAGCAGCATCTTGCAGGATTGCGAGAATTGTTGGAAACCAAAAAGCAGACGATCAGCGGGTTTCGCTATTTACTCATGGCAGATGACAGCTTGGCGGAACACGATTTTTGTATCGAATCTGAAAATGCCTTGGTGGTTTTTGAACTGAGGAAAGAAATCGCTCGCTTTTTGAGCCAATTTCTAGAAAGCAGTGTGAAGGAATGACGTTTGAATTACCGATCACAGCGCTGCGCAAAACGGCGCAAGCACAGCCGTTTTTTACCACCTACGGCAAAGTCAGCGAAGTCGTAGGTCTGCTGATCAAAGTCGAAGGGCTGGCGGTTTTCATAGGGGAAATCTGTGAAGTCGCATTGCAAAACAAGACACATACAGCCTTAGCTGAAGTCGTAGGCTTTGTGAAAAAAACCGTGCTCCTGATGCCCCTTGATCAGCTAGAAGGCATCGGACCGGGCTGTTTGGTGCGGCCAACTGGCAAATCATTGACGGTAAAAATCGATGATACGCTGCTAGGGCACACCTTAGATGGACTAGGGCGACCGTTAGATATGGCGCTGGAGCTGGAAAGTGCGCCAGAATATCCAGTTAGTCAAGATTCTCCTGACCCCTTTCGCCGTCAAAAAATCGCTGAGATCATGCCGACAGGTGTCCGGGCGATCGATGGTCTTTTGACCGTCGGCCTTGGCCAACGGATCGGCATTTTTGCCGGCAGCGGGGTCGGTAAGAGTACTTTATTGGGGATGTTGGCTCGTTATTGCGAAGCCGATGTCATCGTGATCGGCTTGATCGGCGAGCGGGGACGAGAAGTCAAAGAATTTATTGAAAATGATCTAGGCCCAGAAGGTTACCGCAAGTCGGTCGTTGTCTGTGCTACCTCCGATATGCCGCCCCTCGTACGATTAAAAGGGGCTCATGTGGCAACAGCGATCGCTGAGTATTACCGCGATCAAGGGAAGAAAGTCGTATTGATGATGGATTCGGTGACCCGTTTTGCGATGGCGCAGCGGGAGATCGGTCTATCGACAGGCGAGCCGCCGACGACCAAAGGTTATACCCCTTCTGTGTTTACAGCTTTACCGAAGTTGTTAGAACGCAGTGGGATGTCGGACAAAGGCTCGATCACGGCCTTTTATACTGTCTTGGTAGAAGGGGATGACATGAATGAACCGATCGCTGATGCGGTGCGGGGAATTCTTGATGGACATATTCTGTTGTCCCGAAAAATCGCCGCTCAAAATCATTATCCTGCCATCGATATTCAAAACAGCCTCAGCCGCTTGATGAAGACCCTTGTTTCTGAGGAACAGCATAAACATGCGGGGGAACTAAAAGAAAACATGGCCGTTTATGCAGAGGCCAAGGATTTGATCGATATCGGTGCCTACAAAAGCGGCAGCAATGCGTTGACCGACCAAGCGATCGCGCTGCATCACCCCATCCTGCGGTTTTTACAGCAAAAAGTGGATGAGCGGATCCCATTTGAACAAACGATTTTTGAACTGGCGCATTTGTTCAGTGAAGAAGCGCTGATCGAGCGCCAGCGTTCGACCATGTAAAACAGATCATAAAGGAGCAGCTATGCAAGCATTTCACTTTTCCTTAGAAAAAGTATTGGATCACCGAAAAACCATTGAGCAAGAAGCCAAACGCGCTTACGCCCAAAAACAACAATTGTTGATTCAGCAAGAACAGCACCTGAATACGCTGACACAGGAAAAAGCCCAACTTTTTGATGTCAATGAGATGACCATTGGGCGGATGCAAGTGCAGCAACGCTATTTGCTTGCGTTGAATGCCACCATCGATGAGGTTCAGAACAAAATGTTTCACGTGAAGCAAGAATTGGCAGAGTCTTTATCGGTGGTGGTAGAAGCGCAGCAGGAACGCAAGATCGTGGAAAAGCTGCGAGAAAAACAATTTGCTGAATACACCTATGAACAGCAATTGGAAGAGCAAAAACAATTGGATGAGTTCGGCAATCGCGCCTTATTTTCTTAAAGCACTAATGGTTTTAGTGATGAGACGACCTTGGT
The DNA here is from genome assembly GCF_051715005.1 of Enterococcus sp. AZ067. Classification (NCBI taxonomy): domain Bacteria; kingdom Bacillati; phylum Bacillota; class Bacilli; order Lactobacillales; family Enterococcaceae; genus Enterococcus; species Enterococcus sp. AZ067. The sequence continues at coordinate 118,005 of NZ_JBIOSY010000001.1, forward strand.
TTCAAAGCATCAGCTGAGAGGAGGTGAACAATGAAAGAGATCACAACAAGTGCCGCAACCGCTGTACCTGTCGGTAGCAAATCAAAAAAGACGGAGGCGTCACCAGAAGTCTTCAGTTTGCTGATGCAACAGCTGACGGAACAGAGCGCAAGCAATCTGCCAGCATCCTTCGAACCATCAGGTATGTCGGAGCAAACCGCCGCCGCACCAGAAATGGGGGTTGCCAGCAGTATGGAACATCTGCCACAAGAGCCAGAAATCACTCCAGCAGTCGAACAACCTGCAACGACACACGCGCCAGGAATGAGCCAAATCAGCCAGGCACCTTTTGCAGGCTTGGTTCAAGAAGCGCCACAGGCATCAATGGCAACGACGGAGCAGAACCAAACGAGCGCCACAGCAGCTTCTCTCGACAGTGTTTCAGCAGCTTTTCCAGCACCAATAGACGTAGCCACCACAGTCGTCAACCCCTCCGAGCCTGCGCTTGAAGGTCTAGCTTTGATGACAAATGACAGAAGTGAAGCCGCAGCAACAACGCTTGAAACACCTTTGCCAGAAGACTTAGTAGGCGAGGAGCAGACCACGGCAAAAGAAATCGCTCCTTTCAAGGAAATCAAGGAAGTCGATTCAGTAACACAAGCCGCGATTGCGCAAACGACAGAAGCACAGCTGAAACAGTCCACCGAAGGGACCGCGCAATTGGGCCAAACGGGACCATTAAATCAAGTGTCGCCAGTGACCAACCAAGCGACGGATACGACTAGCACCTTGCAACGCACGAATGAAACAGTCGCCAAAAAAGCGGAAGCTGTTTCTGCACAAGCCATTGCTTCTTCAGCAGCAACCGACAATGAAATAGCGGCACCAGCACTGCAGCTGCTTGATGTTTCTCCCCTTTTGACCAAGCAAGGACCAACGCCAACAAAAGCGAATATGGAACAAGCGGTCCTGCCCTTAGCAAAATCGACTGCCCAACTTGTCCAAACGAGCAGCACGGCAAGCGAGAAAAAAATCACGCTGCAATTCGTTCCCGAAAAATTAGGCACGATCCAGCTTTCCCTAGAAACGAATGCCCAAGGCAGCCGCTTAGAACTGACCGTTCAGCAGCCACAAGCCAAAGAATTATTGCTGTCCATCAAGCATGAGCTAGAGCAAGTTTTGCAAAAGCAAGAGCAGCCGATCCTAGCGATCAAAGAACCTACGTTAGCTTCTGTCCAGCAGGCTAGTCCGCTGGCAAATCAATCCTTTGCCGGCAGTATGATGGCAAGTGACAGTCAGTTAAGCCAACAGCGGTTTTTACAGGCTCAAAAAGGACAAAGCAAAAAGCCATTTCATCAAAGCAATACGGCTGAGGAAGAGCCGCAATTAGCACCGATCGATCATGCGATCAGTATTTTAGTGTAAAGGAGGAGACCTATGGCAGATGAAATTACAGCAGCTGCGGCCGGTATTGCCAATACATCGGCATTAACGCAAACAAAAAAATCTTCAGATATCTCCATGGATGATTTTTTGAAGATCTTAGCCGCATCTATGAGCAACCCATCGATGGGAGGCAGCGATTCTTCTGGTGGTGGTAGCACCGACTATATCTCGCAACTGGTTCAATTTACGACCTTAGAGAGCTTGAATGAATTGAGCGAAACGTTGACGACCTCGGTGATTTTACAGCAACAGCAGCAAGCCTTTAGCTTGATCAATAAACAAGTCACTCTGATGGACGGCACAGAAACATTGTCAGGAACCATCGAAAAGGTCCGCTTTGCCAATGGCTACGCCACGATCGTCGTAAATGGCAAAGAATACAGTATGAGTGCGATCCAAGAGATTGGTGGCGAAGCAAAATGAGTTTGACGATTCAACAGGGGCTGCAAAAAGTTGCCGGGGAGCCTTATCAACATCCCTGCAAAGGCGTGGACAAACAAGCCTTTTCTGCAATGCTTGAACAAAAACAAAGCGACATCAAAGTCTCCCATCATGCGCAAAAGCGTTTGACCGAAAGAGAATTGACCTTACAAGACGATGATTATCAATCCCTTTCAACGGCGCTTAGTGAGCTCGCGGAAAAAGGCAGCAAAGAATCACTGCTCGTGTACAAAGATATGGGCTTGATCGCCGATGTCCATTCACGAACCATCATTACGGCGATGGGGATGAATGAGCTTCACACCGTCACCAATATTGACAGCGCCACATTTATCAAATAGCAGCTGGACTGAAAAGGGGCTGCAAGTATTTTCTGAATGACAGAGGAAAATACGCCAACCATAAGGAGGAAAACAAGCATGTTACGATCATTATATTCAGGTGTCAGTGGAATGAAAAATCTTCAAACGAAAATGGACGTGGTTTCCAATAATATCGCCAACGTCAATACGGTTGGATTCAAATCAAGTCGAGTTCTTTTCCAAGACATGATGAGCCAAACGATGTCTAATGCAACTGCGCCAGGCAACGGCTTAGGCGGGATCAACGCAACGCAGATCGGTTTAGGGGTTCAGACGGGCTCCATCGATACTATCAATACAGTCGGTGCCCCGCAATCGACAGGTCGCAGCATGGATTTTTATATCAGCGGACAGGGCTACTTTATGGTACAAGGACCAGGAGCAAATGGCGAAACCTATTACACACGAGATGGCGCATTCGTGCGCGACAGCAACGGAACCTTGACCAATAGTGATGGGATGCAAGTCTTAGGTCGTTCAGTCAATGGCGGTCAACCAGTTGTCTATGATGACAACTTTGATGAAAACACGGCATTGAGCGGACAAGATGCGGTATCTCCCTTGTCGATCCCAAGCACACTGACCGTCAATGGGGAAACCTTGACCTATAACTCCATGGCGATCGATGCCAATGGCTTAGTGTTGGCAAAATACGGCAATCAAACCTTTGTGATGGGAAAAGTCGGTGTCGCAACCTTCAATAACCCAGAAGGCTTAGAAAAAGTCGGCGGCAACAACTATATCCAAACCAGCAACTCAGGGAATCCGATCGTTGCAGGACCTGGCAACAATGGTGCAGGAACGCTGCAAGCAGGTGCCTTGGAAATGTCCAATGTCGATCTTTCGACAGAATTTACCGAAATGATCATTGCGAGCCGTGCCTATCAAGCAAATTCAAGAAGTATTACGACTTCTGATGAAATGCTGCAAGAATTATTGAATCTAAAACGTTAAGAACGTGACGCTTCACCATTGAGAGGAGTTTGACCATGATTCTAGTGACAGCATTGAATGGCAAGCCATTCTATTTAAATCCAACATTGATTTATCGGATCGAAGAAATGCCGGATACATTGATCACACTGACAGACGGCAAAACATTAGTGGTGACGGAAGCTGCGCAAGAAGTTGCGCAGCGGGTGATCGAGTATCATACGGTGATCCATTCGAACCAAGTGAAAACGTAAGGGTGGGAAAGATGGCAAAAGAAGAAAAAGCACCAAAAGCAGAAAAAGAGAAAAAAGGCTTGAGTATGGTTGTTTTACTGCCGATCCTCTTGATCGTGGTAGTCGGCGGCAGTATCGGCGGGACCTTAGTGACGAATCACTTTTTGACGGGGGAAAAAACAGCAGCTGCTGAAACAGCAAAAGACAGCAGCAAAATCTCCTCAGACGAAGCGATCGTGGCATTGGATGAATTTTTAGTCAATCTGGCCAAAGAAGACAACCAAGAGCAGCAATACATGAAGGTCAATTTATCGATTTTAGTGGCGGATGAGGAAAAAAGCGCGGAAGCCACGAAAAATGTGGCCGTCATTCGTGACAGCGTCGTGAATTTATTGCGCCAACAAAAGGCCAGCGGTATTTTGAGCTCCGTCGAAAGTGTACCGAATTTAAAAAAAGCATTGAAAGAAACAATTAATCAGGAATACGGATCAGAAATCGCCAAGGATGTTTATGTGACGGATTTAGTGATCCAATAGAAAGAGGCATGTTGATGGAAACATTTTTATCGCTGGTCAAAATGATTGGGTTTTTGCTGCTTATTCTTTATTTGATCAACATCAGTTTGAAATACTTGAATCGTTACACGAACCAGCACAATCACCAGCTGCGTATTTTGCAAAAAATCGCCGTCAGCAAGTCGTCTTCGATCGGGATCGTCCAAATCATGGACAAATGTTATGTCATGAGCTTTTCTGAACAGCAAAACCAAATCATCAAAGAGTTGACGCCAGAAGAAACGGCCACTTTTTTACAGCAAAGCCTAGAAAGCACCCAAGTGCAAGCTGGCAAAGACTTTTCTGAATGGCTCAACAAAGCCAAGGCGGAAATTGCTGGAAAACGAGGCAAGCAAAAATGAAGATCAAAGGCAGAGATATCAAGATCATGGCTGCGGTCCTTTTCAGCAGTCTGATGCTTCCGCAGACGGCATTTGCGCTAGACACGGAAGACGTCAGTTCCACCATCAACAATTTATTGTCGAATGGGAATGGCTCAAGTGATACGATCAATACTTTCTTGTTGCTGACGCTGCTTTCCCTTTTACCAGTCTTGCTGATCATGATGACTTCTTTTACTCGTATCATCATGGTTTTGTCCTTTGTGCGCAGTTCGTTAGGCACACAGCAAAACCCGCCCAATCAAGTGTTGATCGGGTTGGCCTTATTCTTGACATTTTTTATTATGAAACCTGTGTATACCGACGTCTACCAGCAAGCGATTGAACCGTTTGATCGACAAGAGATCAGCCAAGCCGAAGCCTTTGACCGCTCAGAAAAACGGATCAAGGCCTTTATGATGGTACAGACACGGGAAAAAGACATTGCCTTGTTTGCGGAAGCTGATGGGGAGACCGAAAAGTATCATTCTTCTGACGATGTTCCTCTGACCGTTATGGTACCGGCGTTTATTATCAGTGAGTTACGAACGGCTTTCAGTATCGGCTTTTTGATTTTTATCCCCTTTTTGATCATTGATCTGGTCGTCTCCAGTATCTTGATGTCGATGGGGATGATGATGCTGTCGCCGATCATGATCTCACTGCCCTTCAAGATCTTACTATTTGTTTTAGTGGATGGCTGGTATCTGATCGTGGAGTCGCTGATCAAGAGCTTTCAATAGCCGCTAAGAAAGGAGCCAAGAGGAAATGACAGTAGAAATGGTACTTGATGTGCTAAGGGAAGCCTTTCTTCGAATTTTAGCGATATCTGGCCCTGCCTTATTGGTCGGCATGCTCGTTGGATTGGTGATCAGTATTTTTCAAGCCACTACCCAAATCCAAGAACAAACATTGAGCTTTGTGCCGAAACTATTAGCGATTTTTTTGACCTTGATCTTGGCGGGGAATTTTATGCTGAATCTCTTGTTGAATTTTACCAAAATGATCTTCAAGATGATTGCGGCAATGTAAGGAGGAAACCTGATGGCGCCGATTCAAGCGACGGTGTTGATTTTTTGTCGAATATTGGCGTTTGTCGTCCTTTGTCCGATCTTCTCACAGCAAAATTTTCCGTCACTGGCAAAAATCGTGATCGGCATGGCGTTGACGGTCCTATGTCTGCCGACGGCACCTGCGATTCCCGAGCTTTCCCTCTTTATGCTGACGGTTTTCGTCATCAAGGAAGTACTGTTTGGGATGGCGATGGGCTATTTGAGTCAGCTGGTCTTTACTGGTGTGGAAATTGCGGGTCAACTGATCGACTTTCAAGTAGGCTTTTCGATGGCGCAAGCCTATGATCCGACGTTGCAAATCGCCTCTTCCCAGTATGGCAAAACGTACTATTGGCTGACGATCGCTGTGTTTTTTGGACTTGATCTGCATCATCGACTGATCACAGCATTGCTGTTGTCTTTTCGGATCGTGCCCTTAGGCTCTGTGGTGATCCAAGGAACGACGGTTGAAGGCATCGTCAAACTTTTCAGCCAAATGATGGTGATGGCAGTCAATCTTGCGGCACCAATGATCATTGCGCTGCTGTTGGTGGACCTGGTGCTAGGTGTGATTTCTCGGTCGATTCCCCAGATCAATATTTTGATGATGAGTCTTTCGATGAAAACCGCCATCAGTTTTGTGGTGTTTCTCTTGCTACTACCCAATGTCCTTTCGTACTTAGGCAAACACTTGCCAGATACGGTCCGCTATTTGCAGGAGTTTATCGAGTCCTTTCAATAAAGTAACAGGTAGCCAGCAGGAGGTGAGAAGATGGCAGAAAAAGATGGCAAAACCGAACTACCTAGTGCCAAGCGGCTGCGGGATGCCCGCAAACGCGGGGAGGTCCCTAAGACCCAGGAATTAGCAGCAGCTGTTTCGCTATTGGTCTTCTCGTTTTTGATCCTGTCTTTATGGCAGTTTTTCGCAGCTTCTTTTTTGCCTTATTTTTCCCGAAGTTTGGCGCAGCTGGCTGATTATCAAACCAGTTTGGCGGATCTGCCGAAACTGGGGGTGCAGAGTATCTTGCTGCTGCTTTTGTTGTGTGCGCCCGTCTTTCTGGTCGCGCTCGGAGTCGGGCTTATCACGAATTATGCCCAAGTTGGTCTGTTGTTTTCTGGCAAGGCCGTCAAACCAGACTTTAAAAAGCTGAACCCCATCAGCGGGATCAAGCAGCAATTCAGTTTGCGCTCGTTGATGAATTTAGGCAAAACATTGGCGAAATTCGGCGTGATCGTCTACTTGTGCTACCAACAATTTTTAGCCGCCGTCCCTGTTTTACTTGGTTTGAGTGAAGTCGGGTTGGAAAAAACGATCCTGTTCATGCTGCTGCGGGCCAAAGAATTGTTTTTACAGATCTCGATTTTCTTGATCATTTTGGCCGTAGTCGACTACGGCTACCAACGCTATAACCATCGTAAGAACTTGATGATGAGCAAGCAGGAAGTCAAAGAAGAGTTCAAGCAAATGGAAGGTGATCCGCAAGTCAAAGCACAGCGCAAAGCGAAGTACCGTGCGATGACTCAAAATGCCATCGCCAACGTCAAAGAAGCGACGGTTTTGATCACCAATCCGACCCATTTCGCCATTGCGATTCGTTACGATGCCAGTAGTGAAGGGGTGCCGCGGGTCCTGGCCAAAGGGGCAGATCAGCTGGCGCAGCGGATGAAAGCAGAAGCACTGAAAGAAAATATTCCACAGATCGAAAACCGTGAAGTGGCACGAGCCCTTTATCGCCAAGTAGAACCCGGGGATCTGATCCCGGTTGAGATGTATGAAGCCATTGCCGAAATCATCGCTTTGGTCTATCAGTTAGAAGAAAGCCAACGCGGCAAGATTTAAGGAAACAGGAGGAACAAAAATGAATGAGGCTGCCTCAAAACCGAAAAAAGGCATTGGTCTGGCGGATATCTTAATCTCGGTGATCGTCCTAGCTATTATTGGTTTGATTATTATTCCATTACCGAGTGCACTATTAGATATTCTGATCATTATCAATTTGACGATCGCGATCAACATTTTACTGATCACCCTGTTTACCAAATCAGTGTTGGAATTCACTACGTTTCCAACCTTGCTGCTGATCACAACGATGTTTCGTTTAGGTTTGAACCTATCTTCCACACGGTTGATCTTGACCCAAGGAAATGGCGGACACGTGATCGATGCCTTCGCCAATGTCGTTGCCGGCAGCAATTACATCGTGGGGATCATTTTGTTCGTGATCATCATGGTGGTTCAGCTAGTCGTCGTGACCAATGGTGCAGGGCGTGTCTCAGAAGTGACTGCTCGCTTCACATTGGATGCGATGCCCGGCAAGCAAATGGCGATCGATTCCGACCTAAATGCCGGTTTGATCACGGAAGCGGATGCCCGCAAACGACGAAAAGATCTGCAGCGAGAAGCTGATTTCTTTGGTTCGATGGATGGTGCCAGCAAGTTTGTCAAAGGGGATGCGATCGCAGGGATCTTGATCACTGTCATCAATTTAGTCGGCGGGGCGATCATTTTCTCCATGGGGGGACAAATGACCGTCATGGAAGCCTTCGCCCAATTCGGGAAACTGGCAATCGGGGATGGCTTGGTCAGCTCGATTCCCTCTTTATTGATTTCCATTGCTTCTGGGGTGATCGTGACTCGTTCTGATAACGATAGTTCGTTTGGTTTAGATATTGCGTCAGATGTGATGCGTAATCCCCAACTGTTTCGGATCGTGGGGGCGATTCTCTTCGTCTTAGCCTTAGTTCCTGGGTTTCCGTTTGTGCCTTTTGTGTTGATTGGCTTAGGCCTTTTCGCAGCCAGCTTTCTGGTGACGCAAAAAGAAGAAAAGCAGCGAGTGGAACAAAAACAATGGGAACAAAAATTGGCACTGGAACGCAAAAAAGAAGCACAGGAAGAAGACGATTCCGTGGCTTCCTTCCAAGTGGAACCAATCTCAGTGGAAATCGGGTATGGTCTGATCCCTATCGTGGATAGTTCGATCGACAACAGCTTGATGAACCGCATCGTGGCGATCCGTAAACAGAGTGCTAGAGAATTAGGGATCTTAGTCAGTCCCGTTCGTATTCGCGACAATCTCTATTTGGATGCCAACGATTACGTGATCAAGATCCGCGGCAACGAAGTCGGCCGCGGCGATATTTACCCGAATAAAGTCATGGTGATCAGTCCGAATGAAGAGCCGTTTCCTTTTCAAGGAATCGCAACAAAAGAACCAGCCTTTCATCTGGATGCTATGTGGATTGATGAATCCGATAAGGAGATGGCGGATCTGCAAGGGTTTACGATTATCGAGCCGTTGACCGTGATCGCAACACACTTAAAAGAAATCATCTATGCCCATGCACCAGAGCTGTTAGGTCGCCAAGAAGTCAAGAAATTATTGGAGGGCATCAAAGAGCAGTACAATGTCGTGATCGATGAATTGATCCCCGATATTTTACGGCTCGGCGAGGTCCAAAAAGTTTTACAAAATTTATTGGATGAGCAAATTCCCATCAATGACTTAGCAACGATCTTAGAAACTTTAGCCGATTACGGCGTTGTCACGAAAGACGTAGAAGTTTTGACAGAATATGTCCGCCAAGCATTGAAACGGACGATCGCTGCCAAGTATGCCAATGAGAACCACGAGCTGCAAGTGGCGGTGATCCAGCCGAAACTAGAAGAAATCATCGCTCAAAGTATCCAAAAAACCGCAACTGGCTCGTACCCGGTCTTAAAACCAGATACCGTGACCAAGCTGTTGGATTCCATCAGTGGGATCCAACATGCGGCGATCGCTCAAAATATCAATTTCGTGATTCTGGCATCGCCTAAGATCCGGTTAGCATTCAAAAAAATGATCGTTTTTAATTTTCCAGATATCGCCGTTCTTTCTCTAAATGAGATTCCCAATGAAATTGCGATCGAAACGGTGGGCAGTATTGACATTTAAGCAGAATTTTCTTAGGAAGGGGCATCGCCGATGTATGAAGTCGATCGAGAAGCGGAGATCATCAAGTATCTGCCGCTAGTGGAACGGGTGGTTCAGCGCCTGTCTATCAAAACCGCCGATTATGAATCAGGCGATCTCTATAATATTGGGGTGATTGGGCTGATGGATGCCTTGCGGAAATTCGATCCCTCAAAAAAAGTTCCTTTTGAAAGCTATGCAGCGATTCGCATCAAAGGGGCAATTATTGATGAAGTACGCAAGCACGCCAAAATCTCCCGATACAAAATGGCGGCAGTCAATCAGTTTTATCAAGCACGGCAAGAGTTGGAGCAAAGCCTCAAAAGAGAAGCGACCGACACCGAGATCTGCAAACAGCTGGGAATCAACCAAAGTCAACTAGCGGATATTTATGAGAGTCTGCACTACTTAGCCAGCGTCTCTTTGGAAGATACCTTGTTTGCTTACCAAGAAGAAGGCATGACCTTAAAAGATATGGTTCGGGATCCAGCCGAAAATGTCGAAGAGACCTTGGTCGCTGAAGAAAAACGCACCGCCTTGGTGGCGTGCATCAAAAAATTAGGGGAACGGGAACAATTGATTTTAAGTTTGTACTATACCGAAGAACTGACGTTAAAAGAAATCGCTGAAATCTTAGAAGTCTCGATTCCGCGAGTTTCACAAATTCATGGCAAAACGATTGCTAAATTGCGCACATTGATTGAGGAGGAACTGGCATGATTCGAGGATTGGATGTCTTATCACGGAACATTTCATTATTACAAAAGCGACAAGAGACGACGAGCGGCAATATTGCCAATGTCAATACAACAGGGTATCAAGCAAAAACTTTGTTCCAGTCGGCGCTAGATGAAGTCGCATTGCATAATTACCAAAGCGGGCCCAATGCGGATACCCGCCGTGATATCGGTGGATTGTCTTTAGGGACCCAATTGGCAGGCAGTACCATCAGTCAAGACCAAGGTGCTGTCAAACAGACGGGACAAGCCAGCGATTTTGCACTGCTTTCCGAAGGCTACTTTGTCGTTCAAAACAATGCGGGGCAGCGGTTGTATACGAGAAATGGCGACTTTACCGTCAATCAGCAGAATCAATACGTGACACAAGAAGGCTATCTTGTCTTGGGTGCCAATGGACAAGCAGTCAGCGCCTTGGGACCAGCGAACTTTCAGATCCAAACATTTCCTCCAGAAGCATTGACTACAGCTGGTCAAAACTATGTGACTAGCAACGCAGCAGGCACCGCGGTGAATGCACCCGTGATCCAGCAAGGTGCCTTAGAACAAGCCAATGTAGCGGTTGCCGATGAAATGGTGGCGATGATCCAGACTTCTCGCGAATTTGAAGCCAATCAGAAAGCCTTGAGTTCAACGAATCAGACATTGCAAAAAGCGGTCAACGAATTAGGAAAGATTTGAGGATGAGTCAATGAATATCAGTGGATTATTAGGAATCAGCCGTTCTGGGTTGAATCATTTGCAGACAAACTTAGACACGACAGCCAACAACATCGCCAACGTCAATACCAATGGCTATCAAGCACAAACGACCCATTTTCAAGCATTGATGGAAAATGCCATCGGTGCAGAAGAAACGCTATTTAATGGCAACGCCGCCCAATATGGTGCGTCAATGGGGGCAAAAGCGACTACGACTACCAGTTTTGCCCAAGGCAATCTGGCGGGCACCGCTCAGCCATTAGATCTCGCGATCCAAGGCAACGGCTTTTTCGGGGTCCGGGACCAAACTGGTCAATTGCTGCTGAGTCGAGCAGGCAATTTTCATTTAAGTGAGAACAAGCAATTAGTCAATAGTGAAGGGTACCCTGTGGCAATGACCACAAACGTACCGACCCCTCAGTGGCCAGATGCGCAGCAAATCGCAATAGATGCCAGCGGTCAGCTGACGACGGAAGAAAATGGTCAGACTCGCGTGTTGGGGCAGCTGACCCTTTATCAGCCGACGAATACAGAAAACATCACGCCAGTGGGCAACCAACTGTACCGTGCCGGTGATCAAGCGTTGCTTACTTCGCAAACCAATCCAGCAGCCTTTGGCAGCGTCTTGCAAGGACAGTTAGAACAGTCGACGGTGGATCTAGCGACGTCCATGACAGACTTGTTAACGACCCAGCGTGCGTATGGATTGAATACGAAAGCTATGCAGACAGCCGATGAGATGTGGTCCGTGATCAATCGTTTTACAGATTAGAGGAGAAAGAACATGATTCGCTTAACCAAGGTCAGTAAAAAATTCAGCAATGGCACGTTGGCATTGGCCGATATTTCTGTTGCGATCCCTCAAGGAGAATTTATCTATGTGGTGGGTCCCAGCGGTGCGGGCAAATCGACCTTATTCAAATTGCTCTTGAAAGAAGAAGAGCTTTCGGCTGGTTCTATCCAAGTCGGCAATGTCTTGTTGGAACAACTCAAAGACCGTCATCTCTATATGGTTCGACGACAAGTCGGTATCGTCGGACAAGAAGACCTTTTGCTTCCTTATCTGACGGTTGCCAAAAACGTCGATTATGCGCTGCAAGTACTAGGCACTCCCCGCAAGCTGCGTCAGGAAAAAACCGCCAAAGCACTGCAACTGGTGGGTATGTTTCCTCAAAAGGATCACTATCCTGAGGAGCTTTCCGTGGGACAGCGCAAAAAAGTAGCGATCGCGCGGGCGATCGTCACAGAGCCAGCAGTCTTGATCGCCGATGAGCCCACCGCCAATCTGGATGCCAAATCAGCCGTTGAAGTCATGAAACTGCTCTTGCGGATCAATCAAGTCGGTGCCACGATCCTCTTGGCGACTCACGACAGCACGATGGTCAATACGGTCCGTAATCGGGTGGTCGAGCTGCAAAACGGTCGCTTGGTTCGTGATGAATATCAAGGCGGCTATACGCGCTTTGCTGATCCAAAAGATACATATGTCTGGTGAAGATGCTTAACTTTTCTAGCAAAAGATCCGATTAAAGAACTAGAAGATTGTTTTCATAATCGGATAAAGAAGGAGTGACCCAACGATTATCAAGTGAAGAGCGAATCTTGATAAACAGCACGACTGATCATTTTGCATAGGAAAGGATACTGTTATGAAGAAGAAGGTACAAGCTATCATCAAAAAAATCCGCTTGGCGGCGTTGATTCCGCTAGGATTTACCCTGATCGTATTATTAGGATGCTATTTCTTCGTGATCCGCACCCACGGAGACGGACAAGCAGCAAAAAGTTTTTTTATTTTTTCAGTAATCGTACTGCTGCTAGAAATCGCAGTGTTAGTAGGAATGACCTATTTGGTAAAAAAAGAGACCCACTCGGGCATGGATACGTTATTGACAGAACTAGAAGCAGTCGGTTCTGGCGATCTGTCGCATATCGATGAGATCGGCAGCAGCGACCAGACTTCTCTTTTTGGGCAAGTTCAAAATCGTTTTCAAGGGGTTTTAAACACCTTCAAAGCGGTGATCGTTGGCATGCACGAAGAAAGCAGCCGAATGGAAAAAATGGTAGGCGGCCTAACGACAACCTCAAAAAATGCCAAAAATTCAATTGAAAATGTGCGTCAGACGATGAATGCCATCGCAGATGCCACTAGTTCACAAGCCTCCGAAGCGGAACAAACCTCCTTTGATATGGACGAGCTAGCCTTAAGTATCGAAGAGATCCACAAAGAGATCGAATTGATGAACGGCTATGTCGGTCAATCCCAAAGCAGCAATGTCCACAATTCGGAAATGATGTTCCATGTATTTGAAAGCTGGGAGATCGAACGGCAAAACCAAGCAGAATTAGTAGAAAGCATGAACGACATGAACGAAGATGTCCAAAGCATCGGTAAGATCGTTCAGCTGATCAATGACATTTCTGATCAGACCAACTTACTGGCATTGAATGCATCCATCGAAGCAGCTCGAGCTGGAGAAGCGGGCCGAGGGTTTGCCATCGTTGCGGAAGAAGTCCGCAGCTTGGCGGAACAAAGCAGTCAATCAACGAAAAGCATTCGTTCGATCATTGAAACGATCCGCAAAAAATCGGAAAAAGTGGTCTCTGCAGTGACGGATTCCTTTGAAAGCGGCGAAAAACAAACCAACAATATCAACAAAGCAATCGAATCAGCCAATGAGATCTCTGATATTGTCGAAAAATTGGTTTCAAGTATTCAAGCCGTGGAAGCCCATATTACGGGGATCGTTGAGAAAAAAGACATGGTTCAAGTTTCCGTCAGCAACATTTCGGCTGCTGTTTCGGAAACCTCCGCCGGCACCCAAGAAGTAACGGCAAACTTAGAAGACTTCTACTTAGTCATCGAAGACTTTGAACGGAATGTGCAAGAGATCGAAACGATCGCCACTATCCTTAAATTCCAAGTGGATAGTTTCAAATTCTAAAAAGGAGCAGTGACGCCAATGGAACAATACGTTGTATTTAAAAGTCATCAACAACTCTTTGCCTTGCGTATCGACTATGTGGTACGGGTCATTGAGGCTGCTTCTTTTACACAGCTGCCAGAAGTGGCGGATTTCGTGCTGGGGATCCAGCCTTTTGAAGAGGCGATGGTGCCGATCATTGACATCCGCAAAAAGCTGTTTGATGAATTTACACCGGAAACTGGGCAAAATGTGGTCTTGTTGTGTCACTGGCAAGAGCAGGCGATCGGCCTATACGTGGAAGAGATCGTCGGCATTTTACCGCTAGTTGAAAGTCCTAGCAATGCGGAACTAAATACATCAGGACTCAAGCAAAACTATATCGAAGCCTTTCTGAAAAAAGACGATGAACTTGTGCTGGCATTGGAGCTGCCGTTTCTCTTCAGCTATGAACAAGCCGCTGAGATGACGGCGGAGTTAGACGCCTATCAGACAGAGGAATTGGCAGCCGCCAATGACCATGACAATGATGACCGTGAATGAGGAACTGCATGTGGGGATCTCGGAGTATAAGATCGCCCAAGCGCCAACGCGTTTGATCACGGTGGGTTTAGGTTCTTGCATCGGCACGATCATTTACGATGAAGCCAGTCATATCGGCGGCTTGAGTCATATTATGCTGCCAGATAGTCAGCCTTTTTTGCACAAGCGGGAAATCAAGCCCGAGAAGTTTGCGGATTTGGCATTGCCAGCGATGGTGGCTGAGCTGGAACAAAAGATCCGTCGGCCTCGCTTTCAAGCGAAAATCGTTGGCGGCGCCAATATGTTTCAGTTCCAGACGCTTAACGCTGCCAGCAATATTGGTCAGCGCAATATTGAAGCCGTCGAGGAAGTCTTGGCTCGGCTAAACATTCCGATCGTAGCCAAACATGTTGGCGGCAGCGCTGGTCGAACGATGATCGTAGATCTTCAGGATTTCAAGACCATGGTTCGGCAAGTCAAACAAGAAATCGTTTATTTGTAAAAGGAGTACAGGGACATGAAAAAAGTAATGATCGTCGATGATTCGGCATTCATGCGGAAAGTAGTGACAGATTTATTGAATCAGCTGCCTGATATCGAGGTGACCGTCGCTGCCCGCAATGGCAAACAAGCATTGGACTATCTGACCAAAGAAGCGATCGATTTGGTAGTAATGGATGTGGAGATGCCAGTGATGAACGGATTAGAGACCTTGCGGAGGATGAAACAGCAATCAGCCATTCCCGTCATCATGCTTAGTTCATTAACCAATCAAGAAACCACGATTGAGGCATTGGCGCTTGGCGCCCGAGATTTTGTAGAAAAACCCGTCAGTCTATCGATGATCGAAAAAGAATGGATCGCTGAATTTCATCAAAAGATTTTGGCGATGGATCATGAAGTCGGTACGGTTCACCCGCCAGTACCAACGATTGCCCAGCCCACTAAGCTGACACAAAACAGCTTGCCGGTATCACTTGATGCGCTAGTCATTGGTGCTTCAACAGGCGGACCCCGTGCTTTGCTGGGAATTATTCGCCGTCTGCCTGCGCGTTTGCGTTGCCCGATTTTGATCGTTCAGCATATGCCAGCGGGCTTCACGGCTTCCTTTGCAAAACGCTTAGACACAGAGACAACCGTTCGAGTACAAGAAGCAGTCGACGGCATGCGGATCGAAAATCAAGTGTATCTTTGTCCAGGGGATTACCACATGACCGTCCAACAAGGGCACCTGCAGCTGGACCAGCGAGAAAAACGGCATGGGACGCGGCCAACCGTCGATTATCTTTTTTCCTCAGCAGCTGACTACTATGGCCCGCAACTAGCGGCAGTGGTTTTGACGGGGATGGGAAAAGACGGCACCGCTGGCTTACGACAGATCCAAGCGGCTGGGGGCTATACGATCGTTCAAGACAAAGAAACGTGTACAGTCTTTGGGATGCCACGGTATGCCATTGAACAAGGAGTCGTGGATGAAGTCCTGCCATTGCAGGGCATTGAAGCAAAAATTGCACAGATGGTCAGGTGAAGAAGATGGAAGAAGAATTTGCCTTATTTAATGCGTGGGTGGATCGCCGATTAGGGATTCCCTTAGCCGCATACAAAGAAAATCAAATGCAGCGCCGCATCCTTACGATCATGGAAAACAGCGGGGCAAAAACGTTGAGGGAATACCAGCAATTGATCGAAGGCGATGACGGGGTGCGGGCGGCTTTTTTAGCCCATATCACCATTAACGTAACGGAATTTTATCGCAACAAAGAACTGTTTGACGCCTTTGAACGCGTCTTGAAAACCATTGTTCTCCCGAAAACCACGCTGCCCAAAATTTGGAGTGCCGCATGTTCGATTGGGGCAGAACCCTATACGATCGCGATGCTGCTAGAAAAAAACCAAATTGCCGCAGCCAATGTCTTGGCTACCGATATCGATACGCAAATTTTGGCAAAAGCCAAGCAAGGACTCTATCGAGACCATGAATTGCGGAATGTCTCAGCGGCAGAACGTACCCGTTTTTTTGATGCAAAAGAAAAGAACCAGTATCAGATCAAAGCGGAAATCAAACGGCGGGTTCATTTTAAGCAACACGATCTTTTGAAAGACCCGTACAATGGGCCTTTTGATGTGATCGTTTGCCGCAATGTGACGATTTATTTCAAAAGCGATGCTCGGGATGCCGTCTATCAAAAATTCAGCGATGCATTGGTCCCAGGGGGCATTTTGTTTACGGGAGCGACAGAAACGATCAATTTTGCGGAACAATTCGGTCTCAAGAAAATCGATTCGTTTATCTATCAAAAAGTATAATTTTGTAAAGGAGGGACCCATTTGGATGACAATAGTGTCTATCGTACCCTTTTCTTTGAAGAAACAGACGATCATTTAGCGCAGTTGAATGATCATGTCTTGCAATTGGAAAACGATCCAAAAGATAGCGCCTTGCTGAATGATATTTTCCGTTCTGCCCATACCCTTAAAGGGATGGCGGCAACGATGGGCTATGACGTCATGACGCAGCTGACCCATAAAATGGAAAATATTTTTGAGTTATTTAAAACTGGGACCTTGCAAGTGACCCAGCAATCGATCTCATTGATTTTCAAATGTCTGGATCGCCTGTCAGAACTTGTGGAGGACTTGCGGGAAGAACGCGACCTGCAGCCAGCTCAAATTGCCGATTTATTGGCCGAACTTGACCAAACGGAACATTCTGGCGGTATATCAACCGAGACAGAAGCAAGCCAAAACCCCACCGCAGTGGGCGCGTTAACCCCACAGCTTCAACAGATCGATCCTTCTGATCTGTATGTGATCGAGCAAGCGGCTGGAGATGGCTATCAAGCGGTCCAAATTGCTGTTCGCTTAGATGCCCAATCCATGTTAAAAGGTGCTCGTGCCTTCTTGATCATGGAAAAGCTTGGCCAAGCAGGGGATGTTCTCTATACAGAACCAGATGCCCAAACACTTGAAGAAGGCACCTTTGAATCAGATTTTTCACTGCTGTATTTGACGCAGCAAACACTGGCTGATGTCGAGCAAAACATCGCCAGCAACAGTGAGATCGAAGCCTTCGTGGTGGCACCGTTTGATCCTTCAGCTGCTGTGTTGGAGGAGGCAGAAGAGCTGCTTCAACCAGTGCCGACCCCAGAGTCAGAGACTTCTGCTCTTCAACAAGCAACAACAGAAACGAAAGAAAAATCGCCGGCGCCCGCGCATCATGCGTCCGCCCAAAATCAATCGATTCGAGTCGACTTGAATCGCTTAGATTCATTCTTGGATCTCGTGTCCGAATTGGTGGTCTATCGCAATCAATTAGAAGATGTCAGTGAGCGGGAAAACATCGAAGCAGTCAAAGACCCCTTAGAGCAAGTTTCACGATTGACCTCTGAGCTGCAAGATTTGGTCTTGCGGATCCGCATGCAGCAAGTCAATGTCGTCTTCAGTCGCTTTCCGCGAATGGTTCGGGACTTATCCAATGAACTGCAAAAGGAAATGGAACTTGTCATTTTTGGGGAAGAAACGGAATTGGATAAAACAGTGGTTTCTGAGTTGAGCGAACCTCTGGTCCATCTGTTGCGTAATTCTGTCGATCACGGCATCGAAGCACCCGATGTTCGGGAAAAACTGGGCAAACCGCGCAAGGGCACGATTCGTTTGGCGGCCTACCAAGAAGGCAATCGCGTAATCATTACTTTAGAGGATGATGGCAAAGGCCTTGATCCGCAAGTAATCAAAGCAAGTGCTGAAAAGAAAGGGTTAGCAACGGAAGGTCTTTCCGATGAAGCGTTGCAGCAGCTGATTTTCCATCCTGGTTTTTCAACGGCGCAAGAAGTGACTAACATTTCTGGGCGCGGTGTCGGGATGGATGCCGTGCAATCGAAGATCACCCAACTAGGGGGCACGATCGAAATGAAGAGCCAGCCGAATAAAGGCACGCAGTTTGTGATCAAATTGCCATTGACTCTATCGATCATTCAAGCGTTGATGGTTCGCGTCGGAGCAGAAACCTTTGCGATCCCATTAAATCTCGTCGAACGCGTGGTGATGGTCAAAGAAGAAGAGATCATCCAGACGGTCTCAGATGAGGTCTATCGTTTTCAAGAGGAGTTGATTCCCTTGGTTCGGACCGATCAACTCTTAGCGATCGAAGGCGATCCATCTGAGAAAAAATTCGCCATCATCGTCAACAATGACCAGCAATTTCACGGCATTTTGGCAGATGAGCTGATCGGCCAGCAAGAAATCGTCATCAAGAAAATCGATCCATTGCTGCAAAAGCTGAATCGCTATCAAGGAGCAACGATTATGGGCAACGGCTCGATCGCACTGATCCTAGACATTCATGCCATCTGTCAGGAAAAAAAGGATGACCGCTTATGAGCTATACAGCGCTGCAGATCGATGGCCTAAAAGAACTGATCAATATCGGCGGTGGTCACGCTGCGACTAGTTTATCAAAGCTCGTCCAACAACCGATCGATATGCGGGTACCGGAAGTCGAGATTCTAGCGTATGAGGACCTGTATCAGCAGATCATGGCGGAAGACAAAGAAGTTCATGTGGTGATGAGCCAGATCGAAGGGGCATTTCGAGGGATCTTCTTGTTTGTCTTAACGGATGAATCCGCCGCAAAATTGCGTCAGTTGATGATCCAAGAAAGCGATCCGTCTGAAGAATTGAAGCAATCGGTCATCAACGAGTTGACCAACATCCTTACCAATTCTTTTTTGATCGCGATCGGGCAACTGTTGGAAACCCAGCTGAGTGCGTCTTTACCAAGCGCCAGCTATGATTTCTTTGGCGCAGCGATCAGCTCCATCTATTTGGCGATGGCCCAGTATGATGAGCAGGTGATGGTGATCCGTAATGAGTTCGTCTACGCCAAAGAAACATTAGAGGCATCGTTATTTTTGATTCCAGAAATCGGTGTACTAGAAAACATATTTGATTCATTAGGAATTTGAAAGGGGCAAATACAATGTCAAAAAAAGTATTGATCGTGGATGATGCGGTATTTATGCGCATGAAATTAAAGGATATTTTAGAAAAAAACGGCTATGAAGTCGTGGGGGAAGCCCAAAATGGCCAAGAGGCTTTTGAAAAATACCAAGCAACGACACCAGACTTAGTGACTATGGATATCACGATGCCAGAAGTGGATGGCTTAGAGGCATTAAAAATGATCCGCACGTTTGATGCGCAGGCCAAAGTCGTAATGTGCAGTGCCATGGGACAACAAGGAATGGTGATGGATGCGATTCGCGCCGGTGCGGTGGACTTTATCGTGAAGCCCTTTGACACGGACCGCGTAATCACTGCCATCGACAAAGCCTTTGCCTAATGCCTAGGAGGATAGCGACATGCAGATGATTCTTTTCAAAATGGCTCAGCAGTACTATTTGATCTCGGCGGACTCGGTGGACGAGGTCATTGATGCCCCTTCTTTTACGAAGGTGCCCTTAGCACCAGAGTGGGTGGAAGGGTTGATCAATCTGCGGGGGTCTGTCGTAACGGTGATTCGTTTGGCAAAATTGATTCCCATCATGGAACCAGCCTACGAAAAAAACATATTGATCATGAAGAAGCAAGAGGAGACCAAAGGGGTCCTCGTAGAAGAAGTAATTGAAGTTCTTGATATCACCGAAGACGATATCCAACTAAGCAATCAAGAGACAGAACATGCCGTTGGGGTCGTGACGATCGGTGAAAAAGTAGCCAGTGTGATTCAAATCGATCACATGATTTTTTAAAAAAATGGGGGATTAGTGTGGATCAGGTATTGACGCAGCAAGAGATTGATTTATTGTTGAATGCGATGAGCAGCGGAGAGATCGATCAAGAAATTATTGAGATAGAAGACAAACAAGCCAAAGTGAAAGCCTACGATTTTCGCCGACCAACAAAGCTGTCGAAAGAATACGTCAATACCCTGCACATGATCTTCGAGGATTTCTCGAAGATGAGCAGCAGCATGCTTTCTACCCAACTGCGGACCAATGTTTCTTTGCAGTTGGCAGCTATCGAACAAGTCAGTTATGACGAATTTATCCATTCGATACCAAAATTTACTTTGTTGGGGCTCTTTCATTCGCAGCCTTTGAGCGGGATCCAAATGATCGAGATGAATCCACAACTGTGTATGATGTTGGTGGAATTGTTGTGCGGCGGCTTGGATGTCTATCAAAACAAGCCGATCGAGATGGATTTTAGCGAGAAAAAAAGTTTTACTGATATTGAAACAGCAATCTTGGAAGAAGTGGTGGCACAATTTGTCCGGGTCTACCAAAATGTTTGGAAGGACATCGTTGCCTTGGATTCGGTTTTGGATGGAATCGATACGAATCCGCAATTGATGCAAAACATGTCGCCCAACGAACCCGTCGTGTTAGTGACCTTTACTATCAAAATTTTTGAAGTGAAACATTTTATCAATCTATGTATCCCTTATGTCTTCTTTGAAGGGATCATTGATAAATTAAGTTTCCGCAATTGGTTTGATAGCAATCAGCCAGTCAACCAAGACGATAGCCGCGAGTTGCAAAAAAGTTTGAATAGCGTCGGTTTGAATTTAGAAGTTCTGCTGGGCCATGCTCAAATGAGTCTTTCTGAGTTTCTCCACTTAGAAGAAGGCGATGTCATCAAACTAGACAAAAAAATTACTGAACCATTGGAGACTTTCATCGATGGAAAACCTTACTTCCGAGCAAAACCTGGGAAGCAAGAGGACCGTTTAGCCATTGAATTATTAGACAAGTTAGAAGAGGAGCAAGAACTATGAGTGAACGTTTATCCCAAGCAGAAATCGATGCATTGTTGAATCAAAGTGCCCCAGCCCAGCCACAAGGATTAGAAGAGCAAGTCAAAGTCGACATTATCGGCGAAGTTGGCAATATCTCCATGTCGCAAGCAGCGACGACGTTGTCTTCCATTCTTGATCGTCGGGTCAGCATCACGACTCCCCGGGTGTCTAAAATCAAATTTGGTGAGATCTTAAACGACCTCGTTGCACCAAAAGTAGCGACGACAGTTGAATTTAAAGAAGGCCTTTTAGGCAGTAATTTGATGCTATTAGAAGTCAAAGATGCCATCGTGATCGCCGATTTGATGATGGGTGGAACTGGTGAAACCAGCAACACTCAATTTACGGAATTAGAGCTAAGTGCTGTGGCAGAAGCTATGAACCAAATGATTGGGACTGCCTCGACTTCGATGGCAACGATGATCAGCCGCAAAGTGGATATCTTGCCGCCGATCGTCAAACTATGGGAGACACCAGAAAACATTGAGTATAGCGGGATCGAGGCAGAGGAAGAGATTTATTGTATCTCATTTTCTTTGCGCGTCGAAGGTCTGATCGAAAGCAAAATCATGCAGATCTTTACGGATCCTGTGGTCAACGATATCGCCAGTGCGATGCTCTCAGACGAAGCGACTGTCGTTACTCGGGAAACACCAACACCGCAGCCAACGGCACCCGTTGCTGCGCCTACGCCAGAACCAGCGGCTGCATCAAAGCCCGTGGAAGTCAGCAAACCTGCGTTTCAAACATTGGCCTCCAGCGGTGTGAGCGATGGGGATAATTTGGACTTGATTCTTGATGTGCCATTGGATCTAAGTGTCGTGTTAGGCCGCAGCAAAAAAACTATTAAGGACATTTTATCTTTCAATACGGGGTCCGTCATCGAGCTGGAAAAACTGACGGATGAACCGCTAGAGATTTTGTTGAACGGCAAGCTGATCGCCACTGGGGAAGTCGTAGTCATCAATGAAAACTTCGGTGTGCGGATCACCAACATTCTTTCGCAAAAACAACGCATCCACAATTTGCATTAATTTGAAGAAATCGCAAAAAGTTAAACATATGGGTTTAACTTTTTTGTGATTTGACCGATAGTAGAGGGTAGAAGAATGAGAACGGAGGAGAACCTATGAAAATCGAAAGAGGTTACGCAGAATACAGCGACAAGGCCATCAAACGTGAAGCGGTCAAACAAGAAAAGCCATCTGCTGCTCAGACAGAAAAAACCGTCGATGTTCAATTGTCCGAAACAGCTCAAGCCATTCAAAAGAGTGCCAATCAAACAGCCAGTCGCAGTGAGCGAGTGGCAGAATTGAAACGAGCGATCAAAGAAGGCACCTACCAAGTATCTGCCGAAACGATCGCAGATAAAATGCTGCAACAAGATGAAAAGCAGGTCGACTAGATGACAGAACGGGAATTTGAGCGTCAGCTTCAGCAGTTCTTGCGGTTGCTGCAAAAAGAAAAGACCTGCTTGATCAAAAATCAAGCAGAAAAATTACCAGAACTCGTCGAGAAAAAAACCGCCTTCGTACCCATTTTTTCCACGTATGAAGGAACTCTTTCAGTGGCGATCAAAGAACTCATCCGCCAGATCCAAGTGCAGCAAGCCGAGAATCTCCTGCTGACGGAGCAAGCCATTAGTTTCCAAACTGTTTTGATGGATGCAGTCAAAGAAAATATCAAGACACCGGCAAATACGTATTCGAAATACCAAGAAAAACAAGCTGTTTCAACAGCGATCATCGATCAAAAAATGTAAGGAGTACTTCTATGACAGGACTATTTGGTTCATTAGGCACCGCAACCCGGGGCATGACCGCCAATCAAGCAGCGTTGCAAACCAGCAGCCATAACATTGCAAATACCAATACAGACGGCTACTCAAGACAACGAGTCAACTTGCAAGCCGAAGCGTCTTATCATTTAGCGGGTGTCGGCAGCATCGGTATGGGTGTGAAAGTCGGCAGTGTCGAACGGATCGTCGATGATTTTGTCATTGGACAAGTACGCAATGCCAATTCTACCTATACATATTATGAACAAAAAGCAGACATATTAGGACAGCTGGAAAGTTTAATGAATGAGCCTTCTGACAATGGACTGTCCAAACAGCTGGCAACGATGTTTGATTCTTGGACCGCATTAGCCAACAATCCTGAACTGGATACGTCTAAGACCCTTGTGCTGGAAAACAGCAGTACGTTTGCCGATACCATCAACCAAATGGGCAAACAAATGACGCAGCTGCAAAGCGACACGCTGGATACCATCGAAAAATCCGCGCTGGACTTCAATGAGAAGGTCAAACAGCTGCAATCCTTGAATGAACAGATCTATGGGTTGACGACGAGTGGTGAGACACCCAATGATCTTTTAGATCGTCGAGACAGTCTGTTGAAAGATCTCTCGGGTCTAGCAGGGATCGAAACCAAGACCGATCAGTATGGCCGTGGGTTTGTATCCATGAGCGGACAGACGATTTTAAGTGCGGAGGAACGCAATACCCTTAGTGTGGTGGTGGGACAAAGCGACACAGGCGCCTTGGTTTCCAAAGACGGCAACGCCTTGAATCCTGCCGAAACCATTACAGGGTCTTATCCAGCTGGAACCGTCTTGTTGACGAAAACCACCGACAATGGCGAAACCGCCTATACAGAATTGCCAATCAAAGAAGGCGCGATCGGAGGCCTGCAAGCATCATCTGGGGAGATCGGCAGTCGCCTGACGGAATTGAACAACTTTACGACGACAATCGCGCAAGCCATGAACATGGTCTTTACCGGCGGCGCTTCTCCTACTAGCGGTCTATTTGAGATCGGCCAAGATGATACTGGTACAGCGACGACGATTCGGGTCAGCCAAGCACTGTTAGATAACCCAAGTCTGGTGACCGGCGGAACGAGCAATGCAGCAGGAGATGGTTCAAGAGCTGCTGCAATGGCGAAACTCAGCAGTGCCAAATTGGATTTCCCGTTGTCAGAAAAGACGATCGCTTCTTTTGATTCTGAGACATTGACGTTTGCTAATGCAGCATCGGGCATGAGTGTCAGCAGTTATTTTAACAGCATCGTCACCAAAAACGGGATCTCAAAACAGCAAGCCGACAGTACGGTCAGTGCCCAATTGTCGCTGCTGAATCAACTAGAATACAAAAATCAATCGGTGTCTGGGGTTTCATTAAATGAAGAAATGTCAGATGTGATTCGTTTCCAACAAGGATTTCAGGCCAATGCCCGCATATTATCGGTCGTTTCTGAAATGTTAGACACATTGATCAATCGAACAGGAGTGTAGACCATGCGTATTTCCAATTCAATCACCTACAATGATTTTTTACGAAATCTAGGAACCAACGCCTCCAAAGTCCAATCCACGTTGAATCAGCTATCGAGCTTGAAAGAAGTCAGCAAGTCCTCGGATAATCCGCTGCTGGTTTCAAAAATCATGGATCTCAATGTGTCGTTAAATCAAAACAAAACTTACAACAATACGATCAAAGACAGTATTTCTTGGACAAAAGCCCAAGATTCTGCTTTAGAAAGCGTCAGTACTTCGATGCTGCGGATTCGCTCGTTGGTTCAATCTTCTGCCAATGCGACAGCTGGCAGTGAGGAATTAGGGGCAAATCGTTCAGAGATCGAGCAAGAGATCGAAGGCATCGTTGAATCATTAAACACCAACTTTGATGGCCGCTATCTATTTAGCGGAACGAATACGACGACGGCGCCTTTTGAGATCGTCAAAGAAAATGACGCCATCGTCGGTATCAAATACAATGGCACCAGCGAAGACTTGCCGCGAGAAATCGCAAATGGGGTCTCAGTGGATCTGTTAGCCAGCGGTGATCGTCTGATGAACGAGACGGGCACCGCTGCGGATCCCCAAAATTTAAGCACCTATTTCAATGATTTGTTGTCTGCATTGCGCAGTGATGATAAAGATGCCTTAGGGGGCGAGCTTTTAACCGCTCATGACCAGCATGCCACTAATGTGGTGAATGTACGGGCGCAGATCGGCACCCTCTACAATCGCTTGGAGGCGGCAGCTGATCGAAATGAGACGGAAAAGCTGAACTTGACCGAAACACTGTCCAACAAACAAGACGTCGATATTGCGGAAAAGTATATGGAATATCAAAATCAAATGACTGCCTACCGTTCAACATTAGCGATGGGAACAAAGATCATGCAGATGTCCATTCTAGATTATTTAAATTAACCCAAAAACTTTTGTTCTTTGCTGAGAGCAAAAGTTTTTTATTTTTTTTAGAAAAAAGGCTTAACCCTGAACGGTTTCTTCCGATAAATAGTAGCAGAGGGAAACCTTAGCGAATAAAAATTAGGAGGAACTACACATGAGAATCAATACAAACGTTTCAGCATTGAATACTTACTCACGCCTAACGGCAGCAAATGCTTCTAAAAGCAATTCTTTGTCTAAATTATCTTCAGGCTTACGCATCAACAAAGCTGGGGACGACGCAGCTGGCTTAGCAATTTCTGAAAAAATGAAAGGCCAAATCGGCGGTTTGTCACAAGCAAAAAGCAACGCACAAGATGGTATTTCATTGATCCAAACAGCAGAAGGTGCATTAAATGAAACCCACAGCATCTTAGGCCGTATGCGTGATCTTGCGGTTCAAAGTTCAAACGGTACGTTAAGTGATGACGACCGCAGTGCGATCAACAAAGAATACACCGCATTGTCTGATGAAATCGACCGTATCAGCAATACCACTGAATTCAATACAAAAAGCTTGTTAACTGGTGAAGGCGATGATGCGAAATCATTCACTTTCCAAATCGGTGCCAACGCAAACCAAACAATGAGCGTTTCAATCAACAACATGAGCTCATCTGCATTGAAAGTAAAAGGCTTAGATTTAACACAAGCCATTGATACAAGCGATGCTAAAGCTGTTGCTGCAGCAAAAGATAAAGCAGTAGCGACTGCCTTCAAAGCAGATGCTACAACAAAATATGCAGCGGACGGCACAGTTGATGCGGCTGCTGGTAAAACAGTTGCTGAATTAAAAACAGCCATCGAATCTGCAGCTGATGATACAGCAAAAGCAACAGCTCAAAAAACATACGATGATGCTTTAGCAACATTTACCGCTTCTGATGAAGGCAAAGCAGCAGCGGCAACTGTCAGCGTTGAAAACAACCCAATCACAAAAATCGATGAAGCGATCAAAGCAGTTTCTGCACAACGTGCGGATCTTGGTGCGGCGCAAAACCGTCTAGAACACACAATCAACAACTTAGGTACAACGCAAGAAAACCTATCTGAAGCAAACTCACGTATCCGTGACGTTGATATGGCGCAAGAAATGATGAGCTTTACGAAGAGCAACATCCTTTCTCAAGCAGCAACTTCAATGTTGGCACAAGCAAACTCAATGCCTAACAGCGTATTGAGCTTGTTACAAGGATAATTTTTGATCAAGTGAACCACTGACACAAGGACTGCCTAGGGGAAGCGCAGTTCTTGTGTTTTACATAGCAGCACAAAAACGCTTAGAAATGAGGAAGCTCTGATGGATATTCAGCCAATGTCAGGAATACACCCGATCGAAGCCGTTGCGTCGGTCGCTAAAGCACGTCCGATCGAATCCCTAGATCAAGAGAACGCCAACCTTCAGCCGCAACACCAAGAGGGGAAACTGGCGGAGAAAAAGGAACAGACAGTGGCCACTGAACCGCCGATCCACTATTTTTCAGTAGCCGATCAGCACAAGATCGCATCCTCCGTGGAGGAAGTGAATCAGCGACTACTTGGCAAAGATATGAAATTGGCTTATGAAGTACATGAGCGCACAGGGCGTACGATGGTGCGTTTAGTGGATATGCAGACCAACGAAGTGATCAAAGAGATCCCGCCCGCCAACATGCTAGACGTGATTGGGAAAATATGGGATGACATGGGCATCGCGGTCGATCGAAAGGGATGAAAACATGGCAAGTGTAACCAGCAGTTCAGGAATCAGTACAACGCTAGGGAGTTATTCTGGCGTGACTTCAGAAGATATTGAAAAATTATTGGCGGCAGATGCGATCAACAAGACCCGCGCTGAGAATAAAATCACGTCGCTTAAAGCACAAAAAACGGCGTGGAGTGATATCAGCACTCGCTTGACTAACTTTTTGTCAAAAGTCGATGCATTACAAAAAGATGA
Organism: Enterococcus sp. AZ067; assembly: GCF_051715005.1. Lineage (NCBI taxonomy): Bacteria > Bacillati > Bacillota > Bacilli > Lactobacillales > Enterococcaceae > Enterococcus > Enterococcus sp. AZ067. The sequence continues at coordinate 145,203 of NZ_JBIOSY010000001.1, forward strand.
TGCTTATCAAACGAAAAAAGCGACGACCACCAATAGCAGCATCGCTTCAATTGCAGGAACAACGGAAGCTCCAGAAGGCACCTATGATCTAAAAGTCAACCAACTAGCAACAGCCACGAAGGTGACGGGGAGTCAATTAGCTCAAAGCAGCAAAACGGCCCTAAATGTCAGTGGTCAGCTGTCATTGACCAGTTCGGAAGTCGATGAAGATGGCAAACCGATCACCGCTTCGATCGAGATCACGGCCGAAGATAGCTTAAAAGATGTGGCAGCCAAGATCAATAGCCAAAGCAAGACGACCTTCGTCGCGGCGAGCATCGTGGATAACCGTTTGATTTTAACGAATACCAAAATGGGCGACAAAAATTTCTTGATCGACGGCAATGCCGCCGAAGGGTTAGGGATCGGTTCAACTGCGACAACGACGCAAGGCCAACCGGCTATTTTTGAGCTAGATGGCATGAAGATCATTCGCGACAGCAACAGTGTGACGGATGTTATCGATGGTGTCACGCTGACGTTAGCGAAAAAAAGCGAGGAGCATGTGACGCTTTCTTTAGCCAATGATACCTCGAAAGTCGTTGATGCAGTGCAAGGATTAGTGGATCAATACAATAGCTTGATGAGTTTTATCGGCGACAATTTGACCGTGGGAGATCCTAGTAGTGAAAACAACAAGACGGGGACCTTGGTGGGAGACAGTGCGTTGACTCGTCTACAGACCCAATTGCGAAATTTGATCACCATTCCAGCCGTCAGCGGCTCAAAGCTGACCGCCAATAAGCTAGGCATCTCCACCGTTGATAATGATGGTACATTGGGACTGGATACGACAAAGTTAAAAGAAGCCTTAGCGGAAGATCCCGCTGCTGTGAAGTCCTTCTTTTATGCAAGTACGAAAACTAAAGAAGCCGATGGCACTGCGAGCACGAAAGAGACTGGCTATACACTAGCCCTAAAAGAATTAGCCAACAGCTATGTCGTCAATACTTCAGCCAATAAAGGGATCATTGCCACCAAATCTGCGACCTATGACAGTACCATCAAGGATTTAAACAAGCAGATCACACGGTTTGATGATATTTTGGCAATGAAAAAAGAGCGTTACATCACAATGTTTACCAAGTTAGACTCCGTGATGATGGAGGCTGAAAATCAGCTGAGCTACCTAAGTAATCAGTTTGCCAATACGTCAAACTAGGCTAGATAGCCGATTAAAGCAGTCATTTTTTCATTCGCATAAGAAACCCTCGTCAACATGAAAGGAAACAACCTATGGAGCCACACGTATCATTAGATGAACGTTTGAATCAGATCTTAACTGGTTTTGCCCAATGGCGCGGCGACAGCGAAGAAGCCGGTCGTTTGATGGCAGCCAATGCAGCGGTCATAGCAGCCATGCAAGCAGAAGCACAGAGCCATAGTCCACAAACCAGTGTATTGGCGCAACAAGTGATCCAAGCGTATCAAGCGTTCTTAGACCAAGTCAAAGCCCAGCAGCAAGAGATTAAACAAGAATTGGGGCGTTTGAACCGCAAAAACAATCTTGTCAAAACGTATTTGCAGCAAGAAGACAGTGCCGCCTTCGTCGAATTTGATTTATAGTGAGGAAAAAAAGATGAATTATCAAAAAATGCAAAACAACTATTTGCAGAACCAAGTAATGAGTGCCTCCCCCAACAAACTGATTGAAATGCTGTTGCAAGCAGCGATCAAAAATATCAAATTAGCAGTGATCGCATTGGAAAAAGAAGAGTTGAGCCAAGCTCATCAGCAATTTGTCAAGGCGCAGAATATTTTATTGGAATTACGGGTCTCTTTAGACCGTGAGCAAGGCGGCGCTATTGCTGAAGATCTCGATCAGCTGTATGGCTATATGTACGATCAGCTAGTCAGTGCCAATGTCCAAAAAGAGGCAGCCCCTGCAGAAACGGTCGTCCCACTTTTAAGCGAACTACTGGAAAGTTGGCAAACGATCACCCAATAAATTTGAGAAAAAGCAAAGAAATGACCACCTAAAACCTAGAAAAGTTTAGTAATTGGTTAAATTTTTACCATGTATCCCTTTTCACTAAGCTTTCTTTTTCCCCTCCTCGTCCCTATCTGGTACTCTTTTTATGAGCGTACCGAAAAGGTGCAAGGAGGTTTTTTTTTGAAACAAAAAATAGTACAAAAGCCGCTTTTCTGGCAAGTGGTGATTCTGATTGCAATGAGTGGTGTTTTTTTATTGCCGCAGATTTTAGGCCAAGGCATGATTTTGGGCTCTGATGTGGTCTTTCACTTCAATCGCTTTTATGAGACCAGCCAGCAGATCAAAGAGGGCAATTTTCAATATTTTCTTTCTATCTACGGGTTTCAGCAATCTGCTCGTATCGTCAATGCATTATACGGGCCCTTTTTTGCCTATTTCCAAGGACTGCTGGTCTTGCTGAGTCCTTCGTGGTTTTCCTACCAGCTGCTCGCCAACGGGCTGCTCTATTTGTTAGCAGGGTTTTCGATGTTTGGCTTATTAAAGAAATTACGAGTCAATGGTTGGCTGTCAGTGGGGATGAGCGTCCTGTTTATGGCGACCTATTCTGTCCAGTATTGGATTGAGCGACAGGGCTTTTCTGCTTGGGGGGCGGCTGTGCTGCCGCTGTGCCTGATTCCACTGATCGCACTAGGGGAACATAAACGGTTACGGCCTTTTGCGGTAGGGGTTTCCGTGGCGGTCTTATTTCAAATCCATGTGTTTTCAAGCATCTTGTTAGTGTTCTTATACGTGCCCTTTTTCTTACGCGCCTTTTTTGTTGGGACTTCTGGCGAAGAAAAACGACAATTGGTGCTGCGCTTAGCAGGAGCGATCGGGATCTTCTTGCTACTGACCGCCAATATTTGGTTAGGGATGTTGGATCTTTATACGAGTAACACCTTGATCGCGCCTTTTGTGAATCGCAACATGCAGAACAATACCATTACTGGAACCAGCAGCTATTGGTGGACGACTCCGTACCTGCTGCCCATCTTATGTGCTTTGTTCTTTTGTGGTGCGATCCGTGTGTGGCCACGTCTATCTGGCGGCTTCAAATTAATGACGGCAGCTGCAGCAGTCTTTTTCGTTTTATCATCGAACGCTGTTCCTTGGCAATGGCTAGGCAGTCTGGACAATGGTGTAATCAATTTACTGCAATTTCCTTTTCGGTTCTTTGTTCCTGCCACGATTTTGATCTTAGTCGGTTTGTGCCTGCTAGTTCCTTATTATCGGGGCAAGCCATTGGCAAATCCGCGTTGGTTTGTCCTCGTTTTAGTCTTGAGTGTTGGTCAAATCCTGATCCAAAACACGGTCAAAATGCAGGACTGGCACTCCGATGAAGCTGCGGTTTCACTGCGAAACCACACCTATCTGTCGGCGGAATCTGAAGCGCAATTGAAGGAAGCCTATTTTAGTAACGACAAGTCCTTAGCATTAGCGCTGTATCAACGTTCTACGCCAGATTATCTGCCCCTCTATCAAGAAACCAAGAAGAACAAGTACAATTTGTACGGGGAAGAAATCATTGAAAAGAATGATACCGTGGCAAAAACCGTAGAAAACGGGAAGCTTACTTTACGTTGGCAAGGTGATCAAGAGACGTGGAAGGCGTTACCGATCATCAATTACCGATATACTGAATTGACCCTCAATCAGCAGCCACTAACTGAAAAAGATGTCTCTTTGAGTGCCATTGGTGCCGTTTCTGTCCAACAGCAAGCAGGGGAGAATGTCTTAGTCGTTGATTACGACGCGCCTTGGTTTTTCGACGGAGCTTTATGGCTGACGATCATTTCTTGGCTCGCTTTACTCATCGGCTTTATCAGCTGGAAAACAAGACAGCTGTACCGTCGTCGTAAGGTCGTACAAGCTTTATTGAAAGAATCTGAATAAAATGAATCAGAAAAGAACTTCAGCGAGAGGGCTGAAGTTCTTTTTTTGCTGATCAACAACAGTGGACCTGTTGCTTTTCGTCAGAAACAATAATCGTTGCGCACGCAACGATTATTCCTTATAATAGATTAGACACTTTGAAGAACTAAGAAAGGCAGGAGTGCTCATGGAAGCCATTATCCGCTCAATCAATCATATTGCCCGTCTCGCCACCCTTTATCGGGAAAAAGAATTGAAAAAATTTGGTTTAGGTGGGATGCATCATACCTATATCTTAAACATTTGCCGCCAACCGGGGATCAGTCAAGAAGCCTTAGCCAAGAAGATTTTTGTGAATAAAAGCAATGTTGCCCGTCAACTAGCAATCCTAGAAGAACGAGGATTTGTCACTAGAACCAGCAGTCCCACCGACAAACGACAATTACTGGTTTATCCAACCGAAAAAGCACTCGGCGTCCAACCAGCGATCCAGCAGCTGCTTCAAAGCTGGAATGAACAAGTCGTAGCAGGTTTTTCTGCTGCCCAACAGCAGCAGTTGATCGCCGATCTGGAAATCGTCAAAGAAAATTCCCAGCGGCTTTTAGCGAAAGATGAGGCGATGGAATGAATCTTTTGACTCAATATTTAAAACCCTATATCGGCCGCATCTCCCTTGGCGTCAGTATCAAATTCTTCGGCTCCCTGATGGACTTGCTATTGCCTTGGATTTTGGCGTACATCATCGATTCTGTGATTCCCACGAAGCAGGTATCTGCGATTTTTGCTTGGGGTGGGGCGATGGTGGTCTGCTCCATCATCGCAGTCGTCACCAATATCATCGCCAATCGGATGGCCTCCAGTGTTGCTCGCGATACCACCGGCAGTATACGCCATGATTTATTTGAAAAAGTTTCCTATCTATCGATTCCGCAAGTCGAAGAAGTCGGGATCCCTTCCTTGGTGTCTCGCTTGACGACAGACACTTACAACATCCATCAAACGGTAGGGATGATCCAGCGGATGGGGATTCGTGCCCCGATTCTGTTATTAGGGGGGATCATGATCACTGCCACATTAGATCCCGTGTTGACGCTGGTCTTAGTAGGCGTCTTGCCCTTCACTTTAGTGGCGGCAGTCACGATCTCGAAACGGGGAATCCCCTTGTTTGCTTCATTACAAAAGCAAGTGGATGTGTTGGTGCGAACTGTCCGTGAAAATGTGACTGGGGCTCGGGTGATCAAGGCCTTGTCCAAAGCAGATTACGAGAAAAAGCGCTTTGACCACGTCAATCAAGACGTAGTAGCTGCGGAAACCACCGCTAATCGAACGATGGCTGCAACACCGCCCCTGATGGACCTATTTTTGAATATCGGACTGACGCTAGTGATCGTCGTCAGTGCCTTTCGCGTCAATCAAGGATTGACCCAACCAGGCGTCATCATCGCCTTTTTGACTTATTTTACGATCATTTTGAATGCCATGCTCAGTATCACGCGCATCTTTGTGATCGTGTCGAAGGGGCTGGCTTCTGCCGATCGGATCCAATCCGTCTTGCGCCTGCCGCAAAATATGCAAGTCATTGAGGCGCCTGTCAAAGAAGAGTCGGCGCATATCGTTTTTGAAAAAGTTTCCTTCACCTATCCTAACGGTACCCAGGTGCTGAAAGACATCGATTTTTCCTTGCAGCCGGGAGAAACCTTAGGGATCATCGGTGCGACTGGTAGTGGAAAATCAACGATCGTCAAACTACTGCTGCGGCTCTATGACCCAACGAAGGGCATGATTCGCATCGCTGGTCGCGACATTCGCTCCATCGATCCGACGGAGCTGCATCAGTTATTCGGTGTCGTCTTACAAAAAGACGTGCTTTTTGCGGAAACGATCGAAGAAAATATCGCCTTTGGCCGGCGGTTTTCCAAAGAGCAGATCGAAGAAGCGGCGGCTCGCGCCCAAGCCAAGGAGTTTATCAATCAACTACCCAAGCGCTTAGCTCATCCACTGCATGCTAAAGGCAGCAATTTAAGCGGGGGTCAAAAGCAGCGGGTCTTGTTATCGCGGGCCTTGGCGGGGGATCCAGAGATTTTGATTTTGGATGATTCTGCCAGTGCGCTGGATTATCGGACCGACGCTCAGTTGCGCAAGGTCCTGAGACAGCAGTTTCAACAGACGACGACGGTCTTGATCGCGCAGCGGATCAGCTCGATCCAGCATGCCGACAAAATTTTGGTACTGGAAAACGGGCAAATGAACGGCTTTGGCAGTCACCAAGAGTTACTAGCAGAAAATGCGATCTACCAAGCCATTTATCAAGGTCAGACAGGAGGTGCCGACGATGCCGAAGAAAAAAACGGAAAAACCGCAGGATAGTAAGAAAACACTACGGCGTTTGTGGGGCTATCTCTACGAGTACAAAGGTCTCCTGCTGGCAGCCGCTGTATTGATGATGGCCAGCAACATTTTCGCCTTGGTGGGCCCGTTGCTTTCAGGGTACGCCATTGATGCCATTCAACCGGGTCCCGGCAAGGTCATTTTTGACCGAGTCTTCTTTTATTGTGGGCTGATGCTGCTGTTTTATCTTGCGTCTTCCCTTCTTAGTTATCTGATTTCGCTCATGATGATCCGCTTGAGTCAGCGGGTGGTGGCAGCGATGCGCAAGGCGATTTTTGATAAAATCACCGAACTGCCGGTTGGGTATTTTGACCGAGTCGCCACTGGGGATATCATCAGCCGCATCAGTTATGATGTCGATACCATCAATACGTCATTGGCCAGCGATGCCATTCAAGTCCTCAGCAGTCTTGTGACGATCATTGGTTCGTTTGTGATGATGGTTTTGATTTCGCCGCTGCTGGTGCTGATTTTTGTCGTAACGGTTCCCGCTTCGATCTTTTTGACCCGCTTTTTGATGAGCAAATTTCAACCATTGTTTCGCCGTCGTTCTCGCAAATTAGGCGAACTGAACGGCTTTGTGGAAGAGATTATTTCTGGCCAGCAAACGATCAAGCTGTATAACCAAGAAGAAGCGATCATCAGCCGTTTTGACGAAAAAAACCAAGAAGCGGTGGATGCCTATTACAATGCCGAGTACTACGGCAGTATGACTGGTCCTTCCATCAACTTTATCAACAATCTGTCGTTGTCCTTGATCAGTATGTTTGGCGCCTTGCTGTTTTTGTTCGGTCATCTGACATTAGGGAATGTTTCTTCCTTTGTTCTTTACTCCAGAAAATTCTCAGGACCAATCAATGAGTTAGCCAACATCTTCAGCGATTTGCAATCAGCATTGGCGGCGGCAGAACGGATCTTCCGTTTGCTGGATGAAGAACCTGAAGTTTCTGATGTTCCTGGAGCCTACGAATACCACGAGGTGTCTGGTGATGTCGCCTTTGACCATGTGACCTTCGGCTATCAAGCACAGCAGCCCATCATCAAAGACCTTTCGCTACAAGTACCAGCTGGCAGCTTGGTCGCGATCGTCGGACCGACCGGAGCCGGGAAAACCACCATCGTGAACCTCTTGATGCGGTTTTATGACCCTGACCAAGGAGCGATTCGGTTAGACGGTAAAAATATCCGCCAAGCGACACGCCGCAGCTTACGGCAAAGCTATGCGATGGTGCTGCAAGATACCTGGTTGTTCACGGGAACGGTTTTCGACAATTTGGCCTACGGCAAGGCGAATGCGACGTTGGCAGAAGTCCAAGCTGCTGCACAAGCCGCCCATATCCATGACTTTATTATGAGCCTGCCAAAAGGCTATGATACTTTGATCTCTGAAGACGGAACCGGTATCTCACAAGGGCAAAAACAGCTGTTGACGATTGCACGAGCAATGCTGTTGGATGCCGATCTGTTGATTCTTGATGAAGCCACATCGAATGTCGACACGCAAACAGAGCTGCTGATCCAAGCAGCGATGACCAAATTGATGAAAGGCAAAACCTCCTTTGTGATCGCCCATCGCTTGTCCACGATTCGACATGCTGATACGATCCTCGTGGTGGAACAGGGGAATATCGTAGAGCAAGGGACCCACGAAGAGTTATTAGCCAAAGAGGGGCGTTACGCCGCACTCTATCAGGCACAATTTGATGCATGATCCATAGCTAGTCCACATCCTTGCAAGGAGAACGCCACTGCTTGCAAGGATGTTTTTTGCGTGCCATCGACTTTCTTGGCATAGGTACAAAATCTTCTTATGACAAATCAGGCAATTATCGGTATACTTAAGAAAGGGGTATCATCAAACAGAAAGAAGGGAAACAATTGGATCATAAACAACTAAAAGAATTCCCCAATGATTTTTTATGGGGTTCAGCATCAGCAGCCTATCAAGTAGAAGGCGCATGGCAAGAAGACGGCAAAGGCGCTTCGGTTTGGGACGATTTTGTCCGCATTCCCGGAAAAACCTTTAAAGCAACTAACGGAGATGTCGCGGTCGACCATTACCACCGCTTCAAAGAAGATGTTGCCTTGATGAAAGAACAAGGATTGAAAACCTATCGTTTTTCCATTGCTTGGACACGGATTTTTCCAGAAGGACGAGGAGAAGTCAATCAAGCAGGGTTAGACTTTTATTTAGCATTGATCGATGAACTGATAAAAGCAGGGATCGAACCGATGGTGACCTTGTACCATTGGGATCTGCCACGAGCTTTGCAAGAAGAATACGGTGGCTGGGAATCTCGCAAAATCATTGAAGATTTCACCAACTATGCAGCTGTATTGTTTGAAGCCTTTCGCGGCAAAGTCCACTATTGGGTCAGCTTGAATGAACAAAATATCTTTACTTCGTTAGGCTATCTTTTAGCTGCCCATCCACCAGGAGTGACCGATCCTAAACGGATGTATGAAGTCAATCATATCGCTAACTTGGCGAATGCCTCGGTGATCAACAAGTTCCATGAGATGAAAATCCCAGGGAAAATCGGACCAAGTTTCGCCTACTCACCAAACTACCCAATCAACAGCGACCCGAAAAATATTTTGGCAGCTGAAAACGCGGAAGACTTGATGGCGCATTATTGGTTAGACGTCTATCTATGGGGCGAATACCCGATTGCGGCAATGAATTACTTGAAAGAGCAAGGGATCGCACCAACGATTGAACCAGGAGATATGGACTTGCTGCGTTCAGCAAAACCAGATTTCTTAGGGATCAACTATTACCAAACAGCAACAAATGCCTACAATCCATTAGATGGTGTCGGTGCGGGGAAAATGAACACCACTGGGAAAAAAGGCAGCTCCGAAGAAACCGGTACACCAGGAATGTTCAAAAAAGCCGAAAATCCATTTGTGGAACGGACGAATTGGGATTGGGAGATCGATCCTCAAGGGCTGCGGATCGCTTTACGACGAATCACTAGCCGTTATCGGGTGCCTGTGATCATTACGGAAAACGGACTTGGTGAATACGACAAACTAACCGACGATCATCAAATCCATGACCAATACCGCATCGATTATTTAGCAGGGCATGTCCATGCCATCAAAGAAGCGATCAGCGACGGCGCGGAAGTTCTTGGCTATTGCACCTGGTCCTTCACTGATTTGCTAAGCTGGTTGAACGGCTACCAAAAACGCTATGGCTTTGTCTATGTCGACCAAGATGAAACGCAAGAAGGATCTTTGGCACGCTACAAGAAAGACAGCTTCTACTGGTACCAAGAGCTGATCAAAACCAACGGGCAAGAGTGCTAGCCTCCTAAAACCAATACCTGAATAAGCGAAACGACCCCTGCAACGGCAGTGATCGTTTCTTAGAAAAAAGTACGTTCCACCTGTAGCGATCGCCCAAAGGTAGACCAAAAGTCTCGCGTTTTGGGCCGCTTCAAAGGAGAACGTCCTTTTTTTGAGTATTATCGTTGACAAGTGTAAACGATAATTGTAAAGTAGAAGAAGATTACAACTGTAAACATAAAAGGTTAATGGGTTTGCATAGCAAGCAAGGAGGAAGGAAATAATGATCGAAAAGAATTATGGGGTAAAAGGGATGACCTGTGCGTCTTGTTCCCAGACCGTCGAAAAAACAGTCAGCAAGCTGGCGGGGGTCGACCAAGCAGCTGTCAATTTGGCTACTGAAAAATTACATATTCGTTATGATGAGCAGCAGCTCACCGAAGAAACACTCGCTGCGGCCATAAAAGCAGCGGGCTATCAACTGATCGGCTCCCAAAGACAAGAGACCTTTGCCATCTCGGGCATGACCTGTGCGTCTTGTGCCCAAACAGTAGAAAAAGCTGTCCAAAAATTAGCGGGTGTGGAGCAAGCCTCCGTCAATCTGGCAACAGAAAAACTGACGGTCAGCTATCAACAAGATCAAGTGACCGCTGCGAAGATCGCAGCTGCCGTGAAAGAGGCGGGCTATGATGCACAGCTGCCGACCGCTTCTGCCGACAAGGCGGATTCAAAACAGGCAGAGATTCTTGCTCTATGGCAACGGTTTTGGCTTTCAGCGCTCTTTACGATCCCCTTGTTCTATTTGACGATGGGGGAAATGATCGGTTTGCCGATCCCTGGCTTTTTAGATCCAATGGCCTATCCAGTCAATTTCGTTACCACTCAATTGATTTTAGTCTTACCGGTGATGGTCCTCGGTCGCGCCTTTTACATTGCTGGTTTCAAAGCGCTTTGGAAAGGCCATCCTAACATGGATTCCCTCGTCGCATTGGGAACCAGTGCTGCCTTCTTTTATAGTATTTATGGGACCGTGATGGTCTACCTGGGCACGACCCACTATGCGATGCACTTGTACTATGAAACGGCCGCCGTTATTTTGGCATTAGTGACCTTAGGAAAATACCTTGAGTCGGTCTCAAAGGGCAAAACCTCCGAAGCCATCAAGAAGTTGTTGGATCTCGCACCGAAAAAAGCCCGCGTGCTTCGCGGCAGCGGGAATCAAGCCGAAGAAGTCGAAGTGGGTATTGAAGAAGTCGCAGCTGGCGATATCTTAGTCGTACGACCTGGTGAGAAGATTCCTGTGGATGGGATCGTTACCCAAGGGCGCTCTGCCATCGATGAATCAATGATCACTGGAGAAAGCTTACCTATCGAAAAACAAGTCGGTGATCGGGTGATCGGCGCCAGTATCAACAAAAACGGCTCCTTTCAATATGAAGCCACCAATGTGGGAGAAGATTCAACGTTAGCGCAAATCATTCAGTTAGTAGAAAATGCCCAAGGATCCAAAGCGCCGATTGCCCGCATGGCTGACAAAGTTTCGGGTGTGTTTGTCCCGATCGTCATGGTCTTGGCGGTTTTTGCAGGACTTGCCTGGTTTTTCTTAGGACAAGAAACCTGGATCTTCTCATTGACCATTACGATCTCTGTATTAGTGATTGCCTGTCCGTGTGCCTTAGGATTAGCGACACCGACCGCCATCATGGTGGGTGCGGGCAAAGGGGCAGAAAATGGCGTCTTGATCAAAAGCGGCGATGCGTTAGAAACAGCTAGAAACGTGACGACGATCGTCTTTGATAAAACCGGCACGATCACAGAAGGCAAACCAGTCGTAACCGATCTCCTACCTGCAGGCAATCACACGCCGACGGAATTGCTGCAGCTGGCGGCTTCTGTTGAAAAAGGCTCAGAACATCCATTAGGCGAAGCGATTGTGATCGAAGCCCGCACGCAAGCTCTCGCCCTACAAGAAGTTGACGGGTTTGAAGCGATCCCAGGGCATGGGATTCAAGGAACGATCGCTGGCAGTCCAGTCCTATTAGGCAACCAGAAATGGTTGGAAAAACAAAACGTTGCCATCGATGGCCTGATCGAGCAAGCCCAACAATTGGCTCACGAAGGGAAAACACCGATGTATGTTGCCAAAGACGGCGAAGCGATCGGGATCATCGCTGTGGCAGATACTATCAAAGAAAGCAGTCGAAAAGCCATTGAACGGTTGCATCAAATGGGCTTGTACGTAGCAATGATCACTGGCGACAATGCTCGGACAGCCCAAGCCATCGCCAAACAAGTCGGTATCGATGAAGTAATCAGTGACGTCTTGCCAGAAGATAAAGCCGCCAAAGTAGCCGGCCTGCAAGCCAAAGGCCAAAAGGTTGCGATGGTAGGTGACGGGATCAATGATGCGCCCGCGTTAGCCCAAGCCGATGTAGGGATCGCGATCGGCTCTGGTACCGATGTCGCCATCGAATCGGCAGACATCGTACTGATGCGCAGCGATCTGATGGACGTCCCATCAGCGATCGAGTTAAGTCGGGCAACCATCAAAAACATCAAAGAAAATCTTTTCTGGGCTTTTGCTTATAACGTCTTAGGCATCCCTGTCGCAATGGGTGTGCTGCATCTTTTCGGTGGCCCCTTGCTCAATCCAATGATCGCTGGGGCGGCCATGAGCTTCAGTTCGGTATCCGTTTTATTAAATGCCTTGCGGCTGAAACGATTCCAACCCTCAGCGAAAAAATAAACGAAGCAACGAATGCACCAACAAAAAGACCTGCCTACGGTTTTCTTCCATAAGAAACCGTGGGCAGGTCTTTTTAGTGCTGGACATCTAAATAAGAGTAGGCCCGCACGTCATAACGGTTGCGACTACGGGAAAATTCGATGGGTGAGCCATTTTTCTGATAGACGATCTGTTCGATCTCTAAGACCGGATCATCGGCTTTACAGTCCAAATACTGTTGATCGTACGCGGTACTTTTATCAGCGGCGATGGTGCGGTAGGCGCCAGCAAACTGGACCCCTAGTTCCTCTTTGACATAACGGTAGATAGAACTTTCTAAATGGCCACGAGTTAAATTGGGCACCAAATGGACGGGCATATAGGTATATTCTAAAATAAACGGTTGGTCTTCAAGAATCCGCAAGCGGACAATACTATAGATCGGTTGTTCTTCCGTTAACATCAACTTTTCTTGGATCGTTTGGTCAGGAAATTCGACTTGAAAATCGATGACCTGACTGACTAGCTTGCGGCCAGCTTTGCCCATTTCCGTTGACAAGCCTTCATAGACCGTTAAAGCAGTGGTGTCTTTTTTTAAGAATGGATGGTTCAATATTTTTGTTCCAGCGCCCCGCTGAGAATAAACCAGTCCTTCCATGGCTAAAATACCGATGGCTTTTTTGACGGTCATCCGGCTGACTCCGAATTCCTCGACTAAATCAGTTTGGTTCGGCAGTAAGCTGTCAGGCGGATACGTTTTGTTTTTGATACGTGTGCGTAAAATATTGGCAATTTCTTGGTATTTTGGCATCTGATCACCTCGCAAGAAGTATAGCTGAAAAAAGCGGTTTCGACAATCAAACCTTGGTTTTTTTATAAAAAGAACGGCTGACTGAAAAAATTCAGCCAGCCGTTGCGCTTAATCGATCGATGGTTCTGCTTGACGATCTAAAACACGTAAGAATGGATACCAGATCAAGCCGACGATCACCACGTCAATGACTTGCAGCAAACCACCTAACCAAGAGTTGGTTGCTAAGACACCACTGAAGACCACTGGAACGGTCCAAGGAACAGAAACACCAGTTGGTGCAGGAACAAGTCCAGCCGCCATCACTAAGTAGTTGAAGGTCGTTACCACAAGAGGTGCCACGACCCAAGGAATCAGGATCGTCGCATTCAAGACGATCGGCATACCGAAGATGGCTGGTTCGTTAACGTTAAAGATCCCTGGTGCTAAAGCCAAACGACCCACATCGCGGTATTGTTTTTTCTTCAATACGAAAGCCATCAAGATAACAACGGCTAACGTCATACCAGAACCGCCTAATCCAACAGTAAAGGTTTCCATAAATGGTTTTGTGACGATATGCGGCAGTGCATCCCCATTTTGATACGCTTCTAAGTTGTCTAACATCAATGTATTCCAAATCGGGTCCATCACAGAGTTGACGATGATTTGACCATGTAGACCGAAGAACCAAAGGAATTGAACAAAGAACAAAGCCAATAGAGTTGCTGGCAAGCTGCTGCCTAGTCCAGTCAATGGTTTTTGGATCAATTCATAAACCAGGTCATGCAAGTTGGCATTGAAGACACCCGTCATGATGGCATTGATCACTAAGAATACCGTTAAGGTGATAATTGCTGGAATCAAAGCGGCAAAAGATTTAGAAACTGCTGGTGGTACCCCATCAGGCATTTTGATCTGCCAGCCGCGTTTTGTGATGCGGCAATAGATTTCAGCTGCCAAAAATGCTGCGATCATCCCGATAAACATCCCTTTTGCGCCAAGACGATCAAGAGACAGCACACCGGAGATCGTTTCGCCAGATTCAGTAGTCATAAAGAAAGGAGTCAAGATCAAAAAGCTGGCAAACGAAACGGCACCACCAAAAATCCCTTCCACATCATATGATTTTGATAAATAATAGCCAATACCGAAAGTAACGAAAACAGTCATGATACTCATTGTTGCATTTTGCCCATTGCCAAACAGTGTTCCTAATGTTCCTTTAGTGGCATCACTGAAGAAGGGCAGGTTGTTTAAAACGACCACGATCGATCCAAACATAGTGATTGGGAACGAAAGCATAAACGCGTCCCGCAAGACGGTCAGGTAGCGATTTTGTCCTAAGGCATTCGCCAAGGGCAAAATCTTTTCAGATAACTTGTCCATAAAACCATTCATTATTATTTCACTCCTTAAATTTCTTTTTGCAATCGATTACATTGATAATGTATCATGTTTTATTTTAAATGTCTATACATTTATTTTAAAAAAGATTGATTTTTGTAACTGCTTCCTTTATGATTAGGGCAGCAAAGAAAAAATGAGGAGTGAATGAAGATGGATTATCAATTTCCAGCAGGCTTTTGGTGGGGGTCAGCCGCTAGTGGCCCGCAAACAGAAGGTGTATTTGAAGGCGATGGCAAAGGGGCAAGCATCTGGGATTACTGGTATCAGCAAGAACCAGAGAAATTTTTCAATGGGGTAGGTCCTGAAAAAACCTCGCAAGTCTATACACGCTATCAAGAAGATATTCAATTAATGAAAGAAACCGGCCATACGACGTTTCGGACGTCGATCCAATGGAGTCGTCTCTTCCCGCAAGGCAAAGGAGAAGTCAATCAAAAAGCCGTTGATTTTTACAACGCCTACATTGATGAGCTGATCGCCAATGGGATCGAACCTTTCATGAACCTTTACCACTTCGATATGCCGATGGCGCTGCAAGAAAAAGGCGGCTGGTTGAACCGAGAGACCGTGGATGCCTATGTCGCATTTGCGCAAACCTGCTTTACATTATTTGGTGATCGTGTCAAGAAATGGTTCACTCATAATGAACCGATCGTCCCTGTTGAAGGCGGCTATCTTTACCAATTCCATTATCCGAATGAGATCAACATGAAACATGCAGTCCAAGTTGGGTTCCACGAAACGTTGGCGAGTGCTAAAGCCATCAAAGTCTATCATGAGATGAACCTTGATGGGGAGATCGGCATCATCTTGAACTTGACGCCAAGCTATCCAAGAGATGAGAACGATCCAGAGGATGTCAAAGCAGCGCAAATCGCGGATGCCTTCTTTAATCGTTCTTTCTTAGACCCTGCGGTCAAAGGCACGTTCCCAGAAGAATTAGTGACTATCGTCAAGGAATTGGATATGGTACCAGCGATGGAAGCCGATGATCTACAAACGATTCGCGAAAATACGATCGACTTGTTGGGGATCAATTATTATCAACCTCGTCGTATCATGAAGAAAGAATCACCGATCGATGAAGCGAAAAGTCCAATGCCTGATGATTACTTTGATAACTATGATATGCCGAACAAGAAAATGAACCCGTATCGTGGATGGGAAATCTATGAAAAAGGGATCTATGATATTTTGACGAACACGCGAGAAAACTATGGCAATATCAAGTGCTACATTTCTGAAAATGGCATGGGTGTCGAAGGAGAAGAACGTTTCGTCAATGCTGATGGCGTGATCGAAGATGATTACCGCATCGAATTTGTCTCTGACCACTTGAAGTACGTCCACCAAGCGATCCAAGAAGGAACCAATTGTGTTGGCTACCATATGTGGACCTGCATGGACAACTGGTCATGGACCAATGCTTACAAGAACCGTTACGGATTTATCTCCGTTGACTTAGCAAATGATGCTAAACGAACGGTGAAAAAATCAGGTCGTTGGTTTAAAGAAGTTTCAGATAATAACGGCTTTTAATAACAATGAAAAAAGCAATGCTGTAGGAATCAGCATTGCTTTTTTTATGTAAAATCGCGGATTTTTTCTGGCTGATTTCAAAGGGGGGATTCTATTAAAAAACCACCTGTTTTTGCAAATGATAAGCTGGGTTAAATAAAAGCACAGTTTTGATAAAGAAAAGACTAGACATGGAAACGTTCTCGTGGTATTCTTTAGTAGAAATCGGTTTCATTATTTTGTTTAGGGTTTGAAAGGAGAAAAAACAATGGATAAATTTATTGGATTTATGGAGAAGCACTTTATTCCGATCGCTTCTAAAATAGGCTCTCAAAGACATCTAGTGGCCATTCGTGACGGATTTATCGTAACGATGCCGTTGATGATCTTAGGCTCTTTTGGGGTATTGATCAACAACTTACCAATCCCTGCCTATATTGATTTTATGAATGGCATTTTTGGTGAAGGAACATGGCAAGCCTTTGGGAACAACTTGTCAGCAGGTACTTTTTCAATACTTGGTCTGTTAATCGCTTTCACAGTAGCGTATAATTTAGCTAAAAGCTACAATCAAGACGCATTAGGTGCTGGGGCGATCTCAGTTGCAAGTTTCTTCGCATTAGGTGCAATGGCGACAGGCCCAGATGGTTTGTTAACAGCTGCCGGACTTGGTTCTCAAGGATTATTTTTAGCATTAATCGTATCGATCATTTCTACTGAGATCTTCCGTCGTCTAGCTGGCAACCCACGCTTAGTCATCAACATGCCTGATGGAGTACCACCAGCAGTTTCACGTTCATTTGCTGCATTATTCCCAGCAATGATCACCGTATCGATCTTTGCTTTGTTTACAGCAATTTTCCAAGCATTTGGTGTGACAAGTATCGTATTGTCCTTCTATGAATTGGTGCAACAACCATTCATGGGCTTGGCAAACTCTTACCCAGCTGCTTTGCTATTAGGTTTTATCTCTGCATTCTTATGGTTCTTTGGTTTACATGGTGCCAACATCATCGACCCGTTCATGCAAACGATCAATGTGCCAGCGATCGAAGCAAACGCACGAGCATTAGAAGCAGGAACAGATTTGCCTTATATCGTGAACAAACCATTCTTTGATTCTTTCGTGAACATCGGCGGAACAGGTGCGACACTAGGTCTTTTGATTGCGATCTTTTTAGTTGCTCGTCATCATAAAGCGTATATGACTGTCGCAAAACTATCCGTTGCACCAGGTGTGTTCATGATCAATGAACCAGTGATGTTTGGGTTACCAGTTGTCTTGAACCCAATCTTGTTCATCCCATATGTGTTGACCCCACTTGTTTTAGTAACGACTGCTTATTTTGCAACCGCAACTGGCTTAGTTCCTGCAAGTACCGTCATCGCACCATGGACGACGCCACCAATCATCGGCGGTATTTTGTCGACACAAAGTATTGCTGGCGGAATCTTGGCAGCTGTTAACTTGATCTTGTCGATCGTTATCTACTTGCCGTTCGTGAAAATGGCGCAAATTCAAGAAACACGCCGTTTAAAAAATGCGTAATGTCTGATCGAGTCGATTAGAAACAAGCGCCAAACGTAATAGACCTTATCCGGCCGCGATCAGAGTGCAATACCCCTTATCACACTGCTTCATTGGAAGGTGCAGTGGTGTGATGACACTCTTTTCGTTTGGCCGGTTCTTTTATCGTTTTTCAATCAATACAATACAACCCACGTTTTGGAGGTGGCAAAATGCCCAAATATATGGAGATCGCAGATGTTCTGCGTAAAAGAATCAAGGACGGAACTTATCCGAAAGACAGTCTTTTACCTTATCAAACAGAGTTAGTGGAAGAGTTTGGCGTCAGCCGAATGACGATTAAAAATGCGGTGAATATCCTGATTATGGAAGGCTTGCTGCTGACAAAGCGCGGCTTAGGGACCAAAGTTTTGAATCATTCCTTTTGGGGCAAAGATACCTCATCGGTGACAGAATACAAAGGCCTGAGCTATCAGATGAAACAAGAAAAACGGACATTGACTAGCCAAGTCATCACCTTTGAAGTCTGTTTTCCTACAACAAGAATTCAAGAGATGCTTCAGATCACTGCCGAACAACCAATCTATCATGTGATCCGTTTGCGGATCTTAGAAGGCAATCCATACATACTCGAGCATTCCTATATGCCGTTGGATCTGGTCAGCGGTTTGACGAAAGAGATTTTGGAAGAATCCGTCTATGACTATCTACTGCAAGATTTAGGCTACAAATTTGCTGGTGCTTATCGGACCTTTCAGGCTGCCAAAAGCGATGAATACGATCAAACCTATTTAGCGTGCCAAGCAGATGACCCAGTATTGGAATTAGAACAGATCATCTATTTAGAATCGGGACGTCCAGTGGACTATTCCTGCAGCCGCAATCGGTATGATGTTCGTGGCTATTCCATGTTAGACATGAAGCCTGATCTGTTACAGCACCGCAAAAAGTAACGGCTTACAAAATGCTTCTTCAATGAAAAAACGCTTCATAGCTACTGTTGGCCATGGAGCGTTTTTGTTTTGACTTAAGAAGTGGGTTGATTTTGATCGCCTAGTTTGGCTAAGATAGTTTCCGCAACGGCTTTGGGGATGCCAGCTTGCTGGATCTCTTCCACGGAAGCTGCTTGGATGTTTTTTAACGACTTGAAGGTTTTCATCAGCTGTTGCTTGCGTTTTGGTCCTAAGCCAGGAATTTCATCCAGTTTGGAAGAAAAGCTGTTTTTACTGCGCAGTTGGCGATGGAAGGTGATCGCAAACCGATGGACCTCATCTTGGATCCGTTGCAGCAAAAAGAATTCCACAGAATTGCGTTCCAGCTGGATCGGATCTAAAAATTCCCCGAAAATCAACTCGCTGGTTTTGTGTTTGTTATTCTTCACTAAACCGGCAACGGGAATATCTAAACCTAGCTGGTTATGCAGCACTTCTTGGGCGGCACCGACTTGGGCTTTCCCACCATCGATGATGATCAGATCAGGAAAAGGCAGGTTTTCTTTTAGGACACGAGAGTATCGGCGATAGATGACTTCTTGCATAGAGCCATAATCGTCGCCGCCTTGTGCGGTACGAATCTTATATTTCCGATAATCATCTTTAAACGGCTTCCCGTCGACAAAAACCACCATTGCAGAAACCGGATCGGTCCCCATGATGTGGGAGTTATCGAAGGCTTCGATCCGATAAGGTGTCGCGATCCCCATGGCTTCGCCTAGACGATCCACAGCACCGATCGTCCGTTCTTCAGTACGCTCGATCAACGCAAATTTTTGCGCCAAGGCAATGCGGGCATTTTTATTGGCCAAATCGACCAATTTCTTTTTGTCGCCTCGTTGGGGCTGCAGGACTTTGGTTTCCAGCAGCGCTTCTAACGGTGCGGCATCGACATTTTGCGGAACAAAGACTTCTTTGGGAATGAAGTGTTCATTCTTTTGGTAAAACTGGCCGACGAAGGTCAAGAAATCCTCATCCGCTTCATTGTAGAAAGGAAACAAAGAGACTTCTCGTTCGATCAGCTTTCCTTGACGGATAAAGAAGACTTGGACACACATCCAGCCTTTGTCGACACTGTAGCCAAAGACATCACGGTCCATCAGATCTGTCAGAGTCATTTTTTGTCGCGTCATGACGGTATCGATTGCTTGGATCTGGTCCCGCAGCTCAGCCGCTCGTTCAAACTCTAACGTTTCAATGGCTTCGCCCATCTTCTCTTTCAGGTCTTTCAAAATATCGACGTGACCGCCGTGGAAAAAGTGTTTGACTTGATCCACGATCTTCTGATAATCCTTGGGGTCTACATTGTTGACATAAGGACAGACACATTGACCCAAATGATAATAAAGACAAGGCCGCTTTTGAGAAGGACCGCATTTTCGCAAAGGAAAGAGGCGATCCAGCACCCGTTTGGTTTCATTGGCTGCTCGTGCATCAGGATAAGGGCCAAAATATAAAGCCCCGTCTTTTAAAACTTTACGAGTGATGATCAGACGCGGATAGCGCTCTTTGGTCACTTTAATAAAAGGATACGACTTGTCGTCCTTTAGCATGATATTGTATTTCGGTTTATTTTTTTGAATCAAATTGATTTCCAGCAATAAGGCTTCCGTATTTGATTCGGTAACGACGTACTCAAAATCATTGATTTCTTGAACGAGCCGTTCGGTTTTCGTATCGTGACTGCCGGTAAAGTACGAACGGACACGATTTTTTAAAATTTTGGCTTTCCCAACATAGATGATTTTGTTATTTTTATCTTTCATTAAATAACAACCAGGTTGGTCAGGAAGCAGTGCTAATTTGTTCTTGATTTGTTCGTTCATTTCAAGATCCTTTCTTACTGGTTTGCTCACGAACTGCAAAAGTAGTCAAAAGGCGGTCTAAGCTCTCCTCAAAAAGGGGAACATTAGAGCCCATAGCCAGTACTCTTCATTTTAGCACAAATTTCTTAAGAAACAATCAAACGGGCCAGATCGGCAGCGAGGAAGCGTAATCGTAAGAAAAGGTTAAGAAATCCCACGAGGCGGTGGTTTCCTCCCTTAAAAACAAGTGAATTTATTTGCTTTCTGCTTGTGAGGAATCCTCTTGCGACCACTCCTGAATGAAGGTCCGCAATCCCTCGATGGCTGGTTCTGTGACGGCTTTGCGCTGGATGAGGTAAAATTGCCGCTCAAAATTTTTATCCAGCAGTTGATAGCCAATGCCGTGGGCGGCTCGCTTGGAAAGGATCGAACAGCCGAAGCCTTGTTTCAGTAAAGCGACGATCAATTCATTGCTGGCGATCTCAATGATCGGTCCTTGAATATTTTGTTCCTCTAGATAGCGCTTAGTGTAATAGTAGACACCAGAACTCGCTTCTCGAACAAGCCAAGGACCAACTTGGGGATCACCAGCTAAGACGAGCTGATCTTTCAAAATCGGGAAACGCAAAATACTTGGTGCAGATAAGGGTTTTTCAATGATCCCTAAATCTAGTTGATGTTGCTCAAGCGCTGTTAAGACTTCAGCGGAGTTCATCATCGATACCCGAAAACGCACCGTGGGAAAGGCGTTGTATAAAGCAATCATCAAGTCAGGCATCAAGGCCATCGCATAGGTATGAGAGATGCCTAGGGCACAGTGGCTTTGATGCTGCGTGTTGGTATGGATCTCGCTGGCGATCGTCGACCACTCATCCAATAAATTCAGTGCCTTTTCGTAAAGGTACTCTGCTTGGGGCGTGGCGATCACGTTTTTGCGACCATTGCGTAAAAAAAGCGGTGTATCCAGGTCTTGTTCCAACTGCTTGATCTGAGCAGAAACCGTGGGCTGCGAAATAAACAGCAATTCGGCAGCTTTCGAAAAATTTTTCGTTTCATAGACCATCTTGAAGGTCTCCAGTAATTTTAACATTGCAATCCCTTCCATTAGAAAATTCAATCATAACTATTATACCAATAAATCCTACTGATCGGTCAATCTGTGTATAATGGATGTTATATGAAAGGATGAAAGCAATGAAGCAACGACAAACAGCTTTGATACTTCCCGGTTTGTTCCTATCCTTTTCGGTAGCCGTCATCGCCCGAATCATGGCTTTGGCTGTACCAAAATTAGGGGGAGCAACCCTTGCTATTTTATTAGGAATCATTTTAGGAAATACACTGTTCAAGCAAGAACGCTATCAAGTCGGAACGAAGGTTGCGGAAAGTCGGCTCTTGGAATATTCGGTGGTT
The DNA here is from genome assembly GCF_051715005.1 of Enterococcus sp. AZ067. NCBI lineage: Bacteria > Bacillati > Bacillota > Bacilli > Lactobacillales > Enterococcaceae > Enterococcus > Enterococcus sp. AZ067. The sequence continues at coordinate 166,949 of NZ_JBIOSY010000001.1, forward strand.
TTGCTGGGCTTTACCGTCACTTTCCAGACCATCAGTGAAATGGGCCTTCGGGGCTTTCTCTTTATATTGCTGATGATGAGTTTGGTCATTACCGCTGCTTATTTGATAGGGAAAAAAATGGGCTTTAATCAAAAGATGAGCCTGATGATGGCAGGCGGCAACGCTGTCTGCGGGTCCTCTGCGATTGCGGCGATCGCACCAGCCATTGATGCCGATGATGAAGAAAAAGGGCAGATCATCACCTTGGTCAATCTTTTAGGAACAGTGATGATGCTGACGCTGCCGTTTTTAGGCTTGGCCTTATACGGCGATGATCTGTTGCAAAAAAGCGCCTTACTTGGTGGCACGCTGCAATCCGTCGGACAAGTCGTGGCGGGGGCTAGTTTGATTGATGCCGACACCGTCAAATACGCGATGCTCTTTAAAATCGCGCGCATCATCATGTTGGCAGTCGTCGTCATTGTTTTTGAACGAATGACGACAAAGACCCCCACCAAAACCAAAGCCAAAGGCAAGCTGCGGCTGCCGATCCCTTGGTATGTGTTGGGCTTCTTGACCATCTGTATCTTGAACAGCTTCTTGCCGCTGCCTAGCTGGTTGAATGAGGGCGCTCATTTTATCAGTACGTGGTTTGAAACGACGGCGTTGGCAGCCATTGGTTTGCGCTTGGATTTCCGCAAGTTTTTAAAAGAAGGCCCGCGCTTTTTATTCTATGGTCTTTCCGTTGGTGCTGTCCAAACCGTGGGTGCTGTTGCATTGATTTGGTTGCTGCGGCTCTAATTCACAAGAGGCACGACCCATAAAGCACGTTTGAAGCGCACGATTGTTTAACGAAAAAAGCCACGACGGTTGATCGAAGGGCACGCTTTGCTGTTTCTGTTGGAAGAGGCAGCAAGGCGTGGCATTTCAGATCAACTGTCGGGCTTTTTTTAGCGGTAAAGAAGGTTAGACGGGTACTTGGATGACTTGAACACCTTGTTGCTCAATCAAATCGATGACTTTGGGATCAGAGTAATGATCGGTGATCAGCAGATCGATATCCGCAATTGCGCCAATCGTAAAATTGGATTGCTTACCGATTTTGCGATAATCCGCGATAACGATCAACTTGCCAGAATTTTCGATGATTTTCGCATTGACTTTGGCTTCGTGGATTACTGAAGTGGAAATGCCGGTCTGTAAATCTAACCCACTACAGCCAATGATCGTAACATCAGAACGAACGTGAGAAAATGACTCCACGGCGATGTCTCCTGACAATGCCGCTTTAGGGTAACGTATTTCGCCACCACTTAAAACAATCGTTGATTTTGGATGGTGTTCCATTTGGATCACACTCGTGTTGTTTGTCAGCAAACTGATTCGTTTGTCTGTGAGATGGCGCAACGTTTGAGCTGCACTGGTACTCGTATTGACGAAAAGGGTATCGCCATCTTTTACTTGGCGAGCCGCTTCTTTGGCCAGTCGATCTTTGATGTACTCGATCGAGTCGGTGGGATGTGCTTCATCTTCATAAGCTTCACAGTATTCGATTTTTCCGTGGGTTTGTTTGATCTGACCCATCTCACTGAGGACAGTACAGTCTCTGCGGATCGTCATCTCTGATACTCCCAACTGATGACTGAGGGTCCTCACATCAGAAAGACCAGATGCTTTTATCAAATCGATCAATTGTTTTCTTCTTTGCCTCACTTCTTCATTGGAACGTTTCACGATACTTCCTCCTCACATGCACTTTTTTCTATTATTGTCTTCTATCATTTGTCCAGCTTGCAATTATCCTGTGCAGCAAAATCACGTGTCTCTTTCTCACGAATTCGCGGGATAATCGCACAGCCGTCGTTTAGAAACTGCCATTTTTTTATCGTTTCTTCTTTCGAACTCATTTTAACATATCACAGAAACATTACCATATATATTAAATAATCACATTTATTTCTCGGTAAATTAACATAAAATAAGATAAATTAACATAAAACTTGATTGAAAGCGTTTTTCTATATGTTAGAATCAAGGTGTAAATAAGCAAGGGAGGAACAAAGATGGTACACGTAAATGATGTTTCGAAAGAGAGTTGGCTGTTAAATACGTTTCCAGAATGGGGAACCTATTTAAACGAGGAGATCGAAAGTGAACTTGTGAAAGAAGGCACAGTTTCCATGTGGTGGCTAGGCTGTACGGGTATTTGGTTAAAGAGTGCGGAAGGAACCAACATTTTATGCGACCTTTGGTGCGGCACTGGCAAACGCAGTCATGGGAATGGCCAAATGAAAAAAGGCCATCAAATGATGCGGATGAGTGGTGTACAGGAAATGCAGCCTAACTTACGGACGCAGCCCTTTGTGATCGATCCATTTGAAATCAAAGGAGTGGATGCGTTAGTGGTGACCCATATTCATTCCGATCATTTAGACATCAATACCGCAGCTGCAGTCCATCAAAATTGTCCAGAAGCAAAATTCGTCGGTCCCCATGAAGTCGTTGCAACTTGGTTGAAATGGGGAATACCAGAAGAAAAAACCATCGTGGTCAAACCAGGGGATGAAGTGACCATTGGGCAGGTGAAAATCGTCGCTTTAGAAGCATTCGATCGAACCGCTCTAATTACTTGTGAAGATCCGGATACCAGCTTGAAAGGAAAAATACCACAGGACATGGATCGTATCGCAGTCAATTACTTGTTTGAGACTTCCGGTGGGGCGATTTATCACGCTGGAGATTCTCATTATTCGAATGTATTTGCTAAACATGGGAATCAGTACAAGATCGATGTTTGCTTAGGTGCATATGGCGAAAACCCGCGGGGCATCACCGACAAGGTTACTTCAGTCGATATGTTGCGGATGGCAGAATCCCTCAATGCCAAAGTAGTGATACCTGTACACTATGATATCTGGTCCAATTTTATGGCTGATCCAAAGGAGATCACTGAGATTTGGAAGTTTAAAAAAGATCGTTTGAACTATGAGTTTAAACCGTATATTTGGCAAGTTGGCGGCAAATTTACCTACCCAACGAATAAAGATGATCTTGAATTTAATTTCTATCGCGGCTTCAAAGATGTGTTTTCGGTCGATAATGATACGCCATTCCCTTCTTTTTTATAAAAGAAGGGGGGATGCTGCAAAAGCCAAATTTGAAAGGAGCAAAGGTAATGCTGCGTTATTTTTATGAAAATGAGTTGGTTGCGATCAATCATGAACAGCCCAAAGATTGGGAAGCCGCTATCTGGGCGAGTGGCGAAGGATTAAAGCAAAAGGCGTTGATCACGGATCAGTATATTGAAGATGTCATTCGGGATGTTCATCAATACGGTCCTTATATTGTGATCATTCCCAAAGTAGCCATGCCCCATTCTTCAGCAGAAAGCAAAGGTGTCTTAGGAACGGGGATCGGATTGACGATTTTTCCAGCCCCCGTTTCATTTCAAGATGATGACCCCGACAAAGAGGCGCAGTTGTTCTTTATGCTCGCTGCCAAAAACGCTGAAGCACATATGAACAATATCGCTAGTTTATCCGAAATGCTGATGGAAGAAGGGCTGGTGGAAGATTTACTAGGTGTAAAAACAATGGCAGATTTTGAAGCGGTGATGGAGAAATATGACCAAAAAGAAAGCAGGGATTAGATGGAAATGGTAGGAGATTTCTTATTGAGATGCTGGGATTACTTTGCTCAGAATATTTTGATGCAGCCAGCTTTTTTGATCGGTTTTATTGTACTGATTGGTTACTTACTATTGAAACGGCCGTTTGTTGAATGTGTTGCAGGTTTCTTAAAGGCCACCGTTGGTTACTTGATTTTGACGATTGGCTCTGGTGGATTGGTCAATAATTTCCGTCCGATCCTGGTGGGGCTTAAGGAGCGTTTTGAATTAGATGCGATGGTCACTGACCCGTATTTTGGTCAAAATGCGATCACCGCCGGCATTGAAGAACGATTTGGACGCACCTTTGGTGACACGATGCTCTTATTATTGATTGCCTTTGTTTTTAATATCTTACTCGTTCGCTTCAAAAAATATACGAAGCTGCGGGCCGTCTTCACTACTGGAAATGTGCAAGTACAGCAAGCCGCAACGGCCTTTTGGCTGCTGCTATTCTGTTTCCCAGACCTGGGTCGAATCGAAGTCTTACTTGTCATGGGCTTGATCTTAGGCTGCTATTGGGCGGTGGGGTCCAATTTGACCGTTGGCATCTGTCAAGATTTGACGGAAGGTGCTGGTTTTGCGATTGCCCATCAACAGATGTTTGGTGTTTACTTCTTTGCACGACTTGCGGAACGCTTCAAAAAGAACAAATCCAACCGCAAATTAGAAGATGTCGAACTGCCGGGTTTTTTATCAGTCTTCAATGAAAATATGGTATCGACTTCGATTTTGATGCTCTTTTTCTTCGGTATCATTTTAGTAACGCTTGGACAAGATTATTTAATAACAGCAGGATTTATGGCAGAAGGACAAAGTTTCTTATTTTATATTTTACAAACTTCACTAATGTTTGCCGTCTATTTAGCAATCCTTCAATTAGGTGTCCGCACCTTCGTTTCTGAATTGACCGAGTCATTCCAAGGAATCTCGAATACGATTTTACCAGGTGCTGTTCCAGGGATCGATATCGCCGCAACCTTTGCCTTTGGGTCGCCAAATGCCGTGACGGTGGGCTTTTTATTCGGTGCATTAGGACAATTCTTAATGATTGCTTTACTGATTTTGTTCCGTTCACCAACGATCGTCATTGCTGGGTTTATCCCACTGTTCTTTGATAACGCAGCGATCGCCGTTTTTGCCAACAACCGCGGAGGCATCAAAGCGGCTTGTCTCTTCCCATTCTTATCCGGCATTATTCAGATCGGTGGTTCGGCATTGATCGCTACTTGGGTAGGATTGTCTCAATATGGCGGCTATCTTGGAATGTTCGACTGGGCGACCGTCTGGCCATTCTTTACAGTATTGATGAAATTCTTAGGCATCATTGGTGTGGTTCTTGTAGTGGTGATCTTATTAGTGATTCCACAGTTGCAGTACCGCAGAGATCCAGAAGGGTATTTCTTGATCGTAGATGATTATGATGCGTATGTAGAAAAACAAAAATAATGAATTCTTAGGAGGAAAAGAAGATGAGAGTATTGGTATCTTGTGCAAATGGATCAGGAACAAGTTTGATGATGATGCGGAGTGTCGAAAAAGCTTTGAAGTCAGAAGGGATCACGATCACCTCTATTCATCATTGCGCGATTTCTGAAGGCAAAAGCACCGCCAAGAATTACGATGTGGTCTTTACGCCAATGAACTTTGTCAATATGTTCGATAAAGCCAAAGAAAAGGGCGTAACAGTGATCGGGGTCAGAAATGTGATGTCCCCCAAAGAAATTATTGAGCGGGTCAGAGAAGCGGGTCTTTCGAAGGAGTAGTGCATCAGGACGTGACAAGAACAAAAAGATGATCGAACAAAAGAGAGGGGAATTTCATGAGTATACCAAAACTGCAGATCGCTTGCGATCACTCCGATTTAGCTGGTGCACTGGCTGATATCAAAAAAGTTGGCGATGTGGTGGATATCATTGAAGCAGGAACTATTTTACTGTTGCAAGAAGGAGCACAGGTCCTACGCTGCTTCCGAGCGATGTATCCGGAAAAGTTGATCGTAGCAGACACAAAATGTGCCGATGCCGGTGGGACGGTCGCCAAAAACTGCCAGCAAGCTGGCGCGGATTATATGACCGTGATTTGTGCAGCAACGATCCCAACAATGAAGGCAGCGGCAAAAGAAATTGCTGAGATCCAAGTAGAATTATATGGTGACTGGACCTACCAGCAAGCACAGCAGTGGCTAGATGCCGGCATCTCACAAGCTATCTATCATCAAAGTCGTGACGCACTGTTAGCTGGTGAAACATGGGGAGAAAAAGATTTAACGAAAGTCCGTAAATTGATCGATATGGGGTTTCGAGTGTCAGTCACGGGAGGATTGAGCGTCGAGACGTTGGCTCTGTTTGCTGGCATTGATGTGTATACCTTTATCACAGGACGAGGCATCACTGCAGCTGACGATCCGCAACAAGCAGCAGTTGATTTCAAGCAAGAGATTTTACGGATTTGGGGGTAGTTTTCCATGAGTTTGATCGGTCTATATGAAAAAGCAACACCCAAAACCCTCTCTTGGTCGGAACGATTGCAGTTTGTCAAAGACCGAGGCTTCGATTTCATTGAAATGTCCATTGATGAAACCGATGAACGCTTGGCACGCTTAGAGTGGGACCAAGAGCAACGCAAAGAGATCGTCGAGGCAATCTATGCCTCGGGGATCAAAATCTTGTCTTTATGTCTCAGTGGACATCGGCGGTTTCCCTTTGGTTCGATCGATGAAAAAAAGCGCAAGCACGCGATGCATCTGATGGAAAAAGCCATTGACCTGGCTTCAGATTTGGGTATTCGCTGCATCCAATTAGCCGGATACGATGTGTACTATGAGGAAAAAAGTCTTTGTAGCCGAGAATGGTTCATTGCCAATCTAAAAGAAGCGGTCGCTAGGGCGTCTGAAAAGGGTGTCGTTTTGTCACTAGAGATCATGGATGATCCGTTTCTAAATTCTATCTCAAAGTATTTACGGATCAAGGAGCAGATCCCTTCGCCCTATCTACAAGTCTATCCAGATGTCGGGAACCTATCGGCCTGGCCAGAAAATGATGTCGGTTATGAATTAGAAAAAGGCATTTGCGAGATAACCCAGATTCATTTGAAAGATACATTGGCGGTTTCAGATAAGTTTCGAGGAAAGTTTAAAGAAGTACCGTTTGGCACTGGGTGTGTTGATTTTGATGGCTGCTTACGCACGCTGAAGCGGTTGAATTATAACGGTTCTTTTGTCATCGAGATGTGGAGTGAGACGAGCGCTGACCCGATTGCGGAAATCGAACAAGCCAAAGCATTTTTATTACCAAAACTAAAGGAGGTCGGTTACCTTGATCAATCAGCTTCAATTGATGAAAGAGCGAGTCTATCAAGCCAATAAGAGACTGCCTGAGGAAGGACTAGTAAAGCTAACTTGGGGAAATGTCAGTGAGATCGATCGAGATTTAGGGATCATCGTCATTAAACCCAGCGGTGTTGATTATCAGACGATGACGGTTGATTCAATGGTAGTTTGCGACTTAGCGGGAACGCCGAAAGAGGCGAAGGCGTTGAAGCCTTCCTCGGATATCAAAACCCATGCGCTATTGTATAAGCACTTCGAAGGCGTCAAGGCGATCGTCCATACGCATTCGACAAATGCGGTAAAATGGGCGCAAGCACAGCGAGACATTCCTGCATATGGAACGACGCATGCGGATACTTTTTATGGTAGTGTCCCTTGCACACGACCGTTACGGGCCTCTGAGGTAACGGCAGACTATGAAAAAGAAACTGGCAAAGTCATTGTCGAGACGTTTGAAAAGCGGGGATTAGATCCACTTGCATGCCCAGCTGTCCTCACAGCGGGACACGGTCCCTTTACTTGGGGGCAATCTGCGGAACAAGCGGTCAGCAATAGTATTGTTTTAGAAGAGGTCGCAGAAATGGCATTAGGTACCGAAGCTTTGACCTTGGATCGAACACCGATCGCTGATTATTTGCTGGATAAACATTATTTCCGCAAGCATGGCGAACATGCTTATTATGGACAAGGATAACGGAAAAGCAGCCATTCCTAGCGATCAAGGAACGGCTGCTTTTCTATTCGTTTTCTTCAGCGAGTGTTTTCACATAAAAGCGATCCATCGTGGTATGCTGTGCTGCCAATAGTGGCTGGCACAATGCGCGATAGCCGGCTTTTTGATAGACATGCAAGGCTGCTTCTAGAGAATGATGGGATTCTAAATAGAGTTGCCGATAACCTAGTTCAACAGCTTTGGCCTCGATCTTCGCCAGCAAGGGATAGCTGAGGCGCTGCCCTTTGGCAGCATCACTGAGATAAAATTTTTGCAGCTCGGCGATTTTCCCTTCTGAATCATAAGCGGCAAGACCACCGCCGCCTAAAAGGGTACCCGATTCATTAGTGACGACAAAATAATGGCGGCTAGCAGGATCTGCTGCATAAAATTCACTTAAGTGGTCTAACTCGGGATCAAAATAGGCAGTCCCTGGAACCGCCAACTGGTGGTCGGTCAAGCTTTTGCGAATGATAGCGGCTAAGGGCGCATCATCTTGAGATTGGATCGAACGAAATATCGGCTTCATGCAGCTCCTCCTTAAAGTGAAAGTAAATGAATAGCTATAGTGTACCACAGCATTGAGGTAGTGTTTAGTGATGATAAGAAAAGCCATCCTCGCAATGGCGCCCCTCTTTAATAAGAAAACCGCCCCTCGTTGCCGGGCTCCTAATGTGAAAAGGAGTATGGCGCAACGAGGGGCGGTTTTTGTACGTTAGTCATGGAAGCAGTAATTAGAGCGTTTCACCATTGGAGGCGATCACTTGCTGGTACCACGCAAAGGAATCTTTTTTCAAACGATTCAAGGTTCCTTTCCCGGTATTATCTTTGTCGACATAGATCATGCCATAGCGTTTCTCCATTTCGCCGCTGCCGAAGCTGACGATATCAATGATCCCCCAAGGCGTATAGCCTAATAACGGTACACCATCTTCAACTACCGCTTTTTCCATCTGTTCGATGTGCTCTTTCAGGTAAGTGATGCGGTAGTCATCATGGACTTGCTGCTCATCAGTTAGTTGATCGTAAGCACCAAAGCCATTTTCCACGATAAATAGCGGCAAGTCATAGCGTTGATAGATCGTATTTAACACATAACGCAACCCGACTGGATCGATAGGCCAGCCCCAATCAGAAGCACTGATATAAGGATTACTCACGATTTTTGCTCCTGGGATATCCTCAGTTGGTGTGCCAGCCACCTCATCAAGGGTTGAGATCGTTCCTGACATGTAATAGCTGAACCCAATATAATCAACGGTTCCCGCTTTTAATAGCGCTTGTTCCTCGGGCGTGATCTCTATCGTGATGTCTTTTTTTGCCCAATATTTTTGCACATAGGTTGGGATCTTGCCTCGTACGTGGACGTCGCTGTAAAAATAGCGCCGTTCATTGGCTTTGACGGATGCCATCAAATCAGCGGGTGCGCAAGAGTAGGGGTAGACTGGGACATAGGCCATCATACAGCCAATCTGAAACTCTGGATTGATTTTTTTGCCTTCGATCACCGCTGCCGCACTGGCAATCAACTCATTGACGCCCGCTTGAAAGACGAGTGCTTCTTTTTGACTGTCATCCTCGATGATCATGGCAGAATTGGTCCAAACGTGCAGCGGCTCTTGCCCATCTGCTTGATTATTGATCTCATTGAAGGTCATCCAATACGTTACTTTGTCACGATACCGTTGAAAAACGGTCTTAGCGAATTTGACAAAGAGGGGAATCACTGCTTTGTTAGCAAACCCACCAAATTCTTCATAGAGGGCATAAGGCATTTCAAAGTGGGACAAAGTGATCACGGGTTCGATGCCGTTTGCCTGCAATTCGTCGAAAAGATCATCGTAGTATTGGAGACCGGCTTCATTTGGTTCTTCTTCTGTTCCAGTTGGATAGATCCGACTCCAAGAAATCGATGTCCGTAGACATTTCAAGCCCAGCTCTTTGAATAACTGGATATCTTCTTTGTAACGGTGATAAAAGTCAATGGCTTCATGGTTCGGGTAATACTCTCCTTCAATGACGCCTTTGGTGATTTTACGGGGAATACCGTTGCCACCGGCCGTCATAACATCAGCGGTACTCATTCCACGGCCAGCAACATTCCAAGCGCCTTCCGCTTGATGGGCAGCGATCGCGCCGCCCCATAAAAAATCTTTTGGCATTTTTGCGGACATAAATTTCATTCCTCCTCGACTCATTCGTTTGCTTATAATTCCACTTTTTGGGAACGGTTAGAGGCGATCACGAATGGCAAATAGATCAAGACCGAAATCGCAAGACAGACGACACCGACAACCGCAGCGATCGCATTTCCTCCAGTTCCTAAAAAGAGATTAATGATTCCTGGGGTCGTCCATGGTACCCCAATCGCTGGGGTCGGCATGATCGGCCAGACAACAGTGACAAAATAACCCACCAAAATATTGACCATAGGCGTCAAAATAAACGGAATGATCATGATTGGGTTCAAGACGATCGGTAGACCGAAGATCATCGGCTCATTGATTTGGAAAATCCCTGGAACTAAAGACATCTTAGCGATCTCACGTTGTTCTGGACGTTTTGAAGCGATGAAGATCGCAATGATCAAGCCCAATGTCATACCAGTTCCGCCCATATTTGCGAACATATCATTTAAAACGCCCCAAGTTTCTTTGTAAGGAACGTCCCACAAGGAGCCGCCTTGGTTGATAAAGTCTAGGTTAGCTAGGTCCTGTTCGGTAAAAATCGCTGAACGAACCGCATTCAAAGTATTTGGTCCATGGATCCCGATCGCAAACAACGTAGTTTGCAAGAACGCCAAGATCAAGACACCGACGACATTGCCCCCCAGATCCCGCAATGGACTTTGGATCCCATTATAAATCAGTTCATTGATGCCTTCTGGTGCGATCATCAAAACTAAGAAATTGATCAAAGCAGTGACTGCCACGATGATCACGATCGGAATCATGCCAGAAAAGGAACGAGAAACTGCTGGTGGTACCATTTCAGGCATTTTGATCTGCAGTCGTTTGACTTTGAAAAGCTTCGGCAAGAATTCACCGACCAAACAAGCCACGATCATAGCTACAAACAACCCTTGGGCGCCTAAATATTGTGTGGAGATCACATTGACATCATCTACTGCAAAGGAGGTCGGGTACAAGATCATAAAGGCAGCGACACTTGTCAAACCAACTAGCGTAGCATCTGCTTGGAAATGCTTGGCTAAAAGCTGAGCAACAAGAAACGCAATAAATAAACTCATAATGTTGATGGTCCCGTTCGCCACGGAAGCTAGGACTTGCTGGGCACTTTCCAGATTCGGGAAAAGTCGATTCAGTTGAAATAATTGCACGATGAAACTCTCATTGGAAAATAAAATATTGTTGACCAAAATAACGAGAGAAGAAGCGATGGTCAGTGGGAAAATCAGCATGAACGCATCTCGAATCGCTGCTACGTGGCGTTGATTGTTCAACTTTGTTGCGATTGGTACCAACGAGCGGTCTAACAGGTCATTGAATTTTTGCATAATAATAACACCTTTCATTAATTGATGCCATCATTATAGCGAATGAAAACGACTAAAAGTAAGCGGATACGGATTCCGTACATATCTCTCAAGAAATGAAAAAAATTCCGCAGCTGGAACACAGTGTTACAAAAAAAGATGGTTCAGTAAACTGAACCATCAAGAATGGGTACGATAATCTTGCAAATAGCCGATCAGCGTTTCTAAAATCGCTACTGAAGGCAGTTGACTAGTCAAATCAAGAAAGATGTCTTTGCGTTCCTCTTTGATCGCATACTCGATCGAATAATCGCACAGGCGTGCCAACGTACTTTCCCGATTTGGGGTAATGCAGTACTTCTGCACGATCGCCTGATTGTCTAAACCGGTAATGACTTCGATCAGTTCTTTGGTTTCACCAGAGACACTCAAAAAAACCAAAACATTCTTTTGATCTTTTCGTAAAAAGCTTTTGATCGGGTAGGTCAGCTCATCAATGCTGATGCTAAAGTAACCGAGGCTGGCTAGTTTGCGGGCAACGTATTGCGCGATCGCACCAGATGCTCCCATGCCCATAAATAAGATCAAATCGGCATCCCGCATCGCTTCGGCGAGTTTTCGTATTTGGTATTCCGCATCAGGGTGGAAGATCTGCATATTCAAGCCTTTGATGCGCGCTTCTAAACCTAAGTGTTCAGGATGCGCATCAAAATGGGCTTTTTCTAAATGATTTTTGATATAGAAGCGAAATTCTGGAAACGACTGAAAGCCGACTTTTTGAATAAAACGAAAGACCGAAGTCGAAGAGACATGGGCATCATCGGCAATGTCGCGCACGCGCATATACGGGATCTTTTCTAAGTGATTGACGATAAAACGGTAGATTTCTTGTTCTACCGCAGAGAGCTTGTTCAAGTTTAATTGTTCAAAAAGCGCCATGCTGGTTCCTCGCTGTCCTAGATAATCAATTTACACCAGTATAGCATATCCGAACTTTTAACGGTGTAGCTGTTGGTGGATCTGATAGACTGCGCCGATCAAGCCGGCGTCGTTTTTCAGCTTCGCTGGACGAACAGGTGCGATGGTTTGTCCGCGCAAATAATTGATCGCTTCATGCCGTGTTTCCGTGATCGTCAAGCGAGCCTGCAGGCGTTCCCAGAAATAAGGATTGGCACTGATGCCGCCGCCGATCAATACCAATTCTGGGTCAAAGCAGCTGATCAAATTGATCAGCCCTACAGACAGATCCGTCAGAAATTGGTCCGTCAGCTTCAGCGCCAACGCTTCGCCTTGCTGCGCGCGGTCAAAAATCTCTTTGGCGTCTTGGGTGGGTTCAAAGCCAGGAACTGCTGCCCCGGCTAAATTGTAGAGACGAATCAAGCCGCCCACGACGGCAGTTTTTTTATTGATGGAACTTTCCTCGATATTGCCTTCTTCTGGCAGCTGATCGATCACCATCCAGCCAAATTCACCAGCCATGCCATGAGCACCTCGGTAGACTTGATTATTGATCACGATCCCACCGCCTACACCAGTGCCTAGGACTAGACACAAATAGTTGGCAGCCTCTTGCGCATTGCCGATCCATTTTTCAGCGATCGCTGCTGCATTGGCATCATTTTCCACCGCCACAGGCAACCCTGTACGCGCTTCCAAGACTGCTTTGAAATTTTCGCCATATAACGATTTGATGGCACCCGCAGTTAACATAAAGCCGTCTTTTTGAACGATCCCCGGGGCGCTGATCCCAATGCCATCAATCGTGTGGCGGCTCTGGGCATCTTCGATGATCGTGAGTAGATCCTGATAAAACTGGGCTGGATCATAGCTAGTAGGGATCGCAGATTTTTCAAGGATCGCTCCGGTTTCATCCAAAACACCATATTTAATACTTGTTCCGCCAATATCAAATCCTACGTACATTCTTCTTCCTCACCTTCTAAAACATTGTTGCCTTAAGTGTACCATCTGGCAGGAGGAATTTTTTTCTTTTTTTAGCTATTTTTTGCCTGCCGTTTCCGCTGCATCCAAATAAAACAAAATGTCACTTTTGCCTTCCTGATTGGTTCCTTTGTACACTTCCGTATCCAGACCTCCGATACGAAAGCCTGCTTGCAAGTAGAACAGACAGGCAGAAGGATTGTTGTCCTGCGCTTGCGTGTAGATGCCGCGATAGCCTTTGGCAAGGGCCGCTTTCAGTGCCTGTTGGATCAGCAGTTGACCGACTCCTTGCTTACGGTAGTCTGTGTTGACCTTTAAGTCATAGAGGTACAGATACTTGAAAAAAGCGTCTTGAACAATCGCTAAGCCGATGCATTTTCCATCATCATAAGCACCGATAAACAGACTGTTTCGGCTCATTTCGTCATAGCAATAATTTTCATCTGGGAAACGCATCGTCTGAATGTCTTTAGTTGCAAACTTACAGATTGTGTACTGCCAGTTGCCCTCATTATAAGACGGCAACATTTTCCCCCATAAGGAGAAGGGTTCGTTTTTCAAGCGAATGTCAGCTTGATGTTTTTGATCGATCCGTTTGATTTCTAGCATGGGACACCTCGATTTTCTATAGATTCTCTTAATTATTAATGACTGGATAAGCGCCATTGTTTTTTCTAGTTTCCTACGATCTGTTGAATTCGATGCATTTGCGTCATCACAATAATGGATTTTTATTGGTCATCTCATGGTATTCTTCATGAGAAGACCCTCGAATGTTTTTGGCTTCCTAAAAAACGCGGATCAATGCGCAACATTCTATTCAAAATCAATAACATCTAATTCTTTGATTTGGTTAGTATTTTTTCTTTCATAGGTCATTGGAGCGCGACATGAAATAGGGTTTAATGGTGTTGTTAGCGTTATCATAAAAAGGAGGATGTAACATGAATGGATTTACAGAACGAATAGAGAAAATCGTTTCCCCCGCTGCTTCTTGGCTAAACAACAACAAAGTGATCCAAGCCATCTCAAAAGGGTTAATGATGTCTATGCCTATCATCATGGTAGGCGCAATTGCTTCGATTTTTCAAAATTTTCCCTTGGCAGCGTATCAATCTTTTCTTTCCGATTCTTACTTTGGTCAATTATTGACAACGATCGTCAATGTGACCACGAATATGTTAGCGGTTTATGTGGTGGCAGCGATCAGTTATACCTATTGTAAAATTTTAGGAAATTCTGATGGATTTATTTGTTCCTTATTAGCTTTGATGAACTTTTTCTTATTGACACCCATGATCGTTATTGGTGAAGGATTTGCTGCAACAACGAATCTACCGATTGAATGGTTAGGGGCAAAGGGACTGTTTACGGCAATGCTCGTTGCCATTTTGACAACCAGATTATTTGATCTCAGTGTCAAGAAAAATTGGACGATCAGACTGCCTGAATCAGTACCTCCCTTTGTATCAAAAGCATTTGCAGCTATTGTTCCTGGTTTTTTGATGGTGATTCTTTTTGGATTGATTGCATTTCTATTTTCATTGACACCATACAATGATGTCCATCATACCATTTATTCACTGATTCAAGAACCACTAGGCAATATCGGAAATAATGTTTGGACAGCGGCGCTTATTTATTTTCTCTCTGGTTTGTGTTGGTTCTTTGGTATCCATGGGATTGCAGTGATTGGGGTAGTGATGCCAATCTGGATCGCAGCCGATGCAGCGAATATTTCTGCGCTGGCTGCAGGAGAGGCAGCTCCTAATATTATTACCTTCTCATGGATCAACATTGTTTCTTCACCAGGAGGCGGAGGTGCAACGATTGGGTTAATCGTATTAGCGACCTTTTTCAGCAAAAGTCAGCGTTATCGATCAATGGGAAAGATTGCGTTTGTCCCCTCTTTATTTAATATAAACGAGCCAGTCATTTTTGGTTTTCCAATGGTATTGAATGGCTTGATGGCGATTCCATTTATTTTTACCCCGGTAATCAATATTTTGTTCGGTTATGCCCTAACAGTCATGGAGATTCTCCCACCGTCAAACGGTGCTGGTTCCATGGGGATGCCTATCTTCTTAAATGCACTTCTTAATGGCGGTTGGCGTCTATTGGCCTTTCAGATCGTAGCGACCCTGTTATCGATTGCGATCTATTATCCGTTCTTTAGAATATTGGATCAAAAAGAATACCAACTAGAAAATCCCGATCCAAAATAGTTCATAAGATACCCACAATCCACTTTCATGGGTTGAGGGTATCTTATTGATCGCTATGAGGGGACATCGTTTCTAGCCGTTGCTGACTTGCCAAGCGATAATCCCGAGGTGTCATCTGCGTTTGAGTATAAAATTTTTTATAAAAAAAACTGAGATTATGGTAGCCAACTTCTTCAGCGATGTTCTGAATCGTTTCATCTGTATAGGACAATAGATACTTGGCTTTTTTGATCTTTTGCGCCACGACCAACTCTTGGTAGCTACTGCCCGTGTGATCTTTTAGCAATTTAGAGATGTAATTTGGATGATAGCCAAAAAGATCTGCAATGCGTTGCAGCGTACAGTCCGCAGCATGATCGGCGATATATTTTAAGATCGGTAAGATGATCGTATGATCGGATCGGTCAAAACGTTCATTCGTGGTCACGTGATCTAATCGGCGAATCAAGGTAGTTAAGAATAAAAAGAGGTACGATTTCAACATTTCCGCAGTATAGCTATCATTTCGAAAATATTCGATCAACATTTGTTCCATCAAGCCGTGAAGCTCTTGCGGAACGATGGAGCGAAAAAGCAAAAAATTTTCCTGTTGGTTTTCTGATAGCGCTTGAATGATGAATTGTGACAAGATACTATGCTCCGATAAGCGATTTAAAAAAGAATCAGTGAAGAACTGTTTTTGCAAAACGATATTGATGATGATGTCTTCTTCTTCGACCTCATAAAGCGTGTGGACGATGTTGGAGTCTAAAAGACAAAAATCTCCCTCCGTTAATTCATACGTTTTATCTATAAAGACTTGTTTACAACTTCCACGATAAACATAAGTCATTTCAATATGATCATGCTTATGTAGGGGAGGATTACTAAAGCGCGTATGTTGAACAAACTCGATCGTACTATTTTTAAAAAGGCTGCGCTTGTCATTCGCAAAAAATTTATTGTTATGACCGGCATTCATCAAGTTAAACGTAGGGATCTCTTCATCAAAGCGTTGGAAAAACGGGGCACTCTTTTTCGGCTGTTGTTGATAATTCAATTCACTTTCCGTCATGGAAAAAAGCAATTCGCGCAACTGCTGTATATTCATACACACAACTCCAATTTTTAGTAAAAGGCGATGATAACATGGAAATCAATCAAATGACAATCAATTATTACACTGAACCGCTCGGCTATGATCTAAGCGATCCTGTCTTTCGGTATCAAGTAACGGACCAATCGAAAGCAGTCTTTCATGCCTTAGAAGTGGCGCTAGATGCTGATTTTCAAGCAATCGTTAGCCAAGTACCGAAACAAAAGCTCGCTGCGTATCGCTTTTCCTGCACCTTTCCAATGCAACCTCGACAGCGCTATTTCTGGCGTGTCACGATCTGGGATGCAGCAGGTGATCGCTATCAAAAGACGAGCTGGTTTGAAACAGGGAAGCTGCAAGAAGCGTGGCAGGGGAAGTGGATCACGCCTGTGACAACGCCACTTGAATCAGCGATCTTTTCTTATCAAGGAGACTTCGCTAAACCGATTAAGCAAGCCCGTTTGTATATTTGTGGGCTAGGTTTGTACGAAGCATACTTGAATGAGCAAAAAATTGGAGACGAGTTTTTTACTCCCGGTTACACCAATTATCATGAATGGCTCCAATATCAAACCTATGATGTGACTGATGATCTAGTTGATTCACAGTATACAATAAAGGTTCTCGTGGGAAAAGGCTGGTATCAAGGAAATTTTGGGTTTCATGGCGGAAAAGAAAACATCTATGGCGATGCCTTTTTATTAAGGGCAGAGCTGCATCTAGAATACGTGGATGGCACACAAGAGATCCATGGAACCAATCAGGAATGGCAGGTTCGCACCGGTTCGATTGGAAAAAACAGCATCTATTATGGCGAAGATATCGATGAGACGATTCCTCACCTGCCTATTCAAGCGGTGAAAGAACACCAAGGACCACAAGGGAAGCTAACTGAACGATTTAGCTTGCCTGTAAAAATAAAAGAAGAGCGCCCAGCGATTGCTTGTTGGCAAGAAGAGGGGGATTGGGTGTTGGACTTTGGTCAAAATATGGTCGGTTGGGTCACGTTTTATGATCAGTTACCACCCGGCGCCCAAATCAAACTCGAACATGCCGAGCTATTGGTCAATGGCAAGTTTTATCGGGAAAATTTACGAGCCGCCCGAGCAGCATTCACGTATCGTTCCAATGGCAACCGACAGTGGGTTCGTCCGCACTTCTCATTCTTTGGGTTTCGTTATGTTCGGATCAGTGGCTGGCCGTTAGAGTGTCCCTTTGCTAAAGACGCCTTTATCGGACAGGTGATCTATTCGGATCTAGAAACGACAGGGGATTTTCGCACGAGTAATGAAAAAGTGAATCAATTGTACCAGAATATTTTATGGTCACAAAAAGGCAACTTCTTTGATGTGCCGATGGATTGTCCTCAACGCGATGAGCGCATGGGGTGGACAGGAGATGCACAGCTCTTTTCCCAGACAGCGATGTATACGATGGACACGTATGCGTTCTTTCGGAAATATTTACATGATTTAGCTAGCGAACAACCACATTTTGATGGTGCGCCACCAATGACTGTGCCGCATGTTCCGACAGATATCCAGCAGTCTGGGGCAGCAGTGGGCGTTTGGGGAGATGCCGCCACGATCATTCCTTGGCATTTATACCGCTATTATGGTGAACCACAAATTCTCAAGCAACAATTTTCTAGTATGCAAGCGTGGGTCGAACACATTGGCCGTAAGACGCATATCAACGGTTTATGGGACAAACAATTTCAATTTGGGGACTGGTTAGCTTTAGATGGTGATGATCCAGCTTCTCCGATTGGAGGAACCGAAGCAAAGTTTGTTGCGAATATTTTTTACTGGCATTCCTTGAAAATCGTTGCGCAGGCTGCAGCAATTTTAGGGTATACTTCTGAAACTAAGAAATACGATCAGCGTCAAAGAATGCTCAAACAAGCCTTGCGAGCAGAATATTTCACGCCGAATGGGCGCCTTGCACTCGATACGCAAACGGCTTATGTGTTAACACTGGCATTTGATTTGGCTGCCGATCATGAAGTTGCGGGGATCGTGCAGAAGTTAAAAGAGAGACTAAAACGAGATGACTATCATTTGAAAACAGGTTTTGTTGGAACGCCTTTTTTAAATTTAGTTCTTAGTAATTATGGATTAAACGAGATAGCCTACACGCTCCTGTTAAATAATGATTATCCCAGCTGGCTTTATGCGATCGATTTAGGCGCAACGACGATTTGGGAACGCTGGAATTCGCTGTTACCAGATGGATCGATCAATCCTCAAGGCATGAATTCGTTCAATCATTATGCTTATGGAGCAATTGGCCAGTGGTTCTTTGAAGGTGTTTTAGGCATTCAACAAGCATCATCCAGCAGCGGTTTTCGGCACGTCCACATACAGCCCCAGATCCATTGGAGTATCAATCATGCCTCCGGCGGCATCGCCACACCGAATGGACGGATTGAGGTCGCTTGGGCTTACGTTGCCAAAGATATCGTGAAATTAGACGTTACCTTACCGACACTTACGCAGGCAATCCTTCATCTACCGGAAGTGGAGATTTACACCGATGAAGCGCTGACTGACCGCTGGTCTGAAGAAACACCCTTAAAAGCAGGGCAAAATCATTTTTATTTAAAAGCCACAGCCTATCAAAAACCAATCATTTCTGCTGAAACTACGTTAGGGGAGATCCAACAAACCCCCTTGATGTATGTGCGAGCAAAGCAACGATTTGCTGAGTCAAAATTATTTTCCAGCAGCAACGTAAGGGACCATCAAAAGCGATCACTAGCTTATTTTGTCAATCAAGAAGTGATTTCTGAGACGCAGTTGGCTGGTTTTATCGATGAAATGACGGCATTGATCAAAGGAGACAAGAACTGAGCCCGTTATTCGGGGAACTGACTGGTCACAAGTCAAAGTGGTATCTATCGCTGAAGAAAAAAGCAGACGGATAATCTTCCTTCAAGGGCTGATTGATGGGATGAACAAGGGGGATAAAACGTCTGTTATCACGACAAATATTCCAATGAGTAAAACTATTTCAAGTAAAAATGAAAAATATGAAGCGCCTCTTATGAGAACAAAAAGAACCTCTCCATATGGCTACTGATGAAAAAAGAACCTCACGATCATCTATTGATGGTGAGGTTCTTTTGTGCCTTTAATGCAGAATAAAAAGGTCAATTTCATTGATTACAAATACCCATAATAAAGAATCTGATGATTGGCATATTGCTGGTAGTCTTTTAGGCAGCGAATCGCTTGGCTATAATCTTCTGCTCGGAGATGGTCGATGTAGGTTTGGAAAAATTGAACCGTCGACAGTGTTTTTTTTGGCGAATTTTTAGGATTCACCATTTTTTTATAGATTGAGGCACTAATGACACGGCTGCTCAACCATTGGTAGGTGCTGACCAGAAGATCATTGGGGCTGGCTGCCATGATCGCCATGTAGACTTCTGGCATCTTGTTCATATAATTGACGTAATCCATCTGCTGTCGGTACGTTTTGGCTTCATTCAGCAGCTGTTGAATGTCGTCAATTGCAAAACTCCCCAAGCCATCAGCAACCTGCTCAGTAGTTAAAATCAGCCAATTGACACAGATTTGCGTGATATCGGCCAGTTCTTTGATTGAAGCTTCCCGCAAAACGACCCCGCGGTTTTTCTTATAAGTGACCAATTTTTCGTGTTCCAGCTGTTTTAAAGCAGAGCGGATCGGGCTGCGGCTATAGCCGGTTGATTTGGACAAAGAAGCTTCCGAAAATGCTTCGCCGACTTTGATATTTCCTGTGAGGATCTCACTTTTTATTTTTTTATAGACAATGGTTTCGATGGTTTCTTCCAACGTCGTTTCCTCCATTTGTGGGTTTACAAGACCTTTACGTAGTTTTTACCCGTTCTTGATGACGCCTTTGTTTCAATCAAAGTATACTACATATTGTTAGTAGTATACTACTAAACAAAACGAAAAGTGAGGATTTTTTATTATGAATAAAAAACAGTGGGCTTTGGTTGGTCTCATTCACATTTTTGCACTAGGTATGCTGGCAGGCTGCGGGAAATCAGCAGCATCGGCGGATGCTAAGGATGGACAGTCAGTTGATAAACTGACGATCGTTCAAATACAAGATGAAACAAATCCAGACTCTGGTCAGAAAAATGAGCAGTTCCGTTCAGACATGTCAGAGGCGTTAGGAATTGAAGTGGAAGAATTAGAAGGTGCTGACTATTCAGTCGGGATCGAAGCGTTGAAAGCAGGGAAGCTGGATGTTTTACTGGTTAGTCCAATGAGTTATTATCAAGCAAAAAAAATCGCTGGTGCAGAACCACTAGTGACAACGACTTCAATGGGCCAAGAAGAATACAAAACGCTTTTCGTTGTTGGAAAAGACGATACCACGACTCAGTCATTGGCTGATTTAAAAGGAAAAAGCTTTGCCTTTGTTGATCCTGCTTCTTCTTCTGGCTATATGTACCCCAAGGCGAAATTAGTTAAAGAGTTGTCATTGGACCCCAATCAATTAGAAAATCCCGACTATTTTTTTGATACTGTTGCCTATTCAGGCAAGCACGATTCCAGTTTGATGGGGGTAGCCAAAGGAGATTACGATGCCGCAGCAGTGGCTGGACAAGTCATCACCTCACTAGTAGATGCTGGGATGATCCAAGAAGACGATATCCGAGTGATTGGAGAAACAGAGACGATCCCGAATGCCCTCTTCGTCGTTCGCTCCGATTTGCCAGCAGAAACCAAAGCGGCATTGAAAGACTTTTACCTTACCTATGAAAACGAAGAGTATTTTGAGACCTTCTATGGCAGCAAAGAGGTTCGTTTTACCGAAGCAAAAGATGAAGATTATGAAGTGGTACAAGAAATGGTCGAGATCCTTAACTTAGAGGAGGAATAGTCATGGCGAATAACTTATTAGAAATCAAGCAGTTGAGCAAAACCTATGATGGAAAAAAATACGCGTTGTCGCAAATTGATTTAACGGTGACAGAAGGGGAGTTTATCGTCGTGATCGGTCCATCGGGTGCTGGGAAATCGACCTTTATCCGCTCAATCAACCGCATGATCGAACCTTCTGAGGGGCAAGTGATTTTTGCGGGGACGGACATCACCCGTGCGAAGAAAAAGCAGCTGCGACAGATTCGTTCAGAAATCGGCATGATTTTTCAACATTACAATCTGATTGGCCGTACCAATGTGCTTAAGAATGTCCTGCATGGGCGTTTAGGGAAAATTCCTTTTCGCAAAACGGCTTTCGGGCTGTATCCTGAAAAAGACAAACAAGAGGCGGTCCAACTATTAGAAAAAGTCGGTCTACAAGAGCAGATGTACCAGCGAGCTAATGCTTTGTCCGGGGGACAGATGCAACGAGTTGGTATATGCCGCGCCATCATGCAGCAGCCGAAGCTGATCTTGGCGGATGAACCGATCGCTTCTTTAGACCCTAACGCTGCGAAAGTCGTCATGAAACAGTTGCAAGAGATCACCCAAGAGCGCCAGATCACCTGCATCGTCAATCTGCATCAAGTTGATTTTGCCAAGGCGTATGCCACTCGGATCATCGGCGTCAAAGAAGGGAAGATCGTCTTTGACGGAAAGCCCCAAGAATTGACAGAAGCGATGATCGCACATATCTATCAAGGAAAAGAAGAACAGCAGAGGTTAACGCAAGCAACGATTCCAGTAGGAAAGGAGCAGTTGACCTATGGAGAAGCCTAGATTCGTGATTCCGTTGAGGGTTGAATCAAACAAAGGACGAATCTTGAACGGCTTGTTGGTAGTAGTAGCTGTTCTATTGTCGTTTGCCTATTTGCAAATCAATCTGGTGGAAGCCTTTCGGTCACTTCCAGCATTTGTGGGATTTTTTGTGCAAAACTTTTTCCCAGCAAATTTTACAAACATCCGTAGTTACTTGCCCTTGGTGGCAGAGACCGTCTTGTTTGCGATCGTTGGCACTTATCTCTCGGCTTTTTTGGCTTTTGTCTGCGGGTTGCTGATGTCAGAGCAGACGAATCCGTATCCGCTAGTGCGGACGAGTGTCCGCATGGTGATCTCTTTTCTGAGAAATATCCCGGTACTGGTTTGGGCATCGCTGTTCGTTTATATTTTCGGCATCGGGAATATGGTGGGGCTATTGGCATTGACCGTTGCTACATTAGGTTTTCTGGCTCGTTCTTATGCGGATTCGATCGATGAGATCGGCAGCAGTAAATTAGAAGCGCTGCGAGCAGCAGGCGCCTCTTATTGGCAGATTCTTTTTCATGGATTGATTCCTGAATTTATTCCTTCTTGGATCAATTGGACCTTGTTTTCTTTCGAAATCAATATTCGTGCGTCTTCCATTTTAGGAATGGTGGGGGCAGGAGGAATGGGGATCATGATTCAGACCAATATTCGTTTATTTAAATACCGCGAAGCGTTTGCCCTAATTATTCTTTTAGTTTTGCTGGTGCTATTGACTGAATTTGCAGTCAATCAGCTTAGAAAACGAATTGCCTGATTGAAGGAGGAAGCGATGACAACAAAAATTGCATTATCTACGAAAAAAGAACGACTGCTGACTTTAGGCACGATTTGTGGCCTCATCTTGTTGCTGATCACAAGTGTGGCTTTGCTGGACTTGGAGGTCGCGCGCTTTTTAAGCCGTTGGCAAGATGCTGGGACGATTTTGGCAAAATTTATGACCCTCGACTTTTCAAAAATCATTCCAGCGTTGGGCCAATTGTTTGTGTCCTTGTGTATGGCGATCTGCGGCTTATTCATCGGGTGGCTCATTGCACTGGTATTAAGCTTTCTTGGAGCAGCCAACACCACACCGCATCTTTTCCTTTCAATGCTTATCAAGGGCAGTGTAGCGGTAGTACGGGCCGTTCCAGCCCTAGTGTGGATCTTGATCGTGGTGGCTAGTTTAGGATTTGGGAATACCTCGGGGGTTTTGGGACTGGTTTTCCCGACGGTGGGGTATTTAACAAAATCCTTTATCAGTTCGATCGAAGAACAAGACGCGGCGATCATTGAAACGATGCAAGCCACCGGTGCCGGCTGGCTGCAAATGATTACAGAAGGCCTGCTGCCTAACTTGAGCAGCCGCTTTCTAGCCTGGACGTCTATTCGTCTGGAAGGCAACATTGCTGAGTCGATCTCACTTGGAATGGTAGGCGCCGGTGGGATCGGCATGCTCTTGACGCGGGCGATCGGTCAATACAATTATGGTGAAATTTCGATGCTGATTTTGCTGATCTTTTTCACGATGATCAGTGTCGAATTAGGGATCGGACAAGTCAAAAAACGAATGAGATAAGGAGACGATCAAGAATGTACACACGATTGCCATTAAAAGGAACCTATAATACAAGAGATTTAGGCGGTTATGCCGCAAAAGACGGAGCAACTGCCTGGAAGCGTTTCTTAAGAAGCGACAGTCTAGCCAATCTACATCCAGAAGATATCGCTTTTTTACAAAGGTATCAGCTGACGACCATCATTGATCTACGGACGACCTTAGAGATCGAAAAGGAGCCAACACCTGTGATCGACGGTGTGGAGAACTGGCCGATCTCCTTGATTTCAGAAACGATGGGGGATGTGACTCAACTAGAGCAGCCGCTGATTTTCAATATGGCGGAGCTGTATATCCAGATGATTGAAGACCGTAAAGAGCAAATCAAGCAGATCATGGAAACGATGGCGGCTGCCGAAGGTTGTGTGCTGTTTCATTGTGCGGCGGGCAAAGACCGGACGGGTGTGATCGCTATGCTGCTGCTTCAACTGGCAGATGTAGCAAAAGCCGATAGCATTGCCAACTATCAAACGACGCACACCTATTTAGCTGCTAACCCGTTGGTAGCTCAGCAAGTCCAAACGATCACGAATGAGATGTGGCTGTCAGCACCGGAGTATCTTTTGCCCGTCTTAACGCATCTGGAAGCAACCTATACCGATGCGTATCATTATTTGCGGACGATTGGTGTCGCACAAGAGACCCTCGTTCATTTGCAAAGCAAGCTGATCGATGTGGCAGTGACGGTTTAAGGGTCACGAACAAACGGAACATCTAAGTGAGGGACTACTGCTTCTTTTGAAAAAGTGGTCCCTTTTTGTCTTAGTCACAATGACCGACGGAAAAATACGCCTTAAGTTTGATTATATTTATCGCTTGTTTTTTTATACTGAAGGTAGATAGAAAAAACGGAGGACAATCACTTGAAGAAAGCAATTAGTATGATCCTGCTCGTGTTAACGATCGGGACCGTCACATTGGTTACATGGTCTTATTTTACGAAAGATGATTCCAGCGAACTGGTTCAGCTGGTGGATCGTTTCAATCCGTTCGTACCGGAGAAAAAGGTCTATGTCAAAACATCCGACGAGTATGGCGTGTTGCAAGAACACGATTCCTACGAATATACACAAGAAGGGATCAATGAAGATGGGCAAAAGATCAAAATCACGTTTTGGGCACCACAAAAGCTAAAAGAAAATGCCTACCTAGAGCTTGATGCAAAAGGCAAACATGTGGAGTCGTATCAAGAGGTGACCGAACAAGATCTCCCTGACGCCGTCAAAGACGAGTTGGTTACGACTCATTGATCATCCTGCCTGCTTGAAAAAAGGACAGGAAGTCATTTCCCGCAAGTTGGGAGATGGCTTTTTTCGTGCATTCACTTAGATAAAAGCTCGCCAAGATTTGATTTAGGTGAAAAAGATTAGAGGATGATAGAATTTTCAGAAAAAATAGATAATTTTTTCAATTCTTAGTTGCAATAGCAGAAGCGTCTGGTATTCTCTATGAGGTAGTTAAAAAAATATTCATATAATTAAAAATAGCAACAGTGAGAGAATCACCTTTTATGGAGGATCAACGGTTTTCAAGGAGGAACCTATGACAGAAAAAAATCAATTAAAAAAGCAGATGAAAACCAGACATATCACTATGTTGGCACTAGGTGGCGCCATCGGTGCTGGCCTATTCAAAGGCAGCGGTGAAGCAATCCAGTTAGCGGGGCCTGCGGTCTTGCTGGCGTTTATTTTTTGCGGGCTGATCTTATTTGTCGTCATGACAGGACTGGGACAGTTGGTCTTATCTGACCAAAAACAACATGGCCTTTCGGGCTTAGTCCAGCCATATCTCGGTGTGCATACAGCCGATTTCATCGACTGGATCTACTGGTCAATGTGGATGATCAACATCATCGCCGAAGCAGTTGCTGCCGCAAGCTTTTTGCAGCTGTGGTTTCCCAATATTCCAGCTTGGATCTTTGTGTTGATTTTGGCACTACTCACGACCATCATCAATTTGTTTTCGGTCCGCTTGTTTGCAGAAACGGAATACTGGCTTTCGTGGGCCAAAATCAGTGTGGTGATTGTGCTGATCTTGGTGGGTCTCTATCTGGTTGCCACGCAAGTCTTTGATCTGGGCTTTTTACCGACGATGAGACAAATGACAGACTATGGTGGTTTTGCCCCTCACGGTCTCAAAGGATTTATCAATTCTTTATTGGTCGTAATCTATTCTTATGGCGGTTCTGAGTTAGTAGCCATCACGATTAGTGAGGCAGAAAATCCCAAAAAAGCGATCCCTCAAGCAATCAAAGGAGTAATGACTCGGATTGCCGCTTTTTACATCATTCCCATGTTTCTTTTACTGATCATTTATCCGTGGAATCAATTAGCCGATCCAAATGTCAGTCCCTTTGTAATGGTGTTTCAAAAAATCCATGTGCCTTTTGCTTCCGACATCGTCAATTTAGTGATTATTTTGGCTTTGTTTTCGTCAATCAATTCTGGGGTCTATGCTTCTTCAAGAACGTTGTTTTTCCGGTTAAGCAACACTGGACAGAAAAAAAGCCGCTTCACGATGCTGAATAAAAACAGCGTGCCCCAACGAGCGATCATGTTTTGCAGCGGTACTTTATATCTTGGAGTCGTTCTTTCTTACTTTTTAGGCGACAAACTCTTCAATTATCTGGCAGGCTCCCTGTCGTATACTGTATTACTGATTTGGTTGTTGATCAGTGTGGCGGCGTTTGTTTTGGTACGCAAGCAGAAGAAAATGGGCTATACGATTTTTTTGGGTGGGGCGATCCTTGCGTTGCTTTTGCTGTTTGCCGGTATTTTGATCACTAACCCATTGGCGGTCACTGGCTTCACCGCACTATTGTATACGATCATTTTTCTTAGTTTTTATTGGAACCATCGAAAAATAGGGGAAACCAGTGAAAAAAGTTGAAGAAACGTCCCTTAAGACATAAACTGATGGGGAAGGAACCCCGGGTTCGGTTGTTTCTTCGGTTCTCAGGAATGTGACGATAAAATAAAGTGTAGGAGAAAACGAAAATGGTTAATTTTTGGACATTGATTTTCGGCACCCTCAGCTGGGTCGTGGTGGAAAGTCTGCTTTACAATCCGATGCATAAGTGGGGCAAGTTTTGGGCGAAAGAATCAGGAATGGCAGAGAAGATGGCTGATCAGCAGATGACGACCGGTGACATGCTCTTTACCTTTGGCGGCACGATCGTTGGTGGGATCCTCTTATCAGCAGCGACCTATCAAGTCGTTTATTGGTTTGCAACATTCGATAATGATGGTTGGTTGATGACCTCCTTGCAAGTCGCTTGCTTATTGTGGCTAGGGGTTTATGGGGTCGCCACCTTCGTGATGGCTGTTTACTCGGGACAGTCCCGCAAATTAGTCGGGCTGCACCTTGTGAATGGGTTTCTAGGAGTGATCGTTTTAGGACTTGTTGTCGGACTAATTGGACAATAGGCAGCGATCATACCCCAGCGAGAACGTTCAAAGATCTCAACGAATCAATCCTAAAGAAAGCCGATCTTGTTTCAACAAGGTTGGTTTTTTTGTGCGTAAAATTATCCTTACTATAAAAAAAGGCTATAAAAGCAAATAATTTGTGCTATACTAAAAGCACTTTAATCTGTAGAAAACCAAATCCGCGGATTGCGGAAAAATCATCAAAGAAGCAAAATTAGGGGCAACGAGGAGGAAAAAATGAAAACGAAAAGCATGTTAGGTAGAGGAATATTTGCTGCCGTTTGTTTAGTGACACTATTTTTCTTGACAAGCTGCAGTAGCTCAGGGGTTGACTCTGCAGCTGCGAATCAAGTATTGACCAATAGCAACAGTCATCAACAATATGCTTTGTATCTATTTGAAGATGGAAGGATCACTGTCAATAAAACGCTGACTTTTTTTATCAATCCGAATCAGGAACCTGCGGACTTGGTAGAAGAACAAGAGACGCAATTAGCGCAGATCAACGAAACACTACAAGCAGAGTTTCCCAAAAGCAAAGCACTGACCGCGGCAGACATCGGTCCTATGCACACCTTTGAAGTGACAAATGCCCAAGTGATCATTGATCAAGAGAAAAGGGAAGTGCGCATGACTGGCGATGATTTTGAGAAAGTATTCAAAATGGCGGACAACAATGACAAGCGTCTGATCGATGACGAACAAAACGAGTACGAGTTTTCGTATGAGGAAAACTAGCAAGTGACAAAAAACGGCTGCCTCCGACGAGACAACCGCTTCAGACAGTAGACAAACCTTAGACAAAAATGAGGTTTGTCTTTTTTTCGTTGCAAAATTTAGTGGCTATTACGGAAAACATTTTGCGCAACTAGCAAATAATCAGATGTTTTTATCAACAATAAATAGATTTAAGGTATTTTTTATTATAAAATGATATATAAAGAGTTGTTTTCCGTTTGTGGTTATTTTTTGGCTAAACAGCTCTTGGTACAAATACACTTGTTTGCTTCATCACTGGAAAAAATGTTTCGAACAAACGGATGAGAGCGAGCAACTACCTGCAAA
Source organism: Enterococcus sp. AZ067 (assembly GCF_051715005.1). Taxonomy (NCBI): domain Bacteria; kingdom Bacillati; phylum Bacillota; class Bacilli; order Lactobacillales; family Enterococcaceae; genus Enterococcus; species Enterococcus sp. AZ067. The sequence continues at coordinate 195,191 of NZ_JBIOSY010000001.1, forward strand.
CAAGCAGCTTTCCTTCGCTGCTTCCCCCAACTAACACCTTATAAAAGATATTCCCCCTCACTTGCAACCAAGCCACTTCATTGATAAGAAAATCAGTATGTGCAAAAGGAGAAGCAATGAAAATCACACAAATCCAATGTCCCAGCTGCTTGGGTCAGTTAACCGTTGACTGGGAGACAGGAAAAGCAGTCTGCCAGTATTGCTTAACTAAGTCAGTCCTACAGTCGCCGCCAAAACAAACGCAAGAAGCTTCGAATGAACAGGCTCCCGTAGTTTTTCAAAAAGTCAAAGAAGGGTTTTATTCGTTTGCCTTTAATGAAGACGAGGTAGCAAATGCCTTGAAAAAATGGCTGATCCAACAGGAATCAGTTCCTGAGGACATTATCGTTCATCTTGAAGTCAGCGAGGTAAAACGATATTTTATTCCGATTTATGAATTTCAGGTGACCTATACGATGCACTGGGAGGGGGCCTTTGGCTACGATACCCATTCCATTGCATGGGAAGGCTCGCATACGACCACGTGGGAAAAGAAGCGAGGTGACCATTCAGGTGAGACGGTTATATTCTATCAATGCGGCAGTTCGGAGGTGATCGAACAAGAAATTCCTCAGAGCTTTGAGGTCAATGATGAAATGAAAAGAAAACCGCACTTTAATACCGATCAAAAGGAATTTCAACAGCTAGTCTCAGCACATGCTATTCATGTTTTTCCCTTTGATATTGAGCAAGAGCAGGCGCTCTTTGGTTCTGAAAAACAAGCGGAATTGAGAGCCCATGCGAATGCGGTGATCCAGAAGAAAGAATCTGCCGATCATCTAAAAGAGCTGCACCTAAATCTTTCCCTGATCAGCTGTGCTACAGAAGAGCTCTACTTTCCCCTGTATATGGGCACCTTCAAGTACCAAGAGCAATCCTTTGAATTTGCGATCGACGGCAAAGATCCTGACCGAATGAAGCTGCCGATTATCCCACAGTGTCAAGCTACCTATCAAACGGTTGCGAATTTTTCAAAAGCTCGTAAGGTTTTTGGCTGGTCCTCCGTACTCTTTTTTACGTTAGGTGTGATCCTGATGATCTTGGCGCTATTCATTTCTGAATGGATCCCTCTAGGAAGAGTGTTCAGAGCTGTCATAGGGGGGATTGTCATGAGTTCCCTGCCAACTGCAGTTTATTGGGTAGTATCGGGGATAGTGTTGCACTTTCTAAAAGAACAGTACCTCAAAACAGCCCAAAAATTTAGAGATGAGTGCCAAAGTGAATTATTAGGTAAGAAAACGGCTGGGACCGCTTTTTTAGCAAACTACGAGAAGCGTGGAAAGCATCTTGCAAGAATGAGGAAATTTTATGAATGGCTCGATACGCTCGCTTATGTGGTCGTGGTCGTTACCCTTATTTGGAACATTCTTCGGTTTCTTTGATAAACCATCTTGTTGAAAAGAAAAAACGATTCATAAAAAAGGAGAAAAAATGAAAATCACCCAAATCCAATGTCCCAGCTGTCTGGGACGTCTAGAAGTTGATTGGGACTCAGGGAAAGCAGTCTGTCAGTATTGTTTAAATGAGCTGTTGATCAAACCGGAACAAAAAAACCAGGAACAAACAAAACAAGTCGTCTCGCTTAAAGAGTTGCCACACATTCAAGGGACTGTCAAAGAAGGGTTTTATCCGTTTGCCTATGATGAAAAGGCATGTGAAGCGGCGTTAAAAAATAAACTAGCATGGCAAGAGACCATCTCGGAAAGTATCTTTTTTGAGCTAGAGATGGTTCATCTAAAACGTGTATTTATCCCGATGTATTACTTTCAAATTGCTTATGATGCTCAAGTGAGAGGGAGCTATGTCCACGAGGAACAGCAGAGGGGGAGTGGGCGCATTACTGCCGATATTTCTTTACATAACAGCGGGAACACAACAATTTTCAATGAATATTTCCCTACGTATACCCAAAAAGAAGCGGATTACAGTATCAATGGTAAGCTGCCGCTGCATCTTCAAAAAGGAGCCGCCTATTGCACGGATATGCAGCAGTTTTCGGCACTTAGCCAAGGCGCTCAGGTGCTGCCCTTTGATATTTCCAGAGAAGCGGCACTCTCTGATACCCATCTAATGGAAGTCTTTGAAGCAAAAGCCAAAGACCATTTGGTGGGAGCAGATGTTGCCAATGAGGTTCAACTGACTCTTTTTCCGAAACAATGTGATACGGAAAAACTGTATTTTCCTTATTACATTGGCGAATTCAAATACGGAAACCAAACCTATTCTTTCGTGGCTGATGGCACCGATGCTGAACGTCTCTTTCCAACCCAGCTTCCTGAATGTGAACAGCTGGTGCAAGTGAAGAAAAGTTTTTCGAAGACCAGTAGTGTCCTTTGGCAATTCTGCTATACCTTCTTTTTTGTCGGATTATTTTCTGGAATTGCTTCGAGTTTTCTATTTGATGGCTTTTTATTACCGGCTGTTGCCTTTAGTCTGCTCGCTTCAGCGGTCATCTTGCTGATTGCTTGTCTTGCGACTTGGTACTTCTTGCTCGTACCAGAGGTCAAGTTTTTCTCAGAGTACGGCAAATTCAAAGCAGAACTTTCCCGGGCATTGAGTCAGTCGGATGCATCAACGGCTGCAGCGAAGAAAGCTTTTGAGACGCGGAGGAAGAAACTCGCCCGACAGACAGTATTTTACAGCAGTCTAGAAAACATGGCGTATGAATTTGCCTTGATCCTTTTTTTAGCAATCCTGACTTGGTATTTCAGTTTTTATGGCTTATCGTTTCTAGTGCTGCTGGCGTTTGTCAGCTGGAATACGATCCGTATCTTTACCACGGATAGCTCCGATACCTGTATCGAAACGAAAGGATGATTCAATGGATATTATTCCGATTCAATGCCCCCTCTGCTTAGGAGAACTAGAAGTAAATTGGGCTGCTGGCACGGCGATTTGTCTGTATTGTCGTGGGAAAATGGTCATCAAACAATCTTTCGATCATACCAAAAGCCCGCATGCCAATCCTATGACAGCAAAACAGCTTGCGTTGACGCATCTTGCTGCTTTGTTGAAGAAAATCAGTCAATCAGCTGCTGCCAACCAAACGATGGATCCTCTTCCCCTGAGAAACTCCTCAGCGGTAGGGGTTTCAAGTGATCACAAGCAGTCAAAGCAATCGGCAATGAATCAGACGTCTTTGATTCAGCGGGCGCCACGCGATCCAGTCAAGGAGCGACAAAATCGTTTGACTGCCTTTTTTCAAAAACAAAATTTTTTATTCTATTTTTCTGGAGAAAGACAAGTGCTACCAAGGCAATGGCAAAGACAAGTCCTCGCTAGTTTTCAAGTGCCTGAAACGGAGACCCCTCTTGCGTTGCTAACGTCAAAGATGACTGGCAAGAAAGCGAATGCGGGACTGCTTTTTGGCGTTGAACGAGTGTATTTGTGCACGTACGAAAAGAAAGAAAAACGAATAGCCAGTTTTTCCTGGAGTGTTTGGAAAAACCTCAGTTTTGAGGTCCAGCATAAAATGTTTAGTAGCTTTTTGGTGATTCAACAGGAATACCGTGTTCCTCTTCAAGCATTGGGCTTTGCGACCCAATCATTTTTGCAAGAATTACAGCAGTTGTTGCAAGAGTGGGAGACTGGCTAGTGCTGAGTATCGATGAAATCAAATAGGGAATCAATTTATTGGTCAAAAAAACAAAGAGAGCGTCGCAAACAGCGGCGCTCTTTTTTTATTCATTTGGTTTCTAGGTTTCCAACTCAGCGTCGTTGGTTTCTGATAAATACTCGGCTTCATCGTTTAAAAGACTGGCCGTCGTTCGCAGCGTGTCGTAAGAATGCAAAACGGCAGCGAGGCTTTTTTGCGAATCACTGATTTTCATGGTCGTCGAATCGGCACTATCTAACACGACTAAGGCTTGTTGGTTGATGGCTTGCATGGTTGCGGCAATGGTTTGGGTCAACTGCTTGGTCTGTTCAGCTAATTTTTGCATTTCATCCGCAACCACCCGAAAGCCAGCTGCCTGTTCGCCGATCCGTGCCGTTTCGATGGAAGCATTGAAGGACAGCAGTTTGGTTTGTTGCGCAATGCGGTCGATGTCATGCAGCACCGCTGTCACCTGTTGGCTATCCATTTCTAAGGCATGGGTCGTTGCTTGATTTTGATCAGACAGCTGTTTGACTTGCGCCAAGTTCTCTGACAAATGATCGACTTGCTGGTGTCCGTTGGCAGAAAGTCGTGTCAGGGAAGCAGCACTTTCTTGCACTTTTTTGATAGTGACCGCTAAGGCTTGTTCTCTTTGGGTAATGTCAAAAGCGATTTTGACGACGTTAACGACTTCTTGCTGCTCATCGAGGACGGGGAAGTAAATCCCTTCTAAAATCAGTTTTTCTCCTTGTTTGTTTTTCCGAATGATTTTGTCTTGAAACCGTTGCTTTGAGTAAAGAAGTTGATTCCAGAAAGTTTGGTAATCCGTACTGGCAGCATAATGGTCAAAACAAAAGGTCCGATGCGGCAAGCCAATGATTTCTTCTTGGCTATAACCTAGGATATCCGTCATGTTGGCATTGGCGAAAACAACTTCTTTTTGCGGATCAAAGACTATGACAGCGAGTTCTTGAAAAATAGCAGCGAGCAGACGGTTATTTTGTGTTTCATCTAATGTGAATTTCATACGTACTTACCTACGCCTTTCAGTTTTTTGGGAAGTTTACACAGCGAGTGTCTTACAGTTATCGGTGATGAAGGCAAGGCAGTTAAGAGTGCAAAAACCACCTTTTTTGTCGAGCGAAATGTCTGGAAGCAGAAGGAAGCAAGATTCTTTGCATCAGAATGACTTGGTGGTACCCTTAAGGTCAACACGAACGATTTCAAACAAAAGGAGAGAATCGTATGACAGATAGAATTTCGTTGGAAAAAGCAGCCGTTGAATTTAGTGAGGCAAATGCACCGCACCCACGGATCTATGAATTACCGCCAGAAGAAGGGCGCGCACTATTGGAACAAGTCCAAGAGTCACCCGTCAATAAATTGGCGGTTGAGATAGAAGATCAGACCGTAGATACAGGCGAATGGGGGACCATCAATGTTCGTTTTGTTCGTCCTGAAGGAAATCATGCGATTCTCCCTGTCATTTATTATCTCCATGGCGCGGGCTGGGTCTTCGGCAGTGCCGCGACTCATGATAAATTGATCCGTGAATTGGCGGTACGAACCAACTCGATCGTCATTTTTCCTGAATATAGTCGTTCACCAGAAGCAAAATACCCAACGGCGATCGAACAAAATTATGCGGTCTTGCAGCAATTACCGGGATTTGTCGATGTCAAAGGCTTAGACCTTAGCCGTTTGACCGTGGCTGGCGATTCCGTAGGTGGGAACATGGCGACGGTTATGACCTTGTTGACGAAAGCCCGTGGCGGCATTCCGATCGCACAGCAATTATTGTTCTATCCTGTGACAGATGCCCGCTTTGATACGCCTTCGTATGAAGCATTCGGTGAAAATTATTTTCTGACCAAAGAAGGGATGCAATGGTTCTGGGATCAATACACGACGGATGAAACACAGCGGGATCAAATGACCGCTTCTCCACTACGCGCGACCAAAGAGGAGTTAGCCGATCTGCCGCCAGCGTTGATCATTACAGGCGAAGCAGATGTCTTGCGGGATGAAGGGGAAGCCTATGCGCAGCATTTACGAGCAGCTGGCGTGGAAGTCACCCAAGCACGGATGCAAGGGATCATCCATGATTTTGTGATGGTCAATGCGATGGATCAGACCCAAGCCGCACGAGCGGCCATGACACTGGCTGTCGGTTGGCTGACGGAAAAAAATGTCCCCGCAGAATAAGAAACCGACGAAAGCAGCTTCTTTTTTTGCGGTGTTCTGATACAGAAAAGGATGTATGGAGTGGAGCGATCCACTCCTTTTTTTGTCGGAAAAATTGAAAGACGTACACCTGCAGTCTGAAGCAGATGCAAACGCTCTCTAAAAAATCACGCTTTTATAATACAGATTTTAATAAGTGTTTTTCGTTGATAAATAAATAAAAAGTGCTATTATATGTATTGTGATTAATACAGTTTTTGAAAAGAGGTAATACAGTGAGTGCAAGAGGATCAGAAATCATTGTTGAAAGTTTAGAAAATCATCGGGTGCCTTATATCTTTGGGATTCCCGGTGCAAAAATCGATGGCGTGTTTGACGTGTTGAGTGATCGGGGACCAGAGTTGATCTTGGCACGACATGAACAAAACGCGGCCTTTATGGCACAAGCAATCGGTCGCCTGACAGGAGAGCCAGGAGTCGTCATTGCAACAAGTGGACCAGGAGCCAGTAATTTAGCGACTGGGTTGGTCACGGCAACTGCCGAAGGTGATCCCGTCTTGGCACTAGCAGGCCAAGTGAAGCGTTCTGACCTTTCAAAATTGACCCACCAAAGCATGAATAATGCGGCGTTGTTTGCGCCGATCACGAAATTCAGCAGTGAAGTCCAAGATCCTGAAACCCTTTCTGAAAGTATTGCCAACGCCTTTCGCATCGCAAAAACAGCGAAAAAAGGGGCGAGCTTTTTATCCATTCCTCAAGATGTGACAGACGGAACCGTTCAAGGGGCAGCGATCAAACCTCTATCTTCGCCTAAATTAGGCAGTGCCGATGCAGAAGATATCCAGGCACTCGTCGATCGAATCAAAGAAGCCAAACTGCCTGTCTTACTCTTAGGGATGCGGGCTTCAGGCGTGAAAGAAACACAAGCGATTCGTCAGTTAGTTGCAAAAACTGGGTTGCCTGTCGTAGAGACCTTCCAAGGTGCTGGAATCATTTCTCGTGAATTAGAAGAGCATTTCTTTGGTCGCGTCGGCTTATTCCGCAATCAGCCTGGTGATATGTTGTTGAAACGCAGCGACTTAGTGATTGCTGTAGGGTACGACCCGATCGAATACGAAGCCCGCAACTGGAATGCGGAAAAAGATGCCCGCGTGATCGTTATCGATGAAGTACCGATGGAGATCGATCCATTTATGCAGCCAGAAGTTGAACTGATGGGCAGTATCGCGAAAATTATTGAACAACTATCAAAATCCATCGATCAGTATCACTTGAGCGAAGACGCCCAAAACTATTTAACGACGCTGCAAACCAAACTCAATGAAAAACCAGCGGATGTCGAAGGCAGCAACAATACCTTGCATCCTTTGGAAATCATCGATGCTTTGCAACAAGAAGTGACCGATGACATGACGGTGACGGTGGATGTCGGCAGCCACTACATTTGGATGGCCCGTCATTTCCGCAGTTATGAGCCACGGCATCTGCTCTTTAGTAATGGCATGCAGACCTTAGGAGTCGCTTTGCCATGGGCGATCGCTGCAGCGCTCGTGCGACCAAATACTCAAGTGATCTCTGTATCTGGCGATGGCGGCTTCTTGTTTTCTGCCCAAGAGTTAGAAACAGCTGTCCGTTTGAAACAAAACATCATTCACTTGATTTGGAATGACGGTACCTACAATATGGTGAAATTCCAAGAAGAAATGAAATATGATCGTGCTTCTGGAGTTGATTTTGGACCCGTTGATTTCGTGAAATATGCCGAAGCGTTTGGTGCCAAAGGCTTACGGGCAACCACTAAACAAGAATTGATGGCAGCCATCGAAGAAGGTTTTGCAACGGATGGTCCAGTGATCATTGATATCCCTGTGGATTATTCAGATAATGCCGATCTTGGCAAAACGATCCTACCTGATCAATTTTATTAAGACCAAAGGAGCAGCAAGATGAAAGTGAAAAACAAAAGTTATTTATATCAGCATGGCACCCTAGGTGGGTTGATGCAGGATTTAATGGATGGCACGGAGCAAATCGGCAAAATGCTTGAATATGGAAATTTTGGGATCGGTACGTTGGCTGGTTCCAATGGTGAAGTGATTATTTTAGATGGTGAAATCTACCATGTAGACGAATCGGGCAAGGTGCAAGTGCTCCAAGGAAATGAAGGAACCCCCTATGCGGCAGTTGTTGATTTTTCTGCAGCGAAGCACCTGCAGGTCAGCCAAGAAATGACCGATGAAGAAGTGAAAAACCACGTCCTGACAGAAGTCAGCCCGAATTTGTTTTCCGCTGTCAAAATCCATGGGGTATTTACCAAGATGCACGTCCGCGTTGCCCCAAAGCAAGAAAAACCATATCCAAAATTCATTGAGATCATCCAGCATCAGCCAGAATTTCAGGCAGAAAATATCAGCGGAACGATCGTCGGATTCTTTACCCCGCTGTTGTTTCACGGTGCTGCGGCTGCTGGTTTCCATCTGCATTTTATTAGTGATGATCGGACATTTGCTGGACATGTCTTAGACTTTGAAGTGGCAGCTGGTGAAGTCGAATTGATGGAACTAGCCGAATTTCGTCAGCATTTTCCTATCGACAACCAAGACTACTTGCAGCGGGAGATCGATGTCGCAAAAATCGCCAAAGATATTGAAGCTGCCGAATAAGCAGCAGACAGCAAAATTAATTGATCGCCAGTAGAGTGGTCTTGAATCGAATGGAACGCAAAAAAGCAGTGAAGCCAACGCTTCGCTGCTTTTTTGTGCTTTCTTCTATTCATGCGGATTGCTGCAAAACCTGGATGCTTCGATAGAAAAGCTGGAAAATAGTCAAAAATCTGAAATAATTCTTACTTATAAGCAAATTAATTGATATATTTGAAGAATAATGATAATTTTTGTACTAATTAGAAGTATTTTGTTGAGAGTAATTGCACTTGACTGATTTTATAGAGAAAAGAGGAAGGATATGAAAAACGATTTGACGACTGCGCAAGGAGCCAGTGTAGCGGATAACCAGAATTCTTTGACGGCGGGGCGCCGTGGACCAGTGTTGATCCAAGATGTCCATTTGCTAGAAAAACTGGCACATTTTAATCGTGAGCGGATTCCCGAACGAGTCGTTCATGCGAAAGGTGCGGGGGCTCATGGTGTCTTCCGAGTAACAAACGACGTAACGATGTACACGAAAGCGGCTTTTCTTTCAGCCATCGGTAAAGAAACGGACCTGTTTATTCGCTTTTCAACGGTTGCCGGAGAACTGGGGTCTGCGGATACATTGCGCGATCCTCGGGGGTTTGCGGTTAAATTTTACACGGAAGCGGGGAATTATGACCTCGTGGGCAATAATACCCCGATTTTCTTTATTCGTGATCCGTTGAAATTTCCTGATTTTATCCATACCCAAAAAAGAGACCCGCGAACGCACTTGAAAAATCCAGAAGCGGTGTGGGATTTTTGGTCCCATTCACCAGAATCTCTCCATCAAGTCAGCCTGTTGATGGGGGATCGCGGCTTACCGGCAACATTTCGCCATATGCATGGGTATGGGAGTCATACATTTGCTTGGATCAACGCAGAGGGGGAACGCTTTTGGGTGAAATATCATTTTCGGACGGATCAAGGCATTATGAACATGAGTGCGGCGCTTGCAACAGAACTTGCGGGAAGCAATCCTGATTATCATATTGAAGATCTATACAAAGCGATCGAGGCAAAAGAGTATCCTTCTTGGACACTCTATGTTCAAATCATTCCCTTTGAAGAAGGCTGGTCAGCTGCTGTCAATCTTTTTGATGTGACCAAAACAGTCTCACAAAAAGACTATCCGCTGATTGAAGTGGGACGCATGACCTTGAATCGCAATCCAGAGAACTATTTCAACGAAGTCGAGCAAGTCACTTTTTCACCGGGCAATATCGTTCCAGGGATTGATTTTTCACCGGACAAACTATTGCAAGGTCGGCTGTTTGCTTATGGTGATGCGCATCGTTATCGAGTTGGCCCCAATAGCAGCCAGTTGCCGATCAATGCGCCGAAAGCGCCCGTCCACAATCACCAACAAGATGGCTTCATGAATACCAAAACGAATTCTTCAGGGATCAATTATGAACCGAACAGTTTTGATGGCGTCAAGGAAAACCCGCATGCCAAGGGCATCCACTATTCGTTAGAAGGAGAGATCGGTTCCTTTGAATACGACGAAGACTATTATAGCCAAGCAGGTGATTTTTATCGTTTGCTCTCAGAAGAAGAACGAACACGCTTGATTCAAACGATCGCGGGGAGTTTGGGACAGGTTCAAAATCAACAGATCAAAGAACGGCAGGTCATGCATTTTTACCGTGCGGACCCAGATTACGGCAGACGAATCGCTGAAGCGATCGATGTGAACATTTAAGAATGGAGGAAAAAGAATGTTACTGTTACATGTAGTTTTTGGCCTTTTATCTTTTGTCGGAGCAATGATGCTGGGGGTGGCCTTCAAAGGGCAGCTGCGAGAGCTTTCAAGGCTTCAGCAATGGGCAGTCGGTTTGAGTTATACGGGCACGCTGTTGACGGCGATTTTGGGGATCTTGTCTGCATCTTCTCATCCAATCATCGTACTCATGACCCTCGTAGGCGCACTGGCTTTTACGAAACGGACATTTTTAAGTGCAGATCAATCCAAAGAGCAATGATTGCTGATAGTAGCAGCGTAGAAGGAAAAAGCGTACTTGATTCATTGGAAAAGTCCCATATAAAGCTGCTTCCACTAAAAAAGAACAGCTTTATATGGGAGGATTAGTCAGGCGTTCGTTTAAAGGCGACAAGGAAATATCAATTCTCTTTCTTTGGAGAAGCGGCGTGAATGATTGGAATTACTACGTATTATCAAGAACGACCAACCGCAAAATTCTCGGATTGATTCGATTCAAAAGATAATTCCAATCGGCAGCGTCGGGTATTGATTTTAATAAGACACTTTCAACATCCAGTAAGTATTCAGTGGCGTATTCGGAGTAGTTAGTAATGAGAAAATTAATGTTTTTTTCTTTTAAATACTCGTGGGAGAGTTCGTTTGAATCAGGGTAGTACATTTCATGATAAACGCCAAGATATTTTCGGATAATACTTTCAGCGTACTCACAAACATACTCGTTACCTTCAAAAATAACAGCTATAGTTCTCCGCGTGCCCCAATTCTCTTCAATGATGGCTTCCATGTGGAAGGTGAGACTTGCACAAAAATCATCCAAATGGTCGAAAGAATAGAGTGTTTTCACAAGAGGATGTGAGAGCAAAAACTGGTGATTTTTTTTATATTCAGCCGCAAATTTCTCTTTGACGAAAGCATTCAAATCATCGATGTTGACGTTCATCGTTGGCGATAACAACTCACGAAGCTTGAAAATAGTAAAGAATGACTCTAACCAAAGCAAATCTTTTTGTTCATCAAAGCTGTTGCCGCGATTTTGGGCATAGAAATCAGCAGTGATTTGTTTGATCGCGGGCCAGTGGTTATAGTTAAGACAAAACGCTTTGCTTGTTTCTAGATCGGTGTTGAGTTTGCGACGACAAATGATGCAAGTCAGAAGATAGATTGCTTCTTCTTGAGGAAAATCAAAGGTAAAATAACGCTGGATAATCTTTTTAAGGTCCTCATAATTTGAAAGTAAACCATTTTTTTTAACTAACTCGCTTAGTTCTGGAGAGGGGGCAGCAAGTAAACCGCGTTTGCTGCGCTCCACGCTAATATAAAGGATATAAGCAAAATAAGAAAAAGAAGAGCTCTGTAAGGCCTTCGTTTCCAAAAGGTCAGTGATTTCCATCACCGCATCTTGTACATGGATCGAGGGAAATAACGTGTGGACATTAATGTCAGACTCGTAGTAAAAAAGACAGAAAAATTTTCGTATATCGATCTCCGAACCTGCCAAAGAGACGGGATCCGTTTTGATTTTTAAACCAAAAGGGGATAAAAATGGCTGTATTTTCCGGAAGTAGCTGATCAGCGCTTGTTCAGAAATATTAAGCGTTAAGCTCCAATCAAAGAGGGTTTGCTGCTCATTATAAAAAATACTTTCTAAAATCTGGAAAATCGGTTCATCTTTTATCAATTCTTGCTTTTGCTTTCGATACCTATCATGATCGATTTCTTCAAAAAGATACCCGATTTTTGCTGTGTGGATCGCCATAGCCCCTTTAAAATACTCTCGCAAGCTAGCAATGTCAGTAATCAACGTACGCGTACTGCTCTCGGTCACTTCAGCGAGTTCTCCCAGTGTACGGGAGGGACTTTTCTCAAATTCATTCAACAATTGCAGCCAGCGAATCAACGTACGATTTCGCATGAATTTTAATTGAAATGTTTTCATGTCAGCCTCCGAAAAATAAGTTTAAATAATTATAGCATAATCATTTGCACAGATAATGGCACCTTCAACTGTTCGGCGTTTTTGGTCATAATCTCTTGAAACCTTTGACTGCCAGCAGAAAATTTCCAAGAATATCAACCCTTCAGAGTAAGTATAGCAAGGACCTGAGAAACCAATTGCCAAAAATCATACATAAACTTGAGAAAAATGAAGCACGAATAGAAAGGCTCCCAACGCTCGATAAAAAGCCAATGGAGCAAGAAGAGACAATTGAAACACTGTTGTTCAACGGGCAGCCGCCCATTTGAACAACAGTGTTTTTTTCTGATGACGCCAGAGGATCTTAGGCAACAGAAAAAAACTGCTGAAGCCGAGGATCGACAATGCGTTGGATGCAAAACGTGATCTTTTACCAGTAGACCCATTCTCCAAAAGCTCGTTCTCTTTCGCTAGGGCGGGAGTCATTTGCTTGAGTCGAAAAAACGAAGCGTAGTATAATAAAAGAGAATTGATATTTATTTACTAATTGGATGGCAAGATGTTTTTTCAATAGAGGTTGTTAAGAGGAAAAAGAAAGAGAAAGGATTTCGCCTATGAAGCATTCGCAAAAAGGGGTAGCGCTTCTTTTGGTTTGCGGACAACTTTTAGCTGGTGTGCCAGTTTCAGCTGCGGTTGTTGCATCAGAAAGTACGACCGTTACCCAAACATCAGAAACAGCTGCACAAGCAAGTGACAGCAGCACAGCTGGGACGATCGAAGAAACCGCTCCAGCAGTGGAAGGACAAGTGCCCGATTCTGAGCAAGGATCGGTACCTGTAGAAAGTGTACCAGAAGGATCTGAGACAGTGCCGGAGGGGACAGAGCAAACCGAAGAACCAACCCCAGTTCCCCAACCGACCCCAGAGCCAGAACCAGAGCCAGAGCCAGAGCTACCGAGTAAGCCAGAGCCTTCTCAGCCAGAAGAACCAACGCCAGCACCGAAACCAGAAAAACCAACACAGCCTGAAGCACCCAAACCTGAGACGCAGCCAGAGAAGCCCAAACCGTCAAAACCTGTAGAAACAAAACCGACACCAGAAGCAAACAGTGATGCAAGTCAAGAAACACCTGCGGCTGTGTCACCGGTCATGCCACCAAGCACCCAAGCACCAAGCGCGCCAAGTCAATCCGATCCGACACCGCACCAAGGTAGCGAAACGACCTTGACGGTCACACCAGTAAAAGAAGTGTGGGATTTTATCCAAGAAATTGGTGAAGATGCCCGAGAAATCGGCTTGAAAAATGATTTGTACGCTTCTGTCATGATTGCACAGGCTATTTTAGAGTCAGGTGGCGGGCAAAGCAGACTGAGTCAGGCGCCGTACTTCAATCTCTTTGGTATCAAAGGAACCTATCAAGGACAGGGTGTCGCTTTTCGGACACAAGAAGATGATGGTTCGGGAAATCACTATACGATCACGGCAACGTTCCGCCAATATACTGGCTACAAAGAGTCATTGATGGACTATGCTCGCTTGTTGAAAGAAGGGGTCGGGCAGCAGTCTGATTTTTATAAAGGCGTATGGAAATCAGAAGCGGCTTCTTATCAAGAGGCTGCCCGTTATTTGACTGGTCGGTATGCCACAGATACGACGTATGATCAAAAGCTGACAGCTTTGATCGAAGCCTATGCGTTGACCCGTTATGATCAGAAAAAACCTGATGTGACCGCAAGTGAGACGTATCTTTTTCCTGTTGAAAAAGCCGTTGTCACTTCTACTTTTGGCCCACGTTGGGGAAGCTTTCATCGGGGCGTTGACTTTGCCGCAGCGTTTGGGACCCCAATCCTGGCGAGTCAATCTGGAACGGTCATCCGTTCAGAGGTTCATCCTTCTTGGGGGAATTATGTAGCGATTCTCCATGAGGACGGGATGACGACACTCTATGCCCACAATCAACAGAACCTTGTGAAGGTTGGTCAACAAGTGGAACGAGGAGAAACGATTGCCCTCATGGGTAGTACGGGCAATAGCACAGGCGCACACCTGCACTTTGAAGTCAGTGCATCGCCAAGCTTGAGTCAAGCGCAATTGATCGATCCAATCGCTTTTTTAACAAAATAAGAATAGACAAAAAAGAGAGTATCATGGATGCTTTCTTTTTTTTTGTTTTTTTCTAGTCATTTTTTCGAGAGCACGATTTTAATTTTTTTTCATGAAAACCAAAAAAATGTTTAAAAAAATCGTACATAGATTCTTTATAATTTTCACCTAACCGTAACCGTTGCTAATCCATAAACTGGCGTGAGCAGATCGGTCAGCAAGCAGCACAAGTGGTCGATTCGCATGCTCTTGGTGACGAGCGGAGAAGCAAAATTGTTACAGTTGTTACCCCTACGAATAAAAACTTGCTAACGAAGTAGGGGAGCGAATAATCAGGAAGTGCATTAATTATAAGTCTATTCCTTTTTTCTATCAGTATTGATCGTTGAAAAGAACGTCGTAAACAGTGATGCATAAAATAGAAAAAGAGGAGAACATTTTATGAGAATAAATAAAACGGATTTTGAGACAGTGATGGCTAATAGTGAATTTTTAGACTATTATTGTCAATTATTTGAACGAAATGATGAACGATCCGTCACGGATAAGCAATTAGAAAAATTGCACTATTTGATTCAAAAACAGGTGGCACTAACGATCCAAAAGACTGCAAGCTATTCTTTTTTTACCCAAACATACAAGCTGCCGCAAACACTCGCAAAGGATTACCAACTGTTAGCGGAATGTATTGAGCGGCTTTCAAAAATAGAAATGGATCAGTTGATACCCAAACAATTTATTGAACAGGACTTTAACGTACAAGTGAAAAAAACAAGTCAAGAATCTCAATATGAGCAGCTTTTAAACATCATGTCAGACACGTTTAGACAAATAAAGAAAACATAGGTGATTTTCAACATAGCAGTTTTTTTTCAAAATGAAGCAAATGATACAAAGAATTTTCTTGTTCCTTAAGCAGAATCTGATGAAAGCAAAAGCGAAATCCTTGCACTATTTCCAATAGCCGATAAAATAATTGTTATACAACAGTAGTCTGGAATCCACGCTTTTTTTCATCAAGCTATGAAAAAACCGATTTTTTATGTAGGATGAAAACCGATATAATGAGACTGCTTAGGCGCCTTTCATGCGTAATTTAGCCGCAAAAAAGAAATTTTTTAGTAAGGAGCTTATGTTTGAAAAATTTTCAATTGAGTTTTGTCACAAGCAAATCGACCGTTCGATGGCTGCAGATTCTAAGTGAATTTGAAAAAAATGAAATTTGCAGTGCCAGTCAATTGGCTGAAGTAACAACTAGTACCACGAGGACGATTGGCAAAGACATCAGTCAGATCAACGAGTATTTCTGTGGGCTGATCCTGATCACTTCCACCAATCAAGGCTATTCGTTTGAACTATTTGATTATTCACAGTATGAAAAGAAAAAAGCCTCGCTTTTAGCGAATGAACCGCTCTTTATTTTATTGGAAAATATTTTTATTGGAGAGTTAAAGACGATCGATGAGTGGGCGGACTGCTTGTTTTTATCTAAGAGTACCTTATCGAAGTACTTGCAGCGCATTCATGAACAACTGGCACGTTTTGATCTCCAGCTAGCATTAGATCCTGTGAATATCGTTGGGGAAGAAGCAGATATCCGCAATTTCTTTTGTACCTTTTTTTATGAAACGGACAGCACCCCCCACACTGTATTTCCGCCAGCTGCGGTCCAACAGGCAGTAACGGAAATCGGCAGGATGTTTGACAAAAATAGTTACCACACCGTTTCGTTTTCACAATACACGTATCTGCTCTATATTTCGCTTGAGCGATTTATGCAAGGCAAGACTGTGCAAATCAACGCCGAATTGTACCACGCCTTGCGACACAGTATTCAGTTGATGCATTTTCAACGAATCAATGGGGTCATTGAAAAGTACTTTCAATGTCGATTGACGAACGATGAACTTATCTTCTTATTTGTTAGTATTATCACAAAGAAAAAACTGCAAAATGTGATCGTCGAACAAAAGTTTTGTCTTTCGTATAATCATTGGACAGAGATCCGCACGTTGACCAACGAGTTTTATCAGATGTTGAATGTATCGTCGAAAAAGCCCAAAGAGGATCAGATTCTGATTGAATCCTTTTTTACCTCTGCTAAATTGAAGGAGTGCTTATCCACGTCTGCCAATCGCAATATCTATGATGTGAATGCGTTTATTAAGAAAACCTTTCCTAAGGAGTTTGCTGCTTACCGAGAGTTTTTAGAAAATAGTCGCGAGTACCACAACCTTTATTCTGAGGAGTATCTGACGGATTTTTGTGCAAACTTAGTGATTTATATCGAGTCTGTTCGAGAACGTCATTGGTTTCCCCGAAAAAATATCGCCTTTATCTTCGAAGGAAATAACAATATCGTTCAGTACATTGAAGGCTGGTCTAACCGCTATTTTAGCCGATCCCATCGAGTCTTTTATCCTGACTCAGGGGAAGTCAATGCTCAGTATTTAGAACAAAACACCATCGATCTGCTAGTGACGAACTATGCCGAGCATGCGACCGAATTTCGAGATATCGTTGAGTGCATCGTCTTCAAAACGATTCCTTCTTCTTCTGACTGGAATCGACTGCTTGAACGGATCAATCCTAACGTCACCCGCCAATTTGCCTTAAAAGACCTCTTCTAGTTTCCCATTATGTTTTGACCTAAAGAGCTGCTAGAAAGGGCCTTTTACATGAAAAGAAAGCATTTTTCCTTCACTGCTTAAACAGTGAGAAGGAAAGATGCTTTCTTTTTTAATGGCTTGACTCTCCGCAGCTGTGCAGGAGTGTGGGGAGGGGAAGTGGGGAGTGCATCAGGTACGGATGCAAGCCTTTGGAACCAGCGGTTTTCAATTCAATCGATCGATGTGGGCGAACTCATTGGGCTTCACTTAAGTAAATCAAACTCCAAGGCGCCTTTTGGTTTAGCTGAAGACCGGTCAATTCCCGATAGAAACAGGTTTTGTCTTTGACCGTCAGCTGAATGATCTCTTCTTCCGCATACTCATTTAGAGAAGAAATTTTTAAAACATAAAGTTCTTTTAGTATTTGCAGCTGTGCGTCGATATCTAGTAGCAACGACATTTTTTCGAAAAAAGTACCCTCTTCTTGTTCATAGATCGTCAAAAATCGTTGGCGCAAAGAGAGATAAAAATTAAAGATTTTCGGATGAGTATAAGAACAGGGCGAGTGGATAAATTCTTCGTCAAAAAAGTTTACATATTCTTCGGCTGATTGGATCGTTTTTAAGTTCATATCAATACTCCTTATTAGTGTTAGGAAAAAGCGACAATACGTGTCATTATCAAAAACAGTCACTGTTAAGCAATGTCTTACTGAGAAGGTCCGTTTGTTTTTTAAAAATGATTGGGGGAAGGACTTTCGCTACATTCAATGTACAGGATATTCCAAATTGGCTCAAACGCGTTTTTTCGTAACCATACGAAGATTTGTTTTTCGCTGGTATTAACGTCAAAAATGTTCAACTATTCTGATAATTGTTGTTATAAAAAGAATATTTTCGGAATGGGCGAAATGACTGGGTTTCCTTTCTTTTCCAGCAGGTTGTTTTTTCATTCGCTGAAATCATGGTTGAGAAAAAACAGCATCAGTTGACCGATAGGCTCATCCCCGTCATTTTTTCAAAGGTGTGATACTATAGAATTATCTAGAAAAACGATCCTTTGATTCAAGTGGTCAATGCCAAAACAGTGCCAAGACACGCAGTTGCAGTGAGACGCAACCATCTGTTTTGACGAGAAGGTTTGGCTAAATAGGGACGTTCATTAAAGCAAACGAGGAGCAATTCAATGAAAGAGAAAAAAACAGTTGTAGTGATCGGCGGCGGACTTGGTGGTCTATCAGCGGCGGTCTCATTAGCCCAAAATGGCTTTGATGTATCATTATATGAAAAAAATCACCACTTAGGCGGCAAGTTGAACCGACTGGAAACAAACGGCTTCGGCTTTGACTTAGGTCCTTCGATTTTGACGATGCCGCAGATTTTTGAAAAATTATTTACTGGCAGCAATCGCGATATGGCGGATTATGTTGCGATTCGCCGATTGCCATTGGAATGGCGCTCCTTTTTCCCCGACGGCACCAAGATTGATCTCTATGGCGATCTTGCCCGCATGGCAAAGGAAAACCCCCACTTGTCGGAAAAAGACATGGCAGAGTACCAAAACTTTTTGGACTATGCGCAAAAGATTTATGATATCACGGAAAAAGGCTATTTCGAGAAAGGCTTAGATACCACGAAAGAAATCTTGAAGTATCACGGCGTGATCAAAGCGCTGAAAGGCTTTGATTATTTCTCTTCCATGCATGATGCCATTCAAAAACGTGTCAGCAATCCGCAGCTGCAAGACATGCTGAGCTATTTTATCAAGTATGTCGGCTCGTCTCCTTATGACGCCCCAGCCGTCTTGAACATGATGATCTACATGCAGCATGCCCAAGGTGTCTGGTACGTGCCAGGCGGGATGCACCGTTTAGCCGAAGGCATCGTTCGCTTAGCAAAAGAGATTGGTGTGACCTTCCACACGGGACACAAAGTAGAAAAATTGATCGTTGAACAGGAACAAATCCGTGCCGCTCGTTTGGATGATGGCACGTTGATCGAAGCCGACTATTTTGTTTCCAACATGGAAGTGATCCCGGCTTATGAAGAGCTGTTAGAAGAAGCGCCGACCTTTACTCAAAAACTGGAAGAAAAATTTGAACCAGCAAGTTCTGGTTTTGTCTTGCACTTAGGGGTCAAAACCTCCTATCCGCAATTGGCGCATCACAACTTTTTCTTTTCAAATGCCTCAAAAGAAAACTTTGATCAAAATTTCCATCAGCATCAGCTGCCAGAAGATCCAACAATCTATTTGGTCAATGCCAACAAAACCGATCCTTCGCAAACAGTGGCAGGGCATGAGAACATCAAAATCTTGCCTCATATCCCTTATTTGCAGGATAAACCCTTTACGGAAGCGGAATACGATGCCTTTCGTGAACGGATCTTGATCAAGCTGGAAAACATGGGCTTAACGGATCTACGTAAGCACATCGTGTATGAAGACCGCTGGACACCCGAAGACATCCAAAAGAATTATTTGTCACATCGCGGTGCCATCTACGGCACGGTCTCTAACCGCAAGAAAAATCATGGATTTAAACACCCGAAACACAGCGAACGCTACGACAATCTATACTTCGTTGGCGGTACGGTCAATCCAGGTGCCGGTATGCCGATGGTGACCCTCAGTGGCCAGCAAGTCAGTGAGATGATCACCAAAAGAGAACACTAAGACAAGAAAGGATGATGACTGTGTACCTGCTGCTCGCTGGTATTTGCGCTGCTTGGCTGGCAGGCTGGCTGTTTTTTTTCCGCCTGCCGACGATACCCACCCGCAAGGAGACAGCCGCATCCAAAGACTTGACGGAGAGGGGAGAACTGTCGATCATCATCCCCGCCCGCAATGAAGCAGAAAATTTGCCGCAATTGTTGGCGTCCTTGCAGCAGCAAACCCTTCATCCTGTGGAGATTTTGGTGGTTGATGACGGATCGGAAGACGAGACGATCGCCTGTGCTAAGGGCTTCGGTGCGACGGTCTTGCAAACCACTGCTGATTCTGCTGGGAAAGCGGCGGCTTGTTGGTTAGGCGCCTCACAAGCGGTGGGCAAGTATCTATTATTTTTGGATGCCGATACCTTCTTTCTAGCAGAAGATGGCTTAGAGCGTCTTTTCGCTGCGTATGAGGAGCGATCGGGACAAGGACTGCTCTCGGTGCAGCCCTATCATCAAACGAAGCGCCTGTATGAACAACTGTCTGCCGTCTTTAATGTCGTCTTACCTGTCGGGTTGAACCGCTTTTCTATCGTAGGCGAAAAACTCTCAGCTGGCGGCGCCTTTGGTCCGTGTATTTTGTGCAGCAAAACTGCGTACCTTCAAGCCAATGGACATCAGGACATGCCACAAGGAATCTTAGATGATCTAGCATTAGCGAGACGCTTTAAGAAAAAACGCTTGCCGATCGCCTTGTATGGTGGAAAAGACTTGGTGGCCTTTCGGATGTATCCAGCTGGTGTTCGTCAACTTGTTCAAGGCTGGACGAAGGACTTTGCTACTGCTTCGCAATCCACTCACCCTTTGATTATGGCGGGCGTCATCTTGTGGATCAGCGGCGGCATTGGGGTACTGGCGGCACCATTTCTGATGGAACCGCTTTGGCTAGGACTGCTTTTTTATGCTGCTTATTTTGGACAAACTCTGTGCTTTGCCCGCCGTGTCGGCAACTTCAACCGAATCCTGCTGCTTTTTTTCCCATGTTACTTTCTTTTTTTCCTAGGCTTATTTGGTTGGTCGTGGATCCAAACCCATTTGTTGAAATCCGTGACCTGGAAAGGACGCAAAATCAATTTATAGGAGGCGATGCACATGCCGCTGATCACCTTATCTCCACTGCTCTTGCTCATTACAGACAGCTTGGCTTGGCTGCTGTTACATCTGGGCATCTCCTTTGGCTTGCGCAAAGTCAGCGATGCCTTTTTTGAACGTCATGCCAACTGGTTCCGTTCTTTTGCCTTTGAAAAAGGCGGTAGGATCTGGTCGGAGGTGTTTCGTATTCGTCAGTGGAAAGACAAATTGCCCGACGGCACTGTGATTGCCAAAAAAGGCTTTGACAAATCTCGCTTGGCTCAGCAACAAAAGGACTATCTGGAAAAATTCGTCATCGAGACACGCCGAGCAGAGCTGACCCATTGGCTGCTGATTGTTCCAGCACCGTTCTTTTTCCTCTGGAATCCTACGTGGGCGGGCTGGGTGATGATCGCCTATGCGTTATTGGCCAACTGCCCATTCATCATGATCCAACGCTATAATCGCCCCCGTTTGGAGCGAGTCTTGCTGAAAAAAAGTGCCCTGCAAGTCAAGCAGAAGGCGACGGTCTAGGTTCCTGTAGGCGTTGCTTTTAAGATTCGCCGAAAAATAGGCAAACGGGAAATCAAAAGGATCGGAGGATAACTGCCTTCGATCCTTTTTAAAAAATTGGTGTTAATTTTTATGGGATGCGTCAAGACCATTCTTTGTACACTAAGGTCATTCAGAGGAAAGGGTGATCGTATGTCATCAGAAGGATGTGGGCAAATTTTCGACCTGCCTTTGCAGGCTGCTGCATTGGTTGGTCGTGTGTTTGGACAAGCACAAAGTATTTTTGTAAGTATAGAAAAGAAGGAGGGGTGCGCAAGATGATTGAAGATAGCCGTCAACGGGACCACTATTACGACATGCTGATTGAAAAAAATTCCCAATATGAAGGGATTTTTTACGTTGGGGTAAAAACCACCGGCGTCTTTTGCCGTCCCACCTGCCCAGCGAAAAAACCGCTCAAAAAAAATTGCGAGTTTTTTCAGACGGCACAAGAAGCGCTGCTGGCGGCGTATCGTCCCTGCAAACGATGTCGCCCGCTCAGCTCGCCTAGCCACTTATCCCCTGACGTGAAAAGCCTGGTGGAAGCCGTGGAGAGTAACCCAGAGAAAAAGTGGACCGACAAAGATTTTGAAGCACTAGCGATCCATCCCAATACCGCACGACGACAATTCAAAAAATATTTTGGCATGACCTTTATCGAATACTCCCGTGCACGCCGCTTAGGATTAGCGTTTAAGCAGATTCGTGAAGGAGAACCGTTGATCCAAGCGCAATTAGAAGCCGGTTTCGATTCTGGCAACGGCTTTCGAGATGCGTTTTCTCGGATTATGGGGGAGTTGCCTTCCAACAGCCGCGAAAAAACGATTCTTTCTTCTGCTTGGCTTGAGACCAAGCTGGGATCAATGTTGGCGATCAGCGACCAGCAGCAGCTTTACTTGTTAGAGTTCGTGGATCGCAGAGGGCTAGAAACGGAGATTGCTGTTTTGAGAAGCCGCTTGAATGCAGTGATCATTCCGCAGCAAACAGCAATCATTCAGCAACTCAAGCAAGAACTGACGGAATATTTTGCAGGGAATCGAACTGTCTTCACGGTACCCATCGCATTGATCGGCTCTGATTTTCAGAAAGCCGTCTGGCAGCAGCTGTTGGCGATGAAGATCGGAGAAACATACTCTTACAAACAATTGGCACAGCGAATCGGCAATGAAAAAGCCACCCGAGCTGTTGCCAATGCCAACGGAAAAAACCAATTGGCGTTGATCGTTCCATGCCACCGCGTCATCAATAGCGATGGCAGCATCGGCGGCTATGGCGGCGGTGTCGAACGCAAAAAGTGGCTGCTGGCTTTGGAAAAACAGGTGCAGCCGACCACAATGATCTAAAAAAGACAAGTATGCGTCGGAATCAGCGCTTCATTGATCGGTACATGGAATGGATCGAATCCTTTTCATTGAAATATATATTTAGCGGAACTTATGGAACCTTTCATAAGTTCCGCTTTTTTTTTAGATTTGGCGGGTTCATAGAGAAAAGGCGGGACCGTCGTTAGTGTCTAAGTGTTCTTTATCTCTACAAAAAAAAGCATTGAATGATTTTCTTAAATACCCAAAGCATATCCTTTTACAACTTACAAAAAGTAAGTTATGATTATCTCGAATTCGAAATAAAGAGGTGAGTAAAATGGCGCATCAAGAAGAAGCGCTCAAAGCGTACATCGGTTTGCTGCGTACGGCGAGTCGTTTGGAACAAGTGGCAAAAAAAGATGTCCGTTGTTATGGCTTAAATATCACAGAGTTTTCCGTACTGGAGTTGCTTTACCATAAAGGCACCCTTACGACGCAAGCCATCAAGGAAAAAATCTTGATCGCCAGCAGCTCCACAACCTACGTGGTCGATCAATTAGTCAAAAAAGGCTGCGTGCAACGGGAACCTAGCCAAGAAGATCAACGGGTAACATACGTCAGTATTACGGAAGCAGGCAGGGCGTTGATGGAGAAAATTTTTCCCAGTCATGCACAAAAGATTGCGGCGAGTTTTTCCGAACTCAGCAGTGAAGAATTGCAACAATTAAAAACAATTTTACGAAAAATAACTTACGATCAGAAATGAGGAAAAGAAAATGAGAAAACAAGACCAATTATTAGGGGTACACCATGTGACGGCTATGACAAGTGATGTGGAACGGAATTACCATTTCTTTACAGATGTGTTAGGGATGCGTTTAGTGAAAAAAACCGTCAATCAAGATGACATTTATACGTATCATACTTACTTTGCGGATGATTTAGGGACACCGGGAACGACCATGACGTTCTTTGATTTTCCCAATACCGCTCGTGGTAGCAAAGGAACCAACTCGATCACCCGTACCAGTTTCCGAGTGCCCAGTGACGCAGCCCTTGATTATTATGCCGCACGCTTTGATGAATTTGAGGTAAAACACGAGGCAATCACCACCGAATTTGGGAAAAAAGTGTTGCGCTTTTGGGATTTTGATACGCAAGCCTATCAACTGATCTCTGATGAACACAATACTGGCGTGAAAGCTGGTACTCCTTGGGAAAAAGGACCCGTTCCTACTGAGTTTGCGATTTATGGCTTAGGTCCTGTTGAAATGTCTGTTTCTTATTTGGCAGATTTCAAAGGGCTGCTGGAATCCGTCTTTGATTTCAAAACCATTGATCAAGTAGACAATCGCTATTTGCTAGAAGTCGGTGAAGGCGGCAATGGCGCCCAAATCGTTTTAGTGGAAGATACCACGAGCCCGCAAGCACAACAAGGGGACGGCGAAGTGCATCATGTCGCTTTTCGTTTAGCCCACCATGACTCATTAGCAGTCTGGCAAGAAGTCTTTGATAACTTGGGATTGGCCAACTCTGGCTATGTCGATCGCTACTATTTTGAGTCGTTGTATGTGCGCATCGGCCATATTCTTTTTGAACTAGCGACAGATGAACCAGGGTTTATGGGGGATGAGCCGTATGAAACATTGGGTGAATCCTTATCATTGGCACCATTTTTAGAAAATCGCCGTGAATACATCGAAGGAGTCATCAAACCCTTCAATACAAAACGCGCCTAAGGAGGCACATAGTATGCAACCCATTCAACAGATCCACCATATTTCAGCCATCGTAGGCGATCCGCAAACGAACGTTGCCTTTTACCGTGACGTGTTGGGGTTGCGCCTCGTCAAACAAACCGTCAATTTTGATGATCCCTACACGTATCATCTTTATTACAGCAATCAAGCGTTAGAAAATGGGACCATCATCACTTTCTTCCCTTGGGCAAATGCCCATCCTGGACGAGTAGGAAGCGGACAAGTCGGCACGATCGCCTTTCGTATTCCTAAAGGCAGCAGTGCCTATTGGCAAGAACATTTGGCGAAACATCAAGTAACTGTCCAAGAAAGTACATTGTTTGATCGGCCAACTTTAGAACTTCATGATCAGCATGACCTGTCTTTGGCGTTAGTCGAAGCCGAAGAATCGGCGGAAACACCAGCGATTGTAGGCTTTCATGGGGCCGTCTTGCTTTCGGCACAACCAGAAGCGACCATTCAAACGTTGGCAGATGATCTAGGACTAAACATTTTTAACAAAACAGAGAAAAGCACCCATCTTCATACCGCAGGCACCCTCGCTCATGAGATCGTCGTGCCCCATGAAGCAAAGCCAGCAGGGCGCTGGGGTGTCGGCACCGTCCATCACATCGCGTGGTCAGTGCCAACGGAAGCAGTACAAAAAGAGTGGCAAGAGTACTTGTACAATCAAAGATACGGAGTCACTGAAATCAAGGACCGCAACTATTTCAAAGCCGTCTATTTCCAAGAGCGGGGCAACATCGTCTTTGAGATCGCAACAGAAACCCCAGGCTTTTTAGTTGATGAACCATTAGAAACGTTAGGACAGCAGTTGATGCTGCCAGCCCAATTTGAAAGCCGCCGTGCAGAGATCGAGGATCGCTTGCCAGACTTATCGGTTTAGAAAAAAGGAGACGCTGTATGCACTATTTAGATCCCAAGGATTTGACCCAACGAGAAAATTATAAACTACTGATTGGCTCCATCATTCCACGGCCAGTGGCAGTGGTCAGTACGCAATCAGCCGATGGTATCGTCAACATCGCCCCATTCAGTTTTTTTAACATCGTCAGCTCAGAACCCGTGATCCTCTCGTTGGCTATCCAGCGCAAAGAGGGGGAACTGAAAGACACCGCCCGCAATCTGTTAGCGACGAAAGAAGCCGTCGTGCATATTTTGGATCAAACAAATGTCCAAGAGGCCAATAAAACCGCGGCATTATTGCCCGCAGACCAAAGCGAGTTGACGGTTTCTGGGTTTACTACAACGGCGTCGAAAACAATTGCCGTTCCTGGCTTGAACGAAGCCAGTGTCCGCTTAGAAACGATTCTGCATCAGCACGTACCCATCAAAAAAGACCAGCAGATCACTGCCGATCTCTTGTTGTTGGAAGTCGTCGGCTACCAGGTTGCAGAGGATGTCTATCAAGACGGCAAGATCGATCCCCGTGCCTTACAAGCAGTCAGCCGGCTAGCGGGAAATTCTTACGCAACGATTGGGGAGATTTTCGATATCAAACGACCAAGTTAAAGGAGGAACTTCGATGAAAGCAATCTACCAACAAGGAGCAGCCGATGCACCAGTTTTGGTGCTGCTCCACGGCACTGGTGGCGACGAACAGTCGTTGCTGGAAGTAGGCAAAGCCCTTGATCCCCAAGCATCACTATTAGGTATTCGCGGGAACGTTTTAGAAAACGGCATGCCTCGTTACTTCAAACGTCTAGCTGAAGGGGTGTATGATGAAACCGACTTAGCACTTCGCGGCGACGATTTAGCCGATTTCATTCGGCAAGCCGCCAAAGAATACAACTTTTCATTAGCCCAAGTGGTACTGGTGGGTTATTCCAATGGCGCCAACATTGCCATTCGCTTATTACTAAATGATAGCGACCACTTCAAAAAAGCGATCCTCTACCACGCCATGTATCCAGTCGAGAATTTACCGACGAATTCCTTGCCTGACACTCATGTGTTTCTGAGTTTTGGCAGAAACGACCCGATCGTTTCCCTAGCTGACAGTGCTTACGTCCAAGAGATCTTCACCTCACGGGGAGCAGTCCTTTCAACCGTTTGGACCCCAAGTCATCAGTTAACGTATGAAGAAGTCGAACACTCGCGCACGTGGTTGACCGAACAATAAAGCAGTACCTCTTTCCTAATCAAACAGCGATCCTGCTGGTTGGTTAGGGTTTTTTGTTTCACGTGAAAACAGTGTATTTAGAGTAAATCGGCTCCACCAAGATACGCTTTATATGAGATCTGTTAGTATGGGTGGTTTTTATATTCTTAAAGTTTCAGGATTATAAGGCAACATGTTATTTCTAACCTGTTTAAGTTAATAACATGAATTATTCTTAAAAAAATGGCAATACAATTTAATAAAACGCATAATGGAAAATGAGTTTGGCGATGATCAAAACCAGTTAGGGATTATACCTAACTGGTTTTTTTATTAAGGCAGCAAATTTGCTGATAGTTCCTTTATTTAACAACGTTGATTGTTGTATCGATGAATGGTGGAGTGACTCCTGGTTCTTTAGATACCAGGACGCAAAAACCAGTGGATTTATTAGTTAAAAATAACGTTATTGTCGTGTTATTGATGAATTTCAATACCTTTTTCAAGTAGTTTATTGTTTTACAATCATTGTTTTGGCGCTCTTTTTCGTATTTAAAGATAACAAAGACATTTTTATATAAAAACAAAAATTTTGTTGACAGACTAAATGAAAGCGTTTATATTGGATATGTGGTTACTACCAGTTGGGAATAAAGGGAGGACATAAGATGCTTGGTTTGGTTTTAACAGGTCATGGAGGATTTGCGCAAGGGATGGAAAATGCGCTTGCGATGATTGCAGGGCCGCAAGAACATTTTCTAGCAGTGCCGTTTTTAGAGGAAAATCCGTTAGCTGGCTTTGAAAAAGAGTTGCAAGGAGCAATCGATCAATTAAAGGAAACCTGTGATGGGGTCGTGATTTGTGCAGACCTTGTGGGCGGGACCCCTTTTAATGTTGCGATGACCGCTGCCAATGAGGACCCGCAAGTCGAGGTCATCGGCGGCAGCAATCTGCTGATGCTAGTGGAAGGTTCGTTGACTAGATATACAGCAGCTGATCCAGAGCGTTTTTGCCAAGAACTGGCAGAGATTGGCAAGACCGGTATTTTTCACGGAAAGATCAAAGGCCATGAGGAAATCAATGAGGAAGAAGGAATTTAAACATGTGGGAAATGATCTTAGCAGCCTCAATCGTGGTGCTTGTTTTTCTCTTTCTCTTTTTGGCGGTCTCATCTTTCTTGAATGGGAAACATCTGAAAAAGCAAAAAGGCTATTTCGCTGAATTGCAGCAGTCCTTGAAAAAGGGGCAGAAAATCAAATTATACGGCGGCATTATTGGGGAGATTCAAGCACTTGGGAAAGAGACAGTGGATCTAAGGGTGAAATCGGGAACGGTGATTGAAGTAGAACGTAGTGCGGTTGCAGAAATCATGCAGTAAATAGAAGGAGGACATATTTATGGGAGAACCAAATATTTTATTGACGCGAATCGACAATCGGTTGATTCATGGGCAAGTTGCCACACAGTGGAACGGTACGTTGGGGGCAAATCTAATTTTAGTGGCAAATGATAAGGTCGCCAAAGACAAAGTCAGACAAGGGTTGATGGATATGGCGGCGCCAGCTGGCGTCCAAACGAGGTATTTCTCGCTTCAAAAAACCATCGAGATCATTCATAAAGCATCGCCAAAACAAAAAATTTTCATGGTGGTTGAAAATCCGCAAGATGCGTTGAAATTAGCTGAAGGTGGGGTGCCGATCAAGAAATTGAACATTGGGAATATGCATATGTCAGAAGGGAAAAGACAGGTTGCTACGACAGTTGCCGTCGATGAAGCAGATGTCGATGCCTTTAAAAAACTGAAGGAAATGGGGGTGCAATTAGTGATCCAGCGGGTTCCAACGACACCTGCTGAAGATGAAAAGAAATTGTTTCAGTAATGCAGAGGTAAGGAAGGAGAAAGAAAATGGATTACACGATTTTTCAAATCATTTTAGTCTTCATAGTCACATTCATTGCCGCGATCGATCAATTTAGTTTTTTAGAATCATTGTACCAACCCATTGTTACTGGGATGGTTATCGGACTTATTCTTGGAGATCTTCAAACCGGCTTGATCGTTGGCGGAACGTATCAGTTAATGACGATCGGCAATATGCCGGTGGGCGGCGCGCAACCGCCAAATGCGGTGATTGGCGGAATTATGGCAGCAATCTTAGCGATCACGCTGCAGCTGGAACCCACAGTAGCGGTTGCTACGGCGATTCCGTTTTCTTTGCTGGGGCAATATGGGGTGACGATTATCTTCTCA
The DNA here is from genome assembly GCF_051715005.1 of Enterococcus sp. AZ067. NCBI lineage: Bacteria > Bacillati > Bacillota > Bacilli > Lactobacillales > Enterococcaceae > Enterococcus > Enterococcus sp. AZ067. The sequence continues at coordinate 223,801 of NZ_JBIOSY010000001.1, forward strand.
CTAATGTCGCCAGTGATGTCAAAAGCCGACAGCTACGCCCATGATGCCAATACGAAGGGGATTGATCGAATCAATTATTTAGCGATGGCGGGTCTTGGTACGATCTTCGGCTTGATCGTGGTCTTATTCTTTATCGGCGGTGCTGCTTTCGGGAATCAGGCGGTCGCAGCGATCCCTCAATGGTTGATGGGTGGGCTCGGCGCAGCTGGGGGCATGATGCGGTATGTCGGTTTTGCGATTTTACTAAAAGTGATGGTTTCCAAAGAAATGTGGGGCTTCTTCTTTATGGGGTTTGGTTTAGCCACGATCGTAATGGCGGCACCTTCCTTGCAAGGACCAGCCTTGATCATTCTAGCCTTTATCGGTTTTGCATTAGCCTTTTGGGATTATCAAATCCAGTCCAAATTTAAAGTAGCAGCAGCCAATACCTATGATTTCGGAGGCGATGAAGATGGCATATAATATTCCCGATTCTTATAGCGAACAAGCGCCCGCAGAACAACTGGATAAAAAGACCTTGAACAATATGGTCTGGCGTTCCTTATTTCTACAAGCCTCTTTCAACTATGAGCGAATGCAGGCAGGAGGCTGGTTATTCAGTATTTTACCGGGATTGAAAAAGATCCATAAAAATGAAAAGGATTTGGCTGCTTCAATGAGCCATAACTTAGAGTTTTTCAATACTCATCCATTTTTGGTGAACTTTGTGATGGGGATCATTTTATCGATGGAACAAAACAAAGCCGATATTCCCATGATTCGGGCAGTGCGAGTCGCCGCGATGGGACCGTTAGGCGGGATCGGTGATGCGTTGTTCTGGTTTACCTTGGTACCAATCACGGCGGGTATCACAGCCAATATGGCGATCAGCGGCAATATCGCTGCACCGTTTATATTCTTACTGGTATTCAATGCGGCCCAATTTGGTTTGCGGTACTTCTTGATGCACTGGTCCTATCGTTTAGGGACAGATGCAATTGGCATCTTAACGGAAAATGCCAAAGAGTTTACCCGAGCAGCGAGTATTTTAGGGATTTTTGTTGTCGGTTCCTTGACCTGCGTGTATGGAGCGACGTCTTTGGATATTCAGATCCCTAACGGCACTACCAATGAAGTGACGCAAGCGACGACGATCGTGGATGATCAAGTAGCCATTGCCGCTTACGAAGACATGTTGTATACCACGGATGAGAATGGTCATTTGACTGACACATTGCAAGAAAATGCGGCGGTCAACGAACTGGCTAACGGCAAATATGAATTGACGTTTAACAAAGTCAACGAAGTGCCTGTGACGATCGATATTCAAAAAATCCTCGATGGGATCTTGCCGCAAGTGATTCCATTGACCATCACATTGATGCTGTATTTCTTCTTATCAAAACGCGGCTGGACGCCGTTGAAATGTATCGCTTTGCTGCTAGTGATCGGCTTGATCGGTTCTGGCTTTGGTCTGTATCCATCCATTTGGCCGCAATAAGCAAGCTAGCAGAAGAAACGGCGCAACACGTAGGAGGAGTTTTGCTAAGCAAGCAACAGCTGACTTTTCAGCTTAGCTCGTGCTGGCAATTGGTTCATTTTCCTGCGTGAAAAGACACAAATTCAGGAAACAGAGCCCCTGTAGACGATTGTTTGACACGCCTATCGGGAAATAGTACACTCGTTATGTGGTAGTAACCAGTTTGGAGGGGCTTATGAATATCAATAAAAATCGACAACCATTATACGATCAATTGTTAAATTTACTGATTGAAAAAATCGAAAATGAAATGGAAGCAGACACAATGCTTCCCTCAGAAAGAGAGCTGTCAAAGCGCTACGGATTAAGTCGGACCACCGTTCGCTTGGCTCTACAGGAGTTAGAAAAATTAGGCTATATTTATCGCCAACATGGCAAAGGCACCTTTGTCTCGGATATCCGCAAGCAGGCAACCAATTTATCAGGTTCGTATAGTTTTACCGAACAGATGAAAGCACTAGGGAAACAACCAGAAACTAGAGTATTGGCATTCAAAAAAATGGAAGCGACAAAATATTTTGCCACTCAGTTGCAAGTTTCCATCGGCGAGCCGATCTATAAGTTAAAACGATTGCGTCTTGCTGATGGCCAACCGATGATGATCGAGCGTTCTTATCTGCCGGTCAAACGCTTCATGCATTTAACGAGTGAGATGATCGAGCAAAAACCATTGTACGATATATTCCATGAAGACTTTCATCAAGTGATCCGCCTCGCGGACGAAGAATTTTTTGCCAGCATTGCCAGTGCGAAAGATGCGGCATTGCTGAAAATCCACGAAGGTGCGCCAGTGTTGAACCTGGTACGCAGCACGTTCAATATTGAAAATGAAGTGATCGAATACACCTTGAGTGTTGCCCGAGCAGACCAATTTAGATACAAAGTCCGCCACTTGCGTAACGACGAGTAGCGCATTTCCTAGACAGTCTGAAATGATCCACTCGAGCAAAGAAAAGGCGTGTATTCAAAACCAGTGAGGTCGGGGAAGTTTGCCCTTTGGGTGATCGCTAAGCATTCATCCAAGACAAGCGCTCCTCGCACCGTCACTGGGAATACATACTGGAAAAACAGTAGCTAGGAGGAAGAAAGATGTTTCAACTGTCAACAAAGGAATTAGCAGAATTAGGTGCGGAGATTACAACAAGAGAAATCAAACAACAGCCAGAACTTTGGCAAGAAACCTTGACGATCTATCAAGAAAAGCAAGAGGCGATCGCGACTTTCTTACGTACCATCAAGCAAAAGACGGATAAACGCATTCGGGTGGTCTTCACGGGAGCGGGGACGTCGCAATATGTTGGAGATACGATCGTTCCTTACTTGAATAAGACGGGCGCAACTGCGGATTATCTTTTTGAAAGTATTGCTACGACGGATATTGTCGCAGCTCCAGAACAAGTTTTATTTGCGGATGAACCAACACTGCTCGTTTCTTTTGCTAGAAGCGGCAATTCACCAGAAAGTTTAGCAGCGGTCAAAATCGTCGATCAATTCGTTGCCGACAGTTATCATTTGACGATCACTTGTGCAGCCGACGGATCTTTGGCACAACAAGCTGTCGCTGATGAAACGAGCTATCTGTTATTGATGCCTGAGCGGTCAAATGATGCTGGCTTTGCAATGACGGGAAGTTTTTCTTGCATGGCTCTTTCCGCACTGCTGATTTTTGACCAGACGCCTCTGACAGAAAAGAGGCATTATGTTGAAACCCTTAGCCGATTGGGGCAAGAAGTGATCGACAGAGAAACAGAACTCCAAGTACTGACGGACCGTTCCTTTAAGCGGATCGTTTACCTTGGGTCAGGCACGTTGTCGGGGTTGACCAGGGAAGCACAGCTAAAAGTATTGGAACTGACTGCGGGAAAAATCGCCACCGTGTTCGATTCTTCGATGGGCTTCCGTCATGGACCGAAATCATTCGTAGATGACCAAACCCTCGTCTTTGTCTTTGTCAGCAATACGTCCTACACGCGGCAGTATGATCTTGATATGTTGGAAGAATTAAAGAGCGACGGCATCGCCGCCGCAGTGACTGCTATCGGACAGCCGACAGCTGTGAATTTCTCAGGAACAAACTTTTTCTTTCCAGATGACACTTCATTGCCAGACGGTTATCTTGCCTTAGCAGACATTGTCTTTGCACAAACGATCGCACTGCTGGCATCGATCAAAGTCGGGAATACACCCGACACACCTTCGCCAACGCGTACCGTCAATCGGGTGGTCAAAGGCGTGACGATTCATCCGTATAACAACTAACGATGACTGAGAAAGCCCACCACGAGCACGTATCTTTTCGTGTACGAAGTCGATACGTGCGGTGGTCAATCAGTCGAACGGCTTCATCAATAGACATTTTTATACGTGCTGACAACCGTTTCGCCAACGCTGAAAAAAGTGAAAGCGGTTGATTCTTTGGCATGGACAAAAAAGGAGGAATTTTAATGAAAGCAACCGTAACGAAAGCCAAAAAAGCAGCGATGGATCGCCTGTCAACGAAAGAAGGAGTGATCGCAGCTTTAGCGATCGACCAACGAGGTGCCTTGAAAAAAATGATGGCAGCACTTGGCGTGGAGGCTGATGCAGAGAAAATCAGCCAGTTTAAAACGCTAGTCTCACAAGAATTGACCCCTTACGCGTCTTCTATTTTATTAGATCCAGAATATGGGTTGGCAGCTGCGCAAAGCCGTGATCCAGAGGCGGGGCTTTTGCTGGCGTATGAAAAAACCGGCTATGATGCGACTACGCCGGGACGTTTGCCTGATTTATTAGGGGAATGGTCGGTTGAGCGATTAAAAGTAGCTGGCGCAGATGCTATCAAATTTTTGCTTTACTATGATGTAGATGAAGATGCCCAGATCAATCAGTTGAAACATGTCTTTGTGGAACGACTCGGCAGTGAATGCCAAGCGGCTGATCTGCCCTTCTTTTTAGAAGTCCTTTCCTATGATGCTAAGCTGCCTGAAGTCGACTCAAAAGCATATGCGCAACGCAAACCAGAAAAAGTCATTGGATTGATGAAGGAATTTTCAAAACCGCAGTACAAAGTCGATGTGTTAAAAGTGGAAGTACCAGTCAACATGAATTATGTGGCAGGTTTTGCTAAGGGAGAAGCCGTGCATACCAAGGAAGAAGCTGCCGCGTATTTCAAAGCGCAAAGCGACGCGACACATCTGCCGTTTATTTTTCTCAGTGCAGGCGTATCAGCCAGCTTATTCCAAGAAACGCTGGTTTTTGCCAAAGAAGCTGGCTCCACCTTCAATGGCGTCTTGTGCGGCCGGGCAACGTGGAAAGATGGTGTTGAACCCTTTGTAAAACAAGGAACAGAAGCAGCCAAAGAATGGCTAGCAAGTACTGGAAAACAGCACATCGAAGACTTGAATGAAGTGATCCAAAAGACCGCCACTTCTTGGTGGGACAAAGTCGCAGTCAAGGAATAGTTTTTTCACTGTTTGACAAGAGAAATGGCCAATAATCAGACATCTTAAGGGCTTTTGAGAAGAAGTGGCAGGCTTCTGACTTAAGGCTCTAGGGTGTTTTTTTCTAGTGAAAAAAGGTTGATAGTATAACGGACGCTGCCCTCATCTAGACAAAAAAGGGTTAGCAAAAAATTATGAAAAAAAGTCAGAGCACTATGGATGATTTATCATAATTTTTTCATATAGATTAAGTTAACTTTGCTAGTTAAAAGAAAAAGAAGGGAAGAAAATCAATCCTAAAAGATTTGTTAACAGGTTAAGTCAAAAATCCCTCGAAATCTTTTCTCATTTTTCAGCAGTATTGCCAGTAGAAGATCGCTTGATAAAAAAGCCGTTGCTTGCTATTCTGTTCTGTAAATTGACAGAAGGAGATGGCGTATGAAGCAAATGGCAATCAAAGAGAATCCGTTTTTGACGCGTCTGGATTATCAGCGGGCATTGGAAGACATGATCGCTCCTTTGCAAGCAGCGATCTTGGCAGATGACTATCCAGGATTGAATCTAGGTAGCAGTGGGGCCGTGTATGACCGAACACGGGCTGAGATGGAAGCGCTTGTGCGTCCTTTGTGGGGGATGGCGCCTTATTGGAGGGTTTGCCCAGATGATCCGTTACGAGCAGCTTATGTGGAAAAAGTGATAGCGGGGACAGATCCTGAACACGCATTTTACTGGGGAAGGATCACGGATTATGATCAATACATCGTGGAAACAGCCGCATTGTCATTGACCCTATTGTTGCAAAAGGACGCTTTTTGGACAGCGTTGCCGCAGAAGAACCAGCGAAAGCTAGTGGCTTGGCTTTCCCAAGCACTTGAGTGCAAGATTCCTAAGAACAACTGGACATTCTTCAAAGTGTTGATACGCGTGGCCTTGTTTCACTGTGGGGAACCGTTGGCAAAAGAAGAATTGTCCCAAGAGTTGGCATTGATCGATTCCATGTACGTTGGCGATGGTTGGTACGTAGACGGGAAAACGACGCAGCGAGATTACTACATTCCTTTTGCCTTTCATTATTACGGCTTGATTTACGCTACATTTATGCAAGACGAAGATCCAGAATGGGCGCAGCGTTTTAAAGAGCGAGCCACGCTATTTGCGCAAGACTTCGTCTATTATTTTGATGAAGATGGCGAAGCCTTGCCCTATGGCCGCAGCCTGACTTATCGGTTTGCGCAAGGGGCGTTTTTCTCGGCACTGGTTTTCGCAGACGTCGAAGCGATCCCATGGGGACAGGTGCGAGGACTACTGGCGAAGCACTTGCGCAATTGGATGGCACAAGAAATTTTCACTTTCGATGGTCGCTTGTCCATCGGGTACCACTATGAAAATCATGTAATGGCAGAAGGGTATAATGCACCAGGCTCGCCTTATTGGGGGCTGAAGACCTTTTTGCTTTTAGCGGTCGCAGAAACGCATCCTTTTTGGCGGGCTGAACCTGAGCCAATCAAAAGAGAGCCGCAAAAACGGATTGAAAAAGGCAATATGTTGCTGGTGCACAATGAAAAAAGCCATCATCTGTTGGGGTATCCTGCAGGCTTGATGCTTGAACAGCAAGCCCATGCTCATGCAAAATACAGCAAATTCGTCTATTCGAGCAAACTTGGTTTCAGTGTGCCGAAAGCTGGCGTCACGTATGCCGAAGGCGCCTTCGATAGCACATTAGCTATTGCTCGAGATGGCAGCTATTTTCGCACGAAGGGCGCAGTCAGGGATTATCGGGTGACGGAAAAAGGGGTCTTTTACCAATGGGCACCCTTTGAGGAGGTAGTGATTGAAACTGAGATTTATCCCTTTGGTCAGTGGCATGTGCGCGTGCACGAGTTGACGACGACGATTTCGTTGGACCTCCGTGAGGGCGGGTTTAGTGTACCGCTAATCGGACGGTTGCCTCAGGCCCAAACAGGACCGACCTGGAGTCGAGTCAGTGAAGAAGGCTTTTGTTCTCAAATCATCAACATCGAAGGCTATCAACAAGCCAGTATTGTTCAGCCAGAAGCCAATACCTCCGTCTTTTTTCCAAGAACTAGTTTTCCATACTTAGCACAGCATATCCTGCCAGGGAAGCACCGTTTGATTTGTTTAGTCGGTGGTATCGTAGAAAAAGAAAGGATCGATCCAAATGATTACGCTAGCAATAAAAAATAAGCAGGACCAGGTGATTGTTGGTCGCATCGACCATGAAAAAGATCCCGCGCCGTTTCAAGTTTCTGGTGATGATTTGGCCGTATTAGCCATTAAAAACTATCTCTATGAGGAAGGAGATAAAATCGTCGTTGAGGTGACAGGGGAAAATCCGTATTATGTCCTTCAGCTTGATGAAACCTTAGCACCATCACTGATCTATCTTTCCCAATCCACTTGGGAATATCAGATCCCTTGGACGGAATCTCATCGAAAGTCCTCGGTGGAAACGGCCTTTGCCTCGCAGCGCCATCACCTGATGGTGCGCAAAGCCCAGGCGTTTGAGATCACGAATTATCAAAATTTATCTTTCAATGCCCATGATCAAAAGTCAGCGACAGGGGCGTATCCTCATGCTTCAGCGAATGTGGAGACGCGAGATGATTCCGTCTTTTTTGCCAAGAATGCGATCGATGGAAAATATGGCAACCGATCCCACGGTTCGTATCCGTTTGCTTCTTGGGGCATCAATCAGCAAGCCGATGCTGCATTGACCATTGATTTTGGTCGTCCTGTCTTGATCGATCGGGTTCGCTTCCTATTACGGGCAGATTATCCCCATGATAGCTATTGGACCAAAGGGACCTTGGTCTTTGCTGATGGAGAAGAGCTGGTGGTGGAAACGACAAATACGGCGTCTTTTCAAGAAGTTCGTTTTCCGAAAAAAGAAACGACTAAGCTGACCTATAAAGAGCTGCAAAAAGCAGAGGATGATTCCCCGTTTCCAGCTCTTACACAAATCGAAGTATTTGGTTGGAACTGTTAAAAAAAAGAGGACAAGAGCATGACAGGTCTGCATTTGTGGGCAGTTGTCATGCTCTTTTTTAGGAATCAAGGAAGGAAGGTCGCTTTTTTTTTGTGTTTACGTTATAATGATTTCAGTTAATATGTTAACAAGTTAAGGAGAGGGTAAACATGCGTCTGCAAGAGAACAAACAACGCTTGATCCTGTTAGGAGAAAAAGTGACCGATGTGTGGGTAGCGGATAAAATCACCGCGTGCATCCAACAGATCGAAAAAAATAGTCAGCGCTTTGGCACACAATTTCCTTCAGCCTGTGCCACCAATGGCAAATATCGGCTGAAAGGCAACGATGATTGGACCAATGGCTTTTGGACCGGGATGTTGTGGCTCGCCTATGAGTGGACCAAAGAAAAGAACTTTTTGACTCGAGCTATGGAAAATATCGACAGTTTTCAAACGCGTTTAGACGACCATTTTGTATTAGATCATCATGATATTGGTTTTTTATATAGCTTATCTGCCGGTGCGGGCTACAAGATCACTGGCGATGAACACTGCAAGCAAGAAGTCATTCAAGCAGCAGATGTTTTGCTGGCACGGTTTCAAGAAAAGGGGGAATTTATTCAAGCATGGGGCACTTATGGCGACCCACAAGAATACCGCTTGATTATTGATTCGCTACTGAACTTGCCGCTTTTATTTGCAGCAACTCAATTGTCGGGAGCGCCTCGCTACGCAGAGGCTGCGAGTAAGCATTATCAGACAGTCCGAAAGACCGTCATCAAGAATGACGCCACCACCTTTCATACGTATTATTTCGATCCTGAGACGGGGCAGCCAAGTCACGGTGCGACGCATCAAGGAAACAGCGACCAATCGATTTGGGCACGAGGGCAGAGCTGGGCGATTTTAGGGCTTCCTTTGAATGAAAGCTACCTGCATAGTCAGCCTTTTCCAGAAAATTATCCGCAGATCGTGGAGGTGTTTTTGGCTCATTTGCCAGCAGATTTGGTGCCGTATTGGGACTTTGATTTTAACGACCAACATCCTGTTGAAAAAGACAGCTCTGCTTTAGCGATTGCGGCTTGTGGCTTGTTGGAAGCAGAGAAAATGGGGGCATATCCCGATGCCCAAAAAATCGCTAAAGGAATGCTTTACCAATTAGGCGAGCAGTATGCAGCGAGCCAAGTGCCAGAAAATGAAGGATTATTGCTGCATGGTGTGTATGCTCATGCGGAAGGCAAAGGCATCGATGAACCCAATCTTTGGGGTGATTATTTCTATTTAGAAGGATTGATCCGATTGGCATTGCCTGATTGGCAAAGATACTGGTAAAGGGGAAGACGACATGCGAACGTTTGAGATAAAAGAAGATTTTTTGTTAGATGGAAAACCAATCAAATTGATCAGCGGAGCGATCCACTATTTCCGCATGACACCGGTGCAATGGACAGATAGCCTCTACAATCTAAAAGCACTGGGAGCCAACACAGTTGAGACCTACATTCCTTGGAATCTCCACGAACCTCGTGAAGGAGTCTACGACTTTGAGGGGATGAAAGACATCTGTGCTTTTGTAAAGCAAGCCCAAACGCTTGGCTTGATGGTCATTTTGCGACCTTCCGTCTACATTTGTGCTGAATGGGAATTTGGTGGGTTGCCAGCTTGGCTGTTAAATGAACCGATGCGGTTGCGCTCAACCGACCCACGCTTCATGGCAAAGGTGCGCAACTATTTCCAGGTCTTGTTGCCAAAGCTTGTGCCGTTGCAGATCACCCATGGGGGACCAGTGATCATGATGCAGGTGGAAAATGAGTACGGCTCTTATGGAATGGAAAAAGCGTATTTGCGCCAGACCAAGGAGTTGATGGAAGAATACGGCATCGATGTACCCTTGTTTACCTCAGATGGGGCATGGGAAGAAGTACTGGACGCTGGGACATTGATTGAAGACGACATCTTTGTCACAGGCAATTTCGGCAGTCGTTCCAAGGAAAATGCGGCTGTGATGAAAGAGTTTATGGCAAAACATGGCAAAAATTGGCCCATCATGTGCATGGAATATTGGGATGGCTGGTTCAACCGCTGGGGCGAGCCGATCATCAAGCGAGACGGTCAAGACTTAGCTAATGAAGTCAAAGAGATGTTAGCGGTCGGCTCCTTGAATCTCTACATGTTCCATGGAGGCACGAACTTTGGCTTTTACAATGGCTGTTCCGCTCGGGGAGCGCTGGATCTACCACAAGTGTCCAGCTATGATTACGATGCTTTACTGACAGAAGCAGGAGAACCTACCGACAAATACTATCAGGTACAAAAAGCCATAAAAGAAGCCTGTCCCGAAGTGTGGCAAGCCAAACCACGGACCAAGCAATTAGCGGCATTAGGAGCCTTTCCCATCGAAAACAGTGTCTCATTATTGGCTATCAAAGATCAGCTGATGGCACCACAAGAAAGCATGTATCCTCTAACAATGGAAGCTGCCAGCACAGGCTACGGCTATTTGCTCTATTCGGTTCAGTTAAAAAACTATCATCGAGAAAACAAATTAAAAGTGGTAGAAGCTAGCGATCGGTTGCATATTTTTACCGACGGCCAATTACAGGCGATCCAATACCAAGAAACGCTAGGTGAGGAGCTGTTGATCCAAGGGACACCAGATAAAGAAACCATCGAGCTAGATGTCTTAGTAGAAAACTTAGGGCGCGTGAACTACGGGTTTAAATTGAATGGGCCTACACAAGCCAAAGGCATCCGTGGGGGCATCATGCAAGATATTCATTTCCATCAAGGCTATCGTCATTACCCATTGACGCTTTCCGCAGAGCAGCTACAAGCCATCGATTATCAAGCAGGAAAAAATCCGACACACCCCTCCTTTTATCAAACGACCTTCACGCTGACAGAGGTAGGAGATACGTTTATCGATTGCCGTGGGTATGGGAAAGGCGTCGTTATCGTCAATGGCATCAATCTTGGTCGCTATTGGCAACGTGGCCCCGTGCATTCCTTATACTGTCCGAAAGAATTTTTGAAAAAAGGCAGCAACGAAGTCGTGGTATTTGAAACCGATGGCGTTGAGATCAAGGAACTCGTTTTCTGTGATCAACCTGTCGTAGAATAAAAAAATAGAAGTAGAGACCCAAATTTACGCGGGCTCTACTTCTATTTTTGTTTTGAAATATTTCCAATGCTTGTAGCTGACGATGTATTCAGCGACACTTCCATCTGCCAAATAGGAGTGCTTGACTTGTTTGACCGCAGGCTCTCGGAAGCTCAGTTGCAATAAGTTCAACAATTCAGCGTCATCAGGAAAGACGATTTCGTTGGTTTCAACAGAAGCCAATGAGAAAAGGTCGATCGCAAAGTCTTTTCGGACCCGCTCATAAACACTAGCATATTGGTTGAGGTTTTTGGCGATCGGTTCTTTCATCAGCTTCTTCGGCAAATGAGTGATGTGAACCAAGAAAGGAACGTCGCCAAAATAGCGGACTCGTTTGATTCGGTAGTAGGAAGCACTGGCAGCCAATCCTAATTCTTTCAAAATCTCGGGGGCATTTCCTTCTTCCACCGCAAGGACCTTGACCTTTTCTTGGTCCAGTGAATGCAGCTCAATGTCGGAAAACTTCACACTCTGAGATACTTTTGCTTTTGAAACAAAGGTCCCTTTGCCTTGGATGCGATACAGATAGCCAGCACTCGTCAATTCATTCAACGCTTTGACTGCCGTGATCGAACTAACAGAATACATCCGCTTGATATCTGCCTCTGAATAAAACTTATCACCGGGAATGAATTTATGGTCTTTGATTTCTTGTAAAAGATCTTGCTTGATCTGCTCATACTTTGGCAACACAGTGGTTTCCCTCCATTCCATATGAATACATCAAGCATAACATGTTAAATCCTTTCCTGCCACTTAATTATTGTAGAAAATTCGTTGTTTTCCAGTCTATACAGGTCTGAAAAATAAAATTCAATATGTTAAGATATTAGGTTTACGAATGGCTTGCCATGTGGTATAGTATGCTTACAAGGAACATAACATGTTAAGTAGGGCGACCTGCGGAGTAGGAGGGAAATTAGTGGAAAACATTGTATTGATCAGTCATGGCGGCATGGCAGAAGGGGTCAAAAGTAGTCTCGAGATGATCGTAGGCCAGCAAGCAAACGTTCACACCGTTTCATTACGACCAGATAGTGACAATCTGCAATTTGAGAAAGAATTGAACGAGAAAATGAAAGCCCTTAACGGTTCAACATTGATTATTGCGGATTTATTAGGAGGAACCCCGTGCAACGTTGCAGTCAAGAATTATTTAGAGGATGACGAAGTGGCGATTTTCGCTGGAATGACATTGTCCGTAGTGATCGAGGCAGTCGTCAATCAACGAGCGACGATCAAAGAGCTGCTTTGCTTAGCCAAAGAAAACATCGTTGATGTCAAAGCAGGGATGAACCAAGCAGAACAAGAGATGTTAGAAGAAAAGCAAGAGGAATTAGGGGATTACAGTGCGTATGCTGGGCAAGAAAATATCGTCAATAGTCGAATCGATGAGCGCTTGATCCATGGACAAGTCGCCGGTATCTGGTCCACCAGTTTAAACACGCAACGGATCATCGTAGCCAATGATGAAGCCGCCGTAGACCCATTACAAAAATCTTCTTTACGAATGGCAGCGCCAACTTCGATGCGACTTTCGGTCCTTCCGGTGGCAACGGCAGCCAAAAATATTCGCGCCGGTCGTTATGGAAAACAACGGTTGTTTTTGCTTTTCAAAAATCCCCAAGATGTTTTGCGTTATATTGAAGCAGATGGACCGATCAAAGCGATCAACGTCGGCAACATGAGCTACAAAGAAGGCGCACGGGAAGTGACCAAAAGCATTCAAGTACTGCCAGAAGAAGAGCCGATCTTTGAAGCGATCGCCGCAAAAGGCATCACCGTCACGGCACAGCTTGTACCCAATGAACCATCGATCGACTTTATGAAGAAATTACGAGGATAAACCAGGCAGGGATTGAATCGAGGAGAATATGTAGCGGAAGATTTGTCAAAAAACGAGTGTTTTTCACGATTTATCTGAGGCGACATAACGATCGATAACTAGCCAGTTAAGACTCGTTCATACAATTAGGAGGAAAATTCATGCATTTAGCAGCGTATCAAATCATTCTTATTACTGTTTATGCTTTTATTGCTATTAATGATTCACTTATTTCCAATACGTTGACCCAACCAGCGATCGCCGGAATGATTTCTGGAATGATCATGGGGGACTTAAAGACCGGTTTGATGGTCGGTGGGACCTTACAGTTGATGCGTTTGGGGATCGCCGCATTTGGTGGTGCATCCGTCCCGGATTATTTTACCGGCGCAGTACTGGGAACAGCGTTTGCCGTGATCTCAGGAAACGGCGCGGAATATGGCATCGGCTTAGCAGTTCCAGTGTCCTTGCTGATGCTGCAACTGGATGTCGTAGCTCGTTTTTGTAACGTATTTCTACTACACCGGATCGATAGAGCCATCGACAACATGCAAGTCAAACGAATCCCACGGTTAGTTTTATCGGGTTCTTTCTTGTGGGGATTGTCACGGGCGATTCCGATTTTATTGATGCTTTTAGCTGGAGATGCAGTCGTTACGACGATTACCGATAACACGCCAGAATGGCTGATGACCGGACTAAAAACCGCTGGTGGCGTCTTGCCAGTCGTCGGGGTAGCGATCTTATTGCGCTACTTGCCAACAAAGCACTACATTCCTTATTTGTTATTAGGCTTCTTTTTAGCTGCGTATCTGCAAGTACCAATGCTCGGCGTTTCCATCATCGGACTTGTAGCAGCAATGTTAGTCTTTAAACGTGATAGCGAAAAAGGCACGGTTGCAACGGCAGCTGCCGGAGATTTTGAAGGAGGATATGATGGCGATGAGTGATCAAAAACTGACAAAAAAAGAGTTGAATACCATTAGCTGGCGCTATATTTTGGCAAGCCAATTAAACTGGAACTATGAGCGAATGATGAGTTCAGGCTACCTTTACGGCATCCTGCCCGTCTTGAAAAAATTCTATGGACATGATGAAACCCAGCTGCAAGATATGCTGCGGACCCACAATCAATTTTTTAATACCAATGCGATCTTTGGGAACTTGATCATGGGGATCGATGTCGCGATTGAAGAACAAGACGGACACAAAGCCAAAGAAACGATCATCGCCTTGAAAACGGCCTTGATGGGTTCCTTAGCCGGTGTTGGTGACTCCTTGTTCCACGTGATTTGGGGAACGATCTTTGGCTCTGTTGCTGGCACATTGGCGCAAAATGGTTCCGTCGTTGGCTGTGTCATCTGGATCATCGCCAACATCGCGTTACTTTTCGGTCGGGCAGCGTTGCTACCTCTAGGTTACAAACAAGGGGTCAAATTAGTGACGACCTTGAAAGACAAATTATCTGCCTTCACCAATGCCGCAACCGTTTTAGGGGTCACAGTGATTGGTGCTTTGATTCCCTCTGTCGTTAAAGCGACCGTTCCTTTTGTCTATAAAAAAGACGGCGTCGAATTAGTGATCCAAGACACGTTGGATGCCATCTTGCCATCCCTTGTACCTATCTTGCTCGTCTTGCTGACCTACTGGATGTTAGGCCAAAAGAAACTAAATTCCACTCGAGTGATTTGGATCATCTTGATCTTATCGATCGTTTTGAGTGCGTTTGGTATTTTGGGTTAAGATTAGCAGTAACAACTGATAGATAAGAATATGTAAATAGAAAAAGAGTGTGGAATATTTTTCCGCACTCTTTTTTTATAAAATAATTTTCTTATTTGTACTCATAAATGATTTGATTTTAACGAAAAACCGTTATATTTACTCCTATAAATCAAATATTTTAATTATTTTTATTATATAATGATTGAAAAGTTGTTTTTTGTTTGGGCAGTGGACTAGAAAAATGAGGATCTTTGGCTTGGTAATTAATTAACCAATTCACAAGGGTCTTACGGTGATTATGGTGATAATCTACTATTAGTGATAAAGCTGCCACCAAGCAATTCATAAAACAGCCAAAGGAGTGGGTATGATTTGCTTGCAGTCAGATATGATGAACTATCATTAGAGTTTGAAACAAATGAAAGCGTATTTTCCCCAAAAGGGTTAGATGCAGGAACGAAAGCGATGTTAAAAGAAGCAGTTATCAATGACCAGGATAGAATTTTGGATCTGGGATGCGGTTATGGGTTTGTAGGGATTTATCTGGCAAAAAAGTATCCTGACACAACAGTTACAATGACAGACATTTCAGCAAATGCCATCGACTTGACTACGAAAAATGCTCAACGAAATGAAGTAGCACCAGAGATCGTCATAAGTGAAGGCTTTAGAGAAATCAGCGACAAAACGTTTGATGTTATTCTGTCTAATCCGCCGTACCATGTAGATTTTTCTGTGCCAAAGGAATTTATCGAGCAAGCCTATCGTCAACTGGCACTCAACGGAAAGCTATACATGGTGACCAAGCGCCGAAAATGGTATGAGAACAAGATTCGCTCCGTTTTCGGTTACGTGAAAGTCACAGAAGTTGACGACTATTACGTATTTTACGCAGAAAAGCGGGCGAAAAAGCTGTTAGTAAAAAAGAAAGAAAAAAAGATGTCAAAGAAGCTGCAACGGAAATATGGGAAGAGGAAAGGATGATATGTTAAAAGATTGATGAGGAAAAATTATACAAAAGAAAGTTCTGAAATTCACCTAGCATAGGCACTACAGTCACAAGGAAAATGGCAGTAAAGCTACATAAGCTCGTTGATAGGACGCCCATTTCCTGACCCCAATTATTTCACTTGTAAGTTAGATTTTCTAAAAAGTGTTGCTAATTCTGGTAAGTTACTTAACGTATTGTTAGCGAATACATTGGTTCGAATAACAAACTTATAGAGGTAGATAAACCTCCAGGAGGAAGTGATAAATTCCCGTTGGCTCCTTCTCATGTATCTATTTTACTCTGAGAAATCACACCATAACGAAATAAATTACGTTAGGAATATCTTGTTCAATTTTTTTTGCTTTTAAAGATAACTTTAAAAAATCGTTAGACAAATTTTAAATTTACGAGGAGAGCATAGAAATGGGAAATGACTTTTACACCAAAAACCAACAGTTTGACTATTTGGATTATATGGATGAAATGAAAAAACTAAGTAAAAAGAAATATATTGAAAAATTATTTAAAGAAGCGCCTGAAGATATTTATCTTTTTCTGCTTAGAATCAAATCACTTGGCTTAGAAATTAATGAGTATCTGTGTTCCTATAAACCAAATCCATATTTAGAAAAATACAATAATTTACTAAAAAAAAACACAGATACAAGAATGAATAAAGTTTTAGATAGACATTTAAAACAAGTTGACCAGCTACAAAATTTGTTCGTAGAATCTAATAAATCTATCAACAAAGAGCTTGATGAATCTATTATCGACCCCAACCATATTTTGGCTATATTTATAATTTTTTTGGAGAGACAATTGAGATTGTTAAGAGAACAAAATAATTTGGATATTAGTCTTGAACAGAGGGTTGATACTTATGATACTTATGTATTTAGTTCAGGAAATATCTTAAAGTATTTACTTCATAACATTTCTCTGGAAAAACAATGTGGAATTAATCGAATATTTTCAGAAAAAAATTTATTATGGAATATAAATGTATATTCGAAATATCAAGAAAGAGATAATTTAATGGATGCTTTTGAGTATTGGAAGTATTCAGATATACGAATTGAAGAAATTTATGAGAAAGTAATTATCGATTTTTTAGATGAGGATTTTAATAGAGCTGTTTTAGTATCTAATTTTAGATATAAAAGATTTATGACTAGCATTGAATTAGACATTTTAAATTATAAATTATAAATTAGAAAAAGACAGACGAAGGATTGATGGAGCAATCGACGAAGAACTAACAACTTTTTTATCAGAAGAACTTTGTCGAAGATATATTGGACAAGAAAACTTAGATAAAAAAGTTCATGGCATTGAAATTAGAAAGTGGATAGAGGGAATTTATTTTTTGCAACATGAATCTATTCTATATTCCAATAAAAAGAAGAATAGAAATATTTACTCTGTTCAGAATTTATGTGTTGTAAAAACAAAGTATGATTGGATCAAAAAATTGTCTAAGTTTTCTCAAAATATATCAAAAAAGAAGCAAAAATGATTTTAGAAAAGTTCATTTTTACTGGCAAATCAAAAGACTTAATAGATGCTCCATTAATAAAGATTCAAGATAAATTAATACTGTTACCAACGTTAGCTAAAGAAATTCGACCACTGTCTGTCATTTTATCTATGTTTTCAAGAGATGAAGAAGAGACCCAAAAAAATAGGGAAGACATTGCATTAGGGTTCAAAGGAGCTATGTTTGAACAACGTACCAAACACTTATTACAAGTTTGTAGTCAAATAGATGCTAAACGATTACATATTAAGATTACAAAGGAAAAAGACTTGGAAAGAGAGATTGATTTAGCATTTGTTTTAGATAAAACGCTCTTCTTATTTGAATGTAAGTCATTCAATCAACCGTATACGGTAAGAGAGCATGCTAAAACTAATAAGAAAATAAAAGAGGCAATTAAACAATTAAATAAAAATGCTGACTATTTTGAGGAGAATATTTCTATAACTCTAAAGCAATTGGGATTGAGTGAAGAAATATCAATAGAAAAAGTCCAGCGGGTATTACTTACCTCTACTATTCTTGGTGAAGCTGGGAAACAAGAGAATGTGTTGGTAGTTGATGAAGCTTCATTTAACGCATTTTTGTTAAGGAATCCTCCAACGGTTTCTCATATTGATGGAGCTATTAAAGAAAGAATATGTTTAGATACAGAAAATATTTATTCAGGTAAAATTACAGCAGAAAAATTGTTGGTATTTTTAAGAAGACAGCTCTCAGTTAAAATTATGCAAAGCTTTATAGTGAAAACACACGATTCAGATAGGAAAGTGGAATATAAATACTGTAAAAAAGACATTGAAGACTCCTATATAGAAAATGATGTGAAAATAAAGATAGCATTAGATAGAGTCTTTGCTATTTATGAGAAAAATTTATCAGAATGATTTTCTACTATGAAAAAATATAAAAAACCAATTGATATCAGACACAAAAAAGCCTTGGTAGGCCTTTTTATAGGAACTCCAAAGCTTTTTATACTATTCCCATTCCATGCGCTTGATGATTTATAAGGATTGATTTGTTGAGTTTATGCAGTTTTGTATCGTTTGGGAGTGATAGAAATTGTAATGTTCTTCTTGTGTTGGTTGCAAATTGGTTGCAGTAATAAAATTTTTTTGAATGAAATGCTTGAAAATGATTGAATTTATGTTATTGTAAGTTGTAGTAATTCAAATAAACAAAAGAGGTGGGGTTTTATGTTGTTCAAAGAAAATCTAGATAGAGTTTTTAAAAGTAGTGACCTAAGAATTCTAATTGATCCAGAATTTAAAATATTAATTGATAACTGGGGAAAGCTTCAATTAAATGAATACTTAAGTAGAGATGAACTAAAAGAATTATGCAGGGGTATAAAATATGCTTTAATCGAAGCGAATAAAAAGGTTGTGGAAAAAGAGAACTTTGTTTTTTATGATTTTGATGCCAAATATTTCATTGATGATGTGCAGTTTTTCTTACTTGCAAGTGCAAACGCAAAAGATTTGATTTGAGAATTTGAGAGGAAAAAAAATGTTATCTGAAAAACAAGAAAAATTAAAACAAATGCTGCTAACACCTATTGTGGTTGATAAACTTACCAATACAATTCAAAAAGAAGGCGACACAATAAAAAGCGCTCAAGTATATAGAGGTGTGGAAGACCCCGACATGTCTGATGTATCAATTGCTTTTTACGAAATCATCTATAAAAATACTATTCCCAAAAATAAACAAGGCGAATTTAATGTATTTGGAAAATCTGATGATAAAGGAAATATTTATATTAATGATTTTGCCAATGTTTCTTTTGCTGGTGATACAATGAACTCTTTTAAAACAATTTCTGGGAAATTGATTAAAGAGTTATCAATAGATGGAGAAAAAATAAATAAGCAATACTATATGCCCAATGATTCAAAAGGACGAATGAGATTGATATTTGACAGTGATGCTGATGAGTATACTCAAAAGATATTTTATGAATTTTATAAACTGTATCATAGTTTAGCTAATTTTTGGATAATACCTATAGAGATGGGAAGAAAGAGTTCTAAAACAATTTCTATAGATAATTTTGAATTTAGAACACAAGATTATATGGGAAGGTTTTTGAGTGAAATTAGGAATAATTGGAACAGATTGAAAAAACAAGGATTATACAATTTCTATTTTAAAAATTTTGAAGATTACAGCGAATTTATAGAAAAGCATTTTATTATTGAAACGGACTATTTAGAATCTCCAAAAGATGAAACTGAAAACTTCGGTTCACTGAATGAAAAAGATGCTGTTAGCATTGTTTCAGGAATGATTACTGCAATTAAAAATAGAGCGGAACTGTTATCGAAATCAGAATACGCCGAACAATTATGGATTTTACTTAGCAATATCCCAACAGATAGCTCTGATAAATTGTAAATAGGGAGTATGACAAATGGCAAGGGTATATAAAGCAGTCAGATTGGCTTATGAGGCTAAAATTTGGATAGACAAACTAATTATTCATAGAGAACGAGAACTAAAAAATGAACTAAAAAATGGCTTGATTAATAAACTAGAAACAGACATGCAAGAACATTACAGTGATTTGCTGGATGGGATATCATTCAATGTGGTGTTAAAAGTATCAGCTGGTAGTGTTATAGAACAAGCTTACAGATATTGTAAAAAACAAAATTTCACTGATGACGATTGGGAAAAAATTCAAAATCGCATGGATAGAACAATTGTAAAAGAAAATTATAAAGATAAATCTTCCGTTACGCCCCGACTTTATTTAGATGAAAATGTATTAGATGGCTTAGAGGAATATCGTTACCATTTTAAAAGTGATGAGCCTAGTAAACGTCTACCGCGATTAAGTTATATCATTAAATTAATTATTTTTGCCTTTTATAGTCAAATCGACTAGAAAGTTATTTTTCTAAATAGTTTAGTCGCTATTTAGAATTTTATTTCAAATAAATGTTTACATGTTGTACCACGATATCTAATAGAGGGTGTTATTATGAAAAAGTGGAACAAGCAAGCCTTATTCTAAAAGAAATCGAATACTACTTACAATTCGATACCCTATAACGTGAATACGCCGAAAAAGCATACTCAAAGCATTATCAAAAATTGAAAGGATTGAAAAAAATGAACGCTGATAATTTTCGTTTCTACTTTTTCTTAGCTCTAGGTATAGGGCTAGCCATAACAAAGGTGACTGGCTTAATGTTTGGTTTACTAGCCGTAGTCAGTTCCCTCAACAACAAATTAACCCCCTCGAAGTGAGTGAAATAGGGAGGTAGTCGCCCCAGCGACTAAACGGAGTGTCCGAGTCTTTTCACTCACTTTGTGGGGGCCAGTCGGGCGGTTTTTGCCTGACACTTAACTTGATATATAAAACAACATCTGCTCGTTTGAGCGCGCGCTGAGAGGTGTGTGATGTCTAAAGAAACTCGTGCGTATAATACTAAAATTATTGAAACTTCCACCTATATTGAGGTGTATCAGTATGATGAACCTATTTTCTATAGTTATTCTGTTGAAAATGAAAATGGTTCACGTCAATTAGATTGGTTAATTGATAGTAATACACGTCGAACTTATGATGAGCTACCAACTATTGAGAAATATGATAGCTTAAAGCGAAAATAACAACATTATGAAGAAATGCGTTGGTCGTTCGTGATCGCTTAGGTCATGAAGATATTCAAACAACTTTGGGAACTTACGGACATTTATACGAGAACGCTAACAAAGAAGTCGCTAAAAAATTAACGAATACTATTGAAATGCCTAAGGAAAATGCGCAACGGAAACTTACAGGCAATCAGTATGTGAAGCATAAAGAATGACGAGGTGTATCAATATGGAAAATACTGTTTTTGATTCAGACAAATTTAAAGGGTAAAAAATACCGAAATATGATTCTAAATCTGGTGTTTGGGCTGTTGATACAGGTAATCGTGTTGAATTTGGCGATATGTATTATGTTTTATCGGAATTTATTGAGGACGGGTTACATTATAGTTTTAATACCTTAATAGCCGGAGATGTACGGCGAGACCATGCACATTCTTTTGATTGTGTCGTTTCAGCTTTACTCAAGAATGTCACCCATTTTTCAATTGTCGGATTTGAGAAAGATTATTCTCAGCAAGAAATAAATTTTCTCAATGACATTCAGACCAAAATTTTAAAAGAAAGTCGGGATTGCCAACATGACAGAATATGATAAATTTAAAAATATGGCTATCGAGGTAGCGAAAAAAGCTCACGTTCGTCCAACTGACAAAGGTGGTGAACCTTACTTTTTTCATGTTCAGCGAGTGGCAAATTCATTAACAGATAAAAATTCTAAAGTTGTTGCCTATCTTCATGATACTGTTGAAGACACAGATATTACTATTGAAAAACTGAAAGAGTTAGGTTTTCCATACACGATTGTTTCGGCAGTACAGGGTTTGACGCATGAACGTTATCAACCCTATTTTGGCTATATTGTAGAAATTAAGAAAAATAAACTAGCCACTATGGTAAAACTTGCAGACTTAAAAGATAATATGAATCTTTCAAGAATTACTTCCCCAACTGAAAAAGATTTTGAAAGAGTTAAGAAATATCAAAAGGCGTTTAAAATATTAGAGTTAGAGGGAGAGTGATTCAAAATGAGAACACTTTTAGTGGGCGATTTACACTTAACAGCACAAATAATCTTGCCAATGGTTGAGCAGAAAGTTAAAGAATTAGGCATTAAACAAGTGATTTTGCTAGGAGATTATACAGACGCATACGAGCAAGAAAAAAACGTTGATCTTTACATGAATGAATTAGACTATTTGTTCATATGGAAATCAAAGATGAAAGTTTTCGGTGTCGAAGTGATAAATCTCTTAGGAAATCATGACGTGTCTTATTTGACGGTTACACCTAGAAGGTATTCACTGCAAAGTGCAGATGGATTTCTTTCAGTCGGTCGAAAGCTGTTGAAGTTAAATCTGCAAATTGCCTTTCAGTTAGATGATTATTTGATTAGTCATGCTGGTTACACCCAAGACTTTAATTTAGAAGATTGGCATTTTGAAACAATAACTGAAAATTTAATCGACAATTTAGATGATTTAGAAGACCATGTCGGCAAAGCAAGAGGTGGGAAATACTTTTTAGGTAGTCCATTATGGGCTGACTTTGACCATGAATTAAGCTGTTTGCCAAATCCAAAGTATCAAAAACAAATTGTAGGGCATACACCGCAAACGAAAATCACGACTGTTCATAAGGGAGAGTCTGAACTTGTGGGAATTGATACATTTACGATTATTCCAATTAAAAGAAAACCTTTTTTCAAAGAAATTGGTAGTGGAGAAATTTTACTTTATGATAATGGCACACTAATACCAATTCAAGTGGATTGGCAAAGTGATGAAGTGTTTAATAAGTTGAACGAAATATTTGAAAAAAATTCATAGTATTGCTAAGTTATATGGCATTTTATTAGATTTTAAAAATGGTCGATGACTGTTGATGATAAAGAAATCTTTTTGAATAGAAAATATCTTTAGAACATAATTAGGAGGTTGTTGTATGCGGAAAAATCAAGTATCTATAAAAATTGAAAGATTTGGCAAAGATATACCAGATGAGTTTAAAGAATTGAATATGCAAGTCATGTCTGTTTATGCTGATGGAAATGATTTATATGAAACATTATGTGGAGCTTTTCAGTTAGCCTTAAATGAAGTTGCTAAATATGAACATAATAATTTCGGATGTAGAGAAAGTTATGATTCTTTAGAACTTACACAAAGAAAAGTTAAGGGGTTAAAATTATGTAGAAAAATAAAACATGATTTTTCTGATTCTAACTCAAAAGAAGAGTAAAAGCTAATGGTTGAGTAACCTCGAGAAAAAGAGCCTAGACACCCTATAAATAAAGGGTTCTAAGCTCTTTTTTCTTATTCCCACTCCACAGTAGCAGGTGGTTTGCTCGTAATATCATACACGATCCGATTGACGTGTGCGACTTCGTTGACGATGCGGACGCTGATTTTTTGTAGGACTTCCCATGGGATGCGGGCAAAGTCAGCGGTCATGCCATCGATTGAAGTGACTGCACGGATGCCGACGGTATAATCGTAGGTCCGGCCATCACCCATGACACCGACGGAGCGGATGCCTGGTAAGACGGTGAAGTATTGCCAAATGTCGCGGTCTAAGCCGGCATTTGCGATTTCTTCCCGCAAGATGGCGTCCGAGTCGCGGACGATCGTTAGTTTTTCTTCTGTTAATTCGCCAAGGACACGAATGCCTAGACCTGGTCCAGGGAATGGTTGGCGCCATACGATGCTGTCTGGCATACCAAGTTGAGTTCCTAATTCACGGACTTCGTCTTTGAACAAGGTGTTCAATGGTTCGATCAATTTGAATTGCATGTCTTCAGGTAAACCACCCACATTGTGGTGTGATTTGATGGTTTGAGCAGTCTCGGTCCCTGATTCGATGACGTCGGTATAAAGGGTTCCTTGGGCAAGGAAAGAAACGCCTTCTTCGCCAGCTAGTTTGGTTGCTTCATCATCGAAGACGTACACGAATTCATTTCCGATGATCTTGCGTTTTTCTTCAGGATCAGAAACCCCAGCAAGTTTTGATAGGAAACGTTCTTTGGCATCAACTTTGATGATGTTCAAGCCGAATTTGCCGCCTAAGCTTTCCATTACTTGCTCGGCTTCGCCTTTACGCAAGAGGCCGTGGTCAACAAAAATACAAGTCAGCTGATCGCCGATCGCTTTTTGTAAAAGAACACCAACGACAGAAGAATCGACCCCGCCTGAAAGACCAAGCAAGACTTTTTTGTCGCCCACTTGTTCGCGGATTTTTGCGATTTCCATATCGATGAAGTTGTCCATTGTCCAATCACCTGTACATTGACAAACGTCAATGGCAAAGTGACGCAATAAGTCGTTGCCGTATTCTGAATGGCGAACTTCTGCGTGGAATTGGATACCGTACATTTTGCGCTCGGCATCTTGGATAGAAGCAATCGGGCAATCTTTGCTCGTTGCCACGACATCAAAGCCTGCAGGTGCTTGAGTGACCAAGTCCCCGTGGCTCATCCACACGGTTTGGGTTGCGGGCGTGTTTTGGAAAAGGGCCGCTGCATCAGAAGTGACTTCCAATTCTGCTTTGCCGTATTCACGGTTTTTGGCAGGTTCAACTTTTCCGCCTAATTTATAAGTAATCAACTGCATGCCGTAACAGATCCCTAAAACTGGGATGCCTAACTCAAAAATTTTCTCGTCGATGCCGAAAGAGTTCTCGTCGTAGACGCTGTTTGGTCCGCCAGATAAGATGATCCCTTTTGGGTTCATCGCTTTTACTTCTTCAGCGGTAATGCGGTGGCTCAATAATTCTGAGAAAACACCGAACTCACGAATACGGCGTGTAATCAGCTGGTTGTACTGACTACCGTAATCAAGTACGATAATTTTTTCGACGTTTGGCAAAGTGTCAACGTTTGTCACAATAAATTACCTCAATTCTTTTAGTTTTTATTGAAAAAAGGCTGGGCCTTTTCAACAGCATAATCATAAAAATGAAGCGGTCAATACTTGCGCAAGAACACTTCATCGATCAAATGGTGCTTTGTTTTATGAAGAATTATATCGGCTCTGCTGCGTGTAGGCAAGATATACTCGTGTAAATTCTTTAAATTCACATTTTTCCATACTTCTTTTGCCATTTTAATCGCTTCCTTGCGATCCCCGATCGCATATTGGTAATAATAATTGCTGGGATCTTGAAAGGCCGTGTCTAGTAATGATTCAAATCGTTCCAAATACCATTTTTCGATCAGTGCTGGTTGGGCATCAACGAAAATTGAAAAATCAAAAAAGTCACTGATATAGATTTGTTGGTTGGCAGGCAGTTGCAGGGTATTGATGCCTTCCACGATCAAGATATCTGGTTGACTGATCGTTTCATACGTATCAGGAATAATATTGTAGACTTCATGGGAGTAGACGGGGATCTGAATGTCTGGTTCTCCTGATTTGACTGCATTCAAAAAGTTGATCAAGGCTTCCATGTCATAACTTTCTGGAAATCCTTTGCGATTCAAGCTGCCGCGTTCCTCCAAGACTTCGTTCGGGTACAAAAAACCGTCAGTGGTGATCAGTTGGACGGTTCTACGGGGAAACAAACGGGCCAACAAATTTTGGACGAGCCGTGCGGTGGTGCTTTTGCCGACGGCGACACTTCCAGCGATGCCGATGATAAAAGGCGGCATTTTGACGTAGCGGTGTAAAAAGAGTCCCTTGCTGAGGGTCAAGGATTCAAACTCTTTCATATAAAGATGAATCAGATGGCACAAAGGCACGTAAACATCTTCCACATCTTGGACCGAGATCCGGTCGTTCAAACTTTTAATATTATCCAATTCTTCTTGAGTGAAAGGCATCATGCCGTTCGTATAAAACCCTTGCCATTGCTCACGAGGAATTTGATAAAAATTCATGGTTTCTTGCATAGTAGGCTCCTTTTTTGCGGCATCATCGGTTTCTATTAGAAGCGACGGGCCACTGTTCGAAAGTATTTTACCATAGAAACTTGCGGAACTTGGAAAAAAGACATGATTTCCTTTGCAGAAACAACAAAAAACTGTTTTTTCGTTGTTTTTTTTGCTGAGCGTTTACTTCTGGCTGTTTTTCGGTATGATTAGAAAGAAGCAGCAGACAAATCTTGCAGGGCTTTTTTACTGGTGATTTCACTATGTTCACTTGTTCGAATAGAAGAAACAAGGAAAAACTAGTAGAAACCAGTAGAAACCAGTAGAAAAAACAAGCGAAGAGGAAATAGAAGAAAGGAGCATAACCATGAGTAATCATTACTATACAGAAAATCCTGATACGGCCCATGATTTTGAACAGTGGTCGTTTGAATTAAGAGGAAAGAAGTTTCATTTTGTGACAGATAGCGGGGTGTTTTCCCGTGACACG
This sequence comes from Enterococcus sp. AZ067, assembly GCF_051715005.1. Lineage (NCBI taxonomy): Bacteria > Bacillati > Bacillota > Bacilli > Lactobacillales > Enterococcaceae > Enterococcus > Enterococcus sp. AZ067. Next base: position 249,931 of record NZ_JBIOSY010000001.1, read on the forward strand.
GTGGACTATGGCTCGCGGGTGCTGATCGATGCGTTTGAGTGGGGGGAGCTGCCAGAAGGAAGTCTGCTGGACGTTGGGTGCGGCTACGGACCTGTTGGCTTAGCGTTAGCTTATGCGAGTCAACGACCTGTCGAGATGATCGATATCAATCAGCGGGCAGTGGATTTGGCAAAAGGCAATGCCCAGCGTAACGGCATTGAACAGGTAGATATCCATCAATCCAATATCTATGCCCAATTAAATCAACCTGCTTATGCGGCGATCCTCAGCAATCCGCCGATTCGGGCAGGAAAAGAAGTCGTTCATGAGATTTTGACGGGGGCGTTTCCTTTGCTTAAAGCAGGCGGGACTTTAACGATCGTGATCCAAAAGAAACAAGGGGCGCCGAGTGCTCAAAAGAAAATGCAAGAGACCTTTGGCAATGCCGAAATCATCAAAAAAGACAAAGGCTATTACATCATTCAAAGCGTAAAAGAAGCGTAGCTGCTCCTTGATTCTCAACAGATCAAAGGCATCGCCAAGACAAGCACTGGTTAGCGGCAACTGGACCAGTTGGTTTCTCAAAAAAGCCTTTTGTCATCAGCCTTTGGGGCAATCGCAGCTCCGCTAAAAGAGCTGTCTGTATCAGCGGGCCACTTTTGATCAACGAAAAAGAAAGTCGCACACTTGTTGAAAGTGTGCTATTTTTTTTGAGAAAAATTTGCTACACTTTAGGCAAGAGAGGAGAGAAGCAGATGAAATTGACGATTAAACAGATTGCTGAAATGGCTGGCGTCTCTGTCACGACCGTGTCGCAGATCCTAAACAATAAAGGCAGCCGTTTTAGTGAAGAAACCCGAAAGCGGGTCTTAGATATCGTAAATAAATATCACTATAAGCCGGATTTTTTTGCTTCGAATCTTATCAACCGCCATTCAAAAACGATCGGAATGATCGTGCCTGATGTGACGGATTTCTTTTTCTCTAAAGTCATTGAAGGGGCGGAAAGTTATTTCAATCCACTAGGTTACATGCTAGTGTTATGCAATTCGCGCCACAGCCAAGAAAAAGAGGTTCAATATTTGAATGAACTGTCTCATCGTTCGGTAGATGGCATCTTATTAGCGACGCCGCATTTGCTGCCAGAGGATTATTCCTTGAAGAGCGGGTTCTTTGATGACCGACCAATTATTTTAGTCGATCGTGGGATCAATCAACGGGACAATGGTCGTTTGATCGTGAAAGAATACGAAGGCGCCTACCAAGCCGTCAGCTATTTGATCAAAAATGGTCACCGCAACATTGCGATGCTCAAAGAAATCACCGGCTACTATCAATTAGAGGAACGGTTCAATGGCTATCGCCATGCCTTAAAGGATCATCAGATCCCTTTTAAAGGCCGATATGTAGAAAATGCTGAATTAACGGTTACTGGCGGGTACGAAGCAACGAAGGAATTATTGAAGTACAAAGAGATCACAGCGTTCTTCTGTGGCAACGATGCCATGGCGATCGGCTGTTATCAAGCGATTTATGAGGCGGGCAAAAAAGTACCAGAAGACTACTCGGTGATCGGCTTTGATGCCTTGAAATTATCGGAATACATCACACCACCGCTTACCACGGTCATGCAGCCGACTTTTGAGATCGGGTTTACCGCAGCGAAGTTTTTAGTGGACGCCATTGAGTTTCCGACACGGCGAATTCCAAATAAGATTTTTGATACAAAATTAATTATTCGTGAGAGCGTGAAGACATTGACAAGCGAGAAATAATGCGGTATATTTCTTCTTGTAAGTGTTTTCATAGTTTTGCGATATTTAGTAAACTGTTTTACTAAAGTGGTTTACCCTACGAAAAATTATTGTATAATGTTAAAGGAAGCGAGGGTCATTTCGATGCGAATGGTGGATTTAATTGAAAAGAAACGTGACGGCAAGTCATTGACGAAGGAAGAAATTGACTACATTGTAACTGCGTATACTGAAGGAAGTATTCCAGATTATCAAATGAGTGCCTTGTTGATGGCTATTTTTTATGTAGATATGACAGATGAAGAGATCACGAACTTAACGCTAGCAATGGCAAATTCTGGTGAAGTGATCGACCTATCCTCAATTGAAGGAATCAAAGTCGATAAGCATTCGACTGGCGGTGTTGGTGATACGACCACATTGATCTTAGCGCCCTTAGTGGCTAGTGTTGGCGTACCAGTTGCGAAAATGTCTGGGCGCGGCTTAGGCTATACTGGTGGGACGTTAGACAAGCTTGAAGCGATCCCTGGATTTAAAATCGAGCTTTCTGAAGCCGACTTTATCCGATTAGTCAACGAAAGCAAAGTGGCCGTGATCGGTCAATCAGGAGATTTAGCTCCTGCAGACAAAAAACTGTATGCCTTACGAGATGTGACGGCAACGGTTAGTTCGATCCCATTGATCGCCAGCTCGATCATGAGTAAAAAAATCGCGGCAGGTGCCGATGCGATCGTGTTAGATGTAACCACAGGCGATGGCGCCTTTATGAAAAACTTGGAGGATGCCAAACGCTTAGCCCAAACGATGGTCCGCATCGGAAAATTGGCAAATCGCCAAACGATGGCAGTCATTTCTGATATGTCACAGCCTTTAGGGGAAGCGATCGGCAACAGTTTGGAAGTGGTGGAAGCCATTGAGACACTGCAAGGAAAAGGACCGAAAGACTTGGAAGAAATGTGCTATGCACTGGGCAGCCAAATGGTCGTTTTAGCGAAAAAAGCTGATTCATTGGAAGAAGCACGCCAACTGTTGGAAGAAGCCCTGCATTCAGGCAAAGCGTTAGAAAAATTCAGACAGATGATCACAGACCAAGGCGGAGACGCTACAGTGATCGATGACCCGAGCAAGATTTTGACAGCGAAATATGAAGTGGAAGTCCCAGCGAAAACGAGCGGCGTGGTGACGAAATTAGTTGCCAATGAGCTAGGGATCGCGGCGATGATGTTAGGGGCAGGTCGTAAGACCAAAGACGAAGACATCGACCATGCCGTGGGCATCAAATTGCATAAGAAAGTTGGCGAATCCGTAAGCAAAGGAGAATCGCTATTGACGATCTATAGCAACACCGAAGCAATCGAGGATGTCAAAGCATTGATCGACCAAAATATTGAAATTGGGGAAGATGGCGCAGAACCGCCATTGATCCATGACATTATTACAGAATAAGGAGCGAATAAAAATGGAATTGAATCGCATGATCGACCACACGATTTTGAAAGCAGACGCAACGGAGGAAGATGTTTTACGAATCATCGAAGAGGCAAAAACCTATCACTTCTATTCTGTCTGCATCAATCCAACGTGGGTTTCATTAGCAGCAGAAAAATTACAAGGCGAACCAACGGCTGTTTGTACCGTGATCGGTTTTCCTTTAGGGGCAAACACATCTGAGGTCAAAGCTTATGAAACAACAGATGCGATCAAAAACGGCGCAGATGAAGTCGATATGGTAATCAACGTAGGTGCCTTGAAATCAAAACAATACAAAAAAGTTCAAGCAGACATCGAAGCAGTCGTTGAAGCAGCCAAAGACAAAGCGCTTGTCAAAGTAATCATTGAAACAGCGTTATTAGACAACGAAGAAATCGTCAAAGCCTGTGAATTAGCCAAAGCAGCTGGTGCAGATTTCGTGAAAACCTCAACTGGCTTTTCAACTGGTGGGGCAGTCGTTGAAGATGTTCGCTTGATGCGTGAAACAGTAGGACCAGAAATGGGTGTCAAAGCTTCTGGTGGTATCCACAACGAAGCAGAAGCTGCAGCTATGGTCGAAGCGGGCGCAAACCGCTTAGGAACAAGCGCAAGTGTTGCTATCGTGACTGGCTCAACAGGTGCTGGCTACTAAGCTTAGCATTATTAAGTAAAGTAGCAAAAAATAAAAATAAGAGCGGGGAAGACAATGACAATAGCGAAAAAAGAGTGGATCGACACCGCCGTTTCCGCCTTAGATAAAGCGTATGTGCCGTACTCTAAGTTTCCGGTCGGTGCTTGTCTCGTTGCCAAAAATGGTACGATATATCAAGGGATCAACATTGAAAATGCCTCATATGGCTTAACAAATTGCGCAGAACGAACCGCTTTTTTCAAAGCCGTTTCTGAAGGCGAAAAAGAGTTTCAACATTTGGTTGTGGCGGGTCATACGCCAGAACCGATCTCTCCTTGCGGTGCTTGCCGCCAGGTCATGGTGGAATTTTGTGCGCCAGATATGCCGGTGACCTTAGTCGGCGATGATGGTGTCATCAAAGAAACCACGGTAGAAGGCCTATTGCCTTATTACTTCACGAACAAAGATTTATAAACCATGTTCATTCAGTCGATGCGGCTGTTGAAAAAAACTATATTTTTAGGGGGCTTTACAGCAATGAAAAAAGCAAAATTATTTAGTTTAGGTATTGTTGCAGTAGCTGGGTTGACTTTACTTGGTGCTTGTGGCGGAGGAAATTCAGGTTCAACTGATTCAACTGGCGGAGGTTCTGCAGACGGTACGACTGATGCAGCGCATAGTGTCGCAATCGTTACCGATATCGGTGGGGTGGATGACCGTTCATTCAACCAATCAGCGTGGGAAGGCTTAGAAGCATGGGGTGAGGAACACGGGATCGCTCGCGGTGCTGGTGGTTATGACTACGTGCAATCAAATGAAGCTTCAGAATACACAACCAACGTAAATGGTGCCGTTCAAAATGGTTTCAAAACAGTTTTCGGTGTGGGTTACTTATTGAAAGATTCAATCGCAGCAGCAGCTGACCAAAACCCTGATACACAATTCGGAATCATCGATGATGTGATCGAAGGCAAAGACAACGTTGTTTCAGCAACATTTAAAGATAACGAAGCAGCTTACTTAGCTGGTTTTGCCGCAGCGTATACAACCAAAACAAACAAAGTCGGCTTCATCGGTGGTGAAGAAGGCGTCGTTATCGACCGTTTCGAAGCTGGTTTCATGAAGGGCGTTCAAGACGCAGCTGAAAAATTAGGCAAAGAAATCACGGTTGATCCTCAATATGCAGCATCATTTGGTGATCCTGCTAAAGGGAAAGCATTGGCAGCTTCAATGTACCAAAGTGGCGTTGACGTAATCTTCCACGCATCTGGTGGTACTGGTGCAGGTGTCTTCCAAGAAGCAAAAGCAATCAATGAACAATTGAACGAAGCAGACCTAGAAGACAAAAAAGTTTGGGTCATCGGTGTGGATAGCGATCAACAAGACGAAGGAAAATACACAACTGCTGACGGCAAAGAAGATAACTTCACATTGGCTTCAACATTGAAAGGTGTTGGCGCAGCGGTACAAGATATCTCAACTCGTGCGTTAGAAGACAACTTCCCTGGCGGCGAACACATTGTTTACGGCTTGAAAGATGGCGGTGTAGACATTACTGAAGGGTTCCTTTCAGATGATGCCAAAGCAGCGATCGAAACAGCGAAACAAGACGTGATCGACGGCAAAGTAGAAGTACCAGAAACACCTGAAAAATAAAGTTGTTTTTTCGGTTATCTTGCCCTAGTTTAGGGCAAGATGATCGTTGTTGGATTACTATGTTGATGAAAGCTACGGGTTTTCATGAGGATAGTAATCATCCTAAGCAATAGCAATTATTTTTTTGACATGACGAATGGTTTGTATAAGCGAATTAGAAAGTAAGGATGTGAGTAATTTGGCTGAGGAAAAATATGTTGTAGAAATGCGTCATATCACCAAAGAGTTTGGAACGTTCAAAGCCAATGACGATGTCAACTTGCAAGTAAGGCCAGGAGAAATCCACGCATTGCTTGGTGAAAATGGAGCGGGCAAGTCGACCTTGATGAATATGCTGTCAGGATTATTGGAACCAACATCTGGTGAAATCTGGATGAATGGTGAAAAAGTGAATATCACGAGTCCGACCGCAGCAAACAAATTGGGGATCGGTATGGTGCATCAGCATTTCATGCTGGTAGACGCCTTTACTGTAACAGAAAATATCATTTTGGGGAGCGAACCACATCATCTCGGTGTGTTAGATCGCAAGAAAGCCCGCAAAGAAATCAAAAAAGTTTCTGAACAATATGGTTTATCGGTTGATCCAGATGCTTATGTGCGTGACATCTCTGTTGGGATGGAGCAACGGGTAGAGATCTTGAAGACTCTTTACCGCGGCGCAGATGTACTGATTTTTGATGAACCAACGGCAGTTTTGACACCGCAAGAAATCGAAGAGCTGATCGAGATCATGCGCGGATTGGTACGTGAAGGCAAATCGATCATCTTGATCACCCACAAACTGGATGAGATCAAAGCGGTGGCAGACCGCTGTACAGTTATCCGTCGGGGGCAAGGGATCGGCACTGTCAATGTCAAAGACGTCAGCTCCCAACAGTTGGCCGATATGATGGTTGGTCGTTCTGTGTCCTTCAAGACACCGAAGAAAGAGGCGTCACCAAAAGAAGTCGTGCTTTCTGTTGAAAACTTAGTTGTAAAAGAAAACCGTGGCTTAGAAGCAGTCAAAAACTTAAGCTTAGAAGTACGTGCAGGTGAAGTATTGGGGATTGCTGGGATCGATGGCAATGGGCAATCAGAGCTGTTACAAGCCATCACTGGTTTACGGAAAGTCGAAAGCGGCAAGGTCTTGCTGAATGGCGATGACATCACCAACTTCAAGCCTCGGAAAGTCACCGAAGCCGGCGTTGGTCATGTGCCAGAAGACCGCCATAAATACGGGCTTGTCTTGGATATGATGTTATCAGAAAACATCGCCTTGCAAACCTACTACAAAAAACCTTTGAGTAATGCAGGTGTCTTGGATTATGGAGAGATCAACGAGTTTGCTCGTGACTTGATTCAAGAATTTGATGTACGAACAGTCAATGAGATCGTACCGGCACGAGCATTGTCCGGCGGGAATCAACAAAAAGCGATTATCGCACGAGAAATCAGCCGCGATCCTGATCTATTGATCGTTGCCAATCCGACCCGTGGGTTGGATGTCGGAGCGATCGAATTTATCCACAAACGCTTGATTGAACAACGGGATAAGTTCAAAGCTGTTTTATTAGTCAGCTTTGAATTAGATGAAATTTTGAATGTATCAGACCGCATTGCTGTTATTCATGCTGGTGAGATCGTTGGGGTCGTTGATCCGAAAGAAACATCAGAGAAAGAGCTTGGCTTGTTGATGGCAGGGTACTCCTTGGAGGAAGCAAGACGAGAGCTGCAAATGGAGGAAGTAGGTGGTTCGGTTGAATAACCGCAAAGAAAAGATCCGCAATATATTAGTGCCGATCATCGCTGTCTTGTTGGGATTCGTCCTTGGCGGAATCATCATGGCGGCCTTCGGCTACAGCCCGATCACAGGGTATACACAAATGTTTCGGACCGTTTTTATCAACGGACAAACAGGTGGGTTAAATGCCCGCAACATTGGTGAGATTTTTGTTACAGCAGGACCATTGATCTTTACCGCTCTGGGGTTTGCCGTTGCAAACTCAGCCGGATTCTTCAATATCGGTCTTTCTGGTCAAGCGCTAGCAGGTTGGGTTGCCAGTATCTGGGTCGCACTAGCGATGCCAGATGCGCCTCGGTTGGTGGTCTTGCCATTAGCCGTGATCGTAGGGGCTTTATGCGGGGCGATCGCAGCTGCGATTCCTGGTTTCCTACGGGCATTCTTTGGAACAAGTGAAGTCATCGTGACGATCATGATGAACTATATTTTGCTTTATACGGGGAACCATTTAGTCAATAATGTGATGAGCGAATCCATGATCACGACAAAAGGGGTCACAAAAATGGTGGGGGAAAATGCCTCCATGCAGACGCCGTTTCTAGCAAGCATCACGAGCAACTCTCGCTTGAACTTAGGGATCTTCTTAGCCTTGATCTTCTTAGTTTTGGTTTGGTTCTTGATGAAAAAAACCACTCTTGGTTATGAAATCCGCGCGGTGGGCTTGAACCCAAGCGCTTCTGAATATGCTGGGATGAGTAGCAAACGGACGATCATTATCTCCATGATCATCTCTGGAACACTTGCCGGATTAGGTGGAGTCGTTCAAGGACTAGGAACGTTTGAAAACTTCTTCGTTCAAGGGTCATCATTAAGCATCGGGTTTGACGGTATGGCTGTATCCTTGTTAGGAAGCGGCTCATCGATCGGAATCTTGCTTTCAGCCCTCTTGTTCAGTATTTTGAAATTAGGTGGACAAGGCATGCAGTTTGCAGGTATTCCATCTGAATTAGTTGATGTTAATATCGCAATTATTATTTTCTTCGTAGCGATCAGTTTTGTGATTCGTTTCTTGTTGGCAAAAATCTTTGACGGCAAAAAAGAAGCGCTGGTCGTACAGGAGATTGAAGCCCAACCAAACGATCAAGATCAGGAAGGAGGAACCATCTAATGGATATTAGTTTAATTTCTTCGATCGTCACTCAAACATTGATTTATGCGTCTCCTCTGATTTTGACGGCGCTAGGTGGCGTGTTCTCAGAGCGAAGCGGGATCGTTAACGTGGGTCTTGAAGGAATCATGGTTATGGGTGCTTTTAGCTCGATTGTTTTCAATATTGAATTTGCGTCACAATTTGGTGCGTGGACACCGTGGTTAGGGATGCTCGTCGGCGGACTTGTCGGTGTGGTTTTCTCCTTGCTGCATGCGGTGGCAACCATCAACTTCCGTGCCGACCACATCATCAGTGGTACGGTGATGAACTTGATGGCACCAGCTTTGGCCGTGTTCTTAGTCAAAGCGATCTACAACAAAGGGCAAACGGATAACATCCAACGGACATTGGGGTATTTCAATTTCCCGATTCTTAAAGATATTCCTATCATTGGCCCGATTTTCTTTAATCAAACATTCTTACCGGCGTACTTCGCTATTTTGATCTCAGTGATCGCGTGGTTCGTGATTTTCAAAACACGCTTTGGGTTGCGTCTTCGTTCTGTCGGTGAGCATCCACAAGCAGCGGATACCTTAGGGATCAATGTTTACGTGATGCGCTACTCAGGTGTCTTGATCTCTGGTTTCCTTGGCGGGATGGGCGGTGCCTTGTTTGCTCAATCGATCGCGGGTCGCTTTGCCGTGACAACGATCGCCGGTCAAGGGTTTATCTCGATGGCTGCGATGATCTTTGGTAAATGGAATCCACTTGGTGCGATGGGCGCAGCGATTTTCTTCGGTTTTGCGCAAAACATCAGTATCGTAGGTGGCCAACTGCCAATCATCTCTTCCATTCCAGCGGTTTACTTACAAGCTGCGCCTTATGCCTTGACGATCATCGTGCTCGTTCTTTTCCTTGGAAAAGCCGCTGGTCCGAAAGCTAACGGGAAGAACTACATTAAATCTAAATAATTTTTTCAGTATGAAAGGGTGGGGCTATGGGACATGAATGTGTTGCTGTGTCCTGCCCTTTTTCTATCCTCTGGGTGAAAGGAAAGCGTCAGGAAATTTCCAAAGCAACCCAGCGCAATTTTTGCTTAAGTTTAGTATGATAGAGGTAGTAGATCCGCTTGAAAAAGCATAAAATAAAGAAAGTAGGGAATAGAATGTTTAAACGTGTACACTTGATCGTGATGGATTCAGTCGGAATTGGTGAAGCACCTGATGCGGCAGCTTTTGGTGATGTCGGTTCAGATACATTAGGCCATATTGCAAAAGAAGCAGGCTTAACGATCCCTCACTTGGAACAATTAGGCCTAGGTACGATTCGTCCTTTAGAAGGCGTAAAGGCGGTAGCTGACCATGATGGGTATGCAACCAAATTGGAAGAAGTTTCTGTTGGGAAAGATACGATGACGGGGCACTGGGAGATCATGGGCTTGAATATCCAAAAGCCTTTCCGCGTATTTCCAGATGGGTTTCCCGATGAATTATTGCAACAGATCGAAGAGTTCTCTGGACGCAAAATCGTCTGCAATGCGCCATATTCTGGGACAGCAGTCATTGATGACTTTGGCGAACATCAAATGAAGACCGGGGATCTGATCGTTTACACTTCGGCTGACCCAGTGTTGCAGATCGCCGCTCATGAGGAAATCATTCCATTAGGAGAATTGTATCGTATTTGTCAGTACGTTCGGGACATCACGAAAGATGAGCCGTATATGATCGGCCGCATCATCGCGCGTCCTTATGTCGGTGAGCCTGGAAACTTTACTCGTACGAGCAATCGTCATGACTACGCACTCGATCCATTTGGCCATACAGTGTTAGATTCATTGAAAGAAGCTGGAAAAGACGTGATCGCCGTTGGGAAAATCAATGATATCTTCAACGGGCAAGGAATCACCGATTCTGTACGGACGAAGAGCAATATGGACGGTGTGGATCAATTACTGAAGGTGATGAAACAAGACTTTACGGGTCTAAGCTTTACGAACTTGGTCGACTTCGATGCGCTTTATGGTCACCGTCGCGATGTCGTAGGATATGCCCATGCCATTGAAGATTTTGATTTGCGTATTCCAGAACTTTTAGAAGCAATGGGAGACGAGGATCTGTTGTTGATCACAGCTGACCACGGCAATGACCCAACCTTTACGGGAACGGATCACACGAGAGAATATGTGCCATTATTAGCGTACAGCAAGAAATTCCAAGGCCAAGGCAAATTGCCACAAGGCTACTATGCGGATATTTCCGCAACGATCGCTGAAAACTTTGGTGTTTCAGCTACAGAAAACGGAACAAGCTTTTTACAACATTTAAACTAGAGGTGATGAAATGACAACGTTACATGAGAAATTACAAGAAACAACGGCATTTATCCAAGAAAGCGGCGTCGGTGAAGTGGAATTTGGGTTGATTTTAGGATCTGGCTTAGGTGAATTAGCCGATGAGATCGAAAACCCAATCGTGTTGCCATACAACGATATCCCGCATTTTCCTGTTTCGACAGTGGTTGGTCATGCAGGACAATTGGTCTATGGAACATTAGCTGGGAAAAAAGTCTTAGCGATGCAAGGACGATTCCATTATTATGAAGGCCATTCGATGCAGACGGTTACTTACCCCGTCCGTGTGATGGCGGCATTGAAAGCTCACTCTTTAGTCGTGACCAATGCCTGTGGCGGCGTAAACGAAAGCTTCCAGCCGGGAGACTTGATGTTGATCACCGATCAAATCAACTTTATGGGGGACAACCCACTGATTGGTGAAAACGAAGAAGAAATGGGTCCACGTTTCCCAGATATGAGCCAAGCCTACCATTTGCCTTATCGGGAAGCGGCACAAAAAGTTGGTGCATCAAAAGGATTGCACTTAAAAGAAGGCGTCTATATGGGCTTCTCAGGTCCTACGTATGAAACGCCAGCAGAGATCCGCTTTGCTCGGACGATCGGCGCCGATGCTGTCGGTATGTCGACTGTCCCGGAAGTGATCGTTGCTGTTCACAGTGGCTTGAAAGTCTTAGGTGTTTCTTGTATCACAAACTTGGCTGCTGGTATGCAAGCGAGCTTGAATCATGAAGAAGTCGTGGAAACGACGGAACGGGTCAAGGCAGAATTTAAAGCGTTGATCAAAGAAACGTTAGCAGTACTATAAAAAGCAGACCAAAGGAGAAAAACGAATGAGCGTTCATATCGAAGCAAAAGCAGGCGAGATCGCAGACAAAATCTTGTTACCAGGTGATCCACTGCGGGCAAAATATATTGCTGAAACATTTTTAGAAGACCCGATCTGTTACAACAACGTTCGGGGGATGTTGGGTTATACAGGCGTTTATAAGGGCGAGCGGGTCTCTGTCCAAGGAACCGGCATGGGCATGCCTTCAGCGAGTATCTATGCCCATGAATTGATCAACTCTTACGGCGTGAAGAAATTGATTCGGGTCGGTACGTGTGGTGCCATCTCAAAAGATGTCCACGTGCGTGATCTTGTGATTGCCCAAGCGGCAGCAACAAGTTCATCGATGGTGGCAAAAAACTTCCAAAGTTTCCATTTCCCACCAATCGCTGACTTTGCACTGTTGCGTAAAGCCTATGATACAGCGATTGAATCAGGATTTACGACTCACGTCGGCAATATCTTATCTGAAGATACCTTCTACAAAGATGACATGACGGAAACGTTACAGTTGGCAGACCTTGGGGTGATGGGTGTTGAGATGGAAGCCGCAGCCTTATACTATTTAGGGGCGAAATTCCACGTTCAAACCTTAGCGATCTGTACCGTCAGCGACCACATCATCACTGGAGAAGAAACAACGCCAGAAGAAAGACAAACGACATTTAACGACATGATCAAAGTTGGCTTAGAAACAGCGATCGCGTAAAAAAAGATACCGCAGGATCGGTGCATGAACGATGCGAAGGCTGCTTGCTTTTGATAGAGCAAGCAGCCAAATCGTATTGGTTTGCATGCAACCGAGAATGTGTTATCTTTTTTTGTTGGCAAAAAGCCACGAAGAAGCGTTGCACTTTTGCCAGAAAATGGTTTAATGAAAAGAAAAGGTGTAAAAAGGAGACGAGACAATGAATAATTTTACGTTTCATGTAACGACGGACATTCGTTTTGGGAAAGACCGTCTGAACGAGCTGCCAGAAGTACTGAATACATTTGGAAAAAACGTCTTGCTAGTCTATGGTGGCGGCAGTATCAAGAAAAACGGCTTGTACGATGCAGTCATGGCGCAATTGACTGCCAACGGCAATCAAGTCACTGAATTGACTGGTGTCGATCCAAATCCACGAATCGAAACCGTTCGTCAAGGAGCCGCTCTTTGTCGTTCAGAAAAGATCGACGTCATTTTAGCTGTTGGCGGCGGTTCTGTAATTGATTGCAGCAAAGTGATCGCTGGGGCGGCTTGCAGTGAGCAAGAGCCTTGGGACTTAGTTCTTTCCAGAAGCTATCAAGGACCAGCGATTCCATTAGTAACGATCTTGACCCTTGCGGCTACTGGCAGTGAAATGAATCGCGGCGCGGTGATCTCTAATCTAGAAACGAAACAAAAACTTGGTGTTCACGGACCCGAATTTTTACCGAAAGTATCTTTTTTAGATCCAACAACGACCTTTAGTGTCAGTCGCTATCAAACGGCTGCCGGTTCAGCGGATATCATGAGCCATCTGATTGAAAATTATTTCAGTAAAACAGAAGGAACAGATGTCCAAGACGGTGTAGCAGAAGGATTGCTAAAAGCAGTTATTAAAAATCTGCCCATCGTATTAAATGACCCCACAGACTATGATGCACGGGCGAATTTGATGTGGGCGAGCACCTTAGCCTTAAATGGTTTGACTGGAAGCGGCAAGGGTGGTGCTTGGTCTTGTCATGCGATGGAGCATGAGTTGAGTGCGTTTTATGACATTACCCATGGCATCGGCTTAGCGATCCTGACCCCACGCTGGATGCTTCATGTGTTGAATGAAGAAACGGCGCCGAAATTTGCGCGGTTTGCTAGAGAAGTCTTTGGTGTCCAAGAAGCAGTGCCAGAATTAGCTGCCCGAATGGGGATTCAAAAACTGTATGACTTTTTTGCTTCTTGCGATATTCCGATGACTTTGCCAGAAGTAGGGATCGCCGATGACACCCATTTTGCTGAAATGGCGGCTCAAGCAGTTCAATTCAGCTCTATTGCAACAAATGCGTATGTACCGCTGCAAGAAGAAGACGTGATTGCAATCTACCAAGATTCCTTGACTCCTTCAACCTATCTTTAATCATAAAAAAGACCGTTCCTGCGACTTGGTTGTCGCGGAGCGGTCTTTTTATTTACCCTTCAGAAGAAAAAGCCAAACGGGCCATTAGCTGATCTGCAATCAAGGCGTGTCCAGCAGGAGTGGGGTGCACACCGTCATCGCCTGTCAGTGTCTGCGGGGAGCTAGCAACGGCTGCTTCGGCAAACAAGCCATCCAGCGGCAGCAGTTGACAATGAAAGGCGGCAGCTAAGTGACGAACGATTTGGATTTTCGGATCAAGATCGATCCGCCAGGTTTGGCGATTCTCAGGATATGGCAAAACAAAAGGTTCCAGCAAGAAAATGCGCGTGATCCCCTGTTGGGTCACTTGTTCCAGAATTTGACGGTAGGTTGCCTCAAAGGACGTTGCCGCAGCTTCTGAACCAAAATCGGGACCACCGGCATTGTGCCACGTGTCGTTGATCCCAATCATAAAGACCAAGACGTCAGGTGTTAATTGAAGGCAATCTTCTTGGAGACGGGCTAAGACGTCGGCAGCTTTGTTGCCGCCGATCCCCCGATTATAAAAGGTAAATCCTGCAGTGGGGAATGTTTCTGCCAGCTGATCGGCAACGAGACGGGCAAACCCATGTCCTAAATCGTGGGGATCTTGGCGATCACGATCGCAATCTGTGATGCTGTCACCTAAAAATAAAACGGTATCATTTTTGACTAGTTTCATAGTAAGCTCCTTTCGAGTACGCCCTCAATTATAAAAGAGGGGGGAGGAAATGCCAATAAAAAAACTGCCCTTTTTTAAAAAAGGGCAGCGATAAGCGAGGCTTATAAGTAGTATTTTTTCGCAACAGTCAAATCATCGTTCAATTCATAAACAAGTGGTTGACCAGTTGGGATCTCAAGATCCATGATATCTTCGTCAGAAATACCTTCGATATGTTTTGCTAATGCACGTAGAGAGTTTCCGTGAGCCGCAACTAAGACAGTTTTGTCGTCTTTTAATGCTGGGGCGATTTCATCTTGCCAGAAAGGCAATGCACGTTCTAAAGTAACTTTTAAGTTTTCTCCACCAGGTACGTCGCGAGGGTCAAGCATTGCATAACGACGGTCGTTTGCAGCAGAACCTTCATCTGAAGCTTCCATCAATGGAGGTAAAACATCGTAAGAACGACGCCAGATGTGTACTTGTTCGTCACCGTATTTTTCAGCAGTTTCTTTTTTATTTAAACCTTGTAATTTACCGTAATGACGTTCGTTTAAGCGCCATGATTTGATCGTTGGTACCCAAAGTTGATCAGAATATTCTAAAATGTAATTACAAGTTTTGATGGCACGAGTTAAAACAGAGGTGTAAGCAACGTCAAATTCGATGCCTGCTTCTTTGATTTTACGTCCGCCTTCGATTGCTTCTTCGACACCTTCTGGCGCTAGATCAACATCAGCCCAACCGGTAAACTGGTTTAATTTGTTCCATTCGCTTAGTCCATGACGAGAAAATACTAATTTTGGCATGTAAAACTCTCCTTTAGATATTCGATATTTTTCTGAAATTTTCAATTCCGTATTTATTGTACACTCTTTCTCAAAGAATTTCCATGGTTTTGGAGGAAAAGCTGGGGGAAAACGCCATTCTTAAGGAAAAACAAAAGGGGATCATTAAAAAGAGGACCGCTTTTGTTTCATGCTGTTCTAGGGGGAGTCGACAACTATGAACGTAACTTGTTCCATTCTTCTTCGGATAATTTTATGTATTTATAGCATGTACCTACAGAAACACCGCATTTTTCAGAAATATATTGAATCGTTTCTTTTTTCTCGTAGTACAATTGACGGATTTTTTTGATCGTTTTCGGATCGATTTTTGGACGACCGCCAATTTTGCCTTTTTTGCGGGCTTTATTTAAACCGACCAGCGTGCGCTCTTTGATGAGTGAGCGTTCCATGATCGCAAGTCCTTCCATTAAATTGAAGTAAACCTGTCCCATCGGACCGCGGGTATCGATTTGTTCTGCCAGTGAAACCAGATGAAGCTCTCGCTGTTTTAATAGATCAGTGAGATCGGTCAGCTGTCTGGTGGTTTTCCCTAAACGATGCAGTTCCGTAACGACTAAGGTGTCGCCGGGCTGCATTTGTGCCACCACTGACTCCAATGAATGATTTTCTTCACTTTCTTCCACGCTAAATGTCTCATGGAAAAATTCATGACACCCAAATTCTTCGAGCTTGTTTAATTGTTCACTTGTTGAGTTGTCGGTGATCGTTGAACGAGCATAGCCTATGATTTTCATAAACCCTCCTACCTTTCCCTTTTTATTGAATGTATCATAATTATTTCTTAAATGATAGGGTAATTTGCACAAAAAATAATAAAAATTAAGTCGATTGAAGAAAAATAACGAAAAAAAGAGAAGCATTATTGCTCCTCTTTTTTGTTTCCTTTATCTAACGTGCTTGGTACTCGGGCCTTCAGGCAATCCGACAATGATCGTATGGACCATATCCAAAAACAGACCGTGTTCAACCACGCCTACTGTAGCATCTAATTCCTGTGCCAACTCAGTAGGAGCGGTGATCGTTTCTAGATGAAGATCGATGATGTAATTGCTACAATCGGTTTTTAACGGTTCACCTTCTTCATTCAGACGCAGTTTTGGATGGTAGTTTTTCTTCTCGAACAGACGCAGCAGCTGTTGGCTGCCATAAGGGATCACTTCCACTGGCAACGGGAAGGCACCAAGTGTTTCGACCATTTTCGATTCATCAACGATCCATAAGACTTTTTTGGAGTTAGACGCCACGATTTTTTCGAATAAAAGGGCTGCACCGCCGCCTTTGATGCCATGATAATCCTGGCTGATCTCATCTGCACCGTCGATCGTAAGATCCACAGCGTCCACTTCATCGATGGTGCGAATCGGGATACCTAATCCTTCTGCTTGTTTTTTCGATGCCCAAGAAGTTGGGACACCCGTGATCGATAGACCTTCTTCTTTTACCCGTCGACCCAGTTCTTCAATCATGTAGTAGGCTGTTGAGCCAGTGCCCAAGCCAACGACCATGCCATCTTTTACATAACTAGCCGCTTCAATGCCGACCATTTCTTTTAGGTTCATTTTCTTCCCGCCTTTTTTAAATAAATGCTTTGTCTCTATTATATAGGAAGAAGCGCAAAATTTGCGGATTTTTTCGTAACAGATTTCTTTTGAAAAAAGCTTAGGTGGATACTTGACAGGTAAGAATAAGCATGATATTCTATCAAAGGTGCTTTATCTACAGGTCTCTCGTTGGAGACGTGCTGACTGTCTATCAAAGCATAGTTGATATGAATGCAGAGAATGCATTATTTTTTATCGCAAAAAAAGAACCACCTGGATGTGTGGGACTATAAAGCGAATCAAGGAAGGAGGACAACTAGGGATGCCTACAATTAATCAATTAGTACGTAAACCTCGTAAATCCAAGGTTGAAAAATCAAATTCACCAGCATTGAACAAAGGATATAACAGTTTCAAGAAAGCTCAAACGAATGTTAACTCACCTCAAAAGCGTGGGGTAGCTACTCGTGTGGGAACTATGACACCGAAAAAACCGAACTCAGCTCTACGTAAATATGCGCGTGTTCGTTTGTCAAACTTGATTGAAGTGACAGCTTATATTCCAGGTATCGGACACAACTTACAAGAACACAGCGTGGTCTTGTTACGTGGTGGACGTGTAAAAGACTTACCAGGGGTACGTTACCATATCGTTCGTGGTGCATTGGATACTGCCGGTGTTAACGATCGTAAACAATCTCGTTCTAAATATGGTACAAAACGTCCTAAAGCTTAATCTTTAAGACAAACAGATCAAATGAATCTTATTTAAATCAGAACTGATATCTCGGAAGGAGGAGTTACGGATGCCTCGTAAAGGTCCTGTTGCAAAACGTGATGTTTTACCAGATCCTATTTATAACTCAAAATTAGTAACTCGTTTGATCAACCGTGTAATGGTTGATGGTAAACGCGGTGTTGCTGCAAATATTATCTACAATGCTTTTGGCATTATCAAAGAATCTACAGGAAATGATCCATTGGAAGTTTTCGAACAAGCAATGAAAAACATTATGCCTGTATTGGAAGTTAAAGCTCGCCGTGTCGGTGGTTCTAACTACCAAGTACCAGTAGAAGTACGTCCTGAACGTCGTACAACTCTAGGTCTTCGTTGGGTGGTAAACTACGCTCGTTTGCGTGGCGAACACACAATGGAAGAACGTCTTGCAAAAGAAATCATGGATGCAGCAAACAACACTGGTGCTTCTGTGAAAAAACGCGAAGACACACACAAAATGGCGGAAGCCAACCGCGCATTTGCTCACTATCGTTGGTAAGATCCTCACTGCTTTTTATTGGAAGGTACTGAGACAACCTTAGCTTAAGTTAAGTAAGAATGAGAGGGGAACAACCTAGAATGGCAAGAGAATTTTCGCTAGAAAAAACTCGTAATATCGGGATCATGGCCCACGTTGACGCTGGTAAAACAACGACAACTGAACGTATCCTTTATTACACAGGTAAAATCCATAAAATTGGTGAAACACATGAAGGTGCTTCTCAAATGGACTGGATGGAACAAGAACAAGAACGTGGGATCACAATCACTTCTGCTGCGACAACTGCGCAATGGAAAGAAAACCGCGTAAATATCATCGACACACCAGGACACGTGGACTTTACAATCGAAGTGCAACGTTCATTGCGTGTACTTGATGGTGCTGTAACTGTGTTGGACTCACAATCAGGTGTAGAACCTCAAACAGAAACAGTTTGGCGTCAAGCGACAGATTACCGCGTACCACGTGTTGTATTCTGTAACAAAATGGACAAAATTGGTGCAGACTTCTTATACTCTGTATCAACTTTACATGATCGTTTACAAGCAAATGCTCACCCAATCCAATTACCAATTGGTGCGGAAGATGACTTTACTGGTATTATCGACTTAGTAAAAATGAAAGCTGAAATCTACACAAATGACTTAGGAACTGAAATCCAAGAGACTGAAATTCCTGAAGAATACGTAGAATTAGCTGAAGAATGGCGCGAAAAATTAATCGAAGCTGTTGCTGATACTGATGAAGAACTAATGATGAAATTCTTGGAAGGTGAAGAAATCACTGAAGAAGAATTGAAAGCTGGTATTCGTCAAGCAACTTTGACTGTTGACTTTTTCCCTGTTCTTTGCGGATCTGCCTTTAAAAACAAAGGGGTTCAATTGATGTTGGATGCAGTCATCGACTACTTGCCTTCACCACTTGATGTTCCTGCGATTAAAGGGATCAATCCTAAAACAGACGAAGAAACTGATCGTCCGGCTGACGATGAAGCACCATTTGCTTCATTAGCATTTAAAGTAATGACTGACCCATTCGTAGGTCGTTTGACATTCTTCCGTGTGTATTCAGGTATCTTGAACTCTGGATCATACGTATTGAATGCTTCAAAAGGCAAGCGCGAACGTATCGGTCGTATCCTACAAATGCACGCCAACACTCGTGCTGAAATCCAAACAGTATACTCAGGCGATATCGCCGCTGCTGTTGGTTTGAAAGACACAACAACTGGGGATACACTATGTGATGAAAAATCACCAGTAATCCTTGAATCAATCGAATTCCCAGAACCAGTTATCGAAGTCGCTGTTGAGCCTAAATCAAAAGCTGACCAAGATAAAATGGGGGTTGCTTTACAAAAACTTGCTGAAGAAGATCCATCATTCCGTGTGGAAACAAACGCTGAAACAGGCGAAACTGTTATCGCTGGTATGGGAGAACTTCACTTGGACGTCTTAGTTGACCGTATGCGTCGCGAATTTAAAGTTGAAGCAAACGTAGGTGCGCCTCAAGTTTCTTATCGTGAAACATTCCGTGCAGCAACACAAGCGGAAGGTAAATTTGTACGTCAGTCTGGTGGTAAAGGTCAATACGGTCACGTATGGGTCGAATTTACACCAAACGAAGAAGGTAAAGGCTTCGAATTCGAAAACGCGATTGTCGGTGGTGTGGTTCCTCGTGAATACATCCCAGCAGTTGAAAAAGGACTTGAAGACTCAATGGCGAACGGTGTCTTAGCCGGTTACCCATTAGTAGACATCAAAGCAAAACTTTATGATGGTTCATACCATGATGTCGATTCAAGTGAAACTGCCTTCCGTGTTGCAGCTTCTATGGCTTTACGTGCTGCAGCGAAGAAAGCAAACCCAGTAATTCTTGAACCAATGATGAAAGTAGTTATCACTGTACCAGAAGATTACTTAGGTGATGTTATGGGTCACGTAACTGCTCGTCGTGGACGCGTAGAAGGAATGGAAGCACACGGTAACTCACAAATCGTGAACGCAATCGTGCCATTAGCTGAAATGTTCGGTTACGCAACAACACTTCGTTCATCAACACAAGGTCGCGGTACGTTCATGATGACATTTGATCACTATGAAGATGTACCTAAATCTGTTCAAGAAGAAATCATCAAGAAAAACGGCGGCAAAGCTGAATAATTGATGGAAGTATAGGAAATTAAGTAAAAAGCTATATTTTTTTCTGAGTTTCGTGTACAATATTATCGATGATAAGGGATGGGGAGCTGCGGCTCCCTACCTATCAAATATAAAAAATAAACTGCATTTTTAGGAGGAACATTTTAAAATGGCAAAAGAAAAATTTGACCGTTCTAAACCCCACGTAAACATTGGTACGATCGGACACGTTGACCATGGTAAAACTACACTTACAGCTGCTATCACAACTGTATTATCTAAAAAAGGTTTGGCTCAAGCTTCAGCTTACGACCAAATCGATGGCGCTCCAGAAGAACGCGAACGCGGAATCACTATCTCAACTGCTCACGTTGAGTACGAAACTGAAGCACGTCACTATGCTCACGTTGACTGCCCAGGACACGCGGACTACGTTAAAAACATGATCACTGGTGCTGCTCAAATGGACGGCGCGATCTTAGTAGTATCTGCTGCTGATGGTCCTATGCCTCAAACACGTGAACACATCTTGTTATCACGTAACGTTGGTGTACCATACATCGTTGTTTTCTTAAACAAAATGGATATGGTTGATGACGAAGAATTACTAGAATTAGTTGAAATGGAAGTTCGTGACTTATTGTCAGAATATGACTTCCCAGGCGACGATGTTCCTGTAATCGCTGGTTCTGCTTTGAAAGCTCTTGAAGGCGATGCTTCATACGAAGAAAAAATCATGGAATTAATGGCTGCAGTTGACGAATACGTTCCAACTCCAGAGCGTGACACTGACAAACCATTCATGATGCCAGTCGAAGACGTATTCTCAATCACTGGACGTGGTACTGTTGCTACAGGCCGTGTTGAACGTGGACAAGTTCGCGTTGGTGACGAAGTTGAAATCGTTGGTATTGCTGAAGAAACTGCTAAAACAACTGTAACTGGTGTTGAAATGTTCCGTAAATTGTTAGACTATGCTGAAGCAGGGGATAACATTGGTGCATTGCTACGTGGTGTTGCTCGTGAAGACATCCAACGTGGACAAGTATTGGCTAAAGCTGGTACAATCACACCTCATACAAAATTTAAAGCTGAAGTTTACGTTTTAACAAAAGAAGAAGGTGGACGTCACACTCCATTCTTCACTAACTACCGTCCTCAGTTCTACTTCCGTACAACTGACGTAACTGGTGTTGTTGAATTACCAGAAGGAACTGAAATGGTTATGCCTGGTGATAACGTAACAATCGACGTTGAATTGATCCACCCAATCGCTATCGAAGACGGAACTCGTTTCTCAATTCGTGAAGGCGGACGTACTGTTGGTTCAGGCGTTGTAACTTCAATCCAAGCTTAATTTGATTGATCGAAGAGCAAAAGCGTACGCGCTTTTGCTCTTTTTTTGACTTTTGTAGAAAAAAGCCGCTCTCTCTAGCGTGGATGAATCCGTTACGGTTCATCGAAGCTAAAGAGAGCGGTGCTTTTTATTTTATTAGATTTTGCTTCTTCAAGAAGGCGTCAAATCCTTGGTCAGGACGATTGCTGTAAAAGCCAGCGAATTTTTCTGACCATGGTTTGGTCTCGCGGGCTTCTCCAAAAGCAGTCATCGTTTGATCGTACGCTTCGATCGCCTCATAAGAATAGTCCTGATAATGGTTGTAATGAATGACCGCTTCTTCTGGCAAGCGAGGTTTGACCTTCATTTCTACGATTGGTTTACCGATGCTCAAGCCAGCCACAGGATAGACATATTCTGGTAAGTGCAACAATTCAGCGATTTTGGCGCTGTCTTTGCGGACACTGCCAGAAATGACGGTGCCTAAGCCCAGTGATTCAGCAGCGATCGCACCAGATTGCAAAGCGATGCTGGCATCAGTGGTGGCGATCAATAGTGGCTGATAGCCCTCATCGATTGGATAGGGAGTCTGTTTTTCGTCAGCAACTTTTTTGGTTCGATTTAAATCAGCTAAAAATAGCAGAAAGAGTGAACTTGCTGCGATATGAGGATTGCCAGGATTCCATTCGACCATTTGTTGGCGAATCTGCGGGTCGTCGATCACTAAGATCGAATAGGCTTGCCCGTTCATCCAGCTAGGTGCTTGACGAGCCGCAGTCAAAATCGCGGTTACTTGCTCTTGGCTCAAGCGGTAGTCAGGGTCAAATTGTCGGTAAGTGCGGTGATTGTGCAAAAGCTCAATGGTTTCGTTCATAGGTTTGCTCCTTTAACTGTTGGGTGATTTTTGTGAATCGTTCTTGAAATAGCGGTAAATCATCTTTGGCTAAGCGGGTATAGTTCAAACGCAAGCCATTCGTATCGTTACTGAAAAGAAACGCAGGTGCTACTAAGCAATCGTTCGCCAAAAAGAGTGACCAATCTTTGCGAGTCAATGTGCGGTGACGCCAAGTCAACCACAGGTAAAGACCACCTTTCGTCGGCTGCCACTGCCAATCCTCCTGAAATGCCTGCAAGAGTTGGAGTAAGTCTTGCTGACGCTGGGCCATTTCTGCAAGCAGTGTCCGCTGCTGCTGGTGGTAATCAGAGGAGCGTAAGGCGATGTTGGCAAGGACTTGCGGGAAGATCGTGGTATCGATCGCCATCCGTTTTTTCGCTTGGGCAAATTGGTCGGCTAACGCTTCTGGCACCAAAAGCCAGCCGATTTTGATGGATGATCCTAGTAATTTTGAAAGCGAGCCTAAATAAATGACGGTTTCGGGAGCCATGGATTTTAGCTTGGGCGGTACTTTATCAAAAGCCAACTCGCTAAAAACATCGTCTTCTATGATCGGTACTTGGTAGGTCTGGCAAAGGCGGATGATCGCTTGGCGCCGATGGTCACTCATAGTATGACCCGTTGGATTTTGGAAGGTGGGATTCAGATAGACGAATTTGATCTTCTTTTCCTTCAACACTTTTTCCAATGCCGCAGGCCGCATCCCTTCGCTATCTTGCTTGATCCCGATCAGCTGGACATTCATCGTGGAAAACAAGGGGAGAGAGAACAAGAAAGAAGGGTCCTCTGTCGCGATACAATCCCCCGCATGCAATAAGACTTGCATTAGCAAGGTGATTCCTTGTGTCGATCCAGCAGTGATCACTAGTTTTTGTCCGTTGGTGGGCAAATTGAAGGAATCAGCAAGGTGCTGCAATAAGATTTCTTGCAAAGGTTCATAACCCGTCGGTAATACTTTGGTGCTTTCTTTGCGAATCTCTTCCCAGGTAAAGGCAGGAAACGTGAAATCGGGGATCAGATCGGCAGGTAGATCACCTGTGTACAGATCCAGCACATCCTTCTCAGTGCGCAAATGCTGAATCTGTTGAACGTAAGGGTCTTGCTGCAGATAAGGGCTGCTTAAAGACGAGCGCAAATAAGAAAGTGGCGTTTGGCGGTTCCCCCAACGCCCTTCCAATACACGAGAGCCGCTGCCTTGTTTTCGTTCGATCCATCCTAAGCTTTTCAATTCATCTAACGCTTTGACGACGGTGGAACGATTGACGCCAAAAGTCTGGGCGAGGCTGCGCTCTGGCGGCAAACGATCCCCAGGTCCATAGGTTCCCGCTTGGATCTCTTCGATAAAATGAGTCACGATCTGCTGGTAAATCGGTTGTTTCTTCTGTTTGTCGATACTTGATGAAGCCATCCTGCACCACCTTTTTCAATTGGATGGTTTAAAAATAAGCCAAATGGCTCTTTTCGTCAAGGGGAAGATTGACTATACTTAGCAAAAAGCACAAGGAGATGAGGAAGATGGAAAAAGTCCTATCAATTGCTGGGTCGGATTCAACCGGAGGTGCCGGTATCGAAGCAGATTTAAAAACATTTCAGGAATATGGTGTCTTTGGTTTTGCCACGATCGCTTCGATCGTCACGATGGACCCACAAGCAGGTTGGAGCCATGAAGTAACGGCGATGGAAACAGCGCTTGTCGAAAAACAAATGATCTCTGCTTTTGCAGGTGATCCGATGGATGCTCTAAAAACGGGCATGTTAGGCAATGAAGACAATATTGTCCAAGCTGCGCAGATGATCCAACAGCAGCAAGTCAAAAATGTGGTGATCGATCCTGTCATTGCTTGCAAAGGGACTGCAGAAATCTTACAGCCAAAAAGCGTCGATGCCATCATCACGCATTTGTTGCCGTTAGCAGATGTTGTCACCCCCAATTTAGTAGAAGCGGGGATTCTTTCAGGTTTGGGTGATTTGACGAGTGTGGAGGCCATGAAGCAAGCTGCTGAAAAAATCCATGAATTAGGTGCTAAATACGTCGTGATCAAAGGGGGGCATCGCTTGCCAGGAGCAAAAGCCATTGACCTCGTTTATGATGGGCAATCCTTCCTCTTGTTAGAAAGTGAAAAAATCGCTACCGATTTCAATCACGGGGCAGGCTGCACCTTTTCAGCTGCGATCACTGCGGGTCTTGCAAAAGGCAAACCCGTCGTGGAAAGCGTTCGGTTAGCGAAAGCCTTTGTCACAGCGGCAATCAAAGAAGGAGTGGTGATCAATCCTTATGTGGGTCATGTGTGGCATGGTGCCTATACCCACGCCCGAGACCGTATGGAGGAGGAAGCGCCGCAATAGCAGGTTTTCTTCTATAATAAATAGGAAATGAAGAAGTGCTTAAAAGAAGCGGTCAACGCTTCTTTTTTTGTGTTACGAAACCAAAAGAAAATTTTCTGAAAGAAATGCAAAAGAATCCCGGTTTTTCCATAAAAAAAGCTTGCAATCAATGTTTATCCGTAATATAATCATAAAGGTGCTGTTTACGTAAATACGTAAGTCACACTGGCAGCAAAGAAATTTTCTGCCGGCTACGAAACGAGAGGTTGCGACACGCCCGGACGCTTTGCCATGGACGAGCGTGACGGAAAATTTTCGTGGAGCTATGTCTACTTTTCAAAATAGGCGAAGGAGGGAAAACAATGGCAAAACAAAAAATTCGTATCCGTTTAAAAGCGTATGAACATCGTATTTTAGATCAATCAGCGGATAAAATCGTAGAAACTGCAAAGAGAACTGGAGCTGGCGTATCTGGTCCAATTCCATTACCAACTGAACGCAGCTTGTACACGATCATCCGTGCGACGCACAAATACAAAGATTCACGCGAACAATTCGAAATGCGTACACACAAACGTCTAATCGACATTGTGAATCCAACACCAAAAACTGTTGATGCTTTAATGAAGCTAGACTTGCCAAGCGGTGTTAATATCGAAATCAAACTATAATAATTAAGATGGAGGTGTAATCATGACCAAAGGAATCTTAGGGAAAAAAGTGGGAATGACTCAAATCTTCACTGAATCTGGCGAATTGATTCCAGTAACTGTAGTAGAAGCTACACCAAACGTAGTGCTACAAGTGAAAACAATCGAAAATGACGGCTACGAAGCAATTCAAGTCGGCTACCAAGATATGCGTGAAGTTTTGTCTAACAAACCTGCGAAAGGTCATGTTGCAAAAGCAAACACGGCTCCTAAGCGCTTCATTCGCGAATTCAAGAATGTAGAGCTAGAGGGCTTAGAAGTAGGATCAGAAATCAAAGTTGATATTTTTGAAGCAGGAGACATCATCGATGTAACCGGCACTTCGAAAGGTAAAGGATTCCAAGGCGTTATCAAACGTCACGGACAAAGCCGCGGACCAATGGCTCACGGTTCTCGTTACCACCGTCGTCCTGGATCAATGGGTCCAGTTGCACCTAACCGTGTATTCAAAAACAAACGTCTTGCTGGACGTATGGGCGGAAATCGCATCACGATCCAAAACTTGGAAATCGTACGCGTAGACGCAGAACGCAACGTTATCTTGATCAAAGGTAATGTACCTGGCGCGAAAAAATCATTGATTACAATCAAATCAGCTGTGAAAGCTAAATAAGTAGATAGGAAGAAAGGAGGAACTAAGGAATGCCGAATGTAGCATTATTCAAACAAGATGGAAGCCAAAATGGCGAAATTACATTGAACGAAGAAATCTTCGGAATCGAACCAAATGAATCAGTTGTCTATGATGCAATCATCATGCAACGCGCTTCATTAAGACAAGGAACACACGCTGTGAAAAACCGCAGTGCCGTTCGTGGCGGTGGCCGTAAACCATGGCGCCAAAAAGGAACTGGACGTGCCCGTCAAGGTTCAATCCGTTCACCACAATGGCGTGGAGGTGGCGTAGTCTTCGGACCAACACCACGTTCATACAGCTACAAACTTCCTAAAAAAGTTCGTCGCTTAGCAATGAAATCTGTATTGTCAGAAAAAGTTGCTTCAAATAACTTGGTAGCAGTAGAAGGATTAAGCTTTGATGCTCCAAAAACAAAAGAATTCAAACAAGTTTTAGCTAACTTGACAATTGACTCTAAAGTATTGGTAGTTTTAGAATCTGAAAACGACTTTGCCGCTTTATCTGCGCGCAACTTGCCAAAAGTTTCTGTAGTTACTGCTGATAACATTAGTGTTTTAGACATCGTTTCTAACGACAAAATGTTAGTGACACAAACTGCTCTTACTCAGATCGAGGAGGTGCTTGCATAATGAACTTACTAGACGTTATTAAACGCCCAGTGATCACTGAAAAATCAATGCTTGCCATGGATGACAAGAAATACACTTTTGAAGTGGACACAAAAGCTAACAAAACTTTAGTAAAACAAGCTGTAGAAGCTGCCTTTGACGGAGTGAAAGTGGCAAACGTGAACATCATCAACGTTCGTCCGAAATTCAAACGCATGGGTAAATATGCAGGATATACAAAAAAACGTCGCAAAGCTGTTGTGACTTTAACTGAAGATTCTAAAGAAATCCAAATTTTCGAAGCTGCTGAATAAGCAACTCACGCATAAACTTTACATGGGAGGGAAAAAGACGTGGCGATTAAAAAGTACAAACCTACCACGAACGGCCGTCGTAATATGACAAGTTCTGATTTCGCTGAAATCACAACTTCTACACCAGAAAAAACATTGTTAGCTCCTTTGAAAAACAATGCTGGTCGTAACAACAACGGACGTATCACGGTTCGTCATCAAGGTGGCGGTCACAAACGTCAATACCGTTTGATCGATTTCAAACGTAACAAAGACAACGTCGTTGCTACGGTTAAAACGATTGAATATGATCCAAACCGTTCTGCTAACATTGCGTTAGTACATTACGAGGATGGAGTAAAAGCATACATCTTAGCACCTAAAGGATTAGAAGTTGGCATGACTGTCGTTTCTGGTCCAGATGCAGATATTAAAGTAGGGAATGCATTACCACTAGAAAACATTCCAGTCGGTACTGTTATCCACAACATCGAAATGAAACCTGGTAAAGGTGGACAATTGATTCGTTCAGCTGGAACAAGTGCTCAAGTACTTGGTAAAGAAGGCAAATACGTATTGATCCGCTTGAACTCTGGTGAAGTACGAATGATCTTAGCATCATGTCGTGCAACAATCGGTTCTGTTGGTAATGAACAACACGAATTGATCAACATCGGTAAAGCCGGTCGTTCTCGTTGGATGCGCAAACGCCCAACTGTACGTGGTAGCGTAATGAACCCTAATGATCACCCACACGGTGGTGGTGAAGGTAAAGCACCAATCGGACGTAAAGCACCAGTTTCTCCTTGGGGACAACCTGCACTTGGTTACAAAACACGTAACAAAAAAGCAAAATCAGACAAACTTATCGTTCGTCGTCGTAAAACTAAGTAATATACTTGACCGTGTGTCGCACATTTTGAGAGGAGGTACACCATGGGTCGTAGTTTGAAAAAAGGACCTTTTGTCGATGACCATTTGATGAAAAAGGTCGAAGCACAAGAAGGCGCTGAAAAGAAAAAAGTGATCAAAACTTGGTCACGTCGTTCTACAATTTTCCCTAATTTTATCGGATTTACAATTGCTGTGTATGATGGACGGAAACATGTACCAGTTTACATCCAAGAAGACATGGTAGGACACAAATTAGGTGAATTTGCACCAACTAGAACTTATCGCGGACATGCTGCCGATGATAAGAAAACAAGACGCTAATTTTGAGGGGAGGATATCCAAAAATGGCAGAACAAATCACATCAGCGAAAGCAACTGCTAAAACAGTCCGCGTTTCTCCTCGTAAATCTCGTCTAGTTATTGACTTAATCAGAGGGAAAAGCGTTGCTGAAGCAATCGCGATCTTAAAGTTCACACCAAACAAAGCAGCTGGAATCATCGAGAAAGTCTTGATGTCAGCTATTGCCAATGCAGAAAATAATTTTGACTTAGATGTTGAAAACTTGATTGTTTCTGAAGCATTCGTAAACGAAGGACCAACGATGAAACGTTTCCGTCCACGTGCGAAAGGTTCAGCTTCACCGATCAACAAACGTACAAGTCATATTACTGTAGTCGTATCAGAAAAATAAGGAGGGACAATCAGTGGGTCAAAAAGTACATCCAATTGGAATGCGTGTAGGCATCATCCGTGACTGGGATGCTAAATGGTATGCTGAAAAAGAGTATGCTGAATTTCTACATGAAGATTTGAAAATCCGTAAATTTATCGCATCTAAACTTGCTGATGCCGCTGTGTCTACAGTTGAGATCGAGCGTGCAGCAAACCGCGTGAATATTTCAATCCACACAGCTAAACCAGGTATGGTTATCGGTAAAGGCGGATCTGAAGTCGAAAACCTAAGAAAAGAATTAAATAGCCTAACTGGCAAACGAGTTCACATCAACATCGTTGAAATCAAAAAACCAGATTTAGATGCTAAATTAGTAGGCGAAGGAATCGCACGTCAATTAGAAAACCGTGTTGCTTTCCGTCGTGCTCAAAAACAAGCGATCCAACGCACAATGCGTTCTGGCGCTAAAGGAATCAAAACACAAGTTTCTGGCCGTCTAAATGGTGCGGATATCGCTCGTTCAGAAGGTTACTCAGAAGGAACCGTTCCACTTCATACATTACGTGCGGACATTGATTATGCATGGGAAGAAGCAGATACAACATACGGAAAACTAGGAGTTAAAGTGTGGATTTATCGTGGAGAAGTTCTTCCAACTAAAAAGAACACTGAGAAAGGAGGGAAATAAACATGTTAGTACCTAAACGTGTAAAACACCGTCGTGAGTTCCGCGGAAAAATGCGTGGCGAAGCGAAAGGCGGAAAAGAAGTAGCATTCGGTGAATACGGCTTACAAGCTGTTGAATCACACTGGATCACAAACCGTCAAATCGAAGCTGCCCGTATCGCAATGACTCGTTATATGAAACGTGGCGGGAAAGTATGGATCAAAATTTTCCCTCACAAATCTTATACTGCCAAAGCTATCGGGGTACGTATGGGTTCTGGTAAAGGGGCTCCTGAAGGATGGGTATCACCAGTTAAACGTGGTAAAATCATGTTTGAAATTGCCGGTGTACCTGAAGAAGTTGCGCGCGAAGCGCTACGTCTTGCTTCTCACAAATTACCAGTGAAAACGAAGATCGTAAAACGTGAGGAAATGGGTGGTGAATCGAATGAAGGTTAAAGAAATCAGAGAATTAACCACTGCCGAAATGCTAGATCAAGAAAAACAATTGAAAGAAGAATTGTTCAATCTTAGATTCCAATTAGCAACAGGTCAATTAGAAAACACTGCACGTATCAAAGAAGTACGTAAATCGATTGCACGCATTAAAACAGTATTGCGTGAACAAGCTAAGTAATAGTGGAAGGAGGCCATTTAGCGTATGACTGAAGAAAGAAATCAACGCAAAGTTTACCAAGGTCGCGTGGTATCAGACAAAATGGATAAAACTATCACTGTTGTCGTTGAAACAAAGAAAAACCACCCTATCTACGGCAAACGTCTGAACTATTCTAAGAAATACAAAGCACACGATGAAAACAACGAAGCAAAAGTTGGCGATATCGTGAAAATTATGGAAACTCGTCCATTATCAGCTACGAAACGTTTCCGTCTAGTAGAGATTGTTGAAAAGGCAGTGATTATCTAATCACACGAGATTTTCCTATATAGATTGTGAATTGCAAAATCTGAAAGGAGGATACACATCGTGATCCAAGCAGAAAGCCGATTAAGAGTGGCGGACAACTCAGGTGCCCGTGAAATTCTAACGATCAAAGTCCTTGGCGGATCTGGTCGTAAAACTGCCAATATTGGTGACGTGATTGTTGCTACGGTTAAACAAGCAACGCCAGGTGGGGTTGTCAAAAAAGGTGACGTCGTTAAAGCCGTTATCGTTCGTACTAAATCAGGAGCTCGTCGTACAGACGGTTCATACATCAAATTCGATGAAAATGCTGCGGTTATTATCCGTGACGATAAGAGCCCTCGTGGAACTCGTATCTTTGGCCCAGTTGCCCGCGAATTGCGTGAAGGCAACTTTATGAAGATCGTTTCCCTAGCACCAGAAGTATTGTAATAGTGATTCTTATCTAAAGGAGGTGCGAAACAAACATGTTTGTTAAAAAAGGCGATAAAGTTAAAGTTATCACTGGTAAAGACAAAAACAAAGAAGGCGTTGTGCTAGCAGCGTTTCCTAAAAAAGACAAAGTCGTTGTTGAAGGTGTCAATGTTGTCAAAAAACACCAAAAACCTTCTCAAACTGCTCCTCAAGGCGGAATCGTTGAAATGGAAGCACCAATTCATGTTTCTAACGTGATGGTGGTTGATCCATCGAACGGTGAAGCTACGCGTGTCGGTTACAAAGAAGTTGACGGCAAAAAAGTCCGCGTTTCTAAGAAAACCGGAGAAGTTCTTGATAAATAATCTGATGAAGGAAGGAGGGGCTAACAGATGAACCGCCTTAAAGAAAAATATTCAAAAGAAGTTGTCCCATCATTAATGGACAAATTTAACTACAGCTCAATCATGGAAGCACCAAAAGTTGATAAAATCGTTATCAACATGGGTGTCGGTGACGCTGTTTCTAATGCTAAAAACTTAGACAAAGCTGTTGAAGAATTACAATTGATCTCAGGTCAAAAACCATTGATCACAAAAGCGAAAAAATCTATCGCAGGATTCCGTTTACGTGAAGGAATGCCAATCGGTGCGAAAGTAACACTACGCGGCGAAAGAATGTATGAATTCTTAGATAAACTAGTAAGTGTGTCATTGCCACGTGTCCGTGACTTCCACGGTGTGAGCAAAAAAGCGTTCGACGGACGCGGAAACTACACTTTAGGTATCAAAGAACAATTGATTTTCCCTGAAGTAGATTATGATTTGATCGACAAAGTACGTGGTATGGATATCGTGATTGTAACAACAGCAAACACAGATGAAGAATCTCGTGAATTGTTGACACAATTAGGCATGCCATTCCAAAAATAAAAAAAGGAGGCGAACTACGTGGCTAAAAAATCAATGATTGCTAAAAACAAACGCCCTGCTAAATTCTCAACGCAAGAATACACTCGTTGTGAACGTTGCGGACGTCCACATTCAGTTTATCGTAAATTTCATCTTTGCCGTATTTGCTTCCGCGAACTTGCCTATAAAGGACAAATTCCCGGCGTGAAGAAAGCTAGCTGGTAAACTATACTCGCATAAAGGAGGTAAATTATCCCATGGTCATGACAGATCCAATTGCAGATTTTCTAACGCGCGTGCGTAACGCAAACATGGTTAAACACGAAAGCCTAGAAGTACCTGCTTCAAAAATCAAACGTGATATCGCTGAAATCTTGAAACGTGAAGGTTTCGTCCGCGATGTTGAATACATTGAAGATGACAAACAAGGCGTGATCCGCGTATTTCTTAAATACGGTAAAAACGGTGAACGTGTTATCACAAACTTAAAACGTATCTCTAAACCAGGCTTGCGTGCTTATGTCAAAGCTGACGAAGTACCAAAAGTATTGAATGGTCTAGGAATCGCGATTATCTCAACTTCTGACGGTGTAATCACTGACAAAGAAGCTAGAGCAAAAAATGTTGGCGGCGAAGTAGTCGCTTATGTATGGTAATTTAAAATATTCCACAAGGAGGTGCCTCTAAGTGAGTCGTATCGGTAATAAGATCGTCGTTCTTCCTGCTGGTGTTGAAATCAAGCAAAACGGAAACGACATTACAGTTAAAGGACCTAAAGGTGAATTAACACGTACTTTCTCTTCTGATATCACAATGAATATCGAAGGAAACGAAGTAACATTCACTCGTCCAAATGATAGTAAAGAAATGAAAACTATCCACGGAACTACCCGTGCAAACTTCAACAACATGGTTGTTGGTGTTTCTGAAGGTTTCCAAAAAGCGTTAGAATTAATCGGGGTTGGGTACCGTGCTCAATTACAAGGGAAAAAACTTGTATTGAACGTTGGTTACTCTCATCCAGTTGAAATCGAAGCGCCAGCTGGAATCGAAATCGAAGTTCCTTCAAACACTTCTGTGATCGTTAAAGGATCAGATAAAGAAGTCGTTGGCGAATTGGCTGCCAATATCCGTGGCGTTCGTCCTCCAGAACCTTATAAAGGCAAAGGAATTCGTTATGTTGGCGAATTTGTACGCCGTAAAGAAGGTAAAACTGGTAAATAGTCGTAATTCTTTACGACTAGCAGCTTAGGCTAGCAAAATTAAAAGAGGTGACAAATTGTGATTACAAAACCAGATAAAAACAAGACACGTCAGAAAAGACATCGTCGTGTACGTAACAAAATCTCTGGTACTGCTGAGTGCCCACGCTTAAACGTGTTCCGTTCGAACAAAAACATCTACGCACAAGTAATTGATGACGTAGCGGGTGTGACGCTAGCAAGTGCCTCTGCCTTAGACAAAGAAGTTTCAGGTGCAACAAAAACTGAACAAGCACAAGCTGTCGGTAAATTAGTCGCAGAACGTGCAGCAGCAAAAGGTATTAAAGTAGTAGTCTTTGACCGTGGTGGATACCTTTACCATGGCCGTGTAGCAGCTTTAGCTGAAGCAGCTCGCGAAAATGGACTGGAATTTTAAGAGAAGGAGGAACACCATTCATGGTTTATATTGATCCAAAACATTTGGAATTAGAAGACCGCGTTGTTGCGATCAACCGTGTAACTAAAGTTGTTAAAGGTGGACGTCGTCTACGTTTTGCTGCATTAGTTGTTGTCGGTGACAAAAACGGACACGTAGGTTTCGGTACTGGTAAAGCACAAGAAGTACCAGAAGCAATCCGTAAAGCAATCGAAGACGCGAAGAAAAACTTGGTGGAAGTACCAATGGTTGGTTCTACAATCCCTCACGAAGTTATCGGTGTATTCGGCGGCGGACGCATCCTTATGAAACCTGCTGTAGAAGGTTCTGGGGTAGCTGCTGGTGGACCAGTTCGTGCCGTATTGGAATTAGCTGGGGTAGCTGATATCACATCTAAATCTTTAGGTTCTAACACACCAATCAACGTTGTTCGCGCAACAGTTGAAGGTTTAAAACAATTAAAACGCGCTGAAGAAGTGGCAGCACTTCGCGGCAAATCAGTAGAAGAATTAATCGGTTAAGGAGGACACTATAATGGCTGAATTGAAAATTACTTTAAAACGCAGTATTATCGGACGTCCCCAAAACCAACGTGATACTGTAAAAGCGTTAGGTCTTACAAAGTTGAATTCAACAGTTGTAAAACCTGCTAATGATGCAATCAAAGGCATGGTTAACACTGTTTCTCACTTAGTGGACGTTGAAGAGGTCTAAGGATCAGCAGATCTAGTTTGATTAAGGAGGTGCCAAACCTATGAAACTTCATGAATTAAAACCATCAGAAGGCTCACGCCAAGTACGTAACCGTGTCGGTCGAGGAACTTCATCTGGTAACGGTAAAACAGCTGGACGTGGACAAAAAGGTCAAAAAGCTCGTTCAGGCGGCGGAGTACGTCTAGGATTCGAAGGTGGACAAACACCATTGTTCCGTCGTTTACCAAAACGTGGCTTTACAAATGTGAACCGCAAAGAATATGCAGTCATCAATCTTGATG
The DNA here is from genome assembly GCF_051715005.1 of Enterococcus sp. AZ067. Lineage (NCBI taxonomy): Bacteria > Bacillati > Bacillota > Bacilli > Lactobacillales > Enterococcaceae > Enterococcus > Enterococcus sp. AZ067. Next base: position 283,985 of record NZ_JBIOSY010000001.1, read on the forward strand.
TCTTGAACCGCTTTGAAGACGGTGCTGAAGTAACACCTGTTGCTTTACACGAAGCTGGAATCGTCAAAGACGAAAAAGCTGGAATCAAAGTATTAGCTAACGGAGAATTAACGAAGAAATTGACTGTGAAAGCAGCTAAATTCTCAAAAGCAGCTGAAGAAGCAATCGTTGCTGCTGGTGGATCAATCGAGGTGATCTAATGATCAGACTATTGAAGGATGCCTTTAAGGTTAAGGATATTAGATCCAGAATATTGTTCACCGTCTTAATCTTGTTTGTCTTTCGTCTGGGAACACATATTACTGTGCCAGGCGTAGACGCAAGTCGCCTAAATACCATCGCGGATCTACCATTTTTAAACATGTTAAACTTGGTAAGTGGTGGCGCCATGCAACAATTTTCGATTTTCTCGATGGGGGTTTCGCCTTACATCACTGCCTCAATTGTTATTCAGTTGTTGCAGATGGATATCGTCCCTAAATTTGTTGAATGGTCGAAACAAGGTGAAGTGGGTCGTAAGAAACTAAATCAGGCAACACGTTACTTGACGTTGGTATTGGGCTTTGTCCAATCCATGACATTAACGGCTGGATTTAACTATTACACTCAACTCGGGTTTGTAAACAATCCTAATATGGCAACCTATATCGTGATCGGTCTGATTTTAACAGCCGGAACGATGTTAGTCACTTGGTTAGGAGAGCAGATCACCGAGCGTGGTATCGGAAACGGTGTGTCAATGATCATCTTTGCAGGGATCATTTCACGCTTACCAGCAAGCATCAAAGAATTGATTGAAGATTACTTCATTAACGTGGATCAATCGGATATCTGGCTAAATGCTATCTTTATGGCGCTGCTTGTGATCGCTGTGTTGATCGTCATTACTTTAGTAACGTATGTTCAACAAGCAGAACGCAAGATTCCGATCCAATATACAAAACGGGTAGCAGGAGCGCCTACCAGCAGTTACCTTCCTTTGAAAGTAAATGCTGCCGGGGTTATCCCAGTTATCTTTGCCAGTTCTTTTATTACAACACCAAATGCGATCATTCAAGCATTAGGTAGTTCATATAGAGGAGAAACTTGGTACGAAGTGGTGCAAACGATCTTTAGTTACAACACTGTACCGGGTGCGATCATCTATACTGTCTTGATCGTTGCGTTTACTTTCTTCTACGCATTTGTTCAAGTAAACCCTGAGAAATTAGCGGAAAACTTGCAAAAACAAGGAAGTTACATTCCGAGTGTGCGTCCTGGTAAAGGAACCGAAGAATATGTATCACGTTTGTTGATGCGATTAAGCACGGTTGGATCGATCTTTTTAGGATTGGTTGCTTTACTTCCAATCATCGCTCAGATGGCTTGGAATCTACCGCAATCGATCGGTCTAGGTGGAACGAGTCTATTGATCATTATCGGTGTGGCACTTGATACTGCCAAGCAGTTAGAAGGGCTTATGCTGAAACGGAAATATACTGGTTTCATCAATTAAAGTTATTGAAGTGTTGAGGATTTCCTCAACACTATTCAAAAACTTACAGGAGGAATTAGAATGAACTTCATTTTAATGGGATTACCTGGTGCTGGAAAAGGTACTCAGGCAGAACGTATCGTTGCTGAATACGGTCTTCCTCATATTTCAACAGGCGATATGTTTCGGGCTGCGATGGCGAACGAAACAGAACTAGGCCTTAAAGCAAAATCATACATGGATCAAGGCGCATTAGTTCCTGATGAGGTTACAAATGGGATCGTTAAAGAACGTTTAGCTGAACCTGATACCGAGAAAGGTTTCTTATTAGATGGTTTTCCTCGTACATTGGATCAAGCAAAAGCGTTAGATGAGATGCTAGCTGACCTTAACAAAAAACTTGATGCCGTTATTGATATTCATGTTCCTGAAGAAGTTCTTGTAGAACGTTTAGCCGGCCGCTTCATGTGCCGCAATTGTGGGGCAACTTATCATAAATTGTTCAATCCTCCAAAAGAGGAAGGAACATGTGATCGTTGTGGAAGTCATGACTTCTACCAACGTGAAGATGATAAGCCTGAGACGGTCAAAAATCGTCTAGCTGTCAATATCAAAAGCAGTGAACCAATTTTGACTTATTACAAAGACAAAGGGTTATTGCAATCGATTGATGGGGATCGCGACATCGACGCTGTATTCGAAGATGTTCAAAAGATCATTGACTAATCATAGATTGCCCGAGTCCAACTTGCAGCTTAAAACTTTCTCTTGAAATCTTTGACAGGATATGATAGAATATGTCAGTCCGACTTCTACTTTTTATTAAGTAGGAGCATAGTTTGAGAATATCAGGTGGGAACCGAGTTTCCGCCATTTTATCGTGTGAAAATCACAAGTACAAGGAGGTACTGTGCGTGGCAAAAGAAGATATGATTGAAGTCGAAGGTACAGTCGTCGAAACTTTGCCGAATGCAATGTTTAAAGTAGAATTGGAAAACGGACACCAAGTTCTAGCGACCGTTTCTGGTAAGATCCGGATGCACTACATTCGTATTTTACCTGGAGACAAAGTGACGGTGGAATTATCCCCGTATGATCTGAACCGTGGCCGCATTACTTATCGCTTTAAATAATTGTACTCCGTAAAACCACAGGAGGTATTATCATGAAAGTAAGACCATCAGTAAAACCAATGTGCGAACATTGTAAAGTAATTCGTCGTAAAGGACGCGTTATGGTGATTTGCCCAGCAAATCCAAAACATAAACAACGTCAAGGATAATCGGAGGTGTAACAAATATGGCTCGTATTGCAGGAGTAGATATTCCTCGTGATAAACGTGTGGTCGTTTCACTTACTTATATCTATGGTATTGGTAACACGACTGCAAAACAAATTTTAGCTGACGCTGGCGTGTCTGAAGAAGTTCGCGTTCGTGATTTAACGAATGAACAAACAGATGCTATCCGTGCGGAAGTTGATAAATTAAAAGTTGAAGGTGACCTTCGTCGTGAAGTGAACTTAAACATCAAACGATTGATGGAAATCGGTTCTTACCGTGGAATCCGTCATCGCCGTGGATTGCCAGTTCGTGGACAAAACACGAAAAACAATGCACGTACTCGTAAAGGCCCGTCTAAAACAGTCGCAGGCAAGAAAAAATAATTCCTAAGTGAAGGAGGTTAAAACTTCATGGCAGCAAAAAAAGTGAGTCGTAAACGCCGTGTGAAAAAGAATATTGAAGCGGGTATTGCACATATTCACTCAACATTCAATAATACAATCGTAATGATCACTGATACTCATGGTAATGCATTAGCATGGTCATCAGCTGGTTCATTAGGTTTCAAAGGAAGCAAAAAATCTACTCCTTTTGCCGCTCAAATGGCAGCAGAAACAGCTACCAAAGCAGCAATGGAACACGGATTAAGAACTGTTGAAGTAACAGTTAAAGGACCTGGTTCTGGACGTGAAGCAGCAATTCGTTCATTACAAGCAGCAGGTTTGGAAGTGAGTGCGATCCGTGACGTGACTCCAGTCCCTCATAATGGATGCCGCCCTCCAAAACGCCGTCGTGTTTAATGAGTGCTGCTCATTTTGAGTGTAACAAATACGTCATTGAACAAGACACTTTTCGTTTTGAAAGGGGTAATAGATAAGAATGATTGAATTCGAAAAACCAAGAATCGCAAAGATTGATGAAGACAAAGATTATGGCAAGTTCATCGTGGAACCTCTTGAAAGAGGCTACGGAACTACACTAGGAAATTCCCTACGTCGTATTTTATTATCTTCTTTACCTGGTGCGGCAATCACCAATATTCAAATCGATGGAGTTTTACACGAATTCTCAACTGTTAAGGGTGTTCGGGAAGACGTTGCTCAAATCATCTTGAATATTAAAGGTCTTGCATTGAAAATGTACGGGGATGAAGAAAAGACCCTTGAAATTGATATTTCAGGACCTGCTACAGTAACTGCTGGCGATATCATCGTTGATAGTGATGTAGAAATCCTTAACAAAGATATGTATATCTGTACCGTTTCTGAAGGTGCTACGTTCCATGCTCGCTTAACAGTGAAACCTGGCCGCGGCTACGTTCAAGCGGACGAAAACAAAAAAGAAGACATGCCGATCGGCGTTCTTCCAGTCGATTCAATCTATACACCAGTACGTCGTGTCAACTACCAAGTAGAAAACACACGTGTCGGTCGTCGGGATGATTTCGACAAATTAACGATGGAAATATGGACTGATGGCTCAATCGAACCATTGGAAGCAATGAGTTTGTCTGCGAAGATCATGACTGAACATTTAGACATCTTTGTTAACCTAACGGATGAAGCGAAAAACGCTGAAATCATGGTTGAGAAAGAAGAAACACAAAAAGAAAAAATGTTGGAAATGACGATCGAAGAATTAGACTTATCTGTTCGTTCATACAACTGTCTAAAACGTGCAGGAATCAATACTGTACAAGAATTGACAAACAAATCTGAACCAGAAATGATCAAAGTAAGAAACTTAGGCCGTAAATCTCTTGAAGAGGTCAAAGTGAAATTACATGATTTAGGTTTAGGACTACGTAAAGACGATTAAACCGTTTTCGATTACGTTAGTTCGGTTCGTCTGACCGATACAACATTCGAAAGTGAAGGAGGGAAACCACGTGAGTTATCGTAAACTAGGACGCACATCTAGCCAACGTAAAGCGATGTTGCGTGATTTGACAACTGATTTATTCATTAACGAACGTATCGTTACGACTGAAGCTCGTGCGAAAGAAGTTCGTTCAACTGCAGAAAAAATGATCACTTTAGGTAAACGTGGTGATTTGCATGCACGTCGTCAAGCAGCAGCATTCGTTCGTAATGAAGTTGCAAGTGTACGTGAAGAAAACGAAGAAGTAGTTATTGAATCAGCATTACAAAAATTATTCAATGATATCGCTCCTCGTTACACAGATCGCCAAGGTGGATATACTCGTATCTTGAAAACAGAACCAAGACGCGGAGATGCTGCACCAATGGTTATCCTAGAACTTGTTTAAAATCACACTTATCATCACTTTATAGATGTTTACTAAGAGTGTTATGATGTTGGAAGAAACTTTCCGAGTCTAGCTCAGCGCCTACACCTCGATGTATTTCGAGGTGTACGCACTCATCATAAAGTGCTTTTTTTTTACTTTCGATTACCTGTCAAGACAGGTGATGGCAAGTGAAAAAAAGATCTGGAGACAAATCGTGCGCGAATCATTGAAAAACGTGCGCTTTTTTGGTAGTGTTAGAAAGAATTAATCGCAAATGAAGGAGTCTATCATGAAGCCAATCATTGAATTGAATGCTATTACTGTGCGTTATAGCGAAGAAGAGCGTGCCGCGTTAAATAACGTATCCTTTTCCATCAACAAAGGGGAATGGGTGGCGTTGATCGGCCATAACGGCTCTGGAAAATCAACTTTAGCAAAAACCATCAATGGCTTGATCTTGCCGCAAGAAGGCAGTGTTTCTGTCGGCGAATTGCCTTTGAATGAAGAAAATATCTGGAATATTCGAAAAATGGTCGGTATGGTCTTTCAAAACCCTGACAATCAATTCGTTGGTTCGACGGTGGAAGATGATGTGGCTTTCGGTTTGGAAAATCAAGGAATCCCACGTGAAGAAATGCTGGTTCGTGTCAAAGACGCTCTGGAACAAGTACGGATGAGCGAGTTTGCGACCCGGGAACCCGCGCGTCTTTCTGGTGGTCAAAAACAGCGGGTAGCCATTGCGGGCGTCGTTGCATTGCGCCCAGATATCATCATTCTTGATGAAGCCACTAGTATGCTAGATCCAGAAGGTCGTGAAGAAGTGATCGCAACGATCAAAAAAATCAAAGAAAAAAACAATTTGACCGTGTTATCGATCACCCATGATATCGATGAAGCAGCCAACGCCAATCGGGTGCTGGTGATGCGTCAAGGAGAGCTCGTCCGCGAGGGGACACCCGCAGAGATTTTTTCTGCAGGTCCAGAACTGATTGAGCTAGGCTTAGATCTGCCATTTCCTGAAAAATTAAAGGCGGCACTAAAACAGCGGGGCGTCACGGTACCGCAAGCGTACTTAACTGAAGAAGGGATGGTGGATTGGCTATGGACATCCGTTTTGAACAAGTAGGATTCACCTACCAACCGCATTCTCCGTTTGAACAGCGGGTTTTGTTCGATATCGATTTAGAGATCAAAGAAGGCTCTTATACCGCCTTAGTCGGTCATACAGGGAGCGGAAAATCTACGTTGTTGCAGCACTTGAATGCATTATTAAAACCAACGACTGGCACGGTCACGATCGGTGAGCGAGTCATCAAACCCGAGACAGATAACAAAAATCTAAAACCGTTACGTAAAAAAGTCGGGATCGTTTTTCAATTTCCTGAATCCCAATTATTTGAAGAAACCGTTGCGAGAGATATCGCTTTTGGACCGAAAAACTTTGGGGTCTCCGAAGAAGCAGCCAAAGGTTTAGCCCAAGAATACATTCAATTGGTAGGTTTAGATGAAAGTTTTCTGGAACGTTCACCATTTGACCTTTCAGGGGGGCAAATGCGCCGTGTAGCGATTGCTGGGGTCTTGGCTATGGAACCAGAAGTTTTGGTCTTAGACGAGCCGACAGCTGGCTTAGATCCACAAGGACGCAAAGAGATGATGGAAATGTTTGATCGCCTGCATCGGGAAAAGAACATGACGATCATTTTAGTGACCCACTTGATGGATGATGTGGCAAACTATGCTGATTATGTCTATGTGTTAGAAAAAGGCCGTCTCGTCAAAGCAGGCACGCCGTCTGTTGTGTTTCAAGACACTGCCTGGCTGCAAGAAAAGCAGCTAGGGGTACCGACAGCAACTGCATTTGCGGAGCAACTACAAGCCAGAGGATTGGCATTTGAGCAGTTGCCGCTAACAGCTGATGAGCTGGCAGATGTTTTAGTAGCAAAGGGGGCGACTGCCCATGATGAATAAACTGATTTTCGGTCGTTTTATTCCTGGGGACTCCTTGATCCACCGTTTAGATCCACGAGTCAAATTGATTGCTAGTTTTTATTTTATCGCGATTATCTTTTTGGCGAATAATTGGCAAAGCTATTTATTAGCGGGTGCTTTTACGCTCTTTTGTATCTCCTTTTCAAAAATCGATTTTGGCTTCTTTATTCGAGGCGTGCGTCCTTTGATTTGGCTGATTTTATTTACTGTGGCGTTACAGATTTTATTTACTACCGGCGGCGACGTCTACTGGTCTTGGTGGATCTTTAACATCACAGAATTTGGTGTCCAAAACGGGATTTTTATTTTTTGCCGTTTTGTTTTGATCATTTTCATGTCGACCTTGTTGACGTTAACGACGCCCCCATTAGAGCTTTCAGATGCGATCGAATACATTTTGCGTCCTTTAAAAGCGATCCGTTTCCCTGTCCATGAAATCTCACTGATGCTGTCGATTGCGTTGCGCTTTGTGCCAACCTTAATGGATGAAACAGAAAAAATCATGAACGCCCAGCGTGCCCGTGGGGTCGATTTCGGCGAAGGGGGACTGTTGCAGAAGATGAAGGCGATCGTTCCTTTGTTGATTCCTTTATTTGTCAGCAGCTTTAACCGTGCGGAAGATCTAGCTACCGCTATGGAAGCCAGAGGCTATCAAGGCGGCGAAGGCCGTACGAAGTATCGTATTTTACATTGGCATCAACGAGACACATTGGTTGTCATCGTTTTTGCGCTCTTTACAGTAGCGTTAGTGTTCTTAAGAGGATAATCGAAGACCTATGATTGAAGTCAACCCACGAAAGGTTCTTAACGAAGCAACGAGGCTGCTGGAGATCCCAGCGGCTGGTTCGAAAAGGCCTGTCGATCGATCAGACTTTTCTCATAGGCCTTTTTTTGAAAAAATAGAAAGAAACAGGTGATTCAATGGTCCGCTATAAAGCGACGATCGCTTATGATGGCACGAATTTTCAAGGATTTCAGCGTCAACCCAATGGACGAACGGTTCAAGAAGAGATTGAAAAGACATTAACGAAGATGAACAATGGTCAGCCGATTCAGATTCATGGCTCTGGCCGCACCGATGCGGGGGTCCATGCGCAAGGGCAAGTGATCCATTTCGATTTCCCTCAAAAGCGCCCACTGGAAAAAATGCGCTTTGGTTTAGATACCCAAACGCCAGAAGATGTTGCGGTAAAATCGGTGGAGATCGTTGACGATACCTTCCATGCCCGCTACTTAGTCGTTGAAAAAACCTACCAGTTTCGAGTGGACATTGGGAAACCTCGCAGTCCTTTCCGCCGTCATTATGCCAGCTATTATCCGTATCCGCTAGATTTGGAAAAAATCCAACGAGCGTTGCCAGATTTTTTAGGCACCCATGACTTTACCAGTTTTTGCGCGACGGGCAGTTCCGTCGATGACAAAACACGGACGATCCATGAAGCGTCCATGGCGGTCAATGACGCTGGAGATGAGTTGATTTTCACCTTTCGCGGCGATGGATTTTTGTACAAGATGATCCGAATCATGGTGGGCACATTGTTGAAAATCGGCAATGGACGACTCGCACCTGACAGTATTCCTGCGATCATTGCACAAAAAGACCGAAATGCAGCAGGTCCCACAGCTCATCCAGAAGGATTGTATTTGGTTCACGTTGCCTATGAATAAGGAAAAACATAAGCTTCGCTGCTCTTGTCCAAAAAGAGAAAGCGAAAGCTTGTGTTTTTATTTTTTCTCAGTCAAAACAGGGGCAGTTTCTTGCCAATCCTCAGTCCTTTCCGCCGCGTTTTTAGGCGCAGCAGTGGTAGGGGTTTTTTCTAAGGTACTGGCAGCGACTAAGGCGGTGATGGCTACCATAAATGCGAAAAGCAAGTAAAGCAGCCAGCTCCAAGCAACGTGATAGCGATTGCCGATGCCTAAAAAGACCATTTGACCGACGGGTCCCCCTAGCATCACGATGGTGGAAAAGATCCCGCTGCTGATGGCGAGATGTTCTTCATCGATCTCACGAATCAGATGTGCCGAAAAGCGAGGATTGATTTTTCCAATCAGATAGCCTTCAGCAAAGAGCAGCACAATCATGAGCCAACGGTTATGCAGGAAGAGAAAATTCAAGGTCAATAGACATAAAACGAAAGAGGTATACGCAATCAAGCGAACCAGACCAGTATTCTTGAACCAGTCGGCAGCAAACAAGGCGCCAGCGACCATGCCGATGGAAGTGGCGATGCCTGCCATCGCAACGGTGTTGCCATAAGTGGCAAACCAAAGCGCAAGGTCATCCAACAGCTGGAGATTTAGTAGACCGCTCGTGCTAGCGGCTAAGGTATTGATCAGTAAGGCAAAGAGGATCATCTTTTTAAGAAAAGCCGTACCAGTCAATAATTTAAAGGTTTCCGAGAAATTCTGAAAGAGTGGTGTTGGTGCTTGATTGATTTTCCCAGGCACCGCATAAAAGAGCGAGCGGTTCCAGAAGATCACGATGGCGGCTAAGAAAAACGTCACGGCATTGATCAAACCAAAAGCGGCAAAATTATTATTCAGTAAAATGATCCCCCAAGCACCGATCCCTTGAAAGACGATTTGAACGGTGGTTTGACACGCCATTTGAAAGCCCATGGCACTGTCTAAGGCGTCAGCAGGCACAAGACGGCGAACATAGGGCAGCTGCAACCCAGAACAATAAGCGCCCAAACAATCAGATACAATGTTGATGCCTAGCAAAAGAAAGAAAGACCATAAACTAGGCGGCAGTTGGATCAAAAAAGCGAGTGCTACAAAAAGGACTCCTTGTAATAGTCGACTGCTGATCATCCATTGCACTTTGTTTCTGGTACGATCGGCTAGATAGCCAGTCAGGATCCGTAAGAGATCAGGGACCAGCAGTGCCATGGAGGCTAAGGAAACAGCAAGGGCATTAAAGGGTAATGTACTGGCGTAAACCACGAACACGATATTAAATAAACTCATGCCGATGCCACTGAGTAAGGCGGCGTTGACTAAGGCACGATAGCCTTTGTTTTGTTGATATTCTTTCATCGAAATCATCCTTTCACGTTCTACGTTGTAAAATCAGTATAGGATGCTTTATACTAAGAGAAGAAAATAATCCACTATAGTGGAATTTAAATGTACCAGGAGCGTACCAGAGGTTACTGTCACGAGTGGCTAACAGCTAAAAGAGTGGCATGTAAATAGGGGATCGTAGATTTTGTTCCTCAACATTTTATAAGGTTGAATCTAAATTTGAATCTAGATTTGAATCTAAAATAGTAGCATTTAATGGCAGAGCTTCATTCGTAAAGCAAGATTGGTTTGGCGTTTGCAGACTGATCGCTAGGAGGATGGTTATGGAAGAAGGAAAACTGTACCGACAATTGCGCAAAGAGCGCGGCTATACGATCGCTCAAGTGGCGGATGAACAAAACAGTCGCTCGTTTATCAGTAAATTTGAGCAAGGTGCTTCAAGTATCAGTATTCATCGATTGGAACGCTTATTAGAAAATATCCATGTCACGGTGGAGGAGTTTTATTATTTACGTGCGCAGCAAAAAGGCATAAAAAGTCACGACAACCTGATGAGCTTCCCCAGCTATATGACGAGCGAATTTATGGATTTACTGGATCGAATTTTAGGGATCAACAAAGAAGCTTTCTTGAGTAACGCCCACGCCCAGCGAAGCAAAGAAGGGTTGGAGGAAATGCGCAGCGAACTGATCGCCGCTTCCAAACAGCATTCTTTTGTTTTTCTGTACCTTGAGATCACAAAGGAGATACATGAAATCAATCTCTCAGGTCCTAAACCCAATCACTCTTCTGGTGACTATATGGAAAAGCTACGCACCAAAACTCGCCCCGTCATTTCCTACCTTACGAAAGTAGACAACTGGGGCGTTTATGAGATTTTACTGTTTCGGTATTTTCAATTCTTGTTTCCTGTCGAAACCTCCTATCACTTACTGCAGATCGCTATTTCCCGCACAAAAAAAGAACAAGGCTTGTCCTTGATGCGAGAAATTCAAATGGATTTGATTTTTAGTTGTTTTACGACGTTTGTCAATTTTCGCCGCCTGGAGTGGGCAAAAGAGGTATTGACCATTGCAGAGGAATTATTGGCAGATCGCGGAGACATGCTAAACAGCACGCATCTTCTTTGCTATCAAGGGTGGTACTGGTATATTTATGGCGATCAAGAAAAAGGACTGTTGAAAATCGACCAAGGGCTTTCGATCTTTCGCGTCTTGAAACAAACCAAAATGGTTAAATTATGGGAGCGATCGTTGCACTCCATCAAGAAAAATGCGGAAGAACCTAACAGTTATCTTATGTTTCGCTAAACGCTCTAAGGGCTAAAGGGCTAGGCATTTGGCCCCGCATCGAAGGGGATCTAGTCGGCAGTGGAGGCTAAGGCCACTAGAGCGAACAACTGCGGAACGCCAGCACAAAAAAAGAACCAAACTCGCCGATCATTGAGCGACACCCATAAGTCAGCGTTTGCTCTAACTTACGGTGAGCGCCTCAAAAAGACGAGTTGGTTCTTTTTCGATTAGGTTTCTGGTGGTTGATCCATGAGTTGACGTTGGTCGTCTAAAACTTGCTTTTTGGCTACTTGTTTCTGGTAAAACCAAGCAAACAGGATAAACAATGCGATGCAGCCGAAGAACAAGCAAACACCGATAACAAAGCCTTGCGGCAAGAAGGACAGTTCCAAGTGATGGGTGCCACTTGGGATCGTCACACTGATAAAGCCGTCTTGAAAGGCGGTGATTGGAACTTCTTTGCCGTCAAGCGTAGCAGTCCAGCCCTTGTCATAAGGGATGGTCGTTACAAGCTGCTGCTCTTTTTCAGTCGTGATATCGGCTTTGGCACTGCGTTTGCCGACCGTCATAGCGACCCCTCGATCTTGGATCGCATCAATTGCTTGTTGGTAGGCGTTGGTATCCAAGGTCACGACTTGCGGGTTTTGGAAGGAGATTTCAGGCGTTCCGTAGAAGCTGACGGTGAATTGAACCGTCGTATCGGTCTCATAGTGCCCTAAGTCGTAGTATTGACCGTTGATACTGATTTGCGTTTCTCGCTGCTGGCCGTTGACTGTCACGGTGGCAGATGAGCTTTCCAATTCCCCAAAGTTGGCAGGGAAAAGACTCAAGTATGCTTGCGAGTTCGCTGGAACCTCCACTTGCCAAGTCACTTCTTTTGCGACATTGCTTTCTTGCTCGGTAAATTTCATATACATGCCGTCATTGGTGATATCTGTATTTTTACTATGGATCACCGTGATCGGCTGAAAGGCAAAATACTCTAAATTTAAATCCGCCAAGCCATTGAAAAGATTTTTCTGGCTCGTCAAGTTGTCATTTTGCGGCTGTTCAATCGATTCAATGGTTGGTTCAGCCAAGAAACCTAGCGGTAACGCATTTTGATTCTCATAAAGCTTGTATTCACCAGATTCCCCCACACGTTGAAAGCCGTATTTGGTGAGATTTGGCTTGGAGATATTGTATTTGATCCCTGTAAAAGCATCCATCAGCAAGGTATTATTCGGATAGCGGATATTTAAATTGGTGCCGCGGGACCGAAAGCCCAGCTTATCCAGGTAGCTTGAGGAATTGCGGTTACGGATCGAAGAAAACATGCTGACACCGCTGTAGCCATAATTGATACTGTCGTTGGAAGAAACAGGATCAAGGTTTTCTAATCGGAAAAAGGTATCATTGTCTTCGTTGGCTTGAGTGACTAGTTTTTTGATGTCCGGATAAGGTTCTGTATACAAACTACGAGAAGCATAGTTCCAATCATTCAAAATTCCGCGAACCATGCCGCTCGTATTGACGGCCATTTCTCCGCAGACGAAGATCAGCATCAAGATCGTCACTCGTTTTTGTGTTAAAAGACCTAATTGCCCGAACCCAATACATAACAAGTAAAGAACAAAGAATACGATCGTTAGCGCAAAAGAAGTAGCGGAAACATATTCATAGGTTCCAGGTCCTTTCAATGCGTAGGAGAGGGCAAACACCACGATCGTAGAAAGACCAATAATGAGAAACAATCCGCGATCTTTTTGCTGCAGCTGCTCCCACCCGTATCCCGCCAGCATGATCACTAAGAAGGAGAACAAATAGGCATAACGGAAAAGGAACATATTTGGGGCATGCATCCCGTGCCAAAAAAGATTCATCGGCACGATATAAAAACTGGCGATCAAAACAGCAAACATGCCAGCGTATAAGAATTTATCCTTCAAGCGGATTTTCTTCGAAACAAAATATAAAATACACAACAGCAGCGGCAATAAGCCGATATAGATGAAGGGAATGGAGCCGTATTTTGTCGTATCGTAAACACCGATCATGTTTTTCATCACGAGGTCAAAGACATCGGTGGCTTCGGTTTTAAAGGAAGAAATCGTTGTTAATTCTTCCCCGTTTGAGCGCAAATCCAATAAGGCAGGTAAGATGATCACCATTGAGGCGCCGCCAGCTAACAAGGAGGTGATGCCGTAAGGAATGATCGCCCCCCGAGCTTGCTTCCAGTTGCGCCCCAACTGAACCAAGAAATACATTACGGAAAAGAGACCGATCATAAAGCCCATGTAAAAACTGGATAAAAATAACAGCAGATAACTGATAAATAACACGACTGGTTTTTTCTTTTTCACTAAACGGTCAATACCTAAAATCACTAGCGGTAGATAGATCATGGCATCAAGCCACATGATCAGTTCCGAATGGGCGGTGATGAAGGACATCAAGGCATAACAGACGGCTAAGGTCACATGCTGCCAACGCTGGATCTTAAAGGTTTGGCTGGCATAAAACCAAAACGCCAAGCCCGCACTGCCGATCTTGATCAAGGTCAAGAAGTACAACGCATCTGGCATCAGCTGATTTGGGAAAAACAAGACCAGAGGAGTGAAGATCCCGCCTAAGTAATAGGAGATCAGTGCCAGATAATTCAAGCCTAAAGAGGCGTTCCATGTATAAAAGATACTTTGTTTGCCTAAGAGCATATTGCGAAAGCTGGCATGAAAGTTTGAGAATTGCGAAAAGGCATCACTGGCTAAGACACTGCGGCTGCTGCCAGGGTAGATGCCGATGGTCAAATAGATCACTGCCATGATAAGAAACGGCAAGAAGAAACTAGCAAGCATATAAGGCCAATGTTGTTTGGCAAATGTTTTTATTTTCGTCACAAGAAGTCACCTGTTCTTTATCAATTTTTTCTTAGTTTACCACAGGTGAATCGATTAAAAAAACAAAGACCTGTTTTCTTTAATGAAAACCTAAGTGAAAGCGCACCAAAGAAAAAAGGGTACAAAAAAAGCCGTTCAAAACGAACGGCCGAAAAGGTCTAATTATACGCGCTCAACTTTTCCAGATTTCAAAGCACGAGTTGACACCCAAACTTTTTTAGGTTTTCCGTCAATCATAACGCGAACTTTTTGCAAGTTAGGTTTCACAGTACGTTTTGTCGCATTCATTGCGTGAGAACGATTGTTTCCACTTGTAGTTTTACGTCCAGTAAAGTAACAAACTTTAGCCATGTGGTTATTTCCTCCTTTGCCTTGATGTTGGAGCGCTATTTCAGCTCATACCATCTGAATTTATCACAGAAAGGTGAAAAAAGCAAGAGTAATTTTCAAGAAACATTGACTTTTCCCGGTAAACATTGTAAATTAAACAAGGTCGAAATGCAAGACGTTTGGTCAGAAAGCCCCTTTTCATATGTCTCATCCTTTTATTTGCGGTACAGCTATGATAAAATATGTAAGAAGAAAGATGGGTCATGCCCATTGAAGGAGGCTATAAAATGGCTGTAAAAATTCAAACCTCATCAGGTATTATTGAAATCAGCAATGAAGTCATTGCAACAGTGGTCGGAGGCGCAGCAACAGATGTGTTCGGCATTGTTGGTATGGCTAGCAAGAAACAAATCAAAGATAACATCAATGAAATTTTACGAAAAGAAAATTATTCTCGCGGTGTCGTTGTCCGCCAAGAAGAAAACGGCATTGCAGTGGATGTATACACGATCGTCAGCTATGGAACAAAGATTTCCGAAGTTTCCCGCAACGTGCAGGAAAAAGTGAAATACAACTTAGAAACGATGCTAGGTGTATCTGCGAACTCGGTAAATGTATTTGTTCAAGGCGTACGTGTACTGCCAGATTAGGCAAGGGATCCGTTCATGGCGGATGATTTTAAGGAGGACTATCTAAGTGAAGGTAACGAATATCAGCGCAAGTCAGTTTCAAGAAATGGTGCAGGCAGGCGCGGCTCGTCTACAAGTTAATGCAGAGTTTGTCAACTCATTGAATGTGTTTCCTGTTCCAGATGGAGACACTGGGACAAACATGAATCTATCCATGACCAGTGGAGCAAAAGCGGTCGCAGATGCGACTTCAGAAAACGTCGGCGATCTTGCCGCTACACTTTCAAAAGGACTATTGATGGGCGCACGTGGGAATTCTGGCGTCATTTTATCTCAATTGTTCCGCGGTTTTTCTAAAGCTATCCCGACCGCAGAAACACTCACTGCACCAGAATTGGCTCAAGCCTTTACTCATGGAGTAGAAACCGCCTATAAAGCAGTCATGAAACCTGTGGAAGGAACCATCTTGACTGTGGCACGCATCGCAGCTGAATATGGCGAGAAAAAAGCACAAACTACCGATGATTGTATCGAAGTGATGAAAGCCGTGGTTCACGGTGCAAAACGTTCATTGGCGAAAACCCCAGATCTATTGCCCGTCTTAAAAGAAGTCGGCGTGGTAGATAGCGGCGGTCAAGGATTGTTGTTCATTTATGAAGGCTTCTTAAATGCGTTGACGGGTGAATACCCAGCCGATGAAATCTTCGAACCTTCCCCAGCGGCTATGGACGAAATGGTCAATGCCGAACATCATCGCAGCGTTCAAGGACACTTAGCGACAGAAGATATCACCTTTGGTTACTGTACAGAAATCATGGTGAAGATCGGTGAAGGTCCGACTGTAGATAGTGAATTTGATTATGAAACATTCCGTAATTACTTAAATGAGTTAGGGGATTCCTTATTAGTGGTCAACGACGATGAGATCATCAAAGTCCATGTCCATACGGAACATCCTGGCGAAGTCATGAATTATGGTCAAAAATTCGGCTCATTGGTGAAAATCAAAGTTGACAACATGCGTCTTCAGCATGAAACGATTTTGGAACACGACCAGCAAGGTGCAAAACCTGCACCAGTGAAACGTCCACGGACACCATTTGCGATCATCGCGATCGCGGCTGGCGAAGGCTTGAAAGAGTTGTTCACTAGCCTGGGTGCTTCATATGTCATCAGTGGCGGCCAAACGATGAACCCAAGTACGGAAGACATTTTGTTGGCGATCAATGAAGTTAATGCCGACCAAGTGATCGTTCTACCAAATAACAAAAACATCTTTATGGCTGCACAGCAAGCAGCGGAAGTTTCCGAAATTCCAGTAGCGGTTGTTGAAACACGGACGATCTCACAAGGGATGACAGCGATGCTGGCATTCCACGAGCAATCCACACTAGCTGAAAATCAGCAAGCTATGACCGATGTCTTAGCAAGTGTTGTCAGCGGATCAGTGACTCATGCGATCCGTAATACATCAATTGATGGCATCGAAATTACAGAAGGCGACTTCTTAGGAATGGTCGACGGCAAAATCGTTGTTTCTGTTCCTGATCGTTTCTCTGCTTCCATGACTACCTTAGAAAAAATGATCACAGAAGATACTGAGATCGTCACCATCATTATCGGTGAAGAAGGCAAAGCCAAAGAAGCAGCGAAAATTGAAGAAGCGATCGTTGAGCTGCATCCTGAGATCGAAGTAGAGATCCATCAAGGCGATCAGCCAGTTTATCCGTATCTTTTCTCAGCAGAATAAACAAATTAGGCGGCGGGGGCAAAAATCGTAGATGATTTTTGGCTCCGTCTTTTTCTATGAATGCAGGAATCTCTGCAATAAACAAAATCACTTTGGAAAAGGAGGGTACCTATGCTGAATCAGCCACTTACGGTATTAAAGGGTGTCGGAGAAAAACGCGCCCAAGACTTGGCGAGTTTAGGGATCGAAACCATTGAAGACCTGCTGAAGTATTATCCGTTTCGTTATGAAGACATTCAAGAACGGCAATTAGCGGAGATTCAAGACCAAGAAAAAGTAACGATCAAGGGGATCGTCGTTTCCCCGCCGGTCGTCAATCGCTTTGGCTATAAGAAGAGTCGGTTGCAATTTCGCATGATGCAAGACCACGATGTCTTTAATGTCTCCTTTTTCAA
The DNA here is from genome assembly GCF_051715005.1 of Enterococcus sp. AZ067. Taxonomy (NCBI): domain Bacteria; kingdom Bacillati; phylum Bacillota; class Bacilli; order Lactobacillales; family Enterococcaceae; genus Enterococcus; species Enterococcus sp. AZ067. The sequence goes on from NZ_JBIOSY010000001.1 coordinate 301,280, forward strand.
TCAGCCTTATTTGAAGGACAAAGTAGAGGTCTCAGAAGAGATCGCCGTCTATGGCAAATGGGACGCCAAACGCAAAGGACTGACGGGAATGAAAATTCTTGGCAGCAAGAGCGCAGAAGACTTTGCCCCCATTTATCATGTCAATAAAGCCGTGCGTCAAAGTGTGTTGATCGAACTGATCAAACAGGCATTCCTTGATTTTGGTGATCAGATCACAGAGATCTTGCCTTTGTCATTGATCGAAAAATATCGCTTGTTGGATCGGAAATCCGCGATGTTTGCGATGCACTTTCCCAAAGATCCGCAAGAGAGTCATCAAGCGAAGCGTCGGGTGATTTTTGAAGAGTTCTTTTTGTTCCAAATGCAGATCCAAGGACTGAAGAAAAGTGAAAAAGCCGAGAAAAACGGCTTGGCGATCGATTATGATGTGCAACGCTTGAAAGAGTTTACTCGTAAACTGCCCTTTGAATTGACGAATGCGCAAAAGCGCGTGACCAATGAAATCTGCCATGACCTGAAAAGTCCGCAGCACATGCAGCGACTCTTGCAAGGAGACGTAGGAAGCGGAAAAACAGTCGTGGCGGCGATCGCCCTTTATGCCACGATGACGGCTGGCTTTCAGGGCGCACTGATGGTGCCGACTGAGATTTTGGCTCAGCAGCACCTAGAAAGCTTGAATCAGCTCTTTGACCCCTTAGAAGTGACCACCGCTCTTTTGACAGGCTCGACCAAACCAAAAGAACGGCGGGTCATCTTAGAACAATTAGCAGCTGGGGAGATCGACATCATCGTTGGGACCCATGCGCTGATTCAAGAAGGGGTGGATTTTGCACATCTAGGCTTAGTCATCACCGATGAACAACACCGTTTTGGGGTCAATCAGCGAAAAGTCTTACGGGAAAAAGGCTATCTGCCTGATGTGCTCTTTATGACCGCCACGCCGATCCCTCGTACGTTAGCGATCACGGCTTATGGCGAAATGGATGTTTCGGTGATCGATGAAATGCCAGCAGGACGGATTCCTGTAGAGACTCGCTGGGTCCGTCCGCCGCAGTTTGAATCGATCTTAGAGTGGGCGCAAAAAGAATTGGCACAAGGGCATCAGATGTATGTCATCTGTCCTTTGATCGAAGAATCCGAAATGCTGGATGTCAAGAATGCCACGGAGATTTATGAGCAGCTGCAAAGTTACTTTTCTCCTACTTATCAAGTGGGGATGCTGCATGGGAAAATGAAGAATCAAGAAAAAGACAGCATCATGGAAGCTTTCAAAGAAAATCAACTGCAGATCTTGGTTTCCACGACGGTCATCGAAGTAGGGGTCAATGTCCCCAATGCGACAGTGATGCTGATCATTGACGCCGATCGCTTCGGGTTAGCCCAGCTTCATCAATTGCGTGGACGGGTAGGGCGCGGTGCCGATGCTTCTTACTGTATATTGATCGCAAACCCCAAGAACGAGACAGGGGTCGAGCGAATGAAGATCATGACAGAAACCACCAACGGCTTTGTAGTCAGCGAAAAAGATTTGCAGTTGCGAGGACCAGGAGAAGTCTTCGGCAATCGACAATCGGGCTTGCCAGAGTTTGCGGCTGCCGATTTGGTCGCGGATGCCCATATTCTAGAAGTGGCACAAGTCGAAGCTGCCCAGCTTTGGCAAAAAAATGGCTGGCAGCTGTTGCCAGAATTTTCGGCATTGGCGAACTATTTAGCAGCAAAAAAAGCAGACAAACAATTTTTTGATTAAAGAATATGCTATACTGATTGGGAAAATGAAGGGAGTGGCAGCGAGATGCGGATTGCTGTTGATGCAATGGGCGGAGATAACGCCCCAAAAGCGATCGTAGAAGGAGTCATGCTGGCAAAAAAAGACTTTCCAGAGATTGAATTCCTCCTTTACGGAAAAGAAAATGAAATCAAAAAATACATGACGGATGATAAAAATGTCACCATTATCCACACGGATGAAAAAATCAATAGTGATGATGAGCCTGTCAAAGCGATCAGACGAAAAAAAACCGCCTCAATGGTCTTGGCAGCACAAGCGGTCAAAAATGGTGAGGCAGATGCGATTTTTTCAGCTGGAAATACTGGTGCCTTATTAGCGGCTGGTTTGTTTATCGTCGGTCGGATCAAAGGGATCGACCGTCCCGGATTGATGTCCACAATGCCAGTGATCGGCAAAGATGCCGGCTTTGATATGCTGGATCTAGGTGCCAATGCCGACAATAAACCAGAACATTTGGCAAACTATGCCGTCTTAGGGTCCTTTTATGCCCAAAAAGTTCGCGGGATCAATCGACCACGGGTCGGCTTGTTAAATAACGGAACGGAAGAAACCAAAGGCAGTGAATTAACGAAAAAAGCCTTTGAACTGCTTTCGCAAGACCCGACGATCCACTTTATCGGCAATGTCGAGGCTCGGGAATTATTGGATGGTGCAGCTGACGTCGTCGTGACAGATGGCTTTACTGGAAATGCTGTTTTGAAATCGATCGAAGGAACCGCCTTGAATTTGATGGCGCTGTTGAAACAATCGATTCTCGATTCCGGTGCCAAAGGGAAATTAGGCGCATTATTATTAAAAGATGCGTTGCGGAAAGTGAAAAATGAAATGGATTATGCGAAACACGGCGGTGCCGTATTGTTTGGGTTGAAAGCCCCAGTCATCAAAACCCATGGTGCGACAGGACCAGAAGCGGTGGCGTACACCATCAAGCAGATCCATACGATGTTAGCGACAGATGTCGTGGCACAATTGGTCGCCCATTTTGAAGAAATGCCGACTGACAAAGACGAAACGCAATCATAATGCAATGATTGTAATGAAATTGCAAAAATATCTAGACAAAAAGCATAGAAAGCAGTACAATGTTTGTTAGCCATTCTATGTTTTGTGCAAACGCGTGGAGGTGAAGCCAGTTGACACGAGATGAAGTATTCAAGAAAGTTGCGGTCGTGATCGCCAATCATTTTGAAATTGACGCAGAGAACGTAACGGATACGATGAGCATTAAAGACGACTTGAACGCTGATTCGATCAGTGTGATGGAATTCGTCCTTGAACTAGAAGATGAATTTGGTACCGAGATTTCTGATGAAGATGCCGAGCAGATCGAAACAGTCGGTGGAGCGGTTGATTATATTTCAAGCCATCTTGCTTAAGACAGACATAAGAGCTAAGTCCTAGATGACTTAGCTCTTTCTTTCTCATAATTGATCCGCAGTGATTTTGAGCGGCTTTTCTTTGGTAGTGAAATCTAAAAAACGGTCGTTAAACCTGACATGACGGCGTTGAAAGCATAATGTAAATTTTCTGAAAATTCAGTGTATTAACTTTTCTGGGACTTGCATTATTGGTGGCATTTCTATATAATTATTAAGAATATATTATACAATGTTAAGAAAGCTTTTGGAAATGAAATGCATGTTCCTTCTTTTTTTACATTAAATTGCAAGACATCTTAGAAAGTAGAGAGGGGTATTCGATTGTCCAGAGATAATCAATTACTAGATGTTCAAAACCTTCACACAGGTTTTCGTATTAAAGACGATTACTATGACGCAGTAGATGGTATTTCTTTTACACTGGATCGCAATGAGATCTTAGCGATCGTAGGAGAATCTGGTTGCGGCAAGAGTACGTTAGCTACAACGATCATGGGGCTGCATGACCCAAACAACACGAAAATCACCGGAGAAATCTTATATAAAGATTTAAACTTGTCAAACTTAAACGAAACGCTGTACAACAAAATTCGCGGAAATGATATAGGGATGATTTTCCAAGATCCATTGTCTGCACTGAATCCTTTGATGCGGATCGAAGATCAAATCAAAGAAGGGTTATCCTACCATACGGATATGACCGCCGAACAGCGTCAAGCACGAGCATTAGAATTATTAGAACAAGTGGGGATTCCCAATCCACCGCGAGTAGGACGTCAATACCCTCATGAATTGTCTGGTGGGATGCGTCAGCGGGTCATCATTGCGATCGCGATTGCTTGTAAACCACCAATCATTATTGCCGATGAACCAACGACCGCGTTGGACGTGACAATCCAAGCACAGATCCTTGATCTACTAAAAGATTTGCAAGAAGAAACACAGACGGGGATCATTTTGATCACCCACGATTTAGGTGTCGTAGCAGAGATGGCCGACCGAGTAGCCGTGATGTACGGGGGTCAGTTTGTGGAAGTCGCAACAGCCGAAGAGTTGTTTGCCAATCCGAAACATCCATACACCCGCTCATTGCTTAACTCGATCCCTCAAGAAAATTCACAAGACAGTGAACTGCACGTGATCGAAGGCGTAGTTCCTTCATTGAAAAATATGCCACGGACGGGTTGTCGGTTTGCCGCACGGATTCCTTGGATTCCTGAAAGCGACCACGAAGCAAACCCAGTCTTGCATGAAGTAGCACCTGATCATTTGGTCCGTTGCACATGCTACAAGCATTTTCATTTTAGAGACGAAGAAGGAGAAGTGTAGATGACAGAATTAATTACAATTAAAGATCTGAAAGTCCACTATCCTATTCGCAGCGGATTTTTCAACCGCGTCACGGACCATGTGTATGCCGTTGACGGTGTGGACTTCGTCATAGAAAAAGGAAAAACCTACGGATTGGTTGGTGAGTCTGGTTCTGGTAAATCCACGACGGGGAAAGCCATCGTTGGGTTAGAAAAAATCACCAGTGGCGAAATCATTTATGATGGGCAAGACGTGACCAAACGTTCCGTCCGCAAGAAAATGAACTACAACAAAGATGTCCAAATGATTTTCCAAGATTCAATGTCCAGCTTGAATCCTAAAAAACGCGTGGTAGACATTATCGCCGAACCATTACGCAACTTTGAACGCTTAAGCGATCAAGAAGAGAAAAAACGAGTGAAAAGCCTTCTGGATATCGTTGGGATGCCAGAAGATGCCCTATACAAATATCCTCATGAATTCTCTGGCGGACAACGTCAACGGTTAGGGGTTGCCCGCGCGGTAGCATCCAATCCAAAACTGATCGTCGCCGATGAGCCGGTTTCAGCCCTTGACTTATCCGTGCAAGCGCAGGTACTGAACTTTATGAAACGGATCCAGCAAGAATTTGGCTTAAGTTTCTTATTTATCTCTCATGACTTAGGGGTCGTAAAACACATGTGTGACAATATCGCCATCATGTACAAAGGCCGCTTCGTTGAGATCGGGACACGGGAAGACATCTATCAAGACCCGCGTCACATCTATACAAAACGTTTATTATCAGCGATTCCTCAAATCGACGTAAAAAATCGCGATGCTCACAAAGAAAACCGCCGCAAGGTCGAGTTGGAATATGTGACCCATCAAAAAGATTACTACGACGAAACTGGCAGAGTGTATGACTTGCGTAAAATCACCGAGTCGCACCAAGTCGCATTGAAAAACGGGGGTGCTGAATAATGTGGAAAACAATTCTACGTCGTTTGTTGTTGATGATCCCGCAAGTCATTATTTTGAGTATCTTGATTTTCTTGATCGCACAAGCAATGCCTGGGGATCCATTTACTGGTTTGATCAATCCAAACCAAGATCCAGCTGTTATTGAGCGGATGCGTGAAGCCGCTGGTTTGAATGACCCATGGTATACCCAGTATTTCCGTTGGATCGGAAATGCCTTAAAAGGGGACTTTGGTCAAAGTTTCATCTTTAAATTACCTGTTTCAACGTTATTAGCAGGACGTATCAGCAATACATTGTGGTTATCTTTATTGACGGTCATTTTGACTTACGTGATTGCCATTCCTTTAGGGATGTGGGCAGGACGTTACCAAAATTCATTGCTTGATAAAGTCGTCGTTGTTTACAACTTCTTCAGTTTCGCCGTACCGTTGTTTATCTTTGCGTTGATCGCATTGTTCATCTTCGGTTACCGATTGGCTTGGTTCCCAACGGGTGGTTCCGTTGCACCGGGGGTCAGCGGCATGGCTGAGTTTTGGAGTCGCTTGTATCACCTACTATTACCGGCGATCACTTCTGCATTATTAGGAACAGCAGTGACGATCCAATACTTGCGAAGTGAAGTCATTGATTCGAAATCATTGGATTTCGTTCGTACCGCTCGTTCAAAAGGGGTACCAACGAATAAAGTCTTCTCACGTCACGTTTTCCGTAATGCATCGTTGCCGATCGCATCACAAATGGGCTACGAGATCACTTCATTGATCGCAGGTTCTGTGGTCATTGAGAAAATCTTCGCTTACCCAGGTGTCGGAAAACTGTTTATCGATAGTATCGTCCAACGGGACTATGCCGTGATCACTTCACTGACATTGATCTTAGGACTAGCGACCTTGATCGGTACGCTGCTATCAGATATCATCATGAGTATTGTCGATCCAAGAATCAGAATCCAGTAATAGGAGGGGATAAATGTGTCTGAAAAGAAAGAAAAAGTACTAAAACAAGAGAGCATCCCGCCTATGGGATTAAAAATGATTTTTCGCGAATTCTTAAAAGATAAAATGGCGATCTTTTCATTAGTTTTGTTAGTCGCAGTTTTATTGTTCGTGTTTATCGGCTCAGCAGTTATCGACCAATCACAAGTGATGCGTGTCAGCATCCTTGATAAATACGCTGTACCCGGCGCGATTTCGCCAAACGGCGGCACCTACCTTTTAGGGGCGGATGAAGGTGGCCGTGATGTTTGGGGACAATTGATCATCGGTGCGCGTAACTCAATCTTGATTGGTTTTTCAATCACGATCATTACGTCGATCGTTGGGGTCGGACTAGGGATCATTTCAGGTTACTATGGTGGCATCATTGATAACATTTTGATGCGTATCGTTGACTTTGTTATGATTTTGCCGATCATGTTGATCATTATCGTTATCGTATCGATCGTACCTCGTTACAACGTTTGGACCTTTATATGGGTCATGAGTGCCTTTTACTGGGTCGGAAAAGCAAGGCTCTTCCGAAGTAAGACCCTTTCAGAAGGCCGTCGCGACTATGTTAGTGCATCGAAAACCCTTGGAACCAATGACTTTGTCATCATGTTCCGCGAAATCATGCCGAATCTTAGCTCATTGATCATCACCAACTTAACAATGAACTTTGCAGCGAATATCGGTATTGAAACGACACTAACATTCTTAGGTTTTGGTCTGCCGACCAATGTTCCAAGTTTAGGAACGCTGATCGGATATGCCAGCAGCGGTGATGTGCTGGTCAACAGACAGTGGATCTGGTTACCCGCATCAATTCTAATTTTAGTCTTGATGTTGAGTATCAATTACGTTGGTCAAGCATTTAAGCGTTCAGCGGATGCGCGTCAACGACTAGGATAAACAAGGAGGATACAGGATGAAGAAAAATATTTTTGGTATGGTCACTCTTTTGTCAGTGTTAGCATTGGCAGCTTGTGGCAGCAACGGCGGCGGAACCGATTCTTCTGGTGGCGGCAGCAATGCAGCAAACGATACGGAAGATGTAAGCAACTTCCCAATCGAAGTTAGCAATGATGCAGAGGCAATCGAAGGTGGTACTTTGGATGTTGCAGTAGTGATGGATACGCAATTCCAAGGGTTGTTCCAAACAGAATTTTATCAAGATAACTATGATGCACAATTTATGTTGCCAAGTAATGAAAGTTTATTCGTCAATGACGCTGATTTCAAAATTGTTGACGGCGGGGCTGCAAACCTTGAGCTAGATGAAGACAACAACGCAGCAACAATTACTTTACGCGACAACCTGAAATGGTCTGATGGCGAAGATGTTACGGCAGATGATATCATCTTCACTTACGAAGTAATTGGTAACAAAGATTATACTGGTATTCGTTATGATAGTAACTTTACTAACATTGTTGGTATGGAAGATTACCATGATGGTAAAGCTGATACTATTTCTGGTATCACCAAAGAAAGTGACAAAGTCGTTAAAATTCAATACAAAGAAGTTCACCCTGGTATGATGCAAGCAGGTGGTGGTATTTGGGCTTCAGCATTACCAAAACACGCCTTTGAAGGAATCGAAGTCAAAGATATGGAATCAAGCGATCAAGTTCGTAAAAATCCAATCGTCTTCGGACCTTATGTAATGTCAAATATCGTAGCTGGTGAATCCGTAGAGTACGTTCCAAACGAATACTATTATGGAGATAAGCCAAAACTAGATAAATTATCATTTAAAGCAGTTCCAACTTCATCTATTGTTGAAGCGATGAACGCAAAACAATATGATATGGCTTTATCAATGCCGACAGATACGTATCCTACTTATAAAGATACTGACGGTTATCAAATCTTAGGCCGAACAGATACTGCTTACACTTATTTAGGTTTCAAATTAGGTAAATGGAATGCCGATGAAGGAAAAGTTGAATACAATCCTGATTCAAAAATGGCTGACAAGTCATTGCGTCAAGCAATGGGTTATGCATTAGATAATGATGCTGTCGGAAGCCGTTTCTACAATGGCTTGCGTACAAATGCAACGACATTGATCCCACCAGTATTTGGCTCATTACACAATACAGATGTTGAAGGTTATACTTTAAACATCGACAAAGCAAATCAATTACTTGATGATGCTGGCTACAAAGATGTCGATGGCGACGGTATGCGTGAAGACAAAAATGGTGAGAAATTAACCATTAACTTTGCTTCAATGTCAGGTGGCGAAACAGCACAACCATTAGCAGATTACTACATCCAACAATGGAATGAAATCGGACTTGATGTACAATACACAACAGGTCGCTTGATCGACTTCCAAGCATTCTATGACAAATTGGAAAATGATGATCCTGAGATTGATGTTTACCAAGGTGCATGGAATACTGGTTATGACCCATCACCAATGGGCTTGTATGGACCTAACTCTGCGTTCAACTACACTCGTTTTGAATCAGAAGAAAATACGAAATTGCTAGAAGCAATCGATTCAAAAGATTCGTTTGACGAAGCAAAACGTAAAGAAGCATTTGATGCATGGCAAGAATATGCTGCTGATGAAGCGTTTGTTATCCCAACACTTTACCGTAGTGCGGTGTTACCTGTATCAAATCGCGTCAAAGACTTCACATGGGCTTATGATGTGAATTACAATCCTTGGGCAACAATTTCAGTTACAGCTGAATCTCGTTAATCAATGATCGATGAAAAGACGTCCTTTCCAGGACGTCTTTTTTTCTGTTTTTTTGCGGGTATCTGAGGAAAACAGGCTTTTTTATACAGGAGAAGATTAAGTAAATAAAATTTTATTACAGTCTTTCCAAGAATTTGGAGGAAACATTTCATAATTCGGCAAAAACCAGTATAATAGGGAAGTGTCGATAAACTAATGAAGGAATGTGACAAATGAATACACAATTAACGAAAGAACTAAAAGAAAAGTTTGATATTGTGTTCCATGATGTAGATCTGCTTGAACAAGCGTTTACGCATTCATCTTATGTGAATGAGCACCGCAACTTGCACTTGTCAGATAACGAACGTTTAGAGTTTTTGGGCGATGCTGTCTTAGAGTTGATCGTTTCACGGTATTTGTATCGTGAATTGCCAGATCTGCCCGAAGGTAAGCTGACGAAGCTACGGGCGGCAATCGTTCGCGAAGACAGTTTATCCATGTTTGCCAAAGATTGCCGATTCGATGAATACATTCGTCTAGGCAAAGGGGAAGAAAACTCTGGCGGTCGTAAACGACCTTCTTTGCTTTGTGATCTATTTGAAGCCTTTTTAGGTGCGTTATACTTGGACCAAGGACTGGAAAGTGTCAGCGGCTTTTTGACGAAAGTTGTTTTTCCAAAAGTAAAAGCAGGTGCTTTTTCCCATGAGATGGATCACAAGACCCGCTTGCAAGAAGTCTTGCAGCGTGGCGGCGATGTTTCCATCAATTATCGTTTGATCAAAGAAGCAGGCCCCGCCCATGAACGGATTTTTTGGACGGAAGTCTATTGCGATGATACCTTGATCGGAAAAGGACAAGGAAAATCGAAGAAATTATCAGAACAGGACGCCGCTGCGAATGCCTTGGCGGATCTTGAACAGTAAGAGAGGACTGGCGGAGTGTATTTAAAACGAATAGAGATTGCCGGCTTTAAATCCTTTGCCGACCGCACAGTCATTGATTTCGAACATCGAGTGACTGCAGTCGTCGGACCAAATGGCAGCGGCAAGAGCAATATTACCGAAGCGATTCGTTGGGTTTTAGGAGAACAATCTGCCAAAAATCTACGTGGTGGCAAAATGCCTGATGTTATTTTTGCAGGTTCTGACACCCGCAGAGCGCTAAATATAGCGGAAGTGACGATCGTTTTAGACAATAGCGATCATTACTTGCCGATGGATTACAGTGAGATCAGCGTGACTCGCCGCTTGAGAAGAACCGGCGAAAGCGACTTTTTCTTAAATAAACAAGCTTGCCGCTTAAAGGATATCCAAGAGCTGTTTATGGACTCTGGGTTGGGGAAAGAATCATTTTCGATCATTTCCCAAGGCAAGGTAGAAGCAATTTTCAGCAGCAAACCAGAAGACCGTCGTGGGATTTTTGAAGAAGCGGCGGGGGTATTGAAATACAAACAGCGGAAAAAGAAAGCCGAGCAAAAATTGTTTGAAACTGAAGACAATTTAAGCCGTCTACAAGATATCATTTATGAACTAGAAGATCAGTTGGTGCCTCTGGCAGCCCAAAGTGAAGCAGCCAACCGCTTTTTAGCGTTAAAAGAAAAATTGACGACGGTCGATGTGGCCTATGCGGTCTTAGAGATCACGAAAGCAAAAGAAGCGTGGGAGACAGCCAAAGCTCAACTGAGTACCTTTAACCAAGAACTGGCGCAGATTTCCGAAAAGATCAACCAAGGGGAACTGTCGCTACATTCTTTGCGGCAACAACGTACTGCTTTTGATGAAACGTTGGAGCGTTTGAATCAGCAGCTTTTAGAGGTCACCGAAGGACTGAAGCAAGCCGAAGGGCAAAAAGAAGTCTTGGATGAACGTTCAAAGCATACGCAAAAAAGTTCTGCCGAATACCAAGAAACTTTAGAGGAAGTCACAGAGCGGGTCACACTTTTAAATGAAGAAAAAACGGAACTGATCGGCTTGCTTTCACAAAAGAATCGTAGTGTGCAGGAAGTTGAAGCAGCGATGCTGGCGTGTCAGCAAGAGCAAGAAAAGTACCAACGTTCAGCAAAAGAAATCATTGAAGAGTTGCGTAGCCAATATGTTGAAGCCATGCAGGAGCAGGCAACGATTGGAAACGAATTGAAATACTTGGAGCGTCAATACCAACAAGAAGCCGCGAAAAATCAAACGGCGCTAAGCAAGCAGACGCAAATGAATACGTCGTTGAAAGAAAAGACGACGGAAGCGCAAATCGTGGAAGAGCAGCTGACGCAGGCTAAAGCGATTTTAGAAGAACAACGCAAGCAATACATCCATCTTCAAGAAAAAGCTCAGACCAACAAAAAACGCTTTGATGAAGAACAAAAGAAAATGTATCAGTTAATGAGTCAAGTGCAGCAGGTACGAGCGAAACAGCGTAGTCTGCAAGACATTCAAGAAAATTATAGCGGCTTTTATCAAGGCGTTCGCTTGATTTTGAAAAACAAACAGCGGATCAGCGGTATCGTTGGCGCAGTAGCGGAGTTGATCGATGTGCCGCAAGACTATACCGTGGCGATCGAGACCGCATTAGGCGCCGCTGCACAGCATGTCGTCGTTGAAAATGAGCGGGATGCGCGAGCAGCCATCACGTATTTGAAAGAAAATCGCGGGGGGCGTGCAACCTTCCTACCGCTGACGACCATCAAAGCCCGTCATTTGCCAGATTATGCCCGCAATCAAGCCAAGCAAGTGTCTGGATTTATCGGCGTTGCCAGCGAATTGGTCCAGTCGCCCGAACACGTCCAAACGATTACGGATAACTTGTTAGGCAGTATCTTGATTGCCGAAGACTTGCAAAGTGCCAATGCGTTAGCACGGGCATTGAACTATAGCTATCGGGTCGTTTCCTTAGAAGGGGATGTCATGAATGCTGGCGGTTCCATGACGGGTGGCGCAACGAAGAAAAATGCCGGTAGTTTGTTTAGCCAAAGCAACGAGCTGCAACAATTGACGGCACAAGCGGCGCAACTGGATGAGCGGCTTTTAAAAACGGAAAAGCAAGTCCAGCATTTTGAAGCAGCGACCAAAGAAGCACAAGCAGCATTAGAAGAATTGCGGACGCAAGGAGAACAGGCTCGCATGACGGAGCATGAGCTGCAAAGCCGCTTACAAAATCTTGAGAATGACCTGAGCCGCTTGAAGCAAGAGCAGCAAGTGTTTGATTTTGAACATCGCGAAGTGCAAGCCTTCTTTGAGGAATATGATGAGAAGAAGACGAGCTTGGAAGAACAGCAAAAGAATATTGCAGCGCAATTGGCGAAAATCGACCAAGATATTCATCAAATGAATGCCGAAGAAGACTTGATCGAGGAAAAACGCCAAACCTTAGCACAAGAAAGTGCGCGCTTGCAGGCAGCTTTCGCAGTTCAAAAAGAACAAGTGGCGCATTTGCAGCAAAAAATTGCCGCTACGAATCAAGCATTAGAAGAAAACGAAGCGCGTCAACTCTCCTTAGAACGGCAGTTAGCTGCCTTGACAAGCAACGTCAGCGATCATGAGTTTTCAGAAGAAAGCATTCTTCAGCGAATTGAAGCCTTCACAAAAACCAAGCAGCAGGTAACAGCGGAATTGACGGTGATTCGTGAACAACGTCAAGTCGTTCAACAAGAAATCGGCGCATTAGACGAAGCCCTGAGTGCTGAAAACTTAACGCAAAAAGAAAAGCTGTCAGAAAAAACCGAAGTTGAGATCGAAAAAAATCGCGCAGAATTGGTGATGGATAATCGTTTGTTGTATTTACAAGAAGAATACAATCTCACCTTTGAAAAGGCAGCGCAAGATTTCCCTGAAATTGAGGATGCAGAACAAGCCAAAGTCGACATTCAGGAACTAAAACAAGCGATCGAGCAAATTGGTCCAGTCAATTTAAATGCGATCGAACAATATGAGCAAGTCAATCAACGGCATTTGTTCTTGACGAGTCAGCGAGACGATCTGCTGTCGGCTAAAGCACAGCTGTTTGATACGATGTCTGAAATGGATGAAGAAGTCAAAACCCGTTTCGGCGAAGTCTTCGATGCGATCCGTTTGCAATTCAAACAAGTATTTCCTAATATGTTTGGCGGCGGTCATGCGGAATTAGTCTTAACAGATCCGAAAGATTTATTGAACACTGGGATCGAGATCGAAGCCCAACCACCGGGCAAGAAATTGCAAAACCTCAGCTTGCTATCAGGGGGCGAACGGGCACTGACTGCGATTGCGTTATTGTTTTCCATTATTCAAGTTCGTCCAGTACCGTTTTGTGTGCTTGACGAAGTGGAAGCAGCATTGGATGAAGCCAATGTCTCTCGTTTCGGTCATTACTTGAGTGCTTTCCAAAATGATACACAGTTTATCGTCGTAACTCACCGTAAAGGAACGATGGAGGCAGCAGATGTGTTGTATGGTGTGACCATGCAAGAATCTGGAGTGTCGAAGACCGTGTCCGTGCGCTTAGAAGAAGTGCGTGAAGGCGGTAGTTTTGCAGCAGATCAAGCATAGAGGAGGAATGATATGATTAAACTGATTGCGATCGATTTAGACGGAACGTTATTGAATGACAAAAAAGAAGTGACTCCTCGCAACAAAGAGGTACTTGCTCGTGCCAAAGCACAAGGCGTAAAAATCGTCATTTGTACGGGACGTCCATTACGGGCGATCCGTCCGTACTTAGAAGAATTATCGCTGAAAGAACCCGGCGACTATAGTATCACCTTTAACGGCGGTTTGGTTCAAAAAAATGAGACTGGCGAGATTATTGAAAAAGCAGCGATGCAGCTGGCAGATATCCATGAATTGGTTTCAGTAGCGGAAGACTTGAATTTGCCTCTAGACGTGGTATCCGAAGAGATCGTCTTGAGTTTACCCACTTCAGCAGCGCATCCATCGATTTATGGCTCGTTAAATCCTTTATTGGATTGTCGTCCTTTTGCCGTAGCTGATCTTGATGAATCGATGCTCTATAATAAAGCGGTGATCGCCTACCATCAGGAAGTCTTGGATCCTAAGATCCCTGAGATTTCCTCAGAGATCCGCGAGAAATATGAAATCATCAAAAGCCGGAATAACCTGTTGGAATTTATGCCTAAAGGAATCACCAAAGCTTATGGTATCAGCCTATTGGCGCAAGATTTAGGGATCAAGCAAGAAGAAGTGATGGCGATCGGTGATGAAGAAAATGACTTGCCGATGATTCGCTATGCAGGGATTGGCGTAGCGATGGCCAATGCCGTGCCAATCATTAAAGAAGCGGCTGACGTGGTCACCGTTTCAAACCAAGAAGACGGTGTGGCAGCAGTGATTGAAGAATATGTCTTAAAAGGAGGTGCGTAAGATGGGATTTTTTGACAAAATCAAAAAAGCGCTGATTGGAGAAACCAAAGAGGTAGAGCAAGAAGCCGACAAACCAGTCGTTGATGCTGACTCACCAGAGGCACAGCGTTCAGAAGAAAGCCAGCCAGCACAAACTCCTGCTGAACAAGGCGCTTCAGAACCAGTGGCACCTGCAGAAGCCGCCGACTCCAGTGATTTGGAGGCAGAGCAAGAAACTGCTGAAGTGTCCCCGCAGCAAGAAGCAACGACAGCGAATAAAGTAGAAGAAGCACCAAGTGTTCCAGTTGAAGTGGCTAAGGATACACCATCAGAGGAAACCCCAGCTTCTGAACCAATCCTTCAACCAGCGCCAGAAACAGAAAGTGTGCAGGATAAATACACCAAAGGATTGACGAAATCACGGAAAACCTTTGGACAACGGATGAACGAATTGTTTGCCAACTTCCGTACGGTGGACGAAGACTTCTTCGAAGAAGTGGAAGAAACGCTGATCGGCGCAGACGTCGGCTTTGATGCGGCGATGAAGATCGCGGATGCATTGAGACAAGAAGTCAAACTACGTAATGTGAAGAAAACGGCAGATGTTCAAAATGTCATCATCGAAAAATTGGTTGACCTATATGGGGAAGCAGGTGTCGGTGAAGTCAACGAGTTGAATATGCAGTCAGGGTTGACCGTCATTTTATTTGTTGGCGTGAACGGTGTTGGAAAAACCACCAGTATCGGGAAATTAGCCCACCAATTCAAAGCCGAAGGCAAGAAAGTCTTATTGGCTGCAGCGGATACTTTCCGTGCCGGTGCCATCGATCAATTAGTGGTCTGGGGTGAACGGGCTGGTGTTGAAGTCGTTCGTGGCAATGCGGGAGGCGATCCAGCAGCAGTCGTGTTTGATGCGATGGAGCGCGCAAAACGAGAAAATGCTGACGTTTTATTAGTAGATACAGCGGGTCGTTTGCAAAACAAAGTCAATTTGATGAACGAACTAGAAAAAATCAAACGGATCATTCAACGAGTCGACCCAACGGCCCCTCATGAAGTCCTGCTCGTGTTGGATGCAACAACAGGTCAAAACGCGATGAATCAAGCAAAACAATTTAAAGAAACGACGGATGTTTCTGGTCTCGTCTTAACCAAACTTGATGGAACAGCCAAAGGGGGGATCGTCTTGGCGATCCGTAACGAGCTGCGGCTGCCCGTCAAATTAGTGGGACTCGGAGAAGGCATCAATGATTTAGAACCATTTGATCCAAATGAATTTGTCGTTGGCTTATTCAAAGGCTTGATCAAAGAATAAAAAAACAGAGCCCTGTGTTAGGTGATACACCTACACATGGCTCTCCTTTATTGTTGCTTTTGTGAGATCAAAGGGAAGAGAAAACGGGTCGTCGTCTCTTTCCACGAGCTTGACTTGTGACGTAAAGCTGAGAACACTTGGCGTGGCAAATGTGGGTACAGCGATGCACGACTTTGCCAAAAATCAGGAAAAGCAGTTTGAAGACTTCGTTTTCTTCTGCACTGTCTAAAAACTTTGGGAAGTATCAGGCAGAATACAACGAGTTCAACGGTAGGGAAAGATTATTTCTTAAGTTCCCCTTGGCGCTCAGTGATCATTTTTTCCAAGTTGTTCAATGTATCGATATCTTTATTGGTTTCGATAAAGTTCGTAATCAAATTCAATAAAGATTGATCAGACAATTCTGCTGCTAAGAAGTCTTCTTGGGTCACATTCGGAGAATACAACCGAGTCAAAACAGTACCGCTGTAGCCGATATCCGCTACTTTCAATAAGTCGTGGTTTTTTAGTTTACGTACGACTGCTTGAATGGTATTCTTGCTTAGATCTTGCTGTTGGACAGCAATGTCATTTGCAGAAAGAGGTTTGTCTGAATTCCAAAAGATATTCATGATTTGACGTTCGCGTTTGGTAAGATTAAGTGGCTTCATTCACTATTCTTCCTTTCAAAAAAGAGTAATATGGACATAATAATTTACTGTTCTATAAGCAGTATACTTTATTTTGAAGGTAAATATCAAATTTATTCAAGTATTTTATAAATTCTTGGTAATTTTAGTAAGAGATATTACAAGTGAGGAGCAAATTTCTGCATTTTTCACCAGTTTTCACTATAATAGATGGAAAGAAATAGCATTTGAGAAAAAATTTAGTAGAAGAACATAGAGGGCAGTCGAATGAAAATAAAAACATTGTTATCACATAAAGAGCTTTTTCCCTATTTATTGAAAGGACGCTACGGGATTGAGCGTGAAGCGCAGCGGGTGCGGATCGATGGGACGTTTGCAGGTACCGATCATCCTAAAACGTTAGGCAATCGACGCTTCCATCCGTATATCCAAACGGATTTTTCCGAAAACCAACTGGAACTGATTACGCCCGTTGCTGATTCCGTGGATGAATTGTTCCGTTTTTTAGGGGCTATTCATGATGTGGCGTATCGTTCGATGTCAGCAGAAGAAATGCTCTGGCCATTGAGTATGCCACCGGCTTTACCAGAAAAAGAAGAAGACATCGTCATTGCTAAATTAGACCAATTTGAAGATGTGCTCTACCGCCGCTATTTAGCCAAAACATATGGTCGCCGCAAGCAAATGGTCAGTGGGATTCATTTCAATTTCGAATTTGCGGAAGACTTTTTGCAGCAGCTGTATGCTTTGTCTGAAACGAAGGAAAGCTTCCAGACGTTTAAAACGGCACTTTATTTGAAAGTAACTCGCAATTATTTGCACTATCGCTGGTTTTTGACGTATTTCTTTGGGGCGACTCCTGCTTCAGAAGCCAATTATTTTACGACAGAAAACGGACCGCAAGAACCAGTCCGTAGTATTCGCAATAGCCGCTATGGGTACACGAATCACGAAGACGTCAAGGTATCTTACGCTTCGTTAGAGACCTATCTTGCAGATATTGCCAAATTAGTGGAGACGGGAAAGCTTTCAGAAGAAAAAGAATTTTATGCGCCAGTGCGTCTACGTGGGGGAAAACGGGTCGCAGATTTAGCCTCAGCGGGTATCCGTTATATTGAGTTAAGAAATATTGACATCGATCCCTTTGCCCGCTATGGGATTTCCAAAGAGCAAGTCGCATTCTTGCATTTCTTCTTATTGTTTTTAAGTACAAAAGAAGAAGGCAGCGATGCGGATGCGTGGATCGAAGAGGGCAATCAGAAAAATGATCAGGTCGCATTAGAACATCCGCTTGCACCTTTGACTTATCAGCAAGAAGCGCAAGCGCTGATTACTGAAATGATGGACTTTGCCCAAGCCCTTGAGCTGCCGCATCCACCATTTTTGGATCAGCTTTCAGAAATGCTGGCTGAACCAGAAAGAACCTTCGCGGGACGTCTTTTCTCAGCAAGTCAAGCAACCAGTCAAGCCCAGACAGCAACAGTGCTGGGACAAAAGTATCATCAAGCTGCTTGGGAAAAACCGTATCAATTAGCTGGCTTTCGAGCAATGGAATTGTCGACCCAGATTCTCTTGTTCGATGCGATCCAAAAAGGAATCGAAGTGACGGTACTGGATGAAACGGATCAATTCTTGAAATTAGCCGTGAAAGACCACATCGAATATGTTAAAAATGCCAATATGACCAGTAAGGATCAGTACATCGTCCCATTGATCATGGCGAATAAAACGGTCACTAAAAAAATCTTAGCCGAAAATGGTTTTCATGTACCAAGTGGCGCTGAGTTCGCTTCGGCAGAAGAAGCGATCGCGTTTTATCCTCAGATTGCCCACAGCGGGTTTGTGGTAAAACCGAAAACCACCAACTATGGGATCGGTATCTCGATTTTCAAAGAAGGTGCCTCTTTAGCGGATTATCAAGCGGCGGTCGCCATTGCCTTTGCGGAAGATGATTCGATCCTCGTTGAGACTTTTTTGTCAGGGACGGAATATCGGTTCTTCGTGATCGATGGGCGAGTCGATGCGATTTTACTACGTATCCCTGCCAATGTCGTGGGTGACGGCAAGCGCACGATCACGGAACTCGTCGCAGAGAAAAATCTTGATCCATTGCGCGGCACCCATCATCGGACCCCATTAGAACTGATCCAATTAGGGGAACTGGAACAACTGATGTTAAAAGAGCAAGGGTATCAAGTGGATTCAGTACCCGAAGAGGGGCAGATCGTTTATTTGCGAGAAAACTCGAATATCAGTACTGGCGGTGATTCTATCGATGTGACGGATGACTTCAACGATGATTACAAACAAGTAGCAGTCGATGCGGTAGCCGCATTACAAGCATCTATCAGCGGAATCGATCTGATTATTCCAGATAAAACCAAGCCAGCCAATGAACCGGGGGCTTATGGAATCATTGAAGCCAATTTCAACCCAGCGATGCATATGCACGTTTATCCATACAGCGGGAAAGGCCGACGCTTAACTATGTCTGTTTTACGCCTGTTGTTCCCTGAAGTTTTCGAGAGCTGATGGAAGTACAAAAAGCAAAGAACTGCACACTTTGGAAGGAGAGTTCCTTTCAAAGTGTGCAGTTTTTTTATTAGGATTCAAAAGCAGCGATTTCAATCGTTTGTTTTGTTTCTTCCACCTTGAGACCCGTTCGGGCTTCCCACCATTGTTTCATTTCTTTTTCATACGTGGTAGGAAAACGTTGGATCAAGGTCAATAACGGTACACCTTGAATCGAGGCGTAGGGAAAGTTTAAAACCAGATTGTACTTCAGTTCCGACAGGAGGCTATAATATTGAAACATCATAAAGTTCATTTCATTCTTATCCTCCAGCAAGAGTACTTTCGGAGCGCGATCCAGCATAAAACCCAAGCTGCGCATCATGAACAATACGCCATCTAGATGGCTGGATTCGATCGTGGGTGCCGTTTTTAACAAATCGATATGCAGATCCAAAGCATCAAGCAGTTCTTTCTTTAATGAAAGGTAGGGCGGTGTTGATTGTTCCATGATAGTTCCTCCTTTTAATGGAAAAGACGTTTCCAAAATGACGTTTTCTCTGGTTGGTCCTGCTCTTTATCCGATGGAGCGGCAGCTGCAGGGAATTTTTTTTCGATATCGATGACGTCTTCATTGACGGCTTCTTTCCCAGCAATCAGCAAGCCGATACTGTCTGGACCAGCATCTTGGGCATCGGAGACGATCCGAAATTCCATCTGTTGTTTGGTCAGTAAAGTGATGTAATCGGTCTGGATCGATTCTGGCAATTTTCCGTTAAGCAGCACGAGCGCTCCTTGATAATCTGGTAAGGCGTTCAAGAGCGTTTTCTGGTTGTCCTTCTTCTTCATTTCTGTTACTGTCATACTAAGATAACACCGTTCACGAAACGTGCCTAAATACTTGCGCTGTTCATCTGGATTGACGCGAGGCGTCCCATACATTCCTGTATCAAGGCGTTTTTCTAATTCGTCTGACATTGAAGTATCCTCCTCAAAGCGTTTACTTATGCTTATTATAGCATATCCAGCAAATAGCAAAAGAGGGGTGCGATCGTGAGAGAGTATTGACAGAAAGTAGGGATCCTATGACAACAAAAGAACGACATTTGCTATTGTTAGCAGAAAATCAACGGTTGGAGACACCAAGGCTGCTCTTGCGCCCCGTTTCCTTGGCGGATGCAGCGGACATGTTTGCCTATGCAAATGATGAAGAAACGACGACCTTCGTCTTTGCTAGACATGGGTCGGTGGAAGAAACAAAACTGCGCATCGCCGAGTATTTTGTTGCTGCACCCTTAGGAAAATTTGCGATCGAAGAAAAAGACTCAGGAAAAATGATCGGGACCATCGATTTGCGGGTAGAATCAGAAAAAGAGATCGCTGAGCTCGGTTATACGTTAAGTCGCGATTATTGGGGGCAAGGGATTATGCCAGAAGCGGCAATGGCACTGCTGCATTTCGGCTTTGAAACACTCGAATTGATTCGAATTTTTGCTCGACATGATGCCCAAAATCCCAAGTCTGGACGGGTCATGGAGAAAATTGGGATGAAATTGGAAGCAACGATCCCAGCTGCCCGCAAATCGGGTGAAGAAATCATCGATGAAGTCACGCGCGGCATCACCCTTGAAGAATGGAAAAAACGTATCATGTAAAGGAGGGCTCTCGTCATGGAACTGAACATTGAGCCAGCAGCAATTGAAAAAATAACCCCTTATGTGCAGCCAGATGATCGTCTCTACTTGAATTTTGAAGACGGCGTTGGTCCGTTTCCTGCAACGGAGATCACCTGCCGTTTGGACATCCATTTTCGCCTGATCATCGTGCCGCAAAGCTATCCAGAAGAAGGATTGGCGATCTACGACACCCCTTTAACGACACCCTTAGGCACGATTTGGTTGAAGCAAGGGGCTCAGGTGTATTTAGAAGAACAGACTCGGATGCAGGTGGAACCGACCTATCAACGGTTGCAATTGGTGGGAAATAGCGGGATCTTAGCTAACGATGTTCAATTGTTACGGATCGAAAAGCAGACGGCGGGCCGCTGAGATGGGCACGCTGGCGGTTATTAGCGACTTGCACGTCGATATCAATCAATTACTCGATCCCCATCTGCAGCTGATCGCTGATTATTTGCAGCAAAATCAGGTGACCCATCTGCATCTGGCAGGAGATGTGGCGAATAAAAAACAACGGCTATTAGACGTGGTCGCATTTTTTCAAAATCGACAGGTGCCAACGACCTTTCACTGGGGCAATCATGAAATGGTGGACTTGACGGAACAAGAGATCGAGGCTTTCGATGATCCCGCCTTTCTTAATTTTCAGACGTATCGCTTATCAGAAAAAACACTGCTGTTGGGAATCAATGGCTGGTATGACTACCAATATTCTGATCTGACCAGTGAAGCTGAGATCTTGCGGCTGAAAAATTTGTTTTGGTATGACCGCATGATTCAACGAAAGGGATCGGATAAGGAGATCAGCCAAGCCATCAATGAGCGTTTAGCGGAAACATTGGCCCATTTGCCGCAAGACCAAGAAATTTTTCTTTCTACGCATTTTGTGCCCCAAGAAGCGTTTATTGTGCGGCAGACCGGCAAGTACGCCCGCTGGAACCACCTAAATGCGTTTTTGGGGTCGCCCGATTTTGGCGCAGTGATCGACCAGTACGCCAATGTGCGGGCAGTCGTCTTTGGGCATACCCATCGACGCTTTGAGAAAAAAGAACTTGCGGGAACCAGCTACTATTGCCGTCCCTTCGGCTACTATTATGAATGGCAGTTGACCCGACGCTTCGTTTTGGAAAATCACTTAGCAGAAGCATATTCTCCAACGAAAGTTCGGACGCTGCTGCGAAACCATCATGAGGCATTTGAGGACTATAAAACGGCGCATCTTTTAGAGGAATTGGCGCAAGCGATCACGCTGCTGCCGTATTAGCGCAGCAAACGAGTTCTGCTTGTTTTCGTAATTGATTTTCCAAGCAATTTAAACCATTAGAAGAAACACACAAAGGAGAAAAATCATGACATTTGAAGAAATCTTACCAGAATTAAAAGCCGGCAAAAAAATCATTCGTGAAGGTTGGGGCGGCTTTGAACTTTATGTGACATTCGTTGAAGGCGAAGTGTACGACAATGCCCCAGTCACCCCTTACTTTTTGATCAAAACAGCAGATGAGGGATTCTCGAGTTTCGCACCGACTGTTTGCGACATTCTTGCGGAAGATTGGAAAATCGTGGAATGACGGCAGCATGGATCGATGACAAAACGATTGTGTTTGTCACAGGGGCTGCTTCAGGCATCGGCAAAGCGCAAGCAGAGGCGTTTCTTGCAGAAGGCGCTCAAGTATTTGGTGTTGACTGCCAATCGTTTCCCGATTCGCTTTTAGCCCAGCCCCGCTTTTTCGGCACATGTTGTGACTTAGCGGTGAAAGAAAATTGTCTTGCAGCGGTCCAAGCTTGTGTGACGCACTTTGGCGGTATCACAGTCTTGTTAAATACAGCAGGAAAGCTTGACGGCTATCATACGATCGCTGAGACGACGTCAATGGAGTGGGAGGAGATATTTCGAACCAATGTCTCCAGCATGTTTTATTTAACGAAAGAAATTTTGCCGCTGATGCAAGCCAATGGCGGCGGAACGATCATCAATATGGCGTCGATCGCTGGAATGGTCGCAGGTGGGGGCGGGATCGCCTATACAACCGCAAAACACGCAATCGTCGGGTTTACCAAACAGTTGGCATTGGATGTTGCAGATCAAGGGATCTCGGTGAAGGGCATCGCGCCAGGTGCGATTCAAACGCCGATGAATGCGGCTGATTTTGCGGGTGACGGAAAAATGGCGCAATGGGTAGCAGAAGAGACGCCAGTCAAGCGTTGGGCGCAACCAGAAGAAGTTGCAGCACTGACCCTTTTTCTTGCCAGTCCGCAAGCTAGTTACTTGCAGGGGGCGATCGTGCCCATCGACGGTGGTTGGACCTTGAAATAACTAGCCTGAACCCATTAGAGGAGGACGCCAATGAAGGAACAAGCGATCCAGAACTTGTTTGCAAAAAATCGTGAATGTCGACAACTGCTTACGATCATTGAAGCGCTGCAGCTGTCGGATTGCTGGCTGTGTGCTGGGTACCTGCGGAATTATTTATGGGGGTTTCTCAGTGGAAAAATAGCGGAGGTGCCAATAACCGATATTGATGTCGTGTTTTATGATCCGACTGTAAGTATAGAAGAAACAGCAGCGATCGAAGCGCAACTGCGTCGTTCGTTTCCCGAATTTCCTTGGGAGGTTCGAAACCAAGCGTTGATGCACCAACATAATTTTGCCGAGGAGCCGCCTTATACAAGTACCTTCGATGCTTTAACGAAGTTTCCAGAGCGTTGTACAGCGGTAGCGGCACGAATGAATCAAGGCAAGCTTGAATTGATGGCGCCTTTTGGCTGGCAGGATATTTGCAGTTTTCGGGTGCGTCCAACACCGCATTTTGCCCAAAATGAACAGTATCTTGCGGTTTATCGACAACGCCAAGCGATGAAGCAGTGGCAGAAAAGTTGGCCGCAGCTCTCGATTGAAGAGGGGAAGAAATAAAAAAGAACACTCACGTGATGCGGCGATTTTCAAAAGTTAGACGAAAAAGCTAACTGATGGGAATCGCTGCATATGACGCGAGTGTTTTTTATTAACGTAAAGCCAATGGTTGCGCCAAGCGGTTTCTTAAAAAGATACCTAGATAAGCTGCGGCAACGGCTTTGATGATCCCAGGGATAATAAACAGAACAAAGCCACCGTTAAAGGCAGCCGGCCATGCCATGCCCGTGCTCCATTTCAGCCACAATGTACCAAACAACAAAGTTGCCAGCGCACCGACAATATTGCCGATCACTGCTCCTGTGTAGTGAAACGCTGTTTTTTCTACGATCAATCCAGTAAGCAATCCATTAAAGAGGAAGCCAACTAAATAGCCACCAGTTGGTCCTAACAAAACACCGATACCGCTGGAAAAACCAGCGAAAACGGGCAAACCGATCAATCCTAACAGCAAGTAGATGATGATCGCCATCGTTCCTGTTCGCGTGCCGAGGAAAGTCACCGCCAACCCGATCGCAAAGGTTTGTCCTGTCAATGGGATCAAACCTAATGGAATCGTCAGTTGGGAAAGACCAGCAATAATGATCGCAAATAAAGCGGCATGGATTTGTTCACGTAATGATAATTTCATCGAATCCTTCTCTCTAATAATAATTTCGTTAACCTGAAATTAATTTATTTGGTTAACGAAATTATAAACGGTGGTTTACCAAAAGTAAAGAAGAATCTTGTTTTTTTAGTGTCCTTTTTTAAAAAGGACAATCAAGTTCTTTGAGGAGAGGAAAGGGGCGATCTCTTCCAGCTCATCTGTTGAGAAGGGCAGTGCTTGAACGAGCCGGCAGATCGTTGCTTCTGTCAGAAACGGCAGCAGTTCTTCGATTTCATCATAAGCCAAGCGTTCTGCTGCGGCAACGTTTGGCTGTTCCAGGGCGGTCAGCAGGAGTTCATCCAGATACGGCGCAGGTAAAAAGGGCAGCAGTTCTTCAATCTCAGAAAAGCGGAAGTCAGGATTTTCAAGCCAGCCTTTGATTTCTCCCGCCAAAAAGTTGGAGGGTAAAAAGGGCGCCGCCTCTTCCCAAAAAGCCATGGAATAGTGCTTGCCTTTCAGGAGCTCTTCTACTTGGGGCTTTTTCAAAAACGGCAGGAGTTCTTCCAGTACCTCTTCTGGGATATTCTCGGCACCATTTAGCAGGTGCTGCAAGTCTGCGCTGGTCAAATGAGGTGCTAGCCTAGGCAATAAGTCTAAATCTAAAGAAGTTTCTTGAAACGGTTCTTCTTGAATCAACGCTGACAATTCTTGCGGTTTGATCAGCGGAGCTAGTTCGGCGATTTCTTCTGGCTGTGCGGTTCCTGCTTGATAATGTTGCACCGCAGCTGCTGGCTTCCCTAACAGCTCATCGATGGATAGGTCTAAAATCGCTGCTAGCTGCGGCAATTTTTCAATGTCCGGCAGTGAGTTGCCCCGCTCCCAATTACTGACCGCCTGATAGCTGACAAGTAACTGGTCGGCCAAGTTGCTTTGGGTCAGATTTTTTTCTTTGCGTTTGGCAGCGATCTGCTGACCGATTTTTCTCATGTTGAATTCACTCATAAATGAATTCCCCCTTTCATGCTCTAAGTATAGTTTCTCAAAAGGTGAAAACGCAATCAAGCTGTGATTGAGCAGGCAAATGCCGACTCAATCACAGCTTGAGTTTACGAATGGATCAACTGAAGGAGGTGTTCACCAAACGCTTGTGTCGTTAAACAGACCGCTTCTGGCATCAACTGCGCGAAGTCGGCAGTGACGTGTTGACTTTGCAAGGCTTGTTCAATGGCTTGTGTTAGGATTTGAGCTGCTGCTGGCCAGTTCAAATGTTCTAATAGCATGCACGCTGACAGCAGCAGCGAACAGGGATTGGCTTTGCCAAGTCCTGCGATATCCGGTGCTGTTCCGTGGGTAGCTTCAAAGATGGCTGCCCCAGTAGCGTAGTTGATATTGGCACCGGGGGCGATCCCGATGCCGCCGACTTGTGCAGCAAGTGCATCAGAAATGTAGTCGCCGTTCAAATTACAAGTGGCAATGACGTCGAATTTTTCTGGATACAAAAGGATCTGTTGTAAAAAGTTGTCTGCGATCACGTCGTTAACAACGATTTTCCCAGCCGCTTTTGCCGAGGCAAGGGCGGCTTCGGCTGCCTTTGAGCCGCTTTCTGCTTTGATTTTGTTGTATTGATTCATTGTAAAACACTGGTCGGCGTATGTGGTCTCTGCAAGCTGATAGCCCCAGTTTTTAAAGCCGCCTTCTGTAAATTTCATGATATTGCCTTTATGCACCAGTGTCACCGTGGGCCGCTTTTGAGCGATCGCATACTCAATGGCAGCAGCGATCAAGCGCTGACTGCCTTCTAAAGAGATCGGCTTGATGCCGATAGCGGCAGTTTTAGGAAAACGAATCGCCTTGACAGCAAAGTCTGCTTGCAATGTCTGGATCAGACGCTGCGTTGCGTCGTCGTCTTTGGCAAATTCGATACCAGCATAAACATCTTCAGTATTTTCTCGAAAGATCACCATATCGGTTTTTTCTGGCTGCTTTAAAGGCGAAGGGACCCCTGTAAAATAGCGAACAGGTCTGACACAGGCATAAAGATCCAGCGTTTGCCGCAAGGTGACATTCAAGGAGCGAAAGCCCTCGCCAATTGGGGTAGTCAACGGTCCTTTTAAGGCGTATTGTTGAGCCTTGATCGTATCGATGGTTGCTTGCGGCAGCCATTCCCCCGTCTGTTCAAAGGCGGCTTCTCCAGCTAAAACTTCCAGCCATTCGATGCGGCGTTGATTGTCATAGGCTTTATTTACAGCGGCATCAATCACAGGTTGCGCAGCCTGCCAAATCTCGGCACCGATGCCGTCTCCTGCAATGTAAGGAATGGTGATCGTCGTTACTTCATGGGTTGTTTGGTTAGGCATGGGCAGTTCCTCCTAATTCAGCTTTTTTTCGAATGACCATCGGTAAAATTCCTTGATGCTTCCAATAGCGAATATCTGCAGGGGCATCAAAGCGCAGGCGGGTCATAAAGGAGACAGTCCCTCCGTCAATCCGTTGCGCAGTGACTTCGATCAGCTGCTTGACCACTGGCTCTTCTGGCAAAGCGATCGAGAATGTTTCGCTGCCGTCCAAATCAAACGATGCGGCACTTTCACCAGCAAGATATTCAAGCGGAATGATCCCCATCATGACCAAGTTGCTGCGATGGATTCGTTCGAAGCTTTCTGCTAAGACGACTTTAACGCCTAACAATTGTGTTCCTTTGGCGGCCCAGTCGCGAGAAGAACCCATGCCATAATCTTTACCAGCTAAAATGATACAGCTTTGACCAGCTTTTTGGTAATTCATAGCTGCGTCAAATATCGACAGGGTTTCCCCAGTTGGAAAATAATGCGTGACACTGCCAGTACTGCCAGGCACTAGCTGGTTTTGCAGACGGATGTTGCCGAAAGTCCCCCGCATCATAATCTGATGATTGCCGCGTCGCGAACCAAAGGAGTTGAATTCACGATACGGAACTTCTTTTTCTTGTAAAAATTTTCCGGCTGCAGAATCCATACTGATGCTGCCAGCAGGAGAAATATGGTCAGTGGTGACGGAATCACCCAATTTTGCCAAGACTTTCAGATCAGCTAAGACATCTGGTTTAGGCAACTCTTTGGTCAATGTTTCAAAGTAGGGCGGATGAGCGATGTAAGTGGATTGCTCCTCCCATTCATAACATGCGCTCGTGGTGGTTTCGATCGCATTCCAGCGTTCATTGGCATCAAAAAGATGCTCATAGGCAGCGCGAAATGCTTCTGGTCCGACGTACTCTTGAACGTAAGCATTGACTTCTTCATTGCTAGGCCAAATATCAGACAAATACACCGGCTCGTCATTGACGATAGCTAACGGTTCTTTTGTGAGATCTTTGCGAATGCTGCCAGCGATGGCATAGGCAACAACTAATGGCGGTGAAGCCAAATAATTGGCTTTGATCTGTGGATGGATTCTTCCTTCAAAATTTCGATTGCCTGACAGAACCGATGCCACCAGTAGATTTTCTGCCTCAATTGCTTCAGCGACCTGCGCTTCTAAAGGACCTGAATTTCCGATACAGGTGGTACAACCGTAACCCACCAAATAAAAGCCGAGTTGCTCTAAATACGGCAGCAAACCACTGTTTTGCAAATAGGTGGTCACGATCTGGGAGCCAGGTGCAAGGGAGGTTTTGACCGTACGAGAGACGGTCAGACCTTTTTCAATGGCTTTTTTAGCCAATAAGCCTGCCGAGAGCATGACGAAGGGATTGCTAGTATTCGTACAGCTAGTGATCGCCGCCAAGACGATATCGCCGGTCACTAATTTGTCAGGTGCAGCATCTGGCCAGGTAACGCTGGCTGCTTTTTGCCATTCGTCCTCTGAAAGACCAAAGCCCTTGGGACCGACGGCAGCCGTGACCGATTGTTCAAAATCCTGACGGACTGCTGGAAGCAAAATCCGATCTTG
Source organism: Enterococcus sp. AZ067 (assembly GCF_051715005.1). NCBI lineage: Bacteria > Bacillati > Bacillota > Bacilli > Lactobacillales > Enterococcaceae > Enterococcus > Enterococcus sp. AZ067. The sequence continues at coordinate 329,288 of NZ_JBIOSY010000001.1, forward strand.
CGGGCGCTTAGGGCCCGCTAATGCTGGCTGAACTTCTGCTAGATCGATGGTGATCGTCTTAGTATAGGTCGGCACGATCGTTTCATCATAAAAGAAATGGTTGGCTTTGGCGTAAGCGGCAACGAGTTCGATCAGCTCGCTGGAGCGACCGGTCGTTGCTAAGTAGTTCAAGGTCTCTTGATCAATCGGACAAAAACCGCAAGTCGCACCATATTCGGGAGCCATGTTTGCTAACGTTGCTCGATCAGCTAAACTTAAATGACGATAGCCAGGACCGAAGTATTCGACAAATTTTCCGACCACTTTTTCGATCCGCAGCACTTCAGTTACTTTTAGTGCTAAATCGGTGGCGGTGGTACCTGCAGGCATCTCGTTGATAAATTTCACCCCGATGACTTCAGGCGTAGGGAAGAAAGAAGGTTCGCCAAGAATCGCAGCTTCCGCTTCAATACCGCCAACCCCCCAACCGAGAACCCCCAAGCCGTTGATCATCGTGGTGTGAGAATCGGTTCCTTGCAATGTATCAGGAAACAGCAGTCGTTGATCTTCGTGTGTTTTTTGCAAGATCACATCAGACAACGATTCGATGTTGACTTGATGAATGATCCCTGTTTCAGGCGGAACGACTTCGAAATTGTCGAAAGAACCTTGCGCCCATTTCAAGAATTGATAGCGTTCTGCATTGCGTTCAAATTCCCGCTCCGTATTAAAAGCGATCGCCCCAGGAGTACCGGCTTGATCGACTTGCACAGAGTGGTCGACGACGAGTGTAACGGGGATCTCAGGATTGATGTCTTCTGCGGCACCGCCTAAAGCGACCATCGCATCCCGCATGGCAGCCAAATCAACGACTGCGGGTACCCCAGTAAAGTCTTGCAAAACGACCCGCTCTGGTTTGAATGGCACGACACCAGTAGGGGTTTCTGCCTGCCAGTTCGCTAAAAATGGTAAATAATCCTCTGTAATTTCCTCGTCTTGATGACGAGCAACACTTTCCAATAAAACTCGAATGGAGTAGGGCAAGCGAGATAAATCAGCCCCTAAGTCTTGGGTGATTTTCGCTAAGTCAATATACGTGTATTGCGTATCATTGACGGTGAGTTGAGATTGCCACTTCATAAGAATCCTCCTTTTTACGAAGATAAACGTACTTATTAGGAATAATTATACGTTGATAATTTAAAAAATCAATTAAATTTATGAAAAATATTTCATTTTCTCAACATCGTGCTATAATGTGTGAAAGTTTGTTAAAAAGCAACGATTTTATAGGATGACTATTTTAACGATGTTTGTATACGGTTAAATAACATTGAAGTCGATAGTTTGTAGAAAGATTGGAGGTAACATCACCGTGGAAAGATTAGAAAAGAAAGAGAAGATGTCCTATCTTGCATCGCAATGTCAGAAATACAATTTGATAGATGTGAATCTTTATTCAGAATATGATGTGAAACGTGGACTGAGGGATTTAAATGGCACGGGGGTCTTAGCAGGGCTTACGACGATCTCAACCATTTATCCAGAAAAAATCATTGCTGGCAAGCCGATTGAAGCTTGTGGCGAGCTGCGTTATCGCGGAATTGACATCAACGAGTTAGTTGCAGGGTTCGTCAATGAAAAACGCTTTGGCTTTGAAGAGGTTGCATATTTATTACTTTTCGGCGAACTGCCAAACAAAACAGAACTTGCGGCCTTTCATTGCCTATTAGCAGAAAAACGTACATTGCCGACCAATTTTGTTCGTGACGTCATTATGAAAGCACCTTCTTCTGATATCATGAATAGCTTATCTCGCAGTATCTTGACACTGGCAAGTTACGATCCACAAGCAGATGACATCAGCATTGAAAATGTATTGGAACAAAGTCTGATGCTGATCAGTGTCTTTCCGCTCTTGGCAATTTACGGCTATCATGCCTACAATCATTACAATCAAGGGGAGAGTATGTATATCCACCGCCCGACCGAAGAGTTGAGTACAGCTGAAACGATTTTGACTATGCTACGTCCAACGAAAGAATATAGCTTCCAAGAAGCCCAAACATTGGATATGGCACTGGTTTTGCATATGGAACATGGCGGCGGGAATAATTCGACCTTTACGACACGAGTCGTTACCTCCAGTGGGACGGATACCTATTCAACGATTGCTGCAGCGCTAGGTTCTTTGAAAGGGCCTAAACACGGTGGTGCTAATATCAAAGTGACGGAAATGATGGGAGATTTGAAGCGCAACGTTGCTGACCTTACCGATGAACAGGCGATCCGCAGCTATTTGGAAGCAGTCTTAGATAAAGAAGCATTTGATCGTAAAGGATTGATTTATGGCATGGGCCACGCGGTATACAGCGACAACGATCCCCGTGCGGCGATTTTTAAAAATTATGTGGCAAAACTGGCCCAAGAAAAAGGATCAGAAGCTTGGCAAGAATATCAATTGTATACGATGGTCGAACGTATTGCTCCTCAAGTCATCAATGAAAAGCGCAAAATCTACAAAGGAGTCAGTGCCAATATCGACTTTTTCAGCGGGTTTGTTTATAACATGTTGGATCTGCCAGAAGAACTGTATACACCAATGTTTGCTATCGCGCGGATCGTCGGCTGGTCCGCCCATCGGATCGAAGAGCTGGTCAACGCACAAAAAATCATGCGTCCCGCCTACAAAGAAGTGTCAAACGATCGGGAATATATCGATATAGAGTCAAGATAGATCAAAACAGCAGGGAGGAAGCTCGCTGCTGTTTTTGTTTTGTTCAAAATCCTAGTGCTTATACGACCATCCAATTACTCAGAAGAAGTTTGTTGTTTTTTATTAATGAAAGCGTTGACAACGAATAAGTTTAACGTTAAACTTTGTCTTATAGTTTAACGTTAAACCTTCAAGAGACAGACTAAAAAATTGATTCACTTCTAAGTAAAAAACAATCAGGATACGTGGCCAATGATTGTTTTACATTCGTTCTATAGTAGACGAAAGGCTATTTGGAGGAGTAGTTACTTTTTTCCTATCTCTACCGTAAAAAAAAATGAAAAGAATGATTTTCTTTGTAGGAGGGTTACATGTGCAAAAAAAAAGCAACGCAAGTTTTCACAAGAATAAAATGAAAAATAGTCTTTCTTTGTACGTCTTATTAGCGCCAGCTTTGATTTTATTAGTCATATTCACTTATATTCCAATGTATGGTTTAGTAATTGCATTTAAAGATTACACCCCATCACTGGGTATTTTTGGAAGTCCGTGGGTTGGTTTTAAGCATTTTTCTCAATTTTTTAATTCGTTCCAATTTGGAGTAACCCTTAGAAATACGCTAACTATTTCCCTCTACAGTATGATTGTCGGCTTTCCATTGCCAATTGCATTAGCAATTCTTTGCAATCAAATTCGTGTAGAAAAATTCAAGAAGTTTTTCCAAGTCACCACCTATTTACCTCACTTCATTTCTACAATGGTTATGTGCGGGATGTTGATCTTGTTTCTATCACCTACCAATGGTTTGATTGTCAACCTCATGCGGCTTGTTGGCATAGAATTGCCTTCCTTGCTTTCTCAGCCAGGAAGTTTTGCAAGCGTATACGTTTGGAGTGATGTCTGGCAACATGTTGGGTGGGACAGCATTATTTATCTAGCGGCTTTATCAGCGATCGATCCCACTTACTACGAAGCTGCGACTATGGATGGTGCCACAAGACTACAAAAAATCAAGCACATTGATTTACCACTGATTCTTCCCACCGCAATGATCTTGCTTATATTAAGAGCAGGCAGTTTATTGAGTGTTGGGTTTGAAAAAGTGTTGCTGTTACAAAATGCCTTGAATTTAGCAGGAAGTGAAATTATCTCCACATATGTTTATAAAGTAGGGTTAATAAACTTTCAATATAGTTATTCAACTGCTATCGGCTTATTTAATACAGTGATCAATATAATTATATTGATCTTAGTGAATGCATTGTCGAGGCGCTTGACGAAAACTGGGCTGTTTTAGGAGGAGATTATGAAAAAAAGTAAAAAAACTGGTTCTGAAAGGATATTCGATTTCTTTGTTTATGGGGTAGCCATTTTGTTGATCCTTCTAATCATTTATCCGCTTTGGTTTGTGATCATTGCTTCCTTTAGTGATCCAGCGGATGTCGGGAATGGAAATGTTTGGTTGTGGCCAAATGAATGGCGATTAGATGGGTATATCCGCTTGTTTGAGCAGAGCTTATTCTGGCGAGGCTACTTGAATACCATTTTATATACCATCGTAGGAACCGCTGTCGCATTATTCGTTAATATCCCCGCTGGTTATGCCTTATCTAGAAAAGATTTGCACGGTAGGAAATGGCTGGCTTTATTGTTTATTATTCCCATGTTCGTTTCGGGCGGCTTGATCCCGATTTACTTAACGATCAAGAATGTCGGTCTCTTAGATACGTTTTGGGTAATGGTCATTCCTTTTGCAGTATCTAGTTACAATATCATCGTAGCTAGAACATTCTTCAACAATAGTATTCCTGCTGGTTTATGGGAAGCAGCTCAAATTGATGGTTGTGGAACGATCCGTTATTTCTTTAGCATGGTGTTACCACTTTCAAAAGCGATATTGGCTGTTATCGGTTTATGGACAGCAGTTGGTATTTGGAACTCGTGGTTCAATGCATTGATTTATTTGACCAATGACAATCTACAACCACTGCAATTGATACTTAGACGATTACTAATAAGTAATCAACTACTACAAACACAAGCAACCGGAGAACTTGCATCTGAGCTAAGAGCAACGGCAGACATGATGAAATATGCAGCAATTGTCGTATCAACAGCACCAATTATGATGTTATACCCGTTTTTACAAAAGTATTTTAATCAAGGTGTCATGATCGGCGCGTTGAAAGAATAAAAAATGGAGGAATGATGATGAAACAGTTTAAATGGAGGTATTTGTTTTGTTCTTTAGGAATTTTAGGGATGATGACTGGCTGTGGAAATGAAGGAGCCGTAGAGGAGCAAGGAAGTGACACGAATCAATTTAAAATCACCACTGTTCGCTGGTCAGACTGGGGAGATGATTTTACAAAAGGCTTTTTAGAAGAAGCAGAAGAAAATGCAGGGATTCAAATCGAATGGGATATTCATCTTTCAGCAGATTGGGGTGAGAGAAAGTCTGTATTGATGGCTGGGGGCGATTTGCCAGATGCCTTTTTAGGATCGATCACCTTTAATGATGCTGAAATAGCACAAAACCAAGATGTGTTTATTCCATTAGAAGACTTGATTGCAGAAAACATGCCTAATCTTACTCGCATCATGTCGGAAGATCCAAAAATTAAAGCAATGATTACATCACCAGACGGGCATATCTATAGCTTGCCGAAAAAATTACCAATGCGTCCGCTCATTGCGAACCAACTATTTATCAATCAAACATGGCTTGATAATCTTGGCTTGGAGATGCCTGATACCTATGAAGATTTTATTGATGTCTTAATAGCTTTTAAAGAAGAGGACGCCAATGGTAATGGAGATGCAACGGATGAGATCCCGTATGGTGTCGGAAACTTTAGTGAAACCTTCTCCTTCATTTTACCGTTTAACAATCGGCTTGGAGCTGACAATACGTACGAAATGTCAATGAAGGATGGAAAACCAATCTACTTACGCATGGAAGAAACCTATCGTGATGGCATTGCTTGGATGAGTGAGGCGTATCAAGCTGGCTTAATTGATCCAGAATTGTTTACCCAAGATACATCCATGAGTGATGCGAAACGAATGAATAAAGATACCGCTCTTGTAGGGGTGGCTGCTGGATGGACGGCGGATGCAACGTTTGGCTTACATGCTGAGGAGTATGTTGCACTACCACCATTGAAAGGACCAGATGGACAACGCTATGTCATATCCGATCCAGATCATTATAACTACGGTCGGAATGAGTTTATGATAACAACGAGTTGTGAAAATCCTGCTGCGCTCTTAAAGTGGGCTGATCAATTCTATACAGATGATGCAAGCATTCAAACCTTTTATGGCTCATTTGGTGTTGGTGTTGAGAAAAACGGGGACCAGTATACAGTTTTACCACCACAGGATGGGAAATCAGCGGATGAATGGGCTTGGATCAATTCATTGCGCGATTTTGGACCAAAATATGTGGATGATCAATTTAATGAGCGTGTGACGATTGATGAAACACAAGGGGATGGATTGAAATTGATTCTTGATAGTGAAATCAATCAATACGTCCAACCTGCATTTCCGAATGTGATTTACTCGCAAGAAGAATTGGCTCGGTTGTCAGCACTTTATGTAGATATTAGTTCTTATGCTTCGCAAATGGCTGCCAAATGGGTAGTAGAAGGCGGAATTGAAGAAGAATGGGAGAGCTATCTGGAACAATTGAACGCAATGGGGATCGAAGAGTTTATGGGGATCCAAAATGATGCCTTTGATCGATACTCAGCAATTATAAATTAGATCGTGCGGGCTGAAGTAGAAATACTGCTTCAGCCTTCCTATTCTAGGTGAAAGGAGTATACATGAAAACTTTGTTTCGATTTGATACGCCATTGATGAAAGGATTAACAAGGATTACCGATATATGCTTGCTTAATGGCTTATTTCTTCTTACTAGTCTGCCGATCCTTACAATCGGCGTCTCTTTGACAGCCATGAACACTTGTTGGCAAAAAATACTGGCGGGCCAAGAAGAAGGGCTTGTGCGACACTACTTTTCTACGATAAAAAGGGATTTTTTTGAAGCAACAATTATTTGGTTAGGTATTCTTTTTTTTACAACGATCTTTTCACTCAATTTCTATTTGTTTACCCTTCAAGCTATAGTCTTTAGGGTGATTGGCTTAGCCATTTTATTCCCTTTCATCGTCTGTCTCTTATTATTGTTTGTCATGCTATTTTCTTATATTGGTAGATATGAAGATGGTGTGTGGCGTAGTATCAAGAATTGTTTGCTGATAGCGATTCAAAATGGGAAGCAAGCGGGTTTGCTGTTGCTCTTTAATAGTATGATGATGTATTTTAGCTTGAGTAGTCCCGAAAGATTGTTGACTGCTATTTACGTTTATACGTTTGGTGGGTTCGCCATGACTTCATTGATCAATAATCTGCTCTTAAAAAAAATGTATCAAAAGACTGAGCGAACCATCGCTGAACCCCAAGAAATTTGATGAGTTCGTAGTTAGCTAGAGACCTTGATCCATGTGCTGTGCCCCTTTGTCCTACAAAATAGAGAGCGTAAGAAGAACTCAAGGAGGAAAGAGTCCACTTTCTTAAATTGTCATTGTTCTAATAAAGGGTACCCATTCTTGTTGGCTATCCTTTGATTGATGCTTCTCGACAATGCGGTATAATAAGGAAAAACAAGTACTATCGAAAGGACAAAGCGCATGAGGATTACAATTAAAAAAATTGCAGAAGAAGCAGGGGTCAGTGTGACGACAGTCTCGAATGTTATAAATAAAAAAGCGCACCGTGTGTCCCAAGATAAGATAGAAATGATCGAAGGGATCATAAAAAAATATAATTATTCACCAAATATGAATGCACGAGCGTTAGTCAAATCTTCTTCTCGCTTAATTGGGGTACTGTATTTTTCAGATCAAAAAAATTTGGACTTTGCGGACCCTTTTGTGACAGAAGTTCTAGATGGCATACAGCGAGTGACAAAAGAGCACAGCTTTTTTACACTCGTCCATAGCGTGACCAAAACAGATGATATTGGAGAATTACAGAAAAATTGGAAATTTGATGGGTTTATTGCAGTAGGATTTAGTCAAGAATTATTTGAAGAAGTCAATCGGATTGTCCAGGTCCCAATCGTTTTCATTGATACGCATCTAGAGGATGAAGTGTTCAATCGAATCACGGACTATCCGAATAGTTTTTTTATTAATACGAATGATCAAAAAGCGGCATATGAAGCGACTGCCTTTTTACTTGAAAAGGGTCTGACTAAGATCGGCTTTTTGTCCTATGAATTTGATCAATCAAAGACATCGGTTATTCAACAAAGGTATCTAGGCTATCATCAGGCTTTGCAGGATTTTGGTATAAAGCTTGATGAGGGATTAGAGTATACAGAAGAACAACAAGCAACAATGATCAGCAGCATAGACAAGTTTCAAGCAGTGCTCGTTACAGCAGACTACTTAGCGATCAAGTTTATTCATAAATTAAAACAAGAAGCTATTTTTTATGAAAAGAAACTGTCGATCATCAGTTTTGATGATATCCGTTATGCAGCTTTAAATGATCCTCCATTAACTACGATCAGATTAGATCAGATTAAAAAAGGGGAAGCAGCCATGACTACCTTGGTCAATATCATTGATAACCATTCGAATGAACCGCAAATCACATTACTCAATGGGAAATTGATTGTAAGAAAAACAACATACTAGAAAGGAACGTGTTATGGGGAAAATTGCAGATAGATACTATACGGTTGATCCGTGGAGTGTTTCAGAAGAAGGGTTTGATAAAGAACGAAGTGAAGTGTCCGAATCGATCTTTTCTTTGGCAAATGAATATATGGGCATCCGAGGTTATTTTGAAGAAGGATATTCGGGAGAACGATTGCTAGGTAGCTACTTCAATGGAATCTACGAAAATAGCCCTAAGGAAAACCGCGTAAAGTATAAGGGGATCATTTCGAGGAGTCATTTTATGGTCAATGCGGTCGATTGGCTATATACCAGAATTTGGTGTGGTGAGGTGTTACTAGATTTAGCTTATTCAGATATCGAATCTTTTCAACGACGACTTGATCTTAGAACAGGTATCTTGACTCGTAGTTTTTATTGGAAACCTGAGAAGGATATCAAATTAAAGGTGACTTTTGTACGTTCACTAGATAGAGAAACGGTATCATTAGGGTATCAGCAGATCTCGTTAAAAGTCATTGAAGGTAGTCCATCCATCTCAATTTTGATGGGGATTGACTTTGCCACGAGCCATCTATCTGAAGGTCAAAATTTTTGGGTGGAACGAGAAAAAGAATCTTCAAATAGGCATGCGTTTTTAGCAGCAGAAACAAGAAGCACCAAGCAAACCATTTATGCTGGCTTTTCTTTATCCGCCACTGAGTCCCTCGACACGCAACTTGTGGAAAGGGATAAATTTATTGGCCGCAAGTTTAACGTTAAACTAGAAGAAGGGATGAACTTTCAAGTAAACCGAAATGCGGTAAATATTGCCGATAAAACCGGACTTGATTTAAATCAACTAAAACACCATTGTCTCACCGATCTGGAAAAAAGTCTTTCCTTTGATGAGATGGAACGAAAGAGTCGCACCTATTGGCAAAATGTTTGGGCTAAGGAAGACATCCAAATCGATGGTGATCCAAGTAATCAACAAGGGATTCGCTACTGCATCTTTCAGTTACATCAAACATACCATGGTCAAGATCCTAGTCATAATATTGGTGCGAAAGGGCTCACTGGTGAAGCATACGGTGGACATGCTTTTTGGGATACGGAAACTTCCTGCCTTCCTTTTTACTTATTGACAAATCTTGATGCTGCAAAAAATTTATTAGAATTTCGCTATCATACTTTGGCGGAAGCAAAAAAACGAGCACGCCAACTTGATTGCCAAGGAGCTTGTTATCCCATCGCTACATTGAATGGGAACGAAGCCAGCGATCTTTGGCAGCATGCCAGCCTTCAGTTTCAGCCAAGCACAGCTGTTGCTTATGGTATCTGGCACTACATGCAGGTAGCAAAAGATACAGAATTTTTGTATGGACACGGAATCGAAATGTTGATTGAAATTTCACGCTTTTTGGCTTCTAGAGGTGATTGGTCTCCAGAAGGTGAATTTGGCTTTTTTGGGGTGATGGGACCAGATGAATTTCAGATGATGGTAAATCACAACACGTATACAAATTATATGGCGAAAAGAACATTCGATTATACTATAGAAGTATTGAAAAAATTGAAAACGAGTGATGAAACTAGATATAGTACCTTTCTATCAGCGCATGGTTTGAGTGAAAAGGAGATTGGCTACTGGCAAATTTGTAGCAAAGAAATGCTTATTTTAAAAACGGAGTATGGTTTGTTTGAACAACATGATGGTTTTTTCAAATTGCCTCATGTGGATATCCGCTCGATTCCCGTCGAAGAGTTCCCGCTTTATGATCATTGGTCCTACGATCGAATCTATCGGAACAATATGATCAAACAACCAGATGTCTTAATGTTTCTTTTCTTGTATAACCAATCTTTTCCGAAAGCGGAAAAGCAAATCAACTATGATTATTATGAACCAAGGACGATTCACGAATCCTCGCTGTCACCTTCGATTCATTCTATTTTGGCGGCAGAATTAGGCATGGAAAATGAAGCTTATCATTTTTTTGAATTTGCCACTAGAATGGATCTAGATAATTTCAATCGTAATACTCGTGAAGGATTGCATATGACTTCGATTGCTGCAGCTTGGATGAATATCGTCTATGGATTTGGTGGCGTGAGAACTGATGGAGAAGGAATAAAAATAGCCCCCACAATTCCAGTAGACTGGAAAAAATATACATTCAAAATTACGTATAACCAATGTTTGATTGACGTGTCAGTCAACCATCAGTCAATCAAAATTTCGCTAATAAAGGGTAGTGGTATTCAACTACAAGTCTATCAAAAGAAACTGACGCTTACTCAAAACCCCATCGTCATTGAGCGAGCAACGAAAAGAATCGTCTGAATTTCTTAGCGCTCATTCGCATAAAAAACAACGGTGAAGAACAGCACCGTTGTTTTTTGTTTTTTTGCAAGCAAGAGGAACTTCTTGTGCGTAATTAAAGATAGGGAAGAGTAGCGAAAAATCAAGTTTTTCTCGTTTTTCATATAGGAATGCAAAAATTGATTACAAAGTTTCTTGCATTTTTTGTATGATAGAGGGAGGAATAAAGGAGGAAAGTTCACGAATGAAAATAAAAAAATGGATGGCGATTGCCATTATTACCAGTCAATTTTCAACAATGCTGCCAGTATCGGCTGCGGCATCTGTTTTGACGAACGAGTCTACTGCAGGTCAAAATACAGCTGAGTCAACGGTTCCGGGAGTGAACGGGCCAACCATGGGCTTGGTCCCTGAAGATGCCGCAACGGTACCAGGAGAAAACGGCGAAGTAGTTCCAGGAGAGTCAACACCTGCTCCTGAACAGCCAACACCAGAACCTTTGCCAGAACCAGAACCAACCCCGACACCAGAACCAACACCAGAACCAGAAGAGCCGACACCAAATCCTGATCCTGAGCCGAATCCAGAACCAGAACCAACACCTGAGCCGGCGCCAGAACCAGAAGAACCAGAACCAAATCCAGAACCAAATCCAGAACCAGAACCAGAGACAACACCAAATCCAGAGCCAGAATCAACACCAAGCCAGCCTTCGCCTGACATCAAAGAAGTACCGAATGTACCAGAGTTGACAGTAACGCCGCCGCAAGAAGATGAGCCAGCAAAATTTGAAGTCACGCCAGTCAAAGAAACGTGGGACTTTATTATGGAGATTGGAGAAGATGCTCGTAAAGTTGGACAAGAAGAAGATCTTTACGCATCGGTCATGATTGCCCAAGCGATTTTAGAGTCTGGCAGCGGAAGAAGCCGTCTGAGCCAGGAGCCTTTTTATAACTTATTTGGTATTAAGGGACTTTATGAAGGGAATGGGATTTCCTTCCAAACACAAGAAGACGATGGTTCTGGTAATTTATACACAGTTCATGCCACTTTTCGCCAATATGACAGCATCGAATCTTCTTTGAAAGATTATGCGAAATTGTTGAAAGAAGGATTGGACCACAATCCGAATTTTTATAAGGGTGTTTGGAAATCAGAAACGGAATCTTATGAAGACGCCACGGAATATCTGACCGGACGTTATGCATCAGATACACAATACAATGAGAAGCTGAATGCGCTGATCGAAGCGTATGCCCTGACGAGTTATGACAAAGAGAAACCAGAATTACCGACAGGCAGCGAAAAGATGATCTATCCTGTCAGCAATCCAGTTGTCTCCTCTGTCTTTGGTCCACGAGGCAATGGGTTTCATCGTGGAGTGGACTTCGCCGCACCACAAGGAACGCCAATCATGGCTAGTCTTTCAGGAACGGTGATCCGCTCAGAATATCATTCTTCATGGGGAAATTATGTTGCCATCGAGCACAAAGATGGGCTGACGACATTGTATGCCCACAATCATCGCAATTTAGTGGAAGTCGGTCAAACGGTCGAACAAGGCGAGGTGATTGCTTCTATGGGAAGTACGGGGAACAGTACAGGCCCGCACTTGCATTTTGAAGTCAGTCTTTCACCAAGTTTAGCGCGACACCAACTGATTGATCCGTTGGAAGTTTTGTCAAAATAACACGAAAAAAAGAGAGCGTTGTAGATGCTTTCTTTTTTTTTGTCAAGAAAAACGAATCATTTCAGGAAAATTATGCTTTGAGATTTTTTTAGCGCATTCATTTTATCTTGCACGATAAATTTATTCCGAAAACAAGTGTTTTTCTTTGTAAAAAAAACAAAAAGAATTTATGCTAGAAAGGTAGGGAAAAAAATTCCTAAGAGGAATGTCCACTTTAGACAAGGTCGTGTATGCGACTTTGCGATGTCTCTAGTATCCTTTCTTATTTAACCAAGGAGTGTGAAAAATGACTGACGATCAGCAAACAACGAATGTGTCTAATGAAGCAGCGCAAGCAAGTCCACTGTCCTTTGAAGAGAAAGTCATTGAAACAATTGTTGGTGTCGCTTTGCAGTCAATTGATGGCTTGATTAGTGTAAATGGCAGATTTCTTTCAGATATGACCGAAAACCTTGAAGAACAGCCGCAAGTCGCTTCTGGCATTGATGTGGAAGTTGGCAAAGAAGAGGTTGCAGTTGATTTGGAAGTAATCGTGGCTTACGGCAAAGATATCCCCAAACTCTTTGCGCAAGTCCAAGAAGTGGTCTTAGAAGAAATTAGCCGCTTGACTTCTTTGAAAGTCAAAGAGATCAATATTCGAATCGCCGATATCGTCAAACAGGAAACGATCGATCAAATCGAAGGTTGAGCACCAAACAAAAAATCGAAGTACATCAAAGAGAAAGGAAGAATGAACAAATGATATCACTATATACAACACCCAGCTGTACGTCATGTCGTAAAGCCCGTGCATGGTTGACCGAAAATGAACTGCCATTTAAAGAGAGAAACATTTTTAGCGATCCATTAAATAGTGATGAACTAATGGAGATTCTTTCTTTAACGAAAAATGGAACGGAAGACATTATATCTACTCGTTCAAAAGTGTACCAAAAGCTAGACATTGATTTAGAAGAGTTGAAGCTAGAAGAGTTGCTTTCATTGATCGAAAAATACCCGAACTTATTGAAACGACCAATTATCTTAGATGAGAACAAGCTCCAAGTGGGGTACAATGAAGAAGACATTCGTAAATTCGTGCCACGAAACTTACGTAAGATCATTTTCAAACGACGTCAAACAGAGCTGCTCATGTTTAATTATCGCCAAAAGCAAGAAGAAGGCGAATCTGTTGCGAACTTTATCTAAAATAGGAACAAAACCGGCAAATGAATACAGCGATGTATCATTGTCGGTTTTTTTGGTATTTTTTTAAGGGTCTTCTTAAAGGGATCCGTAAATCCGCTGAGTCCACAAAAAAACACGATTCCCAAAAGGAATCGTGTCGGTTGAAATCTTAAAGTTTTTGGTTGTAGAATTCAACGACTAGTGCTTCGTCAACTTCTGCAGACAATTCATCACGCTCAGGTAAACGAGTTAATGAACCTTCTAATTTTTCGCTATCAAAGCTTACAAATGACGCGCGGCCAGCTGTTGCTTCAACTGCTTCTTTGATTGTTGAGATGTTTTGTGATTTTTCACGAACGCTGATGACTTGTCCAACTTCAACGTGGTATGAAGGGATATCAACGCGTTTGCCATCAACTAAAACGTGACCGTGGTTTACTAATTGACGTGCTTGACGACGAGTAGTTGCTAAACCTAGACGGTAAACAACGTTATCTAAGCGTTGTTCTAGCAAGATCATGAAGTTAACACCGTGTTTACCTTCTTTGATTTTGCTTGCTTTGATAAACAATGTACGGAATTGACGTTCGTTCATGCCATACATATGACGCAATTTTTGTTTTTCAGTTAATTGCATGCCGTATTCTGATTTTTTGCCACGGCTGTTTGGTCCGTGTTGACCTGGAGCGTATGGGCGACGTGCCAATTCTTTTCCAGTTTCTGATAAAGAAATTCCTAAACGACGAGAAATTTTCCATGATGGTCCTGTATAACGAGACATAATTTAGTTCCTCCAATAAAATAGTTTGGAGTAAAATAATCCGTTGAAAAACTCACATTCGTGCAGTTCGTTCTTCAATCTTCACCTTTGCAGCCGCGGTTACGCAATTGCACCCGAGGGGCAACGAACTGGTGACGAGCTGTTATTTTCCTGCTGCATTATTTTACACAAGGAATAGTATACGACAAACTAGGGGCAAAAGTCAAGATGGAGCTGGCTTTGGATTTGATGAAAACAAAGCTTGAAATTTTTCATTAATTACTTATATTTTCAAATATCTCTTTACAAATCAGCATTTCGTCATTAGAATATGGAAGTATTGTGCAAATTATAACGAAGTGAAATTTTTCATAAAAGGAGTAGAAAAATGAATCCAGTATCCCCATTATTTGAGAAGATCGATTCATCCATAGAAAAGAAAATCGATTTGATCAAGAGTAGTTATTTGCGTTACGCTGTACGTGCGATGATGGCTTGTTTATTCTTGACCCTCGGAACAGCTATTGCTTTTGCGATCGCTATGAAAGGTGAATCAATGGTTCACGGGTTAGGAAAAATTTTGTATGCATTTATGTTTAGCTGGTCTTTAGTCATGATTCTTTATATGAACGCAGAATTAGGAACATCGAATATGTTGTATATGACTGTTGGGGTTTACCGTAAACGTCTAAGTATTCCTTTGGCATTGAAAATTTTGCTTACGTGTGTCTTGTTCAACTTGATCGGCGGGGTGATCTTCGGCTCGATCGTTGCGCTAACGGGACCTTTTCAAGGGCTGACCGCAGACAACTTTATGCTGACCTCGATCACTGCAAAATTAGAAAAATCCACTATCCAAATTTTAGTGGAAGCGATGTTCGCTAATATCGTGGTAAACACAGCCGTGTTGGTAAGCATGCGGATGAAAGACGATGCTGGAAAAGTCGCAGCAATCATTTTCATCATCTTCATCTTTGCTTTCTTAGGCTTCGAACACGTCATCGCTAACTTCCCAGCGTTTACCTTAGCTTTCTGGGCTTCAGGCGGACACTTGGCAGGCATGACTGTCGGCAGTGTGATCCATAATTTAGTTTTTGCCTTTATTGGTAACTATATCGGCGGTGGCTTGGTCATGGGACTTGGCTATGCATGGTTGAACAACTCAAAATCGACCTATGTCGACTAATCAGAGCCTACAAAAAGAAGCAGCGATGCTTCTTTTTTTCTTTTCTCTAACATTTCTCCAGGAAGAAGCTATCATCCCTTAACGGAGCGTTGAAATCAGCGGTCATTTGTGTTAAGAATAAGTATGTACGGTTTTTCTTGCTGTTTTTTGTAAAAATGACCGCAACCAAGACCAAAATCTTAGTTACTTCTTAATAGAAAGCGAGCCTTAACCTTTTATGAATCGGAAATTCTTTGCCTTTGATATTGATGGAACCTTGCTTGACTCGAACAAACAGCCACTAGACAGTACGCTAAAAGCCCTTGACCTTCTGCGAGATGCTGGCCATTTCGTGACCGTTGCCACTGGGCGCAGTCGTTTTCACGCCCAAGACATTATTCGTTCATTGTCCTTTGATAATTACATTTTATGTAATGGGGCAGCCGCCTTTCTTTCGCATCAGCAGGTGTATAAAAACTTACTCGATGAAACGCAATTGGCTGCTTTCGTGGCAGAAGCCCAAGAGCTTGGGATCGATACGGCCTTTGTCGGGATGGATACAGCGAAACGAGCGTCTTCGTTGGATATTGCTAAAATGGAAGCAGCGATGCATTCCTTTGGTGCCCAACTTCCTGAGTTGGACATGGACTTTCCTGAAGAAAAAGAAGTCTATCAAGCATTGGCTTTTTACGGAAAAGAGTATGAGCATTTCTTTGACGAGAAATACAGCAAACTGCGTTTTGTACGTTGGCATGAAAACAGTGTGGATGTCGTTCCAAAAGAAGGCTCCAAAGCAGCAACGATCCTGTGTGTCGCAGAACAATTAGGGATAGCGCAAGAAGATGTGATCTGTTTTGGTGATGGCCAAAACGATCGTGAAATGCTGACTGCCGCAGGTGTCGGTGTGGCAATGGGCAATGCGGTCCCTGAGATCCAACAAGTCGCAGATATGGTGACCGCTAGCAATGATGAAGATGGCATCTGGTTAGCCTTGAAAGAATTACAACTGATTTAAAAAGGAATCCTTTAGACATAGCACAGTCGATTTGCGGCATCTGTGCTATGTTTTTTTGTTTTTTCTCGGTCGCAAAGAAAATAAATTGGTACAATAGAAAAAAGGGGGAATGCAGCAAATGAAAATCGCATTGATTGCTCATGATCGAAAAAAGGATGTAATGGTAAAATTAGTGACTGCCTATCGAGAAATTTTAGCGCAGCATGAACTTTTCGCAACAGGAACTACGGGGAAGAGGATCGAAGAAGCAACCCAGTTGCCTGTCCACCGCTACAAATCAGGGCCGCTGGGAGGAGACCAGCAAATTGGCGCCATGATTTCGCAAGATGACTTGGACATGGTGATCTTTTTGCGCGATCCTTTAGCCGCACAACCCCATGAACCAGATGTAACGGCATTGATTCGCTTGTCAGACGTGTACGAGATTCCTTTAGCCACCAATATGGGAACGGCAGAGATCTTGCTGCGCGGCTTAGCAGCTGGCTTTGCTGATTTTCGACAAGTGATCCACGAAACGGACAATCGTCCCCTGTCGTTATAAAGATAGTAGAAGAATTGAAGAAAAAGGACGTGCAGAATTGAAAGCAATCTTAAAGGATTTTTTGACCTATGCAAAAATGAATACTCGCTCGGATGCCACGAGTCAGACCATCCCAACGACGCAGGGACAAGTTGAGTTGGCTCTTTTATTGAAAGATCAGTTGATCGAGATGGGATTAGCGGATGTTGCTTACTATGAAAAGAATAGTTTTGTGATCGGACGTCTACCTGGTAATCCTGAAAAAACGGCGATTGGCTTTATTGCCCATGTAGATACGGCAGATTTCGAAGCTGAAAATATTCAACCGCAGATCCATGAAAATTACGATGGCAAGGATGTTTGTTTAAATAAAGAAAAAGCCATTTATATGACAACTGCTGAATTTCCTAATCTCAAAGACTATGTCGGCGAAACGTTGATCACAACGGATGGAACGACTCTGCTGGGTGCAGATGATAAAGCTGGTATCGCAGAGATCATTGATGCGCTGCGGATCTTACAAACGATGGATGCGCATAAGCGTGGCGATGTCTGGGTCGCTTTTGGTCCTGACGAAGAGATCGGGACTGGCGCTGATCGCTTTGATGCGGCGGATTTTCCAGTAGCATTTGCTTACACGATGGACAGTGGTCGCGTGGGCCATATGGAGTATGAAACCTTTAATGCGGCTCGTATCGATATAACGATCGACGGTACGAGTGTGCATCCTGGGACTGCCTATGGTCGTTTGGTCAACGCCTTGAAAATCGCGCATCAAATCGATGATGCCTTACCAGCAGAGGAAGTTCCTGAACGCACCCGCGGGTATGAAGGCTTCTACCTGCTGCACAATTTGACGGGACATATTGGTCGAGCAGAAGTTTCTTATATCATTCGTGATCACGATCATACGCTTTTTGAACAGCGAAAAGCTAACATCGTGGGGATCATTGATGAACTGAACACAGCCTATGGGCAAGAACGTATCACCTATACGCTGTATGACCAATATTACAATATGGGGGATTTGATCAAGAAAGATCCCCGCAGTATCGAAGCTGCCCGAGCAGGGATGCAAGCGATTGGCGTGACGCCGATCGAAGCACCGTTTCGTGGCGGGACCGACGGCTCGAAAATCACCTATAAAGGGATCCCAACACCGAACTTATTTGTCGGCGGTGAAAACTTCCATGGCCAGTATGAATTTATTACCGTGGAAGCGATGGAAAAAGCCCGTGATTTGATCGTGGCGATCATAGAACACGTAGGACAAGAGGACACCACTGTTTCCTAAGAGAATTAAGCGACACGCTAGACTGATGCGAAAGAGTCTA
This sequence comes from Enterococcus sp. AZ067, assembly GCF_051715005.1. Classification (NCBI taxonomy): domain Bacteria; kingdom Bacillati; phylum Bacillota; class Bacilli; order Lactobacillales; family Enterococcaceae; genus Enterococcus; species Enterococcus sp. AZ067. Next base: position 347,635 of record NZ_JBIOSY010000001.1, read on the forward strand.
GCGTGTTTTTTTGTCCTGCTGCAGGGAAGAACCGCAAGTGAAAGAACCTTTTTTTTCTGGACCAAAACCCTTATAATAGAAAAGAAGCTAAAAGAGAAGAGGAAAAATGTGTGCGGGTATTATTCATTGGAGATGTAGTTGGTTCATTAGGAAGAGAAACGATCACGGAGTACCTTCCAAAATTAAAAAAGGCGTATCGACCACAGGTGACGATCGCAAACGGCGAGAATGCGGCGGCGGGTCGTGGGATCACTGGTAAAATCTATAAGAAATTTTTGCAAGATGGTGTCGATGTCGTGACACTAGGCAATCATACATGGGACAACCGTGACATTTTTGAATTTATTGGCGATGCGAAGAAAATGATTCGTCCAGCCAATTTTCCAGAGGGAACACCGGGCGTCGGCATGGTATTTGTGAAAGTCAACACCATTGAATTAGCGGTAATCAACATGCAAGCTCGCTCGTTCATGGTAGACCTTGATGATCCGTTTCGCAAAATGGATGAACTGGTTGCGATTGCCCGCAAACGTACACCGTTTATCTTTGTGGATTTTCATGGGGAGACCACCAGCGAAAAACAAGCGATGGGCTGGTATTTGGATGGCCGAGTTTCGGCAGTCGTCGGCACGCATACCCACGTCCAGACCAATGATGCGCGGATTTTGCCCCAAGGAACGGCTTATTTGTCAGATGTCGGCATGACTGGTCCTTATGATGGGATCTTGGGGATGAAACGCGAACCAGTCATTGAAAAATTTTTGACGGCGTTGCCGCAACGGTTTGAAGTGATTGAAAAAGGCCGCAGTATTTTGTCGGCTTGCTTGCTTGAGATTGATGAAGCCACTGGTAAAGCAAAATCGATCCGTCCGATCCAAATCAGTGAAGATCGCCCATTTACAGAATAGGAGAAGCATGGAAGAGCAATTAGCCAAGGAACCACACGTTGCCCAAGAGCTGGCTGCTTTGCAAAGGCTCTTGTCTGATCATCCGATCGTTCAAGAATTTCAAGAAATTCAAGCACGAGCCTTGCAAAACCAAGGGCTATTGGAGCTGGAAGAAGCGCTGAAGCAAGCGCAAAAAGAAATCGTTCAATTTGAGCATTATGAGAAACCCGAAGCAAAAAAAGCTGCCGAGCAGCGTTATGCGTCATTGACAAACGAATACGAGCAGCATCCTTTAGTGGTTGCTTATCGCCAAGCGTTACTGCAAGCAGATGAATTGCTGCAATATGTCACGACGGAGATCCAAAAGAAAATGAATAAAGCCATCGAGGAGGATGAAACCAATGCCTCAAAAAACTAAAAATACCCCGATGATGGAACAGTATTTAAGCATCAAGGCTCAGTACCAAGATGCTTTTTTATTCTATCGTTTAGGGGATTTCTATGAATTATTTAATGAGGATGCTGTCAAGGCAGCACAAATTTTAGAACTGACGTTAACCAGCCGCAACAAAAATGCGGAGGAACCGATCCCTATGTGTGGGGTGCCTTACCACGCTGCCAGCAATTACATCGACACCTTGATCGAGCAAGGCTACAAAGTAGCGATTTGTGAGCAAGTGGAAGATCCAAAAACCACCAAAGGAATGGTCAAACGCGAAGTCGTTCAACTGATCACGCCGGGAACGGTGATGGACAGCAAAGGCCTATCCGCCAAAGAAAACAACTTTTTGACAGCTGTTTTGCAGCAAGGGGAGCGTTTTGGCTTTGCCTATGTCGATCTAAGTACCGGTGAATTAAAAGCAGCGCAATTGGAAGATGAAGAAGCTGTCGTCAATGAGGCCGCCGCTCTGCAAACGAAAGAAGTCGTTTTGTGCAGCGAGATCCCTGAGTCATTGCAAACAACACTGACCAATCGCTTGAATGTCGTGTTTTCTAAGCAAGAAACGTTGGAAGAAAATGCCGAATTTCAATTTTTAACAGAACCTCTCTCCCAAGAGTTAGAAAAAGTAGTCACAGGGAAGTTGCTAAGTTATTTGGCGATCACCCAAAAACGCAGTTTAGCGCATATTCAACAAGCCGTGGAATATCAGCCCGATCATGCCTTGAAAATGGATCATTATTCCAAATTCAACTTAGAATTGACGCAGTCGATTCGAACTGGCAAAAAACAAGGGACTCTTTTGTGGTTGTTGGACGAGACAAAAACCGCAATGGGTGGCCGTTTGTTAAAGCAATGGTTAGACCGTCCCTTGATCCAGCCAAAGAAAATCACTGCCCGCCAAGAAATGGTCCAATCGTTACTGGACAGTTTCTTTGAGCGAGCAGATCTGCAAGAAGCGTTGACGAAAGTCTATGACATGGAACGCTTAGTCGGACGGGTCGCCTTCGGAAATGTCAATGGCCGCGATTTGCTGCAGTTGAAATCTTCTTTGGAGCAAGTGCCTTTGATCGCGCAATTGCTGCAAGGCATCAACCGTGGCGAGTGGAATGACTTGCTGCTGGAATTAACGCCCCTAGATGATTTGGTTGCACTGATCGAAGCTGCGATCGATGAAGATGCCCCGTTACAGATTACGGAAGGCAACATTATCAAAGACGGGTTCCATCAACAATTAGATGAATACCGTACAGCGATGCGTAACGGCAAGCAATGGCTGGCGGAATTAGAAGCCAACGAACGCCAAGCGACGGGAGTCAAAAACCTGAAAGTTGGGTTCAACCGCGTTTTTGGCTATTACATTGAGATCACGAAAGCCAATCTAGTGAATTTAGATACCTCTCGCTACGAGCGCAAGCAAACGTTAGCCAATGCGGAACGGTTTATTTCCCCCGAGTTGAAAAAACTGGAGACTTTGATTTTAGAAGCCGAAGAGAAATCGGTGGATTTGGAATACCGCCTGTTTCTTGACGTCCGTGAAGAAGTGAAAAAGAGTATCACCCGTCTACAAAAGTTAGCCAAAGCCGTCAGTGCGGTCGATGTCTTACAAAGTTTCGCCACAGTTTCGGAACGCTACCAATACGTGCGGCCGACAGTAGCGAAAAAACGAGCGGTATCGATCATCGACGGCCGTCATCCTGTAGTGGAAAAAGTCCTTGGTCACCAAGAGTACATTCCGAATAGTATCGTGATGGATGAAGAAACAGAGATCTTGTTGATCACAGGCCCAAATATGTCTGGGAAAAGTACGTACATGCGGCAGTTTGCCTTGCTAGTCATTATGGCGCAGATCGGCTGTTTCGTACCCGCACAATCTGCAGAGATGCCGATTTTTGATCGGATCTTTACTCGCATCGGTGCCAGCGATGACCTGATCGCCGGTCAAAGCACGTTTATGGTGGAGATGATGGAAGCCAACCAAGCGCTGCGTCATGCAACGCCTAACAGCTTGATTTTGTTTGATGAGTTAGGGCGTGGGACTGCGACCTATGATGGGATGGCATTGGCACAAGCCATCATTGAATATATCCACAAAGAAGTTCATGCCAAAACACTTTTTTCCACCCATTATCATGAGCTGACGGTTTTAGATGAGGAATTGGCGCACTTGCGCAATGTCCATGTTGGTGCCGTTGAAAAAGAAGGCGAAGTCGTCTTCTTGCATAAGATGATGGAAGGGCCCGCAGATAAAAGCTATGGGATCCATGTAGCTAAAATCGCTGGACTGCCAAGTGCACTCTTACAGCGCGCAGCCACGATCTTAAAAGCGCTGGAAGAACATGAACCGACGGTACAACCAAAACCCGTCGTCGAAGAAAGTCAGCAGTTGTCGTTGTTTAGTGAAGTATCTACGGAAGAAATCGGCGTCATCGATCAATTGAAGAAATTGAATCTGTTGGAAATGACCCCGATGGATGCTCTGAATACATTGTACGAGCTGCAAAAACGAATTTAGAAAGAAGGTCAGCAGATGGGAAAGATCCAAGAGTTATCCGAACGTCTGGCGAACCAAATCGCGGCAGGAGAAGTTGTTGAGCGACCGGCTTCTGTCGTCAAAGAATTAGTTGAAAACGCCGTGGATGCCGGCAGTACCCAAATCGATATTTTTATTGAAGAAGCGGGCTTGCGTAAAATCCAAGTCATCGATAATGGCGAAGGAATTGCAGAAGAGGATGTCTTGACTGCCTTTAAACGCCACGCCACCAGTAAAATCCACAATCGGGATGACTTGTTTCGAATACGTACCCTCGGGTTTCGCGGGGAAGCTTTGCCTAGTATCGCTTCGGTTTCGATCCTCTCGATTGAAACGGCAGTCAAAGGCGCCCAACAAGGCTCCTTTGTACGCTTAAAAGGCGGCGCTGTTGAAGAGCATCTGCCTGCCAACTTGCGTCAAGGAACCAAGATCACTGTGGAAAACCTCTTTTACAATACACCGGCACGTTTGAAATATGTCAAGACGCTGCAAACGGAACTAGCGAACATCGGCGATATCGTCAATCGGATCGCCCTGAGCCACCCAGAAGTGGCTTTTCGTCTCGTTCATGAAGGCAATAAGATGTTGAGCACCACTGGAAGTGGGCAGTTAAAACAAACCATCGCAGGGATCTACGGGGTGGAAACCGCCAAAAAAATGATCGCGATCGATACTGAGGACCTCGACTTTAAAGCCACTGGCTTTGTGTCACTGCCAGAAGTCACCCGAGCCAGCCGCAACTATTTATCCACGATCATCAATGGTCGTTATATTCGCAATTTCGCTTTGAATAAAGCGATCGTTGCTGGGTACGGATCAAAATTGATGGTCGGTCGTTTTCCATTAGCTGTCCTTGAAATCAAAATGGACCCCTTATTAGTCGATGTCAACGTTCATCCGACTAAGCAAGAAGTTCGTTTGTCAAAAGAAGAAGAACTGACCAAGCTAATCAGTAAAGCTATCAATGAGGCGCTGCGGGAAATCAATTTGATTCCTAACGCCGCTGACAATCTGCGTTTCAAGAAAAAAGTTGCCGATCAGCCAAAAGCCCAGCAGCTTGGCTTGGAACTGGAGTCAGCAGGAAATTCGACTTCTGGGTTGTCTTATAATCGCGAAACCGGGAAATTTGAGGTTCAGGGCAGTACTTATCAACAGACTGTGGATAACTCTGTGGAAAAACCTGTGGAGGAAGGTGGAAAACTTCCAGAAATACCACAGGAATCTAGCGAAAACCTGTTGGAAGAAACCGAAGAAACCTTTCGCAGTTTGGAAGAGACGCTGCCAAATAAGCCTGTCCGAAAACCATTTGTGGAAGACCGGACGGAAACAAAAGCGCCGCTGCCAGAAGCGCCAGTCTTTCTCCCAGATGAGACGCCAGAGCTTACGGCGCAAGATCTGCAAAGTCAAGCGACTCTGCATCCTGAAATGCATGGGGATGACCGCAACTACCTAAAAACGGTCGAACGGTTGCTGGAAGAAGAACCAGCGAAGGAGCGTTTTCCCCAATTGGATTATTTTGGGCAGATGCATGGGACCTATTTGTTTGCCCAAAGCGAGGCGGGTCTATATATCGTCGACCAACATGCGGCGCAAGAACGAATCAAATATGAGTATTACCGCGAAAAAATCGGCGAAGTGACCAATGACCTGCAAGAATTGTTAGTGCCGATCGTTTTGGATTATCCCAACAGCGATGCACTGCAATTACAAGAACAAAGCGACAAGCTGGCAGAAGTCGGGATCCATCTGGAATCTTTTGGGACCAATAGTTTCATCGTCCGAGCGCACCCGACGTGGTACCCTAGCGGTGAAGAAGAAGCCATCATCCGCGAAATGATCGATATGTTATTGACGACAGGAAGTGTCAGTGTCAAAAAGTTTCGTGAAGCAACCGCGATCATGATGAGCTGCAAACGATCCATCAAAGCCAATCACTATTTGAATGAAGCACAAGCTAGGATCTTGTTGCAAGATTTAGCGAAATGCGAGAATCCCTTCAACTGTCCCCATGGTCGTCCGGTGCTGATCCATTTCACCAACAGCGACATGGAGCGGATGTTCAAACGGATTCAAGATCCTCATCGAGCAAGGAGTGGCATGGAATGATTATTTTGGCTTCACAGTCGCCGCGGCGCAAAGAATTATTAGCAGAGTTAGTCTCGGAATTTGCGGTCATACCAGCAGATATCGACGAGTCGGTCCGACCAAACGAAGCTGCGATCCCTTATGTCCAACGGATGGCAGCAGAAAAAGCGGCGGCTATTGCACAAACCAATCCTGAAGATCTGGTGATCGCGAGCGATACGACGGTCGTGGTGGATGAAGAAATCTTAGGAAAGCCAGTCGACCGTAAAGATGCTCGGTCGATGTTGCGAAAAATGAGCGGACGTACCCATTGGGTGCATACCGCCGTCGTTTTGCAAAAAGGCAAACAGCAACGCGAAGCAGTGGTTTCGACGGAAGTTGTGTTTCGTCCTTTGACGGATCAAGAGATCGATAAGTATCTTGTCTTAGATGAGTACCAAGACAAAGCGGGCGCCTATGGGATCCAAGGGGCAGCCAAAATATTTGTCTCATCGATAAACGGCGATTTTTATACGATCGTAGGGTTTCCTGTCGCTACGGTCTATCAGTTGTTGCAAGAGTTTACGGAGGAGGAATAAGGATGGATGTTTCTGGTAGTTGTCTTTGCGGCAAAGTCACGATCAACTTGACGGGAGTTGCGAAAGAAATTACGGTTTGTCATTGTAGTCTCTGCCAGAAATTTCACGGCGGACCGATGTTTGCGCTTGCGCCATGCGCTGAGGACCAGATAGCTCTTCAAGGAGCGAAGTGGCTGCGACGTTACGATTCTTCTGAGTGGGCACAGCGAGGATTTTGCAGTCAATGCGGCTCGAGCCTGTTCTTTTACCTCAAAGAAGCACACACCTATTTTTTTGCGGCTGGGTTGTTTGGCAATTTGCCAGAAGCTGTCTTAACCGAAGAAATCTATACAAAAGATCAACCGCATTTCTACCATTTTGCGGAACCAACGACTCGTTGGCAAAAGCTGCAAAACCCTTAAGCAATTTGAGCAAGTCATTTTACATTCGCTAAGAAAAAAGGCATGATAGAGCATACAGGATGAGTCTAGAGGAAAAGCAGGTGAAAAAATGACAGATAAAAAAGAATTAAAAGAAAAATTGTCGCCGATCGAATATGCGGTGACCCAAGAAAATGCAACCGAACGCCCCTTTACTGGCGAGTATGATGATTTTTATGAAAAAGGGATCTATGTTGATATCGTCAACGGAGAACCATTGTTTGCTTCTACTGATAAATATGACGCAGGTTGTGGCTGGCCGTCCTTTTCGAAACCGATCAGTCGCCAAGATATTCAAGAAAAAGCCGATTTTTCTCACGGCATGCATCGGGTAGAAGTCCGCAGCAAAGAAGCTGACTCTCATTTAGGACATGTTTTTTCAGACGGTCCTCAGGACAAAGGCGGTTTGCGCTATTGTATCAACTCGGCAGCATTGAAGTTCATCCCTTTAGCAGAAATGGATGAAAAAGGCTATGGCGAATTCAAATCACTCGTTGAGTAAGTATTAGGAACTGTGTGCGAAAAAAAGACGCAGCAGCATGTCTCGTTTGAAAAAATGCGACTGAAACAACGGTTTTTCCTCCGTTTGTTTCCTGCTAAGCCTTTTCCTTCGTTCACAGTCCTTTTTTTGCCCTCTCGTCTGTGCTACAATAAAGGGAACATATGTACAGAAAGGAAAGCACATGTACGAATATATCATAGGAAAAGTAACGGATATCTTTCCGGCGTATATCGTCGTTGAGACCCATGGCATCGGCTATCAGATCGCTTTTGGCAATCCGTATTCATTTAGCGGCAAGTTGAACCAAGAAGTAAAAATCTATCTGCACCAAGTGATTCGTGAAGATGCTCATAGTCTCTACGGCTTTGCCACGATCGAAGGCAAGCAGTTGTTTTTAAAATTGATCAGTGTCTCAGGTATTGGACCAAAGAGTGCGTTAGCAATCATGGCCAATGAAGACCATACAGGGTTGATCACGGCAGTCGAAAATGGGGACGTCAATTATTTGACTAAGTTCCCAGGTGTCGGTAAAAAGACGGCGCAGCAAATGATCCTAGACTTGAAAGGCAAAGTGGCTGAACTGGTTGGAGAAGAAGCGATCGTTCCTCTAAGCGTAGCAACGACTGCTTTAGATGAAGCGATGGAAGCCTTGAAAGCATTGGGTTATAGCGAAAAAGAAGTCAAGAAAGCCGAAAAACAATTAGCGGCGAATACCACAAAATCGACGGATGAGTACTTGCGGGAAGCTCTCCGATTGATGATGAAAAAGTAAGGAGCAAGTAGACGATGGATGAACGAATTGTTTCGCCAGAAAGCACAGAACAAGAAGAGATTATCGAAAAATCCTTGCGTCCGCAAACCCTTGCCCAATATATCGGACAAGACAAAGTCAAGCAGGAGCTTTCGATTTATATCCAAGCGGCGAAAAATCGAGAAGAGGCGTTGGATCATGTCCTCTTATATGGTCCGCCAGGCTTAGGGAAAACAACGATGGCAATGGTGATCGCCAACGAGATGCAGGTCCAAATCAAGACGACCAGCGGTCCTGCGATCGAAAAACCAGGGGATTTGATTGCGATCTTGAATGAGCTGCAGCCGGGGGATGTTCTGTTTATCGATGAGATCCATCGCTTGCCTCGTGTCGCCGAAGAAATGCTTTATTCGGCAATGGAAGATTTTTATGTGGATATCATGGTGGGGCAAGGGACAACGGCTCACCCAGTTCATTTTCCGCTACCGCCATTTACCTTAGTCGGCGCAACGACGCGGGCGGGGATGCTCTCGGCGCCACTACGGGATCGCTTCGGGATCATTTCTCATATGCAATATTATGAAGACCATGATTTAAAAGAGATCGTGCAGCGGACTGCGTCGATCTTTGAAACGGATATCGTGGAAGAAGGGGCGATCGAAATCGCCCGCAGATCCCGAGGCACTCCACGGATCGCCAACCGTTTGCTTAAACGAGTTCGCGATTATGCGCAAGTGCAAGCGGATGGGTTGATCGATCGCACCGTTGCTGACCAGGCATTGGCGCTTTTGGCAGTCGATCATGCTGGCTTGGATTATATCGATCAGAAATTGATCCGCACGATGATCGAATTGTATCAAGGCGGCCCGGTGGGATTAAGTACGATCGCTGTCAATATCGGGGAAGAAACCGAAACAGTGGAAGATATGTACGAACCGTTTTTGATCCAAAAAGGATTTTTGAAACGCACCTCGCGTGGGCGGATCGCAACGCCGTTAGCCTATGACCATTTTGGCTATCCCCAAAGAAGTGAATAGAACGAAGCAGCAATCAACGATGATTGCTGCTTTTTTGTGCTTTTGGTGAAACGTTTCTTTTTATTTTTTAATGATTTCTGTGAATTAATCGATGTTGAAAAAATACAATATTTGTGAAATTTGATTAAAAGGAAATGTTTGTAAAAATTATTTCTTCTGAAAAAGCTGATATAAAAGCTTTTATATTTGTGAGGAACCCAACAAAATTTGTGAAAAAAGAAAACCTGAAAAAAATAATTGGAAAGGCTTGCATTTTCGATTGGCAGCGGATATAATCTTTTTGTAGAAACGTTTCACCAAAGTGTGGAGATATACGTAGTGTTGCGAGGATAGAAAGAAGGAGATTTTGTGTATGAGTAAACTGCAAAAGTTTTATAGTCAACGGCAGCTTCACTGGATGGTTTTTCCCGGCGTGGCATTTATGATCGTATTTAATTATATTCCGATCTACGGAATTATAATCGCTTTCAAAAACTATACGGTGATTGACACGATTTCATCAGCACCATGGGTCGGGTTAGAGAATTTCCGTATCATTATGAATGACAGTTTTTTCTGGGAAGCGGTTAGAAATACGTTAGCCATCAGCTTATTGAAATTAGGATTAGGTTTTGCGATCCCGATTGTGTTAGCCATTATGATTTTTGAAATGCAAGATGGCCGCTTGAAGAAATTTATTCAAACGGTTTCATACATTCCCCATTTTTTCTCATGGATCGTGCTAGGTGGGATGATGATTTCTTGGCTGTCAACGAACGGCTTTATCAACCAAGTGCTGATGTCCGTAGGATTGATGGACAAAGGGGTCAATCATCTATTGGATCCAAGCAAATATTGGTGGATCGCGGTCCTTTCTGATCTATGGAAAGAAGTCGGCTGGGGAACGATCCTTTACTTGGCAGGTATGTCGCGGATCGATCCAACGTTTTATGAAGCCGCACGAATCGATGGTGCCAGCAAGCTAAGACAAATTCGTTCGATCACATTGCCATTACTGACACCGATCATCTCCTTAAACTTGATTCTGAATGTGAGCGGTATCTTAGGGTCAAACCTAGATCAAACATTAGTTTTGATGAACTCACAGAACCAAAACCGTTCAGAAGTCATCAACTCCTTCGTTTATAAAATGGGGTTGACGCAAGGTGATTTCTCTTATGCAACTGCTGTCGGCTTGGGGATCGCGGTCATTTCCGTCATCTTATTGGTGATCACGGATCGAGTGACCCGCAAGTTGAACAACGGCAATTCAGTTATCTTATAGGAGGAAAAAACATGATCAAAAGAAAAGCAAAAGAAAACACGTGGTTTTACTTCTTCAATACCGTAATCTTGATTTTATTCTCATTGATGATCATCGTACCGATTTGGAATATCTTGGTTTCCTCCGTGTCTTCTAGTTCTGGATTAGCGGGCAACGGCCTCGTGTTATGGCCCAAAGGCTTTACCTGGGAAAACTATCGTAAAGTTTTTTCCGACGCAAGTATCCCCCGTGCCTTCTTGATCTCAGTGTTAAAAACGGTTCTTGGGGCTGCGACCCATACCTTGTTTTGTGCGATCGTGGCTTACGGATTGAGTAAATCACGCTTGGTCGGCCGCAACATCTATACAACGATGGGGGTCATCACCATGTACTTCAGTGGTGGGATGATTCCAACGTACTTGCTGATTCGCTCGCTAGGATTACTGGATTCTTTCTGGGTCTACATTATTCCAGCCTTGTTCAGCTACTATGATGTCGTGATTTTAATGAACTTTTTCCGTGAGATTCCGCCTTCACTCGAAGAATCTGCGAAGATCGACGGTGCAAGTGAATTCCAAATCTTCTATAAAATCTTCTTACCATTAACGAAACCGGCCTTGGCAACCATCATCTTGTTCAACGGGGTTGGCCAATGGAACGATTTTATGACGACAAAACTGTATATCACAAAAGAGTATCTCTATCCGCTGCAAATGAAGATTTATGAAATCATCGTCCAATCCAACTTGAGTACGATGACTGAAAGCGGTAGTACCGACTTTATCGTCCAAGCAACGACCCGTGGGGTTCAGTTGGCTACGATCGTCATCACGACAGTGCCAATTTTAATTATATATCCATTGCTTCAAAAACACTTTATCGGCGGTATGATGGCCGGTGCAGTAAAAGAATAGAAAGAGGGATAGACATGAAAAAAGTAGTAGGCGGTTTATTGGCAGCATCAGCATTACTCAGCTTAGCAGCATGTGGCGGCAGCTCAGACAATGCCAGCAGTTCGGATTTTTCTATCAAAGATCGGTATGAGTTAGATGAAAAGACACCAGCATGGAAACTCGATACCAAAGAAGAACCAACCAAGATCACATGGTACATCAATTCAGACTGGACAGCTTTGCCATTTGGTGAAGATGTGACGACAGCCCAAATCAAAAAAGATTTGAACATTGATATTGAATTTATTTCAGGGGATGATTCGAAATTAAACGCTTTGATTTCAAGTGGTGATATGCCTGATATCGTGACGTTGATGGATAAAACCAGCCAAGCAGCCACAAAAGCTGATAGCTGGGCATACTCATTGAACGATTTAGCGGAACAATACGATCCGTATTTGATGAATGTCGTGACCGAAGATACCTTCAAATGGTTTGCTTTAGATGATGGCAAAACTTATGGCTATCCAAACTATTCCAACACAGCAGCAGACTACGAAAGCGGCAATATTCCCGTCAACGACAACTTTGTGATCCGTGAAGATGTCTATGAAGCATTAGGCAAACCAGATGTTTCGACGCCAGAAAACTATGTGAAAGTCATGAAAGAAATCAGCGAGAAATTCCCTGATTTGACACCAATGGGCTTCACAACGATCGGCGAAACAGCAGGACCATTCTTAGATAAATTGCAAGATTTCTTAGGTGTTCCATTAGAAGATGAAGATGGTGCGTTCTACGACCGTAATTTAGATGAAGAATATATCTCATGGTTGAAAACCTTCAATCAAGTGTATCGTGACGGCAACATCAGTGATGACAGCTTTACCGATGACGGTCCAACCTATGATGAAAAAGTAAAACAAGGGGACTATGCAACGATCTTAGTCGCAGGAACGAGCGGACAAGGTGGGAACTTCACTGAATTCATGAAAAACTCTGACACACGCTACATCGCAATCGATGGCCCTGCCAGCACGTCTGGTCGTGAAGCAACCTTGAACCAAACAGGAATCTCTGGCTGGTTGATCAACTACATCACAAAAGATGCGGCGGATCCAGCAAAAGTAACCCAACTCTTCACGTACTTGATCGATGAACCAGGACAAATTTTGACAAAATTCGGTGTTGAAGGCGTGACGTATGAATACAACGATGAAGGCAAAATCGATTACTTGCCAGAAATCAAAGAAATGGAACAAACCGACAACGAAGGCTACAACAAAAAATATGGTATCAGCCGTTTCAACTACTTTAACAATGACCGTGTCAATGCACTGAAAGTCAAAACCGAAAATGCGTTGACTCAAATGCAAGAGTGGGGCGAAGGCAAATTGTATCCACACTTTGTGATCGAAAATACGGATCCAGATGCTGGAACTGCTGAAGCACGTTCAAACACAGCCATCAAAACCAAAATCAACAGCACGATCATCTCGCTGATCCGTTCAAAAGATGAAGGAACATTTGACAGCACACTAACCGACTTTGAAAGCTTCTTAGATTCAAACAACTGGGATGCAATCAAAGACATTAAAACTGAAAAAATGGCCGAAAACCGCGAACGACTAAAATAACCCCCATAGGAGAGGAAAGGAAGCCAAAAAAAAGACCTTTCCTCTCCTTTGCTTTGAAACACAGGTTTTGCGCGCACTTTGCGCAAAATCTGATGTTTCAAAGTACTAGGCGACCGCAGGGAGCGTAGTGACCGTACAAAGAATCACTGCGATTGGCTCACGTAGTGAGACGTGCAACCTGCAACCCAGAAAACTGTACGTTGAGAAACGACCCAAATTCACAAGAAGGCAAGAAACAAGTTTACGTAGCACCCGCAGCACAAATCAGCAAGTTTTGATTGGAGGATCATAATGAATCGACTATTTTCTTATGAAGGATGGTACTATCGGGTCTTTGCTTTTTTAGCTGATATGATCATTGTTAGTTTTCTCTTTATGATTCCAGCAATGACGCTGATTCTCGCAGGACCAGCATTGATCGCGCTGTATCAGACGATCGATCAATTGTACAAGGAACGGGATGTCCCGATTTGGCAGCGATACAAGCAAGCATTCTTAAGCAACCTCAAACGTGGGCTCTTCTTAGAAGGTCTTATTATTGCGTATGTCGCAGTCTTTGCTGGGTTGATCTATTCCTTGATGATGATCACACCTTACTTTGGCGTTTTAGCCGTGATCCTCGTCAGCTTGGCTGCGCTGTATCTCGTCGTGTTCGTTCTCTTGTACAGCTTGTTTGCCCAATTATTGCAAGAAACAGCAAAAGAAACGGCCTATGCGGTTCTTAGCAGTACGGCGAATGCGATCATTTTATTGGTGATCCCCATTCTTGTCTTTGTATTGTGCAGCAAAGTGAACCTATTCTTATTTGTTTGTTTAGGGATCTCAGGCTCAGCCTTTGTCCAAGTGTTGTTTTTCAATAAAGTATTAGCGAAGGGGGAAGAGACAAATGACTGAATCCACAGCGAAGGATCGATCCTATTTTTGGGCTTCGGTCCAACAAGAACTTGACACCCTTCCGCTAGCCTTTGAAAGAACCAAACAAGCGCCTTTGCTGAAAGGGATCGATTGTTTTACGATTTCTTTTCAAAGTCTTGGTAATGAAACGATCTATGGGCATCTGCTGCTGCCAGAACAAGCGGCAGATTGTCCAATCGTGATTGATTTTTTAGGCTATATGAATCATGTGCAAGAACCGTTCCAATTTGCTCATTGGTTATTGATCGGCTGCGGCTGTCTTGTCATCGACAATCGCGGACAAGGGGGACGCACGCAAGATCAGGTTCCCTATGAAACCACGCAGCATGAAGCACCTTTTGGACGCGGCATCTTGAAAAAAGAAGATTTTTATATGAAGCGATTGGTCGCAGATAGTTTGCGCACACTAGAAGTCCTTCAACAGATACCGGAAATCGATCCGCAGCGCATTATTTTAAGAGGCGGCTCACAAGGAGGCGGCATCGCCTTATTGGTCAACGCATTAACGAACGTCCCGATTTTTGCGACGTTTGCCGATGTGCCAAGCCACTCCAATCTTGTCCATCGGATCGAACAAAAAACAGGAAGTTACCAGGTGATTCAAGAGTATATCGAACAATTTCCAGAAACGCGGGAAACGATCTATCAAGTCATGAGTTATTTTGATTTGAAGTATTTTGCTCATCAGATAACTGGTCCTGTTTATACATCGGTCGGCAGTGCTGATCCCATCTGTCCCATGGAAGATTTCTTCGTTTCCTATAAAAAGATTCCTGGACCGAAAGAATTGCGTATTTACTTAAATAAAGGGCATGGCGGCGGCGAAGCGAAACAAATCCGTCGTGAGATGCAGCAAATCACAAAATTACTCAAAGGAAATGAATGCAGATGAAAGCAGCAACCTATAATCTACGAGTCGATACCGACTATGACCAAGAATGGCAATGGCACTATCGATCGGAGGCGGTCTGCTCCTTGATCGATTACTACGACTGGGATGTTCTGGCGATCCAAGAAGCTCGTCCCAGCCAATTTGCAGATTTAGCAAAGTTAGCGCAGTATGCTTCCGTCACGGCTGAACGTGACGGTGATGGCTTAGGCGAAGGCATCGGACTGTATTATCAAAAAGAGGCTTTCGAGTTATTAGATTCAGGTTCGTTTTGGTTGTCATTGACACCGACTGAACCAAGTATTCATCCAGAAGCTGCGTATTCACGCTTATGTGTTTGGGCAGTCTTGCAGGAAAAAAAGAATCCGCCGTTTCTTGCTATCACGACTCATTTAGATAATATTTCAGAAATGGCTCGTTTTGAAGGGATGAAAGTGATCCTTGAGCAGCTGGCAGATCAGATCGAACGCTATCCTGTATTGCTGATGGGCGACTTGAATGCGGAGCCAACGGAGCGGGTGCATCGGTACTTAGAGCAGCATTTTCAAAATGCCAAAGAACATGGACAGAAGCCCCATCATGGGCCAAAAGGCTCCTATCAAAATTTTATTTATACGTTACCATGGCAAGAACTAGAAGAAATTGATTATATCTATACGAAAGGCTTCACGGTGGTCAAAACCGCCTGTCTAACGGATTCTTATGATCGTCGTTTTCCCTCCGATCATTTCCCTTTAGCAGCAGAAGTCCAATTTGAAGAAAGCAAAGGATGAATAAAAATGGAACAGCAGAAATTAACCGAACTACTTTCAGAAATGACCTTAGATGAAAAAATCGATCAGTTGCTGCAACTGGCAGCGGCTTTTTATTCAGATAAAGCAGAAGAGAAAACAGGTCCGATGGGCGACTTAGGACTGACGCAAGAAAACATCAACAATGCGGGAACAACGCTAGGTGTTTCTGGTGCGAAAGAAGCGATTCGCGTCCAAAAAGAGTATATCGCCAATAACCGCTTGAATATCCCGACGATATTGATGGCGGACATCATTCACGGCTTTCGGACGATTTTCCCGATTCCATTAGGATTAGGTAGTTCATGGGATTTGGCAGCAGCGGAGAAAATGGCGGAAGTATCTGCCAAAGAAGCAGCTGTTTCTGGCTTGCATGTGACCTTTTCACCGATGGTGGACTTAGTAAGAGACCCACGCTGGGGCCGTGTCACGGAATCGACGGGGGAAGATCCTTACTTGAACAGTCGCTTCGCTGAAGCCTTCGTCAAAGGCTATCAAGGGGATGATCTGCGAACGGATTTCAACCGCGTGGCTGCTTGCGTCAAACATTTTGCGGCTTACGGTGCGGCTATCGGTGGTCGCGATTACAACACGGTCAATATGTCAGAACGCCAACTGCGAGAAAGTTATTTGCCAGGCTATAAAGCAGCCCTTGATGCTGGTGCCAAGCTGGTGATGACCTCCTTTAATACGGTAGACGGCATTCCAGCCACGGCCAATCGCTGGCTTTTCCGCGATGTTTTGCGAGAAGAATTCGGGTTTGAAGGCGTTGTGATCTCTGACTGGGCAGCAATCAAAGAAGTGATCGCTCATGGCGCAGCGGAGGATGAAAAACATGCCGCTGAACTAGCCATCAAAGCTGGGGTCGATATCGAGATGATGACGACTTGCTACACCGATAACTTGAAAGAGTTGATCGCAGAAGGCACCGTTGAGGAAGCCTTAGTCGATGAAGCGGTGCTAAGAATCTTGACCTTAAAAAATGAGCTGGGGCTATTTGAAAATCCATACCGTGGCGCTGATGAAGCCGCTGAAGCAGCCACTGTTTTGTCTCAAGAACACCGTGAGATCGCCAGCGATATCGCAAAGAAATCAATGGTGTTGTTGAAAAATGAAGGTGTTCTGCCGTTGCAGAAAACCGAAAAAGTCGCAATCGTAGGCCCAGGTGCTCACTCCCGTGATCTATTAGGGGCTTGGTCTTGGCAAGGGAAACAAGAAGAAGTAGTGACATTAGTGGAGGGTGCTCAAGCCTTGGGTGCGGATCTGTTGATCGGTCAAGAGCCCTTTGATTATTTTGCACCGTCTGAAGCGGCGATCCAAGAAGCGATCGAATTAGTGAAGGCAGCCGATAAAGTGGTCCTAGCGCTAGGAGAGCAGGAATGGATGAGCGGTGAAGCTGCCAGCCGCAGCGACATTCGTTTGCCGCAAGCCCAATTATCCTTGGTTGAAACCTTGAAAGAATACAACGAGCAATTGATCGTAACTCTTTATAACGGTCGTCCTCTTGATTTGCAAGGTGTGGATGCAGCCAAAGCGATCGTCGAGGCTTGGTTCCCTGGAACCGAAGGCGGAAACGCACTTGCTCAGATCCTGTGGGGAGAATACAATCCAAGCGGTCGCTTGAGCATGTCATTCCCAGAAACCGTTGGACAAGTTCCTGTGTATTACAACGTTGACAATACCGGTCGTCCTTATGAAAGTGCACCGGATGAAAAATATGTCTCGAAATATTTGGATGTCTCCAATTATGCCAAATATCCATTTGGGTTTGGCTTGAGTTATAGCCCAGTTGCGTATTCTGCGGTGACGTTGGATCAGCCGACTATGACCAAAGATCAAACGGTCACGGCTTCCATCACTGTTACGAACCAAGGAACAGCAGCGGTCTGGGAAACGGTCCAATGCTACATTCGCGATTTAGTCGGTGAAGTGGTTCGCCCAGTGAAAGAACTGAAAGGCTTTAAGAAAATTTGGCTAGAGGCTGGCGAATCAGCAACCGTTCAATTTGAGATCACGGAAGAACTGCTGCGCTATGTCCACAGCAACCAACAATTAAGCAGTGATCCAGGGAAATTCCACATCATGATTGGTGGGAACAGCCGAGACACCCAACAAACAACCCTGCAATTAGTTAGGTAAGATAGGAAGGTTTCTATGACGAAAAAAATAGTGATGAATAACGCAAATACGACCGTGACGTTTTTACCAAACGGTGATTTATATGAGATCCAAAGTCACGGTGTGATGATCAATCAGTTGAACGGAAATGCGCTAGATGGTAGTTTGAATCAAATCTATCTACGTCTGCGTGAGGCGGGGGAGTTGTCCTTTATTCCCTTGATCGGTTCAAATGCTAACAGTGCCTTTGCCTACTCAGAAAAACAGCTGACTTGGACTGGGACGTACCAGTCCATCGATTACCAAGTTGATTTCCAATTGGCACAAGATTGCTGGTTCTGGCGGGTTCAATTGAGTGGTTCTGGGGAAGCGGAACTAGTTTACGGACAAGACCTTGGCAATGCCACCAAAGGTGCTGTTCAATCCAATGAAGCCTATGTTTCGCAATATATCGACCATCATGTTAGCCATGATAAGGGTCGCATCGTGCTTTCTTCGCGCCAAAATCAACCACAAAATGGACAATTTCCATTAGTGGAACAGGGTAGCTTCCAAGCCTTAAAAGGCTTCTCGACGGATGGCTATCAATTTTTCGGTCGCAGCTACAAAGAAACGAATCAACCAGCTGCACTTAGCCAAGAAACGTTAGCCAATGAAGTGTATCAATACGAATTTGCCTATACGGCACTGCAAACGCAATGGTTGACGGTAAGTGAGACGCCTACAGAAATCGTTTTTTACGCAGCGGTCAAAGCCAATCAAGCGACGGCAGTCAATGAACCGCAGTTTGCACTTGAAACGCTGAAAGAAACGTATCAAGCCTTGTCCTTTGACTCGTTGCAAGCAACGGCGCAGCCACGAAAAAACTTCGGTCGATCGCTCACAGGGCTGACATTTTCCACAGAAGAAATCAACGAACGGTTCCCGCAGCAAGAAGCAGTGGAAATCGTTGATAAGCAGCTTTATTCCTTTTTTACCCCTGACTATCACCATGTCGTGTTGAAGGAAAAAGAAGCACAGATGGAACGCTCCCATGGGCATATTTTGATGAGCGGACAAGAGTTGATCGTTGATCAACCCATTTTGAGCACGACTGTTTACATGACGGGGATGTTTAACTCCCAAATCGTATTAGGTAATACGAACATGAATAAATTGTTGAGTAATAGCCGCAACTCATTGAATCTGTTCAAACGTTCTGGTCAGCGGATCTACCTGAAAGACGGCGATCAATGGCGGATTTTAACGATGCCATCTGTTTTTGAAATGGGCTTGAATTCGGCGACGTGGTACTACAAAACAGCGGATGATGTCATTCAAGTAACGACCTTCACGAAAGCAAACGGACGCACGATCGCAACCACCATCACCAGTGAAACAGGACGTGCCTACACCTGGGCCATCACTAATCAATTTGTGATGGGGATCGATGAAGCCGCACCGACTGCTACTGTTACGCGAGACCAGCAATTGCTCACCATCAAAGGAACAGCGGATTCACCGATTGCGGAAACTTATCCAGAATTGACGTATTATCTCCATGCAGCTCAACCTTTTGAACTGACCGATGAAGCAATCTTCAATGTGGCCGCTGCTGATAGCACGACCGTATTGACCTTTGCAGAACAGGCGACGGTTTCCTTCGTGATCCAAGGCACACTGACTGGTGAACCCTTTGTTTCCGAAACGTTAGATCGCCAGCAAGAAGACACTGCCTATACGGCCTTTGTCGATGATTTGTTGAATCAGTTTGAATTGAAACATTCGCAGGCGGACGTTACATCCTTCAATCACTTGGCACGTTGGTACACCCACAATATGCTTGTTCATTACCTGTCTCCTCATGGTCTTGAACAGTACGGTGGTGCTGCTTGGGGGACTCGAGACGTTTCCCAAGGACCGACTGAGTATTTCTTAGCACTTAATCGTCCTGAAATGGTGGCGTCCATCATCGAGCATTTGTTTGAAAATCAATTTGCAGATGACGGCAACTGGCCACAATGGTTTATGTTTGATCGCTATGAGAAACAAAAAGCCGATGAGAGCCACGGAGATGTGATCGTCTGGCCAATGAAAGTCGTTAGTGACTATCTCGAAAAAACCAAAGATTTCGCGATTTTGGAAAAAGAACTGCCTTATACGGATCGCGCAACCTTCCTGAAAACCAAGGCCAAAGCTTCGTTGTTTGATCATTTGAAAAAAGAAGTGGCGTATATCGAAGCGAACTTCTTGGAAGGAACGTACCTGTCTTGTTATGGCGATGGCGATTGGGATGACACCTTGCAGCCAAATAACAGTAAGTTGAAGAAACAAATGGCCAGCAGCTGGACCGTTGCCTTGACCTATGAAGTATTGAAAAAATTAGCCAGCCAGTTGCAGGCATTTGACCCAGAGTATGCCAAACATTTAACAGAACTGTCTAAGGGCATCAAACACGACTTTGAAAAATACATGTTAGCTGATGGCACTTTGCCAGGATTTGTCTGTATGGAAGATAGCGAGCACGTGGAACTGATGGTCCATCCGACTGACAAGAAAACTGGTATCCAATACCGCTTGCTGCCGATGCAACAAAGCATGATCGGTGAGCTGTTATCTCCCGAACAAGCCGATCATCATGTGGCGATCATTAAGGAGCATTTGCAATTTCCAGATGGGGTGCGCTTGATGAATCGTCCAGCGACTTATGCGGGTGGTGTCAGCACCAATTTCAAGCGAGCAGAACAAGCAGCCAACTTTGGACGAGAAATCGGTTTGCAG
Organism: Enterococcus sp. AZ067; assembly: GCF_051715005.1. Taxonomy (NCBI): domain Bacteria; kingdom Bacillati; phylum Bacillota; class Bacilli; order Lactobacillales; family Enterococcaceae; genus Enterococcus; species Enterococcus sp. AZ067. The sequence goes on from NZ_JBIOSY010000001.1 coordinate 368,112, forward strand.
TACGTTCACGCCCACATCCGCTTTACCGAAGCGATGGCGAAATTAGGTCGAGAAGAAGAGACTTGGCAAGCGCTTGGGGTCATCAATCCGATCCAGATCGCTCAACGGGTCGAAAACGCGGAGATTCGTCAAGCAAATGCGTATTTCAGCAGTTCTGATGGCGATTTCAAAACAAGGGTTGAAGCCCAAGAAAATTTTGGTAAACTTAAGGAGGCAGCAGTCGGCGTCAAAGGCGGCTGGCGCATCTATTCTAGTGGTCCAGGGATCTATATGAATCAGTTGATCAGCAATGTGTTAGGCATTCGTACCTTTGTTGATCACGTTGAACTTGATCCCGTCTTGCCAGCGGAGCTAGCAGGGTTGACACTGACGTATCGACTCTTTGATCGGCCGGTCGAAATCGTCTATCATTCGGCAAGTACGCCGAAAGTATTGATCAACGGGGAAGAAATGTCCACTGAGTTTGCGGAAAATCGCTACCGTCAAGGTGCGCTTGTCCTGAAGAAAGCAGCACTTTGCGCCAAATTAAACGAAAACCAAACCAATACGATCGATATTTATCGTTAAGAAAGGAGAAGCCATGGTAGGAATCAAAGATATTGCCCAAAAAGCGGGTGTCTCCATATCCACCGTTTCGTATGCATTGAATGGCAGTCCAAAAGTGACCGAGGAAACCCGCGCGCGGATTCAAGCGATCGCAAACGAATTGAACTATGTTCCGAACATGGCTGCTCGCACACTGAAACGCAGACAAACCAACATCATCGGTGTTTATCTCGCCGATTATGCCGGAAGTTTTTATGGGGAATTGCTAGATGGTATCAAGAAAGGGCTGGAACTTTTCGGCTATGAAATGATCGTCTGCAGCGGCAAGAAGTCACACTTGTTTATTCCTGAGCGGATGGTGGACGGTGCCATCATTTTGGATTGGACGTTTCCAGCAAAGGAGATCGAGCAATACGCCCAACGAGGGCATCAAATCGTCGTGTTAGACCGTGTCTTGTCTCATGAAAACATCCATCAAGTCTTGTTAGACAATAAAGGAGGGGCTGCGCTGGCGATCGATCGCTTGATCGCTGGACAAAGTCAAAAAGTCTTCCTCTTAGCAGGACCAGAAAAAGGCTACGACAGTCGGGAGCGCTTGGAAGCCAGTACGAAAGAATTGACGCGCTTTGGTATTCCTTATGAAGTCATTCCTGGTGACTTCACGGAACCTTCTGGTTATCGAGCGGCAAAACAGCTCTTAGCAAATGATCCCCAGTTTCCCATTGATATCTTTGCCTTCAATGATGAAATGGCGATCGGTGTCTACAAATATGTCCGCGAGACCGACTATCGCATCGGAAAAGAGATCCGCATCATCGGGTTTGATAATACGGAATTAGGCGCTTTTGTGCAGCCGCGCTTAGCGACGATCTCCTATTCGAAACATCGATGGGGCATGGTGGCAGCTGAGAAAATCGTACAATCGATCCAAGGGGATCCAGTGGCGGACGAGCATATTTATACCACTTTTGTGGATGGCGGATCATTTATTTAATTGATCCATTAAAGGAAAAAGAGTTGAAAAAGGAATGGTGAAATGGGGAGGCTTTTATCTTACAGAACATACCAAAGCAATTGATGGAGAAAGAACTATTGAAAGAAGTAAACCAATTCAAAAGTTCCAGATGGATGTTAATGAGATCGCCGAAACTTTAAATCAGGCAACACTCAAGAACAAATCAGTAGCTATCTAAATTGAAGCACATGATCGAGATGGGAATTACTTTCCTGATATAGTTGGCCATATTTAGGGGGCATGATGAACTAGAAATATATGTTGGTGGTAATAAGGTTGGCTATGATAAAATTAGGAATATTAAAATAGCTAACATAACCAAGTGGTCGGACAAAAGTAACCTCTTATAAAAAGTACTCACAAATTATTAAATTATATTAGCGATAATTATTTAAAGCTAGCTTTCTGATATAATAGTTTGTAAAGGAGTGCTAAGATGATCAACTTTTTAAAAGGTTTAAAAATAAGAATCCTATATATATATTCAATGATTTCGCTACTTATAGGTGTCTATTTAAGTGTAAATTGGATTCCTGTAAGCGTTGGAGGACTTAGCAAATCCCAAAAACAGGAGCTTTTAAGAGAAGGATCAATCAACTGGGAACTTGGTGTAGTTTTTAAGGTATTAGCCCTGATACTTTTCTTGGGTGCACTAGTAAAATCCATTATATATATCTTAAACAAAAAGAGATAAGCGTAAAGCTCATCTCTTTTTATACTATCTAGAAACTTCGTGGATCACTTCGATTTTATAAGGAATGATAAAGCCTGCTCTTTGCATTGCATAACAATAATTGTTTCCAAATCCCACCTCGAAGTTGCCATCATAACCATTTAGCTCCCATTTGAAATCAAATATATCCGTAACCTTTACTTGAGTCCAATAATTTCCATTGGCTTGTTTCTTATAAGTTACTGTGTAACTAACCCCACGTAATGCTGTGTGAAGTTGGCCGCTTAGAAATGTATAACTTCCTGAGAAAGAACCAGATTTTTTACCTGTAGAAAATGCTTCTTTTTTAAGTCTAGAATAATAAGCGGTCATTAACTCCTCGCCGTCTACAGTCTTTGCCCAGCTATCGTTTTTATTAACATATGTCGAAGGTTTCCATGTTGGATTCCAATAGTAATTCTCAGCAGAAATAATGGCGTGCTTCATATAAGCAGCAGCAAGTGAAACAGAAACTTCTTACAGTTCTTTGCTTAATGAAACTCATTCATCAGAAACGACATCATCAATTGATTCTCCAAAAGTATCAGATCTAAGTGAAAAAATTGATTCATTTATTGCGAATTATACGTCAATTCCACCAGATTAGATTATGGAAAAGGAACTTGATGGAATTACAATAAGAGCAACAAACTTTACTGAATAGATGAAGCCGAGGCATCATCTATTCAGTATCATTTGCTAATGGAGAGGCAACATCTTGCAACGATGTATACGCACAAGTCATTGGAGAATAATAGCTATTTTCAATAGAGGCTAATATGCAAAAAGATAAATCTGAGCAGGATGAAACTCATTCTAGCTCAGATTTTTTTTAATATTACTTTCCTTGTTTTGTATTCATATTTGATAGAATCATTCATACCACTTATCGTCCTCTTAGTTTGTTTATTTTGTCGTGATTTAATCATATTAGAGAACGATATTTTTTTTAATACCGAAAATGAAAATGAGGCTGAAGAATCAATTTTGACTCATCAGTCCCATAAATTATAGAGCCTTTCTTGCGGCTTTCTTTTATGGGCTTTTGTCACAGTCTCTTTTTTGCGTTATTTCAAAAATAACTTTACTTATTTTATCAAAATCAGTGATTTATAAAAAAAATAATAATTTTTATTTTGTTATTTTATATGCAATGGGATTTTTAAATAACGTTTTTTATTCATTTTTGATTATAACATTATCATTATCTACAGTCAGAAGATAGGAAGCGTTCTTTTAACTTATTATTTTAGGTCGTTAGAAAAGAGTTTTGTGCCACTGAATTTTGTCAAATATTCTAACTTTTTATTTATTTTTCTCATCTTAATTTAATTATGGGTGTTGATTTATCCCTCGTTTTTTGTATGATTTATGAAAGAGAAAAGCAGTTTTTTGAAAAGAATCGATGATTCATCCTGATAATTTGCGCTTTTTTTCAATCGATGAGTAACAGATAGCTCTAAGATGTGGAAGTTACAAAAATCGGAATTATGAAAAATCAATTATAATCATAATTTTGAATGGAAGAAAAAAAGAATTATAATTCTCTTTCGCCAACTCGCTAAACTAAGAGTTGTAACACAGGGCGTGCACTGCGCGATACGTTTATTTTTTTAAGATAGGAGGGATAAAGTGAAACGGTTTTTAACAACTTTACTTGTTTTTCTACTAACATCAGGTCCGTGTTTTTCATATGCAATGGTAGTGGCACAAGCCGAAAGTGTTACAAAAACAAGTGAAGAACAAAGTATGTCTTCTTCTGACCCTGTCGTTTCATCAATCGACAGTCTGGAAGAGACGAACGAAACTGAAGTGCAAGCATCTAGTGAACCTGCTTCGACAGATTCGTCTACAGGAGCCACTGACACAGCTTCATCTGAAACAGAAGCTTCATCGGAAGCTGCAGAAGAAGTACAGGTGACCTTTCTGACAGACACGGCGCATCTATTTGCTACCGGGGAAACCCGCACTCAGATCAGCAAAAACAAAGGGGAAGCACTAAAAGAAAGTGAGTTGCCAGTTTTTGAAGATGATACTGCTTTTGAAGGCTGGTCGTTAGATGGCACGGTCTATACAAGTCAAGCGTTGACCGAATTGATTCTCACGGAGAACCAAACCTTAACTGCTGTTTTTAAACCGACGGTTAAGGCAAGAGCGGCGGACATCTCGTTGGCAGAGCAATCGATCAAAGAGATCATTGAAGAAGCCGATAAAGCGAAAGTGATCGCTGTACCAAGCCCAGCTGGAGATGGATCAGCATATGCGGAATACACCAATAGTGCTGAAGGCATTCGTCAAGCGTTGTTTGATATGTATCAAAACGGCAATGGCCAAGAATTTGCTTTGTATGTTGGCTCGGGTGGATCGTTATCACTGCCAACGAATCTGACTTCAAAGACGATTCCAGCCACAGTCGATAATACCAACATGACTTTTTATGCGCTGCAAGGAAAAGTCAGCCGCTTGATCATCACAGGACATGGCGATGATCCCATCACAGATGAAACAACGTTGACCTCTGGTAGTCGCACGGTTGCACTTGGCGCGGACATCTACTTCGGTTCTGATGTAGTGATTCGAAACCTCAACTATAGTGGTACGAGGATGTACATGAATGGGTATAGCCTTTCATTGAACGGTGGGTCCACCGGGAATGGTCTTGCGATTTATGGGGGAAGCAACAATGGCGACCTTTCGGGAAACCCAACGATCACGTTGAATGCGACAGGTTCAGGAACTTGGAACATTTATGGGGGGAATCAAAACGGTGGTACATTGACCGGGAATACAGCGATTGTCGTAAATAATACAGTAGGTAATATCAGTACGATCGCTGGAGGTGCCAATATCGGTACGATTGATGGGAATACCAGTGTCACGATCAATCGTTTAAATGGCACATTAGGCAGTTATTATGGCGGTGGTCTTGGAACAAACGCTTCCAATACAGCCAATGTGACAGGCAATGTTGAAACGACGATTCAAACCACCAATGCAAGCTTCCGTTTAAGTACTTTTGCTGGTGGCGTTCAATATGGCAACATCAATGGAACGATCCGCAGTACGATCTCGGGTGCAGGCGGTTGGTCAGGTATATCCAATCGGTTTGTAGGCGGTTCATTTTATGGCAACATCGGCTCTGACCGTTCTAAGGATGCCATCGTGACCAACCTTGATGCCAGCAGCTATTCCACTGGACGGAGTGAATTTGAAGGTGGCAATCGGAATACTGGTACCATCACAGGAAACATCGTCAACACCGTGAAAGCGGGACCGAGTGCCAGCGTCGGCGGAATTGGTGATTTTAACGGCGGTGGGGGAAACAACGTTAGTACCTTGACTCAAAGTTCAATGGGGGCTTCGAATACGACGACGTATGACAATTATACTCCTGAGCAACGAGCAGCACTGGCAGAAGCAGCGGCAAGTTTTAAAGTTTATGGCGATATCACTTCTCATCTAGTCAGCGGTTCCTTTTCAAACGGTGCGATTTATTCGACGGCAGCTGGTCGAGGCGGCTATGTTGAGGGAAATACGACGATTGAAGTTGGTACGATCACTTCGGATGGTAGTCCTGGGGGAGATGGGATTGCTTACACAGGAACCAGACCGACAAATCTAGATTACTCAACGAGCAATAAAACGAGAGGCTATTCATCTGGATGGGATATCGTTGGTGGCGGCGGTTATCCAGGAACAGCTTGGGATATCTATATTAAAGGGAATACCAAAACGATCTTGAATAACACGGTTGCTCGCTGGACCTACGGTGGTTCCTTCTCAGGTGTCATTGAGGGAAATTCTTCCAATACTTTGAACTCTGGGATCGTCGATACGCTAGAAGGAACAGGCTATACTGGACGCCGTGTTTACGGAGATGGACGAACGACAGTAAATAATGGGCAAGTAGACTGGTTTTTATCTGGTGGCGGCTGGGATGACTTATTAGTGACCGGCAATGTCGCAGTAACGGTTTATGATGGGGTGATCAATGCCTCACTCGGTGCCTCTTATGGTGTCGCTTCTTCCCACACCATTAACGGAAACTCAGATAATCGAGTGTTTGGCGGAAACTTCTCAGGTACTCCGCGTACAGGGTCTAATGGTTTTTCAGGCGGTGTTACGAACAATGGACGGTTATTAGGAAATGCCAGTTTGACATTGGATTTGAGAAATTACGATGGTGAGTTTGCCCTTCCTTCTGGAACGAACATCTCAGGCGGTAATCCGTTTAACAGTACAAATATCGTTGGGACCGACAGCTCCAATACGATTACATTGAACATTTACACAAAGCCGGGGTCAGATGCGCTGAATGGGGCAACGATCTATGGTGATGGCGGACGGACTGCTAGCAATACGAGAAGCGGCAAAATTTATATGAATATCCAGGCGGAAGGATCAAGTATCGGGAATTTATACACCACGTATTATTCCAATATTTCTTCCAATCAAATTTTAAGAGATGTCGAGATGCGACTTCAAGGAGCCAAAAGTATCAATGGGATCTCAGGCGGAAACGCGTCAGATAACTTTACGAACACGATCGTAGCCAACAGCAGTAATCAAGTGAAGATGAACTTTGGTGAAAATGTCGATGGGACAGCTTCTTATCAAACTGATCCAATCGCTGTTACGGGTCTGGGGATCGTCAACTTTACCGAATTGAATGTGACAAACGGCATCAAGCTGATGGCCAATGGGGGAGACATCAAAAATGGCCGTTCAGCGACTGCTGCCAATCACGCAACGACCTATCATCAGTTCGGTGACATCCATCTTTCAAAGGATGCTGGTATCGGGATTTCTTCCGCAACGAATTTGATTTCAGGGGCGAAGTTAACGGTAGAAGACAAAGGGACGATCGAGTCGCCGCCGGGAACGGGGCGAATCAATCTCTCGGATTTCGCCACACCAGATACGGACAAAGATCATTTAACGTGGCTGAAAACGACGACCAATGATGCAGGTTCTCGAGTCAACAGTCAAGGAACGTGGTTTGGTGCGGTTAGTGCCTATCAAGTACTGACCATAAATCCAACTGCTGCTAATGCTGCAGCGATCACGCCAATCAATTTCAGCGGGATCGAAAAAGCGACTGGGAAAACCTTCATCGGGGACAACGATGTGACCAATGCAGCCAACGGGTACGGTATCGCGATACCAGGTTCGATCATTAACTACGAAGTCGAAACACCCGGAGTCGCGAATGGGATCGGTGCCATTAGTCACAATGTAACGGCAGTCAAAGAGAACAATACGCCGCTGACTTTGCAAGCATGGGGAACTGAGCAGGCGGGGACGCAGGTGCAAAAAGGGCGTTTATTGATTCCCTACACGGTAACGGAATTGCCAACATTGACGTTTACACCAGAAACTCAAACGTCCGGTTCATGGGTCTATGGGGGGCAAATCAAATCCAGCAAGTTGGATAGCACGGAGCAGCAGTTGACGGAACAACCAGATTCAGAGCCAGTTGATTGGACGAGTCCTGATGGGGAGTATAGTTACGATATCAGTGTCCGCTACTCAAATAAGGCGGAAGTCCAAGCCCGCAATGTGATCCTTACAGAGCAGGAGGCACAATCGCTGACAAAAGAACAAGCCGTGACTTATCTCGAAGCCAGCGGGCGTCCTTTCTTTAAGGATACGCTGACAGATGAGGTCTTAGCTGCGATTCAAGAACCGTTAGAAACAGCGGTCTACCGCAAACAAGCGGTCACTTTTTCCGTAGGGGAAAACGATCAGAATCAGGCAGAAACTACCGTGAATCTGGTGGTGGTCAAAAATGAAAGTGTCATTTCTGCTGATCGGCAATTTGCCGTCTATGCAAAAGATGTCCGTTTGACCTTACCAGAAGCAACGGCGCTGACAGATGAAGCCGCTTTGGCAGACTATACCCAAGCAACCACGATTTTTGCAGATAATCGGGCAAATGTACCACCGACTGTCGATCCGCAAGCTTTTGCCGCGATCCAGCAAGCAACGGAAGATGAGCTGTTGAAAAATGTGTCAACGGCTTACCATTATGAAGCAGGCAGTCAACGGGCAGAAAAAGTCGTCAATGTCGCAGTTGCCGGCGAGCTTATTTTAAGCAGTGTGCCAACAGACTTTGATTTTGGGCAGCAGAAAGTTGCTACAGAAACACAAGATTATTGGCCAACGATCACAGGCGAGCTAGCAGTGAAAGATACGAGAGGGTCCGAACGGAGTCCATGGCGCTTGACGGTCAAAGAGCAACAGCCATTAACGGATGGGACAGATCAATTAACCGATGTCTTCCGCTTTGTGACAAACGGTCAAGAACAGATGATAACCAGTGGGGAAATGATCATCGAGGAAACGGAATTGACAGAAAATGGCACATACGTCGTGAATCAGCACTGGGGCGAAAGTCAGAATGAAGGAATCAAGCTTACCGTTCCAGTCGAACAGCAAAAAGTCGGGGACTATCAAGGAACCTTGAGCTGGCAGCTAGTTTCGGCACCTGGCAACCCATAAAGGCAGGAAAATAAATGAAAAAAATCATGATCGGTATTATTGCTGGCTGTCTATTAATGTTTCCTCAGCTCGTTTCAGCAGCCGAAGCAGGTGCCTATGACAGCAATGGCATTACTTCCTTTTTCGGTGTCTATGAAGAACCAGTTGAGGAGCCAGAAGAGCCCGTAAAAGAACAGCCAGGGAATAAACAAGTAAATCAAAAAGGCAACAACATTCTGCCGGCAACAGGGTCGGATCACTTTAATAGCTATCAAAGCAGTGGTCTTGTCGTTTTGTTGGCAGCAGGAATCATTTTAATCAAAAGGAGAACAAAAAATGAAAAAACTTTTCTTGACGGCAGGCATTCTATTGATGAGCACTGCTCTGTTACCAACAACCGTTAATGCCGCTGAATACACCTCAAATGGAGCAATCACTTTTGAAGCGGACCCGAATCCAACCAATCCAGTTGATCCGACCGATCCAGAAAAACCAGTGGATCCCGTCGATCCAACCGATCCAGATGGACCAAACCCTGGAACAGCTGGACCATTATCGATCGATTTTGCTTCAAGCTTTCAATTTGGCAACCAACTGATCACTTCCGAAACAAAAGATTATTACGCACAGCTGCAAGAGTTCACAGCAGGCGCTGCTGGACCAAACTATGTGCAAGTAACAGATAAACGAGGAACACAAGAAGGCTGGTCATTGAGCGTTGTGCAAAACGGACAATTCAAAACGGCTGATGCCGAAGAACTAGTCGGGGCTTCATTATCGATCGCCTCAGGTGCAGCAACTTCGGTCACCGATATGCAGTATGCACCAACGGTTACGGCAAGTCATACCTTTGTACCCGATAGTGAAATCACATTGGTCAACGCACCTGTCGGAAAAGGAATGGGCACTTGGATCTACAAGTTTGGGAACGATGCAACGGAAGGGTCAACGGCAGTAAAATTAAATGTACCAGGCAGTTCCGTAAAATTAGCCAAAGAGTATCGGACGACATTGACTTGGAATTTAAAGAATGTCCCTGAAAGCAATTAAAATCACTGATTTTCAGTAAAACAGATAAAGGAGTGTCAAATAGAAATGAAAAAAACAGCATGGGTCTTTTTAAGTCTTGCCGTATTGGCAGCAGCGAGTGCAGCAACTGAGGTTTCAGCAGCTGAAGCGGCTTCTTACACCTCAAATGGGGCGGTTGATTTTATTCCAAATACCGATCCGACGAACCCAGTCAATCCAGAAAATCCAGATCCAGAAAACCCAGTCAATCCTGTGGATCCAACCGATCCAGATGGACCAAACCCTGGAACGAATGGACCATTATCGATCGATTATGCCTCTAGCTTAGATTTTGGTGTCAATAAAATCTCCAATAAAAACGAAGTCTATTATGCACGAGCACAAGGGTATTTGAATGACGATGACACCGTTTCTACATTAAAAACTGCCAATTATGTTCAAGTAACGGATAATCGCGGTAGTAATGCTGGTTGGCGGTTGTCTGTGAAGCAAAATGGTCAATTCAAAAACGAATCGACGTTGAATCAAGAATTGACTGGTTCTGTCATTACCCTAACAAGTCCTGCCGTTAAATCAAATGCGATCGGCGTTACTGCTCCAGTGGCAGAAGCGACGATCACATTGGATGCAGCAGGTGCTGAATCAGTGGTGATGACCGCAGCAAATCAAACGGGTGCTGGAACATGGGTCAACGCTTGGGGAAGCGTTGAGACGGTCACTGAAATAGATAAGGATGGCCAAGAAGTACAAGCAGATGTTACCAAAGCGGTCGCACTTTCTGTACCCGGCAGCACACCAAAAGATGCCGTTAGCTACACGACTACACTAACTTGGGTATTATCAGATACACCAGGAACGGAAGGATAAGGAGTATAGACATGAAAAAAACACTAGCATTTCTCTCAGTATTAGGGCTAAGCTTCGCTGCTCCTGTGCTGGCACAAGCAGCGGACAGCGTAGAATACAATTCAAACGGACAGATCACTTTTGAACCAAATACAGACCCAACCAATCCAATCAGTCCAACAGACCCAGATCCAGAAAATCCGATCAAACCAGTTGACCCAACGGACCCAGATGGACCAAATCCAGGAACCAACGGACCGTTATCGATTGATTTTGCTTCAAGCCTTTACTTTGGTACGCAAAAAATCACCTCAAAAACAGAGATCTACCATGCGGAAACCCAAAAATACGTAGATTCAGCAAATGTGAATCAAGAAGGACCAAATTTTGTCCAAGTGACAGACAATCGGGGAACAGAGAGCGGTTGGACATTGAATGTTCGCCAAAATGGTCAGTTCAAAACAGCAGAAGATCAAGAATTGACCGCCGCGCAAATTCGCTTGACGAAGGGAACTGTAGTAACACCTTCCTTGTCACCAAAACCATCAAATGTGAGTTCAACGATCACATTGAATCCAAATGGTGCCCAATCCTTAGTGATGAGTGCCCAAGATGGCGAAGGGGCAGGGACCTATCTAATGAGCTGGGGCGATAGTTTAGCTGCAGCTATGGATAGCATTGAGTTGGAAGTTCCAGGCTCAACGACAAAATATGCCAGCCAATACAACACCACGTTTACTTGGTTACTGACAGACACACCAACAAACCCATAAGTACCAGCTTTCTCCTTGAACCCTTTCGTGGTTTAAGGAGAATACATAGAAAGAAGGGACATCCATCATGAAAAAAATCAACCAGCTTTTGGCGCTCCTATTCGCAAGTATTTTCTTTTTTGTACCAACGATAGGAACCGCTTCTGAATTTAACTTTGCCGTCAATCCCGTAATTCCAGAAAATCAAATCGATAAAGAAAAAACTTATTTTGACTTGGAAATGGCGCCGGGTACGGTACAAACCGTTGAAGTTCAATTGCGTAATGACACCGATCAAGAGGTCGTCATCGCGCCAGTGATCGCTTCAGCTACCACAAACTTAAACGGAGTCGTGGAATATGGCGAAAATGACATCGAAGCGGACGAAACCTTGCCTTATGATATGGCTGATTTGATTGAAGTGGATGAAGAGATCACGATCCCCAAACAATCCCAAATCACCTTGCCCTTAAAGATCACCATGCCTTCAGAATCCTTTGAAGGGGTCATCGCAGGCGGATTGACCTTAAAAGAGACGACAGAGGAAGCCGATACTGCTGACAGTGAAGAAGAGCAAGGGTTAGCTATCAAGAATGAGTATGCCTATGTCGTTGCGATTTTACTGCGACAAAACACAACAGAAGTTTCACCGGATCTAAAACTGCTGGATGTTGGACCAGGTCAAGTCAACGCCCGAAATACTATCAATGTCACCCTTCAAAATCCTGAAGCAGCTTACTTGAATTCATTACGCCTGATCAATGAAGTGAAGAAAAAAGGTGATAGCGACGTCTTGTATTCTTCGGATACCTCACGAATGCAAATGGCACCTAATTCCAACTTCTCGTACCCAATCTCTTTAGAAGGACAACGTTTAGAAGCAGGGACCTACGTGTTGACTTCCGTTGCTTATGGTGGAAAAAGCGATGAAGGGCAATACAAAATTGAAAATGAAGAAGGCGAAGAAGAAAGCTATCTCTATAAATGGACCTTCGAAAAAGAATTTACAGTGACGGGAGAGGTCGCACGTGATCTTAATAAGAAAGATGTGACGATCGAAACAGATTACACATGGCTTTACTTCTTGATCGGCGGACTGTTGCTACTACTCGCCTTGCTGCTGCTTTTATGGTACCGACGAAAGAAAAAAAATGAAACGGATGAAGCGTGAGCGCCTTGAGAAATGCTTGATCGATGGGTTGATCATCGTAGGTATCCTTTTGCTGGCACTGCCTTTTCTAAAAGAAAGCATCGTCAGTTGGCAATTACGCACCACGCAATTGACGATAGCCACCCAGCTGCCGGCAACGATCCCAGAAGAAGAAACGATCCGAATGCCGGCTCTGTCAGATGTAATGGCGCCTCAGCCGACAACGATCACTGGGTACGGCTTTGTCGCAATCGAGGCGATCGATTTCCAGCAGCCGCTGTTGGTGGGACTAACGAATCAACAGCTGCTGAGAGGCGGCGTCGTGATGTTTCCCGAACGTTCGTTGAAAAATAGCAATTTTGTCGTTTTAGGGCATCATCTTGGCAGACAAAGTTTGTTATTTGGTCAATTGCTAGAAGCACAGGTGGGGATGGAAGTATCAGTGACCTATCTCGAGGAGAGTCAACAGTATATCATCACGGATAAAAAAATCGTAGACGAGTCGGACTTGTCGGTGCTAGAGGAAGAACAGACACCAAAATTGACCTTGATCACTTGTCCTACGCCTACTCGAACAGAAGAACGGTACGTGCTGACAGCGATTCCTGTTGAGCAGGCGACTGCCGATCACCCACAAAAACCAGCGGCGACAATCAGCACGCCGAAAGCAGCAAAAGTGATGGTTGAAAAACAAGAAACGGTATGGAAACAACAATCAATGAAAAATTGGTTTCTTTTATTTGTTATTTTATTTATAATTAGTGGATGTCTGCTGGGCGCCCATAAGTTGTTGGACCGTTCAGCGTCGTAGAAACATCATCAGAAGATGCGCTGATGATAAGGAGGGTGAATAAAATGAAACGCAGATTTGGCTTTGTCATTGGTGCGTGCATGATTATCGGAATGATCGATCTTGTTACAGAACAAGTCGTTTTTGCGACCATTTATAATCCGCTGGACCCCTCAGAAGAAATCGTCCCCACGGACCCACCAGAAGAAATACCAGAAAAAGTGGAGGAACCGCCAACTGAAATGGAAGAATCCAAAGAACAACCCGCGCCTGAACCAGAAACCGTTCCGAAAAAAGAGCCGGAGCGATCCTCACTGTCAGAAAGCAGTTTTTTGGAAAAGCAAAAACATTTTGCCCAACGAGTCATGCTGGAGGATGTCTTTGCGCCGGATCGTTTGAACGTCGATCTAGCACTGCCAGGAAATAATACAGATGGTGATGGCGATGATAAGCCTTCTTATCTTGCCAGCTTGTGCTACTTATTTTCAGGAAACGTCCTTTATGGCCAAAAAAACAATGGAGGCTTGAAAACGCATGTTTGTGACATTTTTGAATAAGGCGGACAAACGAAAATTGGTGATGCTGCAATATTTGGAAAACGCAGTCGCTCTTTCGGAAACGAAGGAAACATTGATGGATCAATTGACCATGTCGGAATTTTTGATCAACAAAACCGTTCAAGAATTGAATCTTGATTTTTATGAACTCGGATTGAACGAGGAATTTGAGATCGTGACCGATGGGACGGTCATTAAACTGAATGCCTCGGGGCTGGCAACTTCCGATACACTGCTGACCTATTATTTGGATCAAGCGTTGAAATTTTCCATGTTGAAAGAATGTTTTTTTGAGCAATTGTCTTCTTTATACGAATTTGCCACCAATCACTATTTAAGCCATAATCCCGTCTATAAAGAATTTAAACAGTTTAAACTGATCTTGAAAGAATATGATATTGAAGTGACGAAAGAATTTCAGCTGGTTGGGGAGGAAAGTGAGATCAGGGAATTTATTTTCCTCTTTTTTATGAAGGAATACTATCTGAATCATTCCCCTTTCCCAAAAGAAATCCTAGAAAAAGAAAAGACCTTTGATCATTTTAATGAAAGCACCTGGCTTAAACCAGAACAGTCTGCTCGCATGCGGATTCGCAAGAAACATTATCTAGGAATCGTTTTGGCACGGATGACGAATGGTCATTACCTGCAAAACAGCGTGGAAAATGATTTAGTCTTGCCCAAACATCTCGTGATCATTGAGGAATTGAAACGCTGGCTGCAGGAGATTTTGACGATCACCGATCAAGAAGTGCTAGAGCGTGAAGCTCGAGATATTTTGCGCTTTTTGATCGTTGAGGGCTGGCTGATCGACAACAATAGCTACATCGATCAAGAACAAACCTATATCCAACAATTAAACGAGCATTTTATTCAGGCCGTCCAACAGCAGTTTTCCTTAACCGCAGATACGTTGGCACTTCTTCATGCTGAAACGACAACGATCCATTATCAGCTCTTGTCGTTTTCCTTTAGTTCTCGCTATGAATACCAATATATGGATGTGACGTATTTTCTTGAAACCTATCCAGAATATGCTGCCTTTTGCCGTAACTATCTGGAAGAAAGCCGCAACCGGCCGATCTTATGGAACAATAAAGAGTTTTTGTTTTTCAGGTATCTGATTCTGTTGATTTCCACGATTCCGCTAAAAGAGATTTTGGTTCCCTTGTATGTTTGCGTGGACTTTTCATTTGGCGATTCCTACAATCAGATGATCCAAAAGAATATCGAAAAAATCCTCGATTTAAATGTCCAATTCCAAAGTTACCCAGATGATCATACGCATCTGATTCTTTCAAACTTACCCTTTTATGGTGCATTGGGGATCGACCATATCTTATGGCTGGCACCACCCAGACCCATCGACTGGGCCAATTTCACTGAAAAAGTCAGTGTGATTCGAAGAGAACAGTTTCAAACCAAAATGGCACAATGAGTAACCTGCCGTTTAACTATCGAAAGCAACGTCTGCCTCAAATGGAGGCAGGCGTTTTTTGTAGAAACCTGTCCTATTTAAAAAGCGCCCAGGAATCTATTGCTCTGATGAAGGTTTCGGGGAAGGTCTGTGAAAAAGGACCATTTGATAGGATTTTTTTTTGCAGGAAAATTTGGTATGATAGAAAGAGAAGAAAAAGAGGTGCCCTATGATGGATGGGAAACAAACGAAGGCTGTGATTGGCCAGACATTGATCACCCTTTGTGAGACCAAAGAAGTGAATAAAATCAGCGTACAGGAGATCGCCGAAAAGGCGCAAGTCAATCGGCAGACGTTTTACTACCATTTTCCTGATAAAAAAGCTTTGATCCAATGGATCTATCGGCAAGATGCCCTGATTTTTTTGACGACAGAAGATGTCTCCCTTGATAACTGGGAAGAAGCCGCCTTGCGCATGCTGAAAGCAATGAAACAAGCGCCGGCCTTTTACCGCAAATCACTGGCTTATGACCGCGAAATCTTAATGAACGGATTTCTACAGATCACAGAACCGCTTTTTCAGCGCTTGTTCTTGGAGGTCGATCAAGAGCAGCAATTGACGAAACAAGATATTCTATTTTATAGCCGGTTCTTTTCCTACGGCTGCGGAGGCATTTTGGAAAATTGGATTCACAACGACTTTCCAGAAACCCCCTTAGAGATTGCAACGCAATTGTTTCGTTTGGCGAAGGATGTGGAATTTTTTGGCCACCAAATCTATGAAAAAGAGGAGCAGTGAGCGATGACGAAAGTTTTATTTGTTTGTTTAGGTAATATTTGCCGTTCCCCCATGGCAGAAGCTATTTATAAAGCAGAAATAACAAAACGCAAATTGGATTGGCAGATCGATTCGGCAGCGACCAGCTCATGGGAAGTCGGACATTCTGCTCATCCCGGAACCAAAAAAAGATTGCGTCAAGCAGGCTTATCCAGCGAGGGACTCATTTCACGGCAGATCACAGAAGCAGACTTTGCCAAATTTGACTGGATCATCGGTATGGATCAAAGCAATGTTGAAACACTTCAAGCGCTGGCACCTGCCGATACCACCGCAAAGATTCGTTCGTATTTGAGTGTTGTTCCTGGCAAAGAAACCGCGGAAGTACCAGATCCTTATTATACAGGAGATTTCGAAGAGACCTATCAACTGCTACAAGAAGGAATTCCTTTTTGGCTAGAGGTTATTTCTTCTGAAAAATAAGGCGTGTTCGCTTGTATTTTACCAAAAATTTGCTAAAATAGAACCATGGAAATGCGAACGTATGTGTGGTTTTTATAAACTGCTGCAACGCGCAGAAAGGAATGTCCAATGGAAAAGAAACCATCGCCCATCAAACAATTGGGCAAACTCATTGTGATGACATCCACAACGTTGCTGGATACCTTTTTCAGTGATGATGCTGACAAGAAGAATCAGTCTGAAAAAGTCAAAGAAATCCAGCGAACGCTGCAAGAGGCAGCCGCTGCCAAGCACCTGGTCGTGCTGCAAGTAAAAACAGAGAAATTGGGTGGTTTTGAAACCGTTACCGGTTGGATCGTCGGCAAAACGGTAGCAAAAGAACAAGTTGTCTTGAAATTACAAAGCGACCGTCAGCAGCTGCGGATTATTCCCCTGCATCATGTGCTGAAAGTTAGCACCTTGAATACAAAACCTGGCTTGTAGACAAGCCTGTGCATAGCAAAAAAACCGCTGCGTCATTAGACACAGCGGTTTTTTTATTGCTGGTTAAGCGTGCTTGTTTTTGACTTCTGCGAGTCGCCAAGCGGTCATCACAGCGATCAGTTCGTAAGGGATCGGCTGTGCAAAAGGAAACTGAACCGCCCCTTTACTGGTTTTGTAGGGTTGTAGGTCTTCTTGGAAGGCCGTGATCGCAGAAGGCGTGGGATAAAAGCCAAGATGCTGTTTGGCGCAGGCAAAATGCACGATAGTTTCTCCCTGATGATAGGTAGGCATTTGATAACTGATTTTTTCAACCGCTTCAGGTAAAACGGCTTTGATGGTTTGACGGACCTTTTTTAAAGTCGCTTGTCGTTCTGCTGGAGCTGCTGCAATGTATTGGTCAACTGTCGTAATGGCTTTTGTCATAGGACACCTCCTGGCTTTAGTATACGGCAAACCCCGTAAGAAAAAAAGGAGCCTGTCAGTGGGTAGCTGACAGGCAAGGAGTAAAAATGAAAAGTGTTAGTTAGGGTTGTTTGTTGGGTTATGTATACTATACTGTCCAAATATGAATTTTTTGTGGAGAAAAGATTGGAAAGTGTTTAAGTTTGCTGGCTGCGAAAAGAAGCAAAAAAAGACCCGTCGGTGGGTGGCCGACGGGAAGGAGTTAAAAATGAAAAAGTGTTAGTTAGGGTTGTTTGTTGGTATACATAGAGTATACGAGATAAATATGAATATTTTGTGACAAATCTTTTCGGAAGTTCTTAAGAAACCGTAACGGTTTGATTACAGAGAAAGGTTCTTTTCATCAAAACGGTTTTTCAAGGTACGATACAAATCAATGTATTGCCGATCATCTGCCGCATAATCCCAAATATAACTCATTTTTTCTGGTTTGAGTTTTTTCATCAACTGATTGGAACTAACGATGACATCATAGTTTTCTTGCTGGTTTAGATCATAAGGTTCTGCTGCTACGAAGGTCAAGTCATGTAAGAATTGATTCAATCCTTGAACGACTAAGAAATTGTCTTCTAACGCAACCCCTACCCGTAAACGATTCGAATAACGGATTTGATCATAAAACGGCAGCAGGGCGTGGGTATACATCGTTGCCATCTGCTCTTGGTTTTCATCGTTGATATAGTCCACCGCGGATTCTTCGCGATAACTCGTTAAGAATTCATCGATTTTTTGCTGCAGCTGCTCTTCAGCAGACCCGCGATTGATCGATGGCGTCAGCAAGCGATAGATATTTGGAAACGGCTGACGGAAAACGTAGTTGCCGAAAGTCACATTGATTAAATTACCCACGACCAATGGCTCATCTAACAGGCCAGGTTGTGAAGCAAAGAAGGTTGCTTTCATCTCTGCTAACAAGTCTGCGACTAATGGATAAACTGGGTTTTGTTTGCTTGAAAAGAATTGCAAGGTTTGTTGCAACGCTTCTTCTTCAGGACTCAAATAGAATGGGAAGATTTGCGCCATCAAGTAAATAAACCCTGATTCGCCTTTTAATTGTTTGTCTGTCATTAAAACTTCAGGATCAACGACTTGTGTCAAACGCTCAAAATCGAAATATGGATTATTTTTCATTAGGAAATTGTACCGCTTGTCGTATTTGGCAAAATTTCCTTTTTTGATTCGTAAAAGAATCAAGGCAGCGAAATACTTCAACTCTAATCGGCCAAGATAAGAATGAGTCATTGGGAAGTACTCCGTGAATCGATCCACCATTTTTTCTGTCTCACTCTCAGCGATCGCAAATGGCCATTCTATTCCACGAGTACCTAACCAAATGATATTGAATAGGGAGAGCCGCACAAGACGCTCATCGCCCACCAAGTTTGATTCAGTGTACGTAAAGCGAAGCTGAAATTGCTTCAAATGTTTTTTTAGATGTTCAAATTTGCGAGACACCGTTGAACGACTGACATCGTATTTTGCACAAAAATCCGTGATCGTAGGATGGTCTTCATTCAGCATGTAAAGAACATATAAGAACGGAACGCTTTTATTCAATAAATAGAAGCGGTATTCATCGATCGTTACCGCGATATTCTGAGGCTGTAATTTACCGCCACGACCGAGTATCGACATATGATCCGGAGTTAACTCAGTTAGATCTTGGTCGATCTCAGTCAACTCTATAAAAGCTTGTTGGTAGCTTAACTCCATTTCCTTTGCCAATTGTGCGATTGGGTGGCTAGGGTTTTGCAGAGTCAGCATACGCCGGAATATTTTAAATTTAATTAATGTTTGCGGGTCCATCATAAGTTCTTCATAAAACATAGGTATCCTCCTTTGTGGCTCTATTGTATCTTTTTTTTACGAAACTGTCAGTCTTTTTAATCAAAAAAATAGCCTACCCTTTAAAAAAAGGTAGGTTATTTTCATCTTTTTAACTAATTTAGGCTGAAACAGGGTCTTTTTTGAACCACGACCATAGCAAACCGATCAAAAATCCGATCGCAGCCGGTACGACCCACCCCATCCCGATTTGGAAGAAGGGCAGATATTCTGACGCAAAAGACAAGATTCCTTGCACGAAAGCGTTGTTGGTTATCAGTGCAGGACTTGCATTTAAACCGTCGATGATTGCAGCGATCAATGTGAAGTATGTCGTCATTCGGTAGACACTGGCACGATGATGAAACAAGGGACTGATGATCGCCAACAAAATCAACGTGATCGCCAGTGGATAGATAAACATCAAGACTGGAATAGAAAACTCGATGATATTGGTCAAGCCGACATTGGCGAAGATCGCTGGCAAGATACTTGTCAAAGCGATAAAGAACCCGTAGCTTTGCTTGGGAAACAATCCAGCAAAGGTTTCGGAAAAAGCCGTGATCAAACCAATGGCAGTTTTTAAACAAGCGGAGATAACGATCAAAGCCAACAGCAGACTGCCGACAGTGCCAAGGTAATGGTTGGCGATTTGTGCTAAAGCGATCCCCCCGTTTTCGCTGATAGGAAATTGCCCTAGACTTTTGGTTCCCATATAAGAAAGTAAGGTATAGATGATCCCCATCAACACGATGCTGACAGAACCAGAAAGGATCGTGTCTTTTGCGACTGTCGTGGGTTTTTCAACCCCCATATTGCGAATCGTCGAGACGATGATGATCCCGAAGGCTAAAGATGCCAGCGCATCAAGGGTATTGTAACCGTTAGTGAAACCAGTAAAGAAAGCATCGCTTTGATAGCTAGGATAGATCGGCGCGTCGCTGATGGTTCCTAGAGGTTGCCAAAAAGCAAAAAACAACAAAACGCCTAGTAAGACCAGAAATAATGGATTCAAAAATTTCCCTACATAATCTAAGATTTTGCTTGGTTTACGAGAAAACCACCAGGCAGCGCCAAAGAAGAGGGCAGAAAACAACGCCAATAACCAAGTTTGCATGTCAGATGAAACATGGGGAGCGATCCCGATCTCATAAGAAGTGGTAGCCAAACGGGGCAAAGCAAAGAATGGCCCAATCACTAAATAAAGCAAAATCGTAAATATCATTGCATAGCGGCGATTGATCCGAGAAGCTAATTCAAAAACACCGCTGCTTTGGGAAACGCCAATAGCAATGACCCCTAAAAATGGCAAGCCGATCCCTGTAACTAAAAAGCCAAGGTTGGCTAAGCCGACATTCGCGCCAGCTTC
This sequence comes from Enterococcus sp. AZ067, assembly GCF_051715005.1. Taxonomy (NCBI): domain Bacteria; kingdom Bacillati; phylum Bacillota; class Bacilli; order Lactobacillales; family Enterococcaceae; genus Enterococcus; species Enterococcus sp. AZ067. The sequence goes on from NZ_JBIOSY010000001.1 coordinate 388,784, forward strand.
TTGTCCCATGTGAACGGGGAAAATCAGATTTCCGGCACCAAAGAAAAGACCGAAAAGCATTGATCCAACATACATATAATCCTTAAACTGTAACTTTTTTTCCATAAATGAAAGCTCCTATAATTCCTTAGTTTTAAAAAAAATAACAAAGTTTCTAACAAATAGCAATGGTTTTTTGTGATTTTTTGATAAATTCTGACAATTCCTCCTCCTGCAATAAAAAAACACTTAGCATCGAATTCTTCCAAGCGTACTGAAAAAGGACGAAAAAGCTCGGAAGAAGACCGCTAAGTGTTTCAAGACAGAAAATTAATTCAACACACGGGAAAGGAATTCTTTGGTGCGCTGTTCTTTTGGATGGATAAAGATATCTTCAGGTGTCCCTTGTTCGGCAATGACACCTTGATCCATAAAGATGACCCGATCAGATACTTCTTTGGCAAAGCCCATTTCGTGGGTAACGATCACCATCGTCAAGCCAGTATGAGCTAACGTATTCATGGTCTTCAACACTTCACCGACCATTTCTGGATCCAGTGCAGAAGTCGGCTCATCAAACAACATGACATCTGGATTCATCGATAAGGCACGGGCAATGGCTACCCGTTGTTTTTGTCCGCCTGAAAGCTGGGAAGGCTTGGCGTTGGCATATTGAGCCATACCGACTTGCTCCAGATTTTCTTTGGCAGTCGCTTCTGCTTCTTTGCGATCACGTTTCAAAACAGTGACTTGTCCCGTCACGCAGTTTTCTAATACATTCATATTGTTGAATAGGTTAAAGGATTGGAAAACCATTCCTAGATGCGTACGGTATTTCGGCAAGTCATAGCCTTTTTCCAGCACATTTTCACCTAAGTAGATGATTTGCCCACTGGTTGGTTTTTCTAACAAGTTGATGCAGCGAAGAAGTGTGGATTTTCCTGAACCAGAAGAACCGATGATCGTGACAACTTCTCCTTTATTAACAGACAAACTGATGTCTTTTAAGACTTCGTTGTCGCCAAAACTCTTTTTTAAATGGTCAATTTCAATGATTGCTGACATGTTCTTCCTCCTTATTCGTTCGGGTTGATGTCTTCTAATTTGACATACGCACTAGGACCATCCATTTTGCGTTCAACAAAGCGCAAGATCTGGGTGGCACTGATGGTCAAGACTAAGTAGATCACACCGATGATCGCAAATGTTTGGAAGTATTGGAAGTTCGTTCCAGCGGCTGATGTACCTTGGAAGAAGAGGTCCGCAACACTGATGACACTTAAGACAGCAGTATCTTTGATATTGATAATGATCTCATTTCCGGTAGCTGGTAAAATATTGCGCATTACTTGCGGCAACACGACTTTGATCATGGTTTGCCAATGGGTCATTCCGATGGCTTGAGCTGCTTCAAATTGACCGTCATCTACAGCAAAAATCCCTCCACGAACGATTTCAGACATGTAGGCACCCGTATTGATAGAAACGATCAGCACAGCTGCCAGCGTGCGATTCATGGAAACACCAAAGGCTAGAGCCGTTCCGTAGAAAATAACCATTGCCTGAACCATCATTGGGGTACCGCGGAAAACTTCGATATAGATGGTCAGCAGGCCGTTGACGATTCGTTGGAAGAAACGTCCTACTGGATTTTCTGAAAGCGGCAGTGTCCGGAAGATACCGACTAAAAGACCGATGATCAATCCGATGATCGTTGAAAGGATCGCGATGAATAAGGTCAAGCCAGCGCCTCGTAAAAAGAGCATGCCGTAATCATCAATGATTTTTTTGAAATCAGCGATCAGGCCTTGATCCGCCGTTTCTCCGCTGGCATCTGCAGGCTGATCTAAGACTGCTTGATCCATCAGGGAAACCCGTTCTTCTTCAGAGATTCCTGCAAGGATCTCATTGACTTTTTCCACATCGGGATCGCCTTTGCGCATCCCGACTGCTACTTGGACGTCTTCTGGGTTGGTTTCAAAACCGGCCCCTTCATCGAACTCGACCATTTTCAAATCAGGATTTGCTCCGACGGCAGTGACACCTTCTGGTCGTTCGCTGACGTAGCCGTCAATGATGCCCGAAGCTAAAGCAACGCGCATGGAGGAGAAGTCCCGCATGGCTTGTTCTTTTTGGACCTCAGGGATTTGATCTATGACGGTATAATGGAAAGTATTCAGCTGGGCAGTGATTTTTGCCCCCGAAAGATCAGCGAGGCTTTTGGCATCGGCGAACTCGCCATCTTTACGTACTACGACCACCAAATCTGATTCATAGTAAGGATCGGTAAAATCAATTTGCTCGCGACGTTCGGCAGTTGGTGACATACCAGCGATCACAGCATCGATAGTCCCCGCTTGCAAAGCTGGCGGCAAACCGTCCCATTGAGTTTTGACGATCACTAATTCTTTGCCTAAGCCTTCAGCGATTCGTTTGGCGATCTGGACATCGTAACCGCCGGCAAACGCCGAGCCTTCTTCCCCAGAAATCGGCACGGCACCATTGGCGTCCGTCGTTTGCGTCCAGTTAAATGGGGCATAGCCTGCCTCCATACCGACACGGAATTGTTCCGCAGGCGTTTGGTCATCCGCTTGCACGGTTAGGGGCAGCTGAATGAGGGTTAGACAGAGGGCGAAGACTGCCCAGATCCAATTATTTTTTTTCATTTTTTCTCTTTCCTTTCACGAGTTGGACAAGCAGGTAAGGATGAAAAAGCAAAAAACAGCCGTACTCCATGATTGGAAAACGGCTGTTGACAGGTCATCGTCGACAAACCTTTCACAAAACATAGCGCAACTTAGACAAGCTAAGACAGTCCGCAAATTGTTCATTTGCGGCCCAACAAAATCGATGCAAGCAAAACCGACCTTGTTTCGGCGATGTTCCCTAGCTCTGCTGTAAACGTGTTGCTTCACTCAGCAGGATTAATGAACCTCGCGACCTCTACCTAAATGTTAAAGGGTACTCGTATTTAATTTGATTCTTCTCAGAGTTTAGAAGAAAAGCACCCAAATGTCAATTCTTTTTAACAAAAAAACGACCATTTCCCTATTTTTATCAAAGAGAAAGCGGATCGTTTTTACGAGTGTCTATTGGAACCCTTAAGCGACTTTCGCTTTTGGTTCACGGCCTAAAACAGCTTGGATGACTGTCAAAGCAAGCAATAAGCCAAGTGCTAGATAGATGAGGCTTGAGTATTGTGTAACGCCCCAATCTTGTCCGAAGGTACGGTAAACCACAAGGACGATGGCTTGAATGATTGCTGTGATGACATTTAAAAAGCCGAATGCCCATAAATTGCCATTTTCTTTACGTGCTAAATAGAAGATAGAGAAATATAAGCTGACTGCCAACCAACCGAAACTGATAATGATCATTGCCCAATAAATAATAGCTGCTACCAATGTATTTCACCTCACTTTGATTCGTGACTAGTTTACCACGTTTTTTGTTCCTTGTCATGAAGGAATCTCTTTCTTTGTGAGGCAAAAAACAAAGAGCAAAAGCAGTAATGAAAAGATCATCTGCTATTGGTTGGTTTGCTGAAAAGGGACGGTTTTTCTAGATCGGTTCATTTTCAGCTGTGTATAATAGAAATAAACTGTTTTTTGCAGAAAACTACGAGTTAAGAATCAATTAATAATTAGTTAATAGCTGATTTAGATCTGCTTGCTAGAATAAGCACAGAAGCAAGCAAGGAGGAAGTAAAAATGGAAAATGTTCTTAAAATCAAAGGATTAAACAAACGTTACGGCAAACAGCAGGCGCTACATGATGTCGATCTAACGATCGCTAAGGGAGATATTTATGGATTGGTGGGGAGAAATGGTGCTGGGAAGACGACCCTATTAAAAGCGATCGTTCAGTTGATCCAACCAACTAGTGGCAGTCTGCAGTTGTTTGATGTTGAAGGCGGCAAAGTGTACACTCAGATGCTGAAACGGGTCGGTAATGTGATTGAGACCCCAGTTGCTTACGACCAATTGACCGCAGAGCAAAATTTGAACTATTATTGCAAAATCAGCGGGGTGGTGGAACCTGAGGCGGTCAGTAAAGCATTGGCGTTTGTCGGATTGACCAATGTTGGCCACAAGAAATACCGTGATTTTTCTTTGGGTATGAAACAAAAGCTAGGCTTAGCCATCGCTTTATTGAACCAACCGGATTTTCTAATACTAGATGAGCCGATCAATGGCCTGGATCCTGTAGCGATCGTTGAGTTTCGGGAGCTGCTTTTACGATTGAATCAAGAACGCGGCATGACGATTTTGATTTCCAGTCATATTTTAGAAGAGTTGTACTTAGTGGCTACACGTTTTGGGGTCATTAGTGAGGGGCGTCTGATCAAAGAGATGACCAAACACGAATTCGATCTGATGGCGAAACGGTTTATTCAATTAGAAGTGGATGATGTAGCCACAGCTAGCCGCTTGCTAGAGAGTCAGCTGATTTCCGAATATAAAGTCGTCAGTGACCACAAAATTCATATTTATCAAGAGAATGTGTTGATTCGTGACCTGGTCCGTCAGCTGGTTTATGAAGGGATCGCTATCGACCGGATTTCTTTTGAAGGGGAAAATCTAGAGTCGTATTTCAAAGAGTTAGTAACAAGTGAAGGGGGAAATTAAGATGTTGAATTTTATTCGAGCCGATTTGTATCGTTTATCAAGAAGTAAAAGTTTTTGGATCACAGAAGGAATTATTTTATTGTTGGTGATTTTATCCGTTGTTTCCAATGGTAGTGTAGGGGTCACTCTTGGGGATAGTACGCAAACAGCAGGCAGCCTTACGGAAATGACTGGCTTTCTGGCGATCCAGACCAGTCTGTCTTCCATGTTGCTGTATTACTCCTTGCCATTGGTGATGCAGGTCTTAGGCAGTGAGTACACGAAAGGGACCATGAAGAATATCATTACCGTTGGTGTCTCCAAACCCGCTTATCTTTTTGGGAAATTCTTGGTTTATACATTGGTGCTGGTCTTACAGATCGTCGCGATTTGTTTGGTGAGCTTTGTAGCGGGAACGGTTATTGGGGGGATTGGTTATAATGACCTTTCACAGATAGAAAACTTGTTGTATTATTTCGTTAGTTTTGTACTGATTTTATTAGCGACTTCCTCTTTTGCAGTGCTAGTTTTGTATTTGACCAAAAATACAGCGGTCAGCGTGTTGGCGACGATTTTTATTCCGATGGCCTTTGCTATTGCCCGAATCTCTTTACCCAACTGGAAGTTTTTAGAATACTTGGACTTTCAAGGCGGGTTAGAGATGGTGACCATGACTACTTTCCAAACATGGGAAACAGTCCAACCCATTTTTCTTGGGAGCCTGATCAGTTTATTGCTTTGCCTCTTGGCTGCGCATCTGGTGTTTAAGAGACAAGAATTGTAAGAGCAGAAAAACGCCCAACCGTATCGACTAGTGAAGGTCGAGCGATTGGGTGTTTTTTGTGTATAGCCATGAGTTAGTGGGGTTCAACGGACTGCTGCCAAAAAAGGGTCAAACGAAACGTCTCTTCGGTTGTATCCAATTGGATCTTGCCGTTTAATGCATTAGTCAATGCCGCGATGATATACAGACCAAGTCCGGCTTGCTGTTTATGCCGTGAAAGGTCTTCCGTATAAAAGCGGTGAGTCAATTTTTCTGGGTGCTGGATCGGTGTCCTCAGCTGATTTTCTTGTTGGAAAACGATACGATCTCCTTGCTGATTCAAGCGGATCGTCCCCGTTTCACTGCCATGTTCCAGCAGGTTACCAAGGACATTTTGGAAAATTCGTTGCCAGCTTTTTTTATCTGAAATGATCATGATGTTGGGTTGGATCGCAACCGTCAGTGATAAATGGTTTTCCTCAAAAGAAGGATAAAGCTGGAGCAGTTCTTCTTCCAATAAACGAGAAAGATTGAATTCTTCCAAAGTCAAAGCGAGCTGATTGTCTTTGAGACGCTGATAGGTCAACAACTGTTCCAGATGATTTTCGACTTTTTCTAGGTTGCTGCTGACTTTATCCAGCAGCTGTAGCTGTTGCGGGGTGAGGGTCGCATCGGCTTGCAGCAGTTGTGTGTAGCCGCTGGCGACCGTCAAAGGTGTGCGTAAGTCGTGAGAGATATTTTGAATGGCTTGTTCCAACTGCTGGTTTTCTTGCAGCATTTGATAGTGTTGCTGCTTATTTATTCTAAGTATCTGATTGTTTAACAAGGCGATCGCTTTTAAAGCGGGGACGCGGGTCTGCAAATGGATCTCTTGATTTGTTTCGATTTCGCTGATTCTTGTTAATTGCTGGTGGTACTTTTTTAGATCATAAAGTAAGAAAAACCAATAGCCCAACAATAACACAACGATCAGAGCGGCGAAAAACTGAAGTATATGCATGAGGTTCCTCCTTTTTAAGCTAGCTTGACGCCGATGCCCCAGACAGTATCGATATACGCTTCATCTGGATCGAGTGTTTTGATTTTGCTGCGTAAATGGCTGATATGGACATTGATCGTGTTTTCTTCACCGTAGTAAGGTTCTTGCCAAACAGCTTCATAGAGCATTTCTTTGGTATAAACTTTTTTGGGGTTCGCTAAGAGCAGGGAAAAAATCTCAAACTCCTTTTTCTTTAACTGAACCGTTGCCTCTCCTCGTTGCAGCTGAAACGAGTCAGGCAACAGTTGAATGTTTTTATACGAGTGGCTGCTGGCAACTGGAGGGGGTTGTTTATTTGTTCGCAATTGAACAATGATACGTGCCTTTAATTCTTCGACATTGAAGGGTTTGGTCAAGTAATCATTGGCCCCCGCCAGCAAAAGGGTGGAAACATCAGCTGGTTCATCTAAGGCAGTCAAGATAATGACGGGGACCGTGGAGGTTTGGCGAATCTCTTGCAAGACTTGTGTCCCATCTTTACCGGGGAGCATTCGATCTAGCAAAATCAAGTCGAAAGCATCTTGCTGAAAAAGCAGCAGACCTTCCGTGCCTGAATAGGCTTGCTGGACGGTATAGTCAGCTGCTAAAATAGTAGCCAACATTTCGCTGATCTCATTGTTGTCTTCGATAATCAAAATTTTCATTTGGTTTTCCCATTCTTCTTGTATTTATTGCATTTATTATAAGCAATTCCGCAAGAAAAAGCATTAGTTGCTTTTAAAAAAGAAAATGGCTGATTTTTCGCAAAAACGGTTCTTTTTCGGTTAGAATAAGAGAAAAGCCATAAAGGAAGTTAGAACGATGAAGGTATCTATTGAGCAAGCAATCGCAACGGTCACCGCCGCATCATCCGTGACCTTTTTGACGGGTGCCGGTGTTTCAACCCCATCGGGCATTCCTGATTACCGTTCCTTAAAAGGGGTCTATCAAGGACTGGCCCAGCCAGAGTATTTGTTAAGCCATGACTGTTTAGAAAACGAACCGGAAACATTTTATCAGTTCGTCAAGCACCTCTACCATCCTCAGGCCCAGCCGAACATCATTCATCAAAAAATGGCTGAGCTGCAAGCGAAGAAAACCGTCTGGGTCGTTTCGCAAAACATCGATGGCTTGCATGAAAAAGCAGGCAGTCACCAAAGAATCGATTTTCACGGCTCTTTGTACAACTGTTATTGCCGAAAATGCGGCAATCAGGTACCTTGGCAAGCGTATTTGCAAGATTGGCACCATGCAGGGTGCGGTGGTCAGATTCGGCCAGCGATCGTGCTTTACGGGGAAGGATTTACGGATGAAACCATTGAAGGAGCCATTCAAGCCGTTGCTCAAGCCGACCTGACGGTGGTCGTGGGGACTTCGCTGCAAGTCTATCCTTTTGCAGGGCTAGTCGATTACAGCCAGCAGGTGTTGGTCATCAATAAGGAACCATTGGCGATCCCGAATGAATATGGCATGTTGACCGCAGCAGCCGAAACGTTTTTCCAGAAAATTGAATGAAGGAGTTTATGATATGACACAACGTACCGAAAAAGAGAAAATGATTGCTGGCGAATTGTACTTTTCCCCAGATCCAGAATTGGTGGCAGATCGAAAATATGCCCGTGAACAAATGAACCTGATCAACCAAGAAACTGATACAAAAATCAAAGAGCAGTTACTAAAAGAAACTTTCGGCTCTGTGACTGGTCGAATCTATATCGAACCGAATGTCCGCTTTGATTATGGCTACAATATTTCTGTCGGCAAAAACTTCTATGCTAACTACGACTGTGTGCTATTAGATGTTTGCCCGATTACCTTTGGCGACAATTGTATGCTGGCACCCAATGTTCGGTTGTTTACGGCGACTCATCCATTACATCCGGTCAAACGAAACAGCGGCTTAGAATTAGGGGCACCGATCGTGATTGGCGACAACGCATGGATCGGTGGTGCAGCCACGATTTTGCCAGGGGTCCGCTTAGGCAACAATGTCGTGGTAGGCGCTGGCAGTGTCGTTACCAAATCATTCCCAGACAATGTTGTGTTGGCGGGAAATCCAGCACGGGTCATCAAGACGATCGATTTAGAAGAAGAAAACAACCAGCAAGATCCCTTGGCTGTTCAGCGGGCAGCGATCGATGACATTGATTGGCAACTCACGTATCTTTTGGAAAAACGTATGAGCACGGTCAACGAAATCGTACAATTGAAGAAAAGCAGTCAATTGCCAGTATTAGATGAAAATCGTGAAGAGAAAGTGCTGGAAAACATTCGGCAGGCGATTTCTAATCAAGCCTATGAAGAAACGATTTTGGCTATGTTTCAATCAATTATGAACCACTCAAAAACCTATCAAGAGAATCAATTGGAGGAATGAGTATGGATGGAGGAACACGTCGAGAAAACATTTTAGCGGCATTGAAGCAAGCGGACAAAGCGATCAGTGCCAGCAAACTGGCAGAATCCCTCGGAGTCAGCCGTCAAATCATCGTTGGGGACATTGCCTTATTGCGAGCAGCTGGTGAAGCGATTGTGGCTACGGCTCGCGGCTATCGTCTGCAAGCGCTGTTGGATGAGGCAGGGCATGTAAGTAAGCTAGCGGTGCAGCATCGACCTGAACAAACGGAAGAAGAATTGCGCATCTTTGTCGCTTGTGGTGTGGAAGTGGTCGATGTCATCGTTGAGCATGAGATCTATGGAGAGATCACTGGCAATTTGCAGATCCAAACAGACCAAGACGTGACTGATTTCATCAACAAAACCAAACATGCAGAAGCCCGCTTGCTCTCAGATTTAACCAATGGGGTACACTTGCATACGTTGCGCTACACCGATCCTGCGGCTCTGGAAAAAGCCAAACAACAGTTAGCAGAAAAAGGCATGCTCTACCAAAATTGAGGCGTAAACAATTCTGGCAAGGACGCTATCGCCAGTCTTGGGGAATACTTGATAAAAAAATTGTGATTTTTTGTTGACAAGGCGTTCATTTTCCAGTAAAGTACTCTTCAACAAGAATAATGAATCTGTTGAGAAGGAAAGTAACCGCGGATACTTCAAAGAGAGACTCTGGTTGGTGGAAAGAGTCAAGTCAGAAGCGATGAAAAATGGCCTTGGAGGATTGATTGTCGATAAGTAGGCAATCACGGATGCGCACTACCGTTACAAAGTGCACCAATCTCTAGCACGACTAGACGTTGGGTTGAGGGAAGGGAAACCTTCTAAACAAAAGGTGGTAACACGAGTATTCGTCCTTTTATTAGCAAACGCTGGTAAAAGGACTTTTTTTATACCCAAAATCAAATAGCACCACACACGAAGAATTGGTAAGTACAAAAGCACGTTTTTTCAACAGAGAGCTTCGGTAGCTGAAAAGAAGCATCAAACGACTTTTAGAAAATGGCCAAGGAGTGATTCGTTCCGAGCAGTAGTTTGCAAGGCGACGACGGTAGCGACCGTTATCTGGCTAGAGTATGATCGTACTCGAAAAGGAGCTGTATGTGAGTGCAGCTTAAACTGAGGTGGTAACACGCAAAAAGGCGTCCTCAAACAAGTCACAGGTGACTTGTTTGAGGATGCCTTTTTTTATTGAAAAAGACAAGAACTAGGGGGAAGACGATGATTTCATTAAAAGACATATCAGTAACATTCAATCAACCAAAGAAACCCGCGATCCAAGCGGTCAAAAACGTATCGATCGAGATCGACAAAGGGGACGTTTACGGCATCGTGGGCTACTCAGGCGCTGGGAAAAGTACACTCGTCCGTGTGATCAACTTATTGCAGCGCCCAAGTAGCGGCAGCGTCGTCGTCAATGGTACCGAGCTGACCACGCTTTCTGCGAAAGCCCTGCGAGAAAAACGGAAAACGATCGGAATGATCTTTCAGCACTTCAACTTGATGGACAGCCGCAATGTTTTTGCTAACGTGGATTTCTCCTTAAAATATGGGGGACGGTCCAAACAGGAACGTCATCAAAAAGTAACCGAGCTGTTAGCATTGGTGGGATTGGAAGAAAAAGCCCAAGCGTTTCCTAGCCAACTATCTGGAGGACAAAAACAGCGGGTCGCGATTGCCAGAGCGTTAGCGAATGATCCAGAGATCTTGCTTTGTGATGAAGCAACCAGCGCCCTTGATCCGAAAACGACCTTACAGATATTGGCTTTGTTGAAAAAATTAAATCGAACCCTCGGCTTGACCATCGTGATCATTACTCATGAGATGCAAGTCGTCAAAGAAATCTGCAACAAAGTGGCAGTGATGGAAGACGGCGAAGTCATCGAGCAAGGTTCAAGCGTTCAGATTTTCAGTCAACCAGAAAAACCATTGACCAAAGATTTCATCCGAACGGCGACGCACATCGACCAAGCCTTAGAAACGATCCTTGGCAGTTCGAAGTTTTCTTCCTTGGCACCAAATGAATGGCTGGTGGAGCTGTCCTACGTTGGCGATCAAACCAATGAACCACTGATCGCCCAATTGTACAGCCGCTACAAAGTGACCACCAATATTCTTTACGGCAACGTGGAGATCTTGCAAGAAGTGCCGATCGGCAGCTTAGTCGTTAGCTTATCTGGCGAATATCATCAGCGTAAACATGCCTTAGAATACTTGAAGGCTCAAGGAGTTTACACCAATATTTTAAAAGAAAATCATGCAGAACCATTAAACAATGTGATTAAAGGAGGATTTTAGATGGCTGCCTTATTAGAAAGATATTTTCCCAATGTTGTTGCGATCCAAGATGAATTTGTGACAGCAACGATCCAAACCTTGTATATGGTTTTTTGGACCTCTTTGATTGCGGGCATCTTAGGTATCTTGTTAGGGATCGTCTTGGTAGTAACTCGACCGAATGGGATTTTAGAAAATCGACCGCTCTTTGAATTTCTCGATAAAGTCATCAATGTGGTCCGCTCGATCCCCTTTATTATCTTATTGACGTTACTAGGAACCTTTACCCGATTCCTTGTTGGAACGACCATCGGCGAAACAGCAGCATTGGTTCCTCTGATTGCTGGGATCATCCCCTTCTTTGCTCGGCAGATCGAGATCGCCTTGCTAGAAGTTGACCCCGGTGTCGTAGAAGCAGCTGAAGCGATGGGCACCAGTCCTTTCGGTATCATTTTTCGGGTCTATTTACCAGAAGGCGTGGCGGGAATCATTCGGGTCTCTGCATTGACCGTGATCAATGTGATCGGATTGACCGCCATGGCAGGAGCTGTTGGCGCTGGTGGTTTAGGCAACTTAGCCATCACCCGCGGGTACAACCGATTCCAGACCGATGTCACGATCATGGCGACCTTGATCATCTTGGTATTCGTTTTTATCAGTCAATTTGTCAGCAACCTACTCATTAAACGAGTATCACACTGACCACCACTTACGTACAAATAAAAAATCAAGCAAGTCTATGGAGGAAGCAAAAATGAAAAAAATCGTACAATCAATCGTCTTAGGGGCAGCATTATTATTTATTACAGGATGCGGAAACAATGGCAGTGCCGCAGCCAATGACCAAGAAGAAGTGACGGTGAAATTAGGGGTGATCGGGGCGGACACCGACGTTTGGGATGATGTCAAGGATCGTTTGAAAGACGAAGGCATCAATTTAGAATATGTCCAATTCTCTGATTACAATCAACCCAATGCAGCTTTAGCTGATGGTTCCATCGACCTTAATTCATTCCAACACCAATTTTTCTTGGACAACTATAATGAAGAATTTGGTACTGATCTCGTATCGATCGGCAATACAGTCAATGCGCCATTAGGCATTTATTCCGACAAAGTGACGGATGTCAACGATTTGGCGGAAGGAGCTAAAGTTGCGATCCCTAATGATGTGACCAATGGTGGTCGGGCATTGCTTTTATTACAATCAGCTGGATTGATCAAAGTGGATGAAGCAGCCGGACAAACACCAACGGTCGCGGATATTACAGAAAACCGTTTGAACTTAGAAATTTCAGAACTTGATGCAGCGCAAACCGCCCGGGCACTTTCGGATGTCGATGTTTCGGTCATCAATAGCGGCATGGCGGTGGATGCAGGATTTGTACCAACCGAAGATGCGATCTTTTTAGAGCCTGTTGATGAAACGGCCCGTCCTTACGTCAACATCATTGCCGCCCGTAAAGAAGAGGAAGACAATGAAGTTTACCAAAAAGTGGTCGCTGCTTACCAAACAGAGGATACGAAAAAAGTCATCGAGGAAACGTCAAAAGGATCAAGCGTTCCTGCTTGGGAAACCTTTGGGGCAAAATAAGCACCATGTAATTTGATAAAAAAACTGAAAAAGCATGTATAAAAAGGAGAGATTTGATTATGACAACAGCAACTATTACGAAAGCAGCCATCAAACCATTTATCCAAGAGCGTTTAGCCGCTTATCAAGCCTTGGCATTAGATATCCACAATCACCCAGAAGTCAGCAACTATGAGTTTTATTCAGCCGATGCCCTGATCGCCCAATTAGAAAAAGAAGGCTTTGCTGTTAAAAAGGATGTGGCAGGCCATCGCACCGGCTTTGATGCCCGCTATGTCAGTGGGAAACCGGGTCCGACGATTGCCTTTTTAGCCGAGTATGATGCGTTACCTGGCATCGGTCATGCCTGCGGACACAATCTCTTCGGGACTTATTCCGTCTTAGCTGCCAGTGCTCTGCAACCTTTCATCGATGAGCTAGGCGGGGAGATTCGAGTCTATGGGACGCCAGGAGAAGAAGGTGGAGAAAATGGTTCCGCTAAAGGCAGTTTTGTCCGTGAAGGGTTCTTCGATGATGTCGATGCCGCTCTTTGTGTCCATCCAGCCCATCGCTATGGCAAAACGACGGCTTCATTAGCCAATGATCCAGTGGATATCAAGTTCTATGGTCGGGCTTCCCATGCGGCAGCTGCACCAGAAAAAGGCATCAACGCGTTAGAAGCATTGCTGCAAGTCTTTAACGGGATCAATGGGTTGCGCCTGCACTTACCAAAAGACGTCAATATTCACGGTGTGATCACCGATGGCGGCGTGGCAGCCAATGTCGTGCCAGAATATGCAGCCGGTCGTTTTTATTTACGAGCTGCCAATCGAGCAACCTTGAATGATGTCTACGAGAAAGTCGAAAACATCGTAAAAGGAGCCGCTTTAGCTACGGGAGCGACCTATGAATTTGGTTTGTTCCAAAACTCCGTCGACGATGTGATCGTGACACCAAGTTTTGATGAGATCTTCTTCGCCCATGCCCAAGAAGCGGGCGTACCTGCCGATGAGATCGATACGGAAGCCAAAACAAGCCTTGGTTCGTCTGATGTCGGCAATGTCAGCCAAGTGATTCCAACGATCCAACCCACTGTTTCGATTTCAGATGATTACATTGCGGGGCATTCGGAAGAATTCAAAGCCGCTGCCAAGAGTGAAAAAGGCTTGCAATCGATCGCCATCGCGGCGGAACTTTTAGCGCTGACGGCATTAGACCTTTTTGAGCAGCCAGCGTTATTAGAAAAAATCAAAGCCGATCATCAAGAAAGCCTAGCGAAAGGCAATTAATGCCAAAACCGTGAAGGAAGATAGTCAATAGTATAGAAAAAAAGTCTCTGCCGCAAAATGTCGGTAGAGACTTTTTAGTTAGTCGATGACTAAAATGCCTTCTTTCAATGAAAAAGGATTTTGTTGATTGATATGATCGTAGAACATGACCCCGTTCAAATGATCGATCTCATGCTGAACGACGATCGCAGGATAGTTTTTCAAACGAACTTTTTTCTTTTTACCGTTGATGTCGTAATAGCTGATCGTGATCCGGGCATGGCGTACCACGTAGCCAGGGACTTCCCGGTCCACGGACAGACAGCCTTCGCCTTCACCCAAACAAGCTTCTTGCACGGAATGACTTAAAATTTTGGGGTTGTATAGAACATCTTTAAAATCAGGTTCTGTTTTTTCTGGGTCGCTGCTAGGAACGAGGACCGCTGTGATTCGTTTTGAAATATCTAATTGAGGAGCTGCTAGACCAACGCCGCCTCTTAATTCAAGTTCTTCTGCCTTGACTGGGTCTTGGCTATTTTCTAAAAAGGTCATCATTTCTTTTCCTAGTGCGATATCTTCTTCGCTCAAAGGAAAAGGTACTTCTTTTGCTACTTCACGCAAGGTTGGATTGCCTTCGCGAATAATATCATCCATTGTAATCATTGATGATGTGATTCCTCCTACTATGTAAAAATGACGAAAGCAAGTTTCGTTCCTAATAAAGTGTACCATAAGTGTAGAAAGAAGGGCATAAGAAAGTTTAAACGGTAAAGCTTTCTTATTAAATGAAATGATATTTCTATATTAATGATTTAATTATGAAATATAGTTGCGAATGGGAAAAGAATCAGTTATAATGCTTTTATAGAAAACGGTATCACGAAAGTGACCCATCAAGGAGGCAAAGAGATGTTCGGCTTTTCTGTATTTATGAACGAAGACTTGACGGCAGCAGAACTTGAGCAGATGACTGCGATGGCATCAGGCTTTAAAGGGATTTTCACCTCCATGCACATACCAGAAGATGATCGCAGTACTTATCGGCAGCGTTTGACGGACTTGGGAGGTTTCGCAAAAGACCATCAGCTGTCTTTAATGGTAGATATTTCTGGAAACGCATTAGCAGAAGCGGGCTTTTCCATCGACAATCTGGCGGAACTAAGGGAGATCGGTGTCACTGGTTTACGAATGGATTATGCGATCGACAATCAGCAAATCGCAGCTTTTTCAAAAGAAATGACCATCAGTTTGAATGCCAGTACATTGACGGAAAAAGACATTCGAGAGCTGCAGGCGTATGGAGCCGATTTTACTCGTTTGGAAGCTTGGCACAATTATTACCCCCGACCAGAAACGGGACTGGATGTTGGCTGGTTTCAGGAGAAGAACCGCTGGTTGAAAGCACAAGGCTTTTTCGTCCAAGCCTTTGTTCCAGGGGATGCCAAGAAACGCGGACCGTTATTTCAAGGATTACCCACACTGGAAAGACACCGCAACTGGTCGCCTTTTGCCGCAGCGATCGACTTATTGGCAACTGGCTCAGTCGATGCTGTTTACATTGGCGATGGCATGGTTTCTGAAAAAAGTGCCCAGCAGTTTGCGACGTATCTGCAAGAAGCGCGGATCGTTTTGAGGGTCAAAGATCTTGGTTCCACTTACTTTGAACACGTCTTAGGGAATCACCAAAATCGTTACGATGAAGCTCGGGATGTCTTGCGCAGCGCCGATGCCCGTTTCAATGCCATTCCAGAAGTCAAACCTGAACTTAGTCAAGAGCGGCCAGTGGGGGCTGTGACGATCGATAACCAAGAGTACTTGCGCTATATGGGAGAGATCCAGGTGTGCAAACGACCTTTGCCGGCAGACCCAAAAGTCAACCTCGCCGCTCAGGTGATACCAGCCGATCTGCCGTTGATCCAACAAATCAAAGCAGGGATGCGATTTAAATTAGAAAGAGATGATTCCGATGAATAAAATCAATTTAGACAAATTAACGACCGAACGACGCAATAGCGAAACGAGCAATTTAGATGAAATGACGATTTTAGAAGCGTGTCAAAAAATGAACCAAGAAGATCAAAAAGTTGCCTATGCGGTGGAAAAAGAAATTCCTAGTATTGAAAAAGTGATTGAACAAACCATCGTCGCTTTTAAAAAGGGCGGACGCTTGATTTATCTTGGCGCTGGGACGAGTGGTCGATTAGGCGTCTTGGATGCGGCCGAATGTGTCCCAACCTTTGGGGTATCACCTGAGATGGTGGTCGGTTTGATCGCCGGTGGCGAAGAAGCGATGACGGTCGCTGTCGAAGGAGCAGAAGACTCCTTAACGCTAGGCAAACAAGACCTTATCGATTTGAAGTTGAACCAAAATGATATGGTGATCGGAATCGCTGCCAGTGGCAGAACCCCTTACGTGATCGGGGCGCTTGACTATGCCAATGAGCTCGGTGCCACAACGGCTACGATCGCTTGTAATAAAGATGCGGAGATCTCTCAGCATGCCAGCTTTCCAATCGAGGTCGATTGTGGACCAGAATTTCTTACAGGTTCGACTCGTTTGAAATCAGGGACTGCCCAAAAATTGATTTTGAATATGATTTCGACGTTATCGATGGTAGGGATCGGCAAAGTCTACAATAATTTGATGGTCGACGTGAAAGCGACCAACGAAAAATTGGTGGAACGCTCAAAACGGATCATCATGCAGGCGACTGAAGCTGATTATGAAACAGCCGCCGCGGCATTTGAAGAAGCAGATCAGAATGTCAAATTGGCGATCGTGATGCTGTTGACTGATAGCACGAAAGACGAAGCACAAGCAAAACTTGCCACGGCACAAGGGTTTGTCAAAACGGCGTTAGGAGGAGAAAAGTAATGGCAAAAGAAACACTAACGGTAGAAGAGTTAGCGGAGAAGATTTTTCAAGAAGCCGGCGGAATGGACAACGTAGAAACAGTCAATCACTGTATGACTCGCGTACGAATGACCGTCCGCGACCACGACAAGGTCGATCAACAAGGGTTAAAAGAGATTCCCGGTGTGATGGGTGTGGTCAATGATGAGCAGCTGCAAGTCATTATCGGACCAGGGAAAGTCAACAAAGTAGCCAATGCAATGGTGGCAAAAGCTGGTGTTGATTTAGGGCAAGAGATCCCACCGCAAAAATCAGGCAAAGAGGCGTTATCAGAAAAAACGGCAGAGATGAAAGCAGCCCAAAAAGCCAAACAAAAATCATCGCCATTAAAGTCGCTGCTGAAAGATATTTCTAATATCTTTGTTCCAATGATTCCAGCCTTCGTTGGTGCAGGACTCGTCGCAGGGATCGCTTCTGTTCTGACCAACATGATCACGGCTGGCCGATTAGATGGAGATACTTGGAATTATTATGTCATGATTTTAAACGTCCTCAGAAATGGGATGTTCACCTATTTAGCGATCTTTACTGGGGTCAATGCAGCGCAGGTCTTTAAAGCCAATCCAACCCTTGGTGGCGTGATCGGTTCGATCATCTTGCTGACAGGTATGAACCCAGAAGCCCCGATCCAAAACTTGTTCACTGGCGAAGCTTTAGCTGCCAACCAAGGAGGGATCATCGGTGTGATCTTCGCAGTATGGCTTTTGGCGAAATTAGAGGCAGTGCTGCATCGAGTGATTCCTGAAGCGATCGATATTATCGTGACCCCGACGTTGTGTTTGCTGATCATCGGTTTGACGGAGATTTTCTTGATCATGCCATTGGCAGGTCTGATCTCTGACAGCTTAGTCGGTTCGATCACTTGGGTCTTGAACGTGGGCGGTGCTTTCTCTGGGTTTGTCTTAGGGGCGGCCTTCCTACCAATGGTCATGTTTGGTTTGCATCAAATTTTGACCCCGATCCACATTCAAATGATCGAAGCAACAGGCAGCACGCAATTATTACCGATCTTAGCCATGGCTGGTGCTGGTCAAGTCGGTGCAGCTTTAGCCTTATGGGTACGACTACGTAAAGACAAAGAGCTTTCTGAAATGATCAAAGGCGCATTGCCAGTTGGGATCTTAGGTATCGGCGAACCATTGATCTACGGAGTGACGTTGCCATTAGGTCGACCATTTATCACTGCTTGTATTGGTGGTGGGATCGGTGGTGCGGTCATTGGCGCTTTGACAAATATCGGCGCAACGGCGATTGGACCATCAGGACTAGCTTTGATCCCCTTGATTGCCAACGGCCGTTGGATGGGCTATATTTTCGGCTTGTTAGCAGGCTATGCTGGCGGCTTCGTTGCCACCTACTTCTTTGGGATTCCGAAGGATCGCTTAGAAGCAGTCAAAGAAAGCGAGGCAGAAGAAGCAAAACCAGCTGCAACCGTTACTGTGCAACCGCAACCAAAACAAACGAGTGAAACGGCTGCAAAGGAAACGACAGCAAATCCATCAAAAGAAACGATCGATACCCCTTTATACGCAGTAGCCACAGGCACGACAAAAGTGATCAGTGCATCAAGTGATCCGGTATTTTCGCAAAAAATGATGGGCGACGGGTATTTCGTCTTGCCAGACAATGGTGCGATCTATGCACCAGCAGCAGGAACCGTCACGACGATTTTTCCCACGAAACATGCATTGGGGATCAAGACTGCCAGCGGGCTAGAGATTCTGCTGCACATGGGTGTTGACACCGTCGAATTGCAAGGAGCACCTTTTGAGATCCTGGTGGAGGAAGGCCAAGCCGTGACACCAGCTACCCAAGTTGCCCAAGTCGATTTGGCACAGTTGACGGCTAAAGGCAAAGCTTCTGAGATGCTCGTGATCATCACCAATATGGAGCAAGTAGCCAATATCGAAGGGTTACCAGGAACAGAAACAAAAGCGGGTCAAGCCGTCATGCATGTGGCAACGATAAAATAATGTTAAAACCTCTATCGGATAAAGATAGAGGTTTTTTTTAAGAAGTTACTAAATAGATTGCGAAAAATTTTCCTTTATGTTACAGTTTCGTTACAAAGGGAGTGATCCCATTCGAGGAGGCAATGAGGATGAAAAAAATAATTTGGTTCGGACTAATGACGCTGGCTTTTTCACCACTGATGGTTCATGCAGATGAAACAGCTACGAGTGAAAATGGCAATCAGGCTACCGTTAGCGAGACGCTTTCATCAGAGGAGCAATCAGGAACGGATCAGACACAAGCTGCTGTCCAAGAAAGTACAGTAGAAAATCAAGAGACGGATCAATCCGCTGCTTCAGAAACTACGACTACCGAGAATCAAGAACCAGTCGATTCCGAAGCTGTTATTGCCTCGATCCAAGCAGAGACGGGGACGCAAAACGTCAATGAGATCAACACGTTAGCCGATGAACCTAGTTCGCTGCGTAGCGCCTTAACCCAAGGGATCACTGAAGGCAGTGTGACCGCATTTACCCAAGAACAGTTGGACCAGTTGACAGATGAAGAATTGACCAATGGCAATCGCCTAGCGCTACGTTATTCTAGTGATGCGATGGGCTTTGATATTGCTTACTTGGCAAAAATCATCGGCGCCTTGTTTGTCGATCAGACGTTATCCTGGGAAGCCATTGAGCCGCAACTGGCTTTTGATGCGAATAGCTACGCCAGTTTTGCTGACTTGATTCCTGTCGTGGATCAGTTGCAGGAATATTTAAGGGTCGTCTATCCAGCAGACGGAGTCTTTTTACATTTGAATCAAGCCGTTTCCAACGAATGGATGATTTCAATTTTGACCAATTTGAATCAGATGGAACAAGAGATGCAAGTCGATCCAGGTGCCTTTGTCCCAGGAAGGATCTCTTATATCATTCAAGCGGCAAATGATTCCAT
This sequence comes from Enterococcus sp. AZ067, assembly GCF_051715005.1. Taxonomy (NCBI): domain Bacteria; kingdom Bacillati; phylum Bacillota; class Bacilli; order Lactobacillales; family Enterococcaceae; genus Enterococcus; species Enterococcus sp. AZ067. Next base: position 408,481 of record NZ_JBIOSY010000001.1, read on the forward strand.
GTATCTGCCTACAGGCACGCAAACGAGTACGACTGAAGAAGCGACGGCAACATCGACGACTGCTCAAGAAACAGCGACAACGACTTCTTCGAAAGAGGCCAACGCTACTGCCGATGGTGAAAAAACATTACCTAAAACCAATGAAGCGCCAAGCTATACCTTACTGATCGCAGGTGTTATCCTGCTGCTGATTGTTTTCTTGATTCTATGGCGCCGCAAGAAAAAATGATTGTTATTTATAATCGTCAGAATGAAAAAATAGCAACCTTCGTTTTCCATCAGGGAAACGAAGGTTTTTTGTTTTCAGAAATTTCATTGGTTATTTCTTTTCAAATAACGCCCTTTATAAAAAGACCAGAATCGATTCCTTCATAAAAAAGTCAAATTTAAATTCTTGCATTCTCTGGTGAGGGGTGTATAATGACACAGTGTCATATGACAACGTGTCATATCGAGAGCTGTGATTTATTTTAAATTAGAAAGGAGTTGCTTGTGATGCCGACCGATACATTTTTTCACTTGCCGCCAGAAAAACAAAAGCGCATCTTAAATGCGGCGAAAAAAGAATTCTCAAGACTGCCGCTGAAAGACGCCTCGATCGCCAACATCATCAAAGATGCCGAGATTCCTCGCGGGAGTTTTTACCAATACTTCGAAAACAAAGAAGATCTTTATTACTATTATTTCCATACGTTGAAAAAAAATAGTCAGCGAGATCTGCTGAAATCAATCCAACATGAAAATGGGGATCTATTTGCGGGGTTCGAATGGTACTTTTCACGGATGATCGCCGAAGTTTTTAAAGGCAAAAATGCAAACTTTTACCGCAACTTATTTATGAGTATGGATTATCGTTCCTTCCATAAAGTCGTGCCCGAGATGCAGCACAAGATGCATCAAGAACACAAAGCCGATCGGCAGAAGCAGCAAGCCATCTTTTTGTCAGAAATCGACAAAGATTTATTGAAAGTCAAAGACGACCATGAGTTGAAAATGCTGATCCAGTTGCTGATGCATACCGTCTTTTCGACGATTGCCGAAGCCTATCGCCAATCAGCGTTTGATCCAGACTATGATCCTGCCGAAGCGATCGCTGATTTCAACAGTAAAGTCCGCTGGTTAAGAGAGGGCGCAAAAAAAGAAAGAGGGGAAACCTATGATTAAGCTGATAAAACGCGTATCCGTCATTTCCATCATCATGGCAGTGGTGTTTATGGTGATCCAAGTCGTTTCTGATTTGTATCTACCGACATTGACTTCCAATATTATCAACAATGGGGTGGCGACAGGCGACATTGATTACATTTGGAAAACCGGCTTTTACATGATCGGCTTTTCATTGATCAGTATCATCGCCGCTTTAGGAAATACGTATTTCGCAACAAGAGAATCACAAAAATTAGGACAAAAACTACGTTCGGACATTTACCAAAAAGTTGAGAATTTTTCTTCTCGTTCTTTCGATAAATTCGGGACCGCATCATTGATCACACGGACCACCAACGACGTCAACCAAATTCAAATGGTGACGCAAATGTTTTTACGTATGATGATCAATGCACCGATCACACTGATTGGGGCGAGTTTCTTGGCCTATCAAAAAGATGCCCAATTAACACGAATCTTTTTAGTCGTTATTCCTATCATGCTGGTATTGGTCGGCGGTATTATGTATTTTGCCGTTCCTTTATTCAAAAGTATGCAAAAGAAAACTGACCGTTTGAACTTAGTCTTTCGTGAAGGCTTGACGGGGGTCCGCGTTATTCGAGCATTTGATAAGACGGATTATGAAGCGAATCGCTTTGATGAAGCCAACAAAGATTACACCCACACCGCGATTAAAGTAAATACCATCGTGGCTTTGATGATGCCTTTGATGACGTTGATCATGAGTGGGACGAACATTGCCATCACATGGTTTGGTGGTCATTATATTGCAGAAATGACCTTAGAAGTCGGGAACTTGATTGCGTTTATGACCTATGCAATGCAAATTTTGATCAGCTTTATGATGCTGTCAATGATCTTCGTAATGGTGCCAAGAGCCCAAGCATCGGCTGACCGGATCAACGAAGTCTTAAATGAAGAAGATGAAATTCTCGATCCAAAAACACCAGCGACATTGAGCTTACAAGGGGATCAAGCAACCTTGACCTTTGACCATGTGGCGTATCGCTACCAAGGCGCTGAGAAATTGGCGTTGGAAGATATCGACTTCCAAGCAAAATCTGGTGATTTTGTTGCCATCATCGGTGGGACGGGTTCAGGGAAAACGACCCTAGTCAATCTCTTGCCTCGTTTGTACGATGTGGAGTCTGGTGCAATCAAAATCAATGGGGTCAATATTGCAGAAGTTACCCAGCACAATCTACGAGAAGTCGTGGGCTTTGTTCCACAAAAAGCGGTACTGTTTTCTGGTACCATTCGTGAAAATATGAAATACGGAAAACCTGATGCGACAGACGAAGAAATCTGGCAAGCATTAGAGATCGCCCAAGCCAAAGATTTTGTCTCCGAACTGGCAGATGGCTTAGATAGCCGTGTAGAACAAGGCGGCGGCAACTTCTCTGGTGGACAACGTCAACGTTTAGCGATCGCTCGTGCGTTAGTGAAACAAGCAGATGTCTATGTCTTTGATGATTCCTTCTCCGCACTGGACTTCAAAACCGATGCCAACTTACGTGCAGCGCTGAAACGCGACATGCAAGACAGCATTATGGTCGTGGTTGCCCAACGGGTCAGCACCGTCATGGATGCCGATACGATTTTAGTATTGGATGAAGGACAACTCGTAGGAAAAGGAACCCATGAATCATTAATGGCAGACAATGAAACCTACCAAGAAATCGTTTCTTCACAATTGAGAGAGGAGGATCTTGCATGAGTGAAAAGAAAACAACAACACAACACCGTGGCGGACCAATGGGTGGCGGTCCGGGCCGTAACATCGGTGCCAAAGGACCAAAAGCCAAAAACTTTTGGGGAACGGTCAAACGGCTTTTCGGTTACATGTCGAAACGCTCTATCGCTATCATTGCCGTCTTCGTTTTAGCGATCGCAGCCGTGATCTTCCAAATCCAAACACCGAAAATTTTAGGGGAAGCGACCACTGAAATTTTTAAAGGGGTCATGATCGGTGCACAACAGATGCAAGCCGGCCAACAGGTGACAGAATTTCCTATCGATTTTGAGAAAGTTGGTCAAATCATTTTGATTGCGATCGGCATGTATGTGATTTCAGCCGTCTTCAACTTTCTACAACAGTTTATTATGACTCGTGTCTCGCAACGAACGGTTTATGAGCTGCGTCGTGACTTAGATGAAAAAATGAACCGCTTGCCGATCTCTTACTATGATACTCACTCAAATGGGGATATCATGTCACGGGCGATCAATGATATGGATAATATCGCAAGTACCCTGCAACAAAACTTGACCCAATTTATTACGAGTGTCGTGACCTTTATCGGGGTTTTGTGGATGATGCTGACGATCAGTTGGCAACTGACTTTGGTTGCTTTAGCAACGGTTCCATTAAGCTTGATCGTCGTGATGATCGTCGCACCAAAATCGCAAAAATTCTTTGCGGCACAACAAAAAAGTTTAGGATTGCTCAATGACCAAGTCGAAGAAACTTACGGCGGTCACACAGTTGTCAAAACCTTCAACCATGAAGCCGCCGATCAAGTCGTTTTTGAAGAAGAAAATGACCGTCTGTATTCCGCTGGTTGGAAAGCCCAATTTATTTCAGCGATCATTATGCCTTTGATGAACTTCATTAAAAACTTGGGCTATGTCTTCGTGGCTGTCCTTGGTGGGATCAAAGTGGCGAATGGGAATATGACTTTAGGGGATGTGCAAGCATTCTTGCAATACACCAATCAATTCTCCCAACCGATCACTCAAATCGCTAGCTTGCTAAACACCATCCAATCAACCGTTGCATCTGCCGAACGGGTCTTTGAAGTCTTAGATGAAGAAGAAATGAATGATGAACCTTCTGGTCTGCCAGTGGAAGACAGTGAATACAAAGTTCGTTTCGATCATGTTCAATTTGGTTATGCCCCAGACAAATTATTGATGACCGATTTTAATCTGGATGTCAAAGCTGGTGAGATGGTGGCTATCGTAGGACCTACCGGCGCTGGGAAAACCACGCTGATCAATCTCTTGGAACGTTTTTATGATGTTTCTGGCGGTAGCATTCGTTACGATGGCAAAGATACCCGAGACTTGACTCGTGATGAGTTGCGTAGTAATATCTCGATGGTGCTGCAAGATACGTGGTTGTTTACTGGTTCCATCTATGACAACATTCATTATGGAAATGAAAAAGCAACCAAAGAGCAAGTGATCGCTGCGGCGAAAGCTGCCCATGTGGATGATTTTGTTCGCAAATTGCCAGAAGGCTATGATACGGTCTTGAATGAAGAAGCCAGCAACATCTCCCAAGGTCAACGTCAGCTGATCACGATCGCCCGCGCCTTCTTAGCGGATCCCGACGTTTTGATTTTGGATGAAGCAACTTCTAGTGTCGATACGCGGACGGAAATCTTGATCCAAAAAGCAATGGGTCGTTTGTTAGAAAATCGGACCAGCTTTGTGGTTGCTCACCGTCTCTCTACGATTCGTGATGCTGACAATATTATCGTGATGAATCACGGGTCCATTGTTGAGACTGGAAATCATGAGGAATTGATGGCACAAAACGGTTTCTATGCAGACCTGTATAACAGTCAATTTTCAGAAGAAGTGGCGTGATCCACTGTTTGTAATGAAAGAAATTCTTCCCCAAATGATGATAAACAGACCGCCAAAGGTTGACTGAAAGAAAGCAGTGATTGTCACTGCTTTCTTTTTTTTATGAATTTTTATCGCTTTATTTTAAATATTTATTGCAATTAGCTGGATAAAAATGTATATTAATACATAATTTCGGATAATCCAAGACAAGGAGTGAACCCAATGAGTCATCTTTTTCCTAATTACAGCCGTTTACCCATCGATATCCAGCAAGGCAACGGCAGCTATGTGGTAGATTCGCAAGGCAACCAATATTTAGATTTAACAAGCGGCATCGGGGTCGTTAATCTCGGTTATGGGCATCCCAAAGTGCAAGCCGCGTTGATGACACAAGCAGAGCAGATTTGGCATGTGCCGAATTTGTATGACAGCCAGTTGCAAGAAGAAGTTGCCCAAAAGCTGACCCAAAATCAAAAGAGCGCCTCAGACGAGCCGTATCTGGCTTATTTTTGCAACAGTGGCGCTGAGGCGAACGAAGCTGCTTTAAAGCTGGCTCGCAAAGCGACTGGCCGCAGCAAAGTCATCAGTTTTGAACAATCTTTTCATGGTCGGACCTTTGGGGCGATGTCTTTGACTGGGCAAAGTAGTATCCATGATGGGTTTGGACCGTTAGTACCAGAGATGGTGTATGTACCCTTTAATGACCTTGAGGCATTGCAAGCCGTTTTAGATGAGCAGACAGCAGCCGTGTTTTTAGAATTGATCCAAGGCGAAGGCGGTGTGATCCCTGCTGAGGTGGCGTGGGTCCAAGCGGTGACAGCCCTTTGTCAGGAGTTGGGGGTATTACTGGTGGTGGATGAGATCCAAACCGGGATGGGGCGGACAGGAACACTGTTTGCTTTTGAAGGATATGGCATTGAACCTGATCTTTTTACCGTAGCAAAAGGGCTTGGTAACGGGATCCCTGTCGGAGCGATGCTAGGCAAAAGCCATTTGCAAACGGCTTTTGGACCCGGTAGTCACGGTTCGACCTTTGGTGGCAATAAATTAGCGATGGCCGCTGCTAGTGCCGTTTGCAGTGTGTTGCAAGAAGGGGACATTCAAGTCAATGTTCACTTGCGCCAGCAGCAGTTTCTCGACGGATTGCAAGGACTATCTAAGGTGCAGGCGATTCGTGGGAAAGGATTGATGATCGGTATCGAATTAGCCGATTCGGAAAGCTTGCAATCCGTGTTGACCCAACTGCGGAACCAAGGCCTCCTCGCATTAAAAGCGGGAACCAAGGTTTTGCGCTTGCTGCCGCCTTTAACGATCTCGCAAGAGGAAACGACAGCAGCCTTGGCGATTTTGCAAGCTGTCTTAGCATAATTGCATAAAAATAGATTTTTCGGGCTTTTTTTCTTATAAAAACCGAATAATAGCGAATTTATTTTGAATAGTTTTATAAATAATCATTGACAGAGCGATGGGAGTTTCTTATAATCTTAAGTAAATTCTTTTGAGGAGTGACGTGTTTGAAGACAGCAATCGTTGGTGTAACAGGGTATACCGGAATTGAATTGATTCGTTTGATCCAGCAACATCCCCAATTGGAGGTGGGCACCTTGCATAGTCATTCTATGCATGAAAATTCATCTGTTTTGTATCCTCATTTAATTGGACTGACAGAGCGGCTGATCGAACCTTTTGATGCAGAAAAAATCCAAAAGGAAAATCAACTCGTGTTTTTTGCGACTCCTGCTGGAATCAGCAAAGAACTTGCAGCGACTTTTGTCGCAAATGACTTTCCAGTGATTGACCTTTCTGGTGATCTGCGATTGAAGGATCGGGATAGCTATCAAAAATGGTATCACCAAGAAGCTGCACCTGCCGAGTTGTTGGCACAAGCGACCTATTCGCTGCCTGAGTTTGCAACGACTCCTGGCAATTTGATCGCCAATCCAGGCTGTTATGCGACTGCTGCCATTTTAGCTGCTGCGCCGTTGGTTCAGCAAAAACTATTCAGCGGTACGTTGATTTTTGATGGCAAGTCGGGTTTGTCGGGTGCTGGTAAGAAATTGACGGACAGCAGTCACTTTGCAACCGCTGCGGATAACATGACGATGTATAAGCCAAATCAGCATCAGCATATTCCTGAGATCATGCAGCAGTTTCAGCAATGGGATCAGGCAATGCCGCCGATCCAATTTTCTACCAGCTTACTGCCTGTCAAAAGAGGGATCTTTATGACGCTTTATGCGCCTATCAAAGACGCGATTTCGCAAGAGGACATCTATGAGCAGTACGTAAAAACGTATCAAGACCATCCGTTTGTCCGAGTGCAACCGTTAGGAAAGCTGCCCGAGCTGCGGCAAGTGACGGGAACGAATTTTTGTGACATTGGCATATGTTTCAATCCGCTGACCCAAGTGTTGACCGTTGTCGCAGTGATCGATAATTTAGGCAAAGGGGCTGCTGGCCAAGCGATCCAAAACTTCAATCGATGGGCAAAGATACCAGAAACGACTGGTCTTATGCAAGCACCGTTATATCCATAAAATAGCCAACAGACGCGGGAGGATACTCGTGTCAGCCAGTGGACAATCCGCAAAAAGGTGGCAGTAGGAGGAAAGAAAATGAAAGAAATCGAAGGAACGATCGCAACCCCCAAAGGTTTTTTTGCCGACGGTATGCATTGCGGTCTGAAGAAAGAGAAAGTCGATCTTGGTTGGATCGTCTCTGAAGTGCCAGCCAGTGCTGCGGCAGTCTTTACCACCAATCAAGTACAAGCGGCACCCATTCTCGTTACAAAGGAAAAAATGCAAGCAGGCACCTTGCAAGGCGTGATCGTCAATGCGGGCAATGCCAATGCTTGTACCGGGGAGCAAGGTTTAAAAGATGCACAAGAGATGGCAGAATTGGCAGCAGCCCAGCTGCACACGAGTCCCGAAGCCTTTGCGGTAGCCTCCACCGGGATCATTGGTAAGAGCTTACCGATGGAAAAAATCACTGCAGGGATTCAGCAACTAAACAGGCAAGGGGATGCCCACCGATTTCAAAGAGCGATTTTGACGACGGATCTGACTGAAAAAAGCAGTGTCATCCAATCAACGATCGCTGACAAAACGGTGACTGTTGCGGGCTGTGCCAAAGGGTCTGGTATGATCCATCCCAATATGGCTACGATGCTGGCCTTTGTTACGACGGATGCGGCGATCGCTCCAGCACTCTTGCAAGCACTGCTGAAAGAATTAACCGACGTTACCTTCAATCAAATCACGGTCGATGGCGATACATCCACCAATGATATGGTGTTAGTTTTAGCCAACGGGTTAGCCAAAAATCCAACGATTGAAGCTGACACGCCAGCTTATCATGAGTTTAAAGGGATGCTCAAAGCAGTTCTGACCGCACTAGCCAAAGCAGTTGCAAAGGACGGAGAAGGCGCCAGCAAATTGATCGAAGCTCACACGAGTGGAGCTGTGACCGATGAAGCAGCCCGAATGATCAGCAAAACCATCGTTGGTTCGCCACTGGTCAAAACAGCCCTCTTTGGCAAAGACCCGAACTGGGGGCGTATCTTATGTGCAGTGGGCTATAGTGGGCAGCCGATCGATCCAGCAACGGTATCGATTGCATTAGCCGACATTCCCGTCTTTGTCCAAGGGACACCGGTAGCTTTTGACGAAACCATCATGCAAGAACAATTGGCGGAAAATGAAGTCAAAGTCGTTGTCGAGCTGAAAGAAGGGGCAGGTGTTGGCACCGCTTGGGGCTGTGATCTGACGTATGACTATGTGAAAATCAACGCACTATATCATACCTGAAAGAAATCAGGTACTAGACAAAAAGGAGCGAGTAGATGGAAACGATCGTAGTAAAAATCGGCGGTGTCGCCTCAGACAATTTAACCCCGTCATTCTTTGAGACGATAGCAGACTGGCAAGCTGCGGGCAAAAAAGTAGTCATCGTCCATGGCGGTGGTCACTACATCTCAGAAATGATGGAGAAAATGGCGTTGACAGTCACGATCAAAGACGGCCTGCGGGTGACCGACCCCCAGACGCTTGAAGTAACTAGAATGGTCCTTTTGGGACAAGTTCAACCGCTGATCACGACCGCTTTCCAGCAAGCTGGGTTCCATGCCGTAGGACTGAATGCTGGCTGTGATCAACTGATTCAAGGAGAAGTCATTAATGAAGAAAAATTAGGACAGGTGGGGAAGGTTCAACAAATCAACGCTGCTTTCCTGCAGCTCTTGACAGAGAAAAAACATGTCCCGATCCTAGCACCGCTAGGAATTACCCCAGAGGGGCAATGGCTGAACATCAATGCCGATGAAGTAGCGTGTCAGGTTGCTGCCAGTTTACAAGCCGAAAAACTATATTTGTTGACGGATGTCCCTGGGATCAAGCAAGAAAGCCAGTGGTTATCGGCTGTTTCTTTTGAAGAGATCCCCCGTTTGATCACCGAAGAAGTAGTCACAGGCGGCATGCTGCCAAAACTAAAAAGTGCGCAGAAAGCCTTGAAAGCAGGGGTAGCTGCCGTTTGTATCACCGATCGAATCGATCGTTTAGGAACCCAGATCCTCGCGGCAAGTCCAGCCGCAGCTGTCTGTAGCTGAAGCCATTAGCAACACCCAAATGCCTCTTCTCTACTCATAAAAATGCAAAATTCTGACTTTTCTGTGCTTTTCTTCTTATTTTCTCTAAAAAAAGAATAAAATAGGTAGGGATTTCATTTGCTAGAATTTCGTTTTATCAGTACAATGAGTACATATGTAAGTAGGGGGAGAAACAATGACAGATTTCTTATTGGGGAGCAGTACGAAGTTGCTGACTGTTGCAATCCGGGTAAAAGACCGCGATCAAGCGATTGCCTTTTATCGGGATGTACTTGGTTTTGAGTTGAAAAGAGAAGAAAATGAATTGGCCATCTTTGGTCTAAAAGGATTAGATAGAGAAGTTTTATGGTTGGAAGAAAGCCCGCGTGCCAACGATCACTTCGGCGAGATCAAAAAAATGCAGCGCATCGTCTTAGCCGTATCCTCATTAGAAGAAGCGGCAACTATCGCGAGCAATGCCCAACAAAAAGCGATTGCTTTCGAAGAAGCTCGTTATGAAGCGAATCAATTAGGCTTTATTATAGCTGATCCAGAAGGGAACAAAATTGAAGTCTTATTTACAGCACCCGCAGGAACTGCGGTACCAAAAGACGAAGCAGAATTGATCAAAGCGGCACCTGCAAAAGCGGCTGGCTTATCAAAAGAAGCTCATTTTGGCAAGCTGTATTTAAACGTCAGTGATCTAGCCAAAGAGCAGCTTTTCTTAGAAGAAAGCTTAGGCTTGAAAACAAAAGAAGCCGAAACGAAGGAATTTATCCTCAATGATGGTGACTTCCAAGTCGGCTTGACTGAAGCACAAGGTGGTACGATCGATTTGCCGACCCATGAGGTGCTTGGCTTAGACTTCTTGAAAATCTCCATCAGTCAAGAAGATATCGATACATTGGAAAAGCACTTGTCTGAGAAGAACCAAGAGTTCTTCATCGACAAAAAAAGGAAGTTGTTGACGACCTACGATGCGATCGGTATCGAATGGTGGTTTATCGTTAAAAAATAATAGGTTATGAAAGAAAAAGCAGAGAGGCCGATTCTCTGCTTTTTCTTTTTTTTGTCAAAAAAAGAAACTTTTGTTTTTATTTCGCACGAAAGAGTGCAAAAACCTGTTACATCGATTTGAAGACCAATCATTGAAAAAACGGTAGTTTATCTGTATTAGCAGAGCAGGTCCAATCTATTTTACTTTTCTTGTTTTGTTATTTAATAGTTTGGGTGCTTGTTTTAAAACTTAATATAATAGCCATTATGATTAAAAAAACCTAAACATTATATTGAATTGTGGTTATTCTTAATTTATAATAAAAAAGAATCGAGATTCGATGGCTCTGGACGCAGAGATTGTTCGTTGTTTATTTTGTATGCGGTTTCTATTGTGGGTGCGACAAGATGGAATTGGGAAGACAAGGAGTAGATGTGATGGAAAAAAAGTGGATACAGCGATATTTTGCTCAGTGGGATCTGCAGATGATGGTACTGCCTGCGATCTTACTGGTAGGCATTTTTAGTTATATCCCAATGTACGGGATTTTGATGGCGTTTCAACAGTACAATATTTTTGAAGGTATGACAGGCAGTCCATGGATCGGCTTTGATAATTTTCGGCGCTTTTTTAGTGAACCACGTTTTTGGGAAATTTTACGGAATACCATTATGATCAGTGTGCTAAAGATTGCTATTTGTTTTCCAGCACCGATTTTGTTGGCATTGATGCTTAACGAGGTCAAGAACGTTGCCTTCAAGCGTGTGGTGCAGACGATTACTTATCTCCCACACTTTTTATCATGGGTGATCGTGGCGGGGTTTACGATGTCGATTTTATCGATGGATAACGGTAGCTTAAATATTGCTTTGGAGAGTTTAAACCTGATCGATGAACCAATCAACTTTTTATCGATCCCTCGCTATTTCTGGACGATCATCGTTACGACAAATCTTTGGAAATCGATTGGCTTTGGCTCGATCGTCTATATGGCAGCCATTGCTGGGATCGATCCGCAACTGTACGAAGCAGCATCATTAGATGGCGCAACGAAATTTCAGCAAGTCTTTTTGATCACTCTGCCTTCGATCGTTCCAATCATTACGATTTTTCTCATTTTGGAGATCGGTAACTTATTGAATGCGGGCTTTGAAGATTTGCTTTTACTGGGGAGCAATCCAGCTCTTAGAAATGTGGCGGATGTCATTGATACCTATGTGTATCGGGTAGGGATCAGCAACTCTCAATATTCATACGCAACAGCTGTTGGTTTGTTCAAAGCAGTCATTAGTGTCACTCTTTTGAGCGGAGCAAACTTTTTCGCACGCAAAGTGGGTCACAGCTTATGGTAATCAGCAGAGGAGGAAATGAGCAATGAAGAAAAATTGGGGCGACCAAGCGATGATGATTTTTATTTACCTCTTCTTGATAACGCTTGCATTCTTGACGTTTTATCCCTTCTGGAATTCGCTGGTGATTTCCTTTAATTCTGGACGTGACACGGTGACTGGTGGGATCACGTTTTGGCCAAGAGAATTCACGTTGGAAAACTATCAGATCGTCTTTCAAGATCAGCGCTTGATGAATGCCTTTTTCATCAGTGTCTTACGGACAGTGATCGGGACGTTTTCATCGATCATGCTGACAGCGATGGCAGCATATGGAATGTCAAAAAGAGAACTGATGGGGCGAAAATTTATTACGATTTTTTTCATCCTCACGATGTTCTTCAGCGGCGGCTTGATTCCAACTTTTTTAGTGGTACGTTCACTTGGACTAATGGATTCTTTTTGGGTAATGATCATTCCTGGTCTGATCAGTGTTTGGAATATGATCATCTTCCGTACGTTCTTTCAGCAACTGCCGAAAGGATTGGAGGATTCAGCGAAAATTGATGGTTGTGGGTATTGGGGCACGTTTTTCCGAATCATTTTGCCGTTATCAGGTCCAGTCATTGCCACTTTGTCGCTATTTACCGCCGTTGGGCATTGGAATGATTGGTTTATGCCAAGCATCTACATTACTTCAGATCATCTCATTCCCTTGCAGACCTTTTTGCAACGAGTCTTGAATTCGAATACGGTGAGTTCGCAAATGAGTCAAATCGATTCTGGCTCAGCAGCACGTTTGGCGGAAATGACTGGTGTCACTGGCAAGTCCTTATCAATGGCAATTATGATGGTGGCGACTTTGCCGATCGTAATGATTTATCCGTTTGTCCAAAAGTATTTTGTAAAAGGTGTATTGATTGGTTCGTTGAAAGATTAGCAGAGCAGGAGGAACTCTCTTGATTAGAGGGGAGAAGGAACGAAACGTTGAAAGGGGATAAAAGAATGAAAGCAAAGGTATTAAAAAGCGTGCTGTCAGTGACCGCGATGAGTCTCTTACTGGCTGCTTGCGGCAGTGAGTCAGGGACAAAAGAAAGTGATGGGGCGGCAGCGAATGACCGTGACAGTTCGGAGGTCTTTGAATTAGGTAGTGAACCGTTGGAGATCACGATGTTTGGTAATTATGATTGGTACACGATGGATCGTTGGGGAGATGATCCAGCAACTGCTGCTATCAAAGAACTGACCAAGGTAGATATTCGCGCAATCGATGGTGGCGGGAATGCAGCACAGCGGCTAAGCACAATGATCGCTGGCGATGACCTACCTGATTTTATTTGGCTTGATCGAGGGTCGGATGTGGAACGGCTGCGAGAAGCGGGTGCCTTAGTGCCATTTGATGATTACTTGGATAAGTATCCAAACTTGAAAGAATGGGCGGGAGAAGACATCCTGAACATGCTTCGTTCAGAAGACGGCAAACTTTATCAGTTTCCCAACTGGTATAGCTCGGAGCCTTTCGGGAATGCCGGTTATGTCGTCAATAAAGAGATCCATGATGCTTTAGGGGCACCAGAATTGAAAACAACAGAGGATCTTTATGAGTATTTGAAAGAAGTTCAAACAGAGTTTCCTGATGTCATTCCATTTGAAACAGATGTCAGCGGACAAGGGATCAATGTCTTGTACTCCGCATTTGCAGAAGGGCGTTCACCAGCAGATATCCGCATTCGCGCTGTTCCTGAAGGCGACGTATTGACCTCGATCTTTGCCAATGAAAACTACGTAGAATCGATTGAATATGCGTCAAGACTGTACCGTGAGCGCTTGATGACCCAAGATACCTTGACCCAAGATGCAGATATGGTGGCAGAAAAAGTAACCAGTGGTCGTGTAGCTGTCTATGCGGCTGCCAGCCCGTCCAACTATGCTCGCGATGCCCATTACATCTTGCAAGAACAAAATCCAGATGCGGGGTATTTCTATATCGCGCCGATTGCAAAACCAGGACTAGATCCTGACAATATTTTCCCGGGTTCCTATGAAATGCTAGGGTGGAATGTCAGTGTCATTACTAGAAATGCAGAAGACCCAGAAAAAGTCTTTGCCTTCTTAGACTGGTTGACAGGACCGTTGGGCCAATCGATCTTGATGTTTGGTCCAGAAGGCCAGTATTGGGATGGCTTTGACGAAGAAGGCTATACGCAATTTACGGATGCCTATGCAGAAGACAGTGCAGGCGTTTCAGAGATTGAGCAAGCAACATCAAGTTTCCAATGGAACGGCAACTCCGCCTTTTTAGACAATACCAAAACAAAATTTGAGTTAAATCTTCCAGAAGATCAAATGAACTGGGCAACGAAATGGCAGCATGCCATCACTTGGGACACGCAAAAAGACGACACGGAATTTGCGGCGATCAACCCGATGCCAGACTCACCAGAAGGAATTATTCAGCAACGGATCAACGATATTTTTGAAGAAGCCAATGCTTCAGCGATCTTTGCTGACAGCGATGAAGAAGTGCGTGCCATCTTTGCTGAGGCGGAAGCCCAAGCACAAGCAGCGGGCTATCAAGAGTTGCTGGATTATCAAACAGAGAAATGGCAGCAAAATCTACAAAACTTAGCCCGCTAGAGGGTAAATCAGCTGATTAGAGAAAGGAGGCGGACTGATGGGAAATGAACGATGGTATCGTTGGTATGGTGCCAGTCAAGCGATAGCTAGTATGTTGCTTTTGAATGGCTACTGGTTACTGTTCAATCTGCCCGTTCTATTGCTAGCTTTGGGGCTGATTTTCCCCAGCTCTCCTCGTCAGTTTCTTTTCTCTTTGGTTGGTTTGATCATTAGTTTTCCTAGCATTCTTTTGCCAGCGACCTTTGCTTTATTTGGGGTCATGCGGCGCTGGTTGTACTATCAAGAACCACGACAGGCCATCGGAGGGACCTTTTGGCGGCTCTATCGGGAAAATTATCGGCGCAGTTTTGCCGCAGGCCTCTTTTTCGGTAGTCTCGCTTTGCTGCTGTTAGGCTCTTATCGCCAAATCGATTCCTTTCAGCTGCCCTTATTGGCTGTCGGTTATTTGTTTTTAAGTATCATTTTACTCGTGTGGTTGCTGTATTTTATCTGCGACAGTGTGCATTTGGCGGCACCCATGCGGCTCGCCTTGATCAAAAGCTTTTTCATCATCTTTTGGGCACCGTTGCAGACACTGATGTTGCTAGGGCTGTTGAGTGGCCTCGCTTTACTGCTCATCTTGATCCATCCCTTACTCGCGGGATTGATCGTAGGGGGACTAGGTAGCCAATGTGCGTGTTACAGTTATTTGAGAATCATCCAAAAGGCGCAAGCAAAAGCTGCACCAGCTGACGAGTAATCTATGTAACACTGATTAGAAAAAAATCTGAAAACTATCCTTAATGGGTAGTTTTTTTCATTGGCGAAAAGTGCTAAAGTTAGAAGCAAGACAAGCCTGAAAGGAGCGAGTATGGAACGATGACAATGTACCCAAAAACAATACAGCTCATTCAAGAAAAAATGCCGACCGTTTTCCCAGGAGCGGTGCTGCGTTTTATCGCTGGTGAAACCCAAGAGACCCATGTATTCGGACAGGCAGCGCTTCTTCCGAAAACCGAACCTATGACGAAAGATCATTTGTTTGATTTAGCCTCATTGACGAAAGTCGTTTGTACAACGAGTGTTCTGTTAAAATTGTGGGATCAAGGAAAAATCGAGATGGAGGCGCCGCTTACTCGTTGGCTGCCAGCGTTTAAAGACGATCGGGTAACGATCAAGCACTTGCTGACGCATACGGCAGCCATCAACACGTGGATTCCTCATCGAGACCAGTTGGATGCTGCTGCCTTGCGCAAGGCGTATTTGCAGCTTGAAAGCAGTGATACGATCGGTCAAACGGTCAACTATACGGATACTGGGACGATTTTGCTGGGCTTTTTATTGGAGGAGCTGTATCAAAAACCAGTGACCGAGATTTTTCAAGAAGAAGTCTTGACGCCTTTAGGCATGAAGAACAGCGGCTTTCCGCCTTTTCCTCCCTCACAGCTGCCAATGATCGTGCCTACCCAGCAGCAGCCAGACGGCAGCATCCTTAGAGGCATCACCCACGATCCTAAGGCACGGGTGTTGGGAAACCATGCCGGCAACGCAGGGTTGTTTTCTACCGTGGATGACTTGACGCTTTTCGTTCAACTGTTACTGGCAAATGGTCAGCAGCAAGGAGCGCCGTTTTTCTCAGAAAAAGTCATGCAGGCGCTGGCTCACAGGCAGACGCCTGAAAGCACAAAGCCTCGCACCTATGGTTGGGACTTGTTAGGTGCGCCGTACCAATTATTTCATACAGGCTATACAGGCACGTTTCTCGCAGTAGATATCCCTAACAAAAAAGCGTTTATTTTCTTATCGAATCGGGTCCATCCAGTGGATCATCGAGAAAGCTATTTGGGTCATCGTGACGAAATCCTGCAATGTTACTTAAAAGAAACTGCCGAATAAGCGGATTCATGCTATAATATGCACGAACAACTAGAGAGGGGAACAATTATGGAACCATTGTTTATGAAACCTGTTTTTCAAGAAAAAATTTGGGGCGGCAGTCGCCTGCATTCTGTTTTTGGTTTTGATTTACCGAGCGACAAGATCGGTGAAGATTGGGCGATCAGTGCGCATCCTCATGGGGTGAGCGTCATTGAAAATGGTCCGTTTAAAGGCAAAACATTGGCGGATCTTTGGCAAGATCATCAAGAACTATTTGGTCATTCAGACGAACCAGTCTTTCCATTATTAATTAAAATTTTAGACGCGGAAGATGATCTATCCGTTCAAGTCCATCCTGATGACACGTATGGGTTAGCCCATGAAGGGGAATTAGGGAAAACGGAATGCTGGTACATCATTGATGCCGAACCAGGTGCGGAAATCATTTATGGCCACCATGCACAAACCAAAGAAGAACTTGCGGAAATGATCGAAGCGGGTCGTTGGGATGATTTGTTAACAAAAGTCCCTGTGAAAAAAGGCGATTTCTTCTATGTGCCAAGTGGAACGATCCATGCCATTGGAAAAGGGATCATGATCTTGGAAACCCAGCAGAGTTCGGATACGACTTATCGGGTGTACGACTATGATCGTACCGATGATCAAGGACAAACTCGGGAGCTGCATATCCAACAATCGATCGATGTGACGACGATTCCTGCACGGACGCCAGAATTATCGATCCGTGAGGTCAAACAAGGACAATCAGCAGTCGTTACCTATCTTGAAACGCCATTTTTCAATGTGTATGAGTGGGAAGTACGTGGAAAATTATCGTTGGCACAAAAGGCCGATTATACCTTGATGACCGTGATCGATGGGTATGGGCATTTGATGATCGACGGTCATTCCTATGAACTAAAAATGGGCACGAGCTGCATTTTGCCAAACCCGATCAAGAAATGGGAATTGGTTGGTGAATTGACTGTCATTGCCTCTGAACCTGGAAAAAAATAAAACGATCAGTAAGTGACGTGAGCCGCACGAGCAAAACAGCACACGTTCCTGATTTTTCGTAAGGCTGAACTCGTTCAGCTGCCTGTCATCATTGGCGATTTTTCCGCTTTTGACTGACAGGTTTTTTCGTATGGACACTCACGATAGACGTCTGAGGAAGATTTGTTATAATGGCAGTAATGAAGGATAGGTGAAAAGAATGGTTTACTTAGATCATGCAGCAACGACACCGCTGCATCCAGAAGTGATCAAAGTGATGAGTGAAACGATGCAGACATTTTTTGGCAATCCATCAAGCATTCATCATTATGGTCGAGACGCCCACACCCAATTAGAATTGGCTCGTCAAGCGATCGCTCAGCAGCTAGGAGTCAAAGAACATGAGATCATTTTTAATAGTGGTGGTACCGAAAGTGATAATACAGCAATCATCGGTACAGCCCTTAGCAAACAAGCACAAGGCAAACATATCATTACGACCCAGATCGAACATCCGGCGGTCATTGAGAGTATGCGCTATTTAGAAGGCTTAGGCTTTGAGGTGACCTATTTGCCCGTAGATCAAAAGGGGCAATTGGCCGTCAGTGAAGTTGAGGCTGCCTTACGTCCCGATACGATTTTAGTATCCATAATGACGGCAAACAATGAAACGGGCAATTTGCTGCCGATTGCAGAAATTGGGGCCCTTTTACGGGAGCATCCCGCCGTGTTTCATACTGATGCCGTGCAAGCTTATGGCAAGATCCCGCTTGAAATCAATGAAAACAGTATTGATCTTCTAAGCATTTCTGCTCACAAAATCAACGGACCAAAAGGGATCGGCTTTTTGTATAAACGAGATGGCTTGTCGCTGCCTGCGCTACTCCATGGCGGCGAGCAAGAAGAAAAACGGCGAGCAGGGACGGAAAACTTAGCAGCCATCATGGGAATGGCCAAAGCAGCTTCTTTGCATACCCCCGAAGCGCAGCAAGCAGCGGCGGAACAATATCAAACGTTTGCCGATGTGCTGATGGAGACCTTAGCAGCACAAGGCGTCGATGTTCAGTTGAATGGTGATCCAGCACACAAATTGCCGCATATTTTGAATCTGCGTTTCCCAGGTGTCAGCAGTGACTTGCTGCTGATGAAATTGGACTTAAAAGGGGCTGCGATCTCGACAGGCAGCGCTTGTACGGCGGGCAATGTGGAGCCCTCACATGTGCTCGAAGCGATGGTGGGCAAAGAGCATCCAGCTATTCGGGAATCGGTCAGAGTCAGCTTTGGCTATGGCAACACATTGGCGGAAATCGAAGCATTTGCTCTGCTATTAGCAGAAACTGTCTTAGCAACGAAAAAGTAGGAGAACAGCTAGCAATCTCGCTGAAAACTATTTATAATGAAAGAAATGATGTTAAAGAGGTGAAGAACATGGCATTTGAAACAACAGCAACCGTTTTAGGCGCAGCAACCCAATACCGCATTGCTCCTGAAGCAAAAAAATATACGTTGCGGGACAATGGCTTTACAGAAACGAACGGCGGCAACTTCCAATTGATTCGCGGCCTTGAAGCAACACCCCAAAGCAAAGAAGGCTTTAAATTAAAAATCACTGTTGCAAAAGATCTGCAAACCTTCAAGATGTCCATCACGACAGCCAATGGGTTAAAAGCAGTCAACATTTTCAAAGATGAACAGCACAAAATGCTGCAAGAAAAATTTTACTTTTTAATGGATGGTTTTATCAGCCGCGGGTTGTTTGTCAAAGCGTAAGCTTTTGTCAAAAGCAGCTATATCATTCAAAGGGCAAGAAGTGTGTCACTCCGCCAAGCAGGCATGGGATTGATACACTTCTTTTGTATCTTTGGCGGTTTCTTTTTATACTATAGAAAACAAACCCAAGGTGTTCGCAGGAACAGGATGAGTTAAGACGAGAAAGAGGGAATCAAGATGAAACGAACCTTAAACAAGCAATCAGTGCTAGCCGTCGGCATGGGGACTTGGCATATGGGGGATGACCCAGCCAAGGAAAAAGCCGAGATCGATGCGTTGCAAGCGGGCATCAAAGCTGGAGCGGCTGTCATCGATACCGCAGAAATGTACGGCGAGGGAAACGCAGAAACGCTAGTTGGCAAGGCGATCCAGCCCTTTACACGAGGGGATCTTTATTTGATTTCAAAAGTCTATCCCTGGAATGCCTCCGCAGATGAATTGCCGAAAGCTTTAGACCGCAGCTTAACGCGTTTAGGCACCGACTATCTTGATCTGTATCTGCTCCACTGGCGAGGAGATGTGCCGTTAGCAGAAACAGTTGACGCACTAGAAGCTGCCAAAGCCTCTGGAAAAATTCGCGCATGGGGCGTCTCTAATTTTGACGTGGCAGATATGGAGGAGCTGTTGCGGTTAGAAAACGGCGATCAATGTGCCGCCAACCAAGTACTCTATAATTTAGGTGCCCGGGGGATCGAATACGATCTTTTGCCTTGGCAGGCAGAGGCTGAGATTCCTGTGATTGCCTACTCACCCATTGCTCAAGGCGATCGGCTAGGACACCACTTCAAAAATGATGAAGTGTTGAAAGAGCTGGCAGAAGCCAAAGGCTGCACGATCTTTCAGCTGCTTTTGGCATGGACCCTTCGACAACCCCACGTCTTAGCGATCCCCCAAACCAGTGACTCGCTGCATATGCTGCAGAACATTGAAGCTTGCAAAATCGTTTTTTCCAAAAGCGAATTGGCAGCAATCGATGCGCGGTTTCCTGCACCGACGAAAAAGCAGCCGTTAGCGATGATTTGAAGACGCTGATCACAGAAAAAGCACCAAGGTAAGGAGCGACTATGAAATTTTTTACGTCTGATACCCACTATTTTCATGCAGCCTTGCTCGGGGACAATGACTTTGCCCCACGCCCCTTTGAGACAGTGACGCAAATGCATGAAACGATGATCGCCAGCTGGAATGAGGTCGTTGCGGATAAAGATGTCGTCTATCATTTAGGGGATGTCGCGATGCACCCTGATTACGAAGCGGGCTTTCCAGAAATTGCTGCGCTGTTAGCACAGCTGCAGGGCAAAATCATTTTTATCAAAGGCAATCATGATACCCGAGCTTTCTTTGCGTACTTGCGCAAGCATGATCCTGGTTGTTTTGGAGCCGAAAAGTATGCGTTTGAAGATGTCGGTGTCTTGCTGAAGTTTGCTCATCAG
The DNA here is from genome assembly GCF_051715005.1 of Enterococcus sp. AZ067. Taxonomy (NCBI): domain Bacteria; kingdom Bacillati; phylum Bacillota; class Bacilli; order Lactobacillales; family Enterococcaceae; genus Enterococcus; species Enterococcus sp. AZ067. The sequence continues at coordinate 428,824 of NZ_JBIOSY010000001.1, forward strand.
CAATTAATACTGACCCATTATCCTATGCTGCTGGGGATCACCAAAAACAGCCGCAATCTGCATGGGCACATTCATCATCACAGTGTACCGATCGCTGAGAATCTCAACGTAGGAGTCGATGCACCAGAATTGGCGTTTCTGCCACAGCCGCGTCCTTTTGGTCGGCCAGTTTCCGAAAATGAACTGGCGGTGTTGTATCATGCAAAACAACAAGAACTTACTAAGCTGGCTCGTTAACAGATAACAAAAAAAGCAAGCGTCCAAACAGATTTGGGCGGCTTGCTTTTTTTGTGATGACTTTGACAGCAAGCTTTGATTAAGAAAATTTTTTTGATAAAAATAAACTTTATATGTAAAAAATAATCGATTCCAAGAGTTATTATTTGATGGATATTTAAGAAATGTGTATGCTTTAAGTAGAAAGCAGTAAAGGAGGTTGCCAATGCGTAAGATTTCTAAAGTGATTTTTATCATCGGATTGCTTTTACTCTTACTTGTCTTTTATTTTGGGATCATCGCCAATCAGCAAGCGGCTTCATTGCCTGTTTACTTGATTCCTTTGGATGAATATCCTTGGGTCGGATCTTCCATGAGTATGCTGCTCTTTTGGTTATCTGTTGGCTTTGCCATTTTTACCGTGATCGCGCTCTTTGTCGTTTTGTTTTATCCAAAACGTTCGGACCGCTTGATCATTTCCCATAAGACAGGCGATTTAGTGATTCAGAAGAAGGCGTTAGAGCATTTTGTGCTTGAACGGGTGAAACAAGCAGATTTCATCCATCAGCCATCCGTAAAAATCAAAATCGTCAAGAATAAAGTATCCGTAAAAATCGATGGAGAAATGAAACAAACAGCAGCCATCCCGCAAAAACAAGAAGCATTGGTTGGTGAGATCAGCAGCAGTCTGCAGCAGCTTTTCGGTATCGAAAGCAATATCCAAACGGAAGTTGTCTTAAAAGATACGCAAGAAACGCCAGCAGCCCATGACCAGCCGCGTGTAGTTTAGGAGGAACAGGTATGAGTGAATGGTTCTACCACTATAAGATCCCGCTTATCTTTGCAGGTTTCGGTTTGATCCTAGCGATCCTGTTTCTAACGATCGGCTTTTTGAAAACCATACTGCTGGTGCTGTTTACGGCACTAGGTATGTATCTGGGATTTTATCTCAAAGAAGTCGGATTCTTTGAACAATTTCAAAGACCGCGCCGTTAACTTTGGTAACATTATTAGTTTAATTTATATCAAGATTATAGTAGGAGGAATGTACGATGGAAAACCAAACAAAACCAACAACAGGTGTTAAAGGAGAATTAACTTACGAAGATAAAGTGATTCAAAAAATCGTAGGCATTGCATTAGAATCTGTAGACGGACTCTTAACAGTCGATGGCGGTTTCTTCTCAAATATTGCAGGTAAATTAGTCAACACCGATGATGTGACTTCAGGGATCAACGTTGAAGTTGGGAAAAAACAAGTGGCAGTCGATCTTGATATCGTTGCAGAATACGGCAGCGACATGACCACGATCTACGACCAAATCAAAGAGGTTGTTTCAACACAAGTCAACAAAATGACGAATTTAGACGTCATCGAAGTAAACGTGAACGTAGCAGATGTCAAAACACGTGAACAATTCGAAAAAGACTCTGAAACAGTTCAAGACAAAGTAAGCAGTGCGGCAGAAACAACTGGCGACTTTGCGTCAAAACAAACACGTAAAGCCAAAGGTGCCTTCAACCGAACAACGACGCGTATTCAAGAAAACAACGAACCACGCGTTCAATAATAGTAAGATAAGCAAAAGACTAGCTTCGGCTAGTCTTTTTTTGTCGCAAAAATGGCGTGTTTTTGCAGCTTCAGCCGATCAGAACATCAAAGCCAAAAGCTCCAATAATGGATTCCTTCTGCTTGAAAGACATTGTTAGGATAGCTTTTCTCATAATGGGCTTTTTCGGGGGAATCATTAGGATCGAATACTTGAATCGCTCCTTCTTTGTTCAAAGCCAATACCATGATATGTCCTGAGGTCGTAAAGGTTCCTGCTTGAACCGAGACCACAACGGGGATGCCTTGTGTCATTTTCTCATAGGCAGCCGCAAAGGAACTTCCTAAATCGGCAAATTGGTAACCAAAAGCTTCGGCAAACTGAGGAAAGATTTGCCAACTCGTTCCTTGTTTGGGAAGATAAAATTGATCGCCAGCCCACTTTAATAGTTTGTCAGGATTCGACGGATGATCCGTCCAAAAAGAATCGATCATCGCTAAAGAAGCAATAGCGCACCCGTTTGCTGCAAACGTATTTTGCGTTTCTCCATATCCATATGTGTTATTGCCCCAGCGTTGATCGGTTTGTACAATCAACGGCACTTGCTGCGTGTCTGCCATCGCTTGTTGAATCGATTGATTGGCTTGGTGAGTGAACTCTTTTGAGACAAGCGCTGTCTGATCAAACGCAGCATCCCTGACCTGATCAATCACGTAATGAATGACAAAAACACCACCGATGAGAAAAAGCAGTAGCGCAAGGCTCTTTCTTTTCTTTCCGTCGTTTCTCCTAGTTTTCGATATCCCTGTGTGTGATCTCATGAAATGCCCCTCCTCGTAAAGTAGTATCTAAGAGAAGTATAGTCTTTTTCTGATAGTGGCATTTCTACATTTCCTGAAGAATTCCATACGATTTTATGACAAACGACCGTTTAAAAGGTGAAATGCGGCTTCTTAGCATTCGCTTATCTAGTTGTCTTTGAACAATGGGAGTCGTTTGGATGGCTGTCGATAAGATACACAAAAAGCAGCGCTTCTTCTATTGGGCTGAATGGGGGAAGAACGAACAGCGGGTTTCCTCCAGATGACTTTTCTAAAAAAGGAATTTATAAGAAAAGACAGCAAACAGTGAACTTTTTTGTGTTTTGTTGTATAATGCAAATTACTGAAAAGTTGCGACCTTCAAATCGTAGATGATTTCAGAATCTATAATTGAAATGATGGTGAAACGATCATGTCTAACGAAAACACCCGTGTGGTGGTTGGAATGAGTGGCGGGGTAGACTCGTCAGTAACAGCACTTTTGCTGAAAGAACAAGGGTATGATGTTGTCGGGATCTTTATGAAAAATTGGGATGATACCGATGAAAACGGTGTTTGTACCGCAACAGAAGACTACAAAGACGTAGCCAAAGTGGCTGCGCAAATCGGGATTCCTTATTATTCAGTGAATTTCGAAAAAGAATATTGGGACCGTGTATTTGAATATTTTCTTGCAGAATACCGTGCCGGACGGACGCCAAATCCAGATGTCATGTGTAACAAGGAAATCAAGTTCAAAGCCTTTTTGGATTATGCGATGGATCTTGGTGCCGACTATGTAGCAACTGGCCATTATGCGCAAGTGACTGTTGATGAAAACGGCGTAACTCATATGTTGCGAGGCGTGGATAACAACAAAGATCAAACGTATTTCTTAAGCCAATTGTCACAAGAACAATTGAGCAAAACCATGTTCCCACTAGGCGGCATGGAAAAATCAGAAGTACGAGCGATCGCTGAACGGGCAGGTCTAGCAACAGCCAAGAAAAAAGATTCCACGGGTGTCTGCTTTATCGGAGAAAAGAATTTCAAACAATTTTTGAGTAATTACTTGCCAGCGAAAAAAGGCAATATGGTTACATTAGATGGCGAAGTCAAAGGACAACACGATGGCTTGATGTACTACACCATCGGACAACGTCAAGGCTTAGGCATTGGCGGCGGCGGTGCCACTCAAGAACCGTGGTTTGTCGTAGGAAAAGACTTAGCGACCAACACTTTGTATGTGGGACAAGGATTCCATCACCCCGCTTTGTATGCAGATCGCTTGGAAGCAAGCCAAATCCACTTTACTACAGAACAAGACCGCGGCACGGAATTTTCATGCACAGCAAAATTCCGCTACCGTCAACAAGATGTACCGGTAACGGTGCGTCTATTAGATGGAGATCGAGCAGAAGTGATTTTTGACGAACCAGTACGCGCCATCACTCCTGGACAAGCAGTCGTTTTTTATGACGGGATGGAATGCTTGGGCGGCGGTTTGATCGATGCAGCCTACAAAGAAACCAAAGAATTACAATATGTTTAACCACTAACACAATCTGCCCTAGCTAAGAACACTGAACCAATCAGTTGCACTTAGCTAGGGCTTTTTATAAATCAATTCGAAAAACCGATTAGAGCGAGCGCTTTCTATTTTAAAAAAATAGTCAAATTATGCTATAATTTAGATAGAAAATGAATGTTTTTGATGCATTGGCATTTTTAAAAAAAAGGAGGAGCATGAATTGTACAAAAGCCAATCTCATGAAATCGGGGTTTGTCGTTAGTGTCGTAGGGGTGGTGATGCTTCATCAGACTCAGGTCATTTCAAGTCAAATCAACCATCTTGCCTTAGCCGTACTATTGGGTTTAGCCGGGTATTTGCTTGTTTTTAAAAGTTCTACTTTTTGTCCTCTCAGATTGCGGGGCATTCCGATCAGTATAATCAAGCAGAAGTCAAGTGGGGCAAAATTGCGGGAGTTGTCGCCTTTTTTATTGCTCTGATCAATTTGATTTTGGTCTTTGTGTGAGTGTGGCGGAAAAAAAAGCCGCCAAAAGAAATCTTTGACGGAAACTGGGTTGCTTGGCTCATGATCGATCGTCAAATTCGGCTTGGTGTGCTTGAAAAAAGCGGTAATACTGCTGGACACTGGCTAACTGGGTCCACTTCCGAACATCGACGGGCGTTTGATCCAAATCATAGATTTTGGCTTCCTTTAAAGATAAAACGAAAGGACTATGGGTAGCAATAATGAACTGACACTGTTCATAGCGAACAAAATCTTCCAGTAACTGCACCAGTTCCAGCTGACGCTCAGCAGAAAGAGAATTTTCTGGTTCATCTAATAAGTAAAGGCTGTTGGGACGAATCTTTTCTTGAAAGAAGCGAAAGGCACTTTCGCCATTGGAATATTCTTGGACATTGTCGATCAAGTGCTTGCGGGTGAATTTGGACTGTGTGTTGGATCGTGCAAGATTGATTTTCTTCAATTCATGGTAGTCGTCAAAACCTGTGAAACGAAAGTCCGCATACTTTGCTTGGTAGTATTCTTGGAATACTTCTTCTCGGCGATGATCGATCCCTTGATTCAAATTTCGAATAGCCAGCATGTAATCAAAGACATCATCGCTGGTCAAAAGTACTTTTTCTTGCGGTTCGTCGATGCTGCCAGTAGTACAGTAGGCTAAGTAGTCCTGGAAAAAATTCGAGCGATTATACGCAGCAAAGCGCTGCGCGTGGATCTTTTCGGCAATCACGTTCAATGCGGTGGTTTTGCCAGAACCATTGCCGCCATATAAGATCGTGACCGGTTCAAAATCGATCTGCTGAAAAAGACGGGCACTGAGAATCTGAAAAGGGTAGTAAGAATCATAAACGGTTCGTTTGATGGAAAGGAAAAAATCAAACTCGGTCTCTTGATCGGGAAAAGTGATTTGTTCGAGATACATGGGGCACCTCCTGGCAATTTCATGGTTGTCATTATTGTAGCATATCCATCGCAGTCAAATTTTTTTTACGTGGTTAAAATAAATCTTGTTTGACATTTTTTTAATCTTTTGATGTTATATTCACAACAGGAACCATCTGTGCTAGACTATAGGGGCATAGAAATGATGTAATCTTAAACAACCGATAAATCGTACAAAAAAACGAGGGTTTAATGAATTTTTAAAGCAATGTTTAAATGCTGAAACTTATTCCTTGCAAGTTTAAGTAAAAGTGACTAATATGAGGAAGGAATCGTGAAAGGAGCAATGGAATGTATCAAGTAGTAGTCATGTATGGGGACAATGAACCGTGGTGGTTTTTTGAGGGATGGCAGTCAGATATTCAAGAGGCGTTCACATTTGCAACTTTCAGCGAGGCGCAGTCATTTTATGAACAAAAATGGCAAGAAATCAGAGAAGAGTATTCGTACATAAATGCAAAATCAAACTTTATGACGGCTTTTTGGAATGAAGAAGACGAACGCTGGTGCGAAGAATGCGACGATTACCTCCAACAATATATTGGACTGGCATTGCTTAAAGAATATCAGCAAGTCGTCGATGAAAGCAGGAAAGATTTTTATGAAACAACTAATTCTAGCGGAAAAGCCAAGCGTTGCCAAAGACCTCAGCAAAGTTTTGGGCTGTGAGCAAAAACATAAAAATTATTACGAAGGACCCAAGGCGATCGTTACTTGGGCCCTTGGTCATTTATTGGGCTTGAAAATGCCTGAAGATTTAAACAAAGACTGGGCATCATGGCAGATGGAAACGTTACCGATGATTCCTAAGTCCATCGGGATCAAACCGTTGCCAAAAACCGGTCATCAACTAAAAGCCATCAAACAATTGGCTCAAAGAAAAGATGTCGGGGAAGTCGTGATCGCTACCGATGCGGGAAGAGAAGGGGAGCTAGTCGCTCGCTGGATTTTGGAGTGGGTTCGTTTCGACAAACCAGTCAAACGTTTGTGGATTTCTTCGCAAACCCCTAAAGCCATCAAAGAAGGCTTTGCAAAATTGCAGTCAGCCAAGCACTACGACAATCTTTACTACTCCGCCCTTGCGCGGGCAAAAGCCGACTGGCTGGTAGGGTTAAATGTCACCCGGGCATTGACGGTCAAATATCAAGACAATCTTAGTGCGGGTCGGGTCCAAACCCCTACCTTAGCTTTGGTGCGCAGTCAGGAAATGCAAATCGAGAGTTTCCGTCCGCAAACCTATCATGTGATTACCCTAAACGTAGGCGATGCCAAGGCCCGCCTGCAGCAAAAAAATCCCTATCAACTAAAAGAACGCAGCGACGCCGAAGCATTGGTCAAGCAAATGAGTCAACAAAATGGTCGCGTGACAGCGATCGAAGAAAAGGTCAAAACAGAAAGTGCACCATTGCCCTACGATTTGACCGAGATCCAACGAGAAGCCAATCAGCGTTATGGATTTTCAGCCAAGAAGACCTTGTCGCTTGTTCAAAGCTTGTATGAAACCCATAAAATCGTCACTTACCCAAGGACGGATTCCAAGTATTTGACCAATGATATGAAGGCAACTATGAAGGAACGCCTGCAGGCAGTTGCGGATTTTGCCCCAGAAGTCAAAGGATACTTGAAAAATGGCGGACAAGTAGTGCAGCAAGCTGTCTTCAATGATAAAAAAGTTACCGATCACCATGCCCTATTGCCAACGGAACAGCGGGCACGTTATGAAAAATTAACTACCGATGAACAACGGATCTATCAAATGATCGTTAGTCGTTTCTTAATGCTCTTTGCGAAACCCCATAAAAAGCAGCAGCAGAAAGTGACCGTGACCTTTGGTTCAGAAACCTTTGTATTCAACCGCAATACCGTGTTAGAAGCGGGATGGAAAACGACTTCTGAAGAAGAAACCAGTGACATAGCTTGGCAAAAAGGCAGTACCGTCAAGCCTGAGTTCACCATCCAGAAAGAGTTGACTACACCACCGAAACCGTTGAATGAAGGAACTCTTTTAGGTAAAATGGAAAAACATAGTCTCGGTACGCCGGCAACCCGTGCGGAGATCATTGAAAAGCTGATCAAATCTGAGCTGATGGAGCGGACCCCAAGCGGCTTGCAAGTATCGCCAAAAGGCAAGCAGCTGTTAGTCTTAGTCAATCCATCCTTGGTGACACCAGAATTGACGGAAAAATGGGAGAAGGAACTGGAAGCCATTGCGAAAGGCACCTATTCTGCCCAAACCTTCCTCGCACAAATCGAAGCAGACACAAAACAACTGGTCAAAGAAATCAAGCAAAGCGAAAGCAAGTACCAAGATTTCTCATTGACCCAAAAACGTTGTCCCGAATGCGGCGAACCCTTGCGGGAGAAAAATACCCGTGATGGCAAGATCTATGTTTGCTCCAGTGGGACCTGCAAGTACCGTCGTCGGAAAGACCCGAAAGTTTCAAACCGACGCTGCCCGCAATGCCACCGAAAGATGGAGATCATTGAAGGCAAAAACGGCGCCTATTTCCGCTGTAAATTCGATGGGACCACCGAAAAAATGGCGGATAAAAAGGAACGCAGCAAAAAGCTGTCGAAACACGAAGAACGCCGCTTGATGAACAAAATCAATCAAGAAGAACCGCAAGAAAGCCCATTAGCAGCTGCTTTAAAAGCTGCGATGGAGAAGAAATAACTGCATGAGGTAGAAAATGAAAAAGAGTGAGGACGATTTTGCTGTCCCTCACTCTTTTTTTGCATCCCTTCACTCATTTAGGCATTTTTTTGACGATATTCTTTCGGTGAGATTTTTTCTTTCTTCTTGAACAAAAAGGAAAAATAATTTGGGTCATTGTAGCCAACATCAAAGGCGATCTCAGATAGCCGTAGATTGGTCGTTAACAGCAGTTCCTTAGCTAAGGTCAACCGTTGCTCGGTCAAGTATTCGATAAACGTAGAATCAGTGGCTTGCGAGAAGATGGTGCTGAAATGTGCTGGACTCAAATGAACTTTTTCAGCAACTACATTTAAGGAAATATTGGGATCAGAAAAGTGCTCACTAATAAAGGCTTTGGCTTGATTGATGACGCTTTGATATTTCGCCATTGCAGGATTGATGGGTTGTTTGGTCAATAATGGCAACAGTTCTGCCAGAGTCGTTTGATAGTTCTCTGGCTCATGGGTCAATGCCGCTAGATAGTCTAAGTCATGGGCGTGTTGAACGATCTGGGGCAGCGAATGACTGTCTCTTTTCTTCAACAATGCCAGCAGTTCGACTAAGACGAACAAACGGTACATTTGCGTTCGCTCAACGGTTCCTTGAGGCGCCATCAATTCAGCGATCAGCTCGGGGATCGTCTGTTTCCCAGCATTTGCCAGCCGTGAAGCAAGGTCGGTTTTGAAAGGATTGGTGGGGGACAGTTCCCCTTCGCGAATGTCGTCTTCATAGCTGATGATTTTTTCCTTACGGATGCTACCATAGGTTTTTAGCATGTCACGAGCTTTCTGATAAGAAAGAGAGATACCCGAGAAGCGATCTGCTACCGGTCCGATCGCCACTGCTACTTCTTCCCCAGAACCATGAACGAGGCTTTGAGCGATCTGATAGGCTTTTTCTAAAACTTGTTCTCGGTCATGGTCAAAAAGCAAAAACTTGATGAAGCGGCTAGAGACACTGGAGAACAAGACGGCATCATCTTGTTCATAGGCTTTGGTCAGCTGCTGGCTAAAGCGAGTGTAGTCAGAAAAGCTTTGATTGAAGGGGGTTTTTGCTAATAGCACACAAAACTGTTTACCTGAAAAGCGCCGGCCCAGTTCCTCTGCTTGCAAAAAGGCTTCTGAGATCGTGATCTTTTGTTTAAAGAGGTGATTCAGAAAGTGATTCTTTTTGATTTCCATTTCGAATAAATCGTCTTCTTTGGATAATTGTTGATGAGTGGCTTGTTGTTCATCTAAGTGTTGAACGACGGTTTTGATGGCTTGTTCTAATTCTTCGTTTTTGATGGGCTTGAGCAAGTAATCGTCTGCTTGCAGCTGCAGTGCCGTTTTTGCATAGTCAAAATCATCAAAGCCGCTAACGAAAATAATGCGAACTTGCGGCAATAATTTCTTGGCTTCTTTCGCAAAGACCAAGCCGCCCATAAACGGCATTTTGATATCACTGATAATAATATCAGGACGCAGATCAAGGATCGAAGCCAGCGCCAATTCGCCATCTGCGGCTTCATCGCTATAAACGATCGGGTATTGTTTGGCGAGAGTCATGATTTGGTGGCGCAAACTATCGCGAATCAGATGTTCATCTTCAACTATGAACACTTTGTACATGGTTGGATTCCTCCCTTTTTGGTACTGTGACGTTAATCGTGGTGCCTTCTTGGTATTGACTGTGGATCGTCAGTTGCGCTTCGCTGCCGTAGTTCAGCTGGAGACGGCGATAGACGTTATATAGGCCATAGCCGCTCTCAGAGGCGGGATCAGTGGTTTCTTTAAGGTTACGACGAATCTCCTCCAAACGCTCAGGGTCGATCCCAACACCGTTGTCACTGATGGTCATTTGAATCTGGTGAGGCAATTCTGACACTGTGATTCGAATCATGCCGACACGACGGACAAATTTGGTGCCATGATATACGGCGTTTTCAACAAGGGGCTGCAGGACCATTTTCAAAACCTGTAGTTCTGGACTGACAGTTTGATCTTCAATGGTGTAAGACAGCATCCTACCATAGCGGATCTGCAAAATCTTCAAGTAATCATCCACATGCCGCAATTCTTTTTCCAGCGGAATCCAGTCTTGCCCTTTGCTTAAGGAGATGCGGAAAAAATCTGACAGCGCATAAGTCATTTCGGTTGCTTGCTCGTAACGGGCAGCTTCAATCAAAGAAACGATCGCATCTAAACTATTATAGATGAAATGTGGAGTGATCTGGGCTTGTAAGACCCGCACCTCACTTTGGGCTAAGTGATACTGCTTCAAGGCATTTTCTTCCAAGAGCCGAGTCAAGTCATCTGCCATTCGATTCAAGCTACTCGTCAGAGTCCGCAGCTCTGGGGTTTCGGGCAGTTCTGCTCGGTAGCTCAAATGTCCTTGGGATAGTTCATTGGAAAGGTCTAACAACCGATCCAGCGGGTATTGCAGATTGTCACGAACAAAGCGGCGGTTTTTATTGATGATCGCAAAGATGATCAAAAGCAACACGACCTGAAAAAGGATCAGCAGCAACACGGATTGGACCAATTCGTGATTGGTTTGGCTGGCTAAGCTGATCTCTACCCCGACAAACTGCTGCAAAATATCGGATAGCAAATCGATCACCGAATCCACTTGGATCATGACGTATTGGTTTTGTTCCACCGGTTCATCGTTGAGAATATTATCGATCAACTGTTGCTGATAGGTTTCTAAAGAATCGAGCGTTCGAAAGGCGACTGCTAAAATATTGAGCTCTTTGGCAGTGCTGGTATTTTCTTGAATGTGCTGCAGATCGCTCCTTAGTTCATCGATCACATTGGTTTCTTGGACTTGTGCGACGGTTTTTTGACCAAAGACTAAATCCCACATTTCTTCCAAGACAATGGCATCGACTTTTTCCGATAATTGATTGGCTTCTTCAATATTGTTGATGGTGTTTTGGTAAATAAAAATCTGCCGCGAGTAAAAGACACTGCTTACTACGAGGGGGATAAAGGCGACGAGGATCATCAGTTTGTTGGTCTGCTGGAAGATGCCCTTGATGCTTTTTGTTTTCATCTTCATCTCCTCAATAATTTCTTGGTGGAATCTGATCAAAGTCCATATCACTGGAAAAAACTGTTTCATGGACATAGATTTCACGAGGAATGGCATCGGCGCCGCGAGCCAAGTAGCGCGAGATGGCATTTTTGACGAACACACCAGCATCTGGGTTGCATTCAACGACACAATTGACGATCCCTTGCTTCAATTTGTCGATCATTTCTTTTTGGGCATCGATCGATACGATCACCAAATCCTTCCCTGGCTCAATATCGGTTTTTTCGAGGGCTTCAAGAGCGCCAAGAGTCATCTCATCATTGTGACTGAACAAGACATCGATCTGCTCCATTTTGCCTTCTGCGATGTATTGTTCAATGACTTCTTTGCCTTTGCGGCGAATGAAGTCACCATTTAGCTCATCTTTGACTTGGATCGTTACATTGTTGTGGGCATAATCACGCTTGATGGTTTCTCGGAACCCTTCTGAGCGCAAATACGTCGGAGAAGTAGCATCCAGTCCCGTCAATTCTAAAACATTGATCGTTTCATTTTGATGTTCTTTATAATAATTGCTGACGTAGAGACCTGCACGATTGCCCTCGGCTTTGAAGCTTGGCCCGATATGAGTCAGAAACAAGGAGGGATCGCTGACGTTGACATGACGGTCCACCACGAAAACGGGAATCCCCGCTTGCGCAGCTTCTTCCAAAATCGGTTCCCAATTGTTTTCCTGAATCGGGGTAAAGACGATGGCATCGACTTGATACACGATAAAACTGCGGATATCTTGAATCTGACGTTCTTGATTCATATAGCCGTTACGATAGAGCACTTCATAGCCTTCCTTCTCTAATTCAGTGCGAATCGATTCGGTGTGGCGCTTGCGCCAGCTGCTTTCTGTTCCCGATTGAGAAAAACCGATCACGATACTTTCTTCCGATGTTTCAGCGGTCGTTTCTTTGACTGCTTGGCAACCAGCCAAGAAAGACAAACACAAACAAAGGAGTAACCCAATTTTTATATTCCTCATTTTTTTCACCTCTATGGTCTATTCTACTAAAAAATACGGAAGCGCTTTACACAAAATATCAAATCAAATAAAAACCAAGGGAATCTTAAAAAATCCAAGATTACGAAAAGAAATGGGGGCAACTGAGTCGTTTTTTCTCAAGAAATCCAAGAAACCTCGAAAAAATCTAGATGTAAGCGATTCCTTAACTGGCTATACTGAGAATGTAAGAAAAAGACATGGAGGGATCACAATGAAAGGTACTTTTGGTAAATTGGTCGTCCTAGCATCCACCTTATTGGTTGGCGGATTGTTAGCAGCTTGTGGGAATGGATCAGACAGCGGGGCAAACGGTGACGGAGACAAAGGATTTGTTGGGATCGCGATGCCGACCAAATCGGCAGAACGGTGGATCGCAGATGGCGACAACATGGTAGAAGAATTAGAGAAGCTCGGCTATAAAACTGACCTGCAATATGGAGAAGACAAAGTAGAAAACCAAGTGGCACAAATTGAGAATATGATCACCAAAGGCGTTGATACTTTAGTGATCGCCTCGATCGATGGTTCGGCACTGACAGACGTGTTGGAAAAAGCCCATAACGAAGATATCACAGTCATCGCCTATGACCGTTTACTGATGAACTCGGAATACGTCGATTATTATGCCACCTTTGATAATTTTGGAGTCGGCGTGCTGCAAGCGTCTTATATTGAAGACAAATTGGGTCTCAAAGACGGTGAAGGACCATTTAACATTGAATTATTCGGCGGCTCTCCAGACGATAACAATGCACTGATCAATTATAATGGGGTCCTTTCGGTCTTCCAACAATACTTTGACAGCGGACAGCTAGTCGTTCCTTCTGGTCAAACCAACTTCAACCAAATCGCTACTTTGCGTTGGGATGGTTCAACTGCGCAAGCTCGGATGGACAACTTGTTGAGTGCCAACTATACGGATCAAACATTGGATGCCGTTCTTTCACCTTATGATCCAATCAGCCTAGGAATCATTTCATCGCTTAAAGGCGTTGGCTATGGTTCTTCCGATAAACCACTACCTGTGATTACCGGTCAAGATGCGACGGTGGCAGGGGTGAAATCGATCATCGCGGGCGAACAGACCCAAACGATTTTCAAAGATACACGGGTGTTGGCGAAAAACACGATCGAAATGATCGAAGCCATCACCAATGGCGAGGAAGTGCCAGTCAACGATACGGAAACCTATGACAATGGCGTCAAAGTCGTACCAACCTACTTGTCAAATCCCGTTTCTGTGGATAGCGACAACTATAAAGAAGAACTGATCGATACCGATTACTATACAGAAGAAGAGCTAGGCATTTAAGCAAGAAGCGCTGATCCAGCGAGAAAAGATACATGGTTTCCCCGAAAGCAGTAGGGAAGAACGAATCATCCCCACTATTCGTTCTTTCCGCTTTTCTTACAAAGGCAGCGCACCACTTTTACATAAAAAGGAAAAGGGTGAAAGAACATGGCAGATAATATTTTGATGATGAAAGGCATCGTCAAAGAGTTTTCAGGGGTTCGCGCCCTTGATAACGTCAACCTCTCGATCGAGCGAGGAGAGATCCACGCACTGTGTGGAGAAAATGGCGCTGGCAAGTCCACGCTGATGAATGTCTTAAGCGGACTCTATCCTTACGGCAGCTATGACGGAGAGATCTATTATGAAGGGGAGTTATGCAAGTTCAAAGATTTGCGGGACAGTGAGGATAAAGGAATCGTTATTATTCATCAAGAGTTAGCATTAAGTCCTTACCTGTCGATCAAAGAAAATATCTTTCTAGGAAACGAACAAGCCAAACACGGCATCATTGATTGGGATCTGACCGAAAAGAAAACAGACAACCTCTTAAAGATCGTTGGCTTGAAATTAGACCCGAATACGCTGGTTTCACAAATCGGTGTCGGGCATCAACAGCTGGTGGAAATTGCCAAAGCATTTTCAAAATCCGTCCGATTGTTGATTTTAGATGAGCCAACCGCGGCGTTGAATGAAGAAGAAAGTGCCAATCTGTTAGAGCTGATCAAAGAGTTCCGCAACCAAGGGATCACTTCGATCATCATCTCCCACAAGTTGAATGAAATCGTCAATGTGGCGGATCGCATCACGATTTTACGAGACGGGCAAACGATCGAGACGCTGAGTGGTGCCGAAATCTCTGAAGAGCGCATCATTCGCGGCATGGTTGGGCGAGATTTGACCAATCGCTACCCAGAGCGGAACCCCACTATTGGTGAACCGTTTTTTGAAGTCAAAAATTGGACGGTCCATCATCCAATCGACCATACCCGTGTGGTGAATGAGAATTTGAACTTGATGATCCGCAAAGGAGAGATCATCGGCATCGCTGGTTTGATGGGTGCGGGACGGACTGAGTTTGCCATGAGTGTCTTCGGTCATTCCTACGGCAGTTCGATTTCGGGGGAAGTCTATAAAGACGGCCAACCGATTTCTGTCAAAGACGTGCCAACCGCCATCAAAAATGGGTTAGCCTATGTGTCGGAAGATCGAAAAGCGCTGGGCTTGAATCTGCTGATGGATATTCGCGAGAATACCACCATTGCTAGTCTTGCCAAAATCAGCCGCCAAGGGGTCATCGATAAAGAAAAAGAAGTCACGATGGCTGAAGAATTCCGCAAAAAAATGCGGACGAAAACCAATTCGATCTATCAAAACGTCGGCAGCTTGAGCGGCGGGAATCAGCAAAAGGTCGTTTTGGCAAAATGGCTGATGACCACACCAGACATCTTATTTTTAGATGAACCGACCCGTGGGATCGATGTCGGGGCGAAATACGAAATCTATACGATCATCGAAGAGATGGCAGCAGCTGGCAAAGCCATTTGCATCATCTCCTCGGAGCTGCCAGAACTATTAGGCATGTGTGACCGAATCTATACGATGAACGAAGGCCGCTTCACTGGCGAGGTCCTGCGGGAAGAGGCGGATCAAGAACGATTGATGAATCTAATGACATTAGAAGAGAGTGGGGTTTGAGATGGAAACAACCAATAAATTAAAAGAAGAACGCAGCCATTCGCTGAAAGAAAAGGCACTGGAAATCTTTAGCAAATACAGTATGATCATTATCTTAGCAGTGCTGCTGGTGGCCTTTCAGCTCATGACCGACGGGATTTTCTGGCGGCCGCTGAATATCACCAACCTCGTGTTGCAAAACAGTCATATTCTCGTTTTGGCAGCTGGTATGCTTTTGGTCGTCTTGTTAGGACACGTTGATTTATCCGTAGGGTCCGTGATGGCGTTTGTCGGTGCGATTGCAGGCGTCTTAATGGTCAATAACGGCATCAGTCCTTGGCTGGCAGTGCCTCTTTGCTTACTGATGGGCGCAGTGATCGGTGCTTGGCAAGGCTTCTGGGTCGCGTATGTCGGTATCCCAGCATTTATCGTGACCTTGTCTGGTTTACTGATGTTTCGAGGACTGACCCAAGTCGTCTTAGGGGGTCAATCATTGGCGCCGTTTCCCAAGGCATTCCAACAAATTTCTACTGGGTATTTGCCAGATATTGCAGGCGGTCAGATCCATTTACTTTCCATGATTTTAGGTGTAGTGATCACGGGCATCCTGATTTTAGGCCAATGGCGAACCCGTGAGCGTCGCAAAAAAAATCTTTTTGAAGTGGAATCCATGGCAGCCTTTGCCTTTAAAGCCGTCTTTACTGCGGTCGTATTTCTCGGCGCTACCTATATCTTTGCCTCTTATCAAGGGTATCCGATCATTTTGATCGTCTTAGGGGTGATCGTGGCTGCTTATGGCTTTTTGACTAACAAAACCGTTGCTGGTCGTCAAATCTATGCAACCGGCGGCAACAAAAAAGCAGCGGAACTTTCTGGGATCAAGACGAAGAAAATCACCTTCTGGGTCTTCGTGAACATGGGGATGATGGCAGCTTTGGCGGGCTTGGTTTTAGCCGCTCGGTTGAACGCAGCCACCCCGCAAGCAGGAACGTCAATGGAATTAGATGCAATGGCCGCAGTGTATTTCGGCGGTGCTTCCACCTCAGGCGGTATTGGTACTGTGATGGGTGCGATCGTTGGTGGGCTCGTGATGGGTGTCTTAAACAATGGGATGTCGATCTTAGGAGTCGGTGTCGATTGGCAGCAAGCCATCAAAGGGTTGATTTTGCTGCTGGCCGTCGTGTTGGATATCTACAATAAGAAAAAGAAAATATCGTAGGAGGGCCTGTTTATGGAGGAACAAGCACAAAAGACGATTTTATTGATTTGTACCGCAGGTATCACTACGGGTCTCTTAGTGAAAAATATGCAGCGAGCTGCAGATGAAAAAGGATTAGCCGTGCATATCTATTCGGCACCAGCCATCATTGCTGAACAGATCCTGCAGCAGCAGCCTGTCGATGCCTTGCTGATCGGTCCGCAGTCGAAGTACGAAGTCAATCGATTGAAAGACTTTCTCATGGTCAAAGCGGTGCCTTATAAATTGATCAAAGAAACAGATTACGAGTTGTTAGATGGCGAAGCTGTCCTTGCAGACAGCCTGACCCTCTTGCAAAACGATCGCTAACCAGCAGCTTGGCAAAAAGCTAGGTGGTCAGCAGTTGAATAGGCTCCCCAGAGTAGTGCTTGTCATCCCCCACAAGCACTACTCTTTTTGCGGTGCTTTTCTGCCTACACTAGCCAAGAAAGCCCCTCTTAAGCAGCAATGCGTGGCAAGCCCGTTGGTTCGTTTTCTCGTGTTTAGGACATCGCATCATAGACAAACAAAAGAGAAGTTGAGGGGGAAGAGGACGAAGCTGACACCACGCGTATGCTGTCTAAAGGCAAGTGATGGGTGAGTGTTTCACGTACTTAAAGCATCGTGGCTGTGGGCGGTAGGAGGGGGGAAATGAGCTGATTACACCGCTTCTGGTTTCTCGTTCGTAACTAAGCGTTTCGTAGGAAACACAACGAAACCCAAAAACAGACAGTCTGCTGACTGTCTGTTTTTAGGGGATACAAATAAGGAATAAAAGTGGATATTAGTTAAATGCGACTGCCTAGGGGGCAAATCCGAGAACAGTGCATGGTAACTACAAATTAAGGAAGTGTGATGACATTTTCTGAATCTTTGTCGAAGAAGTGTGCTTTGTTGATGTTGAAAGCCAAATCAACTGTTTCACCTGGACGGTGGAAGTCACGAGCATCAACTTTCGAGATAAATTCAGTCGCACCTACGCGTGTATAAAGCATCGTTTCTGCACCTAATAATTCAGATACGACTACTTCGGCACGTACAGTTGCTTCAGGAGAAGCTTCCAATGCGATTTGTTCACTGTGAATATCTTCTGGACGAATACCAAAGACTAATTGTTTGCCTTCGTACCCTTTTTCCACAAGAATCTTGTTCTTGCCTTCAGGAATACGTAAGTTCAAGCTTTGTCCATCAGAGATCATACCGTTTTTCAACGTAACATTGAAGAAGTTCATTGCTGGTGAACCGATAAAGCCGGCAACGAAAATGTTTTTCGGTGTGTTGTAGACTTCTTTTGGTGAACCGATTTGTTGAATGAAGCCATCTTTCATGATAACGATCCGGTCAGCCATGGTCATCGCTTCTGTTTGGTCATGGGTTACATAGATCGTCGTTGTTTCTAAACGTTGGTGTAATTTTGCGATTTCCGCACGCATGGCAACCCGCAATTTCGCATCTAAGTTTGACAACGGCTCATCCATCAAGAAGACTTTGGCATCACGGACGATGGCACGGCCTAGGGCAACCCGTTGACGCTGACCACCTGAAAGGGCAGCTGGTTTACGATCTAAGTATTCTGTCAATCCTAAGATCTCAGCGGCATTTTCTACCCGTTTTTTAATTTCTTCTTTGTCGTATTTACGCAATTTCAAACCAAATGCCATGTTGTTGAAAACAGTCATATGGGGATACAATGCGTAGTTCTGGAAAACCATCGCGATGTCGCGGTCTTTTGGTGCCACATCGTTCATTACTTTTCCACCGATGCTCAATTCGCCTTCAGAAATATCTTCTAAACCAGCGATCATTCGAAGCGTTGTTGATTTTCCGCAACCAGAAGGTCCAACGAAAACGATGAATTCGCGATCCGCGATATCTAAATTAAAATCAGTTACCGAATACGCATCATTATTATCATATTTTTTGTGGATATTTTTTAAGGCCATTTCTACCATTGGGATTACCTCTTTCCATTTAGTTTACATGAACATCATAAATGAAAACGCTTCGAAGGTGCAACGGAAACATGCACAAGAAAAAAACGTTTTCTTGTGCATGTTGTTTAATTGCTCTGATGGGTGAACTGATCGATTAATAAATAGCAAAGCAGCAGATCATCCATATTTTTTAAATTTAAGCGCGTCAGTGTTTGAAACTTATCGATCTTATATAGGAGAGAATTCCGATGCATGAACAGTTCTTTGGCTGTGGAGCTTGCATTGCCTTGATTGCGCCACAGGGATTGAATGATCGTTTCGGTCTCTTCTTCAAACCAATCTAGATATAAGGTACGAAACAAGGAAATATACTCGGAAAAGCCGTTGCGAAAAAGAGAGAAGACCACTTTGGGCAGATCCATACTTTTACTGGTGGTTTTCGTTTTTAACTCATTTTTGAACAGGGTAGACTCACTTGCCCATAAGGTAGTGAAATCGTGGCGCGGATGATGGAAGGGACCGACGAACAGCTGAGAATAGCAGTCGAAATCCATATCCAAAGCGACGAATAAGCCGTCGAGATCTTCGATGGGCAAATTGGCACCATCTTGTTTTTCTACGATCACTGCATGGTCTTCGGTGAGGAAAAAAAGATCCACCACACTAGGGAGCATTTGCTGAATCTCTGCGAGCCATTCGGATTGCAAAGAGTCGATGGTTCGGGTGAAATGAACTTGCAGCAGGCGAATCCACTCTGGCTCTTGAACGGGCTGATGTTCAAATAAAATCGGATACCATGGATGGTTTCGGTTATCGATTTCTGGTTGCAAAGAGCCGTTTCCCAGTTGGATCAGCAATTTTTCACTGTCACTTAATTGGTCAGTTGGCAGCCAAATATATTTTTTGCCGAAGGCGATGGATTCGATATCCTTCGTTGTGGCAACTTTGTCATGCAACGTTGCCTGGGGGAAACGTGCTTTGATGTCATTAAAAGAAAAAATGAGAAAGACCTCCTTTGAGATACTCTACGTATTCTTCATTTAGTATAGCATGTTCTAAAAAAACCGTTCAAAATTTTCCCAGGAAAAAAGCACAGCCCTTCACCGAAAGCTCTGCCTTCTCATGGCAGGAGGGCGGTTTTTTTCTCCGAAGCGATTGCTTCTATAATCCTAACAGTTGTTTTTTCTTGAATGCAAATTCTTCTTCAGTCAAAATTCCTTCGTCGACCAACACTTTTAGTTCGCGTAGTTCAGCAATGAGCGCTTCCGTCGGCTTCGCAGCTGGCGGCGATGGGTTCGTTAACGGGACCGACCGCTCCCGAGGGAAGTTGGTGAGGTAGCGCTGTATGATCCGAGCAATCACCAGGTCTTTTTCGGCAAAGCAAAGGGAGTGATTCGGTTCCATTCGTCTGAAGGAATGGGTTTCTCTGATCGCTCCGCCGCCAATATACAATTCTAAAAAGCCATTGCCTTTCCAAAGTCCTGATTCAGCAACTTCTTTCAGATTGACACTGGTGATTTGGGGAATCTGCAGAACCTGTTTCGCTTTCTTCTTGTAATCGATGATCGTGAGGGTATCTTCTGAAATGACCCAAGCATCACGATAATGATAGGAAAGTAATTTGATTTTTCCAGCCTCTTCATCCACGTAACTTTTGGCTGATTGCCCACCAAGTGCTGCCAAATGATCCGTTAAAAATTCATAGGCTTTTTGGGCATCGATTCGATTGGTGAAATAGAGCAATTGAGAATTACCTGGTACCTGCAGTCGGAGGTAGTCCACTAAGAGACCTTTGCCTATATGTAATTCCACATCGGCAATTTTTGCCATTGGAATCTTTTCATCCGGGATTTTTGGATGGGTGTTGTTTATCCAGACGCCTTTTTTCGTAATGAGCCAACGACAGCTGGCATCATGTCTGCGATTTTCTCGATATTTTTTTGAATACAAAATAATGGGTTCTTCGTAGGTTTCATTAGGTGTTCTCGTCAAAACACTTACCTCCTTAAACGTAATAAGCAACATTTTATTCAATTATACAACAAATATCGTTTTTATTCGTTTTATTCTGATGAAAATAAGGGGGATTTATCATTTACTTTCTTTTCGTTAGGTTTTTTTAGAAAAAAAGCAATAGCAGCAATTGACACGGAAGCGGTTTCTTGGTATCTTAGATGTACGGACAACTTTTGAAAGATGGGATTAAAATGGCGAATAAGTACGAACAACTTGCGGATATCTTAAGAGAAAAGATCCGCTTAGGCACCTATCAAGAAGGCGATGCGATCCCTTCAGAAGCAACCTTACAGGAAGAATTTCATTATAGCCGTCACACGGTGCGCCAAGCGATCGCTGTTTTGGTCAATGAAGGCTATTTAAGAAAAGAACGGGGCTCAGGCACCTACGTTTCAAAACCTGAGACTGTCAATCATAAAAACCGCAAAACGATCGGGATCATCATGACCTATTTGTCTGATTATATTTTCCCTTCGATCATGCGCGGCGTGGAGCAGACATTGCGGGAGCAAGGCTATTCACTGCTTCTAGGATCAACCAACAATGACCATGAGCAAGAAAGAGCGTGCTTGCAGCAAATGATGGATCAAGGGGTAGACGGGTTGATCATTGAACCAACGAAGAGCAGCCAGTACAACCCGAATCTTGCCTATTATGTCGCCTTCCAAGAAGCCGGGATTCCTCTCGTCATGATCAATGCCTATTACGAAGAACTAGACTTGCCGCATATTTGTGTCAACGATACACGTTCTGGGTTTTTAGCAACCAATTATCTATTAGAAAAACAGCATCAGCAGTTGATGATGATCACGAAAATAGATGACTTACAAGGGAAATATCGGATGAAAGGGTTTGTCAAAGCCTTGACCCAAGCCAAGCGGACGTTTGCAGCAGAAGACGTCTTGACGTATACGACGGAGACGAAAGAAGCCGTTATTGAACAAGCGATCCAGCGCTTGACGGCTGCCGATAATCAAGTTACAGGCATCGTTTGTTACAACGATGAGATCGCGCATCGCTTGATTCAAGCATTGACGGCTGCTGGGAAGAACGTTCCTACTGATTTTTCGATCGTGGGTAACGATGACTCTCCTCTTAGCACCTTGTCCACACCGACGATCACCACACTGACTCACCCGAAAGAAGCGATGGGGGAATTGGCGGCACAATGGATCACTACAGGTAAGGCAACAGAAGCGCAACGCTTTTATTTTGAACCGGAGCTGATCGTTCGCGGTTCAGTCAATAACCAAAAAGGAGAATAAGAAGATGACGCAACAAGTAAGGCAAGCAATTATTGACGGGCGCACGTCTCTTGGGATCGAGCTAGGCTCGACACGGATCAAAGCTGTCTTGATCGATGAGCAGTTTCAGACGATCGCTTCAGGTAGCTTTGAATGGGAAAATCAATTGGAGCAAGGGATTTGGACCTACTCACTAGAGGCGATTTGGCAAGGACTGCAAGCCAGCTACCAAGAGTTGGCGCACAACATCCAACAGCAATTCGAGGTACCTTTGACGACGATCGGCAGTATCGGTTTTTCTGCAATGATGCACGGCTATATGGCTTTTGATCAGCAAGGCACGCTGTTGGTACCTTTTCGGACATGGCGCAATGCGATCACGGAAGAAGCAGAAAAAGCCTTGACGGCATTGTTCCAATACAACATTCCGCAGCGTTGGAGTATCGCGCATTTGTATCAAGCGATTTTGAATCAAGAAGCCCACGTCTCAGAGGTTGCTTTTTTCACTACCTTAGCCGGCTATGTCCATTGGCAGCTGACAGGGGAAAAAGTTATCGGAATCGGCGATGCATCAGGGATGTTCCCAATCGACAGTACGACAAAAAACTATGATGCGAATATGCTGCAGCAATTTGATGCACAAATCAGCAGTCAGGGGTATCCTTGGCAGATCAAAGACCTTTTGCCGCAAGTGTTGACAGCAGGCGAACCAGCCGGCACATTGACGGCAGAAGGGGCAAAAAAACTCGACCCAACTGGTACTTTGCAAGCTGGCATCCCGTTATGTCCGCCAGAAGGCGATGCGGGCACTGGCATGGTTGCCACGAATAGTGTGGCACAGCGAAGCGGGAATGTTTCAGCCGGGACGTCTGCTTTTGCCATGATCGTCTTAGAAGAACCCTTAACTAAAGTGTATCCAGAGATCGATTTGGTCACGACGCCTTCTGGTGATTTGGTGGGGATGGTCCATACGAATAACTGTACCTCGGAGATCAATGCCTGGGTCAAACTTTTCCGCGAATTTGCCGACGCAGCTGGAATGAAACTCTCCACGGAAGAATTGTTTACGACCTTATTCAACGAAGCATTGAAAGGGGATTCAGACTGTGGCGGGATGCTTTCTTATGGCTATTATTCTGGTGAAAATATCACTAAGATCCCTGAAGGACGGCCGCTTTTCGTCCGATCGCCAGAGAGTTCTTTTACTTTAGCAAATTTCATGCGCTTACATCTGTTTAGTGCCTTTGGTGCGATGAAGATCGGGATGAAGATTCTGGAAGCCGAAGACGTCGCTATTGATCGAATCGTTGGTCACGGTGGGATCTTCAAAACGCCAGAAGTTGCCCAACGTGTCTTGGCAGCTGTCATGGAAGCCCCAGTCACGGTCATGGAAACGGCTGGTGAAGGCGGCGCCTGGGGGATCGCCCTTTTAGCAGCGTACCTTCGCCGTCATACGCCAGAACAATCCTTGGCAGCATTCTTAGCAGATCAAGTGTTTAAAAATGACCACGGCGTGACCTTAGCCCCGACAGAAGCCGATATTCAGGGGTTCACCGTCTTTACCCAACGTTACCAAGCAGGGTTGCCGATCGAGCAAGCGGCAATCGATGCGTTGATTTAAAAAGAAAGAAGGGAATTTTGTGTTAGAAGGATTAAAAGAAGAAGTCTTTCAGGCCAATTTGGCATTGCCTAAGCAAGGATTGATCAAATACACCTGGGGCAATGTGTCAGCAGTGGATCGCCAACAGCAATTGTTTGTCATCAAACCTAGCGGTGTTGACTATGAAACCATGCAAGCCAGTGATATGGTGGTTTGTGATTTTGAGGGCAACGTAGTGGAAGGAGCGAAAAATCCTTCCTCCGATACGCCAACGCATGCCGTTTTATACAAAGCATTTCCAGAAATTGGTGGAATCGTCCATACCCATTCTACTTGGGCGACGAGCTGGGCTCAGGCAGGACTCGATCTGCCAGCGATGGGCACGACCCATGCCGATACGTTTTATGGAGCAGTCCCCTGTGCGCGCTTTTTGACGCAAGCCGAGATCGATGAAGGTTATGAAGCACAAACAGGACAGGTGATCGTCGAAACCTTTAAGGAACGCGGCATCACGCCAGAAGAAATTCCTGGTGTCTTGCTTCACGGTCATGGACCGTTTACCTGGGGCAAAACGGCGGATGCGGCGGTGATGAACGCAGTGGTCTTAGAAGAAGTTGCTAAGATGAATTTTATCACGCGTCAGCTGAACAGTTACGCACCCGAATTGCCGCAGCGGGTCTTAGACAAACATTATTTACGCAAACATGGAGAAAATGCCTATTACGGGCAAAAATAACGAAAAAGGAGCAAGTAGAATGTTAGAAATCGGGAAAAAAGAATTTTGGTTCGTCGTAGGATCACAGCACTTATACGGAGAAGAAGCATTACAAGAAGTACGGGACCATGCAGAAGAAATGGTCAAAAGCTTAAATGACAGCTCAAAGCTGCCTTATCCAGTCGTTTTACAAGAACTCGCTGTTACTGCCGATACGATTACGAAAATCATGAAAGAAGTCAACTATCGGGATGAAGTCGCTGGGGTGATCACCTGGATGCATACCTTCTCACCAGCAAAAATGTGGATTCGCGGCACGAAATTATTACAAAAACCATTGCTGCACCTTGCCACTCAATACAATGAACAAATTCCATGGGAAACCATCGATATGGACTTCATGAACTTGAACCAAGCGGCTCATGGTGACCGAGAATATGGATTTATCAATGCCCGTTTGAAAAAGCAAAACAAAATCGTTGTCGGCTATTGGAAAAATGAAGCCATCCAAAAAGAAATCGCTGCTTGGATGGACGTGGCAGTCGGCTACAATGAAAGCTTCCAAATCAAAGTCGCTCGTTTTGGCGACAACATGCGTAACGTTGGGGTGACCGAAGGCGATAAAGTCGAAGCACAGATCCAATTTGGCTGGACCGTTGATTATTTTGGGATCGGCGATTTGGTTCAAGTCGTCGATGCGGTGACTGACGAAGAAGTCGATGCACTCTTTGAAGAATACAGCCAGCTGTATGATTTCGATTATGGCGATTACGACAAAGAAGAATGGGCACGTCATGTCAAAGCCCAAGCCAAACAAGAAATCGGTCTGCGCCGCTTCCTTGAAGCAGGCGGCTATACGGCATTTACCACGAACTTTGAAGACCTATATGGTATGCAGCAGTTGCCTGGTTTAGCTGTACAACGTTTGATGGCAGAAGGCTATGGGTTTGCTGGTGAAGGGGACTGGAAAACCGCCGCTATTGACCGCTTGATGAAAATCATGGCCCACAATAAAGCGACTGGCTTTATGGAAGACTATACCTATGAGCTGACACCAGGAAAAGAAGCCATCTTGCAATCCCACATGATGGAAGTCGATCCAGTATTAGCAGTCAACAAACCAAAAATCGTGGTTTCGCCATTGTCGATGGGGGATCGTGAAGACCCAGCCCGACTCGTCTTTGACGGCCAAGGCGGCGAAGGTGTCGTGGTTTCGATGGCAGACTTTGGCACCCACTACAAATTATTGATCAATGAAGTCGATGCCTTTGAGCCAACTGAAGAAGCACCAAAACTACCGGTTGCACGAGTAATGTGGACACCAAAACCAAACTTCCACGATGGGGTCAAACAGTGGATCGAAACAGGCGGTGGCCATCACACCGTTGTCTCACTTGTCCTAAATTCTGATCAGATCGAAACATGGGCGAAGCTTGTGGGATTAGAATACGTAACGATCAAATAAGTACCCAATCACAAAAGAAACCGTTGGCGATGGTCGGCGGTTTCTTTGCGTTTTTCTTAAACTTTCTTGCCTTCTAGCTGCAAAGTGCGGATAAGCAGACCCCTGAAAGCACCAGCAATCAGCAAAATTGACTTTTAAATATAGGGGGCATAGACTTTTATGTAAGAGTGGAACAATGGACTAAAAGGAGGAGCACAATGAAGACAACCTACGATACACCAGAGTATTATCAGAAAATGAACGCTTGGTGGCGAGCAGCCAACTACCTTTCCGTTGGTCAGATTTATTTGAAAGACAATCCCTTATTGCGCCGCCCCATCGAAGAAAAAGATTTGAAAGTGAATCCGATTGGTCACTGGGGAACGATCGCAGGGCAAAATTTTATTTACACCCATCTCAATCGCGTCATCAATAAGTACGACTTAAACATGTTTTATATCGAAGGACCAGGCCATGGCGGACAAGTCATGGTTGCGAATGCTTATTTAGACGGCAGCTACAGCGAGATCTATCCAAAAGCCACCAAAGACGAAGCAGGGATGAAACATCTATTCAAAACCTTCTCTTTCCCAGGTGGGATCGCTTCTCATGCGGCACCTGAAACGCCAGGTTCGATCCATGAAGGCGGCGAGCTAGGCTATTCCATCGCCCACGCTACCGGAGCTATTTTAGACAATCCCGATGTCATTGCAGCAGTAGTGGTCGGTGATGGCGAAGCCGAAACTGGACCATTAGCGGGCAGCTGGTTTTCAAATACCTTTATCAATCCAGTCAATGATGGCGCAATTTTGCCTATCTTGCATTTGAATGGCGCCAAGATTGCCAATCCAACGATTTTGGCTCGTAAAAGTGACCAAGATCTCACGAAATATTTTGAAGGCATGGGTTGGACCCCTTATTTCGTAGAAGGGGACGATCCAGAAGCCGTTCATCCGCAATTGGCACAGAAAATGGATCAAGCCATCGAACAGATCCACGCGATCCAAGCAGAAGCCCGCAAAGGTTCTGCGGAAGAAGCCGCTATGCCTCATTGGCCTGTTTTGATCGTTCGCACACCGAAAGGGTGGACTGGACCGAAAGTCTGGGATGGCGAGCCGATTGAAGGGGGCTTCCGTGCCCACCAAGTACCGATCCCTGTCAATGCGAAACATATGGAACACGTGGATGCTTTGACGGATTGGCTGCAGTCATATCGTCCAGAAGAGCTTTTTGACGAAAACGGCCGCATCAAAGCTGAGATTCAAGAATTGGCACCAAAAGGAGAGCAGCGGATGGCGGTCAACCCAATCACCAATGGGGGGATCGATCCGCAACCGCTACGCTTGCCAGATTGGCAAGCACATGCCATTGCGATCGAGACACCAGGGGAAACGACTGCCCAAGATATGATGGTCTTTGGGAAATTTGCCCGTGACATCATCAAAGAAAATCCCGACAACTTCCGCATCTTTGGCCCAGATGAAGCCAAATCCAATCGGTTGAACCATGTGTTTGAAGTCACGGACCGCCAATGGTTGGAGCCAAAACATCCTGATTATGATGAATGGCTGTCTTCAGTGGGCCGTGTGATTGATTCACAATTATCAGAACATCAAGCAGAAGGCTTCTTGGAAGGCTATGTGCTGACGGGTCGTCATGGCTTCTTTGCCAGCTACGAGTCATTCTTAAGAGTCGTTGATTCTATGATCACGCAACACTTCAAATGGTTACGAAAAGCCCATGATCTTGACTGGCGCAACCCGTATCCCTCATTGAATTTGATTGCTTCATCAACGGTCTTCCAACAAGACCATAATGGGTACACCCACCAAGATCCAGGGATCATGACCCATATTGCAGAGAAAAAAGCCGACTTTGTGCGGGTCTACTTGCCAGCCGATGCCAATAGCTTGATGGCTGTCATGGCAGAAACACTCGCTTCTGAAGAAAAGATCAATCTAGTGGTCTCTTCAAAACACCCACGTCCGCAGTTTTACTCGGCGGATGAAGCGAAAGTGCTTGTCAAAGATGGCTTGAAAGTCATCGACTGGGCATCGACAGATGAAGGACAAGAACCCGATATTGTGATCGCAGCTGCTGGGACGGAACCGAATTTGGAAGCTTTAGCCGCTGTTTCCTTGCTGATTGAAGCCTTCCCAGAGTTGAAAGTCCGCTTCATCAATGTGGTCGATCTATTGAAATTGCGTCGTCCAGCAGTCGATCCTCGTGGGTTGAGCGATGAAGCATTCGAAGCCTACTTTACGAAAGACAAACCGATCGTGTTTGCTTTCCACGGATATGAAGGACTGATTCGCGACATTTTCTTTGGCCGTCGCAACCAACAGCTTCATATTCATGGGTACCGAGAAAATGGCGACATCACGACACCGTTTGATATGCGGATCCTTTCTGAATTGGATCGCTTCCACTTAGCCAAAGACGCCGCCGAATGGGTCTATGGAGAAAAAGCAACGGACTTTGCCCAAAAAATGGCAGACACCGTTGCGTATCACCATGACTTTATTCGAGAAAACGGCTATGATATCGCCGAAGTCGAAGAGTGGGAATGGAAACCATTGCGTTGATTTATTCTCCACAACACCAACGTAAGACAATTTAAGAATAAAAAAAGCACAAAAGAAACAAAACGATCCGCAACAGGGTCGGGACACCTTACTAAGGAAGCCCGACCGACTGTCTGCGGATCGTTTTTTTTTAAAAGACGTCGAAACCGTAATTTTTGATATGCTGCTTCAACAAGGCGAGATAGTCCAAAGCCATCTCACTCAGTTCCATTTTCTTGTGTTTTAGGTAACCTAGGGTCATCGCATCATCGACTTCCAAAGGGATCGCAACGATTTTTTCATCATTCAGCTCACTGCTGATGATCCCAGAGCTGATGGTATAGCCGTTGAGACCCACCATCAAATTGAAAATCGTGGCACGATCGCTGATGCGAATGTGTTTTTTGCGTTGTAAAGTGCTTAAGATCTCTTCAGAAAAGTAGAAGGAATTGGTTTCCCCTTGTTCGTACGACAAATAGGTATAAGGTTCCAAATCAGCTAATGTGATGCTTTTTTTCTGAGTCAGTGGATTTTCTCGGCCGATGAAGACGTGAGGTTTGGCTTCAAACAAAGGAATGAATTGCAGGTCTTTTTCGTGGATCAAACGGGTGAGGACCGTCGTGTTGAAATCATTCAGATAAATGACCCCCAATTCGCTCTTAAACGTCTGGATATCATCCAGTACATTTTGTGTTTGGGTCTCCCGCAAGGTGAATTGAAATTCATCTTCCCCTAACTGTTTGACCAGCTCCACGAAGGCGTGGACGACGAAGGCATAGTGCTGCGCAGAAACACTGAAAACATGCTTGCGATGGCTGTCTTTGCGAAAGCGTTCGTCCAAGAGATTGACTTGGTCTAAAACATTTCGAGCATAATTGAGAAAGGAACGGCCATCATCGGTCAAGGTCACCCCTAATTTACTGCGGTAAAACAGCTGCAGATCATATTCTTTTTCCAACTCTTTCATGGCTTGAGAGAGGGAGGGCTGACTGATGAAAAGCTGTTTGGCGGCTTCATTGAAAGAGCCAGTTTCTACGATTTTTTCCAAATATTCAAGCTGCTGGATACGCATGGGATACAACCTCCTTTTTATGTTATAGGTATTGCCTATGGAATATATAAGTTTATAAGTATTATCTATAGTATAAGATGTTTGCTAGAATAAATCTAACAATTTTGAAAACTTTGTATAGGAGGAATGGATATGGCAACAGACAAATTTCAGCTTGTGGGGTCATTGTTACGACCACAAGATTTATTGGACTACAAAAATCAAATCGAGCATCGGGAGGACATCCGCTACCCGTTTTATGATGCGTTTCCTGGCTACCAAGAAACGGAAGCAAAAGCGATCGCTGACATCATTGCAGCGCAAAAAGAACACGGCATCACAGTCATCACAGACGGCGAACACGGCCGCTCAATGTGGCACCTGGATTTTCTCTGGGGATTAAAAGGCGTTGAGCGCTATATCTCCGATCATGGGTATGCCTTTGAAGATTTGGACGGTGGACATTTTGAGACACGTAAAGACATCGGCATCCGAATCACAGAACCATTATCTGGCAAAAACCATCATTACTTGACGTTGTTTAAAGAAACCAAACGCCAAGCTGGCGACCTGCCAGTCAAAATCACCGTCTGGGGGGCTGCCCACGCCTTTACCGAGCTGACTGTCTTTAACGACCTCGTTGGTGAAGGTCAGGTGTATCCAACGAAAGAAGCCTTGCGGGAAGGACTGCTTAACGCCTACAAGGAATTCTTGCAGGAATACCGAGAAGCCGGTGGTGAGATCGTTCAGTTCGATGATTGTTTATGGGAATTATTTGCCGAAGACAATGACAAGAGCTTCTTCACCCAAGGCAATGATGGCTTAGAAGCGTTAGCCGATGAATTCGTGGCGATCAACAACGAAGTCGCTGACTACGCCCACGAATTAGGATTAAAAGTCTGGACCCACAACTGCCGCGGCAATTACCAAAGCCGCGCGGCCGCCAGCGGTACCTACAAAGCGATCGCCGAAAAATTCTTGCGTGATCAGCATTATGACCGCTTTTTCCTAGAGTGGGACGATGACCGTGCTGGTGATATCTCTGCTTTAGAAGCGCTGAAAGACCGTCCAGAAGTGGAGGTTGTCTTAGGCTTATTATCCAGCAAAACCGCCACATTAGACGATGAAGAGCGAGTGATCGCTTTATTAGACAAAGCCAGCCAAATCATTCCTAAGGAGCGGCTTTATCTTTCTCATCAATGCGGCTTTGCCTCTTGTGACTGCGGCAATGAGCTTTCGACTGAACAGCAGTGGGCAAAAATCAAGCAAGGACAAGCCTTAGCTGAAGCGTACTTCGGTTAAGCAGCTGCGTCTTCTTTTCCCTGAATCTTCCCCTCGAAATCGGTGCATGCGACAAAGTTTCGAAAATTTCAGAAAAAATGTTTGACATTTTCTTTAAGAGCGAGTAAAGTAAGACACAACTTAATGAAACAGACATCGAAAAGAAGAGTAGCAAGGCTTGCTGTTTGAAGAGAGTCTCTGGTTGGTGCAAAGAGATAACGCATGGTTGTGAAACACATCTTGGAGTCGTTTTTCCGAAAGAAAAGTAGGAGAGACCGGGTTTGCCCGTTACAGCAGCAGTCATTGATTGATGACTTTCTGAGTTCAGTTGCTGTGAAGCACTGATAAACAAAGGTGGAACCGCGTTGATAACGTCCTTTAGCTGTAATGGCTAGGGGACGTTTTTTTTCTCTTTTTTTGCGGCTCACCGAAAACCGAAAGTGGAAGGATCACAAGGACTGCACGAGGCCTTTTCCTGCGAAGGAAAGGCAAATTGAGGTGGAACCACGTATCAAGCGTCCTCTGGCAAATGCCAGTGTGCGCTTTTTTTGTTTTTCTTTTTTAGAAAAATGAAACTTGCCAGTTGCCCCTCACCAGCCAACGCCCAGCGTCACATAAGCGTCGGAGCAAACTGTCGCTAAGCTGTATCGCTGCTAATCGAAATTGAAACCTATCAAGGAGGAAGTCACCATGTTTGAGTATTTAGTCAATGTTATGCCCCAACTGATTTCAGGAACTGGAATCACCGTTAAATTGTTCGCACTGACCTTAATCGGGTCCATTCCCTTAGGCATCTTGTTGGCCTTTGTTTTAGCCAGTCGCCTGCGTATTTTGAAATTGATCGTGCAAGTCTACGTATGGTTGATGCGAGGAACGCCTTTATTGCTACAGCTGATCTTCGTATTCTACGGTCTGCCGATCTTAGGGATCGTCTTTGACCGCTTTGAAGCAGCCTTGATCGCCTTTATTATCAATTACGCTGCTTATTTTGCCGAGATTTTCCGTGGAGGGATCCAATCGATTCCAGCCGGACAATACGAAGCCGCGAAAGTCTTGCGTTTGTCCCCGATCCAAACGATCCAAAAAATCATCATCCCACAAGTCGTCAAGATCACCCTGCCATCTGTCGGCAATGAAGTCATCAATCTTGTCAAAGACACATCCCTCGTTTACATCTTAGGATTGTCAGACGTGATGCGAATCGGGAAAATCGCCATGGAGCGAGACAGTACCTTGCTTCCGTTAGTCGGGGTCGGCTTGATCTACTTGGTGATGACAGGCGTCTTTACGTTATTGTTAAAACAAATCGAGACCAAACTGGACTATTACCGTTAGGAGGAACCACATATGTTAGAACTAAAACAAGTATCAAAGTCATTTGGCGCTAAAAAAGTCATCGATCAGCTAGACTTGACGATCGAAGACGGCAGTATCTTAGCGGTGGTCGGTCCTTCCGGTGGCGGGAAAACCACCTTGCTTCGGACACTGGCTGGTTTAGAAACGATCGATTCTGGAAGCTTTTTACTGGATGGCAAAGCCTTTGATCCCACCGACACAAAAGAACAAGAACAAGTCGTCGGTGTCGTCTTCCAAGACTTCCAATTGTTTCCGCACTTGTCAGTTTTTGAAAACATCACTTTGGCGCCAAAAATGGTGCTAAAACAAGACAAGGCCGCGTATACAGCAAAAGCCGAACAGTTGGCAGAAAAACTAGGATTAAGTGACCTACTAGCCCAATATCCCTTCCAATTGTCCGGGGGGCAGCGGCAACGGGTGGCTATCGCACGAGCGATGGCGATGAATCCCAAAGTGTTGGCCTATGACGAGCCTACCAGCGCCTTAGATCCAGGCTTGAGACAGCAAGTCGAACAGCTGATCTTGGATCTGAAAAAAGAAGGAGTGACCCAGATCGTGGTGACCCATGATTTGGTTTTTGCCGAAAATATCGGTGATCAATTATTAAAAGTAGCAGGAGAATAAGGGGGAGAACAAAATGAAAAAATTACTATTGACGGGAATCGCAGCAGCAAGTGTATTTTTATTAGGGGCGTGTGGCAGCAGCAATGACACCACAACCAGTGCCGCTGACAAAGAAGAAGTGATCGTCGGCCTAGACGATACCTTTGTACCGATGGGCTTTAAAGACGACCAAGGCAACATCGTTGGGTTTGATGTGGATTTAGCCACAGCGATTTTGGATCTAACAGGAACCAAAGTCAAATTTCAACCAATCGATTGGTCCATGAAAGAAACCGAACTAAGCAATGGCACCATCGATATGATCTGGAACGGGTATACCAAAACCGCAGCTCGTGAAGAAAAAGTATTGTTTACAGATACTTATATGGAAAACAAACAAGTCTTAGTCACAGCAAAATCCAGCGGCATTACTAGCTTTGATGATATGGAGGGCAAAGTCTTAGGCGCCCAAGAAGGTTCTTCTGGTTATGAGACCTTCAACAACCAACCGGAAGTTTTGAAGGATCTCGTAGACGACAATGACGCAACCTTGTATGCCAGCTTTAATGAAGCCTTTATCGATCTAGAAAACGGTCGGATCGACGGTCTTTTGATCGACCGCGTCTACGCAGAATATTATTTGACTCAAACAGGCAAAACCGATGACTTCAACGAAATCGAAAGCCCCTTTGAAGCAGAAGATTTTGCTGTAGGTGTGCGTAAAGACGATCAAGCCATGGCAGATAAAATCAATGATGGTTTGAAAGAATTGCAAGACAATGGTACCTTTGCTGAAATCTCTGAAAAGTGGTTTGGCGAAGACGTCACACCAAACTAAAAACAAGTCAACAAGAGGCACTGGCTGCTTAGCAGCTGGTGTTTTTTTATACATTCATTTCTTTTGCGTATATAAGTAAAGAAGGAACGATTGAAGTATATACTTGTGTATACATATGCGTACTCATGTTATAATGATAGGTAGTAAGGAAAATCCGATAAAAAGGGGTGAGCTGAATGGAACATTATAAAGAGACCGCTCATTTGATTAAGTGGGGCAACGGACAAGGGGTTCGCTTGTCTAAGAAAATGATTCGAAAATTGGATCTCCAGGTAGGTTCTGAACTAGAAATGGAACTGGCAGAAGAAGTCAATGGCAAAAAACAGTTAGTTATTAAAGAAAAGCAACCAGCAGGGGAGTTGTCCCCAGAGGAGAAACTTCGTTTAGTCGATTCTTTGCAAGGCATTTTAGCAGATTCATTTGAAACACCTCACGTTGTGGACATCAAAAAAGTAAGAAACGAACGGCGTAGGAAAAAATATCTGGGAGAATAAAAGGAACATGACCAAATACAAAGCCAAACGAGTCGTGATTGACACCAATGTGATCCTTGACTATTTATTAGGAAGAGGGTCTAAAAGCCATCAAGAAGCCATCAAACTGATATACAACAGTTCCATCTATGGACTTTGCGAGGGCGTGATTACGGCAAGTACATTAACGGATCTTTTCTATATTCTCGATGGAGCAGCAGGAGTCGATGCTCGGAGGGAAGTCAAAAAACTGATCCAAGTGCATACCGTCTTAACAGTCACGGAAGCAGATTGCGTTCAGGCGCTTGATTCAACAATGACAGATTTTGAAGATGCTGTTTTAGCAGCTTGCGCGAAGCGAAATCAAATCGACAGTCTAGTAACGACCAATACAGCTGATTTTAAATCATCAGGACTGATTGTCTATACAGTCGCTGAATTTGTTCGCCAACTAAAAAGAGGATGATCACTGCTCTATCTGGCAGACATCCTCTTTTTCCTTTAAATTCTAGCACCTAATCAAAATTTCTCACAGGAAAACTTTTGTTCGCCTTCTTTTTTCGTTATAATAGGGAAAGATGAAAAGAGGGATAGAAATGGCGCAAAAAAAACGCGCAAAGAAACGCAAAACAAAAAAACAACAAAAACAGCAAGAGAAATTAATGCTGGTCGGCGTCGGCCTGCTCTTTGTCTTGTTTTCGATATTTGGCTTTTTCCATTTAGGTTTTTTAGGAACCTTGATTGCCAACGGGTTTCGGATCGTTGGCGGAAACACGTACCAATTTTTGAGTGTTGCCCTAGCCGCTTATGGTGTCTGGTTAGCGATCAAAACGACCGATGCTCGCTTTAAGAGTATTCGGCGAGTGATTGGCTGTGTATTGGTGTATTTTGGCTTACTGATCATCCTCCATGCGCAAATCTTTAGTAATGTGGTGGGAGAACAAGCCAATGTCTTCCAAACGACGTGGATGACGCTGTTAGGCGATATCCGGCGCAGCCAAGTGACCCAAAATGTCGGGGGCGGAATGATTGGCGCCATGCTTTATGGGGCGACCTATTTTCTTGTTTCCCAGATCGGCAGCTACATCATCGCTGTTTTACTCATGCTGATCGGGGCGTTCTTGTTCAGCCAAATGAGCAGCCACGAGTTAGTGGAGCACCTGCAAGCAGCTGGTGACAAGCTGCAGCGGTTGTTAGAAGGCTCTCCAGAAAAGCAAGCCGAACGAGAAGCCCGCAAAGCGGAACGAGCAGCAGAGAAACAAGCGGCGAAAGAAGCCAAAAAAGAAGCCGAGCGAGCAGCAGTCATGGCGGAGATCAAAGAAAAGAATCAAGTCCGACCAATGACAGAAGACGAAAAATCAGCAAAAGAACAGCAGATGCAAGCGCCAGTTGATTTTGAACCAGAGCAGCTGAGCTTTGTACCCATCGACCACTTCCAAGAATTGCCGCAAGCGGCGGCACAAGAGGCCGCTCAAGCACCGCATCCAGCAGGAAACAAACCAGGACCAAGCAAAAAGGTCAACGAAGACGGGGAGATCCTCGATGACGATGGTGAAGTATTGGAATTTGAGATTTCGGAAGAAGCTGAAAATCGTGATTATGAATTGCCTTCAGCGCAATTACTCGATTCGATCCCTTCAACGGATCAAAGCAGCGAGTACAAAAAGATCGAACAAAATATTGGTGTGTTAGAAACTACCTTCCAAAGCTTCGGTGTTGACGCAAAAGTCGTCAAAGCTAGCTTAGGACCAGCAGTAACCAAATTCGAAGTTCAACCAGCAGTAGGGGTCAAAGTCAGCAAAATCGTCGGGTTGACCGACGATATCGCCTTGGCCTTAGCTGCCAAAGATGTGCGGATGGAAGCGCCGATCCCAGGGAAATCATTGATTGGGATCGAAGTTCCAAACAGTGCAGTCAGCATGGTTTCATTCCGAGAAGTGATCGAAGCCCAACCGGATCATCCAGATAAACTATTAGAAGTACCTTTAGGACGCGATATTTCTGGCCGTGTCCAAACGGCAGACTTAACGAAAATGCCCCATCTCTTGATTGCCGGATCGACCGGGAGCGGGAAGTCCGTATCCATCAACGGCATCATCACCAGTATTTTGATGCGGGCAAAACCCCATGAAGTCAAACTGATGATGATCGACCCGAAAATGGTTGAATTAAATGTTTATAATGGGATTCCCCATCTCTTGACACCTGTCGTGACAAATCCCCGCAAAGCGGCGCAAGCGTTACAAAAAGTGGTCAAGGAAATGGAAGAGCGCTACGAAAAATTTGCGGCAACTGGGGTCCGAAACATTACTGGCTACAACGATTTAGTGATCAATAAGAATTTAGAAGACGGCGAAAATCGTCCGATCTTGCCATTCATTGTAGTGATCGTCGATGAGTTAGCCGACTTGATGATGGTTGCCAGCAACGAAGTCGAAGATGCCATCATTCGTTTGGCGCAAATGGCACGGGCAGCAGGTATCCATATGATACTAGCAACGCAACGACCAAGTGTGGATGTCATTACAGGGATCATCAAAGCCAATGTTCCATCACGGATGGCCTTTGCGGTTTCCAGCGGTGTCGATTCGCGGACCATCATTGATGGGAACGGAGCCGAAAAACTGCTGGGACGCGGCGACATGCTGTATCTGCCGATGGGTGAGAACAAACCGATTCGGGTCCAAGGGGCCTTTATCTCCGACCAAGAAGTCGAACGAGTGGTTGAATTCGTGACCGATCAGCAAGAAGCCAATTATGAAGAAAAAATGATGGTCACTGAGGAAGAAACGAGTACCGGCAGCAGCGGACAACCGCAAGATGAGCTATTCGAAGATGCCAAAGCCCTTGTGGTGGAAATGCAGACCGCCAGCGTTTCTCTCTTGCAGCGACGTTTTCGCATCGGCTATAACCGAGCGGCTCGGTTAGTGGATGAATTAGAAGATCAAGGCGTCGTTGGCCCTTCTGAAGGCAGCAAGCCACGGAAAGTCTTGATCGAGCCGCAACCAGAAGACATTCCTACCTTTGATGAATAAGGAGAACAAGACCAATCCAATGAGAGAAAGGCGAGATAGCAATGAAACGCAAACACATTCTTTACCGTGATGTTGCCGATAAGCTCAAAGAAGACATCATGTCGGGTCGCTACCCGATTGGTTCATTTTTACCGACGGAAACAGAATTGGAAGCCACCTTCAATGTCAGCAAGATCACTGTCCGCAAAGCCATCGAATTGTTAGCGGCAGATGAGTATGTGGAAAAACGCAGCGGACGTGGGACGACGGTTTTAAGCAATCGCCCTTATAACAAGCTGTCAAAAGGCACGACGTTTAGCCAATTGCTTGAAAAGACTGGCAAGGAATACACGAAGAAAAACCTCAGCTATGAATTAGTCGAACTTGCGCCTGAGCACCCCGCGTATTCTTTGATGGGCAAAGAAGTCATGCGTTTACGTCGCATGTATTATTTTGACCACCAACCCTTTATTTACTATGAGTACCATTTGCCAAAGCAGCTAAAGGGTACCTCCATCGAGGTCTTTGAAGAAAAATCATTGTATCGCCTATTGGATGAACATCGAATGATCATCGATCGCTTTCAAGATGCGTTCGTGGCAACGACCTTGACCGAAGAGCAACAGAAGTTTATGATCACGCCAGAGGTCGCTGCCTTGAAACGAACCCGTTATTCGTATGATCTACAAGGAGAAGTGGTAGAATATACAGAAGGGATCTATAACACCGCCTTGCATCCGTATATGATCGAGTTTGAAGCCTAGTCATTGATTAGGCTTTTTTAGCAAAAAGTGGTACCAAAATCAGAAGTGGAGCGTGAAAACTATGAGAAAAATCGCCTTTTTAGGAGCCGGTAACATGGCAAAAGCCATCATCAACGGCTTGATTGCAGCAAACCTGTATGAAGCAGCAGAGATCTTGGTTTATAACCATCGCTACGAGCCGACTTTGGCACAATTAGAAAAAGAAACCGGGATCACTGGGACAACTAAGCTGGCAGATGTCACCGAAAAAGCAGAGATCCTTGTCTTAGCAGTCAAACCTTTTGTCTTTCCACGCTTGCTTGCTGATTTAAAAGACGGCTTGACCAAGGAGCATTTGCTAGTATCCATTGCCGCGGGCGTGACGATCGCGCAAATGGAAGAAATCATCGGTGCGCACAAAATCGTGCGGGTCATGCCAAATACCCCTGCACTGGTGGGGGAAGGGATGTCTTCTATCAGTCTCAACGGTCAAGTGACGGAAGCCGAAGCCAACGAAGTCAAACAGCTTTTTGAAAGCCTAGGGAAAGCCGAGCAAGTACCAGAAAGCATGATCGATGCAGTCATTGGTGTCAGCGGTTCTTCACCAGCCTACACGTATTTGTTCATCGAAGCTTTGGCAGATGGAGCAGTAGCAGAAGGAATGCCGCGTCCGATGGCGTATGAATTTGCTGCTCAAGCGGTATTAGGCGCAGCGAAGATGGTACTAGAGACGAAGGAACACCCAGGCGTCTTAAAGGATCGTGTCAGCTCGCCAGGGGGCACAACGATCCAAGCAGTCAAAACCTTAGAGGAAAATGGCTTTCGGGCGGCTGTCATCAAAGCAGTGCAAGCCGCTGCTGACAAAAGTCGGGAGATGTCTTGATCCCCAGTGAGTGAGGAAAAAATCTTAGCAAAACGAAGGAGCGTTTATGAAAGAACTTTTGATTTTTGATTTTGATGGATTGTTAGTCGATACCGAAAGAGTCTATTTTGATGGGTGGTTGGCGCTATTTAAAAAGTATGAGCTTCCGATTACAGCCGCTGATATTTTTGGTTGGCGTGGTCAAAGTTGGCAACAGACTGCCACTAAATTAGCCGACCTCGTAGGCGGTCAGCAGCGGGTGCAGGAATTACGAGCAGAACGGGAAGTCTATATTGCCCAGCAAATAACCGATGGCACCTTCAAAACCAAACCTTATGCGAAAGAAACCATCGCCTTGGCTCGTGAGAAAGGCTTCCAAACGGCATTAGCCACCTCGACGATGAAAAAAAGAGCCTCTGAATTGTTGACGCATTTCGATTTGTTGCAGGCCTTTGACTATCAGACCTTTGGCGATGATGTCTCCGCCCATAAGCCTGATCCAGCACCGTACTTGCTGACTTTAGAAAAAGCGCAAGTCGCAGCAGAAAAAGCTTTAGTCATGGAAGATTCTCTTGTGGGAGCAACAGCCGCGACGCGTGCGGGCATCGATGTCGTGCTGATTCCCGATCAAAGCTTTGATCAAGTCTACTCCCCAGAAGAGAAGACCGGACTTCAGTTATATGGCGAAGCTACCTCATTGAAATATGTGTATGAGTTATTGGCACAGGATCAACTGAAATAATACCTAAAAAAGCTTCCTTTTTCGTTGCAGAAAAAGGAAGCTTTTTTTGTATAGGAAAGACCTGTAAAAAAACAGATCAAAGGATATGAGTGGTGTGTTTTTCGCCATCATGGTAAAGTTAAAGAAAGTTTAACAATAAGCGAAAAAAAACAAAAAGTAAAGGGGTTTCATTTTGACAAAAACGTCCATTTGTCAAAAGGACTTTTCTTGGTCGATCCTAGCCGTTGGCGGCAGGGGAAAAACATGGTAAATTATCCTTCGACGAAGAACTAGTGGGGGAAGAAAAAATGAATAAACTAAAGAATGTTTTCTATTTATATAAACTGGACTGGAAACGAATTTTCAGCAATCCAATCTCTGCATTTTTGATCATTGCCTTAATGATTTTACCCTCGCTTTATGCGTGGTTCAATATCAAAGCCCTCTGGGACCCATACGGCAACACCAGTGAATTGCCGATTGCCGTTTACAGTGCGGATAAAGGGGCAGAATTTCAAGACAAGCACATCGATATCGGTGATGAAGTCATCGATACCCTCCATAAAAACAAGCAGTTGGGCTGGCGTTTCTTGGATTCAAAAGAGGACTTAGTAGAAGGGGTCAAGTCAGGAAAATATTACGCGGGTATTTATCTGCCAGCGGATTTTTCAGATGATCTGATCAGCTTTACCAGCGGGAAAATCGAAAAACCGACCATCGAGTATTATAGCAACCAAAAAATCAACGCTATCGCACCAAAAATCACCGATAAAGGAGCCAGCAGCCTTCAAGAAGAGATCTCACAAAACTTTATTGAAACCGCCAGCTCCACGTTGATAAAAGTCTTCAATGAAATCGGCTATGACATTGATTCCAACTTAGTTAGCATCAACAAAGTCAAATCGATGATCTTAGACACCGATGACAATTTGGCTACGATCGATGGCTATACGAAAGAGATCGTCACCTTGCACGATAAGTTTCCAGAAATCAAAGAAAAGATCGCAAAAGCCGAAGAATTCACCGATTATATCCCACAAGTGGATGCCATGGGGGAAAAACTGATCGGCTTAAACGATAAGCTGCCTGCATTGAAGAAAGAAGCCAGCATCATTTTGACCTTGCAAGAAAAGATCCCAGAGATCCAAAATGCTGGCAAACAATTGAAGATGATCGACGATGATTTCGATGACATTGCCAGCACCATGACGGACGGCATCGACACCGCCAAGCAAGGACTGCAAGTCATTGAACAAGTGCAAGCCGCTTTACCACAGATCGAACAACTAGGCGACCAAGCCGCCAGCTTCGCCACCGCGACCAAAGATGGGGCGCAACAATTGCAAGATGCCCTGCCAAGTATTTCTAGCAGTGTGAAGGTGACGATTGAGTCGATTAGTCAAGTGGCAACCACCACAGCCGGTCTAACAAGTACGATTCGCCAAGCGCTGGCTGACAATGAACTAACAGATGAAGAGCGTCAAGCAATCAGTGCAACGATCACTGACTTTCAAAAGAACATCCAACAACAACAAGCAGCCTTGGATTCCTTGATTGCCTTTTTAACCAATATTCAGAATTCTGGCAGTAACGCCGACCTAGAAGGTATCATTGCACAACTAAGCAATGCCAAAACAACGTTAGGTGTTTTATCTGACCGCTTATCGCAATTGAATAACCTTGTTCAAAATGGGTCTGTTGATGAAATTACAGCGTATCTCGATCAAGTTACCGCAGCTGCTCAAAACGTTGCCAATCTCATGAACAGCATCAATGTTGATTCAATCACCACCACCATCAACGACATCCTAACCAAACTAATCGAAACCATCACCACCGCCGAAGATGTCTTGAAAAAAGCCCAAGAGATCGATTTTGACTCGTTGCTGTCTTCCACCAAATCAGTGGTCAGCAATGCCGTGACGATTTTGGAAAAATACCAAAAAGAATTGCCTGCCATCAAGCAAGAATTGCACGATGCCAATACGATGTTGAATGGTCACATGGATGAAATCGTCAATGCCATCAACAAAGGAGCCGACCTATACAACAACGAATTGCCAGTTGTCGAAGAAAAATTAGGGTTGGCCGTAAACTTCTTGCAAAACGACTGGCCAACTATCAAATCAGAAATCAGC
The DNA here is from genome assembly GCF_051715005.1 of Enterococcus sp. AZ067. Lineage (NCBI taxonomy): Bacteria > Bacillati > Bacillota > Bacilli > Lactobacillales > Enterococcaceae > Enterococcus > Enterococcus sp. AZ067. Next base: position 469,934 of record NZ_JBIOSY010000001.1, read on the forward strand.
TCTACGATGGCAATGGTGGATGAAAAACTGCCAGAAGTTGAAAAAGCCTTGGATGCGGCTGTCGATTTGATCAATAACGATTGGCCGAGTATCAAAGCAGGCATCCACAAAGCCGCTGATGCGATCCGAGCAGGCGAAAATGAAGTCGATCTCGGGGAAGTCATCAAATTATTGAAACTTGATGCCACCGATGAAGCCGACTTCTTCAAACAACCAGTGGAATTAAAAAGCAATGAAATCTATCCAATCGCCAACAATGGTTCAGCTAGCACACCGTTTTATACCGCATTGTGTTTGTGGGTAGGGGCATTATTGTTGTCAAGTGTCGCTACAACGGAGTATCATTTAGAGAAGAAAGACAAAAAACGCTTTACCCAACGTGAAACCTTTGTGGCACGAATGCTGACGTTCTTGACGATGGCAGTCGCCCAAAGTTTGATCGTGACCCTAGGAAATATGTTTTTATTAGGCGTTGATGTCCACAATCCAGTGTACAGTGTCTTCTTCGCATTACTCGTCGGACTCGCCTTTATGATGATCGTTTACGTACTGGCAGGACTGTTCGGCAACCTCGGGAAAGGGATCGCCATCATCATTTTGGTTCTCTCCATCTCAGGTGGGGGAGGAAACTACCCGATCCAAGTTTCTGGGAAGTTCTTCCAATTCATTAATCCGCTGCTGCCATTTACCCATGCAGTCAATCTGTTAAGAGAATCAGCTGGCGGGATCTATTGGCCAAATGCCGTACCACAATTGGTTATTTTAACGATTTTGTTCCTGGTCTTTGGGATCGTCGGTACCTACGCGTATCCTTATCTAGTCAACTCTACGAAGAAATTAAGCGACATTTCAAAAGAAAGTCATTTCTTCCACTAACATCGAAAAGCAGAAAGAGCATTTGTTCTTTCTGCTTTTGTGCCATCACGTGAAATTTCTAATAATCAAAAGAGGGAAAAAGGGCCGTTTTTTCATCTGATTTTCATTGACTTTTCGCGGTTACAAGAGTAGCATACAGTCTTGATAATTCAATATTTGTGAGGATATCGTTACAAGTTTAACGAAGGATTTTTTCATGAAAAGGAGTGTAGAAAAAGTGGAGTATTTGAAACGTTTGTTGGTCGGACGTCCATTGAAATCCGCAGAGAATGATGAACAAAAACTGAGCCGGACGGCGGCCCTTGCGTTGCTATCTTCTGATGCTTTGTCTTCGATTGCTTATGGGACAGAGCAGATCGTTGTCGTATTAGTGGCACTTTCCGCTGCTGCTATCTGGTATTCATTACCGATCGCTGCTTTTGTTATTATTCTTTTGATTTCATTGACCTTGTCTTACCGTCAGATCATTCATGCATACCCTCACGGTGGTGGGGCGTATGTAGTAAGTAGTGAAAATTTAGGGAAAAATGCGGGCCTGATTGCCGGCGGCTCACTGTTGATCGATTATATGCTGACAGTAGCAGTATCCGTCTCAGCAGGGGCGGAAGCCATCACTTCTGCTGTGCCAGCGTTGTTCGGCCATCAAGTGGCCATTTCTGTCGTGATCGTACTCTTGATCATGATGATGAATCTGCGAGGGCTGCGAGAATCAGCTAGCTTCTTGATGATTCCTGTCTACACCTTTATCGCAGTGATCACAGTCTTGATCGTGGTCGGCTTGTACAACATCGTAACTGGTGCGCAACCGTTGAATGCAACCGCACTGCCGGGAGCTGTGGTGCCTGGGGTATCCGTAGCCTTGATCTTACGGGCTTTCTCATCAGGTTCCTCTTCTTTGACGGGGGTCGAAGCGATCAGTAACGCGGTGCCATTTTTCAAAAAACCACGGGCGAAAAATGCAGCTGCGACCTTGACGATCATGGCTGCGATCTTAGGGTTCTTCTTCGTCGGCATCACTTTTATCAACTATTGGTACGGTATCGTACCAGAAGCAGAAGTGACCGTCCTATCTCAAATCGGCTCTGCTGTTTTTGGTCATGGGTTTATGTACTACGTTTTGCAATTTGCCACAGCGCTGATTTTAGCAGTTGCCGCAAATACAGGATTTTCCGCCTTCCCCGTGTTGGCGTATAACTTAGCCAAAGACAAATATATGCCACACATGTATCAAGACCGTGGGGATCGTCTCGGCTACTCAAACGGGATCATCACCTTAGCTGCTGGTTCCATCGTCCTATTGTTTATCTTCCAAGGATCGACCGAGCGTTTGATTCCGTTGTATTCCATCGGGGTATTCATTCCTTTTGCACTATCCCAAAGCGGAATGGTCGTCAAATGGAAAAAAGAAGGCAAAGGCTGGTTCTTTAAATCGATCGCCAACATCATTGGGGCTTTGATTTCTTTTGCGATCATTGCCATCTTGTTCGTGTATCGCTTAGGCGATATTTGGCCATTTTTCATTATCATGCCGATCCTCTTGTATATCTTTTACAAGATCCATGATCATTATAAAAAAGTCGCAGAACAGCTGCGATTGGAAAAACAAGAAGCACTGCATGTCTATGAAGGAAATACCGTGATCGTTCTCGTCGGAAATGTTACTCGAGTAAATATCGGCGCATTGAATTATGCCCAATCGATTGGTGATTATGTCGTGGCGATGCACGTCTCGTTGGATGAAGATGTGAAGAAAGAAAAAGAGATCGAACAAGAATTTAAGCAAAAATTCCCAGACGTGCGTTTCTCCGTCGTTCATTCTTCGTATCGTTCGATTGAAAATCCCATCTTGCGTTATGTGGATCTAGTCAGCCGCAATGCAGCCAAACACAATTACACAACGACCGTCATCATTCCACAGTTTGTCCCAAGACGTCGCTGGCAAAATATTTTGCACAACCAAACAAGCCTGCGCTTGCGTTTCAGACTCTCTTGGCGTGAGAACATCATTGTAAGTACGTACAGTTACCATTTGAAGAAATAACAAAAACGCTAGTTTAGCGACCTGATTCCCAAAAGAAATGTTTGGGTCAGCCGCTAAGACTAGCGTTTTTTTTTAGCTATAAAACATTTTCAGTTTGATATCCTGATCGTAATTCCCAAACCCCTTGCCAAAGAGGGTACAACCGCCGACATGCTCGGCATCTTCTTTGACTTCCACTTTTAAGTGCCACGTATCTTCGTAGGCAGGTATATCCTTGATCGTAATGTCGGAAAGAGGAACACCTTCCATGTAGGTTCCGTGATCCATGATGCGGATCGTCTTCAATAACCCGTACTGATTGAGATTGTCTGGATACCAATCCGGTGTATACTTGCCGCGAATATCTGCAAAATCCCCTGGGCTAGTCCATGTACCAAGCTCCACACCATTTAAGCTGAAGGTGATGTCTGACGGCCAGTTGTTATTGGAAAAAGGAAATTCAGACGAAACTTCCATTGAAATCTCCATCATTTCAAGTTTTTCTTCTCTTGCTAAGAAGTTTGGCGATTGGTATTCAACAAATCCTTTCGTAAACCACAAGATGCGGGCATCCATTCGTCGGGGATCCATGAAAAACTTCGGTTCATCCACCATTCCCACAAAATCAGCTGAAGTAGCAAGCCCGCACGTTGGTTCTACCGAATAATTTGTATAATGACCGATCGGTATCGCCGTTTCTTTCGTATCAAAGGCATTAAAGATTTTCTCAGGAAAGTTGATATCGATATGATCCACTCTCAAACTGGAAATCTTTTTTTGTCCCACACGCTCTGTTTTGATGATTTTGGCTTCTTCTAATTTTTTGATGTGCATCGTAATGATGGCGCTGCTTAAGCCCAACTCCTGTGCCAACTCTTTGACATTCATCTTGTTTTTAGCCAGCAATTGAATGATTTTGATTCGCACGTTACTGGCAAGTGCCTCATAGACAGGCAATGCTTCTTGATTGATTTCTAATTGCATCGTGTCACCTCCGCTTAAACTGTTTGATTTACTTGAATGTTAACATATTTGCTAATTTGTGTAAATAGCGTTGTTTATTTCGCTAGTTATTAATATATTTATTAATTAATATAGATATTATCCTAGATAAATTAATCAAAATATTGTTGACAGCGATTACAAATCAAGTTATGATTTATTTGTAAATTGAAAGTGTTTGCAAACGCTAGAAATGAATAATGCAATTATAAATGCTGGGATAGCAAATAAGAGAAGGAGGATAGGCGTGTTCGGCTTCAAAGACCAAAATTCAATTTCTATGAAAGAGGGAAAAACATGAAGAAGAAACTTATTATTATTGGTGCTTTAGTTGCAGTCGTTGCAGTTGCCCTTATTGGTTTTAATCGTTATCAGGCAGCGGAAAAAGAAAAATACACGATTAATTTTTGGTCACCCCTTACTGGTGATGATGGCGCTTATATGGATCAGATCGTAAATGAATTCAATGAACAATCAGGTTCCGATTATACAATCAATCATGTGATCACGTCTGATATGTACACTAAATTAAGTACGGTCGTAAGTTCTAAAAGTGGGATTCCAGATTTGACTTTGATGCATTCTTATAAAGTAGAGGAATTTGTCAATTCCGATATTATTGATCCGGTTGATCGTCTGGTTTCTTATCAACCTGAGTTAGAAGAAAGCAATTATTTAGATACGGCGTGGAATGCAGGGAAAATCGGCGATACTCAATATACGATCCCATTAGATATTCATGCCAGTGCTATGTATTACAATCAAGATCTTTTAGAAAAATACAATGTCACTTCTTGGTTAGACGATAACATCGTGACGTTTGATGAGATGATGTCATTAGCAGGGCAGATGGAAGAAGGCGATTATGTCGTAAATAATGCGTTACTTTCTTGGGTTATCTTAGCGCAAATCCGTAACTTAGGCGGCGCGATTTCTGACGATGCTGGGAACCCGACGGTGAATACGCCAGAAATGAAAGAAGCGTTAGAAAGAATTAAAGCGTTAACAGATGCAGGCCTGATGACACCTTATGGAGAAGATGGGTATTTGATGTTCCAAGGCGGAAACGTACTCTTATCAACAGATGGTACTTGGACTTCTACCGCTCATGATGCGGTTGAGGGCTTGAATTGGGGCGTAACAAATATTTATTCGACTTCAGATGACATCGCAACCAACCGAGCAGCTTCTCATATGTTTGGCATGTTGAAGAGTGAAAGCAGAACAGAAGAAAAAGAAGAAGTAATCGCACAATTTTTAGAATTCGTTCGTACAAACTCGATCGAATGGGCAAAAGCCGGTCAAATCGTTGCAAGTAAAGATATTTTAGAAAGTGATGATTACCAACAATACCCACAATCATTCTTTACTTCTACACCAGAGGAAGAAGAAACACTTTACATCTTTGACTACGTTTATTTCTCTTATGTCTTAGAAGCATTAGATGTTTATAGTACAGATATCGCTTACGGTGAATTAGATATGGATGAAGGATTAGAAACGATGCAACAATATGTCGAAGATAAGATTGCAGAAGTAGCTAGATAAGTGAAGGGGGGATAATTCTATCCCCTTTTCCAATTTTTAGAAGGGAATGAAAGGAATGAAAAAAAAGAGCATTAACTGGGCATCGATCGCATTCATTGGACCACACATGGTACTCTTTATTATTTTTGTATGTATTCCAACGATCTATGGTATTTATGCTTCATTTACGCAATGGAATTTGATCTCTGATCCAGTCTGGGTCGGTTTTAACAACTATAAAACATTATTGTTTGATAGTTCCTCGACGTTCTATACCCAATTTTGGAATGGTTTGAAAAATACCTTTATTTTCGTTTTGATCATGGTGCCGTTACAAATCATCATTCCACTGATGATTGCAGCTGCATTGCAACATAAAAAAGTGAAGCTGAAAGGACTTTTTCAAGCAATTCTATATATTCCAGGTCTTATCTCTGTTTCAGCAGGTTCTTTGATTTGGTCATTGATTTTCCACTCTCGATTAGGTGCCGTCAATAATATTTTTGGGTTCGATTTCTCTTGGGCTTCGCGACAACCCTATGCTTGGATCTTAATTTTTGTTGTCAGCATTTGGGGAGCGATCGGTGGTAACATGATCATTTATCGCTCAGCTTTAGCGGGTGTCAATGAAGACCTTTATGAAGCGGCAGAGATCGACGGAGCGGGAGCATTCCAAAAATTCTTGAATGTGACCTTGCCATCTATTCGCTTTCCACTGTTATATACGATCGTGATGACAACTGCTGGAGCATTTAATGTCTTTGCACAGCCTTTGATGATGACAGGTGGAGGTCCAAACCAAAGCACGACTGTATTGATGATGTATATCCGCTCACTGGCTTTTAGTCAAGGAGAATCAATTGCAGGAATGGCTTCGGCAATGGCAGTCATCTTAGGATTGATCATTATGTGTGTGTCCGTATTTCAATATTTTCTTTTAGATAGAAGCAATACTTAAGGGGGCAAAAAAATGAATACACAAAAGAAACATATACCTAGTATGGTCATCGCATATTTGTTTCTGATCGTTTTATGTATCATCTGGGTTATTCCATTGATTTTTAGCTTCGCCACTTCTTTTCGTTCTCAAACCGAAATCGTCTCCACTGGGTTTCGTTTATTACCCGTAAACTGGATATTAGATAACTATGTAGCGATTTTGACTAATACGTCTACTGCACCAATAATGCAGTGGTTATGGAATTCAATGTTTATCGCAGTCACGCACACTGTTTTAGTTGTGATCGTTGTTTCAGTGACCGCTTATGGCTATGGCAGAATGCGGTTTAAATACCGTGATCGTATCTTTTATCTTTTGATGGGGATCTCGATGTTTCCCGGTGTAGTGAATTTGATTCCGTCTTACAAAATCATTGAAACCTTCGGCTGGGTCAACTCTTCTCTTGCCATGATCATTCCAGGCTTAGCAGGGATGGGAAATATCTTTCTTGTGCGACAGTTTATGAAAGGTATCCCGCTTGAATTTGACGAGTCAGCACGAATGGATGGTGCAGATGAATTTACAATTTTTGCAGAGATCATCGTTCCTTTGATCAAACCTGTGTTGATCGTTGCAGGCCTCTTTTCTTTCACAGGTTCATGGAATGATTTCTTGTGGCCAGTGATCGTGTATACGGATGTTAGTAAAATGCCGATCACAGCCGGTTTGCTATTACTACAAGACATTTATGGCAACTACCGAATGATTGGTCAATTGATGGGCTCGGCATTGATTGCGATCATTCCCACCGTCATGCTGTTTCTATTTGCTCAAAAATACTTCATTGAATCTATGAACTTAAATGCAGGAATAAAAGGATAGTGAAGATCATGAATCGAAAATTGGAAAGAAATTTACTACGTGCCAGTGCGGTCTGGGATGTCTGTATTGGTCTTGTAACGATGTTTGGGTATTATCCTTGGTTTGAAGAACAAGGGATCGCAGCATTTCAAAATCAAAATCAGTATGAATACTTGCAGTCAAGTCTGGTAGGAATGATATCGAAGGTAGTTATGATCGTTGCGTTAGCGACGATTTTGATGGGCGTTATCAGTTGGATCAACGCGAAGAATATGCGAGACAAACAAATAAACAAAGGAACGATACGTTGGATGATCGCCTGTGTCATCATCCATTTGATCATCTATGATGTGATCGGTGTTGTCCTCTATTTACTAGCTACGACGATGTATATGTCTAAAAACAAAGCAATAAAAATACTAAAAACGGAAAACGGAATTATTTAAGAAGGTGTAGAATTTATGGCAGAAAATTATTTGGAACCGATTGTATTAGAACGAGCAGACCCATGGATATACAAGCATACCGATGGATATTATTACTTCACTGGATCAAAACCAGGGTATCAGGAAATCGAATTAAGACGCGCAAAAACCTTGAAAGGACTGGCTGACGGTGAAGTAAAAGTCATCTGGACGGCTCATGCCGAAGGCCCCATGAGTGAACTGATTTGGGCACCAGAGATTCATTTTATTCAAGGAAAATGGTACATCTATTTTGCTGCTGCAGATCATGGAGAAGTCAGAAATGATCAGCATCATCATCGGATGTTTGCGATCGAAAATGCGAATGAAGATCCCTTTGCAGGCGAGTGGGTAGAAAAAGGACAGATCAAGACGCAATTTGAGAGTTTCAGTTTAGATGCTACGGTATTTGAACACAGGAACCGATTGTATTATGTCTGGGCACAAGCAGATCCAAACATTCCAGGCAATTCCAATCTTTATTTATCAGAGATGGAAAATCCTTGGACATTGAAAGGAAAGCAGATTCTGCTGAGCATTCCTTATTATGAATGGGAAAAAATCGGCTTCAAAGTGAACGAAGCTCCAGCTGCTTTGATTAGAAATGGAAAAGTGATCATTACTTATTCAGCCAGTGCGACGGATGAAAACTACGCGATGGGACTGTTGTGGGCAGATGAGGATAGTGATTTATTGAATGGGTATTCTTGGCATAAGTTGAAGGAACCAGTCTTTTCAAGTTCTGAACAAAATTCCCTATACGGACCAGGACATAACTCCTTTACAGTCGATGAGGAGGGGAAACAAGAGATCTTAGTGTATCATGCAAGACCAGAAAAAAATGATTACAGTAATCCTTTAGAAAATCCCAATCGACATGCGTATGTCCAACCGTTTACTTGGAAAAAAAATGGATTACCTGATTTTGGCGAACCCGGTGTAGTCAAAGGATAGATAAAAGAGAGGGAAAAAATGAATACAAAAAGAAAAATGCTCTGTTTAACCATGTCCGTTTTTTTTACTAGTTTATTTCTTGCTGGCTGTCAAACAGGAGATGCTGCTGAGCAACTTTCACAAAAGGAGTGGGAAACAACGACAAAAAATCGAGTGTCGATTCATGACCCATCGATTACTTCTATTCATGTTGGTGACCAAGAGCTGTTTTACGTATTTGGTTCGCATCTCGCCCAAGCGAAAACAGAAGATTTACAAACTTGGGAAGTGCCTTTCACTCACGAATATGAATCAATGGAAGACAATATGATCTATGGTAACACAAAAGAAAATCTAGCTGAGACTTTTGAATGGGCAGGCTATGATGATGCCGATTCACAAGGTGGTTACAGCCTTTGGGCACCAGATGTCATTTGGAATGCTGATTATGAATGGTCAAATGGAGACAAAGGAGCCTACATGCTCTACTACTCAGCTAGTTCTACTTGGCGGCGTTCAGCGATTGGATTGGCCGTAGCTAAAACGATCGAAGGACCCTATAGCTATGCGGATACCGTGATCTATTCTGGCTTTACAGAAAAAGATTCGACAGATGGTAGTGAACGCAATACCAACTATCAAAATACCCATTTGGCCAAATTGATCAAAGAGGGGAAAATCAGTGGGTTCAGTGAAAACTGGGCGATCGAAGATGGTCTGACGTATAACACCGATTATGCACCAAACGCCATTGATCCAGCGTTGTTTTATGATGAAGAAGGGAAACTATGGATGACCTATGGTTCTTGGTCTGGCGGTATCTTTTTATTGGAAGTTGATCCAGCCACTGGAAAACCAATGTATCCTGGGGAAGATAGCACGACGGAAGATGGGCGTATCATTGATCGCTATTTCGGGATCAAGCTTTTTGGCGGCTATCATCAATCAGGAGAAGGTCCCTATATTGTATATGATGAGGAAACCGATTATTATTACCTATTCGTCACTTACGGTGGTTTAGCAGCAAAAGGTGGTTACAATATGCGACTGTTTCGCGCTGAAAAACCAGAAGGACCTTACCTTGATGCCCAAGGAAATAGCCCAATCTTAGAACAAGGGGACCAAAATTCAAACTACGGCATCAAATTGATTGGAAACTACCAATTCTCGTTTCAACAAATGGGGTATCGAGCAGCGGGACACAATTCGGCGATCATCGATGAGAATGGTCAGTGGTCCTTGGTGTACCATACGCGCTTTAACAATGGAACCGAAGCCCATGAAGTGCGGGTCAACAGAATGTATATGAATGAGGAAGGCTGGCCAGTTCCAGCACCCTACGAGTATCGAGGCAATGAACAAGTAGCGGATGCTTTGACAGAAGATGACATTATCGGGCGCTATGAAATCATTAACCATGGTACCGACAATGGAACGACCATGCTAAAAACGCAGACGATCGAGCTTCAAAAAGATGGAAGCGTTACTGGTGACTTGACCGGAACTTGGACGTACGATGCGGGATACTTGGCATTGACTTTTGAAGAAGCGACCTTCAAAGGAATTTTATTAACTCAGGAAATAACAGAATTTGAGCAGCAAAAATTAACGTTCTCAACGATTGGCGATAATAATGAGTCCATTTGGGGAATCAAAGAATAGGAGTATAACAATGACGATTAATATTCAAAACACAAAATCAGGAACAACGATTAGCAAATATATCTACGGTCATTTTGCAGAGCATCTAGGCCGTTGTATCTATGAAGGATTATACGTTGGAGAAGATTCGCAGATCCCAAATAAAAATGGGATGCGGATCGATGTGGTTGAAGCACTGAAAAACATTCAAATCCCTGTGCTGCGTTGGCCAGGCGGCTGCTTCGCCGATGAATACCATTGGAAAGACGGGATTGGTCCTAAAGAAAACCGCAAAACGATGGTCAACACTCACTGGGGCGGCGTGACTGAAAACAATCATTTCGGGACCCATGAATTTTTTGAATTGATCAAGCAGCTGGAATGTGACGCGTATGTCAACGGCAATGTCGGCAGCGGAACGGTGCAAGAAATGTCGGAATGGGTGGAATACATCACGATGGATGGCATTTCTCCGATGGCTGATCTTCGCAGAGAAAATGGCCATGAAGATGCGTGGGAAATGAAATTCTTTGGCGTAGGAAACGAAAACTGGGGCTGCGGCGGCAATATGCGGCCAGAGTACTATGCGGATCTGTATCGCCGCTATCAAACCTATGTCCGCCAATACGGTGACAAAAAAATCTACAAAGTTGCTGGCGGAGCGAATGTCGCAGACTATCATTGGACAGAAACGCTGATGAAAAACGCCCATTGGTTGATGGACGGCCTAAGCTTGCACTACTACGTTCATCCGCAGGGCTGGGAAGAAAAAGGGAGCGCCTTGGAATTTGATGAGGCAGAGTGGCAAGTGACCTGTGAAAAAGCAGCCTACATGGATGAATTATTGACCCGCCACAGCGCGATCATGGACCAGTATGACCCAGAACAGCGTGTGGGAATCATTGTTGATGAATGGGGCACTTGGTTCTCAGCAGAACCTGGGACGAATCCAGGCTTCTTATACCAACAAAATACGATTCGTGATGCCATGGTCGCAGCGATCACCTTGAATATTTTCCATAAACATGCCAAGCGAGTGCATATGGCAAATATCGCACAAACCGTCAACGTCCTGCAGGCGATGATTTTGACAGATGGCGAACAAATGGTGAAAACCCCAAGCTATCATGTCTTTGATTTGTACAAAGTCCATCAAGATGCTGAAACCATTGATAGCCATGGAACTAGCAGTGATACCATTACGTATACGATTTCGAAAAAAGAGGATGCGATCCATCTATCGGTTTGTAATTTTGCTACCCAAGGCACGGAAGAATTATCCTTCTCCCTGGAAACAGCGATCAATGAAGTGAAAGAAGCTCGTTATATCGTGGGGGACAAAATGAACGCACACAATGATTTTGATCATCCTGAAGATGTGGTGATCCAAGACTTCACCGCTTACGATGTTAAAGAGAACAAAGTCAGCTTGCGGGTGCCAGCAATGAGTGTTCTAACGATCTCATTGACAGTCTGATCCCATGACTTGTAAAGGATGCGAAGTGAAAGATGCTGCTGCAGCAGCACAGGAAGACATTGAATCCTTGATTGCAGAACAACTTTCTTTAGAAAGCGACTTGGCTTCGCCGAAGATTGTCAGTAGGAGAATCGCTGTTTGTGAGACCTGTCCATTGCGATTGAATCATACCTGTACCAAATGCGGCTGCTTTTATCGGTTTCGCGCAAATTTAGCTAAGAAAAACTGTCCTGCAGGAATGTGGGAACAAACAGGACAGCTCGTCAAGTAGCTGTCCTGTTTGTTTCAATTGGTCAAAAGGATCAACAGATAAACTATTTTTTTGATTACGCTTACATAATCGTTGTAGATACGCTATGATTAAACGAAAAACACTGTTAACAAAGTGGAAAGTGAGCGAGTGATTCAATGAAAATAAATCAACCTGCAGCGCTTGTTTATTATGAAGCTGCGAACCATGGCACGGAAGATTTCCCATTAGCATATTATCCTAATTTAGTGAGTGTTTGGCGAGAATTCTTTTTTGTGCCACATTGGCATAAAGAAATCGAAATTTTATGTGTCCATCAAGGACAGCTAGAATTAGTCGTTAATGGAGTCTCACGCAAGATTAAGGCAAATACGATCGTACTGATTCCTCCCAACACTTTACACACTGCCTATCGAATCGCACAACAAAGCTGCCGTTTTTCGTGTATCGTTTTTTCTGAACAATTAATCACGAGTCGACAATCAGATAGAATTCAAAGCCAACAAATCGATCCTTTTTTGATACAAGAAGGTGTTACTTCTTATGTGGATTTTCCAGATAAAAGTCAACAAAGTCTCACCTTGTTTCAACTATTTGATCAATGCTTTATGGGGAAATCATCTTATCGTGAATTACGTCTGAAAGGGATTGTTATCCAACTCTTGTCATATCTATTAGAAGTTGGGACCGACCAGCCAGCAAAAAAATCAAGCGAGCGCCTCCAAGAAAAACGGGAAAAAATGGTTTTATCTTATATTCATAGTAATTATCATGAAATGATCCAATTACAAGATTTGGCCGATTCTGTTTCCTTAAGTAAAGAGCAATTTACACGATTTTTTAAACAATCATTTCGAACTTCCCCAATGGCTTATCTAAATCATTATCGCTTGATCCGATCGGCAGAATTGTTGCGAGAGACTGACTTGACCATGGTGGCGATCGCTCAAGCTGTCGGTTTTTGTAATAGTAATCATTTTTCTGTGTGCTTCAAAAAGATGTTTGGTGAGACCCCTACACAATATCGGAAAAATGACATGATTACGATAGAACACGCCATAAAATCGAAGGATAGCCCTCTGTAATCCAGCTATACTGAAAAAAAGGAGGGTTCAAAAATGTCGTTTTTTTCAATAGGTGAGAATTACCTCGAATTTCAAAATGGAAATGAAGTCGTGCGCATTATTGCTTGGGGCACGAACAGTTTGCGGGTGGTGAGTGCACCGTCTGGTGAACTAGATTTATCCTGCTGTGCATTATTAACACAAGATTCTAAGGCCGAGGTTGCGATTGAGGGGGATGTAGGATCTATCGGTAATGGAAAAATCCACGCAGTAGTCACCAAAGAGTCGGGCTGGAACAACTATGGCAAGATCACTTTTTACAATCAAAAAGGTGAAGTGATTTTGAAAGAAGCAGCATCTGGCGGTGCGCTCTTGAAAAAGGCGCGGTTTTTCAAGTCGATTATTGGAGGAGATTTTCAACTAAAAGCTACTTTCGAAGCCAATCATGAGGAGAAAATCTATGGTATGGGGCAATATCAACAGGATATTTTTGATCTAAAAGGGTGTAATTTAGAATTAGCGCATCGAAATTCACAAGCTTCGATCCCCTTTTATTTATCAAACAAAGGATACGGCTTTTTTTGGCACAATCCAGCAATCGGTTCGGTCTCTTTTGGTAAAAATACGACCGAATGGCGTGCCGAAAGTACGAAGCAATTGGATTACTGGATCACTGCTGGAGAGACACCAGCTCAAATCGAAGAACAATTTAGCCAAGTGACAGGACGGCACCTATGATGCCCGAATATGGTCTAGGATTTTGGCAATGTAAACTTCGCTATGCGACACAAGCGGAAGTAGTGGCGATCGCTAGGGAACACAAAGAGCGGAACATTCCCGTTGATGTACTAGTGATCGATTATTATCATTGGCCGCGCTGTGGTGATTTTCGCTTTGATGAAAATTTCTTTCCAGACCCCAAGGCGATGGCAGAAGAAGTACGAGATAAATATGGAATCGAGCTAATGGTATCGATCTGGCCCCAAATCGACACGCGTAGTGAGAATTTTCAAGAGATGAAAGAAAAAGGCTTATTAGTCAAAACGGATCGCGGCATTGATGTGCAGATGTTGTTTCATGGGAATAACATTTTTTATGATCCAACAAATCCTAAAGCTCGAAACTATGTCTGGGAGAAAGTATCAAAAAATTATGTCAATAACGGCATTCGCTTGTTTTGGTTGGATGAGGCTGAACCAGAATTTGGTACGTATGACTATGATTCCTATCGTTATTATGTAGGGAGTGTGCTGCAAAAAGGCAATATTTACCCCCGTGAGTATGTTCGTGGTTTTGATGAGGGAGAAGCCTCCTCACAAAAAGAACATTCAATCAAATTGGTTCGTTGTGCTTGGGCGGGCAGCCAACGATATGGGGCATTGGTTTGGTCCGGCGATATTCATTCGACTTACCAAGACTTTCGCAACCAAATCGTTGCTGGCATGCAAATGGGGTTAGCAGGCATCCCGTGGTGGACAAGTGACATCGGCGGATTTCATGGTGGTTCTGTGACAAGTCTAGATTTTCAAGATTTATTGATCCGCTGGTTTCAATATGGGACTTTTTGTCCAGTCATGCGATTGCATGGTTCACGTACTCCCCATAAAAAAATCTTCAAGGCAGATGGTGAAGAAACAGAGCAAACCGGAGCAGCTAACGAAATATGGGCGTTTGGGGAAAAGAACTATGAGATTATGAAAAAATTTATTGGAATTCGTGAATTGATGCGGGACTACTCGCGTGAATTGATGCGCGCAGCTCATGAAAAAGGAACGCCAGTCATTCGCCCAACTTTTTATGAATTTCCAGAGGATCACCAGGCATGGGAACTGACAACACAGTATCTCTATGGTTCTGATATTCTAGTAGCGCCCATCGTTGTAGCGCATGCTACTGAGCGTGAGGTATATTTGCCAACAGGAGCAAAATGGACCGATGCTCGAGATGGAACTATCTATGAAGGTGGACAATGGATTGTCGCACAGGCACAAATTGATTCCTTACCAATCTTTTTACGAGAGGGAAAACAGAGTTACTTGATTCATGAAGTGTAACTGGAAATGGTTACGGTGAGTTGTTTGTAAGACTAGTAGGTACCTTGTTGAGAGGGTAAGAACCATATGAATAGAAAAGCAACACAATGTGCTCGGCACATTGTGTTGCTTTCATTGAGAGGACTATTGTAATGGGCTTTTGAGTAACAAGACACCATGAGTAGGAACCTCAGCATCGGCAATTGTTTGTTCTTTTTGTTGCCATAACTCAGTGGCGCTTTTAATTGGTAGTAAAGCAGCGATCGATTTTGGGATGGTTTGCGTTTGATCAGAAACATTGAAAATGGCATAGTAGACGGCTGTGTCGCTCAACGCCTCCCAAATGATCCACTCTTGATCACGATAGAACTCTTTTTTCGTATGGATTCTTCGATACATTTCTAAGACTTCAGTATTCGTCAATAAACGTAACGTAAAGGGATCGATGTCTGGTAAAGTACCACCGAACATCAATGGAGATTGGAAGATCGTCCATAAACTCATCAATAAGTATTGCTCGTCTTCCGTAAAACGTGTCCAGCTATCACCACCGCCACCATCAACTGCCCGAATGCCGATATGACCCAACGGCAGCATATCACAGTCAGGCCAGTTACCTGGACGGACGAAAGGTGCCCACTCTGCTGCTCGGTCAAACATGGCGTAAAGGGCGTCCCAATGATCCCAAAAGTCATCCGTCAAGCGCCACATATTGGCATGATTTTGAAAGAAACTACCATTTTTGAGGGCAGCTGGTCCGGGAGACAAAGAAAGGACGATCTCTCGACCCGATCGATCGATCGCACGGCGAATCGCTTTGATTTCTGCTTTATGGGCATCACCGTAAATTTTCGAATCGCCGATATCATCCACCTTTATAAAGTCAACACCCCAAGAAGCATATAATTCGAGCAAAGAATCATAATAAAGCTGTCCTTCAGGCAATGAAACATCGACCCCATACATATCGGAATTCCAAGGGCAGATTGAATTCATAGCAATGTCCCGTGCCCGTTTATCTGTTCCTTTGATCGGCGTATTTTGATGAACTGCTTGTCGTGGAATGCCGCGCATGATATGGATACCAAACTTCAGCCCTTTTTGATGCAGATAGTCACCAAGTTTTTTGAAACCAGCGCCATCTTTTGCTGAAGGGAAACGGTTCTCAGCAGGAATCAAGCGAGAATAGTCGTCCATACACAACGGATAAAAATCATTGTACCTTGTAGACTTTGCTTCTGGTTCGCTCCATTGAATATCCACGACGACGTACTCCCAACCATAAGCTTTCAAATGCTCTGCCATAAAATCGGCATGGGCGATCACTTCTGCTTCGGTTACAGAAGCGCCATAGCAGTCCCAAGAATTCCATCCCATTGGGGGTGTTTGTGCAAAATGTAAAAAAGACATTGATTTCCTCCTAGTACGTTTTTCTTATAGTATAGTAAGCAATAAAAAAGAGAGGGAAAGTTTTGTCTACTAGAAATAAAAAAGAAAGAAATCGTCAACGAATGAAAAAGGAGTTGATCAATGGTGTTTCCACAAGAAACAAACTATGCGAAGATTACAGCATACTATAGTGTTGCCCTTGAGCGTTTTTCCATGGATCCACATCAACACCCAGCGTGTGAGATCATGTTTGTGACCAAAGGGAAGTGTAAGATAAAGGTGCAAGATCAAGTAATTGTTCTGGAAAGAAATGATTTCGTTTTCATAAACGCGTTTGTGGAACACGCCTTACTCGTTGAAGGAGATTCCTGCACCTTACTGAATATTGAATTTCTTCTGAGTGAGACACCGTCCGGCCTTTGTGTTCGTGATGTTTTTGCATACATCAAAGGAAATGTACAATTGAATGAGCCTTACGCGAAAAGTCGCGATGTCCGCCAATTTGGACAAGCGATCAAGTCATTGCTGCAGCTGCTAATGATCGATGATACTCAAGAGCAACCGTCTGCTGAACGGCAATTTACGATCGAGCTCTTGTTTAAGCGGATGTTGATGGAATTAGCCTTTTCATTACGTACGAAAGAAACCAAACGGGGCAATTGCTATGTGAACGCTGCGGTCAACTATATTCAACAGCATTTTGATGAAGATATTCAAGTCTCCCAAATCGCAGCGGCTGTGGGGATTACGAAAGCCTACTTGCATAAACTCTTTCATGAGCAACTGGGAGTGACGGTCAACCATTTTCTCACCAGTGAGCGTCTGAAGCAGGCAGCATTTTTACTAAGCAATAGTCAGCTGCCAATCGTCGAAATTGCCGCTCAAGCAGGATTCAACAGTAGGCAGCACTTTACCAATACCTTTAAACAGAAAAAAGGCATGAGTCCTAAAGTTTATCGTCAAATCTACACCCATCAAATCAAAGAAGAAGCAGGACAACATATATTAGGGGAACATACAGCTTTTTTAAGAATGAAGTAAAGACAGATAGTTAGAAAGTGTGAAGCGATTGAAGATAAAAATGAAACTTATGGTAACGATCATTATTGCGAATGTCGTTACTTCGTCACTGATCATTCTCTTTTTTTCTAATACCGCGAATAAGATCATTGATAAAAATATGGAGATCCAAGCGAAAGAGATCGAGGTCTCTATTTTACGTAATATCCATACGATCAGTACGGATCTTAATCATATCAATTATAAATTGATTATGGATGGCTACGACACGTTGAAAGAGGCCAGTGAACAACCACGGATTACGAGAGACACCTTTGAGAGCATCAAACTGACCATGGAATTGAAGGAGATCGTGGAACCATTGTATCAATTTCAACCTTATTTGCTGGGAATGGCGATTTATTCCAAAGAAAATCGGTTGATGTCGTTTGGGTTAGTTGATCCAGTTGTTGAAGAAACGTTGATTGGTTACACCAATGAGGCCGCTTATGCAAGAGAAATTGATGATTCGACTGTTTATATCAAAAATGAAATCAAAGTCGGACAAGTAGTCCTAGGGCACTTGGTGGGATTTCTTCATACAAGCGAGTTTCTTAATGATCAATTAGAAAACCTCCCAGCTGGGACGCAGATCGCCTTGTTAGATCAAAAGCAAACGGTGCTTGCTGAAGTTGGCACCATTGATGAAGACCAAGCCAATTTGTATGAGAAATCATTCTATAGTGAAGAAGTCGAAGCGTGGTTTCATCTCCCTCTCCCCAAAAAACCATTTTTGGGACCGTTGACACAGAATTTGCGACTGATGATTTTCCTGTGTATCGTGATCGTCAGCATGAGTATTTTTGTGGCTACGCTGATTATATTAAAACTGTCGAAACGAATCGATCAATTAAACCAAGCAATGGAGCGGGTCAAGAATAAGGACTTATCGACCACTGTTGAGATTCAAGGAAATGACGAATTAAAACAAATGAGTATAGTCTTTAATTCGATGGTTGCCAATATCAATACTTTAATGGAAGAAAATAAAGCCAGAGAAAAAGAGAAAAAAGAAATTGAAATCGACTTTCTACAAGCTCAAATCAACCCCCATTTTCTGTCCAATACGCTAAACTCGATTACCTGGATGGCTGAATTACAACAGGCTAACAATATTGCCCATCTTTCGAAATCACTTGTATCATTGTTGCATGCCACGATGTATAAGGGACAAGACTTGATTCCTTTGTCTGAAGAAGTAGCCCATGTCAAAAGCTATGTGTCCATCCAAAAAGTTGCCTATATTGATAGCTTTGATGTTCATTGGGCGCTTGATCCAGCGATTTTATCTTGCCGTATCCTTCGATTTATTTTGCAACCCATTGTTGAAAATAGCATTTTGCACAATTTTGTTGGAACGAATAGCGAAAAAGGGCAAATAAAAATAAGTGGAGAAAAAAAGGGAGATAAGCTTTGTTTAATGGTTGAAGATAATGGCAATGGACTAACAGAAGAAGCGATAAAACAGATAAATGAGCGAGAAAAAAGCAATGGAAAACACTATTCGAAAATTGGTATCCATAATATCGATAAACGAATCAAGCTCTACTATGGTCCAGACTATGGGATCACATATGAAACAGAGTTAGGGGTTTATACCCGGGTCATTATTGAGCTTCCTATGATTGGAGAAAAAGACGATGAAGAAAATAGCCCTCTTAGATGATGAGTTGATTTCACGCAACAAAATAAGTACTATTTTACAAAATTTCCCTCAATTTGAAATTGTACTCAGTACGGCAAATCCTTACGAGTTGTTAAATTATCTGGAGATTTATTCTGTAGATCTCATTTTTTTAGACATGAATATGCCAATTATGAATGGCTTAGCCTTTTTAGAACAATTGGAACTGATCGATCGCACGACTAAAGTGATCGTGATGAGTGGCTATGCCGACTTTAATTATGCGAGTGGTAGCATGAAATATGGAGTCGTTGACTATCTTTTGAAACATGAATTGAGCGAGGAAGTGATTTCGGAAGCGCTGAAAAAAATCAATTTTTTTACAGACGAGCCAATGGCTGCGCCTGCTTACGAGACACCCTCTCTACGAGACTTTTTTCATGGAAATACAAGCTTCTTGATGCAACAGTATCCGCATTTTGTAACTGAAAAAATGGTAGGACTTGTTATGATACCTATCTCTATCAGCAAAAATGTTTGGGACAAAGAAAAGTATAAACGAAAAGTGAGTGCTGTTTTAGAGCAATTGATTTTAGACACAAAGAATGAAACCATAGAAATGCTCTCTTTCGTGACTGATGATGGGAAGCTTTTTATGCTTTACTCGTTTGCAAAAATCAAATCCTATAAAGCGATCAATGATTACTTGGAAACGATCAAAACCAAGTGCTACCATGCTGCCAAGCGCTTACTAGATGTTGAACTTTTTCTCCTGCGATCCCCAGTAAGCAATCAACTGTCGGAGGTATTAGAACTATTTAAGAGCGATGAACGAATCTCAGATTTACTCTTTTTTTCACGTCCGAATGAGTTGCTGCATTTTTCAAGCCAAGAATGCAGCAAAAACGTCTTTCAACAGCATGAGATCGCTTTGTATCTAAAAAAAATCTATTTTTATACCAAATACATCGAACCAGAGAACATCGAATATTATAGTAAAAAACTGTTTGAGTATATAAGAGAAAAACGGGTCGCACGTTCGCTGGCCTTAGAGCTAATTGCACAAATTGATTTTCAAATCAGTTTAGCGATGAGTAATAGCTTTAGACAGCCGATGGAAACGATGATTCAAATCAATTATTATCAACAGTTCGATACGTTACTAAGAATCGAAGCAGATTTTTTTGAAGCCATTTCATTAAGTGTAAAAAATTTCCAAAAAGAAGTCTTTAAGCCTGTTGACGAGCCGGTAAAAAAATGTATTCTTTATCTTCATCAACACTTCAAAGAACCGATCAGCTTGCAGACCTGCGCCGAAGCGATTGATTTAAATTATTCCTATTTAAGTAGGGTGTTTAAGCAGCAATGGGGACAGTCTTTTTCAAAATACTTGTCTGAGTTGCGGATCGATTATGCAAAATTATTGTTGAGTACCTCGTCTTGTAGTGTCAATGAAGTCGCAAGGCAAAGCGGATTTGCGAACTATAATTATTTTTTCCGTGTTTTTAAAGAACGTGTAGGAATCTCTCCATATCAGTTTAACCGCAACATTATGGACTATGAATGAAGCGGATCATGTAAAAATGGTTGGCGAGTAAAAAAAAGAGAGTAGAAGTAAAAATTGTTAATAAAAGCGTTTTCATTTCCGACGTTATACTTAGTGTAACAAGAGTGAAAGGGATGAGAAAATGAAAAAATTAGGTTTGGTGTTTTGTTCCGCAGCATTGATCGGATTGCTCTCTGGATGCGGGGGAGGATCTTCAAGTGAGGGAGATGGAGAGTCGTCAAGCAACCAGTTAAATGTTTTAGTGGTAAAACATGGCTTGACGCAAAAGAACAAAGATATTGAGTGGTTGAACAAACTAGAAGAAGAACTTGAGCTGACCATAAAGTGGGAGGAAGTTTCCGCTGATTGGGATCAGAAAAAAGCCCCAATGTTGGCTTCTGGAGATATTCCCGATTTGATTCTGGGACCAAATGTTGTGACGGATGCGGAATTTGCGAAGTTTCCTGGCTTGTTTACCGATTTATCTGATCACTTAGATGCCCTGCCAAATGTTCAAAAGATGTTTGAAGAAAAACCAGAAACAAAAGCACTTGCTACTCAACTGAATGGAGAGATCTATGGCTTACCAAAATACCAGCGTTTTTGGCCTAAATCTGCTTCTCGTCAATATATCAATCAAACGTGGCTGGACAATCTTGGGTTAGACGTACCTGAAACATGGGATGAACTATTCGAAGTGTTGGTCGCATTCAAAGAAAACGATGCGAATGGAGATGGGGATGCCAGCGATGAAATTCCAATGGATTGGAGTCCAGTTGGAACCGGCGGTTTTGGCTATTTCCAACCAATGCAGCTTTTAGCAAGTACGGGTATCGTTGTTTCTGAAGGAGGAAATACCGGCTACTTTGCTGAAAATGGACAGGTAGGCAACTTCTTTGTTGATGAGCGTTACAAAGAAACAGTGGAATTTTTGAACAAGTGCTGGGAAGCTGGCTTGATTAATCCTAAGGCTTTTTCTCAAGATTATAGTGCCTATCAGTCCACTGGTAGAGGAGAAGGCGAGACGGCAAAAGTCGGTTTTACTTGGGGCTGGGAAGCTTCAGACCGATTTGGTAATCAGTTAACAGATCAATATACATCAATGGCACCATTGATTCAAAAAGCTGGAGTGGAACCGACATGGAGCTATGAAACCTCGCTTAATTATGGGGTAAACTTTGCCGTTGTTTCCTCTCAAACCAAAAATATGGACGGAGCCTTAAAATTCGTCAATGCGCTATACGATCCAGAAATCGGAATCCAAGCATTGTTTGGGTCATTGGGCACTAACATCGAAAAAGACGGGGACACTTACCGCGTCTTGCCACCTGCAGATGAAAATGTCGATCCAGGGACATGGAAGTGGACAACAACTTGGGCGGACAATAGTCCAATGTATATTTCAGACGCTCTTGATGTCGAACTTGGCGCAGATATGAAAGCGAATGAGGTCCAAGATGAAGTGTTGCATCCTTACGTGGATAAAATCGTTCCTGAAGAACAAGTAGTACCATTCAATCTCTTGAAATTTAGTAATGAGGATGCCACAACACTAGCAAACAACAATACAACGATCCTCAATGAAGCAATGACAAAATTTGCTAAATGGGTGACAAAAGGCGGCATTGAAGATGAGTGGGAGCAATATGTCACAACCTTGCAAAATAGCGGCTTAGATCAAAATATCGAGATCGTTCAAAAAGGATTTGATCAATATTACGGGAATTAAGTGAGTGGTGAGGCTGGTCAGAGTTGAGTAAAGCAATCGCAAGTTCATGCTTGATTAACAAAGACCAGCCATTTACCTAAATCTATCAAAGGAGTGAAGATCATGGACACAGTTCTCGTGAAAAAAAATAATCGGCTACTTTCTCATTTCAGGCGACAATGGCAGCTATGGTTGATGGTTTTACCGGCATTAGCGATCATTTTGGTTTTTAATTACATACCAATGTATGGTATCCAACTAGCATTTCGGGAATTCGATTTTACGAAGGGACTCACTGGTGGCGAATTTGTCGGTTTCAAGTATTTCCAACAATTTTTCGAAAGCCCGATGTTCCAAACCGTGATAGTCAATACGTTGCGGATCAGTGTGACAACGCTGATTTTTGGGTTCATTGCCCCCATTTTATTGGCATTGATCATCAATCAAATCAGAAACCCTAAAAGAAAAAAAGTCATGCAAACTGCGGTTTATTTACCTCACTTCATTTCTACGGTCGTGATGGTAGGGATATTGCAAGTCTTTCTTTCACCAGAAACAGGTGTTTTAGTCAACCTCTTGAACTTGGATTCTTCTGTCAACTTAATGGGGAGCGACAGTACGTTCGTGCCCGTCTATGTTATTTCTGAGGTTTGGCAGCACTGTGGCTGGAACAGCATTATTTACTTAGCGGCACTTTCGAGTATCGATACGCAACTCTATGAATCAGCAGATATCGATGGCGCCAATCGTTTTCAAAAAATCCTCCATGTTGATATACCAGCATTAGTGCCAACGATGGTTATTTTGTTGATTATGAATATGGGTGGGGTTTTAAATGCTGGCTTTGAGAAGATTTTCCTGATGCAAAATAGTTTGAATTTGAGCGTCTCAGAAGTCATTTCTACGTATGTGTATAAAATTGGGATCTTAAACAGTCAATTTAGTTATTCAACAGCGATCGGGCTATTCAATAACATCATTAATTTTCTCTTTTTAGTTTTAGCAAATGGTCTTTCGAAAAAATACACGAACCGTAGTTTATGGTAAAGGGGTGGCTATATGAATCTATCACTAACAAACAAACCTAAATCAGATCTTCTTTTTAACCTAGCGATCATCATACTTTGCTTGAGTATCTTTTTGATTGTCGTCTATCCGCTCTTTTTTGTCGTCATCGCTTCAATTAGTGATTCCAACATGGTTTCTAAAGGATTAGTCACACTCTTTCCTAGGAATATCAGCTTTTTTGGTTTTGAAAAAATTTTACAAGATGCTAGGATCTGGACGGGCTATCGCAATACCTTGATTTATACGTTAGGAGGAACGGCGGTCAATTTAATTTTTACTTTGCCCGCAGCTTTTGCCTTATCGAGAAAGGAATTTAAACCTCGAAAACTTTTGATGTTTCTCTTTACCTTTACGATGTTTTTCAATGGTGGCTTGATCCCTACGTATTTACTTTATCGAGATGTGGGGTTGATCGATAGTATGTGGGTCTTTATAATTCCCTCAGCAGTCAATGTCTATAACTTGATCATTGCAAGAAGCTTTTTTGAGACAAGCATTCCGGATAGTCTCTATGAAGCAGCCGCTCTAGATGGTTGCTCCTATGCAAAATTTTTTGTTACTGTGGCGCTACCGCTATCCAAAGCAGTCATTTCTGTAGTGGGTCTTTACTATTTGGTCCAACATTGGAACGATTTCTTTACAGGACTCGTATTTATTCGCGACTACGAAAAACAACCTTTACAGATCGTTCTGCGAGATATTTTACTATCAAATCAAGCATCTGCAGGTGGTGCGGGCGCTTTGGGTGATGGCTACGGACAACAATATGCAGATCAGATCAAATATGGCGCCATCATTGTTTCGACCTTACCGATTTTGGTGATCTATCCTTTCCTACAGAAATACTTTGATAAAGGAGTCATGATTGGTGCAATGAAAGGGTGAGTACATGAATAAGCTAGTCGATTTACATGTGAGCATTGGGAAAAAAGGCTTACTGTTATTTCTGTTACATTGCTATTGGCTGCTGTTTACCTTATTCGGCTTAGTTCTTTTCGGACTATTGCCAGCAACCAATGCGGTTTACGAACTTTGCAATGATGAAAAATATCAAGAAGCAAATGCGATAAAATTGTTTCAGTCCTTTGCAAAAAGCTTTCGAAAAAACTTTTGGAGAATGAATCGATTAGGACTCTTTATCCTTCCTTTAGCAGCCCTTTTTTCGATTGACTTGATGCTAATGAGACACTATGTCTTTACCGAATCCGATACAACCGTTTATTTGTTGATCCAAATTCTGATAGTGATTAGTCTCCTTTTTTTAGCCAATCTCTTTTGGTTTTTTCAACACGAACGAGCTTGGAAACCCATGCTTAAAAAAAGTTTGATTCTAATGCTTGGCAAACCTGGATTGACCGGTCAAATTTTCGTCCTTATGGTCGGGATCAGCTGTTGCTACTACCTACTACCGGGTTTATTCTTCGTATTTGGTGTTACACCGCTGGTTTATTTTCAACTTAATTTGTTTAAACAAAAAGATGCGTATGTCTTTTTACCTGAAAAAAAGCATACGACTGTCTAAGCTCGTACATTTACCATAAAATCTCAAAATAAAAGAACAGGAGAACGAAATGAAAGAATTCGCATTAAACAAGATCCAGCTCACGGACGAGTTTTGGCAAGGATACCAAGAGCTTGTTCGCAAAGAAACGATTCCTTACCAATACCAAGTCCTAAATGATGAAATCGATGTAGATGTTCAAGCAGAACGGGAAGATCCCAATTTGCCAGCTGGGAAAAGCCATGCATTGGCGAATTTTCGCATCGCTGCAGGGCAAATGGAAGGGGAACATTTTGGCTGGTTTTTCCAAGATAGTGATGTCTACAAATGGATCGAGTCGGCTGGGTATAGCTTGTTGAATACTAGCGATCCGCAATTGGAAAAGACAGTAGATGAAGTGATTGACTTAGTTGCTGCTGCGCAAGAAGCGGATGGCTACTTAAATACCTTCTTTCAATTGACCCGACCGAAGTTAAAATACCGTCAGCTGTATTTCAGTCATGAACTTTATTGTGCCGGGCATCTAGTCGAAGCGGCTATCGCTTATGATCAAGCAACAGGCAAGGATAAATTACTGACCGTGGCAGAGAAAAATATCGCCAATATCTGCACGTATTTTGGGCGGGAGCCTGGAAAAATTCAAGGTGCTGATGGCCATCAAGAGATCGAATTGGCTCTGGTGCGTTTGTATGAATACACCGGTAAACAAAACTATTTGACATTCGCTGATTTCTTTCTTGAAGTACGTGGGGAAGATCCTGCCTTTTACGAAAAAGAAATCTTGAAAAACCAAGCGGATGGCTTATCGGATGAAACGCCAAGGGTAGACCTCACCTATTTACAAGCCTACGATCAACCTAAAAAGCAGCATGAAGCCAAAGGTCATGCGGTACGAATGCTGTATATGGCAAGCGGGATGGCAAAAGTCGCCCAGCATACCCAAGATCAAGAATTGATCGATGCTTGTGAAGCGATTTGGGAAGACATCGCCTGTAAGAAAATGTATGTGACCGGTGGCGTCGGCTCAACCGTTCACGGGGAAGCCTTTGTCGGTCCCTATGATTTGCCAAATGATACGATGTATTGTGAAACCTGTGCAGCCATTGCATTGGTCCAATTTTCTTTTGAGCTGTTCAAACTAACCAATGAACCAAAATATTTAGCGACGATGGAACGAGCGTTGTATAATAGCGTCCTTTCTGGTGCGGCAATTGACGGTAAACACTTTTTCTACGTGAATCCTTTGGAGGTCAATCCCCAACGAGATCAAGAAAATCCTGGCAAAGGTCACGTCAAAGCCCAACGACCCGATTGGCTCGGTTGTGCGTGTTGTCCGCCCAATTTTGCACGGATGGTCGCTTCGCTGCAGCGCTTGGTTTACACTTGCGATCAAGAGAAGCTTTACGTGAATTTATTTGTAGCAAGCCGTTTAGAAGAACCTGATCAATTTACGTTTGAACAAACGGGCGGGTTTCCTTTTACAGAGGACCTCACGATTCGCTATCAAGGCATTCCAAAGACGCTCATCATCCACAAACCTAACGGACTAAGTAAGTTTCAAATCGATAGTGAACACGAATGGCAGGAGACGAACGAGGCAATCATCTTTGAGGCAGTCGAAAACGTGACGGCCAATATCCGTTTTGAACAACCATTGCAAATCTTGCGTGCGAATCCTCAAGTTATTCAAGACATCAATCAAGTCGCATTGCAACGTGGTCCCTTCGTGTATTGCATAGAAGAAGCCGACAATGGTCAAGCACTCTGGCGTTGCCGCATCGACCCACAGGCGCTGGAGGCGACCTTTTCGAAAGAGGATACGTTGTTGCCAACTACTTTACGTTTGGCGATCAAAGGCTACCAAAGCGAAGAATGGTCGGGAACAACCCTTTACGAAGAACGAGCGGAAACGGTCATACCTCGTACGTGGCAACTGATCCCATACCATTTATGGGGCAATCGGGGCATAGGCGAAATGCGCGTCTGGCTGCCGCTCGTTGGAAAGAAGTAAGAAGTAAGCAGGGCCAAAGAGCTTCCCTAAAAGGAGGCTCTTTTTTTCTATGTAAAAATAACGGGGAAAGTTCGCTGTATATGAGTACGTTATTGTATTTTTGATGTACTCAATCAGGTACGCTATAATTATATCAAGAAAAGGAGGAGTGGCAATGGCTAAAACAACGATGAATCCTAGCACTGCTCGTAAAAATTTTTATCAGTTATTGAAAGATGTAAATGAAAACCATACTGAAATTGAGATTATTAGTGATCGAAGTGGAAACAATGCGGTGTTGATTGGGCTAGGAGACTGGAGAGCGATTCAAGAAACCCTTTTTCTTGAGCAAACAGGTACTCTAGAAAAGGTACGAGACCGCGAAAAAGACGACAGTGGCTTTACGGATATCGATGATATTGATTGGCAAGCTCTTTGATGAGGAGCGATACGGTCACAATCAAAAACTCTGCGAAAGTGGATCTAAGGAAAATCAAACAATCGAATTTAAAAAAACAGTTTGAAGAAGTGATTCAGGCCTTGAAGGAAGATCCATATATGCCCACGCAGTTTTTTGAAAAGCTGAGACCTGCACATGAAGGCAGATATTCACGTAGGCTGAGTAGGCAACATCGAGTGGTTTACAAAGTTAATGAGGAAAATAAAGTTGTGGAAATTTATTCTGGATGGACACATTATGAATGAATTGTGAAGAGCTGATTATTTAGCTAGTTGACCAAGAGCTTCCCAAAAAGGAGGCTCTTTTTTTTCTAAACTCAACCTTCTTGGATTTGTTGCATGATTTCTTTAATTTGTTCCTATATTCCGGTCTTTGAAAGCGTTATCGTTTTAGTGTAGGAATGTTGGCGGGTTTATGTAAAACAAGGAGGAAGAAGTGTGACAAGGAAAATCAGTAAAGTTGGCGTATCTTTGTT
The DNA here is from genome assembly GCF_051715005.1 of Enterococcus sp. AZ067. Classification (NCBI taxonomy): domain Bacteria; kingdom Bacillati; phylum Bacillota; class Bacilli; order Lactobacillales; family Enterococcaceae; genus Enterococcus; species Enterococcus sp. AZ067. The sequence continues at coordinate 497,842 of NZ_JBIOSY010000001.1, forward strand.
GGTATTGGCAGCGGCAACGGCAATCGGTGGCTGCACCCAAAGTGAGGCGAAGACAACTGGAAAAGTCGTTTACCAAGAAACAGCCAAAAGTACGTTGGAAAAAGCGATGGACAATCAACCGGAGTCGTCTTATTGGTTCCCAGAGGATTTGTTGGCATGGTCTTTTGAAAAAGATCCAGATGCGAAATACAATACCAGCGTTGTTCCATTAGCGCAGCGGGCAGCTAAAGAGACGTTGCCGAAGATGAATGACACGCAAACGGCAGAAACCAAAGTCGTGGCGCTTTCGATCATGAATAGCAGTACGAGCGGCAATGCACCACGTGGGATCAATACCTTTGATGCCAATGTCTTTTCTTATTGGCAATACATTGATCAATTGGTTTATTGGGGCGGCTCTTCTGGCGAAGGGATCATCGTACCACCAAGTCCTGATGTGACAGATGCTGCTCATAGGAATGGCGTGCCGGTTTTAGGAACGATCTTCTTTCCACAAACTGCCCATGGTGGGAAGTTGGAATGGCTAAATACGTTTTTAGCTAAGGATGAGGATGGCAATTTTCCGATCGTAGAAAAAATGATCGAAGTTGCCAATACGTATGGCTTTGATGGCTGGTTCATCAATCAAGAAACCGATACGGCGGTCACTAGTTTTGATGATGCAGCGGAAGGTGTCGAACAATCGGGGGCTGATGGTAAAGGACTAAATGAAAGCCACGCCAAAGCGATGCAAGAATTGATCGCCCAATTCAAAGAACAAGCCGACGAGCATTTAGAGATCATGTGGTATGATTCCATGACGAGTGATGGGAAAATGGATTGGCAAAACGCTTTGACGGATAAGAACAAAGCCTATTTGGTGGATGCAGAGATGAACCCATTGGCAGATAGTATGTTCTTGAATTTCTGGTGGACCACTGACAAACTGGCGGACAAGGAGCTGTTGAAGGCCTCCAATGAAAAAGCCCGTGAAATCGGTGTCGATCCTTACGATCTTTTTGCTGGGATCGATGTACAAGAAAATGGCTATTCAACGCCTGTGCGCTGGGATCTGTTTACGGATGAAAAAGGCGTTCCTTATACCTCATTGGGCCTGTATGTACCTAGCTGGACCTATTCTTCTGCTAGTACGCCGGATGATTTCCAAAGCAAAGAGAATGCTTTTTGGGTCAATAACACAGGCGATCCTCGGGAAAGCCAGCTGCCAGAAGCGACAGAGTGGCCTGGGATCTCCACCTATGCCCTGGAACAGACCGCTATCACAGAGCTGCCTTTTGTGACGAATTTTAGTCTGGGGAATGGCTACAACTATTTTATCGAGGGAGAAAAAGTGTCCAGCCGCAATTGGAACAACCGAAGCTTGCAAGCTATTTTGCCGACCTATCGTTGGGTCTTTGACCATGGAAAAGACAATGATTTGGCTGTATCAATCAATTATGCGGATGCCTATAATGGCGGAAATGCACTGAAACTACGTGGACAGATGACAAAAGGCAGTACCAGTCACATGGCATTGTATCAGACAGCATTTCCTGTGACGAAAAAGACGAAGCTGACGACGACTGTCAAAGCAACGGTACCGACAGCTCTTGATTTGGTCGTGACTTTAGCTGATGGTTCAACACAAACGATCAAAGGAGACAAAGAGGTCGCAACAGACTGGACGACGATCACTTACTCATTGAAAGACATCAAAGGGGAAGTGACAGCGATCGGTTATGACATAACCACGAAAGAAACCAGTGATGTCTATGAGTTGAATCTAGGGCAATTAACGATCGGAGATCAGAAAGCGGAGAAATTCGCTGCCGAAGCATTGACGGTGGAGGATGTGCTCTTTGATGAAGAAGAGGGCAACTATGCGGGGGTCCGTTTAACGTGGGAAGCTGCCAAGGACAAGACAGCTGCGGTTTATGAGGTCTACCAATTGAACGATGACGGCTCACGCTCTTTCTTAGCAGCTACGCCAGCAACCAACCACTATTTGAATGCCGTTGAACGACCAAAAGGGACGAAAACCAAGTTCGCGGTGGTGGCAGTGGATCGCTATGGCAATCGCGGCAAGCTATCCGATACGGTGGAGATCACTTGGCCGAACAATCAGCTGCCAAAAGCAGCCTTTACAGCCTCTAAAACTTTAGCGGCACCGGGGGAAACGATCACCTTCACGAATACCTCATCTGCGAATGCCGAAGCATTTGAATGGACGTTTGAAGGCGGCGATATCACCAGCAGTACAGAAGAAAATCCCCAAGTGACCTATTCGGAACCAGGTACCTACAAAGTCACGCTTGTTGCCAAAAACGAAGCAGGAGAGACCCCTCTGGAAATGGCGGGATTGATCACGATTTCTGCTGATGCGCCGAAAGAGTTGCTGCTGCTTTCAAAAGATGCCGAAGCAACTGCTTCATCGTTTGTCAATGATGCCGAAGCACCGGCTTTTGCCCTCGATGGTGATTTGAGTACGAAGTGGTGTGCGACAGGCAATGCGCCTCATGAGTTGATGATCGATCTCGGTCGACCACAAACGGTCAGTGAAGTACGCGTCTCCCATGCGGAGGCTGGTGGAGAAGGCCCAGACATGAATACGCGGGCGTATACGGTGCTCGTCAGTGAAGATGGCAAAGACTATGAGCCAGTTTCACGAACGTTGAAAAATGAAGCCGGCAATAGCACCAATACGTTTGCCGTCCAGAAGGTGCAATATGTAAAAATCAGTATCGATAAACCAACACAAGGAGCAGATTCGGCAGCCCGAATCTATGAAGTCGAAGTATACGGAATGGATAAATAGCGAAAAAGAGCAGGGCGTTAAACCTAAGAAGGGAAGCGTCTGAAGCATGCTTTTCTGAAAAATGACCGAACCCAAAAAAGCCGTTGCGACCAATAAATGGTCACAACGGCTTTTGCTTTTTGCAAATAAGTTTAGCGTGACGTACGGCTGGCTGGATCTAAGCGGCGTTCAATAAAGCTCAATCCAAGATCCGTAATGATCGCCATCAAGGCAGTTGGTAAAGCACCGGCTAAGATGATCGATGCACCATCCGTCGCATTGGTTCCACGGATGATGATGTCCCCCAGTCCACCAGCACCAACGAAAGCCCCAATAGCGGTGATACCGATCGCCACGACTAAGGCGTTTCGAATCCCTGCCATGATCACCGAAACAGACAATGGCAATTCGATCATATACAATCGCTGCCAGCTAGTCATCCCCATCCCTTTGCCGACATCTAACGTATTGCGGTCGACTTGGCGCATGCCGGTATAGGTATTTTTGATGATCGGTAACAAAGAATAAAGGAAAATCGTTAAAATCACGACATTCACACCTAAGCCCATGCCGATCATTAAAATCGAGATCATCGCTAAAGATGGAATCGTCTGGATGATATTGGCGAAACGAATCACCCAATCTGCCAAACGCATTTTTTTAGAAATCAAGATCCCGATTGGAATACCGACGATTGAGGCAAAAAGTACCCCGTAGATTGAAATCAAGAAGTGACGAATGAACTGGGCAAAAACATAGCCGCCATTTTCTTGAAAATAGAAAAGAAATTGTTGGAATAAATTCATGTCTGCCATTTCGTCACTCTCCTTCGAAGTAATTATTTTCTTCTAAGAAACGTTCGGCAACTACCGTTGGTTCTAGAAGGTCATTATCCACTTGGTAATTCAATTCTTGCATTTTTTCGGTATCGATTTTGCCTGCTAATTTGTTCAGGGCATCGCCGATTTCAGGTGTTTCTTTCAACAATTTGTCATCGACGATCGGTGCGGCATCATAAGGCGGGAAGAAGTTTAGATCGTCTTCTAGCATCACGAGATCGTAACTGCCGATCCGGCCGTCGGTTGAGTACCCTAAAACGATATCCATTTTTCCGTTATCAACAGCATCATAGACGAGACCGATCTGCATCGGTAGGATGTTTTGGAAAGAGAACCCATAGGCTTTCTGGAAGCCATCGTACCCATCGCCGACCCGTGTGATCCACGCGGTATCGACCCCTGCAACCAATTGATCCGCGACATCTTTCAAGTCACTGACTTTTTCCAATCCGTATTCTTCGGCAGTGTCTTTCCTGACAAGAAAGACATACGTGTTATCAAAGCCGTAAGAAGGGAACCAAGTCTGTTGGTACCGTTTCTCAAATTCTGATTTGACTTTGTCAAAGGCGGCTTGCGGATCAGATTCTGGTTCCAAACCTAACGTCGTGGTCAAGTCAGTTCCTGTGTAGCGAGCAGCTGAGATCGACGCATCGCCATTCATCATCGCTTGGTGATTGATGGTCGTTGTTGCTAAGTTGTTAATGACGGTTGTGTTTTTATCCGTATAGTGTTCGACCATACCGGCAACCACCGCGCCAAGAATTTGGGCTTCGGAAGTGATGCCACCTGTGATCGCCACGGTATTCTCATCAGAAGTCGAGGCTAAACCGGGAAAGGAACAGCCGGACAGTAAAGCGACACCTAAGGAAAACAACAGCGCTAATTTTGAAGTTTTTTTCATTACGCATCCCCCCTTAAGGCAGCTGGTGTCAGTTTGTTTTCTAACAAACCCAGTAACCAGTCAGCTAATAAAGCAAAGATCGTCACTGGAATCGTCCCAGCAAAAATCAAAGGCGGTTGGTAGTTGTTTAGTCCGCTAAAGATCAAATCACCAAGTCCACCGGCGCCAATGTAAGAAGCCAAGGTAGCCCAGGCTAAAACATACACGGCCGATAAGCGGATCCCTGCCATGATCGTTGGGATCGCTAGGGGTAATTCCACACTGATGATCGACTGCAAGTTGGTCATTCCCATCCCTTTGGCAACATCGCGGTAATTCCAATCGACTTTTTTCATTCCAATGTAGGTATTTCGCAAAATCGGCAACAAGGAATAAATGAAAAGAGCGACGATAGCAGGGACTTTTCCGACACCTAAAATCGGGATCATCAATGCCAATAGCGCCAAAGAAGGCACGGTTTGCAGCGCACTGGTGATGCCGATCACGACCGTTGCTGCTTTGGGGAAACGGGTCAAGATCACACCGATCGGTACAGCAACGAGAATCCCTAAGAGCAAAGCCGCAAAGGAGATATACAAATGTTCGAGACTTTTGGTGACCAATTGGCCGCCATATTCATTAAAGAAGCTTTGCATGCGCTAGACCTCCTCAGTTTCTTCAGGTTTCGCCGACTCAATGGCTTCCATGATCGATGGCTCATCGCCCCAAATCACGTCATAAACGATATCAACTAAGGAAGCACGGGTCAAAATCCCAACTAAATGTTTGTCGGCATCTACTACTGGGACATATTTTAAGCCACGTTTTAGGATGCGTTGCAAGGTATCCCGCAACAAGGCGGTTTCACGAACGAAAAAGACATCTTTGTTCAAGATATCGCCGACACTAGTAACTTTGCCACGGTTGCGGTCGATGGATTCGACATCGATGTAGCCTTTTAGCACGTTGCTATTGTCGGTAACCAGCAAGGTATCGACCCGTTTTTCCCGCATCAAGTGAATCGCTTCTTGTAAGGATTTTTCTGGTGTGATAGCGATCGGGGTATTCAACATCACGTCTTTAACTGGCGTCGTGTCAGGTTTTGCTTGCAACAAGCGGTCTTCACCGATCAATTCTTCCACAAACGGTGTTGCTGGGTGTTGCAGAATATTTTCTGGTGTATCAAATTGAATGACTTTTCCTTCACTCATGATCACGATACGGCTAGCAAGCTTCAATGCTTCGTCCATATCATGGGTAACGAAGACGACGGTTTTTCCAAGCCGTTCTTGCAAGTCTTTAACCAAATCTTGTAAGGAGTCACGAGTGATTGGGTCTAGTGCGCCAAAAGGCTCATCCATTAAGATGACATCTTGGTCAGCTGCCAAGGCACGGACAACACCGATCCGTTGCTGTTGCCCCCCAGACAATTCATTAGGGTAACGGTCGAGCATTTCTCGTGGCAATTCCACCAAGTCGATCATGCGCTCGGCAGTTTTGTTGCGTTCTTCTTGGCTGACTTTTAACAATTTTTGAACCAATGTGATGTTTTCCCGAATCGTCATGTGGGGCATCAAACCGATGCTTTGGATCACATAGCCGATTTGACGGCGTAATTCCACTGGGTTGATCTCTGTAACGCTTTTTCCATTGATCAAGATTTTTCCTTTAGAAGGATCCGTCATACGGTTGATCATCCGCATACAAGTCGTCTTTCCGCTACCACTTGTCCCGATGAAGCAAATGAATTCGCCTTTTTCAAAGGAAAGATTCACATCTTCAACAGCGACTTTACCACCTTTGTAAATTTTGGATACCTGCTGAAACTCAATCATGATGTCACCTCTATTTTTATTTAAGCAATCTGAATAATGGCTTAGAATCTGTACTAAGTATGCCGAAAAGTCACGTGTTATTCAAATAATCTGCCCATTTTTTTCATAATTGTATAGACAAAACCGAAAATAGCGCCATAAGCAAGTCCAAATTAAGGAACGATGCATAGAGAAAAGAAGCAGCGAAAATATGTCGTTATTTTTCATTGGGAAAAGGGGTGCTTTTTTGTAGAACGCCTTGGCAGCAGTCTCTTTATTTTTTTCTAAGAAAGGGCAGAATTAAAAGCTGTTTTTTCAATTTTTATAAAAACATGCTAGAATAGAGAAGAATTTAGGGAAAGAGAGGAACAACATGCTTACAACTGAAGATTTTGATTTTGAATTACCGGAAGAACTGATCGCCCAAACGCCATTAAGTGATCGCTCAAGTTCCCGTTTATTAGTGGTTGACCGCGAGACTGGCAAATTTGAGGACAAGCACTTCTATAACATCATTGATGAATTGGCACCAGGGGATGCTTTGGTGATGAATGATACGCGGGTATTACCAGCTCGTATCTATGGCGAAAAACAAGAAACAGGTGCTCATCTGGAAACCCTTTTACTGAACAATATTGAAGGGGATACGTGGGAAACCTTGATCAAGCCAGCCAAAAGAGCCAAAGTCGGCACGAAGATCACCTTCGGCGACGGACGATTAGAGGCAGTGGTGGAAGAAGAGCTCGATCACGGCGGCCGGATCATTCGTTTTCAATACAAAGGAATCTTTTTAGAGATTCTGGAATCACTTGGCGAAATGCCGTTACCGCCTTACATCAAAGAACGGCTAGAAGACCCAGACCGCTATCAAACGGTTTATGCCAAAGAAAACGGCTCAGCTGCTGCACCGACTGCCGGCTTGCATTTTACCCCAGAATTGCTGGAGCAGATCGCAGCAAAAGGCGTCAAGCTGGTTTATCTGACTTTGCACGTTGGTTTAGGAACGTTTCGTCCAGTCAGTGTCGATAATATCGCTGATCATGAGATGCACAGCGAATTTTACCGTTTGACAGAAGAAGCTGCCGCGCAATTGAACGAGGTTCGGGCAAATGGCGGCAAGATCGTTGCAGTCGGTACGACTTCGATCCGTACGTTAGAAACCATTGGGACCAAGTTTGATGGGCAAATCAAAGCCGATAGTGGGTGGACGAGTATTTTTATCACGCCAGGCTATCAGTTTAAAATCGTGGAAGCTTTTTCTACCAACTTCCACCTACCAAAATCAACCTTAGTGATGTTAGTCAGTGCCTTTGCAGGACGCGACCTAACACTTTCTGCCTACCAGCATGCCATCGATGAGCGATATCGCTTCTTTAGCTTTGGCGATGCGATGTTCTTAAAATAAACAAAAAAACTGAGCGACGTAAGCGGCTCTTTAAGTTGAATCAATTTCTCAACTTTTAGAACTGCTTTTTTTGTCGCCCAGCTTACTACTAGAGGAAGGTATAAGTGGTGGTCGCTTTTTGTGGTCCATGCAAAGCAATGTTTCTCGAAAATTTGTTTTCATTTACAAACTTACACATGTTTCGTGTATTCCGATACAAAATGAGACGTATCATTTTTCGATATGGAAATGTTCGATCCTTGTTACGTTTTTCTTCTTGTTACTTTACACGTTTGGTACTAGGTGAAACTTGTACGTTCAACAACTTTTAGTAGATTGAGTTTGCGATATTTACGAAAACCACCAACAGAGTTGCTACCTTCCTTACACGTATACTATAACACGAAACGGAAGCGTTTGCAAAAGAAAAAGGTCGTTTTCCTCAAAAAAAAGACCGGCGAACCGATCTTTTAAGCAAGTGCTCGTTTAGGTAGATTGTCATAAAACGCTGCTTTGGTTGCACTGATGTATGGCGTCAACCATAAGTAGCCGATTCCTGCTGTCATGATGGCCAAAATGTGCCAGCCGATGAAGCTCAGATCAAGGATGAACAGTTGCCCTTTGTAGCCTCTCATTAAATGACGGCTACCTGTGATGCAGCTGAGAAAATCTGGTCGCATGCCCGTTTCTTCATAGGTATCATAAAAGACAAAATATGCTTGAGAATAAGAATAAGCTTTGATGATCCCAGGAATGATAAACAGGAACGTCCACAACGTCGTGAAAATAGTCGACAAAATATAAATGACGATGATCCCTAAAACGAAAGCACCACTGAAGCCACGAAAGACATCAGAAAAGGGTTGGATCGACTGTTTTTTACCGCGTAAAAGATCAAGGAAAGTCCAAGAGATCCCAGCACCGAATAAGGCAGAAAATAGACCGCTGATCAAACCGCCGCCGCCACTGCCACCACTTCCGCTAGCGGAATTGACTGCATCGGTAGAACCAAGATCATTGAACATACCGCTTTGATACAATGGAATAACAGTAAGGACGATAATGACGAATGCGATAGCGATCGAGATCAAAGTCGGTACAATACACATCAAAACACTGTCTTTCCAGCGTCCTCGCAGCATTGCTTTTGCTTCTGCTTTTAGTTCTCTATTTGATTTCATTTCAAAAAACCTCCCTTCAATATAAATAACATGATAGCAAACTTTCGCTAAATCTTCAAAAAAAAGTAATAGATGTTTCGCATGACTAGGAGAAAATACTCTTAGTTTCTTTAAACTTCCTTGCAAAATGTAAGGGCAACCCTTATCATAGATAGCGTTGCACAGTTAATCGAGTATAGAGAGAAAGTAGGGAAATGAATGACGGAACCAGCCATTCGTTATCGTCTGATAAAGAAAGAAAAGCATACCGGTGCCCGTTTAGGCGAATTGATCACGCCTCACGGAACCTTTCCAACGCCAATGTTCATGCCAGTCGGCACATTAGCAACGGTCAAAACCCTTGCCCCTGAAGAGTTGAAAGAAATGGGTGCAGGCGTCATTTTAAGCAATACCTATCACTTGTGGTTACGTCCAGGAGAAGACATTGTTGCAGAAGCAGGCGGCTTACATAAATTTATGAATTGGGATCAACCGATCTTAACAGATTCAGGTGGCTTCCAAGTCTTTTCATTAGCCGAAATGCGCAACATCGTCGAAGAAGGTGTCCATTTCAAAAACCATTTGAATGGGTCGAAAATGTTTTTATCTCCTGAAAAAGCGATTGATATCCAAAACAAATTAGGGTCAGATATCATGATGAGTTTTGATGAGTGTCCGCCATTTGATGAAAGCTATGACTACGTCAAAAAATCGGTGGAACGGACGTCTCGCTGGGCGGAGCGTGGCTTGAAAGCCCATGCCAATCCAGATCGTCAAGGCTTGTTTGGGATCATTCAAGGTGCAGGCTTTGAAGACTTGCGCAAGCAAAGTGCCCAAGACTTGATCAGTATGGACTTCCCAGGGTATTCCATCGGCGGCCTGTCAGTTGGCGAACCAAAAGCGGAAATGAATCGCGTGTTGGAATTTACGACTCCTTGGATTCCAGAAAACAAACCACGTTACCTGATGGGCGTTGGGGCAGCTGACTCCTTGATCGATGGCGTGATTCGCGGTGTCGATATGTTCGACTGCGTTTTACCAACACGGATCGCAAGAAACGGTACCTGCATGACTTCAAAAGGTCGTTTAGTCGTGAAAAATGCGCAATATGCCCGTGACTTTCGACCAATTGACGAGAAGTGTGATTGCTATACATGTAAAAACTATTCTCGTGCGTACATCCGCCACTTGATCAAATGTGATGAAACCTTTGGTATGCGTTTGACGTCTTACCACAATGTCTACTTCTTATTGAATCTGATGAAAAATGTCCGTCAAGCCATCATGGATGACAACTTGTTGGAGTTCCGTGAGCATTTTATTGAAGAGTATGGGTTCAACAAGGAAAATGCGAGGAATTTCTAACATTCTCTACTAAAATGGTGGGAATAATAGAGGAATTCTGATAAAGTATCTTATAGGAAAGAAAATAAATCGAGGTGAAAAAAATGGCACAATCTTTACCAATGCTCTTTATGCTGGTTGCTTTAGTGGCAATGTGGTTCTTTATGAGTCGTTCACAAAAGAAACAACAGCAAGAGCGTAAAAATCTTTTAGAAAATATGAAAGCTGGCGATGAAGTCGTAACCATCGGCGGACTCCACGGCGTTCTTTCTGAAGTCAACACAGAAAAAAGCACCGTGATCATCGACTGTGAAGGAATTTTCTTAGAGTTTGATCGTTCAGCGATCCGCACAGTGAAACCTGGAACTGTTGCATCCGTTGAAACACAAATCGAACCAGCTGATGTCGAAGACGCAACGAGCATCCAAGACGAAACCAAAGAATAAGCACAAACGCACCGTCGCTTTCTCAGAAGCGATGGTGCATTTTTTTAGTAGTCGGACAGTTTCTAAAATAAAACAAGCACCGCAGCAAAACAGAGATCGCTCGTTTTGCTGCGGTGCTTTGATTGCCTTCGTTACTCGATCGGAATCAGTTTCTTTGACGCTTGTTTGCCTTGGTCTTTTGGCAACGTCAATTTCAAAATTCCTTCAGCGTAAGAGGCTTTGATTTCATCCTCTTTGACGTTTTCTAACAGGTATTGCCGCCGAACGCTTGTCAAGCTGCGCTCGCTGCGAACCAGACGTCCTTTTTCATCTTCGGTCGCATGATCCGTCTGGTGTTGTCCCGTAATCGTTAAAACCCCATTTTCATAGGTTACTTGAATATTTTCCTTAGGGATGCCAGGCAGTTCTGCTTCAACGAGAAATTCCTTGTCATTCTCGTGAATATCGGTTTTGATCAGGTTCGATGGAAACCCATCAAAAAAACTGCGGCCAAAATCTTCAAAGAAATCAAAAGGTGTCATACTGTATGAATCTGAGCGGCGTGGCACAATCTCATGTGTCATAAGAATCATCCTTTCTTTATTCTTTTGTTTTTACACTTTTTATTTTATTCATTTTTTAGCGAATTTCAAGTGATTTACTCGCTTTAAAAAAATCTTAAAAAACCTTTGATACCAACGTTTTACTCCTTGATTTTGGCGTGTTTTTACATTGCTTCGTTCCTGTTTTTCCCCTCATTTCGCCTGCTTTTTCTGCGTGACAGTATATACTTAATGATATATACTAAAAGCGAAGTGGAGGAGGAAAAACATGGCACGTTATAGAAAACGAATGCTTGTTGCTTTGATCTATGCATTGCTGTCGTCGATTGCCCTAAATCTCTTTTGGCTGCCGGGAAATATTTATGCGAGTGGGATCACTGGTTTGTCGCAATTGCTGTCGCAGCTTTTAGATGAGCAGTTGAATCTGCAGCTTTCGATCCCGCTTTTGGTGCTTTTTTTTAATGCGCCATTGTTAGCGGTTGCTTGGGTCAAAATCGATCGAGAATTTACCATCATGACGGTTTGTACCGTCGTCCTGTCTTCTGTTATGATGAAGGTGGTCCCGGTCATTGCTTTAACGACCGATCCGGTGATCTGTGCCGTGTTTGGCGGATTGCTGCACGGGGTGTCGGTGGGCTTGACATTGAACGACGATTTTTCAACGGGTGGGCTTGACATTTTAGGGATTTTAGTGAAAAAAGCCACTGGTAGAAGTATCGGCAGTTTCTTTATCGGCTTCAATGTCAGTTTGCAGCTAGCAGCTGGGCTGATCTTTGGCTGGCCTTATGCTTTTTATAGTGCTATTTCCTTCTTCATCAGTGGGCGGATGGTCGACTACGTCAACCTGAAGCAGCGGCGTGTACAGCTGCTGGTCGTTACAGAAAAAGCAGAACCCGTCATTACGACGTTGCAATGTGCCTTGCAGCGAGGCATCACGGTCATCAACGATGTCGAAGGTGGATTTGATCATCAACAGAAAAAACTATTATTACTGGTCATTTCCCATAGAGAACTCAAGACCGTCGAAGGCATGATCCAAGGAATCGATGAACAAGCGTTTGTCAGTGTTTCTTCTGGCGTCAGTGCCAATCGATCGTTTTATGAATGGTAGCAAAGTGAAAGAAAGTAGGAGAGACGTTGAAAAAACAAGCAGTATTTCAAGAAGTTGCCCAGCAGATTGCGCAACGGGTTCATGAAGGTACGTACGTGACGAGCCAAAAGCTTCCTTCCGATTATGATTTAGCAGAGGAATTTCAGTGCAGCCGTTTAACGGTGCGCAAAGCCATCGATCTATTGATTGGCCAGAATTTGTTAGTGAAAGAAAAAGGCAAAGGAACCTATGTCATGAAACAGCCCAAGATCCAAAGCGGCTCTGGCGGGCTCCAAAGTTTTACCGAGACCGCCAAAATCCAAGGGAAAAAGACCCGTACGGAAGTTTTGCATATCGAAACCGTCAAAGAGCTCCCGATAGAGATTGGTCAGCTGTTTGGCGATTACGCCAAGGAACCGATCGTTTATTTGGTGCGCTTGCGCTACTTTGATGATGAGCCGATGACGGTGGAAAATCTTTACGTACTGAAACGCTATCTGCAAGAAGACACCGCAGAACTCACGAAAGCTCAATTAGAGTCGTCTTTGTATCAAGTCATTGAAGCCAACATCGAGATTGGTTATTCCCATCAAGAGGTGGAAGCTGTGAAAAGTCCTGCCGATATTGCGAAACTTTTACAGGTGCCTCAAGAGGAACCGATGCTTTTGGTCCATTCGATGACCTATTCCGCATCAGCCAAACCGATCTTATACGATATATCCTATTACCGAGCAGACAAATATACCTTCAAAAATACATTAGTGCGTCAAAAATAAAATCAATCCTTTAGAGGTGAAGACAATGGATCCACTCACAGCAAGTATTGAAGCCAATTGGTCAGAATTTCTCACGCTTTTGAGCGAGGTGATGCAGATCGCAAGCGTCAAAGGTGAGCCGGCGCCTCATGCGCCTTATGGCACAGGACCACGAGAAGTGTTAGCATACGTCATGGAAAAAAGCGCAGCATACGGGTTTCAAACAACGGTCATTGATGATGCGATCGGCTATGCCCATTGGGGACCAACAGATACCGACTATATCGGTGTGTTAGGACACTTGGATGTCGTCTCGGCAGGTTCTGGCTGGAGCTACCCACCGTTTGCACTAACTGAAAAAGACGGCAACTTTTATGGCCGAGGGATCTTAGATAACAAAGGCCCGATCATCAGCTGTTTGTTTGCCATGAAATTATTGAAAGACCTTGGTCATCAACCGCAATTACCGCTGCGGATCATTTTCGGTACAGATGAAGAAAGCGGCATGTCGGATATCCCGCATTATCTAGTGGTTGAGCAGCCACCGCGTTTTGGTTTTACGCCAGACTGCAAGTATCCAGTGGTTTACGGCGAACGGGGTGTCGTCAATGTGCAACTTGATTTTCCATTGCCCGTCCAAGAACAGCAGCTGTTAGCTGCGTTTTCTGGCGATCAATTCCGCGATCATGTGCCAGACCACCTATCGGTAACCGTAGGCAGCCAGTCCTTTGAAGCACTAGGCAAACGCTCCCCTAGCAATGCCCCTGAGCTAGGGGACAATGCCATTACAAAACTTGCGCAGCAAGCGGCACCGCAACTGGCGGCGACACCGTCATTGCAAGCAGCTTTGCAGTGGATCACCCAAAGTTTTCACCAGCAGCACTATGGCGAAGGCATTGATTTGGTACTAGAAGATGCCGACTCAGGAAAATTGATCTTGACCCCTGTGGTTCTCCAAAAATCCGCCAGTGGACTAGCGTTAGAAGTGGCCTTTCGCTATCCTGTATCGGTAACGGAGGAACAAGTGCTCGCTGGGGTGCAAAAGGCATTGCCAAAAGGGGCAAGCCTTACGATCCTTCGCAGCATTCCAGGGTTCTGCCGATCAAAAGATGCCCCCGAAATCCAAAAGCTATCGACAATCTATCACCAAGTAACGGGCAATGATCCAACCCCCGTGACGACTACAGGAGCAACCTACGCCCGCAAGATGCCAAACATCCTTGCTTTTGGTCCGTCTTTTCCAGGGCAAAAAGGGATCGCTCATAACCAAGATGAGTACATGGCGGTTGCCGATCTACGGACGAATCTTGAAATTTATTTGCGCAGCTTACAAGCACTGACAAAATAAGCGAAGACACGAACGAAGAAGAGTTTTTCCAATTTTTTTGAGAAACTCTTTTTTTAGTATAGACATACTAGTATATACCGTATAGAATATACTTGAAAGCGCTATGAAAAATGGAGGGATATTTATGTGGGGAATGATTGCTACATGGCGGATGGCACACGATGGCGTGCTCGCTGCTAAAGCAATATTAGAGCAACAAGGCTCCTGCCAAGATGCAGTAGAAACAGCCATTAAAGCAGTGGAAGATTATCCATTTTATAAATCGGTGGGGTATGGCGGACTGCCAAACGAAGAAGGCGTGTTGGAAATGGACGCTGCCTTCATGGATGGTGATACCTTCAAAATTGGTGCCGTCGCTGGGATCGTCGATGTGGAAAATCCTATTTCCGTGGCACGCAGCCTAAGTGAGGAAAAATTCAATAGTTTTCGGATCGGCCAAGGAGCGGTCGCTTATGCGCTTGCCGAAGGATTCCAGCCCAAAGAGATGCTGACACCGCGAGCCAAAACCATTTGGGAAAAGCGCAAAGCAGAGATCGCTGCCAACAACCTCGATCCCTATGACGGCCACGATACAGTGGGAGTAGTTGCGCTGGATGAACACCAAAGCATGGCAGCAGGAACCTCTAGTTCTGGTTTATTTATGAAAAAAAGCGGTCGTGTTGGCGATTCACCTTTATCTGGATCTGGTTTTTATGTGGATAGTGAAATCGGCGGTGCCGCTGCCACAGGGTTAGGGGAAGACTTGATGAAAGGCTGCCTTTCCTACGAGATCGTCCGTTTGATGGGAGAAGGGCTAGCACCGCAAGAAGCATGTGATCAAGCCGTTTACGACTTTGAAGCGCGATTGAAGAAGCGCTACGGCAAAGCCGGCGCCTTCTCGCTGATCGCCTTAGATAAACAGGGTCGCTGGGGGGTGGCAACCAATGTAGAATTTACCTTTAGTGTCGCAACCACCAATCAAGAGCCTGCTATTTTTATGGCAACGCCAGGACCTGAGCAGACAACCGTGATCGAACCCATCACGAAAGAATGGTTGGAGGCGTATGAAGAACGGATCAAAGCACCAGTTTGATCAAGGAATCAACCAGCTTTACCATGAAAGACACAAGATGAAAGGAAGAATGGAATGTTCAATAAAATTGAAAATATTTTGATGCCTCTGGCAGTCAAACTCGGACAAAATAAAGTCTTGATCGCTGTACGCGATGGTTTTTTAATCACAACGCCGCTGGTAATCGTTGGCTCGATCTTCTTGCTGTTTGCCAATTTCCCGATACCAGGATGGTCAGAATTTTGGGCAGGTCTTTTTGGCAGCGGGTGGGAATCATGGGTGACTAGAGTTTCCGGTTCTGTCTTTAATACGGTCGGTTTTTTCTCCTGCTTAGGAACAGCCTATGCCTACGGAAGAGAAAAGAAGACCGACCCAATCCAAGCAGCTGCCGTTGCCGTCATCGCCTTTTTGATCTTAACGCCGAATAAATTGGTAGTTGAAGGCGTTGCGGACCCAATAAGCGGGCTTTCTTTCAATCATTTAGGAACAAACGGTATTTTTGTCGGCTTGCTGACAGCGATCCTTTCTGTTGAAATCTATGCCTATACAACGAAAAAAGGGTGGACGATCAAAATGCCAGATGGGGTTCCGCCTGCTGTTACAAAATCATTTGCCGCATTGATTCCGAGTGCCCTCGTTATGCTTTTATTCTTTATTATCAACATTTTATTTGGATTGACCGCGTATGGTACCGTACATGACTTTATTTTTAATGTCTTGCAAATGCCTCTCAAGGGAGCGGGCAATACCTTGACTGCCCAATTGATTTACAGTCTGGCATGTACGATTTTCTGGTTCTTCGGCATCAATGGTCCAGCAGTCGCCAATTCCGTCTTTTCACCGATTTTGCGTATTTTAACGATGGAAAATCTAGATGCATTTCAAGCGGGACAAGCGTTACCGAATATCTTTACCGATCCATTTTCAAACTTCTTTACCAATTTTGGCGGCGGCGGTTCGACGTTGTCACTAGTCATCATCATGGTGCTGTTTTGTAAATCAAAACGAATCAAAGAATTAGGGAAACTTTCACTAGTGCCGGGGATTTTCGGGATCAATGAACCAATCATTTTCGGCTTGCCGGTCGTATTGAACCCAATTATCATTATTCCCTTTATTGCCGTGCCGATGATCAATCTTTTGCTGTCGACTCTCGTAACGAATCTTGGATTGATTCCTTATACAACAGGGGTATCTTTACCATGGACAACTCCGATCGGTTTTTCCGGCTACTTGAGTACCGGTAGTCTGGTAGCGTCAATCTGGCAGTTTGTTTTGTTAGCCATTGGATGCTTGATCTATTATCCGTTTATTATGACGCTGGACAAACAATATCTGAAGGAAGAACGTGAAGCAGAAAAAGCCAAAAATGACGCTTTGGAATTATCTTTTGATGATCTTTCCATCGATCATTTGCTTTAGAAAGGATGCAACCATGAAAATTATTTTTCTATTAGATCAGATTCAAGCAGGATTAGGCGGCAAGGAGCATGGTGATCAGCCGCTTGGCGGACAAAAAACGGCGATCGGATCAGTCAAAATGTTTGAGAAATTGCTGAAACAAAAGGAAATCGATGTTCTCGCCACTATTTATTGCGGAGATGACTATTATTTACAAAATCCGAAAGAATCGTCACTAAAAATTGCTGCTATGGCTCAAAAACTCGGAGCAGATGCGGTCTTATGCGGACCTTGTTTCAACTATGAAAAGTATGGCGAGATGGCTGCCCAAACAGCGCAGATCATTGAAGAAAAAGTACAGATCCCAGCAGTTGCCGCCATGTCGCCAGAGTGCCAGCAGGCAATTGAAACATATAAAGACCAAGTCACTATCGTGAAGATGCCGAAAAAAGGCGGTACTGGATTGACCGAGGCAATGAATGATATGCTGACGCTTTGCCAAATGAAAGCAGCACACCAAGAGATCACTGCCTTCGCTGAACAGCATTGCTATTAGAAAGGGCGAGAATATGGAAGAATTAATGCGTCAGTTAGAAGAAGTCGTTTATACACCTGGTGTTTCCGGACGAGAAAAGCCGATAGCCGCATTACTGGCAAAAAAGTATGCGCCTTATTGCGATGAAATCATCTACGATAATCTAGGATCTATTTATGCCGTCATTCGATCAGAAAGACCGGCGGCTCCTAAAGTGCTGGTGAGCGCTCATATGGATGAAGCAGGCTTTTTCGTGAAAAAAATCGAAGCAAATGGACTGATCCGCGGACTCATCATGGGAAAAATCGAAGCCAACAGCTTGCTGGGGCAAGAAGTTCGGCTAATCACCCGTAGCGGTGAAAAGTATTTTGGGGTGGTTTTAGGCATCGATAAAGACAATCATGGCAAAAGTCAAAAAGATGAAGTACTGTTGGATTTTGGTTTTTCATCAAAAGATGCGGTTTTAGCGGAGGAAATCACTTTAGGCGACATGGTGACCTTTGCGCCGAAAATGAAAGAAACCAGCAATGGACAAGCATGGATTGCGTCCAATTGGAACGGGCGCATCAATGTTAGTCAAACCATTGATTTAGTCAAAACAATGGCAGCTGCTAGTGTCAAATTGCCCTACGATCTGATGATCGGCTGTACGGTGCAGGAACAAGTCGGTACCAGAGGAGCTCAGACAGCAGCCAATGTAACAGCACCGGATTTTACGATCGTTCTTGATACTGCCCAGGCAATGGATTACCAAAACGAACAAGAAGATCAGCAAGGTTTTTTGGGTAAAGGCCTTCTGCTGACGTATTACAATCCGACCGTTCTGCCAAATCGCTTGCCGCTGGAGCGGTTGAAAGCAGTTTGTCAAACTGCGAATCTGCCCTGTCAGAGTTATTTTTCCTTTGAAGCATCAGATGGGGCTTGGTTCAACAAATTGCGTACCGGATGTCCTATTTTGTTAGCGAGTTTGTCTGTGCGAAACAAGAACACTGCTTCTCAAGTCGTTGCCCGCCTCGACTATGAAACAGCACTGCAAGCATTGGCGCGTTTTTTGACTGAGCTTGACGAAGAAGCAATCCGTTCTTTCAAAGAAGAAAACCGCTAGGAGACGATTTTAATGACAAATCAAACAATAGATATTCAGCTTCTGAAAGCCCTAAGTGAAGCTGATGGGATAGGCGGGCGGGAAAAAGAAGTGTCTCGTATCGTCAAAGCATATACACAGCCATATGTTGATGACTTGTTCTATGATGCCTTAGGTTCGCTGATCCTCGTCAAAAAAAGCACACAGAAAAATGCACCGAAAGTCATGCTTTCTGCTCACATGGATGAGGTAGGTTTTATGGTAAAAGAAATCACAGATGCGGGCTATCTAAAACTTCTGCCGGTAGGCGGATGGTGGGGACACGTCATGCCGGCACAGGAAATGCGTGTCACCACAGTATCTGGAGAGAAATTTGTGGGCGTCATCGGAAGCCGTGCGCCTCATGGTATGCCGACAGACGAGAAAAACAAAGTCATTCCGGCAAATCGTTTTTACTTAGACCTCGGTGTGGCCTCGGCAGAAGCTGTAAAAGATCTGGGGATCGCCATTGGGGATATGGTCACGCCGCATACGATGTTTCGTGAAATGAATGATCCTGATTTTTTGCTGGGTAAAGCTTGGGATGATCGCGTTTGCGTAGCAGCTTGTATCGAAGTAATGAAAAACATAGCTTCTTCAGAATTGGCAGTGGATGTTTATTTTGCTGCTACAACTCAAGAAGAAGTCGGTATTCGCGGTGCACGCACGGCCGCACACCAAATCAAACCGGATTTAGCGATCGCATTGGATGTGACGACAGCTGAAGATACCTTGTTTGATCAGGGCGGATTGACATTAGGCGGAGGGACCGTGCTTTCCGTACTTGATTCATTGACGATCGGCAATCCCGGTCTTGTGGCAAAAATGGAAGAACTCGCTTTTGAGCAGCAGCTATCTTTCCGACACGATTTTATGACTGTTGGCGGCACCGATGCCTGCAATATCCATAAAGCAATGAAAGGCATCCCAGCAATGACCCTGTCGATCCCCACCCGCTATATGCATTCTTCCCGCTTGGTAATTCATAAAGAAGATTATCGTCAAACCATTCACTTGCTATGCGCCTTCTTGAATGTACTTTCAGCTTCCGATATTCGTGAATTTAAAGAATCGGCGGGGGTTTTTCCTTCAGGCGATTAGGCAATTAATAGAAGACTGCTGGCGATAGAGGATTCGTCAGCAGTCTTTTTGGTTCATCGACTAGGAATGCAAAAGCAGCGGATTAAGCCAAACTTGGCAATCTGTTGCTTCTTGCTTCTGGAAGATATATGATCAATAAAAGGAGTTGAGAAGATGTACCATACCGCATTTGGAGTATATGGAATTTTGTTTCAAGGCAACTGCTTGGCCGTCATCAAAAAGAAGGCGGGACCTTATCAAAACCGCTATGATTTGCCAGGCGGCAGCATGGAGGCAGGTGAATTGCTGGAAGACACGCTGTGCCGAGAATTTAAAGAAGAAACCGGCATGACCGTCACTAGCTATCATCAATTAGGAACAATTAATTTTCTCTATCCTTGGCGATACAAAGAGACAACAATGAACAATCATATCTGTGTTTTTTATCAAATCGAAGAAACAGCAGGAGCACCAATTTCACATGCCCCGCAGTTTGATGGACAAGATTCGTTAGGCTGTGTCTTTTTGCCGCTGGAACAATTTCACGCCGCCAATGCCTCACCGCTAGTGTTGAAGGCTTGTGAGTACGGACGTAAAAAACAATTCATTGAGAAAGGGCAGCGGATTACGGAATGGTCCGTTTTAAGTAAGCCACATGTTCACGAATCTTTATAAATAATTTAGATATTGTTCAATATAACACATTAATTTTTCTTACTGCCTAGGACAGTTTTTTCAAGGAATATTGCAGTGAAAAACGATGAAAACGCTTAATTTAATGGGAGTTTTATAAAACTGTGAAAAAAATCACAAAAACTATTTACAAACGAAATAAGATGTTGTATGATCTGTATGTGAAGTAGTTAACAAACAAAACATGTTTAAAAACTAGGAGGACATACAATGGCTAAGACATTGGAAAAAGAAGTGACAATCGACGTACAAGCAATGATTGACGATTTAGCAACGAAGGCAAATGTGGCGTTAAAAGAAATGGAAAGCTTTGATCAAGAAAAAGTGGACCACATTGTTCATGAAATGGCAATGGCAGCATTAGACAAACATATGCCTTTAGCTAAAATGGCAGTAGAAGAAACTGGCCGTGGTATCTATGAAGATAAAGCGATCAAAAACATGTACGCTTCAGAATATATTTGGAACAGTATCAAACATGACAAAACAGTCGGCGTGATCAATGAAGACAAACAAAAAGGCTTGATTGAAATCGCTGAACCAGTTGGTGTCGTTTGTGGGGTAACACCAACAACTAACCCAACATCTACAACGATCTTTAAAGCAATGATCGCTTTGAAAACACGTAACCCGATCGTTTTTGCTTTCCACCCATCTGCACAAAAATGTTCAGCAGAAGCTGCACGTATCGTTCGTGATGCAGCCATCGCTGCTGGGGCACCTGAAAACTGTGTGCAATGGATCGAACATCCATCAATCGAAGCGACTGGCTTATTGATGAACCACCCAGGAATTGCGATCGTATTAGCAACTGGTGGCGCTGGCATGGTCAAAGCAGCATACTCAACTGGTAAACCTGCATTAGGTGTTGGACCAGGGAACGTACCTGCATATATCGAAAAAACAGCGAAAGTGAAACGAGCAGTCAATGACTTGATCGTATCAAAAACTTTTGATAACGGAATGATCTGTGCCTCTGAACAAGCAGTGATCGTTGATAAAGAAGTCTATGCCTCTGTGAAAGCAGAATTTGAAGCACATCAAGTCTATGTTGTAAAAGCAAAAGAATTACAAAAACTTGAAGATGCCGTGATGAACGAAGGAAAATATGCCGTAAATCCAGCAATCGTTGGACATTCAGCAATGGAAATCGCGAAATTAGCAGGCATCAACGTACCAGAAGGAACAAAATTATTGATCGCTGAACTTGACGGTGTCGGTGCTGATTACCCACTATCAAGAGAAAAACTTTCCCCAGTTTTAGCAATGATCAAAGCAAACAACACAGAAGACGCGTTCGAAAAATGTGAAGCAATGCTTGATTTAGGCGGATTAGGCCATACAGCGGTGATCCACACTGAAAACGAAGACTTGCAATTAGCATTCGGCCTACGCATGAAAGCTTGCCGTATCTTAGTTAACACACCATCTGCAGAAGGTGGTATCGGAAATATCTACAACGAAATGATTCCATCATTGACACTTGGTTGTGGTTCATACGGGAAAAACTCTGTATCACGAAATGTTTCTGCTGTGAACTTGATCAACGTGAAAACTGTAGCGAAACGGAGAAATAATATGCAATGGTTTAAATTGCCACCAAAAATCTTCTTTGAAAAGAACTCTCTAATGTACTTGGAGAAAATGGAAAACGTTGAACGTGTCATGATCGTTTGTGACCCTGGTATGGTTCAATTCGGCTATTGCGATACGGTTCGTGAAGTACTTGCTCGTCGTAAAAATGACGTGAAAATCGAAGTCTTCTCTGACGTAGAACCAAACCCATCAACAAACACCGTTTACGCTGGAACAAAAATGATGGTTGATTTCAAACCAGATACAGTGATCGCCCTTGGTGGTGGATCAGCAATGGATGCTGCCAAAGGCATGTGGATGTTCTATGAGCACCCAGATACTTCATTCTTCGGCGCGAAACAAAAATTCTTAGATATCCGTAAACGGACATACAAGATCGACAAACCAGAAAAAACGCAATTCGTTTGTATCCCAACAACGTCTGGTACTGGTTCTGAAGTAACACCATTTGCGGTTATCACTGACAGTGAAACACACGTGAAGTACCCATTAGCTGATTACGCATTGACACCAGATGTTGCAATCGTTGACCCTCAATTCGTAATGTCAGTACCTGCTTCTGTTACAGCAGACACTGGAATGGACGTTTTGACTCATGCGATCGAATCTTATGTGTCAGTAATGGCATCTGATTACACTCGTGGATTGAGCTTACAAGCAATCAAGTTAGTCTTTGACTACTTAGAAAAATCAGTGAAAACGCCTGATATGGAATCTCGCGAAAAAATGCATAATGCCTCAACAATGGCAGGTATGGCCTTCGCCAATGCATTCCTAGGTATTTGTCACTCTGTAGCTCACAAAATCGGTGGTGAATATGGTATTCCTCACGGACGTACAAATGCGATTCTTTTACCGCACATCATCCGTTACAATGCCAAAGACCCACAAAAACATGCAATGTTCCCTAAATATGACTTCTTCCGTGCTGATACAGATTACGCAGACATTGCGAAATTCTTAGGCCTTAAAGGCAAAACAACGGCTGAATTAGTTGAAGCATTGGCAACAGCTGTTTACGAATTAGGACAATCTGTGGGTATCGACATGAGCTTGAAAGCGCAAGGCGTCACTCAACAAACACTAGATACAACAGTTGATCGCATGGCTGAATTGGCTTACGAAGACCAATGTACAACAGCAAATCCAAAAGAACCACTAATCTCTGAATTGAAACAAATCATCGTTGATGCCTATAACGGCTAAACAATGAATCAAGAACACCCTGCGGTATCTTAGCTGCCGCAGGGTGTTCTTTTGTCGTCTCTTTTTTTGAAAAACAAGCTGGCAGTTGCCGCCTTTTTGCCCAGATCAGTTAAGAATGCGAAAATAGCAAGTGAACAGGGGGGATCATAAAAAAGGAGTGGATTTCTCCACTCCGTAAAAGTCTCGTTTTTTCAGGATGTCACCAAGGCTGCTGCTTTTTTTGCTTAAACAGATATACTCGTTACTTGCTGCCGTTTTTCTTCAAGCGTAGCATCTGGAAGCTTTGTTTTTCCAAGACGACACGCAAAATGCCGTCATTCAATTCCGCTGTTTTTCCATTGACGGGCACAACGTTGTTCGGGGTTGCTTCGGTATTGACGGCATGCAAGTCTGGGTGGTGCAAGACTTGATGGGTAGCGATTTGCAATGAATCATATTGACGCAAGTCGCAAGTGAATTCATTGGCATCCTGCAAATCCTTATTTACTAAGAAAAAGGTCAAATAGTCATCTTCGTTTTCGATCGCAATGGCATCCACATAAGAAGCTTTTCCGTGGCTGCTATCGAAATCAGCCCCTCGAAGAATACTATGCAACACGTGACCGCGACCATAGTTGCTGATCATTTCATAGGGATAAAAAATCGTTTGTTTCCAAGCGGCAGTATCGGAAGTCATGATCGGTGCGATCACGTTGACCAGCTGTGCCATGCAGGCGATTTTAACGCGATCTGCGTGATGAAGCATCGTGATCATCATGCTTGCGACGAGTAACGCATCTTCAAAGTGATAGACGTCTTCTAATTGTGGTGGGTGTTGACTCCAAGGTTCAATTTTTTGATCCTGTTCATTTGAGTGATACCAGACGTTCCATTCGTCGAAGGAAATATTGATCGTCTTCTTGCTTCGGCGTTTGGCTTTCACTGCATCACAGATTGCTGCGACTTGACTGATGAACTGATCCATTGCGACATTGCTTGCTAGATAATCTTGGCTATCGCCGTTACGGTTGCCATAATATTGGTGCATGGAAATGTAGTCGACTTGATCGTAACAATGACTTAATACTGTATCTTCCCACATGCCAAAGGTCGGCATCGTGAGAGAAGAACTACCACAAGCGACGGTTTCGATCGTTGGGTCCACCAAACGCATCGCTTTGCCAGCTTCTTCTGCGAGACGGCCATATTCATCGGCTGTCTTATGTCCTTCTTGCCAAGGACCGTCCATTTCATTGCCTAGACACCAAAGTTTGATGTCATGAGGATCGGCCACCCCATGGGCACGACGGAGGTCACTATAATAGCTGCCGCCTTTTAAATTGGTGTATTCGATCAAGTTTTTCGCTGCTTCGATTCCTCGTGTCCCAAGATTGATCGCCATCATCGGTGCCGTATTGACTTGTTTGGTCCAATCCATAAATTCGTTTAAGCCGAACTGATTGCTTTCGATTACCCGCCAGGCCAAATCGATTTTTGCTGGCCGTTGCTCTTTAGGGCCGACGCTATCTTCCCATTTATACCCAGAGACGA
Organism: Enterococcus sp. AZ067; assembly: GCF_051715005.1. Classification (NCBI taxonomy): domain Bacteria; kingdom Bacillati; phylum Bacillota; class Bacilli; order Lactobacillales; family Enterococcaceae; genus Enterococcus; species Enterococcus sp. AZ067. The sequence goes on from NZ_JBIOSY010000001.1 coordinate 522,432, forward strand.
AATTGCCTCCTGGGTAACGGACGATCGGCACATTCAACTGCTTGATCAAGGCAGCGACATCTTGACGAAAGCCTTGCTCATCGGCAAAAGGACTTTCTGGTTGATAGATCCCTTCGTACACACAGCGCCCTAAGTGCTCCACAAAAGAGCCGTAGATCCGTTCGTCGACTGGTGCCAAAATAAAGTGTTTGTCTAAATACATCGTAGTTTTCTTCAATTTTGCAACCCCTTTCTTTTCTTTCATTGTAGCGATAGTCCATGAAAATAAACACTACATTCTGTCTTATTCTATTGACGTTTTGTCCGTTTTCTTTATACTAAAGGCAAGTAGGAAGGAGTGAGAAGTTGAACGTAACCTATTCAGGATTTCAAATGCACAATGCTGTTTCCGATCATATTTATCGCCCCTCTGGCTTAAAGCATTATCTTTTCGTGTTGACGTTGTCTCCAATGGTTTTCACTTTTGAAGATGGTCATCAAGAAACTAGTGAAAAAGGTAGCTGCATTCTTTTTCCTCCAACCGTCTATCAAGATTATCGTGGCAAAGAAGATTTTTTTAATAGCTTTGTTGAGTTTCAAACGGATCAGGTGATCGAAGAAACCTATGCGATCCCTTGTAACCAACTGTTCCAGCCGAAAAATATTCAACAAATCAACAAATTGATCCAAAAGATCAATCATGAATCCTTGTTGCCACAACGGCACACGGAAGAATTGATCGCGGCGTATATGACAAATCTATTGGTCTTACTTGAACGCAATTTTGAAGAAAGCATCCCGCAACCACAAAACGAACACTATCAACTGTTTCAAGCGATGCGGTTGAAAATGTTAGTCAATTGCGAACAGCAATGGGATTTTTACCAGTTTAGCCGAGAGCTTTCCATCGGTAAAAGCCAATTCTATAAGCTCTATCAACAGTTTTTTCATACCACGCCCAAAGAAGATTTATTGCAAGCTCGGTTTCAAAAGTTTTTTTATTTACGCAGCAACGAAACGCTGACGATTCGAGAGGCGGCGTTTCAATCAGGGTTCCAAAACATCAACCATTTTAATCGGCTCTTTGCGAAGCGCTATGGCTGCGCACCGTCAAATTACCAACAGGAGCAATAGGCAGGTCTGATCGGTAAAAACGCTGAAAAAAGTCCGACGAATTCTTGACGGATGAAAGAGAAAACGGGACAATGTCATTAGGAGGTGGCATATGGATACAGAAACGATCGTAAGCGAACTTTCTAAACGTTCAAGCGAATTGGAAGCGCTACAAAGAAAATTGAGTCAAAGTCAATTAATGAATAATGAAGCGGCACAAACGTTCATTTTTGACTTAAAGGATTATTTAGATAGCTTAAAGCTCGTAACAGATTTAGTACCGTCAGCGGCAACTACAACAGTGGAAGTTGACCAGTTGTCGTACGTCTTAGGTGAACAAAATCAAAGCATCCAGCAGCTGCTGGTTATTTTGGAAGAAGCCGAAGCAAATGACGACCAGCGCTTTTTCGGCAAAAGTGCGGGAGAAGTGCGGCGGATGATTGGTAGTCTGTCTGGGATCCTGGAACTAAACGGTCTGTTGCTGCAAGACAATCGTGGCTTTCAGCAAGTCGTGAAGGAAACTGGACCGCTTCAGGTGACTGAAACAAAGGAAGTCCCTGAGAAAAAAGGGTTTCTCCAAAAGCTTTTTGGGAAATAAGCACTGATCGTCGATCAAAACATGAATCACTTGTACCCAAAAAACGGCACTTCACAATACGTGAAGCACCGTTTTGTGGTACAAGTATTTTTTTGCTTTTTGCCAATAGAGACAGAGGGATCAGAAGGTACCGATGCTGAAACGTTAGATCGAAATCGAACTTCTGGGGGGACATTCTTCAATCCCGTAAATCAGAAAGGTGTTTACGGTAGCTTTTCTACTAGCATTTGCCAGTAATTTTTTGCTAGTAGCTAAGCTGAATGGTTTTTCTCTGATCTCCTTGGCTCATTGCTACTTTGTCCGCTGTGATAGTGACATCAAAAGATGGAATCTGATCAGAAAAGGCATTGCCTAAACACGCAACGAGCCATTCCTGTTGTCCGCCGAGAACGGTTTTGCTTATTTGAGGGATGACTGTTCGACTATAAAGTAGATTCGTGTTGGGTTCTGGCATCAAGAGGGTACCTTCTTGATGCGTCGGGAAGCTTTTGATACCGACACAGCCAACCGAGCTTTGATAAAAGGTGCCTTCTTTGCTAGAAAGCGTAGCACCATCAGCTGGTGCTGCAAAGCTGCCATTGACCAGTTGCAACCTTCGATCCGTTTGAATCCGATGGTAACGCAGATGCCAAGGATACATCGGAATCACAAAGGTTTCGATGACGACCTGCTCGTAGGGGCGCCAGCGACTATAGACGTAGTCATCTTCAATCGCAAAGGCTTCGTAACCAAAAGCTGTTTTAAAATCCGTCTGCCCCTCTGAGATCGCCAATGTATTATCATAGGCACCTTGTTTCAATAAAACGGTTGCTTTCGGTACGCTAAACCCAAACGTTGTCGAATAGACAAACTTTTCGTATTTGGCATTGCCGTGAGCATGTTCGTGGGAATGTTGCCCCGCAGTGAAAGCTTGCAATTCTGTGCCTTCTTGGTTATGCACCAAAAGCATCCGACTATGCGGATTGCGCACCGGTGTGGCAAAGGTTGGCACCTGCTCCTCAAGCGTCCAAAATTCAGCATCCGCTGGGATGGCCAATACACAGAAATTTTTGAAAGCCCAATAAGGCGATCCTGGTGCGTTATAGCCTTCAGCCATATTTAGGTTGGGGTAGGCATAGCCAATACTTAAAAAGCCTTCTTGCGTAAAGATTGGTTGGCGAAACCAGTAACGCATGTTTTGTAACAGTAAATATTTTCCTTCATTTTTTGTGAAGCCTTCATATTCTATATCGGCGAAAGCACCGACAGCAAAGAAACTTGATTGCGCAAACCGATACGTTAGACTACGACCAAAAGGCAATGCCGCACCGGTTTTCGTGAACCACTGTTTAAAGGATTGCGCAAACGTAGCGGCTCTTTGACGGTAGCTAAACTGATACGGGCATTGGGAACGACAAGTAAGAACACTGTAAAGGAGTCCGTAGTATTGTATCCCAAAAGGAATATAATAGTCGATTTGGTTTTCATAGCCATCAAAATACCAGCCGTCTGCTAAGTAATACCTCTCGATCTCTTCTTGATCAGCCAAAAGGGTGGTTTCAACAAAAGGCAACGCTGCCATTTCAAAGAAGGTATTAACTAAAATCCGAAAGAAGAGCCAATTGGTTTTAGGGATCGTGTGCTGATTGATCTGATTGAGCCAATCAAAGAGATTTGTTTGCTCTCTTGGTGTGAGGAGATCCCAAAAGACGGGTTTGGTAAAAATCAAATAGCTAGCAAGGGCACCCATTTCCACAAACAATTGGTCGTAGTCATGCAGTTTTCCCCAGTACTCCTGAGAGGTCGGGGTGGTGCCTGCAACGATCCCGGCATTGGCTTGTTGAAAAAGTTTTGGGTAACGAAGACACGCTTCTTCTTGGCTGAACAATGGGCCCAATCCCCAGAGTGTCCGTAAAAAGCCTTCGATGTCACTCTTTTCCTGAGTATACACCGCTCCTGAATTTCCTAGGTGGACCCTCCCGGGAGTTCCTTGTTGTGCCATACATTCATATACGGGAGTGACCAGATCAACAAGGGCCTCTTCTAGATCAGTTTTGGTTCGAAGAGGGTTCTTACGTAATGCTTCTTGGAAGTTTCTCATGCAAACAGCTCCTTTTATTTGTTATTTTACTTTATTTAGTAAAATAAAGAAATGGAAACTGTTACATTTTTCAATTTTAAGTAAAAAAATAGTAAAAAATCGCTGGAACCAGTTACATTTTTTTGTCGACATCGCTATAATGGAGAAAATACGAGAGGAGCTACATGCAATGACCCAGATTTCCTTAACGATTTATGACCAAAAGCATCAAGTAAAAAAAGGCAAACGAACACCTGAAAGTGAACCTACCCTTCTTCAAGCGACGGCGGAAGACTTTGTCACGTTGGCATCCCAAGCGTATTGTTACGAGGACGGAGATAAAATCGTTGTCTCGCTCTCACGCAGTGGACAATTTGTGTGGGTCACACTCGATGAAACGCTGGCGACTACTTTGGTGTACATCAAAGGCAACGAGTGGATCTACCCCGTACACCTTAGTGAAAATGCCAAAGAAGCCGCGCCAGAAGGCCGTTTTGCTGGGAAAAGCCATTATTTGAGTGTGCGGGTAGCAACAAAAGAAGAACTAGCGGCTTACCGCAACGTCGCCTTAAACCCTCATGATCAAAAAGAATTCTTGGGTGCCTATCCGCATGCCCATGCCAATGTTGAAACAAGAGATGATGCGACGTTTTTCGCTTGTAACGCTATTGATGGCATTTTTGCCAATACGTCTCATGGCAATTATCCCTATGGCTCATGGGGGATCAATCAACAAGCAGATGCCGCTTTGACGATCGACTTTGGTCATGAGGTACGCATCGACCAATGTGCGCTTACGTTACGGGCGGATTTTCCCCATGATAGCTATTGGCAACAAGTCACGTTGGCGTTTTCCGACGGGAGTCAAGAAATCTTGCAGACGGTCAAAAGCAGCCAGCCTCAACGGTTTTCTTTCCAGCCGCGAACGGTCACTTGGGTGAAATTGCATGAGCTGATCCAAAATGACGATCCCTCACCATTTCCAGCGTTGACCCAAATCGAAGTCTTCGGACGCTCCATTCAGGAGGAAAACGCGTGAATCCAGCAGATGTAAAAGAAGAAATTTTACAGGCGGCACAGGCTTATCTTGAGACTGGTGAGATTCCCTATTTGCCTTATCAAGGCTATCAAGAGTATCTCGAATCGGGGAATCGTGTTGCCTTCGAATCCCATTATTTTGCCCGCCGACGGATGTTGGTGGTTTTAGGACTTGCTTATGAAATGGAGCGTAAGGCAGCGATCAAAGTGCTGCTGGAGCAAGTGATTTGGGAAATCTGCAATGAATATACATGGTGTCTGCCAGCGCATCTGCCGATTGTCGATGGCCAGTTTTCTTCGCAAGCGCGCCACACAGTCGATCTTTTTGCAGCTGAAACTGGGCAATCCTTAGCAGAGTTGTTTATGTTGGTTGGAGGAGACCTTTCACCAGTCATCACAGAACGAGTGTTGTATGAGATCGATCAACGGCTTTTTTTACCCTTCGAGGAGCAAACCTGGGAGTGGGAGACAAAAGAGAACAATTGGTCCGCAGTTATTGGTGGCTGTCTTGGAATGACGGCGCTCTATGTATTGCCGAAAAAAAGCGAGCGACAATTGCGGATGATCAAACGATTGGATACTGCAATGCAAAGCTACCTCAACAGCTTTGGCGAAGATGGGGCTTGTGTGGAAGGTGTCGGATACTGGGCGTATGGGTTTGGTTATTTTCTGTATTATGCACAATTGTTGGCAGAAGTATTGCAAGAAGATACCTACCTAAAGCAGCCTAAAACCAGAAAAATTGCCGCTTTTCCTTACTACACGATGATTTCTCCAGGGCATTACATTCCTTTTTCTGATTATTCGGCGATCGAACTGCCTAGTGGCTTGGTCAGTTATTGCTACGAGCATTTGGGCGTGGCGGTTCCCCAATTATCGGGGGTCAGTCCGTTAGATTTTGATCCTTGCTACCGGTTTGCCCACAGCTATCGAAATTTGTATTGGCATAACGAAGCGATCACACGAGAAACGAATGCCTCGTTTCATCACTATTTTGAACAAGCACAGTGGTTCATGGCAAAAGATGTGCAACAGGATCTTTTTTTTGCTGCCAAAGGGGGGAGCAATCAAGAAAGCCACAATCATCTCGATGTCGGTCATTTTGTATTAGGAACGACAGAGGAGTTGTTTCTGACGGACCTTGGTGCAGGGGAGTACACCAAAGAGTATTTTGACGAGAACACGCGCTATCACTACTTTCCCGCAGCCGCAATCAGTCATTCGCTGCCAATCATCAACCAGCACATCCAACGCCCAACAGCCGAGGAAGCAACGGTGCTACAGGTTAATGACCAGCAATTTGACTTAGACCTCAGTGCGTTCTATCCGAAAGCAGCGGTCACTGAATACCAGCGGCGCTTCGTTGTCTCGCAGCAACAAGTAACGATCGAAGACCATTTTGTCTTTGACGAGCACCAACCAAAGAATCTGGTGGTGGAAAACTTTATTACGAACATACCACCAATGGTGCAAGATAAGACCGTTCAACTAATGACAAAAAAAGCACGCTGTGTTCTTCGTTTTACCAGTGATAAGATCCAAATACAGCCAGTCACTTATCAAGACCACCATGGTGTACAGGCACAAGCGTATTTGATCCAAGCCGAATACACGCTTGAGCAGACAGGGGAAATCAAAACGACCATTAAAATAAAAAAAGGGTGAGAAGGATGCGGTGCTTCCTTGCAATGACGTTGATCAATGCAAGAAGACACCGCAGCTTCTCAGCCTTCTTTTGGTTTTGCGGTAGATTGACGAATCACCAGCTGTGTACTTAAAAAGATGCGTCTGGCGATCCCAGGATTTTCGATGCGGTTATAGAGTAGCTCTAACCCCGTTTCACCCATCTCTTCAGTAAATGCTTGGACTGAAGAAAGGGGTGGGGAGACATAGCGGGACACCGAAATATCGTTGATGCCCATAACACTGATATCTTCAGGAATCTTGATTCCATGAGCCGTTAGCGTATGAATGACCCCGATCGCAAAGGCATCATTGGCTGCCAAAATCGCAGTCGGCAAGCGGTCTTGCCACAAAGCCAAAGCCTGCTCCGTTAATTCTTCCCCCGTTTGGACATCCAACCGACTATTTTCTTTCACGATGAAATAATCCTCATCAAACAGCTGATAATGCTGCATCATATCGACATAGGTGTTGACCGTTGGCGTTTTGTACCGCCGATACCCATACATATTTTGACTTTCCTCGGCGCCGATAAAGGCGATTTTTTGATGACCAAGTCCCATCAAGTGAGAAAGAGCCAACTCGGTTGCTTGCGTAAAATCGGTATTGACAGAATCGTAGTCATCCAGGGGAAAGTTACTGCCAATCACACAGAGGTTGGGGTGTAGCTCATGGAGTTTCTTGACCCGCTCTTCTGTAAACTTGCCGATTGCCAGTAAGCCGTCGACGGACTGGATCACTGACTCGTCAAGGTTGGAGATTTTTAACAGATCACAACCCAGTTCGGCGGCGCGTTTTTCCACACCCAAACGAATCGACATATAGTAAATGTCTTCCAATTCTTCATCATCCATCCGCCACTGAACGATCCCGATCGATTTGTTGTGTTTTTTTGGTACATCCACTGGTAGTTCACGCTGCTTTTGCTTGTTTTTGTATTTCGTATAATTTAGTTTTTCAGCTGCCTCGAAAATCTTTCGTTTGGTTTCTTCGGTCACTGAAAGACTAGGATCGTAGTTCAGAACCCGTGATACGGTTGATATTGATACCTCAGCTATGGTCGCTATGTCGGTAATCGTAGCCATAGAATCCCTCCTCCAATGCTTCTCCTCTTCAGTATATTTCTTTTTAGTAAAAAAACCAAGAGAGAAATTGCTCTCAAGTAAAAATTTTACTTTTTTTAGGAAAAACTATTGATTATTTTCCTAAAAAAAAGTATGATTTGAAATGAAGAAAGCGTTTTAAAAATGAGGGTGGCATGAATGAAGTGGATTAATTCGTTATTTATCCTGGGTCTACTTATGGGGTTGACTGCTTGTTCTCCAAAGGAAGCAACGCAGACGCAAGCATTTTCCCAAAGCAGCGAAAAGCAATTAAAAGAACGAGCGCTTTGTTATTCTGACGAAGATTTTTCGCAAGGTGTCGTCCCGTTGCATGAATTCGTGAAGCTATCTGGCACCATCGTAAAGAGTGATGCGAAAACAGCAGACATTGAGAAAGGGGATCGATTTATTCTAGAAACAGCGGCTGGACAGTACCAAGTATTCAATGAGCAAAGTCAACAACTGAAACTGCAAGATGTGGTGACGGTCTACGGAGAATATTATGGTTTTATTAAAGCGACATTGATTGAAAGGAAGGATGCGGATGCAATCACAGAAGCTGCAGCAATTGAAAAAGAATAAATTTGAAAGTTATGAAGATGTAGCAGCCGGCTTCAAAACGATCATGGATCAACTCAAACCCGCTTTTGCAAGCAGTCGTCCCGGTCATTTGGCTTTAGGCAGCCATGGGACTGTCTATGAGAAAGAGGTACAGGAACTTGAAGCGTTCTTGCGACCGCTTTGGGGACTCGCGCCTTATCTAACCCAGCAAGAAGATTCATTCATGGAAACCTATCTCTCAGGAATTATTGCTGGTACAGATCCAGAGAGTCCCGATTATTGGGGTGTTGTGGAAGACTTCGACCAACGAATCGTGGAAATGGCTTCGCTAAGTACCTTTTTACTATTAAACAAGGAAAAAACGTGGGATGTTTTATCCCAACGCCAAAAAGATAATCTCCATGCGTGGCTGATCCAAGTCAATCAACGAGAAATTCCCGCAAACAATTGGCATTTCTTTCGGGTTCTCGTCAATGTAGCCATGAAGCGTTGTGGCAGCAGCTTTTCCCAAGAAAAGATCGATGCTGACTTGGCATTGATCGAGACCTTTTATTTAGGGGAAGGATGGTACTGTGACGGAGTAGCCACTCAAATCGATTACTATGTATCTTTTGCGATCCACTACTATAGTCTTCTGTACTGTCGATTTGTCCCTGAGGATCTTGAAAGGGGAAGGAAGTTCAAACAACGAGCCACCGATTTTGCTCAAACCTTCAAGCATTGGTTTGCAGCAGGTGGAGCTGCCGTTCCTTTTGGTCGAAGTTTGACGTATCGCTTTGCGCAAGTTTCTTTCTTCAGCGCATTGGTTTTTGCGGATGTTGAAGCATTGCCATGGGGAGAGATCAAAGGGTTGATCAGTCGTCACCTGCATCAGTGGATGCAGCAAGACATTTTTACTTCCGAAGGGATACTGACGGTCGGCTATTCGTACCAGAATCTGATCTTTGCCGAAGGCTACAATGCACCAGGTTCACCTTATTGGGCGTTAAAAACCTTTCTTTTGTTAGCGGTACCAAAGGAGCATCCCTATTGGCAAGTCACCCCGACGCCATTAGCGATCACTGAAAGAACACTGGCTCATCCAATCAGTAAGAACTTTTATCAACACAATCAAGACTTGACGCATGCCTTGATGTTTCCTGCAGGACAATGTATCAACTATCAAAGTCATGCCAGCAGCAAATATAGCAAATTTGTCTACTCAACGACGTTTGGCAATAGCGTGCCCAAGAGCAATTATTGGTTTTATGAAGGAAATTATGACAATACGTTGGCTTTGTCAGAAGATGACCATTACTTTCGCACCAAAGGATTGGATCGCCAGTATCAGCTTTTACCTGATCGGATCATTCATGAATGGGATCCGTGGGAAGACGTGCAGATAAAAACAACGATCATTCCACTGATAGGCAGTCACCTTCGCATTCACGAGATCAATTCTCAGCGCGCCCTTTCTTTCTATGAGGGTGGGTTTTCATCACCGAAAGAGGCAACTGCCATCACTGAAAAAACCGCAAGCAGCGCTGCGGTACGAACATCGATCGGCTATTCGAAAATCGAGGCAATCGCTGGCTATGAAACGAGCGATGTCCTACGAACGGAGCCAAATACGAACCTCTTGTATCCTGCAACGTGGCTGCCGTATCTAACTGCTCAACGACAAGCAGGAAAGCACCTGTTCGTTTCCCTCGTCACCGGCTTGCTTCCACAAGAACAAGAACAAGCAGTGACCGTCGAAGTGACAACAAACAACATTACGATCAATCAATCCGGACATATGATCCAGGTTGAGCGAATAGGAGGAAAAAATGGAAACCAGCTATGACGTACAGCTATCACAATGGGTAGCCGAGCAAATCGACTTCACCGTTAATCAAGTAAGAAAGAATACTAAGACCTTTGACACGTTGGTCCCACCTGCAGCAAGTGAACAGCTTGTCTATCGACCAGAAGCCAACCATGATTGGACGGCGAGTTTTTGGACTGGCATGTTGTTTTTGAGTAAAGAACTGACGGGATCAACAGAATTTGATGAAACCATCGAAAAACAGCTGCACTCTTTCCAAGAACGATTGGACCAAAGAATTGGACTAGAAACCCATGATATCGGGTTTTTGTATAGTTTGACTGCGATTGCCGACTATCGAGTGAACGGACGGGAATCTTCGAAAAAACTCGCGATTGCCGCCGCCGATCTATTGATGGCCCGTTACTCACCCAAAGCCCAGATCATTCAAGCGTGGGGCAATCTCGATGATCCGCAACAACGGGGGCGCATCATTATTGATTGCTTGATGAATTTGCCGCTATTGTATTTTGCTTCCCAAATGACGGGGGATGAATCCTACAAACAAGCAGCCTATGCTCATGCCAAGCAGACCCAGAAATACATCGTGCGAGACAACGCCACGACGTATCACACCTATTACTTCGACGTTGAAACTGGAGCGGCGATCGGCGGCAATACCCAACAAGGCTATGCCGATGATTCCTGCTGGGCGAGAGGGCAAGCGTGGGGAATCTACGGATTTACGCTGAGTTACCTTTACACCGGTGATACCAGTTTCTTGAAGACTGCTCAAGACCTTGCGGATTACTTTATTGCGGAATTACCGGCGGACAAGGTCAGTTATTGGGATTTAGTGTTTAACGATGGTAGTCAGGAAGAAAGGGATAGTTCGGCCGCCGCCATCGCAGTCTGTGGCTTGCTAGAACTGGCGAAACATTTGCCGATCACGCAGCCAAACCAAGCCGCCTATCAGGAAAACGCCTTGGCGATCTTGGCGTCGTTAACCCAAAACTATACAACGATCGACCATCCCGAATCAAACGGACTTTTGATGCATGGGGTTTATGACAAGAATTCCCTTAAAGGGGTCGATGAATGCATGATCTGGGGCGATTACTATTACATGGAAGCGCTGATGCGGGTGTCACAAAGTTGGTATTCCTATTGGTAGTTTTAGGGGCGACCCTTAAAAAAAATGTTTAATGGAGGAATGAACATGCACTTTTTGAAAAAAGGTTTATTAGCAGCAACGATGTTTGGGACGATCGCAGCCTTGGCAGCGTGTGGAGGCGGAGCGACAGATGATTCCACTGCTTCTGAAGATGGCGACATCAAATTGACCGTAACCACTTGGAATTACGATACGACACCTGAATTCGAAAAACTATTCCGTGCCTTTGAAGAAGCGAATCCGGGCATTACCGTTGAACCTGTCGATATTGCTTCAGATGATTATGATACCAAACTGACGACGATGCTCTCTTCAGGAGATACGACAGATATTTTGACCATGAAAAATTTACTTTCTTACTCTAATTATGCGTTGCGGGACCAATTGGTGGATCTCACCTACCATATCGGATCATTGGATATTGCCCCAGCGCAAGAAAGCTATGACATGTATGACGTAGAAGGCAAAACCTATGCACAACCGTATCGGACGGATTTTTGGGTCTTGTATTATAACAAAAAAATGTTCGATGAGGCAGGTTTAGACTACCCATCAAACATCACCTGGGACGAATATGAGGAGCTTGCCAAGCAGCTAACAAAACCAGACGAACAAATTTATGGTGCGTATCAACACACGTGGCGTTCCACTACCCAAGCGATTGCAGCTGCCCAAAATGGCGCCAACTTGATCGATCCTCAATACGACTACTTGGAAGCGTACTATGATCGTGCATTGCGGATGCAAGACGAAAAAGCGCAAATGGACTTTGGGACAGCAAAATCAACGAAAGTTACGTATCAATCACAATTTGAAAATGAAAAAGCAGCCATGATGTACATGGGAACTTGGTATATGGGAGCGTTGATGACCAATATCGACGATGGCAAGACAGATGTTGAGTGGGGCATTGCGGAAATGCCGCAAAATGAAAAAGGGGAAGTAACGACATTTGGTTCTCCGACTGCTTTTGCCATCAATAAAAATTCAAAACATCAAGAAGCTGCACAAAAATTCTTAGACTTTTGTTCTGGTGAAGAAGGCGCCAAAGTATTAGCAGAAGTCGGTGTCGTTCCTTCGTATAAGACTGACGCCATTGATGAACTTTACTTCTCCCGTGAAGGCATGCCCGCCGATGAAGTATCGAAAAAAGCCTTCAATCCAGAAACCGTCGCGATCGAGTTTCCTGTCGATGAAAATGGACCAGCGATCGACAAAATCTTGCAAGAAGAACATGACTTGATTCTTGTAGGGGACGAAACACCAAAAGAAGGCATTGCGAATATGGAAAAAAGGGTGAAATCTGAAACCGAATAGTCCTAACGAGAGAAGGGACTTGGGCAAAAAAGTTCCTTCTCTTTATTAATGAAAGGGGGCCTGCTGGCAAGCAGCAGGAGACAAATATGGAAATAACCTCAAAATCAAAAGCAGCTAATAAGTTGAAACGCAAAAATACGCTAACCGCGCTGTCTTTTATTGCACCGAACTTTATCGGCTTTTTCTTATTTACCTTAGTGCCCGTTGTGTTCTCATTGATTCTGGCTTTCATGGAATGGGATTCCTTTAGTTCGCCTGAATTTGTGGGAATGAAAAATTTCAGCAAAATGCTAGGGGACGACACCTTTTGGATCTCGTTAAAGAACACCTTTCTCTATACGATTGGCGTCGTTCCATTGACGTTAGTATGTTCCTTAGGCTTAGCAATTTTATTGAATAAAAAAGTACGTGGAATGAAGTTTTTCCGTACTGCCTTCTTCTTTCCTTATGTCACCTCGTTAGTTGCGATCGCTGTCGTGTGGAACATGTTGTTTCACCCAACGATGGGACCAATCAATCAGTTTTTGAAATTTTTTATTGAAAATCCTCCTGGTTGGACCTCCAGCTCTGATTGGGCTTTGACGGCGATCATCATAGTCAGCGTCTGGCGTGGCATGGGGTATTACATGATCTTATACTTGGCAGGGTTACAAAGTGTGCCAAAGGAATTGTATGAAGCGGCTTCGATCGATGGCGCCAACAAGTGGCAGCAGTTTCGCAACGTGACGTTGCCGTCCTTGCGACCAACGACCTTCTTTGTTTCGATCATGTTGGTCATCAACTGTTTCAAGATCTTCGATTTGGTCCAAGTCATGACTGCCGGCGGACCCGGTCGAGCCACCAATGTCTTGGTGTATCAAATTTACAACGAAGCGTTTGTGAAATTTAATTTTGGTTACGCATCTGCGATCGCCATGGTCTTGTTTGTGATCGTTTTGGGCATCACGGTGATCCAGTTTAAGTGGAACCAAAGACAAGAACGGGTGTAAGGAGGGAGTACAGATGGAAAATACACTGAGTAAAAAGAATGTTCAAGCCAAACCAAAACAAAAAGCCAAGCTGTCGGTCGGCAGTGTCTCCTTGATTCTTTTATTAACATTTCTCGCGTTAGTGACACTGATCCCGTTTCTCTGGATGATTTCTGCTTCTTTTAAGACCAATAACGATGTTTTTAGCGTACCGATCCAATGGATTCCAAAAAGTTGGCACCCAGAAAACTATACGGTGATCTGGGATCGCATTCCTTTGCTGACTTTTTTCAAGAACACAGCATTTTTGAGCGTCATCATTACCTTGATCCAACTGTTTACCTCTAGCTTTGCGGCTTATGGGTTTTCGAAGATGCATTTCAAAGGACGCGACCTGTTGTTTCTGACATACATCGGTACGATTGCGATTCCTTGGCAATCCTATATGATTCCTCAGTTCATCATGATGCGCCAGTTCGGGCTGACAGACACGCTTTGGTCTTTGGTCCTCTTACAAGCCTTCAGTGCCTTTGGCGTCTTTTTGTTGAAACAATACTATAGTAGTATTCCTGACTCATTGTGTGAAAGTGCGCGGATCGACGGCCTGAGTGAGTGGGGGATCTATCGAAAAATCATTCTACCACTGACGAAGCCCGCTTTAGCGAGTCTGACCATCATCACCTTCGTCAATACGTGGAACGATTATATGGGACCATTTATCTACCTTTCCTCAACCGAAAACAAAACCATTCAGTTAGGGTTGAAAATGTTTGTCGGCTTATATGATGCCGAGTACGCCCTGATCATGGCAGCATCTGTGGTCTCCATTTTGCCAGTAGCGATCGTCTTTTTAGCAATGCAAAAATACTTCGTAGAAGGAATCGCTACTTCGGGAATGAAAAATTGAGGTGATCAATCATGTTTACCAAACCTACCTTTGAAAACAATCTTTACATGCGGATCTTCCGCTGGCTATATATTGGCTTTGCCCTGAATATCAGTTTTTGGGTCGTGAATACACCCTACACCCTCACGGCAATGTTCTTGGCAGTCGATCCTAGAAACCTCCTTTGGTTTGCATTGGCACTCTTGCTGATTGGTCCAAGCATGATCAGCCTCCTGGCTGCGATCGATCGCTTTGCAGAACACAAAGACATCGATCCAGTAAAAGATTTCTGCTACTTTTTACGAACCTTTGCCGTGCGCGGTTTTCTCTATTGGCTCATCGGCTGGCTGGGAAGTGTCATTGCGATCGTGGATATTCTGTTTGCGGTTCAATTTGAAAGTGGCAAATGGCTCGTTCCTTTCTTTCTTTTGTTAGGGATGCTTTCCATAGCTCTAAGTATCAACGCTTGGTACTTCCAAGTGCGTAATCCAAAAGCCGCTAAGAAAGATGTCCTGCGTACCGCACTTTTCTTCACTTTGAAAAAATGGCCTGTTAGTTTGTTAGCAACCTTTTTGTTTGTTGCCGTTTTTGTCGCCTTGATTTTGAAGCCGCAATTTGGCTTTACTCTTTTTCCAGTCCTTTTTTTCGGACTCCTTTATTTAAACTTACGGAAATTTCAGATAAAATAGAAAGAAAGTCGTCTACGAATAAAGGAGACGACTTTTTTTAGGAGAAAGGGGGGCTTGAAGATGGCAGAAACAGTCACACTTCAACCGATTACGGAAGAAATAATTGCTGAACTTTGGTCGATCAGCTATGGGCCTAAGGCAGATTTAGAATGGAAAAAATGGGACGGACCGTATTTCCAAGACCCCGTGTTGACGTGGGAAGAATTTCGAACGGGGTTTGGCGCTAGCTGTATCGACAACCCGTTACGTAAAGCGATCAGCTATCAAGGAAGAATCGTAGGGATCGCGACCGCTTATTGGGAAGACAATACCTTGCAGCAGTGGTTGGAATTCGGGATAGCCATCTATGATGCTTCCCTTTGGAATCAAGGCATTGGTAGCCAAGCAATTCGCCAGTGGATCAATGAGTTGTTTGAATCACAGCCTCATATCCAGCGTGTCGGTTATACCACGTGGTCGGGCAATCACCGCATGATGAAACTAGGAGAAAAGCTAGGGATGACCAAAGAAGCCCAGATCCGCAAAGTCCGTTTCTGGGAAGGCACCTATTATGATTCCATCAAGTATGGCATCTTGCGAGAAGAATGGGCACAGCAGAAGTGAAGGTAGGGGATGCGAGATTTTTTCGTGTCCTCTTTTGTTGTTGATGATTTATCCGATGCATTTTGCGTATAGTAAAGTACCTAGTAAAAAAGGGGCTGATCTCCTAGCTGTATTTTGTAATTACAGTAATTACGTGGTGAAATGGACTATATATGTTATGAAGGAAAGGTGATTGTTTTAGATACAGTGAAAACAAGAAAGCAAGGAAATGCGGTAATGGTCACGCTAGCAAGTAAGTTTGAGATTCCTGCTGGTAAGACCTACTTTATCAGCAAAGAAAACGATGGTACGATTTCCTTGATTCCTAAGATCGATGATTATTTTTTAGCTGCGAAAGAGAAAGAATTTGTTGATGAAGAAGATATGCTAGCTGCTGATTTTATTGTTGAAGGCAGGCAGCTTGATGAATAGGCTCGAACAAGGGACTCTTGTATTTATTGATTTTGATCCCTCGAAAGGGAGTGAAATCAAAAAGCGCAGTCCTGCTTTAGTCATCAGCAGGGATGAGTACAGTTACACCTCAAATTTGATCATTGTTTGTCCAATAACGAGTACAGATAGGATGCGTCCTTACTTTTTCGATATTCAACACGATAAATTGAAACCTGGGAGTAAAGTAAATACAAAGCAAGTTTATACGCTAGATTATTCCGAGCGTGACGGTAGAAAGATTGAAATATTAGGGAAACTATCAAAAAAAGAACTGATTAATGTTGCACAGCATTTTATGATGAACTTTAATTTTCCATTATAGTTAAAAAAACAGCAGGATGGAAAAAGTGAAGGACCCTCACAAAAAACGAGTGAGGGTCCTTCACTTTGTTTTCCTAAGAATACAAGGTTTCAACAATAGAGAAAAGAAGATAGTGGAAAGATAAAAGTAAAATTTCAAAAATAGTCGACTTTCTGAACAATAACCATGTACTATCTCTATGTAATACTTTATAATAATTCCAATGTACAGATTAGAAATATTTTAAAAAAGTCGGGAATAGCGTTTGAAGTTCATTCTCAATTAGTCTAAAATAGTGAGAAAGAAAAGATACTGGAGGGAAAGAAATGTCAGTTTTAGAAATCAAAAATCTACACGTCCAAATCGAAGATAAAAAGATCTTAAAAGGCGTTGACTTAGTGTTAAAAACTGGAGAAATCCATGCCATCATGGGACCAAACGGTACAGGGAAATCAACCTTGTCCGCTGCCATCATGGGCAACCCGAATTATGAAGTGACAGAAGGGGAAATTTTGTTCGACGGCGAAAATGTATTGGAAATGGAAGTGGATGAGCGGGCTCGTTTAGGTCTGTTCTTGGCGATGCAATACCCAAGTGAAATTCCAGGCATCACCAATGCGGAATTTATGCGGGCAGCGATCAATGCCAAACGTGACGAAGACGACAAAATCTCTGTCATGGATTTCTTGAAAAAATTAGATGAAAAAATGGATTTATTGAATATGCCAGAAGAAATGGCGGAACGCTATTTGAATGAAGGCTTCTCTGGTGGAGAAAAGAAACGAAATGAAATCTTACAATTGTTGATGCTAGATCCAACCTTTGCGATTTTGGATGAGATCGACTCTGGTCTAGATATTGATGCCTTGAAAGTCGTAGCAAAAGGCGTCAATGAAATGCGCGGCGAAGGCTTTGGCGCTTTGATCATCACCCATTACCAACGTCTGTTAAACTACATCACACCAGACGTGGTTCATATCATGATGGAAGGCCGTGTCGTGATGACCGGTTCGGCAGATTTAGCCAAACGCCTAGAAGCAGAAGGCTATGCTGGGATCAGTAAAGAGTTAGGAATCGACTACAAAGAAGAAGAAGCGTAAGGAGGCAAGGTAAATGGCAAAATTACAGGATTATCTTGAACAAGTCAACGTTTTTTCAGCGTTAAAAGAAGAGCCTGAATGGATGTTGGAATTACGCCAAGCAGCCCTTGCGAAAGTGGATGAACTTGCGTTTCCAAAAATCGAGCGGGTGCGTTACGAGCGTTGGCCATTGTTCAATATCGACGAACAAGCACTTGCTGGTGAGTACGCTTTGCCAGAAGAAGAAGTGGCAGGCGCAGTTCCCGCCTTTGACGCGATGGATAACCATCCGACCCTCGTTCAGTTTGATGACACCACCATCTTTGAGCAATTACCGCAAGAGTTGATCGACAAAGGCGTGATCTTCACTGACTTGTTTACAGCAATGAAAGAAGTACCAGAGTTGGTCAATCAATACTACATGACCAAAGCAGTGCCAATGGATGAAGACAAAATGACCGCAGCACATGCGGCGTTTATGAATAGCGGCATGTTCTTGTATGTACCAAAAAACGTGGTAATCGAAGAACCCCTTGAAGCGATTTTCTACCACAATGGCAATAGCCAAGCGCATTTCTTCAAACACATTTTGATCGTTGCTGATGAGCACAGTGAGTTCAGCTACTTGGAACGTTTCCAAACCAAAGGCGACCAAGCGAAAAAACTGTCTGGCAATATCGTAGTGGAAGTGATCGCCAAAGCAGGTGCGAAGGTCAAATTCTCTGCGATTGATCAGTTAGGTGTCAACATCACTACGTACATGAATCGTCGCGGCTATGTATTACGAGATGCGATGGTAGATTGGGCAATTGGAGTCATGAATGACGGCGACGTCGTGGCGGACTTTGATTCTGATCTTGTAGGCGAAGGCGCGCATTCGGAAGTCAAAGCGGTCGCAATCAGTGCTGGGCGTCAAACACAAGGAATCGACACTCGCGTCACCAACAAAGCACCGCATTCCATTGGCCATATCCTGCAACACGGCGTCATTAGAGAACGCGGCGTCTTAACCTTTAACGGTATCGGACACATTTTAAAAGGAGCCAAAGGGGCGGACGCGCAACAAGAAAGTCGGGTCTTGATGCTTTCTGACCAAGCCCGGGGCGATGCCAACCCAATCCTTTTGATCGATGAGCACGAAGTAACCGCCGGACACGCAGCCAGTGTGGGAAGGGTCGATCCAGAAGAAATGTACTACTTGATGAGTCGTGGGCTGCGCAAAGCAGAAGCGGAACGTTTGGTGATTCGTGGTTTCTTAGGCTCCGTCTTGACCGCGATTCCAGTCAAAGAAGTGCAACAAGAATTGGTTGCCGTTATCGAAGGGAAGTTGCTCGCATGATCGATGCCCAAAAAGTGAAACAAGCGTTTCCCATCTTGGATCAGCTCGTAAATGACGAACCATTGATCTACCTCGACAATGCCGCCACTACGCAAAAACCAGAGGCGGTGCTGCAGGCAATCACCGATTATTACCATCAAGACAATGCCAACGTTCATCGTGGGGTTCATACCCTCGCAGAACGGGCGACCCATTCCTATGAAGGCGCACGGGAAAAAGTGCGCAGCTTTATCCATGCGAATGAAACGGCGGAAGTGCTGTTTACTCGAGGGACGACCACTGGTTTAAATTGGGTCTCCCGCAGCTACGGCGACCGTTTTGTCAATGAAGGCGATGAAATCGTGATTTCCTATATGGAGCATCACTCCAATATCATCCCTTGGCAACAATTAGCAGCCCGAAAAAAAGCTACCTTGAAATATATCCAGCTGACGCCAGAAGGCACCTTGGACATGGAAGATGCCAAGAAACAGATCACAGAAAAAACCGCTATCGTTTCGATCGCTCACGTTTCCAATGTTTTAGGCGTGATCAATCCGATTGCGGAGCTAACCAAATTGGCGCATCAACACCAAGCCGTCATGGTGGTGGATGGTGCTCAGGCTGTTCCACATATGACAGTTGATGTCCAAGCACTGGATTGTGATTTCTATGCCTTTTCTGGCCATAAAATGTGCGGACCAACTGGCATTGGTGTCTTGTACGGCAAGCGGCAATGGCTGGATCAGATGGAGCCCGTCGAATTTGGCGGTGAAATGATCGATTTTGTCCATCTGCAAGAAAGCACGTGGAAAGAACTGCCGTGGAAATTTGAAGCTGGTACACCAAATATTGCTGGTGCGATCGGTTTAGGTGCAGCGGTGGATTACTTAACAGAAATCGGCTTAGAAAACATCCACGCCCATGAAGCAGACTTAGCTGCTTACGTTTTGCCAAAACTGCAAGCCATTGAAGGCTTGACCATCTATGGCCCCCAAGAAGCAGCAAAACGCACGGGAGTGATCGCCTTTAATCTAGCAGGCATCCATCCTCATGATGTTGCCACCGCTTTAGACATGGAAGGCATCGCGGTACGGGCAGGTCATCATTGTGCCCAACCCCTCTTGAGCTATTTGCAAGTCCCAGCGACTGCACGGGCCAGCTTTTACCTGTATAATACAAGAGAGGACGCCGATCGACTGGTTGACGCCATCAAGCTGACGAAGGAGTTTTTCCAACATGGCACTAACGAAATTAGATAATTTGTATCGACAAGTCATTCTGGATCATTCCAGCCACCCACATCATCGAGGCACCTTGGATGATTCAACGTACAAAGTCGAATTGAATAACCCTACCTGTGGCGACGTGATCCACTTGGAGCTCGCTGTCGAAGGAGACACCATCAAAGATATCGCGTTTACTGGCGAAGGCTGTTCCATCAGTACCGCCAGTGCATCCATGATGGGGGATGCGATTATCGGTAAGACACTAGCAGAAGCTGGTGAACTATCAGGCTTGTTTTCTGAGCTCGTCCAAGGAAACGACATTCCCCAAAGCGATCGCTTAGGCGATGCTTCCATGCTTGGAGGTGTGGCGAAGTTTCCTGCACGCATCAAGTGTGCGACTTTAGCTTGGAAAGCATTAGAAAAAGCCATTGCTGCCGACAGTACACAAGCATCTGTCAGTCACAGCCACGCCAATGAATCTGACACTGAAGAAACCAGCGAATAGACAACCGCACTACAAAAGGAGTGAGAACCATGGGTGTACCCGAATTAGAAGAATATAAATTTGGCTTCCACGATGACGTGCAGCCTGTTTTTAGTACCGGCGAAGGATTGACCGAAGACATCGTCCGTGAAATCTCACGGGTCAAGCAAGAGCCAGAATGGATGCTTGAGTTCCGCTTGAAGTCTCTTGAAGCCTTCAACAAGATGCCCATGCAAAACTGGGGCCCAGACCTGTCTGACATCGATTTTGATGCCATCAAATATTACCAAAAACCAAGTGATCGTCCTGCCCGTGATTGGGATGACGTACCAGAAAAAATCAAAGAGACCTTTGAACGCATTGGTATTCCAGAAGCCGAGCGGGCATACCTGGCCGGCGCTTCTGCCCAATACGAATCAGAAGTCGTTTACCACAACATGAAAGAAGAGTTTGAAAAACTTGGCATCGTCTTTACCGATACCGATTCAGCCTTGAAGGAATACCCTGAGCTGTTCAAACAATACTTTTCAAAATTAGTCCCACCAACCGATAACAAGCTTGCTGCTTTAAACTCAGCCGTTTGGTCAGGTGGTACCTTTATCTATGTACCAAAAGGCGTTCGTGTCGATGTGCCATTACAAACCTATTTCCGAATCAATGCCGAAAATACCGGTCAGTTCGAACGCACATTGATCATCGTTGACGAAGGCGCCAGCGTCCATTACGTCGAAGGCTGTACCGCCCCAACCTATTCAAGCAATAGTTTGCACGCAGCCATCGTTGAAATTTTTACCCTAAAAGACGCTTACTGCCGCTACACCACCATTCAAAACTGGTCAGACAACGTCTATAACCTAGTAACCAAACGGGCCAAAGCCTTAGAAGGTGCTACCGTTGAATGGATCGATGGTAACCTAGGTGCCAAAACAACCATGAAATACCCAAGTGTGTATCTTGATGGCAAAGGCGCACGAGGCACGATGCTTTCCATTGCCTTTGCAGGTGCCAACCAAATCCAAGATACTGGTGCAAAAATGATCCATAATGCACCAAATACCTCCAGCTCCATCGTCTCAAAATCAATTTCTAAAGACGGCGGTGCAGTAAACTATCGTGGACAAGTCACCTTCGGCAAGAAGAGCGCAGGCTCTATCTCCCATATCGAGTGTGACACTATCATCATGGATGACCTATCGAAATCCGATACCATCCCATTCAATGAGATTCACAACAGTCAGGTGTCCCTAGAACACGAAGCCAAAGTCTCCAAAATCTCAGAAGAACAACTGTACTACCTAATGAGCCGCGGTCTCTCCGAAAGCGAAGCAACCGAAATGATCGTCATGGGATTCGTCGAACCATTCACCAAAGAATTACCGATGGAATACGCAGTCGAATTGAACCGGTTGATTAGTTATGAGATGGAAGGGTCTGTGGGTTAATAACTATTTCATTGCTCGAAACGTTGATATTAAAGCGTTTCGAGCGTTTTTTTATTTGTATTTTAATGGTTGGCTACGTTTTTGGCTACGTTTGGAATTATTCGCCCATAAATTTTGCAAATCGGTCACCAGTTTTCTTAACAGATTGTGGTGTGACATGAGCATAGATATTCATGGTGGTTTTAATATCTTTATGACCTAATCGTTCCTGTACTTCTTTTATCGACGCACCACTTTCAAACAATAAGCTACAGTGGGTATGCCTAAATCCATGTGGAGTAATTTGAGGCTCCATCGGTGTCTTTTTGTAAATCCAGTCTAACCAATCGTTTACTACTTGGGGGTAGTACAACTTGTTTGTGTTTGTAGTGAAAAGAAACTGTTTTGGTGAATTCGTGTTATAGCCATATAAGATCATTATTTTCATTTGTTCTTGTTGCCAAATACGCAGTTGTTTAAGTGTAAAATCATCAAGCTGAATCGTTCTTGATGATTTTTTAGTTTTAGGTACTTGTAGAACTACTTGATTAAACTCGTCTTGAGCGATAGTTTTACCAATTGTTATTGTTTTATTGAAATAGTCTATATCTTCCCATTGAAGCGCCAATGCTTCGCTTTTACGCATTCCTGTATAAGCTAATAAACGGAAAAAAGTGTACAGTTTAACTGAATTATTTTCTTTAGTATTCTGTAAAAACAGTTGTAATTGATCTTTCGTGTAAAACTTCAAGGGTTGTTCTTCTTCAATTTTTCTTGGAAGCAATGTTTTAGACATAGGATTATCCTTACAGACTTCCATTGCTACTCCAAATTTAAATATTTGAGCAGTTGTTTTTCTCAAGAAACCATATTGTTTTAATGTTTTGTGCCACTCATTCACCTGTTTTTGACAATAACTAACACTTATTTTATCCAATCGTAATTCCCCAAAAGCAGGTAATATATGGTTCTTGCAAAAACGTTGAGCAACGGCAACAGAAGACGGTTTTACTCTTGTTCTGTAGTTATCAATCCATAATTCATACAACTCTTGAAAAGTTGTAACATTTATTTTAAACTCTTGTTTTTCTTTAAAGTCTACAAGTAGTCTATTAAGTGCTGTTTGCGCCTCAGCTTTTGACTTGAATCTTCTACGCTTTGTACGTATATCTTTTCCAGTCTTGGGATCTTTTCCTAAATAAGTTTCAAATCCCCAATATTTTTCGCCATTTTGTAATTTATAACAAAAAAATGTTGCCATTTGATTCTCTCCTTACTTCATGATTGCAGGTAGAGAAGTTATTTGAAGAATCAATTGCTTTTAAATTTATCGTGATTATTAGTTAGAAATTTTGCGATTATACTATTTTTCTCATATGGGAAATTGTATTTTTTGCTAAGATCAGAAATAAATTTTTCTGTTTCAAATTGGTTTTTAGTAATTTTATAAAAGAAATCCTCGACAGATGAATACTGTGAAATATCTTGATAGGCTAAGTCCATTTCGTTTAATAGCTGTTTTGAAGAATCAATCAGTATTTCTTTTTCACCGTATTTGAAATCCCCATTTCTTATCTTATCTTGAAGTCTACTGTTGGCTCTTTTGAAAAATAGCTCTTTAGAGATAGAGTGTTTTTGACTAGCAAACTCTTCGATAAGAGGATTGATATCATTAGCAAGTATCTCATTTAGATAAATTTCAAAATCTTTTGAGTAATATTTTGAAAATATATTTTTTATTATAGGATTCAATAACTCATAGTCTTTATCTAGCGAAAACGTATCACTATATCTTTCTTGGATGTCTTTAAAGACTTTGTGAGGTATCTCTGGAAAGTCCTTAATATATAGCTCATACCCTATATCGATAAGGTATGAAGTTATATACTCTTCTAATGTTCCCCATTTAATCCAGTCAATTGTTGAATTAGTGATAGTTGACAATAATTTCAGCTTTTGTGGATTTGGCAAATTGGTCCCACGTTCCCAGTTGGATATGGTCGCACGTGGTGAATTATCTATTTTCCTTCCAAGTTCTTCCATAGTAAAACCACATGAAAGGCGTAATTGTTTAATTCGTTTTCCTGCTTCTGAAGGATTCGGCTTCATCTTTTTTCTCCTTTTTATTTTTATAGATAGTATATCATATTTATAAAACAAAAGTATTTAAAAGTATTTACTTTTTGTTGGGAGCGTGATATATTATTCTCGTAAATACAAATAAATACATTTTTACACAATTTGTACTTGTTTGTACTTATTTAGGTAGAGGAGTTATAGAATAATTAATTAAAAAGGAGAGGTTTTTGTGGAAGCAATAAAATTAATGATTTCAGAAGAACAGGAGGAAATGTTTCTAAAACAGTTTTATCAAATTGCTACAAAGGCAATTGAAAAGGCTCAAGAAAATGCGGGTATGACAAGGGAATACCTCAATCAAAAAGAAATGGCAGAATACTTAAATGTGAGCGAAAACTTTTTAAAAAATGCGGTGAGAAATGAGGGATTACCTGTTGTTGAATTAGGTGCAAGAAAGTTTTATTCAAAAAAAGCAGTAAATGAGTTTATGTTTGCTCGAATGAAGAGAGGTGAAAGTTTTGAGAGAAGATGAAATAGCAAATTTAGTATTGAAAAGAATTGAAAAAAATATATAAAAGAGTGCTCCCGATAGTTTGGCGACCACAGGAAGCACTCGACAATAAAGTTCTGAGAAAACTTTATTTATAGCTATTATATCAAAAAGAAGGTGAAAAGGTGTTTTCTTCTGGAAATGTTGTAGTTGACAAACTTAGAGAAATAAATTTTGACGGAAATGTAATTCCACATTCGTGGTACGGTCAATTAAGAAAAAAAACGAAAAAAGGCGTTGAGAAGCCCTATTTGAATGCAATAGTTATCTTAGCAGAAATTACTTACTGGTACAGACCCCAAAAAATTTTTAACGATGAGGGCCAGTTAATTGGATATAAAAAGAAATTTATTGAAGATATTTTGCAAAAATCATATAAGCAATTAAGCAAAAAAACAGGACTATCAGAAAGAGCTATAAAAGATGCAATTGTGTACTTAGAGAAAAAGGGAATTATCAAAAGAGTTTTTAGAAATATTTATTATGAGCAAAGAGCAGTTACATTATCAAATGTTATGTACATTGTTTTAAATGTACATAAATTGATAGAAATTACTTTTCCTGCTTTAGATCGTGAAAAAAAGGAGTATGTGTCGAAAATCCGTCAGAGGGTTATCGAAAAAAAGAGATATGTCTCTTTAAAAAAAGGTAGAGGTATGTACAAATTCGTATATACGTATACAAAGACTACTTCACAGAACACATCAAAAACTACTCCCGTTATGGAAGAAGAGGATATTAATATAAAGAGGATTTACAGTAAGATTAGTGTTCTTTATGAAGCAAATAACGAAGATGGTCGAAAATTATTTCAAGTGTATCACTATTTGAAAAACGCTAATGTAGACATAAAAGATATCAGAAAAATCATTGAATTTTTATATGAAAATACTCAGTATCTTAACGCTCAATGCATTATAACACAACATAAAGCATGCGTTTTTCAAGCAAAAACAGATCAAGGACTATTCGATTACACAAAGTTTTTTCTAAAGGGACTTCAAATTAGATATAAAAATCAGCTTCTAGAAAATATAGAAACTACAGATCAATTCAATAAAGCCTTCGGAATTAAAGAGTTACCTAAAATCCCTATGCATAATTGGTTAGAAGGAGAAAAAACATGATTAAAAATCGTCTAATAGATCAGATTTTGTGTCTTGATCAAAACACAGATACTCTCGAACTAATCGAGAGTATCTGCTTCAATACTGTAGTTCTCGATTTAAGATCTGAAAATGACAAATGTGTAACTCACATCATAATTGACAGAAAAACAGCTCAGAAGCTTTCTGAGAGCCTAAAAAAATGGGCTGAGGGAGGTAACAATGAAGGTAATTAAGAGTAAAATTAATTGGTTGTCGATTAGTTTTCTTATTCTAACAGCTATGATTATTTTTACGAGTAACGTTGCAGAAGGCAGTATTTTCAACTGGTTTGATGATACTGAGAGTCAAACTGAGTTTTTAACTAATCCACTTTATCAGAATTATCTTAAAAAATATAACGGAAATTTTTACAGCCAGTTCGGTATGTGGATAGGCTGGTCTGTTATAAAATCAATGTTCGCTGTTGTCGATGGCATTCAAAATATGATTCCCGAGGTTTTAGATTTGTTTAGCTTTGTAGAAAGTACCGGATTGAACAAAGTCTATCAGTCAGTTTTAAATACAATTGTTATTGGATTGATGGTACTCTCACTAATGATTATTGGATATAAAATGGTGACTGGAAAAGGGACTTTAGACTTAAAATCGGTTGGAATGAACGTAGTTATGTCGATTGCATTGATTCTTTTAATGCCGACTTTGATTCACAGTGGAATAGAGTTTTCTAAAACATTTTATAATGATACGACTACGATTACAAATTCGGACGAAGGCGTGGCGTGGTCGCTGATTGAACAAGGGGTCACTGATTTAGCTTATATCAATAAAACAGATCAGTATTCAATGATTAACAAAACGAATGACCGGAATAATCTAACAAAAGAAAATTTTTGGAAAACGGATCTTACGCAAGTATTGACAGATAATGTAATTGATAAAATGGAAAAAGAGAACTCAACAGCTGATAACCTGCGTTATGAATTAGTTGAAAATTCTGATAATGAATTTGTTGCTACTAAATTTTCAGATAATTTTTTGTCAACCTTTGTTGATGGTATCAAATCAGGATATTATCGCTATCAAGCGAACCCGTGGGGAATTTCATTTGGATTGATTGCTTTAGCGGTAGCGTATGTTTTTAGTGCTTTCATTATAATTACAGCAATACTCGAGCTAGCATTCAAACGTGTACTCGGAGTTTTAGTATTTGCTACTGACTTAGAAACAGGACAACGATCAAAACAAGTTTTGTCAGATATTTTACAGTGCTATTTAACAGTCGGATTTCAAGGGTTTGGATTATCTATGTTTGCAATGTTCATAAATTACTTAAATACTGGCGAAGGTATCTCAACAAATATTTTTATAAAAACAATTGCTTATATCTGTGCTGTGTTTGTTTTAATCAAAGGCAGTGGAACAGTCATGCGTTACTTTGGTGTGGATATTGGACTCAAAGAAGGCTATGGGCAACTTGCTTCTGCTTTTGGAATGGGTGCAATGCTGTTTCGTAAAGGAACAGGTGGTATGAACCGATCTAAAGGTGGGAAAAATAGTGGTGGAAACGATCAAGCGGAAGGGGAAGAACGAAAACCTGAACGCAACTTTGGTCAATCACTTTCTCAAAAAGCTAATAAAACGGGGAAAACGCTTGGGTATGCTCGTGAACGTGGATTATCAGGCTTAGCTTCAGATGGAGCTACAATAGCTAGTGAAAGAGCAACAAAACCATTTAAAAGTATGCGTGATATAGCTAATGATACCAAGAATAAGTTCAAAGAAGGTTTAGATGATGGTACAGTGTCCGCTATTAATAAAAATAGCAAACCTATAGTAGCTAAAAACAAAGAAGATGAAACTGGAAAATATGCTGATAGCATGCCAACACGTCTTTCGGATAGAAAAGATGGGGCTAAGATTGAGAATGCCGATAGAATTATGTCTAGTTCTGAACGTATGCGTGAAGCAATGAAAAATAATGCTGAATCGAATAATAATCCTGCAAGTGCAATTCAGCAAAAAGTTCAACAAGATATTGAAGAACGTAAAAATGCTATGCATGGTCAATCTAAGTCTGCTGAAGAATTAATTAATCAGAAGCGACAGGAAGCAAAATACACGCCTGAAATAATGAATCGTGAGGAAATGTTGAGGAAACGTGTAGAAGGGCGTACTGGCGATAATATGGACGAAAAAGAAGCGTTGACCAAAGAAAGAATCCAAGAAGCTAAAAATTCAAATACCGGATTAGAAAAATTGGTCAAAGAAAATCTACAAAATTCTACAAGTAGTCAAGGTGGAGTAGATGTCCGAGAAAATATTCAAGGTTCATTGAATGGTCATGTCGGACGGAATGTTGATGTAAGAGAGAATTTACAAAGTTCTTCAAATGGTCAAGGTACTAAGACAATTGATGTTCGAGAAAATCTGCAAAGTAGCAGTACAAGTCAACCAAAAACAGTAGATGTTCGAGAAAATGTACAAAATTCTACAAGTAGTCAAGGGTTTAAATCAGTGGATGTCCGAGAGAATGTTCAAGGCAGCAGTGCAGGTCAACCAAAAACAGTAGATGTCCGAGAAAATGTACAAAGTTCTACAAGTAGTCAAGGATTCAAAACAGTAGATGTTCGGGAGAACGTTCAAAAAGATAGTGGAGAAATGAAAGAAAAAACACAAAAAATCAATATTGTTGAAGACAGAAAGTCAGCGAAAAAATTTGATTCAAATCATGAAACAGTGATTATTGATAGTGAAATTCGTGGAAATGATAAGGGATCAAAACCAAGACGAAGATTCACTTATGAAGACAACGAGTTATTCAGAGATACACTTAATGATCCTAATCCGCTTTTCGATAATCTATTAAAAAAATAAAAGGGGGGATTGTCATGCAATTAATTCTAAAGATTAGTACGCATGATTTCTTAGAACTTGACGAATTATGTGAATCAGTAAAGAATGCAACAAATGAAAAAATCACGGTCACTAATTATATTGAACTGATGATTCAAGAAGAATTAGAGATGAAAAATGAGCTTATGAATGAACTTATTCACATACAAAAAGGAGCATGAAAAATGGCAAGGAAAAAACAAAAATCAATTGCAGATTTGAAAAAAGAACTCGCCGAGTTGGAGAGAAAGCTTTATCCCGAACTGGGAAAGTTTGCCTATGAAAAAACAGGAATTTCATCAGTAAAAGAGTTTGAAGAAACTTTTGAGATTAATCAAAAAGGTACTCGAGAAAAATGGCAAAAGGCGGTAAATTTCGCTAATAGCGAATTTACCCTAGTGCATGAATTTCTTGCAAGCGATCAATTGTTGGAAACGAAGTTCCAACAATTTTTGAGAAGAAAAGGAGAGACAGCGTATCGAATTTTCTATCGAGAAGAGGCGCAAGAAGAAAGTGTTAGGTAGCTGATTTATCGGCTATCTAATCTCGATAAAATGCGGAGCATGAGGGTGCTCGTAGGGAGTTTACTCCCTCGACAAGCGGGGAAGGGTTCCCTTTCCCCTCGCTTGCTTCTTTTGAACTTAAAAATAATATTGGAAAGGAGAAGTGCGTATGGCAATTGATGTCAGTAAACTACCATTAGAAGAAAGGCGAAAGCGATATAAACGTAATGAAGATAGTCGACGACAAAATAGGCCGATAAAGTTTCGAGTAGACGATTATCAGTACCAAGAGCTAGAAAAAACAGCAGACATTTTTGGTTTATCTGTTCCAATGTACGTGAAGAAAATCGCAGTAGACAACGCAGGGAAAAGTCTAAAATATACCGATCGACAATATAAAGAAATTAATTTTCATTTACTAGCAATAGGAAGAAATTTGAATCAATTAGTGAAAACAGCAAATTATTTGCGTGTTCAGTTAAATAAAAAAGATACCGAGATACAAAAAGAAGAACATCAGAGTGTTTACTTATCTTTTACAACTAAGCAAGAGCGATTAAAGCGGTTATATGCTGAAAAAAATGATTTAATGATACAAATAAAATCAATAAGTGATCCATTAAACCGCTTGGAAAAAGAGTTGAATAAGTTATGGGCTCGATTATAAAAATTGCTTCAAAAAGTCGGAGTATTCATAATACAATTTCATATATGTTAAATAAACAAGAAGATTCTGAACTCGTGACAGGAATTGGCGTATCGAATGATTTAAATGCTATTGAGGAATTTAAACGAACCAATGAAATTTTTGGTGATAAAGGGAAAATAAAGCTTTGGCATTTTACACAAAGCTTTGATCCACTAGAAGATATTTCCGCTGAAAAAGCACATGAGTTGGGTGTTAAGTGGGCAGAAAAAGTGTTTCCTAACCAGTCAATTTTGGTCGTCACACACACAGACAAAGGGCATGTTCACAATCACTTTGGTATTTCGCCAAACGATCAGCGAACAGGAAAGAAAATGGATATTCGAAAGAATGATATTCGAGTTTTGCAGGCTTGGAATGATAATATACTTATTGATAATGGAATTAGCCCACTTGATATGTATAAGTATAATCATTTAGTTGCAGATCGTGAAAATTGGAAAGAACGTGAATTTAGAACTGAAAATAAGATTTCAAATCGAGAAAAAATAAAACTAGCTGTTTCTGAAGTTGCTCAGTATGCGAAAAATTATGATGACTTTCATGCGGAATTGAAGAAAAAACATTCTATTGAGACCTATCGATTTGCCAAAAATCAGCGTATTGGGTACAAACTCTTAGATTCTGAAGGTGAGTTAATCTTAAAGATTGGCGGAAAGCGTTTAGGGCAAAACTATGATATGAATTATCTTGATGATTTGTTCACAGAAAATAAAAAAGCGGAGCAAATTCAATCTGAAGAGGTACTCACTGAAATTGCTATTCGACATCTTGGTAAATCGTTAAATGGTAGAGCGGATAGTAGAATTAATTGGCAAGAACGAGCGCAACACTTTGAATTGGATAATGAGAATATACCATTTCTTAGATCATCAAAAGATTATGAAGAATTTTATGACAAATATAAATTTGAAATAGAGGACAGAATAGAAATTTTATTAGATGTTTTTGGTGAGAATAAAGACCAATTCTTTGGATTTGCAGTGGAAGAGGAATCTTTAAAGTATAAGAAGAAATGTGTAGATTTGGTGTATAAAAAAGTTGTTTATGATATCGCAGAGAGTTTATCAACTGATTATGACCAATTTAACATTCATGATACTGAACCCGATTTAGAACGTAATTTTAAGAAGCGTTATATTCAAGAAACAAAACGTGTTCTTTATTTATTTAATCGTGCAATTGATGATGGTACGATTGAAAAAGCTCGGAAAGAGTATGAAGAAACAGCAAGAAAAATTGATTATCAAAAACGACAAAATCAATATGATATGGATTTTTGAGTAAATAGGGAGAGGGAAAAAATGAACTATCCATATTTTAAAGTCTCGGCTTCAGAAGAAACTAAAGAAATATTCAACAATTTTTACAACCAAAACAAAGGAGTTTTTGGTTCCAAGGCAAATATGTTTCGTGTTATGGTTTCAAATTTACCAGTGTTAGCTAGTCCATCAAATAATAAATTTAATGATCCTGAAAGCATTAAATTTGAACAAAAAATTTCAGAACTAGAATCAATGATAAGTAATGAAGTAATTGAAAAGCTGGATGCCATTGATCAAAAGTTATCGTATTCTCTGAAAAACAAATACAAAACGGAGGAGAAAAAAGATGTTTAAAGTTTACTTCCCGTTTCAGTAGCTCGTTAAAGGAATTCTTTTAGTGCTACTAGGATTGATTCTTTTTGGAAGTTATCTAACAATTAAAGCCAGATATTTTCCAGAAGAAAAGCCGATAAAAATTGTAACAAAAGATTTAAAAATAGGTGAAACTTATCAGGCAGATGGGGTTGAGTTAATTTTTAAAAAGGTTGAATTGACCGAAAAAAGAAATGAATTTGCACAGCATGATCGTGTATTACAAGTGACCTATACAATGAAAAATGATACAGAAAATCCTATACGTCCGCAACAATGGTCGATTGAAAATAAGAATGGTGAAGAACTTTATGAGTATGCTATGATATTGGATAATCCAGAGTATATTGAAAGTGGCAAATCAGAAACAATAAATTACTATTATGAATTACCGATTGAAAGGCAGGAATACCAAATCGTAGTACGTAGAGCGAATGGTTATTTTGTTAGATTACCCTTTACTTTGTAAGTCTTATTTTGTTAGTGGCTTTTAAGTTAATATCAATTTTGTGATTTTTGAAAATGAAAGTGAGGAAATTGGAAGAATGGCTGATGAAAATAAAGTTGTTCCGCTTGAAACATTAGTGATAAATATGGAAGAGTTTGAGCAACTTTTTCTTGATTTTTTTATTCAATATGACAGGATTTATGATTTTAGTTCGTCACTAGATTTATTTGAATTAGAAGCAGAAATAATAGAAAACAGTCGAGAGGAGAATGGTAAAATCATCATTTCAGTAGAAAAATTCAATGAATTATTCTCAGAAACATTTGAAATAGATACAGATTATTATCAACCACAAGAAGTTTTTCGATTGTTTAGAGATCAGATTATTGGTATTAGTCAAACTACAAAATGAAAGCTTAATAAAGCAAGCGTTGAAAGAATTATTCCTCAACGCTTGCTTTATTTGATGGGCGCTTCATAATAGAGGTATAGAGAAGAGAGGTGTTCAATTTGGATACTATTACTCCAACAAACTTCAAAAAAAATATAGGTAAAGTGTTGCAAGAAGTAGTTCATTCAAATTCTGAAATAGAAATTACTAGGGATTCTAAAAATGGATTGAACGATGGCGTCATTATGATTTCTAAGAGAAAGTGGGAGCTGCTACAAGAAGAACTTTATTTACAACGAACGGGTACATGGGCTTATGTATCTGATTTAATGAAAAATGAGAAGGAAGATGACTTTAAAGTAGTTTAGTATGAAGGTCGATTGATAAAACGATGTGGATTAATGCTAAATAATGAGTAATTTTTCAATAATACAAAAACTGTGTACAATATTATAAGTAGAGAAACGCTAGTGTCGAAAAAAGATATTTTTCGTGAAAAGTAATAGGGGCTAAAAAGAAAGTATACAATTTATTTATGTTTCTAAGCATATAAAAAAGAGCGTTGAAAGGAATATTTCTCCTTCAACGCTTCTTTTTTAGAAGATTTTAATGACCATATCAGCTTCATTTTCAGGTTTAGGTAATTCATGGAAGCTTGTGTTTATAGTGCTTAATTGATCAACTAACCATGTTTTACTTTTTGACTCGTAGACAAATCTAAAATTAATATCATTGTTCTCGTGTTGAAGAGGTGTCTCCAAATAATCTGGTGAATATTCATAGTCAACGTAACCTGCTAATACAAAAGAGAGTAATCCATTATTTAGTGTCAGATTTAATGGATGGTCGTAAGCTTTTATTTTTTTTAACGTCATATTGTACATATCTTCAGCCATAAAAGTTGAGTTCGTGATTTCATCTTGGGTCTCATTAAAAAAGTTATCCGAATAATCGCTTATTTTTGAAAAGTCTTTATTGGCACCAGACTCAAAAAATTGTTCAACTTTTTCAGTATAAAGTTGTGCTAACGCTCTTTTTTCAATATTAACTTTGATATTTTCATGTCTATCAATTTGTGTGCTGTTCAGTAAGGGAAGATCAGCTTTTAGTTTTATATCGTCTTGATTTCTTTCAATTTCAATTGGCAAAATCTTTTCAGTAGATTCAGTTTCTGATAAAGGAACATCTAGTTTTTTATCATGATAATAAGCTTCAAATCCATCTGGAACCGGAAAAAAATGTATTGGGTAATTCTTTTCTGAGGTTGTTGTACTAGTTTCCGTACTTGTGGAGCTTGTGTCAGAAGTGGTACACCCGCTTATAGTTCCGATTAGTAGAGCGCTGGTTAGAATGATTGCAAATTTCTTCAAAAAAATTCCTCCTTAAAAATTGAATATGGACTAATACTAGTCCCATTGTAGCACACCAAATCTTTAAGATTAATAAGAAAAAGGACTGATTTTAGTCCAAAAGGTGTGCTATTCTTGGAAGAGGAAAAAATTATTGATAAAGAAAATGTAATCGGTAGCAATATTAGACGAATCCGATTAGAAAAAGGAATTGGTCAAACCGAGCTGATTAAAGACCTACAGCTTCGTAAAATTGCTATAACTAGGGAAACGTTGGTTAAGATTGAAGGTGGCCGCCAACACATTAAGTTAGATCAATTGAAAGCCATCAAAGATATTCTACAGGTGTCTTATGAAGATTTGCTTCAATGACTACTTGTAGTCATTTCGTTTAAAATTATTATGTTACACCCCTATGTTACTTGATAAAATAACCAATTTATTTTTTGAATGGTGGAGGTTTTGTTATGCAAAGTCAAATTGTAGATATAAGAATGTATTCATATAATTTCCCAGATAAGATATATTGTGAAATAAAGAGAGATAACTTAATCGATAGTTTAGAAGAAATGGCAACAGTTAATGATGTGGTTTTTGTGACTGGAAATAGTGGGATGGGTAAAACAGTTTTATTAAAACAATTTTGTGAGAAATTTAATGCTATTTCTCTTTTTATTTCTCCAACTAATAGTAATTCAATGTCTATCGATCTTGCATTGATGTCTTTAATAGAACAAATTGAATTTTTAATGAGGAAGAAAAATGATGTAGAGCTACCAGAGTCTATTCAGAAACTCAAGATAAAATATGGAACGAGTATAGCAGCATTATCAAAATTTGCAAGACAAAATCAAACAGTTTATATCGTGTTAGATGGTCTGTATCATTCTACAATTGAAGATAATCTCTTTATTGAAAATCTTATGGAATTGATACCTCTTGGGAAAAAGAATATCAAAATCATAATATCGAATACTGAAGAGAATAACATATTGGACGATTGGATCTATGAAAATAGAAGCTCGAAAAAAGATTTTTCTATGGTTGGCTTGACTGAAAATGAAGTAGAAAAAATATTTAGCGAGTACAAATTAGAAGCAAGTGAGATAGAAGATATCAGATCAGCATTTAAAGGAAAACCATCAGACATCACTGAGTTAAAGTATGTTCTTGAAAATACTAGTAATTCTAGAAATGATGTTCAAGAATTAATTGCAGATGTCAAAGGAGATATATTTAATTATTTATGGAGTAAGAGTAATTTTGATGAAAATGAACTTAGAATTTTAGCGTATGTTATATATTCTAAAAAAGAAGTGAAAATTACTGATTTAGAAGAAATTTTAAATTTAGAGCAGGAACACCTAAAAGAAAAAATCGATAGTATTATGTTTCTTTCTCTAAATGAAAATATTATAAAAATTCGGAACGAAAGTTATATAAAAGGCATCGAAAATAAAGTTAATTATTTAAAAAAAGAAACCTATGATGATTTAGCACAATATATATTAAATAATGAAATAAAAAAAGACTATTGGTTACTTGCAACATATTTTGAACAAGCAGAGAATTATGAAGATTTATTTTCAATGCTAGATGATCATAATTTGGTTAGTAGTATAGTTCAATCTAGTTCGTTGAGTTCTTTAAAAATGCTTGTTAACAGCGGATTGAAAATTTCTACTCAAGCAGAAAATATACCAAATATATTTAAGTATTCCTTGGCAAATTCAGTTGTTAGATCTAATAAAAAAAATGATAAAAAAGTTGAAATTGAAGCACTAATGTTGACCAATCAAGAAGATAAAGCCTTATCGTTTGCTCGGAATTCAAATATTTTAGAAGATAAAATACTTGGTTTATCAATAATAGCCCGAAACCAGAAGGAAAATAGAGGAGTTCCTGATTTACAAATAGTATCGGAAATAAAGAGTTTGTATGAAAACCTTGATTTAAGATACATAAGAGAAAAAGGAATAGAAATCGCTTCGGAATTAATAACTGTAGATGTGGATATGTCAATAGAATTATTGGAAAAGTCATTTAATTTGGAAAAAGAAGGAAACTCATTAGACAAGATAATGTTGGCGCTATCAATGGATGCTTTAAATTCACGTAAACTTGATAGTGATAACGCATTTATAGAGTCTGTTAAAGAAAAAATGAAGAGTCCTGATTTAAAAGATGCTTTTTCAACAATGTTTAATTTCAGTAAAAGTATACCAGAAAAATACTTATTGGATGAGATTAGTAAGATTTCATCTTTGGATGCTAGAATAGTATTTTTGGCAAATTGGTGTGAAGAAAATGATGCTAAAAATTATCGATTAAATATATTAGAATATGCTTTCGATATAATTGGTTCTCATAGTGAGTATAAGTCAAATTTAGGAGTGTATTATAAATTATCTGAACAGTTAAAACTAGAGAAGGATTTTTTTAAAGAGTTTGTTGAATTATTTGATTCAAGAGATGAAATTTTTAGAGAAAATGGCTCCAATGTATTATATATCCGTTTATTATTGAATGTACTTAGTTTATTAGATAAATTTGATAAACTTGAAACTGCGAATAGATTAGACCATTTATATGCTTATGTGGAAAAAATTGAAGATATATCAACTAAACTAGAATGTAAGTGCTATATGTTAGTTGCTTGTAAAGATTTTTTGAATAAAAATTACTTAGAAGACGAATTAGCTATTGTAGCTACATTGCATAGCGAAATTCAAACAGAATTAAAAGAAATAACTAGTAATTTTGCTTATCAGGAAGAATTATTAACCAAACCTTTGGAAATATTAGCTATATCAGATTTTTCGTTTTGTTTTGAAATTGTTCAAACTGTGAATACTATTATAAATAAAGAAAAACTATATGAATCTATTATTAAAGGGCTGATAAATAATGGAATAATTAATCAATCTACAACAGAAAATATATCAGATATTATTGAAAAGATTCTACATCTATTAGAAAAGATAAGTTATGATATTAATTATTATGATGATGGATTAGAAAATACTTTAAATGCATTAAATTATTTGAATTCGAATGATAATAAAAATTTAGATATCAGAAATAGTACGTATTTTAAATTGTTAAATTCAATAAATCGTATAAGAGAATCTACAAAGAAACTTCGATGTTTAGCTGTGTTATTAAATATTTTTAGAGAGAAGCCATTTGTAAATGTTGCGCAGTTACAAGACAATATTATTCAAAATTGGGAGAGTATTAATATTTTACCTAGAAAAAACATTGTTGGTTATGAGTTAACAAAAATATTAGCAAATAATAATTATGATTTAGCTGTTAATCTAAGTACGAAAGTTTTAGATGAAAAAAAGAAACAGAACCAGTTTGAATCAGATGAGTTTTGGACAGTAGTTTTTTCATTGAGAATTCTAATACATTCTTTGCAAGGGGTAGATAGTAGAGATACTCTTAATATAAATCAATATATTGATAGAATTAGAAAATTGATTTATACATTAGAATCAAGTGGAGAAAAAGCAGTGCTATATTCTCAGCTTTTAATTGCATTAACTAGGAGTGAAATTAATACACCGATTAAAGACTTAGTTTTGAATATTACAGATGAAATTGATAGTATATCGGATAATGACGAACGATATAAATCTAGTGTGCTAAGGAGATGTGCTCCAGCGTTGTTTATCCATTCTCGATCTTACTTGGAGAATAATTATTCAATAATGTCTGATAATGAGAAAGATGAAACATTATATGAAATATGTATTTATTTTCTAACAAAAACACTATCCTTTGAACCATTTTATTTTGGATCAAATTCAAAGTATGAATGCACATATACAGAAATGTTAGAAATATTATCTTTAGTAAAAAAAATAGAACATGATTCAACTAAGTATTCTGTTATTAAATTAATGTTGGATATTGTTAGAGAACATAGGGGAGAACAGTTAACACAAGAAAGACGGCATGATTTATGTAAAGAAATATCAGAAGTAGTGAGCATTTCATTTGAATCAGACGATTTTATTAAACACAGTGGTTTTAAAATTTTATCTGAGTATTATATCTGGTTAACTTTTAAAAGCTTTACAAAAGATAAAGTAAATGACTTTTTAAATGAAATTGATAGAATTCCGAATAACTCAGATAAGGTTTTTTGTATGACTATTGTTGCATCTGAGATGCGACCTAAGTATTCTTCTTTCAGGGATGAAATACTTGATAGGGCTGAAATATTGATTGATTCATTAGGTTCAACATCTGAAAAAATACTGAGACTAGAAGAAATGGCTGAAGCTGTTCATAATAAAAGAGATTCCAAAGAAAAATATTATATAAAAAAGGCATTGGATTTAATTGATAGAAATTCTGAAGAAAATGATGAAAATGTAAAAATTGAAAAAAGGTTAATTGATTTAGCTCATCAATTAGATCCAGAATTTGCAACAAGTATAATATCTTCGATTCCTGACTGTAACGAAGAAAAGCAACAAAAATTAAAAAAACAATTATCTTATCTAGAATTAAATGATAAAGTCATTAATGATAAAGGGACAGAAGATTTTACTCAGTTAGATTATAATTCCGCATTAAAATTTTGTAATGTTTGCTGGAAATCATATGGTCAACAGCTATCTAGAAGTATACGTCCAAGAAAACCAGAGCAACTATTAAATTATATAAAAATTGCTAATAGGCTACCCATAGATAAATCATTTCCAATATATAGTTGGTTTATAGAAAATGTAAATACAAAATATAAAGGGAAGCAAAGTGCATATTTTGAAGCTGTTTATACCGCTTGTAGATTTGCTCTTCTGAGTAAGCAAATTGCTGAAGATAATGAGGCGCAGATGGAAGAGTATTACAGTGAGGAAACTGAAAGTATTTCTATCCTTACAGGAATGAAACCTCAAGCTGTTAAATTTATAACTAGTAAACTAAAAATTGACAATCCTGAAAGAATAATTATTTGTGATCCTTATTTTGATAAAGAAGATTTACATTTTATTTACTCATTGTATGAAGAATTCGAAAATGAAGATCTTGAATTTTTTATTTTAACTAGTGATAAACAGCTGAGAAATAATGATCAAGGTAGTAACTATAAAACGGAATTTCTCGATTACTGGAAAGAAAAAATAAGCTTGGAAAAACCTCCGTATATAAATGTTTTTGTAGCCAATGTTGATAGTACAAATGAAAGTCCGTTCCATGATAGATGTATAATTACGGAGCATAAAGGAGTGGTACTAGGGGGTTCGATAAACGGATTAGGCGGTAGCAAAGAAATTAATATTCTCGCTGTGTCTGAAGAAACTAGGTTAAGTAGAGAGGAATATGTATATCATTATTTCAATAATGATCATAGGTATTTTAGAGAAAATAAATTAGATGTCAGTATACAAACTTTTAACATATAAAAATAGTTAGGTATGAAAAATGATTGCTAATAATCACGATAACTTTAAAAACACTTGAATCCACAAATAACTTCTCTACCTGCTGTTTTGGCTACGATATTGGCTACGTTCTCGATGATATTACCTGATAATATACACTGTCAGTCTATGGAAATTTGTTAAATGAAATCTTTATTTAAAGCCTGTTCCGTTCCATTGCTTCCCAAAAGAGTAATTGGAAGGGTCTGTGGGGTAACAACTATTTTGAAGCTAGAAACCTTTATGTATAAGGGTTCTAGCTTTTTATGTTGCTCTAAAGTGCAAAATATCAGTGAAAAGGTCTGTGATACGATTAAGAACAAACAAAATTAGCAAACTTTGTAGCTGAGTTTTTAGCTTCCTCAGACATCATATGATAATAAATTTCTAAGTCAGGTTACTTGATCGTTTTGTTTGAGCTTTATTGATGCCTGAACGATTCATTGAATTTTTGGCACAGCTACCGCAAGTGTAGTTATGGTTACAATTGTTATTAGGATATTAAAACCTTAGTAAACGATGCTTAACAGAGGACTAGCATATGAGAATAAAAACTTGAAGGTACTAACAGTAGGAATGAATTTCAAAAGCGATTAAGTGTGTAATTTCTAGAAGATAGGTTACAGGAATGGTTACGAGAGAATTACGATGTAACCATTCATCAGATCAAACAAAGTAGTGATAGTTATGATCACAAGACAGTCACAACAGTTATTTCTATCAGGTGCACAGGCTAAATGAGGGGAGTAGCATGAGGAAAACAAGCAGATGTTCGTATCGTTACACCTCTTTTTAAAAATAATTGATTGTAGTACTGCAAGAATGAATGCAGTACTAAAATAAATAATTGAGAAGGAAGGAATTTAGTGATGATAAAATTACTCATGTTATTATCGGAATTTTATAAATGATATGGCATGTTTGTTTTCGTTGTTATTTAATACATAAAAATGGAAAATTTCATACAGTTGCTAAACTAATCTAAACGAATGTTTTTTATTTATTGAGGGAAATATGATTTAAATAATATTTAAATTAATATTATTATTTGAGTGAATTTTATTTACAATTATTGGTGATGATGTTATATTATAGTTAATAGAACCCCGCACACCTCTTAGCAATGTGTCCCAAGCGGGGACGTTTTTGTATATAGGAGAAAACAATGGCGTATAATCGATGTGCTACAACGCTTGATGAACAAATCGAAATACTGCGATCAAGAAATTTAACGATTGATGACGATTCTTTTGCGAAAAATGCAATTAAAAAAATAGGGTATTTTAGGTTTAAAGGATATTGTTTACCATATTATCAAGCGAAAGACTTCTTTGAAGACGAGGTAACCTTTAACCATATTTATGAGAATTATCGTTTTGACGAAAGGCTAAGGTTATTAGTGTTTCAAATTATAGAACATATTGAAATTGAATTGAGATCAGTTATAGGTAATGAATTTTCGCTATCAGCGTCACCAGTAGCCCATTACGATAGTCAGTATTTTGAGAATGAAACCTATCATCAGATGTGGCTAGCCTCTTTTCAAAAGCTTGTGGATCAGTCAGTGAAGCGAAAAGAGCTATATACGCATCATTACATATCTAATTATGAGAATACGTTTCCGATATGGGTTGTACTGGAAATATCCGATTTTGGGACCTTATCAAAATTTTACAGTAATTTGATGGCTGACTTTAAAAACAATATTGCTAAACAAAATTATGGAGTTTCAAGTAAATTCTTAGCGAACTGGATCTATGTCCTTTCGGTAGTTAGAAATATTTGTGCGCATAACGGTAGACTAT
This sequence comes from Enterococcus sp. AZ067, assembly GCF_051715005.1. NCBI lineage: Bacteria > Bacillati > Bacillota > Bacilli > Lactobacillales > Enterococcaceae > Enterococcus > Enterococcus sp. AZ067. The sequence continues at coordinate 563,160 of NZ_JBIOSY010000001.1, forward strand.
ACGATAAAATCATTCCGATTCGTGCTAAATGGTCAAAGAAAGAACGAAATTTAACAAACGATCGGCTTTTTGCAGCTATATTAATTTGCAAAAAATTATGTCTTGATAAGGAATATTTTTCTTTGTTTTTCAAAAATCTACGTACACTGATTAATATTTATGATGAATATATTGATATTTCTCTTATTGGGTTCCCAGAAAATTGGGAAGATCTTCTTGAGGGAGTATAAGCAAACGATGGATAGGGAACTTTTTCCGGCTCTTCGACATTTAGTGTTGGTAGAGAAAGATACGACTGAAAATTTAGGATCAGCTCCTTTTTTGGTTTTGAATATAGAGTGTGCATGTAAAGAGTTCGTAAAGGAAGTACGAAGAAATCCATAAAGTTTTTTAGCACAAAAGGGGCTCCAAAATTGTACGCTCCCTAATGTCTTGGATAAGGGCGAGATTGCGCTGACCAGTACAGGTCTACGACAATTCTATCACACCCATACAGCACCAATGATATTGGTATACTTATGGGTGTTTAGTTACGACTCTCTTTGTGAACGATGCGAGGGTAATCTTTAGGATCAGTGTAGGCACAAAAATGAATAGAAATTCTGCATTAGATGTCGATGTAGATATTTGAGAAGTCCATCACTTTGATGGGCTTTTTTGGTATAATGATAAATAAAAGGAGTCGGTTAAAATAGAATTTGTAGACTTAATAAATAAGGTCAAAGATTGTTTAGAAAAATGGTATGACTTGCACATAAAACCTACTTTACCGATAATCATTTCGTTTATCGTATTGATTATCATAGCGATAGCACTTATGATTTTCATTGACTGGAAATATAGAGGAAAGTATAAAATTAAGATCAAGACACGCACACTTCAAAATGACCTTGGTGGTGGACAAGAAGAATATCAGAAATATTGGTTATGGCAAAGACAAAAAAAGAAAATGATAGTTGCCTATTTTTATAAAAAAAATAAAGTGCCATATTCAAGACATGCTAGGAAGCGAAGGAAGTACATAAAAACAAAAGTTCCATTTAGAAAAGAAGTATATTGTGTTCTTTAATACGCATGAAAAAACGTCCATAAAATGAATAGTTACCCCTCATTAAATGAGAAACTGGCGTCGGTGACCTGTGAAAAGGTCTGTGAATGTAGGTGAAGATATACGTTCTTATCAGAATGCCATAATCATATATGCTGAATTGATGAGGCATACTTATCTACTCTAATCTATCTGAAACGTATATTTTAGATGGAAGAGTCTGCGGGTAATACCTATACACCACTGCTTTCAGAACTTTACTAACTAGTATATTGCTGTTTTCCACAAAAACAGTGAAAAAGGAGTACTCTCGGGAGTGCTCCTTTTTGTCTTTTTTTTTATTTGATAAAAGAAATATGGAGCACCACGAAAAAACTGTATCCAAAACCACACCATGTCTATTTTCCTTACCTTATCTGGAACTCAAACAAATGAATTGGCTTGATCGTTGTACTAACAGAAGAAAATACCAACTAGGAGATAAAAAAGATCAACAAAAGTTGATCTCACTTACTCTTTATAATGAATACTTCCATCTGGCTCTATTCTTGGTGTAAGTGCAACACTTTTTCCACTAGCACCTGTAACTATCGTTTGAATATACTGCACTTGTGTCTCAGGGTCGGTAATAATAAAGATTTCATTGGTGCTTTTTTTATAGACTTTTTCAACTGTAAACTCTGTATTGGTGGTCATACAATCACTCCTTTTAAATTCAGTATCAACAAAGGTATCAAACTCAAAAACTTTTTTAAGTAAAAAAGGCAACTCAAGAGTTCCCTTTTTCCGATATATTCTGTTTATTTTTCCTGTCTATGCCATAAGTAGCGAAAGCAGGGAGAAAGAGGACTGCCAAGAATATACCTACCCATTTGAATACTTTAGGAACTTTATTCAATAAAAAACGCCTCCTTGATAACAATGATCATAGACTGAATTAGTTATTAGACGTGTACAAAAAATAAAGAAAAGACCATTTTTGCAAGAAAGGAACCAGCGACAAAAGCAAGCGCAATCAACAAAATTTTCCATAGACTTAACCGAGTACTATTCTTTTTCATCGAATCACCTCTAGAAAAAGAATACCACGATAAATAAATAATATCAAAAGTAAATGGTACTAAAAAAACAAACATCCAATTTATTGAAATAAAAAAATAGCTAAACGAGTAGTAAGTAAAAGGTAGTATGCTAATGCGAGGTCATGATCATCCATGTGATACCATATTTATCTTCGACCATACCATAGAGCGAGGCCCAGAACACTGGTGCAAGAGGGTCAATCACTTTTCCGTCTATCGAGAGGCTATTGAAAATAGTAGTAACTTCATCAGCAGATTCTTTCACAAGACAAAAGGAGAAAAAATCATTTGCTGGTCTATTTAGTCTGCCGTCTGTCATCATGATCCTCTGACCGTCGATGATGATTTCTGAGTCCATAACGAAATCATCAGGCATCTCAGGATCTAAACCTGAATCTACCGGAGCTTCACTCGCATAAACGATGGTCTTAATTTGAGCGTCTAACGCCTCATGATAAAATTTTATTGCATTTTCACAATTTCCTTGAAAACTTATAGCTGGGATAAGCATACAAAAATTCTCCTTTTTATTGATAGTATCACAAAGAAGTTACTCGCTTCTTTCAGTTTTTTCGTAGGGATCGGAAAATTTTGAGTTAGCTATCTGCCAAATAGTCAACTAGAACATAGATGATACGAATCTATATCTATTAAAGAACAAAAAAATAGATTACTTCGCCGTGTTCATCAACGTCTTGAGGAATAAAACCTTGGTTTTGCCAAAATCGCTGATTGTGTTCATTGGAGGCATTTAAAGCGATGTATAGAGCGTTCTTTGCTTTAAGGTAATTCTTTAATTCAGAAACAACGCGGCTACCTACTCCTTGATTCCTAAAAGGTTTATCGATACAAAAATCGAGAATAAATGCTTTTGAATCTTCTGAGTAGTAGATTTTGTAAGTAGTAAATCCAACATATTCTTGTTGATTATTGTATATGAATACAAATTCCAGCTGAGAATCTCCCTCTGTTGGGGAATTATGAAGATCCATGATTAGTTCGTAGTATTCGGAAGAGCGAAACCAGTCTACGATTTCATCTAATTCAGCACCGCTTTCTGGAAGGTTGGGGAAAATGTCACTTTCTTCATATTGTCTTTTTTTCTCCCAAAACTGGTTAATCTCTGAGTTAGACTTTAACTCTTTGAAATAGAAATCCATGTATATCTCCTTATATTTTTAAGTTGAGTGTACAAAATATCTGATTATTAGTCCATTACCGACAAAAAACTGATTGATAACGGTATCAATCAGTAAGGGCGTAAAACGATCGAGGAGAGTATTACTTAGCATCGTTTTCTTTAAAGTAGTCATCAATGTACGCCTTAATTTTTTCAAAATCTTTAGTCAGAAAAAATTTAGAAGGAACTTTTATGATGGGGAGGTTATTTTCATTATCAAAAGGAGCGAATGGCTCAGGAAGGACCAAGTAATCAACAGTATCTTTATCTCTCAGATAATTGATTGAAACATCGTAAAACGGTGAAAAATAGTCTTTGAGGCTTGTGTCTCTTTGATAAAGAACACCTGGAGTTAATGGTGTGTAAGATAATCCGTTGCTCAACACTAAGACAAAACAAATTCTTTTCATAAAAAATCATCTTTCCTTTCGATTAAATACTAGCGTCATCTCAACAGTCAAGGATTCGTTATTCATTTGGTAAATCCATTTTAATAGACACATGGATAAAAAAGTAGTGAGTAATAGAAACATAATTCAGTTGTTGGGTAAAAGGGAACCAGCAATCACAAGTTGTTCCTTTACTTTAAAAAACAAGAGATAGGAAAATACCAAGAACAATTATGATTAAGATTTCTAATGCTCCTTCCAAAAATAAATTGTTGTTTTTTAAAAATATCGTTTTCTTTTTATAAGGAAACCAAAATGACTGGTTTGCATAGTCTGGCGGATATACGGAATCTAAAATACCACTGATAAAAAGTAATGGAATAGCTTTGAAAATATTGTCATGGAAGGCTAAATAAATATAGTATGTTAACAAAGAAATTTGAGCGATCCGCAGATGTCTTAGGTTGGTAACTGTATAGTTCATCAAATCATCCTTTCGTAAATGATTATCGCATATTGAATGAATCAGTTGAATTAAAATGATAAAATATTTATTTGATGTAAAGCTAAAAATATTAGTGTGCATTATTTACCGATAATTTCTGAATACGCCTGACACAAAAAATACGAATCCTATCAAAATAAGGAATGAATCGTTTTGAAACTGGTAGGGAACATTTTTAAACCGATACCGAGAAAGACTAGCAATAAGGACTAGCATTAACAAACTCTGCTGACCTAACTCGCATTTAGCAGAGGTAGGGGATCTTGAAACAGATACGAATGGATATACACGAGAAGAAATAATCGGCTTTATGAGAACTTTTTTCAAAAAGAATAATGCTGAAAAGCACTTCAACAATTATTGGAATAAGACTTGATGCATGATCACGAGAAATCTTGAAAGGACAATCCAAACTATAAAGTTTGAGCAAGCTTAGATAGATAGCTTATATACCAAAACAGCCAAACTAAAAAGCTAGAAATCATTCAATGCGATGATTCCTAGCTTTTCCTATTTTCTTAACTACCGACCATTAACCGCTGCTGCAAACACTAGGTAATTGGCAAAATCCCCAATGCGTTTGCGGTGTTGGTTGACGTCTTGTCTTGTGCGCTTTTCTCGGTGTTCTTGCAAAAATAATAAAGAGGTCCATGTTTGGCTATCCCATTGATTCAATTGAAAGACTCGTTCGAGAAAGATAAATTGATCGATAATCGTGTTATGAAGGGTGGTACGCTCTGCATCGATCGCTCGTTTTTCATCTTGTGAAAAACTATGCCACTGTGCCCGGATCGTTGTGTATCGCAGTGCTGCTTGCAAAATAGTTTGCCAGGCGTCTTGAAAATCTGTATCAGTGATCGTGCCATTTTTCAAAATTGCTTCGTGGATCGTCTGCATTTCGTCAAAGGTTAAAGCTTCGGGCTGTTCCAAATAGTTCTTGTAAGTTACTTCTGTCTGAGTCATTTAATCACTCCTAAATGTCTTTGTTTTAACTAGTGTACTATAACAAGGAGCGCAGTGCACCCGTCGTTATCGATTGGCGAAACGATTCAGGTGTAAGGCAGGTTCTGGCAGACCGACCGCTATATCTTTATATCCAAACCTTTTTTGCTGACTGTGGTGTTTAGCAAAGTAGCGGTATAGGAGGTTTCTTCGAGAGAAATTCTGATCGAAAAACACACGAAGAAAAAAGCATCTTGACGTGACTTGACAGAAGGGTTAAAATTAATTTAACAAAAAATTTTATTAGATTACGAAATTAATTCATCACCTTGTGAGGTATTTATTTTTAAAATTCAATCAGGTATGATAGCTTTAGCCCCGAGGGTTAAGGCTTTTTTTATTCAAAAAAAAAGAATTGGTGGGCAGACCAATTCTTTACGGCTCAGAAAGTTTTACGATCTCTTTTGCGATGGAGGTCAATTTCTCTTTATTGGGTGACTTTTGAATCAAATCAACAATCTTAACTAACTCGGGGTTATCGGATTCGAGTTCTAAAAAACCAAAAAACTGAGCAGGTGTCATCTGTAATCCTTTGATGATTTTCTCAAGTGTATTGAGGGTGATATTGATTTCGTTGCGTTCCACTCGCCCTAAGTAGGTGTCATCAATTTCTGAGGTACGAGAGAGGTCCGCTAGCGTCATCTTTTTGGCGGTACGATAATGACGAATTTGGCTGGCAACCATTTCATTCAGCACAAGAGCCACCTCCTTATAGATTAATCATAGAGGTTACGGATGGAAAAAATCAGATGACAAATGTATTTTTGGTGTGTAAAATAATACATATATGTATTATATAGGGTTGTAAAAGAATAAATAAGCAGTATTTAAAAAACAAATGATGACTCATCTTCTGGAGAGGAGGATTGGGAAAGGGGATTCTCCGAAACGATCAAGCAAAAGGCAGGAAAAGAAATTTATTAAGAGGAGTTAGGGAAAATGAAAAAGAAACTAGTGATTGGTACAGTGGTTGTCTTGTTGGCGGCAGTTGGTGGCTTTGCTTATTGGAATCAGCCGCAAGAAACAGCCCTGCAAGAAACGAAGGCTCAGGCAACGCAACAGTACAACAAAATCAATGAGGCTATCAAAAAGGATGACTATGAAACAGCACGCCAAGAAATCAATGAGCTAGCTGATTTAGGACAGGAGGATCAAGTCCCAAAATACCTAGAACAAGTCGATCTGATGGCTAAAGCCAAAGAACTGACAGCTGATTTTGAACTGACGAAAGCTGGAAATACATTGGAAAAATTAGGGGAGCAAGAGGAACTATTAGCAGCAATTCAGGAAAAACAAGCCGAGTTAACTAGTGAGTTGGCAGAAAAAACGAATGAAATTGCGGAGGCAAAAAAGCGCTTAGACGAAGGGATTGCATTGTCGGAGAAAAAGGATTATCAGGCTGCGAATGATCTTTTAAAGGAATTAACGGAAATTGAAGCCAAGGGGGAGTATCGCGAGCTGACGACCAAAGCCACCGATCAAATAAATAAGAACCAACAAGCGCTGGAAAAAGCCGAAGCAGAACGAGAAGAAGCCAAAAAAGCTGCTGCGCTAACAGAAGAAGAGGCGTTAGAAATTGCAAAAATGAACTTACCAGATCTCTTTGATTATGGACAGTCGTGGGCAAGTGGTGATTCTGATGAAACAGATACATTTACCTTCTATGGAGTGAATAACGGGCCGTTTCGTTCCATTTTAGTGGTCAAGCCAATCAATGATCAGCAAGTTTTTGTGACCGAAACAAGATTATCAAACGGTGGCGAAGACCAAGTGTCAGAATACACCTTTGATCGCATCAATCCAGTTACTCCTATTAGTGAGCCCGTTGCAGAACAAGAGGATCCGCTCAGTTTAGCTCACCCACAAAAGTTTTTCGATGCCTATGCCTCTTTTACCGCAAAAGGAATCAATGTTATGCCAGCAAATCGCGGTACAGCGGTGTACACGGAGGAAATGATTGCTGCTTCAGGCTATAGCGCAGAACGTTTTTATCAACTAGAAGCAGGGATCGATGATTACTTTTGGCATCTCTGGAGTGAGGGAGAACTTTCGGAAGAACAAGTAAAGGAGCTTAGTCTTCAAGCAAAAAACAAACTGCTGAATGGCGATTACGCAGGCTACTAAAGAAATTGGAGGAGAAATGATGAGAAACTATTGGTTGGGGAAACAAAGAAAAGACACCGTCTATGCAGAGAGCAATGATGGCTTATTCATGCAGATTGTGGGGGCAATTTTGCTCTTTGTGTTTTTTGTTTTTGGTAAGGGATTCACTCTGGCTTATGAAAAATTAAAAGTGTACCGTTTATTTCAGCCAAAACTTTTGATACCGTTGGCGTGCCTTTTTATGATCATCAATACGATCGTCGATTGGTTCTTGCATATGAATTGGGTGATGGATCCATCTGGCGCTATGTATTGGACAATTTTAGAAGGCATTCAAATCGCTTGTTTTTGCTTCATCGGATTCGTGTTGTATCTGCCAACAAAAAAAAGCTTACCGATCTTCCTTGTTAGTATAGGCTTACTATTTGTGACGAGTGTGATCCGTCCGTTTTTAGGAAACTTGATTTTTACGCTTATCCAGCTCGTCTCTATTTTTATCCTTTATCTTTGGGAGTTAGCTTATCAAGAACAATTTTTCCAAAAGCGATTACTGGCGACGATTCAACGTACAGCGATGAGGTTTGAAAAGGAAGAAGAGGAATTTTTAGAGGAGAGAATGCTAGAAGAAGAGAATCCAGCTAAGCTCAAGGTTGGCTTTACTCGATTCATTTGGGTCAATGAATCGTTTTGTCTAACGTTTATTATCCTGTTCCTTTTGAGCGTAGGTCAACTAATCGCGCTGCTAAGCGGCGACAGCTTAAGGCCCCTTTTTACTACTACAAATCTTGTCTACATTACTTTCTTATCTCTTTTATTTTATCCCTATGTGATGGGGCTATTCAGTCGGGTCAAGCCATTATTTCTCTTTTTATCAAAAACAGAATCATCAAAGATTGCAGAATCATTTGAAGCGCTCAAGCATTCAAATGAAAAAGAAATTTTTTCTTATCGGAAAAATCAGCGTCGCGTGCTAAAGTCCTTCAATAGTGTTCGCTCAATAAGAAAAAATGTCAGAATTGGGAATACCTACCAAGATATCCAAGTAGACGTTCCCGTAGAAGAGCAAAGAGTCGTGAATCAGAGCTATTATGAAAAGGATAACCACCAAAGTATGTTCAAGCTGATCAAACTCGTTGGACAGATGCTGCTGATCCTACCGATTCGTTTGATGCTCTTTTATTTTTCACCAATTATTTTTAGTGTCTTTTTTCTTATTACGATGCTAGCTGAAAAAAGTCCAGTGAACGAAAAGTAAGGGGGAGCTATGATGGAAGAATTTGGCGTTTCATTTTTAAACAAAGATGTTGGTACGATGGATCGTAAAGAGCTAGTGAATTATTTGTCGATGTATTTAAGCAATGCCCTAAATTATAAGGAAGTCGTTAAGGCAAAAGAAAGAAAAAAGCAAGCGATTCTAGCAGAGGCGGAGAGTACTCTTCGGACAACTGAGGAGAACTACAAAAAATATGCATCTTTAGAGCTAAATAAATCACAACGAGAAGTCTGGCCCCAAATCACTGCGCTAATGGAAAAGATAGAGCAACAGGAGCCATATCCAGTCAAACGGCTATTGCTGCTAGTAACGGGGATCACTGGCGTCATCTTCATCGCACTCAATTACCTCATAAAAATCTGGGTAGACTTTGAAATGAGGCGCTTTGGTGAAAGAGTGGCGCTATTTGATAGAAGTCCTGAAACAGCAGGGGCATGGTTTCGCATGGATCTCGTTCGGCTGATTTTCAATTGGTGGGAGTCCAACTACGCTGTTGCTTTTATTGTCCTTGTGATTGCAATCTTTCTTTTTATAAAAGTGCGTGAAGGTGCCAAAGTAAAGCGCCTTGAGCAGAAAATAGTAAAATTGAGTGAAGAGGCAGCCGAAGCGGATCAAAAGCGGGTGGCAGGAAGAAACTTAGAGGAAGAATTTGGCTTAGCGGAAAAACGGCAAGAGATTGATGAATGTCGAAATCATGCGCTGGATCAACTAGAGGAATTGACCTTGGTACCGATCACGCAGTCATTGTCTACCCACGATCAATTAAGACCAGTCCTTCCTCCTTCCATGCAAACAGATGATTTAGATACTTTAAAACGCTTAAGCTATATCTACCAGATTCTGGAAGATCAGCGAGCAAGCAGCTGGGAGCATGCCTTTCAGATTCTAAGAGAAGAGGAGCGCCATCAAGAAAACTCAGAACTGATGAAAAAAGGCTTTTTGATGCTCAATGACCGACTAATGGAAGCAGACAATCAGCTGGCAAATTTGAATGCAATGACGGCAAAAAACAATCAGCAAACCAAAGAATTGCTTCGTGAGATAAAAAGGTTGCCGGTCGTGTTTTATTAGGGATATAATTCTACAGCTTGATAGAAAAATAAAAGTCTGTATCTCTTTATTTAAGCGATACGGACTTTTACGGCTCTTCGACATTTAGTGTTGGTAGAGAGATACAACTAAAAATTTAGTCATAATCAGTTAGGCAGATTGCTTAACTGGTTTTTGTTTTACTTGGAAGATCAAGCCTTGAATGAGATAAATCCTTGCTCGAAAGTTGTGGAAATTTCGATAGCCGTAGGCTACTCGTTTTATCACTTTTATCTTGTTGTTTGTTCCTTCTAATGCCCCATTACTATACCTGGTTTTTAAAGCATATTGAATCCCTAATTTGTATTTATTTAAAAACGTCAGTTTCTTACAAAACCATTGTGGTAGGCGTTGATCTAAGCTGTTGATCGTATCGAAAAAGCTTTGGCTGTCTTTGTGTTTAAAGTGATAGAGGAGGAGCTGACAAGTCTCGTAAGCCCTTGTTAATTGCTCGTCATAACTCAAAAGTTCATCGACGATCGCTTTTTGCGTCATTGGTCTACGAAAGGATCAATCATATTGATAATTGGAACTATCCAGATCATAGGCATGCTTCAGGAATAATTTCCAGAATCACCTCAATCGTCGATACTTTGTCGGTTCCGTTTTTTGAAAGCTGTTCATTGTTTTAATTCGTAACTGATATAATGCACGAGTGATTTTTTGGACAATGTGAAAGCGATCCGTCACGATTTTGGCGTTTGGGAAGACCGCCTTTACAAGTTCAAAATAAGGGGCATTCATATCCATCACGACGTATTTCACGTTCGCTCGTGCTTTTCGAGTGAATTTAAGGAAATAGGATTTTAAGAAAGCAAGACGTCGATTCTCCAATACACCAATTAATTGCTGGGTCTGTCCCTTCATAAAAACAAAACTCATTTTTCCGCTGCAGGACTTCATCGATTTGAACTCACCAAAACGAGGATGATACGTTTTTAAACAGGTGTGCAGGACACGCAGAACGGTTACGTCAGAGACAAAATAGCGATCGGCAATTTCTTTTCTTGTTGTATTCTTCGCCAGTTCCAAGGCAATTTGAACCTTTAATTCCTTTGAAAGATAGCAGTTTTCATCCACCAAATTTGTCTGAGCGTTGAATTTCGATTGACATTCTTTACAGTAAAAGCGCGTACGGTACCAAGCGTAATTCTGTTTTGATGTCTCGATAAGGCAAAAGTTGGACTTTTGTTTTGTGTGAGCCATTCTTGATGATTTGTCCTTCATTTTCGATGCCACATTTACGGCAATGGCTTGGTATATAGCTAAGTTTGGTATGGATAAGATTGGTGCGAAACCCCTCTTCTTCTATAGTCTCTAACCATTTTTCTTCGAAGAATAAATTTTCATCTGTTAAACATAACAATTTTCTAGTACAATGATCCATGGAGATATCCTTTCTTGGTTTGGTTTTGTTTTAGACGACTAAATTCTACCAGTTAGGCTATCTCTTTTTCTATCTTTTTTTACAAAAAAAGTGTTGGTAGAACCAAAAAGAAGTATAATGAATTGTAACAAAAAAGAAGCAAGGACGCCGCAAGTTCTTGCTTCTTTTTTTTGATGGAATAGGAGCAACAACGGCTTTCTGAATTCATCAGTAATTGGTTACAAACGTCAAAAATCTGTCATAATTGAGAAAGTTGAAGATAACTTCAAATTGGTTACAATTTCTCGGAAATATGAAGTTAACTTCAAATAAGCCCAATTTTTTATAAAAAATGAAGTTAGACCCACTGTCTGCAAGAGCAAAAACAAGATTATCCTATCCGAAAACGAAGACAAGATCATCGGTAAAAAATCGGCAACAATGAAGGTCATTTTCTATCAAAAATATTTCTCCCCAAAAACCTAAAAAACCTATTGCCCCCCAAGCTCACTTACTGTATAGTAAACAAGAATATTTCATGAAAATAACCAAAAATAACTAATTAAAAAGACTTTGTTATTGAAAATTGCGATTAAATGATGCCGCAAACGGAATGTAAGAAGGAGAAAACAATGACGTATCTAACAAACAATCTTGTGAATTGCATGATCACTTTAGGGTTTATCTTCATCCATCTATCTTCAAATGTTATCTCATCCAGAAAACTAAACGTGCAATACATGAGCTCCTTTGCCGCTGGGGTAGGGATCTCCTATGCGATCGTTCATCTATTGCCCCATTTGGCGTATTTTCAAACGGTGTTGATCGATGAATTTGGCTGGAATTCGGGGATTTTTTATAGTCACGGGGTCTATGGCATCGTTTTGTTTGGCTTAGTCTTCAGTTACGTGATCTACAAAATCGATGAGCGGACGTTTATGGTGTTAGAAAAGAAAGACATCACCAGTGCCAAAAACGCCTTTTTTTGGTCGGATATCGCTTTTCATGTGATTTACAATATTATGATCGGCTATATCGTGATTGCCAATACGCTATCAGAGCGTTTTTACATTTTGACCTACTTTATTGCCTTTGGTTTGCACTTTCTCATGAACGATTGGCTGCTCTATCACCATCATGGTGCCCTCTATAACAAATATGGCCGCTTTGTGCTTTCCTTCAGTATTTTCGCGGGAGCTGCGTTCTCCCTCTTTGTTTCATTGCCCTACTATTTGGTGGTCATCATTGAAGCCTTGATCACCGGCGCTTTGCTGGTGAATATCATCAAATTTGAGTTACCCAATGAAGGAGAAGGCAGTATTCGTGGGCTATTGGTAGGCACGATCTGTTCTGGAATTTTGTTTGTATTTGTCTAACGCAAAAAGGAGGACTGAATCATGGATGATTCGGTCCTCCTTTTTTTATAAATACGCAAAGTAATTACTATTTTCTGTTTCAATCGAACAAATCACAATAGTTTTTTATTTTTTTGACCATTATTTACAATTTTGTTACGATGTTCGCTTGCTTTTCCCAAAAACATTCTATAAAATGTAAGCGAATAGAAACCAAAAAAATAGGCACCTCGTATCTCTGCGCCAACAGATTTACGAGGCCCTGATCAGTCACACCCTTAAGACGGATGACCAATCAAGTTGCCATAGTTGATCGCCAAAGGCATCAACGTGTTTATTGTACCCGATTTTCTTGTCGATTTCTAGTAGATTCAGGCAGGTTTTTGGGCAAAAACCGTGGGATGCTGGACGCTTATTTTGCTATGCCAAAGGCATTGGACAATCTTGTCCAATGCCTTTTTTGTCGTTTGAAACGGTTCATGCGCAGGATCGTTTGCGGCAAATAACAGGTGTGAAGATCAGTTGAGGACAGTCGCATGGAAAATAGGCAGTCATAGTTGAGAAATCCAATGCCATGCGTTCTTACTGTGTTCATAGAAATAGCGTTCTGGCGATCAGCACTTCAATCCTAGGTTCTTGAAGGTGGCAAGCCTTGGTTTCTATTCACACTTCGAAAAGATACCTGAAAGCAATCTGTCAGCGTTCTTTTAAGGTTAAGGAGGAAGCTTATGAAGGATTCGTTAAAGAAATTTATGGAAGAAAAAATGCTGCCATGGGGAATGAAAATTGGCGGTGAAAAGCATCTAGTTGCCATCCGTGATGGACTTGTCACCACGATGCCTTTGATTATTATCGGTTCCATTTTTGTTATTTTATCTAACGTTCCATGGGAAGGCTTTAACCTATTTGTTACGAGTATTTTTGGCGGGGAATGGCGCAGCAAATTAGACTTTGTCGTACAAGTGACCTTTGGTGTGATGGCGCTGTTCAATTCCTTTGCTATTGCGTATAGTTTAGCAACCACTTACCGCGTCAGCGGTTTATCTGCCGGTGTATTGGCAGCCTCGGTTTTTCTTTTAGTCACTCCGATTGAAGATGGCGGCATTCAAATGTCTTATCTTGGTAGCCGCGGGCTGATCGTAGCAATCATCACTAGTCTAATCACGGCGGAGATTTTCCGATTATTCGTACAAAAGAATATCGTGATTCGCATGCCAGAAAACGTTCCCCCGGCGGTCAGTCGCTCCTTTATTGCATTGATCCCCTCATTCTTTTGCCTCTCGCTTTTCTGGGTGATTCGTTTATTAGTGGAATCATTCGGCAATACGAATGTTCATGATCTGCTGTACAGTCTTGTGGGACAACCATTGTCGATCATTGGCGGAGGCTTTGTAGGCGGTCTGTTTGCCATTATGTTTACGTCATTGTTTTGGTCAGTGGGTATCCACGGGTGGGACTTGGTCTTGAGCGTCTTGCAGCCGACATGGATTCAAATGATCGATGAGAATCGAATCGCTTTTCAAAACGGCGAAACGATTCCGCATATCATCAATTATACCTTTATGAATACCTTTGTCTGGATTGGCGGTAGTGGGGTGATTTTGGGCTTGGCGATCTTGCTCTTAGTCAGAAGTAAAAGCAAGTATTTAAAAGAGTTGGGGAAACTCGGATTTCCATCAACGGTTTTCAATGTCAATGAACCCATCATGTTTGGGTTGCCCGTTGTCATGAATCCATTGATTTTGTTCCCATATATTCTGACGCCGGTCGTTTGCTATATCATCTCTTATACGACAGTTGCCATGGGGATCGTCCAACCTGCCGTCGTTTTGGTTCCCTGGTCGATGCCGCCAATCATCGGCGGTTATCTAGCCACAGGCGGACATATTTCGGGGGCAATCTTACAACTGGTGAATCTGACGGTTTCTATCGCCATCTATTATCCATTCTTCAAAATGCTGGATAATCGGACATTAGCCAGTGAACTCGGTTCAGAAAGTGAGGAGTAAATGGAGACAAAACGATTATTGAATTGCACGGCAGCTGATTTTAAATCATTTGATAAAGACCAGCTATTGGAAAGTATCCGAGGAAGTGCGGGGCGGACGATCGTTGCAGAAAATGATGTCCAAATCGATCCAATGTCTAGAGGAATCACCAATGCTGAATTCGTCGCTGCATTTGGGGCGGATTTGATTTTACTGAACCTATTTGATTGCGAAAATGGCGCTATCAAAGGATTACCGACAACAGATGACCCCATTCGCTTTTTGCAATGCTTAACGGGGCGGCCTATTGGGGTCAATCTTGAGCCTGTCGACGATTGTGCGGAGCAGATGGAACAGTTGACAACTATCGCTACAGGGCGTTTGGCAACAAAGAAAAACATGGCTCGCGCAGAAGCACTTGGATTTGATTTTATCTGTCTGACAGGAAATCCTTCCACTGGCGTTTCAAATAAAGAAATCACAGCGGCAATCAAACAAGCAAGAGCCATTTTCTCTGGGGTCATTATTGCTGGAAAAATGCACGGTGCTGGTGTCAATGAACCCGTGTTAGATGAAGAAATTGCGTCTGCGTTCATTCAAGCTGGAGCCGATGTTATTCTTGTACCCATTGCGGGCACGATTCCTGGGCTGAGTGAACAACACATGAGTGATCTAGTGGCCTTTATCCACCAAAAAGGGAAGTTGGTCATGGGCACCATTGGCACTACACAAGAAGGTGCAGATACAGGTACGATCCGTGCATTGGCATTGACTAGCAAACGTGCCGGCTGCGACCTTCATCATATCGGAGATGCAGGTTTTTCTGGGACCGCTGATCCCGAGAACATCTTGCAACTATCCATCGCCATCAGAGGCAAGCGCCATACCTATCACCGAATGGCCATCTCAGTGAATAGGTAGGTGGAACAAATGGGCACATGCCTATGAAAGGCAAGAATTGTTAGAAGAATTTTTCGTTGAATGTTGAATAATGAAGCAAGACCGAAACAGAGAGTGAGTTCTTTGTTTCGGTTTTTTTATAGTGAGTAGCATTGAAGTGTAGATAAAGTGTTTTTATAATAAATCTATCGGAGGTGCATATGTTTAAGATAGGTGAATTTTCAAAGCTCTCTCAAGTGAGTATCAGAATGTTACGTTACTATGATGAGATGGGCCTATTAAAGCCCGATAGGATTGATACGTTTACTGGTTATCGACTATATTCGGCTGCTCAATTGCCCGAACTCAATAAAATACTCTATTTGCGTGATAGCGGCTTTAGTGTAGCAGAAATTGCGGTTTTGCTGAAAAACAAAGAGCAGGACTTCCTTGCAAAACAATTAGAGAGAAAACGAGATGAGATTAAGGCGACTATTGAAGCGGAAAAACAAAAGTTAATCAAACTAGAAGTGGCTAAATTAGAATTGACGAAGAAACGAACAGAGCGCCATTATCAGGTTACAATGAAAGCAGTCCCGAGTTATCATGTGCTCTCCCTTCGCAAAGTCATACCAAATTATTTTTCTGAAGAGGAACTGTGGAGAGAACTAGCCACTTTTATGGGAAAACAGAAAATAAAGAATTTCGGACAATCATTTTCGATTTATCACGACAAAGAGTTTAAAGAAAAAATGTCGATGTTGAATTGTGTGTGCAAGTGAAAGCAGGCCTGCAGGTAGATTCCAAAGTATTTTCCATCTACGAAACGGAGGCAGTGCCAATTATGGCGTGCACGATGGTGTACGGTGCATTCTCCAACATAGCCAACGTCTATTTGTCCTTGGCTGAGTGGCTACAAGAACATCCTTATTACCAAATGGACGGACCAGACAGGCAAATCGTGCATCGCGGTCCTTGGAATGAGCAGGAAGAACGTAATTATTTGACTGAAATACAAATACCGCTCATAAAACGTTGAGTAACAGATTTTTTCTGTTTTTTCTTGACTCTCACACTGTGTCAGGCACTATTCTGAGAGCACAAAGAGGAAATGGAGGAAAGAAAATGACAGAATATAAACTACAACCGATCGGGGTCATTCAAAACAATGAGGACGGATGCTTCCTCAAGCTTAAGAAAGAATATATTCCAGCTTTAGCAGGGATTGAAGGATTTAGTCATCTTCAATTAGTATGGTGGTTCAGTGATTTTGCGGATGCAAAGTATCGAATGATTTTGGATGCTGAGCAACCCTATAAATATGCGCCTGAAAAAATGGGAATATTTGCTACGAGATCACCCATTCGACCAAATCCAATTGCATTAAGTGTTGTTCAAGTGTTATCAGTCGATGTTGAGAAAGGAATTCTTTCTATTCCTTATATTGATGCAAACGACCAAACGCCGCTAATAGATATCAAACCTTACACACCAAGTTTAGATCGAGTAGAAGCGCCTAGAGTTCCTTCATGGTGCCATCATTGGCCGAACAGCTTGGAAGAATCTGCTGATTTTAATTGGGAAAATGAGTTTAATTTTTAGAGGATGAAAAAATAGAGGAATCAATCGGAAGATTATTGGCGCAACAATGAGTAGTTAAGAAATGTCGATGTTCGATTCAAGTAAAGAAAAAACACGGTTTGTTTTTAAGGGACATCATCCGCTATAATTGGGGTAAACATTAGGAAGAGCGAAAGGAGTATGCTGCATGCTAACAGGCAACAAAGTCACTTTAACCCCTGCGGAAATCAAAGATAAAGAAGCGATCTATCAATGGTGTTTTCACTCTGAAACCACAAAATATCATTCCGGACCACCTTCTTATCCTAATGCACCGATCGCCACTGAAGCAGAGTTTTTTAAGGACTATCAAGAGTATTACTTTACTGGTGCTCAACCGCAAAATGGCAGAGGCTTTTTGATTCTACATGCAGGTGAACCGATTGGCTTTATTAGCTACTCCTCGTTTCATCTAAAAGACGGCATAGCAGAACTGGATATCTGGTTGAACCGGGAAATTCATTGCGGCAAAGGATTTGGCACCGATGCGATCGTCACCCTCGGTGATCATTTACATGAAACATTCGGCATTCAAAAATTGATGATGCGACCATCGAGAAAAAATATTGCTGCAGTCAAATCTTACGAAAAGGCTGGTTTTACGCAATCTTCCCAAGACCTTGCTGACTATTTGTTGGAAGAGTATCTTGATTTATATGCCGAAGGGGATTATGGGGCAGAAGAAACGGTGACATTGATCAAAACGTTTCCGTCAACTGCATTGAGCTGATCTATAACAGTCGGCTTCAAACGGTTAAAGGTTATTTCATGAAAACAGTCCATTTCACTTTGCAAGCAAGGGGAAATAGACTGTTTTTTTACCTTTTAGCAATTTAAGGTCATTCAAAATACTCGTTCTTCGCTCTGTCTTCTAACTTCGTTCGCACGCTAAATTCCTTCCTATGCAACAGTTATCGAAAAATCGCATAAGCCCCCACCATTGCTATTCCAACATTTAGAACAAAACATAAAATAAACATAGTTTTTTTTCAAAATTCCGAGAAACAGCGAGTAGGTTGTCATTGCTCATGAAATGACAGATGGATAGAATGGTTGGGTGTCTTTGCACAAAAAGTACAAAGATACCACCATTGTGAAGCGCTTTATTCTATGATACCCTGATAACAGATAGGAGGAGATAAGGATGTTGCGTTTCCAAATATGAAAAGGGTAGGCTGGTGTTGACGACAAGTTGTCCTTGTACGAAACATTCGGAGGAAGAGAAAATGAATACCCAATTAATTGATAAGAGATTAGAACAAAAGCAAAAAGAGTACGCTTTTTATGGCAACATTCGTGTGGTCAAAGCTGACAAGGTTTTGGTGGATCGCTCTTTTGGCTATGCAAACGATGCAGACAAATTACCAAATCGTGCCCATACCCGTTTTGGCATTGCCTCAGGTTGCAAGTTTTTTACGGCACTAGCCATTTGCCAATTAGTTGAAGCAGGCAAACTGAGCTTTGACACGACACTACAGGAGTATGTTCCCGATGTATTGCCAAACTTTGATCAAGCTGTGACTGTTCATCATTTGCTGACACATACCTCTGGTATCCCTGACTATTTTGATGAAGAAGTATCCGATGATTTTGAAGCAATTTGGCAAGACTTGCCGACCTACCGAGTGCGAACCCCCCGTGATTTTTTGCCCCTTTTTCAAAGAAAAGCCATGACTGATCCAGTGGGAAGCAAGGTCAAGTACAACAATGCAGGGTACATCCTCTTAGGAGTGATTGTAGAAGCAGTTAGTGGATTACACTTTACCGACTATATTGAAAAGAATATTTTTGAAAAAGCAGAAATGACAGATACTGGTTATTTTGCACAAGACACGCTGCCTCGCAATACGGCATTGGGATATATTGAAACGGAATCAGGATTGAAAACCAATATATTTTCCATCCCAGCCAAGGGCGGACCGGATGGCGGTGCTTATGTATCAGTTGAAGACTTAGAAAAATTCTGGCATGCATTGATGAGCGGGCAATTACTGAGTAAAACAATGACCGAGATATTTTTGACACCACAAGTCCATAAGGAAGATGAATTTTTTTATGGCTATGGCGGTTTAATGAAAGTGGTAGAACAAAAAGTGGTGAAGTACATCCAGATGGGCTATGATCCCGGGGTCAATTACCATTCCGTCTACTACCCAGATCAGCAGTTGTTGATCACGGTATGTTCAAACAAATCGGCACATGCCTATGAAATGCAAGAAGTGTTAGAAGAATTTTTCGTAGACTAATGAAGTAAGACCGAAACAGAGAGTGAACTCTTTGTTTCGTTTTTTTTTATAGTAAGTTTTAATGCGTGATCAAGAATTCGCAACAATTGTGGTGAGTAGGAAAAAAATTAGGAAATATATTTTCAAATTGGATTGATTATTCTTTGGTATGTCGGATCATAGAGTTAAAGGTTATGCTCTTTAAGACATATTTTGACGGCATGTATCTATTGTTGTATAATGTATATACAAATTCATTTGTATATACATTGGGAGGGTAGAAATTGAAAAAAACAAAAAATTATAAAGTCAGAAGATCTGGTAATAGTGATATTACAACGATACCTGCAGAAGTAAAGGAGTATATCGGTGTTCAGACCGGTGAATCAATCAGTTATGTTTTTGAACGGGATGGATCTGTAAAAATGATTAAAGCGGTTGAAGAAGTTTCTATTGATTCAATCGTAGATTCAGTCATGGATCAATACGACAAAGCTTTAAAAGACTTGGTTGACTTATGATTTTTTTGACGGCGGCAGATGTGATTAGAATCAATGCGAAAGTAATTGTACAGTATTCTAAAGGAGAAATGATTGGTGTAAAAGATGCAAGTGCGTTGGATATGGCAATAAATCAACCTTCACAAGCTGTGTTTGGCAAAGAATTATATCCGACAATTTTTGATAAAGCATCAATTTTAGCAATTAACTTAGTAAAAAGACACCCTTTCCATAATGGTAATAAACGGACCGCTTTAGTTTCTATGATTACTTTTTTACAGCTTAATGGATATGTGACAAATTTTTCTCAAGATGAAGCGGTCCATTTTATTCTGACTATTACTACTAGTAAAAAAGAGTTTAACGATTTAAAAGAAGAGGTGGCAAGCTACTTACAAGATTCTAATCGCGTAAGGCCTAACTTTTAAGTAAAGTGTGCAAAGAAACATTTCAATTAATTGATGGTTGTTTCGTAATCAAACGAAATTGTTCGCTTAAAGGTTAGTAGCTAATCATGACTTTTCGTTAAACACATCGACGCGAAAGCAGATCAAATCCTTATAAAAAGGGATTTGGTCTGTTTTCGTCTTTTCTATTCGCCACTTGCGCCACGCGTTTTTTATTCAATAGTTATTCTTCTAACCCTCGGTTCATCTATCAATCGAAAAATCGCATAAGCCCCCACCATTGCTATTCCAACATTTAGAACAAAACATAAAATAAACATAGTTTTTTTTCAAAATTCCGAGAAACAGCGAGAATGTTTGTGCTATAATGGTCGCTCACTGAAAAAATTCAACAGAATCTGGGAGGTATAGCATGCAGGAATACATTACGATCCACAACGCCAGGCAGAACAATTTGAAGGGCTTTGACTTGAAGATTCCCAAAAGAAAAATCACGATTTTCACGGGTGTCTCTGGTTCAGGCAAGTCATCGATCGTCTTTGACACGATCGCACAAGAAGCTGGGCGACAGCTGAATGAGAACTTTTCGAAATTTGTCCGCAACTTTTTGCCAAAATATAGCCAGCCCGATGCGGATGCCATCGACAATCTTTCGATGGCGGTAGTAGTTGATCAAAGCCGTTTAGGCGGCAATTCCCGCTCCACATTAGGGACGATCACGGATATCAATCCCTTGATCCGCTTGCTTTTTTCTCGTCTTGGTCAACCGTATTTAGGTCCTGCATGGAATTTCTCTTTCAATGATCCTCATGGGATGTGTCCCACTTGCGAAGGGATTGGGCGCATCGTCGGCTTAGATTTAGAAAAGGCACTGGATCTTGAAAAGTCCTTAAACGAAGGGGCGATCTTGCTTCCTGGCTATAAAGTTGGCTCTTGGCTGCTGAAGTCTTTCACCAATACGGGCTTTTTTGACAATGACAAGCCGTTGAAAGAATATAGCGAAGAAGAAATGAACCGCTTTTTGTATGCCCAAGGAGAAAAAATCGATTCCTTGTATATGGAAGGGATGAGTTCCACCTATGAAGGCTTAGTCGCTCGTTTTAATCGCTCCAATATCAAGGGTGGCAATGAAAGCTCCGCTGCTACCCAGAAGAAAATCGCTTCTTTCATGAATGAGCAGAAGTGTCCTGACTGTCAGGGAAAACGATTCAATCCACAAGTACTCGCGTGCAAAATCGCGGGCTATTCGATTGCGGACTTTTTGGCGATGCAAGTGGATGAACTATTGACGGTTCTTCAAGAAATCTCGGAGGAGAGTGTCCAACCACTGCTTCAAAACATCCAAGCGAGAATCACTGATCTAATCAATATCGGGTTGGATTATGTTTCCTTAGACCGTGAAACGACGACCCTTTCTGGTGGGGAAAGTCAGCGGGTAAAAATGGTCAAACACTTGTCTTCTAGCTTGAACGATGTGATCTACATTTTTGATGAACCGAGTATTGGGCTGCATCCAAGGGATGTCCATCGATTGAATGAATTGTTAGTCAAACTACGGGACAAAGGGAACACCGTCATCGTAGTGGAGCATGATCCAGATGTCATTAAAGCAGCTGACCATATTATCGATGTTGGTCCTAAAGCGGGGAAAAATGGCGGCTATATTACCTACGAAGGAACCTTTGAAGGATTGCTGCGCTCAGATACACTGACTGGCAAAGCATTTGGACAGATGGTGGACTTTAAAGAAGCACCTCGCCAGAGTCAGCAGGTTATCGAAACGAAAAAATCGACGCTGCATAACTTGAAAAATACAGTACTGCGGGTGCCATTAGGAGTATTTACAGTGGTGACCGGTGTCGCTGGTTCTGGAAAGAGTAGTTTAGTGAATGGGGTTTTTGCTAAAGAATACCCTGAAGCCATTACGATCGATCAATCAGCGGTGGCGGGAAATATCCGCTCCAATCCAGCGACCTATTCTGGGATTATGAATGACATTCGGAAGTTATTTTCGCAAGAAAACAAGGTCTCAGCAGGTCTTTTTTCCTACAATTCCGAAGGTGCCTGTGAAACGTGCAAAGGCCACGGGTCCATCAAGATGGAGCTGTCCTTTATGGATTCCGTTGAGGTTTTGTGTCAGGCCTGTGGCGGCAAACGGTTTAAAGAAGAAGTCTACCAGTATCGCTTGAAAGGCAAGTCGATCGATGAAGTCCTTGCCATGAGCATCACAGAAGCGGTGGAATTCTTTGAGGAAAAAGCGATTCAAAGAAAACTAAAACAGATTTTGGCTGTGGGACTAGGATACATGACCCTTGGACAGCCATTGAATACCTTGTCTGGTGGTGAATGCCAGCGACTGAAATTAGCAAAAGAATTAAGCAAAAAAGGCAATATCTACATTATGGATGAACCAACAACCGGATTGCACATGGCAGACATCAAGAGCATTTTGGCGATCATCGAACGACTAGTGGAAAAAGGCAACACGGTGATCGTGATCGAACACAACCTTGAGATCATGAGAGCAGCGGATTGGCTGATCGATGTCGGTGTTGATGGCGGGATTCGCGGTGGCGAAGTGTTGTACGAAGGGATTCCAGAAAAACTGATCGAGTGCCAGTCCTCGATTACTGCCCAGTATTTATTTTAATTTGAAAACCAAAAAAAGCCGCAAGCAGCTCTTTCATCGAGCGCTGCTTGCGGCTTTTTTTCTTTATCCTCCAGCAAAAAAGAATATGATAAGTCTAAAAAGTGAATTTCTCCTCGTTATTTTTTTCATTTTTAGTAGGTTTTTTGATTAAAAATATATAAATTTGAGTATATAATTACCAAATAGTGTGCTATTTATGTAATAGTATAGAAAAGAATTTCTTGAAAAAAGGAGTGGGATGAATGAGAGAGTTGCAATTGGCCTTCATCAGCAACCGTACGACCGCGCGCTTGTTTCGGCTGCTGAGTACGATTGAGCGAGACCGTGTGTTCACGATTGGCGACTTAGCAGACCGCAATCAGGTGACGCAACGAACGATTGCCAATGATATCAAATACATGAAAGAATATTTTGGGGACAGTATTGCCCTCGTTTCGGGCAATAGCGGGTTTGTTTTCGAAGAGAAAAAGCCAGCAGACTATCAAAAAAGAAAACAAAGCTTGTTAAAAAATGAATGCTTATTTGAAATTATCGGGAATATTTTTCATGGCAAACTATCTAAGGTGGATGAGCTGGCACATCATTATCATTTTTCAGAGAGTACGTTTCGGCGTTTACTCAATCAGCGAAACCCTATTTTAAAAAGCTATGGCTTGCAGTGGGCATCAAATCCCTTAACGATTGAAGGAAGTGAAGCCAACTTGCGTAAGTTTTTCAAAGATTTTTATTACGAAGGTGTGGAAACGATCTATACGTTGGTTCCAGATCAAGCCTTGCATGACTTGATCTTAGGTCAATTGGAGGACAAGTTCGGCTATTATAAAATCGGATCTGGGGCGACTCCCGCAGCGTTTTACTACACATTTTATATTGCCATCAAGCGTGCGAGCCTCGGCTATCGTATCACTATGCCGAAAGAACTGGTTAGACAGGCGTATAAAGGGAACAGTTTTTCCAAGCTCTACGCACTGAAGGAAGGCATTGAAAAAATCTATCAGGTTCAGCTGCCCAAAGAAGAATTCGCTTGGATCTACTTAGTCACCTTGTGCAAGCGAACCTTGGATCAAGAAGAACGAGAGGAAAAGTTTTACCAACAATTTCATCAAGGCGAAGCCATCACAACTGTGACGGACTTGTTTCTTAAAAACCATGAGGTGCCCCAAGCACAAGTCAAAACGGTTGCGACATTTTTACGTTCTTTCTTTTTATCGAGAAAAATTAACCATGCAATTGCGCCGGTTTTGAACAAGGAAATGGATGATATCAAAGAGGTGATCATGCGTTCCAACAGTGAGAGTTACCAAAAGAACTTACAATTTCTTAAGGAGCAGAGCAAAAAACTCTCTTTGTCTACTGCTTACTTAGAAGACATCTGTGTCAGTTTAACGATTTATAGCGAGCTGATTTTCGATTATTATGCACCAGCAAAAACCATTTATTTCCTCTTAGAAGGGGATCATTTTGTGTGCCAGCATATCCAAACAAGAGCGATCCAGCGATTTGGCAGCAAGCATAAATTGACGTTTGTTCAACTGCAATATTTAACAAAACATACGCTTAATGCTGCCCATATCGATTTGATCGTGACCAATTACAATCGCTACCTCGTTGATTATAAAGTCAAAACAGATTACTTATTGTTAAAATCTCTCCCGGATGATCGCGATTGGGAACACCTCGAAAGGAAAATAAATCCCCATCAAAAACCGCTCTTTTAAACCAATTGCTGTGCTGTTCACGCGTTTAAATAGGTATGTTATTTATTCATCTATTTCAGGTGTTTATGAAAATAATGATTTTCCTTTGAGAAACGACCACGCTATTCTTAGTTTAGTAAGCAACACGCGTGTCATACTTACAAATAGTTTGTCCCAATAACCTTCGTTTTTGAGAATCCAGAACTCATATGTAGTTATTATTTTATGAAAACTTAATCTAACAACTTTCTCCAGACATTTGATTCATCAAAATGTCTTTTTTTGTCGTTCCCTCAAAAACGAAGAATATTGAGACAGCTTTGCGTGAAAAAGCAAGAAGCTATTCCCTAGTTTTCAGCTTTCTTAACGCAACAAAGACTTGAAGAAAGGAGGATATGATGAAATTACTTACATTGTTTTCTGCCGTATTACTACTGAGCAGCACGGGCGTCAACACGACGATGGCGTTCCAGCAAGTTGCTTATGCAGAAACAGAGTCACTTTCTGAAGGGACGCAACAATCTTCTGGGGAGGAAACCAATAATTCTGCTGATCAATCGGAAACGCAAGAGTCAACCGAGCAAAGCAGCGAGGAACAAACAACCTCATCGGAAGCCACCGATGATTCAACGACCGCTAGCCAAGAAGAAGTAGAAGAAACTGAAGCACTGCCCGAAGCAGAAACGCCAGACAGCTCAGAAGATGAAGAGGAGCCTGAATCTGAAAACGAGCAAGTCGAAGGGTTCGATGCAGAAGTTGCAACCATCCAACTGACTGTAGCAAGTGAGGCGCAATTGCGGGCAATTTTACTTGGGGAATCCTTCACCGATGAAGAGGGCACGGAGTATCGTTACGAAGAAATCGCCAATGAGCAATCGCTAGTGCTTACTTTTGCCAGCAACTTGGCATTAACTGAGCCAATCAGTGGGATCCAACGGACGAATGTTACTTTTCGTAGTCAAGAGATGCCTGTGATCGTTTCACAGACGGCAGCCGAGAACCTGATGCAGTTTGTGGCACCCGTTCAACTGACTTGGCAAGGGGTGCAGCAACAAGGCATCCAGTCAGCGCAAGGGCTGGCTCAAACAACTGGGGCATCAACGATCACTTTTGAAGATACCCAACTGGAGCTGACCACTACCGCAGGTCGCGTGGTGAATAACAACCAAGCACATCTTCATTTCAAAGGAACCAATGTGGTGACGACAGCGACGTCTTCCATTCCAACCTTATTCACGGCGGAAAGGCTTTTGGTTGAAGGACAATTGACGATCAATCATCGCTCCTCAAATGCCACACCGATTTTTGAAATGAACCAAGTAGCAGTCGCTAGCCAAGCTGAAATTTC
This sequence comes from Enterococcus sp. AZ067, assembly GCF_051715005.1. Classification (NCBI taxonomy): domain Bacteria; kingdom Bacillati; phylum Bacillota; class Bacilli; order Lactobacillales; family Enterococcaceae; genus Enterococcus; species Enterococcus sp. AZ067. The sequence goes on from NZ_JBIOSY010000001.1 coordinate 588,866, forward strand.
TGTCACTCGCAGTACCAACAGCAATACTGGCACCGTCTTTCACATGACGGGTACCGCAGCAAGCCTTGATTTTGGTCAAGGAAGTGTGACGACGATTCGCCAATCTGGTGCGATGGTCTCCTTGCCAAATGCCAATCAAGACAGCCGATTGACGTTAGCCACAGGGGCAACTCTGGATGTTGGTACAGGACAAGGACTTTCCGGGAACTCTACCAGTACGTTAGGAGAGATACGGTTACAAGCAGGTAGTCAGTTAAAGCTATCTGAATACGGGACGGTCAGCGGGACGCCTGCCATCAATGTCGGACGCCGCTTCGTCGTTGAAAATAGTACCGCAGACCAACCTACCATTATTGAAGGAACGCGGACGGGCACAACGACCGGGGCATTTATTCATGTTCGTTCCTCTGAGGCGGAAGTTCGCTTTGGTGCGTTCACCCAAATGAATGTAAATCAAACAGGGCCACTATTAACTGCTTCTTTAGCAGATGTTCTTGTGGGAGAAAACACACGGATCGATGCTGCGACCGGCAATGGCTTTACTGGTAGCACCATGGTCAAGAGTTTTCGGATGGAAGATCATAGTCATATTGAATTGCAAGAACGGACAAGCAGTAATTCAAATGTCCAACGGTTCTTTGTCCGAGATTCCTTTGTCACAGGCAACGATGTCACCTTGAATGCGAAACGACAAGTGACGACTGGTGACGCTGCTTTCATGCAATTACAAGCGGCGAATGCTCGTTTTATTTCAGGCGATAATAATCAAATGACCATTTCGCAGCGAGGAGCCATCTTCACTGGTTCAGCCACCACAAGTGAGCTGCACTTTGGGAAAGAAAATACCATCCAGCTCACCTCTGGGCGAGGATTAACAGGGAGTACCGGATCTACACGAAGGATGGTGGTGGGCGAAGAAACAAAAATTTTTGTATATGAACATGGCACAAATGATAACCAGCATTTTGTTCGCTTGCGTGATGAACTAAAACTGGAAGCTGGTGCGGAATTGCATATCCAGCGAACATCTACCCGAACAGCGGAAGCCATTCGGCTGACCCGCGCCAACTCTCAGTTTACGATGGAGGAAAGAAGTAAACTATTTGTCGAAGTCCGGGGGATCGCCTTTTATGGAACCACGACAACGAATGTCTATGTGGGTGACAATGCTGAAATAGATTCGAAAGCTAGTTACGGCTTTACAGGTCGACGAACGATTCGTTCGTTTGTTACTGGGAAAGAGGCAAAAATCAGTCACACTGAGGCAACCAGTGGAAACCTGACTGTGGCAACGGGCTTATCAGATTCGCCTTTTCGAGTGAGCCATACCTTTACACTGGGAGAAGATGCAGAATTTACTCTTCTACGTGAGCGCAATCGAAATGATGCTGGTGCGATTCGAATCAATAATACGAGTGGTGTAGCTACTTTGAAAAAAGGCGCAAAGATGTCCATTCAACAAGTCGGTGGTGCTTTCTATGCTCCCCGAGGTGCAAGTTTTGTGATGGAAGAAGGGGCATCCTTTTATGCCAATACCTCCAATGGCTTCAACTCAAGTACCCGTCGCTTTAGTCAAATGTCGATCGGGAAAAATGCCGATTTCCACCTGACAGATGCCGCTATGACCGTCAATCGCTCCACAAGTCGACCAATGATCGACATTGCCAATACGATCACAGTAGGAGAAGATGCCCAATTTCTGGTAGAGACAGAAGTCAATCGAAGCGAACTTATCTATTTTAGAAATTCGCGGGCCAACTTGAATATCAATGGCGTACAACGATTCGAATTGGTTCACCCGACGACACGAGCGGGAAACAGCCGTACCACTTTGCAACGCTTGATTCGCTCAGGAACCAATACGAATGCGAATGGGTTGAGTATCAATTTTGATAATCAGAAAGTGTCTCTTTGGACAACCACTGGGGAAGCACCAACAGAAGAATTCATCAATGTTTCTGGTACCTTGCGTATCAATCGCAATAGCGGATCGAATCCCTCGTGGGGGTCTTTCAATGTCGAGTCGCGTTCTCGCTACCTGAGTGTTCAGAATGCGGATGGGTCGCTAGAATCCTTAAATGGTGTCGACTTTGCTGCAGCAATCAGCGGAAATAACTACCGTCGTTTGGTTTTTTCAGAACCAGAAGGCCTCGTTGCCCGAATCGATGCATTGAGTGATCAGTCGACTGAAATCACAGGTTCTATGTACGAGGATACCGATATCACAGTGATCTCCTATACCAATACTGACGGAGAACTCGTCGAATTAGACAAAAACTCTGAACGAATCGAATGGGGCGACTATCGTGATGAAAATCAGCTGTATCGCTATTTCCGTATTCCACTAAGAGAAAATGAACGATTGGAAACAGAGACAGAAGTGTCGATTTTCTTATCAAAACCGTCGATTGAGACCTATGTCGATGTGACCGCTCGTCAAACCGTGATTAAAGGTGTGAACTTTGAAGCATACAATATCACCTTAGATCGCTATAAAATTAATGAATTAAGCACGCAAGAAGAATTAGATGCTTTGATCCTTCAAGAAAGTCGTGCGCAAGCCGCAAACGTCTTGACGGAAGCGGATATGACGGAAGACTTTCGCATCGTAGAAACGGATCTTACACGAGAAGTGGACGAAGACGGCAGCTACTTTGCTGTTCTTGAGGTGGGGAATAAAGCCTACCAGATGACTATCGGTATCGATGTGACATCGAAACTGGAGCATATGCGAGTGACGATCCCGACCAAAATGGTCTTCGAATCCTTGTACAACACAGCGGAATCGAATCGTAATTTTGAAAGCCAAACGTATGAGATCCGCAATCAATCGCCACTTGCCGTGGATACCTACGTCAATCAACTGGCGATCGATGATAGTGCCAGTATTGTCTTATTAGAAGCGGGAGAAGATCCTCTCGACTATGCCGAAAGTGAAAGCGAAGAAGAAGACCCAACCCTGACCTATGACGATATCTCACCCCCGCTGTTGCGATTGAATCTAAAAACGGAAGAAACACAGATCCAACTCTATGAAGCGATGGAGGAACAACACTTGGTTCGCCTAGAAGAAAGAAGCCGCGTGCCGATTTCCTTAACGGGGGACTTCTATGGAGACTATCCCCAATGGATCGTTGATACAGAAGCCGACCAAGGTGGGTATTATGAAGACTTGCTCGTACCGAAGTATCGCATCGTCTTACGCTTTGTCCCACGAGATTAAAGAAAAAAGATCGTACCAAACGTGAAGGAGGTGAATCCATTGGAGCAAACGAATCAAACCGAAACGAAGGATCGACGGAAATGGATCTTGTGGTTGTTGCTGTTGCTAGTACTTATCGGTGGGATCGGGTACTACTTTTACCAATCAAAAACAGCAGTCCCTTTGATCAGTGCCGACCTGTTGCCAGAATCTGGCGATGCCACCGATCAGCGGGTTTCTGAACGAGCGCAGGAGATTGCGGATGCGAATTATTTCACGCTGCAAATCAATCCAGAAGCCATTTTTGAAGATGGTCAAAGCACAGGATCCATCGAGATCGTCAATCCAGGCACCAATGTGTACCCAATCGCCGTGGATATCTCTTTACTGTCGAGCGGGGAAGTCATCTATTCTTCCGGTGCGATCTATCCAAACCAATTTGTTGAAAATGTCGCCTTGGCGACACCGTTGGCAAAAGGGGAATATCCCGCAAAAGCCACCATCAATATTTACGACCCTGAAAGCAAAGAAAAACAAGGGGTCACTGAAGCTGAATTAACGATTATCGTTAAGAATTAAAAAAAAGGAAAAGTGAGGAAATAAAAATGAAAAAATTTGTAGCAGCCATTCTAAGTACCGCAACGATCGCAGGAGTAATCGCAAGCGGCACCACCGCTTTTGCGACACAAACCATTGACGGACGTGAAGGCGATACGTCAGGAGACGTCCAAGTAAACGGGATCATCGGATCATTCGATAACACAACCCCTGGACCAAATCCCGACGATTTGAATCAATGGATCAATGTGACGATTCCAACGACTGCTTTGTTCTATACGACAGAAGAGTCAAGCCACAAAGAGATCGTTTCACCTAGCTACACTGTGACAAATAACTCAGCAGTTGGTGTGATCGCTTCTGTTGCGGGTGTCGATACACCATTGAATATGGATGAAGTAGACTTGTTAAACGTAAACGGTATTGAGTTGTTTGAAAACGGCACACCAACCGTAGCAGAAACAGAATTATTTACCCTTGAAGGCAACCAAGGTACGAATGTAGGAACATTTGCGTTCACGGGTGAAGCAACACCGACCGATACATCAGAAGAATCAAATCCAAGTTTCAAATTGGTCTTGAGCTTTGCGCCGGATGTAGAGGAAGACTAAGAATTGAAATCCCAGTAAAGAAGGGATCTATCGTATGAAAAAACGAAAACGAATCGTTCTTTTCGTCGCTGTGTTACTGACTCTGACTGTCTGGGATCTATCGGAAACCAGCGTCGCAGAGGCGACGACAGGGCAAGTCTCTGTGACTGGTCGAATCGGTGAAACGGTGACGCAAGAGGAAGAAGCAGACGATGACAATAAGAAAAAGATCGTAGCAGATGGTTCTCAAATCGGACAAGGAAAATTACCACAAACAGGTTCGTCAAACACAAGCAGTTTGATCATTCTTGGGTATGCACTCCTAGTACTGTTTGTCGTCGCAGTAACAAGAAAAAAGAAACACGGTGAAAGCGTCGCTCCTTAACTATAGGCATCGCTAGAAGCGTAAAGGAGAAACTGTGGGGAAAACTTGCAGTTTCTCTTTTTTTGATGAAAGATTTAACAAAAAATGGACCAAAAGAAGAAACAGTACTTAGTGATACCACAAACGCTGTATAAGTGAGGTCAGTGATAGCTTTGAAAGAAGGATACAGAAGATGAAAATCAAGAAAGAAGCGTTTGAAAGAACCATCCTAAATAGTGAATACATCGGGTATTATACCCATCTGCTGAGTGCAGATAGTTGCCCATATCATCAAGGAAAACAACTCGATACCATGCGTTACTTACTAGAAAACGATCGTATAGAAGAAATAAAAACCAATGCTCGCTATTTATTTCCTTTACGTAAATATAAATTACCCAGCAACTTGCAAAAAGAGTATCAATTATTGGAAGAAAGTGTCTCCTTTATCTCAAGTTTAAATACTCATCTGCTGATTCCTCAAGCAGCCATTGAGCAAAGTCTTTCAATCAAGGCAGAAAATGGAGCAAAAGATCAAAAAGAGCATTACAAGCAGCTGGTCAGAGGATTGCTAGATATTCTGCATTGACACCTGTACCTGGGTGATTTTTCAGCAGCTAGAAAAAAAAGTGAATGAATAACTAGAAGAACAAGCTGAGCTTTAGGAAGAAAATAACGGGACTTGTTCCCCTCAAAGAAAGGAGTAAAAAAGCATGACGGTATTTACTTCAAAAACAGAATACCTTGATGGATTTCAAAAGAAATTTGCGGAGTCACACCGCGCCAATGGCGATTTAGCGGCGTATGTTGAAAAGCAATTGGCCCTCCTTGATGAATTGGTAGCAGCCATTTCACCAGAAACATTTTGGGCGATCACCCCAGATATTTTGGGCATCGACGCCAAACTGGTCTTAGTCACAGAAATGATGCGATTCGACGATTTTTCCGACAATGAGATCATTCGAATCGTTGAAAATGATTACCGCTTTTATCTAAAAGAACTGTGTGGTTACAATCTAGGAACAAAAGCGAAACATTCTCTGGTTTTCAATGTGAGATGAATCAAAGAGGGGAATGGTAGGCATCACTTCTAGCAAGACGAGTAGGTAAGAAGTGATGACTATTTTTAATACTTTTGCAATTAGGGAAGTTGAGCGATTGAAATAGAAGGGGTGTATCGAAAAAAGAGTGAATAGACAAAAAGCATTCAGGAATTGACTTCTTGAATGCTTTTTGTCTATTCACCTATCAAAAAAAGGTCTTTTCTTTGATTTCTACTTTCTCTCATGTGAAATCACCGTTAAAACGATGCCGAATCAGCAAAAATTCTGCAAATAAAAATATTTGTGTTATATTTGAAGGGCATCTGTTCATTTTTTTAATAATCGTTTATTTTTGATCGCGTATAGTGAGAAAAATAAACGACGCGAGGACTATTTTTTTCGCTTTAATTGATCAGCTGGGGCAGGTTTGTCCAAATAAAACCCTTGTTGAAGAAAAATCTCTTCTTCAAGCAGGTACTCATGGATATCCGAGGTTTCGACCCCTTCGACAATAAATTGGATTTTACGATTGCTGGCGATATTTCGCCAGAAGTCGATCAAAAAGAAAATCTCTTTTTGGGACAGGACTCGCAACGAGATAGGCGAAAACTTGATCACATCGATTTTATCCAGCATCGGTGCAATATTTGTCAGTGAATGAATGCCTGTCCCTACATCATCCAATGCGACAGAGAAGCGCATCTTTTTTATTTGGTTGATTTTGTTCATAAGAAAGGACTTGGGATCACAAGCGATAGAAGGTTCTGTATCGTCTTCGGTGATCTCAATCAAAATACGATCATGGTAGGGAGCTAAATCAGCTAACATCAAAAAGGTTTCTGGGTAGCTGAGTTGTTGCGGGTGGATATTGAGACTGATTTTTGTTTCTTCGTTCGGATGAAGCAAGCTGAAAATTTCATTTCGATACCACTGCAGTAAACGAGTATGTAATTTTTTGTATTTGATCACTTGCTGGAAGAAGGAAAGGGGAAACCTATTTCTTTCGGTACTTCTCAATAATAATTCGTAGCCAATCACTTTCTGACTATCTGCTTTCATTTGAAAGATAGGCTGGGCATCAAAATATAATTGGGGAAATATCGATAAGAGTTCTTGTTCTATTTTCTCAGACATTGGTTTCTGCTCCTTTCTGGGGTCGCTTTATTTTTAGTTTCATGAAGTGCAGGAAAAAAGCTTATTTCGTACGCTGCATCGTTAAAGAATCGAGCCTTTCAAAATCATGGGCGAACGATTTTAAAGAAAAATCTATGAAAGAAAGAGGGAGTAGTGTGTTTGTCCATCTGATTTATGCTGCGATCTATTCTGTGTTAGTCGTGAGCTTGCTCATTTCGTATGATTTGTTTATCAAGAACTTCAAAGAATTGAATTTACGCCTGTCGTTTAAAATTCTTATTGGTATTGTTTTGTTTATTTCGCAAGTCTACTTTATTATATCATTTTCTTTGAACAGTATCGGTTATGTTGCGTATGAATATACGATTCCAATCTTTATTTATTATTTTGGCATTCTCAAAGAAAAAATCTATCTGATTGGGTTAGTACCCGTCATTTTGCTGACCTTTTTTGCATTGATCAATAAATTTGAATGGGAAGCCATGCTCTTTATTATCGGATTAAATTACATCATTTTAATCGTTACGGGCTTATTAAAGAAAAGATTTTATGGGCAACCAAATCACACAGCATTTTACCTGTTTTCGATTATCGTTACGGTTGTCTCGCCGATGCTCAACGCCTTGCTTTTTTATCGCCGCGAAATTAGCGTTTGGGATGTGGTGTCTTTAGGCATTGGATCTGTGGGGATCGTTTCTTTATGGAAGTATTATTTGCAGAATCAAAAAAATTTCCTGGAAAAAATCAACACAAAAATCATTGAACGCAATTATGATGAGTTGACCAAGGTGAAAAATTTCCGCAGTCTGAACGAGGATATTTCAAAGCTGGCGCTACCTGAGAAGGACCAACTCGTCGTGGTGATGATGGATTTAGATCATTTTAAGCGCATCAATGATCACCATGGACATCAAATCGGCAATCAAGCCCTATCCTTCTTTTCGGAAAAGCTGATGACGTTTCTCTACCAGAAAAGTCCTTCCCATTTAGTCGAAGTTTATCGATATGGCGGCGAAGAATTTTTAGTCCTATTTAAAGAGAATACTTCTGATGCTGTGAAAAAAATTATTGAAGAATTCCATTTGTTTTTAAGCAATGAACAGTTGAAATTAGAAACCGCCCAACTGACCCTTTACTTTTCGGCAGGGATTTCAGAAGCAGCCTCTGCGTTAGACATTTCAGAAACCTTTTACCAAGCAGATCAAGCATTGTACGAAGCCAAAAGGAAGGGCAGAAACCGCACGATTATTTTTTCTTGAGACGTTTGCTTTTCTAAAGAAGGTTTCGCAGTCTTTTCTCAAGTAGATCAGGTGTTGTAAAAAAACAAAAGGAAAGACAAGGTCGTTTGATTTTTTTAGACGAATGCTTTTCAGAAGAAATTTTAATAAAGAGACAAGGTTCGCAGGCTTCTTTGTCCAGCGTCGTAGCTTTTTCAAAAGGAAGAGAGGAAGCAATCTGGTAAGTATAACGGTTTACCGATTATCTTGAGAGGTTAATTGAAGGGAAAAAACAAGTAGAGTGCTTTTTAAGAAGTGGGAAGAAATCACTTCTTTTTTTGCACCAAGCATTGGGCAGTCGCGCTTGGCAGCATCGACTTGGTTTTCTGGCGTGTTTACAGTCTTTAAAAGCAATGGTATATTTATTTGATAAGTAAATAAAATTATTTTGTACCTGTGTGTAACGATTACTGACTAAGGAGACTTCCCTATGAAACCAATTCGACGAATACTGTACCAAAGTGTTTTGTACGTAGCTATTCCTTTGATCGTGAGTCTACTGATTGGCTACCTAGCCAAATGCTCACTCCTGATTCCTGCCTCCATTATTTATGGCGTTCTTTTAGTGTTTATGATCCCTTCCGACAGCTTTTTATCAAGCAGCGTGGACTACCAAACGAAAAGCATGAATCCAAGTTTTCGTCCTCCGCCATTAAAGAGAAGGTTTGAAAGTGCGCCAGAGATGATCAATTTCCTCTTCGTTTTAACGGCACTGGTTTTGTGTTTGCTGCTCTTATTGGTTGGGTAAAGGGAATTCATAGAAATCATGTACTAAGAAGAATGACAAAAAGAAGAGGAGAACAGCGATGAAATTACTCAAACAAATCAATTTGATGGATGATAAAAAAACAATAAAGAGATTGAATCTCGCGGCGATCCCTAGTTTTATTTTTTTCTATGTGTTCTTTACACTCTTTGTCTTAGGTGGTCATGGGTCAAATGCTGAAACTTCGTTTGTTTTCGATCTTTTGATCTTAATGGTTGCGTATTTTATTCTCATCATTATTCATGAATTGATCCATGGTGTCTTCTTCAAGCTTTTTGACCCCAAAGGGAAGGTAAAGTTTGGGTTCAAAAATGGCGTAGCATATGCTACGAGTCCCCATTCCTTTTATTCAAAAGGGAAATTTGCCATCATTTTATTGGCGCCATTCCTTGGCATTTCTGTGGGTCTCTTTCTTTTTTATTTATTTGGCTGGTTGACGGCATCTCTTTTTATCTTGATTGCTGCCGCACATGCCGCTTCTTGTGTGGGAGACTTTTACTTTCTTTTTCTGATTGTTAAAGCACCAGCGAACAGTTGTGTTGAAGATACTGAAGTGGGGCTAAATATTTATCAAGGAGAGTAGTTTATTTTTCAATTGATCTTGGCAAAATCAAAGAGCAAGAAAATGTATGCTAGAAAATCTCTTACAAAAAAACAAACACCTCAAAAGTGTTTGTTTTTTTGTAGGACTGTTTATAAAAAACGTATATAGCAAGAAGACTGTTCGGCCGACAAAAAGAAAACTTGTTTTAAATGATCGTTTTCTTACTAACGCTTTACCGATACAACGGTAAGCTGCCAGCGACTTTATTGATACTCTTTTTCTTGCCTTTTAAACAAAGACCAAAATAAGCCAGTGTTTCTGTGGGAATCGTCTCAAGCGTCTGGCGGTATTGCTCATAAGAATTGGTGGTCTGAGCAACGTCGGAAAAATCAATGATGGTTACTTCTGGATCTGCTTGTTGACTGATCGATTCACGAATGGTCTGCAACTGTTCCTTGTTCGTTTTTAAGATAGGAATGGGGAAGTTGACAATGCCAAGGTGTTTTCTGCCTGTGGAATCGTAAATATCCTCTCCGATTCCTTCGGGAAACAATTTGCCTAAGGTTGCGCCTAAAATTGCTGCAGTATTTGCAACTAAGCCAATCGGTAATTGTTCATCGATAATCATGACACATTTTTCTTGGTTATTCATACGTTCTCACTCCATCTTCTTGATAAATTGTTTGGTAAGCTTTCGGGGTGACCCCAATCAAGCTTTTAAAGATACGGGTAAAATGACTTTGGTCACTAAAACCTGTCAGAAAAGCGACTTCTGCAATTGCTTCTTGTGCTTCTAGTCTTTTCTTGGCAGCACTGATGCGCACCGTACTTAAATATTGAAACGGCGACAGCCCATACGCTTTGGTAAACTGCCGAATCAAGACGTACTGATTCATTCCAAGAACGTCACTTAATTCACTCAAGGACAATTTTTCGGCATAATGTTGATCGATATAGGCTTTTGCCGCTGCGGCTTTATTTGACACCGGGTCCGTTTGTTCGTGGGTGAAATCCGCATACTGAACAAGCAGGTCGTGAAGCAGACAAGTAAAGCGTTCTTGCTTTTCAAACTCATCACCGCGATCCGACAGCAACAGCTGGTGCACTGCATGAAATTCCTCTTTTTCTTTCACTTGGCGAATGACCGGTTCAGGAAAGTGGGGCGTCAATTGAGTGTTAAAAATTTTTTGTACTTGTACCGCCATGTTCTCCGGGGTTAAGTGGATATTGCGGTAAACCAGCTTTTCCTCCGTGAGTTGCTGGCAGCGGTGGGCAGCCTTTGGCGGAATCAAAATCAAGTCGCCTGCTTTAACGATATAGCAGGTATTTTGACAGGTGAATTGACGCGTCCCAGCTTCCATCAAGCCAATCACATAATATTCGTGCCAATGGTTAGGAAACTCCTGCTGGATGCCGTTAAATAATAAAGCTTCTACACCAAGGGTGCTATCTTGAATGATTTTTCGTTCATTTCTCATCTGCATTCTCCTTTTTGTTACTATAACAAAAGTGGTTTTTGGTGAATAGAATGATATTGACTTTTGACTATTTTTCTTGATGGAAGACACTTGGTTGGGACTGAGAAAAGGGGCTGGAGAAGATCGGAAAAGAGTGGATCAGGCTTGAAGAGAGAACAGCGGGTTATTTTGACGAATTTATGGAATGAATCACAGCAGATGGACCATGCGCCGTGAAAAAATAATGATAAATCCTTGGCATTTGAAAGTTTTATTGATGGAAGTATGGGACCATTTGACTGCAGTAAAGTTTGTGACGGTGGCTATCTTTGAAAGGTGGTGGTGCATATGAATGTAAGTACTAACTCTTCAGAAAGGAGAAGCCTTTTTGTCCACAGCGGAAGCAATCGGGCTAATGATCAGTTTTGGTACATTTACCGCCATGCTGATCTTTGGTATCCTAGCCGCAGTGAAAAATGACAAAAAAAATAACCGTCGACTTTAACAGGGAAACGGTTATCTTTTAAGTTAAAAAACCTGTCGCCGTCTTAAATGGCGCTGCAGAGGGGTTGTGGCAACAACTCCTCTTTACATAGTTAGTATAGCAAGAAGAGAGTGATTTTTCAACTTTAACAAGGATATTTTCAAACAAAATCGATAAGCGACATAGGCAAAACCTTATTCTCAATTGGAATAAGGTGTTCGATGTAGTCATTTTTGAAAAGTGTTCGAACATCTAAAAACGAATGCAATGTTTAAAGAAAAGGGAAGCATTATTATCGAAACTAGCGGCTAATAAGTTCCAGATAAATTCTGGTACATTTATTGCCGTGCTGCTCTTTCGTATCCTAGCCGCAGTGAAAAATAACAAAAAAATAACCGTCGACTTTAGCAAGGAAACGGTTATTTTTTTACTAATAAAACCCTGTCGCCTTCTTAAAAGGTGCGAAAGAGGAGTTGTGGCAACAGGTTTCTTCTATACAGATCACTATTGATCATATTCGTGAATGCTAATCTACCAGTCGCTCGAGATCGTAGGAAAAACCGTTTTGCTTACTTAGTTCCTTGTAAAACAAGCCGCTTTTCTTTATTGTACGTTTCTGTGTGGCTAAATCTAAAGAAACTAAGCCGTAGCGGTTTTTATATGCATTGATCCATGACCAACAATCAATGAATGTCCATAGATGGTATCCTTTTATATTACAGCCATCTTGAATTGCTTTCCATAAATAGGCGAGATGGTCTTGGATAAATTCAATGCGATAGTCATCAATCACCTGTCCATTTTCATCCATGAACCGTTCTTCATTAGCAACACCCATACCGTTTTCTGAGATAAAGGATTCAATATTTCCGTAGTTATTTTTGATGTCCATACATAAATCATACATTCCTTTTTCATAGATTTCCCATCCACGATATTCATTCATTCGACGGCCAGGCATAATATGCGGTTCAAAGAACCATTCTGGTAAGAATGGACTTTCTAGATTAACGGCAGAAGTTCTTGCTTTGACACGGCGTGGTTCATAGTAGTTTAGACCAAGTATCTGTGCGGTATTCTCTTCAATAATTTTTAGGTCTGTGTCATTGAAATCAACGGGTAATTGGTCATATTCCTCCAGTAACGAGACTAGTTTTTCTGGAAATACTCCTTTGACCATGGGATCTAAGAAACTACGAGTATAAAAAAAATCCGCAATTTCTGCTGCTTTTTTATCTGCTGAATTTTGGCTTCTTGGGAAAGTCGGACTCAAATTGAGAATTACTCCGATTTTGCTAGATAGCTGGTATTTTTTAAAAGTTTGAATGGCTTTTGCATGGGCTAATATGGTAAAGAACGCTGCTTGAGCACCACGCTTAAAATCAATGAGATTTGGATAGTGAAAATCTTCTAAATAAGAGCCCAAGATTGGCCCCAAAGGTTCGTTAAAGGTGAACCAATGATAAACTAAGTCGCCAAACGCTAGAAAACAGGTATCAGCAAAATTTACATAAGCATCAACAACTTCACGTGATTCCCATCCCCCTTTATCTTGTAATTTTGCGGGCATATCAAAATGATAGAGATTCGCAAAAACTTTGATATTATTATTTTTCATTTCGGTAAAAAGATCTCGATAATAGGCTATCGCTTTCTCGTTTGGTTTACCAACCCCATCATTTGGAAACATTCGTGCCCATGAGATAGACACACGAAATGAATTGTGCCCCGTTTGTTTCATCAATTGAATATCTTCGTGGTAACGATGGATATGGTCTGTCGTAATACTAGGTCCAATTCGTTTATAAAAACGATGAGGTTCTTCGTGAAACCACCGATCCCATACGGTCTCTGCTTTTCCTGTTTCTCCACGCCCTTCAGATTGTTCTGCTGACCAAGCGGAGCCCCACCAAAAGTCATCTGGAAATGTTAACTGAGTTTGTCTTGACATTATCGTTTCCTCCTGTTCGTTTTTAATAGTGTAACATTGCTTTTGGTATAAATAAATACTTTTTATTAAAAATATATATCTTTTAGTGATGGGTATGTTTTTAGCTGTAAAAAGACAATTTTTTATGTTAAAGTATAAGTAATAGAGATGAGTATGAGGGAGTAAGTTATGAAGAAACAGCCAAAATATATGGAGGTTTATACGGAGGTAAAGAAAAAAATTGCCAATGGAACCTATCAAATCGGCGAAAAATTACCTACAGGCGATGAACTTGCGCATGAGTATCAAACAAGTAAGCTCACTGTGAAGAAAGGTATTGATATGCTAGTATCAGAGGGAGTTTTACGAACACGTAGTGGATTCGGAACGGAAGTTCTACGCAGACCAATTGATAATTCGAAAGTGTTTGGACCAAATGAAGGTCTTTTTGATTTAGTAGGGGAAGAACATGTGACTTCTGAAATCCATACGTTCTCAATTGAGTTGCCATCGAATGAAGTGGCAGAAATTTTAGAAATAAATCAAAAAGAGTATGTCTATAATATTATTAGAAGTCGTTTTATTGATGAACAACCGTATTCTATTGAGCAAACGTTTATGCCACTTTCTGTTATACCGGGGTTAGAACCAAAGCATTTGAAACGTTCTGTATATGGCTACATTACAAATGAGCTTGGTCTAGAGATTAAATCTTCCCATATTTGGATCAAAGGTGATGTGGCAAATGACTTCGATGCGGAAATTCTTTCTGTAAAACCAGGCGAGTTTATGATAGAGGTAGACAAAGTGGTGTCATTGTCATCTGGTGTACCGTTTGAATATTCTCTTTCGAGACATTTATACAAAGATTTTATTTTTGAAGCAGTTTTTGTTGAGAAGTGAAGACCAACGAATTTCGTTGGTCTTTTTTTGACTTTTAAAAAAGATATATAATTTTAAATAAAGATATTTACTTTTTTAAAAAGCTGTTGTATGATCATCCCATAAGCAATCGCTTACAACTAAAAAAGGAGACTGATCGGGATTATGAGTAAAAAAGATGCTATTTTTGAAAAGTTCGGAATAATAGCCACAAGGCTAGGGAACCAGATTCATCTTCGAACACTAAGGGATGCTTTCGCCACTTTTATGCCTTTTATGATGTTGGCGGGATTTGTTACATTGATCAACTATGTTATTTTAGAGCCAACAGGATTTATGGGAAATATCATTGATCCAGCAACATTAACGACGATTCAAGAAATCGGGACTTCCATCAGTAATGGAACGCTAAGTATAACGACGCTATTAGTTGTTGCGGCAGTTTCTTATCATATGTGTGTTAGCAGAAATTATACAAATCATATTGCTGCTGTTCTAGTCGCTATTTCCACGTTTATTGTTCTCACCCCTATGATGACGATGTTTACACCAGAAGGAAGTCAAGAAGCGCTGGAGGTAGGTGGGGTTATTCCTGTCACTCATACTGGCGCGTCAGGAATGTTCGTTGGAATTTTTGTGGGCTTAGCTGCTACGGAACTCTTTATTAAGTTATCAAATAACAAAAAGTTACAAATTCAGTTGTCAGGAAATATCCCACCAGCTGTGTTGAAGTCATTTAACGTCCTTATTCCAATCATGATTACTGTGACTACCTTCGCAATTGGTTCATTTGCTGTCAATCAATTATTCAATATGGATGTTAATTCGTTGATTACTACTCTAATCACTGGACCTTTAAGTAGGGTAACGACAGGTTTACCAGGGTTCCTCTTAATTACCTCAATTGCAAATCTATTTTTCGGGTTTGGAATTCATCAAGCAGTGATATCAGGTTCACTTCTCGATCCGTTCTTAATTCAAAATATGCAAGAGAATATGGCTGCTTATGCGAATAGGGAAGATATTCCACATATCATAAACATGGCATTTAAAGATACGTTTGCTGTTATGGGAGGATCAGGAAATACTATTGCTTTGCTAATTGCTATTTTTATCTTTAGTCGTCGTAAAGACTACAAAGACTTTGCAAAATTATCCGTAACTCCTGCACTATTTAATATCAGTGAACCGATCATTTTTGGTTTACCAATTGTTTTCAATATTAGTTTGATTATTCCATTTGTATTGGCGCCGATTTTTTCCCTAACAGTTGCATATTTTGCCACAGCTGTTGGTTTAATCAATCATGTTGTCGTGCAGATACCTTGGACCACTCCTCCTGTCATATCTGGATTTTTAGCAACTGGTGGCGATTGGCGAGCATCAGTCTTGCAAATTGCGATCATTGCTGTGAGTGTTTTTATCTATTTACCATTTTTACGTATCGATGAAAAAGTTACCTCAACAATAGGGAATGAAGAGGCAAATGATTGAGAAGAGGAAACTTCACAAGATTTTTTGAAGTCTTCTCAAACCAAAGGTAAGAGAAACAAATAAATTGAACAAATCTATATATCAAAAAGAGACCACATAGATACATGTGAGTCTCTTTTTTTTGTGGGAATATCGATCGGTGAACTTGTGAATAGAGGGAAAGAATTACCTGAAGAATTTTTTTATAAATCTATTGAGTTTCCATTCTATTTCTCACGGTTTTCGCTAACTTTTCAATAATGTACATTGCCGGTATCTGTGTTGTAATATCAGCTTCATTAATTTTTTCTAGCGAAATATTATAGGTTATTGCAATATCAGCTAATTTAGAAAGTGTTGAATTAGAGCTGCTGGTAATTCCTATTACTGAGCTTTCTGATAGATTCAAATGATTTAAATATTGAATGATTTCTGTGGTCTCGCCCGAAACGGATAAAGCGACGATACACATTTTTTTTGCTAACTCAGTGGATAGGTAATTAATAGGGTAATTACTAGGATCTTCAATGCGAATCGCCATGTTAAATAGTGACGAGAAATAAAGAGAACCATATTCAGCAACAACATTTGAGGAGCCTACGCCAATAAAAATAATCAGCTCTTTTTCCATCAATAAGTGAACTGCCTCATCAAATTTATCTTCAAAGAATTTGTCTTGTGTCCGTGCTAAAAAATTCAAGAGTTCACTCTCAAAATCAAGTGTTTTTACCTCTTTTTCTTCTTTAAGAGATTCGAGATACGCACTGAGGTAAATTTTAAATTCAGAAAAACCGGTACAGCGAAATTTTTTACAAAAGCGTAGTACGCTGGCAGTACTCGTATGACTTTTCTCAGCTAATTCACGAATACTCATGGAAGCAACTGCATTTACGTCTGAAATTATTGCTTTATATACTTCAATATCCGTTTCATTTAAGTCTGGTTGATAGTCAAGAAACAACATAGTAATCCCCTCCTGTTACAAATTGTAACAGGATTGTAACCGGTGTCAATCTTTTGCTTTTGTAACCGTTTACTTAAAGGCGGTATTTATGGAGATAAAAATAATCTATACTGACCATGTAGTTAAGTTAAAGGAGTGTTTCAGGATGGATAAAGGAATAAAAATTGCAACAATTGGCGGTGGATCAAGTTATACACCAGAATTGATAGAAGGATTTATTAAACGATATGCTGAATTACCGATTTCAGAATTATGGCTTGTGGATATTGAACAAGGAAGAGAGAAATTAGAAATTGTTGGGGAACTTGCTAAACGTATGGTAAAAAAAGCGGAACTTCCAATGAAAATTTATATGACTCTTGATCGTGAAGCGGCATTAAAGGATGCGGACTTCGTTACGACCCAATTTCGTGTAGGTCTTTTGGAAGCGCGAGCGAAAGACGAGAGAATCCCTTTAACATATGACACGATTGGACAAGAAACGAATGGTCCAGGAGGGCTTTTTAAAGGATTACGCACGATTCCCGTTATCTTAGAAATAGTGAAAGACATGGAGCGTCTTTGCCCAGAAGCATGGCTGATCAACTTTACTAATCCAGCTGGCATGGTGACAGAAGCTGTCTTACGCCATAGCAATATGCGTAGAGTAGTAGGTTTGTGTAATGGACCAATTGGAATAGAACGTGGCATTGCAGAAACATTAAAAGTACCCAAAGAAGAATTATATGTTGAATTTACTGGACTAAATCATATGGTTTTTGCGAAAAAGATTTATCATAAAGGGATTGATGTGACCCAAAAAGTACTTACATTGATGACGCAAGATGCTGGTGATGCAGTTGGTCTGAAAAATATTGCTGATTTAGAATGGGAACCAGATTTTTTCCGAACACTTGGCATGATTCCTATCGGCTATTTAAGGTATTACTATCAAACAGCCACTATGTTGTCTGAGCAAAAACAATCAGCAGAAAAAGAAGGAACTCGTGCAGAAGTTGTGCAGAAAATCGAACATGAATTGTTTGAACTTTATAAAGATGAACATCTAGCAATCAAACCACCTCAATTATCAGAACGTGGGGGCGCTTATTATAGTGAAGCAGCATGTAATTTAATTAATTCCATCTATAATGACAAACGTGATATTCAAACGGTCAATACAAGAAATAATGGAGCCATCAGTGATATCGATTGTGATTCAGCGGTTGAAGTAAATTGTTTGATTACAAAACAAGGACCGATCCCTTTGACTACAGGTGAATTACCTATTCCTATCAAAGGGCTAGTTCAACAAATTAAGTCTTTTGAACGTATAGCGGCCCAAGCAGCTGTTACGGGAGACTATAACACTGCTTTATTAGCGATGACGATCAATCCCTTAGTTCCAAGTGATAGGACAGCAAAGCAACTACTTGATGAAATGCTTTTGGCACACAAAGAATATCTGCCGAATTTTTTTAAAGGAGAATGACAATGAATATAAAATACTATGTTGAGGCAAATTACCAGGAAGTCAGTAAGATCTGTTCAAAACTCATTTTAGATGTCTTGAAAGAAAAGCCAAATGGGTTATATTGCTTTGCAGGTGGTGATACACCCGTAGGAACGCTTAACATCATTGCAGAAGCAGCAATCAATAAAGAAATAGATTTATCCCAGGCAAAGTTTATTGAACTAGATGAATGGGTTGGAATCGATCCGAAAAATGAAGGCAGTTGTATATCCTATTTGAAAAGAAACTTATTCAATCGGGTTCCTATTGACCTAAAGCAACTTCACACATTTGATCCTTTAGCCGATGATTTAAATGAGGAATGCAAAAAAGCTGATAAATTTATCGAGGAGAATGGAGGATTAACACTGAGTTTGCTTGGGGTTGGAGTAAATGGTCACTTAGGTTTTAATGAGCCTGGTTCGTCCTTCGAAGATAAAGCTCATATAGTGAACTTAGACGAATCAACCCAAAGTGTTGGGAAAAAATATTTTTCAGACGAGAAAGTTGATCGTACGAAAGGAATTACGTTAGGGATAGGACAATTATTACAATCTGGAACAATGATCGTACAAGCTAGTGGAGCAAAAAAGAAATCTGCGATACAACAATTTCTAAGCGGTACGATTACAAAAGAGTGTCCAGTTACTTCTCTATGGTTGCACAAAGATCCTGTGTTGGTGGTTGATAAGGAAGTCGTGAACTAAAAGGAGGAAAAACGATGCAGGTCATTGAGAACAAGGTATTGCCTATATTGCTGAAAATAGGCAATAGTAAACACTTAGTTGCTATAAGAAATGGGATTTCCATGACGATTCCTTTTACTATTGTTGGAAGTATCTTCCTAATCATTGGTAACTTTCCAATACAGTCATGGATGGATTTTGTGTCAAATTGGGGGCCGCAGTTGAATGCACCAGTCAATGTTACGTTCGGAATCCTTGGACTGATATCTGCAATTGGCATAGGCTATCATTTAGGAAAAGAGTTTGGTGTTGATGCTATTTCTAATTCGATGCTCACAACTATCGGCTTTCTTCTAGCAACATTAAACGATGACTGGACGATAAATTTGGCTAATTTTGGTGCTAGTGGTATGTTTACCGCGATCATTGTTGGGGTATTTGTCACTCATGCTTTTAAATGGTTTGTCACTCATAATATTGTAATAAAAATGCCAGAAGGTGTGCCGCCCACTGTAGCAACTTCTTTTGCAACGTTAATCCCAGGAGCATTTATTCTGACCGTTATATGGATCGTCAGAACTTTATTAGGGGTTGATATCAATGAAATCATTACTATTGTTTTCCAACCTTTAATGCAAGGGATGGGAACACTCCCAGGCATGCTGCTATACACACTTCTCGTTTGTTTGCTATGGATATGTGGAATCCACGGAGACAATGTTTTGTCTGGAATTGCGACCCCTGTTTTCCTAAGTTATCTTGCTGATAATACGGCAGCTTTTCAAAGTGGTGTAGAAGTTCCTCATGTTTTTGCCGATGGATTTTGGATTGTCTTTATGTGTTTAGGCGGAACTGGAGCAACACTAGGTCTAGTGTTAAATATGCTCCATTCCAGAAGTAAGATGTATAAGTCGATTGGACGATTATCATTGCCGTCAGCTATTTTTTGTATCAATGAACCGGTTATTTTTGGTTTGCCTATTGTGATGAATCCTGTAATGCTTATTCCCTTTATAGCAACGCCTATGGTCCTATGTATCGGTACGTATATCCTAATGAATATTGGTATAGTAGGACCGATTGTTATTCAAGTTCCATGGACTATTCCTCCTATTATTGGTCCTTATTTAGCTACTAATGGTAGTATTGGAGCAGCTGTTTGGTCTGTTGTATCAATTGCTATCTCATATTTTATTTATATGCCATTTTTCAAAATATTGGAAAAGCAGCAAGTAAAAAACGAAGCCGCAAAGACACAGGAAACGGAAACAACGATTCCTGTTAGTATAAGTGAGTAGATAGAAAAAGCTTATTTTCCATCATTCATTAAGATAAGTCTTTTAGGTATCAGAAAATAACTTTAAAAAAGTATATTGGAAAAATGACGATTGCTTTTAATGATTCTGATAGTTTCAATAATAAAACAACAAATAGCATCAGTATCTAAGCGAATCAGTAAATGATTCGCTTTTTTTAATGTTGTATTTTTTATCCATTTGTTTCTATCAACAAAACCTTCTCGGATACTATATTGGATGTTATGGTAATCCTTGAAATCACCTCTTCGGTCCATCGTTAAAAAAAAACGAAGTTTCAGTTGTACCGAGAAATGATGGCGATTTCATTTTGTGCAAGCTATAGTTTAGGTGGGGGTAGCAAATATGATTCATTTCAAATTGACGTATCTGTTTTCAGAACCAAATGTTGAGGCGTTTCTTGATTTGACGAAGTGGAGGGATGAGGAATTTTTGGCGGAGATTGCCAAAATCAATCAAATCACTGAACAGCGGTTGAATCAACGAATCATGATTCATGAGGGAGAAGTTTTGATTCCTTCACTGATTCAACGAAAATGGCCGGAAATTCTTTTCGATGTCCAGAAGAATACGTTGTTTTTTTCGGAAGAAGAGCGGCGGTCCATGATTTATCTTCTGACTTTTTCAGCAGTGAAAGATTTATCCGTCTATCAGTTTCAAGAGCTGTTCTATGTCAGTAAAAATACGATTTTGAAGGATGTAAAGGGGATCAGAGAGGAACTTGCAGCTTTCAAGATTCAACTATTGTACTCTCGAAAATATGGCTTTTATCTAGAGGGAGAGGAATATCAGATTCGCGCTCTTGCCTTTCGAAAGGTCAGCACGTTATCCAATACGAAAAACGGGAACTTGCTCTTATTTGAGGGAATCTATGAGCAGGATAAAACGATCTATGTTCAAATCAGAGATCGTTTGTCCGCAACACTGACTGATTTCAATCTGGTGATCGTTCCGAGTCGCTTCGAAGAAATGCTTTATTTTCTTAATTATCTATCCTTTCGGATGGCAGAAACGGCTGTTTCTTTAGCGGAGACAGAAATACCGCTGCTCCAGTCGCTGCATGTCCATCAAGTCAGTCAGCAGTTTTTAGCAGAATTTCCTGACATCAAAGATCGGAAAACAGAAGAACTTTATGTAACGATCCTGTTGAAAACGATTCTGCAAGGAGATATCGAAGATACTTCATTAGAGTTTTTATTGGAATGTGCCAGTAAGATCATTCATGAAATGGAACGGCTGGCAGCTATCGAGTTTGTGGACTATCGCACCCTTTTGATGAACACATTCTATCATCTTGTCCCAGCGTATTTTCGAATCCGCTACGGTTTTCCACTGGAGAATGTACTGATTGAAGAAATCAAGCTGCAATACAATGAGTTGTTTGAACTGACGAGACGAGCACTGGGTTCTTTAGAAGACCTAGTCGGCACGATCCCTGATGAAGAAATCGGTTATTTTACGATTTTGTTTGGTGGAGAAATCAGTAAACAAAAGGCCAAACGTGATTACTTCCAACTGAATGCATTAGTCGTTTGTCCCAGTGGCATCAGTTCATCCTTGATTTTGGAATCAGAATTAAAGGAACTGTTTCCCCAGATCCATTTTTTGCCGGCTCGTTCGATCGAAGAGTACGAAAATGTTCGGTTTAATGAAGAGATTGATCTGATTTTTTCCAGTGCGCCGATCAAAACCAAACGACCCTGTTATGTGATCAATCCGATTATGACACCCATTGAGAAGGATGAACTGGTTAAAAACGTACAAGCGGCATTTTTCCCTTCAAAAACTGGATTGCATTCCATTGACGATGTGTTAGAAGTGATCTTGCCCTATGTTGATTTAAAAGCAGGAATCAGTAAGCAAAAGCTGAGAAAAATTTTGCAAAGAAAAATCAATCGAGAATTGAATAGAAGGGAAGACCAACGTCCGATGTTATCAGATTTATTAACAGCAGAAACCATCCAATTTACCGAGGTGCCGCTGACTTGGCAAGAAGCCATTCGAGCAGCTGCTGCGCCATTAAAAAAGACCAATAAAATTGAGGAGCAGTATATTACCGCCATGATCAATAAAGTGGTGGATCACGGTCCTTTTATCCATATTGGAAAAGGCATCGCTTTGCCTCATGCACGTCCAGAAGATGGGGTCAATGCCATCGGGATGTCGTTATTAAAAGTCAAAGAACCAGTGCTTTTGAATGATGATCCGCAACACCCCATTCACGTGTTTATATGTTTGGCGGCGGTTGACAATGAACTCCATCTAAAAGCGTTAGCGAGTTTAACTAAAATTTTGTCGAATAATGAAAAACTAACTGCGTTACTTTCCGCAACCAATGCGGATCAAATAATTGAAGTGATTAGAGAAGGAGAAGATGAAAAATGAAATTTGCAGCAGTGTGTGGGTCAGGATTAGGATCAAGTTTTATGGTGGAGATGAATATCAATTCTGTTTTAAATGAACTGGGTGTCTCAGGCGTGGAAGTGTCCCATTATGATTTAGGAAGTGCTGCACCCGATATGGCGGATGTTTTCTTCGTTGGCGGCGATTTAGCCGATAGTGCGCAGCATCTAGGTGAGATCGTAGTTTTAGACAGTATTATCGATCTCGATGAATTGAAGCAAAAGGTTCAAGCCGTTTGTCAGGAAAAAGGATTACTATAAAAAGGAGTAGACAGTCATGAACGAATTTTTAGATATTCTTGTTGATATCGCGAGTACCCCAGCGATCTTAGTTGCGCTGATCGCCGTTTTGGGGAATGTGCTGCAGAAAAAAGACATTGCCACGATCGTCAAAGGGGGCATCAAAACCTTTGTTGGGTTTCTCGTGGTCACTGCCGGGGCTGGGGTGATCGAAAGCTCTCTGGCGCCATTTGGGGAGATGTTCCAAGCAGCCTTTAACATGCAAGGGGTCGTACCAAATAACGAAGCGATCGTTGCGCTAGCGTTGACGACTTACGGCACCTATACCGCACTTATTATGTTAGCCGGAATGGCCTTCAATATTTTGATTGCCCGTATCACTCGCTTTAAATACATTTATTTGACTGGGCATGCCACGTTGTATATGGCTTGCATGATTGCGGTGATTTTGAGCGTTACTGGAATGAACACCTTTAATCTAGTTTTATTTGGCGGCTTAGCGTTAGGGATCTGTAACACGATTTTTCCAGCGATCGCACAGCCGTTTACCCGAGAAATTACCAAAAATGATTCCGTCGCATTAGGGCATACGGGAAACTTCGGCTATGCATTGAGCGGGTTGATCGGTAAATACGTCGGCAATAAGGAAAAATCTACCGAAGACATCAATTTTCCGAAAGGCCTGTCTTTCTTGCGGGATTCTACTGTTAGCATCACGATTACGATGGCGGTTGTATACGTGATCGTAGCAATTTTTGCTGGGAGTGAATTTATTACGGAAAATCTTAGCAATGGCACGAACTCGATCATTTATTCGTTGCAGCAAGCAGGTTCGTTTGCCGCTGGTGTCTTTGTGATTTTAGCTGGTGTCCGTCTGATTTTGGCAGAAATCGTACCAGCCTTTAAAGGGATTTCTGAAAAGCTTGTTCCTAATGCGATTCCTGCATTGGATTGTCCAATCGTCTTTCCTTATGCGCCAAATGCTGTTCTGATTGGTTTTCTAACCAGTTTTGTCGGAGGGATCGTTAGTTTGATCATCATGGTCTTCACAGGAACAACCGTTATCATTCCAGGTGTCGTGCCCCATTTCTTCTGCGGCGCAACAGCAGGTGTTTACGGCAATGCAACGGGTGGTGTGCGAGGCGCCGTCATTGGGTCCTTTATTCATGGGATCATTATCAGCTTTATGCCGATCTTGTTGATGCCAGTCATGGGAGATCTTGGGTTCCAAGGATCAACTTTCTCTGATACCGACTATGGGGTTGCAGGGATCTTCCTAGGAAACCTAGCCAATATGGGCGGTCAAATCGCCATCTTCTCAGGGATAATTGCGGTAGTCGCGGTCTTGATCGGATTGACGATTTTCAAGAAAAACAGTCGGGCAAAATCTGTTTCTGAATAAATAGAGGATGGAGGGATAAATAGTGGCAATCAGTGAACAAAAATACCACGAGCTTGAAGAATTAGCGGCAAAGATTCGTTTAGATACCCTTTGCAGCATAAAGAAAATGGGGCAAGGCCATCTGGGCGGTTCCTTTTCAATTGTTGAACTACTGGCCGTTTTGTACGGCAAACAGCTACGGATCAATCCACAAGATCCACAGTGGGCGGACCGTGACCGACTCGTCTTGTCAAAAGGACATGCTGGCGCCGCACTGTATAGTGCATTAGCAAATACGGGCTATTTTGATCGGTCGTGGTTATGGACGATCAATGAGGGCGGCACGAGACTGCCTTCCCATCCGGATCGCTGGAAAACGCCGGGGGTTGATGCCACCACAGGTTCACTGGGGCAGGGAACTTCCATGGCTGCTGGGATCGCGACAGGCCTGCGCTTGGCAGGCAAGGACAGTTTTGTTTATTTGATCGTTGGAGATGGTGAACTAAATGAAGGACAGTGCTGGGAAGCCTTCCAATACATTGCTCACTTTAAACTGAATCACTGTATCGTCATTATTGATGACAACAAAAAACAGCTAGATGGGCCAACCAAAGACATTCTTGATCCTTTTGATATCCAGCAGAAGATGACTGCTTTTGGCTTTTATACAGAAAAAGTTCCAGGGGCAGACATGCAAGCCATTGATGAGGCAATCGAGCGCTGCAAAGCGATCGAAGACCAAGCGGTTTGCATTGTCTTGGACAGCGTGAAAGGACAAGGCGTTCCTTTCTTTGAAGAACTAGATGCCAATCACTCCGTGAAGTTTACCACGGATGAGATCAATCAAGCGGCAGAAGCGGCAATCAAAGAATTGACGATAAAAATCGAAGGAGGACGCTAAGGCATGTTTACATTAAGCAAAACCACTGCTGCTGGTAAAGAGCTGCGAACTTGTGTCGTTGACACATTGGTGGAACTCATGGATGAAAATAACAAGCTAGTTGCGTTAGATGCCGACCTTGGTTCTGCCAGCGGCTGGACAGCGATTGCCAACAAACATCCCCAACGCTTTATCAACATGGGGATCGCGGAAGCCAATATGGTTGGTGTCGCGGCTGGCTTGAGTTTAACTGGTTATACACCTTTTATCCACACCTTTGGGCCATTTGCAACGCGTCGGGTATTCGATCAGCTGTTTATTTCTGGCGGCTATGGCGGCAATACGATCAATATTTACGGTTCTGATCCAGGGTTTGCAGTCGGGCACAACGGCGGCACCCATACGACATGGGAAGATGTGGCTTTGATGCGAATGATTCCCCAATCGATCGTCTGCGATGCAGCGGATGAAGTCCAAATGGCGTGGATCATAAACACCTTTAGCCAATTCTCAGGCATTCATTACGTACGAGGCAATCGGAAAGCGGTTCCGACGATTTATGAAAAAGGCTCGAACTTTGAACTAGGAAAAGGCAATATTTTAAGACCAGGCGATGAACTGTTGTTGATTGCCAGCGGACAATTGGTTTCTGAAACACTGCAAGTGGCAGAAGAATTAGCAGAAAAAGGAATCAGCTGCGAAGTGATCGACATGTTTACCATCAAACCAATCGATAAAGAATTGATCCTCCGCGAAGTTCAGGGGAAACGGCAAGTCATCACCATCGAAAATCATTCTATTACCGGTGGACTAGGAAGTGCCGTCGCCGAAGTGCTTGCTGAAACAGGCAGTGCTGTCCCCTTAAAACGTATTGGTGTCAATGAACGGTTCGGTCAAGTCGGCACACCCGATTTCCTGCAAAAAGAATATGGCTTAGATGCTGCTTCAATAAAGCAGCAAATAGTCGAAGGGAAGGTCAGGGGATAGAAAAAAGAAGCATCAACGAATCAATAGTTGATGCTTCCTTTTCATTCCTTTCAGATCTTGTAAAAAAAGCGTCAAACAGCGCGTCAGTCCTGCTGGTTGACGCTTTTTTTGTGTGAACTAAGACAAAAACCAGCGCCGTAACTTTTCTGCTTCAGTTAATGGAAAGTAGAAAAGCTTACTTTCGGTGAGAGTATCTTCGGTTTTGATGGTTAGCTGTGACTTGCCAAGCCCTTTTTTGTGCTGCCAATGCGTGGTGGTGACAGTGAAATCTTGGATTTTATTTTTCTTCAGATAGGCGGTCACTTTCGTAAGACCGCGAATCGTTTGACACAACAATACGTGGTTATCTAAAAATTGATACCCTTGTATTTTGCCTCGCCAGATGCTTGATAACACGAAGGAGCCAAAGAACACGAAGAAAATCAGCGCTAACCACCAGAAAAAGAAGGCAGAGATTCCTACAGCAAGCAGTCCGATCAGCAGCGGCCAACGGCAGAAGTACCAAAAGTTGGGTCGTGGATTTTTCACTAGAGCGGTTTGTTGAAACGACCACTCGGGTAAAAAGCGGGTCAATGTTTCGGTCAGCTGCGCCTCTTTCAAAATGGGGAACAGATAGACCGTATCGTCGCTTTCTGACGAACTGCCAGCAGCCAGCAATAATTTGACGGAGCTTAGATGAAAGATTCTTCGATAAAGGTTTTGTTCGACACTCAGCCCTTGGATCCTAACGAGGGGAATCGTTTGGTGTCGTTTAGAAAACAAGCCCTGCGTGATCAGCAGCTGTTGTTGGTTCGTTTTCACCGTAAAACCATAATAACGGAAAAGATTTCTGGCGATCGCAAGGAAGAAAAACAAAATCAGTAGCCCGAGTAGAATTGCAGCACCTAATAAAAGGCCAAGTTGCTGCAATTCCGATGCATAGGCAAAGAGATTGGGAATGTTGTCGATCACGTTGTAGCCAATGACTAGAACCAAGGTGAAAACAGAAAAATCAGTGAGAGAAAACAAGAAAATCTCCTTGAATTTCAAAGTGAATGTTTCTAGCGGCGGCTTGGCTGACTTCTCAGCTGAAAACGCAGCATAATCGTCGGTTGGTTCTTCTCTACTAGTTGTTTGGGCAGTCGGCTGTTGTGGTGTCGCAGCCGCCTTTTTTGACGCTTCGATGGAGGCAATGAGAGCCAGCGGCAATGCAGGGAAAAGAATTTCGGCTTCACCACTCGAACTTGCGGCGCTTTCCAACTTCACTTCAGCTAATTTAAATGGACGTAAATAAAAGTAATGATTCTCTTGAATCGTTTGGATGCGTTCAAATGGCAAAATCGTTTGTTTTTGGATAAAGAGTCCTTTGTTGACTAGTACACTCGTTTGATCGATTTGAAAGGTAAAGCGGGCGTAAGACAGTACCGCAAAAAGCAGACAGACCAGTAAAAATAGCAGAATGCCACCCAGAATCATCGGAAAAGAAGGGGCGTCGTTGAATAATTTGAATACAAGCAGAAATGCTAGTACCAGAAAATTTTTGCAATTTTTGAACCAATAAAGACCGATACACAGCAACGGCAGTCGTTGTTTTTCATAGATCATCTTTGACCACCTCGACTAAATTCATGATGGTTTCTCGCAAGCGTTCGGCTTGCGCCACTGGCAAGCCTTCAATGGTGTGGTTGGTGGCAGCCGTATGGATCTGTAAGGAGACTAAAGCGTATTTTCGCAAAAAGATCCCTTGGTCTGTTTCGATGTGCTGGATTCGACGGATCGGAATATACGTGGTGCTGCGAAATAGATAGCCACGTTGAATAGCGATATCCTTTTCTTGGATCTCGTAGCGATGGAATTTGTAACGATAGCTCATCAGCACAAAAGAAAGCAGATGACTGATCAAAGTCAGTGCCAATAGGCTTGACCAAAGGGCGAACACCCAGAAATGAAGCCAGTTTTGCATGGATAAAAACCAAAAAGAAGCAGCGAAAAGTAAACTGAAAATGATCAGTGAAGTAATTGTCCGCAACCGCCAAACAAGGATGATGGTCTGAGGCATTTGTTCATTTAATAAGGGATAATTCAAGGGAAACGTCCTTTCTACATAGAAATAACTGGTTTACCCACAAATATAGTGGAGATAGAAGAAAAAAACAAGCTTAGAAATTAAAAATAGTTAATTGTGATTTAAATAGTGTGGCTCTATCGAACAAAAAGAAAAAGCCGCTTTTAGCTAACCAATGAGTATGGGGTTGTTCGTCATGAAAAAAGGCAAGTAGGCTATTGACTCTCCCTCAAGAGGAGACAGTATGCTTTAGTAGAAAGGGGCGATTGCTATGGAAAAAATGATTGAGGTTGCCGAACTATCTAAGAAAATCAACGGTCGGAAAATTATTGATCAACTTACCTTCACCGTAAAAAAAGGAGAGGTGTTCGGCTTATTAGGACCGAATGGAGCTGGTAAAACGACAACGATTGAAACAATTTTAGGTATCAAAACACCAGAGGAAGGTTCTGTCAAAATTCTCGGATCAGATCCTCAAAAAAAGCGGCGTGAGGTATTTGAAAAAGTGGGGGTACAGCTTCAATCTTCAAGTTATCAGAACAATATTCGCGTCGGAGAATTGTGCAAAGAGATGACGCTCTTGTATCGACAGCCTCAAGACTATCAAGAGCTTTTGCGTTTGTTTCAGCTGGAACCACTCGAATCACAATTCATCGACAAACTTTCTGGTGGGGAAAAACAAAAGCTTTCAATTGTACTCGCGTTGATCCCGAATCCCGAGGTGATTTTTTTGGATGAATTGACAACGGGACTGGATACAAAAGCACGGAGAAGTGTCTGGCAAACGCTCCTCAAACTAAAAGAAGCGCAAATGACGATTCTATTGACGACCCACTATATGGAGGAGGCGGAGATTCTTTGTGATCGGCTATGCATCATCGCTCATGGGCGCAAGGTAGTTGAAGGCAGCACGAAGGAGCTGTTAAAAATAAGCGCTCAGCAAAAACTTGAAGAGGCATATCTTTGGTTTGTAGGGGAGGAGATAGAATGAGCAAAGTAATGAAACTAGCAAAAATTGAAGGAAAGTTAGCGTTGCGAGGAATTGATGGGATCGTCTTTGGCATTGGCATGCCGCTGGTCGTCCTGTTTTTGACGAATATGATCGGTGGAGAGAAAGTGATTGGTGCTACTTCATATACATTTCAAGAGGGCAGTTTTGCTTCGTTGCTGGTGGTGGGGATTTGCGCAACAGCCTTTATGGGGATTCCGTTAACTATCTGTGATTATCGAGACAAAAAGATTTTGAAACACTTTTTTGTTACCCCAGCTTCTCCAGTTCATCTGATTGCGGCTCAAGTGGTAGTAGCTGCAGCGACTGCACTACTCTCAGCGATAGGTGTCGCATTCGTGTCGGTGGTATTTCTCGACTATCAAATGAAAGGCAACTGGATAGTATTGATAGCTAGCTATTTTTTCGTTATGATTGCCATGTATAGCCTAGGACTATTGATTGCTAGTTTGTGTAAAAATATCAAGATTGCCAATCTCGTATGCACAGTGGTTTATTTTCCCATGTTGTTTCTTTCTGGGGCAGTGATTCCCTTTGAGCTCTTTCCAGAAGGTGTGCAAAAAGTCGCTAATGTTCTGCCATTGACACAAGGCGTTAAATTGTTAAAGAGTGTGAGTCTCGATCAACCAATCGGTGACCCTCGATTCATTCTTTTTCTATTGACAGTGGTGACGATCATAGGATTTGGTTTGGCAGTTAAGCTTTTCCGTTGGGAATAACAGGAAACGGAGGAAAGAGTTATGACACAAGAATGTGAAAAAACACCAGATAAGCTGTATCGAATCGGCATGTTTTCTAAAATGAATCAAGTGACGATAAAAACACTGCGTTATTATGATGAGGTGGGGCTGCTTAAGCCCCATTTTATCGATCCAGATAATGGGTATCGCTATTATATCTCTAGTCAGTTGGCACCATTGCATCGGCTATTAGCTTTACGCAGAATGGGGTATAACATCGATGAAATCAAACAAGTGCAAGCAGGAGAAAGCGAAAGGCGAATTCTGCATCGCAAGAGACAGCAACTGATGAGAGAGATCACGGAACGGATGGCGATGCTCACGCAGATCGAAGGGTATTTGCAACAGGAAGAAGCCAATTACCAAATGATCGTGAAACGTTTGCCAGCAGTTATCGTCGCTTCAATGAGAATGGTCGTGCCAAACTTCGATCGGTTGTTTTCTATGATCCCAGAAATGGGGCTGCAGATGGAAACAGCTGGTTGCGTCTGCGCATTGCCCGAATATTGTTTTACTATCTATCATGACAACGAGTACAAAGAAGAAAACATTGATGTGGAAGTTTGCGAAGCGGTCACAGAAATGAAAGATAATCAAGGAAATTTGACCTTCAAGCAGATAGAAGAAGTACCAGAGGCAGTTTGCACGGTCCATAAAGGAGCCTACACTGAGTTTCCGAAAGCCTATGCTGCGGTGATCCAGTTTGCTGAAAATAACGGCTATCGAATCACAGGGCCTTTTCGTGAAAGCTATATTGATGGCATTTGGAATAAAGAAAGTGAAGAGGAATGGCTGACTGAGATCCAGCTTCCTGTTGAAAAAATCAGCAGGTGAAGGGAAGTAAACATTCAGCGTTTTTGCAAAATTTCTCCCCCGTAAGGTGTGAATTTCGGCAAGACCATCGTTTAATCGAGTGTCTACAGTCAATTCCCATTGACAAATCGACTGGCGCCTTCTAAAGTAAAAGCAGAAAAACAAGAGAAAAAGGTGATGACTCCGGCCTATCTGCTGTTATTCCTTCGTTAACAGGGGTAGGACTGGAAAAGAGTAAATAAAATCAATTTCATAGGCAAAAAATTGACTGCTTGCAGTTTTATTTGAAGTGCCTATCATTGATTTTATTTTACTCTTCGCTTTTTGATCTTCATCGCTTGAAGATTGACCGCAGAGTAAAATCTGCGGTCTTTTTTGTTTTTCAATTATTTTGAAAGGGGAAATTAAAATGTACCAAGAACTGAGAAAGGCAATCGAGCGGCCACCGCTCTATAAAAAAATGGCAGGGGCGTTTTGGGATGATGCGTATATTTCCAAGCAAATGTTAAAGGCTCATTTGGATCCTGATTTTGAGGGAGCGAGTAGAAAGGCTGACTTTATCGACGAATCCGTTCGCTGGATCAGTCGCATTGTTCCACCAGAAAAACAGACGCAACTTCTTGATATCGGCTGCGGACCAGGGATCTATGCGGAAAAATTTGCAGCGCTAGGCTATCAAGTGACAGGCGTTGATTACTCCAGAAGGTCCATCGCCTATGCGAGAGATTCTGCGAGTAAGCAGCAATTAAACATTACCTATCTATTTGATAATTATTTGGAGATGGCATTGCCTCAGCAGTTTGACTTTATTACCTTGATTTATTGCGATTATGGTGCCTTAAATCCAGAGGAACGAAAACTGCTGCTAAAAAATGTGCTGGCGCATCTAAAACCGGGTGGCAAATTTTTGTTCGATGTATTTACGATTGCCCAGTTTTTAACGCTTAATGAAGAGCAGACCTGGGAAAGTCACGAATCAGAAGGGTTTTGGCGGGGGGAGCCCCATCTTGTGCTGAATCAACGATGGAAATATCCTGATCACGTCTTGTTGGAGCAAACAATGATTTTAGCAGAAACTGAGCTCACCAATTATTATTTATGGACGACCTATTTTACAAAAGATGCATTGCTGAGGGAAGTTCAGGCTGCAGGCTTTGATATCTGTGAGGTATTTGGCGATGTCAAAGGCAGTCCTTATAGCGAAGAAGGTTCAACAATGGCGATACTACTGAAAAAACCATGCACTCATTGAAAGAGTGGTTTTTATGTAAATAGAAGCAAAAAGAAACGACGATTTTCTGTCGTTTCTTTTTGTTTGGCGCAGGTCTGGTCGATTGATTCCTAGGTACGAATGATGTGGCTCTTTTCGTACTACTCAGCGAAACGTCGAACCATCGTAATATCTGTTTCCAAATAGCCCATTTTTTTGTA
This sequence comes from Enterococcus sp. AZ067, assembly GCF_051715005.1. Classification (NCBI taxonomy): domain Bacteria; kingdom Bacillati; phylum Bacillota; class Bacilli; order Lactobacillales; family Enterococcaceae; genus Enterococcus; species Enterococcus sp. AZ067. The sequence goes on from NZ_JBIOSY010000001.1 coordinate 620,955, forward strand.
TAGCTGATACGCAGACTGATTATGGGCAAAAACGTGCAAGCCGATTTCAATGATGCCTTGCTGGATCGCCCACTTTTCTAAAGCCTGTAACACTTTGGTGCCATAGCCTTTTCCTCGCTGGTCTTCCTCGATGATAAAGTCATAGATGAAGGCTTTCTGGGCAGCTGTGTTGACCCAAATCACCCCGATCGGTTCACTAAAATCAGCTGCAAATAAAGAAAACAAGTGATTGTTTTCGGTGGCAGTCCCTTGAGGAAGTAAAGAAGCAAAGCTTTCTTTGGCTAGGGCGAGGGCCTCGTCTTTGGCCCATGTGCCTGCTTGGACTTTGTCATTGGCGTATTCGAAAACTGCATTGGTTAAGTAGGCAGCATAGTCGCTGTCTTTCATTGGGATTAAGTTCATCTATTTCTCCTTTTGTCCTTTTCGGCTCTTCTTAACCTACAGAATGATTGTAGGCAATGAGAAACAAGGACATTTGATATGAAACGGTTTGTTTCCCCTTCAGTTGAGGCGCTCTGGCAGCGGGTCTCGTCGTTTAAACAAAAACAGGTCATCCGGTGCAAACTGGTAGAGTCCATCGCAAGTATAGCCTCGCAACCAGTCAACCCCATCGATGCGGCGAATGTAGAATCCTTTGGGGAAATCGTCGGTTTTCTCCAAAGGCATAGAAGCGATCGTGATTGCAGCAGCTGGCGCTTTTCCTTGGGATTTCAGTCCGGTACTATTTGCCAGTTGACGATAGCCGAGGCGAAAGTGCAAGGCCATTTCCAAGGTACAATCGGTCAATTCATAAGAAAATGCAGCTGCAAAAATCTCCGTCAAAGCCCCACCTTGTGTGAGTCCCAGTTCTTTAAGGTAAACAATCACACAAGTAGCACACTGTTTATCGGCACTGAGGGAGAGGTGGGGATGGCGCAAGAGCTGGTTGGCATACGCGTTTAAGTGAATCTGCTGTTCTTCCAACTGCTGGCAAAGGCGGGCTAGCGAAACCCCGCCATAGTCTACGATCACTTCTTTCAAATCAAACACTCCTTTCAACTAGGGATCCTTTTCTTAAAAAATCAGTTCGCACCCTCGTTCTCAGACAAGTTGGCATAAATCGCAGCAACTTCTTCTTGGTAACGATTCTTTAATCGAGGGGGACTTAAAATGCGTAGGCTTTTCCCAAAGGATAACAAATAGGGCACCACCCAGCTTTCCTCGGGTAAATCAACGGTAACCACAGCAGTGCCTTCCTCCGTCAAAGTAATATCCTGATGATCGAACTCATCATATACCCGATAAAGAACGTCGGCTTGAAAGAATAGACGAGCAGGATAGGTGTCAACAGTCAATTCAATGGCAGAATCAGGCGCAGTGACCGGAAAAAAATGCTGTTCAGTGACGTGGACCTGACTCATGCGGCTGATTTTAAATGTCCGAAAGGCATTCTTTTGCTGGTCGAAGGCTTGCAGATACCAAGCTTGCGAGCGAAAAAGCAGTTTATAAGGCTGGCAGATGCGTTTTTGCAGTCCCTGTTTACTGATATAGTCAAAGGTGATCACGTGGTTTGTTAAAATACTCTTTTTTAATAAATCAAACGTGTCGTTGCCGTTTTCTCGCCGATGCCAAGTGGAAAAATCCACTTCTAGCCAATCAGCATCGGGCTGCTTAAACAAGGATTGCAGTTTTGCCAGCGATTGCCCACTGGTCTGTGGCGTCAGCTGGCGAATCCCTTTCAACGCCAAAAGCAGGTTTTTCCGTTCTTCCTCTGATAATAACACTTTATCCAACACAAAACTGCTTAACAGATAAACGCCGCCATTTCGACCCGTTTCGGTATAGATGGGCACGCCAATACTGCTTAGGGTATTGATATCTCTGGTGATGGTGCGAGTCGAGACTTCAAATTGTTTGGCCAATTCAGAAGTGGTTGCTTTTTCATGATTCAACAGGTGGTAGATAAGGCCGAATAGGCGTGTCGTGCTCACTTGGTTTACTCCTTTTATAAAAAGATGATAAAACACTGACACAAGGTGTCTAGGTTTCTATCGTATCATAAAGACAAAGAAGGAGGAACTCCAATGAAATTTTCGATAATGGCAACGGAAAGAACCAATAATTTTACTGATCCAGCGATTCAAGCAAAAATCACTGGCTTATGGGAGAAAAACAGCGAGGCGGTCAAGAAAGCCGCAGAAAAAGGAATGGTCATCGCTTGCGTTTACCACGAGTATGAGTCAAACTATCAAGGAGACTATGCCGTTTCGCTTTGTTTCGAAGAAACGGAGCAAGCAGACTTTGATACAGAAAAATATACTTGGAAAAAGTATCCGATCGATCGACGCGATGCGCAGGGCATTTTGACTACTTGGCGTCAAATCTGGTCTGAGGAAGAAAACCAGCAGCTGCAGCGCAGGTATTCCTTTGATTTTGAACAGTATGCGCCAGACGGCGAAGTAACGATTTTTATCGCCATTGCTGAAAGCGACAAAGAGCAGCCATTTTCATGAATAGGAGGACAAACAATGAGACAATATGAAAGCAAAGCAGCACTTATCCAAGAGATCACAGAACGTTACCAAAAATTTCGCCAAGAATTTGATGAAATTCCTGAAGCCCTGCGAAATCAACGGATAGCAAGTGTCGACAAGACCCCTTCAGAAAACTTGTCTTACCAAATCGGCTGGGTCAGTTTGTTATTGTCATGGGAAGCACAGGAACAGCAAGGGATGAGCGTTCACACACCTGCTGAAGGGTACAAATGGAACAACCTTGGCGGATTGTATCAATCTTTTTATCAGACATACGGCAGTTTGACCTTAGCACAGCAGCAAGAGCTCTTAGACCAAAAAGTGACGGCCCTTTGCCAGTGGATCGAAGGCTTATCCGATCAGGAATTGTTTGAAGCAGGGCAGCGGGATTGGGCAACCACCAAAGCACAGTGGCCAGTCTATAAATGGATCCATATCAATACAGTAGCACCCTTTACCAATTTCCGAACGAAAATCCGAAAATGGAAAAAGGAAGCACTGCATTGATCAATAAAAGAAGCAAGCTGGTTGAGCGTTTTTTAGCAACTGAGGGAACAGCTAACTTAAAGAATTGTTAAACAGTTGATCTGTGAAGATCAGCTGTTTTTTTTGTTTTGTGTCATCGCAAGAAACCACCTGGAAAGCCTATGCTAGCTTATTGTCTAGTCGGTTTAGGTTAAGGAATAAACTGTTATTTTAATTCCTAAAGTGACGCGAAGGTGACAAAAATGAAACGCCAATTCGTAAAAGGGTATGCTATATTTTAAACAGTACTTGTTTTTTTACAGAAAAAAAGTGGGGAGTCGATGGCGTATCTTACGCAATCGCCGCCAATTGGTTTTATAGAAAAAACACAAAACCATTCCCAAGTCCGATGCAAGTTTGCTGAATATTCAGCAAAATAAAAGTAAATGACTAAGAATAGAAAGGGTGAGGATCATCGAAAACAACCAAACCATTGGCTTGACGTCAGGAGAAGTCAAGGCGCGGGTGCAACGCGGTCAAGTCAATAAGACAAAAAAGGATACGACGAATACGTACCCGAAAATCCTTTTTACCAATATCTTTACCTTTTTCAATTTGATCAACTGTGTCCTATTCTTTCTCGTCTGTTTGACGGGTTCTTATCAAAACGGTTTGTTCGTCTTTGTTGTCTTCAGCAATGTGATCATCAATCTCTTTCAAGAAGTTCGTTCCAAACGAACGCTGGATAAGCTGGCACTGCTAAAAGTTGCCAAAGCCGATGTTTATCGGGATGGCAAGCTGGAGAACTTGCCGATACACAAACTCGTAATGGATGATGTGTTACGACTGAAAAGCGGGGATCAAGTGCCGACGGATGCCAAAGTCATTCAAGGATCTTTAGAAGTCAATGAATCCTTGCTGACTGGTGAAATGGATACGATCTACAAGCAGCCAGCAGACGAGTTGTTTTCTGGCAGTTTTATCACTGCTGGCGAAGCGTTATGCCAAGTGATCCACGTAGGCGCTGATAACTATATCGCAAAAATCAACAAAGAAGCCAAAACCATCAAACGACAAAAATACTTGATCCAAGGCAGTTTAAACAAAATCATTCGTTGGATCAGCCTGATTTTGGTCCCATTATGTACCCTCTTGTTCGTTAAACAGTTCTATTTCTCTCATGCAACTTTCAACACCGCCATCTTACGGACGGTGGCGGCAGCTGTGGGAATGTTCCCCGAAGGTTTGTTTTTATTGACGAGTGTCACATTGACCATCAGTGCCGTCTATCTGGCGCGCAAAAAAGTGATGGTGCAGGAATTGAACTGCATTGATGCCTTGGCACGGGTCGATGTTCTTTGCTTAGATAAAACGGGCACGATCACCGAAGGCAAGATGACAGTGGAAAAGACGATTTCCTTTCATTCAGAAACACCGTTGGCAGAAATCACTGGTAACTTAATGGCGCAGCTGCCCGATCAGAACCCAACGGCAATGGCGCTGCGAACCTTTTTCCCAGAAAAAACGACGTACCAGATGCAGCAAGTCGTCCCCTTTTCATCAGATCGCAAATTCAGTTGCGTCACGTTTGAAGGACAAGGCACTTATTTCATCGGAGCTGCGTCGATTTTACTGGGAACCAACCATGAATCTGTCTTAAAACAGGAAAGGCAGCTGGCAGAAGAAGGCTACCGAGTGATCGTTTTGGCTCACAGTACGCAAGGCTATGAGGAGGCAGGACTGCCGACGGATATTGAACCGCTGGGCTTTTATTTACTGTCAGACACGATCCGTGAAGATGCCAAAGAGACCTTGGAGTATTTTCGTTCACAGGCAATCCAATGCAAGATCATCTCTGGCGATGATCCAGTGACAGTCAGTCAAATCGCGAAAAAAGTCAATCTACCAGGAGCAGCTGATTTTATCGATGTGTCAAAATTAACTGCGACCGAATTAAAAGAAGCTGTCAGCAACTATCAGATTTTTGGTCGAGTGACGCCGCAACAAAAGAAAGAAATGGTGCTCTACTTGAAAGAACAAGGGCATACCGTCGCGATGACTGGCGATGGCGTCAACGATGTTTTGGCGCTAAAAGAAGCCGACTGCTCCATCGCAATGGCTTCTGGTGTTGATGCTGCGCGTCAAGTATCAAATTTGGTTCTTTTGGAAAATCAATTTGATGCTTTGCCATCGGTCATGGACGAAGGCCGCCGAGTGATCAATAACATTACCCGCTCAGGTTCATTGGTGCTAGTGCAAGTCTTATTCTCCATCATGATCACCATGGGGACGTTGTTATCAGGAACGACCTATCCTTTTGAGCCGATCCAATTAACGATCATCAATGCTTGCTTTGTCGGCATTCCGACCTTCTTTTTAAACTTTGAACCAGACTTCAATCGGATCAAAGGGGACTTTATGACGACGATTTTCAAAAATGCTTTTCCAACAGCCTTGACGATTACGGTAGGAACTTTGCTGATCATCAACTTTGGTTATTGGTTCAACAGCAGCAGTAAAGCTCTATCGATCATGAGCATTATTTTTACTGCTTGGAACTATCGCTTGATCCAGAAAAAAGTCTATCCAGCGATCAACAGCTATCGAACGATGATTTTTTTCAGCACCCAGATCTTGTACTTTGCCGCTTTGATCGTCGGTCGCGACCTCTTTAACCTAGGCAATACCAGCTATCTCAACCTCATTCTCTTGATTGCCTTGTTGAATTTTTCCGCCTACATGCAACGCTTTGCGGATAAGGGCATCGAGCTGCTGATGCGAAGGTATACGAAGAAACGAGCGCTGCAGAAAGTGCAAAACTAATAGAACAAGCCTGAAATGATGGATACCACTCATTTCAGGCTTTTTACCATATTAATGCGAAAAATGATAAATCAGTCATCATCCTTAGAAAACAGAACCAACTTTTTAAAAGTGGTTGTTTAAAACAGTCAATCAATTTTTGGGAGAATTATCGGTGTCATCGGGTAGATCTTCTGGTTGACTTTTTTAATTCGTCACATTAATACTAATTTCAGCCTTATAATTGTGTAATTTGATAAAAAACGTTGCTTTTCGTTTAGAAAGCGATTACAATATGTGTATCGGTTAACCAAACTTGAGGTGATTCATATGAAAAAAGCAGTAACGATTCAAGAAGTTGCAGAACGTGCAGGAGTATCAAAGACTACGATCTCCCGTTATCTGAATGGTAAATATGGCAATATGTCCTTGAAAACAAAAGAAAAAATCAATCAAATCATTCAAGAACTGGATTATCGTCCGAGCAAACAAGCGCAAGGTTTAAAGCTGCGGAAAAGTTCGTTGATCGGTTTACTAGTCGCTGATATAGAAAATTTATACTCTGCTTATTTGATCAAGGCAGCCCAAGATGCATTAAGCGACACAGGATATCAGATGATCATTATGAACACGAACAACAATGAGGAAGAGGAGCAAAAAGCACTTCAAAAATTGATTGATCAAAATGTCGACGGGATTTTGCTTCAACCGGTCTCAACAGAATTGGAAGCGTTTAAAAAAATCATTGATGCGGATATCCCAACAGTACTGGTGGACCGCTCCATCGGCCGCTCTGATTGGACAGTAGTTCAATCAGATAACTTTACAGTCACGAAGAAATTAACGCAAGAGATCATAGAAAAAGGATATGAAAAAATCATATTAGTCACAGAGCCTATAGGAAATATTAGCCCTCGTGTAGAGCGCTATGAGGGAATAAAAATTGCTGCCTTAGCAAAAAATATCTCAGTTGAAGTCGTTCAGTTATTCTCAAAAGGAGAAGGCAGTGCAATTATTGATTATGTAAAAAGAAATCCTTTAGAGAAAAAAACGGCATTTTTTGCATCCAACGGAAATGCACTCTATGAGATTGTTGTTGCGTTGCATCATATGGGACTTGTATTTCCAAAAGAGTGCGGAGTGTGCGGATATGACGACTGGTTCTGGGCAGAATTGATCACACCAGGCATTACAACAATTCACCAAGACCCCCATAGAATTGGACAGCGTGCGGTTACGATATTGCTTGAAGAAATGACCGCTCCTCAGCCTGCGGAACGAATTGAAGTAGCTGCTGCAATTCATCTAAGAGAATCACTATAAAAAAGATTGCGAGGAGTATTTATTGAAGAACATCTATATCAATACGATCATTATGACTGGCACAGAATGTAGTTCACAAAAAGATTTTATAAAAGAAGCAGCACTATTAGATCTGCCGATTCAGGGGGTGGAAGTTCGCAGGGAATACTTTCCATTTGATCAAAAAGAAAAAGAAGAAGAAATTTCGCTTATTTTGGAAACCGGTAAACGTAAAAATTGGCAAGTCCGTTATTCAGTTCCTGAACCATTATTTACCCCTACGGGACTGAATGTCTCGTTTGGACAATGGCTGGAAGAAGCCAAAAGGTTAGGCGCGGAATCAATAAAATGCAATATTGGTGAAGTAGAAGGAATTTCGAAAAAAGCAAAGGCTGAACTTGATCATTATTTAATGAAATATCCGATCGAGGTAACGATTGAAAATGATCAGACTCAGAAGAACGGCTTATTGAAACATGTTTTAAAAGCGATTTCTCTCCTCAAAGAGCATCATTTACCAATCGGATATACATTCGACTTAGGAAACTGGCTAGAGGTAGGGGAAGATCCTGAGGAAAGTTTTCGACAAACCAAAAGCGAGATTCGAGCGTTGCATTTGAAAAATTTAAATTTCGAGGGTCAAGTTGTTTTGTTAGAACAAGGCTGTATTCCTTGGAAAGAATATCTTGCTAAAGAATGGCCGATCGTCTTGGAGTATCCAATGAATTTTGAAGAGTTAGAAAAAGAAGTGATTCAAGTAAAGGAGGGAAAGTGTGTTGGGAAAAGTAATAACGATAGGTGAACCTATGGCCATGTTTGTTGCCCAGACTCCAGGAAAGTTAAAAGATGTTACAGGGTATGACCTCTTTATTGCTGGCGCTGAAGTGAATGTAGCCGTAGGAACGGCTCGCCTCGGTCATGAAGTCCAATACATCACTCATTTAGGAGAAGATCCTTTTGGGGAATACATTCATGATTTTTTGAAAAAAGAAAAAATCGACACTGAGCTTGTTTGCTTTGATCCAGAACACCCTACTGGTTTTCAGCTAAAGAATAAAGGCGCAAAGAATGATCCTGAAGTCGTATATTTCCGTAGAGGATCGGCAGCATATCATATGGATCAAGAAAAATTGAAAGATATTGATTTTAGCGAAGCTGATATTTTTCATGTTACTGGTATATTAATGGCTTTAAACGATACTACTTTTCATTTAGTAAAGCAATTGATAGCGAAGGCAAAGGAACAAGAAACTGTGATCGTTTTTGACCCAAATCTTAGGCCAGCTCTATGGAAAAGCCAGAAACTGATGATTCAGCGAATCAATGAAATTGCTAGATATGCTGATTATTTTTTACCAGGGATAGAGGAAGGCGCTATTCTGAGTGGGAAAATAACAAAAGAGGACATCGCTGATTATTATTTGGATATGGGAATCAATACAGTAATTATTAAGACAGGAGAAAAGGGGGCTTACAGCAAATCGTTGTGCGCCAAAAAGTCTCAAGTTATTGAAAAAGCAGGATTCCATGTGGAAAAGGTTATCGATACAGTTGGTGCTGGAGATGGTTTTGCCGTGGGGATTGTCACTGGATTGATGGAGAAACTTTCGATAGAAGAAATGCTGGAAAGAGCTAACGCAATAGGAGCGATCCAAGTAAGTCATATCAGTGACAATGAGAATTTGCCTAACAAAAAGCACTTAGAGGACTTTATTGAACAGCATAAAGAAAAGGAGGGAATCAATGAAATTACAAGTTGCTATTGATAGAGTTAGTCTTGAGCAAGCAAAACAATTCGTTGGGCGAATCGATGGGGTAGATATCATCGAGATTGGTACATCTTTGACAAAAGACTTTGGACTAGACTGTCTGCGAAAAACAAGAGCATTGGCGAAAAGCAGTAAAATTCTCGCAGATATCAAGACGATGGATGAAGGAGAATATGAATTTCGCAACTATTATGAGGCTGGTGCAGATATATTAACTGTTATGGGAGCAGCTGACCCTGAAACGATTGATATTTGCTGCAAAATCGCTAAGGAATACAACAAAGAAGTAATGATTGATCTTTTGGGCTGTGATAAAAACAAAATCAAGCAAATCTCCCACTATGATGAAGCAATTTATGCTATCCATGTTTCTAAAGACAGTGATAAAGCGACCTCCCTTGTGGAAGAAACGCAACATTTTAAAGAAGCGTTTCCTCACGTGAAACGGATCGCAGTCGCTGGCGGACTGGATCTTGAAAAAGTAAAAACATTAGTGTTAAGTGAGATCGAAATTGTCATTGTTGGAAGTTCAATTTTAAAAAAAGAAACTATTGAAAATGAAATAAAAAAATACTTGGAGGTGATTCGATGAAGCAGATGGATTTGATCTTGCGAGAAATCAAAGAAGTCATGACCCGTCTCGATTTCCAACAGATAAATCAGATGATGGACGCATTACAGCAGGCAAAGCGGATATTTGTTCTAGGAGAAGGGCGAAGTGGATTACAGGGAAAAGGTTTTGCAATGCGGTTGATGCATCTAGGTTTCCCCGTATATGTCATAGGAGAATCAACTACTCCCTCAGTAAATTCTGGAGATACATTAGTGGCGATTTCTGGTTCAGGAACTACCAGTATGATCATATCATTGACGAAAAAGGCCAAAGCAAATGGAGTTAAAATCATTGGACTAACAAGTTCGGATACTTCTAAACTTGCCCATTTGGCAGATCATCCAGTGATCATTCCAGGTGCTACTAAAACAGGAAGCGGAATTCATTCGATACAACTCTTAAGCAGTCTGTTTGATCAAACACTCCATATCACCCTTGATTATGTGTGTTTGGAACTTAGTCAAAAAAAATCGGTCAGCAATGACCAAGTAAATGAGCAGCACTCGAATATGGAATAGAACACAGCGTTCAGCAAGTCATTTTTTATGAAATTTGTCTACAAAGCTTCAAAAAAATAGATATAACAAATAAAAATGGGTAAGGAGAGAAAGAATGGATTTTATTATTGGCATTATATTGTTGATTAGTTACTTCTTATTGATACGCTTTGCTGCAAAGGGAGGAAATCTCATGATCGGCTTCTTCGTTATGGCGATCATATGGGTCTTTTTCAGTATCGTAGGCGGACAGTTGACTTGGGAATCCGCCATGTTGGATGTGTTTCAAGGAGGACCGGAAAGTTGGGGTGCTACGGCTGTCATAGTTATTTTCGGAAGCTGGTTTGGTAGGATTTTGATTGAAACGGAAATTGCTTCAAGCTTGATCAAAAAGACGGTTGAATTGAGTGGAGAAAATCCATTATTTACAACCGTATTGCTATGTGTTGTGACGACATTGATCTTCACTTCCACATTTGGAGCTGGTGCAGTTGTCGCGATCGGAATCATTGTTTTGCCGATATTGATGTCACTAGGGGTACCGAAGCCGCTTGCTGTGACCGCCTATCTCATGAGTGTTGGAAGCGGCATGTATGTAAATATCGTGCTGTTTAAACAGATGCAAGGGATTTTTACAGAGTATTTGTATGACTGGAATTATTTGCGTTTCGGATTTACAGCGGCTGGTGTTCAAACGTTGATTGTGATCTTTATGCTGTTCTTCGGCTTGAGAAAAAGAAAGACCTATAATTTAGCTGCAGTAGTGAGTGCAGTTCCTAAAGAAAAAGAAGTGCCTGTCTATGCATTGATCACACCTGTCATTCCTGTAGTTCTAGCGATTTTCTTTGGTTGGCAGCCGATTCCAGCATTTATTGTTGCTTCTCTTTATGCGCTAGCTGTTTGTGGAAAATTACCAAATTACAAAGAAGGCACACGCTTGATCACACGGACTTTTTATGATGGAGTCGTTGATGTTGCGTCACTGTTGGGTTTCCTGTTCATTTTACCGATGTTCAACCGAGCTTCTGAAATTGCAGCTCCTTTTTTCCAAGCGGTAATTGGTGATTTTGTACCTACAAGTACACTGGTACTATGTATCGCATTTGCTGTCATGATTCCTTTCGGTCTATTTCGCGGACCTTTGACCATTTTTGGTGCTGGCAGTGCAACAGTCGGCATTCTTCAAGGGATGGGGATATTTCCAGTAAGTTTGCTTTTTCCATTGATTTATATACCGACAATTGCAATGAATCTCTCGACATGTCCAACACAGTCTTGGAATCTTTGGGCATTGAATTATACCAAAGTTGGGGCAAAAGAGTTCATGCGGACAGGTGTTGCTTGGGGCTGGGCGGCTGGTGCGATCAATGTAGTTATTTGTTACTTGATGTTTGGACGATAAGGAGGAGAAACAGTCATGAAACGAGCGATAAGAGTCGGAATTGATGTTGGCGGTACGCACACAAAAGCAGTTGCAATAGACAATGATACTTTTGAAATAGTGGGGATTGGGTCTGTTAAGACGACACATGATGAAAAGCTTGGCGTATCGGCAGGAGTTGTCCAAGCGTTTGAAAAATGTCTATCAGAAAATGAGATCTCTCCAGAAGAAGTAATGTTTATTGCGCATAGTACCACACAAGCAACAAATGCGTTATTAGAAGGAGATGTAGCAATTACGGGTGTTATTGGACTAGGAAGCAGTTTTCTTGCAAAGAAGCAAGCTGTTATCGATGATATCGTACTGGATGAAACAGGCAAAAGAAAAATTCAGACATTTAATAAGTATATTCCCCTGAAGAAGTTTGATAAACAAATGGCGAAAAAAACGGTGGAAGAATTGCTTAGTCAAGGGGCAGAAGTGATCGTTGCCTCAAAAGCATTTGGTGTTGATGATAAAACGGAAGAAGAAACTGTAGCAGAAATCGGAAAAGAGATGAATGTTGAAGTCTCTCAAGCAAGCGATATTAGTAAAATGTACGGATTATCGAGACGTACCCGAACAGCAGTGATCAACGCTTCAATATTGCCGAAAATGTTCGAAACTGCTGACAGTACAGAAGATAGTGTTCGACAAGCCGGCATAAAAGTACCGTTAATGATCATGCGTGGTGATGGTGGTGTCATGGATATTAATGAAATGCGTAAAAGACCTGTTCTTACCATGCTTTCTGGGCCTGCAGCTTCTACCGTCGGAGCATTGATGTATCTAAAGGCTTCGAATGCGATTTTTTTTGAAGTTGGAGGAACGAGTACCGATATCGGTGTAATTAAAAATGGGCGTCCTATGATTGATTATTCTGTCGTAGGAGGGCATAAAACCTTGATCAGTTCCTTAGATGTTCATGTTTCCGGCGTTGCCGGAGGCAGCATGGTCAGAGCAGGAACAAATGAAGTTGTTGCTGTTGGACCGAGATCCGCCCATATTGCAAAATTACCTTATGCTGCTTTTACAAACCCAGAAGAGATCATAGAACCAAAAGTCGTTCGAATCCAACCGTTAGATAATGATCCATCAGACTACATTGCCATTGAAGGAAAAGATGGGAAACGTTTTGCAATTACAGTAACTTGCGCAGCAAACGCATTAAAATTAGTGAAACCGGGCGACTATTCATACGGAAACTATGAAGCCAGCTATAAAGCAGTCAAAGCTCTTGCTGATGATTTAGGTGTATCAGTCAAAGAAGCAGCAACTCAAATTATGGATCGTGCCTCAGATGTGGTCATTAAAGTAATTAATTTCTTAGCTGATAAACATAAAGTTGAGCGGAATCAAATTTCGTTAGTTGGTGGCGGCGGTGGTGCGACATCGTTACTTCCATACACTGCAAAGAAAATGGGGCTAGGTTACGATATTGCTAAGCATGCAGAAGTGATTTCCTCGATTGGAGTAGCGCTAGCGATGGTTCGTGACGTCGTTGAGCGGGTTATTCCTAATCCAAGTCCACAAGATTTAGAGGATATCAGAAATGAAGCAATCAGCTCTGCAACTAAATCTGGGGCATCACCAGAAACGATTGAAGTGCAGATGGAAATTGATGCTCAGACGAATAAGGTCAGAGCGATCGCTACAGGATCGACAGAAGTAAAAACGACCGATCTTTCAGCAAAAGTCGATCTTGAAGAAGCCAAACAATTAGTGGCAAAATCAATGCAGACAGAAGAGGGGAATGTCTATTTAATCGAAGAAAATGACTTCTTTTTCTGTTTTGGAACGATGAAAAAGGGTCAGCAAGAGATCAGAATCATCGATAAAAAAGGATTCATCAAAGTTCAAAGAGGTGACGGGGAGGCAATTAAAACCTCGGTAGGCGGCATCAGAAACGTAGTAGATAAGTTTTGGGAAGATTTGGCAGTCTACAAGAGCGATATAAAGCTGGCACCAGACATTTATCTTTGTATCGGTGCAAAAGTCGTTGATTATACTGGAATGCTGGAGTTATCCCAGCTGCACATGGTGATGGATACAGAACTTATGCAACATGGCGGCAGAGAAGAAGTGATCGTAGCAGCTGCCCGAAACAACCTATGATTTATAAAAAAATAGATGACTTTTTGGCATTGCCTGAAGAAACAATCCAGTTTGTACAGCTAAAAGAGGATCGCTTTTTTTCAAAAATCCCTTCTGAGGAGTATAGGTGTTTGATTCATAAAGCGAGTGATTGCGGAAAATTAGCGGCACAAAGGATGCTGGAACAGAATCCCTCATTATCTTTAGCAGAGATGATTGGTAAATTGGGGATAGAATTGTCCTTTTCAGAAATGACTGTCGACAAAATGTTTGCCTCTGTCGGCTATTTTGAATCGCCTAATAAAATCATTATCAACTCAAAAATACACGAGCAGGAGTCTTTTTTTGAGAATAACGAGCTGAGCTGGCTGAAATATTCTGAGTGGAAAAATATTGTCATTGCACATGAATTGTTTCATTATTTTCAAGAACAGGATAAAACGCTGTTCATAAACAACTATAAACTTCCTTTATGGCGTATAGGACCCTATCAACACAAGACAAAATTGGGAAGTTTGAGTGAAATTGCAGCGATGGCTTTTGCAAAAAAACTTCTTTCTTTGACGTTTTATCCAGGATTTCTCGAATATTTGATTCTCTATCCTTATTTTCCTGAGGAGATAGAAAGAAAAATAGACGATGTCACACGTATGGCTCGTTTGGGTATGTCATATTAATAAATAGCTAATGGATCAGAGAAATAATACTTAGCCTGCGTGTAACGATCAGGCTAAGTATTATTTTTGATTAAAAAACTTCGTGTTTACTAAATGATATGGAATGGGTATGATATCACTCAAAAAATTGCTTGCTATGAAACTCGTTTCATACCGTACAATCAATCAAGAGACCTTTTCAGAAAATTGTCGAAAGTGGAACAACTAATTTTCTATGGTAGACTTAGGTCACGAGCAAAACAATCAGATAGGAATGAAAGAAATGGCAACGATTCGCGATATAGCAAAAATTACTGGTTTTTCGATCACGACGGTCTCTCGTGTGATCAATGGCCATCCTTATGTTGATGAGCAAAAGCGAGCAGCGATTTTGGCGGTGATGGAAGAACTGGATTACAAACCGAATAAAATCGCACAAAAGCTCAGCTCGGGGAAAACCTATAATATTGGAGTCATCGTACCGTTTGTCAATCACGCCTTCTTTGATGGAATTTTAAATGGCATCATGGAAGAAGCCTTTGCTCAAAAATACAAGGTGACGTTGCTGCCGACCAATTTTGATCGGAAGCTGGAGCTAGAATATCTAGAAGAATTCGCTGCAAAGGGATTTGACGGCTTGATCGTCATCACCCGCGCAAATCATATCGAGACATTTTATCCCTACATGGAAAAAGGACCGATTGTTTTTTGTGAAAATTCGACCGGTACTGCCGTTCCTTTCGTGGCGATCGACTTGGTCGGCTCTGTGACAGCCAGTATCAAGTATTTGAAAGAACAAGGTGTAAAACGCTTGGGACTGACGCTAGGGCGCAGCAAACGCCTCAGCTGCAATTCAGTCAACACGATCGCAAAAGCCAAGGAGCTGTTTCCTAATTTTTCTGAAGCAGATATTTATTGGGATTGTATCAAAGCACAAGATGGGATTTCCGCAGCTGCATTTTTTAAGGAACGAGGAATCGATGGGGTGATCACAAATGGGGACGAGATCGCAGCGATGATCTTAAATCAATACCCTCACGGAACAGCACCCGTCGTGATTGGGCAAGAAAACCTGCTCATCAGTCAAATGCTGCACTTTTCTTCCGTTGAGTTTCATCTGGATCAGTGCGGCAAAGAAGCCTTTCGCTTGTTTCAAGAAAGAAAACAAGAGCAGATCATTCTGCCTTACGAACTTATTATCCGTGAATAATCATTGTTATAAAAAGAACACACCTTTTTGTCGAGAGGTGTGTTTTTGCCTGCTTATTAAAGGGGAATTGTAGAGATAAAATAAAAAAATAAAGAAAAAATTTATTTTGAATGCTTGCTTTTCACAGAGTAAAGGGCTACCATTGGTCTGTGGCTTTTTCGCCACAAAAATAGGAAACGTATCAGACAAGAGTACTTGGGGAAGATTCTCTTGGGGGAAGCCTGATACGTTTCCTTTTGTTCATTCTAACACTATTTATATATAAAGTAGAGAGATATTGAGTAGATAAATAAAAATACTACTGTAATTGATGAATAGGAAAAAGGCAATCTCACAGACGAGTATCTCTGGAGCGATTTCCTACAACATGCTGGATGGCAAATTGCTCCATCATGTTTTGATTAATTACAAAGCATCAACTAACTAATTGTGTTGCACCCACTAGAAAATTACATAATTTCGCAACACCTGTTTCAGCTGTTTCTTTGATTAGAACAGTCGCAGTATTTTCGTAAACATGAATCACACTAACTTCTTGTAAACCGGTAAAGCCAATAACATTTGCCTGATAGTTTTGACCAGGGAACACTTGGTATTTTTCCATGTTTTTATCTCCTTCATTAATCTTATTTCAAAAGAATAATAATTAAAATTTAAGAAAAAGTAAAGTGAAACGATTTTTCATTCAAAAACTCATCCTTTCGGCTGTTTATTCGAGTGGAAATCAACCTTTTCTGTAATTTTTCATTTGGTTTTTCAATAAATATACGATGGCTAGTTGAATATTATTCAATGGATCGTACCAATTTAGCGAGCGATCGACTACAAAGTTGAGGGAAAGAAAGCCAAAAATTCCCAGCTATTTTGTTTGTTTTGTCCCGTCTTCACGCTTATAATAAAGGTAGGAAGAACGATCGGCGTCACCACTTCCTAATTCAATTGAAAAGGGCGTGCAAGTTATGGAAAACGTATACCGAAATAACTTTGTCAAAAGAACGGTTCAACTGATGTTTGCACCAAAAAAAATCAGAAAACGTCCACCCGAACAATGGATCAAAATGCCTACCGACCGAGGTATTCGGAGAAAGGACGCGTGATCCAGCATCTCGCAGCTATGCGTGAAATAGTGTTTGAAGAAACGAAACTCAGGAAGTCCCGTCATGGGACTTCCTTTTTTATGTCATTTTTATCACATTCTTCATAGAGAAAATTATTAGTACAGGCGCTCTTTTACAGACGCAAGGTCAAGAATACGATGGAATAAGAAATCACAAACTACAAAGAAACGAATGTCAGAACTCAATGGATCATTGGGTGAAAGACTACAATCCTTCTTTTCATTGAGGGATTTCCCTGTTTCTTTTGATCGATTTTAAATTGGATATTGCCGGGAAAAATGCGCGCCAACGAACGATCACTTTCTAATGGTACAGGAGACCAACGTTTAAGGAGGGTAAAAGCAATCAAAAAAGCGCTTTTTTCGTACAAAGATTCTGTTAAAATGAAGATATGGATAAAAAAAAGTAATTGCTGCAAATCAATCATTTAAAGAAGGTGAAAGCATGGACTACCAAGAAATCGCGCGTCATTTTCAGACAACATCGTTTGATCCCCAACCGTTTGTGCAAACGGCGATCGATGATCGAAAGGTAAGGGAGAAGCTAGTGGAGAATGTCGTTGATGGTCAAAATCATATCAATGAGTATTTTAATAGTTATTTGATCATTAAAGAAGTAGCCATTAGAAATCCTGAGTTGATTTATGATGAGTGGGAACGGATTTGGGCATTGCATACCCACAAAAATTCCTATCATCGGTGGATCGCCCACGATTTGATCACGCAACTTCTGATGATCGATCATGAAGACAAGTTCGAAGCAATCAAGCGAGAATATGTACTGCTGCCAAAAGAAGAAAAAATCAGTAATTTTTTGAAGATGTCTGAAAATATCAAGGAAGCCAGTAGGTACAAAGACATTCAGCAAGAGATCCAGCTCCTGTTTACGGATCAAACTTGGCTGACCAACTTTAATGAAAAACAAGTGAAGCGCATTGAAAAAGTTCTCCAATCCTTTTGACTGAATGAGCGAAGAAAAACAACCATACTTGTTTCAAAAGGGATTAACCTACTATTATTTCGCTTTCCTTTTTCTTGTTCACTAGGAAAAGTAGAGAGAAAAAGGAAACACGCCTCAATGAAACTTGCTGATTTTTGCATGTATCGCATGCAAAATCTCCCTTAAGTCCTTGTAAGAAGCCAAGTGAAACTTTATACTAGAATGTAATACTTATTCAAAAAAAGGACAAATAAAATGAGGACATGAGCTTTTATGAAGAAATATTGTAAGGAAAATGTGCTAGAAGCGGCGATGACGCGTCTGGAATATATTTTTGATACCTTTCCCCATGTGTATTTCTCTTTCAGTGGCGGAAAAGATAGCGGGGCCATGATTCAGTTGGCTGACCAAGTTGCACAGAAAAAAAAGAAAACCTTTGATCTGCTGATTTTAGATATCGAGGCAAATTATGATGCTACGAGAACGTTCATGGAAAAAATCAAAGCGTTACCAAGTATCAATCAAACCTTCCACTTCTGTTTGCCCTTTTACGAGGACAACAATACCAGCGTCTTTCAGCCACAATGGTTGATGTGGGATGAACAAGAACGTGAGAAGTGGGTACAGCCGATGCCCAAAGATGCGATTTCACTTGCTGATTTGGATGAATCATTGATGGAAATCTATCAGAGTGCAAATATGAACCCTGATAAGTTCTTACGAAACTTTGCTCATTGGTACGCAAGCTATCATCAGTTTGAGCCGGTTGCTTGTGGTGTGGGGATACGAACCCAGGAAAGTCTGTATCGGTATCGATCGATCACATCGCCAAAGTATAACTTTCGGAAGCAATGCTGGATCAAACGGCAAGTGGCAGATTCAATGGTCGTTAATTTTTACCCCATCTATGATTGGAAGACCGAAGATGTGTGGGGAGCCTATGCCCATTTTGACTGGCCGATCAATGGCTTTTATGAAAAGTTGTACGACCATGGCGTTCCGATCCATCAAATGCGGATCTGTCAGCCTTACGGTATGCAGCAACGAAAAGGCTTGTACCAATATGCTTTGGTGGAACCGGAAACGTGGGAACGCGTCGTAAATCGTGTGTCAGGAGCCAATTTTGGTCGCTTGTATGCCCAGACAGGATTGCTGGCGCATTACAATACGAGAAAGCCCAGTCATATGACTTGGCAAGAGTATGCGGTCTTTTTACTGGAATCAATTGGACTTTATTCAAAGAAATTACAGGATCATTATTACCGCAAAATCACGATTTTGATTGATCATTATCGAGAAAAGCACGGGATCGAAGTGGAAGATATACCCGATGTGACCAAACGTAAGGACTGGCTGAAAAACGAAGTACTCTGGCATGACTGGAAAGGGATCGCTCGTGCGTTAGAAAAAAATGATTTTTCTTTGAGTACGCGACAATATAGTTTGACGAAAAAAGATGAGTCTGAATTGTATGAATTGGCGGTCGATTTTGGGGCGGCCTTGGGGATCGAGCATTTACCCAAGTATCAGTTAAAAAAATTGAATGCCAAATACGAGTATTTAACGAAAAAAATCACCTAACGATGGACGAGTGCGTCCTTAGAGAGGAAGGGTTTTGTGAACGAACGATTGGTTTTATTTTTTCCACCTTATAAGAAAAGCCAATTCTATCAATTGATGGGGGCTTTTTTTGCAGAACGGGTGTATCAGCAGCAATTTCCGTACTTAGTCAATGATGAGAACTGCTACTGGTACGTGATTCTTGATGACGAAAAACGGGTGACTGCTTTTTCTTATTATGAAAAAGGCGCCAACAAAGTGGAGCTAGGGGAATTTTATGAAAAAGATCCAGCCGCTCAATTTAAAAAGTTTCTTTTACGGAAAATGTTGGTGGATATCAGCCGCAACTACCCAGAAGCAGAGATTCTCGCTTCTAGTAACCAGCCTAGTGAAATTGCCCTTTTGGAATCAAAAGGGTTTGCGGTCTATCGCCAAACAAAAAATTATTCATTTCTAAAAAGGAGTGTAGTCCCTCATGAGCGATATCGATTTTCCAGTGTTAGCGGCGAAGCTGATCCCAGTCAGCAAGATTCACGCGAATACGTATAATCCCAACACCGTGGCTGCTCCAGAAATGGATTTACTGGAACTGTCGATTCGAGAAGATGGCTTTACGCAGCCATTGGTTTGTTACCACGATAAGGAGAAAGACAAGTATATTTTGATCGATGGGTTTCATCGGTACATCGTAGCAAAAGACCGCTTGGAATTGCCAAGTGTTCCGGTCACGGTGATCGATAAGCCTTTTGAGAATCGCATCGCTTCAACGATTCGCCACAATCGAGCACGTGGTACCCATGGCATCGAGAAGATGGGAAACATCGTGCAGCAGTTGGTGGCTAACGAGTGGTCGGATGAACGAATTGCCAAGGAATTGGGGATGGACCGCGAAGAGGTCTTTCGCTTTAAGCAGCGTTCAGGTTTGAAAAGTGCCTTTTCTAACCATGAATTCAGCAAGTCTTGGATTGAGTTTGAAAAAAGATACTACAAAGGCAAAAAAGAGACCTGAGAGGTTGAAAAAACTATCTAAAAAATCTATCTATTAGAAGATAGCGATTCGTTAATAATTCTTTTTAAATTTTGAATAGGTGTTTTTTACAACGATAACGATCAAATTGACCACCATCGACAAGCAAAGCGTCCCTAAGAGAATAGCTAGGATCACACCTAATGCGTCTCTTAAAAAGCTGAAGATCGCTTCAATGATAAACATGGTTTTTCCTCCTTTTCTCATCGTCTATTTTTTCTGACAATTGCAAAAACAGATTCCTTGAGCAATAACTACCCAAAGACTTTGCCCTGCGGGGTACAAGCCTCAGTTTCTTGAGAACTCGTCGCTTCAAAATTGAGTATACTTTGTAAATATTGAAAAAACGTTTCTATTTTTTACAATCGGAGAAAAAATCGGAAATATTAAGAATAACGACATGTTTTCTAATTTTTCCTCGGTTTACATGAATAATCGTATCAGCTTGCATAAAAAAAGTAAAATGATAACAAAAAATCGAATCGAGAAAAAAGATACTATCTTGTAACTTTATAACCGTAAGCGAATTCAAAAACCTTGCTGCACCACGTCTTTAATATGTAAAGACGTGGTGCAGCTCTTTTGTTACCCGCTGTGACGGGGTTTACAAAATGACTGTCATCATATTTCCGTAAAAAGCATCATTGCATAAAAATCAATGCGGATTAAAACCGTTTTATAACAAAGATAGTAAGCGCATTTTTAGCTCGACGACAAAATTTTTTGTGATGCTGGGAGAAAGCATCAGTGGATGTTTTGACAATAAGCCGATCGACATGTGGGGATCAGGCAAAGGAAGCGAGACGATTTTTACTCGAGCATGAGTTTGCTCAATGATGGAACGAGGGATCAGACTGCAGTATCCAGTTCGTTCGATCAAGTAAGGAATCGTACTGATATTGCTGACAGACTCCCAATGGATCGAAGGAACCTGATTGTCAAGATAGCTTTCAATTTTTGTGCGAGCTGGACAGTCAGACTTGGAACGATAGAGATGGCTCCCTTCAAGGTCGGCTAGCTTATTGATGATTAATGGGTTTGAGAGTGAGGTAATGCAGCAAAGCTCTTCTTGAAACAATTCCTCGTAGGTAAAATGTTTCTCGTGAGGAAGTGAGCATAAGGCGAAATCAATTCGGTTTTCATTTAGTGCATTGGCTAATTCCAGTGTTGAGCCCACGATGATCTCGAAGTTTATTTTTGGATAGTGCTGCGAAAAATCGTGAAGCAGTGCAGGCAAAACCAAAATGTCATACGGTTGAAGGATGCCCATCCGCAACGAATACTCGACCGTATGGGAAGCATTGATCAACTGTTCTTTGACCCGCTCCCAGTGGGCAATCAGTTCGGGTACTTCCTGTTTCAACAATTCGCCTTCCAAGGTCAATACATTGCTTTTTCCTTCCAAAAATAACGCTACTTCTAATTCGTCTTCTAACTTTTTGATATGGTTCGTAACGGTCGACTGGGCATAGTTTAGTTTGGCGGCAGCTCTAGTAAACGTACCTTCCTCGACGATTGTTTTGAAGGATTGCAGCTCCTTGATAAAATCCACGTTTGTTCCCCTCTCTTTTTACCTATTATACAAAAAAGGAGCGGGGAGAAAATTTCTTTTTTTTCTAGTAAATAAAAAAATTAGATACAAAAGTTATTTAAAACATGCAGTCTGTTATGACCGTATGTTTCTTTGCTTTTTAAATAACGCTTCTCACAGTTGGGGCTAAGGATATCCGCTAAAATTTCATTTATTAAAAAATCCACGAAGCAGGCCAACTTTTCAGAGATTACGAACAGCACATAAAAACAAGACAGGGGCTTTCTCCGCTGCGCTTGAATGGAAAAGCGTTTATTAGGAGAGGAATCTTGCAAAAAAGGTCTGATTTTTTTCTGATGTGAAAAAAATAGACACGCTAAGAGAAAAGAAAAATGGATACTTAGGAAAGGGTCAAAATAGCAAACCGCGCAATGAAAAACTGGCGGCGCTTCCTTCAAGAAGGCCGTCAGTTTCCATAGGTCAACGAATCGGTGTGATTCTTGGCTGAATCAGCTGTTCAATCGTTTTGTGGATGATCGTCCAGTCCGAAAGGGTGGGGACATTTGAAATGCGTAGTTGCTGAAATTTGGTGTTGTTTTTCAGATGCAAGTCAAAATTGCTGACGATCAAATCTATTTCCCGATGGATCAATTCTTGTTCATCAGGAGCCACTTCAAAAAAGTAACTGATTTCTGTATGGTCGTTTTTAAATAATTCCGTTGATGCGGCTAAGAAAGCATCTAATCCAGCACCGCCTTGAAAAGCAAAGGCTACTTTGAGGTGTTTTTTCAGCTGGGGATTAGGCGCTAACTCGCTTAACAAAGTCAATGTGACTGCGATATGTTCCAAGTGAGTAAAGGAAAAGAAGCGGCTTTGATCGTTGAAGGGTTTCAACCACTCATTCCAAGCAAGGTAATCCGTCTTGAATGTTGTTTCAACAAAGGCTTTAATCTGCGGATCAGCAAACTCATAATTGGCAGAAATCATCGTCAGCAGGCGAAGATTTACGAGATAAGCGATGATCTTTTGGGCGGCTGCAGGTGGAATAGCGACGCCAGATTTCTCTAAAAAGGCAGCCGCTTCTGCAATAATTTCTGGTCTTTCTGTATGGTGAAAAATGTAATCCGCATCGCTTTCGCCGTTGATGTCCATCGTACTATAGGAAAGACAGTGGAGCGCATTGACAAAGATCCAAAGCAGCTCTTGTTGCGGCAAGTGGATGATTCGGTATTTTTTCAAGTAATGTTCGTTTAATATTTCTGAGAAAATAGCGAAGCGTTCTTTCTCCAATAGATTGCGTTCTAAAGACGGCGGCAAGGTCAAAAAGTAAGAATAGCGCCACCTACGCTTGGCGATACTTAGCCACAGAGCAAGTCGGTAATGGCTGTAATGCAAATCTTTCGTGTTGGCTTCCTTGGCTTTTTGGACCAGCAGGCGGGCATCCGCTGGACTATCTTTATCTAAAATCGTGCTATCGCCATAAGCAGAAAAAAAGACGAACAGACAAAATCGGATGTCCGCTTCGGTACCAATAAAGTCAAGATGATTCGTGGCAATCGTTACAGAATAGGTTTGCAACGACTTGTTCATGTAGCTGATCGTCCGTAAAAGATGACTGCGAGAATAACCGAATTCAATCGTTGCTCGGTGAATAGAGTATTTTTTATTATCAATAATACTCGTCATGATTTTAAACTCCAGCGTTTCCATCCCCAGGTATTGGATGGCAGAATTGATGGAAGCGTTCGGCGCATAAGCGATCGAGACGATGTTCGTTTCTGAGAGTGTGATCTTGACCAGTTCTTTTGGCAAACTGTCACTTAAAATACTCAGCTCTTTGGTAACTGTAGGCAAAGATAGCCCTAGTAAGGTCGCTAATTCTTGTGGATGATACCCTGTCGGTGCAGCATTTAGCACTTGCAAGATTTTTACTTGTCGAGAAAATGCTTTGTCCCGATGCAAGTTGATAGATAAATTTTCTAACATTGAAGTCACCACCTATCCATTGAAATTACGCTCGTTTTAAGTAAATTATATAATACTCTGCGCCAATCAAGAAGTCTTATCCCTTGAAAATTGGCGGATTTCATGTTAATAGTGCGCCGCATGTTTCATCGAGTGTGAAGCAGTCATTGAAAACAGCTTTTTTAGAAAAAACAACCTTGCCAGCTGCAGACCTAAAACGCTTGGATAGATTGGTCCAAAGATAAGTGTGAATAACGTTGGGGAAAAGAAAAAGGAGAAAAAATGATAATGAAGAAACGCGTAGTTATAAGTAAGAGCGCTTTAGTAGGGATGCTGATTTTAGGGACAACCTTTCCAAGCACATGGCCGATCGCTCAGGCAACAGATACACAGCAAACAAAGCAGCAAACACCATCCATAGACTCATCGGTTCCCTTGCTGGCAGATTCAACAGGAAACATGAACACAGGAGAAACAAGCAGTGTCTTGCTAAGTGTGACAGGTATCTTATTCTTAATCGGCGGACTGGTGTTCTTGTACCGTAAGAAATCATAGAGAAAACAACAATAGGATCAACAGAAGAGCCAGAAGAATAAAACATACAGGACGAACAAGCTGGATGAATTGCTTTAAGAGAACAAATATCGATCTTTAAGCAATCACAAACATCAGCAATGTTCGTCCTGTTTTTTATATAGTGAGCAGCCGAAAGTACTAAGTTCAGCCAGCACGTGTATTTATGAAATGACCTCATCCTTCTCCAGACTAAGATAGCGATAAAAAGTCGAGCGCTTTAAGCCTGTTTGGGCACAGATATCCACAACGGCTTTTCCTTCCTTTTGATAAAGGTGCAATGCGTGTTGGATCAGTGCGGGATCGATTCGTGGACGACCGCCAATATTTCCTCTAGCACGTGCGGATTCTAAGCCTTCTTTGGTCCGTTCAACGATGATGTCTCGTTCGAATTGGCTGAAGGCTTGGAAAACAGTCATCATTAATTTTCCTTGAGGGGTTTGTGTATCAAAATTTTCTTTGATACTGATGACTTTTACGCCTTTCTTTTCAAAAAAGTAGACGAGATCAATCAGGTCTTTGGTACTTCTTCCTAGCCGCGAGAAACTTTCAATAATGATTTTATCGTTTTCTTTCACTCGTTTTTTTAGTTTATTTAATTCAGGACGATTTGCGCGTACACCACTGATCTTTTCAGTATAAATTTTGTTGCATTCATACCGGTCAAGTAAATCCAATTGACGAGAGAGATCCTGTTGTCTTGTGGATACACGGGCGTATCCATAAACCATATTTGTCATACAAATTCCTCCAGTTGCACAAAAGAGTCTACATAGAGAATACCTTGTTTGTTCACTTAAGTACATATTCTAACACCAACTTAAGTAAATTTGGGAAATAGGAAGGTTTTTTTATAGACGCAAATATTGTACTATAGAAAAGAAACCAGTCGGTGAAGGAGAAACACGGAGGGCAAAATGAGAGAATTGCAGTTAAATTTTATGCTAAACAAAACGACCGTTCGATGGCTTCAAATGTTAAATACCTTTGAGCGAGAACGGACTTGTTCCATCGCAAGTTTAGCCAACAAGCTTGATGTGACCCAAAGGACGATCAGCTCTGACATCAAGGAATTGAAAACCTATCTGCAGGAGGCAGCGGAATTTACTCTTGAAGCCAATGGCTATCATTTTAGGGAAACTGATCCGAAAAGATACTTGTCTCAAAAAAAGGAGCTTGTTGCAGAAGAAGGCATGTATCAAATCGTGGAAGCCATTTTCCACGGGGAATTCTGTTCGGTTGAAGAGTGGGCGCAGCGCTTGTATGTATCAGAAAGTACGATGCGTCGCTATTTGAATACCGCTTCTGCGACGTTACGAAAGTATCATTTGGAGTGGATCTTGCAACCGGTCAATTTGAGTGGATCAGAAGCCAATATTCGCAAGTTTTTTAAAGATTTTTATTACGAATCAGATGTCACGCCGCATACGCTCTTGCCCCCCAAAGAACTGATTGCGTTAGTCAGTGATGCCTTCTCAAAAATTCCCACAGCGCTGGTGAATACAGGCGTTTCTCCGAGTGATTTTTATTATAGTTTGTATATTGCGATCAAGCGCTATCAACTGGGAAAGACCGTTCAGATTCCTCGATCGTTGGCAGCAATCGTCGAAACGCATGAGGCATTTGCGATAATGAAGAACTTAGCGCCTAAAATCGAAGCGTTATACCGAGTAAGACTACCGCAACAAGAAATGATGTGGCTTTATTTAGTGACCGTGATGAAACGGACTTTGACCGAGCCTGAAAAAGAGCAGCAATTCGTTGCAGCGTTTGGGCTGTATCCTGAACTCGAAGAACTGAGTCAGCGCTTCGTGCAAGAATGGGGCATTTCCTTTCAAGAGCCTCAACAGGTTCAGACGATGATCCACGCCTTTTTCCTGTCAAAGAAAATCAATGAGCAGCTGGCGCCCGTTTTAAATCACTTGCTAACAGAAGTAAAAAATGAAGCGCAAAAGCATGGTTCTGCTGCTTATCAAAAAAATCTGGCATTTATGAAGCAGCACCAAGCGATTCTAGGAATCAAACAGGAGTATCTGTCAGATATTTGTGCCGCACTGACTCTTTATAGTGAAGCAATTAGGGAGCTTTATGCACAAAAAGTCAAACGGATTGCGTTGATAATAGAAGGTGATCTCTATGCCTGTCACACGATCCGTGCGCGCTTTTTGCGTTATGTCGGCAATGATCATCGGGTATTCTTTCCAAAAATCAATGAATTGACGAGCGATTATTTGAAGGAAAACGCCATTGATCTTGTGGTCACGAATTATAGTGAATATTTATCAGAGTTCATCTTATCGACTGATTCTCTTTTACTCAAAGCAATCCCCGATCATCAAGATTGGCTAAGAGTGATTGAAAAAATCGATCCTCAGTTAGGGCAAGCGTTAAGCGTTCCCACAACCTGATACACGTGTTGCAAAACAGCATGACGAGGACATAGGTGGATAGATCAAAGAGAAAAGCCGCAACCGTTACGATCGACGGGTGCGGCTTATATTCGTTTGTCTAATAAAAAAAGGAGTTATCTGAAAATATGCCCACTGTTCCTGAATACCAAAAGATTGGGTTGTTTTGGTGAAAGAACAGCCTACGCGAAAATAATTAGTTGGCATTTACTAGTTTATCAAAAATCGCTTCAAAGGTTTCGAACGTATCACTATCTAACTGACAAAGCCATAAAAGGTAGCTTTTTTCTTTGAATGTCCATTCGATTGAAGGGTAAGAGGCAATCAAGGCATGGTATTTCTCTCGTTGTTCACTGGTAGCTAATAACCACCGCTTCTCAAAAATCTTTTTCTCTTCCATTTTTTATCTATCCCCCATAAAGAAACGTTGCCTGAAACTTCACTAACGGGCAACGTAAATCTAATGATACGCAGATCTATATTCAGTATACCAAAGAAAAATGAATTTTTTTAGAAGGTGTGTAAAATTACAACGAATTTCTTTTATTTTGCTTTTTTTCGGACATTTTTATAGAAATCGAATTGGCAGAAGAAGAGATCGTCAAGATGATCAAAAAGGACAAAAATGTCTATTACCGACAAATGGCAGGGATCGGCACGAACCAGAAAGCCCCCCATGGGTTGATCTACCTCAGCGAGAAATGAACACTCTGATCGGCTTGATCGATCAGAGTTTCAACCACTCGTTATGTAGGAGTTGTTCTTATAAAATAACGAGTTGCAGCTGCAACGATCCTACAAGATAGTGCCTGAGAAAATGTCCTATGCGTTGTTCAAAACCACCAGACGCAAGATTCGTGGATTGATTTGGTTAAGTAATCGATTCCAATCCGTGGCATCTGGAAAAGATTTTAGCAGGATACACTCGACTTCAAGCAAATATTCCATCGTATATTCCGAATAGTTGGTTACTAGCAGATCAATTTGCTTTTCCTTTAAATAGGCTGGGGAGAGTTCGCTGGCATCAGGATAATACAACGTGTGGAAGCGTCCTAGATATTTCCGTACGATACTTTCGGCATATTCGCAGACATATTCATTTCCTTCAAAAATCACAGCGATCGTCCGTTGTGTCCCCCAATTTTCTTCTTTGATCGCTTCCATGTGAATCGTTAGACTGGCACAAAAGTCTTCGAGATAAGAAGGCGAATAGAGCTTTTTGACTAGCTTATGCTTTGCCAAAAATGCATAGTTTCTCTTATATTCGTGGGAAAACTTGTCTTTGACGAATTGGGTAAGATCGTCAATATTGACATTCATGATGGGAGAGAGCATGTCGCGTATTTTCACGATCGTAAAAAACGACTCTAACCAGTGTAAGTCTTTTTGTTCATCGTAGGAATTGCCGCGATTAATGGCATAGAAATCTTTTGCCACTTGTTTGATCTCAGGCCAGCGATTGTAGGATTGGCAAAATTCTTCGATTGAAGGATGATTGATTTTTCGGCGACAGATGAGGCAAAGAAGCAAATAAATGATTTCATCTTCAGGTAGGCGATAATGAAAATAAGAATAAAGGATCTCCGTCAACGTCTCTGGAGAAATCAATGAATCGTAAGCATAAAAAATCTCCTTCAGCTCAGGAGAAAGTTCGACCTGCAACCCTTTCTTGCTGCGTTCCAGCGTGATGTAGAGAATATAGGAAAAGTAAGAAAAGGTAGAAGCCGGTTGTTTTTTTGAATGCAAAAGATTCGTGATCTCAATCACGGCATCTTGGACATCCAATGACGGGAAGATCGTATTGACATTGATATCGGACTCATAATAAAACAGACAAAAAAAGCGGCGAATATCGATCTCGGAACCCACCAGTGTGACAGGATTCGTTGATAGGCGAAGGTTGAAGGGCTTTAATAAGCCATTCATTTTTTTTAAGTAGCCAAGCAATGCTTGTTCAGAAAGATTAAGGGTCAGGCTCCAATCCAGCACCGATTGTAATTCATCGAAAAAAATACTTTCGAGAATCATAAAAAAAGGTTCATCTTTGACTAAGTTTTGTTTTTGTTTGATATATGCCTCGGGATCCAGTTCTTCAAATAAATAACCAAACTTCGAGGAGTAGATTTCGATTGCATCATTGAAATGTTCACGAATCATAGCAATGTCCGCAATGATCGTGCGAGTACTGCTTTTTGTTACTTCTGATAAATCGCCCAATGTTGAAGACGGATTCTTCTCAAATTCATTTAATAATTGCAATCGTCGAATTAAAGAACGATTTTTGATAAATTTTAACTGAAAATTTTTCATAGATGCCCCCGTTGAATTTAAAAAAGAATTAATCACATTATAAACAATTGCTTAAAATACTTCAATTTTTATGTTTATTTTTAATTTATTTGACTAAATACAAAGTTTTTATTATTCTAATGAATGTAAACGTTTGAAACTATTTGGAACAATGTAGGTTTTTTCACCGACAGGTGAAAATTGCTATTTTTTTTTAAAGAGATTTGACGCTATAGTGAGACCATAGTCCGATGCTTAGGAGTATTTGTTTTTTCTCAAGAGGAAACCTGTGAATTGTTGGTTGGATCAAAAGAGAGAAGATGGAAAATAAATGGAACTAGCAATTGCGTGAATGTGCCATCAATACCTAGAAATGCAGTGTCGTTGAAGGCTGTCCACGAATGAGATAGAAGGAAAAGAGATTGGTTGAAGAAAATTTACGGTTACTAGAAGAGGGAAACTGGGAACGATCGTACAGATAGATTACGAGGAGGCTAATATGCTGGCAGAAAAGATAGCGGGAGCAGAAGAATATTTGGCGCATTTTCAAACAGAGCTAGAAAAACAAGGGGTGTTACGCTTTTTTCCAAAACTAAATGCCTTTTATCATCGGTTAGCAAAAGAGTTTTTAACGATTTTTCATAGCAAGGAAGAAAACCTGTTTGTTCAATGGGGCAACTTATTGGCGATTGATGCACAATTGCAAATATTGATGGAAATCAGCAACAATCGCAAAGAAGGATTGCTAGATGACCTTGGGATGAGTGAGGAAGAAGTCATTGAAATGATTGAGAATGACCATAAGTATTTTTATCGTGAGATCACGGGGGCAAAGCTAACGCAAAAACCTAAAATGGGCTTGATTTATTTGAGCGAACATTTAGCAGAGTCCTGAACATTCATTCTTGGTGCGCCGAGTTGTGAGGTTTGGGAGAAAAGCGTGCAAGAAATAGAAAACGATGGCAAGCAATAGACTATTGGGGAAGTTTTATAGATAGAGCATTTTTGGGGATAGAAATGAAGAGTAGTAGTGGGGCGAAACGGACGATTTTCAGGTGGTAAGGACCCTTGAGAATAACCAAGAGCAAAAGGGCTACTCAAACAACGCAGTGGGGAAGGCAATTGGTTGGTCTTCCTTGCTTGAGTAAGAGCTTTTTTAGAAACGTTAGACTGACTGGTCAGGATCGTGGCAATGACGAACGCTGGTTGACCTTTTCGGCGAAACGAGGTACCTTGTAAGACAAATTATAGTAAGGCAAGTCACAAAGAATACAAAAAGCGTATGAAGGTAGGACATCAATGGAATGAAACTTTTTATCATTTTTGCCTGCTTATCGGTAGGCATATCGGTGACACAATATGGCATATATTATTTCTTTCCCAGCATATCTGTGATCCTTCGCAGCTGGTTTCAATTGGGACAAATCATTCTTTTGCTGGGTTATTTCTTTCTGCTAGTTATGTATTTTTGGGTGCAGCGCGACAGAACAAGGAAAGAGAAGCAATCTTTAGGAGAATGATCAATAGGTAAAGCACAAGGATCTGCAAAGAAGCGTTTCTTTTAAGTAGGAAGAAATAGCTTATTTGTAAAAAAAAGTATACATAAATGAAACGACCCAGACGATCCTTTTCGTAGGGGCTTACTTAACATAAGAGAATTGGCAGCAGATGTTTGCTCCTTTTGGTGAAAACCTAGGAGTGATCGTCTGCTGCTTTTTTGGTGCAATTGAACAGCCAATAATATATGTTTTCGGACGTGTGGAAGGGAACTGTAGAACAAGAAATTGAGAAATTCTTAAGGGGAAGGTTAGAAGAATCGATTCGTTCTGTAAATAATAACCAAAAATGGATGACTGAAGAATTATTTGTAAGAGAGTCAACAAAATGATTCATTTAGGAATTGTTTATTTGGCAAAGCGGCATTTCTAAGGAGTAATGAGGGATGTTAGATAGAGAGGATAAAGCAATGGACAGGTAACGCCAAATTTTTAGAGCCCCAATAGCCATCGGAGTACTCTTTGTTTTGACAGCATCACCTGTATTGAGAACAACGGATTGCTCAGTAAAGGGCTGGATAAGTGAAAGTGTACGGTAAAAGTGGCGATCTGAAAGAAGAACCATAGCTGCTGCTCCGTTAATCGTCGAGGAACCACCCAACCATTTTCCGTAGAAAAATACCCAACCGAGCGGAAGGCTACCACTGATAGACATGCTCCTTGTTCTTATCAGTTTAGTGATTCTAAGAAAAACGACATAAAAGAAAGAATACCCGACAAATGTAGCTTGGGGAATCAAATGAAAAGAGAGGAACGTTCTTAATAAGGATGACACTCCTTTTTTGACGTTATTTTATTGTACTTTTATACAAGGAAGAACTGCGGGTGCTTTGGAGAGTGATAAATGTTTTTTCTATGATAACAAGCGTTTTGACATATGTTAAGGATTGCTCACTTTAGTCAGATTCTCTGGTGAACAATTTATTTAAAACGGGGGTTTGTTTTTTTATCTAGGCATCGATTTCATCAGCCAGTGAATTTATTGATTTTTCCCGCATCACAAAGATAGCTATAATGAAGTATATCGAGGGTAAAAACCAGCGTTTTTGAAAGCCAACTGAAACAAAGACCGATCGACTTTGTTCAAGGTTACCGTTTAAGTGAGGGTGTCTAAAAAATGGTGGTTTTTAGGCTTGATGATGTCAAAAAGGGGGAGGGAGAATGAAAAGAGCGAGGGGGAATGTTTGGGTCCACCTGATGATCTTCGCTGCTTTTTTTCAAGTGATCAGTGCTTCGACGATTTTGGTTTCGGCACAAGAGCAGCGTTCCGTCGATACAGAAGGCTCAGTGCAGTTCACGGGTGTCTATGAGACAGACAAACCAGAACCTTCACCACCGAGCGGACCGTCACAGCCTGGCGGCGATGGGGGACGTTTGCCCCAGACGAATACCCGAAAAAGTTCCAGTGCCACGGCACTCGGATCCTTGCTGCTATTGATCGCTGGCTATGCAACAGTGAAGAAGACACGCAGGTACCAAAAAGAACAAGCAACCTCACGAACACCAGAAAAATTGAGCAAGAGAGAATAAGGGAATGATCTTATGAGATTTTTGCGATTTGCAACGAGTACCGTACTTGCCGCAACCCTTTTGATTGGCGGGTTCCAAGGGACCGCCGCTGAAGTAAGAGTCGCTGAAACCGATGGTCAAGTCAGCTTTGTGCCCAATGACCGAGACCCGACGGAAGTCATCCCACCTGATCCAGGACCAGAAGGACCGGATGTGGAGATCCCGCCGATCGGACCAGACGGACAAACAGGGCCATTGACGATCGCTTATGCGCCGACTTTGGATTTTGGTACCCAAGAAATCTCCAACCGCGATGCCGTCTATTCGATGGTGGCAGAGGAACAACAACTAACGGATACCCAAGGGGAAGAAAACAAAGTGCCCTATGTTTCTTTCGCCCAAGTACAAGACACCCGTGGATCAAATGCTGGCTGGCGTTTGACGGTGGCATTGAGTGCGTTTGAGTCAGGAACGCAGCACAATGAACTGCGAGGGGCGCAAATCATCTTTGCCTCACGCGAAGTCGAGTACATCAGCTTTAACCAAGAGAATGCACCGAGTGCCCATGAAGCGGGCTTACGTCTGGATGCCAATGGGGCGGCACAGGCTGTTCTGACCGCCGATGCGGGTAAAGGGGCAGGTACTTCATCCGTCGTTTGGGGCGATCAAGAGGAGCTGAATGCACAGTTCCAAGACCAAGCGCCGGTGGTTCGTAATGAGGCGATCCAGTTGTTCGTCCCGGGAGCCACCGCCAAAGATGCAGCCCTCTATGTGGCGACATTGACATGGCAATTGAGCACCACCACCCCCCAATCAGGAGAAACAGTTCCAACGGCGCAAGCCGATGAAACAAACTAATTTAAAAGAAAGAAGGAATAAAAATGAAATGGATTCGTTTAGCAACAGTCGCTGCACTAACCTCTACGATCTTCGCAGGCGGCGTACAAGTAGTAGCAGATGAGGAAGAAAATAATGAACCAAGAACACCACTTTTTGAAGTAGAGACACCAAATGAAGTTACCTTTACCGAAGGGGATGATGACGTTGATGACGTTGAAAATCCACTTGAATACCCACCAGTTATCATTGATCCGCTTCCAGTAAAAGGTCCATTAACGATCGTTTACGTGCCAGAAATGTTCGATTTTGGTCAACAAGCCATTACATCATCTGCAGCTGAATATTCTGTGATTGCTGAAATGCAAAAAGTAGATGAAGAGCATCCTCTTGCAATTGATAATAGCCTTACAGGCGAAGTTCCTTACGTTTCCTTCGCCCAAGTCAGTGATACACGAGGAAACAGTGCGGCAGATTGGACGTTAAGTCTTGCTTTAACAGATTTTGTCGGTAAAGATACAGAAGATATCCTTTATGGCGCCCAGCTTCACTTCATTGATCCGCAGATCAAACACAATGATGGTACCGGGCCTGCTGACGAAGCGCCTGTAGCACCAGTAACTGCTGGTGATCGCGTGATTTTAAATGCTAATACGGATTTAGCATCGAGCATTCCAGTCATGACCGCAGGAGCCAATCAAGGACAAGGACGCTCCTCTGTCTTCTGGGGAGACCAAGATGATTTGATGGAGCAGTATAAGACTGAAGGGACTACCGGAACGATTCTGAATGATCGTATTCAGCTGCATCTTCCATCAGCTGCGACTCCACAACAAGACACCTATGAAGCAACCTTGACTTGGTTACTATCTACCACAGTAGGTGAAGATGGTGAAAATGGTGGCGATGAAAATGGCGGCGGTGAAGAGGACAACGATTCAAATCAAGAAGACTAATCTTTAAAGCAACGCAACAATAATGTGAAACAACTGGCAGGAGTAGACCGTTATTCCTGCCTTTTTTTGGAAGGAGAACCAACAGTGATCGAACAACCAACAAACCAACGCTGGCTGCGGCTTTTGACTGCAATGATCATGCTTTGCTCATTGATTACTTTGCCGACACCAGTACGAGCAAATGATGACATAGAATCAGAGTTGAATTTTTTTGTTACCCCGATTTTCCCTGATAGCCAGATAGAAGGCGGTGCCAGCGGCTATTTTGATCTGAATTTAGGCGCAGGGGAACAAGAAGAATTGCAGTTACGCATCCAAAATACATCGGAAGAAACCATCGACGTCGAAGTATCGGCTCATACTGCCTTCACCAACGTCAACGGAGTAGTAGAATATGGTCGTGATGCCGAATATCCTGATCCGACATTGCCTGCCTCAATTGCCGAATTGATTGAAGCACCTGGGGTCATCACCTTAGAAGCCCAGGAGGAACAGATCCTTACCCTTCCTCTGACGATGCCTGAGGAAGAATTTGAAGGGGTACTGGCAGGATCGATCCGAGTAGAAGAGGTCCGCGATGCAGCGGCAGCGGAGGCGGAGACAGAAGGAATCGGGATTCGTAATGAGTTTGCCTTTATTTTAGGAGTCGTCGTAAGCAATAACCGCTCGTCAACGGATCCGGGACTTGAATTGCTGGAAGTTTTTGCCAGTCAAGTCAATTATCGGAACGTGATCAGTGCCAAGATTCAAAATTACACCCCGACTTTCGTCAACCACATAGAAATTGATGCCGAGGTTCGTGCCAGCGGCAGCGACACCGTCTTGTATGAAACGCAGCGCACAAGCATGCAGATGGCACCAAATTCCCATATGGATTTTCCGATCCCTCTAAATGGCGAGCGTTTCCGTCCAGGAGACTATGTCCTGACTATGACGGCCCGTTCACAAGGGGAGGAATGGCATTGGGAAGAACCCTTCACGATTGCGGCTGCTGATGCTCGACGTTTGAATGAGGAAGACGTGACATTGGAACCAGAAACAAATTGGTGGCTGATAGGCGGAATCGCCGCACTTGTTTTGTTGCTGATCATCGTTGTTGTTTTAATCATTAACAAGAAAAAAAAGGCTAAGGAAAACAGTGAGCAATAGAAGAAAAGACACAGAAAAACGAGCGATCACATAAGATAGAAAGGTTTTGGATTTCCTTGTCTTGCTTAGCTGGTGATGTTTCCTTCATGGAAAAAAGGCAAGCGGCAGCTGCAGTTCCGTTACGCTTTTTTAGTTGTTCTTGAAAAATCAGACAGGCAGACAGCAATACCCTCGCTTTGCTGCTAGCGACCATCGATTTACTGGTGAGAGGAGCAGTAAAAGCAAAAGGGAGGCAGCGTTGTTCCGATGGAAACCGTTGATACCATTATGTGAGCGCAGAAAAACGAGGTTTTAATAAGAATCAAGCAGAAGCTGCTGGAAATTGCCTGCAGCTTCTCTTCTTTCGGATGTGTGGGGAGGTGAAACGATGAGAAACAAGCCGTCTTTATTGATGAACAGTTTATTTTCAATGACGCGCAAACGGCAACTGACGATTTTGCGGCAGTTGGAATGTTACGGTCATTTAAGTGGGCAGCAGTTGGCACAAGCGTGCGGTGCTTCACGGCGGACGATTATTTCAGACATTGAGGAACTTCGCCAACTGTTTGGGGCTTCGACGATCCTCGCATCTGCCAGCAATGGCTATGAATTGGTGATCCAAGAATTGGCGGAGTATCAGGAAAAAAAGCGAGCATTGCTGGCGGATGACCCAAATCTGTTGTTTCTGCATTTCTTGTGTCAGCAAGAAACGGGGATACCTGAAAAACTGGCTGCCATCACCGGGTTAGGCAATCAAACCTTTTTGAAACAATGCCGCCAGCTTCAGACCTTGTTCGCTGCTTATGAGCTGACTTTGAATAAAAAGCAGTGGTGCCTAGAAGGGGCAGAAGGAAATATACGGTATTTTTATAAAGCCTTTTATTTTGAGGAAGAGGAACAGCCCCACCAACTCTTTGAGCAGCTGGCTGAGACGTTGACACTGCGGTATCGTCCCTCCTTGCCGATCGATCCAGTGGTTTCGCTGCAGTGGACGAAGGTCTTTCTTTTGCGGGCGCAACAAGGTGGGCGCTTGGAGGAAAATTGGGAAATGGCTGACTTTTGTCGGTTGTTTCTTGAAAAAACGGGCTTTGTCATCGAAGGCTTGGAGGTCTGCAGATCCTTGTCGCAGCAAGAACGGTGTGTCCTGCTATTCCTGATGATGGCAGATGAAGGGGTACTTTCGTTTTTATTGAAACATCCATGGGTCGAAGAAACGGTGCCGTTTGATCCAAGCGATAGTTTGCGAGAGACGTTTCCTAAGCAAGCAGAGACATTGAGAGAAGATCGCGTATTCGTGCAAGTGACGTTAGCAGTCATGTTACTGGATCGACTCTTCCATGTGCCCCCTCCATTACAGCGGGATCGTCAAAAGCCAGCAGTGTCTTCTGGTATTGGAAAGTCTACGGCACTTTCTAGCGCTGCTTCTCGCTACTTGGTGACATTGGGGGAGACGTATTTAAACAAGCAGCAGTTAAAAAACAAACAGCTGATGATCACCTATCACTTGAGTGGAAATGAGAAAATCAAAGGCTGGATCAAGCAACGTCTGAGGGATTGGCTGGTTGCACAAGGAGTAGATGTCGTCGTCGAGGCTACGAGTGAGCTGTCGATTTTCACCGCCCGCCAGGTGTTGGTCACTGATCAACCGCTCTTTTTGTTAGAATTGGAACAGCCCATCTATCGGTTGGAACGACCGATTGAGCCAAATTCCATCGAACGCCTCGGCAAGGCAATTTTAGCTGATTTTCTTGGTTCATGTGAAGGCTCGATTCCTAGTGAAGAGCTTCCAGCAGCATCTGCCGTTCGCTAAAAGCGGTAGAGTCAACGGTAGAATCAGTCAAAGGCTACGTACGACGTAAAATTATGGTAGAGGAGCAACAGGTATCATGGGTCGATTCCAAAAGCAATGGGCACTTCGTGTGTTGGGAATAAGTTGTCTGCTACTGCTGCTGTTCTTTTTCTTTTCAAACTACAAAATTGCTCGGGTCA
Organism: Enterococcus sp. AZ067; assembly: GCF_051715005.1. Lineage (NCBI taxonomy): Bacteria > Bacillati > Bacillota > Bacilli > Lactobacillales > Enterococcaceae > Enterococcus > Enterococcus sp. AZ067. The sequence goes on from NZ_JBIOSY010000001.1 coordinate 657,681, forward strand.
GCGGTGAGTCGATGGTCCCCATCATTCAAAACAACGAGTTAGTCGTTATTCAAAAGAATCAGCTGCCCCATCGCTATGATCTCGTGGCTTTTGAGCATGAAGGGCGGCTGATCGTAAAACGAGTGATCGGGGTTCCTGGCGATTCTTATGCTCGCAGTGGCAATCGCTTGCTATTGGGTGCGTCAGGTTCCTATTATGATTTTTCCTATACCTTTACGCTGACGCAAGAAACGGCGAGGGAACTCCCTATCGGGGGCATCTTGCAGCCAGGTGAGTATTTCGTCGTCGGGGATGCGATCATGCACTCGATCGATAGTCGTGAATTTGGGATGGTGACGAGCGAGGCGCTTCGTGGGGTCGTCTTGAATTTATTTTAAGGGTTCAACGAGGTCAGTCAGCGTGTCGGATTGAAAATCGAGGCTTATTTAGAGACCGAAAGCTGGAAAGGGGGATGTCCGTGAAGATGGTTTATGGCAGTATACTGCTGCTTTGTTTTGTGGCGATCGGGGTACTTGCTCAACGGGGATACCTCGAAATCTTTGTTCGAAGGCTTGAGCGGCAAACAAACATGACGGAGTTGGAAAAAAGAAAACTGGCTTTTTTTAAGCATAAGATTCGTAATGAACATCCGTTAGCGTTACTGATGGTCAGTGGTCTGTTTCTTTTAAGTCTGCTACTTTTTACCTTTCCCCATTTTTCCTTACAGACGCAAGTTCGTAGGATTGAAAAGGAAAGCCAGCAGCTGAAACAGGAAATCTTACATTTACAAAAAGAACAGATGGAAGGGATGCAACGACCGTTATCGGTGTACCCGTCTCCGGGGCTCCCTTTTGAAAGCCTTGCTTGGCAGACGCTGCTGATGGCGGATGATCGAGAAGCGCGATTTCAGCTAGAAGAAGAATTTGGGACACAAGTGACGCCCTTTTTAGGACCGACAGTCGTATTGATCCATATTGACCAACCGCTGCAAGAAATCACCTTAACGAGTGCCAGTCATTTGCACTCAGTTGCCGATTTTTCCACTTGGGAAGCCAACTTGGAACGAATCGTTGATGATCTAGCGCAGGCGCAAGGCGTGCAACGGTGCCATTTTGTTTTACAAGTAGCAGATACGCCCGGTACGTCATTTGAACAAACGATCGTCCGCGATGCCCAGGGACAGTGGCAAGTACTCAACCGAAAAGAGCTTGCTCAAGCTTCAGACACGGGCGCTTAGAAAGAAACAATCAAAAGAGTTATTGATGAAAGGGAGGGATTCATGGGATGAGTAAGAAGAAGGGGCGTGGGTGGTTTTCTGCTCAGACGCTATTCGATGAAATGAACCAAGTATCATTGAAAGAATTAAAAGGATTTGAAGAAACGTATGAGAAAGAAAACGGATCTGCTGAGGCAGCTGTTGTCAGTGGACCAGCGAAAGAAACGATCGCCGATACCTCAAAAAAGAAGGCTACGAGTAACGATCAAGGGATAACGGATACCAGTAGTAAACCCCAAAAAGGCAAAAAGCAGGGGCAACGAAGCGGGCAGGCGCTGGCACCGTCTCCCTCCGCACAAGCAGGGCTAGAGGAACGATCAGGGCCAGAAGGATCGCCTAAGCACTCTGCGCAATCTTGGTCGTCAGAAACGGGCATGCCACATCCGACAAGCAGTAAAGGGAAGAAAAAGCGTAAAAGCACCAAAAAGCGCAATGACACCGTCAATGCGCCCTTACACGGCTATCAAGAAAAACGTTCCTTTGAAGAGTTTAGCGCAGAAGCCAACAAGGAGCAGTTGGAGCTGGCGCCTGACCTACCAGCAGATATGAGCTTTGAACAAACCCATCAAGAGTTAGCATTGGCACGTACGAGAATCACCGAACTTGAAAAACGGCTCCATGCAGAAGCCTTGCATCGCTCACAATCGGATATCCAGCAAGTGAAAGAAAAAGCGATTTTTGAACGCTTGGATTGGGCGAGAGAAAAACAATGGTATGAAAGCAAAGCCCAAGAACAAAAACAGCTGCTGCTCCAAAAAGAAGAAGTCATCACAAATCTGGCGAACCAACTCGCTGAAAAAGAAGCACAGCTGGAGGAGCAGGCTCGAGGCGTTCAGGAAGAAGAAGCCGCTGCGCTTCGCAAAACAGTCAATGAGCTGCAAAAAGAAAACCAAGAGTTACAAAAAGAAAATCAGCAGTTTCAAGCGGAAATGCGGGATATTTTGCTATTTGCTAGAAAGAAAGCAGATCGAACGCTTGAAGAAGCGCAGGTTGAAGCAGAACGGATGATCTACAACGCTGAAATGCGCTTGAATATCGCTCATCGTACGGCAAAAGAGATCCTTGATGAAGTGAGCGATACGAAAGAAAACATGAATACCCTCTTTGATTATTTGTATGAACAAGTCTATTCACTAGCAGACAAGCAAGTATTTGAAAAGTACCAAGAATAATAGGTTTGCTTCGGGTCACTAGAAGCAGACAGATAGTCCTGTGAACGATACATAACGTTAGCGATCTTCGCTTTGGGCGGTGAGCACTTGAAACTTCTCTTTGTTTCTCAACGACATTTTGATTGGGAAATGGATTTGTTCTGTACCGGCTGCGATCGCTGATTCATAATACCAGCACTTATGGTCGATCAACGCCATCGATTGCTGCAAAGCGTCTATCTGCGCTTGCAGCGCTTTTTTTTGTTCAAGAAAAATTTTATGGCGTTCTTGCAGCGAGTCATCACCAAGGCGTGTCAATTGGGCATAATCTTTGATCTCTTTAATGGTCATGCCTGTTTCCTTCAGACATTCGATCAATTCCAGCATCTCAATTTCGGTATCTGAAAACAAACGGTAGCCAGATTCTTTGCGCGCTAACGTCGGCAAAAGGCCTTCTTTGTCGTAATAGCGGATGGTTGACGTGGGGATATTTAAAGCTTTCGCAACTTGGGATATTGTATAGGTCATTTTTTTCACTCCTTAACATTGACTTTGAAGTTAACTTTAATGTTAGTATGACAGTAAGCAAAGGAAAAAGCAATGAGGAGGAAACAGAAATGACAGAAAAAACCATGAAAGCTGCTGTATTAAAAGGACCAGAAAGGATCGAGGTCAAACAAGTCCCTGTGCCGAAAGTGGAAGAAGGATTGATCGAGATCCAAGTTTCAGCGTGCGGCGTCTGCGGCAGCGACGTGCATATGTGGCAAGCAGGGAAAGGTTGGGGCAAAACAGGGGAGTCCGATTTTATCATGGGTCACGAATTTTGCGGTGTCGTGACGGATGCAGGCGATAGTTCTTTTAAAATCGGCGATCGCGTCGCTTTTTGGGCCAATCTTTATTGTGGGAAATGTGACATGTGCCAAAAAGGGCAAGAGCATTTGTGTCGGGAAGTAAATGGCACCAATTATATCGGCTTTGTCTGCAATGGCGCCTATGCCGAACGGTTTGTCGGAAAAGCGTCCAATGCTTATAAATTGCCAGATACAGTTTCAGATACAGCGGCTAGCTTGATTGATCCTTTGATGGTTGCCTATCATGCCGTCCGCAAATCCAACATCAAGTTAAATGACAAAGTCTTGGTTTCTGGAAGTGGGATCATCGGGCAATTGATTGGCGAATTGGCAAAAAAAGCTGGGGCTTCTTATGTGGCCATGTCCAAAATCAACGATACAAAAATTGAGAAAGCCAAGGAATTGGGAATCTTTGATGACTACTTTGATGCCAAGGATCCAAACCGTGGGGAAGTATTGAAAGACGCGTCTGCTGGTGGGTTCGATTTGATTTTTGAAGCAGTCGGTTCCAGCAGTTCCTTAGCGACGTGCATTGAGACTGCTCGTCCTGGTGCAACGATCGTGTCGATCGGAAATTCCGTTGCTCCCGAAATTCCTTTTTCATTCAATCGGTTGGTCTTGCAAGAAATCAAGCTCATCGGCAGTGTTTCATGCACCCGCCAAGAATTTGAACAAACGATCGACTTGATTGCTAGTGGCATGATCAATCCCACAAAATATATCACGGATGAATACCCATTGGAAAAACTGTAAGAGGCGCTAGAACGCCAAACGTTAGAAGATGATCCATTGGTCAAAGCGGTTGTGACGTTTTAACGCTACCTGCGGCACAGAAGTGAAGAACTTCTGTGCTTTTCGTTTGTAAAAAAGCATCTGGAATAAAAACACAAGCCCCCTCTCAATGTTGATTTGTTGAGAGGGGGCCAATCTTCATTTTATGGCGTAACTATTTTTTCCCAGCATTCTTCACGCTTTCTGCCACGACTTTAGCAACATCAGGCTGAAACGCATCTGGAATGATAGTGGTCGGAGTCAATGCTGATTCGGGGATCAAACTAGCGATCCCTTGTGCTGCTGCGATCTGCATCTCGATCGTGATGTCTCTTGCTCGAGCGTCTAATGCGCCTCGGAAGATTCCTGGAAAGGCCAAGACATTATTGATCTGGTTAGGGAAATCACTGCGACCAGTACCGACGATAAAGGCGCCAGCTGCCAGTGCTTCATCAGGAAAAATCTCTGGCGTTGGATTCGCCATCGCAAAAATCACTGGTTTTTCTGCCATCGTTTTGATCCATTCAGGGTGCAGCACACCAGGAGCGGAAACGCCTACGAAGACATCTGCTCCTTTGAGGGCATCTTCTAGTGTCCCTGTTAGCTGTTGACGATTTGTGACTTTGGCGATTTCTGCGTGATGGGGCGCAAGTTCATGATTCGTTTCTGAAAGGATCCCTGCTTTGTCGACGACCGTGATGTGTTTGATGCCAGCAGCCAGAAATTTTCGGGTAATGGCAAGGCCAGCAGAACCACCGCCGTTGACCACGATTTTGACCTCTTCAAAGGATTTGTCGATCAGTTTCAGGCTATTGATCAAAGCGGCTAAAACGACGATGGCAGTCCCGTGTTGGTCATCGTGGAACACGGGGATCGGTAATTCCTCAATCAAGCGTCGTTCGATCTCAAAGCAGCGAGGTGCGCTGATATCTTCTAGGTTGATCCCACCAAAGGTTGGTGCGATCGCTTTGATCGTTTGAATGATTTCTTCGGTGTCTTGCGTGTCTAAGACGATCGGGATAGAGTCGATCCCAGCAAAGCGTTGGAACAAGGCCGCTTTGCCTTCCATGACCGGCATAGCGGCTTTGGCACCAATGTTGCCCAAACCTAAAACTGCCGAGCCATCGCTGATCACGGCGACGGTATTTTTCTTCGTGGTCAAGGTGTAGGCGAGTTCTTCGTTTTCCGCAATCGCCGATGAAACAGCTGCGACCCCTGGAGTGTAAGCGATACTTAAATCTTCTTTTGAGTCAATAGTGACTTTAGAAACAACAGCTAATTTCCCTCCATTTTCCTCGGCTTGTTTCATAGCTGCTTCTTTGACATTGATCGTTGACATTCTTCATTTCTCCCTTCCGATTTCAAACAATTAAAATAATAGTCGTAACAGTGCGGTCATTGAGATAACCGTGATCGCGCCACCCAAACGTGTAGCTACTTGGGCAAATGGCATCAAATTCATGCGGTCGGCGGTACTTAAAATCGCGACATCGCCGGTTCCACCCATTCCGCTTTGGCAAGCAGAAACGATGGCCGCTTCGATGGGGTACATATTCATAAAGCGAGAAACGACAAAGCCCGTGGCGATCACGGTGAAAACAACGCTGATAACGACTAAAAAGTACTGCCAGGTCAGCATGCCGACGACATCCTTCAAAGGAATATAAAGCAGTCCTAATCCTGCCATGAGTGGAAATGTAAAGTTACCCGAGATGAATTTGTAAAGCTGTTTCGATCCTTTTTGGGTTTCTTTTGGTACGACATTCAAGTATTTCAAGAAAGCGGCTGCCACGATCATGAGAACAGGTCCAGGAAACCCAGTGACGTGTTCCAGCAAACCGCCGAGAATAAAGAGCGTACAAGCGGTCAGCACACCGGCACCCATCAATTTGACGTCGATCGGTGATTGATCTTCAACCAACGCATCTTTCAAATCATCCCCATCACTCATTTTGACGAGTTGGCCTTTTCCTGAAAGCCGCGGTTTTTGTTCCCCTAAGCGAGTCAACAAGCCAGTACAAACGATCGCGAAAAAGTTGCCGATGATGGTGGCTGGAATCAACTGCCCGACTAATTGCTCGCTACCTAAACCAGTGATGGCACTATAGCCTAAGGAAAGCGGCAAGATTCCTTCCCCAATACCGCCAGCTAAAACAGGAGTCACAATAAAGAACAAAGTGTGCTTCCAATCTAGCCCTAACAGGACGCCGACAAGAGTACCTACGCCCATCGCTAAGACCATGCCTAACATCATAGGAATGATCATTCGCATCAACCCTCGGACTAAGATTTTGCGATTCATCCCTAAAATACTGCCGCAAACCAAACAGGCGATATAGAAATAAAGAAAGTTCGCTTGCTTCATTAAGATATTGGTTGATTCCAATACGTTTTGATTGATGAGATTAAAAAAGACCAAGATTGACGGAATCAACAAAGAAAAAATAGCGGGACCACCGAAATTCTTAATGATAGGGATGTTGGCACCAATCGTTCCTAATAACCAGCCTAAACTTAGGATAACTGCGAACCCACCCAGCATATTGACAGGCAGTTGTTGCAGAAAAGCAGTGATCAAGATAATGGCAGACATTACCAGATAGACGGGCAAAGGAACGGAACCAACATAGAAAGACCACCACTTTGCTTTGGTTTGCGTTTTTTCAACAACGGGTTGTTTTGCGACGACTTGTTTCATTCAAATACCTCCTTTGGATGTCTCCAGTATAAGGAAGCGCTCACAAACAAAGAAGATTATTTAACTAATTTAATTAAATGCAACTTAAAAAAAGACCTTCGGAAAAAGATTCCTATGTTAAAATGAGCGTGTAATGAACGCTTATTAGCAATTGGGGAGGAACGACTATGCGGGAGCGGCCAGTCCGGCTGTGGGTGCTGTTAGTAGGGATTTTTACCAGTACCTTATGTATCGTTCTAACATTATTTTATGTACTGATGATGATGGAACAAAAAGAGCAAATGCACCGAGATGAAGAAACGCTGCTGCTATCGATCGGTCGTCAGTTAGCGTCAGAAGCGGAGGTCAAGCAAGCACTGCGGGATGAGAAAGCCAGTCCCCAGTTGCAATCATATACCAATGAATTAGCAAAAAATTATGGGTTGGACTTTATTGTTTTGATGAACCAAGACGCTATTCGGATCACGCACCCAGATCCTGAAAAAATTGGTCAACCTTTTACTGGTGGCGATGAAACACCTGCCATTGAAGGCAAGGAGTCTCTCTCCATTGGCAACGGCACCTTAGGACAATCCTTACGGGGGTTCGTTCCAGTGAAAGAAGATGGAGAACAACTTGGCGTCGTGGCATTAGGGATTAAAATGACTTCACTGCAATCGTTGATCTTACTATCACAAAAAGGCTATCGGAAAGCATTGTTCATCAGTTTGCTATTAGGCGGGGGGATTGCATTATTCGTGGCATTTTATTTGAAACGCCAACTGCATAATTTGGAACCGCAAGAAATCTCACGTCTGTTAGAAGAGCGCAATAGTATGCTGGAAGAAACCAAGGATGTTGTTTTTGTCTTAGACTTAGCCAAGAACATCTTGCTGGCAAATCGAGCCGCCACGGCATTGCCGCTTGCTACTGCATCAGAAGATGGCTTGGTCGGCCAATCCCTGCTAACGATCCTGCCTGCTTTGCAGCATGTTGATTTTGACAAGAAGCAAGAGCGGTTAGTGCAGCAAGAAGGGCAGGACTATGTCTTTTCATCGGCGCCGATCATCGTGAGAAATCAGCAGATAGGGTATATTATTTTTCTAAGAAATGCGACGGAGTCCTTATTTATTGCGGATCAGTTGGCAAATACGACAGCCTATGCGACGGCACTGCAAAGTCAAGCCCACGAATTTATGAACAAGTTGCATGTCATCTATGGTTTGGTGGACTTAGAAGCCTATGAAGAGTTGACGATCTATTTAGATGATATTTTGAAACCAGAGAAAGAATTTGCTCATCGGCTAGCGATTCTCATTAAAAACCCTTTGCTGGCAGGTTTTTTGATTGGCGAGCGGCAAAAATTTTTAGAAAAGAAATGCCAGCTGTTGGTAGAAATTTTTCCAGAGATTCCCCAAGGAGCCGTTGCACATGAAACCAAAGTCTTATTAAACCTTTATCAATATATGCATCATCTTTTGCTGCAAAAGCATTTGACCCAAGAGGTATTTATGAAAATCGAGTACCAAGAAAATCAACTGCAAACGAGTTGGCAGCTAGCGGAAGAAATGTTGACACCCACAGAACAAGTGACTTTACAGCAAGTTGGCTATTTTCAGCAATTGTTGCATGAAGTCAACGGGAAAATCACTTTTCAACAAGCCCAAGGTGTTTTGGAAGTGACGATCACGAATGATTATCGGAAGGAGCAGCTATGAAAGCCAATATTTTGATTGTTGAAGACGACCCGATGGTTCAATTTATTCATCGCAGCTATTTAGAACGTTTGGCGGTTTTTGAGCGAATTTTTTCGGTGGAAACAGTGGAAGAAGCGCAAGAAATGCTGCAAAAAGAAACCATTGAGCTGCTCTTGCTGGATATCCATTTGAAAGATGGCAATGGCTTGGAGCTGTTGCAAACATTACGGGAACAACAACAGGCTGTGGATGTCATCATGATCACGGCTGCCGATGAAACACGATTGATCAGCCAAAGCCTGCATTTGGGGATGCTGGATTATTTGATCAAGCCGTTTTCCTTCGAACGATTTGCCCAAAGTATCCAAGTATTTCAGCAACGACGGGAAAGCCTCAAACATCCGCGAATCGCTCAGCAGCAAATCGATCTGCTGCTGCAGGGAAACCAAAAAAGTCCGTGGATCGAACTGGAAAAAGGGTTGACAGAAGACACGCTTCAGCTGATCCAAGAAACGATTCGTACCATCAAACAGCCATTTACAGTCCAAGAATTGGCGCAAGCTTGTGCATTGTCCCATGTATCGGTACGAAAGTATGTCGCCCATTTAGAAAAGACCAAAGCCATTTGCAGCGAAAATGTGTATACAAAAATTGGGCGTCCATATAAACAGTATTTTTTGATCACTGACAAAGAAGAGTGAGCTTTGTTATCTTTATCCTTATCAGTGTTTTTGAAGCTAGCCAGTTCTCATGGTACTCGCCAAAAACAACGGTTCAAGTGATCTACCACTTGAAGGGGACGGTCGGTGAGAGTGGCTAAGACAAAAGAAACAAGCAGACCCAATGCAAGTAGGAAGGGCAAGCTTCTGAGTGTCATCATGTTTTTTCACTCTGAGAACGCCTTTCTACAAAAAAACCGCTCTTGTCATTCAGCCAAGAGCGGGTTTTTTATCCTTTATTTATCTAACGCTTCAATCGCCTGATGAATCGCTAGCAAATCAGGGACGGTGATTTGCGCATTGATCAACAGGACGGGTCCTTTTTCAAAGGTTTCAGACAATGGAGTGGTGCTTAGACAGAGATCGTAGTCGTCGTCGACAAACTGATCACGAATATCAAGGTTGTAGAACCCTTGAAATGGCGCTTTGATCAGTTCTCTGATGGTCAGTGAAATCGCCAGCGGCAAGTCTGTTTCCAGTTTGATCTTGATTTTTTGCTGAAAATCAGCTGGCGGCAAAATCAACGTCCACGCCGTAGCGACATAAAGAGAAAAGCCACTGCGTTTCAGCGGATCTGCTTGGTAGAACGAAGTTTTCGTCACTAGCTTTTCGGCTTGCTTTTGTAAATCAGGAAAATGTTCGGTTAAAAACTGTGCAGTATTATAGCCAGCTAATGTATGGTCGACTGGCCCAAACAATTCGATCGTTAAAAGCCCATTCAAGAGGGTATTCACGATCCTACTTTTGCAAGGACGGGTCAACTTGGATTTTGGTGCGAAAGCGGTCATCGACAAGAGCAGTTTTTGGATGCTGGTCGTTGGTTTTTTTGGGGAAAACGCAGCGTCCAGTTGCGCATCGGCAAACGTTCGATCGAGATTGGATGCCAGCCATAGAAAACAAAAGCGGCATTCATTTGCATCAAGAAAGAAGTGTTCCGCTAGTTCTGACGATAAATGGCTGTAAATAGCGGTCTCTTCATCAATCAGAGGGTGAAACAGGGAAAGATCTGACCCAATCAAGGGCGGTTTGATCGCCACTGCTTCTGGCGAAATCCGTTGTCCTTTGCGAAACCGCAAAATAGTGACGGCCAAAATGTACGTGGTCATTTTCAATTCGATCGGGTTAAAGGGAATCTGGTTGTTTTGGTAAAAGTCTTGAGCGATGGTTTCACATTTTTTCTGGGAAAGACCAGTAAAGGGCCAATGCAGACCAGCAAATGTTCGCCAAAAGAAGACCATCATAAAGTAGCGGATACGGGCTTCACTGCCTACGAGTCGAACCGTCCCTTTTTGCTTTTGCAGCTGAAATCCCAATGGAGTAAGCAGTTTTTGCAACGCATAGATTCTTTTGCGAACGGTTGATTCGGAGAAGTAATGATCAGCGGCGAATTGGATCAAATTGATCTCATTTTGCAGCAAAAGAGTTTCCAGCAAATAAAAAAAGGGATTCGCTTCCAGCAATTGCCGACTCAATCGCTTATAGTCTCGCTTCGTCCCAATAAAGGATAACCCCAAGCCGTGTTTGGCAACCAAAAGCGGTGAGGGATCGTCTTGCAAGGAAAGCGAGCGTTTGCTTAAAGTGTCGAAGCTTTTTTGGATGGAGCGGCGATCCAAAGCCAACGCTTGACTGATCTCTTCAATGGGAACAAAGCGTTTTTGAAGATACAAAAACCGCAGCAAGTCGATATCTCTCTTGAGGGTGTGTCCAAAAAATGGATAAAAGCGTTCCATAATCCAAGCTCCGTTCTAAAGGTTTCTCTATGTACTCGATTCTCTTATGATAGCACAAAAAACGTGATTTTTTTGCAAATGAAATCGGCATTTTTTTGTCTCCTTTTCCCAGCAAAACCTTCTATACTGTTTTCTGATAAAGACTCGCTTTCCTCATTACTCAAGGATTTTTGTGAGGAAAGCAGTGCGGAAATAAAGGAGCGAAAGCGATGAAACACAAAAGAGGTTGGCAAAAGCATGCAGGGATTTTTTTCCTGTTGTTGATGGGGTTTCTTATAGGCAGTCTGACTGTAAACAGTGAAACCACCACGTATGATTTTGACTATCAAACCGATGCGACCGGGCAGTATTTGACAAATGGAACGGCGCAAGGAGATACGTACAATTACAAGTATGGACAGGCGCCAGGGGTAGCTTTTGATGAAGAGAGCTATGTCAATTATGCAGATGAAGCGTATCTGAAAAAGAGTGTCAAAGAAGCAGCGGGTCAAGGACTATTTGATGTAACGTTAGCTGTCAAAGGCAACCAGACCAGTACCCCTGTTGATCTGGTCATGGTGATCGATTATTCTTCCTCTATGACGGGAGAAAAATTGACTAACGCCTTGTTGGGGCTGCAGCAGTTTGGAAATGAATTGGCTGATTCGCTGGCGAATGGTTCCATTCGGATCGGTATCGTTACCTACAATCGGGAAATCTACACCACCAATGGTTTTTCTACCGATATCGCCTACTTAGAACAATTTCTGCGAGAGACGGCCGAAACCCATTCTGGAACCTTCATGCAAAAGGGCTTGCTGGCAGGGCAACAGCTATTACTGGAAGAAAGTCGACCAGAAGCGGAAAAGCTGTTTATCCATATTGGTGATGACAGTGCCAATCGTAGTTATTTGCCAGCAGATGATGCAACAGTTTATCAAAATACTGGCGCAATCCGCGATTACAATGGCTATCACACGGAGAGCTATGTCGAGTCATTTCAAACATCGGCTACTGCTTACCATACGACAAGTAAAAATCCGTCAGATCCGCAAGCTATTCCTGTTAGCAGTACGGTGGTGACAGACGAAACCCTTGGCACGATCGTCGCGCTTAAAAAATCTGGGTTTACCTATTATTCGGTAGCAACGGCGCCTTCCGCACGAGGGGAATACATTGGGCGTAATCTGGCGTCTGCACCAAGCAATTACTTAACGACGGATGAAAACCTGAGTGGATTGGGTTCAGCATTGACAGAGATTGCCAATCATATCGATAAAACGATCCCTGATGGGACGATCACGGATCCGATGGGCGAGGGCATTCTTTTGCAAGGATCTGGCAAGTTTGATGCCGATCAGTATCAGTTAGTCGGGTGGCGCAAAAATGCGCAAGGAGAGTGGGTCGAGGCGCAGGAAGTTGCAACTGGAGTAACCGTTTCTGAAAAGAATCAGACCATTACGGTCAGTGGGGTAGCTTTAGGTGAAAATGAAAAACTGACGTTGACCTACCAAGTTCGTCTGAATACGGAAGCCCCAGATTTTAAAGGAGAGACGTGGGTGTTGTGCAATGGCCGTACGACTTTAATCCCAGCAAGCGGTGATGAGGCATTAGATTTCCCGATTCCTTCCATCAAAGCACCCAGCGTTTCCCTTGCGGTTCTTAAAAAGTGGGTCAATGTTTCAGCAGCTGAGATTCCCGATCAAATCGATTATCAAGTCATAAGAACCACTACTACGGCAGCAGACAGTTGGCAGCAGTCAGACCGTTTGACCCTTGAAAAAGCCAATGATTTTCAAGCATCATTTACAAAGGTACCCGTTGCTGGTCAAATGGCAGATTTACCAAAATACAACAATCAAGGGGAAGACTTCGTGTATTGGGTTGAGGAAGTCAATGTCCCCGACGGCTTCGAAAGCAGTGTGACGACTGAGGGAGATACCCTTGTAATCACCAATACAAAAAAAGAAACCGAACCAAGCACGACGGAACCAAGTACAACAGAATCAAGCACTACGGAACCAAGTAGCACAGAACCAAGCACCACAGAGCCAAGTACGTCGGAATCAAGTACAACAGAATCAAGTACAACAGAATCAAGCACGACGGAACCAAGCACAACCGAACCAAGCACGACGGAACCAAGTACAACAGAATCAAGCACTACGGAACCAAGTACCACGGAACCAAGTACCACAGAGACAAGTACCACAGAACCAAGCACGACGGAACCAAGTACAACGGAACCAAGTACAACGGAACCAAGTACAACGGAGCCAAGTACGACGGAGCCAAGTACAACGGAACCAAGTACAACGGAACCAAGTACAACGGATCCAAGTACGTCGGAATCAAGTACAACAGAATCAAGCACGACGGAACCAAGCACCACAGAACCAAGTACAACGGAGCCAAGTACGTCGGAATCAAGTACAACAGAATCAAGCACCACAGAACCAAGTACGACGGAGCCAAGTACCACAGAACCAAGCACGATGGAACCAAGTACGACGGAACCGAGTACAACGACCACAAACAGTGACGGTGCTACACTAGGAAATTCCCATGAGAGCCAATCCACTGACACGAGTGCTAGTAGCGAAGCCACGAAATCTTCCAGTCAAGAAAAAGTAAAGGCTCTTCCTCAAACGAATGAGCAACGGGCTGCATGGCTGGTGATTCTAGGCGCAATCATGGTAGGCGGTGTGTTTACAAGCGTACTGAAAAAGAAATAGGAGATTGTTCTAACTTATAATTCTATATAGTCAGCTAGACAAGTGTCTAGCTGCTTTTTTGTGCTTCAATCAGTTGAAATCGGCGCTGTTACTAAAAAAGCTGTGGCTTATTTGTGAGTATAACTAGAAATTGATAAAGGAGAAACAATAAACAAAAACGTAGCGGAACTATTTAAAATAACACTTAATATTTACCTTTGAGAGCCTGCAAAATAGATGAATATTGATAGAAAGTCAATATTTTTGCACCCTCGTGTGCAAATGCTGGATAAAAAATAGGTGGTAATTTTGTTAGAATCAAACAAGAAACATTGCAACGATTCGAAGGCAGCGCTAAAGGAGGGACCTACGATTTGATAAATAATTTATAGGAAATTTGCTAAAGGAGATTAAGCCCGTGAACAGTCTTACATTCCAATTGGTAACGAACTCAGTGAATCGAAGAAGCCTGATACTATTGGCGTACATGGAAAACGAACAGATTTTGAGTGTCAAGCAGCTCTCAGAAAAAGCGAGTATTTCTCGGCGGACGATCTTAACGGACTTAAAAGCACTACGCACATTTTTTGGTGATACGATCTCTCTTGAAGGGACCCATCACGGGATGAAGTTAGTGATCAAGGATCATGGTGAGTACTATAAAAAACGACGCTCTTTCTATGAGCGAGAACCACTGATTTTATTAGTACAAGCTTTTTATGCGGGACAAACGTTTCCTTTTCTAGCTTGGATACGAGCCATGCATATTTCAGAATCAACGGCAAATCGACTCTTAAAAAAATTACAGCTGATTCTTGATGAATACGGTTTGGTGGTAACCAAAGCACCGATTGGGCTGGTGGGAGAAGAAATCAATCAGCGAAAGTTCTTCTGGGATTTTTATTGCGAAACGCACTATTTTGAGTTGCCAGTCATTGATCATCAGCTCCAAGAAACGCTTTTAAAAAGAATTGAACAAAACGTGGGGATCGTTTCAAGAAAAAAGCTCCTCAATATTATTCGTTTGTCTTTTCAGCGTGCCACTTTTGGAACCTTGATCGTTGATCCTGAGGTCCTAGCAGTGATCCAGCAAGATCCGCTTTTTCTGACGATCAAGGAAACACTTCAAGAAAGTAGCAGTCTTCAAGCCATCGCAAAAAAACGGCTCCTTCAGGAAGCGTGTTTTATTTACCTAATGCTCTATGCGCAGTGGGCGCTTCGGGGGAAAACGAGGATTCCCCTCAATACCTTTTCAAAAACGAGTACGCGATTCGTTGAACTTTTTGTTGCTTTTTTTGAACAGCACAATTCTTACCTTGACGAACCTTGTGCAATTCAACAGGTCGTTGAAGATTTTTTAGTACGACAATATGCAAAAGTTGGTTTAGCACCTATCTACCTAAAAAATCCGGATAGTACGAATCAATTTGTGTTTTCTTTGCCTTTTGATCTGTATGAGCCTTTGCTTAGGTTTATGGAAGTGAATGAGATTCCGCAATGTTTCAAAAATCAATTTTTGACGGACTTTTGTTGTTCCTTCGTTCTTTATCTTTTTGGCAATCAATTGATTCGGGTTTCGCAAAAAATCGTGGTGTTGCTTGCCAATAATTATGTGATCGATGAATGGGTCTATAGTATTTTTGAACATCATTTTAGTGGTCGAATGGCTGTGCTCTATGAAGAGCAATTAACATCGGAACAGATCAACCAGCTTGACTGTGATATTTTGATCACCAATATCATCCCATTTGATTACTCCATAGAAAAGCAACCGCAGGTCTTTTTTTTGCCTAAATACATTGGGTATAAAGAAGCGATTAAAATGGTTGTCTCCATCCTAAATGAAGGATTGGAGGACTTCGTCTGTGTCTGAAGTATGTTTTTTGGAAGAGAAAAAGGAGCGAGAGGAAAATGAGGGAGAATACATGGCGCTTCGTAAATTGAGGTATTTTATTGTACCAATGTTGCTGTTAAGTTGTCTGCTAGTCGCTGATTTCGTAGAAGCCAAAGAAGTGTCCACCGCTAGAACAGAAGGGGGCATCCGTTTTGTTGGTGGCCAGGAACCTGAAAAGCCAGAGCCCAAACCGCCGACAGGGGAATGGCGAGCACCTGAAGAAGATTCGTCTAATAGCGCAAAAAATGATCGTTTTCCGCAAACGAACAGTCACCAACGACTACTTATTTACTGGATAGGTCTGCTGCTCGTCATCTTGAGTGTGGTTGTTTACTTGAAACGATGCGCAGGACGATCCGCTAACGAGAAAAATGGCCTTTAGGCAATACGGTTGCGCGCTTGTTTTAGGATAAGGCAGTTGTGGATTTTGAAAAAAGGTTTATGCATCAATCAATAGTAATCATCGTAGATTCTTTCTGCGAATAATAATAGGAAAAGGAGTAATTTTTTATGAAACGTATTTATTTAGCAACAATCAGTATCATGAGTATCGCTGTGTTATCTGGGGGAGTGACCGCAGCAGCAACACCCATCCTGCAAGGAAATACCGAAAATGAAGTAGACTTCATCCCTGGGAATGAGGAGGAGATCGATGTTGAATTACCTGAAAAAGAGCCAGAGGTAGAAATTGATCCGATCGATCCAGAGGTAACCGGTCCATTCACTTTGGTGCATGTGCCAAAGCGCTTCGATTTTGGGACCCAAGTGATCAGCACAGGCCCTGGAAAGTCCGCCATGTTTGCGGAGCTAGAACGACTGTCTGATGGATCAGGAACCGCGCCCTATGTCTCTTTTGCTCAAGTATTGGATACCCGTGGTGGACATAACGGTTGGACGTTAAATGTCGATTTGGATCAATTTACAAGTACCGATGCCACTTTGAATCATAAATTACGTGGGGCTTATATCGAATTTCAAAATCCACAGATTCGTTCGAATGCATTAGATCCGGCTACTTTTCCAACGGCACCTAGCGATCAATTTAACCATCAAACCATCGACGTTGGAACGGAAGGCAACACCTTGATGTCTGCAGCTCCTGGCCAAGGGGCGGGTCTTTCAACGGTTCAATGGGGTAATCAAACCCTGCTAAATCAACAGCATGCAGCGGGGGAAGAGGATATTCTCAATGAAGCGATTTGGCTCCATATACCGACAGGAGCGAATCCGCAAGCAACCGCTTATACGGCTACTCTGACTTGGCATTTAAGTGCCACTCCTGGTAATTAAGGAATAAGTTTTTTGGAAGAACACAGCAAAGAAGCCAGTCTTTTAGCTTGGCTCAAAAGCACGAATAAGGGCACATGGTTTTAACGGATCATTTTACCAGTAAGCGTGATAGCGAATAATCCGCGTGTTGCGATTAGGGAAAAACGAATCGGGAAGTGGGCAAAGGATATAGGGAATAGGCAGGAGACGAGTCGTTCCTGCCTATTTTGAAAGGAATGATTCATTATGAAGACACAAAGCAAGAGATCAATCAAAAAGAGGCTAGTAGCTGGGTTTGTTTTACTGGTGATGGTACTCGTTGGATTGCCGATGACAGGTTGGGCAGAAACACAATCAGAATTGCCATTTCATGTGGTTCCTAATTTACCGGAAAGCCAATTGCCAGATGGGAATAGTGGCTATTTTGATCTAGAACTAGCGCCAGGGACCGATGATGTTCTAGGAGTGACGATTCAAAATCGCGCGGAAAAGGAAATCACGATCGAAATATCCGCACATACGGCGTTCACTAACGGAAATGGCGTCGTGGAATATGGCAAAGATGCCGCAGAACCTGATCCGACTTTGCCTTATTCGATAGCTGATCTAATCGAATCACCTGGAGCGGTCATTTTGTCAGCCAAGGAAAAAAAGACGATCGAGTTACCCATACATATGCCTGAAGAAACCTTTGCTGGTAGTCTAGTCGGCGGTTTACGTATTCGAGAGGTCATCGCAGAAACGACTGGATCAGAGGAAGAAGGTGTTGCGATCCAAAATCGGTTTGCTTATATTCTAGGCGTCGTTGTCCGCAATGAAGCTTCTATTATTGAACCAGAGCTTGCGTTATTGGATGTGTTTGCCGGTCAAGTCAATTATCGCAATGCGTTTCGGGCAACGCTGCAAAATCCGTTGCCGCGTTTTGTCAATCGCCTAGAGGTAGAGGCAGCTGTTCGACGAGCGGATCAGGAAGACGTTTTATATGAGGCGCAGCGTGAAGGGATGCAAATGGCGCCAAATTCACACTTTCATTTTCCCGTTTCATTGCAGGGGGATCGTTTTTACAGCGGAGAATATGTAATGAGCCTAACCGCTCGAGCTGAAGGCGAGGAGTGGACCTGGGAATTTCCGTTTACTGTGGAAGCAGACACAGCACGACAGTTGAATCGTGAAGATGTCACCATTGAAGAGGAGCAAAACTGGTGGTTGATCAGCGCATTAGGACTAGTAATTTTCCTTCTTGGCATAATCATTTGGCTGTTATGGAAGAACAAAAAGCCGACCATGGATACGTAAGAAGTAAAGGAGAGCATGGAATGAAAAAGCAAAACTTGAAGTATTGGATTCGCTTGCTGCTTGTTTTTATGGGATTACGCTTGATGAGTGTCCCTCTCATCGTTGTTTTTGCTGAAACCGAGCCGCCTTACCTTGCACAAACGCTAACGGATGAGGGCGTTCTTGAGGAGTTTGCCGCAGAAACCTCTGAGCCTGAAGGGACGGTGCAGTTCAAAGAGTCTAAATTTGCTGGTACGGTAGGCCAACCGCTTACGATCGAATTGGTCAGCGACCAAGCAGTGGCAGAAATCTTCCTAGAATTACCAGCAGAAGTCAAGCTGATGACTGATGCATTGGCTCCCGGACAAACAGCAGTAAAACAAAGCGATCAAGGCTGGCAGATCAAAGCAAGTCAAGCACAGCAGACATTTTCTGTTTTGGTCGTTGCCGAACGTCCTGGAAGTTTTGTTGTAGCCAGTACAGGGAGTGAAGCGATCGTTGAAATCGCTGCCGCAGAGACAGAAAATGAGGAAACACCAAAAGACATGGAAAATGAGTCCCAAAAATCGCCAGAAAAGGACAGTGATCCTGCTGAACAAGCAGCAGACGATGAAAGTTTGCAGCAAGCGTCAGAAGAGCAGTCGGCTAGTGCGATCGTACCAAGCGCCTTTGATGGTGGCACAGCTTTTGTAGCGAACATGTCGGAGTTTAGTAGTGCTTTACAAGATCCAGCCGTATCAATTCTTTCCTTACAAGCCGACCTTGTCCAATCTACTCCCAGCATAATGACCATCGATCGTCCGATAATGATTCAAGGAAATGGCCATACATTGACCTTCACTAACAATATTGCCTATTTTCGATTATTAGCTGTTAATGAAGAAACGATTTTTCGTATCGAAAATCTCACGTACCAAAAAACAGGCAACACCGCTTTGATCCAGACCACCAATGCGTTGAGTCGAAACTGGGTCGTTGAACTAGAGGGAGTGGAAGAAGCCGCGGAGAATCGGTCGCCTTTTATTTTAGCACGAGAAGCGACGGTTCGTTTTACAGGCGGTATCAATCGCTTTGAAGCAATGACGATGGATTCCGATACTCTGTTCAATTTGAAGGAAGTAGAAGCGAGCAATCAAGCACAGGTGGTTATTGATAAGCCGAATATGTGGATTTTTTATACAGCACCAGATATTCAAGAGCCACGATTTTTGCTTGGCGCAGAGACCCAAATGACCATCACTACGCGACAAGGGGATGCGAATACGATCGACCTGCGTGGGGATAATGGTCAAATGACAATTAATCACGGGGCCTCTTTAATCATTCAAAGCCCTGGAACAGCTGTTGATGCGACGATTTTGAATAACAATGCCGTGATCCTATCTGGGAAAAATCCCCGATTTATTGTAGCAGAGAACTCGGTTTTTTCCATCGATGTTGCGTTAAGAAAACGCGGGCTTGTTCTGACTGGCGAGCAACCAGAATTGACGATCCAATCTGGTGCAAACGTAACGATAAACACAATGCATGCGAGCGCCATTCTCTTAAATGGATTCTTTCCTTCTGCTACGATCTCAGGAGATACAACGCAAGTGCGAGTGAAAAATGAGACGGCAACAGATGCCAATGCGATCGAACTATTAGGAGACGACAGCAATTTTTATCTGATTGATGGAGGTACGCTCATTGTAGAAAGTCAAGGAGTAGCGACGAACACTTCTGAAGAACAAAATATTGCACTACTCATGAAGGGCGCTGATCCAAGAATGATAGTGGGGGAAGCTGCCTTATTGCAAATTGAAACGACACAAAAAAGGCGCGGCATATATCTGACTGGAGAGAATCCTGAGTTGACGGTCCAGAACGGGTCAAAAGTACGCTTGATAGCCGAAAATGCAAATGCTTTACGAGTCAACGGAAAAAATGCCGACGTCACCATTAGTGGCGAAGACACACATGTACGGATTTTCAGTGAGATTGCAGCGGCAGAAGGAGCAGCAGCTTTTGTTTTAACGACACCGTCGAATGCGGCAGAAGCTGGCGTTCTTACTTTGAGTCAATCAGCAATTTTAGAGGTTGAAAGCATCACTGCTAGTGCGATCAATATCACCAGTCTCAACTTTACCTTTGAAGTGCAAAGCAATGGACAACTAATAGCTAGCAGTCATGAGGCTGACGGTGACCATGCTGTGATTCGCTTTTTATACTTCGGTATGGTGACGTTTCATGTGACGGATGGTGGAATAGTAAATGTTCATAAAAAAGGGGGCAGCGCACCCTTGATCCGAATTCCTAGTGGAGGAAATTCTTTTGAGATCACCGAAGGCGGCATCGTTGATCTTTATAATCCAGGAAATGGCAACGCGCATGATGGAAATGTTGCTGGAGGAAACCAAGGGATTTTTTATGCGAGAGGTATCCATGATAACGGGACAGAGAATAATTTTTCAATCGTAGGTGTCGATAGTAAATTTATGTGTGTAGCAGATAGTGGTCCAGGGATCGACATGCACACCTACTTCAATTCAACAATTTACGTTGAACAAGGATATTTCCAAGTGGAAGGGCGGACCAGTACCCCGAATGGTGGGGTATTTCGTTCAGGCAAACTATCTGTCTTCTTGAATGATCCAGTCTTTTTTGATTTTCGTAACGATCGGCTTGATGGAGGAAACATCTTTAGTGTTTCTAATCTTTCAACATTAACGGCGACGAATAGTGACTTAGCTGTCTGGAAAAATGGGTCAAATCTTTTTGGAGATCCCGATCTAAATTTCCCAACCCTTGATTTTGCTTTTTCAGGCGCTGATTTTGGCCTGTTGGGTTTGACGAATAAGCCAGAGATATTGAATACGGAGACCTTTGGCAATCAGGGACTGACGGCATATTCTCGCGTAAGTTCAAACAATGCGCGTTGGGCGATCGTTGATGAGTTGCGGGTGCCGACGAATGCGGACAAAAAAATTCATGGGCGAGTCAGCTTGCCTGTTGGGTTTGACGGGACTCGACCAGCTTGGGACGATGAAGCGAAAGTGACCGTTGAAATTGAAACAGCAGATGGTCAGAAGGAAGAAGTTACTGCAAAAACCGTTGGACATACAGAAGACACACCGGGGATCAGTATCTATGGAGAAGAGGCGCAAGGAGGAATTTTTGAGATTCCTCTTGTGGCTCCCTTGGAAGCAGGAACCATCGTCCGAGTCATCGCCGTCGAATTAACCAGCGGCGAACTGACAGAAGGTGCCCAGCATCAAATACGAACCGAGCCCGTGCAGGTTTTCCCCATTTTGCCGCCAACGCCCGCAGCTTTTGCTTCCTACGTTCTTCTTGAAGAAACAAACGAGATCCATGGCCACACGGAAGACACAAAGGTTGAGCTAAGTGCTACCCATAATGGTATCTGGTTTGATACAGAGGCGGTGGTTATCGATGAAGAGGGAACGTTTACGATTGATGTAAGTGATCGGCAGTTAAAAGCGGGGGATGAGATCCAAGTCTTTCTGAAAGATTCTGCTGGTTCGGCAAAAGAAGCTGGAGTGATCAATCCGCCGTCAACGAATGACGAACAGGGCAATCAGAATCCAGCTTCAGAACTCGTTTTTCGGGATACTGTGTTTCCCGCTGCAACTACCCTGCGAATCGCCCAGACTGGCCCACTGCCGCCGGTTGATCCATTGGAACCAGATGTAGAGGTGAACCCAGAAAATCCACCGATCATTCCTGAAGACCAAGGATTACTTAGTCTTGATTTTGTTTCTCAGTTCCGATTTGGTCAAGCGCCGATCCGCAGTACCAAAGGAACGTATCACGCATTGCCTCAGCAAATGATTCCTACTGAAGGGGCAAGCGAAACTAAGGAACGTCCAAATTATGTACAGATCACGGATCAGCGTCAGGATACAGAAGAGACGAGTTGGCGTCTATCTGCGACTCTTAATTCACAGGGCTTTCGAAATGAAGACAATGAGCCCTTGATCGGTGCTCAAATCAGTTTAGCCAATCAACGGCTTATGACGACTTCAGAAAATTCCAATGCTAGTATGCCAGAGCTTTCAACGATGAAGGATAGGGTAACTTTGGCGCCAGGCGAAGCGCAGCCTCTACTAACTGGCGATAGTCAGAGTACGGGAACATGGGTCTATCGTTTTGGTGATCAAGAGACGGCAGCCACCAGTGTCACCTTAGAAGTACCTGCTGGTGCAAATCCCAAGTTGGGACGGTACCGTGCAACGATTGAATGGTCGTTAAGTAGTGTGCCAGAGTGAAGAACAAATACTACTCGTCCATAGAAACGAATGGAAAAGACGTGTGCGGCGTTCAAGTGCCGCACACGTCTTTTCAGTTATAGAAGGAGCTTTTTTCGGTGTTTTGCAACGCAAAATTATGGATGATTTTTGGGTTGATGATTTTCAAGAAATTGTTCCAATCATCTGCATCTGGGATCGATTTTATTAGGAGGCATTCAACATCCAGAATATACTCTTCCAAATACTCTGCGTAATTCGTCACGACTAGATCAATCTTGTTTCGTTCCACATAATCCAAAGAAAACTCACTGGAATCAGGGAATTGTAAAACATGATATCGACCAAAATATTTTACAGCAAAAGCATTGATGTGAAGGCAAATATGCGCATCCCCTTCTAAAAGAAAGGCGATCCGGCGTGGGTTGCCCCAGTATTTTTCTTTTAATCCTTCAAAGTACAAAGTGAAGCGGGCACTGATTGCTGGCAGAGCGGTCGCTTCAAAGAGAGGCTCTCTAAGAAGAAACCGTGTATTTTCCTCATACTCTTTAGGGTATTGTGTTTGTGCGTAATTGGAAATTTCTTCCATGCTTTGATTGTAGGTAGGGGATATCAGCTGCTTTATTTTTTCCGTAATAAAGAAAGAATGGAGAAAAACAAAATCTCGGGACTGATCATGATCGGAAATCTGCTGGAGCTGGCAAAAATTGGCAGTCAGTTCTTTTAGCTCAGGCCAATGGTCAAAGCGGGTAACAAATGATATTTCCCTGAGATAGTTGTTTATCCCACGGTTACTTGCTAGTAGAGCGAAAAGATAGACCAGCTCCTCTGATGGTAAAGACAAGGAAAAAGCGGTTTGGAGTCGTTGATTGAGGGGCTGGATTTCTTGAAAGAGTTCATCTGCCAAGACGATCTTTTTTAATTGTTCGGAGACAACGACAGTTTCTCCCGCTTGATAACGCTCAAGGATAATATACAACCAATAACTGATATACCAAAATGAAGCCGTATTATTGGTTTTGCCGCGTATATTGCGAAAAAAATCTAAGACGATATTTTGCACAGCAATGGTTGGACGTACCGTATGAGGCGTAGCATCCGACTCATAATAAAAGGCATGGAAAAATTTGCGAATATCCGCTTCTGATCCGATCAGACGGAAATTCTTATGATCAACAGATAACTGAAAGGGCTTCAGGGCTTTTTCAAAAAGTGTCAAATAGCGTAAAAGGGAACTCTCAGAAAGATAAAAATAGTCTGCCCATTCGGAAACTGTCCGATATTCTCCCTTAAACAGATGCTCAAGAATAACGAATAACGGTTCATTTTGAAGGAGCGCTCGTTTTCGTTCCAGATATTCTTTCGGTAGTAATTCATGAAGAGAATAGCCATTCGACGTGGATTCGATCATTAGCGTGCTTCCAAAGTAGCTCCGTAGCCTCTCCATATCATAAATGATCGTGCGCCGCGAACTCTGGACAGCTTTTGACAACTCACGATTCGAAAGGGTCTTATGCCGTTCCAAAAGATTCAATAGTTTCAACCAACGAATGGTGGTCGTAGAAGTAATAAACGTCATCTGAAAATTTTTCATTCGTAACACTCCCATACGGTCTGTTTGATGGATCATCGCTCACGTCTGATTATGGAATATGGATACAGGCAAGGCAAGGGAAAGGTTTTTGGATTCAAATTATCGAAGTGGGCGCAGAGTATAAGGAGAATTTCACCAATTCAACTTTGCTTTCCCTAGCTTTCATTGTATATTTAGGTGAAAGCGTATTTAGGAGGTAGATAGATCGAATGGAAAATAAAGGAACCTCAGTCAGAAGTCTTTTGTTGCGCTATTTAAATAATCAGAAAAAACAAGACAATAATTACTTTATTGCACAGGCGATTCTAAGAAGTTTTTCGAAAATCCCTAAGATGACCATTTATGAACTCGCAGAAGAATGCTTTGTGTCGACTGCAGCGATTTCGCGATTCATTCGAATTTTGGCTTTTTCATCTTATACGGAATTCAAACAAGCGGTTGAAAAAGAGATCGATATCGTCAGCGATTATTCCAAAAAAGTGATCCAGCCCGTGGAACAAAGGGAGGAATTTCTGGACGAATTCACCTCAAATCTTTTGATCAATTTGAGGTACGCCAAAGAACATCTCTCGATTTCAGAACTTGAAACAGTGGTCTCTGCGATCCATGAAACAGAAAACGTTGCTGTGTTTGGCTTAGAATTTGCTGCTTTTATGGGACAGCATTTGCAAAGCAAATTAGCAAGCATGGATAAAATTATTCGGATTGGTTTTACAGTGGAAGAGCAATTAAAAATTGTGGAAGAAAGCTCGCCAGATAGCTTGGTTTTGATTTTTTCGATGGAGGGTGGTTTCTTTTACTTTAGTGAAAAAGTGATTGCAGCCTTGAAGAAAAAGGGAATCAAAATTATCGTCTTTACGTTTAAGCATTCTCCAATCATTGAGCGAAGTGCAGACCAAATTATCCTCTGTGGAGAGATCAACGAAAACACCGAAGGACGGATTGCTATTCTATATATGATGGAGTTACTGATTTATATGTATATGAAAAAGTTCTATTTGCCTCAATAGTTTCATATTTTGAAACAAGACCTTTGGATTTGAAACCAGAGGTCTTGTTTTGTTGTCGTTAGAATTAATTCTGAATGGTATCGTTTTCTTATAAGGGAAAGGTGGAAGGAACAATGGTCAAAAAAGATTTTTATTGGGGGGCATCAACCTCAGCATTTCAAGTAGAAGGAGGCTTTGGTGAAGGTGGAAAAGGGGTTGCAACAACAGATGTGCGTCACGTACCGGAGGGAATTGCAGATTCGAAGATCGCGTCCGATCACTATCATCATCTAAGCGAAGACATTGAATTAATGGCAGACTTAGGGATCGATCTCTATCGTTTTTCGTTCAATTGGACACGTGTCATGGGTGATGGTGATCAGCCGAATCAAGAAGGCATCGATTTTTATAATCGTTTGATTGATGGGTGTCTTGAAAAAGGAATCACACCTTTTCCTACCCTCTATCATTTTGAAATGCCGCAAGCATTAGTAACCAAATTTGGCGGATGGAAATCAAGAAAATGTATTGATTACTTTGTTGCTTATGCAAAAGTTTGCTTTCAGCATTTCGGTGATCGCGTCAAGCTGTGGGGAACGATCAACGAGCAATTGATCGTCACAGCAGCTTCTGATTTAAATGGCAATCACGAAACGGATGCAGATGAAAAAATGAAGCAGATGTATCAAATGAGTTACAATATGTCGCTAGCTGAGAAAAAGACAATTCAAGTTTTTCGAAAAATCGTAAGAGATGGTCAAATTGGTCCCGTGTGCTCTATGCAAGTTGTTTATCCTGAAACACCTTCGCCAAGGAACATCTTAGCAGCTAAGAACGCCGAAGACTTTTTACAAAATTGTTTTCTCGACATGTCAGTATTCGGCGAGTACCCGAAAAGCTACTGCAATTATTTGAATGAAAAAGGTTGGTATCCAGAAACGGAACCAGCTGATCGAGAAATTTTGAAGAAGAATAAACCAGATCTTATAGGGATAAACTATTACTGTAGTACCTGTATTCGTGCCGTTGAACCGGGAGAAGATACAAGCAAACTACCACCATTTTATCGAAATGAGCGATTTACGTTAGGGAACAATCCTTATTTAACGAAGACGAAATGGATGGAATTTGGTATTGACCCTGAAGGATTATATATAGGTATGCGGTCGATTTATGAAAAATACCATTTACCAATGATGGTAACTGAAAACGGTTTAGCGTATTCTGATAGTATTGAAGACGGGCAAATTCACGATGTCTATCGTATTGATTACTTGGAACAGCATATTAAGCAATGTGAGCGTTTTATGGAGGAAGGATATCCTTTATTGGGTTATAGTCCTTGGTCACTACTTGATTTGGTTAGTTCACACCAAGGGTTTAAAAAGCGATATGGTTTGATTTTTGTTGATCGCACAGATGAAGATCCGAAAGAATGTCGACGAATTCCCAAAGACAGTTACTATTGGTACCAAAATAAAATAAAAAACACTAAAAAGGGGTAAGAAAAATGAATGCATTTATCCACTTTATGGAAAAGAGATTTATTCCCGTTGCGAATAAAATTTCTTCGAATCGCTATTTAAAAAGTGTGAGTACAGGTTCGATGTCATTACTAGGCGTTATTATGTTAGGTGCCATCTTTACAGTTATTTCTAGTTTAAGCTGGGAACCGTATCAAAACTTTCTATCAGTGACCAACATTGGGACAGTGATGAATTATATTCCAGCTTACACAATTGATTTATTAGGTTTGTATATGGCATTTAGTATTGCCTACTGTGGAGCAGGAATATTCGGGATCAAAGAACAAGCTTTGGGGACGGGGTTCATCTCATTGGTATGTTTCCTGTTATTAACGCCACTCACTGAAAATCCCGAAGCAAGAGCTTCATTTTTAAGTACCAATTATTTAGGCGCGCGCGGGGTCTTCGTGGCAATTTTCGTTTCACTGATCACGATTCAACTGATGAAATTGTTTGTGGAAAAAAATATTACGATCAAAATGCCTGATGGGGTGCCAGAAATGGTGACCAAGTCATTCACTTCTTTAATTCCAGCAGTTGTGATTGCATCACTTTTTGGAATTGTTAAATTTGGCTTTAGTGTAACTAGTTATAATTCGGCGACAGATTTTGTTTATACATTGCTTCAAGAACCATTGCAGCGATTGACGGGTTCCTTAACTGCCTTTTTGATTCTTATTTTGATCTCGAATCTCTTATGGTTTTTCGGGATCCATGGTTCAATGACCGTATTGCCGATTCTCATGCCGATTTTCTTGGGTTATCTTGCAGACAATAGTGCTGCTGTGGCGGCGGGAGAAGCAGTCCCTCATGCCATTAATTTTGGGTTATACGATTTGGCATGTTTAGGGGGCAGCGGTGCAACGATTGGTTTAGTGACTGACATGTTTTTATTTTCCAAGAGTAAGCGCTACAAATCATTTTCAAAAATCGTATTTCCAAGCGGTCTTTTTGGTGTAAATGAACCAGTTGTCTTTGGAATGCCGGTAATGTTGAATGTGATGCTTTTGATTCCGTTCTTATTGACGCCATTAGTGATCACTTCTCTTGGGTACGCATTGATTTCCATGGGAATCATTACCGCACCGATTGGCATCCTAGGGGCGGGCTCGTTACCTCCGCTGATCCACGGCATCGTTCAAGGGAGCCTCTCTTTTGGTATCTATCAACTATTTGCAGTTGCTATTTCTATGGCTATCTATTACCCGTTCTTTAAAACCTTAGATAATCAAGCAGTTCAAGAAGAACGTTTAGCACAAGAGCAAGCTGGATAAGAAACTCGCACAGGATTTACAGTTAACCATAATAACAACAAACGAGCGCAAGAGTGAAGTGATTCTTGCGCTCGTCGTCTGTGAAACTATCGATTGGAGGACAACTCAGTGAGAGAGACAAGAGAAACACTTTTCAAATTTACAGAGACAAGGAAAAAACAAATTCAGAAGATCGTAGAAAACATGTCAGTTATGGAAAAAATTGGTCAGCTTTTTTTCGTGATTGGACAATCAGGTTCTGTAAAGGAATTGACGGCTTTTATTAAGAAATACCAACCGGGAGGAATGATGTATCGCCCCGACAATGCTGAAAAATTGAAGGATCAGCTAAGAGCAGTCCAAGATGCTAGCACAATACCGTTATTTCTTTCAGCAAATTTAGAGTCAGGTGGGAATGGTATTCTTACGGAAGGGACATGGGTCGGTAATCCTATGCAGATCGCCGCTACAGATTGCACCGAAAATGCCTATTACTTAGGAAAAATTGCTGGGCTGGAAGCGGCTCGAATTGGTATTAATATGGCTTTTTCACCGATTGTCGATATTGATTATAACTTCAAGAACCCAATCACGAATACTCGCACATTTGGAAGTGATCAAAAACGAATTATTCGCATGGCTCAAGCGCAGATAGACGGTTTTTCTGAGAGTAACATCATTCCAGTGATCAAGCATTTTCCTGGGGACGGTGTTGATGAAAGGGATCAACATTTACTGAGTTCGATCAATTCACTCTCCGCGAATGAGTGGATGGAATCGTATGGGACTATTTATCGCCAGTTTATTGAAAAAAACGTCAGCTGTATCATGGTGGGACACATTTATCAGCCTGCATGGGAGCGAAAACTTTCACCAACTATCAGAGAAACCGAATTGATGCCTGCTTCTTGCTCAAAACTTCTAGTTAACGGGTTACTAAGAGATACACTGGGCTTCAATGGTTTGGCTATCACTGATGCAACACCAATGGTCGGTTACACGACGATCATGCCTCATAGAGAGCGACTCGTTGCTTCAATCAATGCAGGAATCGATATGTTGCTTTTTAATAAAAATATTGATGAAGATTATGAAGTGATCGCATCTGCTGTAAAAGAGGGAAGCATTCGTATGGAACGTTTGGATGAAGCAGTCGCACGAATTTTAGCAGTCAAGATGTACCATGGTTTATTTACTGAAGTAAGGGAAGAGACAGTCAATAGTACTCCTAAAAGTGTCATCGATCGTACTGAATATCAGTGGGTAACGAAAAAAATTGCTGATGAGTCGATTACATTGGTCAAAGACAGAGAAAAACACTTACCACTCACCCCACAACGATACCCTCGAATCCGTCTCGTTATTTTGGGTGATTCTGACGACGGTGGATTTAAAGAGGGAGGACGAGTGGGTCCGCTTTTTCAAGCTGGATTAGAAGCTGCTGGATTTGAAGTCAACCTTTTCGATAATCAACAATTGGATTTCCAAGAGGTTTTCGAGGCAGGGGTTGAGGATCTTAGAAATAAATTTGATTTGGCATTGTATGTTGCTAATGTTGAGACCGCCAGCAATCAGACAACAGTTCGTTTGGATTGGAATCATTTGATGGCCGCAAATGCTCCCTGGTATGAAAAGGATCTCCCTACCATTTTTGTTTCTACTGCCAATCCCTATCACTTATTTGACATCCCTTATGTTTCAACTTTTATCAATGCGTATACAGGAAATCCAGAAACAGTGGAGGCTGTAATCCAGAAATTGCTAGGGAAAGAACCGTTTAAAGGTAAGAGCCCGATCGATCCATTTTGTGGGGACTTTTTAGCTAGAGCAAAATAACTTTTATAAGAAGGAGGAGAAAAAATGAGACAAAATCGATTACTGAATGATGGCTGGCAATTTCACTTAGGTGAGATAGAAGAGCCAATGAAAACAGTCAGAAAAGCCGCAGCTATCGGTGGCTTGGCAGCTCCGCTTGAAAATGAAGCGGGGGATACTGTTTTGATAGGTGCTGGTGGAGAACATTTTCTACGGCTGATTGCTCAAGGTGATCGTGAAAAAGGCTTGAGAATGTTGGCGAACACTGCTTTGGGAAGTGAACTTGACGAAGATTGGGTATCTGTTGATCTCCCTCATGATTGGAAAAATGAACTTCCGTATGTTAATGATCCCGATTTACTGATGAGTGGATCAAAGACAGATGGCATTGCCTATTACCGTAAGACTTTTGCGTTAACTCTAGATGAAGTGAACGAAAAGCAAGTGACTCTCCACTTTATGGGCGTCATGCGTATGGCATCTGTCTGGTTTAATGGTGTATTTCTAGGTGATCATTACAGTGGATACTCTGATTTTTCTTTTGATGTCTCTGAACTGATACGCATCGGCTCAGAGGGAGTGAATGTGGTGTTGATCAAAGTGGATACGACGAAAGGCGCGGAAGGCTGGTGGTATGAGGGAGCAGGTATATATAAGGATGTATATTTAGAAATAAAGCCAAAGCTTCAGATCGTGGCAGAAGCATCGTTTATCGAAACAACTGAAATAAACCAGCAGGAAGCGCTCCTTAAAATCACCGTTGGTCTTGCTAACCATCATTTTGAGAAAAAACAAAAGATAACGATCAAAAGTCAGGTGGCTGATCAACAAAATATCCATGAGTGTAACGTGGATCCTTTGGCGACAACAGAATGGAGTTATTGTCAAAAAATCTGCGCGCCTCAGCTATGGTCTCTCGAGAATCCACATCTATACCAAGCTACTTTTCAACTATTTGATGGCGAGAACCAAATCGATGACTATCAGCTTTTTTTTGGTATTAGGACAGTCGCATATACTACGAAAGGTTTTCTGCTTAATGGGGAACGTAAAGAATTAAGAGGGGTCTGTGAGCATCAAGATTTTGGTGGTCTAGGTGTCGCATTACCAAAAGATATTTTACGGTATAAGCTGTTGAAAATGAAAGAAATGGGGGTAAACGCCTATCGCAGTGCACATCACTTTGCTTCTAAAGACCTCCTTGAATTATGTGATGAGTTAGGTATCATCGTTATGAACGAGAACCGCATCTTGGAATCTAGTGAGTGGCGGACAAATGAGCTGGCAAAAATGGTGAAGCAAACACGTAATCATCCTTCTCTTTGTTTTTGGTCCCTTTGTAATGAAGAGGTGATTGGTCATACGCCGCTTGCTTACCGAATGGCACAAAAATTAGCAGCTGTGATCCGAACCCATACTTCGCAAAGTCTTATTGTTTCAGCGGAATTACTTAATCCTGCTGGTCAGGTGGATGCTTCTTATATGCGTATTTTTGATGTGAACGGGGTCAATTATCCTGAGTCTGCTGTAAATGGGACAGGTTTAGTTGCTGTAAAGGAAAAGTATCCGCTATTTTCATATCTTAGTACGGAAAGTGCTTCTTACTTTTCGACAAGAGGGGTCTATCAAGATAACAGCGAAAAATGTCATACTTCAAACTTTGGTTCTCTTTATTCTATGGTCTTACCTGGGAAACGAAAGCCTGAAGAGCCAGGAACCGGTGGTACGGCTAAACCGAAAGAAGTACTGCGTTACTTAGAAGAACATGCCTATATGGGAGGTGTCTTCTTGTGGACATTTATGGATTACTACGGTGAGCCAGCACCGTTTCGCTGGCCTGGGATCAGTTCTCAATTTGGAATTACAGATACGGTCGGATTTGAAAAGGATTCTTTTTATTATTATCAATCAAGGTGGACTGAAACACCAATGGTTCATGTGTTTCCTCACTGGAACAAAGAAGGGTTAACAATTGACCAAGGGGTTACGGAGGTGAGGATTTTTTCTAATTGTCATACTGTTGAGTTGTTTCTGAACGGGAAGAGTTTTGGAAAGAAAAAAAATGATAAAGATGGCCTATCTTGGCGTATTCCTTATGAACCAGGTTGTTTAAAAGCCATTGGTGTCAAAGAGGAACAAACAATTGAAGCAACTCGAAAAACAAGTGGTCCGACTGATTCTGTCACAGTTAAAGAACGATTCTGTGGAGCGGACTACTCTCTATTTGAGATCCAAGGAATCGATTCAGAAGGGATCGAGGTGCCAACTGCAGACGAACTTGTAGCGGTTTTGGTAAAAAATGGCACAATCCTCGGACTTGCTAATGGCGATCCCGCAGATCTAGACGGGTATAATTGCCAAGAGAAAAAACTTTTTTCAGGAAAATTAATGGCAATCATAAAAAAAGAACCAGGAAAAGTACCACTTATCCAAGCAGCACTAAAAAAAGTTGAGTAAAAGAGAAACAATTGAAGGTAATAGTAGTTAGCTTTGGTGCTCACAGATTTTAACGGAAAAAGAAAAAAGCCGAACCACAACCTCGACAGTTTATAAAGTCATTGGTTGGTGGTTCGGCTTTTTCATCAAGCTGTTGCAAACTGGCTGTTATATAGTTGGGCGTAAAGGGAATCTTGTGCCAGTAATTCTGTGTGGGAGCCTTTTTCGACGACGGAGCCGTCTTTCATCACTAAGATCAAGTCAGCGTTTTTGATGGTAGAAAGACGATGGGCGATGATAAAGCTGGTTCGTCCTTGGGTCAAACGATCCATCGCCGTTTGGATCATTTGTTCCGTCCGCGTGTCGACACTGGAGGTGGCTTCATCAAGGATCAGGATCGTTGGGTCTGCTAAAATCGCCCGAGCGATCGTCAATAATTGTTGTTGTCCTTGTGACAGTTCGCTTTCGGAACCAATGACGGTATCGTAACCGTTGGGCAGGGTCCGCACGAAGTGGTCGCATTGGGCGGCTTTGGCGGCAGCCAAGATGTCTTCCCGAGTGGCATCGGGATTGCCATAAGCGATATTTTCAGCGATGGTTCCTTGGAATAGCCACGTATCTTGCAGCACCATACCGAATTTTTTCCGTACTGCTGGTGCCGAAAAGGACATCATGTCTTGATCGTCTAGCAAGATCTTCCCACCATTCAATGGATAAAAGCGCATCAAAAGATTGATCATGGTGGTTTTTCCAGCACCTGTTGGTCCAACGATCGCGACCGTTTGTTTTGGTTTGACGGAAAATTCGACGTTTTCCATCAAGAGTTTTTCCTTGCTGTAGCCAAAGGAGACGTGTTGAAAATCGATTTTTCCTTTGATGGTTTGTGGAACTGGCAGTTGTTGGGTCGCAGTTTCTTCTTCAGGATAATCAAGGATCTCAAAAATTCGTTCGAGAGATGCTAAGGCACTTTGCAAGGTGTTCATAATATAAGAGGCTTGCGTGATCGGTTCAGACACTTGGTTGATGTATTGCAGATAGGCTTGTACGAGACCAATGGATAATTGCCCTTGCAACACCATCAGACCACCAACGACGGCGCTTAAGATAAAGCCGATTTGATTGATAAAGCGCACGAAAGGATTGATAGCAGCACTGACGAACTGTGCTTTTCGAAAGGCTTTAAATTGGGCTTCACTCAATTCCGCCATTTCCGCTTCAACGGCAACTTGTTGGTTGTAGGATTTGATCAGCGGATTTGCGGTATAAAACTCTTCCGCACGACTGCTGACAGCACCTAATGTTTCTTGGTTTTTGGTAAAGTAGCTCAAGTTTTTTCGTGCGAGAACGGTGGTCACAAAAGCACTCAAAAGCAAAATCAGGACTACACCGATCGTCAGTAATGGACTGAGATAAAGCATGGCGATCAAGCCGAAGGTAATGCTGATGGTTGCGGTGATCAGCTGCATCAAACCGACTTGTAAGACCTCGGATACTTTATCTAAATCGAGAATCACTCGGCTTAAAATATCGCCAGTATGATGTTTGCCGTAAAAACTGATAGGCAGGCGATTGAATTTGTCACTGATTTGTTTGCGTAAAGTCAAGGTCAGGGTTTCACTGACACTGGCCATCGTATACTCTTGCAGCAAGGAAAAGAGACTAATCAAAAGCCACGTTCCCGCTAAAAGGACGACTGGACCTAAAATACTTTGCCAAAAATCATTGATCTGCCAGCCTTCTTGTTGAAACAAGGCAATCAGATTATCCAGTCCACGACCCAAGATCAAAGGGGCGATGGACATTAGTAAGGAAAAGAACAAGGCGGAAGCGATAATCAGTAGAAAGCGGGCTTTTTGTTCCATCAGCAAACGCAGCAAACGTCGGCTTGTATGTTTCATGTTTTTTGGGGTATCCATTGTTTGTTTACTCATCCTTCATTCCTCCCATTCCTTGAGATGAGGCAAACTCTTGATAAGTTTGGCAATTGCGTAATAATTCTTCGTGGGTTCCTTTACCGACCATTTTGCCGTTATCCAAGACAATGATTTGATCGGCATTTTTGACGGTCGATACCCGCTGAGCCACGATAATGACGGCGGCATCTTTCGTGTATTCTTTCAATGCACGCCGCAAATTGGCATCTGTTTGATAATCCAAAGCAGAAAAACTGTCGTCAAAGAAGTAGATTTCTGCTGGCTTTGTCAGCGCTCGGGCAATACTCAGTCGTTGCTTTTGACCGCCAGAGAAATTGCTGCCTTTTTGAGCAACTGGACTTTCATAACCTTCAGGCAAGCCTTCAATAAATGACTTGGCTTGAGCAACTTCAGCGGCTTTTGCCATCGCCTCATGGGTTGCTGGACGATTGCCGAAACGCAAGGTTTCTTGAATCGTGCCGCTAAGCAAGAGCGCTTTTTGCGGGACATAACTAATTTGGTCCCGTAATTCGGCTTGTGAGATCTCTTTGATGTTGCGGCCAAAAAGCGTGATCGAACCAGCAGTCACATCTTTGAAACGCAACAGCGCTTTGGCGATGGTGCTTTTGCCAGAGCCAGTTCCACCAACGATCGCTGTCGTTTTGCCTCGGTGGATCTCAAAGCTGATATCTTCTAAGACAGGTTCTTCGGCACC
Source organism: Enterococcus sp. AZ067 (assembly GCF_051715005.1). Lineage (NCBI taxonomy): Bacteria > Bacillati > Bacillota > Bacilli > Lactobacillales > Enterococcaceae > Enterococcus > Enterococcus sp. AZ067. Next base: position 692,148 of record NZ_JBIOSY010000001.1, read on the forward strand.
TTCATACGTAAACTGCACGTGATTGAAAGCTGCGATCGTTTCTGACACGGCGGTCTTGTTTAAGGTTTGGTCACCGTCGATCAAATCAATTGGTTCTTCCAAAACTTCTGTGATCCGTTGCAAGGAAGTCAAGCCTTTAGGCACCATCACGATCACCATCGCTGCCATAGTCAAAAACCAGAGACTCAGGATCGTGTATTCGATGATGGCAGTAATACTACCAATAGCAAGGTGGCCCTGCAGACTTTGATAGCCGCCGTAGACAAGGATAGTCGAAATCGAGAGTCCCATTACTAAATTGACGGTCGGATTCAAGACAGCAAAGAGGCGATTGACTTGGATCATGGTTTTCGCATATTCCGTCAGTGTTTGATCTGTCCGTTCTTTTTCGTAAGCAGCTTTGTCGAATGCTCGAATCACCCGAGCGCCAGTAAAGGTTTCTCGTAAGATCCGCATCATTTTATCGACTAGTTTTTGCGTAATTTGTGATAATGGGATCGCTTTGCGAATCACTCCATAAGCGATCATTGAAAAACATAGGATCGCTACGATTGGGACCCAAATCATCCGTAAAGAGACGGTGCCGGTTAGAAAAATTGAAGCAGCGACGATCATTGGGGCTGGCAAAATCATTTGCAGCGCCATCATCAAAATTTGTTGGATGTTGTTGATGTCGCTGGTGGTACGTGCCAGCAAAGTGGGCGTACCATAGCCATCAACAGCGGATACAGAGAGTTCTTGTGTTTTTTTGAAAAGGCGCATCCGCAAAAAATGCCCGAATTTTCCTGAAAGATGGGCAGATAAATAACTACCGCCTACAGAGACGATCACGGTGCCGATGGCAATGGCAAACATCCACCAGCCATTGTGCCAAATGGCTGTCGTGTCGACTTTCAAGATCCCTTCATCAATGATTTTTGCCAAAAAATACGGCAACAAGAGTGTGCCGAAGGATTGGACCAGCATCAAAAGAAATAAACTGAAAAAGAAGCGTCGTTCTTCTTTATAAAATAACTGTAATTGTTTCATGATTTCCCTCCAAAAATATCGTTCTATGGTAGAATAAACTGTAACGTTACGTTACAGTCAAGCAAGGAGTGAAATTTTTTTGAAAAAACAATTGACCATCAGTGAGATGTCCGCTTATGCTGGCGTGAGTCGGCGCACATTGATTTATTACGATCAGATCGATTTATTCAAACCGCATTCGATTGGTGAAAACGGCTATCGCTACTACGGCTTTGAACAATGCCTTGAGTTAGACGTGATTTTGCTCTTGCGTTCTTTAGACATGCCCTTGCAAGACATTCGACAATTTTTGAAAAACCGCAACCCTGAATACACGCAAAAGGAACTTGTGGAACGGCGAGGAGAAGTTCGTACCAAAATCGCTGCGCTGCAAGAATTGGAACGAACCTTCGATCGCTACATCCAGCGCTATGAAAAAGTACAGAAAGCCGATTTTGAGACCTTTACGATAGCGCACCACGAAGCAGAGGCGTTTATCGTTTCCGAAGAGATCGCTGGCGATGATCCAGAATCTGCTTATCAAGTGTACGCCCGTTTTTATCCGCTAGTGGATTATAAAGATGCTTTCAGTGGCTACCCCATCGGCTTTTTAAGTGCTGGAACGACATTAGAGGATCAGACCTTTCACGCATCGCCTTATCGGGCACTGATCTTGATTCCCCAAGATCGGCTGCATCTCTATCCTGAAAAGCTGATCATCACGCGCCCTACTGGCACGTATGTGTCTGGGTTTGTCAGTGAGGGAGAGGAACAAATTGCTGCTTTTACCCATCGCATCCAAGCCTTTCTAAAAGAGAATCAGTTGAAGATCGATGGCGATGTTTGGGAATTGTTATGGCAAGATGAAGTCTTTACCGCCCAAAAAGAATTGCAGATATTTGAAGTGATGGTTCCAGTGAAGGCTGAGTAATGGACGAGGCACGCGTATCTGTAGGAACCGAAAATCAAGATACACAATCGCAATGGTTGTTGCGGGCATTTCAATGGAAGCAAAATGGAAGCAAAGGAGATGGACGAAGCCAGATTGTATCCCTACAAAGAGCCCTGTGAAGCGTTGAAATTCCCATTTTCCTTTTTTCTCGTTATACTTGAAAGAACAGATGAGAAAAAAGGGGAAATTTTAATGAAAAAAGAAACAGGATTACGCTCGCTTTATGCGTTGATTGGTGTCGCCATTTTAGGATTCGGGGCGGCATTGCTGCGGGTCGGCGGAGTGGGACTAGACCCATACACTGCAGCCAATATCGGTGTCGGCGAGCTGCTAGGGTTATCTCTTGGGGTCTATCAATTGATGATCAATATCGCTGTCCTAGTATTGATTTTTATCTTTGGCCGTCGCCATATCGGCATCGGGACGGTCATCAATATGGTGCTGACAGGATTTTTCATCGACTTTTATACCAACGTCTTTGATTGGTTATCCGTCGGTCCAAATAACTGGTGGCAGCAAGGCTTGTTCTTGTTGATCGGGATTATCTTCTTTACCTTCGGTGCGTCGTTTTATATGTCAGCGAATTTGGGCAGCGCCCCCTATGACGCGATCGCCCCAACCATCGTCGATCAGACGAAAGCCAACTATCGAGTGGTGCGGGTGATTCAAGACGTTGCCTTTGCCTTGATTGGGCTCTTCACAGGCGGACCTATTGGAATCGGAACCTTCATCAGTGCCTTTTTAGTGGGCCCACTGATCAAATTCTGGGACAACCGTGTCTCTCAGCCATTCATCGAAAGCAGTGTCAAAAAAGCGATTTTTAAATAAAAAAGGTCTGCAGCAAAGAGAAGTCGAAGCGATTAGTCGCCCACTTCACTCAGCTGCAGTTTTTTTGCCATTTGATCAAGGAATTCTTGCATAATTGCTTCTCAGTCGCTAGAATAAAAAAGCCGAGGAGGGGTAAGTATGCAATTACCAACACCATTTATTGAAAAATACCAACGGTTGCTAGGAGAAGAAGCACCAGCTTTTTTTACCGCTTTGACCGATAATCAGCCAGTCAAAGGCTTTCGCTTGAATGTTGCTAAGCCGCACGCACAAGCGATGCTGGCAAAATATGGACCAGCCGCTGTACCCGTCCCCTATGCAGAAGCTGCTTATATTGGCGAAGTCAAAGGCCGTTCGCTGCTCCATCAAGCTGGCTATGTCTACAGCCAAGAACCTAGTGCGATGATCGTAGCAACGATCGCAGCCGCTCAACCAGGGGAGCGGGTCTTAGATTTATGTGCGGCACCAGGGGGCAAAACAACGCAGCTGGCAAGCCAATTACAAGGAAAAGGGCTGCTTGTAGCAAATGAGATTTTCCCCAAGCGTGCCAAAATCCTATCGGAAAATGTGGAGCGTTGGGGTTTTCCGAATGTAGTCGTTACCAATCAGGCACCGCAAGAATTGAGCCGCCATTTTCCTCAGTTTTTTGACAAGATCGTGGTGGACGCCCCATGTTCTGGTGAAGGGATGTTTCGTAAAGATCCCGTCGCCTTAGAAGAATGGCAAGCAGAAACACCTGATCAGTGTGCGATCAGGCAAAAAGACATTTTGGCACAAGCCGTTACGATGCTAAAACCGGGGGGGCAGCTGATCTATTCCACCTGTACCTTTGCCCCAGAAGAAAACGAAGCGATGATGGCTTGGTTAATGGAGGAGTATCCCTTCACGATCGAAGCGATCGACTTGGACAATGTATCTCATGGGCGCAGGGAGTGGGGAGCTGCACCTGGGATTGAGAAAACCATCCGCTTATGGCCGCATTTAAACCAAGGAGAAGGTCATTTCGCTGCGAAATTGACCTCGCTAGCAGAAGCAGCGCCAGTGAAAAAGAAGAAAAAAGGCAAAGGAGCGACAGCCAAGAGTCCATTGGATGCAACGACTCAAAAGTTGTGGCAAGCCTTTCGCAAGGAGTTTCCTTTTTTACAGGCACTGAATGCGACGCCTCAGCTGCTAGGAGAAAACCTCTGGCTCGTTCCTGAAGAAATGCCTTCTTTAAAAGGGATCAAGTTTATGCGCCCAGGTTTGCACGTCGGCGTCGTTAAGAAGAATCGGATCGAGCCAAGTTATGCGTTGGCATTGGCGATCCATGCAGAAGAAGGGGCACCGACAGTGCCGATCACTTTGCCGCAATGGCAGCAGTATGTGGCAGGTGAAACCTTGAGCGTGCCAGGAAATGCTGGGTGGGTGATTTTGACAGTCGATGAGATCCCAGTCGGTTTTGGAAAACAAGTCCAAGGAACCGTGAAAAACTTCTTTCCTAAAGGATTAAGATTCAAAGCGATTTAAACGAAATAGTGTTTTTATTTCAGTCCTCGTGCTATGATGGAAGTAGCAAAATAAGGGAGCTGATCGATATGAAAACATCATCAAAAGTAACGATTGGATTAAGCATTGCAGCGATCGCTGGGATCACTACTGCCGTCGTTGTATCAGACAAAGTATTCAATAAAGTACGCTTCGCTTGCAACCGACACAAAGTAAAGAAATTTGTCGATGACAAATTCAACGGCAATGAAAAATTGCTGGATGTCGTAGACGGCTTGTCTGACAATGAATTGGATTCGTTGTTAGGTGTGATGAAAAAAGTCAATGAGGGCCGCAACAAAATCTCTGTTTACGGAGACAATATCAAAGATTCGACAGAACATGTCAAAGACAAGTTGACGAGCTTTGTTGATTCCGTCTTTTAAGCCAATCATTCCATTTGAAACTCGCAGGGACATCGGTCTTTGCGAGTTTTTCTCGTCTTTCTAAGCGTTTTTCGTTATACTAGCAAGGAAATGCACGAAATGGTGCGAGGTAGAGGAGTGAAAGTGAAGTCGTGGAAAAAACAAGTACCTTGACTGCCGAGGAAAAAGCCTTCTTTATGGAAGAAGCAATCAAAGAAGCCCGAAAAGCAGAAGGGTTGGCAGAAGTACCGATCGGTGCTGTCGTCGTCTTGGATGGCAAGATCATTGGTCGTGGGCACAATCTACGAGAAACGCAGCAGCAAGCTGCAGCGCATGCGGAGATGTTTGCGATCGAAGAAGCCTGTCGCACTGTCGGAAGTTGGCGCTTAGAACAAGCGCAGCTGTTTGTGACCTTAGAACCATGCCCGATGTGTAGTGGGGCGATGTTATTGGCACGGGTGGAAGAAGTGTATTTTGGTGCCTACGATCCCAAAGGCGGCACTGCTGGTACATTGATGAATTTATTGGAAGATGAGCGCTTCAACCATTGGTCCTATGTGGAAGGCGGCATTTTAGAAGAAGCATGCGGCCAGCTGCTAACAGATTTTTTCCGAGCATTACGAGAAAAGAAAAAACAAAAAAAGGCTGGCAATCTCTAACGAAATACGTTATACTAAGTTTTGCCGAAAGGCTAGGACAATGGAGGTCTTGTGAAGCGTGTCAGATCCGGAAGGAAGCAGCACTAAGCAGGATTCTCCATGTGTCTGATTGAAAAACTGCTTGTTTTGAAGAAAGCAGTAGTACTAATTGAATCGATGATCATTCAAACCTGAGACAGACTGTCTTAGGTTTTTTTATTTTTGAAATTCTTTGTGACACCAAGGACTGTTCTAATTGTATTCTGCTTTAAATCTAGGCAAGCGATAGCAGCGCTCAGAGGGTTAAGTTGTATTTTTGATACAAAGGCTTTATTCCTGTTTAGAACCTTACTCTGATAACTTTTCCGTTGGCGATTTTTATACTCTCAAAAAATCAGTAGTTCTGACGAACTGAAACATGGATTACCTGCTCTCGATATTCGATAGAATCGTCGTTTCAAGAACTCTTTATTTTCGCTTCAACGAATTGCCACCGTCGTGTTATCGATAGAACTTCCCCCAAATAACCAATAAAAATTACTTTCCTTTTTACAGTCAGAAAAGTGATTTTTTCTTTTGAACAACTGTCACTGCAGCTGGTTCTTTTTTACAAAAAGTCACCATTCTTTTCCAAGCATTCCAATGGTTTCCCAGAGATTTTATGCTATGCTTATTTTGTAGAGAATTCCGTCGTCTTTCTACTGGCAACCCTTGATGCCAAAAGAAATGGATAGTGATTTCAGGCGACGTATTTGAAAAGAGGCGCACAATGGAAAAAATTACGATTATCCATACCAACGATCTGCATTCCCACCTAGAACATTGGCCGAAGATGCGGCGTTATTTGGATCAAAGAAAACGAGAAGCGGATACGACCGAAGAGACAGTGATCGCAGTCGACTTAGGCGACTTTGTCGATCGCTGGCATCCTTTGACAGAAGCAACTGACGGCAAGGCAAATGTCGATTTGATGAATCAAGGGCATTACGATGCGGTGACGATTGGGAACAATGAAGGGGTCGGCAATCCCAAAGAGGTCTTGCAGCATTTATATGACCAAGCAGAATTTCCTGTCATTTTAGGCAATTTATTTGATAAACAGGATTTACGTCCGCCAAAGTGGGCACAAGAATACAAAATCATGGAAAGCAATCAAGGCGCTAAAATCGGTCTGATCGCTTTTACAGCACCGTTTCCGCTGACATATGCCCCAAACGGCTGGGACATTCGCGAACCCTTGGAGATTTTGCCTTCATTGGTGCAGCATTTGCGCCCCGAGGTCGATCTGCTGATCTTGATGAGCCATCTAGGCATCAATGCTGACCGTCAGATTGCGAGGGACTTTCCAGAACTAGATGTTATATTAGGTTCCCACACGCACCATTTGTTTGAAAAGGGCGAAGTCATCAATGGCGTTCAAATTGGCGCAGCTGGCAAGTTTGGTTTTAACATTGGCGAAGTCGAAGTGGTCTTAGATGATCACCACCGCCCGATCAAGCATCGCGCCCGTGTGATTCCGACGGATTCGTTGGTGGCTTTTCCGCAAGATGAGGAAGAGATCGCCGAATATCTATCGATCGGCCATCGCTTGCTACGGGCAAATCAGGTGGCAGAAATTCCAGCAGCGTTTACGAGGGATTGGCAAAGTGAACATTCCTTGGTTCGGGAGGCGCTTTTGGCATTATGTGCCAAAGGACAGACAGATGCCGCCATCTTAAATACGGGGCTATTCTTAGATGATTTGCCACAAGGACGGGTTGATCAAGATCAATTGCACACGATTTTGCCCCATCCGATGCATTTGATTCGGGTGACGTTGCAAGGCGCGGATGTCATTCGATTGGTCTTAGAGATGGAAAAAAATCGCAACTTTTTGCGCAATTTCCCAATTATGGGAATGGGTTTTCGAGGGAAGATTTTTGGCGAACTGGTTTATGAAGGCATCCGCTTTGATGAAAAAAACCACCAAGTATTGTGGAAACAAGAGCCCGTCGATCCTGCTCAAAGCTACACGTTGACCCTTGTGGATCACTACTTGTTTATTCCGTTTTTCCCGACGATCGAGATTGCTGGAACCGTTGAGTTTCTTTTTCCAGACTTTATTCGCACAGTGGTCGGTGATTACCTGAGTCAGAAATACCCCATCCAGTAGTTCGTCACTCCTCCAGCTGGATTTTGCGAGAAAACCGCGACTATCATTGGGGAATAAAACAAGGTATAATAAACAACAGGTGGTGAAAAAATGACCGAAAAACAAACGATCACAGATGAAATGACATCTGTACTAGAAGAAATTATTGAAGAACCAGCGAAACAACCGCAAAAAGGCGAGTTGGTGACTTTGTTAAATGATGAAGAATTAATGATTGGCAATCGACAATACAAATTGGTCATGGATTATCGTGAAGGCTTCAATCCAGAAAAACTTGGCGAGCGTTACAGTGAAGTGTTGGCACGTTATGATTATATCGTAGGCGATTGGGGTTATGAACAGCTGCGTTTGAAAGGCTTTTTTGAAAAAGATAACCGCAAAGCATTACCCGATCAGCGTATCGACATGCTGGAAGACTATTTGTATGAGTATTGCAACTTCGGTTGTGCCTATTTCGTGATCCAACGAGTTGGCGGCAAGAAAGAAAAAAGTACCTCCCGCCGACGCAAGAAAAAGCCAACCCAAAACAATCAAAATCAAAACGCACAACAAAACGCCCATATAGAAGAAAAGCGTGACACCGTACCGCAGAAAAAAAGCAAACCAACGATCAAAAATCGTAAACCAAAAGAAAAGAACGTCAAAAAAACCGAAACAACCACGGTGAAAAAAGGCAAAAAAGAGTTTACGATTCGACAAAGGGAAGAATAAGATGAAATATAAAGGCTATTTGATTGATTTAGACGGCACGATTTATTTAGGAAAAGCGCCGATCCCTGCTGGGAAACGCTTCGTAGAATCCTTACAAGAAAAAGGACTGCCCTATTTATTTGTGACCAATAATACGACCCGCAGTCCTGAAGTCGTGGCGCAGCGATTAGCGGATGAATTTTCGATCCATGTGGCACCAGAAACGATCTATACCGCAAGCTTGGCGACGATCGATTTTATGAAAGACCATGGCAAAGGCCGCAAAGTATTTGTGATCGGCGAAGCGGGGTTGATCGATTTGATCTTAGCTGCTGGGTTTGAGTGGGAGGAAACCAACCCAGATTATGTCGTGGTTGGCTTAGACAACCACGTGACGTATGAAAAATTTGTTTTAGCAACGTTAGCGATCCAAAAAGGGGCAACCTTTATCGGGACCAATCCAGACAAAAATATCCCGACGGAAAGAGGTTTATTACCTGGTGCAGGTTCACTGATCGCAATGGTGGAGACTGCCACCCAAACGCAACCGATCTTTATTGGCAAACCAGAAGCCATCATTATGGAAAAAGCGGTGGCACACATCGGCTTATCAAAAGAAGAGGTCTTGATGGTGGGAGACAATTACGAAACCGATATTCGCTCGGGGATCCAAAACGGGATCGATTCTTTGCTCGTATTATCTGGCTTTACCCCGAAAGCGGCAGTTCCGACATTACCAGTAGCACCAACCTATGTGGTGGATTCTTTAGATGAGTGGGATTTTGAACAATGAAAAAACAAGTGTGGCTTGAACGCTTAGGATTTGTCTGCTTGTTTTTGTTTTTGGTCAGTCTAGCGATCACCCTAACGATCAATTTTCGACCGTTATATTGGTTTGATGTCGATCACTTGAATCTGCTGGATTATACCTCGCTAACAAGAGAAGAGTTGTTGAAGAACTATGGCTTATTGTTAGATTTTCTAAACAATCCCTTTGCAAGTACGCTCGCCTTGCCAGATTTTCCAATGTCTGAAGCTGGCGCTGGGCATTTTTACGATGTGAAGCAGTTGTTTCTATTAAATTATGCCGTGATGATCGTCACTTTGCTGCCGAGTATCTGGTTCGTCAATCGGTTACGGCAAAAACAACAGCAATGGCGCTTGATTCGTTCCTTTCAATGGGGGATGATTTTGCCGCTGATTTTCGGGTTTTTGATGGCTGTCGGCTTTGACCGCTTTTTCGTTACGTTCCATGAGATTTTCTTCAGTAACGACGATTGGCTCTTTAATCCAGCCACCGATCCGATCATCAACGTGCTGCCAGAAACGTTTTTCATGCATTGCTTTATTCTCTTTTTCGTCTTGATTGAAGTCTTCTTTTTTGCCTTCTATTGGTGGGGCAAACGAGGCTTGAAAAAAACAGCATAATGAAAAAAAGACCAACGATCCCCTTCCTTTGAGGGAGGCGAATCGTCGGTCTTTTTTTATTGCGTAATGTAATGAGATTTACTTGGGTGTTGATGGGCTAAGCGACTTGCGGCAGAAGCTGCGATGGCACCTACGATATCATCTAAAAAGGTGTGAACGCGTGGACCGTCGTGCTTGTTCAGTTCTTTCAAAATACCCGGTTTGACTTTATCAATGTATCCGTAGTTAGTAAAGCCGATCGAGCCGTACACGTTGACGATGGATAGAGCGAGGATCTCATCGATCCCATAAAGCCCTTCGTCTTCTTTAACGATTTCTTGCAGTGGATGCAGCAGTTGATTTTCTTCTGCCAAAATATCTAACTGGACACCCGTTAAAATCGTATTGTGGACTTCCCGCTTGCTTAAGACAGCGTTGACGCTTTCGATACACATCTCCAAGGTGATGCCTTCAATGTAATCTTTTTGCAAGAACATCACCAGTTCACCGATGTCTTGCAGCGAGACACCGCGGTCGGCTAACAATTCTCTTGCTTTGTCTTCAAGTGTTTTGCTTTCTAATACCATATAGTTCCCCTCCATGTAAAAATAGTTTATTCAAAAGTCAACATGCGACTGATGGATTGCGATCATAAGTAGTGCCCTATTCCAGTTGCAGGCCATGCCATTTGGGTCTTAATCCCTTCTGACATCCATTGAAGCACAAGTGTTTGCTAGTTCTGCTTTGGCTGCCACTGCCCAAGGATGGGGGACCACCAAGTCACCAGCAAAAAGCCAGTCCATATAATACCCAGCGGCGGCTTCCAAGGAATCATCGAGGCGGTCTAATAAGCCGATTAAGAAAGGCGCTTGATCTTTACGATCCCATTTGATTTTGTCGGCTAAAAAAACAACTAGATCGAGACGACGATAATGGGCCTTTAAGGTGGTATGACAGCTGATGGCGGACAGAATGTCTGGATCAGACACCTGAAAAACCGTTTTTGCCAACAAAGCGGATTGCTGCTGATGCAGCAAAAAAGGTGCTTGCCGCTCCGCGTCTAAGATCGGTTCGCCTACCGCTATCTGCAAGGCGATTCGCTGGTCATGAGGGATGACGACGCTGACATCGTGCAGCAGTGCTGCCAAGTAAGCTTTCTCCGCATTGACTTGAAACCGTTCTGCCAATCGTTTGGCTTCTTGGGCAACGGCTAGATTGTGGACCGCCGTTTCGGCATGATCGAAGGCTTCCAGATACTGAACCATTTGCTCAGTGAGGGTCTTGCCCTGCAAAGGGAGGGTATAGGCGGCAAGTTGACGTTGACCAGCTTGTTTCATCTCAGCTACTCCTTAAAAAGACTTGTACTATGAGCAGGTTGGGTCCGCGTTTTGGGATCAATGTAGTGGAGCGCATTGTTCACTGCGGTTGGGGCTTCCCCGAAACCAGTAGCGATCAGGTCGACTTTTCCATCGTATAAAACGACATCCCCACAGCCATAGATCCCAGGAATAGACGTGCTCATATCTGAAGAGACGAAGACTCCTTGGCGGCTGCTTTTCATGCCCCAATCCTTGATGTTCAATGTGGAAGAAAAACCGTAATTGACGATCAAAGCATCCAATGAAAGGCTGACTGTTTCATCACCCTTGACTTGCTGCAACGAGACGCCAGTCAAACGTTGCTCTCCTTGGATTTCTTGGATCACATAAGGAGTCAAAATGTTGACGGCAGAAGCTTGCAATTTGCTGACGCTATGTTCATGGGCACGAAATTCAGGACGGCGATGGATCAAGTAGACTTCACTAGCGATCGGCTCCAGCATCAATGCCCAATCGATGGCAGAATCGCCGCCACCGGCGATCGCTACTTTGCGTCCAGCATACTTCATCAAATCAGTGACAAAATAGTCTAAGCCGTATCCTTCAAACCGCTCGCTTTCTGGCAAAGTCAGTTTGCGCGGCTGAAAGGAGCCGTTTCCTAAAGCCAAAATCACGGCTTTCGAATAATGGATTCCTTTGTCGGTGGTGACTTCGATATAGTCTTCTTGTTTTTCGACCGACAAGACGGTTTCTTCTAAACAATATTGGTGATTGAAGGTCGTCAACTGTTTTTCCAGGTTTTGGACAAGATCGCCCGCTTTGATTTTCGGATAACCTGGGATATCGTAGATGTATTTTTCTGGGTATAAAGTAGCAAGCTGACCGCCTAATTGCGGCAAGCTGTCGATGATCTTGGTTTTGGCGTTACGCATACCGGCATAGAAAGCAGAAAACATCCCGCTAGGTCCCGCGCCGATAATCGTTATATCAAAAATATCCATGTTATTCCTCTTTTCTAACCACGTTGGGGTGAAGCGTGTTCGTATTGTACGAATAGCTTCATTATAGCAAAAATTATCCAAACTAGCATTTTTTCAATTTTCTGCTATCATGGATTTATGAGAGAGAAGGAGGAGTTAATGTGTCTGAATTTCCACAGTTAGCATTAGAAAAACAAACTGGCCATAAAGCAGTCATCAAAACCAATCGTGGGGATGTAGTTGTACAATTGTTCCCAGAATTGGCACCAAAAACAGTGAAAAACTTCGTTGAATTAGCGAAAAAAGGGTATTACGATGGGATCATCTTCCACCGTGTCATTCCTGATTTTATGATTCAAGGCGGCGATCCAACTGGTACAGGAATGGGCGGCGAAAGCATCTATGGTGGCAGCTTTGAAGATGAATTTTCAAAAGAATTGTTCAATCTTCGTGGCGCTTTATCCATGGCAAACGCTGGTCCGAATACTAACGGCAGCCAGTTTTTCATCGTAAACAATCAAAATGTTCCTAGCAACATGTTAGGTCAATTAGAAGGTGCTGGTTATCCAGCTGAAATCATCGAAGCGTATCAAGCAGGTGGTACTCCTTGGTTAGATTTCCGTCACACAGTCTTTGGTCATGTGATCGAAGGAATGTCGGTCGTTGATGAAATCGCTGGCGTGCAACGGGGACCACAAGATCGCCCAGTGCATGATGTAGTGATCGAAACGATCGAAATCAGCGAATAAAACAAAAGAACCCAAAAGCAGTTTCAACGATCATCCTCAAGGAGATCGTTGAAATGGCAGCTTTAGGGTTCTTTTTTTCAGAAGAAAGAGTTAACCAATCGGTTGGTCTTTAAACGCGGCGGCGATTTGATTGAGTGCTTTTTCTAATAGCTCTTTAGGACAGGCAAAGTTCAACCGCATATGGTGACTGCCGCGAGGACCAAAGATACTTCCTTGATTCAATACGACATTGGCTTCTTTGATCAGTTTGCGCTGCAGCTGATTGTCCGTTAGGCCATAGGCAGAAAAATCCAGCCAAATCAAGTAAGTACCTTCGGGCTTTTGAAACGTCACTTCTGGGAGTTGTTCAGTCAAAAAGTCACAGACAAAGGTGCGATTTGCTTCTAAATAGGACAAAAGTTCTTCTAACCATGCTTCAGATTCACGATACGCTGCTTCAGTAGCGACCAACCCAAACGTATTGATTTCCCCTTGAACGTTGCGTTCTTGTGTTTTTACAAATTGGCTGCGCAAGGTTTGGTCTTTGATGAATACCATCGAATTTTTGATCCCAGCTAAATTAAAGGTCTTGGTTGCTGAGGTCAAGATGATCGAAAAATCGGCAAAGCTTGGCTCGACTGTTTGGAAAGAGACAAATTGATTTGGTGCAAAAACGATGTCTTGATGGATCTCATCACTGACAACGATCACCTGGTGCTTTTGACAAATACGGCCGATCGTCAGCAGTTCTTCTTTTGACCACACGCGACCTCCAGGATTATGAGGATTACATAGAAGAAACAATTTTACCTTCTTTTCGATGATGGTTTGTTCCATCGCCTCAAAATCGATGACAAAGTGGCCATCTTTTTCTAGTAACGGTTCTTGAATTAAGGTCCGCTGATTGTTTTTGACAACATGGGCAAAGGGATGGTAGACCGGATCGTGGATCAATACGGCATCTCCTTCTTGCGTATAACTTTGGATCGCCAGTGCAATACTAGGGACCACACCGCTATTAAAAAGGATCGCTTCTTTATTGATGGTATAACCATGACGTCTTTGCTGCCAATCGATGATGGATTCAAGCAGCGAATCAGGGATGGTAGAGTACCCATAGATCCCTTGGGCAACTGCTTTTTCTAACGCTTTTTTCACAGGTTCTGGTGCCAGAAAATCCATGTCGGCTACCCAAAGCGGCAACAAGTTTTCTTCCTTATAGGTTTTTGCAATGGTATCCCATTTGACGCTATTGGTATTTAAGCGCGGATGAACTTTGTCAAAATTGATCATGCGTTTCCCTCCTATATTGTGCAACGTTGTTTCTGATGCTTCAAATCTACCACTAGTTCAAGTATAATGAAAGTGGAAAAGAGAGGAAAGACTATGAATTATCAAATCGGGAACATTATAGAAGGAACAGTCACTGGGATTCAACCCTATGGTGCATTTGTTTCGTTAGATAAGGAAACACAGGGATTGATCCATGTTTCAGAGATCCAATCTGGGTTTACCAAAAATATCCATGAAGTCTTACAGATCGGGCAAAAGATCCGTGTACAAATCATTGATATTGACGAATACAGCCAAAAGATCAGTTTGTCCCGCCGTACATTGGAAACGAGTTTTGTTCAGCCACCCTTTAAGCGTAAACGCTACTTTACAAATAAGAATAAGCGGATCGGTTTTCGTACGATTGGAGAAGCTTTACCAGTGTGGGTGAAAGAGGCCAAAGAAATGTTAGAAAAAGAAAACAGCAGCAGATAATCGTGCATATTTTCTGAAAATGTGCTAAAATTAGTTTACAAACAGATGAATAACTGAGGTGGGTATTTTGGGATCCAAAAAAGTAGCGGGTACAGTTATGATGCACTTAGCAAATGGTTCGAAACGATTTTTGATGCAAATACACGAAGGCACTGCGGAATTAGCGTCAACGGATTTTTCTGAAGATAAAACCGGCTTGGCTACGATCTTACAATTGTTTAAAGACCGTATCCACCTTGATGTGACAGCGATCGAACTCGTTGAACTCACAAATGGCAATATTGATACGCAAAACATTCCTTTATTTGTTTTTGAAACACAAGAAGCAGGACAAACGCAACAGCTGCCAGAAGGGTATGCGTGGGAAGAGCCCAATATCTTTCGTAAGATCATTGAAGACTACGAGATTGAAGGCGTTCCGTTCTTTTAGCACCTGAATATTAGCGAAAAAACTGAAGACCGTTACGACGGTCTTTTTTTATTGAAAACTTTTTGTAAATAAAATGAAATATTTCCTTGACCTGAGTCAAGAAGAATGGTAAATTAGTCAACGTTGGCAATTGAGCCAGCGGGTCAAAACAACAGTTGAAAAAACTTCAAAAAAAGACTTGACCAAAAATGAAACAGATGATATTATAACGAAGTCGCAATAATAAAACAGTTAATCAATGTTGATACATCAACAAAATTAATTGAAAAAAGTTGTTGACAAATAACAAATCATTTGTTATTCTAATTAAGTCGCTGAGACAGCCGCTACGAAGTTGAAAAACAACGAGCGAAAAAAACTTTTAAAAAAAGAGTTGACAATCAAATGTCGCTCTGATATGATATAAAAGTTGCTAACGCAGCACGGTAGACCTTTGAAAACTGAACAAAGCAAGCAAACGAACCAATGTGTAGGACGTTTCAATTTATTGAAACAAATACATGCAAGCAATAGCTAGCAAAGTTAATTTTTATGAGCTTAATGACCGTATGGTCATTCAAACAAATCATTATGAGAGTTTGATCCTGGCTCAGGACGAACGCTGGCGGCGTGCCTAATACATGCAAGTCGAACGCTTTTTCTTTCACCGGAGCTTGCTCCATCGAAAGAAAAAGAGTGGCGAACGGGTGAGTAACACGTGGGTAACCTGCCCATCAGAAGGGGATAACACTTGGAAACAGGTGCTAATACCGTATAACACTATTTTCCGCATGGAAGAAAGTTGAAAGGCGCTTTTGCGTCACTGATGGATGGACCCGCGGTGCATTAGCTAGTTGGTGAGGTAACGGCTCACCAAGGCAACGATGCATAGCCGACCTGAGAGGGTGATCGGCCACACTGGGACTGAGACACGGCCCAGACTCCTACGGGAGGCAGCAGTAGGGAATCTTCGGCAATGGACGAAAGTCTGACCGAGCAACGCCGCGTGAGTGAAGAAGGTTTTCGGATCGTAAAACTCTGTTGTTAGAGAAGAACAAGGATGAGAGTAAAATGTTCATCCCTTGACGGTATCTAACCAGAAAGCCACGGCTAACTACGTGCCAGCAGCCGCGGTAATACGTAGGTGGCAAGCGTTGTCCGGATTTATTGGGCGTAAAGCGAGCGCAGGCGGTTTCTTAAGTCTGATGTGAAAGCCCCCGGCTCAACCGGGGAGGGTCATTGGAAACTGGGAGACTTGAGTGCAGAAGAGGAGAGTGGAATTCCATGTGTAGCGGTGAAATGCGTAGATATATGGAGGAACACCAGTGGCGAAGGCGGCTCTCTGGTCTGTAACTGACGCTGAGGCTCGAAAGCGTGGGGAGCGAACAGGATTAGATACCCTGGTAGTCCACGCCGTAAACGATGAGTGCTAAGTGTTGGAGGGTTTCCGCCCTTCAGTGCTGCAGCAAACGCATTAAGCACTCCGCCTGGGGAGTACGACCGCAAGGTTGAAACTCAAAGGAATTGACGGGGGCCCGCACAAGCGGTGGAGCATGTGGTTTAATTCGAAGCAACGCGAAGAACCTTACCAGGTCTTGACATCCTTTGACCACTCTAGAGATAGAGCTTCCCCTTCGGGGGCAAAGTGACAGGTGGTGCATGGTTGTCGTCAGCTCGTGTCGTGAGATGTTGGGTTAAGTCCCGCAACGAGCGCAACCCTTATTGTTAGTTGCCATCATTTAGTTGGGCACTCTAGCGAGACTGCCGGTGACAAACCGGAGGAAGGTGGGGATGACGTCAAATCATCATGCCCCTTATGACCTGGGCTACACACGTGCTACAATGGGAAGTACAACGAGTTGCGAAGTCGCGAGGCTAAGCTAATCTCTTAAAGCTTCTCTCAGTTCGGATTGTAGGCTGCAACTCGCCTACATGAAGCCGGAATCGCTAGTAATCGCGGATCAGCACGCCGCGGTGAATACGTTCCCGGGCCTTGTACACACCGCCCGTCACACCACGAGAGTTTGTAACACCCGAAGTCGGTGAGGTAACCTTTTTGGAGCCAGCCGCCTAAGGTGGGATAGATGATTGGGGTGAAGTCGTAACAAGGTAGCCGTATCGGAAGGTGCGGCTGGATCACCTCCTTTCTAAGGAATATTTCGGAAGACTACACATCGTTTGCCTTTGTTCAGTTTTGAGAGGTTTACTCTCAAACAAAATTTGTTCATTGAAAACTGGATATCGAAGAAATAATCAAAACAAGTAACACACACCGAGTTGAAATGTTAAAAGAGTTTTTTAATAAGTTCAACGCTTATTTTCTTGAGCAACCTTCTATCGCTAGAAGAAGTACTCAAAACCGACCGTAAGGTCAAAGGTTAAGTGAATAAGGGCGCACGGTGGATGCCTTGGCACTAGGAGCCGATGAAGGACGGGACTAACACCGATATGCTTTGGGGAGCTGTAAGTAAGCTATGATCCAGAGATTTCCGAATGGGGGAACCCAGCATCTTTTATAGGATGTTACGTCTGCGTGAATACATAGCGCAGTCGAGGTAGACGCAGAGAACTGAAACATCTAAGTACCTGCAGGAAGAGAAAGAAAATTCGATTCCCTGAGTAGCGGCGAGCGAAACGGGAAAAGCCCAAACCAACAAGCTTGCTTGTTGGGGTTGTAGGACTCCGATATGGTAGTCTATTCAGATAGTCGAAATACTTGGAAAAGTATGTCAAAGAGGGTAAAAACCCCGTAGGCGAAATTTGGATAACACCTAGGAGGATCCTGAGTACGGCGGAACACGAGGAATTCCGTCGGAATCCGGGAGGACCATCTCCCAAGGCTAAATACTCCCTAGTGACCGATAGTGAACCAGTACCGTGAGGGAAAGGTGAAAAGCACCCCGGAAGGGGAGTGAAATAGATCCTGAAACCGTGTGCCTACAACAAGTTAGAGCCCGTTAATGGGTGATAGCGTGCCTTTTGTAGAATGAACCGGCGAGTTACGATAGCATGCGAGGTTAAGTTGAAGAGACGGAGCCGCAGCGAAAGCGAGTCTGAATAGGGCGAATGAGTATGTTGTCGTAGAC
>NZ_JBIOSY010000001.1:712500-2117500 GCF_051715005.1 Enterococcus sp. AZ067
TCTGCTATCTTTTTTTTTACATAAAATGACAAAAACAAAGACGTTGCCTTTGATGGGGCAGCGTCTTTTTTATTTAGATGAGATCAGAACGAAAAGGAAGAAGTGTTGCTTGTACTGCTGTTTTTTTCTATACTATTAGAAAAGGAGACGATGGCGTGAGAAAGAAAGTACTTTTTGATTTAGATGGAACGATCATTGATTCGAGTGAAGGAATCTATGGATCGATTCAATATGCGATGGAAAAAATGGGAAAAGAGCAATTAGCGCAAGACGTACTGCGGAGCTTTGTGGGGCCGCCTTTGATTGAATCCTTCCGTGGCTTGGGCTTCGATGAAGCTGCTGCCCAGCAAGCCGTTGCCTTCTACCGGGAAAATTATCGTCAAGCGGGCATGTTTCAAGTCCAACCATATCCGTTGATCGAAGAAACATTGCAGGAGCTGGCGCAGGATCACGATTTGTATATCGCTACGTCGAAACCAGAAGTTTTTGCAAAAGAGATCCTGACCCATCTCAAGTATGATGGCTATTTCAAAGGAATCTATGGGGCGGATCTCGAGAATAAACGTGGGGAAAAAGCGGCCGTTATCCGCTACGCGTTAACTGAGATCGAAAAGGAGCAAAAAGCGCAGCAAACCATCATGATCGGCGACCGCGAGCATGATATTTTAGGGGCAAAAGAAAACCAGTTACCGGCAATCGGCGTTTTATATGGTTTTGGGTCAAAAGAAGAATTGCTTGATGCTGGTGCGATCGCTTTAGCCGCTGAGACACAAGAACTCTTAGCGTTGATTCCAGATTCATTATAGAGAAAAAGAGCTGACAAGCACCTTACAAGGCATTTGTCAGCTCTTTAGTTACGCATTCGTTTGTTTCAACTGTGGAGAGGATTCCAATAAAAGATTGGTATCCAAATAGCCGCTTTCGTTTTTCAAAATCAAAGTTCCTGAAGTTGGGTGAACATCTAGAATCAGATGACCAGTCAAGAACATTTGATCATAGGTTGATGTAAAGAAAGTAAACTGATTGCTTGAGACTAACTCATTGTATGGGTCTAACGGTTCGTCGATCGGTGTGATCAAAAAACGTTCGCCGATCATACAGCATCCAGCTGCTGAAGAAAATTGGTTCGATCCGTCATTACTCGTCAAAATATATAAGTCGTGCCCTTCTGGAAAGCGAGCAGCGGCAGTAGGGGTAATATGTAAGTCCATTTTGCATGATCTCCTTTTTGAAACGAGTGAGCAGCAAGCTGTTTCGTTTCGATAATTGTTGATAAACCAAGTGTATCACTCCTCTTAGGGATGTGACAGCAACTTGCTTTTCAACAAACCAAGCTTAAAGTTTTAGCAAGAAAAAGGCGATAATACCGATTATCAGCAAGAAAAGCCCTAAGTACAAGAGCACAGTGACCGCAGCCTGGAAAAAAGAGCGCATTTCTTTCACCTCGAATCATTCTTCTCTTTATTTTACTGTATAATCACGGAGACAAGTAAGGAACTTCACAAATCTTAAAGGAAGTTTTAGGTCTCTTAAGAGTAGACCTTGTCCTTTTTTGTAACGCTTCCATTTTTTGTGGTAAAATAAAGAAAAGGAGGCGATTTGGATGTTACGTAATTGTCAAAATGTACTTGTTGCCTTGGATGGGTCGGATCAGTCAGAAAAAGCGTTCCAAGAAGCACTCGCGATTTGTCGTATGAACAAAGCCAAATTGTATGTCCTCTCTGTTATCAACAATGCTGAGTTATCCACAAGTGCCTATGCTTTTGCAAAAATTTTTGACCAAGAAAAATTGCGTGTGGAAACGGACATGTTGAAAAAAATCTATGATGCCAATCAGCATGGGGTAGAAGATGTTGAGGTAATCGTTGAAGTCGGCGATCCAAAACGCTTTATCATTCATGCAGCAACAGAATTGTACCCGATTGATTTGATCATTATCGGTGCAACTGGTAAAGGCACATTGACCCGAGCTGTCGTAGGCTCAACCACCGATTATGTCGTCAATCATTCGAAATGTACGGTGTTGGTCGTGAAGTAAAAATTTGAATTAAACGGAAAGAATATGTTATTTTTTTAGCCAGCATCAAGCATCTCCTTTCAAAAAAATTCACTGTAGTTGAAAAACTCGCTCTCTTAGCTTTAGGAGAGCGGGTTTTTTTTGGTAAAAAAGATGTGTCTAAAATTGAGCTGTGAGCACCGATTGAAAAATCCTTTTTGTTCGTTTTGTAAAAAAATATTTATTTAAATTGATAAAAATCAACTATTAGAAGAGATGGTTTGTTACACTTTTAATAAGCAAAGGCTGTAGGAAAAGTATTGGAGAGAGGGTCTGATAATTTACTGAGTTCTACGATTCAGCTGGTTGCAAATGTCTATTGTTGAAAAGGAGAATGAAATGAAGCGTGTTGCAGAAAACTATTTGGTTGTTTTTTCGATTCTTTTGCTGATTATATGGCTAGGCTTGATCCAAGTGAAAGAATATTCGCAAGAAGCAGCCCTGTCGATCATTTACTTTATTAATCTATATACGCTCTTGTTTAAATTTAAAGATGCAGCGAGGATAGTGAAAGCAGTTGTATCGGTCCTACTATTGGGTTTTACGATCTTATTTCTTTTGTATATCGCAGGAAATTAGGGGCGTACGAATGATTAAGTTCAGAAATTATCGCTATACTTTGGGAATTAGATGCACAAAAAAAGACAACGTCCTAGAAACGTTGTCCTACCAAAGCCACTTGACGGGCTTGAACCGTCGACCTCATCCTTACCATGGATGCGCTCTACCAACTGAGCTAAAGCGGCGTGTTATTTAACACAAGATATAGAATACCGTAAAGGCGCTGCTTTGTCAATGAGATTTTCGGATATTTCTTGAGAAAAACACTTTGCGGGAAGGGAAGTTTCTAAAAGGGGATTTTCTTGAAAAAAAGGAACAAAAAATTGATTTTTGCTCTTGCTAAATTATCTGACTATTTGGTATAGTACAGATAGATTCTTCCGGCATAGCTCAGTTGGTAGTAGCGCATGACTGTTAATCATGATGTCGTAGGTTCGAGTCCTACTGCCGGAGTATCAAAAACGACCTTCGTTTCGGAAGGTCGTTTTTTTGGTTGTGGATAGCCTGGGGATAATGGGTTCCCCAGTTTTTTCTCCAGAACACTCACTCCGCTAAGGAAATCTTCTGTACTAGTTCCTCGTATAAATCCGTCGTTTCGGCGGCTTTTTTATTTGTGTAAAAAACGGTTGGCCCATCTTTGGTGGTGACTTTTAAAATAGGTGTCGAGTTTATGTCCACGAACATTCTGGCAGGATCACCAGCAACGGTAAATTTACCGATTTGGTAACTGGCGGTTCCTACACCCATGGTACGAACACGAGGCGATGGCAAAGCTTCGATCAATTCCACCGTCTCTATATCTGCCAAAGAGACCGTTGTTTTCCCAGTCATTGGTGCATCGAAGGTGACTTCTTGTCCTTGCACTTCACCGGTGATCGCATCAGGAGCGAAATCTAAACGATACATCGGAATGATAGTACCGACCATTAATACAAGTAAGAAGACAGCGGTGATACCTGAGACGATTTGTCCGCTACGTTTGCCTAGATTGATGCCGATATTCATCCCAACACGGTCAGGAACAAACAGTCGCGCATCATTAGGATTGATGTAAAAACCATATCGCCAGTAAGCATCTTCACCATAATAGCGCGGTTGTCCTGCTGGTTCTAAGAGCTGATCTTGTTTTTTACGCAGATCTAGCAACAAGAAGAAGGTAAAGACGATCAAGAAAACAACCAAAACAACAAAGAGCACTAAGAGGATAGTACTGAATGCTCCAGTAGCGGACATGGATGCCAGCGGGACAGTCAACAAGAGCAGCGTAATGGTACAAGTGACAGCGATCAATAAGGACCAATAGCGCTTTGTTAAATCATTGATGTGCTGGTCGATAGCTGAATCACCGCTGATCCCGCGAACGGGTAAGCGGCTGATGATCACCCAGAGATAGACGAACAGCGCAAAAATTGCTAAGGAGACGCCGCCCATCAAGTATCCTGTAGAAAGATCAGGCAACTGCCATGCTTGGTACAAACTGATCATCAACAAAATCGCTGCAGGAACGAGGCTATACCACGGCAGCATCCGTTTATTTTTGGCTTGAACGAGTTTGGTATCGATCCGAATCGGATCGATAGGTAGTTCCCATCCTTTGGCAAGGATCAATTGCCGCATTTTTCCAATGTAATGCACTTGCACCAGGTAAGCTGTCCCCAGCAAAGCGGCCATATAAAGCCAGAACAGGGTAAGGATGATGGAGTCAGATAAATTGAACAAAAAAAGGAGACTTGCTACACTAAATGTACCAACGATTTGTAAGATACGCTTGCGAAATTCTGTGATCAAGCTGTGGACGCTAGGATCATCCAGATGCTCAGGGGCAAGGGTATTTTCGAGTAAAACATTTTTGTGGGGTTTACTGATCAAGCGTAAACCAAATGCGGTCGTCCCACAGAGGACAAGAGCAATAATGAAAAAAAGATAGGTCATTTGCATTCATTCCTTTCAGGAAATTGGTCCAGCAGTTGTTGAACATCCGTTAAAAGCGCTTGCTTGCTTTTGCCGTGTAAGAGAGCGGTTGCTAGCTGCAGCTGCAAGTTTTGGCGATACTCCGCTTCTTGTCCAGAAGTAAACGGTGGTGGCGCGGCAACGGCGGTTCCTTTACGGCGATCCGTGACCAACAAGCCTTCTTCTTTGAGGGAATTGTAGGCTTTTGAGATCGTCATGGTATTGATGCCGATCTCTTCGGCTAATTGACGGACGGATGGTAGCAATTCGCCAGCGGATAAATCGCCTTTTGCGATACCGACAATGATCTGTTCCCGCAACTGCTGGTAGATCGGTTGGTTGCTTTGGGTTTGAATATCAAATATCATCGAAGACAGCTCCTTTGTATTATATATATTAATACAAAGCATACAAAATAGCAACTGGTAATCAAATGAACAAGAATCGTTAGAAAAAAGTAAATAGCTTGTTACAGTTCTGTTTCATGGATCAGGTATCCTTTGACAGATACAACTTAGAGGAGGAACTTTTTATGAGCCAATCGCAAAGAACGGCTTACTTTGATAATGCAAAATTTTTACTGATGATCTTGGTCGTCTTCAGTCACTTACTACAGCCTTTTATCGGCGATCAGAAGTTTTATCATGACCTATATTATTTTATCTTCACTTTCCATATGCCAGCTTTTGTTTTTCTGGCTGGGTACTTTGCCAAACCGTTGACGAAGGGACACAAGCTTCGTGAGCTGATGAAAAAGTTCTTGCTGCCTTATGTCTTCTTTCAGGTGTTTTACACCGTCTATTACTGGTTGATCGGTCTACGGGAGTCGTTAAAAATCCAACTGTTGAATCCGCAATGGGCACTTTGGTTTTTGCTTAGCATGTTCTTTTGGCAGCTCTCCTTGCTGGTCTTTCAAAAAATGTCCAAAAAGCAGGCGATCTTGCTGAGTATCGGCTTGAGTATCTTCGCTGGCTACGTGCCATTTTTAAATCAAGTGTTGACCTTGCAGCGAACCTTTGTCTTTTTGCCGTTTTTCATCATCGGGTTTTATTTTCCCAAAAATGAGATGCGCTTTTTATTGAAACCAAAGATTCGGACCATCAGTTTGCTTTTCTTACCGATCATCTACACCTTTATCGCGTTTTTTCATGGGATGAACAAGTACATGGTTTTTGGTTCCAAGCCTTATGACGATTACTTGAGCTATCCGTTGTTCGGCGGTCCCTTGCGTGCGGTCTTTTTCGTGATCGGGCTGATGGGGATCATCGGTTTTCTGAGCCTCGTGCCTAGAGAGCACCTCTTTTTTACGAAGTGGGGCAAAAACACCCTGCTGGTCTATCTTTTACAGGGGATCTTCATCAAGGGCTTGCGGGCATTAGCGATCACCGACTTGAACCTGTCGGTATTAGGTTTTGTGACGTTGGTGTTAGCCAGTGTTTTACTGACGATCTTGCTAGCTAGTCGTCCGATCCGCTTCCTTTATGCACGATTTGAACGAGGACTATCCTTTGTTTTACTTGGCTTTTTGCTTTTGATGCTAACTCTTTAAATCCTTGATACGAGCAACCGCTCTTAGAAAGATGATCCTTTCATTTTTCTAGGAGCGGTTGTTATTTGAGAGGCAGAGGCGTAAAATGGAAGGAACGGAAAGTGAAAGGATGAAGAAATATGTCAGAAATTTCAAAAAAGACCACCGCTGCCTTTGCGCAAGCGTATCAAGACAATAATAAACAAACGGCACTGCAACGGAGTGTTGTGAAAAATGGGATCACCGCTTCTGCGGAAAACGTGTCAGCAAAAGTCAACAATGTGCCAGTTTTTTCAGTTGATGTGACAACCGGGAAAGTCTCAAACCAAAAACAATCAGGCCGCTGCTGGATGTTTGCCGCATTGAATACATTCCGTCATAAGATGCTGAATGATTTCAATTTAAAAGAATTTGAATTGTCGCAAAACCATACCTTCTTTTGGGACAAATACGAAAAAGCCAACTATTTCTATGAAAATATTTTAGCAACTGCTAACGAGCCTTTAACAAGTCGCAAAGTTGCTTTCTTATTGCAAACACCACAACAAGATGGTGGGCAATGGGACATGATCGTTTCGATTTTCCAAAAATATGGTATCGTACCAAAAACGGTCATGCCAGAAAGCAGCAACTCTTCCAATTCTCGTGACCTAAACAATTACTTGAACAAAAAACTGCGTAAAGATGCGGTTGCTTTGCGTCAGCTAGTGGCTGAAGGCAAAACAGCTGAAGACATCCAAACAGCCAAAGAAGCGATGTTGGAAGACATTTATCGTTTCTTAGCGACTTCTTTAGGCACACCGCCAGAAACCTTTGATTTTGAATACCGTGATGAAGACAAAAACTATCACATTGATCGCAATTTAACACCGCAAAGCTTTTATGAAAAATATGTCGGGGTGGACCTTGACGATTATGTCAGCATCATCAACGCACCAACTGCCGACAAGCCTTACAATCAATCGTATACCGTAGAAATGCTAGGCAACGTGGTTGGCGGCAAAGAAGTCAAATACTTGAACGTCGATATGCCGACCTTCAAAAAATTAGCGATCGCTCAATTGGAACAAGGGGAGTCCGTGTGGTTCGGTTGTGATGTCGGTCAATCTTCTACCAGAGATACTGGGATCATGGCATTAGATGCGTATGATATCAACGACCTATTTGACATCGACTTTACGATGACCAAAGCAGAACGCTTAGATTTTGGCGAAAGCTTAATGACCCACGCGATGGTCTTGACTGGCGTTGACTTGATCGACGGCGAATCAACCAAATGGAAAGTCGAAAACAGCTGGGGTGAAAAAGTCGGAACGAATGGCTTCTTCGTTATGAGCGATGCGTGGATGGATGAATACACCTATCAAATCGTGGTTCGCAAAGAGTTCCTGACAGCAGAACAATTGGCTGCCTTTGAAGCAGAACCAACAGTCTTAGCACCTTGGGACCCAATGGGTGCTTTAGCGTAAGACAGCAATTTCTAATGATTGCCTGAATATTCTCTGAAATTTTTCGAAAAGTCGAAATGAAAAAATAACGAACCAGTTGCCGCAATCCAACCGTTAGGAAAGTAGAAATCCTAACAGTGTGGGGTTGTGGCAACGGTTCTTTTTTTATTTTCTGACAAAAAAGCGGTACCATCCCAGAAAAGTGGGAACTTATTTATTGTAAGATGAAGCAAACTTCTTTAAAATGGAATAGTCACTAATGATGCCACACGTCTCATTAGAGTGAACTGTTGAAGAATGGTCACTGGGAACCTTTACTTCCTCTGACAGACTTTGTCATGTTTATTGAACAAAAGGAGGATTCAAATGACAAATCTGTTAACTATTATTGTTGTTCTACTTTTTGCTGCCCTTATTTATGGGTTCTACTTATTGCAAAAACGTCACGTGAAGTTTTCTACGCGGGTCTTTGCGGCGTTGTTCGTCGGGATCGTTTTTGGTGGCGTGCTGCAGCTGATTTTTGGGACAGGCTCTGACGTTGTCACGCAAGCTCTTGACTGGATCACGATGGTCGGTAGCGCCTATGTAGCTCTCTTGCAAATGCTGATCATGCCCTTGATCTTCGTTTCGATCGTTGGTGCTTTCACCAAGATGAAAGAAAGCGAAAAAATCAAGAAGATCAGTTTTACGGTTCTTGCGACTTTGCTAGGGACAACGGCGATCGCTGCCTTGATCGGAATTGTGATGGTCATGGTCTTTGGTCTTGACGGTGCCAGCTTTACCGAAGGGGCAACGGAAACAGCGCGGATCGCAGAATTAGCGGAACGTTCGACACAAGTCCAAGACCTATCGATCCCACAACAAATCGTTTCCTTCATCCCAAGCAATGTCTTCGCCGACTTTGCGGGTACTCGTTCGACAAGTACGATCGGGGTCGTGATTTTCTCAGCCTTTGTTGGGATCGCCTTTCTTGGTGTCAAACGTAAATCACCGAAAGAAGCGGAAACTTTTGCGAATTTGATGGACAGCTTATATAAAATCGTGATGCGTATCGTCACGTTAGTTTTGCGCCTGACACCTTATGGCGTTTTGGCATTGATGACTAATGTATTAGCTTCAAGTGATTTTGAAGCCATCTTGAACTTAGGCAAATTTATCATCGCCTCTTATGCGGCTTTGATTTTGGTCTTACTTGTTCATTCATTATTGCTGACCGCTGTTCGGGTCAATCCAGTAACGTATTTCAAAAAGGCCTTTCCAGTCTTGAGCTTTGCCTTTACTTCTCGTTCAAGTGCGGGTGCCTTGCCATTGAACATCGAAACCCAAACCAAAGCGTTAGGTGTTGATGAAGCCACGGCTAACTTTGCAGGCAGCTTTGGGTTATCGATTGGTCAAAACGGCTGTGCGGGTGTATATCCAGCGATGTTGGCAACGATCGTTGCACCAACGGTTGGGATCAATGTCTTTGATTGGCAGTTTATCCTGCTGCTAGTTGCAGTAGTTACGATCAGCTCTTTCGGCGTTGCTGGTGTCGGCGGTGGGGCAACCTTTGCTTCATTGATCGTCTTAGGCTCAATGAACTTGCCGATCGCCATCGTAGGCTTAGTTATTTCTGTTGAACCATTGATCGATATGGCACGGACACTCGTTAATGTCAGCGACAGTATGGTTGCGGGAATGGTGACCAGCAGTCGTATCAACGAACTGGATCGTTCGATCTTAGATGATTCTGCCGCCGTGATCGAAGCCGAATAGAAACATTTTGTAACAAGCGAAAGCAAAGAAAGACTGCGTGTGGTCTTTCTTTTTTTTGTCCGTTAAAGCTCAGCTCATAGAAAAATCTAGGTTTCAGTGCCCTTAATAGCGAAGTTTCTGCTATACTTTTAACTAGAACATCGCGGGAGGGATAAGCAATGACACAATTGATTCAACTAGAACGAGCAGCAAACGTCAGAGAACTTGGCGGCTATCAAACGACAAACGGCACGACGATCAAACGAAAAAAATTGATCCGCAGTGCGGCGATCAATGAATTGACTGCTTCAGATCAAGCAGTAC
The DNA here is from genome assembly GCF_051715005.1 of Enterococcus sp. AZ067. Classification (NCBI taxonomy): domain Bacteria; kingdom Bacillati; phylum Bacillota; class Bacilli; order Lactobacillales; family Enterococcaceae; genus Enterococcus; species Enterococcus sp. AZ067. The sequence continues at coordinate 722,102 of NZ_JBIOSY010000001.1, forward strand.
TGGCAAACTATGGGGTCAATCAGGTCATTGATTTTCGCTCTATCGCTGAAGCCAATGCACAGCCTGATCGACCAATCGCCACAGCAAAGCAGCTTTTTTTACCTATTTTTAAAGAAGACGAAACGATGGTTTCCTTGTCGCCAGAAAGCTTGAAGCAGCGCTTGGAAGATGGGGAAGATGCCGAAGAGCAGATGAAAAAAGTCTACCGTCACTTTGTTGAAAGCGACTATGCCCGCCAACAATATCGGCAGTTTTTTGATCATGTGATCGCCAATGCGGAAGGCGAAGGTGCAACCTTGTTCCACTGTACCGCTGGCAAAGATCGCACAGGCTTTGGCGCCTTTTTATTGCTCCATGTGTTGGCGGTGGCACCAACGACGATCAAAGAAGATTATTTAGCAACCAATCGCTATTTAGCGCCAATGCTAAAAGAAAAATTTGCCCCAATGACCCAGCATTTGCCGCAAGAACTGTTAACGGCGATCACGGTTTTGATGAGTGCCAAAGAGAGTTTTCTTGATGAAAGCTTGGCTGCGATCGATCAGCACTTCGGTTCGGTTGATCAGTATCTCCTGCAGGGACTAGGGCTGACGAAAGAAGAGCAAGCGTATTTGAATGCCCAACTGACTGAGTAAAGAAAGGGAGATCCGTATGGAGGAAGCATTGTTCGCAGCAATCGGGATGACCGGCTCGCTGACGCCCATCAGTGGTGGGGATGTCAATCAAACGTATCGTTTCACTACAGCAGAAAATCGCTATTTTTTAAAGACCCATCCTCATGTTTCATCGGTGTTCTTTCAAGCAGAGATCAACGGCTTAGCTGAATTAGCCCCTTTCGTGCGGGTGCCAAAAATCGAACGTCTCGTTCAGACCGAAGAGAGGGCATTTTTATTGATGGAATGGATCGATGGTGGGGAAGGACAGCAGCGACGCTTAGGTCAAAGCTTGGCTCGGCTTCATCAGCAGACGCAGGAGTCTTTTGGGTTTTACGAAGACAATTACATCGGCTTTTTGCCGCAAGTCAATCCGAAAACCACCGATTGGCTTGATTTTTACACAGTCTGCCGTTTGGATGTGCAAGTCGAACTAGCGAAGCTGGGTAACCGCTGGCATGCCAAACGGGAAGCTGCTTATCTGCGTTTGAAAGAATTTTTGCATGAAAATTGGCGTGATCGCAGCGTCACACCTGCTTTATTACACGGTGATTTTTGGCGGGGGAATGTGCTGTTCGATCAGCAAGGAGAACCAGTGTTTCTTGATCCAGCAGTCGCTTATGGGGATCGAGAAATGGATATTGCGATGTCCCAGCTCTTCGGTGGTTTTCGTCAGGAATTTTTGGAAGGCTATCAAGAAGTCTATCCATTAGATGAGGATTGGCAAGAGCGACTGCCAGTGTATCAATTGTATTATTTATTGGTCCATTTGAATCAGTTTGGCGAAAGCTATGGACCAAGTGTCGATGAAATATTGAGTCGTTTTTAGGAGGCAATTAGAACTATGGCAGCAAAGTATCAAACCACGCATGAAGTGGCGTATTATGAATGTGATGTCAACCAAACGATGACGTTTCCAGCCATGCTAGGCATCGCTATCAAGACATCAGAAGAACAAAGTGCGGCGTTAAACCGCGGACCAGAAGTCATCGCTAGTTATGGCTTGACCTGGATCATTACCAGCTATCACATAACGGTGACTCGTTTGCCGCGCGTAGGGGAGCAGATTCAAGTGGCGACCCAGGCGAGAGAATACAATAAATTTTTCTGCTACCGTTACTTCTGGTTATTGGCAGAAGACGGAACGGAACTGGTCAAAATCGAGGCGGTTTTTGCGTTGATGGATCCGAAGACGCGCAAAGTCAGCAGTGTACCAGATGAGATCGTGGCGCCTTTTGGCAGTGAAAAAATCAAGCGAATCAAACGCTATCCGAAGATCACCCCTATCACGCAAGGACAATTTTTGCCTTATCGGGTGCGTTTCTACGATATTGATAGCAATCAGCATGTCAACAATGCCATGTATTTCAATTGGCTGATGGACGTCTTAGGCTATGAGTTTTTAACAAAACATGAAGTGACACAAGTGACGATCCGTTTTGATCGGGAAGTGGCTTACGGCCATTTGATCGAAAGCCATTTTCAAATCAATGAGAAGACAGTCGATGAAGCCGGCGAGGCTGTGCCGCTGCAAACGATCCACGAGATCAAGATCGGTGAGGATACTTACTGCGAAGCCATCTTTACTTGGCGAGAAAAATAAAACAACCCTTTTGCCTCCATTAGCGGAATGGCAAAAGGGTTTTTGTTTGGTTAATTCTCCATGAAATCAGGCAGTTCATCCATGGTCAACCCACGGTTTTTCGCTATCAGCAATTTGATGCGGGCTTTTTGGCTATTGATGCTATTGCAGAAAATCACCCCAAGAGCTTGCAATTCGATCCCGCCGCCTAAGTAGTCATAGACCGGCTCGGCAACGCCGTTGAAGCAGCGAGAAACTAAGACGACTGGAATGTTTCTAGCGATCAGTTTTTTCAAAGGCTCTATGGTCTGCGGCGGCAGATTGCCAGCGCCTAAAGCTTCGATCACTAGTCCATCGATCAGCGAGTCGGCTAAAGCATCGAACAATTCCCCAGTCATTCCCGCATAGGCTTTGACGATCGGAAACAGACCATCGACACGATCAACATCCAAATGGCGGTTATTTAACAGCTCTTGCATGAACAAGATACGGTGCTTTGTGACTAAGCCGATCGGACCTAATGTCGGGGTGCGGAATGTCGCAATATTGGTGGTGTGGGTCTTCGTAACATAACGTGCGGAATGGATCTCATCGTTCATCACGACTAAGACGCCTTTTCCTAAGGCATCAGGTGATTTCGCCACCCGAATCGCACTTTCAAAGTTATAAAGTCCGTCACTGCCGATTTCATTACTTGAGCGCATGGCGCCAGTCACCACGATCGGTAACTGACCGCCGATTGTGGTATCTAAAAAGAAGGCTGTTTCTTCCAGCGTATCGGTTCCGTGAGTGATCACGACCCCATCGACACCGCTTAAATGCGCCAGCTGGATACGTTCTTTCAGCTGCAGCATTTCTTTTGGGGTCATATGAGGACTGGGAATATTAAAAATGTCTTCGACGATCAATTCAACATCGTCGTCTATGTGGATCGGTGCATCCATCAGCGGATTGCTGACATCAGGGCTGACGCCGCCTGTCAGGGTGTCTTCTTTCATGGCGATGGTGCCGCCAGTGTGCAACACGAGAATTCGTTTCATTTTTTCATCACCTGCAATGATTTATTTACTCTTAACTCAAAACTATTGTATACTATTAAAATAAGAAAACAAGGAGCGATGGGAAAAAATGATTCGAATTGGTTGTACCACATTTAGTGAACATGGCAGTCTCGTGCAAAGAAAAAACTCGAAATTATTTGAGTATGCCCGTTATTTTCCGTTAGTTGAGCTGGATACCACCTATCATTTTTTGCCAAAAGAAAAAGACGTGCGCAACTGGTTGACCCAGATTCCCGAAAATTTCCGCTTTGTGTTGAAAGTCCATCAAAGTGTGACCACCCAAGGGGATTTGCCAGATCAGTTGACCATGACCGAAGCACTGCAGCTTTATAAAGAAGCGATCGCGCCAATGGTAGAAGCAGGCAAACTCTTTTGCCTATTGGCGCAGTTTCCCAACAGCTTTAAATGTACAAAAGAAAATGTCGCCTATTTAGACCAAGTGCGAGAATGGTTTGCGGGCTACCCAGTGGCGATCGAGCTGAGAGACAGCAGCTGGTATCAGCCGAAACTGTATCCGGGAATGATCGATTATATGAAGCGAAAGCAGTTTTCCTTAGTAGTTGTTGATCAGCCAAAAAAGCTATCGACCACCATTCCCCTTGATCCAACCGTGACCAATCCCGCGTTTGTCTTGTGCCGTTTTCATGGACGCAACGACAGCGGCTGGACAGCGACAGGACCAGATGCCAAAAATCTGCGGACCTTGTATCGCTATGACCAAGCCGAACTAACGGAGTTAAAACAAGCGGTCCAAGCCATCGAAGCCAATGCCAAAGAAGTCGCAGTGGTCTTCAATAATAATGCCGGTCGTGATGCCGCTGACAATGCCCGCGCATTGATCGATGCGCTGCAGATCGATTACGAAGCATTAAATCCTAATCAGTTGAAATTATTTTGAGGAGTCATATGATAAAAGCAATCTTTTTTGATATTGATGGCACGCTGATTGCCAGCAACGGCAAGGCGCTTGCCAGTACCCGTGAAGCCATCAAACAAGCCCAAGCCAATGGCGTCCTCTGCGGCATTGCCACCGGACGTGGTCCGGTTGACTTAGAGAAGGTGATCGATTACTTGTCGTTAGACATGTTTATCACCTATAACGGCCAATATGTCTACACGAAGGAAAACTTGATTTATGCTAAACCTTTTCCAAAACAAACGCTGGAAGCGATCGTAGAATACGCAGATGAAAATTACCGCCAAGTCATGTTTGGCGGAGAAACGCAAGTGGCTGGCAGCTTAACGATCCGCTTAAGCCAATCACCCGTCATGCAGCGCTACTTACGCTATGTACCGAAAAAATTTCCCGTCGGTTTTTTAAAGAAAGTCTTGCAGCGCTTTAGTCCCAATCGCAACGCCAAACGCTATGAATCGTTGGATATTTTACGAGAGCCCATCTATCAGTGCATTATGCTGAGCCCTGAATCAGAGCGCGAAAAATTACGGTCCAAGCTGCCGCAATGTGATTTTAAGCGATCCAATGCCTATTCTGTTGACATCGTGCCGAAAAACGGTTCGAAAATCAAAGGCATCAAAGAGTTTTTGGCCTATGAAGGGATCGCGATGGAAGAAGCGATGGCATTTGGGGATCATTTTAATGATGTGGAAATGTTAGAAGGCGTGGGGATCGGGGTTGCGATGGGCAATGCCCAGCCCATCACTAAAGCCAGTGCTGACTTTGTGACGGATACTAACGATCATGACGGCATCAAGAAAGCCTTGATCCATTTTGGCATCATTGCCGAGGATGCCCAAGGCAGAGAATGAATAAAAAAATAAGCAAGTAGCCAATCTATGACGCAACGTAGAAGACAGCGCAGAACCATAAAACAGAACCATGAGAAAAAGCAGAAAGAAGCGAGCAAAATGAGTCCATTTGAAATGACGGAAGAGTTTCATAAAACCTTTGATCCAACGCGACCGCCATATCCACAAGCTTTTTCAGCGGAAAAAGCCCAGTTTCGTGCTGGTTTTAAAATTGAAGAATTAGTTGAGTTCCTTTATGCTGCCAGCAACAATGACGAAGAGACCTTTCAAGCAGGCCTGGAGCATTTGCATCAAGCGATCGATCAAGCCCAAGCCAAGCTGGCTGCCAAACAACAGCCTGTCAGTGATTCTCTAGTAGAACAAGTCGATGCGCTTTGTGATCTACTGTATTTTACCTATGGCTCGTTTTCACTGTTAGGGGTCGATCCAGCGCCGATCCTGGCTATCGTTCATGACGCCAACATGGGAAAACTTTTCCCAGATGGGCAGCCCCATTATGATCCTGAGACCCACAAAGTCATGAAGCCGATCGATTGGGAAGAACGGTTTGCTCCTGAACCGCGAATCAAGGCAGAAATCAACCGCCAATTGGCACAAAAACAAGCCCAAGAATCGTCAGAATAAAAACCAAACGTGCCAGTTGCCCGTTCCGATTGCTTATCAGCAAAAGGAGTGGTGCAACTGGCACGTTTGGTTTAATCAAAGAAAGTGTAGTAAAGGGTTCTGACAGCGGCTTTTTCTTGTTCTTTGTGGATACCGAACATGATGCTGACCTCAGAGGACCCTTGGTTGATCATCTCTAAGTTGATATTTTTCCGCGCAAGGGCAGCGGTACTGTCGGCAGTGATCCCGACTCGTTGACGCATTCCTTCACCAACGACGACGACCATGGATAGATCGTGGGTCATTCGCAGTTCATCGGGATCGATCTCGTAGGCGATCTTGCGCAGCAGTTCTTCTTCCAATACTGGATTCAACTGGTTGGAGCGCATAATGATCGAGATATCATCGATTCCTGAAGGCATGTGTTCATAATTTAAATCAAATTCACGAAAAATCTCTAAGACCCGTAACGTGAACCCAACTTCGCGGTTCATCAAGTATTTGCGGATATAGATCATACAAAAGCCTTCGTCACTGGCAACGCCGATCACGGGCTGATCCAAATTGTCTCTCTGGTTGGTGATCAAGGTACCAGGATGACTTGGATTATTGGTGTTTTTGATCACCACGGGAATTTTCGCATGGTATGAAGGCATCAAGGCCTCATCGTGCAACACAGTAAAGCCCGCATAAGACAGCTCTCGCATTTCTCGGTAGGTCACTTCTTTGATGGACTCTGGATGATGAACATAGCCTGGATGAGCAGAAAAAATCCCATCGACATCGGTAAAGTTTTCGTACAATTCTACTTGCAGACCAGCCGCCACGATGGCACCAGAAATATCTGATCCTCCTCGAGAGAAGGTACAGATCTCGCCGGCTTCTGTGTAACCAAAGAAGCCAGGAATCACTAAGATTTCAGGACTGTCGCGCCATTGTGCGATCTTGGCGTACGACTTGTTCAAGATACGGGCGTTTTGAGGTTCATCCGTCACCAGCAACCCAAGTTCTTGCGGATTCATGTAGCGAGCAGCTAACCCACGGCTTTGTAAAATCCCTGCGATCAATTTGGCATTGTTGTCTTCGCCGCTTGCCAAGACCGTATCATAAAGATGCGGATTGTCTTGAGTAGGCAGTGTTTGAAAAGCCGCCAATGATTGCCAGATGCGGTCTAAATGGACTTGTTCGATACCAAAGGGGGCAGCGATCGCTGTATAGCGGGCATAGATTTCTTCTATTAAATCAGTGATTTCTTCTTGAGCACACAGACGGGTACAGACAGCTAATAACAGATCGGTGACTTTCTGATCGTCGCTGGAACGCTTACCAGGCGCTGAAACAACAACAAACCGTCTTTTAGGATCACTTTCAATTATCGCAACAACTTTTTCGACTTGTTCGGCTGAGGCAAGGGAACTGCCTCCGAATTTCGCTACTTTCATTTGACATTACTCCTGTTCAAGCTTTTTACTAGAGTACAGTTTCAATAGGGAGAAATCAAGCGGTTTCTTGAAAAAAATCGGAAAAATCAGAAAAAAAGTCACTTGTTGATGTAAATTTCACGATTTGTTTTCATTATCGCTGGAAAAGCCGTGATTTATTTTATTCGATGCGAAAAAAGTCGATCTTTTTTGCCTCAATCTAATGCTTGATTTTTTTCTTTATGCTATAATCTAGCGTAGATGCTTTTTTATAAAGGGACTATCTGTCCTTTTTATACTCAACGAACTTATCAATCAATCTGCTGATCAGCAGGTTTTAGACGAAACATGTATATTTGAAAATTGGAGGAACCACAAAATGGGAACTAATATCATCTTTGGAATTGTCATTGCCATCATCATCATTGCGGCGGTCTTGTATGCAATTGGCTTTTTCATGCGGAAGAAAAACCAAGAAAAGCTGAATGACTTGGAAAAACGCAAAGAAAATCTGTTTGACTTGCCGGTGATCGAAGAAGTCGATGAAGTAAAAAGAATGCACTTGGTTGGTCAAAGTCAAAACACCTTCCGTGAGTGGAACCAACAATGGACAGATATCTCCACAAAATCTTTTGCTGAACTTGAAAGTCAAATCTTTGAAGTGGAAGAGCTGAACGAACGCATCCGCTTTTTTAAAGCAAAAGGGGCGATCGTCCAAGCCGAAGCGACCATGGACGAGATGGAACGCCAAGTGGAAGAGATTCGCGCAGGCTTGAAAGAATTACGAGAAAGTGAAGAACGAAATTCACTGGAAGTTCAAAAAGCGCTGGACGTTTACGAAGACTTGAAGAAGAAGCTGCGGGATCAAGGCGAAGAATTCGGTCCTGCTTACAATGAGCTGCAAAAACAAATCAAAAACATTGAAATTGAGTTCACCCAATTTGTTACCTTAAATACTTCTGGCGATCCTGTGGAAGCACGGGAAGTGTTAGACCAAGCGGAAAAACACACCTATGAAGTGGAAGACCTAATGAAACGGATCCCAGCGGCGTACGAAGAATTAAATCGTACCTTCCCTGATCAGTTGAAAGAAATCCAAGAAGGTTATAAAAAATTATTAGAACAAAAATATGTGTTCCCAGAAGCAAACTTCCAAGAAGAAATCAACCGTGTGAAAAAACGGGTTGAAAACTCCATGAACGATCTAGCGAAAACAGAAGTCGCTTCCGTTGAAGTGGCAAGCCGTGATACTGCAAGTGATATCGATGCCTTGTATACGGTGATGGAACGTGAGATCAATGCCAAGAAATATGTCATGAAAAATCGTCAGATCATCGAAGACTACATTGACCACGCAACGAAGAACAACCGTCAGTTGTTGATCGAGTTGGATCATACGGCGCAAAGCTATACTTTGAATCATAATGAATTGGGTCGCGTCCGCGGCTTCCAAACCGAAGTGGACGAATTGGCTCGCCGCAACAACGAGTACTTACCGAAATTGGAAAAACATGAGATTCCTTATTCAGAAGTGCAAAGCTTCTACAAAGATGCCTACAAGATTTTGGATGATGTGGAAAGCCAGCAAGTTGAAATCGATGATTCTCTTGCGGAATTACGTCGTGGCGAAAAAGTTGCACAAGAAAAAGTGGAAAGCTTCGAATTCCGTCTACGCAACTTGAAACGGTTTGTTGAGAAACAACGCTTACCTGGTTTGCCAGGCGAGTATTTAGAATTCTTCTTCGTGGCAACGGATCGTGTCGAAGAATTAGGCAAAGAATTGAACAAGATTCGCATTAACATGCAAGAAATCAATAAATTGGTTTCTGTCTGTGAAGAAGATCTTGATCTTTTAGATGAACAAACAAAAGACTTAGTGGATGCTGCGGCATTGACTGAGCAAATGATGCAATATGCCAACCGCTATCGTCATTCTCATCCAGATATCAAGGCAGCGATCGACAAATCACTTTACTTGTTCAGTAAAGAATATCGCTATCAAGATGCGCTAGATGAAATCGGCACAGCGTTGGAACGAGTAGAACCAGGTGCCTTCAAACGGATCGAAAACTTCTACTTCAATAACCGCGACTTAGTATAATACGAAAGCCAGCAGTGAAAAACTGACTGGCTTTTTTCATGGAAAGAATGGCTCGCTGCATGAGTACCGCTTACGAAGGAAGGAAAAGTTTCCTTTAAAAAAAGCCAAAGCCGACGAGTCACCTTGAAACTCAGCTCAAGAGCAGTTATAATGGGAAAGAATTTTTTTAGAGAAAGGGTCCTATCATTGATCTATTTTGACAACAGTGCAACAACCGCTATTTATCCACAAGCTTTAAATACATATGTCCAAGTCAGTCAGCGAATTATCGGCAATCCCTCAAGCCTGCATGATTTAGGAAATCAAGCCAATCGTCTGCTGCAGCAATCTCGTCAGCAGATCGCCGATCTGTTAAACGTTTCTTCCAAAGAGATCGCATTTACCAGTGGGGGGACTGAAGGAGACAACTGGGTCATCAAAGGGACTGCTTTAGCGAAAAAAGCCTATGGGAATCACCTGATTATTTCCAGTATTGAACACCCTGCCGTCAGTGAAACAGCGGCTCAATTAGCCGAGTTAGGGTTTGAGGTCAGTGTTGTGCCTGTCGATGCCCAAGGCTTTGTCAACGTGTCTGAATTAGCAAACCTGATTCGCAAAGAAACGATTTTGGTTTCGGTGATGGCGGTCAATAATGAGGTAGGGTCGATCCAACCGATCCATGAGATCGCAGCTGTGCTAGCTGACCATCCAACGATCCATTTCCATGTAGATGCCGTCCAAGCCATCACAAAGGTGCCGCAAGAACAATGGTTCAATGAGCGGGTCGATTTTGCCGTGTTCTCTGCGCATAAATTTCATGGACCTCGTGGCGCAGGCTTTATCTATTGGAAACAAGGCCGTAAGCTGGCGCCATTGATGACCGGCGGTGGGCAAGAGCAAAACCAGCGCAGCGGTACCGAAAACGTACCAGCAATCGTTGCTATGGCAAAAGCCCTACGTTTAGCGACAGAACAAAAGGCTGAAAAGCCGAACCATGTTCAATTATTAAAAGGCTATTTGCAAGAAGCACTGGCTGGGTACGAGAAAGTCACGCTTTTTTCTGGCACAGAAGGGTTTGCGCCGCACATACTTTGTTTTTCATTAAAAGGGATCCGAGGAGAAGTCTTAGTCCATGCCTTTGAAGAAAAGCAGATCTATCTTTCGACGACGAGCGCTTGTTCCTCCCGTAAAAAGATGGCCAGCAGTACGCTTCATGCGATGCACGTTCCAGAACAGTTAGCAACATCGGCTGTTCGTATCAGTTTAGATGAGAGCAATACAATGGCAGAAGTCGAGCAGTTTCTGATCGTCTTCCACCAGTTGTACCAAAAATTTTCGAAAATCAATTAAGCACGACAGACCACTATAAAATCAATCCAAATCAAAGGAGTTTTCTCGTGAATTATTCAGAAATCATGGTTCGTTATGGCGAACTGTCAACAAAGGGCAAAAATCGTCGTAGTTTTATTATGCAATTAGCTTCAAACGTCAAACGTACCTTAGCAGATTATCCCCATGTCAAAGTTCATGCCGAGCGAGATCGCATGCACTTGCTATTGAACGGTGAAAACAGCCAAGAGATCATTCCTAAGCTGCAAAAAGTCTTTGGGATTCAAAACTTTTCCCCCAGCATTCGGGTCGAAAAAGATATCGAAGTATTAAAGAAAGCCGTTCAAGACGTCATGGCAGAGATCTATACGGGCGTTGAGACCTTCAAAATCACAGCCAAGCGCAGTGATCATTCGTTTGTGCAAGATAGCAACCAGTTGAATTTGACCTTAGGGAATGCGGTGATCGACCGTTTTCCTGATATCAAAGTCCAAATGAAAAAACCAGACATCAATTTGCGTGTAGAAATACGGATCGATGGCGCTTATTTGTCTTATGAAACGATCCAAGGAGCCGCTGGGCTGCCAGTGGGCACCAGTGGAAAGGGAATGTTGATGCTTTCTGGCGGTATTGATTCGCCAGTCGCAGGCTACTTTGCCATGAAACGCGGCGTTGAGATCGAAGCGGTCCATTTCGCAAGTCCTCCTTATACGAGTGAACAAGCGTTGCAAAAAGCCAAAGATTTAACGAAGAAGCTTGCGCCTTATGTGGGAAGCATCCAGTTTATCGAAGTTCCGTTTACAGAAATCCAAGAAGAAATCAAAAATCGTGTGCCACAAGGCTATTGGATGACCATCACCCGTCGGATGATGTTGCGTTTGACGGATGCGATTCGGGAAGCTCGTCATGGCTTGATCATCTTAAATGGTGAATCATTAGGACAAGTGGCTTCACAAACTTTGCATAGCATGGTCGCCATCAATGAAGTAACCAATACGCCGATCGTGCGCCCAGTGGCAACGATGGACAAATTGGAAATCATTGAAGTTGCTGAAGCCATTGATACCTTTGAATTGTCGGTCCAGCCATTTGAGGATTGCTGCACAATCTTTGCACCTCCTCAACCAAAGACGCGCCCAAGACTGGATAAGGTCCACCAATATGAAGAACGTCTCGATATCGAAGGGATGATGGAACGTGCGATGGCTGGGTTGAAACTGGAAGCAATCACGGCAAATCAAGAAAAAGCAGCAACGGAATTCGCTGAATTTTTATAATAAAACCCCGAGTTTAATGCTACGACCACAACTGTTTTTGAATAGTTGTGGTCGTTTTTCATCGAGTGGGAGAGTTTGTGAATATTTTCTTGCTATTGAAAATGGAACATGCTACACTCAATATGTGAATCATTTAACAAGGAGGGTGGACAGGATGGAAGCATTAAGAGATAAAAAACTTCCGAAAGCGACGGCAAAACGTTTGCCAGCTTATTTACGACACTTAAAATTACTGGATGCCTCTGGTATTCAGCGAATCAAATCGAAAGAGTTTGCAGAAATCACGCAAGTTCCTTCAGCCACGATCCGCCGAGATTTTTCTCATCTAGGAGAATTGGGCAGAAGTGGCTATGGCTATGATGTTCCTTATCTGATTGAGGTATTGAGCTATATCTTAGAAACCAATGAAGAGAAAAAAATCGCCTTGATTGGTTATGGAAATTTAGGAAAAGCGTTAGCCAACAACAATTTTCGCAGAAATGAAAATCTTTCCGTGGTCGCGGTTTTTGACAATGATCCAGAAATGATTGGTCAGACCATTAGTGGGCGTTATGTCTATGGAATGGATCAATTGGCGGAAGTCGTAGCAGAAAAAGGGATCACCGTAGCGATTTCGACCGTTCCTAGTCGTTATTCACAAATGGCGATCGATGCGATCGTGGATGCTGGGATCACAGCGATTTTAAATTTTGCCCCTGATCCCGTCATCGTGCCAAAAGACGTCAATATCCAATACATTGATTTGACGACAGAATTGCAAACATTGATCTTTTTTGATACGACCTACTCGCAAAAATCGAAAGTCTGAGCAAATCCTTTTCGTTTTTTGAAAATCTTTCTTATACTGGGAGAAAATGCTATAGGAGAGATGTTATGCAAGTTACACGCAAAGAAACGGTTTATGAGATGCCTGGCAACCAACCAAAAGTAGGGGATAAAGCAGCTGATTTTCGCTTGAAAAGTTTAGAGGACAAGGAATACACACTGACTGATTTTCTAGGAAAACCAACGATCATCAGCGTGGTTCCCGATATCGTGACACGCGTCTGTGCATTGCAGACCAAGCGTTTCAACCAAGAAGCAAGTCAATTGGATGACATCCATTTTGTCACGATTTCTAACAATACAAAAGAAGAACAAGCGCAATGGTGCGGCCAAGAAGGCGTCGACATGATCATGCTTCATGATCCGGCGAATACCTTCGGTGAGGCCTATCAAATCATGATCCCAGACTTCGGTCATTTTGCCCGAGCAATTTTCGTTTTAGACCGTGAAGGCGTGATCCAACACGTTGAGATCGTGCCTGAGATCTCCCACGAACCGGATTATCAAGCAGCCATTGACGCTGCGAAAGCAAACCTCTGATTGACTTTCAAAAAAGTTCATTGTAGAATGTAGCAAGATGAAACAAGAATCTATGATAGCAAGACAATGTTCAAGAGGAGTATCAGTGACCCTGGCGGTCAGAGAGAAGTCGGTCGGTGCAAGACTTCCCCAGACACTGAAAAGGTAGCTTGAAGGTCTTTGATCCGAACCACGGTTTGTTTCTTGCAGACAAAGCCGCACAGTAAGATCAAGCGCGTCGTGAACGTTACCTCACGTCAAAGTGGCAGAGCAATCTGCAATTTAGGTGGTACCGCGTATCAGCGCCCTAATGCCTCGGCATTAGGGCGCTTTTTGCTGTGAATCACTGCGACTGGCCCACAAAGTGGGACAGAGCAGATGATGAACAGTACTAGGCGACCAAAGGGAGCGTAGTAACCAAACTAGGAATCACTATGATTGGCCCACAAGGGACAGAGCAGATGATGAACAGTACTAGGCGACCAAAGGGAGCGTAGTAACCAAACTAGGAATCACTATGATTGGCCCACAAGGGACAGAGCAGATGATGAACAGTACTAGGCGACCATAGGGAGCGTAGTAACCATACTAGGAATCACTGCGATTGGCTTGCGAAGCAAGACAGAATAGATGATGAACAGTACAAGAAGTCATCAAAACTGGTCCACGAAGCGAGTGAGATCGTTTGCCAAAAGCCCTAAGACACAATAGCGGATCACGGAAGCGAGCCTTGACCTCTGTAAGCAACGTTTTTTTACGAACAATAAGCGAGGCGTCAACAAACAGCTGATAATCATCTCTACCACGGCACTAATCCTGAACGATTCAAACATTGTCACGCTTTACCCAGCAACAGGCACAAAAAAACCACACCAACCATTACGTCTAAAAAACGTAACTTTAGGAGGACCAACTATGACAGAAACTGAAAATCTATCCACCAAGTACAATCCCCAAGAAGTAGAAGCGGGGCGCTACCAAGATTGGTTAGAACATGACCGTTTTAAACCAAGCGGCAACAAAGAAGCAAAACCTTATTCTATCGTGATTCCACCGCCAAACGTAACAGGAAAATTGCACTTAGGTCATGCCTGGGATACCACGTTACAAGACATCATCATTCGTCAAAAACGGATGCAAGGGTATGACACCTTATGGCTACCAGGTATGGACCATGCCGGGATCGCTACCCAAGCCAAAGTAGAAGAAAAGCTGCGGGAACAAGGGATTTCTCGCTATGACCTTGGTCGGGAAAAATTCGTTGAACAAGTATGGGATTGGAAAGAAGAATATGCCGGTCACATTCGGGAACAATGGGCGAAACTAGGTTTATCTCTAGACTATAGCCGTGAACGGTTCACATTAGATGATGGATTATCCGAAGCGGTCCGTAAAGTTTTCGTGACGCTATATGAAAAAGGCTTGATCTATCGTGGCGAGTACATCATCAACTGGGATCCGCAAGCCCGCACGGCATTATCTGATATTGAAGTGATCCACAAAGACATCGAAGGTGCTTTTTACCATATGTCTTACGAATTAGCAGATGGCAGCGGTGTGGTGGAGATCGCAACGACTCGTCCAGAAACGATGCTGGGGGATACAGCAGTCGCGGTTCATCCAGAAGATGAACGTTATCAAGCATTGATTGGTAAAAAAGTGATTTTGCCTTTGGTCAATAAAGAGATCCCAATCATCGCAGATGAGTACGTGGACCAAGAATTTGGAACAGGGGTCGTAAAAATCACTCCTGCCCATGACCCGAATGACTTCGAGGTCGGTAACCGCCATGACCTTCCGCGGGTCAATGTCATGAATGATGACGGAACAATGAATGACTTAGCAGGTACCTACGCAGGCATGGATCGTTTTGCTGCTCGTAAGCAAATCGTGAAAGACTTAGAGGCGTTAGGTCGTCTGATCAAAATCGAAAAAATGGTTCATAGTGTAGGGCACTCAGAACGGACAGGCGTAGTAGTCGAACCTCGTTTATCGACACAATGGTTCGTAAAAATGGAGCCATTAGCAAAACAAGCCATCGACAACCAAGAAACCGACGATGCGGTGGACTTTTATCCGCCACGTTTCAACCAAACATTCTTACGTTGGATGGAAAATGTCCATGACTGGGTGATCTCTCGTCAGTTGTGGTGGGGCCATCAAATCCCAGCTTGGTACCACAAAGAAACGGGAGAAATGTATGTAGGACTTGAAGCGCCAGCAGATGCCGAAAATTGGCAACAAGATCCAGACGTATTGGATACCTGGTTTAGTTCTGCTTTATGGCCGTTTTCAACAATGGGGTGGCCAGATGAAAACAATGAAGATTTCCAACGCTACTTCCCAACGAATACATTAGTGACCGGCTATGACATCATTTTCTTCTGGGTAAGCCGTATGATTTTCCAAAGCTTGGAATTTACTGGCAAACGACCATTTGAAAATGTCTTGATCCACGGATTGATCCGTGATGAACAAGGTCGCAAAATGAGTAAGTCGCTTGGAAATGGGATCGATCCGATGGAAGTCATTGAACAATACGGTGCCGATGCATTGCGTTGGTTCTTATCAAATGGCTCTGCACCGGGGCAAGACGTGCGTTTCAGCTATGAAAAAATGGATGCCGCTTGGAACTTCATCAATAAAATTTGGAATGCTTCCCGTTTCGTCTTGATGAATGTCAGCGAAATGACTGCCGAAGACATTGATTTTTCTGGTGAAAAATCAGTGGCGGATCGTTGGATCTTGACGCGCTTGAATGAAACGATTGAAAAAGTCACTGATCTTTTTGAACGCTTCGAATTTGGGGAAGCGGGTCGTCAATTATACAACTTTATCTGGGATGACTTCTGTGACTGGTACATTGAAATGTCGAAAGAAACCTTATACGGTGACAATGAAGCAGCGAAACAAGTCAATAAGAGCATCTTAGTCCATGTTCTTGATCAAATTTTACGCTTGTTGCACCCAATCATGCCATTTGTTACAGAAGAAATCTGGAGCAAACTGCCGCATACAGGGGAATCATTAGTCGTTGCTGAGTATCCACAAGTGGCACCAGAATGGACCGATGAAAAAGCGGCGCAAGGGATGGAAGTGTTGAAAGAATTGATTCGTTCGGTTCGAAACATCCGTGCAGAAGTAAACACACCACTTTCGAAACCAATCACTTTGCTGATCCAAGCAAATGAACCTGAGATCGAAGAATTCTTGATCGCCAACAAAAACTATATCGAACGCTTCTGTAATCCAGAAGAACTAGAAATATCTAACAGCTTACAAGCCCCTGAATTGGCGATGTCAGCCATCCTATCAGGCGCGACGATCTACTTGCCGCTAGCTGGGTTGATCAACATTGAAGAAGAAATCGCGCGTTTGGAGAAAGAACTAGCGAAGTTCACCCAAGAAGTTCAACGGGTACAAGGCAAATTGGCAAATGAACGCTTCGTTGCCAATGCACCAGAGGAAGTCGTAGCACAAGAACGCAGCAAAGAAGCCGATTATCTTGAAAAACAAAAAGCAGTCCAAGAACGGATCGAGCAATTGCGCACGATTCAATAGGAAGCGTCGACTGTCTGCAAACAAGCATCTCTTGTAGATGCTTGTTTTTGCGTAATCGATAGAAACCGTCAAACAAATTTCTCGTTTAAAGGAAAGAAATTGGGAAAGCTGTGTGATTTTTGATAAAATAAGAGCGAGGTGAAGGAGATGACAAGCGAAGAAGCAACAGCGTGGATCCATTCGCGTTTGGCATTTGGGCAAAGACCCGGATTGATGCGTGTCGAAGCATTATTAAAACGAATGGGCAATCCTGAAAAAAACATAACCATGATCCATATCGCCGGCACGAATGGCAAAGGATCAACCGTCAGCTATTTGCGCAGTCTTTTAGAAGAAGCTGGGCAGCAAGTGGGGACTTTTACTTCCCCGCACATTGAAGCGTTCAATGAACGGATCGAAATCAATGGACAATTTATATCAGATGAGGATTTGGTTGCTTGGGTGGAGAAAATCCAGCCGCTGGTTGCTGAAATCGATCGTGATGAAACCCTGACGGGCATCACTCAGTTTGAGATCATTACTGCCATGGCGTTAGGCTATTTTGAAGAAAAAAAAGTCGATGTTGCGATAATGGAAGTTGGCCTAGGGGGACTTTTAGATAGTACCAACGTTATTTCCCCGATGTTGACGGCGATCACGACGATCGGCATGGATCATATGGATGTTTTAGGCGATACCATTGAAAAAATCGCAGCCCATAAGGCGGGGATCATTAAACCACAAATTCCACTTGTGACTGGCAATATCGTTGAAAGTGCGCTTTCGGTGATCGATTTGAAAGCTGCAGAAGCACAGGCACCTGCGTATCATGCAGGGCAAGAGTACCGTGTGACCTATCGTCACCCTGATGAAGAGTGGGGCGAATTGTTTGATTTTGAAAATGAGCATGGCAAAATCAAAGGCTTGAAAACACCGATGTTAGGCCGCCATCAACCAGAAAATGCCGGTGTTGCGATCCAATTGTACAGTCTGTATTGCGACCTACGGCAGCTGCCATTTTCAGCTAAAGAAATTCGCAATGGGCTAAGAAAAGCCTATTGGCCCGCCCGAATGGAACGAATCAGCAGTGAACCACTGGTGATCATCGATGGCGCCCATAACGTGCATGCCATGGCTCGCTTGGTGGATACGATGAAAGAAGAGTTCAGCGACTATCGCATCCATGTGCTGTTCTCAGCCTTAGAAACCAAAAACGTCAATGAGATGCTTCAGCAATTGCTGGCAATTCCGCAAGCCGAGATTTATTTAACGACCTTTGATTTCCCAAAAGCATTGCATTTAGCAGACGGCTATCAGGAACTCGATGAAAAACGAATCTCAACCGTCTCTTTATGGCAGTTTGGCTTGGCAGAATTATTAGAAAAAATGACCAATGAAGATTTGCTGCTGGTGACAGGATCGTTGTATTTTGTTTCAGAAGTTCGTGAATTGTTGTTGGCAATAGGAGGAAGAAATGGCTAAGTTACGTGGTGTGATTTTCGATATGGATGGCTTGATTTTTGACACGGAGCTGCTCTATTACCAGGCTACTCAAATCGTGGCGGATCAAATGGGGATTCCCTATACAAAAGAGTTGTATTTAGCTTATGTGGGGGTCTCGGATGAAGAAGTCTGGGCAGCTTACCATGAGCGGTTCGACGAAGCCTTTGGCCATCAAATGATCGAAGACTTTATCCAAGCGGCTTTTCAGCAAACGCTGGAAATGTTCCAACGGGGCGAGGCTGAATTGAAGCCAGGTATCCACGAGTTATTGCATTATCTTGATGAGAAAAAGATTCCCCGAGTGTTGGCGTCTAGCAACCAGCGCAAAGTGATCGATACCTTGCTGGAAGCAGCAGGCTTAACGGCGGAATTTCCTGAGATCGTCTGCTTTGATGATGTCACACGGGCAAAACCAGATCCTGAGATTTTTGAAAAAGCCCACGCATTATTGGCGGTACCAAAAGAAGAATTGGTGATCCTTGAAGATTCGGCTAACGGTATTCATGCTGCTCATGGGGCAGGGATCTCAGTCATTATGATTCCCGATTTGATCGCGCCGACGACCATCATTGAAGAAAAAGTCTTGAAAGTCTTACCATCACTAGAGGATGTCCCAGATTTTCTAGAAACCGCCTTTTCGATCTAGCTGCGATTTTTTGCGCACCTGATTCATGAAATACTCTCTCCTTTGCGTATCTTTTATTAGACCGACGCAAAGGAGTTTTTTTATGATCAATGAAACAGTGATTCCCCAAAGCTCGTTTCCCCGAGAGCGTTTAGTAGAATATGGAGTGGATGCCCTTTCGAATCAAGAATTATTGGCCATTTTGCTGCGAACTGGCTCACGTCCTCTGAATGTCCTCGAATTAGCGGCCAGTGTCTTGAATCGTTTTCAAGAATTGTATGAACTAAAGCAAGCGACGATCGATGAATTACAAGAAATTCGCGGCGTCGGACAAATCAAAGCCATCGAGATCAAAGCGATGGTTGAATTAGGTGTGCGAATCCAGCGCTCCGCTCAACCAAAGTACGGTAAGGTCAACTCTAGTATGGCGATCGCCCATCAGTTGATCCAAGAGTTGAAGGATTGTCGTCAAGAGCATTTACTAGGGCTATATTTGAATACGAAAAATGAGATCATTCAGAAAAAAACGATCTTCATCGGATCGTTGAATCAGTCGATCGCTCACCCACGGGAGATTTTTCATTGGGCGGTACGCTACAGTGCCGCCCGAGTGATCGTCGTCCACAACCATCCCAGCGGCAGTCCCCAAGCCTCAGAGGCAGATCTGCTGTTTACACGCCGCTTGATCAAGTGCGGAGACTTGATGGGGATCGACATATTGGATCATTTGATCATTGGCGACAATGCCTATGTCAGTTTGCGAGAAGAGGGGCTGTGGCAACAGGAAGACGTGTGAAAATAAGCCGAGTTTGCGAACATTATTAAAAATAAAGGTGAATTGTCTAATCGTCTGTCTTGCAAAAAAATACGGGCAAGTGTAAAATATTATTGTAATTTTGTTTGCTGAATAGATGTTGAAACGCACGTTAGGCCTCTATCGCACAAAGGCAATGTTACACACAATTAAGTGCTTATGCACGAGGAGGTTTTTTTTAATGGAACAAGGTACAGTAAAATGGTTCAATGCTGAAAAAGGGTTTGGTTTTATCTCTCGCGAAGACGGTACAGACGTATTTGTACACTTTTCAGCGATCCAAGGTGAAGGATTCAAAACTTTAGAAGAAGGTCAAGCAGTAACTTTCGACGTGGAAGATTCTGATCGTGGACCTCAAGCAGTTAACGTAAACAAAGCGTAAGCTTTCAAACAAACTGCCAGTAAGAGCACTTTGAAATCAAAAACCCCAAAAGACCATCGATTCGATGGTCTTTTTTTTGCTTTTTATAACGGAAAGGAAAAAGGGTAGTTCTCAGTAACCTGAGAACTACCCTCGCATGTGAGACTATAAATCGTCCGGCGTCATGATCATC
This sequence comes from Enterococcus sp. AZ067, assembly GCF_051715005.1. Classification (NCBI taxonomy): domain Bacteria; kingdom Bacillati; phylum Bacillota; class Bacilli; order Lactobacillales; family Enterococcaceae; genus Enterococcus; species Enterococcus sp. AZ067. The sequence continues at coordinate 742,255 of NZ_JBIOSY010000001.1, forward strand.
GAAAGGATCATTGGATGACGCTCGGTTTTTTCAAATAGGAATGGCTGTAACGCCGAAGACATCACTTCTCTTAATTTGTGTTCTGTTGGGTCTGGTTGGTTCAAGACTTCCCGCAATGCACGGAAGAGGATCTGCTGTGCTTCGTTGATCATCTCGCCAGATTCCCGCATATAAACAAACCCACGAGAAAGGATATCTGGTCCAGCAAGGACTTCTTTCTTCGCCACATCGACTGTCGCGACAGCTAAGACGAGGCCTTCTTCTGAAAGAATGCGACGATCTCGTAAGACGACATTTCCGATATCACCGATACCGCTGCCGTCAACATAAACATCATTGGCATTGAAATGACCAGCCAAGCGAGCGGTATCCGCTGTTAAGGCCAACATGTCACCATTTTCCATAATGAAACAATTTTCTTTTGGTACACCGACATCTTGTGCCAACTGGGTGTGGATGTTCAGCATCCGAAATTCCCCATGGACAGGCATAAAGAATTTTGGCTTCATTAGACGCAACATCAGTTTTTGTTCTTCTTGGCCACCGTGACCAGAAGTATGGATGTTGTTCAATTTGCCATGGATCACGTTTGCGCCAGCTTCCAACAACAAGTTGATCAGCTGATTGACACTCGTGGTATTTCCTGGGATCGGTGAGCTTGAGAAAATCACGGTATCATCTGGGTGAATTTGGATTTGACGGTGAGTCCCGTTGGCAATCCGACTCAAAGCAGCCATTGGCTCTCCTTGAGAACCCGTACAAAGGATCATGGTTTCGTTTGCAGGCAAACGGTTGATCTCATGAGATTCCACAAAGGTTCCATCTGGCACCTTGATATAGCCAAGGCGCTGTCCGTTGACGATTGCATTTTCCATACTGCGTCCAAAAACGGCGATTTTACGTCCAGTCGCAACCGCCGCATCTGCAGCTTGTTGGAGACGGAAAATGTTGGAGGCAAAGCTGGCAAAAATGATCCGACCGTCGATTTTTTCAAAAATCTTTTGGATCGAGCTGCCGATCGTTTTTTCTGATTTGGTAAAGGTCGGAATTTCTGCATTGGTACTATCGGAAAGGAGGCAAAGGACGCCTTCTTCACCAATTTTTGCCATTTTGTGCAAGTTTGCTGGTTCGCCCACAGGCGTAAAGTCAAACTTGAAATCGCCAGTTGCGACGATATTGCCAGAAGGCGTTTTGACAACGACACCTAAAGCATCTGGGATACTGTGGGTCGTTCTAAAGAAGCTGATGGATGTTTTACGGAAACGAATCACCGTATCTTCATTGATTTCGTGTAATTCCGCATCCCGCAATAAGCCATGCTCATCTAATTTGTTGGTGATCAAAGCAAGTGCCAAGGGTCCCGCATAGATCGGGATATTGGCTTCCCGCAACAAGTAAGGGATTCCGCCAATATGGTCTTCGTGACCATGAGTGACGATCAAGCCTTTGACTTTCGGTAAATTTTGAACGATGTAGCTATAATCGGAAATGACATAGTCGATCCCAAGCAGTTCATCTTCGGGGAATTTGATTCCCGCGTCAATTAAGATGATCTCATCTTGGAATTGAACCCCATAACAGTTTTTTCCGATTTCGCCAAGTCCACCGACGCCGAATACGCCAGTCTCATTATTTTTCAGCGAAACTTTCATCTTAAAACTCCGCTAATTTGAAATCAGCGTTTTCTTTTTCGTAAGCTAAATGTTTTTCATCTAGTTCTTGAACGAACTCGATGTTGTATGGGGTATTTTGTTCAACCAGACGGCGTGCGATCACTGCATCGTCTGCTTCAATGTACAAAGAGTGGGTTTGTTCTCTCTTTGGGTTGCGGTCTTTTGTTTCTTGGTAATAAATTTTGTAAATCATATCTTTTCTCCTTTATCTGCTTTTCGCAGTAGTCTATTTGGTTGATGAATTCGCTGCATCACAAAATCGAGGTCCGAATAAAGTGACCTGAAAAGAAGGCTTCGAGAGCCGCTGCATGCTTTTTTCAGACAATCGTTGTGAGAAAAAAGAGAAAGCCTCGTCTTTGCTTTCCAAATGTCGTCATAAAAAATTCACCGGGTTTGTAAGTCGTTCCACTACAAGTATCCCTAGTTTATCACAGAAAAACGAATAAGTATAGAAACACGTCATTTTGAAAAGGCTTACTGAAAGAAAATGAAAGGACTATCGCTGAAGTTTGCTTTTTTTCGTTGAAAGTGCATTACAATAAGAATATTCCTATGCTATAGTAGAAGTAATGAAGTAAAAAAGGAGGGGATTTTTTGAAATTAATGTGGCACTACACGATGAGAAACAAGAAACTGCTGGTTTTTAATTTCATCTGTGTTTTTGGTTTTATTTTGATTGAATTAGGTTTGCCGACGTTATTGGCAAGAATGATCGACAAAGGGATCGCCGCTGGTGATCGCGACTACATATGGAAAATGGGTGCGGCGATGATCGCGATCACCATTGTGGGGATCACGATGAACATTTTGTTAGGCTATTTCACGTCACGTATCACCACTAACATTGTGGCAGATATTCGTGACGATCTTTTTGAAAAAGTCCAAGGCTATTCACATACCGAATATGAAAAAATCGGGGTTTCATCATTGATCACCCGTGTGACCAATGATGCGTATCAAATCATGCTGTTTATGCAAAGCATCTTACGGACAGGTTTAATGACACCCATGATGTTTGTGGTCAGCTTGTACATGGTCATGCGGACAAGTACACAACTAGGGTTGTATGTTTTGGGGGCATTGCCGATATTGCTGATGGCCGTCATCGCCATTGCCAAAATCTCGGAACCCTTATCCACTAAACAACAAGCCAATCTAGATAAAATCAATGGCATCTTGCGGGAAAATCTCTCTGGTTTACGAGTGATCCGTGCCTTCGTCAATGAAAAATTTGAAGAAAAACGCTTTGGCAAAGTCAACCAAGCCTATGCTTCTAGTTCTCGCAGCTTGTTTCGCTTGATGGCAACGGCACAACCAGGCTTTTTCTTCTTATTCAATATCGTGATGATTTTGATTATTTGGACGGGAAGTATTCAAATCGATCAAGGGCAACTGCAGGTCGGTGACTTGATTGCATTTATCGAATACATCTTCCATGCGCTGTTTTCTTTCATGCTGTTTGCGACTGTCTTTACGATGTATCCACGAGCGGCCGTTTCTGCTCGTCGAATCCAAGAAGCGTTAGATGCGACTTCTGAAATCAAAGAGCCAGAACAGCCAGTGACAGAAACTAAGACGAAAGGCTTCTTGGAATTCAAAAATGTTACCTTTGCTTATCCAGGACATGCTCAAAGTCCAGTGATCCGTAATGTTAGCTTTACTGCTTCACCAGGGGAAACCGTGGCGTTTATCGGTAGTACTGGAAGTGGAAAATCAACCTTGATCCAATTGATCCCACGTTTTTACGACGTCAGTGAAGGCCAAGTCTTGGTGGATGGTGTTGACGTTCGGGATTACAGCTTAACGACGTTGCGCAACAAGATCGGGTTTATCCCTCAAAAAGCGTTGCTATTTACAGGGACGATCGCAGAAAACCTACGCTATGGCAAAGAAGATGCCACGCAAGCAGAGCTGGAACGAGCAGCCGAGATTGCGCAAGCGGCAGATTTCATTTCTCGCACACCAGATGGCTTTGATGCTCACTTGGCAGAAGGCGGAACCAACTTCTCCGGCGGACAAAAACAACGCCTAGCGATTGCCCGTGCGGTGATCCGCCAACCAGAGATCTATATTTTTGATGATAGTTTTTCTGCATTGGATTACCAAACGGATGCAAAATTGCGGGCACGCTTGAAAAAAGAAACCACAGAATCGACCGTTTTGATCGTTGCTCAACGAGTAGGAACGATCATGAATGCCGATAAGATCGTCGTCTTGAACGAAGGCGATGTGGTTGGCATCGGCACCCACAAAGAACTGCTGCAAACTTGTCCAGTATACTACGACATTGCGGCGTCACAATTATCAGAGGAGGAGTTGGCACAATGAAAGCAATCTCTTCTTTAAAACGGTTAGGTGCTTACATCAAACCGTACAAAGTACAATTTATCCTAGTCTTGCTGTTTACTGTTGCAACCGTCGGCTTCAATGCGGCAATGCCGTATGTTTCTGGATTACCGACGACAGAGATCAGCCGCAACATCGCTGCAGGCGAAGGCGTTAATTTTGATTACGTGATCCTTTGCTTGATCTGGATCGCAGTCGTTGGTGTCGGTTACTGTTTCTCACAATTGATGTCAGGGCTGCTGATCACCAACGTTGTCCAATCTGCGATGCGAGATCTGCGGCAAGACATTGAAGAAAAAATCAATCGTTTGCCCGTTTCTTACTTCGACCGCAACCAACAAGGGAATATCTTGTCACGGGTGACCAATGACGTGGATGCCGTCAGCGGTGCGATGCAACAAGCCTTGATCGGGATCGTCAATGCCTTCTTAGGAATCGTTATGGCGGTTTCCATGATGTTTTACATTAATACCTACATGGCGTTGGTTTCATTGATCATGATCCCAGCCTCCTTATTGATTTCTCGCACGATCGTCAAAAAGTCGCAAAAAGACTTCCAAGGCATGCAAAATGCGTTAGGGGATCTGAACGGCTACGTACAAGAAAACATGACTGGATTCAGTGTGTTGAAAGTGTATGGACGGGAAAAGCAAACACTTGAAGGGTTTAAAAACGTTAACCACCAGTTGCGCTATTACGGCTTTCGTTCTGCCTTTGTTTCAGGATTGATGATGCCGTTGGTGCAAATGACCGCTTACTTTACCTATATCGCAATGGCAGTCATGGGGAGCTTTTACGTGATCAGCGGCGTGATCGTTGTTGGTCAGCTGCAAGCATTCATTCAATACATTTGGCAAGTCAGTCAGCCAATGGGGAATATTACCCAGCTGTCTTCCGTCTTGCAAAGTGCCTCAGCAGCAGCAAAGCGGGTCTTTGAAATCCTAGATGAGGAAGAAGAGCCAGTCAATCAAACCGATATCCAATTGCCAGAACAAATCAGAGGCGACGTGACCTTTGAACATGTCGGCTTTGCCTATGATCCGAAAAAACCGTTGATCAAAGACTTGAACTTTGAAGTCAAAGCTGGACAAACCGTGGCGATCGTGGGACCAACAGGTGCTGGGAAAACCACCTTGATCAATTTGTTGATGCGTTTTTATGATGTCAATGAAGGGGCCATCAAGATCGACGGCATCGACACGAAGAAAATGGAACGTCACGATGTTCGGTCACTATTTGGGATGGTCTTACAAGATGCATGGTTGTACGAAGGCACGATCGGCGACAACATTCGCTTTGGGAAATTAGATGCCACCGATTATGAAGTCGTTGATGCAGCGAAAACCGCCAACGTCGATCACTTCATTCGCACGATGCCAGACGGCTACGAAATGATCATCAATTCTGAAGGGGACAATGTCTCCTTGGGGCAAAAACAATTGTTGACCATCGCTCGGGCAGTCATCTCTGATCCGAAGATTTTGATTCTCGATGAAGCCACCAGTTCGGTGGATACCCGCTTAGAAGCGCTGATTCAAAAAGCAATGGATAAAGTGATGGAAGGTCGTACCAGCTTTGTGATCGCCCATCGTTTGTCAACGATTCGTGAAGCAGATCTGATCTTAGTGATGGATCAAGGGTCGATCATTGAAAAAGGCAATCACGAAACCTTGTTGGCAGCTGGCGGCTTTTATAGCCAACTGTACCAAAGTCAATTTTCAGAAGAAGCCGAGTAAGCCCAAAAGAGCGTCCAGTCTGACTGGCGCTCTTTTTGCATTGTCGCAAGGGTGGTGCTATAGTGAAAAAAGAAAGCGCAGATCCGTTTATGGATTGGAAGGAGAAGTTGATGGACAAAGAACAATCAGGGAATGAAACCCACAAAACAGTTTCGCCAGCCTCGTTGCAAGGAACACCTTGTTTTGTGGCAAAAAATGCGACGATCGTAGGAAACGTGACTCTAGGAAAAGAGAGTACGGTCTGGTTTCAAGCAGTGATTCGAGGCGATGCCAATCGCATCGAAATCGGCGCGCGTACCAATATTCAAGATGGAACGATCATTCACGTTGATCACGATGCCCCGACGATCGTGGAAGACGATGTGACTGTTGGGCATCAGTGTATGCTTCATGGCTGTACCATCAAAAAAGGGGCGCTGATCGGCATGAGCTCGATTGTTTTGAATCATGCAGTGATCGGTGAAAATAGCTTGTTAGGTGCTGGTTCGTTAGTAACGGAAGGAACCGTCATTCCGCCCAATGTGTTGGCGTTTGGTCGTCCTGCACGAGTGATCCGTCCGTTGACAGAAGAAGAAATCGCCAAAAATCAGGCAAACATCACGCATTACGTGGAAAATGGGTATGCTTACCAACAGGGCGAATATGGTGAAGTCTGACGCCGAACCAAAAGACGCAAAAAGGTGTACGAATTGCTTCGTACACCTTTTTTTATGCAAGCTTATTTCAATTTGTTTGATTCCATGATCTCGTCGATCAAGCCGTAATCTTTGGCTTCTTGTGCGGTCATGAAGTTGTCACGATCGGTGTCGCGTTCAATCACTTCGATTGGTTGACCAGTACGTTCTGACAAGATTTTGTTCAGCCGTTCGCGGGTTGCCAAAATGTGGCGGGCAGCAATTTCGATCTCAGTTGCTTGACCTTGTGCGCCACCTAATGGTTGGTGAATCATGATCTCTGCATTTGGTAACGCAAAGCGTTTGCCTTTTTCACCAGCGGTCAATAAGAATGAACCCATAGAAGCAGCCATCCCCATAACGATGGTTTGAACATCGGCTTTGATAAAGTTCATGGTATCAAAGATCGCTAGACCAGCAGTAACGCTTCCGCCAGGAGAGTTGATGTACAAGTAGATGTCTTTTTCAGAATCTTGCGCGTCCAAGAATAAAAGCTGAGCAATGATCGAGTTTGCTAAGTCATCGGTTACTTGACCACTCAACATAATGATCCGGTCTTTTAATAGACGAGAATAGATGTCATACGCTCTTTCACCGCGAGATGATTGTTCAATGACTGTAGGAATTAAATTCATAGTGATAGTCCTCCTAAAAATCGTTATAGATATAGTTTAGCATAAAGTTTTCGCAATATCTAAGAGATAGTATACCGATTAGGTCAAGAAAGGTCAAATAAAAAGTTCGTTATCTTTTTTGCGAAACTTTCAAATATGATACAATATGAAAAAAGGAATGAGGAAGGATCGAAGAATGGCAGTAGCAATAGCAGGTTTGATCGGCGTCTTAGTGGGCGCATTGTTAGTAACCATCATTTTTAATTTACGCATTCGGTATGAGGAGCAAAAAGAAAAACAACGCCGTTTGTTGGAGCATAAAGTCAAAGAAATCGAAACGTTGGTTTTATTGAATCAAAAAATCAGTGAGATTCTACAAAAACGGGTCATGCTGATGGATGAGTATGTCAGCTTTGATGCCTTTGACGACTGTTATATCACCATTGATGATTTTGCCTATTTACAATCTTTTGCAGCGCAAAACAGTTTTTATCTACCGAATTTTTTCTTGGAAGAATTTTTCAAAAAAATCGGAACACGTCGGGTGATTTTATCCCCAGAGGAAACTGTTAAAATCGGTGGGTATACCTATAAAGGCGGTCGGATCATTATGGAAAATTTCCTTGATCAATTAGTCGAAATGGTCAATGAGCGTAAAACCCAAATGAAAAACATGACGAGCGAACCGTTGACCTATTTTTCAAAAACGATTTGATTCTACTGGTCAGCCGTTCGCCTTGGTTAAGGCAACCAAACCAGAGTATCGACGGTTGCGCTTTTTTAACTGATCACACACACTCTTACTGCGATCATAGTAAGGGTGTTTTTCTTTGACCGAAACAAAGCGTTATTATTCATTAAGAGGATCGAAACAAACAGAGGCTTTTTGGTTCTAGGAGATTCCATGGTAAAATAAAGAGTGAGAATGGAGTGAAAGAATGATGGTACAAATCGTTGCCCACCGCGGGAGTAGCGGCAACCGACCTGAAAACACGCTACCAGCATTTGCGGAAGCGGTGCGGGTCAAAGCTGATATCATTGAGTTAGATGTACATCTATCAAAAGATGGCGGCTTGATCGTCATGCATGATGAAACGGTTGATCGAACGACCAACGGCAAAGGTCGGATCTGTGACCTGACGGTTGCTGAACTAAAAGAACTCAATGCTGGCAGCTGGTTTTCTGAGGAATTCCAAGCCGCCAAAGTCCCCACGCTAAAAGAAGTGTTGGATTTACTTGCAGCGAAGAATTATCGTGGCATTTTGACGATCGAATTAAAAACCGATCATTATGAGTATGAAGGAATCGAAGCCAAAGTATCCGACTTATTGAATAGCCAAGAATGGCCCTTTACTCATTGGTATTGTTCCTTCAATATCGAGACCTTGGATCGGATCCATGCGATCGAACCGGATGCGACCCTTGATTTTATTATGGGACGCGGGGAAGACAAACCACCGTTGGCGCTCAGCCGACCGTATATCGAAGGAATTCATCCTGCCTATCGCTGGATCCAAGAGACAGCAACGGTCTTAACTGATTTTCCGATCGCGATCCGTCCGTGGACTGTCAACGAAGAAGCGGCGATTCGCACCTGCTTGGCTCTGGGGTTGACGGGGATCATCACCGATTTTCCAGAAAAAGCTCGGGCAATTGTGCAACAGGTCCGTGAGGAAACAAAAGGATGAAAAAAGTCTTAGTAATCGTGGGACCGACCGCAGTCGGCAAAACCGCCTTGAGTATCCAGTTAGCCCAAAAATACCATGGGGAGATCATCAGCGGGGATTCCATGCAAATTTACCGTCAGTTAGATATCGGTACCGCCAAAGTGACGAAGGAAGAAATGGCAGGGGTTCCTCATCATTTGATCGATATTCGTGGGATGACGGAAGCATACTCTGCCGCTGATTTCCAGCAAATGGGGCGTGAAGCCATCGAGACGATCCAGCAGCAAGGAAAGCTGCCGATCGTTGTAGGGGGAACAGGGTTATACATCCAAGCGCTTTTGTATGACTTTCGTTTAGGGGCAGAAGAAGGCGATCCAACGATTCGTCAGCGTTACGAACAAGAAGCAGCAGCCATCGGCAAAGAAGCTTTATGGCAAAAGCTGCAGGCGGTCGATCCCTTGGCAGCAGCGAAGATCCACTACAACAATGAGCGGAAAGTGATTCGTGCGTTGGAGGTTTTTGAAACGACTGGCGAAAGTATCGCTGCACCAAAAGAGACACCACAAGCTTTGTACGATTTCTTCATGATCGGGTTAACCACTGAGCGAGAAGTGTTATACCAGCGAATCAATCAGCGAGTGGACTTGATGATGGATCAAGGCTTGATCGAAGAAGCAAAAGCTGTTTTGCAGTATCCAGAAACGCAAGCCGCCAAAGGAATCGGCTACAAGGAATTTTTGCCCTATTTTCAAGGGCAGGCCACATTGGAGGAGACCGTTGAGCAAATCAAGCAAAACTCACGCCGCTACGCCAAGCGGCAGCTGACGTGGTTCAATAACCGAGCACAGCCCCGATGGATTGATTTAGTGAGGCAACCTGAAGAACAATGTACCCTTGAAACAGAAATCGACCAATGGTTGGAGGAGAAAAGATGAGCCAAGAACGTGTGATTCTTGTCGGAGTAGAAACGGAGAAAAACTATCTTCATTTTGATTCGTCAATGAAAGAATTGAAAAGCTTAACAAAAACCGCCAATGGTGAAGTTGTTTTTTCACTGGTGCAAAAACGGCAGCAAGTCGATCGACAAACCGTGATCGGCAAGGGGAAAGTTGCGGAATTGCAGCAGTTGGCAGAAGCACATGAAGCAGATCTAGTGATTTTCAATCATGAACTGACACCAAGGCAAAGCCAGTTGATCGGTGATGCGCTAGAAGTGCCAGTGATTGATCGCGTCCAGCTGATCCTCGATATTTTTGCGATGCGTGCCCGTTCCAAAGAAGGAAAGCTGCAAGTAGAATTGGCACAGCTGGATTATTTGCTTCCACGCTTGATAGGGCAAGGAAAGAACATGTCTCGGCTAGGGGGCGGAATCGGAACGAGAGGGCCAGGGGAAACCAAGCTGGAGACCGATCGTCGCCACATCCGCAACCGCATCACCATCATCAAACGGGAATTGAAGGAAGTGGCAGCCCATCGAGACCGAACACGCCAAAAGCGCAAAGACAGCCAAGTCTTTCAAATGGGCTTGATTGGTTATACCAATGCTGGAAAATCAACTATTTTAAACATTTTGACCAGTGCGGATACGTATGAGCAAGACCAGTTGTTTGCGACACTCGACCCTTTGACGAAACGCTGGCGGATGCCAGAAGGATTCGAAGTCACCATTACCGATACGGTTGGTTTTATCCAAGAATTGCCGACCCAATTGATCGATGCGTTTCATTCCACACTGGAGGAAAGTCAAAACATGGACTTCTTGCTGCATGTCGTCGATGCCAGTTCCGAAGAACGGGTCCAGCAAGAGGAGACGGTCTTAAAATTAATGGAGGAACTTTCTTTGACCCAATTACCGATGTTGACGGTCTACAATAAGGCGGATCGCATCGACGCTGATCAGTTTGTCCCAACGCTCTTTCCCAATGTCTTGATCTCAGCAAAAAGTACCAAAGGCAAAGAACGCTTGACTCAGGCGATCAAAATGGAATTGATGCAGATCATGCAGCCTTATCATCTGGTGCTGCAAGCCGATGAAGGCAATGCGCTGAATCGTTTAAAACGGGAGTCGCTAGTGTTGAGCAATACCTTCGATGAAGCAACACAGACCTATCATATCAAAGGATTTGCGCTGGAGGATACCTATCCACTACGCAGAATGGTGCAAGAACAGGAATAAACAGAAAACGGTGCAGCTGATGCACCGTTTTTTTTGTGGTGACAAAATTATGGAAGTATAAGTGGTTTGACTTCCTTCAAGTGCAAAACCCGAACATTTTTGGCTAAGGCACCATTTCTTCCAGAAAAAGGACTGCTTGAACATGCGATCAAATCAAGGGTCCAATGAAAAAATCAAAAAAATTTGCATTCATGTCACTTTTTCTAACATGAGGGGTTGACACGCAAAAAAAGAATTGGTATAGTTTCCATAAAGTTACGCAGCATCATTGAAACGGAGGGGAGCCAAGTTATGCGGGAAAAAGAATTGCGGCGCTCAATGTCAGTCTTTCCTATCGGAACAGTCATGAAATTGACCGATCTCACCGCCCGTCAAATTCGTTATTACGAAGAACAAGAATTGATCCACCCGGAACGCAGCGATGGCAATCGACGAATGTATTCGCTGAATGATATTGATACCTTGCTAGAGATCAAAGACTATCTTTCCGATGGACTGAACATGGCGGGAATCAAACGAGTTTATGAAATGAAAGTTGCCAAAGAAAAAGAAGCGAAGAACAAACCGCCGCTGACCGATGAAGATGTACGTCGAATTTTTTATGATGAACTCTTGGCTCAAGGTGGATTGAATCAACAACAGCCATACCAGCAAAAAGGTCCACGAATGTAGAGCATTAGTAGACCGTTGCTGTGATATAAAATAAGAATTGGGAAAAAGGAAGGGATACTATGCCAAAATTTGAAAGAACTGCCGAAGACATCAAACAAATCGTAAAGGATGAGAACGTGCGCTTTTTACGCTTGATGTTTACTGATATTTTAGGAACGAACAAGAACGTTGAAGTACCTGTAAGTCAATTAGATAAAGTACTGGAAAACAAAATGATGTTTGACGGTTCTTCTATTGAAGGATTTGTCCGTATTGAAGAAAGTGACATGTATCTGTATCCTGATTTGTCCACCTGGATGATCTTCCCTTGGGAAAGTGAACATGGCAAAGTGGCTCGTTTGATCTGTGATATCTACAATCCAGATGGCACCCCATTTGCAGGCGACCCTCGCGGCAACTTAAAACGAGCATTAGCTGACATGCAATCCCTTGGTTTTACTTCTTTCAATCTTGGACCAGAACCCGAATTTTTCCTATTCAAATTAGATGAAGCAGGCGAAATCACAACTGAATTAAACGACAAAGGCGGCTACTTCGATTTTGCCCCAACCGATCTAGGGGAAAACTGCCGTCGCGATATCGTATTAGAATTAGAAAGCCTTGGCTTTGAAGTTGAAGCGTCTCACCATGAGGTGGCACCAGGGCAACACGAGATCGACTTTAAGTATGCGGATGCAGTGGAAGCATGTGACAACATCCAAACCTTCAAGCTTGTCGTGAAAACTATTGCTCGTAAACACGGCTTACATGCGACCTTCATGCCAAAACCATTATTCGGCATCAACGGTTCAGGCATGCACTGCAACATGTCCTTGTTCAAAGGTGATGAAAATGTCTTCTTTGATGAAGAAGGACCAATGCAATTAAGCCAAACAGCGTATCACTTCTTAGGCGGTTTGATCGAACACGCCCGTGCTTACACGGCTGTCTGCAACCCAACCGTCAACTCTTACAAACGCTTAGTGCCAGGTTACGAAGCGCCTGTATACGTGGCATGGTCAGGACGCAACCGTTCACCATTGATTCGGGTGCCAGAATCAAGAGGCTTGTCAACGCGTTTGGAATTGCGTTCGGTTGACCCATCCGCTAACCCATACTTAGCAATGGCTGTTTTACTGCAAGCAGGACTTGATGGCGTTAGACGTGAGTTGACACCACCACCAGCTGTCGACCGTAACATCTACATCATGAACGAAACAGAACGTGCAGAAGCACAAATCGAAGATCTGCCATCAACGATTCACAATGCCATCAAAGCATTGCGCAAAGACCAAGTGATGATCGATGCCTTAGGCAAACACATCTATGCCAACTTTGTCGAAGCAAAACGATTAGAATGGGCAGCCTTCCGCCAAACAGTCTCCGAGTGGGAAAGAGAACAATACTTGGAACTCTATTAAAATCGCAAAAAAAGCCGCTAGAGATAAACAATCTAGCGGTTTTTTTATGATGGCACCAGCTTGTATCCTCTTGATTCTGGTTTTTATTTATTTCCGATCATCAATAGCTGCTTGATCAAAGTTTGATAAAAAAACCATTGCGAAGCTAGAGCGGTTCTGTCTATAAGAAGCGTAACTCTTGACCATTGGGAAAAATCAAAAAATACCAGTCGGGCGAGGACTGGTAAGAGGAAGAAAAATAGTTTTGGTATAAAGCTAGCATAGTCGGTCAAAGTAAAATGAACCTTAAAAAGTAGAAAGTTTCTTGTAAGAAGTCCTTATTCGTCAAAGGTTTCCAGCTCAGACAGTATTTTTGCGGGGACTTCTGATTGAGGGACTTCATTGGGACCAGAAATGATGCGGGTCTTACTGATTTCTGCTTTGACTAAAGTATTTGGAGCCAATGGTTTTACATTTTCGCCCGTCAGGTCATAGGTCATGAGTTCTTTTTCACCATTTTTCTTTACGAATTCAAAGGTGTATTTGTAGGTAAAAGAGCCATCGATTTTTTCACCAGAATCGCTGTAGGTCTGTGTCTTTTCAGGGACTTTGTTGGGTGTGATAGCATAAGCCGTGATGCCGCGATACGTTGTTGCATAGTACGTGTAGCCGAAATAGCCGGCTACGACAATAATCAAAACGCCAAGCGTTACTAGTAGTTTTTTCATGGGTGTCATTCCTTTCCATTACTAGCATCACTATAGCATGTGGCCACTAAAAGCACTCATCGAAAGGGATAACAATATTGTAAGTTTAGCATTTTTGAATAAAAATCCTGTAACTTTCTGTTTAACAATTGTGATAATGAAAAATATTTCTGAAACCTTCCTGCAATATTGTAATGTTATTCTCTTACTTGTGCCCGATCGCGGGACAAATAATCAAAAGAGAGGTTTTTTCATTTGAAAAAATTTGCATTTACAGTTGTTGCAGGATTTGGTTTATTCGTTGGCGGAACAGTTGTTTCAGCAGCAGAACAAACCCATGTTGTCAAACCAGGAGACACTCTATCTGGGATCGCTGCTACTTATCAAACAACGGTCGAAGACCTTTTAGCTTTAAATGATTCGATCGAAAATCCAAATATGATTTTTGATGGCGAAACATTGTTGGTTTCTAACGATGGCCAATCAGTAGAAAACAAAGAAACAAGTACGAAAGAAAGCACAGAAAAAAGTGAATCCACAGCGACTGCTAACGTGAGTCAAACCCGTTCAAGCGTTCCTGGTGCTGGTTCTGGTGTCTTGAATCCAGTGGATGGGATCAACTATTTCAATGGTGTGAGGGAATCGTACTACTCACAAAAAGTCTTGCCAGGAGGCGGATTGAATATCCCTGGTCGCCATGTAGCATCAGACGGAACCATCCGTGATGCCGATGGGTACATCGTTGTTGCCAGTGATAATCAACCGAAAGGATCGACTGGTCAATCATCTTTAGGTGCCTATAAAGTCTATGACACAGGTGTCGGTCATAGCGGTATTGATGTTTATACAAATTGGTAAACAAGTAGAATACGAGTAGAGACGAGCGCATTTTAGAGCTCGTCTTTTTTTGATTGCCGAGAAAAAATCGTCATCTGGTCTAGACTAATTATTGTAATCAAACACAACCTGTGGTATTATTGGACTATACCAAATAGAAACGGAGCGCTGATCATGGAAATTATTCGCGTTAAAGATGCTGCTCAAGGCGGAAAGAAAGCTTTTGAATTGATTCAAGAAGGTATGGCAAATGGCGCCAAGGTCCTAGGCTTAGCAACAGGAAGCACGCCAGAAACCCTTTATGCAGAAATGACTGCCAGTGAAGTTGATTTTTCAGAAATGACTTCAGTCAACTTAGATGAATACGTAGGACTAGGCGGCGAAGACGAACAAAGCTATCGCTACTTCATGAATGCTCATTTATTCAATAAAAAACCATTCAAAGAAACCTTCGTACCAAACGGCAAAGCGGAAGACTTAGAAGCAGAATGCCAACGCTACGATAGCGTGATTGCGGATCACCCAGTTGATATCCAAATCTTGGGTATCGGTCAAAACGGACATATCGGCTTCAACGAACCTGGTGCATCCTTTGAAGGAACGACCTCAGTCGTTGATTTGACTGAATCAACCATCAATGCCAACAAACGCTACTTTGATAAAGTCGAAGACGTCCCAACGACGGCAATTTCAATGGGAATCGGTTCGATTATGCAAAGCAAAAAAATCATTTTGATGGCATTTGGCGAAGTCAAAGCGGATGCGATCCAAAAAATGATTGAAGGACCCGTAACCAACGAATTACCGGCTTCTGTTTTACAAAAGCATGATGACGTGATCGTGATCATCGATGAGGCTGCTGCCAGCAACCTGTAAAACAAAATCAGCCCTTTTCAGAAATAAGTCAGAAGGAAAAATGAGCCATCCTCGCAGCTTCCCCCTGCGCTTGTGCAGTAGCGCCAGCGCAGCTGCGAGCAATGGTTTGTAGCTTACTTGCTTATTTTCTGAGGGGGCTTTTTTTATTTGACTGATTCGGCGCTGTTTTTTTCTTTTTTTCATCAGAGATGCTATAGTTAAAAGAGAGAATACGAAGAAAAGAGGGATGCAAATGGTTGATATGCATTTATCCATTCCTGAAGTAGCGCTGAGATTGCTGCTGGCAATGATCATGGGAGGAGCGATTGGGTACGAGCGGCAATACAAAAGCCGACCAGCTGGTCTTAGAACCCATATCTTGGTTTGCATGGGAGCTTGTGTCATTGCATTGATCCAAGTGGAGATCGCCACAGGTGCCATGCGAGATGCGCTGGATCATCCAGATTTAGCAGGCGTGATTCGTTCAGACGAAGCACGATTGATCGCACAAGTCGTCAGCGGAGTCGGTTTTCTAGGCGCTGGAACGATCATTGTGACGAAGCGCTCGGTGACGGGGTTGACGACGGCTGCTTCCTTATGGGCGATCGCAGGTTTAGGAATTGCCATCGGGATGGGCTTTTACACCATCGCATTAAGCAGCTTTATCGGGATCTTCTTTGCATTGACGATCGTTAAGCGGATCGTCCGCGTACCGACAGCAAAAAAATTAGAGATCCAGTACATCCATCGCACCGAGACCAAAGAGTTTTTGACGGAGTACTTCCAAGAGAAAAATATCGTGATCGAAGATGTCAATTTTGATGTCAAATTTATGGAAGACTATCGCATTTATACCAACATCTATACGATTGATCTCCCCCGAGGGCTAGGCTTTTCTGAAGTGATCGAAGAATTGTCTGTCTACAAAAATGTCACGAAGATCCGCTTAGTGGATATTGCTTAAAAGCAACAAAAAAGCGAGATTGAAACGTAACGCAAACAGGTATCGTTTGCTTCGTTCCAATCTCGCTTTTTGTTGTGTTTTAGAAACGTGGATCGATCCAGTTTTTTGCCATAGCGCGACTAGCATCCCAGGAATCCCAGCCATACCAAGCAGGCTCATTGATCGTATCGATGGATAACTTATAGGTCCAGTACATATGTCCGGCTCCTTGGTTCCAAGCTGTGATTGAAGCACGCCACAAAGTTTGATAAACTTCTTCTAATTCACTTTTTGTCAAACTACGGTTACTGCTGAATTCTTCTTGTGTTGGATTGATGCCGCCTTTGGTATCTGTACCAACAGCATAGGAGTTGAACAAGGACCACTCTCCAACAAAAACCTCGACATATTGTGCAACCGTGGCGATCTCTTTGGCTAAGCCATCAATGAAAGACACGTAGGCTTCCAAGGATTGCTCTGTGCCAGCCATTTCTGCCATCATAACGTATTGGTGCGTATCTAGCATGACATTGTGAAAATCGTTTTGGGCGAAAAACTCTTTCCAAGCATGCAATTGGAAGCCGTCATGAAAGACGATCACTTTGTCATTGCTTAAATAGTTGCGCATTCTTCGATAGGCATCTTGATAAAAAGTTTTCAAAAAGTCTAAAGAGATTGGTGCGCTACCTTTTGCTAACGCAAGATCACGAGGTGGAAAACGATCCATGGGATTCATGCTGTGCCATACTTCACCATCTGTGATCGGTTCGTTTAATACTTCAATGCCCCACAATGCTTCGTGATCTGCATATCTTTGCGCCAAACGTTCCAAGACCGTTAATTCGAACGCCACTTCTTCGGGCATTTGTGCCCATCTGACTACACCCGAGAGACCACCATTGTCAAAACCATTTTGGCTGAAGGGTGCGGTATGAAGATCGATCAAGATTTTTAGGTCATAAGCCTTCGCCCAAGCGAAGGCTTTATCCAAATAGTCGATACAGCCAATAAAGGGGGCACGATCACCAAAAATAAAATAAGGGACAGGTATTCGAACGGTATTGAAGCCAGCTGCTGAAATGCGCAAGAAATCAGCTTCAGTGATGAATGTTTCACGATGAATCAACAACCGTGCTTGGTATTCAGCTTCTGGTAGATCATAGGCTAAATAATACTCGTCATCGGCAGGTGTTCCTTGAAAGAGACTAGGTGCCATCCATTTTTCTAATACAAGCCAACCGCCTAGGTTGACGCCTCTAAGTTTTTGTTCCATCTTATAGTTCCTCCTTACTAATAGGTGTGGTCGTTTTGTTGAAAGCGAGAAATAGAAAAATCAGAGCAATGATAGCCATGATTCCGGCAGCGATTCTGACTTGCATGACTGCCGTTGTCATGCCAAGTAGTTGACTGATAAAGTTTATGACATAGGGGGAGGAAAAAGCACCAAGATTACAAGCGACCATTGCCAAAGAAACAACTAAGTTATTGGCTTCTGGATCTACATCGCTAAGAATGACACTGTATACATAAGGAACTACAAGATTGGCAAGATAAACCACTAATAGACCTATGAAAAAGACGGTCATCGTAGGTGCTAAGGTTATCGTAAAAAAACCAACCATTGCGAAACTGATGACGACAACTGGCGTAAAGCGCTTTAATAATTTGGTGATTTGACCAAAAGCTAATGCGACCAAGCTGCTAAAAATACCGGCGATCGCTAATGCGGTGGAAAGAAATCCTTGATTCGTCAGCGCCAATTCTTGAATCAGTAATGCAGAAGAAGTAATGACGACCATCAAACTAATGAAGAATAAAAAGAGAGTCAAAATACCTAAAGTTACGCTTAATGGCAGCTTTCTTCTTTTTGTAGCGTTGGTTGATGGCTGCGTTGTTTTTACGGGCTTTTCATTGACGTTGCGGTAACCGAAAAGAAAAAGAAAGAGAATCGGTAAGATGACCAAGTACACTAAGAATGAAGCTTGCCACGAGATCGTTAACAGTAGGCCCGCAGCGAACGTCGCTAGGCTATTCCCTAAAGTCATCACGGCTGATTGAATACCTAATAAATTTTTTTGCTCGGCACCGGTAAAGTTGTCGCCGATCAAGGAGACGGTCATTGAGTTAAAGAGTCCCAGACCTGCGCCAAACAAAATACGGGCAAATAAAATCAAGCCAAAGTTCATTGTAAATGCCGGTAAGATGCCACCGACTAAAGCGATCATCAAGCCTAAACAGACTGTTCGCTTTTTGCCAAGTGCTTTGATAAACCATGAACTTAGCAGAATGAAAATCAAGATTGCCATTGATGGCAGTGTCAAAATAGATTGGACTTGTGCGGTGGTTCGGTCAGAAAAATCGTTCATAATAAAAGGTACGGCTGCTGCTACTGCACCAGCAGCTTGTACGACCAATGAAAGACTCAAAATTCCGATTTTTAACGGCAACCGACTTTTGATTGACATTGAATTTTCTGAAATCATACATATTCCCCTTAATGTAATGCAAAGCAAGTGTGCTGAGAATACCCACTCATCTTGCTCTTTTGCAACTAACTGTTTTTATTCCTGCAAACGATTTCTTGGTATTAATCATAAAGAATGCAGACAGGACTTGAAATATCAAAAAAAAGGGGAAATTTACCATTTTTCATTTATTATGCGAAAAAAAGCTTTTTTTCGCATCCTCAGAGGAAGAAGTAGGGGTCGCTTTTCTCGAATCATTATTTGTCGATTATTTATTTTGCTGCTTCTAACTGGAGCTTACGGTATTTATTCGGCGATATATTTGCCCATTTTTTGAATTGTCTCGTAAAGTGGGCGGCATTTTGATAGCCAATGATCTCAGCGATTTCGGCGATGGTCAATTTGGGTTGATGGAGATAGAATTTTGCCTGGTTGAAACGTAATTGATCTAAGTACTGTTTTGGACTACTAGCATAAACTTTTTTGAAAACCGTCAGCATCGTACTATTACTAATGTTCAATGAATTGGCTGTATAACTCATGGAAAGCAAGGCTTTGTTTTCTTCCGTTGGGCTTTGTGTGTACGTACGAAAATTTTGTTGGATCGCTTCAGCGATCGCTTTTGCTAAAACAAGGGAAGTGTTATCTGTATGCGCTAACTGATTTTTTTCATCTTCGACATAGTCTAGTAAGGCACGCATCAGTTCTAACAGTAAGATCTCAATGGCGATTTTTTCTTTCATTCCAAAGTATCCGCTTGCCAAAAACGCAATGTATTGCTGAAGGATCGCAACGATCGCTTGGTAGGCGGGATTCGTCTTTTTTAATAGTAAAGGACAATACATCAACAACTGTTGCTGAATCTCAGGATCATCAAGATCGAAATGCATACAAAAATACTCTAAACCTTCTGCTACGAGACAAGTATTTTCATGAGCGGTACCAGGCGGTATCAGGATCACATCATTTGCCACAAAATCAAACTGCCTGCCTTCAAAAATTGTTCGCTGCTCTCCATCAATGATCATCATGATCTCAAAAGCAAAGTGGGTCTCTTGTGGTGCACACCATCCTTGGGAAACACGTTGCTTGTGTCCACCAAAGGTTTTTAAATTGATATCGATATCGGGTAATTTGACCAGCTGTTCTAGCCATTTAGGTGTTGGGTTCATTCAGAACGACCTCCTTAAAAATGAAAAATGGTAAGTATTGGCTTTTTTTTGATATTCATTCTACCCTAAAAGTTTCGTAAGATAAATGTAGCAACTAAATAAAACGGTTTCAATTTATCGCCTTCGCCTGCAAACGATGATAAAAAAACTGTCGTTTGGTTGCAAAACGAATAAAAAGTTAAGAATAGGAAGGAAGCTTATGACAATCATCAAAAATCCAGTTATTCCTGGAATGGCGCCTGATCCCTCTATCATTTGTGTGGATGAGCGTTATTATATCGCAACTTCAACCTTCCATTGGACACCTGCGATTCAACTTTTCGAATCAAAGGATCTTGCGAATTGGCAACTTGTTGGCTATGCCTTGAACAATGAAGAAGTGAATTTACGTGGAACCAATACACCAGCTGGTATTTGGGCACCGCATTTATCTTATGATCCACAAACAAAACGATTTTGGCTGGCGTATTCACATATGGTAAACATGGCAGGACGTGAATTTAATGCTGATTCTTATGCCATTTGGGCGACTGACATTCGAGGACCATGGTCAGAACCGATTTATTTTACCTCAATTGGCTTTGATCCAGCGCTGTTTCATGACGAGGATGGGCGGCATTATTTAACGATTTTGGAATGGGAAACAAGAGAAGGTTATCAAGCGCCGGGGCATATTGTTCTTGCGGAGATCGACTTGCCTTCAGGTAAATTACTGTCCCCTTGGCATCGCGTAACGCAAGGATTCACCACCAGAGGGTGTGCGGAAGCACCTCAAATCTACAAGCATCAAGGGGCGTACTTTTTATTGCTGGCATCTGGAGGCACGGGCTATGCTCATGGTGTGGAAGTCGGTCGCGCAGATACTATTTTTGGTCCTTATGAAGCGCATCCTTCAGGCGAACCGATCCTTACTTCTTCTCCAAGGCATCTGTTTTCTTTGGGGGACCCTGATGCTGGGCATTTTGAAATGGTCAATCCTCATTCAGTGATGCAAAAAGCAGGACATGGTTCGCTCGTCCATACCCATACTGATGAATGGTTCATGGCTCATTTAATGTCAAGACCCTTAGAGGGGCAGCTGTTGAATCCTCTTGGAAGAGAAGCTTCTATTCAAAGGATGCACTGGACCGAGGACAATTGGTTGGAAATGGAAGATGGAAGCAATTTGGCAAAAATGACTTTTAAAGGATTAGCTGGTGTTCCAATTGACAATGAACCAAACACTGATTTATTTGATTCATTTCAAGAGCCGCAGTATCTGTTAGAATTTATGACACCGTATCGCCAACAGCATCAGTCATGGGTCAGTACGCAAAAGCGGCAGGGGTTCTTACGGATCTATGGGGGCAATTCCTTGTTTTCACAGATGAATCCTGCCATCATGGCAACACGAGCAACCTCTTTTACCTATGAGGTGGAGACCTTGTTGGAGTTTCAACCGAACCATTATTCACAAACAGCAGGACTTGGGCTTTATTATGATTCAAACAATTGGTTATATGCTCATGTTACCTATTCAGAAGAAAAGCGATGTCCTTATTTGACTCTCTTACAAGCAAAATTAGGACAAAGGATCGAATATGTAAATACGCGCGTCGTCGTTCCCGAAGGAAATATTCAGCTGAAAATTGGATACGATCACGGGATCGCAAATGTCTACTATCGATTAGAGGAACAAGAGACTTGGCAAGTTTTGCTCCAAGATCTGTCAGTGGCTTACTTATCTGATGAAGGAGTCAATGGAATGCCTGGAGAAATAGGTGGCTTCACAGGATTGTTTAATTTTATTGGTGCCGTGGATGCACATCAACATCAATCCTATGCTGATTTTGCTTATTACAAAGTGACGAATCATTCGCCTGCATCTTAATCAGGCTCCTTATGGAGTGAGCATCCGTATCATTCTTTCACTAAACAAATAAAAACCTTCAAGAGAAACACAAACGTGTAGCTCTCGAAGGTTTTTTGTATGAAGGAACTGTCATCGCAGTGGATTGCCTGATTACTTGAAAAAATAGCCAGTTAGCAAGACCGATACAATAACGATCACTATTGAACTCAGCAAATTGACCCCTTCATTCGTTACAAAGGAAAGACCGCCGACTTGCTTGGTGGCAACGTCGTGGTGGACTTTTTTTTCGGTGTATTGGAGACAGACAGGGCATTGATAGCGCACCTGAATCGTTGCGCCCAGTAAGCTGTCCAAGAGACTACCGCCAAAGCCTAAAGCAGTCAAGGTCAACCAGAGATCAAAGGAGAACGGCTTGCCGTTCAACCATAAGGCTGCTGCGAATAAACCAGTGATGGCGAGACTCCCCGCTAGGGAAGCGACAGTTCCCAACCAACTGACACCACCGGAAAGTCCTGGTGGTAATTTTTTTCCCGTTAGTAAGTGACGCGGTGGACTTGGACTCAGCACGCCGATTTCTGAGCCCCAAGTGTCAGCCGTACAGCTAGCGATTCCCGCCACAAATCCCCAAAGGAATAGCGGTTCTTTCGTCCAAAAGGCAAGCAGTAGCGCAAAGATGCTTGGTGTGATGTTCGCAAAGACTTGTTTTGCATCACGGCGAGCACCTTTGGCAAGCACAGCTAACTCTGGCTGACTGCGCATTTTCTTTAAAAGACCAATGATGCCAGAGCTGGCAAAGAAAAAGCCAATCAAAAAGATGCTGTACCACGGACCAAAGCCAATGACCAGTGTGCCGCAAAGAATCGCAGCCAGTGCGCCAGAAACAGTCAGCCACTGAAAGACGAATGCTGCCGCTGTAACGAATATGCTGGCAAACAATCCCAGCATGAATTGATAAAAGAAAACCATTTGAACACTCCTTTGCGTATAGTGTAGCATAGGTCTCATTTATTTTACCGCAGTTAACAAAAAAATAGTCAGCCTGATAGCTTTTTACTCGTCAAATGAGAGCGTTTCATTTAAGCTAAGGGAGAGAGGTGATCCAATGAAAATCATTATCATAGGCGGGTCCTTTGGGGGTGTCAGCTGCGCCCGTGAAGCACGCCGATTATACCCTGACGCAGAGATTTTATTGATAGAAAAAAAAGCCCATCTTGGGTTTGTTCCAAGCGGTTTGTTATTGCTGATCGAAGGCAGGATCGCATCGCTGGAAGAAGCATTCTTTTGTACGAAGGAGCAGCTGGAGGCAGAAACGATCGACGTTGCCTTAGAAGAAACGCTTCTGGAGATTTTTCCTTCGGATCATCGGATTCGAACGGATAAGCGAGAACTAAGTTATGATCGACTCGTCTTGGCAGCAGGCTCCAGTCAAGATTCCACTGTTTTGCCACAACCAGAAGAAGCACTACTGACCTACAAGGAATATGAGGCAGCCAAGCATTTCTTGCAGCAATTGCCCCAAGCAGAGTCGATTACCATCGTAGGTGCTGGTCAAGCGGGGATGGAAGCGGCGAATACCTTGACTGCGATCGGAAAAAAAGTCAGTGTGATCGAATCAATGTCATATCCTTTATTCAAGTACTTTGATCACGATTTTTTGCAGCCCTTTTTAACGGAGATCGAAAAAATCCCCAACTTGCAGCTGCATTGGTCCAAGCCAACTTTGGCAGTCGTTAAAACGGAAACAGGCTTTCGGATCGAAACCGCCGATCAAGGCTATGAAAGCGATCTGGTATTGACGACAGTCAACGTTCATCCTCGCTTGCCAGAGGCATTTGCGGTCTTTGAATTACACAGTGATCAAACCATCTGGACAGATGCCTACTTGGAAACTTCTGCCACGGATATTTTTGCGGTCGGCGATTTGATCCAAATTCCAAATGCTATTACGAAAGACACGGTCTATATGCCCTTAGTCAACAATGCTGTTCGCTCAGGGATCGCAGCAGCTCGCAATCTGGCAAGCAAAACCATCCCGTTTCGTGGCGGATTGCGGACAGTCGGTACGCAACTGTTTGGGTGGTACTTAGCAAGCACCGGCTTGACCGAGTCGGATCGGTTTTTCTTCGAATCTCCGATCGTCTGTCATACGTTTACTGCCGCCAGTTCCTTGTTTGATCCAACACAGGTTCATGGAAAAGTGATGATCGAACAAGCCAGCGGCCGAATCGTTGGTGCGCAGCTTTTATCAAAAGCCAATATTTTGGAAAAAATCAATTTACTAGCGTTTGCGATCGAGCAGCAGGCAACGATGGAGGAGTTGACCCAAAAAGACTTTTTCTTCCATCCACGGTTCACTAATGTAATCGACGAAACTTTTCTATGGTCGGGAAGTGATGCCGATGAGACTTGATCAGTTATTAGAAAAAAAAGAAGCAAAGCAATTGCAGCTGCTCAAAAAGCTTTTACTGGTGGGCGGAAAAATGGAACTGCACGAGCTGGCGAGCTATCTTGGCATCAGTAAGCCTTCCTTGGAAAAATATGTGGAGGAGTTGCAAGATGAGCTGGCTCACTACCAAGAGCAGTGTCAGTTGTATTATCGAAAAGGTGTCCTGGTCTTTGAAATGAGTCCCACTTTTTCCCTTAATCAAATCGAATGGGCGTTTTATCGTTCAGCATTGAAATTTCAAATCCTCGAGCATCTTTTGCAGCATCAAGAGGTGACCACTGTCCAGCTGGCACAAAAATTAGCGGTCAGCGAGTCATCCTTGTTTCGCAAAATCAAAGAGCTAAATGGCTTGCTAGCAGAATTCGAGTTAGAGATCTGGCAAGGAAAGCTGATTGGGGAAGAAACGCAAATTCGTTATTTCTATTTTGAACTCTTTTGGTATGTCCATTCTTTCGACAGTCAGCCGCTGCCGATCGATGAAAAATACGTCGGTCTGATCACACGAGGTCTGAACATGACCTTCACGAAAGAAGCCCAACAGCGCTTGTCCCTATGGCTGAGGATCATGAAGGCGCGACTGAAAATTGCTACTCAATCCTTTCAAGTCTTACGGGAGAAAATGGTACCCTACACGAAAGATCCTTTGTTTCAGCAATTACGGGAGTTGGTATTTCGTGGGTTTGGCCATTATGCATTAGAAGTCAGAGAAGAGGAGGCGATGCTGCACTTTGTCTTTTTACTGTCGTTCTCGGTGTTATCCGAACACGATCTGCAAGTGTATATGCTGCAGCGTTCTCGGTTTACGCCAACTGCCTTGACGGATACCTTGATTTTGGAACATATTTTGCATCTCTACCGCCCATCGTTTGTTCCCCGTGAAATCGAAGCCACTTGTTATGGTCACCTGCTGCAGATCCACAGCCGCGTGTATTTTTTCAAAGGGGATGTGGAGGTTTTTGATCGAGAAAATATTTGGCAGTTAGAAGCGCAGCTATCCAGTCGTAACATCCAGCAAATCAGTCACGAACTATTGGATAAGGCTTTAGCAGAGCTTGATATCAAGCCATCTGATAAAAATAGTTTGTTGATGATGACGATGGTCAAATACTTGAGTGTGATCACGATCATCGATTATCAAATCAATCGGGAGTTTCGCGTCGGGATCGCTTTGAAAATGGATGAACTGTTTAAAGAAGCCCTCTACTACATGTGGCTGCTGTATCTCAAAAATTTGAATGGCGTAGTCGTAGAACGCTATCGCCCAGAACAAGAATATGACTTGATCTTGGCAAATTATGCTATCGAGACGAAAACACCGACTTATCGAATCAGTGAACTAGGTACCGCTTATGATCGGGAAACGATCAAAAAAATGATCCGCGAACGCTTTCAATAGTGGATTTCGTCAATTTCTTAGAAATTTGAAAAAAAATTGACGAACCACATAGCGAAAGTTCAGCTAAAATAAAAGCAAGTCAGAAAGCGCTAACAAGAAAAGCGTATAAAAAACTAAAGGGAGCGAATCAAATGGCAGAAAAAAATTATGTAATGGCGATCGACCAAGGAACCACTAGTTCAAGAGCAATTATTTTTGATCGTAATGGGAAAAAAATCGGTAGTTCACAAAAAGAGTTTCCGCAATACTTTCCAAAATCGGGTTGGGTAGAACACAACGCCAACGAAATTTGGAACTCTGTCCAATCAGTCATCGCAGGGGCATTTATTGAATCAGGTATCCGACCAGAAGCAATCGCCGGCATCGGGATCACCAACCAGCGTGAAACGACAGTGGTTTGGGACAAAACGACAGGCCAGCCGATCGCAAATGCAATCGTTTGGCAATCCCGCCAATCTTCACCGATCGCTGACCAATTAAAAGCAGATGGCCATACAGAGATGATCCATGAAAAAACTGGGTTAGTCATTGATGCGTATTTCTCAGCGACCAAGGTGCGCTGGCTTTTAGACAATATCGAAGGGGCACAAGAAAAGGCGGATAATGGCGAGCTACTTTTCGGAACGATCGATTCATGGCTTGTGTGGAAACTGACAGATGGACAAGTCCATGTCACCGACTACTCCAATGCTAGTCGGACGATGCTTTACAATATCCATAAATTAGAATGGGATCAAGAAATCTTGGATCTTTTGAACATTCCAAGCTCGATGTTGCCAGAAGTCAAAAGCAACTCAGAAGTCTATGGTCACACCCGCAGCTACCATTTTTACGGCAGTGAAGTACCAATCGCTGGAATGGCTGGGGACCAACAAGCCGCCCTCTTTGGACAAATGGCCTTTGAAAAAGGCATGATCAAAAATACTTACGGCACTGGGGCATTTATCGTCATGAATACGGGAGAAGAACCACAATTGTCTGACAATGACCTACTGACGACCATCGGGTATGGCATCAACGGCAAAGTCTATTATGCCTTAGAAGGAAGTATCTTCGTTGCTGGATCAGCGATCCAATGGCTGCGGGACGGTCTACGAATGATCGAGTCTTCTCCGCAATCAGAAGAAATAGCTGCCAAAGCAAAAGGCGATAATGAAGTGTATGTGGTGCCTGCCTTTACTGGATTGGGTGCACCTTATTGGGATTCAGATGCAAGAGGAGCCGTCTTTGGCTTGACTCGTGGGACGACGAAGGAAGATTTTGTTCGGGCAACATTGCAAGCTGTTGCGTATCAATCAAAAGATGTCATCGACACGATGAAAAAAGATTCTGGCATCGATATCCCATTGCTGAAAGTCGATGGCGGTGCAGCCAAAAACGATCTATTGATGCAGTTCCAAGCGGACATTTTAGACATTGACGTGCAACGAGCTGCGAATCTGGAAACAACCGCATTAGGTGCAGCTTACTTGGCAGGGCTAGCGGTTGGCTTCTGGAAAGACTTGGATGAATTGAAATCAATGGCAGAAGAAGGGCAAATGTTTACACCAGAAATGCCAGCAGAAGAAAGAGACAATTTGTACGAAGGCTGGAAACAAGCGGTGGCAGCTACTCAGACCTTCAAATTCAAAGCGAAGAAAGAAGGCGAGTAAGCCATGACCTTTTCACATAAAGATCGGAAGCAAACCATTCAAGAAGCGGCAAAGACCACCTATGATGTATTGATCATCGGTGGTGGGATCACTGGCGCGGGGGTTGCTGTTCAAACCGCAGCCGCTGGGATGAAGACGGTGCTTTTGGAAATGCAGGATTTTGCGGAAGGAACGTCTTCGCGGTCCACCAAACTCGTTCATGGCGGTATTCGTTATTTGAAAACCTTTGACGTGGAAGTGGTCGCTGACACCGTGCGGGAGCGCGCGATCGTGCAGCAAATTGCTCCGCATATCCCGAAACCAGATCCAATGCTTTTGCCAATCTATGATGAACCAGGGGCAACCTTCTCCTTGTTTTCTGTCAAAGTGGCGATGGATCTTTATGATCGCTTAGCGAATGTGACAGGCAGTAAATACGAAAATTATCTGCTGACGAAAGAAGAGGTCTTAGAACGCGAACCTCAGCTGCAGGCGGAAAACTTAGTCGGTGGCGGTGTCTATCTTGATTTTCGCAACAACGATGCCCGCTTGGTGATCGAAAACATCAAACGAGCACAAGCCGATGGGGCAGCAATGATCAGTAAAGCCAAAGTCGTCGGCATCTTACATGATGAGCAAGGCATCATCAATGGGGTAGAAGTGGAGGATCAACTGACAAACGAGCGCTTTGAGGTTCACGCCAAAGTCGTGATCAACACGACAGGCCCTTGGTCAGACATCGTTCGTCAATTAGACAAGAATGATGAGTTGCCGCCACAAATGCGTCCGACGAAAGGTGTCCATTTAGTGGTCGATCGGGAAAAACTAAAAGTGCCGCAACCAACCTATTTTGATACTGGGAAAAATGATGGTCGGATGGTTTTCGTGGTACCAAGAGAAAATAAGACCTATTTTGGCACAACCGATACGGATTATACAGGCGATTTCGCCCATCCAACGGTCACGCAAGAAGATGTTGATTATCTACTGACCATCGTGAATGAACGCTTCCCTCACGCTCAGATCACCCTTAATGATATCGAAGCGAGCTGGGCAGGATTGCGTCCGTTGATTGTGAATAATGGCGGGTCTGATTACAATGGCGGCGGTAAAGGCAAACTATCGGATGAAAGCTTTGAGCAGATCGTTGAAAGCGTCAAAGAGTATCTTGAAGATGAGCGGCAGCGACCAGTCGTAGAAAAAGCCGTAAAACAAGCACAAGAACGAGTAGAAGCCAGCAAAGTGGATCCATCGCAAGTTTCTCGCGGCAGCAGTTTGGAACGCTCAAAAGACGGACTATTGACGTTGGCAGGGGGAAAAATCACCGATTATCGCTTGATGGCGGAAGGAGCAGTCAAACGGATCAATGAATTGCTCCAAGAAAGCGGTGCATCCTTCGAGTTGGTGGATTCAACCACGTACCCAGTTTCTGGTGGTGAGCTTGATGCAGCCAATGTAGAGGAAGACTTAGCGAAGCTGGCTGACCAAGCGCAAGCCGCTGGATTCGATGAAGCCGCTGCAACGTATTTGGCTCATCTTTATGGGTCGAATCTTCCCCAAGTGTTGAACTACAAGACGAAGTTTGAGGGCTTAGATGAAAAAGAAAGTACGGCCTTGAACTATTCCTTGCATGAAGAAATGGTTCTGACGCCTGTCGATTATCTATTGCGTCGGACCAACCATATCCTATTTATGCGAGACACCTTAGATGAAGTCAATGCCGGTGTCGTTGCAGCTATGACCGACTTCTTTGGCTGGAGCGAGGAAGAAAAAGCAGCCCATATAGCAGAATTGAACCAAGTGATCGCAGAATCAGATTTAACAGCCTTAAAAGGAGGAAAAAAAGATGAATGAAACAACCCAGATCTTTAGTGAATTTCTAGGAACGGCTATTTTGGTTTTGTTAGGGGATGGTGTGTGTGCGGCTGTCAATCTGAAAAAGAGTAAAGCAGAAGCCTCTGGCTGGATCGTGATCGCAATGGGCTGGGCGACAGCGGTAACGATTGCCGTTTACGTTTCAGGGTACATGGGACCTGCTCACTTGAATCCAGCCGTTACATTAGGCATGGCGATGACGGGGAATTTTTCTTGGAGCTTGGCTGTACCGTTTATGCTGGCACAAATTGCTGGTGCGATCGTAGGGGCGATCCTCGTTTGGCTCAACTACTTGCCATTATGGGATGAAACAAAAGACCAAGGCGCGATTTTAGGTACCTTTGCAACAGGGCCTGCAGTTCGTAATTTAGTATCGAATACCATCACTGAAGTGATTGGTACCTTTGTCTTAGTCTTTGGCTTATTGGCTTTTGGTGCCAATACCTTTACGGATGGATTAAATCCCATCGTCGTTGGGATCTTGATCTTAGCGATCGGGCTGTCGCTTGGTGGACCAACAGGCTATGCCATCAATCCGGCACGGGACTTAGGACCACGGATCGCTCACCAAATCTTGCCAATCAAAAACAAAGGGACTTCCGATTGGGGCTATGCGTTAGTACCAATCATCGGTCCAATGATCGGGGCAGCGATCGCTGCTGGTTTGTTTATGATGTTGCCATTATAAACGATGTTATTTTAAGGATGATGCCTATTGGTATCATCCTTTTTTTAATCTTTAGCGATTGTCATTGAATTTGCTAAAAAAACATGGTTAAATGAAAAAGCTGAAACAGAAAGAAGGAAGGAGCTTTTACTTGAAAAAAATTCTGCGCTTTTTCATGTGGGTGGCGATTGTCCTGATCGGACTCTTAGCTGCCGTTTTTCTGGCTTTTCAACTCTCCCCACGACCGGGGGCTTTTTTGATCGGTCATCTGTTTAACCAAGAAGTGACCATCAAGGATGAGGCAGCTTATCAAAAAAGTTTGCCGAATGTGACGGTCAAACAGGACTTGACGTATCAATCGGATTATCAACGTAGTACCTTTGATCTATATTATCCCAAAGAGGCACAAGGCCCTGTTCCAGTCATTTTTTGGGTCCATGGGGGCGGCTATGTCGGCGGAGACAAAGAAGGGGTCAAAGAGTTTGCGACCTATGTCGTCGATGAAACCAAAGCCGCTGTGATTTCGATTAATTATGAATGGGCACCAAGTCTGCATTATCCTGGACAGGTCAAACAATTAGCCCAAGCGGTAGACTCGATCAAAGCAGATGCCCAAGCATACCCCATGCTAGATTTCGATCAACTCTTCTTCGGCGGGGATTCTGCAGGAGCCCAAATCGCTGGGCAATATGTGGCACTGCAAACCAATCCAGCGTATGCGAAGGAAATGTCCTTTGATCAAGACATTCCTGCATCGGCCCTGAAAGGGTTTATTTCCTATTGCGGACCGCTTGATTTGAAGCAGATCGCTGGGACTTCTTCAGATGATCGCTTTATGAAATTCTTTGTCAAAACGGTGGCTTGGTCGTTATTAGGCAAAAAAGAATGGCAAGATAGTCCCCAACTGCAGGAGATCTCACTGGTGGATAAATTGACGGCTGATTTTCCACCAACGTATATCACGGATGGCAATGCCTATTCCTTTGAAGACCAAGGCATTGCCTTTGCCAACCAGCTGCAAGCTCTTGATATTCCCGTGACGAGTCGCTTTTACAAAGGGGATTCGGAAACGGTGACCCACGAATACCAATTTGATTATAGCTTGCCCCAAGCACAGGCCTGTTTGACAGAAACGTTGACCTTTATCAAAGACCAGTTGGCTCACTAAAAAACACCTTGTTTCTCACCCTCAATTGGCGAGAAACAAGGTGTTTATTTGTCAGCAGATCAATCAAGTCCGATGAAGTAGTCATCGTCTTTCATCGCTTCTACGGAACCAAGCAGATACCCGTTCCCAACTTGTGAGAAGAAGTCGTGGTTGCTGGTACCAGTTGAAATACCGTTCATGACGATTGGATTGACATCGTTGGCGGTATCTGGGAAAAGCGGGTCTTGTCCTAGATTCATCAAAGCCTTATTGGCATTGTAACGCAAGAAGGTTTTGACTTCTTCGGTCCAGCCGATCTCATCGTATAATTCTTCGGTATAACGCTCTTCATTTTCATACAACTCATACAACAAGTCGTACATCCAGTCTTTCAGCTTTTGCTGTTCGTCTTCTGGTAATTCGTTGAAACCTAATTGGAATTTGTAGCCGATATACGTGCCGTGAACGGATTCGTCACGAATGATCAATTTGATGATCTCCGCTACGTTCGCTAGTTTGTTATTGCCTAAGTAGTAAAGGGGTGTATAGAAACCTGAATAGAATAAGAAGGTCTCTAGAAATACACTGGCGATTTTTTTCTCTAGCGGTGTGCCATTTTTGTAGATCTCATTGATTCGTTCGGCTTTCTTTTGCAAATATGGATTGGTGTTGGTCCATTCAAAAATATCAGCGATCTCCGCTTTTGTATTCAGGGTGCTGAAAATCGATGAATAGCTTTTTGCATGGACAGATTCCATAAATTGGATGTTGTTCAAGACCGCTTCTTCGTGTGGGGTGCGGACATCTTTACGCAGTTGATCCATACCGCTTTCTGATTGAACGGTATCTAATAAAGTCAAGCCGCCAAAGACGTAGCCCACCGTTGTTTTTTCTAATGGAGATAGCGTCCGCCAGTCATCAAGGTCATTTGATAAAGGGATCCGCGTATCTAACCAGAATTGTTCTGTTAATTTTTCCCAAGTGGATTTATCGATGATATCTTCGATCTCATTCCAGTTGATTGCTTCATAGTAAGTCTTACCCATAGTCGGTTCCTCCAATAATCGTATCAAGACAACAGCCGACCCGCTGTCAAGAAAGAGCAGGGGCAGGCGGTTGGTTCGTTTTCAGGCAAAAGTTGGATTAGATGACGCAGCTTTCACATTGGTTGCTGCCGATCTCTTCTGCATCATCTGTAAAGGTCCGTACATAGTAGATCGATTTGATGCCTTTGTGGAAAGCGTAGTGACGCAAAATGTTCAAATCACGCGTGGTTTGTTTTGTCGTTTCTTTCCATTCGTAAAGACCTTCTGGAATATCTGAACGCATAAACAAGGTCATACTCATACCTTGATCGACGTGTTTTTGAGCAGTTGCGTAAACATCGATCACTTTGCGCATATCCATATCGTAGGCTGATTTGTAGTAGCCGATCGTCTCATTGCTCAAGTAAGGTGCTGGATAGTAGATCTTGCCGATTTTCTTTTCTTGGCGTTCTTCGATCATCCGAGTGATTGGGTGGATGCTGGCACTCGTATCATTGATATAAGAGATCGAACCATTTGGTGCAACGGCTAGGCGGTTTTGGTGATACAAGCCGGTTTCTTTGACGGTTTGTGCCAAGGCTGCCCAGTCTTCACCAGTTGGTAAAAAGACGCCTTCGAACAATGCTTTGACTTTTTCCGATTTTGGTTGGTAGTCACCTTGGATATAATCGGTGAAGTAGCTGCCGTCTGCATACGCTGATTTTTCAAAGTTATGGAAAACTTCGCCTTTTTCTTTGGCGATGGCATTGCTTTCAACCAATGTCCAATAGTTCAACAACATGAAATAAAGATCAGTAAATTCAAGGGATTCTGGTGAACCATATTCCATTTGATTTTTTGCAAAATAGGTATGCAAGCCCATTGCGCCTAAACCGATCGTGTGGTTCAAGGCATTCCCATTTTGGATCGATGGTACTACGTCAATGTCAGACGCATCAGTAACAAAGGTCAAGGCACGAGTCATTGCTCGAACAGATTTCCCAAAGTCAGGGCTGTCCATCAAGTTCACGATATTGGTGGAACCTAAGTTACAGCTGATATCTGTTCCTAAAACTTCGTATTCTTGTTTGCCGTTGATCTCAGATGGTGCTTGGACTTGAAGGATCTCGGAACAAAGATTACTCATGATGATCTTGCCATCAATTGGGTTGCTGCGGTTTGCTGTATCGATATTGATGATATAAGGATAACCAGATTCTTGCTGCAATTTAGAAATTTCGTTTTCTAGATCACGGGCTCTGATTTTGGTTTTGCGAATCCGTGGGTTCATGACTAAGTTGTCGTATTCCTTGGTGATATCGACATAAGAGAAGGGCACGCCATATTCTTTTTCGACACTGTAGGGACTAAAGAGATACATCTCTTCATTTTTGCGCGTCAATTCGTAGAATTTGTCAGGTACGATCACGCCTAATGATAAGGTTTTGACACGGATTTTTTCATCCGCATTTTCTTTTTTCGCTGATAAAAAGCTGATGATGTCTGGGTGGAATACGTTCAAGTAGACCACGCCAGCCCCTTGCCGTTGACCCAATTGGTTTGAGTAGCTGAAGCTATCTTCAAACAATTTCATTACAGGCATCACACCACTTGCTGCCCCTTCGTAGCCTTTGATAGGCGCGCCGGCTTCCCGCAAGTTTGATAACGTGATCCCGACACCGCCACCGATTCGTGAAAGTTGCAGCGCGGAGTTGATCCCACGACCGATCGCGTTCATGTCATCAGTGATTTGGATCAAGAAACAAGAAACCAACTCACCGCGACGTTTGCGTCCTGCATTCAAGAAAGAAGGGGTTGCTGGTTGGTAACGTTGGTAGATCATTTCATCTGCCAAGCTCATTGCTAACTCTTCATTGCCATCCGCAAAGTAAAGGGCGTTGAAAGCCACCCGATCTTCGTAACGTTCTAGATACGCGGTACCATCATTCGTTTTTAATGCGTATTGTGAATAAAACTTGTAAGCAGCCATAAATGATTTGAAAGTAAAGTGTTGCTCATCTAAGAATTGATACAATTGCTCAATAAAGGCAGGGCGATACTTTTTGATAAATTCCTCTTCTAAATAATCATTTTCAATCAAATAATTGATTTTGTCCATTGCAGTCGCAAAGGTTAAGGTATTTGGTTCAACGTTTTCTTTAAAGAATGCCGCTAAGGCTTCTTTGTCTTTATTTAATGGAATTTGACCATCTACTGGACGGTTGATCTCATTATTCAATTTGAAATAACTGACATCTTTGATTTCTTTCAAGCTCATAAATGGCTAACCTCTTTTCTTGTTTTGTTCGTATAAAAAAGGACTTGCGGTCTGGACGACTGACAAATCCCTCAAAAGCATCACATTGAGAAAAATCTTAGCTCGCTAATTGACGTAGTTGATCTGGACGGAAACCGATGATCGTTTGCGCATCAGAGGTAATGACTGGCACACTTTGGAATCCTTGTTCTTTCAAAAATTCTAATGCTTCAGGCTCATTATCAATATTGATTTCTTCAAATGCAATCTGATTTTCACTTAAAAAGCGTTTCGCCATTTTACATTGCATGCAGTTGTTTTTCGAAAATAGTTTGATATTCATAATTGTTTCCTCCGAGTTGTAATAGTTATAAACCTAGTATAAATAAGTCTCGGAGAAAGTCAACGAAAAAACACTATATCTTGTGCTTGTGAATTCGGCATACACAATTTATAGTGTTTCTGTGTTTTTTATGCAAGGAAAAAAAGCGGAAAATACTTAGAATTACAAGGTTTTTGCGTAATTAATACAGGGGATATGCAATCAAAATGAGTAAAAAAAATCCGTATTGTGAAGGAAGATTCAAAGTGAGACCCAAAACAGATTGACTTCTTATGGAAATGGCTCTATTATAATGATAATCATTCTCAATTAAAGTAGGTTAATTATAACAACACTTCACAAAAGGAGTAAGAAGCAATGAAAATGGCGCAAACTCGGGCTTCTGGAACATACAAAATCGACTCGTTGGCAACCACCAAAGAAATCACGGCTCATTTAAATGATCTTGGTATTCGCACGGGCGTTGAAATCGTTGTGGTACAAAAAGATCGCAAAGGCGGCATCATTTTACACCAAGGGACGCGGATCGCTTTAGATGAACGGGTCATGGAACAAATCGATGTCACAGAAACCCAGCAGCAAACCATCATTACCTCTTTGGATCAGCTGCAAGTCGGTGAAAGCGGGAAGGTCAATCAGATCGCCGCCAAAGGTGCGGTGCGCCGTCGATTGATGGATATGGGGCTTACGAAAAACGTCCATTTGGAAGTGGTGAAGCTGGCTCCTTTGGGTGATCCGATGGAGATTCGGCTCCGCGGCTATGAGTTGTCTTTGAGAAAGCAAGAAGCAGCGTTGGTTTTTGTCGAAAAAGGAGTCGAAGCGTAATGACCTATCACTTTGCATTAGCAGGAAATCCCAATAGCGGGAAAACGAGTACCTTTAACCAATTGACCGGTGCCAAACAAACAGTGGGGAATTGGCCAGGCGTTACCGTGGAACGAAAAGCGGGGCGACTGCGAAAAGACAGACAAGTATTGATCCAAGATCTACCAGGGATCTATTCCTTGTCGCCGTACACACCAGAAGAACTGATTTCTCGCAATTATTTGATGGAAGCATCATTGGACGCGGTGATCAATATTATCGATGGAACCAACCTGGAGCGCAACCTGTATCTAACATTGCAATTATTAGAAATGAATGTCCCGACTGTGGCAGCCATCAACATGATCGACCTATTAAAGAAAAAAGGCTTGCAGATCAATTTCGAAAAGCTGGCTTACGGTCTAGGGGTTCCCGTAGTAGGGATCAGTGCTTTGAAGCAACGCGGCTTAACCAAAATGATCGAGGCAGCGAAGCATGTAGCCAATACACAACCGCTTCCTCCCCGCTACGATGCTCGTCTAGAAGCTGGCTTGACCGAGATCATGGCGATTTTGCCAGAGACGATTCCTCAGCAGCAAAAACGCTGGTTTGCCATAAAACTCTTTGAAAAAGATGAAGCGATTCAAACAATGTGTAAACTAACTGATTCCCAGCAAGCAGTCCTTCAGGAGACGATTTCGATTTTAGAGCTGATCTTTAAAGACAGCAGTGACGCCATTCTCGTCAATGAGCGCTATGGCTTCATTGAAGAATTGTTGGCGCTGGCAGTCATCAAGGAAACAGATCAGCACTTAGCCTTCAGCGACAAAATCGATCGTGTGTTGACCCATCGCGTATTGGCACTACCGATTTTTGCCTTCATTATGTGGGGAATCTACTATTTATCGATTCAGACGATTGGTACGATTGGTACTGATTGGGTCAATGATGTATTATTTGGCAGCTGGATTCCCGAAACAGCAGCGCACTGGCTAGAACAGCTGCAAGTCGCCCAGTGGCTGCAAGAACTGATTTTAGATGGCATCGTGGCAGGGGTCGGTGCGGTCTTAGGCTTTTTGCCGCAGATCTTCGTGCTGTTTTTTTGTTTGGCTATCTTGGAGGACTGCGGATACATGGCACGGGTGGCATTTGTCATGGACCGCCTGTTTCGCAAGTTTGGTCTATCTGGCAAGTCGTTTATCCCCATGTTGATCGCTACCGGTTGCGGGGTGCCGGGGGTGATGGCAAGCCGAACGATTGAAAATGAAAAGGATCGTCGGTTGACGGTGATGGTCACGACCTTCATGCCTTGTTCTGCCAAATTGCCGATCATCGCATTGATTTCAGGAGCCTTTTTCCCTCAGTATAGTTGGGTCGCCCCATCGGCCTATTTTGTCGGCATGGGTGCTGTGATTTTTTCAGGGATCGTCTTGAAAAAAACGCCTTTATTTGCAGGTGATCTGGCACCATTCATTATGGAACTGCCAGCGTATCACTTGCCGCAGCTCACAACGATTTTGAAAAGTGCCTGTGATCGAGCCATTGCTTTTGTGAAAAAAGCCGGGACGATAATTTTTGTGGCTTGTATCTTTGTCTGGTTTACCTCCAGCTACAGCTTTGCCTTGCAGCGGGTCACAGAAGACCAAAGCATTTTGGCCTTTTTCGGACGATTTTTGGCGCCGCTTTTTGCTCCCCTAGGCTGGGGAACCTGGCGAGGCGCCGTGGCGACGATCACTGGCTTGGTCGCCAAAGAAAATGTGATCGGCACCTTTGGGATCCTTTACGGACAAACCGGGGAGTTGTCAGAAAGCGGGACGGAGATTTGGCAAGTGTTGCGCGGCGATTACACTGCTGTGGCGGCATACTCTTTTCTCGTCTTTAATTTACTATGTGCCCCTTGTTTTGCTGCTATCGGTGCGATCCACCGTGAAATGGGGGACAGCAAGTGGACATGGTTAGCCATCGGCTATCAATGTGGCTTGGCGTACTGCGCTAGTTTGTTGGTCTACCAATTCGGGCACGTCATCTTTGAAGGCGGACACCTCACGCTGGGTGTTTTCGCGGCAATCCTCATTGCTGGGCTATTGGTATTTGCTCTGTTGAAGAAACCATTCCGCGGGAGTGCACCCTTGATCCAAGTCGTAGGAGGCGAAAAATGATTGCTACAATAATTCTAAGCGGCCTGATTTTTGGCTATGGCACCCGTGTAGTGTACCGCATGGTGATAAAGGATCATTGTTCTGATTGTCATAGCAGTTGTCCCGTGAAGCATGAGGAAGCAAAGTAGAAAATAGCAGTTGTAAGTAAAAATTTGTGTGAAAATACCTACGGGTAGAAATACAATTGAAACGGTAGATCTTAGCCATGAATAGATTGTTTGCTTTAAGAAGTTCTTAGTTTATTTAAGAGCTTCTTTTTTTATTGTGGGTGCAAGCAAAAGATCTGTCCATTTTTGGTTCACTTTTTCCTTGAGAGAATAAGTTTTGTGAACTGCTCAAGAAGGTTATCGAGAAAAATTGGAGGCTAATAAAAAAAATAGCCAGTATACCTAGTCTTTTTGAAAAGAGCAGTTCACTTAATCTGGAAGCGCGTACAAATATGTGGTCTCAAATCGTCTATTCAGGCCAGAACTTTTCACTTATAGTGTGTGTATAGGAATGATCTCGAGAAATTCTTTACTAAAACCTAAAGAAATTTTTTTAGAAAGGAAATCGTCGTTTGCAAACTACATTATTAACAAAAGAAAACATTTTACTTCAACAAGACAGTACCAGTTGGCAAGAAGCAATCAAAAAAGCAGCCCAGCCGTTATTGAAGAATGGCAGCGTTACAAAACAGTATGTCGAAGCGATGGTTCAATCTGTCTTAGATGCCGGGCCGTATATCGTGCTTATGCCTGGGTTTGCTTTGGCCCATGCCCGATCAGAAGATGGGGTTTGTCGTTTAGGACTAAGTGCGATGACATTAAATACCCCCATCTCATTTGGTTCGCCCAATGATCCAGTGAAAGTCATTTTCTGTTTGGCAGCGATAGACCCGACCAGTCATTTGGAACTGATGGGTGAGTTAGCAGAAGTTTTAGCAAGGGACAATATCATTGATCGTTTAGCAAATGTGCAGACACCAGAAGCATTTATAAAACTATTAGAAGAAACGAGGAGTTAAGATGGGATTCTTTCAAAAAAAGAAAAATGATGCATCGATCCAAGCAGATGCAAAACCTAAGACAAGTAATGGCAAGAAATATTTGATAGCGGTTGCATGCCGTGCTGGGATGGGGAGTTCAACGCTGCTTCACATAAAAGTAAAATCAGTGATTGAAGAAAACGGCTATCCCATTGAAACGATTCATGGAAACCTAGACGTCCTCATTGGTTTTACGGGCGATGCCTTTATGAGTATGGCAGATATCGCAGCGGAACCTGATTTTCAAAACAAACCTTATGAAGTCATAGGCATTCAAAATATTATGAGTAAAGAAGAGATCCAAGGAAAACTAGAAACATTTCTTGAAACGATGCAAACAAAATAAATTGATGGAGCGAGGAATAAATTGAATGGCAATTTTAGTAATGAACCAATTCAGAAATACTGCTGTGTTGCTAATGATTTTGGCTTTGATTGGGTTACTTGCACAAAGAAAGCCTGCGAAGGAGACCCTGAGCGGTGTCCTCAAAGTGGGCATTGGGTTTATGATTTTTAATATTGGTGGTGGTCATGTAGGAACGATTGCTGCAAATTTTGCCACGTTGTTTCAGACCGCATTTGGTGTTCAAGGGACGGTTCTGGCAGTAGAGCCTGCTACAGCGTTAGCCATGGATGTATATGGTTTTGAAATATCAATGATTATGGGCTTAGGGTTCATATTCGGATTAGTTATTGCGAAATTGACGCCTTTAAAATCAATTTTCTTAACCGGTCAGCATTATCTTTTCTTTGCTGCTGTCATTGGGTTGATTTTTATTTCGAACGGTATGCCCACTTGGGTAACAGTTATCTTTGGTTCTTTGGTGCTAGGTTTTGCAGGAGCAGGGCTGCCCAAATTGGCTCAGAAATATACAGATGAGCTGACAGGTAATGCAGGGGTTGCACTAGGTCACTTTAACTTGATTTTTTACTGGTTCTCAGGTGTCATCGGCAGTGTCATTGGAGGGAAAAATTGGCAAGCAAAGAAAGAGAAAGCAGCCAATCGCGAGCTTCCTGATTTCTTCTCCGTATTCCGAGATTTTGTCTTCTCTGTTGCATTTTTCATGATTATTCTTTTCTACATTGCAACGATCGCAGCAGTTTTAAGTGGTCATATGGATGTCGTTCAAGAAATGGCTGGCAACGACTTATGGTTCTTGTATCCGTTGATTCAAGGGTTGCAATTTGCTGCGGGGATGTCTGTACTGATTTATGGTGTGCGTCAATTTATTGCTGAATTAACGGCTGCCTTCGTGGCGATCTCTGAAAAATATATCCCGGGATCAATGCCGGCAGTAGATGTTCCTGTGTTTTTCCAATATGCGCCAACCATGGTTCCTGTCGGTTTTATTACCTCGTTTATAGGTGGCTTAACAGCGACGTTTGCCATGGCTGCTATGGGTTCTCCCGTTGTACTTTTGCCAGCAGCTGGGATTGCTTTTTTCTCGGGTGGAACAATGGGTGTCTTTGGTTCAATAAGAGGCGGGTTGAAAGGGGCGATCATCGCATCCTTCTTAGGCGGTATTTTGCTGACTGCATTGCCTTTGGTGCTTTTCCCAGCTTTTTCTGAATTAGGCATCACAGACGCTGGATTTCCTCAAATCGACTACAATATTATCGGAATTTTACTAGATAAAATCTTAAAACTATTTAGTTAAACAGTATGATTAGCAAGGAGAAAGGTGGATACAATTTCTCCTTGCTATAAGGAAGGAAAATCTGTATTGAATGAAAAAAACGTTTTGTTTGAATATAGTACGAATTTAAAAGCCCAAAGCGATGCTCAATTTTATCGGCTTGAAGAAGAAGAAGTCTATCAACAGATGGTGAAGGCCAAAGAACTTATTCTCCATGCAGAA
This sequence comes from Enterococcus sp. AZ067, assembly GCF_051715005.1. Classification (NCBI taxonomy): domain Bacteria; kingdom Bacillati; phylum Bacillota; class Bacilli; order Lactobacillales; family Enterococcaceae; genus Enterococcus; species Enterococcus sp. AZ067. Next base: position 782,659 of record NZ_JBIOSY010000001.1, read on the forward strand.
AAAAATCATAAGCGTGTTCATGTAACAGGCGTGGGAAAATGTTCCTATGTAGCAGGCTATGCAGCTTCACTTTTCTCATCTGTCGGCACGCCAACCTATTTTTTAGACACAACCGAAACTGTGCACGGATCGGCAGGACAAGTCGTGGCTGGCGATGTAGTGATTGCGATAAGTAATAGTGGGAACACCAAAGAATTAGAATATGCACTTGCTGCCTTAAAAGCCAATGGCGCTGTAATTTTAGCGGTAACAGGAAATAAAGATTCTTCCCTAGCTTCCTGTGCTGAAGTCACATTGTCTTCTTATGTTTCCCAAGAAGGGGACTCATTGAATAAACCGCCACGTTCCTCTGTGATCGCCCAAATGATCCAGCTGCAGGTTCTGTCGGTGTTGCTGCAAGAAGCAAAAGAAATCAATTTAGAAGATTACCTTAAATGGCATCCAGGGGGAAGCTTAGGAGCAACGACAAAAAAGGAGCTTACGCAATGAAAATCAGAGGAATTATACCAGCAATGGTCACACCATTAAATGAGAACGGCATCAATGAAGAGGGCACCAGAAAACTTGTAAGGCATTTGATTGCTGGTGGTGTCCACGGGTTGTTTATTTTAGGAACCAATGGCGAATTTCATACCTTAAGCAAAGAAGAGAAAATCCAGTTTGCAAAAATCGTTGTCGATGAAGTATCGGGCAGAGTACCAGTATTTGCAGGTGCCGGAGATATCGCAACGAATAAAGTGATTGAGTTAGTAAATGAGTTTGCAAAAATCGGCGTTGATGCTGCTTCCATCATTACGCCGTATCTTTTGAAATATACCGATGAGGAGTTGATCCATCACTACCGAATGATTGCTGAGCAAACGACACTACCAATCATTTTGTACAATATTCCGCCAAATACTAGAAATTTCATCAATCGTCATGTTTTCTCGGAATTACTCAAAATTGATTCGATCATTGGGATAAAAGATTCAAGCGGTGATCTAGAAAACTTCAAGGGCTATCTTGAATTAAATCATCGAGAGGATTTCTCTTTGCTGATGGGAAGCGACTCTAAGATTTTAGAAGCATTACAGTTAGGAGCAGATGGCTCTGTGGCTTCAACCGCAAATGTTGTGACGAAAACAGATGTGTCGATCTATGAACAATTTGTAGCTGGAAACATAGAACAAGCGCGGCAAGCACAAGCAAGTATTGATGATTTTAGAGAGGCCTGCAAACTCTCGACAATCCCGGCCGGTTTAAAGTATTGTCTGCGGACAATTGGGCAAGACGTGGGTTTACCGAAATTGCCTGTGCTGGATCTTACCAAAGAAGAAAAGCAGCAGGTAGATCAAGTGCTTCAAAAATATGTACAAGCGGAAGGATTTACATTGAAAGTAGAACAGTAGGCTGCAGAAATGGGGGAACATTGATGGTAAAAATTGACTATAGGACGAGAAAGATGATGATGGCTCTGATTGAAAAACCGACCATCAGTTACGATTATCTTCAGCGGAATTATTCTATGAACCGCACTCAAATAGAGTATACCATTGATAAAATCAACCAGTTTCTATCTGCCCAAAAACTACCACTTAGCGTGAATAAGGAAAGTGTGATCCGACTGCCTGAAAAAAGCAAGGAATATTTGTTGGAGTCATTTTTACGTGAGCGTATGTTTAAGTATTATGAGATGAGTTCAAAAGAACGAGGAAAATATATCTTTTTGACGCTCTTTTACTACGAGAAAGACTATCTGTCGGTCAACCATTTTTTAGATGCGTTAAAAATCGGCAAAACAACCTTTATGAGTGATCTGCGCAAATTACAAGTGGAATTGCAGGGGTACGATATTTCAATCAGTTACTCGAGAAAAGAGGGGTATCACTTAGCAGGTGATGAACTGATGATTCGTTACGCTTTATTTCGAATGATTTTGGAAGATGTGACTAGCAAGGACGATGATTTTATCTACCGTTACTTTATTCATAACGAACGAATACAATTGGCGGATGAGCAGGACACTTATCTTTCTCTTCTTTTAGAAAAACATGCGATAGAGTTAGTTGAAAATAGATTGATTGAATTGAACTATATCCTTATTTTTTTATACCCAAGAATGGGCTTGAATGAATTTGATCTAAAGCCCTTTTCTAATGATCATGAGTTAGTAAAAATGAAGGAGTACCGCTTTGCTGAAGAAGTTTTAGAAAACGCAGGGGTGATGAATTGTATAGAAAAGAACTATCTCTGTGGGTGGGTACTGGGAATGGCATTAGGGAATGAAAAGGAATGGCTTCAAGGAAATTTGGTCATCATTGACTTGGTAGAAAGAATTGTCGAGCGATTTGAATTGCTTTCAGGTATTCGTTTCAAGGATAAACACTCTGTCATCAAGCAATTATATAGTCATTTTCGACCGACCTATTTCCGAATGCTGTTTCGATTACCGATCATCAACCCTATGCAGGAGAAAATTTTTGAAAAATATAATGACCTTTATCAGATCGTAAAAGAAACCTTGAGACCAATCAGTGATAGCTTTGATTCAAAGCTTCCAGATGAAGAAGTAGCCTTTTTAACCATGCACTTTGCGCTTTTGATCAGAAATTCTGAAGAATATATGGTGCAACAAAAAGTGGGGGTCGTTGTCTGCCCAAATGGTATTGGAAGCTCAGCAATCATTTACAATGAATTAAAGGAAATCTTTCCCTCTTTTATCTTATTGGGACCGATTGAAACAAGCGAACTGCATTCATTTGATCAGTCATACGATATCATTTTTACGACAAAACCTAACTTTCAACTTTATCCGTTAAAAAAGCCGATTTTTGTAGTAAACCCGATCATGTCTTACGAGGAACGAACCCAGTTGTTTTTAGATGTCAAATTCGAAACCAGTACAAGCATCAAGCCTAATACTGTGACGATCGACGGCTTGATGCAGGTTATTCAACAATATTCAACAGTTACTAGTGAGTCAGCTCTGCGGCATCATTTAGAGAAATTTGTACAAGAGACCTGCTCGCCAACGGCATCTATCATGTCTCAAAAAGAGAAAAAGTCAAAAGAACCTGCAATGCTGTTGGATATGATGCGTCCAGAATTGATACAATTAAACAAAAAAGCCAGAACATGGGAAGAGGCCTTTTATCTCGCAGCCAATCCATTGATTGAAAGAAAGATCATCACTAGAAATTACATCGATTCGATCATTCAACAAACCAGATCAGAAGGCGCTTATATGGTGATATTCGATCAAGTTGCCTTACCGCATACGGTTCCTGAAGCAGGTGCAAAAAAACTTGGCATGGGATTGACAACGTTAGAATCTGAAGTATATGTCTTGGGAACGATTCCTGTAAAGTATATCTTTACCCTTTCTGCATTAGACAGCAAGCAGCATCTAAATGCGATGACTCAGTTTATTACCCTTATTGAATCCAAAGATTTTTTTCGAGAATTAGAAAAACATGAATGTCCGGAAACAGTTTATCAATGGTTTGCAGAGATTTTACGTACTGCTGTTGTATAAATTTTTTCGAAAATACTGTAAGTCTTGTAGGATAAAACAGATACTCTTTGGTCTTTATTGAGAGAAGCGTGCGAAGGGGAGTCATTTGCCTTCATCATTTGCTGCTGTTCATCCGAACGCAAGCGATGTTACTCAGGACTGTTAACAGCGGAAGAATTAACTAATGATACTATTTATGCCGTTTGAGGTTAGTCCAGTTCTACAAGAAAGATGCATTCGGAAATCAGCTACCATAGAGGTGGAGAAACAGTTCGATCACGATTGGGCTGTTTTTTTATTCTTTACAAAACGACCTATTAAAGGAATCTCAAATATAGTATAATTATTTAATAAAAAGATATTATTTAGTGAGGTTCGCAGGAAAGGGAGCAGGGAACCTCGTTAGAACGTAAACGAAGATAGGTTTTTGATAAAGCAGAGTGAAAGGGTGAGGGCATGAGACAACAACGAAGACGGGAGCGTCAGAAACACCAGCGGATCATTGTGGGGTTAAGTACAGCGTTGCTGGCAATCATACTTGGAGTGATTTATCTAGTGATTCAAGTGACAAGCATCCCCGAACAGCGTCATACAGCAGAAACGACAAAGGCAACAAAGCCAATGCAAGAAACGAGTAGTTCTACCGAAACAAAGCCAGCAGTAAAAACCGTCACAGTGACAGCTAGTGGCGATATGCTTTATCATACACCTGTTTATTTAAGCGCTTACGATGGGAAGCGTTATGATTTTGACAATGATTTTGAGCAAGTCAAACCGCTGATTGCATCGGCGGACCTTGCTTTAGGTGATTTTGAAGGAACCATCAATCCTAATAAACCGCTTGGCGGTTTTCCCTTATTCAACGCCCCTATCGATGCCGTTGCCAGTATCAAAGACGCGGGCTTTGATGTGATTGATCTTGCCCATAACCATATTTTAGATACAGGGATCGAAGGAATCAAAACAACGGCGGCTGCTTTTCACGACCAAGGCTTGGCAACGATTGGTGTCACGGTCGACAATAGCGGAATCCTGGTCAAAGAAGTCAACGGGATTAAAGTTGCTCTCTTGGCCTATGCCTATGGCTTCAATGGCCTTGAAGAAAGCTTAACTCAAGCAGAGTATGACACCTACTTGAAAGACTTGTCGTTAGATAAAGTGGAAGCAGAGATCAAAGAAGCGGAAAGCTTGGCGGATATCACCATCGTGATGCCTCAGTCTGGTGTTGAGTATTCTTTAGAACCAACGGAAGAACAACAAACTGTTTATCGGAAGATGATCGATTTTGGTGCTGATATTATCTTCGGCGGCCATCCGCATGTCGCAGAACCAACCGAAATCATCGAAAAGGACGGTGAAAAGAAATTTATCATTTATTCAATGGGAAACTTATTGTCGAATCAACGTTATGAAACCGTCAATAACAACTATTGGACCGAACGAGGCGTCATCCCAGAAGTTGAAATCTCCAAAGAAGGGCAGCGGACCTATTTAAGCAAGATTGCCATGCATCCGACTTGGGTCTCCAAAGAACCGATCCCTGATCGTACCTATTATGATCCAGAATACGGCGTCTTGCAGGCCTTTGATTTTCAAGTCTACCTTGCCGAAGATTATCTGCCAGATGGGCAATATGCCAAAAATGTCCCTGAAGAAAAGCGCCAGCGGATCGAAACCGCCTACCATGAAATGCTAGAGCTGTTGGATTTGAAGTGGGAGTAGTGAGGACAAGAAAGCAATCTGAATGCATATCGCCTTTTATATTCTTTTTTATAGAAAAAATTCATTATTTTTGGTTATATATGATAAAATAGAAGCGTTATTAGCGATTTCATTCTTATCAGAAGATATGCCAAATGTAAGTATGAACGCTATAAGCAGGTGACTGAATGGGAGGGAACGAGATGAAATTACATGAAATTAAAACGACATATGGGTTAAGTCAAAAAAATTTTTATGGCTGGTTAAAAGATGAAGAAATGATTGTCAAAGCTGATTATGGATATATAGTAGGATCGAAAGCCTTTGAATGGATGAAAACATTGGAACAAGTTCGTACAGGAGCAAATGGATCAATCTATACATCGACACAAGTAGATGTTGAAGACAGTAAAGTCGCTATATTGGTAGAAATGTATGAACAATCGGGCGTTACTGATCTTTATTCGCGCAAAAAAAATAAGCAGGCACAACAATCTGAAGAGTTACTGCAGGTAATGGCTGAATTAAAACGTGCAAATAACCGAATCAATGTATTAGAAAATCAAGTATTGATTTTAACCAAACAGCTGGAAATATTCATAAGTGCGACTTGACTCTATGGGTCAAGTTTTTTTTCGCAGCCGAAACAGAACTCAGATAGGAGGGAATCACAATTATTTGAAAATTAGGTTTTCCTGCTTGACATTAATGGTATAGTAAGGATATTTAAACCTGCCTTATTTGGGCAAAAGGAGGGAAGGAAATGCTTCACATATTTGGGAAAGATTCCTCTACTAACGGATTGAGGATTTTTACTGGAGAATTTCAGCAAGTGTTCTCAGAGAATCAAAACCTCGTTATTCATCTTTTAAAAGGCAAACTCCAGCTGCAATTTACCGATAAAAAGGAAACATTAGCAGCAAAAGACTTGTTCTTTATGAAAGCGAATACAAGTGTTTCTCTTAAGAGTACGACAAATGAGACCTATGTGTTGCTTTATTTTGTGTCAACGTCCTTGCTGAATAGTGTTTTAGACATGACTCGCTACACGTTTAAAACAGAAAAAGTTCAACCTTATTCTCAACAAGAAAAAATCAATGAATCTTCATTGCAAATTGCTAGCTATTTAAAAGAAAGCGGAGGAAACCTGGACTTTCATTTGCTCGCATTGTCTGCCAACTTTTTAGATCACCTCAGTAAGACAGCTCTTATCTATCAACCGCTAAATAAGGCGACTGACACGCGAATGAATGAGATCCTTCACTATCTAGAAACGAATATGACCAAAATCATCACGCTAGATGAAATCGCTGCGTATTTCAATGTATCGTCAGCCTACTTCTCGCGTTTCTTTAAAAAGCAGGTGGGAATCAACTTTACTGAGTATTTAACAAATTTAAGGCTTGAAAAAGCGGCAGCGGTAATTCGTTCTTCTTCTGAACAAATTTCAGTGATTGCCGATCAGACAGGATTTGTCAATATCAACGGTTTTAATCGGAAGTTTAAGGAAAGATACGGCTATACCCCCCGTGACTATCGCAAGCAGTTTTCCCAGCAGCTTCCTAACGAGCCCAGTGATTCGTCTCAGCATTTTTTGCAGCAGCTGCCCACGGATGGCAAAGAAGAGCAATTGACAAAATATCAGGAGATTGTCTTTGATGCAAAAGGAACATCAAACAGCTACCCATGGAAACAGATCATGAATATTGGCAGCGCGGAAGATTTGCTGCAATCTGATTTGCGTAACCATGTTAACCGCCTGAAAAAAGAACTCGATTTGTCCTATATTCGCTTTTGGAATTTATTTACGAAAGGGATGAATATCGATCCTACGATTACTACGGCATATAACTTTGAAAAAATCGATAGCGTGTTAGATTTCTTAGTCAAAGAAAACCTACGCCCCTTTATTGAGTTACGGTATAAGATTCGACGCTTGCATAGCTCCACTCGTGAACACCTCGTCTATGAAAATGAAGACTTCAAATTTCGGTTAAACAGTGAGGAATGGTTTGATCTGTTGAGGCAATTTATGCGGCATATCCGCAATCGTTATGGCTTAAGCTGTATCCGCACGTGGATGTTTGAATTCAGCTTTGAGCACTATCAAGGAACCGATGGACTTGAAGAATTGATCACTCACTACAAAAAGACATATGAGCTGATCAAACAGTATAGCGACACGATAAAAATCGGTGGACCAGGAGCGATGGTGCAAGTCAGTTCGGCTTATGATTACCAAAGAGATTTAAAGCTATTTGAAGCCAACGAGGTGGCCTTCGACTTCTTATCTTATTTGATTTATCCTTATCAAGTAGATACAGGCGGCGAGCGAAATGCGAAACGAATAGCAACAGAAAATTATTTGCCAGAAGTCATTAATGCGCTTAGAGAAACACTGAATCAATCCAGTTATCGTCAAAAGGAACTTTACATCACAGAGTGGAACAACACGATCTCCAATCGGAATGCAATCAATGATAGTTTGTTCAAAGGAAGTTACTTGATAAAAAATTTGGCGGCTATTGTGGAGTTGGTAGATGGTATTGCTTATTGGGTTGGTTCTGATATTTTCAGCGAGTTTATCGATTCACGAGCAATCTTGCATGGGGGGGCTGGATTATTGGCAAAGGGATCAATTCCGAAACCAGCCTTTCATGCCCTTCGCTTTATGAACTTTTTAAATCAAGAACTGATTATCAACCTACCGGGCATAATTGCCAGTAAAAACGAAGAAGAACGAGAAGTCAGCCTGATCTTGTACAATTATCAAGCACCTAATGTTACTTATTATTTAACGGAGGAGAACAAGATACACATTGAGGAAATCGATACCTATTTCGATGAAGAAAAGTGCCAAGCAATTGCGCTTTCTTTTCAGTTAGCGCCTCAGCAACTCTACGAGATAAAAATGTTTCGGGTCAATCATAGTAGCGGCAATGTGATTTCTGGTTGGCGAGATCTCGGGTATCGCCATTCGTTAAGAAAAAAAGACCTAGAATACTTAAAACTGAAAGCTGATCCAGATATAAAATTCCAGCAAGCAATGACCGACGTTGAAGGAAAGCTTAATCTTAGGCAAACGTTGGCTGCAAATGAGTTCATCTATATTGCCCTAACCCCTATTGATAGTGAAGTAGCGAGGTAGAAAAGTAATCATTACTTTTTTACCTCGTTTTTTTGTGCTGGACTCGTGATGGTAAAAAAGAAATGAGAGTAGGTCAAATAGAAAGCGGTTACTTTGCTTTGGAATCGCTAAACTTAAAGTGTAAATGAAAGGGAGGGAAAAGAAATGACGATCAGATTAGGAATCGTCGGATACGGCGGTATGGGGAAATGGCATGAGAAAAACGCCCCACGAGTAGCAGGAGTCGAGATTGTGGCAATTTGCGATATCGATCCTAAAAAACTAAAAGATATTTCTGATAGTAAATACGATGTCTATCTTTCAGCTGAGGAAATGTTTGAAAATGCGGCTATCAATACGGTTCTTCTCACCGTACCAAACCATCTGCATAAAGAAATGACGATCAAAGCCGCCAAAGCAGGTTTGAATATCATTGATGAAAAACCAGCAGCCTTAACTGTTAAGGAGTTTGACGAGATGATTGCTGCTGTGAAGGAGAATCATGTATTTTTCACGGTACATCAAAACCGTCGTTGGGATCGAGATTTTCGCATAATAAAAAAACTGGTGGACGAAAACCAGCTGGGCGAAGTGTTTACGATCGAGTCTCGTCTCCATACTGCCAATGGTCGAATCCATGAATGGCATCTCTACAAAAAGTACGGTGGAGGCATGATGTACGATTGGGGCGTTCATTTGATCGATCAAGCGATGCAAATGATGAAAGGTGCAAAGCCAATCACGATTTTTGCGGATATCAAAAGCATCATCAATGACGAGGTCGATGATTACTTCAATTTAACATTGAAGTTTGACAATGGCATTACTTACCATATTGAACTTGCCACCTATCTTTTGAAGTATCAACCTCGCTGGTTAGCAGCAGGGAATCGTGGAACTGCCTACATCAATTCTTTCGCTTGTGACGGAGGGATCGCCAGAACGAGTGAACTACTAGATAAATTGCCTGCTCAGATTGCTGAAACAGTGGCTGGACCGACCCGTCAATTTGCTCCGCAACCAGCCGGTGTGTTGTATGAAGAGCCCTTGCCAGAAGTAGTGACTGAATGGACAGACTTTTATCAAAATGTAGTTGCTGCGATTGAAGGAAAAGAAGAACCATTGATCAAAATAGCTGAAGTACGGGAAGTTCTAAGAATCATAGAAGCCGCTGTTCAATCTAGTGAAACCAATCAATCCGTTGCTCTTTGAACAAATAAGAAGGAGGAAAATCATGAAATTAGGTGTAGTAAGTGCCATTTTTGCCCAACAAACATTTGAGGAAATGATCGCTATTGTTGCAGAAAACGGCTTAGAGTGCGTGGAAGTTGCTTGTTGGCCGCAAGGAAAAGCAGAAAGACGCTATGCTGGCGTTTCTCATATTGACACGCAGCATCTGACTGCCGAAAAAGCGGCAGCACTCTTGGCGATCTGCCATGAAAAAGGTGTTGAGATCTCGGCATTAGCTTATTATCCCAATCCATTAGATGAGGATTTAGTGAAAAGAAAAACCATCATCGAACACTTATATACTGTTATCGATGCAGCCAGTTTACTGAATGTCAACCTAGTGACTACATTTATTGGTCGGATGCCAAGCAAATCGGTTGCAGAAAATCTAAAAGAAGTGGCAATCGTTTGGCCGCCGATCATCAAATATGCCGAGGAAAAAGGTGTACGGATCGCCATCGAGAATTGCCCGATGTATTTTACTGAGGATGAATGGCCAGGCGGACAAAACTTAATGACTACGCCGAACATTTGGCGGGAGGTTTTTGAACTATTGGATAGTGACTTTATTGGATTGAACTACGATCCTTCTCATTTTGTCTGGCAGCAAATCGATTACTTGAAGCCGCTGACAGAGTTTAAAGAGAAAATCTTTCATGTTCATTACAAAGACATCAAACTTTATCCAGACAAACTTGCTGAAGTAGGGGTCATGGCACCTCCGTTAACGTTCATGGCGCCTAAGTTACCTGGCTTAGGAGATGTTGATTGGGGAAAATACGTGTCTGCATTAACGGATATCGGTTATGACGGCTATACATGTATTGAGATCGAAGACAAAGCATTTGAAAAAAATGAAGAAGATGTAAAAAAATCTGTCACATTAAGTACCCACTATTTGCGGAATTATGTGATTTAAGAAGGAGTAGAAAAAAATGAAAAAATTAAAAATCGGTATTATCGGCTGTGGCGGTATCGCCAATCAAAAGCATTTTCCTGCACTAAGCCAGCAACAAGACAAAGCAGAACTAGTTGCTTTTTGTGACATTCAAGTGGAGCGGGCGAAAATCGCCTGTGAAAAATACGGCGTTGTCGGAGCAAATTACTATCAAGATTATCATGATCTACTAGCAGATCCCGAAATCGATATCGTTCATGTTTGTACACCAAACGTGAGTCATAGTCCAATTACAGTAGCTGCATTTGAAGCAGGCAAACATGTTTTATGTGAAAAACCAATGGCCCATAACACAGAAGCAGCTGAAAAAATGATGGCAGCTTGGAAGAAATCGGGGAAGAAATTTACCATCGGTTACCAAAATCGTTTTAGAGAAGAAGTCCGTTCGTTACACGAGAGCACAAGTAAAGGAGAGCTTGGAGAAATTTATTTTGCCAAAGCCCATGCTCTGCGCCGTAAAGCGGTTCCAACTTGGGGGGTCTTTCCTGATAAATCACAACAAGGTGGCGGACCATTGATCGATATCGGGACGCATGCATTGGACATCACTTTATGGATGATGGATAACTATGAACCAGTTTCAGTTAATGGCTCGGTCTTCCATAAGTTAGGTTCTTTACCGGGAGCAGACGCTGGCAATATGTTTGGTCCTTGGGACACGGAAAGTTTTGAAGTAGAAGATTCAGCATTCGGCTTTATCAAGATGAAAAATGGTGCCACGATCTTTTTAGAATCCTCTTGGGCGTTGAATATTTTAGAGTCGAAAGAAGCAGCGACCACTCTTTGTGGAACGAAAGCAGGTGCTCAGATCAACGCCGGTATGAGCTTCAAAACCAATGAGTTGATTTTCAATCAAGCCAAAAACGGCTTACTTACCGAAGAATCCCTCAGCGCTGCTGGAAACATTGCATATTTTGAAGGTGGCAGCAATGCGCCAGAAGTATTAGAGGTCAAGCAATGGCTTGATGCTGTGGTAGAAGACAAAGAACCTTTAGTGAAACCAGAACAAGCATTTGTGGTCACACAGATTTTAGATGCCATTTATCGATCGGCAGAAGAAGGAAAAGAAATTACCATCAACTAAAGGAGGAGAAGCGTCATGGCTTTTGCAATGAAAATGCGATTCGTTGATGTTATCACGGACGGATCATTAAAAAATAGGTATGCCAATGGAGAAAAAGTCGGCTATCAGTTTGACATAAGGCTAGGCTATTACCGCGGCCACTTCTTATCGACCATCGATCGTTTTGAGGTTACGGTCGATGACGAACCAATCTTGCCACAAGATTTGCGTTTTTGTATCAATGGGAAAGAGTTTGCTCCGATCGAATTAAAAGATTGTGTGACTGAATTCTGGCAGTTGACCGCGCCTGCACAGGTCAAAGTGATCAAGCAAGGCGGGTTACCAGCAGGGAATCATACGATCAAAGTAGAGTTGATGCTGAGGGTTCCTTACATGCAGATCGGTCCTGGACATCAATTCATGCCCTTGGATAGCGGACAAGAAAAACCGATCGAGTTGATCGACTAAAAGGAGGCAAATCATGAGTAAAATCAAATTAGGGGCAACACTATTCACGTTTACGATGGAATATGCCAATGGCACGTATTCATTCGAAGAATGTGTAAAAAAAGCCGCCGAATGTGGCGCAGAAGGTTACGAAATCGTTGCAGCACAGATGATCCCCTCATACCCATACGTCAGCGATGCGTTTTTGGGATTAGTCAATGACTGCAAAGAAAAATATGGGATTGGTCCGATTTGCTATTCTGCCAGCAATGATTTGGGTATGCGCCATGATCGGAATTTAACGGAAGATGAACTATTAAAAGCTGCCATTACGGATATTCAAAGCGCTCATAAACTGGGCTGTAGGGTTCTGCGAGCACAATTTGTGATTCCACCATCAGTATTAGAAAAACTGGCACCTTATGCGGAGTTATACGATGTGAAAGTCGGCATTGAGATCCATAATCCTGAAACACCATCAACCCCTTATATTCAAGAAAACTTAGCCGTCGTTAAGAGAACCGGCTCTAAGCATATTGGCTTTATTCCCGATTTTGGTTGTTTCGCTACCAAACCAAACAAACCGCATTGGGATAAAGCCATCAAGGCTGGGGCTTCTGAAGAACACTTGCAGATCGCTGCTGAGATGCGCTATGCTGATGAGCCTTTAGAAAGCGTAATGACTAAAATGAAGGAACTACACGCCTCACCAGCGATTTTTCCAGCAGTTCAAGGAATGTATGGTTTCGTACAATTTCGTAAAGAATGGGATAAAGAAGGGTTAAAAGCGATCATTCCTTATACCTTTGAATTTCATGCGAAGTATCATTGGATGTTTGAAAATAATAAGGAAGCCAGTATCCCTTATGAAGAAATCTTACCCGTCATTCAAGAATCTGATTTTGAAGGTTACATTATGTCAGAATTCGAAAATGAAGCGTATATCAGTGGGTATGATATGTTGAAGCGACATATCAAAATGGAAAAAGAGATTTTGGGAATGTCATCGTGTTAGCTATAATCAAATCGAACGCAAGGGGAATAATGATCCACTTATTTCCCTTCAGCGTGAAAGACTGAAAGCAGGATAAAAAATGAAGATGTATTTTGTACGTCATGGACAAACTTATTTAAATAAATACAAAAAAATGCAAGGGTGGTCAGACACGCCGTTAACACCAGAAGGAGAACAAAGTGCAAGTCGAACAGGTGAACGCTTGAAAGAAGTCCCTTTTCACAACGTTTATACTAGTGACTTAGGTCGTACCCTTCAGACGGCAAAGTTGATTTTAGCCCAAAATACAACGAGTACTTCGGTAAAGATCCACGCAATAAAAGAGTTGAGAGAAACCTTCTTTGGTTCCTTTGAAGCGGTGTTGGGAGAAGAAGTTTATCCTAAAGTTGCTGAAAAACACGGAATTGAATTAAAAGAGGTCTTTGGCAAACTGTCTCTTGCCGAAATCGCCGATACGATGAAAGCCTTAGACCCTTACCATGATGCTGAATCTGCTGCTGAATTTAACGAGCGCTTAGAAAAAGCATTAGAAGAAATCTTGGCGAACAGTTGTGAGGGAACTGACCGAAATTGTTTAATCGTCACTCATGGGAATGTCATTCGCCATCTAGTGCGAAGCATTAGTCCCAAGACAAATGTTTTTCAAGAGATTGGTAATTCCAGTATTACGATCATTGAATACAAAGAAAATAAACTACGGCTGCAAACCTTTAATGAATGAAATCAAGAAGAAAAGGAAGAGAGCATGAAAGATTTGATTATTGGTATTGATTTAGGTGGAACAACGACTAAATCAGCCATTATAAAAACGAACGGCGAACTACTTCATCAGTGGACGATCGAAACGAACACGGAACAAAATGGGAAACAAATTATTCCAACGATCATCGCTTCGATCAAACAAACAATAGTGGAGCAGCAAATCGCGATGGCGCGCATTTTGGGAATCGGTATGGGCAGCCCAGGGGCTGTCGATCGGAGCAATGGTACGGTGTCAGGTGCATATAATTTACATTGGCATCATACCGAACCAATAAATGAGCAGTTTGCCCAAGCATTTGCTTGTCCGTTTTTCTTGGAAAATGATGCCAATGCAGCGGCACTAGGAGAAAAATGGAAAGGCTCTGGTGAAGATCAGGCAAATGTAGTGTTTCTTACATTAGGAACGGGTGTTGGTGGCGGAATGATCGTCAATCATGAATTAGTCGTCGGAAGGCACGGCTGTGCCGGCGAAATCGGGCATCTTCATGTGACGGATGATGAAGAGTTTCAATGTACTTGTGGCAACCAAGGTTGTCTTGAATCGATCGCAAGTGCAACAGGGTTAGTCCACCTGATGAAGAAATTAGCCGAGACATTCAAGGAAGAAAGTTCCTTAAAGGAGAAAGTCCGTAGTCATCAGCAAGTGAGTGTCAAAGAAATATTTGATGCGGCAAAGGAACAAGATGTATTCGCAGTCCATGTTGTGACTGAGTTTTCTTATTATATCGGTCTAGCCTGCGCACACATCACCAATACGCTGGACCCAGATAAAATCATTTTAGGTGGCGGGATCGCAGCTGCTGGGCAGGTATTGTTAGACCACGTGCGGCTTAGCTGTGAACGATTTGTTTTTCCAAAAGCAAGAAACAAAGAACGCCTTACTCTCGCAAATTTAGGAAACACCGCTGGGGTTTTGGGGGCTGCGTATCTCGTACTTTCCAAACAGAAAGGATAAGCAATGATGTTCAATCTTTTTAAAAATGATAAAGGTGCACCATTTTACGCACCAAGTAATGGACGTTTGATCAATATTACCCAGATCAGTGATCCTGTGTTTTCTAGCAAAATGTTAGGCGATGGTTATGGTATTGAACCGTCTGATGGTGATATTTATGCTCCGATTTATGGAAAAGTCACTACTGTTTTTCCAACCAAACATGCGATTGGTTTGGTAACGAAAAGCGGAGATGAGGTTTTAGTCCATATTGGGATCGACACAGTAGAATTGGCAGGGGAACCTTTTCAAGTATTCGTACAAGTGGGCGACAAAGTTTCTCCGAAACATAAAATCGCCCATGTAGATCTAAATATGCTTGATAGGTTAGAAAAACCAAAGACGATCATCGTCGTCTACACAAATCGGCAGACCGAGGCCGTATTTGATGAAATTAAAGCAAAGGAAGTAGTTGTTGGTGAGGAAATCGGAAAAATAAACTAATTTTTGATAAAAGGGAGATACTCATAATGGATAAACGAGAAACAACAGAAAAAATTATTCAACTGGTTGGTTCGCAAGAAAATATCAATTCTGTTACCCATTGTTTTACAAGACTGCGCTTCAAGCTAAAAGATCGTTCCAAAGTGAATGATGAGAAGCTCAATGAGATTTCTGCTGTGATGGGGTTATATGACCGAGGTGGAGAGCTACAAGTCATTATGGGAAATAAGGTGACTGAATACTATAGTGAAGCTGAAAAACTTCTTGGTGCTAAAACACAAGGAGCCGTTGATGAAGTGTTAGATGAGGAGAATCCGCCTGAGAAAATGGGAATCATTGACACCATCTCAGACATTGCTTCTGCCATCTTCATTCCATTTATCGGCGTTCTAGGTGCCTGCGGAACCCTTCAGGGGATTTTAGCATTATTAGTTTTCTTAAATATCGTAGATACGACAAGTGGTACTTATTTAGTAATTGACGCGATGGGCAAAGGGATCTTTTTCTTTATGCCATTCTTCCTTGCTTATACAGCTGCGACCAAGTTTGGTGGCAAGCCCTTTATTTCAATGGCGATTGCAGCAGCACTTTTATATCCCAATGTTTTGACAGCGGTTACAGAAGGGTTGGATTTGACCTTTGCTCAATTGCCATTATTGATCCGTGATTATAGCAGCACCGTTTTTCCAATTATTGTGGCTTCTTGGTTTGCAGCCATCGTGGAAAAGCAACTGCGGAAAGTGATCCCAGACTTACTGAAAATGATTTTTGTACCAATGTTGACCTTAATCGTGGTTGTACCAATCACTTTCATGGTACTAGGACCAGTTTTGACTTATGCAATGGATGGTGTGACAAACCTTATCAATTTCCTTTATGAGGTAAGTCCCATCTTGACGGGAACGTTAGTTGGAGGAACTTGGCAATTATTAGTATTCCTAGGCATCAGTAAAGCATTTATGCCAATTTTTGCTACCGAGTTTGCCACACTTGGGTTTAGTTACTTTGGCGCTGTCGTCTTCTTTGTAGCCGCAATGGGCCAAACGGGCGCAGTATTTGCAATCGCAGCAAAAACGAAAATCAAAAATATCAAGGCTGTGACATTAGGAGCTGGTGTATCAGGACTTTTCGGTATCACCGAGCCTGCCTTATTCGGTATCAACGTTCCTGCGAAAAGACCTTTTTTGATTGGCAGTATCAGTGCAGCAATAGGTGGCTTGATCACTTCACTATTTGGTGGGAAATTGTATAGTTTAGCAACCGGCGTACTGGGTGTCCCGTCGTTGATCAATCCAGAAACTGGCTTAGATCAAGGGTTTTATGCCACCGTTATTGCTTCCGTGATCACCTTCATTTTAGCCTTTGCCCTAACGTACCAATTTGGCTGGAGTGCCGCAAACGACGAGAAATACAAAACAAAATTATGAGTGAGAGAAGCTGTTTTCAGCTTCTTTTTTTGTGTTCAGGAATAGTCAAAAGCAAAAGAATCGTAAAATGTATCAATGAATGGCCACAAACTATCGATACATTCTCAATCCATCATTTGCAATTTTTCAATCTTGTCTAAGTGAAGCATATGAGAGCAAACCCTTTTCCTACAAAACATGACACCAGATCACCATTTATGAACAAAAAATGACACCTCAAGCTGATAAAAATAAGTAATAATGTCAACATAAAGTATTCAGAAATCATTTCCAACTCATTTCTGAATAAATAAGAAAGGAAAGTAGGGTGTGTCATGAGAATTATCATATTGACGAAAAACATATCATATGAGATTGATTTGCAGCGGGAGTTGCAGATTTTGAGCCATGAAGTGTTCGTGGGTAGAAGTACCGAAGAGGAGGAATGGTTGATAGAAAGTGCCAAGTTATTTGACTGTTTATTTGTCAGTGAAACAATTGCTGATCCAGAATTTTTATTGCTCAATCAGACATTGGCTCCTTATTATCAACAGCGGATCGTTCGAATCTTGCCAGGGAATGACGAACAAGAAGCGATATTGGAAAAAGCAGAAAATGCGACCTATCTTAATCGGTCATTTGTCGAGTTGAGAGAATTTTTGGCGGCTTTGCCACCAAATACTCGCAAGTTAGAAAAGGCATCAGTAACGAAGGAATCGTTCCCTAAATTTCTTAGTCTGCAAGAACAGATCTTTTTCAATAATCTAGCAGAAGAGCAATTTATCAACCGAGAGGACCTTTGCTGGAAAATTTGGGGCAACGGCGGCACGAATTCCCGAAAATCGCAGCTATCGATTTTGGCGAAACGAATCAATGAGAAATTAGATGAATACGACTATACTGAAAAACGCGTCCGTACCGCTTGGGGCAAAGGATATATCTTGCAATAAAAAAGCTAAAAATGGGTTTAACTTTTTATGTCTGACAAATAGGCCTTCAGGTAAATTTGCCTATCTTGTAGAAAAGACTCTGTTTTCAAAGCGAGTCGTTTTTTATATAAGTATATTAGCAATAAATGAAGAAGGTTATGGAAAAATATGATAATGCTTTTTTTTAGTGATAAAATAGAGATAATCAGTAATGGAAAGAAATACTGGGTAAATGAAAAAAGCATTTGTAGAAAATTGATGGAATACCTTTTGGAGGAGGAAATATCGTGAAGCAGGTTGAATGTGTGATATTTGATTTAGATGGAACTTTATTGGATTCAAAAGAATGTAGTGTGAAGGCGACAAAAGCAGCTTTTAAAGAGATGGGACTCAAAGTACCCAGTGAAGTAGTCATTGAACATTATATGGGGATACCGATCGAAGAATCATTTTTTAAAATGTCTGAACAGCCATTAGATCAAGAAACCGCAGCGGAATTGATTCGGATTTTCCGAGCCTATTACCAAACCTATGAAGAAAGTACCTTGAAAGTATTTCCAGAAATTCCCCATGTCTTAGAAATCTTAAACAAACGAAAGGTTCCTTGTTTCGTCGTTTCAAGTAAGAAGACAGCAGTCGTCAAACGAAACCTAGCTGCTCAGGACCTTGTGGCGTTCTTTGAAGAAATCATCGGCTCTGATGCGGTGACCCACTACAAACCTCATCCCGAAGGAATCAATAAAGTCGTGGCACACTATCAATTTGACCCGACAAAGACGATCATGATAGGAGATGCTATTTTTGATATCCAAATGGGAAAAGCCGCGGGTGTCAAAACGATCGCCGTTACGTGGGGCAGCCACGATCCGAAAAAGCTTTCTGAAGAAAACCCAGATGCTTTGGTAGACGCGCCACGTGAGATTTTAGATTTTCTATATGCATGATCCTTTTTTGTGCTCACAGTGTAAGAGGACGTTTTAGCCTCGCTTATATCTTGGCATGATCCAAAAAGAAAGGACAGATCGTGCTTTTACAACATGCAATTTGAGAACTTTGACCAATGATCGAAACCAGCGATCATTGGTTTTTTGTGCTGTCGTGAGAATGAAGGCGCCACAGCATTGGTTAAAAGCATTCATTTCCATTCGTTCTTTTGTTTGATCGTGTAATCATCGGAAAATCATTGCAAATAAATTCCTTTTGATCTTTCTTCTTAGATAAAGCAATGCGGGTACGCTGGATTTTTCTCTCTTATTCCTCTGCTAGAGCAAAAAGGAATTATAAGCTTGGAGCAACAAAAAACTATAATGAGAGTAACTGATTTCCTTAGATCATGCATTGGAGGTGAGCGCAGAACGGGATGCCACCCAAGGATTTCATGTGATTTGAAATACTAGAAGATAAAGCCTTTGTTTTATGTGAAGGGATGTAGGGGCGATTAACGAAGAAGGAAATCATTACGATTAAATGAGGGATCAATGCTATCATTGAAGAAAAGCCATGGATGGAAAGGAGTGATTCTGTGTTATCAGAAAAAATAAATGACCCGAAGGATTATCTGTCTTATTCAAAGGAAGTATTGTTAAGCGCTGGGGTACTGACAGCCTATCCAAAACTTTTTACTTATTATCAGGAACTTTGTGTTGGCTTCGATGACATTTACTATGATCGAACAAAGAACTTATTTGATACCTTTCGAGCGCTTCTGGCTGTGGACGCACAGATCCAAATTCTATTGGAACTTGTGACCAATACCAAAACTGACCTATGTCAAGAGCTGGGGATGAAGGAAGAGGAAATTATCAGTATGATCAAGCATGACAAACGGTACTATTATCGCGAGCTTACGGGTCATGCAACTAACCAACTACCTAAATGGGGGTTGATTTATTTAAGTGAAGAGTAAGCTACGCAAAGGATAAGTCACCTTAAAAGTGATCAAATGAAAGCCATTTGACGATCATCAAAGATAAAGGGCATCGAGAAAAAAGGAGAGCGTGTTTATGTATGAGTCAGTAAAATAGTCTAGCGAGGTTATCTTGTGATTTGTTATACTAATAGCAAGCGGCTGATGGTGACATCTTGGATTCAGCAAATATGTTCATGTGAGCGCTTTATTTATTGGGTTAGGAAAGAGGGAATGAAATGACGAAGAAAATTGTCTTTTTAGATGTAGATGGAACATTGTGCGATGATGCGGGAAACGTACCGGAAAGTGCTCGCCAAGCGATCACAGCGGCACATAAGAAGGGGCATGAATTTTTCTTGTGTACGGGTCGTTCAAAAGCCGAAATCACAGAAGATGTACTGGCACTGCCTTTAAGTGGAATGATTGGTGCCGGCGGCGGTTATTGCGAGGTGCACGATGAGGTGATTTTTCACAAAGTTTTTGAAAAGGAAGCCTTATTAAGACTGATCGATTTCTTAAAAGCAAACCAAATCGAGTATTACTTGGAATCGAATCAAGGATTATTTGCAAGTACCAATTTACGAAATCGGTTGATTGAGATCGTCTTAGCAGGTGAGCCTGTTGAAAGTGAAGCAGGAAAACAACGTGTTCAAACTATTCAGTGGTTCCTTGATTTATTGATCGAGGACGAAGCGAAAATCGATTACGATGACGTGAACAAAGTTTCCTTCATCAATCATTCCATTCCTTATGAACAGGTTCATGACCAATACCACGAACAATTCCAAATGATTCGCAGTACGGTACCTGTTTTTGGCAAGGACAGTGGCGAGATCGGCATCAAGAATATCCACAAGAAAACAGCCATCGATTTTCTCTTGAATCATCTAGGGATCGATAACAAAGATACCTTGGCGTTTGGTGACGGCCATAATGATGTCGAAATGTTTGAAGCCGTTGCGACAGGAATTGCGATGGGCAATGCCTGTGAACAGCTATTGGCAGTAGCTGACGAGGTGACGGCTCGACCAGAAGACGGCGGGATTGCGCAAGCACTCCAAAAGCACGGTCTGGTGTAACCACTAAGAAGCAGATGTCTGCACAATCCTTTTGCTTTCTAGAGAGATTGATCAGGAGTTGAGAGACGTTGTTAAAGTGACCTGTAAAACTAACGATTGACATGGAGGCTGAGTTAAATGAAGGAAACGACTTTTCTTTGTTATCTTGAACAAGCATTGAAAAACCTGAAGGCGACAGAAGCCCTGCGTTTTAATATCGAAGGCGAAGTCAAGCGGCTGATGAAGGTGTACAGTGAAGCAGAAATTTGTGAGAAAGTAAAAGAGGATCCCTTTAAAAAGTAAGAACATTTTCTTATGAAACACAGCGAATAGAACAAACACCCAACCTCGTGAAAGGCACAAAAGCGATCAATGCTTCCTTTCAGGGAGGAATACTCAGGTAACTAGTTGTTGTATCAAAAAAGACTGATTTCAATTGAATCAGTCTTTTTCGTTTTTCTCAAGCAGTCAGATAAGCCACTAAAATAGCAAACAGGTCGAACAAGACATGTGTGCCCCAACTAGTCAGGATCGAGTTGCTCTTGATGGCAGCTTGGTTAAATAGCAAGCGCGCCACCCCTTGAATGAAAAGAATATGGACCAAGGTATGGAAAACATTGCCGTTGTCATAAGTGCTGTAATGAACCAAGCCAAAGATGATCGCGGAAAGGATGCTGGCAACTGGCAAGGTACATTTACTAGAAAAAATCGCTAAAAAGAAGATGGAAAAGAGTTCTTCTCCAAGTAACATGATTGGAATAACTAGCAGAGTCAACCACTGAAAGCCTTCGTTCACAGGGTTTCCGTGAAGATCCCACTTTAGTCCGTATTGCAAAACGAGAGAAACGAGAAAGCTGATCAGGATGTTTAAAAGAAAATACTTGCTGATCGTCTTCACTGGCGCGATGGGTTTTCCAAAGAGCTGCTTGACTTCTTCTTTACCGTAAACTAGCCGTAATGCCCAATAGCTGGCAATCGACAATGAGAAGATGCTGACGATGGCAGGGGCATACAAAAGACCGACCAAACCGATACCTGCGAGGACTGTTCCTAGCAAAGCGTGGTTCCATGAGATTTGTTTTCCTATAAGTTTGTTCATTTACTTTTCTCTCCTTATTAAGCTATAGAGCATGTACTATTTAGCTGTTTTCTCTGATTCTTCTGCAGTTTGCTTTTTGTGGCGCAATATAAGCGATAAGTACAACAATGAACGTTTTGGGTGATTTTCATATCATCGCTTCATCTGCGCCAATTCTTTGTACGGTACAAAAGATAGAGTAATCGATAACGAGTTTCTGAAACAAGATGGTCGTATATTTCGGACTTTTTTATGGTTGAGCAACTAAGTGATGGCGGATGCACAAGTACTAAGTTACTTCATTAAGAAAGGAAAACTGACTTCCAGATTCGATGGAATAATCGTCAACAAAGAAACGACATCGCTATGTTCTCTTGAAATCGACTAAAAATTCCAGAATATTTCGAAAAATACCATTGCTTATTTATGGCAAAACCATTAGTATTATTAGAAAAACTGATGGTGAATCGATGATAAAGCGAGCCTTTAACAGTGAGAAAGCCGAATCAGTGGCATGAAATAGGAGTGATATGTGTGGAAGAGTTATGGAATGTATTAAAACCAGCCGAACAAGTCGAACTGAAATTAAGAAAATTGTATACGCAGCATCATTTTTCACCTTATCACTCGAACAATTTTGAAGAGTATCGCAACTATCAGCAAAATGATCAGTTCTTGCGTGGTTCTTCCATCATCACGTTTACAGGCACGGATGGCAGGACGATGGCGCTAAAACCCGATGTCACCTTGTCGATTGCCAAAAATACACCTTCTGGAGAAGCGCGCAGAGTGTATTATGTGGAGGATGTCTATCGACAGGATCGTCAAGCAGGGGAATACCAAAAGATCGATCAAATCGGTTTGGAGCTCATTGACCAAATCACATGGGAAGATCAACTGGAGGTTGTAAAACTGGCTTGGGAAAGTTTGGCTCAGGTGGGAAAAGGGACCTTGGATCTGTCTCATATGGGGATTTTGGATGGCATCTGCCAACGCTTCCCCGAAGCGGATCGACAAAAGGTACTGCACTGCCTGCGGGACAAGAGTTCCCATGGTATGGATGCACTGACTGAAAAAGCTGGCTTGTCAGCAACAGAAGCTGAAAAATTGGCGAAACTGGTACGTTTGTCAGGTGATTTTGAAACCAAGTATCAAAAGGCCAAAGAGCTGCTGGCAGAGTATCCCCAAGCACAAGCTGGTTTAGCAGAACTAAAACAACTGTATCAAGCATTGCAAAAAGAACAACTGTCAGCTTCCATTCGGATAAGGCTGGATTTTTCAATTTTAAATGATGCCGATTATTACAGTGGCTTGCTGTTTCAAGGATTCATCGAAGAAGCAAGAGAGACGATTTTATATGGCGGCCGTTATGATCGCTTGATGAGTCGGCAAGGCAAAGAGCAAGGGGCGATCGGGTTTGGTATGAAGCTCAACCATGTAGGGCAAAAGGTGCCGACTGACAACGAAAGTTCAGGCTATTTGAACATTGCGCTACCTAAAGGCCGCATGGGGGATGCCGTCTACGATTTATTCACGAAAGCTGGAGTCGCTGCGCAAGGCGTCTTCAAAGACAATCGCCAACTAATTTTTTGTGATGAAGAAAACAAGCTGCGCTTTTTCTTAGTCAAGCCTAGCGATGTGGCGATCTATGTGGAGCACGGAGTGGCGGATATCGGTGTCGTAGGCAAAGATATTTTAATGGAAAGCAAGGCAGAAGTCATCGAATTTCTTGATTTGCATATGGGGGTCTGCCGTTTGGCAGTAGCGGCGCGTACGGATTTCGAGGAAGATTTCTCCCGCCCGCTGCGGGTCTCCACAAAATATCCGCAGATCACCCGCCAGTTTTATCAAGGGTTAGGTCGCTCGGTGGAATTGATCCAACTGCATGGATCGATTGAATTGGCTCCTTTGTTAGGTCTCTCCGATGTGATCGTTGACATCGTCGAAACGGGGACGACACTAAAAGAAAATGATTTAGAAGTGATCCAAGACATCGCGCCGTCTTCAGCGCGTTTAGTGATCAACCACGCCACGTGGCGTTTCAAGCAAGAACGCATTCAAACAGTGATTGAGAAGGTGAGGGAGCAATTATGAGAATTTTTTCGACCCAAAAAGATACGATCGAAACGATTGTGGCAAGGAAACAGTCGGAAACGAAGGATGTTTCAACCATTGTCGCCCAAATCATTGCCCGTGTTCAGCAGCAAGGAGATCAGGCGTTGTTTCAATTAATTGAAGAAATCGATCAAGTGACCTTGTCTTCCTTAACCGTCAGTCTTGAGGAGGTTGAAACGGCTGTCCAAGCCGTCTCCCCTGAGCTGCTTGAGGTGATGGAACAGGCGAAGGAAAACATTTTGGCATTTCATCAAAAGCAAGTCCAGCAAGGCTTTGTCTTGACGAAGGAAAATGGCGTTGTGATGGGACAGCGGGTCTTGCCACTAGCAAAAGTCGGGGTCTACGTTCCTGGCGGAACAGCAGCTTATCCTAGTACGGTTTTGATGGATGTCCTGCCCGCAAAAATCGCCGGGGTCAAAAAAATCGTTATGATCACACCGACGGACAGCCAAGGAAAAGTTCCAGCTGCTATCTTAGCGGCAGCTTCCGTTGCTGGAGTGGATGAAATCTACAAAGTCGGTGGTGCCCATGGCGTAGCGGCATTGGCTTATGGGACAGAAACGATTCCCAAAGTCGACAAAATCGTCGGACCAGGAAATATTTATGTCGCCACAGCGAAAAAAATGGTGTACGGCGAAGTTGATATCGATATGATCGCAGGGCCCAGCGATGTGCTGATCATCGCCGATGCCAGCGCAAATCCGCGCTGGCTGGCAGCGGATCTTTTGGCACAAGCCGAGCATGATCCCTTAGCGCAAGCCATCTTAGTCACAACAGAAGCAGCCTTGATTGAACAAGTCCAAGCCGAGCTTGACTTGCAACTGAAGCAACTGCCCCGCAAAGACATTGCTGCTGCAGCGCTTGAATCTAGCGGAAAGCTGATTCTGGTCAATGATTTGACTGAAGCACTTACCATTGCCAATCAAATCGCCCCAGAACACCTTGAATTAGCAGTGGCAGATCCTTTTGCTTTGTTGGGACAAGTAGAAAATGCGGGTAGTGTTTTTTTAGGACATCATACACCAGAAGTGCTGGGAGATTATTTTGCTGGACCAAATCATACCCTACCAACAGAAGGGACCGCCCGTTTTTACTCGCCGTTATCAGTGGATGATTTTATTAAGAAAAGCAGCTACTTGTATTACCCAGAAGCAGCCATGAAGGCGGCTGGTCCAGCCGTAGCGTTGTTCGCAGAAACCGAAGACTTGATCGGCCATGCCCGTTCGATCAATGTACGAAGAGAGGGAGAAAAATGACCTTTTTACATCAAAAGTATCACAAGCTGACTCCTTATACACCAGGGGAACAAGTAGACGAGCAAGCCGTTATTAAACTGAACACCAATGAAAGTCCTTATCCGCCAGCGCCAAGTGTTCAAGCGGCGGTTGCCGATGCCGCCCACAAGCTGAATCGTTACTCGGATATTGCTGCTGAAGTGGTGACAACCCCTCTGGCTGCCTATCTTGGCGTTAAACCAGCCCAGCTGTTTCTCGGTAATGGCAGTGACGAAGTCTTGTC
The DNA here is from genome assembly GCF_051715005.1 of Enterococcus sp. AZ067. Lineage (NCBI taxonomy): Bacteria > Bacillati > Bacillota > Bacilli > Lactobacillales > Enterococcaceae > Enterococcus > Enterococcus sp. AZ067. Next base: position 807,909 of record NZ_JBIOSY010000001.1, read on the forward strand.
CTATCTCTTTCAAGGCTTCACGGAAAACGGCATCGCCTTTCCCGATGTGACCTATGGGTTTTATCAAGTGTATGGTGCCTTGTACCAAGTCGCTGCCACCGTTGTTCCGCTGCAAGAAGATTTCTCGATTGCGTTAACGGACTACGATTCGCTCAAAGGGACCGTTATTTTTGCCAATCCCAATGCGCCGACTGGGGTTTATCAAGAACAAAGCGAAATTTGTGCCTTTCTAAAACGGCATCCCGATCGCTTAGTGATTGTCGATGAGGCCTATATCGATTTTGGCGGCTCTTCAATGGTTTCTTTGATCGATCAATACCCAAATCTCTTGGTCGTGGGGACGTTTTCGAAATCTCGGCAGCTGGCAGGGGCACGCCTAGGCTTTGCGGTTGCCAATGAAGGACTGATCCAAGACTTGAATCGGTTGAAATTTAGCTTGAATCCTTACAATGTCAATAGTTTGACCCAAGCCGCTGGTGCAGCCGTTTTGCAAGAACAAGCGTATGTCGATGAGAAGATCCAAGCAACGATCCACGTGCGTGAGTGGAGCAAGCAAGCCCTAGCGAAACTCGGCTTTGAGCAGACCGACAGCCAAGGAAATTTTTTGTTTGCAAGGCACCCTGCGATTGCTGGTGAAGAGTTGTATCAGGCACTGAAAGAGCAGAAAATCTTCGTCCGCTGGTTTAATCAGCCCCGCATCAAAGAGTATTTACGGATCACGGTAGGAACGAGGGCCCAGATGGAACGATTGATGACGGTGTTAACAACGATCATAGAAGAGGTGAAGGAATGAGAAAAGCAGAAGTTACCCGCAATACGACTGAAACCAAGATCCACCTGCAGTTGACGATCGATGGTACTGGTCAGCAATCAATCAAGACTGGTGTGGGGTTTTTAGACCACATGCTGGAATTATTTGTCCGCCACGGTCGCTTTGATTTGACGTTGGTCTGTGATGGTGATACAGAAGTAGATGCCCATCACACAACAGAAGACGTAGCCATCGCCATTGGCCGAGCGTTTTCAGAAAGTCTTGGGGAGCGACGAGGCATCAAACGCTATGGCAGTATGCTGCTGCCGATGGACGAAGCCTTAGTCATGACAGCGATCGATATTAGCGGTCGTGGCATGGCAGTCGTAGAGTTGGCGATACCGAGCGAAAAAATCGGGCAGCAGTTTGATACAGAATTGGTTGAAGAATTTTTCATTGCTTTTGCCCGTGAATTAGGTGCTACGATCCATCTCCATCAAATCGCTGGGAAAAACAGCCACCACATTGTGGAAGCTTGTTTTAAAGGCTTTGGGCGTGCCTTAGGTGAAGCAGTAGCGATCAATCAAGCAGCCCCAGATGAGATCCCTTCAACCAAAGGGACGATCCAGTGATTCATGAGGGAAAAATGATTACGTATCTTCCACACAGATGGATGAGATAAGGAAAGGGGCGTATTATGTTAGCAATCATCGACTATGGGGTCGGCAATTTGTTCAGCTTGTCTCGTTCGCTGGATTATTTGGGTGTTGACTGCCAAATCACGCGTTCACTAGCAGAATTAAAAGCTGCCGACCGCATTCTTTTACCTGGCGTAGGCGCTTTTGGCGATGCCCGCCAAAAGTTGGCAGAGTTGTCGCTGATCGAACCGATCCAAGAATTGGCAGCAGCTGGCAAACCCTTTTTAGGCATTTGTTTAGGGATGCAGCTGTTGTTTGATAGTAGTGAGGAGTTTGGCACACATGCGGGGCTCGGTTTGATTCCAGGACGGATCGTTTCCATGCAAAGCGCCTTTGAAGAAGCCAAACTGAATCTGAAAGTGCCGCAGATTGGTTGGAATCGGCTGACTGTCAGAAAGGAAAGTCCTCTAGTCAGCGGGCTAGGGGAACAAGACTTTGTCTACTATGTCCACAGTTATTTTGCTACTGATTGCCAAGAGTATGTCATAGCAGACAGTGACTATGGTCTAGCAATTCCCGGTATCGTGCAAAAAGACAATGTCTTCGGTACTCAGTTCCACCCAGAAAAAAGTGGGGCTGTCGGGTTGAAGATTTTAAAAGCATTTACGGAGGTGCCGCTATGAAAATTTTTCCAACAATTGATCTGTTAGATCAAAAAGTGGTCCGTTTGTACCAAGGAGACTATGAGCAAAAAGAAGTGTTTGGGGATGATCCAGTGGCATTTGCTCGTTCATTTGAAGAAGAAGGTGCCAACTATCTGCACCTCGTCGACTTAGATGGTGCCAAAGCTGGCAAACTCCATTACTTTGATGTCGCAAAAAAAATCGTCCAGCAAACCAATCTGTTTGTCGAAGTTGGCGGCGGGATTCGTGAGGAAGAAACGATCCAGCATTGTTTGGCAGCAGGCGTTCATCGGGTGATCCTCGGCACGATTGCCCAGAAAGACCCAGCATTCACAAAAGCGATGCTTAAGAAATACGGCAATAAGATCGCGATTGGGGTCGATGCCAAGGAAGAAAAAGTGGCCGTGGAAGGCTGGCTCGAGAAAACGGCAACAGACGCGTTTACTTTTTGCCAACAATTGGTGGAATGGGGCGCGCAAACGATCATCTTTACCGAAATCTCACGTGACGGTACAGGAGAAGGCATCAATCTGCCGCTATACGAAAAACTCAATCAATTGGATTGCGACATCGTGGCTTCTGGCGGCGTGGCTTCATTGGCAGATATTAAAGGATTAAAACAGTTGGGCATCTCTGGCGTGATCGTTGGGAAATCCTTATATAACGGCAGTCTCCAATTGGCGGATGTCTTAGCAGCAGGGGAGGCAGAAGCATGATCGCCAAACGAATCATTCCTTGCCTTGATGTGCGAGATGGGCGAGTCGTGAAAGGGGTCAATTTTGCTGGCTTAAAAGATGTCAATGATCCAGTGACTTTGGCGCGCTTTTACAATGAACAAGGCGCCGATGAGCTGGTTTTTTATGACATTACTGCTTCTGCAGAAGAACGCGGCTTATTCACGGACATTTTGCAGCGCGTGGCGTCAGAAGTGTTTATTCCTTTGACGGTGGGCGGTGGCATCAATCAAGTAGCAGATTTTGAACGAGTCTTAAACTGTGGCGCCGACAAAGTCAGCGTCAATTCGGGGGCACTTCGCAGACCAGAGTTGATTGCAGAAGGCGCGAAACGCTATGGCAGCCAGTGCGTTGTTTTATCCGTTGATGTTCGCCGTGTCGGTGAGAACTGGCATGTGTTTGCCAAAGGCGGACGGGAAGATACAGGCTTAGAAGCATTGGCGTGGATTCGCCAAGCTGAGCAGTTAGGTGCTGGTGAACTAGTCATCAACAGCATGGATACCGATGGCGTGAAGCAGGGGTTTGATTTAGACTTGCTGAAAGCTGTCAGCGAAATCACCAAATTACCGATCGTCGCATCGGGTGGTGCTGGCAAAAGTGCCGATTTTATCGAGCTGTTTCAATTGCCAAATATTGAAGCAGGGTTGGCGGCCTCGATTTTTCACTATGGCGAGGTAAAAATCCCAGAACTGAAAAAACAATTACAGGCCGTCGATATTCCCGTACGAATCGTATAGCGTTGGCGTTTTGATAGGCAATAGAAGGAGTGGATAACATGGTGCAAGTACGATTTGATGAACAAGGATTGGTTCCAGTGATCGTGCAGGATGTGGAAACGAATGAAGTTTTGACCTTGGCTTATATGAACCAAGAAAGTTTGACCTTGACCTTGAAAGACCGATTGATGACCTTTTATTCCCGCAGTCGCCAAGAATTGTGGCGCAAAGGAGAAACCAGCGGCAATTACCAGCATTTAGTATCATTGACCGCAGATTGCGATCAAGATGCTTTAGTCGCCAAAGTAAAAAAAGACGGACCTGCTTGCCATACAGGCACAGAAAGCTGCTTTACAGAGGTGCTTTATGGTACAGAATCCTCTCCGACCATCGATGCGTTGTATGAGCTGATAAAAGGTCGTAAAGATACGCCGCAAGAAGGCAGCTATACCAGCTACTTGTTTGAAAAAGGCAGTGAGAAAATCTTAAAAAAAATCGGCGAGGAAGCAACCGAGGTCGTGATTGGGGCGATGAAGGAAGACCGCCAAGAAACCGTTTATGAGATTGCTGATTTGGCGTATCATACATTGGTTTTAATGGCAGAAATGGGGATTGATTTAGCGGCTATTCGCCAAGAGCTTGCCAAGCGTCATGTTGTGGATAAGAAAGTCAAACAAGAACGGATGCAATAACGGTCAGGGGTTTTCAGTAGAAAGAAAGCAACTGACGATAAAAAAAGAAGCCCTTCAGCCATTGTTTGAAGGGCTTCGCAACCGTGGCGATAAAGTTGATCTGCTGGTACTTTGAGTGAGCACACAAACTGGCTATTTGTTTTCCAACTCTTCGATCAATTCTTTCATTTCTTTGATTTCTTTTTCCTGTGCGTCAATGATTTTTTCTGCAAGTTCTTTTACTCTTGGATCAGACAAATCGGCATTTTTACTGGTTAGAATCGCAATCGAATGATGGGGAATCATGGCTTTCATCCAGGCTGTATCTCCCACGGCGGTTTGGCTTCTGACCATAAACAGTGAACCAAAAAAGAGTACAACACTGACAACTAAAATTCCGATATTCATTTTCTTGTTGTCATACATCTTCCACATAAATAACAGCATGATGATCGCCATCATCGCGCCCATCATTAGTGCCATAAATAGGCGGGTTTGGCTGAAAAAGATATGATCGAGGGCGTAGACATTGAAATACATCATACAAAACATAATCACCGTCGATACCCCAATCATTACCAAAAATTTCCCGTATTTCTTCATTTCTTTCCTCTCCTTTTTGTGTACAAAATAAAAACAATAAAGCAATCCAAAACATCATCGGAACAGATGCTTTTTTTCGTTTATTGTTTTGTTAGAATAAATTTACTCCCTAAATCAAGTATAGCGGAGGAAGTAGAATGAGAGAAGCGATATACATTTGAACGAAAACAAATGGGTTCTTAGAGTAAAAAAGCGAAAACGGGATTACTCGTCTAGGTTTATTTGTTATAATCAACCTAAGAAATGGATGGTGTATAGAATGAATCACAATGATCGCTTGACGCGTTTACGCTATGCTTTGGATATCAAGGATACCGACATGGTGAAAATTTTTGAACTTGGCGGCGCTTCTTTCACAAAAGAAGAAGTAAGACAATTATTGAAGAAAAAAGATCCTGAGACCTACGAGATTGAGTGTACCAATGAAGCCTTTGAGCGTTTCTTAAATGGTTTGATTCGCTCGCAACGAGGAACAAAGCCAGATGCTGCAGAACCTGTCCTAGAGTTGAACAATGGCAATGTAAATAATTTGATGCTGAAGAAAATAAAAATCGCCCTTTCCCTAACAACAGATGACATGCTGGACATTTTCGAGCAAGCGGGAGTTAAAGTTTCAAAAGGTGAATTAGGCGCCATTTTACGAAAAGAAGGCCATCGCAATTACAAACCATGTTTAGACAAATATGCCCGCAACTTTTTAAAAGGATTGACGATCGAGTATCGGGATAACTAGTAAAAAATCAATAATAGGCTGAACTTACAATGGGCCGCCCAAAGAGATGCATGTTATGTGTCTCTTTTTTTGTGTGTAAATTAAAAAAAACAATTTAAATCAGTGATTATAACGCTAACTGAGGCCAAGCTTGGAGCATGAAGGAGCAGGTGAAGTGAGCGATCTGTTTGCTTGAATAACCTGTTTGTTAAAACCTGACAAGTTTGGTCATTTCTGATACAAATGTTGACGTGTTCAGAATGATGAACCATGTAATACTATCAAAATGAACAGGGGTATCCTGTGTCTAAAGATTGTAATTAACAAGTCGTCACCATCATCAGAAGGGGAAGTTTGTCGATAGGTGAAAGATAGGAAAGCGTATCGTATTTAAACGAATATAAAAGGAGAATGTTATGAAAAGGAAATTTTGGGGCTATTTGTCATTGGCGATCTTGTTAAGTCAGCCTGTGTTGGCACCTTTGGCACAAGTTATGGCTGAGGAACAGGAAACCATTCCATCAAACAAAGAAATCACGACATTAGGAACATTAGAAAAAGTGGAGGAGACTACTGAAACAGTCGATTCTTCTCGTATAAAAGAAGAAATCAACGGTGACACCACAAGTAACTCAGAATCGCAAGAAGTGGTTAATGATGATGAGAAAAGTGGCTCGACGGAAAGTACAGAAAAAAACCTCCCTGATTCAAGTAAAGACACAGCTAGCTCGGCAACTGAATCATCAGCGGAAATGAAAGAGGCATTCTCTAATCGAAGCGTTTCATTAGACGCTTGGATGCCGGATAAGAATTTGCAAAATGAGGTAGCGAAAGGGCTAAACAAAACAGTTGATACGATCACTCAAGAAGATATGGTGAATCTAAAACAGTTAGATTTTTCTTCTTTAGTCAAAGACACAGTAGTCGATTTTACTGGTTTAGAATACGCTAGCAACTTGCAAGCGTTATACACGACGTCTATTATTGCTACGAATGTTCCCCAAATCACTATGGCGGAAAATGCAACATTGTTTACCCGTCCTAATGTACTAGCACACGTTCTTCCAAAAGGATCTTTTTCAAATATCCACATAGGAAATTATGATGCCTATTTGACAGCCCAAGAATTAATTGGGGTTGGTCAATATCTTAGTGGATGGGTAACAGATTATCTGACGGTCTATGCAAGTAGCATGACGGATTTTTCTAAGTTAGAGCTATCTCCAGAACACCATCAAAATTCCCAACTATCTATTATGACTCAGGAGAAAATACTATTAGAGCCAATGCTAGTAAAAGATGGCCAATCTGATGTTCTTTATAAAGACCGTATGATGGTTGATACCCAAGGAAATGCGTTGCTCTCTTCTTTGTCCAACAAAAAGTATTCTTATTCGATTCGGGGGATAGATAAAAATGGCTATATCTTTCCCTTATATGAAAATGATGGGTTTGAACTGACTGAAGAAGGGATTCAATTTAAAAATATTCCCGCCAATGTTGACTATTTGTCAATCACTTCTCTGGTTCCTAATCGTTTATCCACCGAGAGAGCTGCTAGTACAGGTACCATTCAATATTTAGTGAATTATCAAGTACCTGTGAAGTATGTGAATACTGCAGAAGATGTTACGGTCAAGTATCTTGACGAAAACGGACAGACGCTTGCACCAAATGTCACTTTATCAGGGTATGTAGGCGACCCCTTTACTACGGAAGAAAAGGATATCTCAGGCTATACACTGAAAGAGATCCAAGGGGATAGGATAGGGACCTTCAGTGATGTCGCGCAAGAAGTCGTTTATGTCTATGAACGTAGTGATGCAGCGCCAGTTACCGTGAAGTATGAAGATACAGAAGGCAATGAATTGGCAGCACCAACCGTAATGAATGGCAAAATAGGTCTGCCCTATACAAGCGAAGCCAAAACGATCCCAGGCTGGTTTGTAGCTCAAACGCCAAGCAATGCTAATGGGACCTATAGTGAAACAGCTCAAGAAGTCGTTTATGTCTATGAACGTAGTGATGCAGCGCCAGTTACGGTTAAGTATGAAGATAAAGAAGGGAATCAACTATCTGCACCGACAGTATTAAGTGGGAAAGTAGGGTTACCCTATACAAGTGAAGCCAAAGCAATCAACGGCTGGTACGTATCCCAAATGCCAACTAATGCCAACGGGACTTACAGCGAAACGGAACAAGAAGTGGTTTATGTCTATGAGCGTAGTAATGCGGCACCAGTGACGGTCAAGTATGAAGATAAAGAAGGGAATCAACTATCTGCACCGACAATATTGAACGGCAAAGTAGGTTTGCCATATGAAAGTGAAGCCAAAGCAATCAATGGGTGGTACGTTTCTCAAACACCAACTAACGCCAACGGCACTTACAGTGAAAATGAGCAAGAAGTAATTTATGTCTATGAACGTAGCAATGCAGCGCCAGTTACCGTGAAGTATGAAGATACAGAAGGCAATGAATTGGCAGCACCAACCGTAATGAATGGCAAAATAGGTTTGCCATATGAAAGTGAAGCCAAAGCAATCCCAGGCTGGTACGTATCCCAAATGCCAGAAAACGCCAATGGGACTTACAGTGAAAGTGCTCAAGAAGTAATTTATGTCTATGAACGTAGCGATGCAGCGCCAGTTACTGTGAAGTATGAAGATACAGAGGGGAATCAACTATCCGCCCCGACAGTATTGAGTGGCAAAATAGGGTTGCCATATGAAAGTGAAGCCAAAGCGATCTCAGGCTGGTTTGTAGCTCAAACGCCAAGCAATGCTACAGGTACATTTAGCGAAACGGCACAAGAAGTAATTTATGTCTATGAACGTAGCGATGCAGCGCCAGTTACTGTGAAGTATGAAGATACAGAAGGAAATCAACTATCTGCACCGACGGTATTAAGTGGCAAAATAGGTCTGCCATATACAAGTGAAGCTAAAGCAATCAATGGCTGGTACGTTTCTCAAACACCAACTAACGCTAACGGGACTTACAGCGAAACGGTACAAGAAGTCGTTTATGTCTATGAGCGTAGTGATGCAGCGCCAGTTACTGTGAAGTATGAAGATACAGAAGGCAATGAATTGGCAGCACCAACCGTAATGAATGGCAAAATAGGGTTGCCATATGAAAGTGAAGCCAAAGCGATCCCAGGCTGGTTTGTAGCTCAAACGCCAAGCAATGCTACAGGTACATTTAGCGAAACGGCACAAGAAGTCATTTATGTCTATGAACGTAGTGATGCAGCGCCAGTGACGGTCAAGTATGAAGATACAGAAGGGAATCAACTATCTGCACCGACGGTATTGAGTGGCAAAATAGATTTACCTTATACAAGTAAAGCTAAAGCCATCCCAGGCTGGTACGTTTCCCAAATGCCAACTAACGCTAATGGGACTTATAGTGAAAATGCGCAAGAAGTTACCTATGTTTATGAACGTAGTGATGCAGCACTGGTTATCGTAAGATATGAAGACATGGAAGGAAATCAATTAGCTGAACCAACGATCCTTAATGGAAAAGTTGGCTTGTCTTATGAAAGCAACGCCAAAGAAATATCTGGCTGGCGGGTTTCAAAGACGCCTAAAAATGCAAAAGGTACCTTCAGTGATGCCGTCCAAGAAGTTATTTATGTTTACAGTGCTGATAAAGAGAATGAACCGGGAGAAGATTCAGGAAAAGATACACCAGAATCAGAAAACAAGACGCCGGACGAAGAGAACGGGAATAGCTCAGGAAATAACAGCAAGCAAACAAACACACAAACCAAATCAAAAAATAAGTTGCCTGCAACAGGAGAACAACTTACAGGTCAACGAATCATGGGCTTTTTGGGAGTCATCACTGTTCTGTTTTCTTTCGTAGTAATTTTGAGACGAAAAAGAAAAACTGAAAATTAAAAGCTTTTCAATAGAGAGGAAAGAGTATCCAGAATTGATTGTTTTCTGGATACTCTTTGTTTAACCCTATTTAAATATGAGCGAGAATATAGGTTTTTATCAGTTATCTTTCGAATGTTACGTTCTTGAATTCATCATTCAAGCCATCACGATAGGCAATAGTCAAGACTAATTTTCCTGTTGTTTTGTCATAGTCTTCCACGTTTAGTTCTAGAGAGAAGTTCTTAACATTGGCATCAATATAAGAAACAATTTCTTTTTCTTCCTCACCGATTTTTATCGAAAGTGTGCTTTCTCCTAATAAATTCGCCTCCTCCAGAACTGTTTTGGCTGAGCGTATTTCAGGCTGATAGAAGACAGTGTTTGTTTGAGTTAAATAGATTCTACTTATTCGCAACGGAACTGTGATCTTTCCAAAGTCATTTGAGACAACGATCCCAGGTTTATTACTAGGGGAGACAAAGACAGCGAGACTTATTAAAATTGGAACGAGAATACTAGCAACACTTGACCATACTATTTTTTTTGATATTTTCATTGATTTCAGTTCATTCAGCGAAGCATGAACACCTGTCCCCCCATTCTTTTTAATTAATGTAAGAAGTTAGCTTGATTATGGCGAAGATACTTTAAAAATAACTGTACTAATTTTCAACTTTATATAAGCGTAATTGATAGAAAGTAAAAGCTTTTGGAATTGTTGAAATGCTCAAAGGCTACCTAACTCTTCGATTGTAAATACTCCTAAAAACCGACTCTCTTACTATCGTAGCAAAATATACGGTTTTTTACTTTTATTATTATAAAATAATTTTTTGATAAATAGCGCTTTGGACTGTTTTGTCGTCTTAAACTAGCTGTTAGAAAGAGCAATGTTCTCCAGACGTAGTAACTCGTAGTTCTAAGTAGTTGTAGCCATGATTTTGCTTATCCTAAATGATTCAGAAGGTGATAGTTTCAGAGACAGCTTCTTATAAAATGAAATAAGTAGTCAATGAATACACACTGAATGAAAATAGATCGTGAAAGGAGTATAATTACCTTAAAAATAAAGTTAAGAGGTATTATTATGTATAAATTTCTTTTAACTAAATTAGACCAAGATGTTTATGAATTGTTTGCGCATTTTTTTGAGCAGGCTGTGGAGCGTGAAAAACTAAATGTTCTTGCTGAAAAGACAAACTTATCAAAACGACGAATCGTCTTAGTTTTTGAGCGAGCACTCGATTTGCAAACGGCGTATCCTTATTTTGAGATTGCGTTGCATGAAGGTAGAGAGATGACGCTTTATTTTGCGCCGAATTTTCTTTTGTCTAAGCTTTATTCGGTCATGCTAGAAGAAAGCATGCCATTTCAAATTTTAGACAGACTCTTTAGTGATAAGTATGTGTCGCTGGAAGAAACCGCCCAACAACATTATGTCAGCAATCGCACGGTTCAAAGAAAACTAAAGGAAGTAGAAACGATTCTTGAAAATTATCACATTCGATTGAACCTAAAAAGAAAACCGCTTTTTGTGGGCGAAGAATACCGCATTCGGCATTTTTTCCACATCATGTATTGGCAGATCTATGATGCAACGAACGTGCGTTATAGTGGATTGACGAAACAAAGTGTCAGTACATTGAAGAAAAAGTTGACAAGTTATCCCAGTTTTTATCGCGGGATTGATCAGGAGAAATTTGTTCAATTGTTGGCGTTAAGTATTTATCGTTTTAAAAGAGGCTTTCCTGTAAAAGAGATTCCTCAAGAGATGAGGGAGATGAGGCATCTGACGATTTCCTTTGAAGAATTTAAAGAAGAGCTGATCAAGCCATTGCTAAGAGACAATTTGATTCTAAATGGGCTTCCAGAAACAGAATTTCTCTTCTTGTATTATATGTTTTCTGTCATGACGACGTACTTACCTGAAGAGATTCCTAGTCAGTTAACAATTGGGGATCATTTTTCTCCACGAGCAATCGCTGCAGCAAGGCTATTTGCGGAAAACGCTCAGAAAGTTTTTCTCGTTTCTGAAAGCAATATTGATTATCTGTTGGTCAATGCCTTGAATATTCATTCGGTTTCGCTTCTTTTTGCATCGAAAAATAAGATCGATGCCTTTGGAAAAAGCACCACGGACAAAGATTATCGCCGTGTCTTTCCTAAGATTTTTCCGTTTGTTCAGGAGATGTACGAATCGTTAGCGCAACAATCACCAATTTTTTCAACCATGTATGAAGCGAACAATCGCTTGCTTTTTCAATATAGTATACTTCTTTCTCTGGTAGCGAAAATTGATCGTTCTACGGTTCGTATTTTTCACGAATCAAAATTCGGAAAAATCCAAGAAATCAGACAAAAGGAATGATTGAAGCGCTGGTTTGGGTACACACTTTCATTTGTTTCCGAAAATCCCGATTTTGTCGTGACAGATTATCCCGTCAATCGGCAAGCTTTTATTGACCAAAATCCCAACGTCCAATTTTTTAAATGGAATAGTTTTCCAACGGGGGATCGCTGGCTTGAACTGATTGAAGCAGTTGAAAAGTTCCAGAATGAGTTTAGTCAAAAACATACGTAAAACTGTGGATTTCACAGTATGAAAAAAAGGAGGATTCTCAAAACCAGAGAATCCTCCCTTTTTTTAGTAGGAAGCGAAAAGTTTTGCACAGCGTTTCTCAGATTTCCTATGTAGTTTGTCAATCGCTCAATCGGCTATTGGGCTTGTTTACTTTTATGAAACTAAAATTGATACGATCCAACCCGAAGGTATCTAACAGGACTTTATTTGCTTCTAACAAACAAATGATTGGCGTCTCCTTTCCTAAAAAACATGTAATAATGCAGGCATAAAGATCTCGGTCAACAGAAACGTTTTACGAAAAAGCGAAGGTAAGAAAGAGTGTTCGAATCCTCTATTTAACGTAATGCTAGTGATTTCAGCCTAAAGGTCGATTTCCTTTCAATATTTCCATAGAGTACGCATCGACGTATTCGTTCCAACGATAAACACATAAACAGGATTTTACATAAGATTCACCAATCAATAGAACAGGAGGACTAAAGATGGAGTCAGCATTTAAGATCCATTCAATGGAAGAATATTTAAACTTCTACATGGAAGAAACGGAGCGGCTTTTTTTCAAGGAAGAGTTTCCAGAACTCAAAGAAAAGATTCTTGCCAATTGCTTCGAAATCAAACGAGCGATCCAAGAAATCAATCACGAAAACTTTTTTGAACAGTATGCGAGAATCAATACATTAGAAGCAGAGATTTTGATTATTTTGGAATGCAGTGAATTGCGGGGGAGTGACAATGTGGTCCCTTTTGCTGAGGCAGAAATTTTGCAAGTGGCGAAACAAGATAGCAAAACCTATTTTAAAGAAAGATGTGGGCTGACATTGATCGCGCCTACGCCCCATTCATTGCATTTTTCCGTGGAGTAGTTGAAGTAACAACAAAGATCATTCGTGAGGAAAAAGTGTTATAGGAAGTTTGAAAGGAGCCTTTCATTAAGGTTTGTGCAGGAGTAATTGTTTTACCAAAAGAAAAGGCTGCAGTTTTTTTATGCAACTTTGGAGGCATTGTGGAAAAAAGCTGTACCTTTGATATAAATTCATTCAACAAATAATTGGAGGTCACAGATGAATGCAATAGAAAAGAGGATCCAGTTTATTGTCGAAGCTGACAAGCTTAAAGCCATCCTTAGACAATCGACACTGATCTATGATAGAAACCAACGGGAAAATGATGCAGAGCACACCTGGCATTTGACATTATGTGCACTATTGCTTGCAGAACATGTCGCAACCGAAGGGCAAGTGGATTTGTTGCGAGTACTCAAAATGTTAATTATTCATGATATGGTAGAAATCGAAGCAGGTGATACCTATTGTTATGATGAAGCTGGGTACCTGGATAAAGTACAGCGAGAACGGGAAGCAGCTACAAGTTTATTTTCTACATTACCGAGAGAACAATATGATGAATTTATGGATTTGTGGGAAGAGTTTGAGGAGATGGCAACCGTAGAAGCAAAATATGCAGCGGCAATCGATAGGTTACAGCCTGTCTTGCAGATATACTACTGTGACGGGAATACCTGGTTAGAAAATAACATTGATGTTGAACGCGAATTAAAACGAAACGAGGTCATCAAAGAAATTATGCCAGAAGTTTGGGACTATGTTAGAAAACTTATAGATGATGCCGTAAATAAAGGTTGGCTGAAGCAATAAAGCAAAAATCAATAAGCTGCTAAACATGAGCCGAAGTAGAAGAGCATCATCAAAATGAACACCAAATGTACTAGAAGAGAAGGAATGGTTATGAGTATCGGGGAAGTAGGGTATATTTTTACAAAGTATTTTATCGTAACAGTGTCTATTCTTACATCAATATATACAAGATCGTCAAAAAGCATTTAGATGAAGCGGAAACAATCGTGATTGCGACCGACAGCGACCGAGAAGGTGAAGCAATCGCCCGCTTGATTATCAACCTTTCGGGAAATAGCCGGAAAACCATTAAACGTTTATGGATCAACTCGCTTGAAACTAGCGAAATCAAAAAAGGATTTCAAAATCTGAAGGACGGACAGGCGTTTTATTCCACTTACAAAGAAGCAGAAACCCGACAAATCGCTGATTGGCTGGTAGGAATCAATCTCACCCGTCTTTACACGCTTTATATGCAGAAAAACGGCATGAGAGGCGTGTTTAGCGTTGGACGCGTCCAAACCCCGACTTTGTTCTTGATTTACCAACGCAACGAAGAAATCAAACATGCATTGGCACTTAAACTCTTATTACTGGAGTTAAATTCATATGATTTTTAATCTGCAAAAAAGTTTATAGCACCGTCGCTTATACCAGAAAATATAACAAACGCCGCATTGTTTTTTTGTGCACTTTAATAATCTATTCAACTAAGGAATTAAGCTGGCTGTCAAGAGAGTAATATCGTATCGAATCTCAGGTGGAAATTTTCTGCGGTATCTTTTTTGACTGAAATGACATTAGTGTTTTTTGGGGATTGTGTATGTAAGTATTTTTTAAAATCATTTTAACAAGTTTTGGACAAAAATTCTCATGAAAAAACAGAATTTAAATAGCATGATAAATTAGAGAAGATAGTTTAATGTGCTTATAGGAACACCCCACTTTTACAGTCACAATCAATAACCTTGCTACTTTCTTTCGAAATTGATAAGATTCTAAAGGATTGACAACGCTTGATAGTGAGCATAAACTTAATATACGCTAGTTAGTTTACAAGTGCAAACTAAAAAAGTATGATGTGTCGTCTCTGAAATTCTCCCTGATTCAAGTCATAACCAGAGTACATATCGGTTATTTTTTGATTCCATATTTTTTCCTTTATGTGCTGAGGATTAAGGGGTACCAATTGTAATTGCGCGTTATATGGTCTTTGTTTAGAATCGCTCTCCAAAAAGCCAATTTTTTGCATAGAATTTTAGATGTGGTACCATTAATTAGAATTATTATAAATAAGAAGTAGGTATCATTGTTTTAGTAAAAAGACTAGGAGGAATGGAAGATGGAAATAGACTACAAGGATCATGGGAAGAAGCCGTATATCATTAATATTGAAGACGCCACCACAGGAAATGATAATTACCGGACGACCATTTGGACAGGCAGTAAACTGCAAGTCACCGTAATGTCCATTCAACCGGGCGATGACATCGGTTTGGAAGTGCACGAAGGCATTGACCAATTTATCCGTATTGAAGAAGGAGAAGGCGTGTGTAAAATGGGGCCTTCTAAAGATAACTTACATGTTCAACAAAAAGTGATGGATGATGACGCCGTATTTGTTCCGGCGGACATGTGGCACAACATCGAAAACACCGGTGATAAGCCGCTCAGACTGTATACCATTTATGCTGGTCCAGATCACCTTGAAGGAACGGTTCACCCTACTCATGAAGACGCCAAAAACGATCCAAACGAACACTGAGGTACACTAGGATGAAACAAAAGCCCTGCACCCGTATGGATGGTCCACTGGTGCAGGGCTTTTTTATAAAGGAGAGATGTGGTATGAGTGATTCATTGTTTCAATTAGAGAAGGTTGGTTTTCAGGCAAACGGAAACCAAATCCTTCAAGATATCTCTTTTACAGTAAACAAAGGGGAAGTGATTGTTTTTTCTGGTCCTTCTGGAAGTGGAAAAAGTACCCTTTTGAAATTAATTGGTACGCTGCTTTCCCCAACTTCCGGAAAAATTTATTATCGAGGTACGGATCTGCAAAAAATCGATCCTGTGGAGTATAGAAAAGAAGTCTCTTATTTCTTTCAAAACGCTTCTCTATTCGATGAGACAGTTCAAGAGAACTTGTCTTTTCCTGCCCGCATAAGAGAAGAAGGATTTGATCGGGAACGTGCAAAAAAATTGTTAGAACGAGTTCAAATACCTGAAACTTACTTATCGAAAGAGGTCAAGGAACTATCAGGAGGGGAAAAACAACGGGTTGCATTGGTCCGAAATTTGATGTATCAACCGAAAGTGTTGCTCCTGGATGAAGTTACCAGTTCATTGGACCAAGAAAACAGAGCGATTGTCCTTGATTTAGTCCGAGACATGATGAAAGACCAACAAACTACGGTGTTGGCCGTCACTCACAACCAGGAAGAAATCGACCAAGCTTCTCGTCTGATTACTATCAAAGGTGGAAAAATGGAGGAATCGAAATGACAAACAATTTGGAAATCAGTAATCTTTCTTTGCTTTTATCCTCTGTCCTCTTGATAGTTGCCTTGTTGATTGATTACAAAGAGAAATTGGGATTAGGAAACGACATTTTTATTGCGGGAATTCGCGCTGTCGTTCAATTATTCCTTATTGGATATGTATTGAGCTACGTATTACGAGTGGATAACAACTTTCTCACTTTAGCGATGGTTTTGTTCATTGTGTTCAACGCTTCTTATAACGCCCATACACGCAGTGAGGGGATCAATCGCTCTTTTAAAATTTCAACGACGGCTATTGGAGTAGGAACAGCCTTGTCCTTACTCATTCTTGTTTTTTCAGGAGTCATTGACTGGTCCCCTTCCCAAATCGTTCCAATTACAGGCATGATTGCCAGCAACGCCATGACTGCGATTGGAGTGACCTATCGGTCTTTGAATTCAAAATTTACGGACCAACGCCAACAGGTATTGGAAAAATTGGCATTGGGAGCCAATAAAAAACAAGCGTCCATGAGTATTGTAAGAGAAAGCGTCAAAACGGGCATGGCTCCTTCTATTGACCGAACAAAAACGGTTGGACTTGTCAGCCTACCAGGTATGATGTCAGGGTTGATTTTTGCGGGAATTGATCCTGTTCAAGCGATTCGTTACCAAATTGTTGTGATGTTTATGTTGATTTCAGTTACTGCGATTTCTTCGTTTATTGCTAGTTATATGGCTTACCGTGAGTTTTATAACAATCGCAGTCAATTAATTATATGATTTGGGATGATACACTACTCTTAAAACCAGTGGTTACAATTTTATGTAGTTAAAAGAAGACCTCACGAGAATAATTGCAAAAAGAACTTCATTTTTTAAGGAAGAAGGATATTTTTGTCATCGAATCTTTGGAACGACTAGGGCGAAACTATGATGAAATTTTTTATATAGTGCAGCAACTGGATTGATTGAATCCTTTAATAAGCAAATCAAGAAATACAGCCACCGCAAGGAACAGTTCCAAAATGAAGAGTCGATGGAACGTTTCTTAGTCTCGTCTTTTGATACTCACAACCAAAAATTCCTAGGTCGCAGTCATAAAGGTTTCCAACAGGCCGAAGGCGAGCTCGAACAAATGCTGAGTCAACCGATGGAGAATTAGAAACAATCTACAGTAGGAAAGAACCATTTACACAAAATTATTGACGCTCCCAAGCTAAAACTCCTATTAATCGATCTACTAAAAATAAATAAAAAATTCTTTTCAATTTTTATTTATGGTATGACATAAATAAAGTAAAGTTATTCTTCTAGGTTAATCTTATTAATGCTCTTTCTCACTAGTGTTGCATGCAACACTAGTGAGAAAGAGCATTAAATATACTGCAAGGCAAGACATTTGGTAATTGAAGAATAACAAGCAAAAAAATAGCAGTCAGGTCTCTTGACAAAGTATAGTTGCTATTCTTTTTTTAGGCCCTACTTTAATGAAATTTTTGTTTGGAGGGAACGACTTCATTCCTTTGATTATTTCAGTTGAATTTAATAGAGAAGCCTGGCGTCTATTAAGAAATACTTTTCTTGATGAGCGTCAATTTTTTTAACGGAAATCTATCCTATACTAAATTCAGTAAAGAAAAAGGAGGAATCAAAGAAAGCTATTTTAAACAAACCAAAATTATAGGAGGAATAAATCATGACTGAAAATAAAGCCACTCAAGAAAGAACACCCCAAGAAAGATTGCAAGAAGAACAAGAACACAAGGAACATGTTCATCATACGAAAATTAATGCAGCGGCCATTGCGGATCATCTTTTAGGCAACATGCATACATTACATGTGAAACTGCACCAATATCACTGGTATGTAAAAGGAGCCAATTTCTTTACGTTGCATGAAAAATTTGAAGAGTTGTATAACGAAAATGAAAAATGGTTCGACAAACTTGCGGAGCGTCTAATTACTTCTGGGCATAAACCTGCTTCGACAACGGTTGAATTTGAAAAATATTCGATGCTTTCGGAAGATGCAGTTAATAAATACGCTAAAGCAGAAGACATGGTTGAAAATATTATCGAGGACTTCAGAAGCACTCGTGACCTAACTATTCGCGCGATTCGTTTAGCTCAAGACGAGGGTGACGATGCTTTAGAAGATACATTGATTGCTTTTAAAAATGACTTAGACAAGAACATTTGGATGCTGCAAGCGTTCATTGGTAAAGAAGCATTAGAAGATGATGACGCTCTTGATGAGGATGAAGATTAAGGTAAAAGTAAAAGCTGATTTAGGGATTGGAATTCTTTCCAGTCCTTTTTCCATTTTCTTGATGTGCATCAATTTTTTTGTAGTAAGAGACTTATATAATAAAAGCAGCGAATATAAACAAAATAAATAAAGGGGGAGAATGAATTGACTAAACATACCCATCATGAAATTGGCGACCACGCAGCCTGTATCCGCTTGGTTCCAATATTCAATCACTTAGAGGATAGCGCGATGAATTACATTGCTGAAAAAGCCCACACGAAACAGTATCAAAAAGGAGAGTTTCTGTTTCGTTCACAAGAAAAAGAGGATACTTTATATATTATCAATCGTGGGAAAATCCGTATTTATCGATTGGCAGACTCTGGCAAAGAGCAGCTAGTGCGGATCTTGAACCCTGGTGATTTCACCGGAGAATGGACCTTGTTCAACCCGGATGCAGTACACGAGGAATATGCCGAAGCAACCCGAGATACCGTTGTCTGTATGATTCAGCAAAAAGATGTCCAAGATTTTCTGGAACAATACCCAGCTATTTCTTTAAAACTATTGGCGGAAATGTCTAAACGGTTAGAAAGTTCAGAACGTCAAACGACACAAGTAGCCTTGGAGAGTGTCATTACCCGTTTAGTTTTGTTTTTGGCAGAAAATGTGGAACCTGAAATGGGCAACTCTCCCACCATCACCCTGCCGATGGAAAAAAAGGACATTGCTTCCTATTTAGGAACGACACCTGAGACCATCAGTCGCAAATTTGGAGAATTGGAGGACGAGGGATTGATTCAACAGCTGTCTGGGAAAAGGATCAAGATTCAGGATTTAGATGATTTATTGCTTTACAGCGAATAATCGGACACACTTTTTTCTACACGTTGGTGTTCTGTCGCTCTTCATTAACAACGGGACAGAACTCAGTGCTTTTGCTTCCATCTGTCCGTTTTTGGCTTTTTTAAGACAGAACGACCTTCATTCATTGGAAAAATAAAAGCACAAACATGATAACCCTCAAGTTTTTTTGTTTTATTTTTCTTTAAGATAGGGTTGTCGAACAAAACGTAAAAATAAGTAGGGGTGAATGTGCATTATTTTTGGGTGATAGTTGCCATCACGTTGTCAGCAGCGGGTGCATTCTTTGTCGTCCCTTTCACCAAGAACACGATTGGCGGCGAAGCAAAAACGTCTAACGTTGTTGAGGCAGATAGGTTAGCTATGGAAAAAGAAGAGGAAGTTGTAAAAGGAGCCGGCGTAATCGGACACGGAAAAGTGGCGTATTACGAAGCGAGTGACCAGGGAGATAAAAGTGTATTCACTGTTTGGTTTCCATGGAGCTTAGCCGGAATCTTGTTCAGCATCACCATGACTAGAATGACGCGAAAAATTGAAGAAATGGAGCAAATAGAATGGAATTCGTATTAGGCGTTTTGAATCCCCATGCGGTGGAGATTGGTTCTGTTGTGATTCATTGGTATGGAGTCATTATTGCAGCGGGCATATTAGCGGCTCTCCAGTTGAGCACCAAGGAAGCAAAGAAAAAAGGACTGGAAGAGGATACCATTATCGATATGGCCTTATGGGCAATTCCGATTGGACTCCTCGGCGCTCGGCTTTATTATGTGTTATTTGAACTTGGTTATTATCTGCAAAATCCAGGACAAATCCTTGCGATTTGGAATGGCGGCATTGCGATTTATGGGGGATTGATTGCAGGAGGGGGTACGCTATATTGGTATGCAAAGAAAAAAGGTACTTCTTTGGCACTCGTTCTTGATATTTTAGCGCCCAATGTATTGTTAGCCCAGTCCATTGGTCGTTGGGGCAATTTTATGAATCAGGAAGCTCATGGTGGACCGGTTACTCGTCAATTCTTGGAAAATCTTTATTTACCTGAATTTATCATTGAACAAATGAATATCAATGGTACCTACTACCATCCGACTTTTTTATACGAGTCATTGTGGAGTTTGTTGGGCTTTGTCCTCATCGTCACTATACGGAACCGAAAACAGCTTTTGCGTCAAGGAGAAGTCGCTTTGAGTTACGTTTTGTGGTACTCAGTGGGTCGGTTCTTCATTGAAGGTATGCGAACGGACAGTTTATGGATTGGCGAGTAGATCCGCGTTTCACAAGCCTTGTCTCTGGCCCTGTTTATTGGCGCGATTGTAGTATGGTTTATACGCAGACAAGACTATCCACCAATTTATTATTATTCTGATGGCAATAAGGGGCAGAAAAAGACTATTAAGATGGTGAATTGAGCAAAAAGATAAAAAGAAGTGCAAAACTTGATATGCGTCAATTTTCGTTTGCTAAAAGTGAGATATACTACAGTTGTAAAGAGGAAAAG
Organism: Enterococcus sp. AZ067; assembly: GCF_051715005.1. Lineage (NCBI taxonomy): Bacteria > Bacillati > Bacillota > Bacilli > Lactobacillales > Enterococcaceae > Enterococcus > Enterococcus sp. AZ067. The sequence continues at coordinate 828,621 of NZ_JBIOSY010000001.1, forward strand.
GCAGTGTTCATTAATCTGCTGCGGATAAAATAAAAACACATAAAGGAGATAGGAATTATGGAAAAAGCTATATTGCAATTAGAAACGTTGTCTTGTCCAAGTTGTATGCAAAAAATTGAAGGTGCCTTGAAATCAGTTAACGGTATTGATAAAGACAGCATTAAAGTATTATTCAACTCCAGCAAAGTCAAAACCAATTTTGATTCAGCTGTCACTTCGATTGAAGAGATTCAAAAAGCTATCGAAAACGTAGGCTATCCGGTCCTTAAAGCAAAAGTCAAGGCCGCTTAACAGATTAAATGAACTAGGCAATTCTGGAAGAAAAGCTATTTTTCCGGGATTGCTTTTTTGTTGCAATCCGATTCGAGGTGCTTAGAAACGATAAAAGAGAACTTTCTAAACTTGATAGCCGTAAATTTTTATTCGATAAAAAGAGGGTATCGTTATAACTGTAAAGAGGAATAAGTGTCATTGAGGCTGTTAGATCAAAAAAATAGTGAGAAGGGACACGTATTTTTTCAAAACTTGATGTCAGTCAATTAATTACTTAGGCAATTATCTTATACTGTGTTTATCAATAAAAGAGAAATTAAATTTGGAGGGAAAAAGCATGCAACAATATATATTAAGCAAGAAAAATGTTATCACCGTCATCAGTGGATTGTTAATCGCACTCGGTTTCTTCAGTCACTTTGTTTTAGAAAACGTAGGACTTTCAGAGTGGTCTTTGATCATCGCCTCTGTCTTTGGGATTACGCCAATTGCCATTCAAGCGTTTCAAGCAATGAAAGTCAAAGTCATCAGTATTGATGTCTTAGTCAGTATTGCAGCGATTGGTGCGCTTTTTATTCAAAATTATGAAGAATCGGCTATTGTCACGTTCTTATTCTTATTCGGACACTACTTGGAACAACGAACATTGAACCAAACGCGATCTGCTATCAAAGAATTGACTGAAATGGCACCCGAAAGCGCCTTGAAACAAATGGATAATGGCGAATTTGAAGAAGTAGAAGTGGATGATGTAGATGAAGGGGATATCTTGCTCGTTAAAACGGGTGCGAAAGTTCCAGTGGATGGCACAGTCCTTACGGGCGAAGGGCATATCAATGAAGCTAGCATTACAGGGGAAGCTGTTCCGGTCAACAAGCTAGCTGATGCAGAAGTTTTTGCAGGAACCATTTTAGAAAACGGAACGATTCAAATCAGAGCTGACCGAGTTGGTGAGGACACCACATTTGGAAAAATTATTGAACTCGTGGAAGAAGCACAAGATTCTAAATCCGAAGCGGAACGGTTCATTGATCGCTTTTCTAAATACTACACACCAGCTGTCTTGGTTCTGGCAATTGTTGTATGGGCGTTCAGTCAAAATATTGAGTTAGCAATCACCATCTTGGTTCTAGGTTGCCCAGGCGCATTAGTTATCGGAGTGCCTGTCTCAAACGTTGCCGGTATCGGGAATGGTGCTCGTAACGGTGTTCTTTTAAAAGGGAGTGAAGTCATTCAAGACTTCAGCAATGTGGATACAATTGTATTTGATAAGACAGGTACTTTAACTGTCGGAAACCCAACCGTTGCAGCGACTGAACTGTATGAAAAAGATTCTGCTGAAACGCTTGGCTATCTGGCCAGTGTGGAACGGGAATCAGATCATCCATTAGCAAAAGCGGTCTTAAATCAAATTGGAGAAACAAATTTTTATCCTGTTGAAGGAACTGAAGTCGTGAAAGGCGGCGGAATCGTTTCAAGTGTAGCTGGACATAGAGTGGCTGTTGGGAATGTGGCCTTGATGGAAAAAGAAAATGTCACTCTCAGCAAAAAAGTGCAAAAAGATGTCAAACGGTTTGAACAACAAGGGAACTCTCTCGTTTTGACAGCGGTCGACGGTGAATTAAAAGTACTGATGGGCATTCGCGATCAAGTCCGTCCGGGTGTGAAAGCTAATTTGCAGGAATTAAAAGACTTGGGCGTGAAAAATCTAGTCGTTCTTTCAGGAGATAACCAAGGAACCGTTGATGTGGTCGCCGGCGAACTTGGTTTGACCGAAGCTCACGGCCACATGTTGCCGGAAGACAAATCGGCTTATATCGGAAAACTTCAACAACGTGGTCAAATTGTAGCCTTTGTTGGAGATGGCGTTAACGATAGTCCGTCCTTAGCTTTAGCAGACATTGGAATCGCAATGGGAAGCGGAACGGACGTAGCGATTGAAACATCCGATGTCGTTTTAATGAACTCGAACTTCAGCAACTTGCCTCACGCATTAGGATTAGTAAAAGCCACCGCAAATAATATGAAACAAAATATCGTGATTTCAATTGGAGTAGTGTTGGTCTTGTTGACCAGCGTCTTCTTCAGCGAATGGATGAATATGTCTATCGGAATGTTGGTTCATGAAGGTAGTATCTTGGTGGTAATTTTCAATGGCATGAGATTAATGAAGTATAAGTTGAAAGGTCGAAAAGAACAAAAAGAAGTATCAGCACCTGCAGAGAAAGTAAAAATATCTTAAGAATAAATTAGAAGAGGCTGAGACAATAGTCCATCCTTGAAATGACAAAAGCGGAAACTCAGATTTTTAAATCTGGGATTTTCCGCTTTTTTGAGTTCTTGAAAAAAAAAGAAGAGTATTGTATTAACGGCAGTTGATCGTAAGTTAATTATTTTAATGGGAATCCGTGACCAAGTTCGAGCAGGTGTTAAACAAGACCTACAAAAATTAAAATCACTTGGTGTTAAAAATCTCACTGTATTATCAGGGGATAATCAAGGCACAGTTAATTTAGTTAAAAAGGAGCTAGGATTAACCGAGGCTCATGGCGATATGTTACCTGAGGACAAGCAAGCGTTTCTAAAAGAAAGACAGTCTACTGGTGAAATTATTGCTTTTATTGGTGATGGTGTGAACGATAGCCCTTCTCTAGCTACTGCAGAAGTAGGGATTGCTATGGGAAATGGGACAGATGTGGCTATTGAAAGTTCAGATATTGTTCTAATGAATTCCAATTTTAATCGTCTCCCCCATGCTTTAGGTTTAGCTAAAGGGACATATGCGAATATGAGACAAAATATTCTAATTGCTGTTGGTGTGGTGATAATATTATTGGTTAGTTTAATATTTAGTGAATGGATGTCTATGTCGATAGGTATGTTAGTTCATGAGGCAAGTATTTTAGTAGTTATTTTAAATGCAATGAGATTAAGAAGATATCAATTAAGATAATTGATCTATGTCAATTATCTTAAAAGAAATGTCCTGTATAATTTATTTAAAGGAGTGATAGATATGACTAAAGCAACATTAAAATTAGAAACATTAACTTGTCCATCGTGTTTACAAAAAATTGAAAGTGGTTTAAAACAGACAGCTGGTGTAGAAAAAGATTCTGTAAAAGTACTGTTCAATGCAAGTAAGGTAAAAGTAGATTTTGATGAAGAACAAGTCAATTTGAGTACAATTGAAAGAGCTATTGAAAACCTAGGATATTCAGTTATTAGTTCAAAAGTAAAGGAAGGTGTATAAAATGACAACAGCAAATGAAAGACAAGAAAAATTAGCTGCTGAAAAAGCATATAAAGAACACATTCATCATACTAAGATTAATGCTGTAGCTGTCACAGATCATATACTTGCTAATATCCATACCTTACATGTAAAATTACATCAATATCATTGGTATGTGAAAGGCACAAATTTCTATTCATTGCATAGTGTTTTTGAGAATTTATACAATGAGAATGAGACATGGTTTGATAAGATTGCAGAACGTTTACTAACTTCAGGATTTAAGCCAGCTTCAACAACTACTGAATTTCAGGAATTTACAATAATTTCTGAAGATCCGTCTGAAAAATATTATTCTGCTGAAGAAATGGTCATACAGTTAGTAGAAGATTTTAGGACTAATCGTGAATTTACCGTTCGTGCAATGCGTTTAGCACAAGAAGAAGCAGATGATGCATTAGAAGATTTACTAATTAGTTATAAAGATTACTTAGATATAAATATTTGGCAACTTCAAGCCTTTGTTAACAAGGATGCGTTAGAAGATGATGACTATATAGATAACGATTAATTAGGAGGAAAGCTGTATGGCACACCATCACCACCATAGTCATATAGATTGTATACGTTTAGTTCCGATTTTTAATCACCTAAATGAAGAACAAATGAGTTTAATTGCGCAATCAGCGCAAGAAGTACATTATGCAAAGAATGCGTTGTTATTTGGAAATGGTGATAAAGATGACACACTTTATATTATAAATAATGGGCGTGTACGTGTTTATAACTTAAATGAATCTGGTCGTGAACAAACTGTACGCATATTAAATCCTGGTGATTTTATGGGAGAAGTGGCTATTTTTCAAACTGAAAGTTACCATTCTAATTATGCTGAAGCAATATCAGAAGTGAGCATATGTAGAATTCATAAAAAGGATATGGATGACTATTTAGGCGCTTACCCAGAAATTATGAGAAGAATACTATCAGATGTTACGAAACGTTTACAGGTATCAGAAAAGCAAACGATGCAGGTTGGTATGGAGCAAGTAGAGTCTCGTATTATTGATTTTCTATCAGAATACGTTGAAGATGAAGAAAACCATACTTATGTGACTTTACCAATGTCGAAAAAAGATCTAGCCTCGTACTTGGGTACAACCCCAGAAACAATAAGTCGTAAGTTCTCATCATTGGAAGAGAGAGGTTTAATTAAACAGCATACTCAAAAATATGTTGAGATATTTGATTTAGATAAGTTATTATTTGCATCAAGTTAAGTTAAATGGTTCTGTGTCAAATAGTATTGGTCAGCAACACTATTTTTACCAAATGTTGAAAAATGAGGAACAGGATCTTCTAAACTCAAACCTAAAAACCAGCGATAAGCGATATTCACTTCTATTTCTTTTATTGTTTGTCTCATACTTTTAATACCAAATAGATATTGAATCATTGGTAATTTAATTAGAAGAATAGGATCCAAGCTAGGACGTCCTTGGATTTCATCGTATTTCTCTTTAACCAATTCATAAATAAAGGAGAAATCAATACATTGATCTATTTGCCGCAATAAATGGTCCTGTGGGACCAAGTCTTCAAGAGAAAAGAAACCGATTTGTGCGCGTTTACTCATATCTTGTTTTGAGAGCATCTGGATACACCTCCAATTGATACTCTTATTTTAACGGATAAAAAAAGACAAAGCACTAAAAACTAGTACTTTGTCTACAGTCTGAAAGCCCCATTTAAGGGGCTTTTTTATCTATAAAATAAAGTTCAGAAAAGTCTCAATCGTGCCACTTTCATACATGATGTATAGTCCAAGTGGAATGAATACTAAGGGCACAATGATTCGCTCGTATTTTTCAATTGTCTCGGATATTAACGGAATAGAAGATAGCACCCGACTAAGCTCGCAAAAGATAATTATGCCGATTGCAAACACAAGCAACGCCACGAGGGTCTGTGACCAATCTAACGAAGCAAAATAAGGTATATAGATACCTAAATTATCTCCGCCAGACGCAATTGTCAGCAATGTGACTGTCCAAAACAGTTGATTTGCCTTGCTTTGTTCTAATCTTTCAATAATTTCTTCCTCTTCTTCTTCCTCACCTTCTCCAACAATTGCAAAGCGAATCCCTAAATAGATAGGGATTAAACCAAGCAATCCAACCATCCATGCTTCAGGCACGAAATTGACGACATAAGCAGCAACTAAACTCGCCCCTACAAGTAAGCCAGTTCCTAGATATTGCCCCGCATAAATATGCCATTTCTGTTTATTCTGTGATAGCTGTGCAAATAAAATAATTAAAATAATTAAATAATCGATACTGGTGGAAATATAAACACCAATAGCAGATATGATTGTCTGTCCCATAAAAAAACCTCCAGTATTAGTCAGTAATAAATCAGCAGATTTTAGGAGAGCACAGACACATTAATTTAGCTATCGCTAATGGGTAATGTCGAACGTAGGAAAGCATTTTACTCCTCCTCAAAACGTAGTTACAAAGTAATTTCTAACTGGAATTCGGTGACTACTTCCTTGTAAAGTATAACCCACTATACTTTACAAGGTAAAGTGTGGGCTCTCCGAGGGGTCTTGCAGACGGCTCTGTCGGCTCTTTTGAGCCGAGTATCAGCGCACCCTTATGGTGGCATTTAGCTGATACCTGTTTGACGTTTTGCTACTCTACCTTTTCGGTAGGTATGCAAACCTCAAACCAAAATAAAAACCCCCTTCGACTTTCGTCAGGGGGCTTTTATATTTAAGTGCATTTAATTTTGAAGATTACCCTCAAAATATAGACCAAAAACATCGACATTATTATTAATGGTTTGATGAAAACGAGTGATATTTTTGAACGTAAATTCATCACTATGATTTTCAAAGTATCTTCTTAACTGAATAATATTTTTTAAATCATTATCTGCAACAACAGTTAATAATTCATCTTTAAATTTACCAGTCATCTCTCAAAAATCTCCTAGCTATTTTTCTTCTTTAACCACATACCGTCAATCATCTTGTTGATTGCTAAAGTATTATTATTAATTGCCACGTCAAACAATTCATCTGATTTTTGAATACAAATCATTAAAATGGTAATTATGATATTGATTTTTGGGATTCTTTTCCAGCTGGAATGGACGAGTTAGCGAAAATTTTTAGAATGGTTGTCATGGGTGAAGATACCGTAAAAGGAATTGCATTAACTATGGAAATATTGCGGATGCTGCGACTATAGCTAAAGAAGCCTTAGAGGCGTTCTGTGACTTACTACAAGAAGAAGGAAAAGGTTGCTTTAAAGATCCAGAAAAAATTGCCAAATCATTCAACGTGCAATTACCATGAGTTATCGTTTAGGTAGACTTGCACAAGAATCCATCAATGTCGTTCTAAGTGTTCTTGTACGTGAAATTCGTGCGCTTGAAAAGAACATCAAAGACTTGGAAAAGCAATCAAGCAATTATTTGTCGGCATTCGAGAATATCAATATTTGCCCGGTGTTCCAGGTATTGGAAAGGTGTACTCCACTTAATTAATCGTTGAAATCGGTCAAATTGAACGATTGGAAAATCAAACAAAATTGGCAAAATATGCAGGCTTATATTCGAAAGTCAAACAATCTGGTAACTGTCAGTCATAAAATACACCTCTGACAAAACAAGGGAATCGCTATTTTGGATACTACTTAGTTAAAGCTACCAACTCTATAAAAAAGTATCTTCCTGAATATAAAGTTTTTTATCAAAGCAAATGTAAAGAGGTCCCAAATATAAACACAAACGAGCAATCGTCTTAAGTTACGCGTCTTGTGGATACGCTACTACGTAACCATCGACTCTACGCGTTGCCAAGGAGAGTAATAGGTAAATAACATTCTGTTATTGACGCAAACCTTTGAAATCCCCTGTAAAAAATTTGATTTTAGACGGAGCTAGTTAAGTGCGCTTCAAAACAGGTTACACAATAAAAATATTTTCAATCTTCAACTTGACTTATTACCATTAGATTTATTGACAAGAGCCTTTAAAATATATCTATTTTCGGTTTTTTATATTCAACAAGAAAAGACAAGATTCTCGAAGTACTGGAAGATTCTCGTCTTTTCTTTCATTTCATTGTTATTTAAGAGTTATCGTTACGATAATTTTGTCCATTTATTTTCTTAAAATCACAACTAAATTTTATCATAAAAAAAATGATTCCTATAAGTTAGACTAAGAATCTAACTTTTGGGGATCGGTTCAAAAAGTCTAGTTTCTTTATAAATTCATGAAATTATCAAATTCTAAAAATTCATTATATCCGAGAATGATTGAGGAAGAGAACAAATCTCTTGTCGAAGAAATAAAAAATGCACGAGAAAAAATTGCTTCTTTCACTGAAGAAAAAGAATATCAAGTCGGAGAGTAGTTAGCAAAAACGTAAGATTCAATCACCACTTTGGAGAATACGATTGAATCATTTAAAGGGAACATTTCAGATAATCAAACCAAAATTTCTGATATCGAAAAGACGATTCAGTTGATTGAATCGAAAATTGACGAACTCAAAAAAGGTGTGTGAGATAACATGTCAAAGAAACGAATTCCGGTATTTTTAGACACGGAACATGAAGATGCTTTGAAAGAATTAAAAACCTATCTGCCCGTTGACGAGGATATTAAAGATAGTCCGATAATTCGATATGCGCTGCTTGAATTACTTAATCGGGTGAGAAAAGAAATAAATTTCGAAAAAAAAAGTATTGGATTCTTTGTCTTTATTAGAGATTATGACCAATGCAAAATTGGAGCAAGATCATACCAAAATACAAGACCTTTTTTCTTCTGATGTTTATCAAGAAGCAGTCACAATGAGTAAGAAAGTTGTTCGAAATAAGAACTATCGCTTTAAAAACAGGAAGGACGAATCAAAGAAAGAAGAAAAGAAAAAGGTCAAATCTGTTCAAGAAGATGTCAAAAAAGAACGTGATTTTAATGATATTGTTTCCCAATATTTACCAAAATAATTGAGGGTTGATGGTGGCACCTAGGTGGCACTTTTTACAAAAAGTACCACCTAGGTGCCATCGGTAGTGGTATCTGGGTGCCACTAAAAAAGCCGCAATGATATCACTTTGAAATCTCTTAAAACCCAATAGGCACAGCCTATTTTCCACCTTCTAACTAGAAGGTGGGGGTATCTACCTTATGCTCTTTCCCTTTTTTTGATCTAAAAGAAGCAATCGATTTACCTGTTCCTTCCCTTTTTTATCAATATTTTTTCCTAAACGGTGAGTATAATTGTCGCTTTTCATTTTTATTTTAATATTCAAATTGAAGACAAGGAGTTCGGTTATTTGATTTATACAATTAGTGACATTCAAAAATTATGTACACCAATATTTTTAGAATGGAAAATAAAAAAAGCTTTTCTGTTTGGGTCATACGCTCGAAACGAAGCAACAGAAACCAGTGATTTAGATATTTTAATCGACGGTGAAGGGTCTTTGCTCCAAAATATATTTGATGTGATTCGGTTAAAAAGTAAATTAAGTAGCGCATTAAAAAAAGAGATCGACCTTATTACACTATTTATTGATTATGATATGTTGGTTGAATTACTGAATACCATGAAAGACAATGGCCATTTTGAAGAATTCAAACAGCTGGCAAAAGAGGAAGATATTTTCAAGAAAGCTACTTATGGTGAGGGAGATCCTAACAAAGAGAAAAAATCATTTTACGAGGGCCGAATGTACGGGCCGGATGGCATATATTATCGATTAGGAAACAGTATCCTCCAAGAACTGAAAAAGGAAAATGATTCTTCCCAACAAGACAACCCTTTCCGTCCGTCTTCGCTATCAGGTAAACAAAACCCTAACAAAGAAATATACAATAGAATGAAACAGGAGTACTTCAAGGGGAAAGAAACGAATGAAAGTCGATCACCGCCAAAGCGAAATCCAAATGAGCGAATCAAACCATTTAAGGAATCATTCAAGTATCGTCGGTCGGTCACAAATCAAGTCAAACACCTGGAACGGGTGACGAGCAATGAATTTGATCAATTCAAAAATAAAGTAGCTTTTGAAAAGCTGCAGCGTGAAATCGAACAAGCAAAAATGAGTCAAGAGTCAGACCTATTCAATTAGGAGAAAGAGGAAAGTCATGGAAAATTATTACTTTATCAATAGCGTGGATCCAGAGAACCAAATGATGCGTATTCAAGAAGTGGGTGCTGGCGAAATGAGTGCGCAACAGGTACGTATCACGAAAGAGGATGCCGATGTTTATTCTTTAATGTTGGATGAAGCAACGCAAGAAGGGGAGCCGTTGATCGTTCAGCTGGATCTAAAATAAAGTCAAAATCAGCCGTAGAAAAATTTTTTTCGACCAGTACAAATAAAAACCGATTTTCTTTTTTTAGAAAGTCGGCTTTTAATAACGAAGCTAATTTAGTTGAAGTAGTTGCTCAATAATCGAAGAGCTGCCTGGTAAAAATAAAAGTAGACTACCTATGACTAACAAGATCCCTAAAACAAAACAGGCTATTACGAATTTGGTTGATCTAGATACTTCTTTATTTGAAACACTTATGATCAACAAAGTTATACCGACAGCTAACGTTAAAAAATACCAAAATCCCATTGTTATCGCCCACTTTCTTTGAATAGTTTTTACTTTCAAACTGTTTAATAAATTTTATCATAGACAAGAAGAACTAATCCTTGTACAAGAAAAATATATGTAAAGTTTAAACTTTCTTATACTAAATAAACTAAGTATTTAGAAAATTGATCGTAAACCACCTTCAAGGAAACTGATAGAACAATTTAAAAATTGTTAGAGTTACTTTCAATTAGTAAATAGCAGAATAAAAAAATAAGATCGGCGAAAGCCGGTCTTTTTTTGGAGGGAAATTTGATGGAAGAATAGGACAATAATCGACAAGAAATAGACAATAATCGATTAGCAAGAGCAAAAAGAAAGTTGGAACGTCTGAAGAGAGACTACAGTGCGCAAATTTCAAGAGTCTTTGACCATCAAGCACAAACAAACGGTCAGCCGAGCTGGTCTATCAAGTAAACGAGGGCGAACATCAAAGAAAAAAGTCTCTCGAACAGTGACTACTTTAATATGAAAAGAGGAAAAACGTGCGATTATTTGATGTTCACCAATTTGAATTACCTGAAAAAGAGGTGATTGATTGGGATAAAACCAAAAGAGAGATCGGATCGATGTTCTCTAGTTATCTTGTTTCAAGAGAAAGGATGGGATTGACGAGGATGTCGCCGATCCATTCAACGTATTCGCTCTTAGACCAAGATATACCAGAAATCAAACACTCTAGCTTTGTTCAAGAAAATCAGCAGTTCAAACAAGAGTTTCTTTATTTTCACCACTTATTTTCTTTGGGTCTGACGGCCATTAGCCATCCATATAAACCAGAAATCACCGATCGGAGACGAAAGATTTTTTTGATGCGTTTTGTCTACGGATTATCAATCATGTGAGCGATCGGATCCATTATCAGAAAAATGTGATCGTCGATGATTCTCAATCCAGCTTACTGCAGTTTGCGAATGCTTTGTCTATTTTAGCTTTAAAAGAACAAGAGATCTCTGCCTGATGTTGGTACTTTTTTCTATTGATCACTTCGGGTTGTGTCCACAACACGGTTTCTGAAGGAGCGGTGGTGGTAGCTGGAGCGACTGAAGGAACAAGCTTATTGGCTTAAATAATGTTGATAAAAAAACGCTAAAAACCTTGATAAATATAGGTTTTCAGCGTGGGTTATGGTATAATATGAGTACAGTAAAGTTTGTGACGGTGGCTATCTTTTGGAAGGTGGTGATGCTTATGAAAGTAAGTGTTCACTCTTTAGAAAGGAGAAGCTTTTTGTCTGTAGCTGAAGCATTAGGGCTAATGATTAGTTTCGGTTCTTTAATCGCAACGATCATCTTTGGCATCCTAACAGCAGTGAAAAATGACAAAAAAAAATAACCGTCTACTTTAGCAGGTCACGGTTATTTTCGTTTAAATAATAGTACTGCCACCGTCTTAAACGGTGCTGTAGGGGAGTTGTTCGCGCAACTCCTCTTTACATATTTAGTATAGCAAGATTTCAGTGAAATATCAACCTTTTGCTCTACAGACGTGCCTTGCACGTCTATTTTTTGGCCCTCTTAAGTGGTGGAGGCGGCTGGAACATGGAGGGCAAAAAAGATCACTTTTCTTTCTTAAAAAAGGTCTAATTGCCACCATTGTTCCGAAATATAAACAACCATTTTCTCGGTATTCTTAATCCATCAGGTACTTGAAACACCTTTCATACGCATGAAGAAACTGAGTGAACAATGAAAAATGGTACAACAGAAAATAAGGGCACCTTTTTAGATCTTTTCAGGAATCGGAGGATTTCGTTTAGGGATGGACCAAGGTGGCTACCGATGTGTTGGGTATTGTGAGATCGATGGCCATGTCAGAAAAAGTTATAAATCAATTTTTGACAAAAAACAGTAGGTAGAAATGCATGATATCACAAAACTTTCAGATGAATTTATTCAAGGAATAAAAGGTTTTTCAGATACTATTTGAAATGGTATATTTTTAAAAAAGGAGGATTTTAAATGAAAAAAGTTATTTGGTCAATGCTTATTTTAGGTTCTGTTATTGGTAGCACATCAATCGTATCAGCAGATTCTATCTCTAATAGTGAGGACACCGTGGAACTATCTCCTAAGTAGGAACAAGTTCAAATAGCAGTCGAAAACAATGATGTATTATCGGAGGTTTCATGGGCTTTAGATTATACACAACCTGTACAAATTCAAGCATTAGCAAAAGCGGTAAGTGATTACAGTCATTCAGATTATTTTTCTTCGGTAAAATGGATCACTAGAGATGGTAAAGTATCTTTGAGTATAACTCCTAAGGCTATATTAACCAAAAACCTTCCTTCAGGAAATGGAGGAGCTGCACATATTGGTAACGCTTGGAACAAATTATTGCCTAAACATAAAAATGATAAGAATTGGAAAAACACAAATGGTATGCTAGATCAATATTTGTGTCATGCACAATGGGCCAGTGGTATGAAAACTCCATGGAATATTGAGCCGTGGAGACCAGATGTTAGCTATGCTGCTACTGTTGCAAAGGCATGTAATCCTTAATGAGAATAGTAATTAAAGTTATTTCAAGTATTTTTGCTTTGATCTCGATTTTGCTTGTATTATTTTTGTTTAAAAATCAGTTGACCTCTGGATCAGTATTTTCATATAGTTATTATGAAAAAGAAATCTCTGCAAAAACTTCAGTGACTACTAAATCAGATATTAATAACTTTGACTATGTACTATTTACAAGAGAATCTTGTCCGTATTGCAATGCATTTGCTCCTAAACTATTTTTATCTTCTCAATATGAAGATAAAAAATTCTTGATTATAGATACGGACACAAAAGAAACTAATCCTTCTACTTTATGGTATATTAATGAGTTAGAGATAACCGAAGTTCCAACTACAGTAAATATGAAAACTAAAGAGCGCTTATCTTATACCGATCAAATTGGTAGCATAAATAATTTTTTAGAATAGAGGTTGATTTGATGTTAGAAAATATCGTTTTTTTTCTTACTGTTGTCCCATTTTTGCTACAAGTGTTTTTGTTACTTATAGTCTATAAAAAGGATAATAATCGAGAAAAATATAAAAATTACTTACTTTATATAATTACTATATTGAATATCATTTCAGTTCTTGCATTTTCTGTAATGCAAGGATACCTTGTAGATGCATACGTAATTGAATCAACATACGTAATGTTCGTCCCTGCAGTCCTAACAGGAATCGCTGCTTTAATTACATTTATAAAGATCTAATTAGAAAGAGGACAATTATTGTTCTCTTTTTTGTTAGGATAGGGTGCTCTTGATATTGTCGATTTATTGTGCCGCTAAGACAAAAATAGATGAGAATAATATGGTTTTCTATTTTCAAGTTTAATACAAAAGGGTCAGAAACTTAAAAGTTTTTGATCCTTTTTTAATTGCCCATTTTATAGATTCTCAAGCAGCTCAATTAATTAGGTCAGAAATGTTTTATTTAGAGAGTAACAGAGTATAATGTTACGATACTAGTGCTTAGTGGGTGTATTGTTTTTTTTATGGTAGTTCTGCTTGGTGGATTAGGAGCTTACATAGAAAATAAATACAAAAATGAAAGGAATGAAATTGAGCAAAAATTGTTAAGTTTAGAAAGTTCAGGATCTATTGGAAAAGTCATTGATAGCTTTTCAGATGACTTAGGATTTTTATCAAAAAGTTTAAATTATCAAAGGGTATCTTCGATTAACCAGTTATTGCTAAAATTAAATGAACAAATACATAGCTTTAAGAAAAAGTATCCCAGAGAAAAGTTGAAAACAGATCAATTTGAAGCAATAAGTAAACAATGTAATATTATTCAACAAAAACTAATTGTACAAAATTCAGTAAATGAAATCTTTCAATCCCCCCTCCGGCTATTAATGGTTCAACTGTTCGGAAAGATATTGTGATAGAATACAATGTTGATATTAAAACAATAGATTCTATAAATATAGACATATTTGAAGAAGATAATTGGAAACGAGTGATAAAAGGTTTATTAAGAGAAGTAAAATATCAAATAAAATTAATTAATCATACAGAGGAAGTTATAAATGATTGCTATAGCGGAGATAAAGTAAAGCAGAACATATCGAAAAAAAATATGAAGAAATAAATAAATTGGTTAATAAAATTAAGCGTTTGTCTGATAAAGTAGTTTTGAAAGAGAAACTTAAGGAAATTGAGAGAAATATTGAATTAAGTAATTAAAAAATTTTAACCTTTGTAAAAAAAATCGCAAACTGTGTTTTTTCAATTCGATTTTATTATGGAAAATCCATAAGATCTTAATATAATTGAGATTTTTCATATAATTTATATTGATTAATTAATCACATGAAGCGATTCGTTTGATGTAAGTAATAGAAACAAAATATTCAATTTTTCATAGACCAGATACATTATATATTAATAGGATAACCATAACCTTATTAAGTTTAAATAACATAGAATAATCTTACCAAATTGTAAGGATTATAGTCTACAAATCAATGTCTCGTATTATTGAATTATATTAAAATGGTTCCAGAATATTATCATGAGGTGAAATTTTGTGAAAAAATTTATGAATAATAGACCTGAGAGTCATGTACTTACTTTTGTGTGGAAAACTATTTTATATTTTTTTGTTATCGTTATGATAATTTATCTTTATCACTATAAAAACGTGCAAGGTGGCACCTTTATCTATAATGAATTTTAGGAGGAATGTTCATGAACGTGGTGAATATTGTGCAAGCCATTGAAGAGTGGGCAAAAAAAGATTCAGAGAGGATTGCCTACCGGGAAGATCACCAAGTATATACTTATGGACAATTAGCAGCTCGATCCAATCAATTAGCTGCCTATTTCGAGGAAACGTTGGAAACTCGCGGACCGATTGTTGTTTATGGCGAGTTAGAATTTGACATGCTGACAGCTTTTTTGGCAGCTTCCAAAACTGGTCGGGCATATATCCCCATTGAAAGTACCACACCAAAAGAGCGTGTTGAATTGATCCTTTCTGTGGCTACACCAGATTTGATCATTAGTGTAGCTGACTGGCAAGGTCCGGAAACAATGATTCCAATGCTAGAAATAAATCAATTGGAAGAAATTTATCAAAGCGGGCGCAATTTAGGTAACGCAAAAACGCTCGGAAAAGATGATATTTATTACATCATCTTTACATCAGGAACGACCGGCATCCCTAAGGGAGTCCAGATTAGTCACGGGAATTTATTGAGTTTCGTGCAATGGACATTGAAAGATTTTTCCTTACGCGACGGGATGTATTATTTGGCGCAGGCACCGTATTCCTTTGATCTCTCTGTCATGGGGGTGTACCCAGCATTAACTTCTGGCGGCTGCTTGGTACCTTTAAAAAAGGTTGTCATTAATGACTTCAAAACATTATTTGCGATTTTGCCGCAATTGGCTATCAATGTTTGGATCTCGACACCTTCATTTATGAAACTATGTTTGATGGAAGAGACCTTTGACGGGATGCACGTTCCTCAGTTGGAGCGTTTCTTATTCTGTGGGGAAGAACTACCGAAAAAAACCGCTCAAGAGCTACTGGAACGTTTTCCGAATGCAAAAATCTACAATACTTATGGACCTACTGAAGCGACTGTTGCCGTATCCGGCGTGCAAATCACTGAAGAATTACTGGAGCAATATGATCGGGTGCCAATTGGGTATGTGAAAGAAGATTCGACGGTTTTCTTTATGGAAGAAGATCAACTAGTTCCTAAAGGGCAAGTAGGTGAGATTATCATTAGTGGTCCTAGCGTTTCAAAAGGATATCTGAACAATCCCGAAAAAACAAAAGAGGCATTTTTTGTCCATGAAGGGCAACCAGCGTATCGAACCGGCGATAGCGGCAGAATGACGGAAGATGGTTTGTTGCATTATGAAGGGCGTCTTGATTTTCAAGTGAAGTTCCATGGGTATCGAATGGAACTAGAAGAGATTGACCATCATTTAAGCAATAGTTCGTGGGTCAAACAAGCCGTCGTAGTCCCTAAATATCAAGAAAAGAAAGTGGAACAGTTGATTGCTTATGTCGTTCCCGAAACGCACCCCTTCGAGAAAGAGTTTCAACTGACAAAAGCCATCAAATCTTCACTGAGTGAAACGGTGATGGAGTATATGATCCCGCAGCGATTTATCTATGTTGAGCATCTGCCCCATACGGCAAATGGCAAAATCGACCGCAAACGGCTGACAAATGAGGTGAATCCTTCATGAACCTGCAGCATATGATTCCTTATGCAAATCCCACCTATTTCATTTGGCTAATGGTAGGATTGCTTCCGATGATGCTTGTGCTGCTGTTCAAACAAAAGCGTTGGCAATGGTATCAAACGTTACTCACACTAGCGGTATTGTACGTAAGTTTTGGTGGTGAATATTGGCAGCAGGGTCTGGCGCTGATCGGGTACGTCGTGTATCAGACATTACTCGTCTATGGCTATTATCAGCATCGTCAACGAGCAAATACTTCAGGCGTCTTTTATGGTGCAGTGGTAGCAGCGATCTTACCATTGGCATTGAGTAAAGTCACCCCTTTCTTTGTTGGGCATGCCTCACTGATTTATTTCTTGGGCATCTCTTATCTGACCTTCAAATCGGTGCAAATGATCATGGAGATACGGGATGGCCTGATCAAAGAATACCATCCTTGGCGTTATATCCAGTTTTTACTATACTTTCCAACGATTTCTTCGGGACCGATCGATCGTTATCGTCGCTTTGAGAAAGATCTGCTGAATCCACCGACAAAAGAAGTGTATCTCGACTATTTAAACAAAGGAGTCGCCAAAATAATGCTAGGGCTCCTGTATAAGTTCATTCTTGGTTATTATCTCGGTCAAGTATTACTACCGATCGTGACCAAAGAAGCCCTGCAAAATGGACTGTTCTCTTGGGGAATGCTAGGGTATATGTATGTCTATAGTATGTATCTGTTCTTTGATTTTGCTGGTTATAGTTTATTTGCAATTGGTATCAGCAACTTCATGGGTTATGATACACCAGCTAACTTCAATAAACCTTTTCTGGCGCCCAATATCAAAGAATTCTGGAATCGTTGGCACATGAGTCTGTCTTTTTGGTTCCGAGACTACGTATACATGCGATTGATGTTCACCCTGATCAAAAAGAAAGTTTTCAAAAGTCGTATAGTAGCATCTAATGTCGGTTATTTCGCCCTGTTTCTATTAATGGGCATTTGGCACGGTCTTACCTGGTATTACATTTTATACGGGGTATATCATGCGACACTGATTTGCGGAAATGATGCGTGGATCCGTTGGAAGAAAAAACAAGGAAATCTACCTTCGAACAAACTAACCAAAGCGGTGTCCACTGTATTGACCTTCCAAGCAGTTTGCTTTAGTTTCCTGATTTTCTCAGGAATCTTAGACAAATTATTCGTTAAATAAAAGGAGAAAAGAATATGACAACCAAAGAAGCAGTATTAGACATTTTAGTATCAGTTACAGGAAGTGACGAAGTAAAAGAAAACGAAACAATCGATCTTTTTGATGGAGGATTATTAGATTCATTAGGATCTGTTCAATTGCTGGTTGAACTAGAAGGGCGGTTAGGAATTGAGTTTCCTGTATCAGAATTTGACCGGGCAGAGTGGAATACACCAGCAAAAATCATTGAGAAAGTCGACACGCTGCAAAGCCGATGATGAAAAAACGACTATTCACGGCTTTTGGACCGCTTCTTTGTGCGGTGATTCTTGTCGGGGGACTCTTCCTTGGCCCTTGGAAGATCAATAGCCACGATCCGAAAGTCATCGCTCAAGCGGCGACGGCAATGAATGATGCGGTGTTTCGTGGGGATCATATCAAAAATGAGGCAATAGCAACAGGAAAATATGTCCCATTTTTTGGCTCATCCGAACTAAACCGTGTGAGTGCCACACATCCTTCCGTATTGGTGCAGAAATATCACCGTTCTTATACGCCATTTTTGATTGGTGCACCTGGCACCCAGTCGCTGACCCAGTACGCCATCATTCAATCAATGGCGAAAGAATTAGCAGGGAAAAAAGCAGTCTTCATCGTTTCCCCTCAATGGTTCGTTCCTAAAGGGTTGAAAGGAGACTATTTCAACCATCATTATTCCGAACAGCATGTGTACGATTGGCTCTCTTCGTTAAAGAAAATCTCTGACACCGATCAATACTATGCCGAACGTCTCTTAGACTATTCGAAAGTGAGAGAAAATCGCTTGACGGAACAAGTCTTGAATGAAGTGAAATCCGGTAAGATACCAACTGATTGGCAGAAAAAACAGATTGATCTGCAACGATCTATTTTGAAACGGGAAGATGAGCTTTTTAGTGGTCTTGGGTTGGGGCATAACTTGACTGACAAAATCACTGCTGCTGCAAAGAAATTACCTTCTACCTATAATCTCGCTCAAATAGAACAAGTAGCCGATAATGAAGGAAAAGCAGAAACGACTAATAATTCTTTAGGGATCAAGAATTCTTTTTACCAACATAATCTGCAAAGCCGCATAGATAAAATGAAAGGCTCTCAAAAGAAATGGGATTATCGTTTTGGACCAGAATATAGTGACTTTCAACTAGTACTGACAGAATTTGCTCGCAACAATGTGGATGTCTTATTTGTGATTCCGCCTATCAATCAGAAGTGGATGGATTATACTGGCTTACCGCAAGAGGTGTTGACTGGTTTTGACAAAAAGATCCGCTACCAGTTAAGAAGTCAAGGCTTTATGAATATCGCTGATTTATCAACGAAAGGCAATCAACCCTATTTTATGGAAGATACGATTCACTTAGGCTGGCGTGGCTGGCTAGCAGCAGATGAATACATTCAGCCATTCTTGGATTCTAAGGGCAAAGAGAAACCATCTTATGAAATCAACCATTATTTCCTATCCAAAAATTGGCAGCAAGAAGCACCAAAAGATATTCAGGGGGAATGAAAAAGGAGGACTGTTGGAGAATAGAAATGTTGGAGGCTTTATTCAATGAGTAGACATACGAAAAAACATGCAAAAAGAAACGTTCATAAACTAGTGCTTGGGATTGATATCCTTGTGATTATTTGTGGTCTCATTGGCCTCTACTACTTGTTTTTACCAACGGAACCAACGGATGCTTCTGATCATTTCAGTGAGCAAGTTGTACATTCCAGTACTGCCAGCAGCTACTCTTCCAAAAATGAGCAGCCCGCATCCAACAAGAAACAGGACTTGTTGGATGCGGGAAACTATGACAATCTCATTAGTAATCAAGAAGTCATCACACCTGAAGGAGCTATCTACGATCAGAAAATTATTTCCAGTGGCTTTATCGGAAGTGCATTGGTTGTAAAAAATGGGAAAGTCCTGCTGCATAAAGGGTACGGATATGCGGACAAGGCAGCTGATATTAAAAATACTCCGACAACATTATTCAATATTGGCTCGATACAAAAAGGTCTAACAGCTGTCTTGATTATGCGAGCAGTTAGGGACGGGAAATTATTCTTGACAGATACGTTAGCCCGCTTTTATCCCTATATTCCTGGTGCTGCTAATATTACGATTCAGCAAATGCTGCAGATGGCTTCCGGACTCAAGCTTTCAGAAAATCCCCAAGGACTGGAAGACGTGCAGCAGATTCTCGACTGGGATGCTGCACATGCTGTCTTATCCGGAACCCAAGGAACATTCAAATACAGTCCCATCAACTACAATTTACTAGCAGGCATTTTGACAAAAGTAACAGGAAAAAGTTATGATATGCTGTTAACGGATTATTTTATCAATAAGAATGGGTTGAAACACTCTTTCTTATATAAAGTTTTTTTGCAGCAGGATCATCCTACGGTCAATTACAAAACGGATGGTGAAACAGATCCTTATGGGAACCCTAACGATATTTCCTCAGCTAACTTGGCAGCTGAGGTAGGAACTGGAAATCTCTATATGTCAGTTGGCGATTTGTATCGCTATTATGATTTATTATTGAATGGGAAACTGTTAGATAAAGCTTCGCTGGAGCAAATGTGGCAACCAGCCGCTGGCGGATTCTATGCAGCAGGTTTTTATGACAAAGGGACTTATTTCCGTGCTCATGGTGGTAAAGGAGGATTCGAATCGTTTGGGTTGTTTTCTAAAGATAATAAAACTAGTGTGATTCTGCTCTCTAATCGTGGACGTAAAAGCGACACGGAATTAATGAATCAACTGTATCATCCGCTTTCAAATATTGATGTCTCTTTTTAATCAAATTATATGAGGAAATCAATTATGATATATGCTTGATTTCCTTTGTCTAAATATTATAATTCTGTTGATAGGACTCATTTTTATGATATCGCAGATTTTATGTATCAATACTGCATCTTCGGCATAAAATATTAAAAAATTTTTGTTTATCTGTGTATTAACAATGAAACAATGTATGGTTCTTATTCAGAATTGATATGGAACAATCTATTAGCTATCACTAAGTAGTAAGTGATAACTAAAATACATACAAACCAAGATAGCGGTTTCATATTTAGATTTTATAGTGTTGCCAAAGCTGTGCTATATTGCTTATCCGATTAATTTTTAAATTAATACTTTGAGGTGGTTCTATTTACAGCCTTTTTTTTCACAAGTGATAGAAGAAGTCGTAGACTGCCAATCTTGTGGATTGTCATCAATTCTTGCTCCACAACCAGTATAATTACCTTCTTTTCTATGAATTTTTCCGTTTTCAGATTTCTTTGTGTCATTACCAACATATTTTATGTTTGCCATAATGCTTCCTCCTAATAATAGTATTTCTTTTTTTATTTTTGGCACTACTACTAAATCTTAAGTCTATTTTAATTCAAAAAAGTATAAAATGCTAATTATATTTGAAAAATGATGTATGAATAATTTCAGTTTACATAACATAGATTTTATACAAAGTTGTCTCTTTTAAAAAGCTATAAATCAATATAATTAAAAACATGTAAATGTTTATGTTAACTAAAAATCTCGATCTCTTAAGCAACATGATAGTTCGACCCCTACTCTTCCATCAAATGGCGCCCTATTATCAAACAAACTACAAGATTACCTGTACCAATGATGGTTTATATTTGAATCTTGAGGTTCTTTCACTATTTAATGGAATGGCAATATTGTTTTCTTGTAACTATGATTCTATTCATTTATATCTCCTCTTTCTTCAATTTCTATTTCAATCTTAGCTATCGTAAATATTTTTATAGATATTGTTTTTCAGAAAATACGAAACTCAAAATCCTTTTCATCTACTCCTCTTAAAAAAAAATATCTTGTTGGAATTTGAAGCTGATTACTTTTTTAAATTATTTTATAAATCTAGTCATCAGTTAAATAATTAATCATACTATATTTATATAGATATTTTCTTTTTTCAGCACATCGTTTAGTTAGGGGATTCAAAGGCCAGCAGAGTATACTCTGTTGGACACTCCTTTAAACAGATTTTTAAATCATTAATAGTGTCCATGTAGATTGTGCAAAAAGCTTTCTCGAATCATAAAAAATTCATAATGAGTTATTTTGAGTAAGAGTGTTCAGAAAATGACTAATTTCTGGACACTCTTTTTAGATACTGTAATTTATGTGTATCACTCTATTTTTGTGTTCATAAACTCGTAGCTAAATCATTGTTCAATTAAAATTTAGGTTTATGAGTATTAGGACAAATCTTGGATGTGGTCAAAAACTTAAGGGTTTATGAGCTCTCTTTGATTGCTATAACTATAAAAGAGTTCAAGATAGAATATTCTTTAACAGTTCTTCTATGCTAAATTAACCTATAGTGAGAGTACTAACTATGCTATTAATTCCTATTTACTTAGAAATTATGAGTAAACAACTTGACCTTATATAGATGGTTGTCTATATTACATATATAGACAACCATCTATATAAGGAGGGTCGAAGAATGAATTATGAATCTCTTTCATTAGTATTAAAATCTCTAGCGGATCCAAATCGTATGAAAATAGTAGATGTGCTTTCTTGCGGTAGTTTGTGTGCATGTGATTTACTTGAATATTTTGATTTTACGCAGCCTACACTTTCTCATCATATGAAAGTACTTGAAAAAGCGGGTGTCGTTTGTGTAAGTAAAAAAGGGCAATGGCACCATTATTCATTGAGGGAAGAATTTGTTGTAGAATTTATGGAATCTATTCAACAATTACTTGTAAATAATGAAGACAACTGTGTATGCAAAGTAAAAGAAGGATCTAAGTAGGAGGAAAGTAAAAATGAAATCAAAAGGTAAAGCTGAAGGGTTAGGCTTTTTTGAAAAGTATTTAACTCTATGGGTAATCTTGTGTATGATAATCGGAGTATTGATTGGACAGTTTGCTCCAGCTATTCCTGATACATTAAGTCAATTTGAGTATTTTCAGGTCTCAATTCCAACGGCTATTTTGATATGGTTGATGATTTATCCTATGATGTTAAAAATTGATTTTACCAGTATTGTTCGTGCTGCTAAAAAACCTAAGGGATTAGTTATCACGTGCGTTACTAATTGGCTTATTAAACCGTTTACGATGTATGGCATTTCAGCACTCTTTTTTTATGTGATTTTCCAACAATTGATTCCAATAGAACTAGCAAAAGAATACGTCGCTGGTGCAGTTATTCTAGGAGCAGCACCATGTACAGCGATGGTTTTTGTGTGGAGCTACCTAACAAAAGGTGACTCTGCCTATACTTTGGTTCAAGTCGCAATCAACGATTTAATTATCCTAGTATTATTTGCACCTATTGTTGCTTTCTTGTTAGGTGTTGATAATGTAAGTGTCCCCTTAGCTACTTTATTACTGTCTACTGTTCTTTTTGTAGTTGTTCCATTGTTTTTAGGCTTCATTACTCGAGTGTTGATCATAAAAAAAAGAGGTTTAACCTATTTTGAAAATGTCTTCTTGAAGAAATTTGATTCAGTGACGATTATTGGTTTATTACTAACTCTGATCATTATCTTCTCCTTCCAAGGTGAAAGAATCATTGCTAATCCATTGCATATTTTATTGATTGCAATTCCTTTAACGATTCAAACGATTTTAATATTTACAATTGCTTATAGTTGGGCAAGATTTTGGAAGTTGCCACATAATATTGCTTCTCCTGCTGGAATGATAGGAGCAAGTAACTTTTTTGAGTTGGCAGTAGCGGTATCAATATCACTTTTTGGATTACAGTCGGGAGCAACTTTAGCAACAGTCGTAGGCGTACTTGTGGAAGTGCCAGTTATGTTACTTTTAGTTAAGGTTTCTAATAAAACAAAAGACTGGTTCATAAATCCGGAATCTTTGAGTGAAATCAAGAACGTATAAAGGATAGGTGTGGAGAAATGAAAATCATCATTATTGGATCTGTCGCTGCTGGAACAAGTGTCGCTGCAAAAGCAAGAAGAAATACGGAAGATGCAGAGATTGTTTTGTATGATAAAGATATGGATGTGTCTTACGCAGTTTGTGGGATTCCATATGCAGTGGGGGGAGAAGTGGAAAACTTTGATGAACTGACGCCTCGTAATGCTGAATGGTTTAAAAAAAGGTACGACGTAGATATTCATACCTCTCATGAAATAACTCAGGTTGACTATGATAAAAAATTGGTGCACGGAATCAATCTAATTACAAAAAAATCATTTACCAATAATTTTGATGTTTTAGTGTTGGCCACAGGATCGGTTTATAATACCCCAGAAATATTTGTTAATAGACATTTTGAGAATGTTTTTCAGGTGAAAAATATTTCGAGTGGGAAAAGTATCAAGAAGTTTGTAGATGAAAACGAGCCAAAAAAAGCAGTTGTCATTGGTGCTGGATATATTGGTTTAGAAATGGCCGAGCAGTTACAGAGACTAGGTCTTGAGGTCTCGTTACTTCAACGAAGTAAATATCCCATGTCCCATTTAGACTGGGACATGTCTTCAAGAATCATTAATGAAATGAAAAGGAAAAACACTGCCTTTTTCCCTGAAGAAACCGTCAGAAAAGTTAACGGTGATGGTAGTCTGAAGTCTATTGAAACGGCTAAAGGAACTATCTTTTCGGCAGATATTTTTGTATTAGCTACCGGAGTAAAGCCGAACACCGCATTAGCAAAATCCATGGGAATTAAATTAGGAATTACCGGAGCTATAGAAGTAAACGATAAGTTAGAAACCAATTTTCCAAATGTTTATGCTGTAGGTGATGTTGCAGAAAGTTTTGATCGCATAACTAGGCGACCAATTTATCGACCTTTAGCTTCAACAGCCAATAAAATGGGAAGGATCGCAGGAGATGTTATTACAGGTGGCAATCTACGACACAAGGGAATCTTAGGAACTGGTATTTTACGATTCTTTGATTTAACAATTGCTCAAACTGGTCTCACAGAAAAAGATGCTTTAGCAAATAATATAGCTATTACTACTTTATATAATATTAAACCTAATAAGCCGGACTATATGAATGGTAAAGAAATGGTGATCAAAGCAATCGCAAATAAAGAAAATGGGAAGATACTTGGGGCTCAAATCATAGGTTATGATGGGGTAGATAAGCGGATCGATGTGCTTGCTACTGCTATTTCATTTGGCGCAGCTGCTGAAGATTTATTTCACTTGGATTTAGCATATGCTCCACCTTTTTCTACAACAAAAGATCCCATTCATTATACTGGGATGGCTTTGAACAACGATATAAATAATGATACCCCGTTAATGACCCCTATAGAGCTATTGAGAAGAATTGATAGCGGCGAGAAATTACAAATTATTGATACCAGATCAAGAAAACAGTTTGAAACTTCGAAAGTTGAGGGAGCAATTCACATACCTTTAGCTGAGTTAAGAGATCGATATGAGGAATTGGATAAAGAATGTGTGACAGTAACTTATTGTAATAAAGGCGTTACTGGAAATGCAGCACAAAATATTTTACTGAACAAAGGATTTAAACAAGTTTATAATTTATCCGGAGGAAATAAAAACTATCAAGAAGTTTGTGAAACGATACAAAAATTATGATAGAATTACAAATATTGGAATAATTAGGAAGAAACTTATTTTGAGGTTTGATGTAACATTTGTATTTTTTTCAAGCTTCATTTTTTTATATATTATGGACTACTAGAGGTGAAATTGAAGATGGTAGATTTAACTAAAATTGAATACCGAGTTTTGATTTCATTATATGAATGCGAGGGAGGGATAACAAAACGTAACTTTGTAAAAAAATACCCAGAATTTAAGCTGAATACAGCTTATTTAGTTATTGATCGGCTAGTAGACAAAGGGTACTTAGAAATGAATTACTCAAAAAAAACTGAATTATCAGAAAAATTGTTTAGTCCAATCAAATCAATAACTGACTTCTATTCTGATATGTTTGGTATTTGCGCAGTTGATCGTACGGTGAAAAAAGTAATACGTGAACTAACTGATTATAGTCAAACAAGTTTTATTCTAGATAAAATAAGAGAAACAAAAAGATATGCAAAATAAATTTATATAGTTGGAATGAAAAGGTAAAATCTCATACTTATAGTCTTGGTATACAGTAAAAAAGAAATGGAGAAATGTCTATGGGACTTTTACATTTGCTTTATGTAATATTGTATTCAATTATAGTAATTAGCTTACTTATTTCCTATGATTTATTTGTAAAAAATTTTAAGAAACTCCATTTACGATATTCTTTTAAAATAATTATTGGTTTAATATTATTTGTATCGCAAATGTATTTTATCATAACTTTTGAGAGTGTAAAATATTTTGTGTAAATAGAAAAAAGGAAGTCCCTTCTGTAGAATAGAGTTACCACAACACATTCACAGAAGAGAGGACTTCCCTATGAACGATTCTACTACAGAAATTCTAAAGACTCTAGCGAACAAAGGCGATTTGAATGAATTATTCCGTGTCCATTTGGAGAAAGCAGTCAATACGCTTCTCAAAACGGAGTTAACGGCTTTCCTAGATTACGAAAAGTATGATCGCATTGGTTTTAACACGGGTAATTCTCGTAACGGCTCCTATGACCGTACGGTCAAGACCGAGTATGGGGAACTTCATCTCCAGATTCCGCGCGACCGCAATGGTGAGTTCAAGCAACAGACTGTTCCTGCTTATAGACGGACGAATGACACGTTAGAGGAGACCGTCATTCACCTCTTCCGAAAAGGTATTACCATGTCGTAAATCGCAGACTTGATTGAGAAAATGTATGGGCATCACTACACGCCCCAAACCATGTCCAATATAACAAAATCATTTACAGAAGAGGTAACGGCGTTTAAAGGGCGGGAGCTTCATGACCGTTATGCTGCTATTTATATGGACGCAACGTATATTCCGTTAAAGCGGAAAACCGTCGCCAAGGAAGCTATTCATATCGCAGTTGGCATTCGCCCGGACGGATCAAAGGAAGTATTGAGCTATGCGATTGCACCGACTGAATCCATCACGATTTGGGAGGAAATTTTATTGGACCTTCAAGAGCGCGGTTTGAAAAATGTCCTCCTGTTCATCACGGATGGCTTAAAGGGGATGGTAGGAGCGATTAGTCGGTTCTATCCCAAAGCTCGTTTTCAACATTGTTGTGTACACGTTTCCCGTAATATCAGTCACAAAGTGCGTGTCGATGATCGTAAGGAAGTCTGTGATGATTTTAAAATGGTGTATCAAGCCTCATCTAAAGAGGTGGCGTTGGAAGCACGTGGTGCTTTTGCGGAAAAATGGAAAACCAGCAATCCAAAAGTGGTTGAATCGATTCTTTCGAACGATCACTTGCTCACTTTCTATGATTTCCCCTTGGCCATACGCAAGAGTATTTATTCTACGAACTTGATTGAATCCTTTAATAAGCAAATCAAGAAATACAGCCACCGCAAGGAACAGTTCCAAAACGAAGAGTCGATGGAACGTTTCTTAGTCTCGTCTTTTGATACTTACAACCAAAAATTCCTAGGTCGCAGTCATAAAGGCTTTCAACAGGCCGAAGGCGAACTTGAACAAATGCTAAGCCAACTGATTGAGAATTAGAAACAATCTGCAGTAGGGAAGAATCATTTACACAAAATTATTGACGCTCCCCACTCAAAAAAGTGCATATAAGCTTTTCAATGTATTAAATAATAAACTTCCTATTGTTTTTGTAGGTGATTTTGAGAATATAATTAATAATGAAAATGACTATCTAAGAAAGATTATTGATCAAAGGGTTGAACTTCCTTATGTTTTACATCCTCAAAAAATTTGGGGAGACTATTTTGAAAGATTGGGTACTATCTTTGATTTAGAAATTAAAGAAAGCTTAGCAACAATATTTATAGAAGATAATAGAAATTTACGTGACTTAGATCAATTTAGTTTTTACCTAAAACAAGAATTAATAAAATACAAGAAGCTAGGACATACACAAATTGAACAACAATTGGCAATTATTTATTTGTACTTATTTTATCCAGATAAGTACAGAGATACCCTTAAATCAAAAAAATTTTTAGGATCTGTGGAGTATCAAAAATATAAGAATGATGAAAAAAATCCTACACGTAGTTACCAAAAAAAAACTGAAGACTTACTTTCAGATATACTTGAATATAATCAAAATTATCCCCAATGCTTCATTGATAATCCTGAGGGCTATTTTATTTATGAAAGTATCTCTAGCTTATCCATTGTAGACTGTGAAGAGATATTAAAAGATTCGGAACTTCTGAGAAAGAATATAAAAGGAGTAGAATCTTTTAATGACGATTTTTTCCATTTCATTAGAAGTAGGTTTGAAAATTTTGATTCTACTATGAGAGATAACTTATTACATCTGTCATGAGTTGACTGCAGAATCAGAAGATCTTGAAGTAACTGTCACTTATTCGCCAAACATGATCGAATCTACGGAGACCAAAGAGGTCAAGCAAACGATCCATTATGTTTATGAGGACGGTAAACAAGCCGCGTCAGACAAGACGGACACTGTGACTTTTACACGGACAGTGACAACGAATGAAGCAACAGGTGACAAAACTTTTAGTGAATGGCAAGCCAAAGATGATGATACAACGTTTGATGAAGTGAAAAGTCCTGAAATCAAAAACTATCACGCAGACAAAACAAGCATTGAGGAAGTCACAGGTTTGACAGCAGAGGACAAAGATCGCGAAGTGACTATCACTTATTCGCCAAACATGATTGAATCTACGGAAACCAAAGAAGTCAAACAAACGATCCATTATATGAAGGCAGTGCTGTTTTTAAAAATAGCTACAATCCCGCAAAAGGAAGTGCGGTTCTAGAAGCAAGTAAAGAACTAACTGGCAAAGCACTAAGTGCAGATGAATATCGATTCCAGCTGTTGGACGAACAAGGGGAAGTGCTCCAAACCAAGAGCAATGATGCCAACGGAAAAATTTACTTCGATGCAATCGACTATGACCAAGCTGGCACATACAAGTATACGATCCGAGAAGTCGTAGGGACAGATAGCACGATCACCTATGACCAAACAGAATACCATGTAACCGTAAATGTGGAAGACCAATCGGGGCAATTAGTGGCAAGTCCAAGCTATGAAGGCAGTGCTGTTTTTAAAAATAGCTACAATCCCGCAAAAGGAAGTGCGGTTCTAGAAGCAAGTAAAGAATTGACTGGCAAAGCACTAAGTGCGGATGAATTTCAATTCCAGCTGTTGGACGAACAAGGGGAAGTGCTCCAAACCAAGAGCAATGATGCCAACGGAAAAATTTACTTCGATGCGATCGACTATGACCAAGCAGGCACATACAAGTATACGATCCGAGAAGTCGCAGGGACAGATAGCACGATCACTTATGACCAAACAGAATACCATGTAACCGTAAATGTGGAAGACCAATCGGGACAATTAGTGGCAAGTCCAGCGTACCAAGAATCGATTATTTTCAAGAATGCTTATGTATCACCAAAACTTGGGAAAGTAACTCTGAAAAAAGTAGACAGCGAAACAGGAAAACTACTGGCAAATGCAGAGTTTGAGCTGCAAGATTCGAAAGGAAATATTGTACAAAAAAACATAGTTACGAGCAAAGATGGAAAGGTTGAGATAAGTAATTTAGAAGTAGGAGAGTATCAGTTGATTGAAACCAAAGCACCGAGTGGTTATCAAATTGATAAAACACCGATCAAATTTTCAATAAATGATCGCTCCACTAATATATCGATGCCAAAAGTGTTAGAAAAAGAAAATAAAAGGATAAAAAAATCAGACAGTGCTGCTCTGCCTAAGACAGGAGAAACTGCAGATCAACGATATGTTCTCGTTGGATTGTTTTGTATTATTGGTTTCATCTTGTTAATGATATTTAAAATTTTAAAGGTCAAGAAACAATCTTAATCTTGCATACTATGAATGAGAAAAAGAGCTATCAAATAAGATTAGTCATATCAACAAAAGGAGCTGGATTCCCCAGCTCCTTTTATAATTGCTTTATACAGCTCAAAAAGTGGTGATAGTCACTATTTTGCAGGATTGCTTGTTGAATATCTTCACGATCCATCAACTCTAATAAAAGACTATAGATTTCTTCGGTATCTTCATATTCGTCTTTTTGAATCGCAAAGAGAAAGACGAATTTAACCAAATCACCATTTCCCCAATCAACGCCGTCAGGAATGATCGCCACTGAAACGGCTGAGCGTTTTGCCATCAAGGTCATGGGATGGGGGATAGCAAGCCACTCGTTAATATTGGTCTGATTGATTGCTTCTCGTTTTTTCACACTGTCATAAAAATCTTGGGGCACAAAATCTTTTTGGTACAGTTGCTGCGCCATTTTCTTTAGTAAGGTTTCTTTATCTGCATGATTTTCATGAAGAAAAAATGCTTTTTGAAACAATGAATAGATACCATCTTTTGATTCACTGAGCGTTTCAATGAACGGTTCGATTTTGCCAATTTCTTTATCTAGCTTGGCCATGTTGATGTAAATAGAAGGAACCGAGAACTGTTCTAATGGAACGGTTGTGATCACAAAATCAATGGCAGAAAGATCACATTGTTGTAGCTCGACGTAAGAAAAGCGATCAACGACTTCGATCGTTTCTTGATAGTGCTTGATAATTTTTGCTTCAATAATACGACTCATGGCTCGACCGGTTCCGCAAACAAGGATGACGCGATGTTTATGATGATTTCTGATGGAACTCCTTTCCATAGCACCTGCGATGTGCAAAGCGATATAGCCGATCTCATCAGGAGAAAAATAAAAACCGTGTTTCAGGCTTACCGTTTCTAAATGAGTCAAACATAAATCATAAGCCTGTGGAAAAGATTTTCTGATCGTTGCCAGCAATGGATTGCTACGGCGTGCATCCATTAGATTCATGTTGATAAAGCCCTCAATATGAGATGTCAAATCGTCTATTAGCATCTTGTCTGTCTCTAACGCATAGTTTGACGTCTGTTTGATCGCAGTTAATAATTCTTCCACAATGGCTTTCGCAGTTTTCGTGGAAGAATCGCTTGCATCGCCTGTTTCAACTAAACGTGGTGCATTCATCGCAAGATAGTAAATGAAGTATTGTTTTTCTCCAGCAGTCAATTGTATATCAAATGCATGATCGATTTCTTCTAAGAAGTGACCAACAACTTTCTGGGCGTCTTCTTTGAGCGCGGGCACGTGCAAGGGAAATTCGTTGATCTGATGGCCAGCTATAAAGCGACTGATTGCTAAAGCAAAATGAGAAAGAATGTTTTTATGATAGTAGTCAGAGTCTAACAAGTCTAAGGGCGCCAGATGATTTAATGACAATTCTTGCAAGCGGGTCAGATCAATCGTATCAAACAACTCAAGTTCCATTTCCGTAAAACCCACCAAATACTCTTGGAGATCTTTTTCAATCAAAAGATCACTGATTGCTTGTCGCTTGGCGAATTCGTTACCCAAGACTTCAAAGCCAATATTTGGACGATTTACTATTTTTAATTGATAGGTCGCTAAATTGTCTCGAGCCGTTTTTAAGTATGAGTAAAAGGTGTTTTTACTAATAAATAATCGATCAAGAAAATCATCTAAGGATAAAGGGTTTTCATTCTTAAATAAAAGGAAAAGTAGATAGGCTTGTCGTTCTTCACTCGTAGTTAGAAAGGACTCGGTAGTCGACATACTTTCAGTCCACCAGTCATGAAATCGTTCTTTTGAACCAATAGACAACAAATAGCCTTGCCCTCGAATCAACTTGATGGAGGCACCCACATTTGTTAACAAATCATTCAAATTTGCAATATCGGTCCGAACCGTTCGCTCAGAAATCGAGAAGCTTTTTGTTAACTCCTTCATTGGTAGCGGCGCCGTTTGTCTAGTTAATACTTCCATTAGATCATCTAATCGTTGATAAGCAAGTTTTGACACTTGTTTCACCTCCGTGCTCTTTCTCATCATACAATAGAAAGAATAAGAATGAAATGCTTCACCAGTACCGAAAATTTCCAGAAGAGTTGGCAATCATTTTGGAAAACGCTTTACTAATGATTGCCACTTGAATTGGAAATTTGTTGTGTTTACATCGTGAATTAGAAACCGTAAATTAAACGTGTACAGAAAATAAACCACACGAATTACGCTAATGGTTTCATAATAAAGGAAAGGAGCAGATGAGATGGATTTTCAGAAAAAAAATATTCTCTTGAATGTGGCTGTTACATCAAAAGAAGAACTGTTTCACGTAATTGCGCATCATGCCTATGAATCAGGGATCGTTACCAATGCAGCAGATACATGTGCGGCATTCATTGAACGGGAAGCACAATATTCAACCGGCTTACAAGAAGGCTTTGCTATTCCACATGCAAAAGCTGAACCCGTTTTGGAACCGACCGTTTTGTTTATTCGTTTAGAGCAAGCCATCGAATGGGAAACCTTCGATGATTCAGCAGTCAAAAATGTGTTTGCTTTGATGGTTCCTAAAAAAGATGAAGGAACGGTGCATCTGCAAATGTTGAGTCGCCTAGCAACCGCATTGCTTGAAGAGACATTCATCCAGCAGATTCAACAATCAGAAGACAAAGCTTATTTAGCAGAATTGATCAAAAAGGAAATGATGGGAGAGAAAATTGTATGAAAATAGTAGGAATTTCCGCCTGTCCAGCTGGATTGGCACATACACCGATGGCGGCAAAAGCTTTAGAAAAAGCTGGTGTGAAACTTGGCTATGAGGTCAAGATCGAACAGCAAGGCTCATTAGGGCAAGTCAATGAGATCACTGCAGCCGAAGCAAAAGAAGCGGATTTCTTGCTTTTAGCGACTGACCAAAAAGTTGTTGGGATGGAACGGTTTGAAGGAAAACCGCAAATTCGAGTAAATATCAATACGTGTATCAAGGCACCGGAAGCGGTGCTGAAGAAATGTGTAGCTGCTGTTGAACAAAGAAACGCAAACTAAAGGAAAGAGGCAAGGATGATGAAAAGAGTTCTAGCAGATTTAAAAGGCCACTTGATGAGTGGAATTAGTTTTGTACTGCCATTGATTATTGGTGCTTCACTGGTTGTTGCCATTCCGAAAATGATTGCTCTTGGTATGGGGATCACAAGCTTAGATCCTTATGCTGACACGGAAGGCTTTAAACATGCGCTTTATTTGATTGAACAAGTAGGGTGGACAGGAATCGGCTTGATCAATACTGTCTTGGCTGGTTTTATCGCGTATTCTGTTGGAGATAAGGCTGCGCTAGGTGCCGGCTTTATCGGTGGTGCAGTCGCTTCTAGCACCAATGCTGGGTTTTTAGGGGCAGTTATTGCTGGGTTCTTAGCAGGATACTTAGTGAAGTGGGCGAAAGAACATATCAAATTACCGGAGTCGTTTGCTGGGGTGATGCCGTTGGTAATTTTACCTTTGATTGCTACATTGTCCGTAGCAATCGTCATGGGCGCCTTACTCTCTGAGCCCTTGGCGTGGATCAATACTAGTTTGGTTGAATGGATCCGAACCATGATTGAAAATGACGTTAACAAAATTTTACTGGCATTCATCATGGGGGCAATGATTGGCTCTGACTTAGGGGGACCTGTAAACAAAGCTGCTTGGATGGCAGGAAATGTGTTACTAGCGGAAGGAGTCTATTTACCAGCCATCATCGTGAACGTTGCGATTTGTGCGGTACCATTTGGATATGCCTTAGCAACTTTGTTCCACAAAAATCGATTCAACAAAGAGCTACTGGATGCTGGGCGTAATAACTTTATTATGGGGTTCATCGGAATCACAGAAGGAGCAATTCCTTTTACATTAGTCAATCCATTACGGCTTGTGCCGATCAACATGTTGGGAGGTGCAATTGCTTCTGGTTTGGGGATCGCATTAGGAATGTATGACAAAATGCCACCAGTTGGGGGAATCTACGGCTTCTTCACTGTTGGAAACGGTTGGGCGTATTTGATTGGACTATTTGCAGGAGCAGCCTTCATCGGTTTTGTCGCGCCTTTATTCGTGAATTTCAATAAGCAAGAAGAACAAACAGAAGATATTGCCCTCGATGATATTGAAGTGAGCTTTGAAAACTAAGTAACAAGGCTGATTAGCTAAATAGTAGCAAAAGAAAAGGCACGAGCAGGTGATTTTTCAAGAACGCTTTAAGGTATCTGACAAGGACAAGACTTGGGGAAGAAAACAAGAGTATTTGAAGAGAAACGATTTTCAAAATTCGAAGCATTTATGTAAGGATCAAATGATGCGTACCAGATGGTAAAAAAATTGAGAAAAATTAATAGGCACGAACGACACCCATCGTTACGTGCCTTTTTTAATCACGGGAGAGGAATGATTGAATGAAAAAAACAGTACATGTCGTACCCCACAGTCATTGGGATCGCGAATGGTATTTTACGACGAGTCGCTCGAAAATCTATTTGATGCACGATCTAAAAAACGTCATTGAACAACTAGAAAAGGATGATCCTTATGAAAGTTTCATTTTAGATGGACAGGCTTCTCTGTTAGATGATTACTTGAAATGGCGCCCACAGGACAAAGAAAGGATTCAACAACTTGTTCAACAAGGAAAATTGATCATTGGCCCATGGTACACACAAACCGATCAATTAGTGATCTCGGGAGAAAGCATTGTTCGTAATATGTTATATGGCATGAAAATTTGTGAAGCATTCGGAACCTACATGAATGTCGGCTATGTGCCAGATTCTTTCGGACAAGCAGCTAGTATGCCACAAATCTATCGTGAGTTTGGTATCACAGACACAATGTTTTGGCGCGGTGTCAGTGATGACGATGTTAAACACACAGAGTACAAATGGCGTGGAGAAGATGGTTCTGTGGTCAATGTTTACCAGATCCCAAGTGGGTACTACATTGGCGGTGCCATTCCTGAACGAGAAGCAGAATTAGCAGAGTTCTTACATCAAGAACCGTTTAAAACGACTTGGGGGCGCAGTGCAACGGATCAAGTGTATTTTCCAAATGGTTTCGACCAAGCACCAGTTAGAGAAAATCTTCCAGAATTGGTTGATCGAATGAATCAACTGTATCAGGATGAGTATGAGTTACAATTTTCAACGATCGAAAAATACATTGCTGCGGTCAAAGTACGCCATCCTGAGTTGGAAGAAATCGCTGGTGAACTGATCAACGGCAAATTGATGCGAATTCACAAAACGATTTTTTCTTCACGTCCTGATTTGAAGGCGATGAACACACAGATCCAACATTACTTAGTCAATGTCATGGAGCCTATCTTAACCATGGCTATGCAATTAGGATTTGAGTACCCCGTAGAAACAGTCATAGAGATTTGGAAGTTAATGTTTGAAAATGCGGCGCATGATTCGATCGGTTCTTGTGTTTCTGATACGACCAACGAAGATATCTATATGCGCTATAAGCAAGCGCGAGATATTTCTATGAATCTTGTCGAATTGATGTTACGACAGATTTCTACTGCAATCAACAACCCACAAGCAAAAGAAATTACTTTTACGCTTTTCAATACCTATGACACAAAACGTAATGGGGTGATCGAAGCAGAGGTTTATTTGCCGCAAAAAGATTTTGCGATCCTTGACCAGTCAGGTCAGGCGTTACCTTATACGATTTTAGAGCTTACCGACCAAACGGAGTATGTGTTGAATCAGGGGAACATATTAGATCCAGTCAAGGAGATCTATTTGCCGGAGAAAGTCTATAAAGCAAAGATTGCCATAGAAACGACTGATGTGCCGAGTATGGGGTATACCCAGCTGACAATTGATTTAAAAGGTGATACAAGCGCACCATTGCAGGAGATTACAACCAATACGATCGAAAATGAGTACTATCAGACCACTGTCAATAGCAATGGCTCGTTAGATATTCTAGATAAAACCAATCAGGTGCTTTATCAAAATCAAGGGATCATTGAAGAAAATGGCGACGATGGTGATTCATTCAATTATTCACCACCTGTGAAAGATTTTGTGATTTCATCAATTGATGCGCAACCAACGATCTCGATTCAGCAATCAGCAATCTACCAAAAGATTGATGTGGTATTCACGCTGAGGGTTCCGAAGGATTTAGCTGAACGTGCAGAAAAGAAGGTCTCGGCTTCACTACCGATCCAATTGACGATCGTGTTGAAAAAACAATCGCAACAAATTGATTTCAACTTAACGGTTGAAAACCAACAAGTGGATAGTCATCGGGTATGTGTGCTATTTGATACCGGAATTGCCTCGAAATTTTCTCTGGCTGACCAACAGTTTGGCACGTTGCAGCGCCCTGTTGTGTTTGAAAAAGAAATGGCTCTTTGGGAAGCTAATAAAGAGCAATGGAATGAGCAGCCGATCGCCATAGAAACTTGTCAATCGTTTGTCGGTTTATTCGATGCATCCCATGGCGTAGCAGTCATGCCCAAGGGTGTACGTGAATATGAGATCGTGGGGAAAGCGTTTGATACGATTCGCTTAACGATTTTCCGAACCTATGGCTTCATGGGGAAAGAGAATCTACTGTATCGACCAGGGCGTGCTTCAGGAGAATCAGTGATTGCGACACCAGCTGCGCAGTGCCACAAAACGATGCATTTTGATTTCTCTGTTGCTTACTTTGCTAAAGGATTTG
Organism: Enterococcus sp. AZ067; assembly: GCF_051715005.1. Classification (NCBI taxonomy): domain Bacteria; kingdom Bacillati; phylum Bacillota; class Bacilli; order Lactobacillales; family Enterococcaceae; genus Enterococcus; species Enterococcus sp. AZ067. Next base: position 864,871 of record NZ_JBIOSY010000001.1, read on the forward strand.
ATCAAGCAAATGTTGCACAGAGTGCCAAACAAGCAGTAACACCGATCACTCTTTATCAATCCGCAGAATTCCTGAATTCCCGCTTGATATTTACTTTAGGACCGGTTAAACCAACCTTACCGGCAAACTTTAGTCTTTTTGAGATCAATGGCAATTTGACCCTGAGTGTATTGAAAAAAGCCGAAGATCGTCTAGGTTATATTTTGCGTCTATACAATGGGCTTTTAGATGAAGGTGGACACGCAACGATCACATTCAACCATCCAGTGAAGTTAGTAGAAACAGTCGATTTAAAAGAAGCTACAAAAGAAGCACTGGTTGTGGAAAAGAATGTAGTCACTCTTGAAAAGATAGGCCACGCAAAATTTGTGACATTGTATGTAGAGTAATTGCTACTGAGAAAAAGTCACGCGAAGCGGCGAGTCCGCTTGTGCCATAGAAAAGTGAAAAAGGTTCGTAAGTCTTATCAAAGTATTTACGAGCCTTTTTTAATACTAATGCGAAACAGACGAGAATCTTTGTAGGTTGAATGCCAATAGCGAATGTATACCTAACCCATCCTTTCCAAGGTATGCAAAAATCTCTCCTCTGTACGAGTTGCACGAAAGGAGGAAAGTCAGAAGGCAGCTTGTCGGTTTTCTTTTAATTCTTATTTCCATCTCAGTTTATGTAGTTTTTGGTATTTCACATCAGCGGCGCAGAACGGGCTTTCTTGACAAATAAGCATTCTAAAAATATAGTTGAGTCAAAAGCTGCAAGACAGGAGAATATCATGAAAATTAGAGCCGCAGCATTGTCTGATCATAAAGAACTAACTCATTTGTCGAAAGTACTAGGCTATCCAATCGAAGAAGAAGTATTGATCGAAGGCCTAAAGAGAATTTTAGCTGAGGAGGATCATCTCTTGCTTGTTGCCGAAATAAAGGGTAAAGCAGTTGGGATGATTGAAGCACAGCCGTATTCAACAGTTTATTCTGCTGGGCAATTTTTTAATGTCCTAGGTTTGGTAGTGGATGATCAAGTGCAAAAGCAAGGCGTTGGCGGGAAACTACTGTCGGCAATTGAAGAAGAAGCCCGACAGCGAGGAATGCAAGGTATTCGATTAAATTCGAATGTTAAACGCCATGCTGCTCACAGGTTTTATGAAAATCATGGCTACCACAGCAGTCATGAACAGAAACGGTTTATCAAGGAATTATAAAAATACAAAGACGCTGGAGGAGTGACAAACGACACTCCAGCGTCTTTTTTTGTATTCACTTTAATTGGTTCAAAAGACTAATATTTATGGAATCAATGCTAACAACAGCCGTTTAATCTCCTCATAAACCTCTCCGGTTTCCGGCGTCACACGTTGACGATTCTGAATGATAAAAAGATCACGATAGCGGTACTCTGGATCAAGTTCCTGCCAAGGCAACTCTTCTGGTAATGAAAGTTTCGAAATGATCGATTTGCCGATGTTTTGTTTTAGTAGGGACAAAATCACTTCGCTATTATTGGCTTTGATGATTTGCGGATTTAGGTGCTGTGCGTAAAGATAGGTTTCGTTAATGTAATACATCCCCGAGTCGTTTTCTCGCAAGACCCAAAAATCAGAAGCGAGGTTGCCTGCTAACACCAATTCATCGCGATAAACGAATTCTTTTTGGATCAATGGCGAAACGATTGATTTTTCGATCAGGCCGATATGGGCTTTGTTTGATTCGACGGCATCGATCACTTCTTGCGAATTCATGATTTTGATTTCAAAGGCAAATGTTGGAAATTCTGCAATCAGCTGTGCCATGATGCTAGGCAGTAAGTAAACGGCGGTGGTATTCGAACAAGCGAGCACACACGCTGTTTTAAAATTTTTGGTGTCTTTGGCTTGCGAAAAAATAGTGGACAATGAGCGGAGGGACTCGACCACACGAGGATACAAAAACTCCGCTTGGCTAGTGGGTAAAATCAATTGTTTTCCTTTACGTTCAAAAAGTTTGAAGCCAAGTTCCGCCTCTAATCGTTGGATTTGCAAGGAGATCGTTGGCTGAGTTTTATAGAGCTGTTTTGCGGCAAGACTAAAGTTTCTCGTTTCATAAACAACAATGAAGGTTTTGAGCAATTCAATCATTTTGCGGACTCCTTTATTATTAATAATATTTATAATTAGTATTTAAAAGTACAATTTTACAAATAGTTATCAGGTGATTATAGTATAAGTGTAGAGAAAAAAGAAAGCAAATTTAATTGAAATTTTCATACGTTAAGAAAGGATGAGTTGATGAAAACATCGATCCAGCATTTTTTACATTCATTGCCAATCCCGATTTGCGGCTTGATTTTAGGCACTGTGTCTTTGGGGAATTTATTGTATTCAGAAGGAATGGAGACGGTTGGAAATGCGTTTTGCACCCTTGGTATTTTCATCATGGGGCTCTTCCTTCTGAAAGTATGCTTTACATTTAAGCACACGATGTCAGAGTTGCAAAACCCAATCGTTGCTTCGGTGGCGCCGACCTTTACGATGGCGCTGATGGTGATCTCCACTGTTTTTGAACGGGTCATTCCCAATGCAGTGGTGAATGATCTGCTCTGGTGGGGGGCTATCGGCTTACATTTTGCTCTAATGATCTATTTTGTTGTCGTGCATATTTTGCCTGTCGACCTTTCGCTGGAATACATTTATCCAAGCTGGTTTATTACCTTCGTCGGGATTGGCGTAATTCCCAATACTTCTGCTGTCTTTTTTAAAGAGCTAGGGGAAGTGATCGTCTGGATCGCATTGGTATTGTATTTTGCGCTTTTGCCGATTATTTTAAAGCGAGTCGTCCATCAAAAGCTGACGGAACGTGCGGCAGTTCCTTTGATCACGATTTTAACAGCACCAGGTTCTCTTTGCTTAGCAGGTTACCTTTCCGTATTTGAACAAGGCTCTGCTTGGTTTGTCGCCTTTATGCTGTTATTGTCACAAACGATTTATTTCTGTGTTGTCGCTTATATGAAAAACATGCTGGCAGTCGGGTTTTACCCAAGCTATGCGGCATTTACGTTTCCTCTTGTGATCTCGGCGACTGCAATGTTCAAATCAGCACTGTTTTTTGCGAATCACCCACTGATATTTGGGTTTCTACAAGCCTTAACGATTATTGAAACCAGCTTTGCCGTGATTGTCGTCTGCTATGTGTTAGGAAAATATGCTGTTCATTTGTATCAGCAAACCAAAGCGCTGATTGCCGGTCATAGTTATTAAGGAAACACAAAAAATCATCCATTTTTTGAGAAAATGCGTACTCTACGCAAAACAATAGCACAAGTATTTGAAAAGAAAGGGAAGGGATCGCACATGAAAAGTACAAGCAGAAAAGTTGTCGTTGTCGGAACAGGTTTCGTTGGAACGAGCATTGCGTATTCCATGATCAATCAAGGACTAATCAATGAATTGGTCTTGATCGATGTCAATCGAGACAAAGCAGAAGGAGAAGCCCTCGATTTGTTAGACGGTATGTCATGGGGGCAAGAAAACATCAAAGTTTGGGCGGGAGAGTACTCGGAATGTAAAGATGCTGATATCGTCGTTATTACTGCAGGGATCAACCAAAAGCCAGGACAAACACGGCTTGAATTGATCGATGTGAACGCCGAAATTATGGCAAGCGTCACAAAACAAGTGATGGCTTCAGGCTTTGATGGCGTGCTTGTCATCGCTTCAAACCCAGTCGATGTCTTAACTTATCAAGCATGGCGTGTGTCAGGGCTGCCAGCCAATCGTGTTGTTGGTACGGGAACGACCCTCGATACCACAAGACTTCGAAAAGAAGTGGCGGCAAAATTAGCCATCGATCCACGGAATATTCATGGGTATATCATTGGGGAACACGGTGATTCGGAAGTCGCTGTCTGGTCCCATACAACGATCGGTGGTCAACCGATCGTAGAATTGATCAAGCAAAAGGATCGTTTGACCGTTGCCGATCTAGCGGTTCTTTCTGAACGAGTAAAAAATGCCGCCTATGAAATCATCGATCGAAAACAAGCAACATTTTACGGGATAGGGATGAGTGTCGCAAGAATCGTTCGAGCGATCTTAAATGATGAGCAAGCGATTCTGCCGGTGTCTTCCTACCTTGATGGGGAATATGGCATCAACGATTTATTCACAGGTGTTCCTGCAGTCGTGGACCAAAACGGCGTCCGCGAAATTATTGAATTGACGCTTACCCCTGAGGAAAAACGGCAGTTTGATACTTCGTGTCATCAGTTACGAGCAGTAATTTCCACAATTGGACAAAGCAAAGTCAGCTGATCTCAAGAATACTAGTAATGAAATCCTCGTGTTCGTTTTTGCCAAAGCATGGTTCGACTATTTACGGTCGGCCATGCTTTTTTTACATCTAGCCAAGAATGTTAAAAGGAAATGGCGTATTTTACGCGAAACGCCCACTATTCAACTCTCTTTTTTCTCACTCCTTTAAAAAAAACATCCTCAGTGAATGACAGAAAAAGAATGATCGATCAACCTTGCAAACATTTCGAGTTGTAAAAAGTGACAAAGTGTCACCTTGTGTGGTATTCTTCAAAAAGTGACACTTTGTCAACATTTGGAAAACAGGAGGAAAGAGCAATGTTTCTGGCTATAAAAGAAATGCGTTATTCAAAATTAAGATATGGGCTGATCGTAGGAATCATGTTTTTGATTGCCTATGTTGTTTTTATATTGTCTGGCTTAGCCACCGGACTTAACTGGGATTTTAAAAAGGCCATCGTCGACTGGGATTCATCCGCGATCGTTTTATCAGAAGATGCGAATGACACATTTGCGGCTTCGCAATTGACGAGAGGGGATCTAGACCGTGTAGCAGGAACCCAAAAAGCCCCGATTGGTTTATATAGCAGTGTCATCACGGTCAACGATGAACAAGTCAATGTGACTGTTTTTGGTACACAAGACGATGCGTTCTTGTTACCAGAAGTCTCAGAGGGCAAGCTGTTTTCAAAAGAAAATGAGATCACGATTTCAGAAAATTTAGCAGAAGAAGGTATCAAGGTCGGAGACCAAGTGAAAATCGGACGCTCAGATGAAACCTTCAAAGTCGTTGGGATCACCCCAGAAACGTCTTATACGGTGTCACCAGTGATTTATACTTCCCTCGATACTTGGACGAAAATGAAGTTTGCTAATCAACCATTTGCATCTGACAAGGAGCAGCCCATCAATATCATTGTGACCAAATCAAGTGATCCGAAAGTCGATAACCAAGAAGGAACCCAGCTTAAAGTGTTGGCAACGGAAGACTTTATTGAAAAGCTTCCTGGATTTTCTGCCCAAAACTTGACCTTAAATGCCATGATCTACTTCTTATTTGTCGTTGCAACGGCAATCGTGGGGATTTTCATGTATGTGATCACCCTGCAAAAAACGGCGATTTTTGGTGTGATGAAAGCCCAAGGCATTCGGACCAGCTTTATTGCCAAATCAATTATTGCGCAAGCATTTATGGTCGGTGTGATCGGGGTAGCCCTAGCCTTTGCGGCGGCATACGGCACCAGTTTGTTTTTACCAGATGCCATGCCATTTTTCTTTGAATTCAAGCAATGGCTGCTTTATAGCGGCATCTTGATTCTCGTGGCAGTTCTAGGCGGCTTATTCTCCATTCGGACGGTCACAAAAGTCGATCCAATCACGGCAATAGGAGGGTAACAAAGATGAAAGACATTTTAGTAATGAAGGATATTATAAAAAAATTTGGCAAGCAGCATACCGAAGTAACGGCATTAAAAGGACTGAATTTTCATGTTCAAGAAGGGGAATTTGTCAGTATCATCGGTCCTTCTGGTTCAGGAAAAAGTACCTTTTTGACCATCGCTGGCGGCTTACAAAGGCCAACGTCGGGAGAGATCATCATCAACCAGGTGAACTTTTCCCAATTAAATGAAAAGCAACGAGGGAAGTTGCGTTTTAAAGAGATTGGGTTTATCTTGCAAAGCTCGAATTTGATCCCTTTTCTAACGGTAAAGGAACAATTTTATTTGGTCGACAAAGTTTCAGGAAAAGCCAAGGAAAAGGAACGGATTGATGAATTGCTTGCTTCATTAGATATTCTCGATCTTCAAGACAAGTTTCCCCGCGATTTATCTGGTGGGGAACGTCAACGAGTAGCGATCGGCAGGGCGTTGTTTAATGACCCCAGCTTGATTTTGGCGGATGAACCAACTGCCAGCTTAGACACCGATCATGCGTATGAAGTGGTGAAGTTATTGGTGAAAGAAGCGCATGAGAAAAAGAAAGCGACAGTCATGGTCACTCACGACGAGCGAATGATCCAATGGAGTGATCGCATTTTCCGAATGGAAGATGGCAATCTGATCGAACAAAACGCCCCGTCAAGAGAAACTGCACAAGTCTGAGTGGAAAAGTAGAGGGATTAGTTTATAATAGAGGGAGTAGATTGCGAATGATGGAGGAGAATCCCTTGCCAAGTACAACATTTTTTCATTTAAAACAAGAGAAAAAAGAAAAAATCGATGCCGTGCTTTTAGAAGAATTCTTCAGCAAGCACATCAGTCAAGTCAAGGTCTCTGCCATCGTCGAAAAGTCGCACATTTCTAGAGGGGCGTTTTACAAGTACTTTCAAAACTTAGAAGATGCCTATGACTATGCGATCGCCGACTATTCAAACCAAATCCATTCTGCGATTTTTACGTTTATCAATCGCAACAAAAATGATTTTTTCAAAGGGATCGAAGAATACTTGGCTTGGTGCAGTCAATGGTCACCTGAAGATGATCATTGGAAAATGATCCACTTATGTACCCAAAGCAATGCCTGGACGAAGCGCGATGCGATCTCTGACGATTCGCCCATGATTCGTCAGTGGTTGGAGCTGTTGGAAGAAAATCGCTTTACGATCCATGATACGCAAGAAGCTGTCAGTTTCCTTTATTTTATTATGGCGGTCGTGATGGATAGTCTGACAGATTTTATTTCGAATGAATGGACCGCAAAAGAGCTGATCAAAGATTTTCGCTATAAGGTGCAATGGATCAAGTATGGAATCAAAGAGGACAACAAAGAGGACAATGAAGAAGAATGAACGCTTCGGCAAGAGGATGGACCAAATGCCTCGCACGGCGGAAAAGTTCATATATAAGGAAAGAGGTGCCCGACAACCGAAATAGTTGTCGGACACCTCTTTTTTGAGGGAATGATTATTTTTTATTTACACGTTTCGCAATGATCGGCAAGATCAAGCCAATCAAAAGAAAGGCGATTGGCGTAATGATATTTAAGGCCAATTGGAAGAACCAAGCTTGCGGATCTGCCGCATAATCAAGCTTAGGAACCATCCCTAAAATGCAGGCAAAGGCCGTGAACAAGAAGCACCATAAGCCGATCCCAAAGCCAACCTTGGTGTTTTTCACGAATTTATAATCGGAAGTAAAGCGATTGGCGTGTTTGTTGACTAGCATAAAAGCTAAGAAGACCCATAAGTAACGCAATGGCATGACAACTGAATTCAAGTTCAACAACCAACGATACAGTTCGGTCATATTGCCGATTCCTAGTGCTGGAATAATGATCAAAATGCTGACTAGGATACCAGTCATAATATACCCATTCACTGGTGTTCCTTTTTTGTTTAGTTTTGCTAAACCATTTGGAACAAATTCTGAATCAGCATCAGACAATAATATTTTCAATGGGGCATCAATTGAAAAAGCCAAAGCAGAGATTTGCGCTAACGCATTGGCGATGGAATAAAGAATGACAAAGAAATTGCCGATTCCGTAGAAGTTTCCTAGTCGTTGAAAGGCTTCATAAGCGCCGTTGACCATCAAATCTTCTGGAATATGGTTGGCATCAAAAAGCATCCCCATAGCAATCGAGCCGAGCAAGGCACATAACGCCACCATACCGGCTAAAAAGATCATGCCTTTTGGAAATTCTTTGGCAGGATTTTTTGTGTTATTTACGTAAGGCGAGATTTTTTCACAGCCACCTACCGCAAATACCAGCATCGAGATCGTGGTTAAATAGGTAAAGTCAAATTTAGGGATATAGGTTGAAACAGATGACATATTTGGTGTAGCAATCTCAGCACCAGTCATTGCTGGAGCAGTCACTGCTAAAAGAATAAAAAGAATCGACATCACGAACATGGCTGTTCCGGCGATGTTCCCAATCATTTTTAAGGTCGTCAATCCTTTAGAGGCAATCCATAAAAAGAATAGAAAAATAGCTAAACAAATCAATGAGACTTCCATGGAGCCCATCGTTGATACAAATGTACCGTTTCCTTTAAATAACCAACTCAATGATACTAAGATTCCTTGGGGTTTTTGTGCCAAATAAGGCACGTGAACGACCCAATAAGTCCAAGCAGCAAAAAAAGCCAACCGCTTTGTTGAGGTTTCTTTGATCCATGAGGAAACCCCACCACTTGACTCTTTGAAGGTCGATCCTAACTGACCAACACTTAATGCATAGGGTACAAAATAAAGAGCCATAATTAATAGCCACGAAACAACAACAGTCAACCCTTGTTGAGCGTAGTTGTTTACAACATTTCCCAGTCCCCAAACAGAGACGAACGCCATCAGCGCAATATTATACCAGCGTAATTGTTTCTCATTCATCGCTTTCTCCTTCTTAAAATGATTTTTCTGACTGGTTAAAATAGAGCGTTTTTTGAAATTTAGTGAGAAAAAAATTTCTTTCCATAAGCGCTTGATCACGATCAAGTTTCTTATGCATTTTTTCACAAATGTCAAAGGTCAAATTGAATAAAAAAATTTCATTTGCTTCTTTTTATCCAGTCGTTGATTTTCCATAGTTAGGATAAACCTCTGAATTCTTTTGGTCAAGAAAAATTAAATTGTTATTTAAAAAAAATAATAAATTTCTGATGATAGCAAAAGCAAACATCATCATTCATTAATAATCTGAAAGAAATCCAACTACATTCGGTCAAGGGCATGGATGAAATAGGGAGTGCTTCATTCAAATGAATGGACGTATAAAGATGGAAGAAACCCTTTCGAAAGGCTTTTCACTGGTGCTTTTAGGATAGATTTTTAAGCAAAGGAAACAGGAGAGTAGACGTAATTTTTTTGTTTTTTTAAGAAAAATTTTACGCGAACATTCTTTCAAAGAAACACGTAAACAAAGTTAGCCAAATGCTTCGTTCCATCGAAATCACTCGTTTTTTTTCGCCAATTTATAGGAAGTGGGTGTTATTCGCTCAAATACTGGCCATAAAAGCAGATAAAAGACGAAGTTTCCACTGGCATGGAAGAAATCGAACAGTAGTCCTTGAAGGTAATAGGCAAGAAACGAAGGAAACTGATAAAGCCAAACTTCCATCAACGAAATGATCAAGCCATAAAGAAGTCCGCAAAGAAAGGCAAAGAAAGCTTGCAAGAAGCGGTTTTTCTTGATGATCGGTATTTTTCCAAACTGATGAAAAAGAATGATGGTGATAGTAAGTGCAGCCAATTGACTGATCGTCCAGGGACCCATGCCTAGATAGATATTTGTTCCGAGCAAACTTAATAAGGCAATCATCAACGCATCGGATAAACGGTAAGAAAAAGCCACTAAAAATAAAAGGGCACTCATAGGCTGAACGTTAGGGATAAAGACAAAAACTAACCGTCCAACGATACAAGCCGCAGTAATCAGTGCTAAATGAGAAATTCTTTGGATGGAAAATATCTTGGTTTGGGGAGGAAGCATGAAAATCGCCGTCTTTCTAATTGATAATCATTCTCATTATACATGGAAAATAATAAAATTCAAGATTGAAATACACATTATATAGTACGATAATAAAAAACGAGCACAATATGTTGTGTTTTAGAAGGTGAGGGAAAGAAATGGAATACAAAAAACAAACGATTGAGAAATTGAACGAGGATATCAAGTTTTTCCAAGAAGTTTCGGCGATCACACCAGAAATGACCCAAACATTTGAGGGAATCGCTCGTTTGATTATGCTGGATCGTTATTCATACAAGGATCAAACCCATCAAACATTGCGTAAGGATGATTTGGTGATTTTGACAACGAAAGCTGATCCTAAATATCCTGCGCGAGGAATCGGTGTTGTGAAAGCAATCGATGGGGAACTAGTCTCTATCGAAGTGGAAGAGGCCTATCGCTCAGCGTTAGAAGATATTGATGAACAAGCCAATGGACTTGTTAAAAGAAGAAAAAGTGACATTGAAAAACCGTTAGAACTCTTTTTTGAGCAAGTGGCGCATCGTGTAGCCAAAGGGATTTCTGCCAACGAGTCCCATGACCAGGAGCGCTTCTTCGAGGTGTTTTACCAACAAATCGTGGCGCAAAACCTAATTCCTGCAGGCAGAGTACTTTATGGAGCAGGAACAAATTCTCAAGTTACCTACTTCAATTGCTTTGTGATGCCTTTCATCCATGATTCCCGAAAAGGGATTGCTGTTCATCGACAAGAAGTTATGGAAATCATGAGTCGAGGTGGCGGGGTCGGAACCAATGGGTCGACCTTGCGACCAAAATCAAGTGTGGTCCACGGTGTCAGTGGTCGGTCTTCTGGGGCAGTTTCTTGGTTGAATGATTTGGCAAACTTGACGAACCTTGTCGAACAAGGAGGTAGCCGCCGTGGAGCGCAGATGATTATGATGGCAGATTGGCATCCAGATATTTTTGCGTTTATTCTTTCTAAAATTCAAAATCCTGCTGTATTGCTTCACCTAAAAAAAACAATCACAAATGCGACGATCAAACAACTGATCAATGAAAAACTGCAATTTGACCCTCTGACAAAAATGGAAGAAAGAATGTTCACTTATCTAGCACAACTGCCTGAATCGTCAGATAAGGAACATAATGACATGATCCAAAAGGCAAAAGAAAAATTGCGCATAGGTGGCAGCTATACGGTGAAAGAAAGTGATTTCTTAACTGGCGCGAATATCTCAGTCTGCTTGACAGAAGAATTCATGGAAGCAGTGAAGACAGATGGGTGGTATGAGCTACGCTTTCCAGATATCGACAATTATTCAGAAGCAGAGATGGCGCAATATGATGCAAAGTGGGCTGAAGTCGGGGATGTGCGAGAATGGGCAGCTGCTGGCCATAAAGTCAAAACCTATCAAAGGATCAAAGCTCGTGAGTTATGGGAGTTGATTACTTTTTGTGCAACGTATTCTGCTGAGCCTGGTATTTTCTTTATCGATAATGCCAACAAGATGACGAATGCTACAGCATATGGACAAAAAGTCGTAGCAACTAATCCGTGCGGTGAACAGCCCCTAACCCCTTATGCGGTCTGTAACTTGGCAGCCATCAATCTCGCAAACATGGCGGATCGCCAAAAGGGCACCGTTGATTTTGCCAAACTAAAAGAAACCGTGAAAACAGCGGTTCGTTTCCAAGACAATGTTATTGACGTAACGCCTTACTTTTTTGACAAAAATGAGCAGCAGGCGAAAGGGGAAAGACGTGTTGGATTAGGGATCATGGGCTTGGCAGATTTATTGATCTACTGCGGGAAAAAATACGGATCGGCAGAAGGAAATCAATTCATTGATCAAATTTTCGAGGCAATGGCAGTCACTGCCTATGAGGCATCCATTGAATTGGCGAAAGAAAAAGGCAGCTTTCCCTTCCTGATTGGAAAAAATGACCAAGAGACGCAAGCGTTGCGAAAGAAATTTATCGATACAGGATACATGAAAAAAATGCCAGCGCACATCCGCGAAGGCGTGCTGCGATTCGGTATTCGCAACTCTCATCTTTTGACTGTTGCGCCAACAGGATCGACAGGCACGATGACGGGAGTTTCAACTGGTTTAGAACCTTATTACTCCTTTTCTTATTTTAGAAGCGGTCGACTAGGTAAGTTTATTGAAATCAATGCGGAAATCGTTGACGAATACCTGATGGATCATCCTGAACGAACCAAAGCGGAGTTGCCGGCATGGTTCATTTCCGCTATGGAGTTGACGCCCGAAGAGCATGTCGGTGTGCAATGCACCATACAACGCTGGGTGGATAGCTCCATTTCAAAAACGGTCAATGCACCAAAAGGATATACAGTAAGCCAAGTAGCCAAGGTTTATCGAGATCTTTATGAAGGAGGAGCCAAAGGAGGGACTGTCTATGTAGACGGCAGCCGAGATTCACAAGTACTTACCTTAGAAGCGGTTGAAAATGAGCTGACCGCACAAGTTGAACCGCTGCCTGTCGTTCAAGTAAATGAACCCGTCGCCTCTGGTGAAATCTGTCCCATCTGCCATGAAGGAACCATTGAGGAAATCGGTGGCTGTAGTACCTGCACAAACTGTAAAATCCAATTAAAATGCGGGCTCTAAGAAAAAACGAGAGTGATAAAATAATTCTTATCCGTATACTGGATAGAAAAACGATTAGTATTTTGACTATTGGAGAGGAAGAAATAGATGAAAAAAGTATTTGTCGTATTCCTGCTAGTGAGCACACTACTCGTCGCTACAGGATGCCAACAGGCAAGTGTAACGCCAGAAAGCACGCAGCAAAGTTCCTTGAAGCAAGAACAAGGAACAGCTACGATCGTCATCCAAAATCAAGAAGCTGTGACCTCAAAAGAAGTAACGTTCCGAGAAAATGAGTCGCTGCTGGAAGTAATGAAAGAAAACTTTGCGATCAAAGAAAAAGATGGCTTTATCACCTCGATCGACGGCATCAGTCAAGATCAAAAAGCCAATCTATTTTGGGTCTATACCGTCAATGACGAAATGACCGATAAAGGGGCACAAGCGTTGATTTTAAAGAACAATGACACTATCACATTTGATTTGAAAGCATTCTGATTTGCTTGATTCTAAGGATCTTTATTGGTGCAAAAGAACTTGCATATAAAGATCTTTATCTATACAGATAGACTCTTGCGTTGATTTTGGAGGCAGTTTTGCATTCAAGTTCTATTCAAGAGTCTATTCTTGTTTTTCTATCAGGGGTTGGGTGGTGGCTTAGTTTATTTTAAAATTGGAATAATAGAAGTAAAGATACCATTACATACATAAGTTTTAGCCATGATGTTTCTTTCGTATTTTGGCTTTCGTTCCTATTTTTTGTAGAAAATAATTTTTTTATAGTAGAGTGGAAATGGACAAAAATTTGATTTATCCGTTAGCTTAAGTGGCTAACGCTTCTATTCTCTAATATATGGTTTTACTTACTATTTTTCTTGCGATTGTTTCCCAATCTGCTTGTTGTTCATAAAAACAATGTTATCATTGTACCATCAGATGTGGTGGCGAACAGTGGTCTAAAACACGAGCGGTGATTACAAATAAGGTTTTTTCGTTCTCTTTGTTTATTGATCAGAAAAGGTAGGAGGAGAATAATGGTTGAGGTACTTTTGATGTGTGGCGTTAGTGGTGCAGGCAAAACCACTTACTCAAAACAAAAAGAGCAAGAAGGCTATGTAAGACTAGCAATAGATGAATTGATTTGGGAAGATTATGGCGTTTATGGTGTTGATTACCCTTCGGAGAAATATGCAAAAGTTTCTTCATTATCTTCAGTTAAATTGAAAGAGCTTACAGTAAAGGCTGTTCAAGAAGGAAAAAACGTAGTTGTCGATTCTAGTTTTTGGGCTAAAAGTCACCGAGACGCTTATAGAGAACTACTGGCAGCATATGATGTGACGATTAAAGTAATCTATCTAAAAGCTGATTATGATACTTTACGAAAACGATTAGCGATCAGAAATAAAGTCCAGACTGCAAATTCCGCTTTTCCTATTACAGAAGAAATCCTTCAACGGTTTTTTTCAGGATTCGAAGAACCGGTAAATGAAGATGAGGTAGTGATCGAGCAAAAGAATATATGAAGTAGCCTCAAAACTTTTTTTACTCTTTTTCAATACAGTTAGTCTTATTCCTGTGCAGGACACGAAGGACAGTCATGCTAGAAGCAAAATAGTGATTGGCAATTTCTTTTCTTGTTGCATTCTTCGATAGAAGAAATAATTTAGCGGTGACCACCCCAAATGAAGAATAAGAGCAGCTAGTACGAAATTTGTATCCAATTGCTGATGAGAGGAATTAGATCAGCCAAAATTGTAAAAGAGGGTAAGAAATAGGAGAACTATTTTAAAATGACGATCGTCCCCTCAGAACCTTCAGAATACAAATAGAATAAAATCAATTGATTGTATAGGTGAGTTATGAAAGTTCAGTATAAACTAATTTTTCTTATTATATTATTTATTTTGATAGGGTTAGTTTTAATTGGAGATCCTACAGATATTTTTTATATAGTGTTAAATTTTTCTCTTCCTGTGTTATTTATAATTTTTAAATTGTTTTTTTCTGATGTGAAAAACAGGAAATTGTTTTGGCAAAAAAGGTCGCCATACTTTGGAGAGCAAAGAAGAAAAATAAATAAAAACATTTTAAATCTATTTTTTATAATAGGATTAGTATGGTTTATGTATTTAGTTTATCAATACCTGAATTAAAAAAACAAGGGACATGACATAGGTTAACAAGTTATGCTCCTTGTTTTATGGTGTTACGATAATTAGTGTTAGTGTAATATCCATGGATTTTTTGAAGAATATATGGAGATAATATAAATAGGGGTTCGCGCCACGATTTACCTGTTCATTGGGTGTTAAACCCACTTACTAAAAGTTAGGTAATTTGAAGAAGTTAGATTTTTTATGCGAAAAATAAATTTATTTATGAGTATAGTAAGTGAAAATAGCGCTCAAATAGAGTATAATATGAGTATAAAAAACTCTTTTTTGGGGGTGCGTTATGAAGAAGGAAAAAGAAAGAATTCAGATTGCGGTTGAAAAAGATCTAAAAATGGAAGCAGAAGATATTTTACATGATTTAGGAATGAATCCCACTACGGCAATTACTATTTTTTATAAACAAGTCATAGAAAAAGGGGGATTACCCTTTGAGGTAAAACTTTCTGAACAAACAAAGCAAGCTAGGCGAATTGCTAAGTTAGCGAAAAAATCTACTAATGTGACGAGGATAGATGATAATAAGGCTTTCAAGGCTTGGTTGGATGAAGATGAATAAAATAGTTTCAATGTATGTGGCTTATGTGGGTAAACCAGAAGGAAAAAGACGACCAGTTTTGATTATTGAGAATAGTGAAAATGAAGTTCTTTTTTATGCGATTACAAGCAAGTTTGAACACAAATCAGAGCGCATAAAAAAGCTTTATTTCCATATCAATGATTGGCAAGATTCAAATTTAAAAAAAGAGTCTTGGATTGACACAGGAACGTTATTCGTTCTTTCCAAAGAAAAAATAGATTTTAAATATAAAGATATAGGGTAACTATCTCAGAAAGATTTGAATCGTTTAGAAGAGTTTCTTAAGGAGCGCTCTTAGAAGAATGAACAGCATTAAAAATACACTACCTTTTCATTAGGACTAGGTAGTGATTTTTTTGATTTCATATCTAATTTGTAGTGGTAATAGTGAGAAAAAAATTACTGTAAAGGTTTTTGAACTAGCGAAGCACTCACTGAATTTATACAGAAGATATTACTTCCACAAATTATCTGACTCAGTTAATTTATGGAGAAACGAAGCATTTCACGTGCAAAGAGTTCAGTCATCTCGTAGAAAAAAACTTTTCGAAAAGCATAGCTCTTACATACATCATTTAATAAGAAACTTTTTGACAGCAAGGCATTTCTTCTTATTCAATTGGCAATAAATTAATTATAAACAAAAAAATGGAACAGCATAAATGTTTTCGAAATGCTTTCGCACCAACATTTACCTGTTCCGTGGGTTTGGCACCCAATGGGCCGTGAGGGGCTCGAACCCGCGACCCGCTGATTAAGAGTCAGCTGCTCTACCAACTGAGCTAACGGCCCGTACCAAAAGTACTTCATTATCTTAGCACTCCGGTGTTTAAAAATCAATCATTCTTTTGAAAAAAATGTGCGCTTTTTTCAGTTGAAAATCAGGGGTTATCTTAAAAAAACACCATTGGTTCCCCAATTTCAAATGATAGGAAATTCTTAAAAGATTGATCAGATTGCTTTAAAAACTCAGAAAACCGTGATAAAATATATCTAGTTATCATAACTAGATGATTAGTTTACGATAATCTAACCTTCTGTTCGTCAAAATGGAGGATGACATGAAAAAATTACAAGCAGACATGAAAAATTGGGGCAATTCATTGCTGAAATTCCATCTGCCGAGATGGGAAGAGTTGCCAACCCTGGAACTGTATATGGATCAGGTAATCACTTTGATTGACCAATATTTATCACCGGTGATCCAAACGGAAAAGCATCCGCTATTGACCTCTTCCATGGTCAATAATTATGTCAAAAAAGGGATGATTCCAGCACCAGAGAAGAAACGTTACAATCAAAAGCATCTCGCATTTTTGATTGCGATCACGATGCTCAAGCAAGTGCTGACGATTCCTGAAATAAAGACGGGGATCCTTTTTCAAGGGAAAGTCGTCGGCATCAGAAATGCCTACAATGTATTTTGTGAAGAACAAGAAAAAGCGATCCACCTTGTCGGCAAAGAAGCAATGGGAGAACCCGAACAAATGACGTCGGAACCGATCCCAATTGAATTAGTAGCCATGAAAGGTGCGACGCGTTCCTTTGCCAACAAACTATTGGCAGAAAAAACGATTGAATTAGAAGTCATTTATTTAGAAACACATAAAGGAGAAGCCCATGAATAAAGAGAAAATTGCCCTATTAGTTGATTCAGGTACCGATGTTCCCGCACAGATCATGGAGCAATACGGCATGTATATGCTGCCATTGCAAATTATCTACAAGGATCGGACCTATACTGATAAAGTTGATATTACTGCGGAAGAAATTTACGAGCGCTTGCCACAAGAAATCCCGAGTACTTCATTACCTGACGGTGCTGCGATCGGGGAAATCTTTGATCGGATCAAAGCCGATGGGTATGAAAAAGTCTTTGCCGTAACCATCTCCAGCGGATTGAGTGGAACGTTTAATGTTGTTCGCCTGTTAGGTGAACAACGGACCGACCTTGAGGTTTTTGTACTTGATACGAAAAATATCGGGATCGGTGCAGGGCTACAAGCGATTCGTGCGGCAGAACTGTTAGAAAAAGGCGTGACTTGGGAAGAACTGCGGGCACAATTAACGAATGAAGTACCGAAAAACAAAGTCTTTTTCAACGTAGCTACCTTAGAGTATTTACAAAAAGGCGGCCGCATCGGTCTGGTTGCATCCATCTTAGGCAATGCCTTGAAATTGAACCCAATTATCTCTTGTAATGAAGAAGGGATCTACTATACGGTCGCAAAATCTCGTGGACGGAAGAAAAGCTTGGACAAAACCGTTGACTTGATCAAGCAATTCATCGGTGATCATCGCCATGTGCGTTTAGCCGTGGCGCAAGGTGATGCACTGCAAGAAGCCAAAGAGATGAAAGCACGATTAGAAGCCGAATTTCCTAAGGTTAAAGAAATCTTATTTGGACAAATCTCTCCCGCATTAGTCGTCCACACGGGACCTGGGTTGTTAGGGATCGGTATCCAGCTTTTAGAAGAGTAAAAAAGAAAGGCCCCGTGCCTTTCTTTTTTTGTGCTTTCCTTAAGAATAAGGCCGCGGTTTTTGGGAAAGATGAAAAGCCCGTTTAAATAATGTATAATAAGTAAGAAACCAAAAAAAATTGAGGTGACATTTTTGAAAAAGATCCTAGTCGTGGACGATGAGAAACCAATTTCTGATATCGTCAAATTTAATTTAACCAAAGAAGGATATGAAGTATATACCGCCTATGATGGAGAAGAGGCATTAGAAAAAGTAGCCGAGGTCGATCCTGATCTGATTTTGCTTGATTTGATGCTGCCAAAAATGGATGGGTTGGAAGTTGCACGGGAAGTGCGCAAAACCCATGACATGCCGATCATCATGGTCACAGCCAAAGATTCTGAAATCGATAAAGTACTAGGCCTCGAGCTTGGTGCGGACGATTATGTAACCAAACCATTTTCAAACCGGGAATTGGTGGCCCGCGTCAAAGCCAATCTGCGTCGCGGCTCGGCAGCTGCGAAGGAAGCAGACGATAACGCCAACAGCGAATTAACGATTGGTGATTTAACCATTCATCCTGATGCGTACATGGTCACTAAAAATGGTGCAGCCATCGAATTGACGCACCGAGAGTTTGAATTGATGCACTACTTGGCAAAACATCTTGGTCAAGTGATGACCCGAGAGCATTTATTGCAAACGGTTTGGGGCTATGACTACTTTGGTGATGTTCGGACCGTTGACGTGACGGTGCGTCGTTTACGTGAAAAAATCGAAGACAGCCCGAGCCATCCAAATTATTTGGTTACTCGTCGCGGAGTGGGCTATTACTTGCGGAACCCAGAACAGGAATAAGCTATGAAAAATAAAGTTCGCTTTTTTCAATCGGTGAACTTCAAAATCGCCCTGACTTTTATCTTGATCTTATTGATTGCGATCCAGATTATCGGGGCGTATTTTATTCGCGAATTGGAAAGAACAACGGTCGATGCCTTCAAACGCGACATGGAGGCACGTGCCAGCACGTTAGTGGTAACATTAGGCTCTGAATTGAGTCGAATGGATAATGATGACGGTTTAGATTGGGATTCCATGAATGCTTCCTTGAATCGAATCTTAACGAGTACCAACTCATCGGAAATTTTGGAGATGCGGGTGGTGGATGAGCAAGGGATCATTCGTGCAACCACCAATATCAATGATCGTGGCTCGGTGGGAGAAAAAAATGATTACCGTGATTACGATACGAACCGCAGTGAAGTCCTCTATGATGAATCCAGCGGCCAGCGGGTGTTCAATATCGTGCAGTCGATCCAATCACCGACAGGGGATACCGTTTTAGGAACCCTTTATTTACGGAGCAATCTTGAGTCAAAATACAATGAAGTCAGTACGACTGCGGTCATTTTTGTGACAGCCTCGCTGATTGCGGCAGTGATTTCGATCATTGTGGCACTATTGGTCTCTCGTTCCATCACCCAACCGATCGGAGAGATGCGCGAACAAGCGATTCGCATCGCCAAAGGAGATTATAGCCGCAAGGTCGCGATTCATGGAAAAGATGAATTGGGGCAACTGGCGGAGACCTTTAATCAACTAGGAGAACGAATCGAAGAGACTCAAGAGGCGATGGAATCTGAGCGAAACCGCTTGGACAGCGTCTTGTCTCACATGACAGACGGCGTTGTTGCCACCGACCGACGAGGCAAAGTCATTACCATCAATGAGATGGCGATGTCCTTGTTAAATGTCAGCAACGAAGAAGCGATCGGGCAGTCGATTTTGACGTTATTGGAAATCGATGAAGAATACACGTTACGAAAGCTTTTGGAAAATCCTGAAGACATGCTGTTGGAGCGTCCTAGCAATGATTTGACGGGAACAAATATGATTTTGCGCATCGATTTCTCTATGATTCGTCGGGAGTCTGGCTTTATTTCTGGGTTAGTTGCGGTGATGCACGATGTTACAGAGCAAGAAAAAAATGAACAGGAACGGCGAGAGTTCGTTTCCAACGTTTCTCATGAGTTACGGACACCATTAACGAGTATGCGCAGCTACATCGAAGCGCTGAGTGAGGGTGCTTGGAAAGACCCGGAAATTGCGCCGAACTTTTTGAAAGTGACGTTGGATGAAACGGATCGAATGATTCGGATGATCAATGACTTGTTGAGTCTTTCACGGATGGATAGCGGCAATTCGCAACTGCAGTTGGAATACATCAACTTTAATGAAATGGTCAATTTCGTGTTGGATCGTTTTGACATGATGGTGACGAATGAAAGCAAAAAATACTTGATTCGTCGGGAGTTCACTAAACGAGAATTGTGGGTGGAAGTCGACACCGATAAAATGATCCAAGTGATCGATAACATCATGAATAATGCCATCAAATATTCGCCAGATGGCGGGATCATTACGGTGAAATTGATGGAGACCCATAACAACATCGTACTTAGCATCAATGACCAAGGACTAGGGATTCCGAAAAAAGATCTCACGAAGATCTTTGATCGTTTTTACCGGGTCGACAAAGCTCGTGCCCGTCAGCAAGGAGGTACTGGCTTAGGATTGGCGATCTCACGAGAAGTCATCAAAGCTCATGGCGGTGCGATTTGGGCGGAAAGTCGAGAAAATCGCGGGTCAACATTTTATATCATGTTGCCGTATGAACCGTATGAGGAGGATTGGTGGGTATGAGAATCTCAGAAAAAATCATTCGTGTAGGCTTGATCGTGATGATCGCCTTGAGTTTTTATTTCTCCTATATGATTTGGCTGAATCCGACTGGGTTCAACAATGCCAGCACGGAAACAGATACCGGCGTCAATCCTTCGGTTCAAACCTACAAACAAAAAAGCGATTTGTTTTTGCCCCTGTATTTGACTTGGAATGACGAGGACGCGATCAAAGAAACCAACTCTGAAGCGGTGATTCGTGAGATCCAAGAGGCGATCAATGAGGCAACGATCAGTGATTTGACGCTGCGAACCTATGGCGAGGAACAAGCTTTTTCAAAAGCCCAAGAAGTCAATCAAGGGGTGTCCTTAAACTACTATACAACGTTTTACTTGAAAGATTATGAGAAAACCTTTGAAAAAGAGCTGTCCTTAGAGGACGAAAGTGAAACAGAGGATTTTCCGTTTTCCCGCATCCAGTTTGACCTTGAAGAAAACACGATCCAATTTGTTGATTTTACCCATCAACGAGTGGTGCGAGGCAAAATCGACTGGGACAAAAGCCAAGTAAAACACTTACTAGCAGACAACCCTCGGGAATGGACGACAATGGTGGCAGATGAAGAACGATCCAGCAAGCAATATTATACGCAGGATTCGATCAAGCTGAAAAAATACAGCTACTATTCTTCGACCCAATCTCAGAGCTTGTTTCGAGAAGCCTTTTTCAGCAATCCTAAAAACGTCAAGATCAATGATGAAAGTGTCGATACCTACTATTATGAAGGTGGGCAAAACATGACGGTCTTGCAAGATCAGCAGCAAGTCAAGTTTGAAACCACCACAGATGGTTCCGATGAAACGGATCTGGCGATGTTGAGTGCGGATTATATTATTCGTTTAGGCAACAATTTTGGGACGATCCGCTATTTTGATCAACAAGATAAGCACTTGGATTATCGGGTTTTCGTTGAAGGCTATCCAGTCTTTAGTACTGGTGGTCAAGGGGTGATCAGTGTAGCTTTTTCAGAAAGTGGTCAGACCGGCAGTCGGGAAATGACGATTTCTGCCAGTTTGAACGCGATCCAAGTGCCGATTCCTTCTGAAACCGAGATTGAATTACCCTCTAGTTTGTCGGTCAAAAATGATCTGATTGCGGCAGGGGCTGATCCTGAATTGTTACAACAGATCATCGTTGGCTATCAATGGGGGGAGATCAAAGATGCACCACTCGTTGATTTGACGCCTGCTTGGTATGTCAATTATGACTCGTCTTGGATCAGTTATGATGCATTAATGACAAAATTAGCAGAAACGGAGGAGAATTAATTGGATTTTAAACGAATCGAATGGATTTTTTTCCTCGCTTTTCTTGGTCTGAACGTCTTTTTATTCAATGTTTACAGTGAGGCTCGCAGCGAGCATCAGATGGTTTCACAATCAAACCAAACGATTCCTATCGAACAACGCCTCGAGTCTGAGGACATTCGGTATTCTGGCGAATTATCAGATGAGGTCTTGAGTGGCTATTATTTGAGCGGTGAACAGACGGATTTTGATGTGGAGCTACGAAATCCGCAACTCAACACGCAGTTCAAAAGAGGGTCGACGGTCAAAGGGCAGCAGTTGATCCATGTCTCAACCAATGGCTTTTACATCAGTGATGATTCCCAAACGGAAGAAACCGTCAATGGTTTTTTGCAACGAAAAGATCAAGTCCTGTTTGGGGATGAATATGACTATTTGGAAAACCTCTCTGTCTTGAACGCCAATCATCCGACCGTGGTGGCGGTTCAATCCTATGAAGGCATTCCTTTCAATGACAGCTCAAGTCGAATCGATATCACCTTAGAACAAACGGATGATCTATTGCAAATTGCTCGTTACACGCAAACACATATCTCCAATATTACGCCTCTAAGGGAAAAGATGACGGTCTATTCAGAAAAAGAAGCAGTAAATACGCTTTATCTAAACAACAAGCTGCCGAGTCACTCGAAAATTCTCTGGACGGAATTAGCCTATACGATGATTTTGAAGGTTAGGGAAAAAAATGTGTACATTCCTGCATGGTTTATTGCGTTCCAATTAGATGGCGATGACACCATCCAAATCGAAACGGTCAATGCCTTTAGCAATCGGATCATCACGAATAATGCCGTTCAAAAGGTAGAAAATCCATAAAAAAGCGGGTATAATGGAACTCGTTGAAACAACCAGAGAGGAAGTCACGTAAACCATGATGAAGGAAAATGCCTTTCAAGTAAGTATTCTAGCCAGCGGAAGCTCAGGAAATTCGCTCTATATCGAAAGCAATAAAAAGCGGATCTTAGTGGATGCCGGTTTGAGCGGCAAGAAGATCACTTCATTATTGGATGAAGTAGGGCGTAAACCAGAAGATTTGGACGCCATTCTTGTGACCCACGAACATCGAGATCATATCCACGGTGTCGGAGTACTGGCGCGAAAATACAAACTTGATGTCTATGCGAATACAAAAACATGGCAAGCGATGGATCCAATGATCGGTAACGTCGCTGTCGAACAAAAACATATCTTTGAAATGGGAAAAGTGCTGACCTTGGGTGACTTGGACATTGAAAGCTTTGGCGTCTCTCACGATGCTGCAGCGCCGCAATTTTATCGTTTCCATAAAGACGGCAAATCATTCGTGATGTTGACGGATACCGGTTATTGCAGCGATCATGTACGAGGCATTATCAAAGGCGCCGATGCGTACCTTGTGGAAAGCAACCATGACCTAGAAATGCTGCGAATGGGCCCTTACCCATGGAGCCTCAAACAGCGAATTCTTGGAGACCGTGGTCACTTATCGAATGAAGATGGCGCTCTGGTCATGACGGATATCTTGACCGACAATACCAAACGGGTCTATCTTGGTCATTTAAGTAAAGAAAACAACTTGAAAGAGTTGGCGCACTTAACGATGGTCAACACCATGAAAGAACATGATCTAGGTGTTGGAGAAACATTTGAAGTCTATGATACCGATCCTGACAAAGCGACGGAGTTATTTGCAATCTAATCGATCAACAAAGGATAAAATTGTCGGGTGGAGGCAGCAGGTATGTTTGATGAAGAAAAAATCAAGCGTCTGAACGAGCTTGAAATGGCTGTTTATAAGTACATTGTCCAGCATTTTGAAGAGATCGATCAACTGACGATCCGCGAATTGTCAGCTGCATGCCATGTCTCGACCTCGACGATTTTACGATGTATCACGAAATTAGGCTATCGCGGGTATTCAGAGTTAAAGTATGCGATCTGTCAAAAAAAGGAACAAGATGCACGAGCGTTTGATCTTTTCTATGATGCAACGATCCAAGTCAATACATTCTTAAAAAAAGTCAATAATGAAGATTACCGTAAGTTTATCCAGCCAGCGGTAGAACTGATTCTTTCCGCACGCCATGTGGCGTTTTCAGGTATCGGCACAAGTGGCATTCTTGGCACCTATGGCAGCCGCTATTTTGCTAATTTAGGCATCAATGCCTATAGCATCGTCGATCCCTTTTTGCCAGTACCGCCTCGTGGGATGGAAAATACGTTAGCGATCATTTTATCAGTTTCGGGGGAAACCATTCAAATGATCAAGCAAACGGAGGACTTCAAACGGTATGGGGCAAAAGTACTCAGTATCACCAATGATGAAAAATCGACGATCGCCCAAATGGCAGATTACAATATTTCCTACTATATGCCCGTCGTCAGTGGGGGAAAAGAAGTCGATTTGAACCTGACGACGCAAGTCCCGGTGATTACACTGATCGAACTTTTAGCCCATCAAGTCTACAAGCAAATCTAAGTGATCGTAAAAAAACAGCTTCGGCTGTTTTTTTTGTTGGAACATGTTTCATAACGTAGAAAAGCTATAGGCAAGGGGAATATTATCCATTAAGATTTATTTGTAAGCGAATTCACTGGCCAGTGGATAGAATTTTATTTTAGGAGTGATGTGAGATGAACGAATGGATCAATGAGAAATTATTACCCCCAATATTAAAATTTGTCAATACGAAAGCAATCACTGCATTAAGAAACGGTATGCTCTATACGATGCCCTTTTCAATCGTAGGATCGATTTTCCTACTATTAGCAAACTTTCCCGTCCAGTCGATTGCGGATTGGGTAACGAATAGCGGCTTAGGTGAATACTTCAACCAAGCCTATGGCGCCTCTTTTGCAATTATGGCCTTTTTCGCCGTAATGGGCATCGCCTATTCATATGTAAAAGCAGAAGGTTACGAAGGACTCCCTGCAGGAATGATTGGTTTAGTTATTTTCTTATTAACTATGGAGTCAAGTGTGACGGATGCTGAAGCAAATGTGACCATCGCAAATGTCATTGATAAGACGTGGACCGGTGGACAAGGAATGATCAGTGCCATCTTAGTGGGACTTTTTGTGGGTTGGGGTTATACGTGGTTCTTGAAACGCGACATCCGAATCAAACTGCCAGAGCAAGTACCCACCAATGTCGCAAACTCATTTACAGCATTGATTCCAGCCGCTGTTTTGACGACCATCGCATTAGGCATTTATATTTTCTTTGATAAAGTTTTTCAAACAACCGTAGTCGAATGGATCTACACCGTGATTCAAAGTCCAATGCAAGGGGTGACGGATTCCCTTGGTGGTGCAATGATGCTAGGCTTCTTAGTGCCATTCTTGTGGTTCTTTGGGGTTCATGGTTCGACGATCGTGGGCGGGATCATGGGACCAATTTTACAAGCCAATTCATTAGCCAATACGGCTATTCTTGAATCTGGTAAAGCATTGACATTAGAAAATGGCGGACACATCGTGACCCAGCAGTTTTTGGATCAATTTATGACGGTAACTGGCGCAGGAATGACGATTGGGATCGTGCTATACATGGTGGCTTTTGCCCGTTCGGCGCAGTTCAAACAATTAGGACGTCTTTCCTTGATACCGGCATTCTTTAATATCAATGAACCAATTATTTTTGCGACACCGATCGTCATGAACCCAATCATGGTATTACCATTTATTTTGACACCGATGGTTTCAGGCGTGATCACGTATTTTGCACTTTATACCGGTATCGTACCGCTATTTACTGCTGTGCAAGTTCCATGGACGACCCCGCCGATCATTTCAGGTTTTCTAGTAGGTGGCATTCGGACCGCTATTTTACAATTTGTTGTTTTAGCAATCGGCTTCTTTATTTACTATCCTTTCATTCGTAAAGTCGATAGTTTGAACTATAAACAAGAAACAGAGATCGTTTAATACCAAGGAAGCAGGTTGAATAGAAATGAATAAACTAAGAAGCGATTTTTTATGGGGTGGCGCAGTCGCTGCTCACCAATTGGAAGGCGGCTATCGTGCGGGTGGAAAAGGCGTGAGTGTCGCTGATGTCATGACTGTCGGAGGCAACGGAATTCCTCGCCGAATCACGGAAGGTATCCAACCGGGCGAAAGCTATCCCAATCATGAAGCGATCGATTTTTATCATCGGTATCCTGAAGACATCAAGCTTTTTGCCGAATTAGGGTTGAAGTGCTTCCGAACATCGATTGCCTGGACCCGTATTTTTCCAAAGGGGGATGAGCGCGAGCCGAATGAGGAAGGCCTGGCCTTTTATGATCAATTATTCGATGAGTGTTTACGCTATGGCATTGAGCCAGTCATTACCCTGTCTCACTTTGAAATGCCTTATCATTTAGTGACCGAATACGGAGGTTGGCGTAACCGTAAATTGATCGATTTGTTTGTCCGCTTTGCAGAAGTTTGTTTTACGCGCTATCAAAAGAAAGTGAAGTATTGGATGACCTTCAATGAAATCAATAATCAAGCAAACTATAAAGAAGATTTTGCGCCATTTACCAATTCTGGTCTGTTCTTTACGGAAGGAGAAGACCGAGAAAAAGTCATGTACCAAGCAGCTCATTACGAGCTCGTTGCCAGTGCAAAAGCGGTGGCGCTAGGACATGCGATCAATCCTGCGTTTCAAATCGGATCGATGATCGCGATGTGCCCAATCTATCCGTATTCTTGCGATCCCAAAGACATGATGGCAGCCACGGTGGCCATGCAGCGGCGCTATTGGTTTTCAGATGTTCATGCCCGTGGGCACTATCCGAGTTATATGCGCAGCTATTTTGAAAGAAAACAATTTGATTTAGATATCACCCCTGAAGATGAAGCAGCTTTGGCAAAAGGCTGTGTTGACTACATTGGTTTTAGCTACTATATGTCTTTTGCGATCAAAGGCAAGGAGAATGATCCAACCTATGACTATGATGAGAGCCAAGATCTGGTGGACAATCCTTATGTCGATGCTTCTGAATGGGGCTGGCAGATTGATCCCGTAGGCTTGCGCTATGCCATGAACTGGTTTAACGAACGCTACGAATTGCCGCTTTTCATTGTAGAAAATGGCTTTGGTGCGGTGGATACGGTGGAAGAGGATGGACAGATCCACGATGACTACCGTATTGACTACCTAAAAGCCCATATCGAAATGATGAAAGAAGCAGTAGCTTATGATGGCGTCGACTTATTAGGTTATACACCGTGGGGCATCATTGACTTGGTTTCTGCGGGGACAGGGGAAATGAAGAAACGCTATGGTGTGATCTATGTGGACAAAGACAATGAAGGAAATGGAACCCTTGCTCGTCGGAAGAAAGATTCATTTGCATGGTATCAGCAAGTGATTGCGTCCAATGGCACGAAGGTCTAAAGAAAAAAACGTTACGCAAAATTTCTGCGTAGCGTTTTTTCTTTAGGGCATTTGGATATAGCCGTAATGAAGCAATAACTGAATAATAATAACTAAAGTGTTCATTCCCACATGGGTGATCATGGAAGTCCAAATACTGCCGGTCAAAGCATAAAGCCCAGAAAAGAACAGTCCTAAGAAAATATAGACTAAGAGATGATTGTCATTGTGGGCAAAGGCAAAGGCTACGGCGCTGACCACTACACCGACCCAAACATTGCTGTATTTCCCAATGATGCCAACTAAGGCTCTGCGGAAGACAAATTCCTCCATAATTGGCCCACCGACCATTGCTGCGAGAGCAAAGAGTGGGTTTTGCACCACGATGGCAATAATGTTTTCGGTATTTTGCGAAGCGCTGACTTCTCCGAAAAAGGATTCGATAAAGATGGCTAGATTTTGCAACAAAATCGCTGCGACAATGCCGGTTAGCCCGTAAATAAGAATCGCTGAGACTTTGGTTTTTTTGTGTTCAAACGATAGCGGTTCTGTTTGTTTGAAATACAAGAAAAACATGATCGCTGCACCAGCTAAGTAACCGATCGTTGTTGCTGCTACTTGATGTCCGCTAGGGACGAAGGCGATCGGTAGAAAAAAGACGATGCCGTAAGTAAGAATCGTGGACAAAGAATATTTTGATAAAGACATAGTTGTTTCCTCACACTCCTTTGCTTCATTATAGACTAGGTTGCTTCTAGAAACAAAAAATCCTACTATATTTATCAATCAATTAGAAATGCAAAAAAAATTTAGCAAAAGGCTTGCAAAAATTTGGGAAAATGAGTAATATTGAAACTGTAAGTTAGCACTCGATACAAGAGAGTGCTAATGCTAAATTCTATAACATTCATTGGAGGGATTTATCGTGTTAAGACCATTAGGTGATCGTGTGATTATCGAAGTCGCAAAAGAAGAAGAAAAAACTGTAGGCGGAATCGTGCTTGCATCAGCAGCAAAAGAAAAACCACAAACGGGTACCGTTATTGCAGTCGGCGAAGGACGCACGCTCGAAAACGGTGAAAAAGCTCCTGTTGCTGTCAACGTTGGCGAACAAGTAATGTTCGAAAAATACGCTGGCACAGAAGTGAAATATGAAGGAACAGAATATTTGATCGTTGCTGCAAAAGATATCATTGCAGTAGTAGAATAAGAAAAATAAAAAATACTTGAGGTGATGAAATCATGGCAAAAGAAATCAAATTTGCAGAAGACGCACGCGCAGCAATGCTTCGTGGGGTAGATAAATTAGCAGATACAGTAAAAGTAACCTTAGGCCCTAAAGGTCGTAACGTGGTTTTAGAAAAATCTTACGGTTCACCATTGATCACAAATGACGGTGTAACGATCGCTAAAGAAATCGAATTAGAAGATCATTTTGAAAACATGGGCGCAAAACTTGTTTCTGAAGTCGCTTCAAAAACAAACGATATCGCTGGTGACGGAACAACGACTGCTACGTTATTGACACAAGCAATCGTTCGTGAAGGATTGAAAAATGTCACCGCTGGTGCGAACCCATTAGGTATTCGTCGTGGGATCGAAATGGCAACAAAAGTGGCTGTAGAAGAGCTACACAACATTTCATCAATCGTTGATTCAAAAGAAGCAATCGCACAAGTTGGTGCTGTTTCTTCTGGTAGTGAAAAAGTTGGTCAATACATCGCTGATGCAATGGAAAAAGTCGGCAATGACGGTGTTATCACTATTGAAGAATCAAAAGGGATCGAAACAGAATTAGATGTTGTGGAAGGAATGCAATTTGATCGTGGTTACTTATCACAATACATGGTAACTGACAACGATAAAATGGAAGCAGCGTTAGAAAATCCATACATCTTGATCACTGACAAAAAAATCTCTAACATCCAAGATATCTTGCCATTGTTAGAACAAATCTTACAACAATCAAAACCATTATTGATCATCGCTGATGACGTTGATGGCGAAGCATTACCAACACTTGTATTGAACAAAATCCGTGGAACATTCAATGTTGTTGCAGTGAAAGCACCAGGATTTGGTGACCGTCGTAAAGCAATGCTAGAAGACATTGCGATCTTAACTGGTGGTACAGTG
Organism: Enterococcus sp. AZ067; assembly: GCF_051715005.1. NCBI lineage: Bacteria > Bacillati > Bacillota > Bacilli > Lactobacillales > Enterococcaceae > Enterococcus > Enterococcus sp. AZ067. The sequence continues at coordinate 893,920 of NZ_JBIOSY010000001.1, forward strand.
ATCACTGAAGACTTAGGTCTTGAGCTGAAAGATGCAACCATCGATAACTTAGGTCAAGCAAGCAAAGTGGTTGTGGATAAAGACAACACAACAATCGTTGAAGGTGCTGGTGAAAAAGAAGCAATTGACGCACGCGTTCAATTGATCAAAAACCAAATCGCTGATACAACTTCTGACTTTGACCGTGAAAAACTACAAGAACGCTTAGCAAAACTTGCTGGTGGGGTTGCAGTGATCAAAGTTGGGGCACCAACTGAAACTGAATTGAAAGAATTGAAATTACGTATTGAAGATGCATTGAATGCAACACGTGCCGCTGTTGAAGAAGGCATGGTCTCAGGTGGGGGAACTGCCTTAGTGAATGTCATCAACAAAGTTGCAGAAATCGAAACAGATGGCGATGCAGCAACAGGTGTCAAAATCGTTTTACGTGCCTTAGAAGAACCAGTTCGTCAAATTGCTGAAAATGCAGGCTACGAAGGTTCAGTTATCATCGACAAATTGAAAAACGCTGACTTAGGCGTTGGTTTCAATGCAGCAACTGGCGAATGGGTAAACATGCTAGAAGCTGGGATCGTTGACCCAACAAAAGTGACGCGTTCTGCCTTACAAAATGCAGCTTCTGTTGCCGCATTATTGTTAACAACTGAAGCAGTCGTTGCCGACAAACCAGAACCAGCAGCGCCAGCAGCTCCTGCAATGGACCCATCAATGGGTATGGGCGGCATGATGTAGTTATAATAAAAGAACCTCTATTTATAGGGGTTCTTTTATTTGTTTAATGTCGATTTTATACAAAAGGGGCAAAAAAGGGGCAAATTACAAATTGTTTAATCGATCGATAACCTGCTCTTTGGATTTTTTGGTCACGTGATTATAAATTGATAAAGTCGTGTTGGCATCGGAATGTCCGACTCTCTCCATTATGGTTTTTAAAGGAAGATTCAATTCAGCTAGTAAAGAAATATGACTATGTCTGAATATGTGTGAGGATAAGTTTTTATCCCATTTTAGTTCGTCTTGAACTCTATGCAGTACCATATTAAAGCTATGGAGAGACAACGGAGTACCTCTAGATGATTTAAATATATAATCCTCGTTACTTTGGGAGCCGAATACTAAAGAGTTGTGTTCTATGATTTCATTAACAATTTTTACTGCTCTATTAGGCAAAGAAACTATTCTTTTAGAATAGATATTTTTAGGTGAAGTTTTTATAGCATCTGCCATTTTTAAGAAAGAATAGTCCAATGTGCCGTTAATATCCAAAGTACTCCCGTCAAAGTCCTTTACTTGTAATGCCTGTAACTCTCCGTATCTTAGGCCTGTTAAATATAACAATTCTGCAATGTTAGCGTGCAATAATCTTTTAGTAGATTTTCTCATATATACAAGCAACTCTGTCATTTCGCTTTGATCAAGGTATTTTTCATCCATGTTCTTTTTTCTTTTTTCTTCTTCAGCTTTTTTTCTTTGAATTTTGACATTCAGCGCTAGATTTTGTTTAATATACTTTTTCTCAACTGCATAATTCAACATGATTGAAAGGGTCGTCTTGGTCTGTTTCGTATAATTCAAGGATAGTTCACCGAAAGTATACATTTTTTCTGTAATATTACGAATCATATTCTCGTCTATATTTCGAACAAGAACATCGTCAGATATAACTTTTTGAATATGTTTCATCATCTTTGGAACTTTGGTCCAGCTTGTTCTTTTTACATATTGTTGATAATAAACAAACCACTCTTCGTAAAGCTCCTTGAAAGTGATGTCAGATTTATCATAATTACTCAAAGCTTCCTCTATTTTTTTGTCTAATATTTTCTGTGCATTCTTCCAGGCTCTGGAAGAATCACTTGTTAGAACAGTACTTGTCTTTTTCCATTTTTCGGTATAGGGATCTTTGTATCTTTCTATAAACTTATATCTTCCGTTGCCTAAAGATTCGCTCCACATTGTGTGTACCTCAATTCTTTGTTACAATAGGCATAGCTAAATAAGCCTATCGTTTATTTTGTTTTTCACGCCTGTCTTTGGTCGGAGGGGCGTGTTTTTTCTTTACTCGTAATAGCCTTGTTCGATAGCTTCTAATGTTTGAATTTCACCAGATGTTAATTCTCTATCTTGAATACTTTTTATTTCATTATATATATGTCTTGCATTTTCAGAAGTTCCTTCAGGCAATGTTGTTTGCTCAGCTTGACTACCATTAAATGAATCTTCATATTGACCGGAACCTACTACATAAGTTTCGTTTTCACTAGCTCTGACTGCTTCTTTCCAACCCTCGGCTGTCCAGCCTTCAGTCTTTGCTTTTTCCCACTCAGCTTCACCTTCTTGCCAGCTTGCTGGCATATCGGAAATGCCTTCGTCATAGGAACTATCTTCATTGGGATTATTTGTATTGGTTAAAGATTTTGTTTCTTCAGGCTTTTCTAATTCAGTCAAATCAATTTCATAAATACCTATTTCTTTATCTTCATACATAGCTATCATTTTAACTGGGAAATCCAAGTTATCCAGAGAGTAAGTCTCAATTATGTCCACGGTTTTATTGGGTAACAGTTCATCAGAACGAGAGTTTTCTTTATCAACTTGCTCATTATATGATTCGACATCATCTGTTGATCCAAATGCATCTAAGCTATAGTAGGTATTATCGAGATCAACCTCAGAAGTTTCATTCTCTTGTCTAAATAAAACGTAATCATTAATAATATCAATAGGTGTGATATTGTTATCTGAAGTATTCTTTAATGAATACGTTATATATAACCCATAGCCATCTTCAGACGGACTTTTAACTATTTCAGAATTTTTATAAATAAGTTCAAACTCTTCAGTAATGATTTTCCCATATTCGAAGTCAGCTTTCTGTTCTTCAGAAACTGAAGTCGTTTGAGAAGTTGTATCAGTTGGGGGAGTTGTACTTTCTTCATTATTAGAACATCCGGTCATTATTAAACCAACAAACAATAAGCACGGTACGACTTTTTTCATCTTCTTTCCTCATTTCTCTGATATAATATATTTGTACTATCTCAGAAATGAGTAACCCTTATCGAAGCTGGTCCTTTGATAGGGGTATTTTTATCTAGCATATTTAACATCGTAGCCCATCCCAATACTAAATTCTTCTATTAATTGACTATAATTATAAATGTCATCGTATTCGCTGGTGAAGTAGCTTATCATAAATCTATCTGCAGCATATTCCATTTTCGACTTTAAGACAAATGAGAGTTTATATAGCTCGTAATTATCTTGATCTTCACAAGCATGCCCTAATTCATGAAGTAAAGCCTTCTTCGTATCAAAATCATTTAACTTATTATTCAATACAATTATATTTACAATTGGTAGATATTTCCCATGATCTTCCAAAAATTCATCATAAACTATTGTTATGTTCAACTTTTCAACAATTTCCAAAATCTGAGCATCCAAACAAACACCCTCTTATATTTTTCCGTCCAAGTACGCTTTCGCAATCCTCTCTAAAACTTGACGGTCATTTTCCGAAACTTCTTTACCGTTATAACTCATAACAGATTTCAAAGCCTCTTCTATGGTCATTTCTTTTTGTTTTTCGGACATTCCCATGTGTGGGTTGTCTGTCCTTCCTAAAAGGTAATCTGTCGATACGTGAAAGTAGTTAGCAATAAGCTCTAAAGTCTCAGCTTTTGGACTACTCGTTCTCCACTGATAGATAGCATTTTTAGATAATCCATTATCTTCTGCAACTCGATTTAAACTTTTCCCCTGTTTTTTTGCAAGTTCTGAAACCCTTTCAAATAAACTCATTTTCAACCATCCTTCTTGCAAATGAGTTATTTTTCCCAAAGTATAATAAAAAACACTTTACAATTATAAAGTTATGGGATAATATTAGCTCATAAGCAAATTAAATACGCTAATAAATACAGAAAGACACTTATATTTATTAAAACAATCGAGGTCGGGAAACTTAGAATGTTTAATATATAGGTATTATTCCGTCTGTTTATTAACCATAAATCAATATTATAAAACTTTGGGATGGATGTCAACTATTTTAGCGTATTTTGTTCGCTTTATTAAAAAAGGGAGGTGTGGGTATGTCTAAAGATTTCATCGTTAAAGTTAGGGTTGAGTTAGCACGGTATGATAAAACACAAAATTGGCTTGCTGAGACAATTGGAATTTCGAAAACATATATGTCCGACATTATGAATGGTCGACGTAAACCGGATAAACAAATAAAACCAATCGAAACAGCTCTAGAACAACTTAAGAATTCACATTAGAAAGGAATGTAAATATGAAAAAACCAACTATTCCGGAATTAATCATAATGGCTACGGATAAGACTTCGATTTCTGAATGGGATAGGCGTGAGGATTTAATGATTCGTTTCAATGGGTTATCTCGTACTACTTTAAATACGTATCAAAAAGAGATGGAGAGTATTCCTGAATTCAAAGAAGGAGTTTTAAAACCAACTCATAGCGTAACTTGGATTCACCTTGGAACATTCCTTTGGTATTTGAAATGGAAAGAAGCTAACCGTTATAGATCAAAAAAGTTGAAACCTTCAGAGGTAGCATAAGGAGGAGGAAGCAAAATGAGCACACCGCAAATTTTCAATTTCGAAAAAAACGAAGTTCGAACATTTTTAGTGAATGATGAGCCGTATTTTGTTGGTAAAGACGTTGCAAGTGTTTTGGGTTATTCAAATACGCCAAAAGCAATTAGAGATCATGTAGATGAGGAAGATAAAACGCAGAACGAATCGTTCACCGTTAATAGAACAGCATTAATACTAATAAATGAATCGGGGCTATACAGCTTAATACTTAAATCCAAGCTACCAAATGCAAGAAAGTTCAAACGTTGGGTAACGAGTGAAGTCCTTCCAACAATCAGAAAAACAGGTAGCTACACAAACGTTCCTCAAAGTTTCGCTCAGGCATTGCGACTAGCAGCTGACCTAGAAGAAAAGAATCAACTGCTCGAACAACAAATAGCTGAATATGAGCCGAAAATCAGTTACCTAGATATGATCCTGTCATCGACTGATACAGTAGCAACGTCTCAAATCGCTGCTGATTATGGAATGTCGGCAATCGCACTTAACAAACTGCTTAATGAGTTAGGTGTTCAGTATAAAGTCAGTGGTCAATGGATACTGTACCGCAAACACATGAACCAAGGATACACAAAATCGCACACAAGCGAAATTCCAAAAGCTGATGGCGGCGTAAAAGTTGTGATGAATACAAAGTGGATGCAAAAAGGTCGGGTCTTCATTTACAACTTATTAACTGCAGAGGGTTACTATCCTCAAATGGATCTACTGGATTAAAAATAACCCCACACGAAAGGAGGGGCTAGGGTGAAAAAGAATATTATGGATCAACTTGCTTCCTATGAGATAAAGAGAAATCAGTTAATTGTTGAAAAAGAAAAAATATGTCAAGAAGTATTTTCAGCAATCGTTCCGGAATTAAGTGGATTAAAAATATCAGAAGCTAAAAAAGTTATATCTAGTGAACTTGATAAAAATATAAAAACAAAAGAAATAAAATTAAAGCTGTTGAATATGTTCAGAGAGTATCTAGACAATATTGAACTATGATTTTTTTCGAGATACCGGTGGATTTTTGAGCATTAGCTTAGTATTGATAATTTGAATGAATATTTGTAAGTAAGATTTTAAAGTCTCGATGTCATACCCTTCATGTTGGTCCCAATGAGCATAGTCGTTACCTAATATTCGGACCACATCTGCAGAAGTTTGTAGATCAATATCTGATTTAAAATATTGGCTTATAGCATTGTTTAATGTCTTTTTGGCAATTTCTTCGTAAGAATCAAGTTCGTTTGCTAAAGCAAAATCTTTCAAAAGTATTTCTAAAGATACTCGATAACCAACACCAGCAAGGTCTAAAGCATTATTAAACTCACTAAGTTCCGCATCGTGATAAATTTTTTCAAATCGAGGCGAAAAATCACAAACCAGTTTTGGTAGATTACTAGGCTGAGAGTTAGGATATAAAGCTACCATTTTACCGATTTTATCATTAACTAAATTGAAGCAAAAATGGTTTCTTGAGCAGTCAGTACAGTAGTGTTTGAAATATGCAAGATTGCTAGATATACCTAAATACTCTGTTGAGGGATTGTTCGAAACTCCGCATCTCGGACAAAACTTAGGAAGCTCGATAGTAATATTTTGCAAGTAATTACTGCTATTAGAATGAAATTTCTTCGTTTTTATTTCCATTAATACACCACCAGTTTTTAACAATTATACCAAAGGAGAAACCGCATGAAAATCACTATCTCAATAGAAACAAACGGATCGACGATGCAGCATACCGTCTCAACAAAAAAAGAAGCCGTCGCTTTGATCAATCGATACTTTAAGGAGGAGTCAGTATGAAGAAAATTTACTGGATCAGACGCACAACATTTATTCTTGTCATCTTCGCATTGGGAGCATTGCTTTCTTCAAAACCACCAACGTGGCTAGTCATCGGATTCCCATGTGTCGCAATGTTACTGCTAATGATCTATGACGACGCAGTATTTGAATTACGATCAAGGACGGTGAAGAAATGACTAGAGCGGAAGTGCTTGATCTATACTATCGCACACTTGACTGGAAAGAAATTTACTATGAAGCGCAAGCGAAAATGGACGCAAAAAAAGACTCCAGCCGGCAAGCATAGAGTCTTAACAAAAATTCATCTAAGGAGATTATACCATGAGAATAGCAATTGACACAATCGGGCGTATTCATCTAATTGACGCATACAAACCTTATGGATCAATCGTTTTCGATATTGATAAGAAGAACGATCGAGTAGGTGTTTATCAGGACAGTGACAACGAGGTTATCCGTACACAATTTGAAACTATTGAAGAATCAGCGGAGTTCGCTCGAGAAGAACTGATTCAAGGGCTAGAGCAAGTAATCGAGAAATTAAAGGAGGTTTTATAAATGAAGATAAGCGAAGGCAAATCAGAAATTTTCAAAGCAATTGCTAGTTTCAGAAAAGCTTTAAAACAGCCTTTAAAAGATGCAGATAACCCATTCTTTAATTCTAAATATGTACCACTTGAAAATATTGTTGAAGTGATAGATGAAGCGATACAAGGGACTGGTTTATCGTACACACAAGAGATCACGTTTGCGGAAAATAAAGTATCAGTTGCGACTTGGATCTTTCACGAAAGCGGTCAATATATTGAATATGAACCATTCGATGTTATGACAAAAAAGGCAGATGCACAAGGACAGGGTTCTGCAGCTAGTTATGGTCGAAGATACACATTGTCAGCGGCATTCGGTATCACAAGCGACGCAGACGATGATGGCAACGAAGCGAGCAACAGTAATGCCAGTAGTGATAAAAAGAAGCAAACAGCGCCAAAGCTTATTGATGGCAAACAACTAGCTAATCTCAATGAAGAAGCCAGAAAAGTGGCAGAATTAGCTGGCGCTGAGCTATCACTAATCCAGAACAAGTTAGCTGAGAGTGCGAATATTCATACTTTAGATAAACTACCGACTGACCTATACAACAGTGCGATGGCCAAATTAATCAAATGGAAACAAGGTTACGAGAAGAACGCACAAGAAAGCAAGGCGGCGGAACAAAAGCAAAATGATATCAACTGGGGGAATAAATAATGACCAACGATCTAACTACGCAACTAGAGTTTAAAGTTGATTTTAAACCGAGCGAAATCACGATTAACAACGAAACAAAGCTAAAAGAATTGGTTGATGTAACTATCAGTCGATACGGATCGCTGGTTTTTACAGATGACAACATTCCTGAAGCAAAGCAAGCAAAAGCCGATCTAAACAAAGTTGCTAAGTTGCTAGACGATCAACGCAAGGCTGTTAAGAAAGAATACAGTAAACCATTGAAAGAGTTTGAAACGAAAATCAATGGTTACACGAATCAAATCAAGTTAGTCAGCGAGAGAATCAATGAAAGCATTTCTGCCTTTGAAGAGTCGGAAAAAGCTAAACGGCTTGATAAGTTGGTTTCGACTATTGAAGAAATTTCTCCTAACTACGGAATCGATTCATCGGAATTAACTATTAATCCATCATGGCTAAATAAGGGGAACTTCACTACTAAGGGCGAGTTGAACAAAAAAACGTTAGAAGAAGTTATTTTCCAAATGAAACAAATTGCTGATGCTAACAAACGTATTGAGAGCGAGAAAGCTATCATTGGCAACTATGCAAAAACGGTAGGGCTTGAGCCAGAATCGTGGGTAGCGCAGATTGAGAATGGATTATTCGCATCCGAGTTGATGAAGCAAATTGATGCAACTGTGGCTGCTAAACGGGAACGAGAAGAGCGTGAACTTAGGGAACAGCAAGCCCAAGCGGAATATGAACAAGCTATGAGAGAACTCAAAGAAAGCCAAGTTGATAGCAACATTATCGATCAAGAAACTGGCGAGATTTTAGAGGAGTCAGAAGATTTACAACTTCAAGAAATTGAAGAGTCAAAAACAGTTGAATTGCGACTAACAGGAACGCATGAACAACTAACTGCATTAAACGAATTTATCATTGGCAAAGGAATAAAAGTGGAAGTGATGTAAATGTTCCATCTTGGGAAAGTAGTTGATCACAAGGGTAAAAAATTGACAATCGAATTTGAAGAGGAAATAAATGCCGAATACCTAAAAATGATGGCTCGTGAGAAAGAAAATCTGGTCAAAGTGAAGCTCATAGATAACAAACCACTCTCAGTAAAGCAGAATAAGCTTTCTCACGCATTAATTCGTGACATAGCTAATTGGTATGTTGATGATCCAGGACACGTAGAAACGATGCTTAAGTACGAATACGAGTACACAGAAGACGAACCTTTCTCACACGCCGTAGCAAGTATGAATGAAGGCAATATTTGGATAACGAAACTCATTCAATTTGTCATAAGAGAAGGAGTCCAACTTAACCAAAGATACTCATATCTACTAGAACATGATAGCTTTTTCTACTATTGCTGTAAGTACCGAAAATGTGCAGTTTCTGGTAGACCAGGAGCGCAAATTCATCATGTCACGGCGGTTGGAAATCGTCATAGAAATAACGTTGACCACCGATTATTTCCAGTTGTGGCTTTGGATTGGAAAACGCACAATATTGCTCACCAACTTGGGCAAGAGGAATTTTTAAAGAGATACCAGATCAAGCCGGTTTATTTGGATAAAGAAGCTTTAATCAAGATTGGCATTATGAGTAACGCTCAAATAATGCGTTTTGATGAAAAGTACGAAACAGAAGAGCTGTTCAAGAAAGCAATAGAGGAGGGATAACGTGGCAGAAATAAGTTGGATTAAGCTTAAGACGACAATGTTTGATGATGAAAAAATAAGGTTAATTCAAGCTGTTCCTGAGTCAGATGCAATCTTAGTCATTTGGATAAGACTTCTCGTATTAGCAGGGAAGACTAATGATGATGGCTTGATCTATATACAAAGGAATATGCCCTATTCAGAAGAAATGTTAGCAACCCTTTTTGGCAAAAACGTTAACACAGTTAGATTAGCGCTGACGACCTTAGCTAGTTTCAACATGATCGATCTTAGCAACGATGGCTTAATAGTAATTAGTAATTGGGAAAAACATCAAAATGTTGAAGGCATGGAAAAGGTTAGAGAGCAAAATCGATTAAGGGCGAAAAAGCATTATGAGAAAAAGAAAAATTCTAACGTTAGTCTAACGTTAGATATAACGCAACCTAACGCAACAGATATAGATAAAGAATTAGATAAAGATATAGATAAAGAAAGAGATAAAGAGATAAAGAAAAAGAAAAAAACGCCGGTCCGTCATAAATACGGTGAATATCAAAATGTTCTTCTCAGTGACGAACAACTAGATAAGCTGAAATATGAATTCCCAAACGACTGGGAACAACGAATTGACAGAGTATCAGAATATTGTGAGTTGTCTGGGAAGACGTATAAAAACTACCTAGCAACAATTAGAGCTTGGGCGAAGAAGGATAAACAGCAACCTAAACGCAATTTTCAAGCCAAGCAAAACTACACAAGGCAAGAACAGTTGCCGGATTGGGCGAAAGAGCCAATCGATTATTCCGGTAAGAAAGCAAAAGTAACCGAAGAAGATCGAAGGAGGTTTTTGGAGGATGTCGGAGACGAAGAGGGATTTTAGTAAGCCGGTCAAGCTGATATTTGGTATGTTGCCACCAGAACAACAAGAACTCATGCAGTTCCCTTTAGATTCAATGACAGGCTACGTAAAGGAAACAGGAGATACAAGCGGAAAAGGCGCAGAAGCAAAATTCCGTACGTTTATGATTCTGTATCGGCACTGGCAGATATCAGAAAAAAAGGTGAATGCTAATTATTATGGCAACAGTTTTACTCAGGTCACGACCGATGAACTTTGGTCGGAAGCTCAACAACTTTACGTCAACCTAAAAAATGGGGGTAAGTAATATGGAAAAAGTTATTTGCTTAGATGGATGGCGGTTCGATTTTCCAAAAAGAACGTTAGCAAAGGCAGCGGCTTTATTAGATTCAGGAATGAAGCCGACAGAGGTTGCGCATGAGTTAAAGCTAACAGAAAGGGAAATAGCGGTCATAACGTTAGACCTGTTGGATAAACGTGATGCAATTTAAGAAAAATATGGTGATTACGATACCAGGAGAGCTGTTATCTGCTCCGCTTAGTAAACCAAAAGTAAAAGAACTCATGAAATACTTAAAAAAATGGTTGGAGGAAGAAAAATGATAAACAACGTTGTACTTGTCGGAAGACTAACGAAAGATCCGGATTTGAAATACACCGGGAACGGAACCGCAGTTGCCACCTTCACATTAGCTGTGAATCGCAACTTCACGAATCAGAGCGGAGAGCGAGAAGCGGATTTCATCAGTTGTGTAATTTGGAGAAAGTCAGCTGAAACATTAGCGAACTATGCGAAAAAAGGCGTGTTGATCGGAGTAACAGGGCGGATTCAAACTCGTTCTTACGATAACCAACAAGGACAAAAAGTTTATGTCACCGAAGTGATTGCGGACAACTTCCAGTTGTTAGAAAGCAAGAAAGCCGATTCTAGCCAAAACACACAAGGTAGCGGCGTTTCAAATAGTCAAACGAATAATTACACTCGCAACCAACAAAACACAAACAGCGCAACGGCAGACCCATTTGGAAACTCGTCAATTGATATCAGCGATGACGATTTACCATTTTGAGAGGTGAGCAGATGACGCCAACACAAATCCAAATCAGAAACATGTCGGATAAGGACCTAGTATGGAGAAAGAAAGTAATCGACAGCCATGTCGAGAGATTGCTTAAGCAACAAGAATGGCTAGCCGAGGAAATGGAGCGGAGAAGTAAAGATGAAAGTTAAAGTTTACGGTATGAAATCAGGCAATGTATATGCAACGGGTGAAAAGATTGATTGCATGAGAGCACTACACAAAAAGTTTCGTGACTTTCACAAAGGGATTAAGAAAGATATTGTCAATAATCCAATTTATGATGAACCACTGGCGATCAAACCTATTCGATAGCTAAAGAAATGGAGTGAATCCATTGAGCGATAAATTGATTAACAAAACTTTACTTGAACTACAGGACCTATTAAGCGGAGAGCAACTGAGACGGTTAAAAGACGTTTTGACAATTGAGTGTTCAAAATATTTAATCACTGAGCAGAAAAATGAAGTAGTAATTTACGATGAAACATCTGATATCGCTGCATACAAGCAGTTTTTCGTATCAAAGAAGATACAAGGCCTTTCGAGCGGTACTTTGAATCTTTACATGCAGACAATCAATCTCTTCATGAGAAGCGTTAGGAAGCCATTCAGAGATGTCACTACGAACGACATTCGATTGTTTATTGCCAACAGGGAAATGATCGATAAGGTTAGCAAAGGAACGCTAGCAAGAGAACGAGGTTGTATTGTTCGATTCTTCAAATGGTTATGCAACGAGGAATATATCGCAAAAGATCCTGGGACAAGAGTAGAAGCCATCAAAGTACCCAAACGTAGGAAACAGGAATTCAGCGAGCTAGAAGTTGAAAAGTTGCGATCAGCAACAGCAAATTCTAAAGAATCACTCGTAATTGAATTGCTGCTGAGTACCGGGTGTCGTGTCTCGGAATTAGTTTCTCTTAATTTTCGTGATTACGATCAAGAAAATGACTCAATCACAGTGATCGGTAAAGGCAATAAGCAGCGAACGCTATACCTGAATGCGAAAGCGAAGATGGCTTTGAACCACTATCTGAAAGACGTGCCACATATCACTGGACCACTATTTTTCGGACAAACAGTAGGTAAGGAAATGACATCAGCAGGAGTTCAGAAGCTAGTAAAGCGTTTGGGCGATCGAGCAGGTGTGGCAAATGTTCATCCGCATAGATTCAGACGTACTGCAGCCACCTTGGCAAGAAGACACGGGATGCCAATTGAATTAGTGATGAACTTCTTGGGTCATGAATCAATCGATACAACGTTGAAATATTCAATGATCGGTGACGAGGAACTCAAGTTGTCGCATCAAAAATTTGTTAGTTAAGAATCGGAAGATATTACCAACTTGGAAAGAAAAAAGACCAACACAAGTTGATCTAATTAATCCTTATAATGAATACTTCCATCTGGCTCTAGTCTTGGTGTAATTGCGACGCCTTTTCCCTCAGAACCGATAACAATTGTTTGAATATATTGTACCTGTGTCTCGGGATCAGTAATAACAAAGATTTCGTTGGCTCTGCCTTTATAAACTTTTTCAACTTCAAATTCAATATTGTTCGCCATAGAATCACTCCTTTTAAATAAAATACCACAATAAACAAACAAAATAAATAAATACTATAAACGTTTGTAGATATGAAAATTTAGCAACGACAGATATTACAAACTAGGAGGACTTACAATGACTGAAGAAAAAAATCAGCTAGAAGAAAGAATTGAAAAACTGGAAAAGCTAGTAGAGAAACAGGAAACTCAAATTGAAAGATGCAGTCTAGCAGTTGAGCTTTTATTAGCTGGTCATGAAAAACAAGCTTACAAAGCTTTACAAGGCTATGATTTAGGTGATTTCGAATATTGATTGGAGGAAGAATATGAACCAGAAGCAACAAATAGCAATAGAAAGAGGGAAAAAGGATTACTTTGAAACAAGCGATGTTTATAGCGCTGTTAATAACATGATGTTTTATATAGATGCTCCACTGTCTGACAAAGAATGGGCTGCAGCTGTCATTGAATTTTTAACATGGGTCAAAGATCAGACAGGATGATTCCACAATCCACCAAAATAGTCAACTAGCGAAATGAGATAAGTATTAGTTGTGATTTTCAGATTTCTTTAGTTTCATTGCTCGTATTAGATGGACGCAAAAGCTAGCAAAAAATAAAAGCCCTGCAATTTTTGGAATGGCACCAATTGAAGTTAAAAATAAAAAAGCTGCTATAAGGTTTACAAAAGCGGCTAACAGATAAAGGTAGAAACTAGTTTTTCTGTTCAATGTACTCACTCCTTTTGAACAGAATATCATATTTTATTTTTAATGTAAAAAAATAATTAAAAAGAAAGTCTTGAATAAATAATTTCACTATCTACGGAAATAAAAAAAACTACCCTAATAGAGTAGTAACTATGTCACAGATTATCTTTATTAGAATCGGCAATCCCATGTTTAACTGCTAACCTGATGATTCCATAAAGCATAAATCCTATAAAAATATACCAAATAAAAGCTAAAAAAGTTCCCAAAGCAATACCTCCTTTTAGGTATTGTAACATATTTTATATTTTACCAAGTCAGTTATCCGACGAAATGCTTTAATCAGAACAGATAATTAAAGGGATTCAAAATTTCTAAAAACAAGTTAAGAAATAATTCTTTAAAGTTTACAAAGAAAGGTTCTCTTTTAAAAACTAATCTAAAAAAACTGATTATGAGAGATGCGAAGAGACACAACAAAAAATATATCAAAGCAAATATTAGTATTACTGAAACTACTTCTTTTACTTTGTCCATAAAAAGACTCCTTTTTAATTAATAATCAAATTATATCATTAAGGGGAGTCAGCAACCCTTACAGTATTGCAAGACAGTAAATAATAAAAGATAGTAGTAAATTTCCGCAATCGTCAGCGATAGAAAACTAAAGGAGGTAAATCAATGCCAGTAAAAGGTAAAAGTAAATTCGAATATAGTGAGTTTTACGGTGATTGGAACTTTTGGGGTGGATTCAGCAAACAGAAGTTCACCAAAGAAGAAGCAGTCAATGCTTGGCGTGAAGAACTTTCCGGACTTGATGAGGATGTTCCTTTCGTAATCGAGGATGCTTTTGTCCGCTATAGATTTGGACGCAATGAAGACAACGAGCCGATGTCCTGTTGGTGGATTGAATGGCAGGATTTTGGCAATAAATCAGTACCAGTTTGGTCAATTAGGCGGCAGGAATCTTGGGAAAAGGAACAGGAGGGATAACAATGAAATACATCATTACCACTGACAACGAGGAACAAGGATGGCTTGATTCATTCAATGGCTACTTTGACAAAGATTATAAGATGGGGCAAGCGATTGAAGAGGGTGAAATTGATGAACTTGAGAGAAATATTCACCAATTTAACAATGAACTTGCTTGTGGTCGTGCTATTCGTTTGATTGAACAGGAGGGATAAGATGGTACCACAATTTAGAGCGTGGGTAAGGAAGAAAACCTTTGGATTAAGGTTGCATCTTTGGTTTTTGATGAAGAAGGGGAAATGTGGTATTTGGGTCCGGTTATGGACGATTTTAATCCTGTTTATTATGAAAATGAACTTGGTAAAACATGGGAAATAATGCAATCCACTGGTTTGAAAGACAAGAACGACGTGGAGATTTTCGAGGGGGATATCGTTTCAGTAAGAAATCATCCATTTCAGAAAACAGAAAAATCGGGCGCTGGCATCGAAATTGATGGTGATTATGCGATTTCTTGGAATGAAGGGGACCTAACTTGGTGTGCGGGTAATCTTTTGTTAGCAAGATTAAAACCTTATGTAACTGTCGCCGGCAACATCTACGAGAAACCAGAACTTTTGGATCAATCCAATGAAAGTTAATCATTATACGGTACTGGCTGTTGTATCAATACTGCTAACGATCGCTGGCTTGAGTTGGCTATCCTATACAATAGTTGACCAACAACAGCAGATTGAGCAGCTACAAGAACAGCTGCAACATGAGCAAATGAAGTACAAGATTATTATTAACGATCCGCTAGTACGAGATGCGATGGAAAGTGGAGGATAAATGATGGACTTTGCAGTAGCGATTTTTTTCGCAGTCGTAGCGACAGTGGTTGCAAGCGTGATTTTTGGTAAGGAAGATAATAAGGAGGGCAAGTGATTGAGTAAGAATGATTCATTAATCAATGAGCTAGATAGAAAGTTTGCTAACTATCATGCATATAACAAAGAGATTGCTATTCGAAAAGAGGAGCTGAAGCTTCGAGAAGTCGATGAAAATATCGGCGGTGGTCGAAGCAATATCATGAGTAATCCGATTGAGTCACAGGTTATAAAAGAAATGTCTGATCCATACATTATGAATCGAGAACTGTGGAAAAAGGCAGTCAAAGAAACTCTAAGCGATCAAAGCGCGGAGATAAGACAGTTGATTGAGACAAAATACTGGGGTGAAGATAGCTGGATGGATTGGAAATCTTTCGGAGATAAACACGGATACAGCAAACCAACAATCTATCGGATCCGTCAAAAAGTATTATTCGATTTTGGTAGAAGAATTGGCGAAATCAATTAATTTGAGACAAAAATGTATAGTTGTCTCACTGTCAATAGGGGTAAAATAGTATTATCAGATATCATCCACAAGCAAATGACAGATCACTCTCCTTTCATTAATGCTTAGTTGGTGTTTGTGGGCGATAAATAGATTTTTGCAGTGAGCAAGGCAAATCTTTCTCAGTGAGTTAATAGATTTAGAAAGGTTAAAAAAATCTAACTATCAATGGGCGTTTCTTCTTTTCCTGTTATTATAAAAGGAAAAGGAGTTTTTTTATGATATCAGATGATTATCAGGACATTAGAGAGTTTAAGCAATACCTTCAAATTGAAAAGAGAATATCTTCTTGTGGAGAGGGAGAAGTTGAGGTAATGGTTTCTCTTATTGAACAGAACGATAGACTTTCTGTGCCGATATTGATATTAACAATGGATTCAAATAGGTTTGGTATCGAGATTTTCTGGGATAGAGTAAACATTAGTGATGAACAGGTTAAATCGATGGGTCTGTGGTCAAGGTATAGTACCGGATATAATTATAATTTCAGATTTTCTGATAAGGACAAAACATTAACTATTTTTGATAGCAAAAAGAAAATATTAGTTTTTAAGTAAGAACTTAACGCTCACAATTGTGGGTGTTTTTTTATTGTGGGTAACTTTTTTTAATATAAGAATAACGTGAGGTGGTAATCATTACTAAATGGACGGAACCGCAGGTCAAGCGATTGTCGGAATTGGCAAATGAAGGACTAACAAATATAGAGATAGCGCCTATGCTGTCAGAGGAGTTCGGCAAAGAGTTCTCGTGGCCAAGCGTTAGAAGTAAACGTGCCAGGTTGAAGCTGCCACCGAGCGAAAAGAATATGCGTGTTAAGCAAACTGATAAGGCTAAGAAGAATGTAGTATCTACAGAAATTAAATCAGATGGGACACAGACAAACCTTATCAAGTTACGTATGACTGAAGAGCAGTCAAAGAATCCTGATTATGTATTACAAGCACACGGATACGATCCCGAAAATTGGGAACTGGTCCAAGCGACTAACAATATTTGGGAACAGAACAACCAAGTAGATGGACTTATACAGCTTTATCAATCAAAGATAGTTGTTAAGCCGAAACCTAAAGGATTTAACTTAGCAGCCTTCACTGAATCGATTAAGCCAGTAAAAATAACAGCTATCAAAATAGGAGATAGAAACCTATTCATCGGTTTGGCTGATTGGCACTTTGGAATCACCAAGCTAGAGGATTTACAAGATAAGCTAGCGAGAATGATTGAAGTTATCTCAAAAGGCTATAAGCAGATTGTTATTGGTCAGCTAGGAGATTTATTCCATAGCAGCCAAATTAAGAAGTCGGTCACGATGGCTGGCACACAGCTAGATGATGTGGACATGGAGCAAGCGATTAAAGACGCTCGCTCCTTTTTTGATGTGTTGATTACTGAGTGTGTGAGACATTCGAAGCAAGTGACTGTCGAACACGCTGAAGGTAATCACAGCGGATCGATCGAGTATATGTTTCTCCTATACCTAGAAGCCAAGTACCCAGATATCCAAGTGCATGCGCACAACAAATATCGACAAGCGTTCATGTTGGATAACGTGGCGATCATGATTACTCATGGGCAGTATGGCAAGAGGAAGGATTTGCCGATGTTGTTTGCTACTGAGTATAGCGATATATGGAGTAAGGCAACTACACGGGAGATAATCACTGGTCATTTTCACACGCAACAGACAAACGACTATCAAGGTGTGATCCATCGTCAGTTAGGGACCATTAAGCCGAATGACAACTACGAGATTGAGAACGGTTGGACGATGGGCAAGAAGGTGCTGCAGTTGTTTGAATATGATAGTGAAAGGTTGAGGGTGACTTATGACATCTAAAAACAAAACGTTCTATGTATATGTGAGTTGCTTAAGCGATATTTACTTTTTAGATGAATACGATGAAGAAATCACTTCAAGAGTTTGCCCTATGTGTGGAGATTCAGATGACTATGTTGGATCTTTTGATAATGTAGAAGACCTCGTTAAGGAAGCTTGCTACGATAACTGGTATTGCTTTAGAGAAGATTATGTGCGCGAGTCTTGGAACAAGCACATGAAGCTAGTAGGTGACTGATATGCATTACTACTACATCCAACTATCGGTAGAAATATTAAGGCATAAGAACATTCGTCAAGCGGAGTTGAAACCAAAGCACACGTTGCTTGAATGCTTTCAGCAGTTTAGCGACGAGTACATCGATCGGCATAGGTTGATATACATTGGGCATGGTTGGAAGAGTGATCCGCATATTGTGGAGAGGTTGAACAGATTTTTATAGAAAGGTGATGATGGAAAATGAGTTTAAACCCTAAACAAAGAGCCTTTGCTGATGAGTACATCATCACAGGTAACGCAGAACAGTCGGCTATTAAAGCAGGGTACAGTGAAAGTTATGCAAGGGGACAAAGTTATAAATTGTTGGCAAATGTCGGCATTAAAGAATATATAGACCAGCGGATCCAAGAAATTCAAAATGACAAGATTCTAACTCAAACAGAAATACTTGTCATGCTGTCTGAAATAGCAAAGGGCGAGATCCCTGAGTTGAAAGAAGTTGTAACGAAAAAAGGTGAGTTCGTAGTCAATCCTAATAGTGAAGACGGTAAGAAACAACTTGTCTACAACGAAAGAGTTGAGTTGATACCTATTCCGCCAAAGACGAGTGATAAAAACAAAGCTTTGGAGTTGCTTGGTAAGCGATATGCTATGTGGACTGATAAGCAGGATATCACAGCAAATGAGGTCGTAACGATTGTAGATGATATAGATGAGTAGAGTCGTTTTATCTGAAATTGTACTTGATCAATTTAAACCATTCTGGATAGCTTCAAAGAAAAAGAAGCATCTACGCTATGTTTTAAAAGGTGGGCGTGGTTCTGGGAAGTCTTTTCATATTCCTATGAGAATCATGCTAGATATTATGGAATATCCTGTCTCGGCTATCGGTGTTCGGAAGGTTCAAAATACTATTCTAAAATCAGTATATGCGAACTTTAAAGGTGCTGCGAATGCAATGGGCGTTCGGCATCTTTTTCGTTTTGTCGATTCCAAGCTTGAAATCACTTATAAGCCTAGAGGAAACAAGATTTATTTCGCTGGCGCTGACGATTCGGACAAGATCAAATCGATTAAAGATGCAGACTTTCCTTTAGCTATTATGTGGATAGAGGAATTGGCAGAGTTTAAAAATGAAGACGAAGTAACAACCATTGAGAACTCAGTATTGCGTGAAGAGTTGGAGGGTAAGATAGCCAACTTCTCGATGCGTAAGCGAGTCTATCCATTCGATTATAGTTTCTATTACTCATATAATCCGCCGAAAAGACGGCAGTCGTGGGTTAACAAAAAATATGAATCTAGCTTTATTGATGCTAATACATATGTTGACCATTCGACATACCTAGGTAATCCGCATCTTTCCAAGAAGTTTATCGAAGAAGCTGAAAATGTTAAAAAGAATAAACCTATGAAGTATCGTTGGGAATATATGGGTGAAGCGATCGGTTCAGGCGTGGTTCCTTTCGATAATTTGCACATCGAACCAGGATCTATCTCTGATGAAATGGTGGCAAACTTCGATAACATCCGTAACGGCTTAGACTTTGGTTATGCTACGGATCCATTGGCATTCGTGCGGTGGCATTATGACAAGAAGAAAAATGGTATTTATGCTATCGATGAAATATACGGTGTGAAAATGAGTAACCGTGAATTTGCTGGTAAAGCATGCTCAAAAGGATATGGTTCAGATGAGGTCTTTGCAGATTCGGCAGAACCAAAAAGTATAGATGAATTAAGATATGACCAAGGGATGAAGAAAGTTAAGGGCGTCAAGAAAGGCCCTGATTCGGTTGAGTATGGAGAGCAATGGTTGGATGATCTGGATTTCATATGCATTGATCCCAAGAGAACACCGAACATTGCGAGAGAGTTCGAAAATATCGATTATCAGACGGATAAGGATGGCAATCCCAAGCCGCGTCTTGAAGATAAAGATAATCATACGATCGATGCTACTAGATATGCTTTTAGTGATGATATGAAGAAGAAAACAATTACTATCAAAAAACAACCAGAATGGTTAACAAGAAGGTGAAAGAATGGCAATTGCTATTGATCGTGAATTAGCTGGTGATATTAATAATCCTAGTATGGAAGTAATCAATTTCTGCATGGATGAGCATAAGAAAGAAATACCACGGCTGGATATGTTGTTTGATTACTATGAAGGGAACCCACATAAGATCGGACAAACGAAGATTCGAACACCACACGACATGGATGAAATCTTTGTCAACAACGCTAAATATGTAACGGATATGATGGTAGGATTCACCGTCGGCGCTCCTGTATCTTATGCACCAGCAAAGGATAAAGACATTACGCCTGTTACGGATGCGTTAGAAAAGATGAAAATTAAGAAGCACGATAAAGAATTAGAAAAAGGTCTATCAACAATGGGCATGGGACTTGAGTTACATTACCTTGCTATTAAACCCGGTACCGAAGGAAACGATGTTCCTGAAACCATACCTAAGATTGCTTGGATTGATCCAAGAGGTATGTTTTTAGTGGTTGATGATACTATCGACCGAACGAAGCTATTTGCTGTTCGTATGGTCAAGAAGCGTGACTTGAAAAGAAGAACATTCTGGGAGATAACAGTTTACACTCCAAAGTGGGTGATCACTTATTTATCTAAAACGAAGCGATTAGACCCTACAAGCTTAATCAATAAATCGCCGAATCCTAAAGTTAAACCACATTACTACAAGGATGTGCCTGTGGTCGAATTTAGGAATAACGAAGAAAAACAAGGCGACTATGAGCAGCAACTGTCCCAGATAGATGGGTACAACGTCTTACAGACTGATCGTATCAAAGACAAGAAGAACTTTGTCAAAGCGATTATGATCATGTTTGGATTTGGTCTGCCAGACGAAAAGCCAGATGAGATTAATGGAACAATGGCTATAGAAGCGCCAGCCAAATCAGATGGCGGAGATTTCCAGTATGCTACTAACACGTTTGATGAAACTCAAGTACAAACACTAGCAGATTCATTGCTAGACGATTTTCATAAGACAACTTATGTACCAAATCTTAATGATGAGAACTTTGCTGGTACTCAATCTGGAGAAGCGATGAAATATAAACTGTTTGGATTATTACTTGTATTGTCAATCAAGATCGGATATTTAGAAGATGGAATTATGCAGCGTTTGGAATTGTTGCAAAACATCTTGAACGTAAAAGGACATAATGTAGATGTTGAAGGAACAACAATCAAGTTTAAACCTAACTTGCCAATTAACCGATCGGATATCATAAATCAGATCAAGGAATCGCAAGAGTTTATACCGTTATTAATTAGTTTAGGTTGGTTGGACGATATCGATAATCCACAAGAAGTGGTTGAAATGTTGAATCAGCAAAAAGAGGAAAACATGAAATTGCAAGCCAGAGCTTTGGGGGTTCAAGCTGAAGATAGTCATTCGGATTTGGATGATCAACCTGAAGATGATGTTCAGGAAGATTAGGAGCTGATTAAATGGCTCAAAAGAAACGTAAGCTATCCTATTGGGAGCGCCGCAATGTTGATGCTGAACAAAAAATAAACGATGGCGCTATCAAAGTTGAGGAAGCTGTAGCAAAAGCCTACAGGCAAGCGCAGACCTACTTAACCCAAAAGGTTAGAAAGTTATTCGCTCGCTCTCAACAACGCTCTGGGCTATCTGAGGTCGAAGCTAAAAGGATGCTAAATCAAACAACGTCAGTTGAAGAGTTAGCAGAATTGAGAAAGCTATCTAAACAGATTAAAGATCCTGCATTACAAGCTGCAGCAAAAAACAGATTGCAAGCATTAGCATATAAAGAGCGTATCACTCGTGCAGAGGACTTGAAAGCCAAGTCTTTTTTAGTTTCTAAGCAAGTTGCAGATGTTCAGTTAGAAAAGCAGACAGAGTTCTATGTAGATGCTATTCATGAGTCATATCGTGAGGCTACTGCTGAATCGGTCATTCGTAAGGCGCAAGAGAATGCTAAGAATGGTGTAGTCATAGAGGTGTGGAATAAAAAGGATTATCAGTTCAAAGAATTATCGACCAGGTATACAAAGAACATCCTCGATAGCCACTGGCATGGATCAAATTATTCTAAACGGATATGGGGCGATACTGAAGCATTAGCCAAACGCCTTGGGGAGCTATTTACGGTTGAGAGCATGACTGGTATGTCTGAGTTTGAGATGGCAAAGGCAATAGCTAGTGAGTTTGATCGCTCTATTGGTGTTGCTAGGCGGTTGATACGTACAGAAGCTAACTACATGGCTAACCAAGCAAAACTCAAAGCGTGGAAAGATAATGGTGTAAAAGAGTACATGCTAGTAGCTGTGCTGGACTTGCGAACGTCTGAAATCTGCAAAGGCAAAGATCACAAAATTTATCCAGTTTCTGAAGCTAAGGTAAACGGTGCTAGCGGAACGTATCCGCCTTTCCATCCTTGGTGCAGAACGATAGCAGTAATGTACAGCAAACGCACCATGAAGCTACCTAGAAACGCTTTAGATCCTATCAGCGGTAAAGTCATTCCAATCAGAGGTGACACAACCTATAACGAATGGATGGATAAGTTGAAAGAAAAGTATTCGGATGATGAAATTGTATTTCAGAAAAAGAAAATAAAAAAAGCTAGATAGTCCATGAAAATTTAACAAATATCTTAGTATATATTTGATATTTTAAAAATAAACACTTACTATCTTCTAAAAGGAGGTAGTAACAATGGGGATAATTAGCAAACTATTCTTTGATCATAACGGCGATTTTCTGTGGGCTTCCATAACAGCGGGTATTGCTTTAGTGGGAACTTTTTATCAAACTTATTTGAACAAGGTTAATTATAAAAGAAATACAATTAACGCTTCTCGTATCAAATGGATTCAAAACGTAAGAGAACAATCTGTAAATTTTATAGAGAGTTGCTATATTCTAATAAGCTTTCTGAAAACTACTACGGAAAAATCAGAAAATATAAACGGAAACATAGTATTTACAAACTTGGATACTAATTCAAGGTATATCAAAATGAAGCTTGATATCCAGAAAAACGGTGATTTGCTCATGCTATACTTTGGTCCCGATTCATCTGGATTGAATGATTATATAAGTTATTTTATTTTTATTCTTACTAAGGATTTAGCAAACTTTGAACAAAAAGGATATGTTGATGAAAATAATAATATTAAGCATTCTCGAACTTTATTTTCTTTCACAGAGTTCATCAGGATATACCTAAAAATAGAATGGCTGAAAGCTAGCAAGCTAATTAAGGATAAAGATTCGGAGAATATTTTAAAAAAAGACGAGATATTCATTGCAATCGAAAAAGCTTACGCTGATCATGTTGATGAATCTAAGGAATGGAAGAGTTCGTTTTTTTCAAATATTAATGATTAATAAGCCCATTAGCTACTTGGGGCTTTACAAATTAAGTGAGCAATAATCTAATAACGTGTGTGGGTTCAAAATAGAATACCAAAGGTAGAGCACTGTGTCTGGGCGAAAGCGTGGATGGGGTGCTTTTTGTTATGCCTGTTTTGAGTGTGCATGGGTAAAGGAGAAAAGTTTATGCAAGAGAATAAATTGTTAATGAACCAATTTGTAGGACAGTCATGTAGCAATCGATTGATGAAGATGAAACTGCAGCTCTTTGCTGATGGTAGCGAGGGTGACGGTGCAGATGGTGGTCAAGATGGTGATTCTGGAGATGGTGAAAGCAAGCCGATTTCTTTCACCAGCCAATCTGAATTTGATTCTGTAGTCGATAAGCGTATTTCTAAAGCAATTGAAACTGCACAGGCTAAATGGCAATCAGAAGCTGAAAAACGCATTCAAGATGCTGAAAAAAAAGGTCAAATGTCCGCTGAAGAAAAAGCGCAATACGAGTTGCAACAAGAGCGTGAAAGGTTAGAAGCTGACCGCGTGGCATTAAAGCGTGATAAAGATGAAACAAGCGTAATTAAACGTCTTTCTACTGATAAGCTTCCTGACTCTCTCTCAACAGTTTTGGCACCTCTATTCGGCGGGGATGAAAAGAATTTGGACGAAGCTTATGTCAATGTATCTAAAGCATTTCGTGAAGCTGTTGAGCAAGCTGTGAACATTCGTCTTGCTGGATCAGCTGATAACCCAGCAGGTAACGGTGGCGGTTCAGATGCAGAATCAATCGGTAGTCAATATGCCAAAAATGCAAACAATCGTACAAAAGCAGACAATGACAACTTTTGGAAATAAAAAATTAGGAGGAAATACAAATGTATGTAAAACCAATCAAAACAGCTGAGCAGTTAAACTTCTTAGCTAGCGCAACGTTCCAAAACTTTACCTTTCAAGCTGACAAATCTTTCGAAGCTGGTGAAATCTATCCAGCTAACGATAGTACAGCTTTAGGTATTGTATTTAATTCAGTAACTGTGGATGCTGATACAGGCTCACAACCAGTAGCGATTCTTGTAGGCGGCTATGTGCTAGCTGACCGTTTGCCAGAAGCACCAACGGATGCTGCAATCACTGCATTAAAGAATATCACTTTCTTAGATGCTAACAAAAAACCAAAAGTAGCCGCTGGCGGCGGAGAATAAAAGAAAGTAGGAGGAAACAAACATGCCAACAATTATGGAATTATTTACACAGAATGAAGTTTTAAGCTATGTCCGTGATCGCGAATATAAACCTTTGCTAGGTGAGACTCTTTTCCCTGAGCGCAAACAACCTTCTTTGAAATTGGATCAATTAAGCGGTGGTAGCCGTATACCTATCGCAGCATCTATCCACGACTTCGATACTGAGGCTGAAATCGGTAGCCGTATTGCTAACAAGCAAGAATTAGAACTAAGCTTGATCAAACGCAAAATGCAATTGAAAGAAACAGACATTATTGCATTAGAAAACCCACGTACACCAGCAGAACAAGCGTATCTAGTAGGGCAAGTTTACAACGACATTGACCAGTTAGTAGCTGGTGTTCGCGCTCGAGTGGAAGCTATGCGGATGGAAGTATTAGCAGCTGGTCAAGTGACTGTTAAAGAAAACGGATTGAACTTTACACTTGATTACCATGTGCCTGCTGAACACAAAGAAGCTTTGACTGGTACAAACGTATGGACGAATGAAAATTCTGATCCATTGGCTGATATCGAACGTTGGATTGATGCTTTGGATACAAAACCAACTCGTGCATTGACTTCTCGCAAAATCTATCGTGCGCTTGCCACTCATCCTAAAATCATTGCTGCAATTTTTGGCAAAGATTCTGGTCGTGTAGTTTCTCAAGCTGATTTGGATTCGTTCATGGAGACTCATGGTTATCCAGTGATCCGTACTTACGATGAAAAATACAAAGTACAGGAAGCTAATGGAACATACACTACTAAGAAATACTTCCCAGAAAACAAATTTGCAATGTTCAATGACGATTTGCTGGGTGAAACATTATATGGGCCAACCGCAGAAGAAACTCGGTTGACTCGTGATCCAGCTGTCGATACCAGCTTAGTTGGAAACGTCTTAGCTTCTGTATATGACGAAACTCGTGATCCAGTTGGAACTTGGACAAAAGCTGTTGCAACTGCATTACCTTCATTTGCAGCTGCTGATGAAGTGTTCCAAGCACAACCGATTTAGGTCTAGCTTATGAAGGTCAAAGTTAAAGATACCCCGGTGTACTATGATGGACACCGGTATAAATTAGGAGAAACACTTCAAATAGACAAGAAGTATTTTAACTCAATTCTCTTTGAAGAAGTACAACAGAAGAAAAAAGCTAACTCAAAGGAGTGATAGCTTATGAACGAACAAAATCAAATCACCCTAGATAAGCTTGCGATCGAACTAGGGCGTAAGTTTTCTATTACGGATCCAACGGCCATTGAAGTTTTGAAAGATGATATCAAAGATGCAATGTATGATGCATTGGATTATTGCAATCGAGATGTACTTGTGGGCAATATGTCGTCTTCTGTTAAAGATTTGTATATCTTTCGCAGAAATACTGAAGGAAACGAAGGAGAAACCACTCGAACTGAGGGCGGCGTATCTCAATCGTTTGAAATTGGTGTGCCTGCAAAGATCCAATCAAAACTCAATCGCTACAGAGTGGCTAAAGTGAGGTCGTTCAGATGAGACTTAGAGAACGAGACTTGCAAACAGTCTACCTAAAAAAGCGAAAAGTCACTCATGACGAAGAAGCAGAAGAAATAGTCACATACCCGTTTGATCCAATTGAAATACGAATGAACGTGCAAGCAGCAAGCGGCACAGTAAACGCACAAATCTACGGTAGCAAGCTTGAAACAATGAAAGCATGCAAATACCAAGGTGATAAGATCAATGAGGGAAAGAACGAACTAGATGGCGTTTGCGTATATGTCGGCAAAGATGATGAACCAGACTTCACGATCAAATCTATCCAGACATTTTCTACACATAAGAATATTATGCTGGAAAGGAATGATAATCGTGGGAGTTGAAATCAAAGGCCTTGAAAGTTTACGGCGAAAAGTCAAAGCAATACCGCAAATCTTAGATGATGCGATGTGGGATGCGACTTTTGAAATCACTGAGTTGATCAAACAAGCTGCCGAATTGCGATTGTCGTCTAGCATGAAATATTCTAGTGGTGAATTATTGGGTAGTTTGAAGAATGAAGTTGTGATCAATGCACAAAACCAAATTGTTGGACGTGTCTGGTCCGACAAGCAAGAAGCGCTATTCCGTGAAGTTGGTACTGGTCCTGTCGGTGAAGCTAGTCAAAAAGACTTACCAGAAGGATTTACACCAGTTTACTCGCAAACAGCATGGTTTATCCCGGCAAAAGATGTTGCTGCGGATTTGGAAGCTATATACGGTATTCCTCGTGTGACTGTTCAAGGTACAGACTTCTACATTACCAAAGGACAGCCAGCACGACCATTCTTGTATCCTTCTTTAGTAGATTTGATCGGTGAAGCACCAGAAATCTACAAAGAGCATGTACAACGCAAGTTAAGGGAGTTGAAGTGATGGAACGAGTGAATATGAAGACAGTCACTGTTGAAGTATTACAAGCCGTCACTGACATCAAAAAGATTGCCACGGACTATCCTTCAACTTGGAATACATTCCCATTGGCTATTTATAGGACAGCCAATAAACCACATCAGATTGATTCGTTGGGTAATGAGTTACAAACAGATTGGACAATCACAGTTGAATTATACGGAGACAAAAGCCAGACCAGTATTGCTGAAAGTGTTTTAAGCACATTCGGCAGTATTGGTTTTTCTGGTACCGCTAAAGATGCTAATACGGCTGATCTGAAGCGAATCATCGTCGAAGTAACAGCTGTTGTTGATAATGTTACGAAATATGTTTACAAAAAATAGGAGGAATTACACATGGATTTTGCAGGACTATTATCAAAAGGCACCGTCTTAACCTACAAAGATGGTGCAACAACTAAAACTGTAGCAGCAGTTAAATCTATCCCGGCATTGGGCAGTGACCCAGAAAAAGTTGATGTTACACACTTGGGATCAGAAAAGAAAGCTTATATCAAAGGTATCGAAGATGTAGATAACTTTGAATTTGCGATCGTTTATCAAGGGGACAACTTCCGAGATGTCCATGCATTGGTTGAAACTGGCAAATCTGTGGCTTGGACGATCACTTATCCAGACGGATTGAAAGCTGAATTCACTGGCGAGCCTTACTACAAATTTGATGGAGCTGAAGTTAACCAAGCGATTGGGTTTAACTTAGGTATCGTTGTAAGTGACGGTCCAGATATCACTCCGGCACCAGCGCCGGGGGAGTAACAACCCCTGAAGATACCACAGGGGACAATGCATACGAATCAGAGACTGAGGGATAATCCTTAGTCTCTATTTTTATAAATTAGGAGGAAACATACATGTCAAAAAACAACGTAGTACAAATGCCAAACACTAAATCATTTCAATTAGGAGAGCTAAATTTACAACTTCGTTTAGACGGTAAATCGATTTTAGCAATCGAAAAGCGCTTAGATGAAGGGATTATGGGACTGTTTGTTAAAAAACAAGGCGAAATCAAATTACCACCAGCCAACAGTTTATTGATTATCTTACAAGGTGCCAATAAAACAAGCGGCGTGACAGATAAAGCAATCGTTGATGCGTTCGAGCAATACATTGAATCAGGAAAAACAACGATGGATCTATTTGGCGAAATCAATGACTTCTTGGATGAAGCTGGTTTTTTCGGAAAGAAAGAAACGGCGAACGAAGCGACAGATGGGGAATCTTTGGATCAAACGAACAGCGAAGACAGTCTTCTGTAAAAAACTTCAATAATCTTTCCGAAATGCTTGATTACATGTACCCACAAGCTGTTGAAGCAGGAATCCCCTCTACAGAGTATTGGGGAATGACACTTGAGGAAATCATGATACAAGTTCAAGCAAATAAGAAAATCAAAGAGAATGAACTGCGAGAAAGAGCGATGTTCGACTATTCGCAACAAAGACTAGCGGTTTTCGCATTTAACGATCCCAAGCATATGCCAAAGTTTGAAGAAGCCTATCCGTTTCTCAAGCAAATCGAGCAGGCCGTTGAGGAAGCTAAAACCGAAGAAGAAACAAAACAAGAAGCTATGCAGCGTGAGCAAGAAATTTTCTTGGCCCAAGCTCAGGCTATCAAAGCAACAAGAGAAAGAAGAAAACTCATAGAAGAAAGGTAGGTGAGAAAGCATGGAATTAGAAACACTTGAAGTCTTGTTAGATATCAATACTGCTAGAGTTGAGCAGTCTTTGGAACGTGTACTGCCACAAATCGAAAGTGCTATGAGTAGAATCCAACAAATGTCCGGTAACTCAATGGATCGTACTGAGAAAAATATGGATATTGAAAAAGGCGCTAGCAATTTCACGAAACAACTAGAAAAAATGAATCAAGCACTAGAAAAGACATTAGCAAACTTCGAGCGATCGACAAAGCAATCGTCTGAAACTGCTGGAGACAACTTCGCAATCGGGGTGCGCAAAGCACGTCCGAAGGTTACCAAGGAAATCGATGCGATGGTGAATGAAATCAACGCTAAAATGGGACAAGCGAAAGCGGCACAAGAAAAGGTTGCTTATCTGAAATCGCAAAGGCAAACGGCATTCAGTCAAGGAGATACAGGGAAAGTCGTTAAATACGATGAACAAATCGCTCGAGCGCAAGCTCAGATGACAAAATTCCAAGATCAGGCAAAAGGTATGGGTAATACAATCAAGCGTGAATTAGACGCTGTTCCATCTTCCTTGGAAAATATAACAAAAGGTATGAGCCAAAACGAAGCCCAAATTGAAGCGATGCGAAAACGAATTCGGACGTTGAAGGCGGAGTACAACGATCAACGTGTGCCAACTGGCAGCTTTACATCAGGATTCAAGAATTATGAAGATACTCCTCAATCTCTGAAAACGTCTGGTGAGATTCAAAAACAATCGATCAAAATGAATAAGCTTATAAGTGATAATGATCGTTTGCAAAAGGAATACGCACAAACAGAAGACAGAGCAGATGCGTTGAGAAAGGCTCTGCAACGAGTTAACTCCGCTTTGGGTCAATCTTCCATTCAAACGGGCAACGCTTCTAGCGGCGCTAGTATGACAGGTACAGGACTGAAGCAATCTGAGCGGGCTGTTTCTAAATATGGCGGTGTATTCAACCGCATGTCCAATGCTGTTTCACACGGATTCGGGAGCGTCGGGAATGGCTTAAAGAACTCTCTTGGATTTATTGGAAAGTTCGGAAGTCTATTTTCTAGTAATTCCAACAAAGTTACAGCTGGAACAAATCGAATGACAGGAAGCACGAATGCTTTTGGTCAGTCAATGAAATATCTGTTACCTTCATTGGTTGTTTATCAGCTGTTAGGTGGCGCAATTACCAAACTAGCTAGCAGTATGATGTCAGCGTTAAAAACGAACGATCAATTCAGCGCCTCGTTGAATCAAATCAAAGTCAATCTGCTTACTGCTTTCTATCCAATCTATACCGCAATATTGCCAGCGCTAAATGCTCTTATGAGTACTGTGGCGCAACTTACAGGGCAATTGGCATCATTTATTGCTATGTTATTCGGGACAACCTATGATGCTGCAAAACAAGGCGCTAGTGGATTGTATGACAATATCCAAGCGCTAAACGATACTGGGTCTTCTGCAAATAAAGCCAATGAGAAAGTGAAAAAACTACAAAAATCTCTCATGGGATTTGACCAAATCAACAAGCTAACGATGGATACGGATGATGAAAAGAAGGAAGATTCCGCAACTCCTGGCATTGATTTTGGTTCAGCGACAGGCACTTATTCAACGCCTAAATGGATGAAAGACATCCAAAACTTGTTGAAGGATTTCTTCAAGCCTTTCCAAGATGCATGGAAAAACCAAGCCCAGAAAGTCATTGACGCTTGGAACTATGCGCTGGGTGAGGTTATTGGTCTTGCTTCAGCAATTGGTAAGTCCTTTATGGAAGTGTGGACGAACGGAACTGGACAGAGGTTTATCGAAAACATCCTTATTCTATTAGCAGATGTGCTGGGGATTATTGGTGATATAGCTGGAGCGTTCAAGCGAGCGTGGGAAGACAACGGGCGAGGAACACGCTTGATTCAATCCATTTTTGATATGTGGAATCGAATTCTTGAATTACTTCATGAAATTGCTGTTGCTTTTCGAAACGCATGGAACGATGGTCGTGGAGAAAGTATAGCTGCCAATATTCTTGAAATCTATACGAATATCTTCAATACGATCGGCAACATTGCTGAGCAACTGAAAAAGGCGTGGAAAGAAGGAAGAGTTGGAGAATCAATCTTCGGAACGATACTCGATGCAGTAGATGATTTGTTAGGAAATATCAACAGTATGACCAAAGCTACAGAAGAATGGGCGAAAAACCTTGATTTTACGCCATTACTTAAAGCGATAGATGGATTATTTAAATCGATTCGTCCTATCCTGAAAAATGTTGGCGATGGACTTGAGTGGTTGTATAAAAACGTTCTACTACCTTTGGCAAGCTTTTTCATTGAAGACTATGTGCCTAAGTATTTTGATATGTTCTCAGCAGCATTGAAGGTGTTGAACCAAGTGATTGAGATTTTCAAACCAATCTTTAAATGGTTCTGGGATGTCGTTATTGTTCCACTTACTCAGGTGGCTAAATTCCTGATTATTGGACAAATTGAACTTTTGACAAAAGGGCTAGAATTTCTTGCTGGAGTGTTAGAAAAAGTTGCTAACGCAGTTAAGAATCCTAAAAAAGCGATTGGTGAACTTAAAGATGTTATCGATGATCGCTTTGGCAAAATAATGAAGACTGTTTCTGACACTTGGGGCAATGTGCAAAAATGGACCAGTGACACTTGGAATAATGCCAAGAAAACAGTTACTGAGAAAGCTTCTGATATCTGGAATAATGTGAGCGGTCGATGGAATGACATCAAAAAGAATACCGTTGATAGATGGAATGACATTCGTGATAAGGTTTCAACTTCAGCTAATTCAGCTAAAGAAAAAGCAAGTACTGCATTTAGTAATTTAAAAACGAGCATGGGAAGCTCGTTCGACACTATGAAGACAAATGCTTCTGAAGCTTTCGGAAAGATTACCGGTTGGGCTAATGAATTAGGAGAAAAAATCGGGAAAGGGCTTGGCAATGGCGCTAAGAAAGTTAAAGAAGGAGCAGGTAAAATTTTCAATGGTATGGTCGGAGTTATCGGAAAAGGTGTCAATGGAGTCATCAGCGGTATCAACTGGGTGCTAAGTAAAGTCGGAGCAGGAGACAGCGCTCTGAAGAAATGGACCATTCCTACTTATGCTAAAGGTACCGACTATCATCCGGGCGGACCTGCTTTAGTAAATGATGGGTTAGGATCTAATTATCAAGAAGCTTATCGGACACCTGATGGACGTACGGGTATTTTCCCAGCACAAAGAAATCTGATGGTTAACCTTCCAAAAGGAACATCCGTCTTGAGTGGTCCGAAGACTGCCGCAATGTATGGTGTACCAGCCTATGCAAATGGCGTAGGCGAATGGTTAAAAGAGAAATGGGATGGCGCAAAAGAAATTGCATCGGATATCTGGTCCTATGCATCAAATCCCAAGAAGCTTTTGAATGCAGCAATTTCTAAATTCGTTAACTTGAAAGGTGCAGTTGAACCGGCTCTATCAATGGCGAAAGGTTCCGTTGGTACGATCGCAGAAGGTTCTTATGAATGGTTTAAATCGAAGTTCGATGCAGGATATGAAGCACAAAATAGTTCGTTTGATGGATCAATGGGGAGTTGGGGTGTATACAAATACCTATATGATATCGCAAGAAAAACCGTCGATCGATATCCTGGTATGAGAATCACTTCTGGCTTTAGACCAGGTGATCCACATTCCCATGGAAAGCATCAAGCAATTGATGTCGCCTATCCAGCCAGTATGAACGGATCTTCTAAATACTTTGCTCCAGCGAACTGGGTGTTC
The DNA here is from genome assembly GCF_051715005.1 of Enterococcus sp. AZ067. Lineage (NCBI taxonomy): Bacteria > Bacillati > Bacillota > Bacilli > Lactobacillales > Enterococcaceae > Enterococcus > Enterococcus sp. AZ067. The sequence goes on from NZ_JBIOSY010000001.1 coordinate 926,348, forward strand.
GATAACTTTGCTTCAAAAGTAGCTTACGTAATCACTCAAGGTAAAGTTCGAGACCGCAAAGGAATGTCTGGTACTGGATCGAGTGGAAGTTGGGTAAGATGGCCGCAGAATGACCACTACGATCATTTGCATATCAACGGCTCACTCGGAGCAAGCGACATAGACAAGAATGCTTCGTTTGGTGCATCTGGAGGTGCGGCAGTTGCTGGTAAGTATGGTTCTTCAGTAGAAAGATGGCGATCGACTGTCAATAGCGCATTGAACAAACTAGGCATTTACTCACTAGCCAATGCAAATCGCACGCTTTACCAAATGAAGACTGAATCAAACGGTAATCCTAACGCTATCAATAATTGGGATATCAATGCTAAAAATGGCACGCCTTCTAAAGGATTGATGCAGGTCATTGATCCAACCTTTAGAGCATATGCAAGAAGCCCGTACAACAAAAATATTTGGGATCCAATGTCGAATATTTTGGCTTCTATGAGATACGCATTGAGTCGTTATGGATCACTTGCGGCAGCTTATCGAGGCGTGGGATATGAGAATGGCGGTTTGGTAACTCAAGACGGTTTATATCGTATGGGAGAAGGCAACAAGAAAGAGATGGTTATCCCTCTTGAGAGACCTCAACGTGCTGCTGAATTAATCCAACAAGCTGTTGAATATCTTGGACTTGATATGTTCAACTCAAGCATAATGTTGCCAGAAATGTTCCAAACACCAACATTCACACCGTCGAATAGTACGTTTAGTAACAATAACCAAATGAATTATGAAGGTGGCGGCATGAAAGACTTCACTTCATCTATGGTAACCACATTGATGAATGCTATTTCTGCATTGGGAGCAACGCCAACACAAGCGCCAAATGGTGATATTGTCATTAATATTGGCGGTAAAGAATTCGGTCGTATTGCAGTGAAAGAGATAAACAAATACCATCAGCAGCTTGGTTATACAGAATTAAACATTTAGGAGGATTGATCTGATGGCTGGATATTTGAAAATTAATGGAGTTACGATCAAGACTCCTAAAAAGTTTACTGCAAGTATACAAGCAGTTGATGGTGATTCTGGTCGTAATGCGAAAGGCGATATGACTCGTGATTATATCGCTACAAAACGAAAAATGGACCTTGAATGGGGTGCCTTAACAGATGCGGAGATTTCACCAATTTTAAAAGCGGTGATGTCTCCTTTTTTTGAAGTCACTTATCCCGATCCGATGGAAGGCAGCATTATTACGAAAACATTCTATGTCGGCGATCGATCAGCTCCAGCATATTCCTGGCATGACAAATTGCCTAAATGGGAAGGGTTAACGATGAGTTTTATTGAAAGGTAGGTGAGGTAATTTTGTTAGTCACAACAGATGATGTAATAGCTGCTTGGTTAAGCCCCTCAAGACAGCTATCTATTCGAGTAAAAATGAATGACGTTACGTATGGGAGTGAGGATATTACCTCACTCTCTTTTGATTCTGGCAGTATTTCGGGAGAAACGTACCAAATAGGTTCTACTTATATGAATTCTATTCAGATAATTTTCCCGTCACTCATTGAAACCGTCAAAGAAGATATGGAATTACTACCTGAACTTGGCGTTTTAGTTAATGGTATTTACGAATATACAAAGCTAGGTCACTTCTTTATTGATGAATTTGAGCGCAATAGAAACAACAATACTACAACGATTAAAGCAACTGATAAGATGCGATTTATGGAAGGGCCATATGAATCCAAGTTGAGCTATCCGAGAGCATATAAAGAAGTAGCATTGGAAATAGCTAACTTATCAGGCGTTGAAGTCAATCAGAACTCGTTTGCTTCTTTAGGTATAGGAGCAATCAATAAACCTGTAGATTATACATTCAGACAAGCAATTGGCTTAATCGCACAGTTCGAAGGTGGATTTGCTAGTTTTAATCGAAATGGAGAGCTAGAAATCCGCAGGTTGGCACCTACAACTTTTGAGATAAACCCAGAAAGTTACATGCTAAAAGGCTTTACAAAAAATGAAGTCAGTTATCGAATCGGCGGAATATCAGTAAAAACAGGCGAAGAGGAAACGGATGTCATACGTGTAGGATCAACAAATGGCTCTCAAGTTCAATTAGAAAACAGAGTTATGACCCAACAATTGCTGAATCAAACTTGGGAATTGGTTAAGGATTTGAATTACTTTCCTTATGAATTGAAGTGGAGAGGTTGCCCACCACTTGAAGCAGGCGATTGGATATACGTTACTGCTAATGACGGAACAAAATATTCAGTTCCTAATTTATCTTATAGTGTTACTTTTAATGGAGGGATGTCTGCCGAATCAAAAGCAACTACCAGTTCAAGCTCGCAAGCCACCTACAAGTATAGAGGGCCTCTGAATCAACGAATTGATTATCTTGATTCTATTCTAAGCTCGAATAATTGGAACTCAAACTACTATGATTCAACTGAACCTCCAAATCCCAAAGAAGGCGATGTTTGGTTTAAGCCAAACGGAAAAGATACTGAGATATGGGTCTATAAAAACGTTGATGGTGTATTAGATTGGGTTATGGAAATCACCTCAGCTGGTGATCCCGAATTGCTCGCTGCAATTGAAAAAGCAAAAGATGAGGCAGAAAAAGCGCAGAATGCAGCGAGTAATGCAGTTGATAAAGCTAACGAAGCTGTTGCAAAAGTTGACTCGATGGATAAAGCTGTAAACACAGCCTTGGAACAATCCGCCAGTGCAATTGATCAAGCACAACAGGCAATTAAAGATGCAAACAATCTACTAACAACGGTAACTGATGTACAAGGTACTGTCACAAATATTTCAACCGTTGTAGACGAGATCAACAATCAGCTTGCTGTTAAGGTATCACAGACTGACTTTGATAAACTCAAAGGAACTGTCGACACTCAAGCAGTACAAATAAGTGCTAATGCTGCCGAGATTGCTTTAAAAGCGAGTCAGTCGTCTGTTAATACGATTACTGGAAACGTGGAGAGTATACAATCTGAACTAAAAACGCAAGCTGGTAGTATTACAGCCATCAACACAAAAGTCGAAGGTAACACAACACAGATTGGTACGCTTCAAAGTAGTTATAACGGATTGAGCAGCACGATTGCGAATGTGCAAAATGACTTTGATAATCTTAATGTGAATTCTAGGAATTTAGTTACAAATAGTTCTCTTTATGATAATACAAATGGGTGGATTATATCAGGCGGTCTCAGTGCATCACCGCAAGGTTCCTATACACTTCTTGCGAAGCCGAGTGAGAATACATCTCGCCCATCTTTTCGCATGGATGTTACTGATGACAGGATTAAACCAGACATGGTATATACTTTGGGGCTGATGGTTTATGTAGAATCAGTTTCCAACAATGCTACTGCTACAGGCTCAACTGCCTTCTTGAGAACCAACAACGGTGCTATGTTGGATGCGCCAATAGGATATATTGACTTTACCAAAGTTGGAGAATGGCAACTTGTGACAGGAACAGGAAGAACTAGACCAACCCCATGGACTGTTAACCCACAAATTACTATTGCATTGCAGGCAACTATCACTTGTGTAATTAGAGTTAAAGAATTTGTGATTGTTGAAGGCAACAAATATACGGGGTGGTCGCCGGCACCTGAGGACTTAGCAACAGTCACCGAGATGTCTAATATCACTCAAACAGTCAACGATATTCAACTAACTGTTGCGGACAAAGTAAGTCAATCGCAGTTTACGATTTTAAGTAATCAAGTTACCACTACGGTGAGTGATGTTTCCAATCTAGGAGATAAGTTGGACTTGACGGATATTAAGGCTCGAATGGCTGGAGGATTATTTGTAACTGATGATCCAGAATTCCGCAAAGGAAACAATGGCTTATCAGTATACAACAACGCACAAAACGGCGTTGTAACATTGACACGTGAATCCACTGGAAGCAGTGCCACACAACCTACTAACTCAAACACACGTATGAGAATTACTGTGACTGGTGCAGCAAATCCTCAGTTTGGTGGAATTGTACGGCAAACGAATGCACGTATTAATGCAAAATTTGTTATAAGAATCATTGCTAATTTGCCCATAGGTAGAAGGTTTCAATATGCAAGCAATAGCCTAGGAACAGGAGGGAAACATACTTGGCTAACAAGTTTTGAAGGAACTGGAACTTGGACGGAGTACATGTATTTAGTTGAATGCGGAACCGGAGGAACGTTTTCAAATTTTGGACATTTATACGTCCTGAATGGCGCAACACCAACTCCTGAATCACCGTTGAACTGGTACATTGCAAGATATGAAATAATTGATATTACTCAGTCTCAGCAATCACAAATCACACAGCTATCTGACTCAATCAACTTGCGAGTAGAAAAGAATGATGTGGTCAATCAAATCAATATCTCGACAGAAGGTGTTCTGATTGCCGGGAAAAAAATCCAAATCACTGGAGAAACATATATCGCTAACGCAGTGATTAAGACGGCAAATATTGCTGATTTAGCAATCACTAATACAAAAATTGCTGATGCTACAATCTCATCTGCGAAGATTATCAACTTAGATGCGAGTAAAGTCACGGCTGGGTCGCTAGTTGGTGTAAATATTAAGTCGGCAAGCAATGGCTCTCTGTTTGAAGTCCAAGGGAACAATCTAAAGATGACCAAATCGAACGGTGACAACTTGATTATGGATACAAGTGGAATCTACTGGAAAAATACTTCTGGAGATGTGTTGTTCCAGACATCAAACAAGTTGACCACATCTGATATTTTCGGAACTTCTGAGTTTAACGTTTATCTTGCAGCGTTTAACGAAACACGATCGGTCACTTATGCGTCAGCTCTAATTGGAAGTGGTGGCGTGAATGATTATACTTACGTAAATCATCGGGCAGCTGGATTATATGCTGGGTTCGTTGAAGTTAATACCGGCGCTGGAAGTAATCCGACAAACGTATACATCAGACCGCTAACGGCTGAAAATGAAGTGAGAATTACTGCATCAGGAGGTACTAGTAGTTACGCGAGGTTGCGAGCGGGGCGGTTGTATGCAAATAGCTTAAGTATTAATGGTGCGACAAACGCAGTTCAGCTTTACCTACAAACAAGTGACGAGGTACGTGTAAAGGCAGGGGGAGAGGATTCAGAAGCTGCGGCATATAGAGCTATTCGTGCATCTGCATTCAATACAAGTTCACTTGCTGAGTACAAGATGAACATTCGTCCTTTTGCCAAAAATGCGCTTGACCTAATTAAGGACTCCACTGTATATGAGTACAATCTCATATCAGATCCGCTCGTTAATGAAATCGGTTTGGTTATCGGTAATGGATATAACATCACAGATTATGTCGTTAACGGTGATGGGGTCAGTCAATACCGAATGAACAGTTTGAGTTGGAAAGCAATTCAAGAGCTCGATAAAAAGACTACTGACGAGATTGAACAACTCAAGACCAAGATAGAAATATTAGAAAATCAAATTAGAGTCTTACAAGCTGCATAGCTGTGAGGCTCTTTTAATTTAGGAGGATTTTTCAATGCAAATTAAAATCAAGAATAAAGAAATCATGTGTGTAATCAACTTCTTACGAAATATTGTTGCGAAAGGCAAAACGTCTTTGGCTCGATCACAAGCAATCGCTTTGCTAGAGAGAAAGGAGAAGGAATTCACAGAGGATCGCAAACTGATTATTGAAGAACACGCAGAAAAAGATAGCGACGGTAAGCCGGTTACTAATGACGATGGGACCTATAAGCTTTCACCAGAAGGCAATAAAGATGCTGGGAAAGTAATCTCAGATTTATTTGAAGAATATGCGGTTATCGAGTACGGAGAATATACCAGCAAACTAAATGATTTGGAAAAATTCCTAGACGAATACGATGGTGATGTTTCTGGAGATGATGCACAAGGCTTTTTTGCTTTAGTTACAGCATTTGAGAATAAGGAGGATAAATAATTATGGCAGGATTTAAAATCACGAATATGTCGTTTGACTATACTGAGATGAAAGTGAAAATTAGTTTTAATGCAAACTTTGAAAGTGGTGACATCTTATCAGGGAATGTCGGGCTTACAATGGATGAGTTTAATGGAAACGCCGCTGGGTTAACTGGCTATGCGAATCTTTTGAAAGAGAAGCTGGTCCATAATTTTAATGAAATGACGGAGAAAGAGCAGGGTTAGTCCTGCTCTTTTAGGAAGTAGGTGACCTATGTGGAAAGTGTTGGTATTGAAGTGGGATAGTTTGATTTTATCACTGGTTTCAATAATCTATGGTGTTCAACTTCTATTGTATCCAGATATTCTGCAGAGTTACAAAGTTTATCGGTTGATTGATGGGATGTTTGATCAGAAATTAATCAGTTTAACATTCGTTATTTTGGGACTAATGAAGTTGTTAGGTGTGGTGTTAAACAAGAAGGCCATCAAAAGATTTTCACTGACGACCCTTTCATTCTTATGGATGGTTTTTGCTATTTCATTCTTAATTAGTCCGCCAGCAAATACTGTGTGGATATTCTCTCTAGCGATGGCGCTTTTGGCGTTTGGAATCGCTCTGAAAGAGGGTTAAATATGACAGAGCAAATGTGGATAGTAATATTACCGTCGTTAGTAACTGGGTTGATTACCTATGCTGCTACAAAGACAACTAATAATACGAATTTGGCTGAAACGAATATCAAAAATGCAACTCAGCTTTATCAGAAGTACGAAGAACTAAATAAAGGATTGGAAGCGAAAGTTGATCGTTTAGAACACCAAATCGAAATCATGAAAACCAAGTACGAAAAAGAAATAGCATTTTATCAGTCCGAAGTTGAAAGACTAGAGGATGAAAATGAAGAACTAACAACGAAACTAATAAATATTGAGAATAAATTAGGAAATTTGAAAGGTGGAATTTAAATGGATTTATCAGTAGTAACAGAAAACTTTGTACCAGTGATTGTGATTGCGTGTTTAGTAGTTGGTTATATTATCAAGACTACACCTGTTTTAACCAATAAGGTGAATGATTACATCCCATTGATTGTCGGCTTACTAGGAGCAATTCTAGGACTTGTCATGAATGGTCTTACGGTTGAATCTATTGTTTATGGTGCAGTTAGTGGGCTAGCGTCTACAGGGTTGCATCAAACATTTACCCGGATTATCAATCAAGGAGTGGCTGAATAAGCCGCTCTTTTTATTTTAGAAAGGATGATATAAATGAGTTTTATTAAGTACGAGTATATCAATATGAACAAGTTTTCTCGCCCAGGTATCAGGAACAGCGGTATTAAAGGCATCATCATGCATTATACTGCAAACAACGGTGGCACAGCCCGAAACCATAAAACGTATTTTAATAATTTGAGCGGTGTCTATGCTTCGGCTCAATTGTTCGTTGATGATATTGAAGCAATCTGCATTATTCCGTTAAATGAAGTTGCTTATCATGCGAATGATATCCAAAAATATGTAAATGGCCAACCGTACTATCCACTTAGAAGTATCTTAGGAAATGCTAACTACTCCACGATTGGGGTTGAAATGTGTTTGGATAAGAATGGAAGAATTACTGAAAAAACTTTCCAAAACACTGTTAAGGCTGTTAAAGAATTGATCGCTATCTATCCTAATATTACAAGAGAAAAGATTTGGCGGCACTTTGACGTAACAGGCAAGAATTGTCCGGCTCCTTGGGTAGCAAAGCCAAGTGAGCTGGAACGTTTCAAAGATGCGGTGTTTGAAAAAGCGAATGGAGGCACAACAAACGTGACAAACAAAAAAACATATATTCAAAGCGCAAGACGTGTTGAAGTGATTCGTGAAGGTGGAGATCAAGAGTACACGGATTTAGAATTTACTAATATGCGTGGTAACTATTATCCGAAGGGCAGCAAGCTTCTGGTGAAAGAGGTTGTGAAGCATGGCAATATTACACGGCTTCTTTTAGAATCTGGTGGGTATTTTACTGCCAATGAAGCTTACGTGAAGAAACTCAGATAATTAAAAACAGCCCGCTATGGCGGGCTTGTACATAATTCATATTCGTTTTACTTGCAGTAACCAAGTTTATCCTATAGATTAGTAGGTGCGTGCAATACTCTACGAGGAGTATTAGGCGGTAATGCTTGGGGAAGTGTGCCTAGTACTCTTCGATTTTTTTATTTTAGCATTATTTCAATGTAATAGATATTATTGATTAGAAAATCGTCATAAATTGGTTCAGTTTAATTAATAAAAGATGTATCGTAGATTCATACCAACCAATCCAATTTTTCATTTGTTTACTTTTCTTTTAGTCCACTCTAGGCAGAATAGTTAATGTTTTTTGTTGAAACAAAAAATATTAACTTGTAGAATGGAGTCATAGCCTTGACCGGGGCTACTTCATTTTATATCTTTTTTCAGGCCCACTCTCCTTGAGGGTGGGTTATTTTTGAGCAAAAGATTATTACAATGGTGCAGTCGATGGACTTTGTGGAAAGAATACAATCAAAGCAATGCAGAAAGCTTTGGGTACAATACAAGATGGCACCATCAGTCCAACTTCTAATATGGTAAAAGCAGTACAACGGACGCTTAATAACGATAAGTTACCATGGTAAATAAATACCCTCTTCTCTTAATTGAGTAGGAGGGCTTGTACATAAACTCAGATAAATTATAGAGGGGAATCAACTTCTGCCTGAATTACGTTAAAAGTTTTTCTTTTTTCATTATAAAATAGAAAAATTCCAAAAAGTACAATGAACGATTTTGGACTTAATATATCGTTGAATAGAAAGTGCGAGAAAGTAAAATTACCAGAAATTAAAGAAACAATCAAAATAATTAAGACATAATAAAAGAGCATTTTTGAGATAAATATTATAGTTTGCTTTTTAGTCATATAAAATTCCTCCCTCAAACAAATTCACTTGAAAAAAGTTTACTTTAAAATATTATTATATAGTGCAACATGCACAAAAAAGAGCGTTAGGCAGAAACTTGGGGAAGTTTTCTGGACTGCGACCAGTACTCTTCGTATTTATTTTATCATTGTTCTTACTTAATAGATATTATTGTTCAGAAAGTCGTCTAATTTATCTACTTATCTTCAGAAATTATCTTATAATTTGGTCATAACTATTATTATATTTATGGAATTATTATTTTATCAAAACTAAAAATTTGATAAAAGATTAATTTTACGTTAGATTTGTATTAGAGGTGATTCTATGAAAGTTGATAAATTACATTATAGAAAAGTAATTAATAGTGCAAAACACCTGGAGTACAATGCAATACGATACTTTCAGTCATTGTCTGATCAAAGCAACCTCGAGACAATTAATGAGGAATTAGACTATTTAATTAAAAATGATGTTTATCATAAATTAGCACGTACATCTCGAAAGTCGTTATTGGGAGATAAAATATTGATCAGAAAAAACTTCGAGCAGGACTTTAAACTTTTAGAGAAGTATACAGCGTTTTTTAACCAGCATGAAATTTGAAAAACAGTATTCATTAAAAAAACTTTTCATTTAATTATGTTAGTCCTCCATGAAGATGGTTGGTTTTTATAAATAAATAGCCCGCTTCGGCGGGCTTGTAAAATATTTAGTTAACCGTTAGATCTTTTGTAAAAAATTAATAAGATTTTCTACACCTTTCATATTATCCAACTCATAGATGCTCTGTGCATCATCGGTTTTTACTGTGACAAAATTTCCATAAAAAGTATATCTAGTAATTATCTTATCATTTTCAGATAAATCTAGCGTATAAGTATTAGCTCCAACAAGTCCATCGTAATCTTTTACTTTGTTCTTATCCGGAAGCTCAAGTTTGGAGATCATATCTTGAACCTTTGAAATTATTTTTTGATCCGAACTTTTCTTATCTATATCTTCAAATTGATAGATACTTCCGTTCGTAACTTGAAAATGAACTTCATCGATATTATTCGAATCAGAATTTTTACTGGCTGATGCACAGCCACTTAAAACTAATATTAGCAATAATCCACCTAAAATTTTTCTCATGACGGTCCTCATTTCTTTTTTTCAGTATATCAGAAATTTATTTAAATAAGTCTGAAAAAAGAAAATCTTAAAAAGGGTAATTGTATCAAAATAAGGGTATAGTATTTAAATAACTAACCAATTCAATTTTTTCATTGTTTTACTTATTTTGATCCACTCTATCATAACTAGGGCGGCCTTTTTGTTGAAATAAAAAATATTACCTTGTAAAATGGAATCATAGCCTTGACCGGGGCTATTTCATTTTATATCTTTTTTCAGGCCCACTCTCCTTGAGGGTGGGTTATTTTTGAGTAAATGGTTTGAAAGATTTGGAAATAGTTAATATAATGAAATCACCTTATAAAAAACTTTTTCATCTAATTGTGCCACTCCTCCCCGGGAGTGGTTTTTTTTGCAAAAAAAAGCACAGCATATTCTCATATGCCGTACAAGTGGAACTATGTTCCGTCATCATAATAATTATAAACCAAATTAATGGACAGGCCAAGAACTATGTAGATACAATGTTTATATTTTCAATTTCGTGCAGAGTAGCTTTTTGTTTATGCAAAGAAAAATATAGTGTTTACAAAAGTAATGTAAAGGGGGATAATTAATGAAAAAATAAGATTGAGGTGTAATATGACTGCTGAAATAGCAATTCTAAACAAAAGTGGTATTGTCTTGGCTTCAGATTCTGCTTCAACCATAGGTGACAACAAAGTGTATAATTCTGCAAGAAAGCTATTTACTCTTAGTTCGAATCACTCTGTTGGAATTATGGTATATGGTAACGGAGAATTTATGCAAACTCCTTGGGATATTGTGATAGGAGAGTATCGAAAGTCTATAGGAAACATAAAACAATCCAAATTAGAAGATTACGCAAGTTCGTTTATAGAATATCTAAAAACAAATGATTTTTTAAAAAATAAGGAAATCCAAGATAATTATATCTATGCCTTCATAAATAAAGTAACTACGTTTGTTTTTTCAAGCACGGAAGAATCAGTTAATTTTTTGATTTCTCAGGGCCAGACAGTTGGCTCTGACGTTTTGATACCTTTATTAAGAGAAGAAATTAAGAATATAAAAAATCAATTTAATGAAGCTTATGTTTTGGAATTGGATCTAGAGGATTTTAAAGAAAGATATTATGCTGTTTTTTTAGAAATACTGTATAATATTTCTGCTATAGATGAAGTTTCTGAAGCTATAAGTTCAGATTTGTTTGATCTAATTTATTTTACTTTAATCAGAGATAACTTATTTTTATCATCAACTGGAATAGTAATTGCTGGTTATGGTGAAGATGAAATTTTTCCGTCTTTAAGTTCTTTTAGAATATACTCTTTTATTATGGATGAATTCAAATATTCTCTTCATCAACAAGCTAGAGTTGGACAGGGAAGTAATGAATTAAAATCGACAATTATTCCTTTCGCTCAAGACGATGTTGTCAATACCGTCGTCCAAGGTATAGATCCACAATTATCTCAATTTCTTGTTGATCAATCTGCGGTGTTTGACGGCTTAGACAAAGAAAAGTATAATCGTATTATTAATAATTTATCTGAAATACAAAGAAAAGTATATATAGAACCAATGCTAGATATGATTGCATTATTGCCAGTTGAAGAAACATCAGTGATTGCCGAAACTTTAATGAATCTTACAAGTTTTAAACGAAAATACAGTACATCAGTAGAAACTGTTGGTGGGCCTATAGATGTTCTTGCTATTACGCCTAGCGAGGGTCCAATATGGGTTAAAAGGAAACATTACTTTAATTTGGATGATAATTTAGGATATAAATTAAGGAGGAATTCAAATGGTTAAATTGATTAAAGAAACTAGTACAAAATCACAGTTTTTTTTAGAAACAAAAAATTTTTCTCCAAGAAATATCGATGTAAGATCCACTGTTAAAGATTTTACACCTAAAGAGCACAGAAACGTGCATAATAGTTTCAATAGTAAAATAAATAATTTGTCACACACATTTTAAGTTTCTTTCAAAAAAAGACCCTAGCGAAAGCTAAGGTCTTTTTTCATTGCTTCAAATTCAATCATGATCTTAGTCTTACCAATCACCGAATACTTTTTCACAACGAACTGCTTTCGATCGTTATACTCGCCAGCAACCACAATCTGCATTCCTTCATCCACATCTGCCAAGAAGTTCAAGCTATGAGCTGCAATCAAGCAATTCTCATTATTCAAAGAGAACCGCACCAAAGGGGTCTTGCTCATCTTCAACACGCGTATCTTCGATACATAGCCTTTCATCGATTTCATAACAATCGCCTCCGTAAGCTTGTACATAATAGCGACAATCCGTTTTGCCTAAAGTGACAGCAACATAAAACTCGACACATTTTGAGCCGAATAATGCTTCCTGTGATTCAGAAATAGAGTCGGGAAATGCGTTTATAAACTCAGGAAGAGATAAGTAGCCTTGATCGTATTGGCTGATTATATTCATATCAATTACCGCCAGGCTTGTACTTAATGCTAGGATCATATTTTCGAAGTATCTTGTCTTGTGTCCTAACATGATCAAACAGGTAGTTGTCACCATCTTTCTTAAATACATAAGCTAATTCTTTTGGGTAACCACTGTAGCTTGATGGTACGGTAAAGTAGGGTTTCCCGAAATTCTCCATCGTCCGAACAAACTGGTCGTACATGAAATGTGCTGGACCCATTCTCTCGACAAACTCGTAGTAATATCTTTCTAATGCATAGGTTCTTTGATGCGCTAACGGTATTTGCATATCAATCACTCCTATTCCATTTCGACATCAGCAAGAGAATCTGACAGTGCTTCAAATAGATTTCTACTTTCCATAAATTTAAGCCAATCATTGTAAGGGTCTAATGATCGACTGTTTGGAATCTTATCCATATTTTTTACAGTCTGGTAGATATTTTGTGCAGCTTGATCCCACATACCGTTAATTGCTTTGTTAACTTTTTTATCGTTCCACTTAGCCTTTCCAGAACGCAATTTATTCTTAGCAATTTGGAATTCCTCGGCTTTTTGCATAAATACTTCGTAACCAGATAGACGGTTTTCCAAAAGGTTTTTAAAATCATTATATTTCATTTTGACCACTCCTCTTGTTTTTTTTATCTTCAGTATACGAACGTTTGTTCGTTTTGTAAAGGGTTTAAATAAAGAATAGGGGGCAAAAAAGGGGCAAAATAACTTTATTAGTTCGAACTAGTTGATTTATTTTTATAATTGAAATTGTTAAAAAGGCTGTTAAATAGGCATTTTTATACTAGTGTAATTGAGTGTGTCAGACAACCTTAGATGGGCGGCATGATGTAAGCAAGCCTTGAGAACTCCTCTTTTGAGGGGTTCTTTTTTTATGCGATCAAAAAATACTTCAACACAGAAAAAGACAAAAAACCTTTCTTCTTAGTATTCTAAGCACCAAAGAATTGGTTCATTGCATGAATAAAAGGAGAAAGGATTGGTAGATATAAGCTATCTATTTGTCTTGTAAAGGCAGCGTGTTTTGTAAGGACGTCAATTACAACCGTTCCCAAAATCCCTGCGCAAAACCAGTAATAAATTCGTAGAGAGCCGGCAGTATCACCGAAATACATAAGACGACAAAGACCATTTTCTGAACATCTGTTAATTGTTTGAGGAAATGGTTTTTTGTGAACAATAAATACGCGCTACAGATAACGGCAAGCAGCTGCAATAGATCAAATAAAATGGACAAGAAAATCACCTTTTCTGATTAGATTGAATGGACGATAGAATGATGGATTCTCTCAACATAGAGCAAAGAGTTGAATGATATGGTTCTGAGAAAACGTGAAGATCAACGTTTATAAAGAAACGGTATTTCGACTCCAAAGAATGCGAAGATCCCGCTTAAAAGAAAGTAAGTCAATAAGCCTAGATAAAAAAGGACTTTCCAATTCAATTTCTTTTTCATTCGATCCACTCCTTTTGTGTATCATAGCATAAAAAAACGATAATATAAATAAATAATCTAAAGATGCAAATTTGCATTTTTCAGCAAGTGTAAGCTCTCTCAAGCTACATTTTCGCTATCTTGAAAAACCTGAGCTAAAATAGAAAGAGGAACAAAATCATGGCTCACTTTGATTTTTAAATGAACAACGAGTCGAAAGAAGGAGACATTTCTTTGAAAAAACCATGGATAAAACGCAAAAAGAAGCAAAACGAAAATGAATTATTAACGGAACAGTCCGTTCAAGTCGAGCAAAGTCAAACGAGAGAAGAGCTGCAAGAAGAAGCGGAGTTTACTTCTTTTTTTGCGGATGTCATGAAGCGAATGCCGAAAAAATCGGCTGCCCTGGTGATGAAAGGCTATGACGGATCAAAAGCCCAGGCGGAAAAAGTGTTAGCGAAAAGCAAGGATCAATTTGATCAGGTGTTTGAGGAGTTTTTGGTTGGCGTAGATGATGAAACACGAAAAAAAGCCCACCGCACGATCCATGCGGCTTCTTTGACGGCGGCGATCATCGGCTGTTCACCGATTCCCTTTTCAGATGCAGTGTTACTTGTGCCAGTTCAGATGACAATGATGGCCCGTTTGTATCGTATTTTTGGGCGAACATGGCGTGAAGGGTTAGCGAAAAGTATTTCGAAAGAGCTAGTCGTTGTGAGTTTTGGTCGCAGTGCCGTTGGCAATATCCTGAAATTTGTCCCAGCAGTCGGCACCGTTGCTGGAGCTGCAATCAATGCCAGTGTGGCTAGCGGTATTACCGAAGCATTAGGCTGGGTGACGGTCAAGATGCTGAATGATGGGGAAGATGTGTTTGAGCAAGTGATGTCCTTTAAAGGCCAATTTCACACGCTGTTCAATGCGTTGAAAGTTGGCAAGAAATCTAAGTGAGACAAACAGAAGAAGAACGAAGCAGGTCCAGACGACTTGCTTTTGTTGCTTCTTTTTCTTCACAGCAAATAAAAAAAAATTTAAGGAGTGAGTAAAATGAAACAACGAGTGACACGGGAAGAAGTCACAGAACGGTTGGTAACAGATGCCTACTTTCAAAAAGGTCGTTCCGCTTTAAAGACCCGCCAAACGATTTTGACGATTCTTGCTTGGCTGATGGTCTTGGTTCCCTTTGTCTGGCTGGCCATTCCGTTGACGCTGCCGAATCTGGCGGATCGGATCGCCTTTCGGACCTATTTAGAAGAAGCAGTCACTTTCGAATTTCTAGCGTTATTTTTAGGCATTTCTTTTTTGATTTTAATTCTTACGTTTGCTTTATTAACTTTGAGGAACAACCGCCGCTTCAAACGATTGCTGCAAAAGCAATCGATGCATGATGAAGCAGCCTTGGAAAAACGCAAAGAGTTGCTAGAAGCATTTTACGAAGAACGCTTCGGGACGAAAGAAGAACGCCACGGGGCAAAATACTACGCGGTTGCACCGGAGCAAAACATCGGAGAAAGAGAGATCCAAGAACTTTTCCGTAGAAATGGGGTGGGCTGATGGTTGTCAATTTTGATACTGGGTTCCCGTGGTTGGACACATTTTTAACAGTCGTTTTAATGATTCTGTTCACGTATCCGATTTTAGGTGGCTTTGCTTGGTTCATCGGGGTGATCTGCAATCGTTTTTTGTTCCGTTATCGACAATTAGAGTGGATACCGATCCCCGAAGAGATCGAGCCGATGATCACGATTATGGTACCAGCTCACAATGAAGAAATCGTTATTGAAGACACGATTCATTATTTAATGAACAATCTGAACTACAGCAATTATGAGGTGTTGGTGACTGATGATGGCTCAACGGATAAAACCCCTGTGATATTAGACCGATTGATGGAACAGTACCCAAATCTAAGAGTGTTGCGCATTGAAAAAAACCAAGGAAAAGCCCATGCCTTTAATATTGGGGTAGGGTTTGCCAAAGGGGAATTGATCTTGAGCAACGACGCAGATACGGTTCCTGAACCTGATGCGTTATGGAAATATGTCAATTATTTCATCCGTCAAGACTCCATCAATATTTCTGCCATTACGGCGAATATGGACGTTCAAAACCGCACAACGATCGTAGGAAAATCACAAACCGTTGAATTTTCAAGTATCGTAGGAATTATCAAGCGGACCCAGCAAGCCGTTTTCGGCGTCATCTATGCCTATAGCGGTGCCAATACGATGTATCGACGCGCGGCATTGATGGACGTGGGTCTGTTTCGACAAAATCGAGCAACAGAAGACATCAGTATTGCCTGGGACCACCAATTCCGAGGTTGGCTGTCTTTATTTGCTTCACGAGTGATGTTTTTCATGGAGGTGCCAGAAACACTCAAGATGCTCTACCGACAACGGAAACGCTGGGCGAAGGGCGGTACAGAAGTATGGCTGACCAACTTTAAAAAGGTCTTTTTGCATCCTTTTGAAAACATTGGTCGAACCGCTATGTTTGTCGATCAAACATTAAGTATCATCTGGTCATTCTTTTTCTGGCTTTCATCTGCCTTGTTTGTCTTCTATCTGATCTATTATGGTGCAACTGGGAATTACGAACGGATCTATCATATGTTTACGATGGCCTTTCTCTTCGTTTGTTTCGAGATGATTGCGGGGGTCATGCAGCTATTTACCAGCCTCTTGGCGGATGATAACCGCAGCAAGCTGAAATATTTCCGTTTTGCCCCTTTTTACATGCTGTTTTACTGGATGATCAATGCCATAACGATCGTCACTACCTTTATTCCAGCCGTCAAGACCATCCTTGGCTACGGCAGCGGCGTTTGGGTCAGTCCAGAGCGAACCGCGAAAAAAACCGAAGAATCTTAACGAATACACCTTCCCTGGATAATAAAAAACAAGTCTGAGTTTTCTTCAGACTTGTTTTTTTGCCATTAAGGTTCAGAAAGATAGTAAATCTCACGATTTTGGTATGGATAACGAGTTTGCGAAAATTCGAAAGGTCGTCCGTCGGAGAGACGAGCAACTTGTTCTAATTCTAAGATCGGATCATTGGGATCGACTTCTAAATATTTGATATCATAGGAATCCGCTTTGTCGGCACGGATTTTACGTATGGCGGGACCTATTTTGAGATGTAAGGAATCAGTGATATATCGATAGATCGAGTGTTCAAGGATCGCCATATCAATATCGGGAATGGTTTTGATGGGCATGATCGTGTATTCCAATTCAAAGGGTTCGTTATCAACATAGCGCAGTCGTACGATATCATAAACAGGTTCGTTTTCTCGCAAAGACAAGTAATCCATTTCGTTGGCTTCTGGAAAACGTACATTGAAACTAATGATTTTACTTTGCACTTTATGCCGTCCGCCATATCGGTTGACTAAACCGATATACTCATTGATCTGTCCTTGGTAGGTCGCTGAATTGACATAGGTGCCATGACCTCTTTTGGTAGAAATCAGGCCTTCTTGCTTCAATTGATTTAGCGCTTTTTGGATCGTCATTCGCGAGGTTTGAAATCGTTTGGCTAACGCCGTTTGTTCCGGTAGTTTTGATAAAGCTGGAAAAACACCTTCATAAATATTCGTCCGCAACTGATCAACGATCTCTTTGTATTTTGTCATAGTCATCACTCCTTATGTAAAGAAATTTATGGACTTGAGTTTTGTTTGAGGGGGATAAAAACAAGGTCTATCACTAAAGAATCAGCTGAAATTCACATGTATAGAAAAAGCTTTACATGAGTTTTTGAAAAATTTACATGCCTATTTCACCTAATTATAATAGGTTTTGTAAGCGAATACAAATGATGGAGGAATCAATATGACAAAATTTTATTGGGGGAACAGTGTCAGCAGTATGCAGACAGAAGGTGGTTGGAATGAAGGCGGTAAAAGCTTATCCGTTTATGATATACGGGAAGCTTCGGAACAGGCTAGCGATTGGCATGTAGCAAATGATAACTATCATGCGTATACAGAAGATTTTGATTATATGCAAGATTTGGGGATGAACATGTATCGTTTCCAAATTTCTTGGTCAAGGGTCGTTCACGATGGAGATGGTGCCTTTAATGAAGAAGGGATCGCCTATTACGATCGTTTTATTGATGATCTGTTAGCTCGAGGGATCGAGCCTATGATTTGTTTGTACCATTTTGATATGCCTCTGCATCTGGCGAAAACCTATAACGGGTTCATCAGCAAAGAAGTGAAGGACGCATTCATTCGTTTCGGAAAAGAAATGGTGGATCGTTTTGCGGATAAAGTCCATTATTGGTTAACCTTTAACGAACAAAATCTTTTCCACCAAGACCATGATTTTAAGATCAGCGGCTATTTAGAAGGGGAAGAAACGACAGAAGAATTGTATCAGATTTTCCACAATGTCATGGTTTGCCATGCAGAACTCTGTAATTATCTTCATGAAACAACAAATGCGAAGATCGGCGGCATGCTGGCGTATTCTGAGGCGTATCCAGCGACTTGTCGTCCACAAGACATCAAAGCAGCAAGAGAGTTTGATGAATTTGCGAATTTTACTTTATTAGATTGCTATGTGCACGGCAAGTATTCGACAGCACAAGACCGATACGTGAAAAATCATCAACTCAATATGAATATTTTACCTGGGGAATTAGAAGCGATCGCAGCGCAGAAAAATGATTACATTGCCTTTAGCTATTATGCTTCTTCTACCTTGAACGCTGAAAAAATTCCTGAAGGAACGCCGCCGAATCGGTACATGACTTTTGGAAAACAAGACAATCCTTATATTGAAACGACGGAATGGAATTGGCAAATTGATCCGCTCGGCTTCCGTGATGTCTTAAATAAAGTCTATCAGCGGTACCGGTTGCCAGTGTTTCCGATTGAAAACGGGATTGGGGTCAGAGAGCATTGGAATGGCAAAGAACCGATTCAAGATGATTACCGTATTGCCTATCATCAAGAGCATATTCGAGCGATGTTTGAAGCGATGGTGGAAGATGGAGTGGTCTGTCTTGGTTATCTTGGTTGGGGACTGATCGATATTTTGAGCTCGCAAGGTGATATGGAGAAACGATACGGACTCGTGTATGTCAATCGTGGCAACCATGAGTTGCGAGATATGAAACGTGTACCGAAAAAATCGTATGAATGGTTCAAAGAAGTGATCAAAACGAATGGTGGTACGATCTATACAAACCCATATACAGAATAGGAGGAACAAAAATGGCAGCAGAAAAGCGCACGTTTTTAGATAAATTTACAGAGTTTTCGGTCCGTCTCGGCAATCAGGTTCATCTCAAAAGTCTTCGTGATGCGTTTGCGACCTTAATGCCTGCCTTTATTATCGCAGGGATCGCTGTGTTGTTTAATAATGTCTTCTTTCCATGGTTTTTAGAAGGGGCTGCCTTGGCTCGAATGCAAGTGTTTGGCAATTCCATCACCAATGGAACATTGAATATCGCCGGTCTGCTGATCGCCCCGATGATCGCTTATTTTCTTTGCCGCAACAAAAACAATCCGAGCGCCATCAATGCAACCTTTGTGGCAACGACTTGCTTAGTGGTCATGTTGGCGATGGCTCATGCCGTGTTGCCAGAAGGCGCTCAAGCAGAAGTGACCATCAGTGGTGTGATGCTATTTGACGATGTCGGGACCAAAGGAATGTTTTCTGGAATCATTTGTGGGTTAGTTGCCACGGAATTATTTATTCGACTGTCAGAAAACAAGCACCTAAAAATCAATTTAGGGGATCAAGTTCCTCCTGCCGTCAGCAAATCCTTCAGCACGTTGATCCCTGCTATTTTGGTCATTTCCTTCTTTGCCGTAGTTGCGACCGTGCTAGCAGCCTTTGATACCGACCTGATTCAAATCATTTCAACAGTGATCCAAGAACCACTGCGTTTATTGAACACATCGATTTTTGGGTTCTTGATCATCTATTCAACGGGCAATTTTCTGTTTACTTTAGGCATTCACCAAACCGTCATCAATGGCACCTTGTTAGATCCATTGCTGTTAGTCAATATGAATGAAAACATGCAAGCCGTGCAAGAAGGCGCTACGCCACCCAATATCTTAAATTCAGCATTCGTGACGGTTTTCGCACAACTAGGCGGGACTGGATTTACGATCAGCTTGATCATTGCAGTGCTCTTATTCGTCCGCAATTACCAACCTTTTCGGGATGTCGTCAATCTATCCCTAGCTCCGGGTATTTTTAATATCAACGAGCCAATCATCTTTGGTTTACCGATCGTCTTCAATTTACCCATGATCATTCCCTTCGTTGCAAGTCCAATTGTTGCGACGTTGATTGGCTACTTTGCTACCGCAGTAGGATTCATTGAGCCGCTTTCTGTGATGGTTCCTTGGACGACACCACCAATTCTTAGTGCATTGTTGGCATCAAAAGGGGATTTTAAAGTTGTTTTGGTTCAAGTGATCATCATCGTCGTCTGTGTAGCAATCTATTTTCCATTTTTAAAAATCGCTCAACGGGTTGCAATCAAATCTGCTGAATTGGAGCGGGCAGAATAAACAAAACAGGATGAATCCTATACTAGAGTGACCTACAAAAGTTAGAACAAAATTCTAACGTTTTGGGGGGTCACTATTTTTTGAGGTGATTTTTTTACTAAGTTTCTATTTTGAACTTTAATTAAATGGTATACTATCCCAAAAGGAGCGACTATGAAACTATCAGAAATGCAAAAAGCGGTCTATCAAAACAAAATCGATCACCAATTCAATGTCACAAATATTGAAAAAGAGTTTTTAGCTTTATATGGTGAAGTAGGGGAAGCCTTTGACGCGTATCGGAAGCAACAAGAGGTAGGAGAAGAATTGGCGGATGTGGCGATTTATCTTCTTGGGTTAGCGGAAATCCTTTCCATCGATCTTGAAGCAGAGATTCATAAAAAAATGGCCGTCAACCAAAAGCGTCGTTATACGAGTTATGGCAATGGCTATGCCAAACGAATCGATAATTGATACACGCACAAAAACTAGTGGATTCCTCGAGTATAGGCCCTTACCGAAATATAGATGGAAGCAGGAGATAGGATGGAAAAGAATGTAAGCATGCGTGAATTAACCACGGCGGATTTAGCAGAAGTTGTGGACCACTATATTGCCGTATTTTCAGCAGAACCATGGAATGACCAATTGACAGTGCCGCAAATCACCGACTATGTATCTTCAATGATGGCAATGAATACTTTTATTGGTTATCGACTAACAGACCGAGCATCGAATGAATTGATTGGTCTTTCATTAGGCTTTATCAAGCCCTGGTATCAAGGAAAAGAGTATGTGATCGATACCTTTTTAATTACTGGCACGCATCAAGGAAAAGGCCTTGGTTCCACTTTTTTAGAAAGAATCAAAGAGGATCTGCTCAAGAAAGAGATTCCAACGATTTTGTTAGATACCGAAGAAAGTATGCCAGCAGCGGATTTTTATAAAAAGAATGGCTTTAAACCACTACCAGATAATGTGAGCTATTATTTATCTCTAGATTAATCCAAGCATGTCAATAAATAAAAAAGTCTGCGAAAAAATCGCAGGCTTTTTAGTTATGCACAGTTTCAACAGGTTTATCCACAATATGTTGTAGGAACATGTTTTCGCCTACTAAATATTGGGTGTGTGGTTTTTAGAAAAGGATTTCAAAGAGATTCTTATGGACCAATGAGCGTAAAAGTGAAAAAAGTACTGAAACGCTTATAGAATATAGCAAAATTTATCTAGATGAGAGGCTCTGTTGGTACCGATCAGCTAATTTCTATCATCTTCGCGATAGGTTTTGCGATACTGTAGCGGCGTTAAACCAAATTTACGCTGAAATCTTTTGCTAAAGTAGCTCAAGTGATTGAAGCCAACGTGGTAGCAGATGGTTGAGATCGGCTCATCCGTTTCGATCAATAGGTTTTTGGCTTGAGACAATCGATAATCAATCAGATAGTTGATTGGGGTCAATGTCGTGTATTGCCGAAAAAGGGCGGTACAAGTACGTGTATTGATGGCAGCAGCTTTAGCGATCGCAGGAACCGTTAATGGTTCTTGATAACGCTCATGGACAAATGCCAGCATTAAGTAGATAGTTTCTTTCTTGGGTGAAGCAGGTCTTGCAGCCATTAGCTGTGAAAGGGCAGCTAAAAACAATTCATAGAGAGTAAATCGTTGTTCAATAAGCAGAGGCAGACGCACGGTTTGAACAAATGCTTGATGTTGGGCGGTTAAGGTTAAGCGCCGATAGCTGCGGGTGCGATCGTGGACTAATTGTTCGATCGCTTCTTTAAAAACAGGGTCAGCAATAAAGCCTGAAGAAAAATCAAAGCAGCAATATCGGACGTTTTCTGAAGCTAAAACAGCACCATGGAGTACACGGCTATTAATAATGATCGCCTCATTCTTGCTTAGCAAAATTTGCTCGTCGTCTATCGTATACACGAAGCTACCTTCTTCGACCCATACAATTTGCAGCTCGTCGTGCCAATGCAGAGGCAATTGGTCGCCACGCTTTTGTTGCAAGCAACGTTGATAAATTGCGAAGGAGCGATTTGTAGTTGTATGTTTGGTCGTTTCTTCGTTTTCTTCTGTGCGTTCAAAGTACATACCGCACCACCTTTTTACAGAATAGTGTTAAAAACAATCAGGATATTGACAAAAGTTCACTATCTGATTCGGTATAATACTAACAAAGTAAAGTGAAAGACAAAAGGTGTTTTTATGAAAAAAACAGTTGGGATTGTTTATGCTTGTTCAGCAGCAGCTTTGTGGGCAGTTTCTGGCATCGCTGGACAAATTTTATTTACGAAATATAGTATTTCAGCAAATTGGCTCGTTTCAACACGATTGGTTCTTTCAGGGTGTTTGTTGCTAAGTATTGGGTTAAAGGATCGCGCCCGTTTGATTTCCCCATTTCGTGAGAAAAAGGACTTCATTCAGCTGCTCTTGTTTTCTTTCTTAGGCATGTTTCTCGTTCAATTTACCTACTTTAAAACGATTGAGCAAAGCAATGCTTCGTTTGCAACGATTATTCAATATACTGGACCTTTCTTTGTTTTACTCTATGCTGGGATAGCCAAAAGGCAGCTCCCCTCTTTAAAGACATGTTTCTGGTTACTGGTAACCTTACTTGGTGTGACGGCTGTGGCATCAAAAGGACAGATTGAGCAATTAGCGACTTCCCAATCTGCGCTAGGCTGGGGGTTAGCATCAGCGATATCACTAGCTTTTTATTCTATACAGCCGCGTAAACTCTTGCAAAAATATGGGAGTTTACCAATTGTCGGCTGGGGGATGTTGATTGGTGGAGGCTTGGCGAATGTGGTTCATCCAATGTGGCAGATTGATAGTCAACTGAACGTTCAAGTGATTCTTTATTTGCTGGTGGTCATTTTATTTGGAACAGCACTAGCGTATTTGATTTTTTTAACAAGTTTACGCTATTTATCCTCAACACTTGCAACAGTTTTAACGGCAGTTGAGCCATTGCTGGCTGCTTTCTTATCGATCATTGTTTTTCATGATCACTTCGCAGTGGTGGAGCTAGTAGGATTTATGGCAGTTATAGGGAGCATCATGTGTTTACAAAAAAATATGGAGTGAGTTAAGTAATGAAGTAATAGAATAATGAAATCTCTCTATGATCCTTTATCAATGAAGGATCATAGAGAGTTTTTTTTGTTATACCCATATCAAAAGGGTTACCCACCAAATATTAGGAGAACTTATTTTCGCCTACTAAATATTATATGTTTAAAGTTTTTTGATGATGAGAAGGATAGTGGAAAGTTCCAAATCGTTGATCAAAACATCGAAGCTTTTTTCTAATTTTCTTAAGATCTTTGCAATAATCAAAGCATCTTGCTTAAATGTTTTCATTACAGCGAGATTTGCTTTGGCAATGTTGGGTGAACGATTTTCTAATAACCGTTCGATCAGACAAGCTAAGTGCATGAATAAGCCAATGGATTGATCAAGGGAAAGAGGATAAAGGGTGCAAATCTCATCAATGACTTCTGGCAAGACCATTTTTAATTTGCCAATGTCGGTATACTTGAACGAATCAGCTAAGTAATTATAGACTTCTGTGTAATCAAAGAATTGCGTCTTTACGGGCTCAAATAAAAGTAAGCGATCGAGTGTTTCCTTTGGTGTCTCAAATACTTTCCCAATTGAGATAAAGGGAATACCGAAAATGTTAGGATCATAAGTCCCGACAAAAGCATGTACTTTATAGACTTTCTTTAAGTTACTCACTTCTTTGATTAGTTCATTTCTCGAAGAGATAGCCAGTGCTTTAACTTTCATACCAAGTTTCGAGTAACTTTCGATGTACCGTTTTAGTTGTTCTGCGCCTCCTTCTCCGGTATGGCATAAAGTAATGATCAATTCATATCCTTTTTCCGCTTTTTGTAACAAGTCGTTCATACTCATACTGACCGTGTGATAGACATAATCAATATCGGTTTCCATTGCACTTTTTCGAGCTGCTTCGATGCCGATAAGAGTTATAGGTAAGTAAATCAGTCGAAGCTTACAATTTAATTCCTCAGCGATCGTTTCAACAATCGTTTTTATTGAACCCATATCATAAAGAACGATCACACCTTGTCCTTGATCAATTCGTTTGATGACTTGTTTAATTTCGATCATCGACTGGCGAGGTGTACTATCAAGTTTCATGTCGTAGCTATAAATGTTATTTGTCTGAGTCAGCATGTTTGTTGTTTCAGCCAATGAAGAAGCTGTTCGATTTCCATGCATGATATATAACAATACTGGATGACCGGTTAATTGAGTCTGCTCTTGGTTAATCAGAAAAAGTAAAATCAGAATGATCTCATCTTTTGGTAAATTCAAGTTGAGCTGCTTTTTTAATTCAATCGAAAGCTGAACACTTAGCGCATATTCCTCAGGGTATTGTTGAATAAATTGAGTGACTTCCTCTTGCGAGAGGGTTTGTCGATTGGAAGCCAGTGTCAATAAGGAGTTGATATGAAGACAAAGCCCATAAAATACGCTTGATTTAAATTCTCTGTTGAGTTCCTTTTTACAGGTTTTTAGCCAGAAATCAACAATTTGAATGACTTTAGCATCGACGATTTTTGCTAATTGAGTAATGTTATATTGATCATCAAAGACATTGTAATAGTTGTACTTATTAAAAAGATTTTGCACATACTTGTTCATTAGGGGAGTGATCGTTAATTCATTGATGCCGCTCTCCGAAAGTGATTGATATTGATTGCGAATCTCCTCATAAAGGTATAAGCGTTCATTTTTTCCAAATTCTTTTAAGTAACCCTCATTCTTATCATAAATAATATGCTCAACATTTCCGAATAGCTCGTCGAAAACCATCGCATTTTCTTTCACCCGTAACAAGCTCTGTTTGATTTCTGGTTTGAAATCAGCGAGGGAAAGAGCAATATCTTGGTCACCCTCATTGATTACGCGAACATACCCTTTGGCACAAGCAGCTGTAATATCCATTTTCAGCTCTTTTACTTGATAAGAAAAATTTGCTAACAATAGACCTCGGATCACTTCTGAGGGAACAACGATTGTACGTCTAGAATGAACGGCTTCTCTGGAAAAGAAATGATTGATCAAGTCAAAACGTTCTTTATAGGAGCGCTTCTCTATTTCAGGCAATTCGATCGTCAGTGGAATCGCTTGATTAATTAAAAGTTCTTTTGAAGGCATGATTGATAAGATCACCATCACATTATTCGGCTGAGATTGCTTTTTTTCTTGAAATAGGGGGATTTTGTTGTTTAAAAAATCTAAAATTTTGTTTTGCTGCTTCGTGTTTAATGAATCGTATGCTTCTAGAAAAAGAATACCAGACCAAGCTTTCTCAAATACGCTATTGGCATAATCCTCGTTGGTTCCGAAAAGATCCTCATCAAGCAAATGAGGATCTTTGGAATAATTTCGACAATTAATTTTTATATAAGGAGCTTCTTTAGTCAGCACCTGTCGCTGTTTGGCAAAATCTACTAGTGTATCAACAAAGTAACTAGTACCACAGCCTGGTTTGGCTTGAATCAGCACATTTAATGGATTTTTTGGATATAAGACGGCGGCTTTTGCCAATTGAATCGCATTTTTAAGACTTTGATTGGCACCAATGATGACGTCAAATGCATCCTTTTCAGCGATTGGTTCTGCTAAAGAATAGAGAACAGGTCTCGATGTGGATTTCACTAACTTCTTTTCTTGAACAAGTTGATTAAGAAGGGTGCTGGCATTCGATCTTTGTAGATTCAATGCCTCAGCAACCTGCTTTGTAGTCAGACCATTCACTTGTTCTTGATTGGTGTAGATTTGATTTTGGATAAAGTCAAATACGATAGCTTTCATTCTACTCATAGTTTTACTCCTTTGAAACATTCTCAATGTATTGGCTTAGAAATCGCCTATCCCCATTCTATGTCAATTCATCAGGACAAATTAGTCCTCCTCTTCTCATGGATTTTTTTTTGGATATCGAATAGAGTATCAGACATTCTTCCTAAATAGACACCTTCGCTAAAGAGCCGCATCAGTCGGTTTTGTTTTTTCATTTCAAAACTTTCGATGTGCTGTTCGAATTGTATCTCTAAACCGTTTTCATTTTCTTGTGTTGTGTACTTAAGAAAATATGTCTCATAGGAAGAGGAGATTTTGACTTCATAAAGTGTGCCACGAATATAGTTGATCACGAAAACTGAAATTTCCATTTGGGTTTTGGAATCAGTTTTTTTGTAATTCAGTCCTTTCTCAATCTTTGTTTTCGTGAGCTGACATTCGCGAATGAGTTCACTTTCAAGATAGTCATAGAATTCGTTTTCGCTTATTTGTAACGTTCGTTTGATTTTCATGAGTGTATTATAGGGGGAATTAATTGAGGGTGCAACCGACGGTATTTTCTAGAAATTTACAAATTTTATACAACTATTTTATAGGATTATACAGTAGGAAGAAATTGATTTACTTCTTTATACACTAGTTATAGAAATGGATGAATGAAGGTATTATTTTGATTTTTTCAGATTTTAAAGGTTGTTTTTGTGAAACTTAGTGTATAAAAAAATTTTTTTCGCAAAATGTAAGCGCTTGATTAAAAAGGTGTTTATGATAGTTTTGATTTTGTAAGTGAGAAAAAAATTGGGAAGGAAGAGTCACTATGGAAAAAATAAACAATACAGAGTCGGCAGCCATGAACTTGATTGCTAACTCAGGAGATGGGCGTTCCTATGCATTCCAAGCATTAGAGGAAGCGCGTAACGGCAATTTGGAAGAATGTAATCTTTTATTGAGAAAATCGGATGATGCGATCAAAAAAGCCCATCAGGCACAAACAGAGCTATTATTTTCAGAAGCAAGGGGGGAAAAGCAAGAAATCAATGTCCTATTGATACACTCACAGGATCATTTTATGACAAGTATGTTAGCCAATGAATTGATCAAAGAAATCATTCGATTCTATCAAAAATAAAATGGAAAGAAGGGGAATTCATGAAGAAGATGAAAATTTTATTGGTTTGTGCTGGAGGTATGTCTACCAGTATTTTGATGCAAAAAATGAGTAAGTACTGGAAAGAAAATGATATGGAGTTAGACATTAAGGCCGTCGGACTATCGGAATATCAGGATGTTTATCAAGAGTATGATGTAGTGATGGTGGGACCACAGGTCTCTTATCGTTTGAAAGAAATCGTGGAAAATACTGGTTTGCCAACTGAAGCCATTCCATCTTTTGATTATGCAATGGCAAATTGCTCGAATATTATGAAGCTCGCAACGAAATTGTATGGTCAAAAGTAAGACACAATAATAAAAGGAGTGTGGATCATAATATGGAAAAACTTTTTGATAGTCCAGTGATGATAAAATTACAAGATTTTGGACAGAAACTCGGGAGTAATAAGTTTCTAGCAGCTTTGCAAGCATGTATGATGTCTTTGATGGGCATCATTATGGTTGGGGCAATCTCTCAAATCACTGTTTCGGTTTTAGGTCCTACGATGTTTCATGTGATCGCTGCGGAAAGTCAGCTCTACGAAATTATTTATCTGCCTTATAAGTTCACAATGGACCTTTTATCTGTATGGGTCGTCATTCTATTTTCTTTTAATTATGCCAAAAACTTAAAAATGAAGTCGCCCATTATGAATGCAGTTGATGCATTGATTTGTTTTTTCTTGGTTGCTGGCACGTTAATGATCAGTGAAGCAGGAGTTACTAGTATCGATATGACTTACTTAGGATCGACTGGCATGTTTATCGGATTTGTTGTTGTCTTCCTTTCTGTTCAAATTGAAAAATATTGTGCGGATCATAATATTCGCATCAAAATGCCAGACGTAGTACCGCCATTTTTACAAGATGGCTTTGCCTCGATCGTACCGTTAGCAATTAGCGCTTGCTTTTTCTTAGCGTGCAGTGCTGCGGTAGATATCTTTACCAACGGCAATTACACGATTGCCTCCGGTTTTATGGCGCTTTTAGGCATTCCATTGTCTGCATTGTCTTCCACCGTTGGGATGTTTATCATGTGTGTATTTGCAGCGTTATTATGGTGTTTTGGGATTCATGGCACGATGATCTTAGTGCCGATTATTATGCCTCTTGGAATCCAAGCTGCAACCGCAAATGGCGCTGCTGCTGCTGCAGGCGAGCCACTCGTTTTTTATCCCGTGGCTTTGTTTGGTGGGATGGCAATTGCCGGAGGAACAGGGAACACGTTACCACTAGCTTTAATGGGTTTAAAATCAAAATCGAAACAAATCAGCGCGATATCAAAAATCGCAGCTGTGCCAGGATGGTTTAACATCAATGAACCGCTGACTTTTGGTATGCCGATTATGTACAATCCAATCATTTGTATTCCATATGTGCTAAATATTCCTGTGGTGATGTTACTGACATTAATTGGCTATCGAATCGGTTTTCTAACACCTGGTTGGATTTCCATTTCTGCTTTGCTGCCAATGGGGATGGCAAGTTATCTCAGTACGCTCAAATGGCAAAATGCTATCTGGGATTATCTAATGTTGATTCCTGCAGGCTTAATTTATTATCCATTTTTCAAAGCATATGAAAAACAATTGATCGCCAAAGAAGCGTTGGCGGAACAAGAGGAACAATTTGGTGTAGTAGCAGAACAAGAATAAAGGAGCGAACAGAATGAATAAACGATTTCCAGATAATTTTTTATGGGGTGGCGCAACTGCTGCGAATCAATTAGAAGGAGCATTTCTTGAGGATGGAAAAGGATGGTCAACTGCGGATACTGCCCTTTACATTGGAAAAGAGGCACGGACACAAATGCTGTTAGGGGAACCTATGACTAGAGACCAAGTCGAATTTGCTATGAAGGATAAAAAGGGACATTATCCAAAAAGGCATGGTATCGATTTTTATCATCGATACAAAGAAGACATCGCGCTTATGGCAGAGATGGGATTTAAAACATTTCGTTTATCAATCTCTTGGCCAAGGATCTTTCCAAATGGCAATGACCAAGAACCCAATGAAGCTGGTTTAGCCTTTTACGATGCAGTCTTTGATGAGTGTCTAAAGCATGGAATCGAACCGTTGGTGACGATCTCACATTACGAGTTCCCATTGCACTTAGCGCTGACTCAAAATGGCTGGCTCTCACGGGATACTATTGATCATTTTGTTCGCTATGCAGAAACGCTGTTTAACCGTTACAAGAATAAGGTCAAATATTGGTTGACGTTTAATGAAATCAATATAATTGGGATGACTGGTTATCTGAGTGGAGGGATTTTGGCAGACGGAATTGACAATATGTTAGCAGCACAATATCAAGCAGGACATCATCAGTTCCTTGCAAGTGCTTTGGCTGTAAAGAAATGCCATGAAATTATCCCAGATGCCAAAATCGGTTGTATGTTGGCTCGAATGGAGGCGTATCCTGAAACATGTAATCCGCAAGATGTTTTGGCTTCTGTAAAAGCAGATGAAATGAATTTCTTTTATACTGACGTTCAAATACGTGGAGAATATCCAGCATATATGGATTCATTTTTTGAAGAGAATGGAATTGTGATCGACGTTCAGGAAGGCGATCGTGATATTTTGAGAGAAGGAACAGTGGATTTTCTTTCCTTTAGTTATTATATGTCAATGGTTGTAGGAGAATCAAAAGAAGAAACTGGCGGGAATCTTTTTGGATCCATCAAGAATCCTTACTTAAAAGCAAGTGATTGGGGCTGGCAGATCGATCCAGTAGGTTTACGAATCACCATGAAAAAAATGTATCAGCGTTATCAAGTCCCTCTCTTTATCGTTGAGAATGGTTTAGGTGCTGAGGATGTGGTGACAGAGGATAAACGGATTCACGATGCGTATCGAATTGATTATTTACGTGACCATATCGAGCAAATCGGTATAGCGATTCAAGAAGGAGTTGAGGTGATGGGCTATACTCCTTGGGGATGCATCGACTTAGTCAGTGCTAGTACAAGTGAAATGTCGAAGCGTTATGGGTTTATATACGTGGATCTTGATGATGATGGAAAAGGAACCTTGGAAAGAATTCGTAAAGACTCTTTTTATTGGTATCAAAAAGTGATAGCGACCAATGGTGAAGAGCTGGCATGAAAATTTTATCCCTATAATAATCTTAGCTTTCATGGATTCCCACTCTGCATTGGGGAATCCTACAATCTATATCGAACCCAACAAAGTTCAAAAAAAGTGATCGGACTAAGTATTTTTTAGACAAAAATAGTAATCGTCAAAAAAGACGAGATTCGCCAAAATCGGTGAAGTCTCGTCTTTTTTATAAATCAACAGAAAAAGAAAACGCAGGAGTCTACGCTTTCTTTTTCTGTTCTTCTTTTTTCTTGTCTGTGGTCGGTACGGAATCTAGGGCTTTTTTGAAAATCTCTTCTTTTTTCGTTTTATAGTTATGTTGACGTTCAGCATACACTTTTTCTTTCGTCTTTGTTTTCATACTCGGTCACCTCTTCCTTTTTTTAAGTATAGCACGATTTCACAAACTTATGCAAATCCTTGGTTTTCTCCTTGGTGTTATAATCTTTCCCGTAATATACATTGTGAAAATGTTTCTTTTGGCAGAGATGAGGGACTTCTCTATCAAGAAATTCGCATCCGGTTGGAGTCGAGGTAACAGGATCTCATCTTAGCGTCGATCACACAGGTGGAAGCGGCGTTCTTTTTGAAGCAACTTTTTCACAGAATCCCTCGTGTAAAAAAGGAATGATAAATGGGTGATTTTAGTATCGATTTTTGAAAAAGGGGATCTGGAAAGAAATGTTATTCAAATAACAGTCTTGTTTTTCAAAAAGTGGGTTTATTTGCAAAAAAATTCCTGTTTTTATTCGCGAATTAAAATAACGTTTAATGAAATAGCGTTTTTCTGTAGTTTATAGAAATCTTTGTAAATAGAGTGCCATTGAGCAACACCAAAGAGAAAGTGATCAAAAAGAATAACGCAGGAAAATAAATGACACGTTTTATTAAACGTAAATTAAAAAAATACAAAACGAAAACAATATCAAAAAATATTAATTTTTGTTAAAATGGGGTACAGGGGGTGTTTTATTGGAATCTCGGAAAATCAAACGTAAGCGTTTAGTGAAACAAAAACGGTCCCTTTTCGTACAAAAAGGATTGGGTATCACAGCAGCGTTAGCATCGACTTCAGGTGTCTTTACGTCTCTTGCTCATGCGACCGAAACGACAAACGCTTCGTCATCAACCAACACAACGGCTACTCTTGCCAGATCGTCAGCTGAAACGGCGATCAATCGACAATTTAAAACAACAGCTTCACTGAATGTTCGTTCAAATGCTTCAACAAGTGCCTCTATCGTAAGTGGCGTAGGAGCAAATACAACAATCACTGCGGTGGCTCAAAAGAACGGTACCTCAGTGAATGGCAATACAACATGGTATAAGCTATCAACAGGCGGCTGGATCTCAGGGGCTTATGTGAAAAGCACCTCAGGCTCTTCTTCTGCCAATACTGGCTCGTCCAATTCGTCGTCGTCTTCATCGGAAAAAGCAATTTCGAAATCAGTGAAAACGACTACTGCATTGAACGTCCGTTCAAATGCAACGACTAGTTCTAGTGTCGTACGTGGACTAGGCAGCAATGCGACGGTGAAAGTCGTTGCACAAAAGAGTGGAACGTCGGTGAATGGCACGACCACTTGGTACAAATTGTCCACAGGTGGTTGGATCACGGCGGCCTATGTCAAAGATGTTTCCAGCAGTTCGACAGGAAATAGTTCTTCTGGCGGCAACACAAGTGTTTCTGCAGAAACGGCTATCAACAAGAATGTGAAAACAACAGCGGCATTGAATGTCCGTTCGAGTGCCTCAACAAGTGGTAGTGTCGTTGGCAGCCTAAGCAACAGCACGACGGTGAAGGTCGTTGCCCAGAAAAATGGCACATCCGTTGGCGGCACCAATGTTTGGTACAAAGTATCGACTGGTGGCTGGATCACAGCGGCATATGTACGTGACGTCACGTCTAGTTCTGGAAATACAAGTAATAACAATAATTCAAACACAGGTTCAAGCAACACTGGTTCATCAAACGGCTCAAGCAATGCGAGTGAGCAAGCCATCAATAAAACGTTCCAAACAACCACTGGTATGAATGTCCGCTCAAATGCATCGACTTCTGCAAGTGTAGTCAGCAGTTTGGGCAGCAATGCGACCTTCAAAGCAGTCGCTCAAAAACAAGGAACGTCAGTCAATGGCAATGCCACTTGGTATAAGTTATCAACGGGTGGCTGGGTATCTGCAGCGTATGTGAAGGAAGTCAGTGCAACGACTCCTGGCAACAATAACAACGCAGGCAATACCAATGTTCCGATGAGCGTGAACGGAGCAGCGATCGTTGCAGAAGCTAGAAAACATATCGGCACTCCTTATCAATGGGGAGGCAAAGGACCAGATGTCTTCGACTGTTCCGGGTTTACACGCTACGTCTTCTTAAAAGTGACGGGCAAAAACATCGGTGATTGGACAGTCCCACAAGAAAGCGCAGGGACAATCATTCCTGTCTCGCAAGCACAAGCTGGCGACTTGCTGTTCTGGGGTCAAAAAGGGAATACCTACCACGTAGCGATCGCTACCAGTAATACAAGCTATATCCATGCGCCAAGCACGGGTTATACAGTCACCGAAGCACAATCAGGCTTTTCGACTGCTAGCTTCGCTCTACGAGTGAAATAAATGTTTCATTGAAAAAGCAAAGGGTTTGTCCTTTGTTAGAAACGCCCCTAAGAAAGCTGCCATCAGTTTTCTTAGGGGCGCTTTTTGGGTTGGGCGCAGATCTTTTTAAAAGGTGGGCCTTTGCCCTGTTTTTTTGACAAAAAGGCCGATTTGTCAAAATCACTTGTTTTTACTAGTACAAATTTTTGTCAAAAAAAATAGTTACTGATACCATAAAAACGTACCAATATTAGGAGGGATCTACATGAGATATACGAACGGAAATTACGAAGCTTTTGCAAGAAGCAGAAAACCGAAAGATGTCGAAAAGAAAGAAGCCTATATTGTTGGTGGGGGATTAGCAGGACTTGCTGCAGCAGTCTTCTTGATCCGTGACGGCCATATGGCGGGTGAGAAAATCCACGTCCTTGAAGAACTTTCTTTATCAGGCGGTTCATTAGACGGAAAATTCATTCCCCATGATGGATTTGTGACCCGCGGCGGTCGAGAAATGGAAAATCATTTTGAGTGTCTGTGGGATCTATTTCGCTCGATTCCATCTTTGGAGGTGGAAGATGCTTCGGTGCTAGATGAGTTTTACTGGTTGGACCACGATGATCCAAATTCGTCTAACTGTCGGATCATCCACAATCGCGGCCAACGAGCAGCAGATGATGGAGAATTTACCTTGTCTGCGACAGCACAAAAAGAATTAACCCAATTATTTATGACTTCAGAAGATCAATTGATCGGGAAAAAAATCGAAGATGTTTTTGGCGAAGAATTCTTTGAATCTAATTTTTGGCTATACTGGTGTACGATGTTCGCCTTTGAAAAATGGCATTCGGCGATTGAAATGCGCCGCTATGTGTTGCGTTTTGTGCACCATATCGATGGCTTGCCTGATTTTACTGCGTTAAAATTTACTCGTTACAACCAATATGAGTCATTGGTCAAACCACTACTTGCTTATTTGGAAGAACAAGGAGTTGACTTCCAATATGAATGCACCGTCAGCAATATCGATGTTCGGATCGTGGGCGAGGAAAAAGTTGCTCAAAAACTTGTGCTAGAAAAAGCGGGGGCAATCGAAGAAATTCCTTTATCAGAAGATGACTTGGTCTTTGTTACCAACGGATCGATCACTGAAAGTTCCACGCAAGGGGACCATTATACTCCAGCGCCTATCTCAAAAGCACCTGGTGGCAGCTGGCGTTTATGGAAAAACTTGGCGGCGCAATCGCCTGAGTTTGGTCATCCAGAAGTCTTTTATGAAAACTTGCCTGAAGAAAGCTGGTTTGTGTCGGCAACCGTGACTTGGCAAAATTTTGATGTGGAACCTTATTTAGAAAAATTGACCCATCGCAAGTTACGAACAGGCAGAATCGTCACTGGCGGGATCATCACCATCAAAGATTCCAATTGGATGATGAGCTTTGCGACCCATCGCCAACCGCACTTTAAAGAACAAAAAGACCAACAAACGATCACATGGGTGTATGGCTTGTTGTCAAATACACCAGGGAACTACATCAAAAAACCAATTGAACAATGTTCTGGACAAGAAATCGTGCAAGAACTGCTTTACCATTTAGGCGTGCCAGAAGCAGAAATCCAACGCATTTCAAAAGAATCAAGTGTGGCAGTTCCAGTCTACATGCCGTTTATCACTTCTTACTTCATGCTGCGTGAACCAGGGGATCGGCCATTGGTTATTCCAAATGGCTCCAAAAACTTAGCTTTTATCGGTAATTTCGCAGAGACTGAACGAGACACTGTTTTTACAACAGAATATTCCGTTCGGACTGCAATGGAGGCTGTTTATCAGCTATTAGATGTGGAACGTGGGGTACCAGAAGTGTTTGCTTCCGCTTATGATCTACGTACTTTGGCCAAAGCTGTCTATTATCTGACCGATAAGAAAAAAATTACGGAAATGGAGCTGCCGTTTATCGAACGGAAACTCTTGGAAGGCTTCGTTAAGAAAACCGAACATACCTACATTGGCGATCTGTTGAAAGAAAACCATTTGATTTAAATAAAACGCAACGACAACGAGGCGAAAGAAGCTGCTCGTTGTCGTTGCGTTTTTTATTTACTTTTTAGCGCAGTTTGAACGAATCATTATTCCTCAGATAAAATCCGAACTTGGATCTCTGTCAAATAAGCTTGCTCGTTGCTAAGGGTCGTTTCGTGGATCGATCGTTCATAGAAGTAGTCATCGATTTGCCATTGGTGCGTCGCAATCAGCTGCTTG
This sequence comes from Enterococcus sp. AZ067, assembly GCF_051715005.1. Lineage (NCBI taxonomy): Bacteria > Bacillati > Bacillota > Bacilli > Lactobacillales > Enterococcaceae > Enterococcus > Enterococcus sp. AZ067. Next base: position 961,772 of record NZ_JBIOSY010000001.1, read on the forward strand.
AGTTTTTGATAAAACTGTTTCAATCCTTCGTCATCCCCCTGATAAATGGCGGTTAAATAGCATCCTGCTGGTTTCACGAAGGAAGTCCTTTGCGGCTCATCTTGCCGTACGTAAACGTAGTCGATGTCTTGCGTATCGTCTTTGTTCGTCCGAATCATAAAACCGTACTCGTTATTCGAAAAAAGATACGGCTGTGCCATCAAAAGATCGTAGGCTTGGGTGATCATCTCTGGGATGGAGCTGCCGTTTAATCTAGGACTGAGGGAGAAATACTCCTCTGGCTGTTCCTTCAAGGTGAAGGGGGAAGTTTTTTCTGCAGCCAGGCGCAAATCCGCAGCTTTTCGTTCGATGATTTTTTTGATGTTAGTCAACTGCTGAATTTTTTCATCGATGGTTTGCCGCTTGGCTTCCAATAAGTTTCTCATGGTCTCGGCATCCCCCTGCAGCGCTGTTTGGATCTCTTTTAAGGGCATCGATAATTCTTTCAATGACAGGATCAATCCGAGATCCAAAAGTTGATCAAGGGAATAATACCGATACCCGTTCTCGTCTTTGCTGTTTGGTTGAAATAGCCCAATCTCGTCATAATAGTGGAGTGTCCGAGGATTGATCCGCGCTAAGCGTGCCATTTCCGATACTTTTAATTTGGTTTTCATGAAGATCCTCCTTGACTTTACAGTTACTGTAAACTTTATACTAAGGATAGTCAACTACTGGGAGGAAGATAGAATGAATAAAAAAGTAACGTATCGACCATTTAAACGAGAAGATCTGCCTGCGCTTGTGCAAGTGATTATTGATAGCTGGAACTACGACAAGCAATTTGACAAGAAGACCGCCAAGCACTTTGCTCATGTCTTTTTGTGTTATGAACTTGCCCGTGCGACCTATTCGCGGGTGGCTCTTTTAAATGGTGAAGCTGTCGGCATCTTATTAGCAGACAGTAAAAGCGGGAAGAAGCTTCATCCAATGCGCTATTGGGGGAAAACGATTTGGCATGCTGGCTGCTTACTGCTTACGAAAGAAGGGAGAAATACGCTGTTGCATTATGCCAAAGAGGTGGCTGAGTTAAATCAAGCGATGTTGAAAGACTTACAAACTCCTTTTCAGACCGAAGTTGGTTTGTTTGCCGTTAGTCCCAAAACACAAGGATTGGGTGTAGGCAAGCAGCTCTTTACTTCCTTTTTAGCGATGGTCCAGCAGGAAAAAACGGCTCCGTTTTTCCTTTATACCGATACCACCTGTAATTACGGTTTTTATGAGCATATGGGCTTGAAGCGGGCAGCTGCTGTGAAACGCTGGATCAAAAAACCGATGAAGAAGGAAATCGAGTTTTATATCTATACTTCCTAAGAGTGCAGCGATGCACTCTTTTTTCATTGGCTAGTATGGTAAACTGGAAGCAAAGAAGGTCAAGGAAGCTGTTTTCGTTTTATGGAAACGGCGCTTGTTTTGGTCGAAAGCGATGGCTCAATCCGCTTTCGTAAAAAGGATGGGGAATGGGAAAGGATGGTTTATTTGGAAAAAAAGCAGATAGGGTTTATTTTAAGTGATATTGATGGGACGATCTTGGATCATAAGCATCAAATCGATCTGGATTTGATTGAAGAAATCAAACGATTGAAGCAGCAAGCGATTCCTTTTGTTTTGGCTTCCGCTCGCTCCCCGAAAGGAATGCTACCGATAGCTCAAGAATTAGGGATAGCAGACTGGCCCTTGGCTTGTTACAACGGTGCCCTGATTGGAGGGTACGATCAAAAGGGCACACTGGTACCGATTTTCAGTCATGAGGTCAAAAAAGCAGAAGCAAAAACTTTGGTTGCGCGCATCAAAGCTGATTTTCCTGGTGTTTCCATCAATGTCTACTCTGGTGATCAGTGGTATTGCGAAAGAGTGGACCAATGGGCACGAGCAGAAGCGGCGATCACCAAAGAGACTCCTGTGGAGACTTCATTAGAACAACTGTTGGCACAAGAAGCTTTTGAGGTTCATAAGTTTCTTTTGATCGGCACAACGGCAGAAATCCAAGCACTTCATGCTGCCTGCCAGAACGCTGGATTTTTAGAAAGCGCCTTTTACTTATCCAAAGAGAATTATTTGGAAGTCACTCATCAAGCTGTGGGAAAAGATAAGGCGCTAAATGAATTGGCGGCCTATTTTCAAGTGCCGCTGGCGCAAACCTTAGCGATTGGCGATAATTTTAACGACCTGCCAATGATTGCTTCAGCTGGTATTGGTGTTGCGATGGAGAATGCGCCCGAATTGGTCAAAGCAAAAGCTGATTTTGTGACGGATAGCAATACAGATCATGGGGTTACTGATGCGTTGCGACGATTTGTCACAGTATAGATAAAAAAACTAGGTTTTTTGAACAAATTGATTGACTTTCATTTCTACTCTCCTTAAACTTTTAGCTATACCTAAAAAGGTAAGTGTTTGTTGGAAAGAAGGAGAAAAATGAATAAGAAGATCGAGAAGACATTGACCAAATTTGCCGAGCCGTTGGGGCTCTCCGTTGATACTTCCACTGGGGTGATTTATGGAACGTATCATAGTTATAAACTTTTTTTAGTTCAAGAGAATAACAATAGTTATTCTCTAGTGGCTCATTTTTCACTTAGCAAAGATGGCGAACTTCCCAACCAAGAAGAAGTCAAAGAAGTTTTAAGTGAGTCAAAAGAGATCATCGACTGTGTGATCCAAGGATATCAAGTTGCCTATACTTTACGCGGAGCGATGACTGCAGGGAAAACCGTGGACAAGTTACGTACTGCGTTGGACCAGTTGACGAATTTTTTGAAGACGAAAGGCTTCCAAAATGCTTGTACCTTCTGCGGCGCGGTCACTGAGCCGGTCTCGCTGTATGCTATTGGCGGCGCTCCCGTCATTGCCTGTGAAGCTTGCTTTAAGAAACAACAAGAAGCAGTCCTTGCGCAAGAACGGGAAAAAGGGCAGAAAAAAGAAAATTGGTTAGCTGGAACCGTGGGTGCGTTTCTTGGCTCACTGATTGGTGCCGGCGCAATTATTTTATTAGGACAACTGGGGTATGTTGCTGCATTGTCTGGGATCGCGATGGCGATCTGTGCCATCAAAGGGTATGAATTATTAGGTGGAAAACTCAGCACAAAAGGTATTATTAGTAGTATTATCGTCATGATCATCATGGTCTATGTTGGGAATCGTATCGACTGGTCGATCAGTGTAGCGAATTATTACACGGACGTTGATGTCTTCTATGCCTTCCGTATTTTACCTGATTTGATTCGTGAAGGATATTTGGAAGCGAGTCAATATTACGGGAACTTAGGTCTGGTCTATCTCTTTACGGCGATTGGGGCTGTGCCAACTATTATCGCTACGGTACGAGAGGGGAAAGTGACGCGTCAAAGCTATAAAATGGAGTAATCCACGTTTCTATCCAAAGATAAAAAAACACAAAGCGAGATCTTGTTCGCTTTGTGTTTTTTGTTTTTGTGTCATAAATAATAACATGCAGTGTTAATATAAAAAATAAATAATAATAAAATGAGAAAAATAGCTTGCTTTTATAATTAATATTTATTAAAATCTTATTTACATTCAGAGTTTTGTAATAATTCTGAAAATTTTGGATTTTCATAAGGGGTAGGTAAGATGAAGAAAAAATGGGGATATGGTGTCGTCGCTGTTTGTGGAATCGTATTAGCAGGTTGCTCAACAGGAGGGACATCAAGTACAGGTGAAAGTTCAAGTGGTAGTGGGACAGCAGCTGCCGAACAAATTTTTAATGTTGTGGTTCAACAAGAAATGCCGAGTGCCGATCTATCCTTAGCCACCGATACGATCAGTTTCAGTGCTTTAAATAATGTGTATGAAGGGTTGTACCGCTTAGATGCTGATAGTAAGCCCGAACCAGCAGGTGCCGCCGAATTAGCGGAAGTCAGTGAAGATGGTCTGACCTATAAATTGAAATTACGAGAAGATGCCAAATGGTCAAATGGAGAACCAGTAACAGCAGCGGATTATGTCTTTGGCTGGCAACGCACTGTAAGTGCGGAAACAGGTTCTGAGTATGCGTACTTATTTGCGCCCGTAACCAATGCCGAAGCGATAACAGCAGGTGAAAAAGATGCCTCAGAATTAGGGATCAAAGCAGTCAGTGACTATGAATTAGAAATCACGCTGACGACGCCTACGCCATACTTCCAATACTTATTGGCGTTTCCATCCTTCTTCCCACAAAGCCAAGCAGTTGTAGAAGACAACGGCGATCAATATGCTTCAACAAGCGACAATGCCGTTTACAATGGACCCTTTGTGTTAGCTGGCTTTGATGGGCCAGGAACCGATACAGAATGGTCATATGAAAAGAATGACCAATATTGGGACAAAGAGACGGTGAAACTTGATACCATCAATGTTAGTGTCGTAAAAGAATCATCAACTTCCTTGAATCTATTCCAAGATGGGCAAGCAGACGACGTCATCTTAACAGGAGAATTGGCGCAGCAGATGGCCAATGATGAAGCGTTTGTTTCAGAACCATTAGCCCGTACTTCCTATATCGAGTTGAATCAGCGAGAAGAAGATTCGCCATTCCGCAATGAGGATCTGCGTAAAGCAATCTCTTATGCCATCGATCGTGATGCATTAGTGACATCGATTTTAGGGGACGGTTCATTGGCTTCCACAGGATTGATACCAAAAGGAATGACATTTAACCCAACTGATAATACTGATTTTGTCGATGAAGCGGAAAGTGTCATTGAATACGATCAAGAAAAGGCCAAAGAACATTGGGAAAAAGCCAAAGAGGCGTTAGGAATCGATTCCTTGAGCTTTGAAATTTTGGCTTCTGATACAGATTCAACCAAAAAGGCCATTGAGTATATTCAAAGTGCGATTCAAGACACGCTGGATGGGGTGAAAGTTAGCCTAAGTCCTGTTCCTTTCTCCGTTCGTTTAGATCGTTCGAACTCAGGTGACTTTGATATCGTCATGGGTGGTTGGGGAGCTGACTATGCGGATGCTAGTAGCTTTACTGATTTGTTTGTTACCGACAATTCCTACAACCGCGGTCGTTGGACAAGTGAGGAGTACGATGCAGCAGTGAAATCGTCTGCCACGACAAACGCTGGCAATCCAGATGCTCGCTGGCAAGACTTGTTAGATGCAGAGAAAATCATTATGGATCAACAAGGGGTCATCCCTGTGTACCAAAACGTTGAAGCTCATTTACGTGCACCAAAAGTAAAAGGGGTCGTATCACACGGTGCTGGTGCGCAATATGACTACAAGTGGGCAGTTATTGAAGAATAAGCGCCTAAAGAAGAAACTGGTTTTGCGTAAGCAAGCCAGTTTTTTTTTCTAGGGCTTTGTTCTTACTTACACAATGTTAGTAATGAGAGCGGATGCAATTGTTTATAAAAAAACAAAAAAAGTTGGCAAGGGATCAACGATCGACTTGCCAACCTCGTTTTTTGTTCATCTATTTCACAGAAATCCAGTGAAAGATTATTCGCTAACTGTTACGTCACCTGTTACAGAAGCGCCATCTTCGTCAAGTGTTGCTGAATCTTGGAATTCTTTTGAAGTGAATGTTACGTTACCTTCAACTTTTGCACCGTTCAATACAAAGCCGTTAGCATTCACTTCAACGTCACCTTTGATTACACCGTGAACGATGTTGAAGTTTTCTGAGTTAACGATCAATTTAGGAACAGTTACTGTGTATTCAGCTGTTACGTTGCGGTCTTCATCTTGTGAGTACAATGCAAATTTACGGTAGATATCAGCAGAGTCGTCACCTTTGTCGTGGAATTCGCCATCAACGGTTACATCGTTATCAAATGTCATGTCGCCAGTTACAGCAACGATCCAGTTACCATCTGCGCTCAATGCTTTTTCGATCACTGAAGTTTGGTCACTGATAGAAGCAGTTGAAACAACGTCATCTGATGATTCAGTTGATGCAGCAGTTGAAGCTGCTGTTGATGATGATGAGCTTGCAGCTGTATCGTTATCTGAACTACATGCAGCTAAAAGAGTGCCTCCCATAAGCAATGATGCAGCGATTAAAGTGATTTTAGTTTTTTTCATGTTTCCTTCTCCTTTGTATTCCCATAGTTTTCTTAAAAACAAAATGATTATACCATACCGAGGTGAAGTTTGTGAAACAAAAAACATAAATGAGGAGAAATTTAATAAATAGCAGCCTAGGATTAAAAAAATTTCAAAGAAACTAGGAATAAATGAGTGACGCTTACGAAAGAATGAGACATCTCATTCACAAAGAACCCTCCATTATGGAAGAAATGCCCTTCTTCTATAATGGAGGGTCATTACTACATGCGCTTTCGATCCGTCAACTGCTTGAACTTCGATACGATCAAATCCATGATGAACTGATACATAAAAGCATGGGTTTGAAAATGGGTTTGGTGAGGGAAGATGATTGCTTCTTGGACAAAGGGCAGTTCCGAGATCTGTGGATTAGCGGTGATCACGATGACTTTGGCTTTGGTTCGATCGAAGAAATCTTTCCGTGGTGTTCCATTTCGAATTTGCTGTTTCGTTAGGTAGTCACCGGAGTTGGTAAAAATGATAAACAGCGATTCTTCATCAGCGGTCTTGATGATTTCTTCCTGTACGAGATCGTCTTGGAAGGTCCGAATGAACTTGCCGTTGTATGCTAGTTTGATCTGGAAATCAATAGCAGCCGATTCTGAGAATAAAATTCCAAAAGCAAAGACATTTTTATGCGTCACAATGGCTTTTGCGACCCGTTCGATGGCTGGCAGATTAAGATGATGACGCAGATAATCGATGTCTTGTACAACTGCGTCAAAATAGGAGTCTACGCCCTCTTGCTCTAAGGCAGACAAAATATTCGAACGATAATTCAGGGGATTGTTGAAGCGGTTTTCGATAAAGGCAGCGTTGTCTTTTAGATCGCCATAATCATCAAAGCCCAAGGTGCGAGCGAATTTTGAAACGGTTGACTTTGACACATGGCAAAGAGCAGCGAATTCACCAATGCTTAGAGTTTGGATCTGATCATAATGGTTGATCATGGTCAAACCGATATAGTAGTTGGTGGAATCAGTGGGTGCATTATTTAAAAGATTCAATAAACGAATGATTAAGAGGCCCATTTTCTTTCCTTTCTTGTAAGCAGTTTCCAAATTGCGAACTTTCGCAGGTGAGAGAAAAAAATCTGCTATAGTAACGCCATAAAGCGCTTTATAAATCAAACACGGGAGTGAGTCATTTGGCAAAAGATTATTCAAAACTTGCTAGTGAAATTATAGCACAGGTCGGTGGGGAACAAAATATCGTTAGCCTGTATCATTGCATCACTAGATTGCGTTTTAAGTTGAAAGATGTCGAGTTGGCACGAAAAAATAAGGATAAGATTCAGCAGCTTGATGGGGTATTGTCTGTCATTGAAGGAAATGGCCAGTTTCAAGTCGTGATCGGTAATCATGTAGCGGATGTTTTTCAAACGATCATGAGTAAGTATTCGATCCAAAATGCTTTGGAAAGTGATGGGGATGCCGAAGAATCAACAGAAAAACAAGGCAATGTATTTATCCGATTCTTCAATGTATTGTCTGCGATCTTTAATCCAATCATTGTTGCTCTTGCAGGGGCAGGGATGTTAAAAGCTTTGCTAGTTGTTTTTACAACCTATCATTTGATGGATGCGGAAGGAAGTACCTATAAAATATTAGCTGCTGCTGGCAATAGTGTCTTTTATTTCTTGCCTTTATTTTTAGCGATCAGTGCAGCGCGGATTTTCAAAGTCAATATGTTTATTGCTTTAGCAATCGTTGGGGCGTTGCTGGAGCCGAATTTTACAGCAATGGTGACGGAAAACGGTGTGACGGTCGATTTCTTTGGCATCCCAGCTGTGTTGATGGGGTATTCGGGTACCGTGATTCCAGCGATCGTTTCGATCTATATCTACTCGCACTTGGAACGACTACTCAAACGGATCATTCCTAAGAGTATCGAGATTTTTGCTCTATCACTAGTAGCTCTTTTGATCATGGTGCCTTTGACCGTTTTGATCATTGGACCGGTCGGTGTAATGCTTGGGGACGGTTTAGGCAATGCCATGAACTTTATCAGCGACAAGAGCGGGCTGTTGGCTGGCTTGTTGATCGGTGGCGGTTGGACATTCTTAGTAATGATCGGGATCCATTGGGGAGTTGTACCGATTATGGTCAATAACCTAGCGGTATATGGCTATGATACGCTGCGCCCGATGATCGCAGCAGCAACATTTGCGAGTGCTGGGGTTGCTTTAGGTGTGTTTTTACGCTCTCGCAGAAAAGAAACCAAAGGCCTGGCGCTATCTTCTTTGCTTCCAGCATTGCTTGGAGGAATTACAGAGCCAATCGTCTATGGACTTTCGGTAAAATTTAAAAAGCCGTTGATTGCTCAAACCATCGTTGGTGCCCTTGCTGGTGCGTTTATGGGAATGATGCAAACCAAGGCCATCGTCTATGTTTTCCCAGCATTAACGACATTGCCAGCTTTCTTTGGGGACACCTTTGTGTACTATTTGATCGGCATTGCCTTTGCGTTCTTCGGTACTGCTATTTTGACCTATGTATTAGGATTTGAAGAAACGGTAGAACCTGTTTTAGAAGAAGGTGCAGGGCTGCAAGTGATGACACCAGTTGCTGGTGAAGCGATCACGCTTGATGATGTCAAAGATGAAGTATTTTCTTCTCGAGCAATGGGGGATGGATTAGCCGTTTATCCATCAGCCGGCGATATTTATGCGCCACTTACTGGTACGGTTGTGACAGTTTTTCCAACTGGACATGCTTTTGGGATCCAATCGGCTGCTGGGACGGAAGTGTTGGTTCATATCGGCTTAGACACGGTTGATTTAGCAAAAGGCGTGTTTGAGATTTTGGTGAAACAAGGGGATCAAGTCGTGAAGGGGCAAAAAATTGGCACCTTTGACTTAGCAAAAATTATTGAAAAAGGATATGATCCGACAACCATGTTGGTCTTTACCAGTGTGATCAAAGAAGATGCACTGACAGTTGTGGATCAAGCGAAAAAAGACGTTACCGCTTTGGTAGCAAATGATTTATTAAAAGGAGCGATTTCATGAGTGTATTTCCAAAAAATTTCCTATGGGGCGGCGCGATCGCCGCAAATCAAGCCGAAGGAGCTTATTTGGAAGGAGGAAAAGGATTAAGTGTAGCAGATATTTTACCAGTTGGTGAAAAACGTATTGAGCAAGTTTCACTGCAGCTTGAAGAGGATAACTTTTATCCGAGCCATGAAGCCATCGACTTTTATCATCGGTACCCAGAAGACATTGAACTGTTTGCGGAAATGGGCTTGAAGTGTTTGCGTACCTCAATTGCTTGGAGTCGCATTTTTCCGAATGGGGATGAGACGGAACCCAATGAAGCAGGTTTACAATTTTATGATGATTTATTTGATGCCTTGAATGAAAAAGGGATCCAACCAGTTGTTACATTAGCTCATTTTGAGACGCCACTGCATTTGGTGACGAAATATGGTGGTTGGCAAAATCGTGCACTGATCGATTTTTTTGATCGGTATACAAAAGTGGTTTTTGCACGCTACAAAGGGAAAGTGAAATATTGGATGACTTTCAATGAAATCAACCATACCCATACGATCCCGTTACTCGCAGCAGGTATCGATGTGTTTTCTTTCGAGACTGAAGAAGAAAAATTACAGGCACTTTATCAAGCAAGTCATAATATGTTTGTTGCAAGTGCCAAAGCAGTTCTGAATGGGAAGGCAGTAGATGAAAACAATCAGATTGGCTGTATGCTGTCACTGAGCCCGATTTACCCTGCGACGTGCAACCCGCAAGATGTTTTTGAATCGTATCAACTGCGCCGTCGTTCCTTGTTCTATAGTGATGTGCAATTGCGAGGAGCCTATCCGGAATACTTCGACCGCATCGTGAAGGATAATCATCTGTTGCTGGACATTACAGAAGAAGATCTAGCGATCATTAAAGCGGGGACCTGCGATTATTTAGGCTTTAGTTTTTACCGCAGCTCATTGCATGAAGCAGGCATGAAAATTTTAGGCAATACTGGCGGATTACTAGGGAAAAAGAATCCTTACCTAAAAGAAACTGCTTGGGGATGGCCGATCGATCCGCTGGCATTACGCTATGTTTGCAGCGAATTGACTGATCGTTATCAAAAACCATTATTTATCGTTGAAAATGGAATTGGTTTAAAGGATGTTGTCAATGAAGATGGATCGATCGTCGATGAAGAACGGATGGCCTATTTGAAAGACCATGTAGAAGCAATGGCGGAATCGATCAAAGATGGCGCAACGATTCTAGGCTATACATGGTGGGGACCGATCGATATCGTTTCTGCGGGGACAGGAGAGATGGAAAAACGATACGGCTTTATCTATGTCGATAAGCAAAATGATGGTAGCGGAGATCTTTCCCGCAAGAAAAAAGCTAGTTTTGCGTATTATCAGCAAGTGATCGCCACGAATGGGGAAGCGTTGGCATACGAATCATTTTTGAAAGGCGGCAAGTAAAATGAAAAGTTATTTTCCAAAAGATTTCCTCTGGGGAGGAGCAACAGCTGCCAACCAAGTTGAAGGAGGTTCTGGAATCGATGGAAAAGGCTTGTCGGTTTCTGATGTCTATCTATTCGATTCCTCAATGCCGAAAGAACGATGGACTGACCAATGGCATATGATGACTCATCAGCAAGTTGCAGAAGCCCAGGATCCAAACAGCACGAAATACTATCCGAAAAGACAGGGAATCGATTTTTATCATCACTTTAAAGAAGATATTCGTTTATTTGCTGAGATGGGCTTCAAAGCCTATCGGATGTCAATTGCCTGGACACGGATCTTTCCAAAGGGGGATGAGGTAGAGCCAAACGAAGCTGGATTGGCATTTTACGACGCAGTCTTTGATGAGTGTTTGAAGTATGGGATCGAACCAGTGGTATCACTATCCCATTATGAGATGCCTTTGTATTTAGTGACTGAGTATGGAGGATGGCCAAACCGGCAAGTGATCGACTTTTATGTCCGTTTTGCCAAGACGGTGATTGAGCGATACCAAAAGAAAGTCAAATACTGGGTAACTTTTAATGAAATCAACTGTGTTAAACACCATCCATATGTTAGTGTCGGGATCATTGAAGAAGGTCATCCTAATATTGAACAAGACAAGTACCAAGGGGCGCACCATCAATTTGTCGCCAGCGCAATCGTGACTGACTATTGCCATCGATTGATTCCCGATGCCAAGGTCGGCTGTATGATCAGCTATCAATTATTAACGCCGTACAGCTGTGATCCGGACGATGTCCAAAAAACAGTCGAAAGTCAACGAACCTCACTCTTTTTCAGTGATGTGCAGGCAAGAGGCTATTATCCAGCATATGCCAACCGCATGTTTGAAGAAAAAGGAGTGGAATTGGTGATCGAACCAGGAGACTTAGAAGTCATCCGAGAAAACCCGGTTGATTTTGTTTCCTTTAGTTACTATATGTCCAGTGCAGTCAGCGCACATCCAGAACGATTGGAAAGTGCTGTTGGGAATCTGATCACTGGTGGGATTAAAAATCCCTATTTGCCAAGCAGTAAATGGGGCTGGCAGATCGATCCCAAAGGGTTGCGAACAGCATTGAATCAACTCTATGACCGCTACCAAAAACCTTTGTTTATTGCCGAAAACGGTTTGGGAGCAGAAGATGTCGTAAACGAAGATGGCACCATCGATGATTTTTATCGAATCGACTATCTGCGTCAGCATATTGAACAAATCAATGAAGCGTTGCATGATGGCGTCGAGGTCTTTGGCTATACGGCATGGGGCTGTATCGATATCATTAGTGCCTCAACCTCACAAATGTCGAAACGTTATGGCTTTATCTATGTTGACCAAGACGATGAAGGCAATGGCACAAAGAAGCGCATCAAGAAAGCGTCATTTGATTGGTATAAAAAAGTAATTGCTTCAAACGGCGCAACTCTTTGATTTTTGATTCTTCCAGATAAAGCAATTGCTAGGCTTAATCATAAGGTTTCTTAACAATTTACCTTTTTATCAAGAAAAAAAGCCAACTTTATTTGCTATTTTATTTTAACCATGCTATGATGAATAGGTAAAGTTCTGATATGTTAATACTTGTTTATCTTTTCTATTGATACACACTTCAATTACACATCATTTTCTATTACAAACAAATAAACACAGTCGATGTGTAATATGGAGGTATACGTTTATGAATAACGGTACAGTAAAATGGTTTAATGCAGATAAAGGTTTTGGATTTATTACAGGTGAAGACGGCAATGATGTATTTGCTCACTTCTCAGCTATCCAAGGCGACGGCTTCAAAACATTAGAAGAAGGTCAAGCAGTGACTTTCGACGTTGAAGAAGGCCAACGTGGCTTACAAGCAACAAACATCGTTAAAGGTTAATTGACGTTAACAAGCGAGAATCCATTGGGTTCTCGCTTTTTTTGTTTTATTTTATATAAATATTGAAATGGATCGGGTGTTGATGATCTGCTACAAGAGAATAGTTGCAGGTTTTGAGGACCTGACATGGTAAATAGTACATCTTTGATTTCACTATTCATCTAGCCCTAAGCGTCGCGGTTTACTTACCTATTATTTCTCATTCGATGATAAGCATATAAAAAGAAAGAGAGGCTGTATACCGTATTCAATAAATTAATAAAGTGGTTGAATAGGTTTAGTGGCGTTGCTACCATTAAAAGCAATGATTACTAGTGATTCAAATGGCATGACTCACGTGAATGGAATAAAGAAACAGGTAAAGCGGAACATGCCACGATTCAGGTACCCCGTACTTATACAAGAGTAATCGATGTGAAAGGTCGATAATTCTTATTCGTTTCATCGATATTGTCTTGAATGAATTGTAAAAGTAGAATATATTGATACAAATTAGCTACTTTTTTTATTGCGATTGGAACAAAGATGATTACATTTCGAGGGGATTTATATGAAGCCAAAAGAAATACTTTGCCAATGGGTTGATGCGTTTAATCAGGCAGATGTTGAAATTATTTCAGAATTATATGATGAGAATGCAATAAACCACCAGGTTGCTAATGAGCCAGTTGTTGGGAAACAAGCGATCAAGCAGATGTTTGAGCAAGAATTTTCTAACGCAAAAATGGTTTGTATCGTTGAGAATATTTTCGAAGATGGACAATGGGCAATTTTAGAGTGGCGTGACCCCTTAGGTTTGAGAGGTTGCGGTTTTTTTCAAATAGTAAATGATAAAATTTTATTTCAAAGAGGCTACTGGGATAAATTATCTTTCTTAAAACAGCACGACTTGCCTATTGAATAAAAGGAATTCCCTTATAGGAATGGTTAGCAGATATGCATGACAGGAAGGTTGATCGCTTCACGTAGAATTCTTAAAGGAGCAACACTGTTTGAAAACAATACCTTTTGTTTAAGTAATGATTAAGAATAAGCTAGTTTACTTCCGTCGGCGCCTAGTTGCGTGGTATAGTTATTGATAAGCGACAAATATTTTTGTACCACACGTTACTTGTTTTGAAGAAATTTATTCAAACCTGGCGTAACTTCAGAGTTACAAGGATACAATAGAGGTTAGGGATTGTATCGTTTAAATGAGAAATAAATAATAGTAGTAATAGTATGCTGCACTTTCAAAGAATAAATATTGACTCGTCAGATAGCCTTCTCGTTTACCCAAACGAGAGGGCTATCGTTCATTAGAAAAGAAAAAGTGTCTTTTTCCTAAAAGAAAGGAAGAAGACACTTTTTGGCTTTATTCTGCTGTGAGGGGGATCGTCAGTTTGCGATCATCGGTTTGATCGTCGAGCATTGAATCGACATATTGCTTCAAAAAGTAAGAATAGGTCGCTAACCACTGATACTCCTCGGAGTCTTTGATAGCAGTTTTTTCTTCGGCTGAGTAAGTATCATTGCCAGTAAAAAGGGCGGTGTTCAACTTCGTGACAAACGCGCAAAGTTTTGTCATCTGGGCATCTGACAGTTCAGACACTGCGGACAATTGGTCACGGACCAGTTGGTCGGTGTCTTTTTCAAAAATACTTTTCTGGTAGTTTTGATAGTTCAGCAACTGTTCATCAGTTTGCTTCGTTTCAGCCGCCCAAGCATCGAGATCAATCTGCCGAGCTTCATAGTTGATTTCCTTGTCAGAAAGAGAAAGGACGCCGTAGCCTAATTCTGCCGTTGAATAAGACCCAGTAACTGCTTCATAAAGCGAATCATTCCCTTCGTTAATGTCTTGAATGTGGATATGACCAGAGAAAACGGCTGGCACGTTGAAGCGTTCCAACAAAGCGACAGTCTCAGAGGCGTTATCGAGAACATAACCGTCTTGTAAGAGTTCATTATGACCAAACAAGTTATGGTGCAAAAAGACCAGTGGTACTTGCTCCGCTTCTTTCGTCAGGGTTAATTGCTCCTCCAACCAAGTTAGAGTAGCCGGTTTCAACTCACCATTCGTAGTAGGATCATCCCAATTAACCTCAGAATCGTAGATACATGAATCGAGCAAAAAGAGACGATACTTGTCGTTTAACTGAATGCTGTAGCTAAGGGAAGACTTGTCGATACTGTTGGCTTTTTCGTAACCTTCAGCAAAAATCGTTTGAAAATCCTCAGGACTGATTTGATCTGCGTAGTATTCCTTTTCACCTTTAAATGCTCGCGCCCAACCATTGTAAATCTCGTGGTTGCCAGGTAATGCTAAAACCATAATGTCAGCTTCTTGCAATGGTTCAAGCAATCTTGCCAACTCTTGAGCACTTGCTTTCTCGCCATTGAGCGTCATATCACCGGTCAAAATAATTCCCGTGGGTTTCTCTTTTAAGGCTTGAGCGGTGAAGGCCTCGATCGATTGTTCTTGATACGTCATCTCTTTGCCAGCAGCTCCCTTTGTGAAGGTCTGAAAGGCTGCGCCGTTATCATGGAGCGTGGAGGAAAGAAAATGAATATCACTTAAGAGCCAAAACTCACTGTTGCTAGCCTGTTGCAATGGAGTATCGGCTTCATGCACCTTACGAAATTGAAAGAATAACAGGAAACAGGTGACAAAAAGTGTAAGTAGTGCCAATGGCCAAAACCATTTTTTGTGTGTACGAATCGCGATTCCCTCCTCGCTTGTTTTATTTATTATAGAAAGGAATAGGGATCTTGTCACATAAATGGTCTTTTTTTGAATGATTTCTTGTTTTCATAGTTTTTCTTATTAAAAAAAGTGTGATCAAGCTTTAAACCCTGACGAATTAGCTTTACTTTCGATAAAGATAACATGAATTGATTTTATTTTTGATGATGAAAATGAAAAGAAAACGCAGTAATTTATTCAGAAACGTTGATTTAACGGTCTTTAATTGTTTTGTTATTTATCGTTGAGATAAAGGGAGTGTTAGATTGAAACATTTTTGTAACATTTCCTTTATCTGTGTGTCATATCATTATGGTAGAATTCATTTGTCGTTAAATCGAACATTAAACTTTCTTAGACAAAATTAAGTTTTTATAAAGGCAGTTCATCTGTCAAATCAACCAGCTAGTCGGAGGAAAAACGAGTGAAGAATAGTTTGTTATCAGCATTAATGGTGTGTTCACTAACATTAACAGCAGTTGCAGCACCTGCATTAGCATTTGCAGATTCCATTGATGATCAAATCGAGCAGCAAGACCAAAAAATCAATTCTCTTAAAGGTCAGCAAGCTGACGCCCAATCACAGATCGATTCTCTAGAAGCAGAAATTGAAACAGTGAGTGCAAAAGTTGCTTCATTAGAAGCGAAACAAGTTGAGTTAGGTCAAGAAGCTGAGAAATTGCAAGACAAAATCGCAACATTGAAATTGCGTATTGCCAAACGTGAAGAAGCAATCCAAAAGCAAGCCCGTGATGTACAAGTTAACGGTCAAAGCACCAATTTCATTGATGCTGTTTTAGAAGCAGATTCTTTAACGGATGTTATCGGTCGCGTACAAGCGATGACAACGATCGTCAATGCAAACAATGATTTAGTTGAACAACAAAAACAAGACAAACAAGATGTTGAAGACAAAGTCAAAGAAAACGAAAGCAAAATTCAAGAAGTTGCTGCGAACCAAGCAGAACTTAGCCAACAAAGAGATGCCATTGCAGCAAAACAAGCTGATTTAAATGTCTTGAAAGCAAACTTAGCAGCAGAACAAGCGACTGCTGAAAAAGACAAAGATGCTTTGAACAAGAAAAAACAAGAAGCGGAAGCTGAAAAAGCCCGTATCTTGAAAGAACAACAAGAAGCTGCTGCTGCTCAAAAAGCAGAAGAAGAAAGACAAGCTGCTGCTTTGAAAGAAGCACAACAAGAAGCTGCTGCTCAATCAACTGAAAGCACGACAGAGAATACAACTGCTTCTACTGAAACAGCAACAAGTAGTTCTTCAAGCAACACAAGCTCAAGCAATACCAGCAGTTCTAACAGCTCAAGTTCATCGAACGCAGGCTCTTCAAACACTGGTTCAAGCAATTCAAGCTCAAGTAACTCAGACTCAAACTCTTCATCAAACAATAATTCTACCGGAAGTATTTCTACTGGCGGCGGAAAAGATCATTCAAGCTCAGGTAACATGTATGCTTGGGGGCAATGTACTTGGTACGTGAAAAACCGCGCTCCTTGGGTAGGTACTTACTGGGGTAATGGTGCACAATGGGGTGCGTCAGCTGCAGCTGATGGATACACTGTCAATGGTACACCAGCAGCCGGTGCCGTGGTAGTCTTTGCCGCTGGTCAATCAGTTGGTGGCGAATGGACTGCTGATCCAACTTATGGACACGTAGCCTATGTTGAATCATACAACCCATCAAACAATACCATCACAATCTCTCAAGGCGGAATGGGCTTTGACAGTCCTGGTGGACCAAACACTGCAACAATGAGCGCATCTGGATATACTTACATCCATCGCTAATCAATTCAAAAGCAAAGCATCAACGCAATCGCGTTGATGCTTTTTTATTTGATCGATAGCTTTCTAAATCAATCAGATAAGAGAACTACTCAGAGAGGCAAGACAGGGTTCTCTCAAATCTCATCAAGATTCTATAGAAAGTAGGAGGTTTCTCGTTTTACTATTCAAGGAGTGAGAAACGGCGAAAAGGTTCCTTTTGAAGTTACCACCAGTTCTTCCATTGCACGAGAAATCGCCGTGTAGAGAATTCGCCGGTCTTGATCGGTATGATAATTTTCTTCTGAGACATCATATAAGAGGACCTGCTTAAATTCCAATCCTTTGGCAAGATGAATCGGTAAAACCGTTCCATGAAATGACACGGCCTGTTTATCGAAGACCTGTTTGAGCTCCTCACTGGATCGACTATCTTTGGTGATGATCGTTACTGGTTGCTTAAGTTCCTTTATTATGTCTACTAACGCAACGTCAGGCAGATTGGCATAAAACTGTGGCAACTTTCCTTCTGGTCGAACGGCAGAGATGTTTAAATTGGTTTCTTTTGGTAGCATTTGGGCAAATAACCGCGTGATTGCACCGCTAGAACGATAACTCGTAGTCAGCTGATACGTTTCGAGGAATTTCGCCTGTTGTTGAAATAACGTTTGGATTTCTGATACGGTGATGGCACTTGTAAAGATCGCCTGTTGCTGATCCCCCACGAGGGTAAAAGCGGTCATAGGAAAAAGACATAATAGAAACTGAATTTGTGCTGGCGTATAATCTTGGACTTCATCGATAAACAGATAGCGTAACGCAGGGACAGGTTGTTTTTCGGCGAGCAAATGACGAATCAGCAATAGACAAACTGTATAATCCAAACTATCTGTTGTTTGCGTCAAAGTGATCTGTCCGTGAGTAAAATAGTCGGCACTGTCTGCTAACAATCGTTTTGTATCAAACCAAGTAAGGTCGTTGATTTGTTTGGAAACCGTTGCGTATTTTTTCTTCAGGAGGCGAATGGCTGCTTTCTGAATCCTTTTTTCTGAATCATCCTTTAAAACTGTCCCTAATAGGGAGCGCTGTTCGTCTTCAGCCAAAGAACGAACTTGGTCGTGAACATTTGCTGCTAAGGCATTTTTTTGCAGTCGTTCCTCCCAAGCGTAAGCCAATTTCTTTTTGACTGCTTGGATGCGATCGCGCAAGGATGCCTGTTTCGGTGTCTCTTGGAAGAAAGTGTCGATCGTTTCTTCAGAAAAAAGGACGACGTTTTTTCTTTTGATTGGTTTAAACTGAAGCACAAGTTCTTCTGGCAGCTGTTTGCTCAAGGATTGAAGAAAGCGGCTGAAGTCCGCACTGCGCAAAAGGTCGATCGCTTCACTGGGTGTTTGCTGGATGCGGTCAAAATACGCCTCTTCCGATTCTAAGTCAACACTAGGAAATGCTTGGCAAAACTGCCGCATGGTCAACGTCAATGGATTTTTTTCACCGAGGGAAGGCAGCACTTGCGAAATATAATCAATAAACCGAGAGTTCGGGGAGAGGATCAAGACATTCTCTGCGGTCATCTCTTCACGAAAATGGTACAGCAAAAAGGCGATCCGTTGCATGACAGCAGACGTTTTTCCGCTTCCAGCAACACCGTTGACCAGTAGGTTTTTATGCGCTAAGTCACGGATGATGACGTTTTGTTCGTGTTGGATCGAAGCAGTGATATCTTGCATTTTTTGACTATTATTGGCTTCAAGGGCTGCCAGTAACACTTCATCTTGAATCGCGACTGAGGTATCAAAGGCTTGCTTCATGTGATCTTTTTCGATAATAAATTGTCGGCGATGTTCAAGAGCAGCAGAAATCGTCTGATTGTTCACTTGATAAGAGACCGGGCCCAAGCGTTTGGCATAGAACAATTCGGCAATAGGGGAGCGCCAATCATAGATCAACCCTTCCTTATTTTCATTAACAAAACCATTGATCCCAATATAAAAATCTTCTATCGTTTCCTCATCTTCAAATTGTAGGGAGATTTTACCAAAGTAGGGACTATCCAGTAGACGGTCGATGGCAGCTAATTCACGTTCAGCAGATTGAAGAGCGGCGTTCATTTGGTCGATCTCACGATTCTTACTTTCGATGGCAGCAAAAGTATCTAAACGGTCAGCAAAATTATCAAAGTTTAAGCGAATCTCTTCGCCGATGCTTTGCATCGCAAGGCGATCTTTTTTTCTGCCTTCAGTCAATAAACTATTCAGCACTGTCTTTCGCGTCAGCAATTGCTGGTACGTGTCTGCGAGATGCTTCTTTTCAGCCTTTAGGTCGTTCATTCAGACTCACATCCATTCTCCAAAGTATCTCAATTATACGAGCATCCACCAAAAATACTAGTCTATTTTTTTGACTCTGGATGCGGTATAATAATAGTGGGAAGAGGCAGCTGATTGTTCCAATGTCATGGGAGCAAGCAGAATGCGTCTATTTTTTTGTTTTAAAAATGGGAAAAAGGGTCATTGCTTGTGTTTTTGAAGGGGCTGTTTATACTGAATATAGAGAAAAATACAAAGCGAAAAATCGTTGAGGGAGTGTCAGCATGTCCAAATTATTGTCACCAGTGAAGCTAGCGAATTTAGCATTGGCCAACCGCGTCGTTATGTCGCCGATGTGTATGTATGAAGTAAAAAAAGAAGACGGTGTTGCGGAGCCTTTTCATTTTGTTCACTACGGGGCACGAGCATTAAGCAAAGTCGGCTTGATCATTATTGAAGCGACTGCCGTTGAACCAGACGGACGAATCACAAACAATGATCTAGGGTTATGGAATGAAGAGCAGCAAACAGAGCTGACGAAATTGGTGGAACTGCTGCATGGGTTCGATGCGCAAGTAGGCATCCAACTAAGCCATGCAGGACGAAAAGCAGTTGATGCCAGCAATCCTTTGGCACCAAGTGCCGTTGCCTTTAACGAGCGCTACCCATTACCGTCAGAAATGACCCTGTCGGAGATCAAACGGGTGCAAGATAGTTTTGTTCAGGCTGCCCAACGAGCAGCCAATGCGGGTGTCACGATGATCGAACTTCATGGGGCTCATGGCTACTTGATGGATCAATTTCTTTCGCCTCTCGTCAATCAACGAACCGACCTGTATGGTGGTTCCTTAGAGAATCGGTATCGCTTTGTAAAAGAAACGGTACAAGCAGTTCGAGCAGTCTTTTCTGGGTCCTTGTGGATGCGCTTGTCATTGACAGACTATGAAGAACCAGGACGCCAAAATTCGTTGGAAGATTGGCAGCAAGTGGCCCAATGGCTTCAAGCAGATGGCATTGATTGTCTTGACTGTTCCACAGGCGGTGTGGTGGATAAAAAGCCTAATATTCCGATCTATGATGGCTATCAAGTGCCCTTTGCTGCAGCTATCAAGCAAGTGGTCGATATTCCCGTAGCAGCAGTCGGTTTATTGGATAATCCTGATCTTTGCGAATATCTTTTGCAAACCAATCAAGTGGATTTGGTCCTACAAGGCCGCGCATTGATCAGAAATGTTAACTGGTTGGCAGATGCAGCGGCTAAACTTCACGATAAGTCCTTTCAAGCGTACAATGATTCCTATCAACGCGGGGTGAAGCGTTGAATCATTTGATAAAAAACTCTCCTAGAAGAAAATTCTTCTTAGGAGATTTTTTTATTCTACTAGTATGCTTTACAAACTAGTGTCAAACACGTATACTAGGTACAACACTAGTTTGTATAACAAACTAGATAAAGGGAGCCAAAGGAGGGAAATCGTGAAAGAGACGCAATTGCTAAAAGGGGTTTTGGAAGGGTGTGTTTTGCAAGTGATTGCTCAAAAAGAGATTTATGGTTATGAACTGGTACAGGAACTGAAGCAAAGAGGATTTGAAACGATCGTTGGCGGCACGATCTATCCTTTGCTGCAGAAGTTGGAAAAACAAGAACTTATTACCTCTGAGATGAAAAAATCACCTGAAGGACCTGATCGCAAGTATTTCTCGATCACCCCGAAAGGCATAGACTATTTGGCACAATTTAGAGAACAATGGACGAACCTAATGAAGAAAGTCGAAGGATTATTTAAGGAGTGAGGAAACATGGCAGATAAACAAGAGACGACCTATTGGCGAGAGCAAACCAATCTGATCGAGCAACAATTCAATGAGAAAAATCGCCAATTTTTTGATGATTTTCGAAGTTACCTCTTACTTTCCAGCCTTTTTTACGATGAGCATAAAGTAACAGAGCAGGTATACGCGATTGCAATGGATTTATTAGAAGCACAAACTCATGGAGAAGAGGCGCAACACTATTTTGGCAATGATCCGAAAGGGGTGGCAGATGAACTGTTGGCAAACACGCCAAAGAGCAATCTCAAAGAGCGTCTCAAATTGGCATATCTAGCGGTTGGTATCAGTTGGGGGATCAAGTTTATAGCTGATTTTACAAATCAAGGACCACTGGTTCTTAACCTGCTGGATTATCTTTTAACAGGATTGGGAACTGTGGTAGCGGTCATCGGGATTTTTGCGATCATCAGCAAAACCATCTATCAAAAGAAGGGCACAAGCAAGGTGATTCGTTTCGGCTCCCTTTGGCTCGTTGTGAGTGGCTGGATTGGTCTTTCACTGCTGATCAATCTGATGACCCCAAACTGGTGGCTCCTGACGATCGCATTTCCTTTTGATGTAGTATTGGTTGGCAGTTTGCTGGTAGCGGCGATCGTTTTTGTTGTATCACGCAAAGAAAAAGCTTTTTATCCGATCGTTTTTCTACTGGGGGTATTTGTGTTGCTTGGTTGCCTGCAAAAAGCCATGGCATTTTATCACATTGGGGATCCATCGTGGATGACCGGCGGACTTTTGACACTGCTCGTTGTAGGGTTTCTTATTTTTCTCTGGTGGACCCGTCGAGTGATGAAAAAGCAATAAGCAAAGCCCGAAACAAGTGTGTTGCTTGTTTCTGGCTTTTTTACATGGACAAAAGCATTATCCTGAGGAATCTTTCTGCTTCATGCTACACTTAAAAAAGAAACGGAGGGAAATCAAGATGTTGACAACAGATCGGTTCTTTCACGGCCACGACAAGCAGACCGCTTTTTTTGAAGGCTGGTACCATAAGCACCAAATTGGTGAAGAAGTCTATGCTTTTATTCCTGGTCTTTCGATTCAAGAAGACGGTACCAAAGAAGTGTTCATTCAAGTGATCAATCATGAGGGCGCGCATTACTTCTCCTTTCCAGAAACTGATTTTCAGGTTTCAGAAGAGGAGCGAAAAGTAACGATTGGTGACAATATCTTTAGTGAAGCAGGTATTCAAGTTTCTTTAAAAAATAACGATCTCCAAGTACAAGGAGCAGTAAAATACAACGACCACAAACCGATTCAGCGGACACGTTATGCGCCGAGTATCATGGGGCCTTTTTCGTATCTGTCATTTATGGAATGCTACCACGGTGTCTTGAGCATGAGTCATACCTTAGAAGGTACACTGTACTGGAACGAAGAACCAATCGATTTTACGAACGGGATCGGTTATTTGGAAAAAGACTGGGGTACCTCCTTTCCAGCAGCTTATATTTGGGTTCAGTGCAATAGCTTTGATGCGCCAGATGTTCGGTTCTTTTTCTCCGCAGCCGACATTCCCTTTGCTGGTTTTGCTTTTTTGGGAACGATTTGTGTTCTGCAAGTCGGCAGCCAAGAATATCGTTTTGCTACTTATCATGGTGCAAAGATTCATGATGTCAAACGTACGGAAGACCGTTTAGTGATCCATCTCAAACAAAAACAGTGGCTGCTGACGATCGAAGTGTTGACGAAAGAAGGCCATTCGTTGTTAGCACCTTCTATTGGGCAAATGAATCGGATCATTCGCGAAAGCGCCAGTACGGAAATTGCCTTGACCCTTTTAGAAAATGGGCAGGAGATCTTGCGGCAGACAGGGACGTCGGCTGGTTTTGAAGAAGTAGCGAATCTGCGAGGATTTCACTATTAAAAAAAGGCGGGAAAAAAGCAGAAAAATTCGTTTCTTTTGATATACTAGTAGATAGTTACTGCGAAAACACGTATCTTTGGAGGGAAACGGATGGAAAAAATAACGAATGAGACACTGTTTGAACTGAAAACGATTGCGCAGCCTGCAGTGGGGCAAAATCAAGTTTTTTACTTGGAAACGGCAGTCAACCAAGAGACCAATACGTATGATTCAGCGATTTATAGTATTGACCCAAAGACCAACGAACGGCGTGAGTGGGGCACCGAAGCGTCGACCCACAACAACCTAAAGGTCTCGCCAGATGAGCAAAGGCTCAGTTTTGTGACGACCGATCCAAAGAAAGGTGAAAGTACGTTATGGACGATGCCAGTGTCCGGAGGCAAGCCCCAAGCACTTGTCACTGAGAAGGGTCTGGGGGACTATTTTTGGAAGCAAGACGCAACTGCGGTCTATTATAAGCTGGCACAAGAAGAGCCGGTCTCAGAGAATCAAGACGACACAGAAAAGACGGACAAGCAAAAGGAATTTCCAGAAGTAAAAGCTACTACGAAAGTCAATTATTTGGCGGATGGCGTCGGATTTTTAAAAGAAAAAAAACATTCGATCATCAAAAAAACGATCGCGACACAAGAAACGGAACTGATTTTTGAGCATGATTCTCCCTTTGTTTTTTCTGGCATCGCGGATGATCAGAAGACGTTGTTCCTCACCTTTGACAAAGAGGAAGAAGATGAATGGGACTATGGCTCGAAGGTTTGTCTCCTTGATAGCCAGACGAAAAAGACAGAAAGTTTAGAAAACATCCTGCCAGAAGGAACCTACACTTTTGCTGCTGCGCGCAATGATCAGCTGTTACTATTAGGCAATGATCTCTCTTACGGATTTGTGACCTTGGATGATTTGTTTTTGATCGACTTAAAAACGAAAGCAGTCAAAAATCTTTCCAAGGAGTTAGATGTTGCCTTTGGCAATGCGATCATCAGTGATTTTCAACAAAAAAATCGTGGCGTAGCGATCACCTGGTTGACGGATGACACATTCCTTGTACCCGTAACAGAACATGGCAAGCTACAATTGTACCGTGCCACGACCCAAGGAGAATGGACCAAACTACTTGATGAAAAAATGGATATCCTCGATGCGGCGATCTATTCAGAAGCCAAACTTGCTGTTGCTTATGCGACGCCAACGATCCCTAGTCGCTTAGCGTTGATTGACTTAACAAGTGGCGAAGTAACCGATCTCTATGATCCCAACCAAGCAGTTATGTCACAATTAACGATCAGTAAACCTGAAGCGTTTTGGTACGAAGGAGCAGATGGCTGGCAAATTCAAGGCTGGTATTTGCCTCCGACCGAAACAAAAGAGAATCATCCAGCGATTTTGTACATTCATGGCGGTCCGCAGGTCTGTTATGGGGAAACATTTTTCCATGAGATGCAAGTCCATGCCGCTAATGGCTATGGGGTCATCTTGTTGAACCCTCGTGGCGGGCAAGGATACGGTCAAACATTTGTCAAATCGATTTTAGGTGATTATGGCAATAAAGATTATCAAGACTTGCTGTTGGGGATGGATGCCGTGGTGGCAAACCATCCAGAAATCGATACGAACACCATCCATGTGGCTGGCGGCAGTTATGGTGGCTTTATGACCAACTGGATCGTTGGCCATACCGATCGTTTTTGTGCGGCCGTTACGCAACGCTCGATCTCAAATTGGATCAGCTTTTATGGGACGAGTGACATTGGACCTGCCTTTGTCAAATTTCAATTGTTGCGGGAACTTGATCAGACCGAAGGACTTTGGAAGATGTCGCCTTTGGCCTATGCCAGCCAAGTCAAGACACCCACGCTAGTCCTCCATGGGGAAAATGATTTGCGATGTCCGCAAGAACAAGGTCAGCAGTTTTACATGGCATTGCAACGTCAAGGCGTCGATACGAAGCTGATGCTGTTTCCTCAATCCTCTCATGGTTTATCACGCAATGGCTTGCCGAACCTGCGGATAGAACGCTTGCAGGCGATCAGTGAATGGCTTGCATCACATGAGAACCAATCAGTAAATTAACCGAATGAAATCACCTGACAAAGAATCACGACTTGGGCTGCTTGAAAAGACCGACCAGTGATTCCTTAAAGATCAGGTGATTTTTTTGCGGGATCAAAAGCTATAGGTTTCTGTTATCTTGCCACCAATGACAGCGACGGTTGAAAACAAATTCATATGACGTTTTCTTCACGTGTTAAATAACAAAAAGAAGAAATAGTTTTGCTTGCTTCCTGTGTTTTAGTGTGATATGATACAAAACGTAATCGTTACACTTTGACTGTTCTTTTGGTGTGACGCAAGAGAAAGGAGCTGGTTATTATGAGAAACAATATTATTTTGGCATGTGTGGAGACAGGGGAAAGACTTTATTTGACCAATAAGAACCAGCGCAATACGCCGGAACGTTTAGAATTAAAAAAATATTCACCAAAGTTGCGGCGCAGAGCGATTTTTCGTGAAATCAAGAAATAGGAAGGAAAATAACTGAATGGCAAAAAAATCAAAAATTGCAAAATACAACAAACAAGTACAACTCATCGAACAATACCGAGCAGTACGTCAAGAACTAAAAGCACAAGGAGATACCCAAGCATTGGCCAAACTACCGAAGGATTCGATTCCGACTCGTTTGAAGAAACGGGATATGATCGATGGTCGTCCGCGCGGCTACATGAATAAATTCGGCATGTCACGGATCAATTTCCGTAAGCATGCACATCTCGGAGAAATTCCCGGCGTTACAAAAGCAAGCTGGTAACAGAAAGGAGTCAATATGGAAAAAACGGACTTGTCTAGTGCGTATCGACGTTTAAAGAGCCCGAACATCAAAACAAGGAAACGCGCATTAAAGATCATTCATGAATTTAAGCGAAATAAACGAAAAAATGCATTGCAGCTGCGTGCATAATGAGAAAGTGAAAGAAAGTTGGAAATGACATGGCAGTACCTGCAAGAAAAACATCAAAAGCAAAAAAGAATAAGCGCCGGACCCACTATGGCGTCAAAGCACCAGCGATTTCGTTTGATGGGACAACAGGAACCTTCAAGCGCAGCCACCATGTATCATTAGCAGAATATAAAGCGCAGCACCCGATCGAAAAGAATTAACGGCGTCTTATGACGCCGTCCAGAAAGCAGGGGGAAAATGGAGATCATCTATCCGTCATTGATTGAAGAAGCCTATCGTCACAGTAAAAAATTTCATCCAGAGATCACCAAAGAGGCAATCTATCGCCATTTTTACGAAGCGGGCTTGATCAAAGAAAACGGCGATCCGACGGAAAAAGCCTTGTCAGAAGGGGTCGTTAAAGATTATACTGAGGACTGGGATCTTACCTTTGAAGAATTTTTGATGATCTACCCCGTGTTTCGTTCCTTTGACTCAAAGCATTTCAAGAAGATCGAGCATTTTTGGGAAATGGATTTGGCTTTGCAAGAACAAATTCTTGCCCAATGGGAGCAAGAAACCTTCACAGAGGAAGAGATCATCGACCTAACTGCTTTTTTTGAAGAGCGATTACCTTCTAAAAAGCAACAGTGAATGAACCGTGAAAGGCGTACATGTGATGAAAAAGACGATCCAGCCATTTTTAAAACTTTTAAAGCCCTATGATTATCTGCTGTTTGTTCTGTTAGTTGTCGGCTCTTTTTTACCGCTTTTTCTATTTGAAGCACAAGCTCAAAGTGATACCGGCGATCGGTATGCAATCGTGCGGATCAATGGAGAAGAGGTTGACCGTTTTAACTTAGAAGAAATCGATGCGATGGAAAAAACCTACTATCCAGCAGAAGGTCAGTACAATATCGTCGAGATCAAAGATGGCGCGATCCGAGTTCGTGAAGACAATAGTCCCGACCAGATTGCTGTCAAAACCAGCTGGATCTATCGCAATGGGCAGACGAGCATTTGCCTGCCTCATAAGCTGGTGATCGAGATCAAGCAAGCCGGTGCCTCTGACTATTTAATTTATTAACAGAAAAAGGAAGCCAGCTGAACAATTCCTGTTCAGCTGGCTTTTTTATGAGGATGAGCAGAAGAAGCTGTCAAAACCGCCAATCGACCAACGTGTAAGTCAGCCAGAAACAGCGTTTTTGATACAAGAAAAGCGCAGAATTCCAACTGTCAGAAGAAAGAGGAACTATGGGTGAAAGCTACAATCTCTGTCCAATCGTTCACAAAAATTTCTGCCCAATCATCTAAAATAGTTGGGGAACTGCGGCTCTATTTGGTATACTTAGGCAAGTCAGTTCCTTTGAAGCTTCTTTTTCTAAGGACTATGAACGAGCGATGATACAAATATGACCAATTTTCGGAAGTGATAACTTTACTAGATGGGGGCTTAACGAAGATGGGAAATGAAACAATTTGGGAAAACACAGACAATTTTTATCTGTTATGTCAACCAATCATGCAGGTAGAATCGCTAAGTCAGCAAGAGGTGAACGGCTATGAGGTCTTGCTGCGCAGCGAGAAAAACAACCGCTTTCCGCAACAAGAATTCAGCGCAATGATTCAATCTGAAAGCGGCAATCAGCAGTTGATGGGGTGGTATGCCCAGGAGTTGCAACGGTTGTGCCAAAAAAAGCCGAAAACCCGCTTTAGTGTCAATATTCATCCACAACAGCTGCTGTGGCAGTCAACGTGGACTTTTTTTGAGGGGATGACTGCCCACAAAGAGCAGTTGCAGATCGAATTAACAGAGCATCCTGTAAAAGGTCAGCATGATTCTTTTGATTTGTCTACTGCCCTTGCAAAAATCAAAGCCTATGGCTATGTGATCGCTGTCGATGACATCGGCTGTGGCCAAAATACCCTGTCATTGGTCTTTGCCAATCTTGAAAATGTGGATTGTTTGAAATTTTCACTACTGCCGTTTATTCAGCTCGATGAGGAGATCGGGTTTAGTTTCTTGACTTGTTGGTTGAAGGTCGCCAAAAAGTATCAGCTTGAGTTGATCGTTGAAGGCATCGAGACCCGCGATAAGATGGCGCAGCTGCTTGAGATGGGGGTTCATTTACAACAAGGATATTTATGGTCTAAAGGAGAGCGATTGTGATGGAATGTTAGAACGAGGCGTGCTCTTGGCGTTTGGTTTGCCGCTGATGATTGCCAGTTTACTGGTGACCGCAGATGTTTTTGTACGAAGTGTGCAAAAAATATCGGTTTCTCGTCCATTTAAGTATTTTATTATTGGTATTCTGACGTTTACGCATTTGTATTTTATTCTTTCTTTTTCAATGAATTCAGTTGGGTTTATCTGTTATCAATACACAACTGCTTTTATTGCGAGTCATTTTTTCTATGGTGATCGTGGCAAGATCTTGATTTTGATAACGCCGTGTATGGTCGTTTTCTATTTACTGTTTGTCGGTTTTTCTGACATTGGCAAAGCCTTTTATTTACCGCTATTAGGTGTCGGCGTCTTTGTCCTTGATTTTCTCTTATCAAAAATCAAGCCGCTGCGTCCGCAACAGCAATTTTATTTGATGTATTTTTTGACCTGTCTGATCTCACCGCGTTTTTCGATGTTGGTCCATCATACGACGACCTATGACTGGGAAGCTATGTTGGCAGTACTTGTTGGTTCTTTTGTGCTGTTGGGCGGCTTTATGTGGCTGCATCGGTTGATTGAAGGCGAAGAGTACCAAGTACTGGCAGAGTTGGCGAATAGTAAGATCGATGCGTTGACCGGCTGCTTCAACTATGGGACCTATAACCACGATCTGCTTCAAGCCGTTTCACAGAAAAAGACTGTGACGATCGCCATGATCGATCTCGATCACTTCAAAAAGGTCAACGACCGTTATGGTCATATCGCTGGAAATGAGCTGTTGAGAACCTTTGCCACACGGACAACTATTTTTTTAGAGGCGCATTTTGCCGAGACCTTTTCCTTTTATCGTTATGGCGGCGAAGAGTTCTGTGTCGTGATCGAAGGGGATGTCAAAGAAAAGACCGTAGCTGCGATGACGACGCTGTGTCAAACTATTTCCAGCAGTATGTTTCCTGTCGCCAATTTTGAAAAAGGGACGATGTCTTTGTCTTGCGGCGTTGAAGCGAGCACCGTTTGTCATGGCGATATCTTGGCAGCCGTCGAAAGAGCCGATCAAGCACTCTATCTCGCAAAACAAAGCGGTCGAAATCGGGTGTGCACCTTACCTGAGACGTAAAAAAATAATGAAAAAATGATTTGCACAAATTCACAAAGAATTAAATCTTTATGCACAAAAAGTTAGTAATAATAAAGAAATAATGTTATTTATTTAAAAAATATACATTTTGCTTTTTTTGTTTATCTTGAGAATCTTCGCATATCAACAAAAAGATTGAAACTATGTATAATTTCTGGTAAATTATTCTAAATCAAGAGTGATAAAAACTGTCAATAATAAATAGTGATTCTTACTTGATGCTTTGTCCGCTTTTCCAATGAAATGTTTCTGGAATTGTCCCGTCGAATCAGCAAGTAAGGGTTCTTTTTTTTAGAAAGGAAGCACAGGAAATGGCAAATACGCTGGTTGTCAATACACTCGCAAATTTAGGCGCAATTATCATCAATATTTATTTGTTATTCAAAATCAGTGACGGATTCGTTGGCCAAGGGACGTTCAAAGCGAAACAGATCGCAGCTGCGATTGCTTGTGAAACCGTGGTGGGGATGCTGATGATGAATTTCTCTTACGTCGTATATGAAACGCGATTTGACCTGCGCTTTTTGCTTTACGCTTTTTCCATGAAATATCTGGGGTGGAAGGTGACCGTACCGACGATGGTCAATCTAGCGTTAGGGCGTTTCTTGTTTGAAGTATCAAAATCGTCTTGGTTGAACTTATATCTTACGTTTTTTTTGATAGTGACACTGACATTTCTGCATGCCTGGGCCAAACGGCGATTTACTGACAAACAAGAGTTATTCCTATCAATTACCTACTTGATCGCTATCTCCTTTCTTTTTGGTTTTTATCTGACGGGTGATATTCAAAAAACGACCCTAATTTATATAGTTTATGGCATTCTCGCCTATACATTGGCGTTTTTCCTTTACTCGATAGTAAATGATATGCAGCGCATTTTGGCATTGGTCAAAATCGATGATCTTACGCAGTTGAACAACTTCCGTAAATTTCAAGATGACCGCCAACGCCTAGACACGACCGAGGTGGACTTATCGATCGCTTTGATCGATATCGATCATTTCAAAAATTACAATGACCGTTACGGACACCGTGCTGGGGATGTGATTTTGCAAGAAATCGCTCGTATTTTTTCGACCTACTGTACGGCGAGCAATCCTGTCTATCGCATCGGTGGGGAAGAGTTTGCGATCTTGATCCAAGGAGACGCACAGGCTGCTGCTTATCTCCTCGAAAAAATCCAAAAGCGCATCCGTTACCAAGAGATCATCTTGGATGCAGGCGATTCGGTCAGCATCACGTTGTCGATTGGGATCGCACAACGGCAAAAGGGCGAGTTGCTACAGCAAACACAAGAACGAGCCGATCAAGCATTGTATCGAGCCAAGCGCAGCGGTCGCGACCAACTCTGTCTTTACTGATGGAGTTGGCTTCTTTTCTTTTTTATTTTCAAAAATACTACCTTAAATGAGGAGCGCATATGGAAAATAGTTTAATCATGATTCCTTCGCTAGAACCTGACCACAAACTGCTGGCTCTGGTGGAGAAAATTCGTTTGCATAACCAGCACCTGCCGATTTTGGTCGTGGATGATGGCAGTGGGGCAGCTTATCAGCCTGTCTTTTCGGCATTGGCACAGCAGTTTGGTTGTCAGGTTTTGACCCATCCAAAGAATCTTGGAAAAGGCGCAGCCATCAAAACCGCCCTCACCGAAGTGCTGACAAACCAGCCAGCTGTTGAATTTATGGTGACCATTGATTCGGATGGGCAGCATGAGTATACCGATATGATGGCTTGCTTAGCAAAGGCCCAAGCCCATCCCGACAGTATTATTTTAGGGACCCGATCCTTTGGCAAAGAAGTGCCCTTGCGGAGTAAGTTCGGCAACATTTTGACCCGAAATATCCTACGTTTAGCGACTGGTCTTGCCATCGAGGATTCGCAGACGGGCTTAAGGGTTTTCCCTCGGAAATTCATGACAGATTTGTTGGCGATCTCAGGTGAGCGCTTTGAATATGAAACGCGGATGCTGATCGAAGCCCAGAAACGGGGGTGGCCGATTCTCTCGCAACCGATCGCCACTATCTATATTGAAGAAAATGCCTCTTCCCATTTTCGGGTCTTGGCAGATTCCGTCGCTATCTATAGCGTCTTTTTGAAGTACTTGTTTTCATCTGTGGTCTCCTTTTTTGTCGATGTGATCGCCTATGCGTTATTGATCCATTTCTTGTCTGTCATCGATCTGTCCTCCATCGTGATCGCTTCGTTGGGTGCCCGCTTGATTTCGGCGATCGTCAATTACTACATCAATCGCGAGCTTGTTTTTGGTCAACGGACAAAGAACAGTATGCTGCAGTATTTTTTATTAGTGATCGTACAGATTTTGCTGTCCTCTTTCCTCGTCTACCTGATCTATTTGATCCTGCCGATCGGGGATTCTGTGTTGTTAAAAATAGGCGTCGATTGCCTGCTCTTTTTCTTTAGTTACCATGTGCAAAAAAATGTCATCTTTAAGGAGTGATTGAGGTGGAACAAAAACGTTTGCCTTGGGCGAAAAAAGTCGTTTACTTTCTGGCGTTTGTCTTCTCACTGATCTATTTATCATGGCGGGGGCTGTATACATTGCCATGGCACGAGTCTTGGTTTGCCCTGCTGTTTGGTTTGCTGCTTTGGGGCAGTGAGATCGTATCGAACTTTACGGGCTTGCTGTTGATTTGGAACAAAAACAAAGCAAAGCCTTTTGAAAAACCGATCGTGCCAGAAGCCGACTATCCAGCGATCGATGTGTTGATTGCTACCCATAATGAAGAAGTGCCGCTTTTATTAAAAACAGTCAATGCGGCAGTTCATATGAAATACCCCGATCCCAAAAAAGTTCACATCTACTTGTCAGATGACACCAACCGTCCAGAGGTCAAAGCACTGGCAGATAAATTTGGCATCGGCTATATCGGATTGACAGGCAATCAGCATGCCAAATCAGGCAATCTCAATCATGCATTGTCAAAAACCAATTCGCCGCTAGTGGCGACCTTTGATGCAGATATGATCCCTTACTCAGATTTTTTGCTGGAAACAGTGCCATATTTTGTGGCAAATCAGCAGGAACGCCGCAAAGATCAGACCATCAAACCGTTGGGCTTTGTCCAAACACCGCAAAGCTTTTACAATGCGGATCTTTTTCAGTACAATCTTTTTTCAGAAGCGGCGATTCCTAACGAGCAGGACTTCTTTTCCAGAGAAGTCAATGTTTTGAACAATGCCCATGATACAGCTATTTATACAGGATCCAATACGGTGATCGCACGAGAAGCGATCGAAGCCGCCGGCGGATTTCCGACGGACACGATCACGGAGGATTTTGAATTAGGTGCCTTGATCAATTGCCAAGGTTATCGCAGTTTATCAACACTGCAGCCCATGGCCAGCGGTCTGTCTCCCATTGATATCCCAAGTGCCTTAAAGCAGCGGATTCGCTGGGGAAGAGGAGTGGTCCAAAGTGTCCACAATCTCCATCTTTTTAAGAACAAAACGTTGTCTTTGGCGCAAAAAATGGTTTTCTTAAACAGTTATTTGTATTGGTGGTCGTTTTTGCGTCGGTTGCTGTTTATTTTCGCGCCGATTTTGTACACCGTTTTTAATGTAAGGGTCGTAGAGACCAACTTTTGGGTCTTGCTGCTGTTTTGGCTGCCAAGCTATACGTTCTTGCATTTGGCGATGCAGGATTTGAGCAGTGATATTCGAACGCAGCGCTGGGGCGAGATCCAGGAAACGATTTTTGCACCTTACCTAGTGATTCCTGTCTTTTTACAAGCCATTGGCATCAAAGAGACCCGTTTCAAAGTGACCAATAAAGCAGCAACTCAGTCTAAAAAAGACTTGTTGTTTGTGGTGCCGCATTTGTTGCTGTTGATTTTGACGATTATCGGCTTAGTGAAGTTTAATTACGGCAAATTCGGTTCAGAGATTTTCTATGGCAGCGTGTTGACCTTCTGGCTGCTGACCCATTTCTTTAACTTAACCTTTGCGGTCTTATTTTATCTCGGTCGCCCGATTTACCGAACGACGGAACGGTTCAGAGCCCATTATCCTGTTGAAGTTTCCGACCAAGACGCCAGCTATTCTTTGATGACAGAAAATATCTCAGAAAACGGCTTGTCCTTCGTTTCTGACGTTCCTCTTTATTTTCCGCCAGATGTGCCACTGACTTTTAAAATCACCCGTAACGGCTACCAAGCAGAGATGACGGGAAACGTCGTCCGCGTCTTTTCAGGCAAGGATCGCTGGGTCTATGGGGTTGCTTTACACCAATTATCAGAAAAAGACTACTTGGCTTATTTGCAGATCATTTATGATGGCTTCAATCAAAGCCTGCCAGTTCTGCGTGACCCGTGGATGACCTTCTTTGACAGTCTTTTTGAAAATCTCGGTAAGCATCTGCTGCAAGCCAAACAAAAGCCATTGCCGCCTCAACGAGTGCCCATACTGACCATTGATCAAAAATGGAACTTTGATGAAGGAACCTTTGCGGTCACAACGTTTGGTTTTGACCAGCTCACGTTGGTAAAAACAGAAGAAGTCGAGATGCCTGCCCATCTAACCTTACCGATCAGTAATCTTGTGCTTCACGCTGAAAAAGCAACGCTTCAACCAAAAGAAAATCAAGTGATTTATCAAGTAAGCAATCTTTCCGAGCTGCGTTTTACAGCAGCCTTTCAAGAATGGGTAGACAGCTTGCTGAGAAAGGAGGAAGATGATGATCGAGATCCTGCTGCGATTTAGTCTCTTTGGTTTATCATTAGCTGGCTATGCCTATCTTTTTGTACGAGTTTGCCATTTTCCCAAACACATCAGCTGGATCGCTGCTTGCTGTTTGCCGATCCTCGTTCTTTCCTTTGTCGCATATGGTCCCAAAGGATGGTTGATCTGGGGGGCATGGGTTTTATTTGGTCTTGGCTTACTATTATGCGTTTGGCGTTTTTGGCAGGAGCGCTATCAGGTACGGTGGGGCTTACAAGAGCCCATCATGCTGTGGTTTTACGGCTATTTTGCTTTGTTCGTTTTAACATTGCTTCACAGTCATTTGACCCACTATGACAACTTCTCCCATTGGGCGACGATCGTTAAATTCCTTTATACGCAGGGACAATTGCCAACGGCAGCCGATGCCATCATCAGTTTTACTTCCTATCCTTTAGGCAGCTCGCTATTTGTTACTTATACAGCGATCATCGTTGGCTATCATGAGAATGTCTTGCTGATTGGTCAATTGATTTTGATTTTCTGTAGTCTGTATAGTTTCTTTGCGATTATTCGTGATCCGAAAAGAAAGCTGGCTTTTGCCCTGATCTTCACCAGTATGGCGGTTTTCAATTATTTTAATATTGCGATTCGAATGAATAATTTGTTAGTAGACTTTATCCTGCCAGTGTTGACTTTAGCTGGCATCGCTGGCTTATTCGCTTTAAAAGGCAAAGTACTACCGTCGATCGGTTTCTTTCTTTTGATTGGCGCCTCTCTTGATTTGGTCAAAAATAGTGCGGTCTTTTTTCTGCTGATTTTAGGCGGCTATTTACTAGTCTGCTTGTGGCAGGCATCAGTTCGTTGGCGGCAACGGCTGGGCATGATGATTGTAGGATTAGCTGCCATTGGGCTATCTGTCCTGCCAGCGATTCTTTGGAACCTGCATGTCAAAGCGAATTTTCCTAAATCGAAGCATGAAGTCAGCGTGACCGCTTATAAACAGATTTTTGGCGAAAAGGATTCTCAGATACTGCAGCAGATTACGGATGTGTTTGTCAAAACGATCACGGATGTTGCGACGATCTCCACGCAAGGGATTCTCTTGATCCAGGTCATCCTGTTGGGCAGTTGGCTATTTGTCCGATTTATCATGAAAAAACGCAATCCATTTTTAAAAGAACTGCTGTTGATCGATGGTATCATTGGGGGGTATTATTTAGGAATCTATGCCATGTTCTTGTTCTCGATGCCCACTGATGAAGCATTGTCTTTGGCAGGGTTCGATCGCTATGCCTCAAGTATCGTGATTTTAGCACTTGGCTTAATGACCTTTTTCATGGTCAGAGGCATTGATCATTTGTATCATGAACAAGCGATCGATCGGCGAAACTACCGTAGTTTTGCCAGCTTGACCACGAAAAAAATCTATCAATACAGTACCTTGATTCTGTTATTTTTTGCGACATTGCTGATCCTTTCAGAGAATAATGGCATGCGTTATACCAATCGTGAATATGCTGCTTCGATTCCAGCACAAGTTTCAGCCGTTACTGGCGATCACTTTGACCTAAACGAGAAAAAATATTTGGTGGTCAGTACTAACAAAGAAGCAGTAGATAGCTACTTAGTTGGCTATGTCGGAAAATATTACTTGTTTTCACCTAATGTCGATGGCCGAGAGAATTTCCTCTTATCCGATGCAGAATTTCGCTCGCTATTAAAGCAATACGATGAAGTCGTCGTCTTAGAAGAGCACTATACCTTTAATGCCATGACGAAGAAGCTAACAGGCAAGACCTTTGCCCCAGGCGTATATTCGGTGGCGGAGGTGTTGGGGCGTTAAACGAAGGAATTTTTCAAGCGTGTCTCGTTATTAGAGAATCAAAAGTTAAAATACCAATGATACAGACGACAGTTCGTTTGTTCATTGGTATTTTTTTTCTGTTCCCACTGAGTAATATCCTCTATACTATGAAAATACCAAGGGACATGTAAATAATCTGGATTAAACGAAAAAGTACACATGAAAAAAACGGCGCAATATATTCAGTGCCTATGATTTACTGTAATGAATGCAGTAAAAGTAAGTGTTTTCATTTTTTTAAGAAAAAGCTACCATTAGTAATGTAGATGAGGTGATAGTTTCATGATCAGTGAACGGGAAAAAGAAATTATTCGATATCTCTTAGAAAATGGACCAACAACGGTTGCTAAAATTGGGTTGCATATGTCGCTTTCGCAAAAGACAGTTTCGCAATCGCTAAAGAGAATTGATGAATTTTTGCAGGAAACAGCAATAAGGCTTGTTCGCAAACCTAGAGTAGGGGTATTTCTTGATGGCGATTCAGCTGAAATTCTAAAGTATCTTGATGGGCACGAGGAATCAAACTTACCGACGAGCAAAAAAGATCGTATTCAGTTTCTTTGCTTTGAAATATTGAAACAAAAAACGTATTTTACGCGTCAACAACTACAAGATGCACTTTACATCAGTAAATCAACTTTAGAAAATGACATGGGGCAGGTAAGCGAGATCTTTCGTCATTTTAACGTTACGATTGAAGTTTTACCGGGGAAGGGTTCCTTTTTGAATTTGTCAGAACAAGAAAAACGTCGTTTAGCATTTGATTTGATCTACTATTTCTGGGGTGGAAATTGGAAAATAACACAAGAGCAGCAACGCTATTTGCATTCGATTCAAGGAATTCCTCAGTTTGTTAATGATTTTATTGACCTGACAAAGATTTCTTTAGTTGATACGCTCTTACAAGAGTATTTGAAAAAAGAACAAATTACGCTTAATGATGCTGCCTATCACTCACTATTGCTTCATCTAATCATCATGATTGATCGGGTCAAAGAGAAGAATTATCTGACTTTCGAAGAAAGAAGACATCCTTTGATGGAGAATAGAGCTTTTTATCGTTTTATTGCTTCAATAGAAGAAACGTTTTCTCTGTCGTTGCCAGTTTCGGAAGTTCATTATATTTCGCTTCATATCTATGGGGATTCGTTGGTGAAGAAGAATGACTCCGATGATTTGCTTGATGAAACGATACGCAAATTGATTCATGAAACGATCTCCCTACGCAATGAAAGTCTTTTGTTAGGATTGGTATCACATATCAAAGAAGCTATTTATCGCATTCAAAAAGGATTAGTCATTCATAACCCTTTTCTAAATGATGTGAAGAAGAATTTCCCTTTGTCTTTTGAGGAAGCGCTTCGATTAGCTCATGCCTTAAATTGGCATTTTTCGATTTCGATCCCCGAAGATGAGGTTGCCTTTCTGGCCGTACACATCCAAGTGATGAAAGAACAACGAGAAGAAAAACAACCGAAGAAAGTGAGTGTCTTATTAGTTTGTAGCAGTGGGAAAGGCACTTCACAGCTATTAGCTGCTCGTATTCGGAGAAATTATGAGCAAATCGATATTTCCAGGATTCTTTCAATTCAAGAGTTGATTCAGACCAATATTTATGAGGACTTGATTTTATCGACAGTGGATTTAAAAATCGATTCGATTCCAACAATCCATGTTTCACCTGTACTGAATAAAGATGAGCAGCGAAAAATAGAAGCCTTTTTAGGAAAAATCGAAGAAAAACAAAATGGTTCTTTCAACCAGTTTGCGAAATTGATTCATGAGGACTTGATTTTTTTAGATCATCATTTTGAAGATTATCAAGAGGTGATTACATTTATTGGGGAGCAATTGATTACTCGTGGGTATGTAAACGAGGAAATGATTGACTCTTCGCTAAAAAGGGAACAGCTTTCCTTTACTTCTTTTGGACGATTCGCAACACCTCATGGTACACCAGAATACGTGAAAAAATCAGCGATTGTATTTTTACGTCTTCATAATGAGATCCACTGGGGAGAAACAAAGGTGAAATATGTCTTTTTCATCTGTATCAAAGATGAATCTGTACAAGAACTTGAGGAAATCTATGACACGATGCTTAATGTGATGGAATCAGATGAGCGAACCTTCCTCCTTAAAGGGACGAAAGAGGAATTAAAAAAGTATTTACAAGGGGGAACATAAAATGAATATAGAAACACTGCTACCTTTTGAACATATTGTTCTTGGTCTAGAGGCAACCACTAAAGAAGAAGTGGTCCGTCAATTAGCAAAAATATTGGTAACTGAAGGAATTGTTCAATCCGAAAATGAGTATGTTCAATCAGTTATGGAAAGAGAAGATCACTCGACCACAGGAATAGGCAATAATATAGCAATCCCCCATGGAAAAAGTCGTGCAGTTTCTGAACCCGCAATCGTTTTTGCTCGGTTAAAGGCACCATTAGAATGGCAATCCTTAGATGATGAACCAGTAACGGTTGTGATTATGCTTGCTATTCCTGAAGAACATCAAGGAGACACCCATTTACGGATTTTATCAGAAATTGCCATGAAATTGATGGATGAAGACATCACAGAAGCGCTGAAAAGCGAAACAGATAAAGAGATTATCGCGAAACTATTAAGCGAATAAAACGAAGAAAAGGAGAAAGAAGAATGAAAAGAAAAATTATTGCAGTAACGGCGTGTGCCACAGGAGTTGCCCATACCTTTATGGCGGCACAGGCGCTAAAAAAAGCAGCAGCGAAACGTGGGGATTTAATCAAGGTTGAGACACAAGGAGCAACAGGTATCGAAAATGAATTGAACGAGCGGGATTGTCAAATTGGAGAAGTCGTGATTTTTGCCGTTGATACGAAAGTGAGAAATGAAGAGCGTTTCAATGGCAAGGAGATCCTCAAAGTCCCGGTAGCAGCCCCTATAAAAAATGCAGAAAAAGTAATTGAAGATGCATTAAAGCTGATTGATCAATAAAGAGGAGGAAAATCAGATGAAAAAGTTGGCAAGTGAAATGAAAAATCATGTTTTAACAGGAATATCTTATATGATTCCTCTGGTGATTGCCGGAGCAGTTATCATGGCGATTTCTCGAGTAGGCGGATCAATATTTGGGATCGTCGATATTTGGGACGCCTCTCATGGAGAAAGTGCGAATACGATCATCCGATTACTCCATAGCTTAGATGGATTCGGTGGCATTGCTTTAGGATTGATGTTTCCCGTAATATCGGCATTTATTGCTTATTCGATTTCCGATAAGCTAGGGATTGCCCCTGGTCTTGTTGGAGGTATGTTAGTAAAAGACATTAACGCAGGCTTCTTAGGCGCAATTGTTTCAGGCCTGATCGCTGGGTACATCTGCTTGTGGATCAAAAACCATATAAAGCTGCCAAAATCGATGGCATCGGTAGTTCCAGTGTTCTTAGTTCCTGTTTTAGGTACTTTAGTCACTGTCCTACTTGTGAATTATGTGATTGGTACACCATTTGCAGCTATCAATGTGGGCTTAGAGTCATGGTTGAACGGATTGAGTGGCGGAAATGCGATCGTGATGGCGGCAGTTGTAGGGGCAATGGTTGGATTTGACCTTGGGGGACCAGTAAATAAGGCAGCTGTGACAACCGCGATGGCTTTATTGACAAGTAACGTTTATGCACCAAACACTGCAGCGCAAGTGGCGATCATTATTCCGCCAATTGGTTTAGGCTTAGCGACTGTTTTTGCAAAGAATAAATACAATAACGAATTAAAAGAAGCAGGAAAATCGTCGATCATTATGGGTCTAGTAGGCATTTCAGAAGGAGCGATCCCATTTGCGGTGGAAAATCCCCTAAAAGTGATCCCAGTGAATATGATTGGTTCAGCGATTGGTTCTGCAATGGCTGTTGGTCTAGGAGCTGTCAATACAGCCCCAATCTCTGGTTTTTATGGCTGGTTCACTGTAGAAAAATGGCCACTGTATGTTTTATTGATTGCTACTGGCTCATTATTCATTGCGATTTGTACAAGCTTGCTACGTTCAAAAGATGCGGGGAAAGAAACAGATACCACGATGGAAGAATTTGACGAAGCTGCTTGGGAAGAGCAGTGGGAAGCATAGCTATGACAAATGTACACATAGTAAACCACACCCATTGGGATCGTGAATGGTATTTTACTTCAATGGACTGTGTCGTTTTGAGTGACCAATTATTTAGTGATGTACTAAAAGAACTAAAGAGGCAACCGACTGCTTCTTTCGTGCTAGATGGACAACTGTCTATTCTAGACGATTATTTAGAACTCTATCCTGAGCGCTTGACTGAGGTCAAAGAGTTGATCGCCAATGGTCAATTGTTCATCGGTCCTTGGTACACCCAAACAGATGCCTTTTTTGCTTCTGGTGAGTCCATCATTCGAAATGCCATGATTGGTATATTTGATAGCAAAAAATATGGCAGCTATATGCCGATCGGCTATTTGCCAGATACATTTGGTTTTAATGCTCAAATGCCAACCATATTGAACGAAGTTGGACTTGATAACATTATCTTTTGGCGAGGCATCGATTTAGGGGAACAGGTCAAATCCCCTTACTTTAAATGGACGAGTTTAAGTGGGCAAGATTCACTGTATGCGGTGAATTTTCCTCAAGGATATGGTGCACAGCAGCAATTGGAGCCAACGAGCAGTTATGTAGATGGCAGACTCGATAAAGGTGTCGATTTTATTAAGAGCTACGCGAATGAACCTGAAATCTTGATTCCAACTGGAAATGATCAGTTAGGCATTGTTTCTGACATAGAAGAAAAACTAACGAAAATCAATCAGCTTGGAAAATACAAGTATCAATTGAGCACCTATCCAGCATTTATGGAGATCGTCCGTCAAAAAGAACTGGAAGTTTATCAAGGAGAGTTTCGTGCACCGGTTTTTGCTCGGGTCCACAAAACAATTGGTTCTGTACGAATGGATCTGAAACGTGAGATTTTTCGATTAGAAAACAAATTAGTTTTAGAAATTGAACCAATGCTAGTTATTGCGAAAGATTTAGGGATTGAATTAAGTAATCGATTGCTAATGAAAGCTTGGAAAAAGTTATTTGAATGTCAAGCCCATGATAGTTTGGCAGGCTGTGTATCAGATAGTGTTGCTCAAGATATCAGTCATCGAGTAAAAGAAATCAGTGAGATTTGTGCTAGTATTGAAAATTTGATTTTAAAAAGAATCAGTGAAGGACTCGCTTTACAAGCCAATCAATTTCTGATTCTTCATCCAACACCAGTGCCATTTCAAGGGGAGAAATTCGTTAAGATCGTATCCAGGACCAACAATATCAAGGTTATTGGAGCTGATTCATCTGTTCTTGAAGCAGTGTATATCCCAAGCAGGAAAAATATTATGGAAGAAACGCCTGCTGGCAACCGTTTTATTGAAGAAGAGGGGTATTATCTGTTAACTGTTCAAGTGACTTGTGCCTTTTCAGGCCTTGGTTATCGAGTCTTTACATTTGAAGAGCAAGAGATAACTCCTGAATTGTCTTTAGATCAAAACCCATGGATTAGAAATGGGAAATACACGCTTTCTTTTGAAGACGGCCACCTGATTTATTCAGATGGAAAACAACAGATCGTGGATTTCTTGTCGATCATCGATGATAGTAATGCCGGTGATACGTATGACTATTCGCCTATTTTGAATGATCAACCGATCACGCTTTCTTTTGCCAGCTGCAAAGGAAAGCAAGAAACATTGGTTTTGGAAGGAAGTTTAAATTTACCGTATACGATCGAAGAACGGATGAAAGGGATCGCAACCAAAACATTCGCCTATACATTGATCCTCCAACTGACAAAAAACGGTGAGGTAAACGCAAAGCTACGTTTTAAAAATACGCTTTTAAATCATCGGATTCGAGTGAAAGCTCGACTAAACAAGCCGATAGAAAGAGCGGTTGCAGCCATTCAATTTGGTTATCTTGAAAAGAGAAATCAAACACTGGAAAATTGGCAAGAAAAATATGCAGAAAAACCCGTCAATATTGAACCATTTGAAAAACAAGTGGTTGTTTATGATCAAGAAAACGCCCTCGTTTTTTATAGTGAGCAGAGCAAAGAGTATGAATATCTCGACGACTCCTTATATGTAACGGTACTAGCTACAACCGACTCCCTTGGAAAACCGGATTTGTTGTATCGACCAGGTCGCGCTTCTGGCGATACAACCAAAAAGGGACATATTATGATGGAAACGCCTCTTGCTCAAATGGAAAACTATGAGATGGTCTTCGATTTTTCCCTGCGAGTTGCATCAACAGCTCTTTCTGAAGAGTTGTTGGCTACTTGGAAAACTGTTAAAGAACAGCCATCGATTTCTTATCAATTGCAAGATTTGAATTACTTTATTTATCGCATAGATAATAAAATTCAAAAGCGCATTGATCCATTATCTCTGACCGACATGTCTCTTTCTTTGTTGTCCTGCAGCTTAGAACCAGGTGTGGGAGTCAGCGCGCTTCATA
Organism: Enterococcus sp. AZ067; assembly: GCF_051715005.1. NCBI lineage: Bacteria > Bacillati > Bacillota > Bacilli > Lactobacillales > Enterococcaceae > Enterococcus > Enterococcus sp. AZ067. The sequence continues at coordinate 1,004,033 of NZ_JBIOSY010000001.1, forward strand.
ATGCGTATTACTCTGAGGGAATCGTTATCCGCTTCGTCAATTCAACGAACAAAGAACGATCTCTTGAGCCAAACAAATTATTTAATGGGTACGCATGTCAACGAATCAATGCATTAGAAGAACCGCTTGAAGCGGATCATATCATCCATGCTTATGGGGTAGCAACCTATTTATTAACTAAAAACTAGGAATAAAGAACACAAAATTTGTCGAGAAGGAATTGCTTCTGTAACGTTTTCCTCTACAAGATTTTGTGTTCTCGCTTTTTACAATGTTTAGAAGGAGTTTTTATGTCCGTACAACTTTTATTGCTTGCCTCACTGCCTGCACTAGGATGGGGCTTAATGCCAATCGTCGCTAAATTGATGGGAGGGAAATCAGAGGAACAACTGCTAGGAACAACAATCGCAGCCTTGATTTTCGGTAGTGTATTTGGTTTTTTGAATCAAGTGAGTTATGCCATGGTGCCATTTTTCATCAGTTTATTATCTGGGGGTTTTTGGGCTTGCGGACAATACTTCCAATTTCTCGCTTTGGAAAAAGCGGAGGTTTCTAAAGTAATGCCCGTCTCCGTCGGTACCCAATTATTATTTGTTACATTAGCATCTGGCTTCTTTCTCAAAGAATGGAAAGATTTAACGACTGTAATTTTCTCAATCATGGCACTAGGAGTCATCCTAACAGGTGTTTTCCTTGTAACTAAGACATCTCATCAGAAAACAAGCTTGTCACAGCAAGTACTTCTTTATCTGTGTTGTTCTTCAGCTTTTTTGATGCTATATGTGACAGTCACTGGTCTGTTTCAGATAAGTGGCGCACAGATTTACTTGCCTCAGGCAGTAGGGATGTTTCTCGGGGGAAGCGTGATTTCCTTGAAAAGTAAGAAACAACTGCGTTTCCGCAAAATAATCCGCAATTTAGGTACTGGTAGCACTTGGGTTCTCGCGAATGCTTCGTTATTCGCTGTGTCGTCTTCTTTGGGTGTAGGCGTAACCTATTCATTTTCTCAAATGAGCTTACTTGTTGCCACCTATGGAAGTATTATTTTCTTAAAAGAACGAAAAGTTGGCAGAGAAAAGCAATTTGTTGCTCTTGGTAGCTTGCTCTATATTGTTGGTGTATTAGGGATGAGTTGGTTGAAATAAATTTATCAGTTGAGCAATTTTAGTTAGCGACCAATAAAATAGCAGATAATGGTTTAACCAATAAATAACTTATTTAAAAATCAAAGAGTGGGTAGCCACTCTTTTTTTGTTTTGTTTAGAACATGAATAGTTAACTTATGCCACATTTTTTTATTTAAACAAGTGGCAAAATAGGATCATTTCTTCTTTTTCTTTGATGTTGTAGTTGCTGCCTTAGTTCCGACAAAGCATGTGATCGTCTTGACCAGTGAGCAAGATGTCGAACTTTCGACCCATATCGGTGTTGCCACCGTAGAGCTAGAGGGAAGGCACATTACGACCCTTGTTGAAGCAAATCAAGCAATCAAAAAGAGCCAACCGCTGATAAAAGCCGATCCTACTCTAGAGAGGATCGGCTTTTGTGGTGCCTGAAGGTTGATTTATACGGAATGCACATCAATAAAAGGAACGGCTGACATACAAAACGTTTCTTATAGCGAACAACAAATCTCATAACTGAAGGCATCAGCATTAACGACTTCTGAAAAAAGTTCCGTTTGGAACAGGACGCGAGGTTTTGATGTACGCAAAAGGTCTGAAAAGACGGTACTTGCTTTTTGGATGTTTGATTCCTTTGTTGTTAGGGTGACATAGGTTGCTGCTGGTAAATGAAGGATTTGTTCCATTTCTTCAAGCACACTTGATTTTGCTAATTCGATAAAGAGATAGGTCTCGAACTTATTCTGGTCGACAAAGCTGATCAAGCCACACTCATAGGTAGGCGTTAGCTGATGTGAAACGATGGTATCATAAGCCGCTGCCATTTTTTTATGGTAAGCAATATCACCAATTTTTCCTTCATAAGGAACCAGCCAAAAATGAGCTTCAGGAATTTCCAATGTGTGGACAACTTCACGCTTTTTGATTTCTTCCGAACGTTGGATCTCCGTTTTTATTTCGGTTAATAAGGTAACTTTTTCTTTCATTTCCGCTATTTTCTCTATTGCCGCTTTCGTGGCAAAATCGATCAAATTTGTTAGTTCGACTTGGACGCCGTCTGTAGAAACGAATTCTTTCAGTGTTTTTAATGGAAGCTGAAGATCTGTCCATAGTCGAATGACTTCAATTAGATAGACATGGGTATGGCTGAAGTAGCGATACCCATTTTCAGGATTGACGTAAGTGGGTGGCAAAAGACCGATTCGCTCATAATACCGCAAGGCTTTCACATGGACATCGCTGATTTTTGCTAATTGACCGATGGTGATCAAATGTTTGGTCTCCATAAATTTCTCCTTGACCTTCCCTTTAAGGGATACTTTATAACTAGAGTATACCTTTTGTTCGGTCGTTAAAAAAGAAAAAGCTTCGATTATTTGATGAAAAGAGTTTTTCTCAGTTTTATTTGAACTGACAAAGGGAACTATGATTAAAGGAGTGTAGATTTATGTGGAATTTATTTGTACGAGCCAAAATAAACAAAAACAAGCTGTTGCTTTTGCTCGTATTTATCAGCTTGCAAGTGCTGGGAACTTTGTATTTGCCAACCTTGACTGCCACCATTTTAAATGACGGGGTGTTACAGGCAAACTTAGATCAGGTCTATCAAACCGGGAGAATGATGCTTTTGGTCGCTGGCGGAACGGGAGCAGCAGCGATTTTCTCGACGTATTTAGCAGCGGAAGTTTCGACAAAGTTCTCACGTAATCTGCGCAGTCAACTGTTTGAGCAAACCCAGCAGTTGTCTGTGCAAGATTTCAAACAGTTCAAAACCTCTTCGCTGATCACGAGAGCAACGAATGATGTAGAACAAGTCCAAACAATGCTGAGTATGTTTTTTGAGATGTTACTGCCGATGCCGTTTGTCGTCATTATCGGGATGGTTCTGGCCTATTTAAGAGAGCCGCAAATGGCGTTGATTATCTTTATCACGATGGTTATCTTCGTAACGATCGCTGTTTTGCTGATCAAGAAAGTACTGCCTATTTTTGAAAAAGTTCAAACGGGATTGGATCGGATCAATGAGCGAGTGGGTCAATTTCTTTCCGGGATTCGGGTGATTCGTGCTTTCAACCGAACAAAATTAGAGCAGCGGCAAATGGATGAGTCATTCCATGCATTTGCAGAGTTGAACATTCGGATCAATCGCTGGTTTGCTCTGATGATGCCGCTGATTTTATTGATTTTGAATATAGCAACTGTGGCGATCGTTTGGTTTGGGGCTGATCGGATCACAACTGGGGAGATGCAGATCGGTGACATTACAGCAGTGATGGAATATGCGATGAATATTCTTTTTTATTCAGTCATGGCACTGTTTTCTTTTGTCATGATGCCGCGAGCAATCACGTGTGCGAAACGAATCCGGGAAGTGTTGGATCATCGTCCAGAAATCGTAGATGGTGCAGAAAAACTTAGTGAAACAAAGCCAACGAAATTAGAATTCAAACAGGTGAGCTTTTGTTACAGCGATGCGGAAAACCCTGTGCTGCATAATGTGAGTTTTAGCTGTGAAGCGGGAACCACAACAGCAATTATCGGTGGAACAGGGTCCGGGAAAAGTACGATTGCAAAATTGATTCCCAGATTGTTTGATGTCCAAGGGGGCGAAATTTTATTGAATGGTCGATCGCTGGCAGAGCTGCCGCAAACGCAGCTGCGCCAAAAGATCGGTTTTGTTCCTCAAAAAGCATTCCTATTTAGTGGCACGATCGCGGATAATCTTCGCCATGGAAACAAGAATGCAACCGAGGAGGAGATGAACCATGCAGTAACGATCGCCCAAGCGTCTGCCTTCATCGAATCATTGCCAAATGGATTAGATGCTCCTGTCGCCCAAGGTGGGACAAACTTCTCTGGTGGGCAAAAACAGCGTTTGGCTATTGCCAAAATGCTGATGAAAAAGCCTCAAGTCTATGTTTTTGACGATAGTTTTTCCGCACTGGACTTTAAAACAGATGCCGCTTTGCGTAAAGCGTTAAAAGAAGAAACGAAAGAGGCAATCGTTATTTATGCAGCGCAGCGAATCAGTACGATCAAGGATGCAGATCAGATTATTGTTTTAGACGAAGGGAACGTCGTAGGGAAAGGAACGCACCACGAGCTGTTACGTTCCTGCCCACATTATCTAGATATTGCAAGATCACAATTGAGTGAGGAGGAACTCGTTTGAATCAAGAAAATAATGAGCAGTCAGTTGGAACTATCGACGCTGAATTTTCATTAGATAAAGCTCGAAACAGCAAAGAAACACTAACCCGTTTAGTCAACTATTTGATGCAGCAAAAAGGACGTCTGCTGGCAGCTTTTCTGTCTGCCAGCATGGGTGTCGTTTTGACGCTTAGAGCACCACTGATTTTTAGTGAAGGAATCGACTTGATCGTCGAAGGAGTTATGCCAATGCTCATGGGAGCTGGTCCAGCTGCTATCGATTTTCGGGAACTTGGAAGAGTCATGCTGGTCCTTTTGACTTTGTATAGTCTCAGTGCGGGAATGATGTATATGCAAGAATACTTGATGGCAACTGTTTCTCAGAAACTCGTGCTCACCTTGCGGAAAGAATTGAGCGAAAAACTAACGAACGTTCCTCTGAGATTTTATGATGATCGTCAAAAAGGAGAGATTTTGAGTCGTGTGTCAAATGACTTGGAACGAGTCAACGAGGTGTTGCAGTCTGGGATCATGCGTTTGTTTACCTCAGTATTAACGATTATCGGTGCGTTATTCTTAATGTGGCGCATCAACTACACGATGACTTTGGTTTCATTGGCTACGATCCTTGCGGGCATTCTACTTACCGCGCTCGTTAGTGTGAAAATCGGTAAGTATTTTGCCAATCGTCAACGCTCGTTAGGAGTCTTCAACTCTCGTATCGAAGAATACTTTTCGGCTCAAACAGAAATCAAGGTATTTACCCTTGAAGAAGAAGTCAATGAGCGTACGCAAGCAGCGAATCAGCAGTTGTATCAAGATGATAAAAAGGCACAATTTGGCATGTATGTCATTACGCCATTGATTCGTTTAGCCAATCAAGCAGGATATGTCATTATTGCTGCATTAGGTGCGAAATTAGCGATTGAAGGGAGACTTTCGATTGGTGATATTCAGGCATTTTTCCAATATGTCAACCAAGCTTCGGAACCATTAGCAGAAGCCAGCTATGTCGCAAATTCATTTCAAGCAGCGATCGCTTCGGCAGAGCGAGTGTTTGACGTTTTAGACGAAACAGAGGAATTGAACGATTCTGCTGGTGTGAATTTGACAGAATTGCCGAAAGGAAACATTCGCTTTGAAAATGTCCGCTTTGGCTATGGCAAAGATTTACTGATGGATGGGGTCAATTTTCAGGTCAAAGCAGGCCAAAAAGTAGCGATCGTCGGACCAACAGGCGCTGGGAAAACAACACTCATCAATCTACTGATGCGTTTTTATGAATTGAATGATGGTTCGATCACGATTGATGGATTAGATATCAGGAAATTCAAACGGCATCACTTACGCTCGCTTTTTGGAATGGTCTTGCAGGATTCATGGTTAAGTAATGACACCATCAGTAGCAATATTGCTTATGGCCGTCATAAGGCAACGAAGGCTGAAATCGTTGAAGCCGCAAAAATGGCCCATGCGGATTATTTTATTCGCACATTGCCGAAGGGGTATGAATCAGTGATTAGTGATGAAACAGCAAATCTTTCTCAAGGGCAAAAACAACTGCTGTGTATTGCCAGAGCGTTTCTAGCGAATCCCCATATCTTACTATTGGATGAAGCAACCTCCAGTGTGGATACGAAAACAGAAGTCGAAATCCAAAAAGCAATGGATAATTTAATGGGTGGACGCACCAGCTTTGTGATCGCTCATCGCTTGTCCACCATTAAAAATGCTGATTTGATTCTTGTAATGGATAAAGGAACGATCGTTGAAAAAGGTAGCCATCAAGAATTACTTCAGCAAGAAGGACTATATAGCGAGATCTATCAGAGCCAGTTTGCCACCTAGAGGATTCGATCGGTTGAAAAAGCAAGCAGTGAGAAATGAAAAGGGGGGATATGATGAACAAAATAATGGATTATCTCTTAAACAGACAAGCGACAAGCAAGGAGCCACTAACAGATGTCGATCTTTTATTGGGCAGTCATCCCAAAAAAGTGATCCATTTTGTCACATTTAAAGAGCTTTCCGTCAATGTATTTCAAAGCATTAAGCAGGTACAAAAAATCGTCTCCGAAGCGAATGTACGGCTGATAGTGAACGGTAATCTAAAAGATCGTCTACTTATAAAGTTACTTACCTTTACGATCCAGCAAAAAAAGGCGTTTACCGTCGTTGTAACTGACGGATATCGTGCCTTAAGAAACCCTAAATTGAATCAGTCGGAGGATCTGGCGATCATTATTGAAACGAATCAATAAACATGCCAACTTTTCAAATAAGTAAAACAGCAAGTGCAGTCATTTTTGTTCATGGCTTCACCTGCTGTTTTTTTTGAGTTATGAAAAAGCTTTGCCGGTTGTTTTTTCAATAAGCATTAGGAGAAATACTGCTTTTTCCTTGATAATTCCCCAAAGTTCGCTCGACTTTCCTTAAAAAACGTATCTGGAAAACTATGGCGCTGATTTCTTGCTATAGCAGGTACTGAATTTGTTGAAGAGGAACACGGGGGGAAAGTTTCTGTCCGTCTTGCTATTGAGCAGTGAAGAATGACAAAGTGAATTGATTCTTTGACTGGCTGATTGATCAAAGGCCGATCATAACGAGAAAAATGATACAGGGGAGAGAGGAGAGCAAATACCAGATTAAGTTTTACATGATAGGGATAAAGGATGCAAAAAGACGAATGTAGAAAAGACAAGCAAAGACAAGAAAATGGTTAAATGAGAAAAACAGGTATTAACCTTCAACAAAATAAGTTTTTTACCTTCTTTATGATTATTTTAATCAAAAAATAAATTTATTTTTAGCTAATTTGCACAAACGTATAAAAATATTTGTGTTTCCTGTTAAATGTAAGGAAACGATTCGCACATTACAATATGAATAACACATGAAAACGCTTTTATATCAATCTTCTATACGGATTCGCTTGATTGATCATCTCTGAATCATTTGCGATAGCTATCAGCATTTTGTTTGTGAAAATGATCGATCGAGACAAATAAAGACAAGGAGGAGGAATAGTGGAAAATAAAGATTACCAAGTTTCAGAAGAGGAAGCCGCACGATACCGGGAAAGAGGGTACAACGAAGATATGCTTCCTAAAACACGTGAGAAAAGAAATATGGGAACAAAAAACTATTTTACACTTTGGATGGGATCGGTACATAACATCCCCACCTATACGGCTGTCGGCGGTTTCTTGTTCCTAGGTTTGTCTCCCATTAATGTGATGTTAGCCCTTATACTCAGCGCATTTGTCGTTGCGCTATTCATGACCATGAATGGAAGAGCTGGTTCGAAATATGGCATTCCTTTTGCTATCCATCTTCGATCGGTCTATGGGGATGTCGGAGCAAAATTGCCAGGATTTTTACGAGGGTGTGTGGCTGCGATTGCTTGGTTTGGCTTGCAGAACTATACCGGCTCTTTAGCACTTTTAGTATTGATCGGTAAAATTTGGCCCGAATTTTTGACGCTTGGCGGCTCTGCCGATTTTTTCGGTATCAGTATTCCTGGACTCATTGCATTTACACTTTTTTGGCTGATCAATATGCTGATTGGACTTGGCGGTGGAAACATTCTTAATAAATTTACAGCGATCTTAAGTCCGTTAATCTATCTGGTATTCGGAGGAATGGCGGTGTGGGCTATTCAAGCCGCTGGAGGGATAGGTGAAATCTTAGCTTTTGATACAAGCGGTGCAGCGCAAAGTGTCAACCCGATTTTTGCCTATTTTATGATTATTAATTCTGTCTTAGCAGTTTGGGCTGCGCCGGGAGCAAGTGTCTCTGACTTTACGCAAAATGCCAAGTCCACTAGAGACCAAACGATTGGACAGATGGCAAGTCTGCTGGTTGCTTATATTATTTTTGCATTCTCCAGTGCTGCGATCTTAATCGGCGGGTCCATTCATTATGGCATTCAAGAGTGGAATGTGTTGAATATTGTGGAACGCTGGGACAGTTTTCCTGCAGTCGTGATTGCAATGACGGTTTTCTTACTTACCACAATCTCTACGAATGCTACCGGTAATATTATTCCTGCAGCGTATCAGTTGTCTGCGTTGTTTCCAACAAAGGTCAATTACAAGAAAGGGGTTATCATTGCAAGCTTGATAAGTTTCATGATTATGCCGTGGAAGTTAATGGAAAATGCGGACAGTATCTTTATTTTCTTGAATTCAATTGGCGCTGTATTGGGGCCGGTTGCCGGTGTGATGATTGCGCATTATTTTTTTATCGGGAAACAAACCATTTGTTTAGACGATTTGTATATTGATCGCAAAAAGGACAATACCAAAAATAGCTATCGCGGGCTGAATCGACAAGCCTACACCGCAACCATTCTTGCGCTGCTGATTTCATTTAGCGGACAATTTATTCCAGTATTGCAAGCGGTTTCTAATGTTTCATGGTTAGTTGGATTTTCCTGTGCATTCATTATCTACGTTGGTTTAAAGAAATTAGGCTCTGAAGATAATACTGAAGAAGCCGTTAATTAAAAAGGAGGAAGTAGAATGAGTCATGATTTGGTTATAAAGAATGGTTTAGTAATTTTGGAAAATGGAGAGGTAGAAACGGATGTTGCAGTCAAGGACGGGATAATATCGGCGATCGGAAAAGATCTGACTGGCGCTCAAACAATTGATGCCTCAGGACTGGTAGTAAGTCCCGGTATGCTAGATGCTCATGTTCATATTACTGATCCTGGCGGAGGTTATCGTGATCATTGGGAAGGATACGAAACTGGAACCGCATCGTGCGCCAAAGGCGGCGTTACTTCATTTATGGAAATGCCGTTAAATCAAGTTCCTGCAACAACCGATGCAGAGAGTTTGGCTATCAAGTACCAAGCAGGAAAAAATAAACTGCGGGTAGATGTTGCCTCATTCGGCGGGCTTACTCCGTTAAACTTAGACGGTGGTATTCAAGAACTGGATGAAGGCGGCGTCACTGCATATAAATGTTTCATGGGGACTTGCGGCGATCGGACAATTGACGGCGATTTCATGAATGTTGACGATTATTCATTATATGAAGGAATGAAGCAAATAGCTAAAACTGGAAAAGTGTTGGCCATCCATGCGGAAAACGCCCCTATCACTGATAAGTTAGGTGAAATAGCATATAAAAATGGAGAGACCACACTTGAAGCGTATGTCAACACGCGTCCTGTCTTTACGGAAGTGGAACCTATTCGCCGTGCCATTCTTCTTGCAAAAGAAACTGGCTGCCGCATCCATATTGTCCATGTTGCTTGTCCAGAAGGTGTAGAAGAAATCACGAAAGCTCGCGCTGAAGGTGTGGATGTAACATGCGAAACGTGTACGCATTATTTATACTTTCATACAGCCGAGCTCGACTCGATTGGCCCTGTAGTGAAATGTTCACCGCCAATTCGTGATTTATCTGCTCGTGAAGCATTATGGGAAAAGGTTTTAGCCGGTGAAATATCTTTTATAACCTCCGATCATTCTCCTTGTACGCCAGATTTGAAAGACAAAGAAAATGCTTTTGAAGCATGGGGAGGAATTTCTGGGGTTCAAAACAATGTCGACGTTCTCTTTGACGAAGGTGTCCAAAAGCGAGGGATGAGCTTGAAAATGTTTGCCGATATAATAGCAAAAAATCCTGCTGATCGTTATAATCTGCACTCAAAAGGACGCATCAGTATCGGAAAAGATGCCGACTTTGTTCTTATTAAACCGAACGCGCCTTATATACTAAAAGCAGAGGACTTAGAGTATCGCAACAAAATCAGCCCATATATTGGTCGTGAGATTGGCGCGCAAGTCGTGCAAACGATTTTACGCGGAGAAACGATTTATAGTCAAGAAACTGGAGTAACAGAAGCATTCTCTGGAAAATTTTTCTAACTGAAACGATTCATTCGATGAACTGCGGATTTTTCCGCGGTTCATCGTAATTTTAAATTCAGGGAGGACGTGTGAAATGAGAGAAAAAACAGAACGTGAGCGAGCTCCCTACTGGAAGCAGATCGTTTTTGTCTTAACAGCCGGCTGGATTGTTATTTGGATCTATCGAACGATCTTAACACCCATTTATCCAATCATTAGCAGTTTTTTTGGCGGAGCAAGCGATGCAAGTCTGGGAAATATTTCCAGCTTTTATTTTTTAGGATATGTATGTATGCAGATTCCTTCTGGTATTTTGGTTGATCGTCTTGGAAAAAAGAAAATTTTAATCCCTGGGTTTCTGCTTTTAGGCATAGGTACTTTGGTAGTTGCGCTCTCTCAGAGAATTTCGACGGTTTTTATTGGAAGTATCCTTGCTGGAGTGGGTTGCGGAACCTACTATGGTGCAGCTTATTCATTAACGACTGAACATGTTCCGTTAAACAAAAAAAGTTTGGCAACTGCTATCGTAAATAGTGGAACTGCGGTTGGAAGCGGTCTTGGTCTGATTTCCTCTAGTTTTTTCGTTGGAGAAGGGATTTTACCCTGGCAGTCTTTACTATACATAACAGCTATTTTAGTTTTAATCATGATTGTCATTTTCCAGAAATTTATTCGCGAAGAACTGCCTGCATCGAAGAAAGAAAACGCGCCTGTTAAAAAAAGTAGAAGCTCTTTAAAAGGTTTATTTAAGCTTCCAATGATTTCAGCCTATATTCTCTATTTTTCAACATTGTATGCGTATTATTTAATTGACACATGGCTGCCAAACTTTTTAGAAACTGAAAGAGGGTTTCAAGGAACTGCAATCGGGGTGATTTCTTCTTTAGTTTTTTTCGCTGCAATCCCTGGTGCCTTGGTTTTTAGCCGAATTGCAGACAGAATTCCAAGTAAGAAAGTGACGATCATTATTTTTCTGGAAATCGCAGCTGCCTTTGTGCTGTTTATCACAGTCACGACATCAAATCCATCCTTGCTGATTTTTGGGATTATAGCGTATGGATTTTTAGGGAAATTAGCAGTTGAACCGATTATCATTTCTTGGCTAGGACAATATGCCCCCAGAAAAAGTATAGCAACTACTTATGGTGTCTTTAATTTCTTTGGAATGTCCGCCTCTGTGCTGGTTCCTTCAATAACAGGTATGATCTCAGATGCGACAGGAACAAAAGTTTATGCTTTTTATTTAGCAATTGGTATTCTTTGTGCGGGCACACTGCTGTTCTATTTAATTAACAGATTTTATGAGAAAAGTAAGAAAGAGTTTGAGGAAAAACACAGCAGTTGATACAGTGTTTCTGCAATTGTTTCAGCGGTTAGATTATCGCATCGCCAGCTGCTGACTGGCGATGCGAATTTTAAAAAGCATTTTATGAGATAGTATAGACATTCATTTCTCAAAAATGTCTTTATTTTTTTAGACGCAGCAATGAATAGTCACCAGAAAAGCTGCTCTTTTGTTATCGTTTCTAAACAGTCCTTGCCAGCAATGCCTATCGAAAAGGTGCCGGCAAGGGCTGTTTTTTGTAAAGAAAAATAGTTACCGTCCATTCTCCGTCTGTCGATAATCACTAGGTGAAATGCCGACTTTTTTCTTGAATAAACGGCTGAAATAGGCGGTGTTTTCGATGCCGATCGCCAATGAGATCTCTTTGATGGAAAGCCGAGAATAGCGTAAAAGGTCTTTCGAATAAGAGATGCGTTTGCTGATCTGGTACTCGATGGGGGGCAAGCCCATATATTTGGAGAACTCCTTGACGATTTGATACTTATTGATATGATACCTTTCCTCCAAAGATTCCAAGGTGATCCCTTGACGGAAATCTTCTTCTAGCTGGTCACGAATCTGCAAAATATAAGGCGGGATTTCACTTTCCGAAAAGTCGAGATGATATTTTTGCAGGAGCAGTTCATTGAGCAACTGATGAATCAAAACAGAGCTTTGGAAGGCAGTTTTCGCATTTGGTTCTGGCTGTAACATCAATAAATCTTGTAAGACCAAATGGATCGGATTTTGGCGGCTGCTGGCAGGATTGGTGTGAAAAACTGGACTGCCATTTTTGAGGAATTCCTCATAAAACGCTGCGACGTTGGCGCCATATAGATGGATCCAGTCCATTTCCCAGGGCTCTTGACTAACGGTGTGGTAGTACTGATAGTCTAGGCAGTCGATAAAAAACACATCACCTGCTTTCAATTGATAGCTTTTTCCTTTGTAGCGCAATTCACCGCAGCCGGACAATGTATATTTGATCAAATAAGAAGGCAGGTTCTCTCGTTCTGTAAAGTAAGGTTTGCTGGCTTTGAAATAGCCGATTTCTTGAATGTAATAGAAAAGTTCACGCTGCTTTTGGGTTGAAGTATTGATGTAACGCAGTGAATCAGTTGACCATGAGTGGTTGGCTTTTTCCCAGTAATCCATCGGATCCTCCTTTTTACCAAGATTGTGCAAGTCTTTATCAAAATTGTGTGATGAAACTCGTTGATTGTCAAGCTAAAATTGAGGCAACAAGAATGAATCAGTGAATTGTAATCGATTTATTTTTAAACAAGATAATGAAAGGTGGAGACCAGTGAACACATTTATCGCAATCGATATCGGTGCATCAAGCGGTCGTCTGATGCTGAGCCGTTGGGAAAATGAGCAGATCACTTTAGAAGAGATCCATCGCTTTAAAAACGGCTTTCGTCCTCATGAAGGCTTTGACCGTTGGGCGATCGATTATTTGATCCAAGAGATTTTAATAGGACTGCAAAAAGTGAAACAAGCAGGTATCAATGACTGCTTCGTCGGAATCGACACCTGGGCAGTGGATTACTGTTTGATCGATCAAGCAGGCGAACGTTTAGGCGACCCAGTCGCTTATCGAGATAGTCGCACCAATGATGCGATCGCGGCTTTTGGTCAGCGCTATTCTTTGCAAAAACTGTATGAGAAAACAGGCATTCAGCTGCAGCCCTTCAACACGATTTTTCAGTTAGCCGCAGAAGAAGCGCAACTGCTGCAAAAAGCCGACAAGCTGCTGCTGATTCCAGACTTCTTGGGCTACGTTTTTACTGGCAAGATGGTCACGGAAAAAACCAATGCTTCGACGATGCAGCTTCTAAATGCCAACACCCAAACATGGGATACAGAATTGTTAGCTGAGATCGGCGTAACAGAAGGCCTATTCCCACCATTGGTTGATGCTGGAACGGTTTTAGGCACACTGCAAACACAGAAGTTTCCAGCCTATGATTTGCCACAAGCGACCTTTGTCACTGTCGCTAGTCATGATACGGCATCAGCGATCATCGGTACACCTGGAGAGGGGGCAGATTGGGGCTACATCAGCAGCGGGACTTGGTCATTGCTGGGGATCGAAACCAAAGTACCCAATGTTTCCCTTGCCGCCTTTAATGAAAATTATACGAACGAATGGGGTGCCCACAACACGATTCGCTTTTTAAAAAACATCATGGGCATGTGGCTGATCCAAGAAGTGGCTCGGCAGCAAGACTATCAGTATTCCTATGCAGAATTGGCGGAATTGGCGCAAGCAACACCTGCTTTTCAACAGTTTGTCGATGTCAATGATCCTCGTTTTTTGAATCCAGAAAACATGATTACTGAACTGCAAGCGTATTGTCGAGAAACCCAGCAGAAAGTTCCAGAAACCGCAGGGGAACTGGCTCGCTGTGTGTATGATAACTTAGCGCTTTGCTATGCCAGTGAATTGCAAAAGCTGGAACAGCTGACAGGTACGACGAGCAAGCTGCAAAAACTGCATATCGTGGGGGGCGGTTCCAACAATCGCTTTTTAAATCAACTGACGGCTGATGTTGCGCAGCTGACGATCGAAGCTGGCCCAAGTGAAGCAACGGCGATCGGTAATCTTTTAATGCAGATGATGAGTGCTGGCATCTTCACGTCGCTGGCTGAAGCACGCCGCGCGGTCAAACACTCATTTCCTTGCAGTGTTCATGAACCACAGCCTTTTGATCACAAGATTTTAAGCAACTATCAACGTTTTATAGAAGGAGTAGGAAAAAAATGACAACGATTCAACAGCGTTATGAAGAAGCTAAGACAGCATATGCCAAATTAGGCGTCGACACGGATGCGGTTTTGAAAAAATTAGCCGATGTGAAAATCTCGATGCATGTTTGGCAAGGGGACGATGTCCAAGGATTTTTGAGTGATGAAGCATTATCTGGTGGGATCTCTGTAACGGGGAATTATCCTGGTGCTGCCCATACCCCAGAGGAGTTGCGCCAAGATTTAGAAAAAGCCTACTCTTTGATTCCTGGAAAACACAAATTGAACCTTCACGCCATCTATTTAGACACCGAGGAAGCAGTGGATCTAAATGAATTGGAGCCGAAGCATTTTGAAAAATGGGTCGCTTGGGCGAAGGAACAAGGCTTAGGTTTAGACTTCAATCCAACCTTTTTCTCACATCCCATGTTCAAAGATGGCTTTACCCTTGCTTCACCAGATGAAGAAGTTCGTCAGTTCTGGATCGAACACGGCAAACGTTCTCGTCAAATCGCTGCCTATATGGGGAAAGAAACTGGGCAAGTCTGTGTCAATAATTTCTGGGTGCCAGATGGCTACAAAGACAACCCGATCGATCGTTTTACACCACGGGAACGCTTGATGACAGCATTAGATGAGATTTTTGCTGAAGAATTGCCAGCGGAATACACGGTAGATGCCGTGGAAAGCAAGTTGTTTGGTCTTGGTGCCGAAGCCTACACCGTCGGCTCTCATGAATTTTATATGGGCTATGGCTTGACGCGCGATAAATTGATTTGTTTGGATGCTGGACATTTCCATCCAACCGAAGTGATCTCCAATAAATTGTCTTCATTGGCACTATTCAGCAAAGGCATTTTGCTGCATGTCAGCCGTCCTGTACGCTGGGATAGTGATCATGTCGTGATCATGGACGATGAATTGCAAGAGATTGGCCGCGAATTGGTTCGCAATGACTTATTGCCAAAAACCAACATTGGGTTAGATTTCTTTGATGCGACGATCAATCGGGTCGCTGCGTGGGTGATCGGGACGCGCAATACTCAAAAAGCGTTGCTAAAAGCGATGCTAGAACCGATTGAAGAACTAAAAGCAATCGAATTGTCAGGTGATTTCACCACTCGTTTAGCCATGACGGAAGAATTAAAAGACTATCCGTATGCAGATGTTTGGAATTACTTCTGTGAAAGCCAAGGGGTACCAGCAGGTCTGGATTGGCTATCAGAAGTGAAAGCCTATGAAGAAACCGTCTTAAAAGCCAGAAAGTAGGAGAACGATGAAAAAGATTGATATTTTACAAGCGAATTTTGTACAAGAAATGATGGAAACGACAGCAAATCTTTACCGTTTAGGGTGGGATGAGCGCAACGGCGGCAATATTTCTTACTTATTAACAGAAGAAGAGATCTTGCCTTTCATCGATCCGCAAAGCGTCTTGCGGGAAATTCCCATGATTTTTGATGCCACGGCACTAGCTGGCAAGTACTTTATCGTGACAGGTTCAGGAAAATACTTTAAAAATGTAGCGGCACATCCAGCGGAAAACCTTGGTGTGATCCGAGTCAAAGAAGATGGGCAAACATTGGAATTGCTTTGGGGCTTGGAAAATGGTGCGGTGCCAACGAGTGAACTGCCAAGTCATTTCATGAGTCATATCGCACGCTTGTCGGTCGATCCAGAAAACCGAATCATCATGCATAACCACGCATCTCATCTTTTAGCCATGAGTTTTACCCATGAGTTGGATGAACGCAGTTTCACGCGGACCTTGTGGCAAATGTGTACGGAGTGCTTGGTGGTCTTCCCAGAAGGCGTCTCCATCATTCCTTGGATGGTCCCAGGAACGAATGAGATCGGCGAAGCAACGGCTGCTAAAATGAAAGAGACCCGTTTGGTTCTTTGGCCACAACATGGCATCTATGGCGCTGGCAAAGATATGGACGAAGTCTTTGGCTTGATTGAAACGGCAGAGAAAGCTGCGGAAGTGTACACCTATGTCAAAGCGCAAGGCCCAATTTTACAAACCATTACAGATGAAAATCTGAAAAAACTGGCTGACGCTTTCAAAGTCACTCCCCGAGCAGGCTATCTTGAGGTATAATCAATGGTAGAAGAATAGAAAAGGCTTTCAGTCTTTTCTATTTAAACTATATTGTGAATAAACAAACAAATGGAGGTAGGAAGAATGGCAAATAGAATGATTTTGAATGAAACATCGTATTTTGGAAAAGGAGCGATCGAGAACGTACCGACCGAATTCAAGGCACGAGGGTTTAAAAAAGCGGCAGTGATCACCGACAAAGATTTGGTGAAATTTGAAGTTGCGACCAAAGTGACGAAATTATTGGATGAAGCAGGTGTCGATTATGCGTTATATGATGGGATCGTGCCGAACCCAACGATCCAAAATGTCAAAGACGGCTTAGCGTTTGTCAAAGAAGCCCAAGCCGATTGTATCATTGCGATTGGCGGTGGTTCACCGATCGATACGGCAAAAGCGATCGCGATCATTGCTACGAATCCTGAATTTTCCGATGTGATTAGTTTGGAAGGCGTGGCAGACACGAAACATCCATGCTTGCCGATTTTAGCGGTACCGACAACTTCTGGGACTGCAGCCGAAGTAACGATCAACTATGTGATTACAGATGAAGACAATCATCGGAAATTTGTTTGTGTAGATCCTCACGATATTCCTCTGGTAGCCTTTGTGGACAGCGATATGATGATGGGGATGCCTAAGAGCTTGGCAGCCGCAACGGGAATGGATGCCATGACCCACGCCATCGAAGGCTTCATCACCAAAGGCGCTTGGGAAATGACTGATATGCTGCACATCAAAGCAATTGAGATCATCGGCCGCTCATTGAGAGATTCCGTGAATGGCGATCAAGCAGGACGAGAAGCGATGGCGTTAGGACAATACATTGCCGGTATGGGCTTTTCAAACGTCGGCTTGGGCTTAGTCCACGGCATGGCCCATCCATTATCCGCTTGGTACAACATTCCTCACGGAGTAGCGTGCGCGTCCTTGTTGCCAACCATCATGAAATACAACAAAGACTTTACGGGTGAAAAATACCGTGAGATCGCGATCGTTTTAGGCATTGAAGGGGCAGAAACGATGTCACTTGAAGACGTCCGAGATGCTGCTTGCCAAGCAATCGATCAGTTAAGCACAGATGTGGGTATTCCAGCGACCATTTCTGAATTAGGCGTCAAAGAAGAAGATATCCCATCCATCGCCAAAGATGCCTTGAATGATGTCTGCACACCAGGCAACCCGCGGGATACGACTTTAGAAGAGATTATTGAGCTTTATCGTTCGTTGATGTAATCTTGTTAAAGGTACGAAATTCGAAGAAATGAAAGATACTTCTGCAAGTTTCCCTTAACAACGATCTGCTGATCAGTTGCTATTTTAACAGCGTGATGATCCTTTCTTTTGAGAAGATCATCTCGCTGTTTTATTCTGAAGACTTCAGTAAAATTGCGAGGCAAAGCGTTAGATTTTTTAAGAAATCGTTGTGCCCATATACTAGTAATCAAATCAAAAAAAGTGATCATTAGAGTTGGTTCTCTAATGGTCACTTTTTTGCTGTACGCAAGATCACAGCGTACCGATCGCTTCAAAATCATCACCTATCAAGAGCTGAGAGTTTCAGAATTGGTTAGTCAGCCACCCAATCATCTCTCGATAGCACTCATCAGCGCTCGCATTTGGTGTCCGATCAAAGTCATGCTGTTCTAAGTCGAGCCAAAGTGTTTTGGCACGGGGGACTTGTGCAGCGAAAGCTTCGGAGGCGCTGAAGGGAACGTCTGGATCTTTTTTGCAATGAACGACAAAACATGGAGGAAAGTCTTGGTAAGCGGCAGCAGGGATCGCCAAGGCTGCTAGCTGTTCCCGATTCCCTAAATAACGCTGCCAGTTGCCATATTGACGGGCGGAAAGGTACAAAGGAAATCGTTTTTCTAGCGTGCCGTGGGTGATTGGTTGGCTTTCGATCATAGCTTCGGCGTCGAGTGGCGGGACTTTCGGAAATTGCGTGTAAAAGCGTGACGGCTGCAAAAATTCTTTATAAAACAACTCTTGGTATCCGTAAAATCGGATCAAGCCTTTTTGCTCCGGATGCTTTGTGCGTGCGGTCAGTAAGGTCGCTAAAAAACCGCCGGCGGAGCGACCGAATAGAATGTACTCATTTGCACCAACGCCGCTGAACTGCCAGCCTTCGGCCAAAAACCACTCCACTGCCTTGTTTGCATGAAGGCAGATATCGTGTAGCGCTACTTCGGGAGCCAGTGGATAATCAAAGAGATAAAGGCTAACACCGGCAGCCAGCAATTGGTGGATATAATCCTGCGGAAGGTCTTCTCGCTGACCATAGAGGAAGCCACCACCATGAAAATACAAAAGGCTGATCCGAGGCTGCGCTGCTTTTAGGATCGTCACTTCTAACGGCAAAGTGCCGTAGGTGTCAAATTGGATTTTTTCTGTTTGCGCAAAGGCATTTTTAGGATAAACCATTGTTTTCTTCCTTTCTCTTCTTCGATAGTATAAGGAAGAGTATAGGAGAAGGAAGCGGTTTAAAAAACAGCGTTATGACTAAAAATAGAAACGGTTTTGTCGAAAGTGAACAATGATGTCCTTCAGTAACACGCTTACAATAACCGTATAAATCAAAGGAGGCAGAACAATGGAGTTGAAAAAAGAAGTAGCGGCAATGATCGATGCACTATCTCAGATTGGGAGTGATCCAACTGGAGGAATGACTAGACTGCTTTATACCGATTCATGGAAAGAAGCGCAATCATTTGTAGAAAAACAATTAAAAGAAACTGGCTTAACGACGTCCTATGATGCAGTCGGCAATCTCTTCGGCAGAATGGAAGGCAGCCAGTATCCAGAAGAAACGATTCTTTCAGGGTCACATATCGATACCGTCGTTAACGGTGGCACATTAGACGGTCAATACGGGGTCGTTGCTGCTGCTTTAGCGATCAAGTATTTAAAAGAGACCTATGGGCAACCTTTACGCTCCTTGGAAGTCATCTCAATGGCAGAAGAAGAAGGCAGTCGTTTTCCAACCGTTTTTTGGGGAAGTAAAAACTTTGTCGGAGAGGCCAAAAAAGCCGATGTTGAAGCGATCGCAGATTTTGAAGGCAATCGCTTCGTGGCAGAGATGCAACGCCAAGGCTTTGATTTTCGCGACCCACAAGAACCGGTTCGATCAGACATCAAAGCCTTCGTGGAAATCCATATCGAACAAGGCAGTGTTTTAGAAAAAGAAAATTTGCAGATCGGTGTCGTCAATAGTATCGCTGGTCAAAAGCGCTACACCTTTGTCTTAAAAGGACAAGCCAATCATGCAGGAACCACACCGATGGGCTATCGCCAAGATGCTGTGTATGGTTTTGCCAAAATGTGTGCCGCAGTGATCGACCGTGGCTTAGAGCTTGGGGATCCATTAGTAGTGACATTCGGTAAAGTTGAGCCAAAACCGAATACGGTCAACGTGGTTCCTGGTGAAGTGTTGTTTACGATGGATTGTCGCCATACCGATGGGCAGCTATTGGATGCCTTTACTGCTGAAGCAGAACAGATCATTCAAGCGATCGCCAAAGAGCACGACCTGACAGTGGAGATGGATCTATGGATGGATGAACGCCCTGTGCCGATGGACGAGACGATCGTTGCCACGGTGGAACAAGCGGTGAAGCAAACTGGCAAACGCTACAAAGTCATGCATAGTGGGGCGGGGCATGATTCCCAAATCATTGCACCACATTTTCCAACGGCGATGCTGTTTGTACCAAGTATTGATGGGATTAGCCACAACCCCGCCGAAGCAACGACTATCGAAGATTTAACAGCTGGGGTAGAAGTTTTAGCAGCTTCCCTTTACGAGCTAGCATACAAAGAATAGAAAGCAGGGACACACATGGGATACAAAAATAATAATACGGGCTATTTAGATGGATTGCTGCAATCACGTGCAGTCATTAGAAAAAATAATTTTGCGATCTTGCCGCATGACGGGCTAGTGAATAATGTCATTCCGGGATTCGAAAACTGTGAATGTTCGATACTCGGCACACCAAAATTAGGGGCGTCTTTTGTCGATTACATCATTTCATTCAAAAAAGATGGCGCCAACCAATTGGGCTTCGGCGGTCCAGAGATCGAGAGTTTCTTGTATGTCATCTCGGGCAAACTGGAAGTGAGTGATGGCAAAGAAACCCATACATTGACGGACGGAGGCTATATCTATCTGCCTGCTGGAGAAAAACTGTATATGAAAAATCTCCAAGAAGAAGCGACAGAAGTGTTCTTGTATAAGAAACGTTACCAACCACTTGAAAATCACCAAGCCTACAAAGTAGTGGGGAATCTCTCAGAGTTGACACCGATCCAATACGAAGGGATGGCAGACGTCCTACTTTGGGATTTCCTGCCCAAAGAGCTGGGCTTTGACATGAATATCCATATCCTTTCCTTTGAACCAGGGGCAAGTCATGGCTACATTGAGACCCACTACCAAGAACATGGAGCGTACTTACTGTCAGGTAAAGGGATGTATAACTTAGATAATGAGTGGTTCCCAGTGGAAAAAGGCGACTACATTTTCATGAGTGCCTATGTACAGCAAGCGGCCTATGGCGTTGGTCGTGACGAACCATTGACCTATATTTATTCCAAAGATTGCAACCGCGATCCGGAAATTTAAAGGAGTTTAGAAGATGGAAGAAACGGTTATTGTACAGTCACAAGAGTTACAGCAATTGATCCAAAACAAATTAGCGGCTGCTGGTTTGTCTGAAGAGCACGCAGCCATCGTTGCAGAGCATTTGGTCTTTGCCGATGCCAGCGGGATCCACTCTCACGGGGCTGTGCGGGTAGACTATTACGCAGAGCGGATCGCTAAAGGCGGGATGAATCGCACCCCGCAGATCACGTTTGAAGAGACTGGACCGAGCAGCGGGATCGTTCACGGTCAAAATGGCGCAGGGCAGGTCGTCGTATTAGAAGCGACAAAGCATGCCATTGAGATGGCCAAACGTTCTGGGATCGCGGCGGTTGGTGTGCGGAAAACGAGTCATAGTGGGGCACTATCCTATTATGTCAAAAAAGCCGCAGAAGCTGACTTGATTGCATTATCTATGTGCCAATCGGATTCAATGGTGGTTCCTTTTGGCGGCAAAGAAAATTATTTTGGTACCAATCCGATTGCCTTTGCGGCACCGCGAAAGCATGGTGCGCCGGTAATTTTTGATATGGCAACGACGGTCCAAGCGTGGGGCAAAATTTTAGATGCTCGTTCCAAAGATAAAGAGATTCCAGCAACATGGGCCGTTGATGCCCATGGCAAGCCAACGACAAATCCGCATCATGTTCATGGGTTATTGCCAATCTCAGGACCAAAAGGCTTTGGGTTGATGATGATGGTGGATATCTTGTCTGGAATGCTCCTTGGGCTGCCTTTTGGCAAGCATGTTTCCTCTATGTACAACGATCTGACGAAAGGTCGCGACTTAGGGCAGTTTATTTTGCTGATCGATCCGCAACGATTTACAGATTTAGAGACATTTAAAGAGTCAGTCGAAACGATGATCGAAGAGCTGCACGCCATACCGGCTGCTGAACAGTTCCAGCAAGTCTATTATCCAGGCGAGATCAATCAACTAACCTACGAAAAATATATGGCAGAAGGCATTCCTATCGAAAAGAACATTTATCGCTATCTCATTAGCGACACGGTTCATTTTGACCAGTATTCTGGGTCAGATGCCTTTGCACAGACAGCAACAGGAAAGTGAGGAGACCCATGTTACACACTATTATTCAAAAAAACAATTACCAAGATTCCATTGTTTTAATGCTTTTGACCAATCGTTTACTGACGATCGAAGGGATCAACAACGCTTCGGTCATGATGGGTACACCTGCCAATAAGGATATCTTCAAGACAGGTGGTCTTTATACCGAGGAGATGAGCAATGCGACATCCAACGATATGGTGCTCGTTTTAGACATTGAAGAGGAAGAAATCATCGAAACAGTCCTGTCAGAAATCGATGCCTTCTTATCGGACCAAAGCAATAGCGCAGGAGAAGAAACCCAAAGCGTCAAAACTTGGGAAAAAGCCTTAGATCTTGGAAAAGATGCGAAGGTCGCTGTCTTATCGATTCCTGGTACTATGGCAGCACCAGAAATTGAAACCGCATTAGCAGCAGGCAAACATGTTTTTTGTTTCAGTGATAATGTTTCATTGGAAGAGGAAGTTCGACTAAAGAAAATGGCTCATGAACAAGGACTTCTTTTAATGGGACCAGATTGTGGCACAGGGATTCTCAATGGGATACCAGTAGCCTTCACGAATGCCGTCCGTAAAGGGAAAATCGGTGTTGTCGGCGCTTCGGGTACGGGTATCCAAGAAGTCACCACCATCATTCATAAATTGGGTGCTGGTGTGACACAAGCCATCGGAACCGGTGGACGAGATCTCAAAGAAGAAGTCGGTGGGATTACCATGAAAGACAGCATTCTTGCCTTGGAACATGATCCTGATACGGAGGTGATCGTGGTGATCTCCAAACCACCTGCACCACGTGTCCGCGATGAAGTATTGGCATTATTAAGAAGAGGAACAAAACCTGCAGTCACGATTTTTCTTGGGGAAGAACCAACGGATCACGAAGAAAATCTTTACCGAGCCTACACACTGGAAGAAGCGGCACAATTAGCTGTGCAGCTGCTACGTCAAGAACAGATTGGATTAGAGCCAGTAAAAGAGGAAACGGTAGCTGCCGCTTTTGGACCTGAACAGCAAAAAATCAAAGCTTATTATTCTGGCGGAACATTGGCGTACGAAGCAGCGATGCTAGTCAAAGCAGGATTAAATCTAGAACAAGAAGATGCCCATCAAGAAGGGTACATCTTAAAAGCAGCTGGCCATGAGATCATCGATTTAGGTGATGACATCTATACGCAAGGCAAGCCCCATCCGATGATCGACCCAACAAAGCGGATCGAACTGTTGAAGCAAGCCGGAGAAGATCCTGAAACGGCAGTGATTTTGTTAGATATCGTTTTAGGGTATGGCTCTCATCAAGATATGGCGAGTGAATTGGCACCGACCATCAAATCGTTGAAGGAAGCAGCGCAAGCAGCTGGCCGGGAGTTAGCGGTGATCGCTACGATCGTCGGAACTGATTTAGACCCCCAAGACAGCAACGAGCAAGCAGAGATTTTAACCGCAGCTGGCGTGATTTTGTGTCAAAGCAATGCCCAAGCAGTCAAACAAGCTTTAGCAATGCTCGGTCACCCTTTTTCACCAATTAGTCGTAAGCTGTTGCCAAAAGCAGTGACAACTGCCGATGCGTTGCCAGAGCCATCTGAAAAGAGCCGTGAATTGTTGGCGAATGACGCGTTCATCAATGTAGGATTGCGTAGCTTTGCGGAAGCGATCCAGGCGCATCACGGTCAAGTCGTTCAATATGACTGGCAGCCAATTGCTGGTGGAAACGTAACGTTACAAAAAGCCTTACGTTTCTTAGCACAAGTGTCACTATCAGAGTAGGAGGAAGTTATCGTGTACGAAACTATTGAAGAAGCAAACCAAGCCGTTATTGCCAAGATCGTTGCCGGTTCGCCTTTTTTGTTGGATGTCGTTCCAGCAGTCAGTGTCATTCCAGAATTAGGTGAAGGAAAAGTCCTATTGCATGCAGGACCACCGATCCGCTACGATCAGATGATCGATCCGATTCAAGGTGCTTGTGTTGGTGCGGGGCTTTTTGAAGGCTGGGGCGAAACGGAAGAAGAGGTACGTCATTTATTAGCATCTGGGGAAGTTCAACTGATTCCTTGTCACCACGTGCAAGCGGTTGGCCCAATGGGGGGCATCACCTCTGCCAATATGCCAGTGCTCGTAGTGGAAAACAAAACCGATGGTAACCGAGCGTATTGTACGATGAACGAAGGGATCGGGGCAGTTTTACGATTTGGCGCCTATTCTCAAGAAGTCATTGATCGCTTGCATTGGATGAAAAATACGTTAGCACCAGTTTTAAGTGCTGCACTACAAACAAAACCCGATGGCTTGAACATCAATGTTTTAGTCGCAAAAGCAATCGCCATGGGGGATGAGTTCCATCAACGGAATATCGCTGCTTCGTTGGCGTTCTTAAAAGAAGTAGCACCAGCGATCGTTACTCTGGAAGGATTTGAAAAAGAAAAACCAGAAGTCATTCAGTTTCTAGCAGACACGGATCAGTTCTTCTTGAATATCATGATGGCTTCTTCAAAAGCGGTGCTTGATGGCGCCCGGACGATTGAAGAAGGCACGGTTGTGACCGCAATGTGTCGCAACGGGCATGAATTCGGTATCCGTATTTCTGGCATGGGAGATGAGTGGTTTACTGGACCTGTCAATACACCAAAAGGGCTGTATTTCTCAGGATTCAGTGAAGAAGATGCCTCTCCAGATATGGGCGACAGTGCCATTACGGAAACCTTTGGTGTTGGGGGAATGGCAATGATTGCTGCCCCAGCTGTGACACGCTTCGTTGGTTCTGGTGGATTTCACGATGCGTTGAAAACCAGCAATGAGATGTTAGAGATCTCCATTGATACCAATCCGAATTTTCCCGTTCCTACATGGGACTTCAAAGGGATCTGTTTAGGGATCGATGCTCGTAAAGTCGTGGAAACAGGGATCTTACCGGTGATCAATACAGGGATCGCCAACAAACAAGCTGGACGAGGACAAATTGGTGCCGGGACAGTGACACCACCAATGGATTGCTTTGAAAAAGCTGTCTTGGCTTATGCAAAAAAATTAGGATTTGAAGAATAAATCAGGGACTGAAAACGTGAAAAAGGAGCAATCGAGCGATGATACAGGCAAAATGGATCGACCAAGCTTTATTTGAACCCGCATTTATCAATGGCAACTGGCTCGTTCACAGTGTGTTTCAGCATAGTTTCAATCTGCAAGATCCTCGTCAGGATCAGCTGATCTGTGTCTCCAAACAAGCGGCTCGCGTGCCCAAGGGGATGATTTTAGCTGCCGACGATTATGCAGCGTTGGCGACAGGCTTAGTTGCTGGTACCACTCTTTTGGTTCAGCAACGGGTGATCCATTTTCCGCATCATCGTCTGTCTTTTCAAAAGGCAGCCAAATTTACAACGACCGTTCCGGCTGGCACAGTCCCATTTGATCGAGAACTGTTTTGGTCAATCCTTCAAAACGTCACGGAAAAGACGGGGATTCAAGAAGCTGTTTCAGCAACCATTCGCAGCAATCATCCGTTTTATGACGCAATCGATCAGCTATGCACGCCTTCATTTAAGGAACAACGGCAAGCAGTCGCTTATTTAGTCGGACGGGGTGTCGGATTGACCCCCACAGGCGATGATATGCTAGTTGGTCATTTGCTGGCTCGCCGAGTGATGGGGCAAGAAGATACCCGCTTGGTGGCTTATCTACAAAGAAGGCTGTTGACAGTCAATGATTTAACGACTGACGTCAGTAAACATTATCTTCTGCATGCGTTGACAGGCGCATTCAATCAATCGGCATTATCCTTGACCAGGTGTACCGATTCAGCGGCTTTTTCCCAAGTAATCAAAGAGATACTAACGATCGGTCATACTTCGGGGGCTGACTTTTTGGCAGGGTTTGCTCGCAGTATCGATCAATTTCAAAACAATAGAAATGAGGAATTCATATGGCAAAACGAGTGGTCATCGCTCTAGGGGGCAATGCAATTTTAAAACCGAATCAACCAGCGACCGTTGAGACACAGCTTGCAAATATCCAGTTAAGTGCAGAACAGATCGCTAAAATCGAGAAGCTTGACCATCAAATCGTCGTGACGCACGGCAATGGTCCGCAAGTCGGCAATATTTTACGACAAAATGAAGAAGCCAAAGAAGTCGTGCCGCCTTTTCCACTGGATGTCTGCAATGCAGAGTCACAAGGCTTTATCGGTTATTTAATGGAGCAAAGCATCAAAAATAAAATTGAGCAAGAAGAATTGACCAGCAATGTCGTGACCTTATTGACCCAAGTGGAAGTGGCAGCGGATGATCCCGCGTTTGAAAAGCCAACGAAGCCAATCGGTTTGTTCTACTCAGAAGAAGAAGCAAAAAAGATGGCTGAGGAAAAACATTGGGTGATGGAAGAAGATGCTGGACGTGGGTACCGTCGCGTCGTGCCATCTCCACAACCTGTGACGATCCACGGCGTGGAATCAATGGTTCATTTATTGAATCAAAATACCATCGTGATCGCGGGTGGTGGCGGAGGGATTCCAGTCGTAAAACAAGCGGAAGGCTTGAAAGGGATCGAAGCAGTCATCGATAAAGATCGAACTGGGAAAAAACTGGCAGAACAAGTGGATGCCGATGTATTTATGATGCTGACCGACGTCAACAACGTTTATATCAAATACGGAACACCGGAGCAAGAAAAATTAACGGGCTTATCCGTAAGTGAAGCGCAAGCATATTTTGATGCGGGGCATTTTGCAGAAGGTAGTATGGGGCCGAAAATGGAAGCGGCGATTGCGTTTGCCAAACAAGGAAAGACAGCAATCATCTGCTCATTGGAAGAAGCGGACTTAGCATTGTTAGGTGAAGCAGGCACAAGGATCGCTGGGTAACACCAGCGATCCAACTGCTTGATTCGCCTATTAGTCGCCTTCTTCCGACAGCTCAAGGGCTAAACGCAGATCCAGGCTGATGCTAGGATCATGCACGTTTTTTCCTAGCAGCTTTTGACACTGTTCGATGCGGTATTTGATCGTGTTGCGATGAACGAACAAGGCTTTAGCGGTGCGGGTGATCTCACATTGATAATCCAAGTAAGCCCGTAAGGTTTTACGCAATTCAATGGTGGCATCTTCTTGCGGAAACGCCAATTCTTTAAGAATCGTACGGCAGAAATAATGGATATCTTCAGGACTCATTTTTTCAAATAGACTCCGCATTCCCCGTTGATGGTAGAAAGAGACGATGGACGAATCATGTTGGCCTCTTCGTTCTTCATAAGCAGTCTTTGCTTCGATGTAGGAGCTGGCTAAATCATTGATACTTTCACAGACACTCCCTACACCAAAGGCCATTCGAAATGGCAACCGATTGGTCAAAGCATTGGCGGTCTCGATCAAATGGTCTTCTAAGGCATCACACTTGTGCTGCACGAAAATCGCAAAGTGATTGCTGCCCTTTAAGCGAAAGAGACAAACATCTTTGATGCGATAAGGCAGTTGTTCACTAAACCACTGATAGACCAGGTCACTTTCTTCTTTTAAGTATTTGTCTTTGCCTTTGGTTTCTTTGGTTGGTTCACAGGCACCATAGATGACACGATAATGGCGGGCTTTGACTAACCCGTAAGTTTTTCCGAGATCTAACCAATCCTTTTGTTCTTGCTTGGTCGATTGCTGGTATTCGATCATTCGTGTTAAAAAGTCACTTTTTAAATCTTCAAAAGATTCTTGCACTTTTTGGTTCTTGTAAAGCATAAACGACAAGACCAAGGCTGCTTGTTCCAGCGCAAAATCCGAGACAGGATAAGGAATCGCCTCAGGATTCAAAATGACTAAATAATGGGGGAAATAAGTGGAGGTTTCAATAGCATAATAAGAAATTTGTGACGTTTTTTCATGAAGATCTTTGATAGGGATCGCCCCGCTTTTTTCACCAGTAAAAACCCCTTTCGTTTGTCCTAATTGATGGATGTAGTACTCCGCGGGTTTTGACATGCGGGTGAAATGCTTGGAGTGGGCAATCACTTGTTTAAAAGGATTCAACAAAATGATCGGTGTATTGACCATTTGGCCAAAATCAGCGATAAAGCGAGCGATGCTGACATCCTTCATCAAGGAAGCAGAGAACCGTTTTTGGATATCTAAGGCATAACTCAGCTGCTCGGTTTTGGTGTTCCATAGTAAATTCAAAAGCTGGTGCATCAAACGGCCCAGCGGCATCGTGGCAGGTACTTCTACGATGGGGAAACCTAAACTATCGGCGTAGGCGATGACTTCAGGATCGATGACATCCAAAAAACGACCGATCTTGATGCCTAATCCAGCGGCATTTTTGGCTACGAGGGAATCGATCAGTTCAAGCAGTGCTCCTTGATTATCTTTATAAACCATCGCCGTGCTTAAGATAAAGGTATGCTCAGGAATATAGTGGGCGATATCAGGGGTCTCAGTGATTTCGATACTGTCGACGGGAATTTCCGCGGTAATGGGATCTGTCAACAAACGCAAATTGGAAAAGCGTGGTATAGCAAGCAATTCAGCAACTAACTTCATAGAGAAACTCCTTTTAGAATTGAACAAAACAAACAAAAACATGTCCTTTTTTAGCTTTATTGTACAACAAACTTGGAAACGTTGACAAGGCGTTGGACAGTGAAATCAAAAAGAGAAATGAGGGGAAAAGATGTATAAAGAGTTAACGATCGCACAACGTACGATCATGACACCTGGGCCTGTAGAAGCCCATCCAGCTGTTCTTCAAGCAATGACCAATCGTATTTTGGGACAGTTTGATCCGAATTTTTTGGCGATCATGGATGAGGTCAAAGAAATGATCAAACAACCGTTTGGAACCAAAAACAAAGAGGCATTTGCCATTGATGGGACTTCCCGAGCTGGTTTAGAAGCGGCGCTGATCGCTTTGATCGAACCAGGGGACAAAGTCTTGATCCCCGCCTATGGGCGCTTTGCTTTCTTACTTGGAGAAATCTGTGAACGTGCCCAAGCGCAAGTCAAATATGTAGAAAAAGAATGGACGGCTCCTTTTGCACCCGCAGAGGTCATCAAAGAAATCGACGCATTTCAACCCAAGATCGTGGCGATGGTCCACGGGGAAACCGCCAATGGGCAAATGCAGCCGTTAGCAGAAATCGGGCAGTATTGTCGCGCAAAAGATATTTTCTTTGTCGTTGACATGGTGGCGACTTATGGTGGCGTGGTCCTGTCAGTCGATGATTGGTGTGTCGATTTAGCGATTGCCGGTACACAGAAGTGTTTAAGTGTGCCGTCTGGTCTTTCATTAGTGACCTACAACGAGCGCGTCGAAGCCGTCCTTAATGCTCGTTACCAAAAAGAATTAGGCTTGAGTAAAACGGATCGAAACAAGCGGCACATTATGAGCAATTACTTGGATTTGAGTCAACTGCAACGCTACTGGAACACTGAACGAATCAACCATCACACAGAAGCGACGAGTATGATCTATGCGCTTCATGAAGGATTACGGATACTGCTAAACGAAGGCCTCGATGCAGCCTATCAACGTCAATTGACGAATGAAGGCGCGTTGGTCGCTGGACTGGAAGCAATGGGGCTGTCGATTTATGGCGAAAAAGCAACCAAAATGCCGACAGTTACCCCTATCTTTATTCCAGAAGGTGTTGATGGCGAAGCTGTCCGAGAAGAGATGCTTCACTCCTTTGGTGTAGAGATTGCTAGTTCATTTGGTGATCTAAAAGGAAAAATCTGGCGGATTGGAAATATGGGCTACAGCAGCCGCAAAGAAAATATTTTACATGTCCTAGCCGCGTTAGAAGGGGCACTATTGTACCAGCAAGCACCAATTTCTGCTGGCAAAGCGCTCATCGCTGCGTTAAATTACTACCAAAAAACGACTTAAATTTTTAGCACAAATGCACAACGAATGAAAGCGCTTTGTGAAAAATGACAAATGCAATCGTCGGCAAAAAAACGTACACTAAGACTATCTTAAAGCGCTTTCGTTGGCGTGCTTCACAAACTTTACTTGTGTAACTGATGGAGGGAAAAAAATGGAAATCAATAAAGAACGTGGTGGGCTTGCCTACTGGAAACAAATTATTATCTTAATGTGTTCAGGCTGGGTCACTATCTGGATTTATCGTGCTGCGTTATCGCCAGTCTATCCGCAAATCAATGAGTCACTTGGCGGCAATATTTCTGATACAGCATTAGGATCGATTGCCAGCTTTTACTTTTTCGGCTATGTAATCATGCAGATCCCGGCCGGCTTTTTGGTGGATAAGATTGGGAAGAAAACAGTTCTGCTTCCAGGATTCGTGGTATTTGCACTGGCAGCTTTACTGATTTCACAAGCCTCTTCAATCTCCATGATCTATACCGGTAGCTTTTTAGCAGGGATCGGCTGTGGGTCATTTTATGGTTCCGCGTATTCTTTGACCTCACAGAACATTCCGAAAGAAAAGAAGAGCTTCTCAACAGCGATCGTCAATAGTGGTTCTGCCGTTGGTTCAGGGTTTGGGATGATCTTATCAAGCTTTATCGTTATTCAGATGAACATGCCTTGGCAAACAATGATGTATTTATCCGCTTTCTTGATCGTTTGTATGACGATCGCTTTTGCATTGGTGATCCGCAGCAACAAAGAAGACGTGGCTTTCTTGGAGAGCCAAGCAGCAGCTGAAGAAGAAACAACGGATCAGCCGAAAGAAAAAGTTTCCCTTTCGACCTTGTTCTCCCTGCGGATGCTCTTTACTTATGTGTTATATTTTGCGACGTGTTATGCCTACTATATGACGGTTACTTGGCTACCAAACTTCTTAGGAACAGAACGAGGCTTCCAAGGAGTCGCGATCGGATTCTCTTCTTCATTGGTAGCATTTGCTTCCATTCCTGGGGCATTATTCTTTAGCCGCTTGGCAGACAAATATATGCACAAAAAAGTAACTTTTATCGTTATTTTAGAAGTGTTGGCGGCGTTGATGTTATTAGTAACGGTGCAAGCGACAAATTCGACCTTCTTAATGATCGCGTTGATCTTGTACGGGTTCCTTGGGAAATTAGCGGTTGAACCAATCATCATTTCTTGGCTAGGGGAAAATGCACCCAAAGTTGGGGTCGGTACGACATTAGGGGTCTTCAACTTTTTCGGCATGATGTCTTCCGTTATCGCACCAACATTGACCGGATCGATCTCGGATGCAACAGGGTCAAAAGTAATGGGCTTTTATATCGCAATTATTTTGTTGATCGGTGGTACATTCTTATTCTTGACTGTAAACTCTAAGAAAACAGCCAAGTAGAAAAGTGAGGCACAACAGATGAAAAAACGATCCTTAAAAATCAGTTTGACCAACCAAATCATGATTGCAACGGTATTGGGGATTTTTTGGGGCGTTTCCTTTCCCGGGTTAGGTGATCAAATGCAGCTAGTCGGGGACTTCTTCTTGCGACTGATTCAAATGTCTGTGGTCGTACTGGTCATGGGCTCGGTGATTGAAGCGGTGGGGGGACTTGATCCAAAAGAATTAGGTGGGATCGGCGGGAAAGTCTTCCTCTGGTTTACTGGATCGACCCTCGTCGCCGCTATTTTCGGTCTCTTGTTCGCCTTGATCCTCAAGCCTGGCGCAGGCCTTGATCAGTCCCTGCTGCAAAGTACAGAAACCGCATTAAGTACCAGCAGCATGGAAGAAGTCATCTTAAACTTTGTTCCACTGAACATTATTCAAGCCATGGTGGAGCAGAATATGATCCAAGTGATTATTTTTTCGCTCTTCTTTGGCCTTGCCTTGAGCTTGATCAAGCATGAAAAAAAGAATCAGCTGTTTCTAGATATGATCGGTAGTTTTAATCATATTTTGTTAAAAATGGTCAGCATGATCATGAAGTTGGCGCCGATCGGAATTTTCGGCCTAGTTGCTTCCTTAGTAGAAGATACCGGTATTCGCGTGTTGGGAATGTTAGCCAGTTTTTTATTGACGTTAGCAGCAGCATCTTTGCTCTTTTTGTTTCTTTGGTTTCTCTTGACGTCGCTCTATTGCAAAGTTTCCTTGTTTCGTTTGATAAAGAACATGTGGCGCCTCTCGGTGGTTTCCTTTACGACCACCTCCTCTGCTGTTTCATTGCCGTTTCAAATCGAAGATGGCAAAGAACGATTTGGGATCAGTGATCGAATCAATAAGCTCGTGATGCCTCTGGGCATGACCTTAAATAGCAATGGGCTCTCCTTATTTTTAGCCCTGGCAATCGTAACCGTTGCTCAGGCTTACCAGATCCAATTGAGCTGGGGGGATCTTTTGCAAGTGGTCTTGTTGTCCTCGTTGGCATGCTTGGGAACGATCGTCGTTCCAGGCGGCGGATTAGTCACACTGGCTACGGTTTTACCTATGTTAGGACTGCCTAATGAAAGCATCGCCTTACTGGCTGGGATCGATTGGTTTTCTGGGATGTTTCGGACCCTCTTGAATGTTGACCCTGACGTCACAGTGGCGTTGATCGTTGCTCATGATGAAGGAGAACTGGATCATGCAGTCTTCAATGGTGAAAAAGCCTCGGTCAAATTAGCAGAAAAAATCACCGATGGCGTATAAGACCAATCATTCTTGTGATGAAACTTTACTCTTTTTTGAAAACGTGCTACGATTGATTCGTTGATAGACGAAAGAAGCTTCCTGAAATACCGTAAACGGTAAACAGTATCGGCTGATTTTCCGCTCGTCATTCAATAGACAACTACGACAAAAAGAGGAGGAAAAAACATGACAGCATCGATGAAATTGTGGATTGACCTTTTGAATAGCTAATTTAAATCTATTTCAAAAGTCTAGGCAATCGTGATTTCAAGGGATGAGTGTCCTCTTTTTTCCAATTTCTTATTAAAATCAGGGTATAGCGGTAGGCTATGCCCTTTTTTTGTGCTTGCGTTTTCCTAGACGGGAAGGACAGACTGATGGAACAATTAAGTGTAAAAATAAACAATCTAATCAAAAATTATGGGTCCAAAGAAGTACTGAACATTGAAGAACTGAGCGCCTATCAAACGGATCGTATCGGGATCGTGGGAGCAAACGGGCAAGGCAAGTCTACCTTGCTGAAGTTGATTGCGGGAGTGGTCGATCCTGATTCAGGAACGATCCAAAAAGAAAATTCGTTTCACTATTTCCCGCAAATCGCTGAGGTGACTGAAAAGACGGAGGCCCTTGACTGGGCGCTGTTCGGTCGTTTTTCGATCCCAACAAATGAATTGGCGACACTAAGCGGCGGGGAGGAGACCAAATACCGGTTGGCACAAACGTTATCTTCCTATCAGTTAGGACTTTTGCTCGATGAGCCAACGACCCACTTGGACCAGCAAGGAATTCAAGTCTTGATTGATGAACTGCAGTATCATTATGGCACCCTGATCGTGGTCAGTCATGATCGGTATCTATTGAATCAGCTGGCAACGAAAATCTGGGAAGTCGATCAAGGAAAAGTCACCGAGTATTCTGGCAATTATGACAGTTACCGACAGCAAAAAGAGCAAGCGGCACAGCGTGTTGCCTGGGAGGCTGCGCAGTATCAGCAACAAAAACAGCAGTTGACCCAAGCAATCCAAAAGAAAAAAGAACAAGCGATCAAGAGCAGTCGTATTTCTGAAAAAAAGCGACAGCAGAACATCCGACCAGACCGTTTGTCGTCATCAAAACAAAAAGACACGGTGCAAAAGTCATTGCAAAAAACAGTCAAAGCCATGGAAAGCCGCTTGGATCAGTTGGAAGAAGTGAAGGGCGTCGCCCGGCAGCAGGTGATTTGTTTTCCAGTAGTCCCTGCAGTGGAGCTGCATAATAAACGACCGATTCGTGGGGAGCAAGTAACCATTCAAAGAGGGGCGAAACGTTTGCTAGACAGCAGCAGTTTCCAGTTTGCTGCCGGGAAGAAAATCGCTATCGTGGGTCCGAACGGTTCGGGAAAGTCGACTTTACTAAAAGAAATCATCGCAGGCGGAGAGGGAATCTATGTATCACCGAAAATCGTCTTTGCGGTCTACGAGCAAATGGGCTATCGAAAAAACAGCACCACACCGCTTTTGACGGAATTGATGGCTCAAACAGACTATCAGGAACCACTGGTCCGCAGTATTTTACACAATCTGGGATTTAGCCAGATTGACGTGATGAAGCCAGTCAATGTGCTAAGCGGCGGAGAAGCGACACGGGTCGAGCTCGCACGCATCTTTACTCAACCTGCCAATGTCTTGATACTTGATGAACCGACGAACTTTATTGATCTGCCGACAATCACCGTCTTGGAACAATTGATTCGCAGCTATCGAGGCATGGTTTTGTTCACATCTCACGATCAAGCGTTTATCGATGCCGTCGCGGATGACGTGTATCAAATCGATCATGGAAAATTAACATTGGTTTCCAGTAACTAGCAGCATTGTCGCTTTTATAACTGTATAAAGAAAAACAGCGCGGGAAAGGAAGCGACCGCCCAACGTTCGATCAACAATCGGCCGTTGAGCGGTCACTACAAAACCCGTGCTGTTTTTTTCGCAATCATCGGTATCGCCTAGCTGTTGCTACATCGCTTAATAAATCTTTTTCGTAAAGTATTTTAAGATCAGGGGAGAGATCAAGGTACTCAACAAGACAACGATCACCAAAGGGGAATACAATGCGGACGAAATCAATTGGTTTTGTTGACCAATCTGCAAAATGATCAATGCCATTTCACCTCGGGAAATCATTCCAGCTCCCACCATCCAAGCACTGTTGTTCGAGAATTTCGCGATTTTCGCCCCGACATAGCCGCCGACCAGTTTGGTCAAGATCGCGACCACGGTAAAGGCAAGAATAAAGAATAATTGCTCATTTAAGCGGGAAAAATCAACTTCTAAGCCAACGCTGACAAAGAACACCGGAATGAAGACGGCGTAACCTAATGCTTCGACACTGTGTTCCACTTCCTCACGAACCTTCGTTTGACTGACAGCGATCCCTGCGAAGAAGGCACCAATGACCGAGCTTAACCCAACGAGGTCAGCAAGATACGCCATTCCTAAGCAGATGATCAGTGACATGATGATCACCGCGGAATTTGCAAATAGCTTTTCTGCAAGTGCCAATAAGAACGGAGCGATCCATTTCACCAATAGAAAAATCAACACAAAATAAATCAATTCTACCAATAAGGTGACCGGCAGTGGTGTTGTTTGGCTGCTTTCGCCGCCTAAAAAGGAAAGGCTAAGACTCAAAACCAACACGACCAAAATATCATCCACGACGGAAGCACCAAGAATCGTCGACCCTTCTTTCGTATTCACCACATTCAACTCTTTCAATACTTCGACAGAAATACTGACTGAGGTGGCAGCTAATACGATCCCGAAAAAGAACGCTTCTGTGGGACTGCTTTGAAAACCGACCCCCGTGGCATACCCGAAGAGCATAGGGAACACGATCCCCAAAAGGGCAACGAGCATCCCTGGACGAAAATAGCGTTTCAATAAAGAAATATCACTTTCCAATCCCGCTAAAAACATCAGCAAAATAACACCAATCTCTGAAAAATCATGAACCAGAATATCTGGATGGACCCAATTGAGTCCTGCGCCTCCTAATAAAACCCCCGCTAACAACTGCCCGATGACAGCAGGAACGCCCATCCGTCTCGCCAGATGCGAGAAGAGGGTCGTCGTGATTAGGATCAAACACAAAATCCCGACAAAATGCATAAAACCTCATCCTTCTTTCCTATAACATACTCCCCTTTAGTATAGCATTCTCTCTTGAATTGAGCCTGTATCAAGCCTTTTTTTATTAAAAGAGTTTCATTAAACCACACGTTTTTTGAGATAAGGAGGAAGCGAAGGCAATCAGAGTTTTTCTGTGCACTCGTCGAAATAAAAAAACATTATTTTCACTTTACTTGTATCAAATTATTGTTTGAGCCAACGGGCGAGCTGCTGAAACACCATTTGGACTTGCGGCTCCTCGACGTTTTTCAAAAAGTCGTGGGGCAAATCATAGACAGGGACAAATTTGCTTTTAGGCACTTTCTTCAAGCCTTTGCTGTAACGAAAAGGAACTTCCTCATCGGTACTGCTGGCACTGCTGAAAATTGGAGGAAATTGAGCAAGCAGCTCAGGATCAATGGCATAGTCAGAAAGAGCTTCAGCTGTTAGACCATAGATCGTGGTGAGTTCTTGCTGTTGAACCCAATAAACATAAGGCAAATAGCGCTGAAACTGCGGATCATCCCAAACGATCTCGGTTTGATCCAAAGAAGGGACTTGCTCTTTGCTTAAGAGCGGCTGCTGCAAGACTCGTTTGTTTTCAATAAAAGAAAGATCGGTATACCCATAAAAATTGACCAGTTTTTCAGGCAATCTCTGTTGTTCCTTCAGTAATTGCTGGGTCAGCGCCAGCATCAAATAACCGCCAGCTGAGCGTCCGCAGAAACAAAACGGGTTATCTTTAAGCACAGTTGCTTGCAATTCTTGAAAATTTTGCCAGTTCAGCGCCAAAATCTCCGCTAACGAGGAATTGGGCGCCAGTAAATAATCGACTGTGAGGATGCTGTATTGCTGCTCTTGAAATAGTGCGATCAGTGATGCGGGAATGTCTTGACGGGTTCCATAAACAAAACCGCCGCCGTGAAAGTAAATCACGTATTTCTCCGAAGCAGGATAAAGGGACACCGAAGCACCGGTGGTCAATTGCCATTCTTTTTTCATTTTGCTTGACTCCTTTTCTGAAGCTCTAATAAATAGGTGCCGATCTCGTAATTGACTAATTGGATCGGACTTGTCAGATCGATCTCTAGTAACTGTTCGATTTTGCTTAGCCGATAACGAATCGTTTTGGCATGAAGAAACAAGGTTTCAGCCGTATTTTTGTAATTGCGATTCGTGATAAAAAAGGTATACAGCGTTTTGAACAGCTCTTCATTTTCTTCCGAGAGTTGATACAGCTTCGGGGGAATGCTTTGCTGCAGCTTTTCCAGTTGGTTCTCCTTGATAAAGGAACTAAAGATACCTAAGTCGCTATAGGCAATGATCGGCGCCAAATAAAACTGCCGATTGAAGCGGATCGCATCCAAACACTCTGGCAGGATCTCTTTGATCTGTTCCTTGCGCAAGACTTCGCTGACCACCAAGCAGCCATGTTCATCGGCTAACAGGGCATCATCAAAATGTGTCTGCAGCATCTGTTTCGTCACCTGATGGGCGATCGATTGGAAATTATAGAGGATCACCAAATAATTGTGGTGTTCAAAAAAGACGTGGGGTGTTTTCAACGCCCGTAGCTTGTGCAAAACGACGGACTTACGCTCCTTATCTTTAAAGCTGTTGGAAGCAAAGGCAATGCCTTGGTAGAAATCGTAGCGATCCAGTTGCGCTTCTTCTAACAAAAGATCCAGCTCAGCCAAATTACTAGGAGTGTTTTGTAAGATCGCATCGGCAAGATTGTTCATGCGATTGTAGCGTTCTTTCTTCAACAAATACTCCATTTGGAGGCGTTCATAAATGACGTCGATCACATTTTCAATGATCATGACTTTTGCCTCAGGGATCTGCGAATCTTTCTGATAAACGATCAAGGTACACAGATCATTGTAAGGATTGATGATCTCTACTTTTATGGCAGTCACATATTGATTGTTCTCATGAGAAAATAATTCCAAATATTCGTAGTGGTTCTTGGTAAACTCGATGGTTTTCATGGGTTCTTGTTTGGTCACCACGAAATTCTTAAAGGATTGACCGACGGACACATGCACATCTAAATGGGGGATGCGCAACGAACAAGGCTTTTCGATCAATTGATAGAACTCCTGCATGATCTGATCGAAAGAAGAGTGGTTGCGCTCAACTTTCATGAAGCGCTGGCGAACTTCGTAATAGGTACGCAGCAGCTGGGTTTGGTGATTTAGCAATGGTTCGTAAACCGCTAGCATGATGGCTTCATAGCTGACTTCTTGCTGCACTTTGATCAAAGGGATCTGATAAGCAAAGCTAAGCTCGATCACCCAATCTGGGATCATAGGGATCAAGCGATCCACTTTGATCACTAAACCGCTGACACCGATTTGCTGCATTTTTTCAAAAAAAACACGCAGTTCCTCAGGGGATTGGTCTTTGAAGGCATAAAAAGAAGTCAAAATCAATTGATGGGCTTTGCTCCATTTCTCGATGTCCATCGCTTCCAGCACCATGACGGAACCGACGGAATTTGTTAAACCAATGGAGCCAGTCAGGACTTTACTTTTTTCAAAAAGCGGCAGTTCAACCAATTCTTTTAATTTCATAAAATGCTCCTTTTTTCTCTTTTGGATAAAAAGTATAGCATTTTTTTAGAACTTTATCCAATGAAAACGCAAACAAGGCTCGTTAGAATGAGAGTGTAAGAAAAGGAGGAGAACAAATGCTGCACACAGTAATCTTAAAGAATAACTACCAAGATTCCATTAACTTAATGCTGCTGACGAATACGATCAATGATCTAGGCGATGTCGAAATGAGTCAAATCATGATGGGGACGGATGCAAACAAAGACATATTAAATAACACTGGCTTGCTTTCTGAAGAGGCTGAAGGTGCTTCACCCAACGATATGATGATTGTAGTCGATAGCCAAAACGAACAGATCATGGATCAAGTAATGCCAGCAATCGATTCATTTTTAGCTGATCTTTCAGCAAAAGATCAAGGCAAAGAAACGCCAGCGGCGGCTTCATGGCAAGAAGCCTTGAGCGCAATGCCGGATGCCAATGTTGCATTATTTAGTATTCCTGGGGAATATGGCGCAGCCGAGATGGAAAAAGCCTTGAAAAATGACTTGCATGTTTTCTCGTTTACGGACAATGTTGCTATCGAAGATGAAGTGCGTTTGAAAAAGCTGGCTCATGAAAAAGGTTTATTGATGATGGGGCCTGACTGTGGGACCGGTATTATTTCCAGCATTCCGATTGCCTTCACGAATGTCGTGGCACCAGGAAACATCGGCGTCGTTGGTGCCTCTGGTACGGGGATTCAAGAAGTGACGACGATCATTGACCGATTAGGCGGTGGTGTCGTTCATGCCATCGGGACCGGCGGACGTGACTTAAGCGACAAAGTTGGGGCGATCACTGTCAAAGATGCCATCGTTGCTTTAGAAAATCATGAACCGACAGATGTGATTTGCGTGATCTCGAAACCACCTGCAAAAGAAGTGCGGGATGAAGTCGTTCAATTGCTGCAAAGTATCAGCAAACCAGTGGTAGCGATTTTCTTAGGAGAAAAACCAGAAGCCCATGAAGGAAAAGTCTATTTGGCACATACTCTGGAAGAAACAGCGCGCATCGCTGTTGATCTTGCCAATGAAGAACCCGTCAAAGCGAACTATTTTGAACGCGTGGCAACCCCAGATGTGCCCAAACTCGCTGAAGACAAAGTGGTCAAAGGTCTTTATTCTGGCGGTACATTAGCTGCCGAAGCAGGAATGCTGATCTCCGAAGCCTTGAATCTAGAAGGCCTTGTAAAACAAGAAGGCTATATCTTGCATTCCCACGGCTATGATGTGATCGACCTTGGTGATGATATCTATACCCAAGGCAAACCGCACCCAATGATCGATCCTGAAGTGCGCATCAAAAAAATCGAAGACTATGCGCAAGATGAGCAAACCGGGGTCATTTTATTTGATGTGGTGTTAGGTTACGGCGCACATGCAGATATGGTAGGTGCACTGTTACCAGCCATCGAAGCTGCACAGCAAACAGCCCAAGCAGCTGATCGCGCGCTATACTTTGTTGCTACCGTCTGCGGAACTGAAAAAGATCCGCAAAACTACCAAGAAGCAGTCAACCGTTTGAAAGCAGCTGGCGTCTATGTGGCACCAAGCAATGCTCAAGCAGTGCAATTAGCCCTCGCCTTAAAAGGGGCGACTCTTTCTGAAGCAGACAAAGCGGTCAATGACTATACTGGTAGCAAAGTTGAGGTGCCGACAGTTAGCGAGAAAGTGATGGAGCTGTTGACCACCAAACCACGGATCATCAATGTTGGCTTGCAAAGCTTCAATGAATCGATCCTGCAATATGGCGGGAAAACAGAACAATTTAACTGGCGTCCTCGTGCTAACGGCAACAAGAAAATGATCCGTATTTTAGACGCGTTAGAAGAATTTGACGAAAAAATCACAGCTGAAAACCAAGCAGTGACGGATAAAATCAAAAATGCCCAACCATTCTTGATCGATGTCGTTCCGGCTAAATCAGTGATCGCTGAATTAAACGAAAGTCAGAAAACCTTGCTGCATGCAGGACCGCCGATCCAATGGTCGGAAATGACGGGACCGATGCAAGGGTCTTGTATCGGCGCTGCCTTGTTTGAACGCTGGGCGAAGGATGAAGACGAAGCCCGCCGCTTACTCGAAAGTGGGGAAGTCCGCTTTATGCCATGTCACCATGTACAGGCAGTTGGACCAATGGGGGGAATCACTTCTGGGAATATGCCTGTCTTTGTGGTTGAAAACCGCCTTGTCGGCAACAAAGCCTACTGTATTTTGAACGAAGGGATCGGTAAAGTCTTACGATTTGGTGCCTATTCACAAGAAGTCATCGATCGTTTGGATTGGATCAAAGACGTCTTAGGACCAACCATTGCCAAGGCATTACAATTAACAGAAGAAGGCATCAACTTGAATGTATTGATTGCCCGGTCGATCACAATGGGGGATGAATTCCATCAACGAAATATTGCAGCATCATTGAACTTTTTGAAAGAAATCGCGCCGTTGATCATCCAAACAGAGATCGATGAAAAGCAAAAATATGAAGTGATCAAGTTCTTAGCAGATACCGATCAGTTCTTCTTGAATATCATGATGGCAACCGGGAAAGCCATCGTTGACGGTGCCCGTGTCGATGCTAAAGGAACGATCGTGACCACCATGACGAGAAACGGTGTCAATTTTGGGGTTCGTGTCGCCCAAACAGAAGACCAATGGCATACTGCACCAGTCAATACGCCGAAAGGTTTGTACTTTACTGGGTTTACCGAAGCAGATGGCAATCCTGATATTGGGGACAGTGCCATTACTGAAACCGTCGGTGTCGGAGCAATGGCGATGGTAGCCGCACCAGGGGTAACACGCTTTGTCGGCGCTGGTGGTTTTGAAGATGCGCTAGAAACTTCCAATGAAATGGCAAAAATCTGTTTCGGTCATAATCCGACTTTCTCGATCCCAACATGGGACTTCCAAGGGACTTGTTTGGGGATCGACATCCGCAAAGTC
This sequence comes from Enterococcus sp. AZ067, assembly GCF_051715005.1. Classification (NCBI taxonomy): domain Bacteria; kingdom Bacillati; phylum Bacillota; class Bacilli; order Lactobacillales; family Enterococcaceae; genus Enterococcus; species Enterococcus sp. AZ067. Next base: position 1,045,281 of record NZ_JBIOSY010000001.1, read on the forward strand.
GTTGAAACAGGCATCACCCCAATCATTAATACTGGGATTGCCCATAAAGAAGCAGGTGTCGGTCAAGTGGGTGCAGGCACGGTGCGTGCACCGTTAGGCTGTTTTGAAAATGCTTTGACGGCTTATGCGAAGGATCTGGGGATCGATGTTGACTGAGAAAATCAAAATCAGTGATTATCTAGACCCACTGCAACGATTCGGTCGTATCGGTCGGGTGCATAGCGTGTTTGATCGTTCATTCAATGTGATGATCGGGCAGCAGCTGGTCAATATCAACAACTATCGCAACTATTTGACTGGCTTCGGCGTCTTTTTACCAGATGCATTGTTTGAGCAAGTCCTGCCTTTGATCGAGGTCGGCAATCGCGTGCAAGTCCGAGAGCATGGTCTGATTTTTTACAGCACAAAAGGAACATTTTCTCTTTCATTAGAGGAAAAAGAATTGGTTTCGCTGCAGGTGAAGGAGTTATCCTTCACCTCTGCGGAATTGCAGCTTTTGAAAGAAATCCTGCTTCAACAAAAACTAGAAACCAAGATTGGGTTGCCCGAAGATGAGAAAACCCAAGCAGTGTTTGCGGCATTGCGGCAGCCTGTCTCAGATTGGGAACCAATCATTGCTCACCTGATTGGCCGCGGCAAAGGATTGACACCTAGCGGCGATGATCTTCTCGTTGCCTATCAAGCGATGCTCTATGCCTTGCAACAGCCAGAAGCCGACGCGTTAGCACAAGCATTGGCAAAACCGCTGTCTACGACGGATGTCAGCCTTGCTTATATTCAAAGTGCCAGTCAAGGGTATGTCAATTCGGTAATGCTGCAATTATTCCAAGACGTAAAAAGTAAAAACCCGCAGGTGCTGGAAAACGATGTGCAGCAGCTGATGTCCATCGGTCATTCGTCAGGCAAAGATCTTAGCTTTGGGTTGTTGTTAGCGTTGGAGTCATTGTCACTTGAGGAGAAAGAATAGAAAAGGGGAGAAATCATGGAAATCAGTAACCAGAAAGATGCGGTCAAAGTAAGCAATTCTTACTGGAAAAAAGTCGTTGCTATTTTCTTTGTCGGCTGGATTTTAATGTACGCCACACGGACGATCTTCAATCCAATCATGGGTGTGATCGGTGAAGAATTCAATTTAAGTAACACACAACTAGGACTTGCCAATAGTATTTTCTTTTTGACTTATGCCGTTGCGCAAATTCCTTTTGGGATCATCGGCGACAAAATCGGTCGCAAATTAGTGATCGCTCTAGGCTTTGTTTTATTGGCGGTGACTACGTACTTCAGTGGGCTAGCCACAAGCTTTGTTTTGTTTTTAGTGATTCGTGCCATTGCAGGGATTGGTCAAGGTGCCTATTACGGTCCGCAATACGCATTGTCTACCGAAGCGATTCCCGACAACAAACGAACCGTCGGAAATGCCATTATCAACAGTGGGATGGCGTTTGGAACGTCTGGTGGGTACTTGCTTTCTAGTAAATTAGTCTTGGATAACGGGGGCCATTGGAGCCAACCCTTCTTCCTAATGGCAATTCCGACCTTGATCGTCGGTGTCTTGTTCTATTTTGTTTTGAAAGAAAAAGTGATTCGTCCAGAAGATGAAGGACAAGAAATAAAAGAAGAAGGGCCGAAAGAAAAGATTTCCTTGAAGCAGATTTTTTCAAACCGCAATCTCGTGGCAGCCTTTGTTCTATGCTTTACCAGCATTTATGCAAACTTTGTGATCATTACTTGGCTGCCGCAATTCTTGATTGCCGAGCGTGGTTTTGAAGGGGCGAGTGTCGGCTTTATTGCTTCCTTAGTCCCATGGGCATCAATTCCAGGTGCGTTGATTTTTGCTCGATTGAATGATAAAACGGGCGCAACGAAAAAATTAGTCTATTTATTGGTCCCATTGGCGACCCTTTCCGTATTTGCCATTGCCTTTGTAACGGATCGCACCTTATTGATCACTGTCTTGATTTTGTATGGATTGACTGGCAAGCTGGCGCTTGATCCAATCGTCGTGACCTTTGTGACGAAAAACGCACCAAAAGGCGCCTTAGGAACGACTTTGAGTGCTTATAATTTTATCGGGATGTCGGGGTCGATCTTAGCACCTTATGTTACTGGCTTTTTAGCCGATTCTTTAGGATCGATGCAGGTCGGGTTTTACCTGTCTTGTCTATTACTGCTGATCGGATTAGGTGTTTTTGCCGTATTAGCAAAGGAAAATCAGAAGGAGAGCATAAAATGAGTTTGAATGTGATCGCGTTAGGCGGCAATGCTATTTTAGATAAAGACCCTAGTGATGAAGGACAAAAAGCAGTTGTTGCGCAAGCAGCACGTTATATTGCCGATTTTGTCGAAAAAGGGGAAAAAGTCATTGTTTGTCACGGCAATGGACCACAAGTCGGCAACTTACTGTTGCAGCAAAAAGCAGGGGAAAGTGAAAAAAATCCCCAATTGAAATTAGACAGCTGCGTGGCAATGACCCAAGGAAGTATCGGTTATTGGCTGCAAAATGCCTTGATCAATGAGTTTGCCACACGACAAGCACATCCATCGGTGATCTCATTAGTCACCCAAGTTCGTGTCGATCCAGCAGATCCATCCTTTGAGAAACCTTCCAAACCAGTCGGACCTTTTTATAGTGAAGAGGAAGCCAATGCTGCGATGGCAGCCAATGGCGGGGTATATCAAGAAGATGCTGGGCGTGGTTACCGGAAAGTGGTTCCATCCCCGAAACCGCAAGAAATCGTTGAAAAAGAAGCCATCAAAACATTGGTCGATGCTGGTGTGATCACGATTTGCGCCGGTGGTGGTGGCGTACCTGTCGTTCGCAACGACAATGGGTTTACTGGCGTGGAAGCCGTCAACGACAAGGACTTTACCGCTAGTGTCTTAGCAAAAGACGTGCAGGCCGATCGCCTAATCATTTTGACTGGTGTCGACAATATCTACATCAATTACAACCAGCCGAATCAGCAAGCCTTAGGGGAAATCAGTGTGGCACAAGCCAAGGGCTACATCGAGGAAGGCCATTTTGCAGCGGGCAGTATGTTGCCAAAAATAGAAGCTGCGATTGATTTTGTTGAAGAAGATGCAGCCAGAACCGCGATTATTACCTCAATCGAAAAGTTAGCTGAACTGGATCAGCATACAGGAACCATACTTCGAAAATAAAGAGGGGATCAAAGTGAAAGCAAAAAAACTACCGATGGTGACGCAGATCGTTATTGCCGTTCTTCTAGGGATTCTTTGCGGTTTGTTCTTTGGGCAAGCCGCTTCGTTCCTAAAAATTTTGGGCGATCTTTTCTTGCGTCTGATGCAAATGGCGATCCCATTATTGATCGTTGGCCAAATCATTCAAGCAGTTGGGGGGATTGCCCCGAAAGAACTCACTCGTTTGGGTGGAAAAACGATCGCTGTCTTTGGGATTTCCTCCTTATTCGCTGCTGCATGGGGCGTGCTGATGGCGCTCTTCTTTGCTCCAGGCAAAGGGATCGACTTTTCACAAGCTGCCGGCGAACCTCTGCAAGCACAAGAAATTTCTATATCAGAGACAGTGATCAACTTTATTCCCACGAATATTTTCGATGCGTTGAGTAAAGGGTCAATTATTCAAATCATCGTTTTTGGGTTATTTTTTGGTGTTGCCCTCAATCGCTTTATGCAAAAGAAACCTGAGTCAGCTCTTTATGGGCTGATCGTGGATCTGAATGAGGTCGTCATTGCCATCATTCGTTACGTGATGATCGTGGCACCAATCGGTATTTTTGCTTTGATCGCTTCAACGATCAGCTCCCTGGGCTTGCAGATCATTTTGCCATTAGGCAGCTATTTGCTTGTCTACGGTCTAGCCACCGTCACGTTCCTTGGGCTGTGGCTAGTCTTGTTGACCGTGTATTGTCGGATCAATCCGTTACGATTGATCAAAAATATGAAGAATATGTCGGTCATGGCATTGGCGACGACCTCCTCTGCCATCACGCTGCCGATCGCTATGGAAGAATCCCAGAACAAATTAGGACTCAGTAGCCGCATCACCAATTTGGTATTGCCATTGGGCATGTCTTTGAACAGCAATGGGTCAGCGATGCATATGGCGATTACCGTCATGACAATCGCCCAAATGTATCAAATCAACTTTGACGGGATCCAAATGGTGACGGTAGCTGTAACTGCGACTTTCGTTTCTTTAGCCAATGCAGTTGTTCCCGGAGCGGGGTTAGTTTCCTTGGCAATCATCGTTCCCCAGCTTGGTTTACCAATCGAAAGCATTGCGCTATTTGCTGGTGTCGAATGGTTTGTTGGCATGCTGCGGACAATTTTGAACGTGAACTCAGACGTCTATTCAGCGCTGCTGATCGCTAAGTCAGCCGATGAACTGGATTATCGCGTGTTTAATCAATAAGAGAAGCCGTTGCCAAGCGTGCTTCTCTTTTTCTAAGGAGGAAAAAAGATGGAAGAAATGAGCAGACGTTCTCTGCTGGAATTAGAAGCATTGATGAAAAAGAAACTCTTGGCTGCTGGTTTGCCAGAAGCCGCGGCCAGTGAAACAGCGGCGCATTTGACCTTTGCGGATGCGTGCGGGATCCATTCTCATGGTGCCGTGCGGATGGACTACTATGCCGAGCGCTTAGTAAAAGGCGGCATCACGCTAGAACCAAACATGTCTTTTGAAAAAACAGGCGCCGCTACCGGAATTTTTCACGGAGATAACGGCATGGGGCATTATGTGTGCAACGAAGCGATTGCGATCGCCATTCATCTGGCGAAAGAAGCAGGGATCGCTGCAGTAGGAATCGAGCAGACCAGCCATAGCGGGACGATGGCGTATTACGTCAAACAGGCTGCTGAAGCCGACTTAGTGGCGATCGCCATGTGTCAATCGGATCCGATGGCGGTGCCTTTTGGTGGGACCGAAAACTATTTTGGTACCAATCCAATTGCGTTTGCAGCACCACGAGCCAACCATCCACCGGTGGTTTTTGATATGGCGACAACGGTTCAAGCGTGGGGCAAAATTTTGGACGCTCGCTCGAAGAAACAGCAGATCCCCGATACTTGGGCCGTAGACGAGCAAGGCTTGCCTACCACCGACCCCTATGCAGTCCAAGGATTATTGCCAATCGCTGGTGCCAAAGGATATGGCTTAATGATGATGGTGGATATTTTAGCCGGCTCGATGCTAGGCTTGGCTTTTGGTAAACAGGTCACCTCCATGTATGCGGACTTGACGGAAAAACGTCGCTTAGGACAATTCCTTTTGGTGATCGATCCGTCTCGTTTTACGGACACCGAAACCTTCAAGCAAAGCATCGATCAGATGGTGACTGAGCTGCATGCAATCCCGCCAGTAAAAGGGCAATCACAAGTCTACTATCCTGGAGCGATCAGTCAAATACACTTTGAAAAAGCTCAGCAAGAAGGGGTCCTGATCCCCAAAGCGATCATCGATTATCTCGAAAGCGAAACCCTCCATTTTGATCGCTATGGGAGTCAAGATTCCTTTGCTAAATAAAGATTTGCAGAAGACGGTTGGTTCATAGGGGTATTGAACCAACTGTTTTTTTGCTGTGTGGAGCAAAGAGGATTTTTCCGTCAAAAAATCACAGCTTTTTGACAGGAGCAGACGAATTCTTTGAGTTGGTTCATTTTTTTCAAAGCATTTCTTAAGCCATTTAACCTTTGATTGCTTGTTTTTTGGAATATGGTAGAATAGGTCGCATAAGTTTAGATCACTCAAGAAATGAGAGAAAAGCGAGGATGCAGCGTGGCAATGAATAAAGTGGTTCTTACTGGGAAAATCGCAGCGATGCCTAGTAAAGAAGCGTTTGATGCGGCGGACGATCAGGGCGTACGTTTTGATCTTGTCATTGTATCTCAATGGCAAAACAGTGAAGAAGTGCATCATGAATGGTTTGCTTGTGTCGTTCATGGGAAACAGGCAGAGACCTTTTTACGGTATACTCAAAAAGGAGCAAGTATCAAAATCAACGGACACTTGCAAGGCTGTCCGTATGAAACAGCAGAAGGGCAAAGATTTTGTGCGGCAGAAGTCGTGGTGGATACCTTTCAAATTTTAGAGTTAGCAGAAGAACCAGCGGCGCCTTTTCCTAAAAAGCGACCATCGACACTTGATGAACCGACGCAAACAAAGTCGATCCGTAATGAAAAAGATCCCCTAAAAACACAGATGCTGGAGTTTTTAAAAGACAATCGATTATTTTAATGACGAAACATGCGGAAAGCCACGGCTTCTCGCATGTTTTTTTACGTAGAGAAAGCGTTGGTAAAATTCAATTATATCTGACTAGCGGTGTTCTTTATTGCGAATCAAAGAGGCGGTTAAATAGAATGGTGATTGTAATAAATGATCGCGAAAGTGAAAATAGTGTTTCACAAAAAGTGCTGATTGGTTTAGAATAGTTGAAACATATCTTGAGGGAAAAAGCGGCGCTTGCCTTGTTCAACTGCTAGATGTCGCTTTTTTCTGAAAAAATCGTTAATCAAGGAGGGATGTCGATGGGCAAACCAATTATAGGGATCGCTGCGAATGAAGTGCAAGATGCTGGCGATGTGCTGCATCATTTGCCGATCGCCTACACACCATTAGGGTATGTGCGAGCGATCCAGCAAGCGGGCGGACTGCCATTGCTCTTGCCAATCAGTGAGCCAGCTGCAGCCAAGGACTATGTTTCACAGATCGATAAACTGGTATTAGCTGGTGGACAAGATGTTTCACCCAAGTTTTATGGGCAGGAGGACCATCAGGCAACTGGAAGCGGCTTTTTGGCACGGGATGAGTTTGAACTAGCGCTGATCGATGAAGCGCTGCTGCAAAAGAAACCAATTTTTGCGGTTTGTCGGGGGATGCAGCTGGTCAACGTGGCCTTTGGGGGCACGCTGCAGCAAGACATCAGTACCTTCAGTGAGATCATTCATATGCAGGCACCGATTCCGAAAGAAGTGCCGACCCATGCCATCGCGACGGCTGAAAAAAGCATGTTGGCTCGTGTATACGGTCAAAAAACAAAGGTCAATTCCTTTCATCATCAAGCGGTGGATCGATTGGCTCGTCCATTGCAAAAGACAGCTTGGAGTCCTGATGGCATCATTGAAGGCATTGAACATGTGGATCAGCGCTTGTTGGCGGTTCAATGGCATCCAGACTTTGCCTATGATGCGCTTTTACAAGAACAAGCGGTTTTCAAGTATGTCGTTGATGTGTTGTAAGAAAGAGGGTCACGCAAGGAGGAGAAAAATGAAAAAGAAAATGATTGGTATCACTGCTTTCACAGTATTGGTTTTAAGTGCCTGCAGTACCACGAGTCCCACGACGGATTCTGGACAGCAAGAGGAGCAAGGCGCTGTTGCGCAAGAGATTCAAGTGTCAACCGCGGGCGCCTTATCGACCCTTGATAGCGGGCAATACACGGATGTCAACAGTTCCGATATGATCGGACAAGTGGCAGAAGGGTTATACCGTCTGGATCAAGAGGGGGATCCTGAGCTTGCGATGGCCGCTGAAGAGCCTACGGTATCAGAAGATGGACTGGTTTATACCTTCACCATTCGTGATGCAAAATGGAGCAATGGCGATCCTGTTACAGCGGATGATTTTGTCTACGCCTTTCAATATGTTGCCAATCCAGAGAACGGTTCTAGCAGCAGCAATCAAATGGATGTGTTGAAAAATGGCAGTCAAGTACGTCAAGGAGATGCTGAGGTCAGTGAGTTAGGAGCCAAAGCATTGGACCAGCAGACGTTAGAGCTGACATTGGCAAGTCCAATCTCGTATTTGGATCAGATTCTGGTCGGGACACCTTTTATGCCAAAAAACCAAGCGTTTGCTGAAGAAAAAGGTGCCGATTATGGGTTATCAGCGGAAAATTTTGTTGGCAACGGCCCATTCTTGATCGAAGGGTGGAACGGAACCAATGAATCATGGACGTTAACGAAAAATCCTGATTATTGGGATGCTGAGAATGTCCAATTGACCAAGATCGACGTGCAAGTAGTGAAGGAAACGGCAACTGGTGTCAGCCTTTTTGAAACAGGAGAACTGGACTACACCACCTTAACGGATACGTACGCGCAGCAATACCAAAACTCAGCTCAAGCCAACTATGTGCCAAAGGCGCTGGTGGGGTATTTAAGTGCCAACCAAAAACGAGAAGTCACAGGCAATGTCAAGGTACGTCAGGCGATTTTACAAGCCATCGACAAAGAGGCATTTGCTGAAAATATCTTAGGCGATGGATCCACTGCATTGAACGGCTTTGTGCCAAGCAACTTTGCCAAAGATCCTGAAACAGACCAAGATTTTCGTGAAGAAAATGGCGATTTACTGCCGTATGATCTAACAGCAGCACAAGCGCTTTGGGCACAAGCCAAAGAAGAGTTGGGACAAGACGAGATCACTTTGGAACTGTTGTCAGCAGATACAGCAGCAGCCAAGAAAACCATCGAATTTGTCCAAGGACAGTTAGAAACCAATTTGCCTGGATTAACCATCGATGCCAAGTCGATTCCTTTACAAAACCGCTTGGACTTGCAATCCCAAGGTGAATTTGATCTCGTCTTCGGGACTTGGACACCAGATTACGCGGACCCGATCAACTTCTTAGAATTTTATGATTCGACAGGTGGCTTGAATACCTCTGGGTATGCTAGTGAAAGGTACGACCAAGGGTTACAAGAAGCACGGACGACTTTAGCAAACGACCCAGCTGCCCGTTGGGACTTATTGAAAGAACTCGAGAAACAATTGATCGTTGAAGATACAGCCGTCTTGCCGTTATATCAAGGAGCGGTAGCGTATTTGAAAACAGATCGTTTGCAAGGGGTGCAAGTGTTTCCTTTTGGACGAACAGTATCCTATCGCCTAGCATCTGTCACAGAATAAACAGGCAGTAAGAAAACAGAGGAACTTTTTTCAACCAAGTGTGCTGACCAAACAGCGCTTGTTGAAGAGAGGGGCATCTGTTTTTTTATTTTGCCAGATTCCTTGCAACGCTTAGGATAAACCGAGAATTCGTTTTCAAAAAATAGTTGTTAAAAAGCGAAAAATTGAGAAACGCCTTTTTAGAAAAGTCAATCTTTTTGAAAAAAAATTAATAAAAGTTGTTGCATTCTCAGAAACTTATCTGTAAAGTGTTAGGTGTAGTCAGCAAAAATAAAAAGAGAAGGAGGGATTACGATGCAAAAAGTATTTGATAAAAAAACAACCAAATTGAATAAAGTGAATCCCTCATTCGGTAACCATTAGTGTACAGATAATGTCTATAATAACGACGTTTATGCTCTGTCCTTTTTCCGAAGGGACAGAGCTTTTTTGTGTACTTTTTTAGAATGTGAGGGATAAAACATGAAGTATGTATTAAAACAATTAACAACGTATTTTAAAGAACATAAGGTACGCTATACCTTCGTATTCGTCTTTATGGTGATTGCTAGTGCGATGTATGTCGCACCAATCTATATCTTGCGCTTATTCATTGATGCGCTGATCCAAGATAATTTTGATTATTCGGTACTGGTCCAATACGTGACCCTCTTTGCCGGAGCTATCTTGTTAGGATATCTGGCCGAATTTGTTTGGACGTTTAATTTATTTATTGGTTCCTACGATTTGCAAAAACAATTACGGGAACAATTGATGAGCCACTTTCTCAAAATGGGGGCGCCGTTTTACCATCGTTTCCGAACAGGTGATTTAATGACTCGTTCCAGTGACGATGTCCAAGTGATGGGGATGACCGTTGGGTATGGACTGATGGTTTTCTTAAATACTAGTTTGTATCTAAGTTTCATCGTAGCGATGATGGCTGGGACGGTTTCTTGGCTACTGACCTTGATTGCCCTGATTCCAATGCCGCTTTTAGCCTATTACATTTTCAAATGGGGCTCGCAAGTCGATAAGGCGTTTACGGAAGCGCAGAATTCTGTTTCTGAGATGAACAGTGAAGTGCTGGAGATCATTGATGGCATTCGGGTCGTCCGAGCTTATGGACTAGAAGGAGCCACCACGGAACAGTTTCGAAAGAAAACACTGGAAACACGAGCGAAAAACAATATCGTTTCTGAGATCGATTCCCGTTTTGGGCCGCTGATTACCATCATCTTAGCGATCAGCTTTGTGATGAGCTTTGGTGTGGGGGCGTTTCTTGTTGCCAACCAAACGATCACCATCGGTGCGATGGTCTCTTTCCAAGTGTACTTGACAATGGTCGTTTGGCCGATGATCTCAGCAGGAGATCTTGTGAATGTGATGCAGCAAGGTGCCGCATCCTGGCGTCGGATCAATGAAGTGCTGCAGACGGGGGATGAATTAGAAACGCCAGGTGAAGCCGACCTGCAAGCCATCAATACGATCCGTTTTGAAGCATATCATTTCCAATACCCGCAAGCAGCTCGTTATGTGTTAGAAGGACTGGATTTGACGATCACTCGTGGAGAAGTCTTAGGGATCGTTGGGAAGACCGGCAGCGGAAAAACGACGCTGCTAAGACAATTCGGTCACCGCTATCCATACTCTGATCAAGTCCCCTTGATCAACGAGCAGCTGTTGACGGCCTATCAAACAACAGCAGTGCGCAACCACTTTGCAGAAGTACCGCAAGAACATACCTTGTTTTCACGAACGATTCGCGAGAACTTGTTATTCGGACAACCAGACGCTTCCGAAGAAGTATTGTGGGAAGCACTGGAAGCTGCTTGCTTTAGCGAAGACATCAAGCGGATGCCAGAAGGGCTCGAAACGGTCGTCGGTGAGAAAGGCGTTTCCCTTTCTGGTGGACAAAAACAACGCTTGTCCTTAGCACGGGCGTTTTTACGAAACAGTGAAGTCCTCTTACTGGATGATGCCCTTTCGGCAGTTGATGCCAAAACGGAACAAGCCATCATCACGAATTTGAAAACGATGAAGCAGGCACCGACCTCCATCATCGTGACCCATCGATTGTCCGCCATCACCGAAGCGGATCAAATCATCGTCTTAGAAGACGGACGGATCACACAGCGTGGTACCCATCAGGAGTTGATCGAAACGCCAGGCTGGTACCAAGAGCAGTATTATCATCAACAGTTAAAGGAGGACGATACGAGTGTTCTCAACGATTAAACGTTTGCTCACGTATTTGAGCTATTATAAAAAACAATTTACCGTGGGTGCGATCTTGCTGTTGCTGGCTGCAGCGCTCGAACTGACTTCCCCACTGATTGCCAAGCAGCTGATCGACCGAGTGATGACACCAGCGGTTAACAGTAGCAATTTAGACACGATGCTTTTGATCCAATTGCTCGCTGGGTATTTGCTGGTCAATTTGATTGGTTCCCTCTTTCGTTATATCAGCTTGCTGCAATTGCGAAAAATGTCCAACAGTATCGTCAAAAAAATGCGGGATCAGCTTTTTGACCATATGCATAAATTACCCGTTTCTTACTTTGACCAGATCCCAGCAGGTAAAGTCGTTGCACGAATCACGAATGACACCGAAGTCTTGCGGTCGAATTTCTACGTGATCGTGATCAGTAATTTGTTAAGCAACATCATCCAAATCATTGGTGCGTTTATTGCATTGTTTCTTTTGAACCGCACCTTAGGAGCAGCGATGCTGATTTTGATCCCGATTTTAGGAATCTGGCAGCATTTTTATACCAAATATGCTTCTCGTTACAATTTAGCAATGCGGGAGTACATCTCACAAATCAGTGGGCAGTTGAATGAATTTGTCCAAGGAATGGCGATCATCCAAGCCTTCCAACGAGAAAATCAGTTGCAGAAAGAATTTAATGAAACAGTAGAGAAATGGTTCAAAACTGGACGTAAATACCTCTTGCTCGATTCAAGTATCGCTTGGGGATTAGGAAACTTGTTGCGAAATTCAACGATCTTGATTTTGATCACGACCTTGGCCGCCTTTTTCCTTGATGGCCGCTTGGCGATCTCAGCAGGCTTGCTGTATGCCTTTATTGATTACATCAACCGCCTGTATGATCCCATCGAAGGGCTTGTCCAAACCATCACCAATGTGCAGCAATCATTAGCTGCTGGACAGCGGGTCTTTGAGTTTGCTGATCAGCCGGTTGAAAAACAACAAAGTGAGCAGCTGACTGTTACGAATGGCGATGTTTCTTTCCAACAAGTGACCTTTGGCTACGACCCTGAGCAAGCGATCTTGCACGATATCAACTTTGACGTTGCAGCAGGGGAGACCATTGCTTTAGTTGGTCATACTGGTTCTGGAAAATCGAGTATTTTGAACCTGTTGTTCCGTTTTTATGATCCGCAGCACGGAAAAATCGTTGTGGATGGACAAGTGATCGCTGATTATGATCGTCATAGTTTAAGAGATTCAATGGCGATCGTCATGCAAGATCCCTATCTATTTACTGGAACGATCGCCAGCAACATCGGGATGAACGATCCAACGATCACCGAAGCGATGATTATCGATGCCTTGAAGCAAGTCGGCGCTGACTACCTTTTGAGCCGCTACGAAAAAGGCATCCATCATCCAGTCGTTGAAAAAGGCAATGAGTTTTCTAGTGGAGAACGCCAGCTGATCAGTTTCGCCCGTGCGCTGGTGTTTGATCCAAAAATCTTGATTCTGGATGAAGCGACGAGCCATGTGGACACTGAAACAGAGTCCATCATTCAAAAGGCGATGACCGTCTTGCAAAAAGGACGGACGACCTTCATGATCGCTCACCGTTTGTCAACGATCAAACAAGCCGATCAAATCTTGGTCCTAGACCAAGGGAAGATCGTGGAACGGGGAACCCATGCAAGTCTTGTCCAAGGGCAGGGAATCTATCAGCAAATGTATCAAATGCAGGCAGAGCAGCTGTAATCAGCGGTGATTGCCGACAACAGTAACCGTAAAAGAAAATCCTTGAGCCTCCTGCATGGGAAGTGGCTCAAGGATTTTTTATATAATGCGAAGGAGCAGCCAATCATCTATGGGGAGTTGGAAGAGGAGGCCTTCGCTTATATATCACTAGGAAAAGCTGTAAGATGATGCCGTAATTTTGCTAAGAAACGCTCGCCGATCACTGATAACGGGCGATCGTTCTTTTTAATGAGGATGATCTCACCCTCGGACGCGTCGAACAAAGGAAGAAAAGCCAAGCCTTGGCGTTCTGGTTGGGCAACGATCCCCGAGCCGGTTCCATAAAGATCCGTCTGCTGTAATAGCTGGACCATCGTGCCTCGATCGCTGACATGCACCACTTGGGGGCTTTGAGCGAAGTCGATCAAATCTTCTGAGAAGAACGAATAGCGTTCATCTTCTTGCAAAAAGCGTACTTGTGGATAAGGGGCGAGATCTCTTAAGGAAAGCTGCCTTTTTTCTGTCAAGGGATGAGTCGCTCGTAAAAAGACATGGGGGCGAAACCGTCCCAACGCCTCGAAGGACAATTGGGCGCCTTGCAGCAGTCGTTCCAATCCTGCTTGGTTTTGCTCATTCAAATAAAGGATCCCAAATTCACTTCGATATTGTTGCACGTCCGTGATCACCTTTAAGGTCGTGGTTTCTAATAAGCGAAACTGGCGGCAGTCGGGAAATTCCTGCAGCAGCTCACTGAAAATTCCAGCCGTGAAATCATAGTGCTGGCTTGCGATAGCGAAGGTTTGACTCGCTGCTTGCTTGCTGGAAAAACGCGTTTGCAGCTGCGCCACTTGACTCAAGATTGGCTGGGCATGGTCTAGAAATTCCGAGCCTTCGGCAGTCAAGCGGGCGCCTTGATTCGTACGCTCGAAAAGCTGGACCTCCAATTCTGTTTCCAACTCTTTCACGGCTTGGGAAAGACTTGGCTGCGAAAGATACAGCCGTTTGGCTGCTTCACGAAAACTTCCATGGTCAGCGATCGCTTGCACGATGCGCATTTGTTGAATATTCAATTTTTGACCTCCTTTACAAAGATTCAGACGGGGAATGGTCCACTAATCAATAGTAGTCATGTCTTTTCCTTCTATAGTAATAGAAGCTTCTTTAAAAAATACGACGACAGTTGCTGCCTATTGCTACTTGTGAAGCGGTCATTGCAATTCTTCAGGAATAAACCAATAACCCGTTTGATTCTCTTCTGCCAGCAGTTCTTTAAAGGCTTCAGAATGATAAGCTGCCACCACTGCCTGTGCCCAATCACTATCTTTATTGGCTTCTTTTACCGTTGCCACCAGTTCATATTCTTGCAAAATGTCTTCACTTAATAGGCTTTCCTCTGCAGCGATTCCAGCACTATAAACGATGCTGCCGGGAATCACCGCATAGTCTAAATCTGCTAAGCTGCGGGGGATTTGGGCAGAATCCATCTCGACGATGTCCAGGTCATAAGGATTGTTAGTAATGTTTCTCAAAGTCGCGTCAATGGGCGCCACTTCGGAGTCAAGCTCGATCCAGCCGGCTTTTTGTAGCAGCAACAGGGCACGGGCGCTATTTGACGGATCATTGGGAATCCCGATGGTATCGTTTGCTTCAATCGCTGCTAAATTGTCCTTTCTGCCAGGATACAAGCCAGCTGGAACGGTAGGGATCGGTGTGATACCCACCAAATCCGCACCCGTGTTTTCATTAAAGTTCTCTAAATAGGCGGTATGCTGATCAACGTTTAAGTCGATTTCGCCATCGTTCAGTGCAATGTCTGCTTCCAATACCCCAGTAAAGCCAATATCAGTCACGGTATAGCCTGCTTCTTCTAAAATTGGTTTGATTCCCTGAAGAAACAGTTCGCTGTAAGGTCCTGGTGTCGTACCAACTCTGATTTCTGTCTGCTGCTCTTCGGCATTTCCGGTCACTTCTTCTTGGTTGCCGCAGCCAGAAAATAAGACCAAGGACAACAGACAAATGCCCATACCTAATCGAATCCTTCGTTTCATACCTCTTCCTCCTTTTTTATAAAAAAAACCTTCCCAAAGACAATTCTTTGGGAAGGACGATCATTTCGCGGTACCACCTTCATTTGTTTTTTGTTGAAACAAAAAACCTCAGTCAGTTCATCAAATAAACTGCATTGCGCTATCGGGCTTTCTCCGTCGGGGATTGTTCGTCCACGAATGCTCAAAGGTCATCTTCGGATCGTCTTCCTTACTCGTTTCCACCAGTTCCGAGCTCTCTTAAAAGAAAGGGGGGATCGTACTCTTCTTCTCACTGCATGTGTATGAAATTAGTAGTATCTTAGAACAAGATGAGAAAGTTGTCAATTGCTTTCGTGATAGGTGATTCCAATCACTACGCAGATAGTAGGGGAACAAATGGGTAAGGGTAAGAATAGACCAATAAGGCAGGAAAAGCAGATGAATGGTCGAAATCGCTTGGTTGGGTTAGAATCGAAACACAAAACAAAAAAAGAGGCGAGGAAATGAAATTACTTTTGATTGGACACACCGGCACACTTGGGCAGCTTTTAGTTGAAGGCTTTCAGCAACTGCCAGAGGTGGAGCTGATCACGGCTAGCCGTAGCAGCGGCGATCATCAGGTCGAAATTGCGGATGCAGCCAGTGTCAGCCAGCTATTTGAAGCTACTGGGAAAGTGGATGCCATTGTTTCCGCTGCGGGAAGTACAGTGTTTAAACCCTTTGAGGAATTGACGCCAGCAGATATTCAACAATCAGTGGCTTCGAAGCTGCAAGGACAAGTCAACCTTGCGTTGATTGGCCAGCATTTTCTCACTGAAGGCGGCAGTATCACACTGACTTCTGGAATTATCAAAGACGAATTTATCCCAATGGGCACGCCTTCAGCACTGGTCAACGGCGGTTTGGAAGCCTTCGTGGCATCGGCAGCTTTTGAGATCGGTCATGGGATACGAATCAATGCAGTCAGTCCCAATGCGCTTGTGGGCTCTTGGGAAACCTTCGCCGATTCTTTCAAAGGCTTTATTCCCGTTGGTGACGCACCCGTTTTTGCAGCGTATCAAAAAGCAGTCTTTGGGATCATGACTGGCAAAACCTTCACCGTTTATTAAGAAAAAGCAGAAGTAGGAAAAACCGCCAAATCAAAGCTGACTTGGCGGTTTTTGTTCTGCTGAAAAAGAAGTAGCAAGCAGTTAAGAAGAGAGCAATTGGGTTTTCAGCTTGGGCATTTCTGCTTTGAGTTGTTGGCGAGCAAAAGCCAAGTCATTGATCCAAGAAGCAATCGCTTCTTTTTCTAAGAACAGAGGCATTCGATCATGGACTGGTTCAACAGAATCGTTCGCGGCAGTCGTTAGAATGATTGATTCGGTTTCGATTTGATCCTCTTTTTGAAGGATGCGATAAAAACCAGCGGCATAAATCACGTGATCTTGCGAAAAGAGGAACTTTTCCTTTTCATGATTCCATTCATAGAAACCAGACATCGGAAAGACACAGCGATGCTCTTGGAAAGGTTTGCGAAAAGTCGGTTTTTCTTCAACGGTCTCAGAACGCGCATTGATCATCAAATGCCCTTTTTTAAAGCCGGTAAAGCCCCATCTTGTCACACCAGCTACAACTTGTTGTTGTTGATTTGCACCGATGGTTACGACATGATTGGAAGGGAAAACATCATTGACAGCGACAGTCTGTTGGCGCTTGCGGGCTTTCGCCGCGGCTTCTTGATAATATTCTGACAATTCGCCAGTTGTTGGGTCAAATAAGTATCGGCCGCACATGGACGGGTCACTCCTTTTTTTGGATTGGCTGGTGCCTTTGTTTCAGTATAAAGACTCAAGGCGTCAAAACCAACTAACTTGCTTCACTTCTCGATTCAACAAGAAAAGGAGCTTAAACATATGTAAAAAGTCAGGAGTATCGCTTGATTTGCTGGAAATCAGATAACAAAAAAAGGCAGTCACCTACTGAGGTTGACAGCCTTTTTTATTCTAGTTGGTTAGCCAATTTTTTTAACTCTCCCGCCGATTTTATTTGCGAAACGTTCAGCATCTTCTCTGCAAGTATAGGTCAATGCAATTGTTTTGTCCCGTGTTCTTTTTCCTTCGGCGGTTAGATAACCATGAAAGATTTTAATCGCATACAATAGATAAACACCTCCTTATCCTTGGTAATAATAACAAATTTACCGCTTACATTCAAGGGATATAGTAAAAGTTTATTTTTTGTTAGTTATTTTATTAAGAATTTATTCAAAGGTTTAAAAAACGATTGAAGGAGAAAGTAAGGGGTGATGGAATAGACCAATGATTGCTGTTAAAAGGAAAAAACTCCAAGGAAAAAGAGGCATGTTTCTGAATTTCCATCAAATAAAGAAACTGACAACTGCTTGAATTATTCTTTTGCTGCGCCAATCGAATAGACCAATCCACGCGAATCAAAATGGCCGAAAGAAAACCTATGATAAAGCATAGCTGCCAAGCAGGGAATCCATCGTAAGGGATAGGGGCAAGTACGAAAAGGGAGAGTGGTCCAAACTAAGCACCTGTTTCTGTATTTTTTGATCAAAGAAAAACACCAGACCTTGTACTTTCACAAGATCTGGTGGTTCATGTCAATTGCCCCAATAAACAAATCGCCCATCAAATACGGTCGCTTCAACGGTCGTTTGAAGCAATTCTTCGGCAGTCAAAGGCAAGATGTTTTGGGACAAAATACAAAGATCGGCTAAACAGCCAACTTCTAATCGCCCGATATCTTGCCGACTCAAGGCTTTGGCGGCGCCTGCGGTGTGGGCATAGAGGGCATCGGCGATGGAGATTTTTTCTTGTGGCATCAATCCGCCTGCTGGCTGGCCGTTTTTTTCCTGCCGAGCAACCGCATAATACAGCGAGTCTAAAGGAGTCACGTCGATCACGACTGGCGTATCAGTCCCAAAAGCCAAGGTTGCGCCTTGCTCTAGAAAGGACTGAAAAGGAAACATTTGACTGGCACGCTGAGGGCCTACTTCTTCATCGAGGGTCTCATAACCGACTAATAAATGGCTAGGCTGTACGGAGAGTACCAGTTGTTCTTGGCGAACTAGTGGCAGATCAGCGGCATCCATCACTTCCAAGTGTTCCAAAGTATTGGCTTTGCCTTTAGAAAGCGGGTGAGCAGCAGCACTTTCTTGATAAAAGAGGAGTGCTTGTCGAATCGCTTCATCACCGATGGTATGGATGCGCATCGGCCAGTCTTGCTGGTTGGCTTGTAAAATAAAGCGGCGCATCCGTTGAACATCGATCAACGGCATCCCGACATCACCAGCAAAATACGGTGTTTCATATTCCTTTTTTAAAAAAGCCGTGTGCGTACTCGTCACGCCATCAAAAAATTGTTTGACGCCGCCCATTTGTACTTTTTCGGAGCGATAAGTATGGTAAGTTTCTTTCAGTTGCGTGATGTCTTCTCGCATGGCTGGATAAAAGACAGCGCGCAAGGTCGCTTCTGCTTCTGTTTGCCGATAAAGAGTGGGGTAAACCAAATCGTCCCAGCTTTCTCCTGTCAAGGCAACATCACCGATCGTCGTAATGCCGTATTGATTGAGCTGCTTCATATAGGTCAGAAAGGCAGCAGGGCTTTGTGCTTGGAATGACTGTAAGACCTTTGCTAAATAATGAATGGCGATCGCTTCTAAAAAGCAGCCGCTTAATTGTCCGCTGTTTTCGTCAAGCAGTGCCTCCCCGCTGATCCCTGCTGGTAAGTTCTCAGGTGTGATCCCTAAAGCAGCGATCCCTTGGCTATTCAACCAAATACTGTGGGCATCACCTGAAATCAGCATGACAGGCGTGTCGGCACAATAGTTGTCGATCGAATCTTTCGTCGGGTAGACTTGCTGACCGAAATCACTGCTGAACCAGCCGATGCCGATTTTCCATCCATGGGTGATGGGCAAGGCGGGTACTTGCTGGGCAACGGCTTCTTCTGTCACTCCCGTAAGATGGGTCAGTGCCCCTTGATGGAGTAATGCGGAAAGATAAAAATGAACATGAGCATCAATAAAGCCTGGGATGATCATTTGTTCTTTGAGATCAATGACCTGGGTGTCTTCAGCAAGTGTTGGCAGCGCTGAAAGAGGACCTACAGCCGTGATTTTCTGGTCTTCTATCAGGAGAAAGCCCGCAAAAGTCGTTTTTGTTTTGGTATCAAAGATGTGTTCAGATTTTAGTAATAGTGACAATTATAATCCCAACTTCCATTCAAGGAAAAGATCGTTGTAAAGCTCAACCGCTTCTTTTCCTAAGTATTCATAATGTTCCATTTGTTCCATCGCACTTGGCTCAGGGTAGAAAGCCTTGTCAACAGTCAGTTCTACTGGCAGCATAGCTTTGGCCGATTCACTCGGCGTGGCGTAGCCCACGTATTCGGCATTTTGTGCGGCATTTTCTGGTCGCAGCATAAAATTGATGAAGGCGTAGGCTCCCTCAAGATTGCCAACGGTTTTCGGGATCGCAAAATTGTCTGTCCAAATCGCACCGCCGTCATTGGGAACGATATAGGTGACGGCAGGATTTTCCGCCATCACATAAGCGGCATCGCCCGAATATCCGATTCCTAAAGGGGCATCGTTGTTGATCATCAAGGTTTTGATCTCGTCGGTCAAAACTGCTTTGACATTGGGACGGATACTTTCCAGCTTCTTCAAGGCTTTGGCGACCTTGGTCGGGTCTTTTTCATTTTGGGAAAGACCGAGCGTCTGTAACGCGATTCCTAAGGTTTCGCGAGCACCATCCACCATCAATACATCATTTTTAAATGCAGGGTCCCATAAGTCACTCCAGCCATGGATCGAAGAAACATCAACTTCTTCAGTATTTGCCATGATTCCGATCGTGCCCCAAAAATAGGGGATCGAGTAGGTATTGTCAGGATCAAAGGCTTGATCCATCAAAAAAGGCGACAGATCTTCCGTTCCCGTCAATTTCTGATGGTCTAAAGGCACTAACAATCCTTCTTCGATCATTTTCGGAATGATCGATTCGCTAGGGAAAACCAAATCATAGCGCGAGCCGCCTTGTTTGATTTTCGTTTCCATCGCTTCGTTGGAGTCAAATGTATTATAAATCACTGAGTAACCAGTCTCAGTTTCGAATGTTTTGATCAGTTCGGGGTCAATATATTCGCCCCAATTGTAAATAATCACTGTATTTTTGTCGGACGACGTTGCTGCCCCCGATTCTTTCGTTAACACCGAAGCACCTAAAAACAGCAACGCGGTGATGCCGATCACACCGCCAAAAAATACCCACAACCTTTTCAATTCATCAATTCCTTCTTTCTCTACAATTTCGTATTTCTTGAGTAGCGTAATTGATTTTTAAAGAAAAGGCAATAAAAAAATGAAGAAAAAATAAACCCGTTTCTTTCAAGGCTTTGAAGGAGGAACGGCCAGGTGGCTGGGGCAGTTTCCAAACATATCATTTGTCAAATTCCCGCCTTTTGCCTAAGCTAGGGAAGTGAGAAATCAAGGGATGGAAAAACAGGAACCTCTCTTTGATGAAGAATGAATGTAAGGAGTGAAGCATCAATGGAAACACGTGCTGTCGTTATTGAAGCCTATGGTGGAAAAGACCAATTAAAAGAAGCAACGGTCCAATTACCAGAATTAAAAGCAAATCAATTATTAGTCAAAGTTGCCGCAACGTCCATCAACCCGATCGATTGGAAATTAAGAGAAGGCTATTTAAAACAAATGTTTCCGTGGGACTTCCCAATTATTTTAGGTTGGGATGTCGCAGGGGATATCGTAGAAATAGGTGATGACGTGACAGAGTTCAAAGTTGGTGATGCAATCTATGCCCGCCCTGAAACGACTCGTTTTGGGACGTATGCTGATTACGCCATCGTGGATGCTGAGTTAGCAGCGATCAAACCAGAAAACCAAAACTACGCAGAAGCAGCTGCAGTGCCATTAGCTGGTTTGACTGCTTACCAAGCGTTGTTTGAACACGGTTGTTTAAAAGAAGGGGAAAAAGTCTTGATCCATGCCGGAGCTGGCGGAGTTGGTACCTATGCGATCCAACTAGCAAAAGCAGCTGGCGCTTACGTCATCACGACGGCTAGTCCTCGTAACCATGAGTTATTGCAAAAACTTGGTGCCGATGAGATCATCGATTACCATACGACAGATTTTGAAGAAGTCTTGCAAGACATCGATTTGGTCTTTGATACGATGGGGGGCGACACCCAGAAGAAAAGTTTCACTGTCTTAAAACCTAAGGGCCGTCTGATCTCGATTTTGAGTATTGAAGACGAAGACTTGGCAAAAGAAAAAGACATCTTTGCCAAAGCAATTTGGTTACGAACCAACGGCAAACAATTGGCAGAATTGACAGAGCTGATCGAAGCAGAAAAAGTCAACAGTATCATCGGTGCAACCTTCCCATTGACAGCACAAGGAATTTACGATGCCCACGCATTGAGTGAGACACACCATGCAGTCGGCAAGATCGTTATTGAAAACCAAGACAATTTCATCAGCCAAGACGCAGAATAAAGGAGGCTGAACCGATGCGCTTATGGCATGAAGCGCTGATACCTGCTTTGCCTCGGCAGCAGCTGTTAGGCCAGCATCGTGAAGCAGCAGCCTTGCGGGGGCTAGGCTGGGGCAAGAAGCACGCAACCGTCGATTACGTTTTTACCCATCCGCCCTATAAATTGTTTCAATACCATCAGTTAGTGCTGGATGAAATGACCTATCGAGGCTATCGGCCAGCACCTGAATGGTACGATCCAGCGTATCGTGGCAAAAATCTGCCGCTGGAACCCTCCGTTCAAGCTGTTCCTTTGACTACGCCGATCTATCCAGAACATGATGAAGCATACTTGGAAGAATGCTTAGTGAATCTCCATAGTAAAGGGATCTATCTTTAAAGACCAAACACTTTCCTGAATTTTTGTTCGGGAAAGTGTTTTTTTGCTTTAAAATCGATAACTTACAAAAAGTAAGCATATTGTTCGCAACTTTTTTTGTTCCTTGTTATAGTGAGAACAGAGAATCAGTAATGAGAAATGAGGAAAAGAAAATGACCATCAATCACAGAAATCTTGAATTTGGGTTAGATACGTTTGGCGATCTAGCCTTTGATGATACAACGAAAGAACGGATCAGTTATAGCGAATCGTTGCGCAATATCGTGGCAGAAGGAAAATTAGCCGATGAAGTCGGCATCGATGTCATTGCCTTAGGGGAGCACCATCGGGAAGAATATTCGATCTCAAGTCCTGATACGGTACTAGCGGCTTTAGCGATGGTTACCAAAACCATCAAATTAGGTACCGGTGTAACTGTCTTGAGTTCGGATGATCCCGTGCGGGTCTACGAACGGTTTGCGACCGTTGACGCGTTGTCGAACGGTCGTGCACAAATCATGCTGGGACGAGGATCTTTTACTGAATCATTCCCTCTATTCGGCTATGACTTGCAAGATTATGAAGAACTATTTGAAGAAAAAACAGCGATGTTCAGTGAATTGAGAAAAGGCAAACCATTAACTTGGGAAGGCAAGTTCACGCAATCCTTAAAAAATGCCGACGTTTTTCCAAAAATCGAGGGACACCAATTAGATACCTATGTGGGTGTCGGTGGAACCCCTGAATCGATCATTCGTGCCGTCCGTTATGGGTTTCCCGTTATGTTAGCGATCATCGGTGGCGAACCTGCTCGTTTTGCGCCCTATGTTGACCTATATAAAAAGGCAGCGCAGCAACTAGGGCAACCGATTTTACCAATCGGCATGCACTCCCATGGTGTGATCGCCGACACCGATGAAGAAGCCTATGAAATCGGCTGGAACTACATCAAAAAGAGCATGGACAAAATCGGTCTTGATCGCGGCTGGCCAGCCATGAGCAAAGAGCGCTTTGACTTTGAAGTCGAACATGGGTCTTATTATGTAGGCAGTCCAGAAACCGTGGCGCAAAAAATCGCTCGTATGATGCCGCAAGTCGGAGTACAACGCTTTGATCTGGTATACGGTACTGGCGGCCAGCTGCAAAAAGACCGTTTCAAAACGATTGAATTGTATGGAACCAAAGTGATTCCACGGGTGAAAGAATTGTTGGCAGCAGGTGATGGCAATGCCTAAAACCATCGGTATTTTAGGCGCAGGCAAGTTAGGCTTAGCGCTCGCAAATCTTGGTGCCCAGGCGGGCTATCGGGTCTTGATCGCCAGTACGAAGCCAGCAGAAAAAATCGCCTTGTCCGTTTCTGTGTTGGCTCCGGGAGCGATCGCAAAAAATGCCGCTGAAGTGATGGCGGAAGCTCAAACGATCATTTTGGCAATCCCATTGAGTAAGTACCAACAGCTGCCGGCAGAAGCATTGGCTGGCAAGCTAGTGATCGATGCCATGAATTATTGGTGGGAAGTCGATGGCAAAGAAACAGAATACTCATCCATCGAGCAGACTTCTTCGGAACGTGTGCAACGCTATTTTTCCCAAAGTAAAGTAGTCAAAGGATTCAATCATATGGGGTACCACGACATCCAAGAGGAATCCTTGCTGACGAGAACGGCTGCTCAAGGAACTACCAAAAAAGCCATCGCCATTGCTGGTGATGACCAAACCGCCCTCGATCAGACAGACGAAATCGTTGCCGCTTTCGGTTTTGATCCCTTTCCTATCGGTGCTTTAGCTAATGGCATCATGTTAGAACCCGGCAGCCCTTTCTTCGGAGCCAATCAAAACAAAGAGGGATTGACGGCATTGATGAAGGAGTTTTGGAGCAGTGAGAAAGGGCAAGCGTTTCTGGCGCGTCCTTCCGCTGTGAGTAACAAGCAGCAGGCTTCGCAGTAAAAGAGCCGCCTCCATGTACGACTGGATACGATAAAAACAACCCTCTTCTCAAAAAAGAAGAGGGTTTTCCCATCCAGTCAAATCAGCACGTGGTCGCTAAAAAATACAATGTGATTGCTACGATTGTGATTCGTAAGCAGTGGTTGTTACGTTTACGTCTCTGCCAGACGTTCCATAGTGTACATATCAGCCTGTACCTGCTTTGTGCTCGCCTTTGACACCCACCCATATTGATTAAAGATCGACCAGCCAGTTGGTTTGTTGGATCTTTCCATCTAATTCTCGCAGCTGCTTGGCGGTCGCATTCAATTGCTCCGTTAGCGTTTTTGTATCGATCGTACGCACCAGTCGAATTTCGTTGCGACCTATTCGGGGAGCTGCTTTGGTTTCATCCAGTGCTTGCGTTAGCAGTGCATGCTTGCGGCGCAGCTGTTCTCGCTGTTCTAGTGCTTCCATCAGCAATAACGCACTATCTGCTAAAGAGGCAGTCGCATTTTTCCGATTGATGGCAACGACTAATTCTGAATATTGTTGATTGATCTCATCGTATTCCTTGAACAATTCTGTGATACTACGATCCAAGGTATCGCCTTCTTGGACTAACACACTGCTAGAGATCTCGTTACGTAATTGAAACAGACGATTGTTCAAATCCCGTCTTAAAAGTAACGCTTCTGCTAATTTCATTTTGGCACACTCCTTTTTACAAATGAGAACAGCTTATCTAGTTCTTATCCTAGAGAAGAACGTGATGAAAGGCAAGCAAGATGCAAAAAAAGGTCTGCCAGAAAAATCATAAAAAACTGAATATTCGCAATTCTTGTTGACTTCCAAAAACACCAATAGTATACTTTATAACAATCATGAAATAGACAAAAAAACGTCATTTACCTGTTTTTTAGATAAAAAGAAAGACGATGAAGAGAAGAGTAGCTTTGGAATCTGTTAGAAGAGAACCCGGATGGTGAGAAAGGGCAGCAGAAAAAAAGTGAAGATGAGCTCTGAGTGATCTGATTTGTTCACGCAAATCAGACGGAAAGCAGCCGTTATCGTGCCAAGTATCTTAGCGTACTGTTGAGGTGCCATTTGTGAGGATGGTGCGAAAAAGGGTGGTAACACGAAAATCTCGTCCCTTTGTTTGTCAAAATTGATAAGCAAAGGGATGAGGTTTTTTCTTTTTATCGATGAATGCGTTTTTTGCCGTCATGAAAAACACTTGCGTTGGTTGCGCAATCACATAGGAGGAAGAATGGAAATGATCTGGAAGAAGCGTTTATTGGTTGCAGCAGGAGTGATTGGGTTGACCCTTTCCGGCTGCACGACAACAGGAAATACCGAGGGATCAGAGGCTGAAACTAACGGAGCGCCGAATCAAGCGATTGCGGTGAGTCTACCGGCTGAGCTGACGACTCTCGATACGACTCAAACGACGGATAAAGCAACATTTACCATCGTTCAACATTTATTCGAAGGGCTTTACCGTTTCGATGAAAACAGTGAACCAGTTCCGGGCTTGGCAGAAGGAGTCGAAATCAGTGAAGATGGCAAAACCTATACCTTTACCTTGCGAGAGGATGCGAAGTGGAGCAATGGCGAAGCGATCACTTCAGCTGACTTTGCTTATGCGTGGAAAAAGTTAGTCGATCCAGCAACGATGGGACCTAACGCCTATTTGTTAGATAATGTAGTTAATAGTAAAGACATTCGTGAAGGCAATGCTGATATAGAAACGATTGGTCTGGAGACCCCAGATGACGCGACCTTTATCGTGCAGTTGGAGCAGCCACAGCCATCCTTTTTATCCTTGATTTCCATCGGCTGGTTGGCACCGCAAAACCAAGCCTTTGTTGAAGAAAAAGGCGAGACCTATGCCCGGACAAGTGAAGATTTGTTGTATTCTGGTCCCTTTACTTTAACCGATTGGCAACAGACAGGAGACGAGTGGACGCTAGTGAAAAACGACCAATACTACGATGCTGATGTCGTTCAATTGGAGGAGATCAAAGGCTCCACCATCAAAGAAGAAAATACGGGGATCCAATTGTTTGAAAGCGGCGACCTTGATTTGCAAAAAATCAGCGGGATCTACGTCCAACAATACGGGGACAATGAAGAGCTAGTTACGCAAAACGATGTGGCGAACTTTTTCTTAGACTTCAATAAAACCGCCAACGATGCCTTAGCAAATGTTCATGTGCGTAAAGCGATCGCGTTGGCGATCGACAAAGAAAGTCTCGTGGATAATGTGTTGAACGATGGAGCGAAAGTTTTAAATGGATTGATCCCTACCGGCTTAGCTGCGAATCCAAATACTGGCGAAGATTTTCGAGCATATAGCGGTGATTACAACCTGTATGATTTAGAGGCTGCCAAGGAAGAGTGGGAAAAAGCCCAAGCGGAAATTGGCGAAAGTACGACGCTGCGTTTGTTAGTGACAGATGATGACAATGGCCAAAAAATCGGGGAGTACTTGCAAAGCCAACTCCAAGAGAACTTGCCAGGCTTGTCGATCTCCATCAACAAACAGCCACGTGCCAGCTTGAATCAATCAAGAGCAAATAGTGATTATGAGCTTTCCGTTTCTGGCTGGATCGCTGGAAGCAGTGACATGGATATGTTCTTTATCTTATACAAAAACGGCGCTTCCTTTAACTACGGCGGCTATATCAATGAAGAATATACGGCGTTGACGGAAGATGCGCGCACCGTTCATGCCAATGACCCCGATCAATATTTTGAAGATTACAAAGCGGCAGAAGAAATTTTGTTGGAACAAGATGCTGCGCAAGTCCCTCTTTATCAAAGTGCTTCAAATTATCTGATCAAATCAAATGTTAAAGACATCCAATTCCCAGCTTATGGCGCGCATTTCTTTTTCCGCACCGCCTATGTTAGTGAATAAGGGGAAAAATAGTTGAATGAAACGCGCATGTTTATTCGATGAACATGCGCGTTTTGCAACAAAAAAAGCAGTTCAGAAAGCTGAACTGCTAAATGCGGAAGATGGGAGTTGAACCCACACGAGATAAACTCACACGCGCCTGAAGCGTGCGCGTCTGCCATTCCGCCACTTCCGCATAAGATAAAGATAATCCTTTCTAGGAAGAAAATCAAGTCCAATCTCACAAAAAGGAGCCCGCCAGCGGGGACTGGCGGGAAGGCGTAAAAATGAAAAAGTGTTAGGGTTGTTTGTTGGTATGCATTTATAATAGCGGGAAAATGTGAAAAAAAATTGACGAATCAAACAGAATTCTGAGAAGAAATCGCCAAGAAAAAGTGAAACCATCTAAAACAGTCAGAAGACAAAAAGGAGCCCACCAGCGGGGACTGGCGGGATAGGAGTAAAAATGAAAAAGTGTTAGGGTTGTTTGTTGGTATGCATTTATAATAGCGGGAAAATGTGAAAAAAAATTGACGAATCAAACAGAATTCTGAGAAGAAATCGCCAAGAAAAAGTGAAACTAGATAAAACAGTCAGAAGACAAAAAGGAGCCCGCCAGCGGGGACTGGCGGGATAGGAGTAAAAATGAAAAAGTGTTAGGGTTGTTTGTTGGTATGTATTGATAATAGCGGGAAAATGTGAAAAAAATAGGAAGAGAAAGCAATAGAAGTGTGTCAATCTGTTGATGATTTTCGTAAAAAATCCCAACGGAAGCCTTTTAGATCTTTGATTGACGGAAATACGAAATAAGGCTACACTGATGGCATCAAAGCAGTAAAAGGAGGGAACAGGATGGATGCCATTACGATCAACGGACTAAGCAAACAATACAATAAGAAGTACGCCATCGAGAATGTATCATTGCAAGTGGCAGAAGGAGAGATTTTTGGCTTTATCGGACCAAATGGTGCGGGAAAATCAACGACCATCAAAGTATTGTTGAATTTTATCAAACCAGATGCAGGACAGGCGGCGATTTTTGGACGAGATTGCCAACAAGCAGCCAAAGAGATCAAAACGTTTACTGGGTATGTTTCCAGTGATGTACGGTTTTATTCAAAAATGACGACAGCAGAACTACTGGCATTTACGGCGGATTTTCATCAAGTCAAGCAGCCAAAAAAAGAGATTCAGGAGTTGATGGAGCTTTTTCAAATTGATCCAAACAAATCGATCGCAGAACTTTCTTTAGGGAACAAGAAAAAAGTCGGGCTTGCGAGCGCCTTGATTGCACAACCGAGAATGTTGATTTTAGATGAGCCGACCAATGGATTAGATCCCTTGATCCAAAAACGGCTGTTTGAAGAGCTTCTCAGAAGAAACAAACAGGGGATGACGATTTTTCTATCCAGTCATGATCTGCATGAAATTCAGATCTATGCCCATCGGACCGCCTTTATTCGTGAAGGACAGATCATCACCGTGAAAGAACTGAGTGAGGAAGAAAATTTCGGCAAAGTTGTAACGCTCACGAATGAGGGTAGCCTCTCATTAGCCGGCTTGGAAAACGTACAGGTTCTTGCTCAGGAATCACACAGCTTGCGTTTTTTCTATCAAGGGGACATGAATCAGCTGGCACATTTTTTAACCAATCCTGCCATTAAAGAGTTCACGATCGAACACCCAACCCTTGAACAGCAATTTATGCTCCTGTATGAAGGAGGTTCTCAAAAATGACTTTAATGAAAATCGATCTTAAAAATACCTTCAAAGGCTGGCTAGTCTGGGCGATCCTTTTTGCAGCAATCATTTTTGCATTTACGGCTATCTATCCTCAAATGATCACGCCAGAAATGAAAACGTCGTTAGACCAGATGTTGGGCTCTTTCAGCCCAGAATTACTAGGCATCTTTAACATTCAACTGACAGGACCCTCAAGTTTGGTTTCTCCAACAGGTTTTTTCGGGTACTACTTTCAATACTTATTTATCGCTGCGTGTGTTTATGGGATGCTTTTAGGCTTGAACAGCCTGATCACTGAAGAATCAGAAGGAACGATCGAGTACTTGTATGCTCAGCCTATTAGCCGTAGAGAAATCGTTGGGTGGAAGTTCCTCGCTCGATTGTTGTTGCTGACTGGCTTTTGGCTGATTGCTTATGGCAGTAGTCTGGCCTCATTTGCTTTGTTCAAACTGCCAGAAGACGACCTGTCCGCTTTTATAGAAGAAATCAGCAAAATCTTCGTTGCCGAGTATGGTGTCTTAGTCTTTTTCCTCTGTCTAGGTTTCTTTTTATCCACGATCTTGCGTTCCAGCAAACAAACCGCCAGTGTCGGCTTAGGCTGCGTGTTCGGTCTGTATTTGCTCGGTATCGTGGGGGAACTCTACGATAAATTGGAATGGCTGGCAGGACTTTCACCCGTCCGCATGGCATTACCCGTCCAACTCATGGATAACGGCGCCACATCAGTCCTATGGGTACTGCTGATCGGTGTATTGTGTTTCTTTGGCACCTTTTACCGTTACGAGCGCAAAGACTTGCAGGTCTGAGCACATCCAATCAAAACCCAAAAAAAGAGCCTGTCAGCGGGGACTGACAGGCTCGAAATGTCGAAATGGTAAAATACTTACTGAAAAAACCTAAATAATTCATTTAAGAAATAATCGTTTATGAAATTTGACTAAAAGCAAAGAATGTTATGGAAAAAGTAGTGTGTATATGTTAATTTTAATAGAAAGCGCTTTCTCTTCTGTGTTTTCCTCCTTTTTTCTCAAAGAGACCCTCTATCTCCGTTTTGAACCATTGGAATAACTTCATGCTTTAAAACGAAAAGGATAGAAGCGAGGGGAGGTGTACGTACAGGGATTTTTATTTGATAAAGGAAAATGAACGTTTTGAGAAGAAGAAAGAGTTGCTCATTTGGTTGAATACTCATGAAGCAAAGGTCGCATCAAAAGAATGATTAACTAGGTTAGGAGTGATTTATTCGGTAAATGAACCTTCTGTATGAACTATTAATAAGTAGATTGATGAAGATAGTGATAGTAATTGTTCTTGTGCTGATAAGCTTACTCATTTCATTTTCGATCCCTTGGTTAAATAAGATATTACTAGATGAAATTTTAACGAATCAGCAATTTGATTTATTAAAATATATAGTTCCATTGTATGTGATAGCTGCTTTAGTCAGTATCCTATTAGCGTTAATCTTGCCTATTTTAAGTAGCAAAATCAACGAAGAAATTGTAGCAAATCTTAGAAAGCAGCTCAGTAGCCATTTTTTTTATGATGAGAATAATTCCCTGAGTTTTTCCACACAAGGTGACTTACTAAATGTTTATAATAAAAACATACCTGAAATAGCATCATTGATTTCGAAAACATTCAAAGATACCGTGGAGTACACCATAACACTAATTTCAACGATTAGTATCTTAGTTTATTTAGAGCCTAAGATAGCAATTCTCTCACTCCTGTCCATCCCATTCTATTTATTCTTACCTATAATTTTCAAAAGTAAAATCAAACAAGCTTCTTCGCTCGTTCAGAAAAAACAGGTAGAAATCAATGCAAAGATCGAAGAAGAGGCAGGGGGCTTCAATCAAATAAGGATTTTTAATAAACAAAGCCAGATTATTAAAACATTAAGTGAACTATTTGATTCTCTTATCCCTCTAAAAGTGCAACAAGTAAAGTATATCCGATATGCAAGTGCGACAATGGTTATTTATTGGGTAAACATGTTATTCGTACTATGGATTGGTGGCTCACAAGTCGTTAATGGGAGAATGACTATAGGTTCTTTATTGATACTTTTAAACTATGTTGACAGAATAGAATGGCCGATTACTCGACTTACTCAAGTAATGAGTGAATTTCAATCTGCGATTGTTTCCTGTGCGCGTTACTCAAAATATGTACCTGAAAAGCATGAACAGGTGATTAAAAATGAAGATGGTGTAACGTTAGATAGTATATATAAAATTGATCTTAAAAATATTAGCTATAAAGTTCATAATAGTCAAGATTATTTAATAAAAGATAGTAGCTTTTCTATTACGTTGGGTGAAAAAATATGTATAACAGGCAAAAGTGGAGTTGGCAAGACCACATTCGTTCATTTAATGCTAGGATTTCTCAAGCAAACAGAAGGAATAATTGAGATGAATGGTGTCGATTTTGAGAGGCTAAACCTGTATAGCATCAGAGAGTGCATAGGATTTATGTCACAAGACATTTTTCTGTTTGAAACCTCACTTTTGGAAAACATCAAATTTGGTTCTTCCGATCCTAACGTAACGGAGGCGCAGGTGATTGAAGCAGCGAAGAAAGCACAAGCACACGAGTTTATCATTAAGTTACCTGATGGCTACGAAAGTATTTATAAAAAAGATATGAATCTATCTACAGGGCAAAAACAAAGAATTGCTTTAAGCAGGATAATACTTAGAAATCCTGACGTTATTATTCTAGATGAACCTACCTCTTCTTTAGACATGAAAACAAGTAACGAAATTTACAAAGCAATATTTGACATTTTTGGTGAGAAAAAGATTTTGATTGTAATTACACACCAAGAACTTTCAACCGTGAAATTTGATCGCTATTATCGAATGGAAGACAGGAGTTTGACTATGATCAAGAACAATGGGGAACGATTGCGATAAGCTTACGCATTACCCGTCCAACTCATGGATAACGGCGCCACATCAGTCCTATGGGTACTGCTGATCGGTGTATTGTGTTTCTTTGGCACCTTTTACCGTTACGAGCGCAAAGACTTGCAGGTCTGAGTATATCAATCAAAAGACAAAAAAAGAGCCTGTCAGCGGGGACTGACAGGCAAAGGAGTAAAAATGAAAAAGTGTTAGGGTTGTTTGTTGGTATGCTTATATAATAGTCTCGAAATGTGAAAAAAGTATGACGAAGCAGGCACGTTTTTGCGAAAAAATCATTGCGAAAGTTAAGAAAGCGTAAAGCGTCCCTTCACCAAAAGGCTTGAAGGGGCAACAAGAACCTAAAATCACTCCGAAGCAGCAGGCGGTTCATGCTGTTTCGGAGTGATTTTTTAGTTGAAGCTACTTGCTCAAGTCAAGGCTATCGACATTAAAGGTGTCGCCATGTGCTAAGTCACCATAACGATAGCCACGGTTAAACCAGTCCACGCGTTGCTGCGATGTGCCGTGCGTAAAACTATCTGGAACAACATAGCCTTGGTATTCTTTTTGCAGCGTATCATCCCCGATGGCATTGGCAGCTGTGATTGCTTCTTGAATGTCGCCAGCTTCTAAGATCGGTTGTCCTTGATAGGTTTCGCCTTGCAAGTATTTCGCAAAAGTACCAGCTAAGTAGTCAGCTTGCAGTTCCAAACGAACGCTGTACTGATTGTATTCCTTTTCTGAAACTTGCTGGCGGATTTTGTCCAATTGTTGGGTGATCCCCAGCTCATTTTGCACATGATGACCGACTTCATGGGCGATGACATAGGCCATTGCGAAGTCGCCGCTTGCGCCATATTTATCGGAAAGCTCATTGGCAAAGCTAAGATCAAGGTACACATTCTCATCTGCTGGGCAATAAAACGGACCAACCTGTGACGTGGCATAGCCGCATGCCGACTGCACGCTTCCCGTAAATAATACGAGTGTCGGGTCTTGATAGGTTTCTTGCCGCTCTTGAAAAACGTCTTGCCAATAATCTTCTAAATAGCCGAATACGACTGCGGAAAACTCTTTTTCCTCCGTGTACTCACTGGTGCCCACATTTTCTGTCTGGTAATTGGCTGCTTGACCGCTGCCACCCAAGACATCCGGCAGCGAATTTAAATCACCACCGCTAAACAGGAAAAATAAAACAGCGATGATCACCGTACCGATCCCGCCACCAGCAGCCAGCATCCCGCCTGAGCCAGATGATCGCCCCGTTCGATCATCGACATTTCTGCTTTGTCTACCCCCACGCCATTTCATGTTATCTCCTCCTATATAAATCCTAGCTTAATTATAAGAGAAAGGCGGCAGATTGTGAAAAAAAGCGCCTTGAAATTGTTATAAAATGCCTGCAGGAGCCTTGAAAATCAAAGTGTACACTCCTTTTAATCATTCTTTAATCTAACAATTAGCCTTCTAATTTGGTACAGTAGCAATAAAATAGAGGTAGAGGGTGAGCGTATGAAAATGAATTATTCGGGGACATCGGAACGAAGGATTTTGATTTTTAAACGGTTGATTGCTGGCGAGCACCTCAGCTATCAGCAGTTAGCAGAGGATTATTTCGTTTCCCGTAGCAGTATTGCAAAAGATATTTCTTATTTAAAAGAACTGTTTCAAAAAGAAAGCTTACGTCTGAGATTTGATAATTCAGGTACATTTTTTGAAGGAAGTGAATCCCAGATCCATCGGGTGCTGAAACGCTTTTGCTTAATGATGCTGGATCAACCAGCGGCGTTTTCCTTGTTGGTGGAACCTGAGAAATACCAGGAAGTAAATCAGGCGTTTCGTCGAGCGTTAGTGGAAAAACAAGTGGAAATGCCCGACAGCTATATCCAAAGTATCGTCCTTTCCATCGTGCTGCTGATCGAACGGGCGAGTCATGCGGAAAACTTAGTGATTGAAGAAAATCGTCAAGTGGGGAAACTGTTTTTGGAGTTCGACAAATATCCGTTAGTTTATGAGCTACTGAAAGAAATCGAAGAACAGCACATTTATCAATTTTCACCAAAAGAAGTGCAATATCTAACCTACCTGATTGTCGGTAGCGGCTTGAAATTTTTTATGAAAAGTGAAAAAGTTCCTTTCGTCTTTCGGGGAAAAGTGCGCAACTTGATTCAAAAAATCAGCGAAGGCTTAGGCACCGACTTGACCCAAGACAATCGATTGGAAGAAGATGTGACGATCCATCTGTATCAACTGCTGTTGCGGATCGAAGCGCAAACCACAGTCATCAACCCTTTGTTAGAGGAAATCAAACAAAACTATCCTGCCTTGTATGGCGTGGTCTGGTTCTCGCTCCATGATTTTTTGAAAGCGTATCAAGTGGGGATCTCTGATGATGAGATCGGATTTGTCACGATACATTTTCAAGCAGCGATCGAGCGAATGCGCCGCATGAACAAAATCATTTTTGTCTGTCCCAATGGCGTCGGCACTAGCTCGTTTGTCTCTGCGAAAATTCGTCGCATTCTGCCAGAGATCGACAGTATCGAAACCGTTTCAGTAGAAAAATTAAAGCAGATGGACATCTCGGCGATCGATTTTATTATTTCAACCATCGATCTTGTCGGGATTCAAAAACCTGTGGTGAGGATCTCGCCTATGGTGACCAATCGTGACATGAAGCGGATCATGAATCACTACATCGATTTAGTCATCGATAATGAGGCGGCGGTCGATCAAAATGGTTTACTTCTTCAAGCCCAATCGATGATCCAGCCAACGGTCTTTTTCGAGCGATTTGCCAGCAAAACAGAAGCCATCAATTTTCTGATCGAACAAACCCCTTTTAGTGATGAAAAACGAAAAGCGAAGTTTCAGCAATCCGTCATTGAAAGAGAGCAGCTACAATCAACCTATTTAGATAATGGCTTTGCCATCCCTCATGGCAATCCGAATTATGTCGAAAAAACAGCGATCTCGATCCTGCTTTTGGATCAGCCAGTAGAATGGGGCAACCAAAAAGCCGACATCATTATTTTATTGATGATCCGAGAGGATGAGACGCAAAAGGTGGAACCAATGATGAAATTGATCATGCAAGGAATCGAAAACAAAGAATGGTTCCTATCAAAAATGTTGGAGGTTAAATCAGAATGAAAGTGAAGGATTCTTTGCCTGAAAAGCATATACAAACGGATGAGACAGTGGCAGATTGGCGCTCAGCCGTAAAAATAGCCAGCCAGCCCTTGCTGGATGAAGCGCTGATTACGTCAGCTTACATCGAAGCGATGATTCAAAGCGTGGAAGAAAATGGTCCTTATATGGTGTTGGCGGATTACTTTGCGCTGATGCATGCCCGTCCTGGAGAAGGGGTTTTGGAACAAAGTATGAGCCTTTTAGTAACGAAACAGCCCATCGATCTTGAGGGCAAACCGGTGCGGATATTTCTTGTCTTAGCCGCCGCAGATAGTCAAAGCCATCTAGAAAGCTTGAAAGAGATCATGGCGATCTTTATGGATGAAGAAAAATACAACGTGATATTAAATGGCGATCGGGAACAAATTTGTCAATTATTCCAATAGGAGGAAAAAGATATGAAAATTTTAGCAGTATGTGGATTTGGTGTAGGAAGCTCAATGGTATTGAAAATGACGATCGACAAGGTGATCAAAGAGTTAGGGTTGACGGCAACTGCCGAGAATACTGATTTATCGACGGCAAAAGCGACACCAGCAGATGTTTATTTTACGAGTAATGAATTATTGAATGAGTTAAAAGCATCCGTGAAAGCACCCGTTTATCCAATCAAAAAGTATATGGATAAAGAAGAAGTCAAACAGCAAATGGAAAAATTTTTAGCTGAAAGAGAGGGATAATCATGAATTTTGTCACGGATTATATTTTAAAAAATCCGCCAGTCCTACTGGGGATCATTGCCATGATTGGGTTATTGGTACAAAGAAAACCTTTTGCAGAAGTCGTTAAAGGAACCTTAACAGCTTCCTTCGGGATGGTGGCATTGACGGCTGGGGTAAATATGTTGGTGGGAACGATCGCACCGATCAATGCAGCGGTTCAAACCCAATTAGGCGTTGCTGTGTCAGATGGACTCTCTGACATCACCTTTACGGCAGAATACGGCGGAACAGTTGGTTTAGCGATGTTTTTCGGACTTGTCATTCATTTATTGATTGCTCGCTTTACACCTGTGAAGACGATTTTCCTCACCGGTCACATGTTGTGGTGGTTCCCGTTCGTCATCGTCGCTGGGGGCGTTGAAGGCGGACTTACCGGAATCCCATTGTTGATTTTAGGGGCGGTTCTATCTGCTTGTTACTGGTCCTTCATGCCATGGATCATGCGTAAATATGTATGGGATGCCACAGGCGATGATTCATTCTTGATCGGTCATCCAACGGGGATCTTGTCATTGGTTTCAGGCTTTGTTGCAAAACGGGTCGGAAACAAAGAAAAATCGACGGAAGATTTGAAAGTGCCAGAAAATCTCTCGTTTTTCCGTGAAATATCGATTACTGGCGCGTTAGTGATGTTTTTGATGAATATCGTTATCGGTTTGATTGCGCCCGTATTAGTTCCTGAAGGGGGCAACTTGGTGATGTTTGCGGTTGATGCTGGCTTGAACTTCGGTGCAGGACTATTGATCATGTTGTATGGGGTACGTCTATTGATCAACCAAATCATTCCCGCCTTTCAAGGGATCGCAGAAAAAGTCGTTCCTGGAGCGAAACCAGCTTTTGATGTGCCCATCTTGTTCAACTATCGTCCAAATGCTGTAATCATCGGCTTTATCGTGGCGATGATCACCTCAACGATTTTAGTGGTCATTGCCAATACGACCAACGTCTTTGGTATTTTGATCGTTCCTTTAGTCATCACCAGCTTCTTTGAATGTGGCGGTGCTGCGGTGATTGGCGAAGGACAAGGGGGCTTGCGAGGTGCCATTATTGGTACGATCACAGCTTCTGTCGTTATGGTAGCACTCGTTGGGATCTCTGCAGCGTTGTTCTCAACGACGATTCAAAACTGGATCTTGATTTTCGGTGGGAACGATTTATCTCTATGGGGCATCCTTGGTGAATTGATCGGCAAGCTGTTTGGAGGGTTTTAAATGTTTCAATACTTTGAAAAAGCAAAAGAATTATTGTCTATTGTAGAAGAAAAAGAAGCACCAGCGATTGAGCAAGCCATTGAATTACTGACGCAAGCCAACTTGACCAAAAAAGCCATCTACATTTTTGGCGCAAGTCACGCTGGGATCTTAGCTGAAGAGATGTATTATCGAGCAGGTGGCATGATGACCATCAATGCGATCTTTGGAAGAGAACTGATGCTTGATCGCAGCCCAATCACCTTCACTAGTAAAATGGAGCGTTTAGAAGGCTACGGTAGTGCCTTGGCGGCGACCCAACCCTTTACAGCAGGTGATGTGCTGATCTTGCATTCGGTGTCTGGGCGAAACCCAGTTATCATCGATATGGCGCTTCATGCTAAAGAAAAAGGGGTCAAGATCATCGCATTAACGAACCTTACCTATTCGAAAACAGTCAGAAGCCGCCATACATCAGGCTTGCGTTTATTTGAAACGGCGGATATC
The DNA here is from genome assembly GCF_051715005.1 of Enterococcus sp. AZ067. Lineage (NCBI taxonomy): Bacteria > Bacillati > Bacillota > Bacilli > Lactobacillales > Enterococcaceae > Enterococcus > Enterococcus sp. AZ067. The sequence continues at coordinate 1,082,105 of NZ_JBIOSY010000001.1, forward strand.
GTCATCGACAATCATGGGGAGATTGGCGATGCTGCGTGTACGATTCCTGACGTCGAACAAAAAGTCGGCCCCACATCCACCGTAGTCGGTGCAACGATCTTAAATGCGATCATCGTTGAAGTTTGCCAAAAACTAAAAGAAGCCGGTGTCGACTATCCGCCGATTTTTTATTCAGCGAACCTAGATGGCGGGGATGAATTGAACCAGTCCCTGTTTGAAAAGTACCAAGAAGCGATCCATTATCAGCTGTAAGTCAAGAGTTAGTCGTTCCTTAGCGAAATAAGACGGTCAAAGAAACCATTCAAGACATTTTCTCCTTGCGAGAGAATGTCTTTTTTTGCTTACTTGTTAGAAAAGGGCCGGAGCATAGGGATGAAAAAGCGATTCAAGCAAAGAAGGCTTAAACTGGAATTATGTATTTTTACTTAATAATGGTCTTTAAAAATAAAATTATATAAAATATTAGCTAAAATATGAATAAAATACTACAAAAACGATTGTTGTTTAACTTCCCGCTCGGTATAATTAGCTTGGGAGCTACAGCAAGACAACAAATAATGAATAAAAAATCTACAAACCGTTGATTAGAAAGGAGCAGCTTATGGAGTAGGTAGTGGGTATCAATTTTTCGATAAGAAGGAGAGGAAGAATATGAAAAAAGAAAAGAGAATGTTAGGTGATAAAAGTTATTGTGAAGAAACAGACAAGCGAAGGAGTCGGAAACTACATAAGTATCTGCTTGTCGGACTGATCGTTGTCCTTGTACTTAATCTATTTCCATTTGGTCGTTATGCTGACAATGTGGTAGAAGCCGTTACTTCTACAGAACAAAAGCAAAATAGTGAAGATGGTATCGAATATACAGAGATTCATTCAGCAGAAGAATTAGATACCTTAATACGTAAGGAACTAAACGGGAATTTTAAGCTAGTTAAGGACATTGATCTATCCGACTATCGTTCTAATACAAATACTGCGAATCAAGGATGGCTACCGATCCCAAACTTTACGGGTGTGTTCAATGGTAATGGCCATACGATCAGTGGGTTGCGGATAAATCGAACAGGTAGTAGTTTTTTAGGTTTATTTGGTTCAGTCAATGGAGCGACAATCAAAAATGTGACCGTTGCACTTGGTGGAGATATCCTAGGATCTTCCGCTGTTGGTGTCATTGCAGGGCGAACGACGCATGTAACAAACAATGGTGCCGTTTTAGAAAACAATCAGGTGATTGGCAACGGGCATACAGTTAGAGCCACGGCGCTGCTTGGGTATGCCGGCGGGCTGATTGGTTATTCTGGAGATAATACACGACTGGAAAATAATCAGGTAGAACATATCAATGTCCTGACAAATGGCGTTAGCAATTACGCCGGAGGACTTGTCGGTGCTGCTCGTAACTCTTCATTATTCGATAATGCAATCAATCGTGCCAAGGTAGAGGCGTATTCCTATGCTGGAGGGATAGCTGGGGTTACTTATGGATACTCTGCTCAGGCGCACAGCAATGGCACATTAGTAACGAAAAACATTGTCGATACTGAAAGCAGTGTACAGGGAAGAGGCTCCTATGCCGGAGGGGCATTTGGGGCAATTTATGAAGGAAGTGAAGTGCGGCAAACACTGACACATGCGAAAGTAATCGGCAAAGGGTCCTACAATGGCGGCTTTGCTGGAGTCATTTACGATCGTTCAACGGTTGACCAATCTGCGGCTTATGGTTCTGTCGAGGCTGTGCGCTATACAGGGGGCTTTGTCGGAGCGTTGTATAACTCGGCCTCTGTAAGTAATTCTTACGCACGAGGAGCAGTGACTGGAACAACCGAACTAGGTGGCTTTGTTGGTACATTCTATGATTCAGCGATCATTGAAAACAGCTATGCAGCGAATACGATCCATACGGATGAAAGAAATCAAGAGCGTGCAGGTGCTTTTGCCGGTCAACATCTTGGCACACGGCAACAATATGCAGGGACGAATTATTTTGATCAGCAAATAGCTGGTATCACACAAAATTTAAGTAATGCCGGCGGCGAGCAAACGAGTGGTGCTAGACCTCAAGGAAAAGATACGCAAGAATTTTCACAGTCAGGGACATTCGATGGGTGGGACTTTGAAGATACTTGGATCATTGATAAGGGCTATCCAGTATTTCAATTTTCTTATAAAGAACCTGACATTCCAAAGGAGATCGAAGAACCCATGATCATTGTTCATACAGCGTTTCCAGAAGGAGAAGTCACTGTCCCATTCATTGACATTGAGTATACAGCAACTCCAACAATAGGCAATGAGATTATAGAAGTCTATGTGAAGATCAACGGTAATTTTGATAGTTATTTGTATCTGAAAGGCGGGAATGGTATTACGCCCAAGGGTGAGTTGGGTACAGGGAGAGTCTTTTTCCGACCGATACAAGGAGAAAATCATATTGAGGTCGTGGCTTTTGATAGTAGTGGTGTGACAGGAAGTTATAAAGTTGATCAACCTGTGAAAGTGGTGGAACATCCTGTTCCAGATTCACCAAAACCAGAAGAAATTAGTACGGAGTTCTTTTGGGAAGATGAACGCACCTTTGTGAATAATCGCTTCCAGTTATGGCTTACAGGAGCTACCGTTGAGAAAAGAAAAAATGTAACGCCAGAGATGATTGAAGAAGCACTTGCTTCCATTGATGCCACTTTATTGATCGAACCTGATTGGCTCGGTCAGCTTACTGTTCAAGTGAAAGAAAGTACAGCAGAAGAGCTGATTGAAATGATTGAAGATATGATAGAAAATTTCCCAGAAGTCTTTGAAGATGGAAATCTTGATACATTAGATGATGCATCAATCAACGAAGTCACCCCTGTGGAAACACTGAGCAATAAGGAATATTTTCCTGACGATCCTTGGTGGAATAACGGTGAATGGGGGCTACGTGCGATTAATTTACCCGAAGCATGGGCGTCATTTGGCACACATGAAAGGGAGAATGTCAAAGTAGGGATTATCGATGATGGTGTATGGGGGAAGCATGAGGACCTACAAATACCAGCTGAAAATATACAAAATGATCCAAACGCTAAAATAAAGACGGATCTATTTACAGCCGATCATGGTACGCATGTTATGGGAACGATCGGAGCCATTCAAGATAATCAACTAGGAGTCAGTGGAGTGATTAATATTTCACGACAGAATCTTCTTAGTTATAATTCCTTTGATACGATAGGTTCAGAAATAAGGGAAGACGAATATGGTAATAAGGTAAAGGTGTATAAACTCTTAACTAGTAATTCTGCTCAATTAAGTGGTTTAAAATGGAATGTCGAAAATGGGGTCCAAGTTGTAAATGTGAGTATTGGTGCGAGAGGACTTCGCTTTCCACAATTGGGACATTTTAATCCTTTCATTAGAAAAACTCAACGATTAGTTGATGAAAACTATGAGTTTGTTATTGTACATTCTGCAGGCAATAGTGCAGCGGATGCTAGAAACAATCAATCTTTTTCACATATAGGAGAAAACCATCCATTAAGAGAACGTATTATAACAGTCGGAGCAACAATGAATTTGAACAATCAAATTGAAATGTGGAGCAGTTCAAATTATGGAACGATTATAGATGTTGTTGCTCCAGGGCATAAGATAAAAAGTGCTTCATCGGTTAGCAAAGACTTATATGTTAATAAAAACGGTACTTCCATGGCAGCACCTCATGTTGCTGGTCTTGCCGCTCTTGTCTGGTCGGAAAATCCAGGGCTTAGGAGTGCACAGGTTAAGGAAGTCATTACAGAATCTGCAAAAGAGTCAGGCACAAAAGTCGAAGATACTAGGGAAAAAACACCTAAATCGATTTATCACCAAGTGGATGCTGAGGCTGCTTTAAATAAAGCTCGTGGTGTGGATAAACAGATTGGAAGTATTGTGATTCATGGGAATGTTAGTTTGAACTATAGCAGTAATACAGTAGCGGGGGCACGTGTTCGATTGTATCAGGATAATGAGATTTTAGAACAAACATGGACAAATTCATCAGGAAAGTTTTATTTTTTTGGTCAAGCTCCTGGTCACAATTATCGAATAACAGTCCACCATCCTTGGTATGCAGCAGGTAGAGTCAATAATATTTCAACTACTGCTGGTAGTGTAACTACGGATGTAGGCACAATAATTTTACAGGAATCATTTTATACTGGAATCGACACTGTATTTTTACTCGATGATTCCAGTAGTATTAGTTCAAATGATTTTTCGCGTATGATCAACGAAACTCGATCACTATTTTTGGATGAGAATGCTTTCACTAATGATGATCGCATTGGTTTATTCACTTTTAATTCAAGGGTGACAAAGCATTTCTCATTTTTAAATCCGTTACTTGCTGCAGATCAGCTTCCTAGGCGAGTTGGCGGTAATACTGCCTTAAACCAAGCAATCGCACAAGGTAATCAAGAATTTGAACAGTATGGACGAAAAAGCGCCAAAAAAGTAATGGTTGTTCTTACAGATGGCCACAATAATATTTCAGGTCCACCAGAGGCAGAATTGATCCAACAGGCTAAAGAAAACGATGTAACAATTTATTCTATAGGGGTGGGGAATGGTCTTAATCAGCGCTTTCTCGATAATGTTGCAAGGGAAACAGGTGGTGAATTCTTCCATATCTCTAACTTTCAACAATTAGCAGAAATTTTTGAAAAAATTCGTTATGAACTATTTGACGAAGATATTCAAAAGCTGCAAATCGAACTCTCAGAAACTAGTGCTCACAATCTTCAGACGACCAATGTGGAGTCTGAACGTTTAGCAGCATAAGAATCTTTATAAGGAATCTGAATTTGTTGTTCATCAAATGGTTGTCAATTAGTTGATGTTTAACTAATGAAAAAATAATCATTTGATGAACATTTTTCATAAACTTCCAAAACCTTAGATGTAAGGAGTGAATTGAATGCAATCAGATAAACGCATAACCGCAATGAGTAAGAAAGAGGCTGATAGAGCAGATCCATTATGTACCATTCTTTGTATTTTATTTATCTGTTTCACCATCTGTCACTTTTTAGTTTTACCTGTAAAAGCAGCCGAGGTTTCAGATGCTGATTCAATTCAGATAGAAGGCACCTTAGCCGCCATCCTTAACAGCGAAAGGAATACTACAGAACCCACAGGTCCGCTCACTGAACCATTGCTGGAAATCGTCACGGAACTTCCGAATTCAGAATTGATGGTTCCTTTTTTAGAATTGATTTATGCGGTAACACCAAGTGCGGGGGAAATGCTGAAAGAAGTCTATGTCAATGTGAACGGCGAATACGATCGGCATCTGTATCAAAGAGCGATAGGGGAACCCAAGGTGACGGAGCGAACATTCGGTGAGGCACGACTCTTTCTCTCTAGCGACCAAAAGGAAAGTTACTTTGAATTGGTCGCCGTCGATAGTGGTGGTGCTGTCAGTAGCTATTTTATTGAGCAGTCATTTTGGTTGTCCGAAAATCCTAAACCGCCGTTACCGACTATCGCTGATGTAACGACGGAAGATTATTATGGGGAAGAAGTGACCTTTATTAATAATCGGCTCCATCTCCAATTGAACGGTGAGAGTTTTACGCGAGAAAATGAGGGAGGGTTCGAAACGATGCTTGACCTTGTTCTTGATGAATTTTCCTACTACGATATGGAGCTGATTGCTGGGCCTGACAGAAATGATCGAGTAGTGGTCCAGTTGAACCAAACCTCTTACAAGGAACTGGGTAGACTAATTTCTGATCTCAAGTTATTTACGTATGATGTGATTGCCAATGGGAGTAGAGAGGAAATCGGTTTAGCAGCGGCTGAACGTCTCCCAAAAACAGAGGAACCTGTCAATCGTTCTGTAGAATTCACACCAGAGATCCTAAAAATCGGCTGGGTACCAGGTTTGTTTTTCCGAAGATATCAGGACAACGTGGTAGGTTTCAAGCTGCATGAAGAAACCACTTTTTTAAATCCAGAGTCATTTCCTGAAACTTATCTCAGTAAGGCGCTGCTAAAAGAAAAAATCGATGAAGCTGTTGCAGCGATTGGCGGCGTTCGTTTAGAAGAAAATCAACCCATCTACCCTAGTGTAAAAGTAGGGGTAGCAGGAAATACACCAAGGAATTTAGTAAAAAAAGGGCAACAACTACTAACTGATTATCCCGAAGTCTTTTCAAAAGGGTATGTAATAATCAGAGAAAGGCAAAATATTTATGGTTATGGTACCACAGACGAATACAAACGACGATGGCGTGTTAGGAGTAATTTTGAAGAACGGAACTACCCTATCTGGGGAATCATCAATCCGAATGGCAAAATTACGTCGTTAACGAGTATGGGCTGGGATGGTGTGACTGTTAGCATGGCGTTAGTGATAGGATTTGGTTCTATCGGCTTTATTGTGTTTATATTTGACCTTTTTGCTTGCCAAAGGGCAGAAAAACGGAAGAGGAATAGGCAATCAGGTAGAAACTGATCCTCATAGGTCATTCTCAGATGGCAATGAATGCTATTAAACAGATCATTTAAAATGTTTAGACCTTCATAAGTGAAAGGAGTGAAGCGAATGAAATCCGCTGATTGCACGGCATCTATCGACGAGAAAATTTATGAAAACTTCTTTGGAAATCATAAAATATTCAGCCTGTTTTTCTTTGCTCTTGCCATCTATCATATGACCAGTTGGCAAGTATCAGCAGTCGAAGTACCAACCGGCCAGTCTCAAGGCGTCTTAGCCGACATCTTCAACAGCGAAAGGAATACCCCAGAACCCACAGAGCCGCTCACTGAACCATTGCTGGAAATTGTCACGGAACTTCCGAATTCAGAATTGATGGTTCCTTTTTTAGAATTGATTTATGCGGTCACACCAAGCGAAGGGCAAACATTAGAAGAAGTCTATGTCAATGTGAACGGCGAATACGATCAGCACTTGTATCAAAAAAAAAGCGGGAGAACCTGAATTCACAGAGCGAACATTCGGTGAAGCTCGTCTCTTTCTTTCTACCGATGAACAGGAGAGCCGATTTGAATTAGTCGCCGTCGATAGCAGTAACAGAAGGACTTATTATCCCATAGAGCAGTCATTTTGGTTATCGGAAAATCCCGAGCCGCCGTTGCCGACTATCGCTGATGTAACGACGGAAGATTATTATGGGGAAGAAGTAACCTTCATTAACAATCGGCTTCATCAAAAAATTTTTAGATGATTTGCTTGATGAACTTGCATATTACGACATGGTATTGATTGCTGGTCCAGACAAGAATGCCCGAGTAACGATTCAGTTAAAACAAACTCCTTATAGAGAGCTTAATAGATTTATTCGTGATTTAAAAACATTTACTGAGGACATTGTTACCGATGGAGAAATTGAAGAAATGACTTTAGCAGCGGCTGATCGTCTCCAAAAAAAAGAGGAACCTGTCAATCGTTCTGTAGAATTCAAACCAGAGATGCTAAAAATCGGCTGGGTACCTGGTTTGTTTTTCCGAAGGTATCAGGACAATGTGATAATGTTCAAATTTCATGAGGAATCCGCTTTTTTAAATCCAGAGTCGTTTCCTGAAACTTATCTTAGCAAGGCACTGATAAAAGAAAAAATCGATGAAGCTGTTGCAACGATTGGCGGCGTTCGTTTAGAAGAAAATCGACCTTCCTATCCTTATGTGCAAATAGCTGTAGGAGGAAATACACCAAGGAATTTAGTGAAGAAAGGGCAACAACTACTGACGAATTATCCCGAAGTCTTTTCAAAAGGGTATGTAATAATCAGAGGAAGGCAAAATAATTATGGCTACACTACCACAGCCGAATACAAACGACGGTGGCGTGTTATGAGCACCTTTGAAGAACGGAACTATCCTATCTGGGCGACCATCAATAGGAATGGCACAGTATCATCCATATACAAAATGGGCTTAAGAGGGCTGCCGACTATCGTGAAACTACTAGGAGGCGCCGGTCTATTTTGTGGCATTCTGAGTTTCGCCATCTTCATTTACCGAAAAAGACCTCCTCGCAAGAAACATGAATTTTGGGGTTGAAATTCATTGAAGGACAAATGAATCTCCTTTCATTACGAAGGTGTGCTTCAAAGGCAATGATTTATTTCTATAAGGTAGAGAATGTTTTTGTGTAAACCTTTTGGTTCCAAATGTGTAACAAATTAGAATCTGATACAGCATACGATGTGGTGCGTATCTCAAATCAATAAAAGAAGGGAGTTAAATAGATGCAATTCATTGATTATGCGGAATCAATCGTCGAGAGAGTCTTTAGGGAACTCTTTCGCCACTTGAAAATCTGCTACCTGCTCTTCTTTACTCTTGCCACTTATCACTTTACAAGCATACAAGCACCAGCAGACGAAGTATCAACCGACCAGTCCCAAGGCATCTTAGCCGATATCCTCAACAGCGAAAGGAATAGCCCAGAGCCCACAGAGCCGCTCACTGAACCATTGCTGGAAATCGTCACAGAGCTACCCGATTCAGAATTAATGATTCCCTTTTTTGAATTGATTTATGCAGTGACACCAAGTGAAGGGGAAATGCTGAAAGAAGTCTATGTCAATGTGAACGGTGAATATGATCGGCATTTGTATCAGAGAGCGATAGGGGAGCCGAAGGTCATGGAGCGAACATTCGGTGAAGCTCGTCTCTTTCTTTCTGCCGATGAACAGGAGAGCCGATTTGAATTAGTCGCTGTCGATAGCAGTAACAAAAGGACTTATTATCCCATAGAGCAGTCATTTTGGTTATCGGAAAATCCCGAACCGCCGTTGCCGACTATTGCCGACATATCAATACTTGATCGTTATGAAGGAAAGATAGCTTTTGTACATAATCGTCTCCATCTCCAATATAATGACGAGATACTTACAGGAATAAACGAGCAAAACGGCGAAACGAGTTTAGATCAGCTGTTGGATGAACTTTCTTACTATGACATGGCGTTGATTGCTGGACCAGACAAGAATGAGAGAGTAACGATTCAGTTAAAGCAAACTCCTTATAGAGAGCTTAATAGATTCTTTCGTGATTTAGAAACATTTACTTCTGGTATTGTTACCGATGGAGAAATTGAAGAGATGACTTTAGCTGAGGTGGACCAGTTACCCAAAACAGCAGCACCCGTCGATCGCTCGGTTGAGTTTAAACGGCATATGTTAAAAATCGGCTGGGTACCGGGCTTGTTTTTCCGAAGGTATCAGGACAACGTGGTAGGTTTTAAGTTACATGAAGAAACCATTTTTTTAAATCCCGAGTCGTTTCCTGAAACTTATCTCAGTAAGAAACTGATAAATGAAAAAATCGACGAAGCTGTTGCAGCGATTGATGGCATTCGTTTAGAAGAAAATCGACTTTCTTATCCTTATGTGCAAATAGCTGTAGGAGGAAATACACCAAGGAATTTAGTGAAGAAAGGGCAGCAACTACTGACGAATTATCCCGAAGTCTTTTCAAAAGGGTATGTAATAATCAGAGGAAGGCAAATTATTTATGGCTATACTACCACAGCCGAATACAAACGACGATGGCGTGTTATGAGCACCTTTGAAGAACGGAACTATCCTATCTGGGCAATCATCAACCCGAATGGCACAGTTTCGTCGTTAACGAGTATGGGTTGGCACGGCGTGACTGTCAGCATGGCGTTAGTGATAGGATTTGGTTCTATCGGCTTTATTGTGTTTATATTTGAACTTTTTGCTTGTCAAAGGGCAGAAAGACGGAAAAGGAATAGACAATCAGGTAAAAACTGATTCTCGTTGGCCATTCTTAAATTCTAATAGAATTCTGTTACCTCCAAAGAAGAAAGGAGCAAAGTGAATGCAAGTCGCTGCGCAAATAAATTCAACCGAAGAGAAATTTTTTGAAAATATCTTTCCCATCTATAAAATCTTTAGTCTGTGTTTCTTTGCTCTTGCCATCTATCATATGACCAGTTGGCAAGTATTAGCAGCCGAAGGACCAACCGACCAGTCCCAAGGCGTCATAGCCGACATCCTCAACAGCGAAAGGATTACCCCAGAACCCACAGAGCCGCTCACTGAACCATTGTTGGAAATCGTCACGGAACTTCCCAATTCAGAACTAATGGTTCCCTTTTTTGAATTGATTTATGCAGTGACACCAAGTGAGGGGGAAATGCTGAAAGAAGTCTATGTCAATGTGAACGGTGAATATGATCGGCATTTGTATCAAAGAGCGATAGGAGAGCCAAAGTTCACGGAGCGAACATTTGGTGAGGCGAGGCTTTTTCTTTCTAGTGACCAACAGGAAAGTAAATTTGAATTGGTCGCCGTCGATAGTAGTAACAAAAGGACTTATTATCCCATAGAGCAGTCATTTTGGTTATCCGAAAATCCCGAGCCGCCGTTGCCGACTATCGCTGATGTAACGACGGAAGAGTATTCCGGTGAAGAAGTGACCTTCATTAACAATCGGCTCCATTTTCAACTGGATAGGGAGCGCTTTAATCGAGAATTCGGGTCAAACCATGAAACGGTTTTAGACAAATTACTTTATGAACTTTCATATTTTGGTGGTGAACTTCTATCCGGTCCAGATAAAAATGATTTTGCAACAATTCGTTTGAAGGGAACTTCTTATGAAGAGCTTGAAAGGATTATACAGAAGTCAATCTCAGAATCCTATGGATTTATCGCTGATGGAAAGATCCAAGAGATAGCTTTAGCCACATCAGATTTATTGCCTAGTGAGGAAGAACCTGTCAACCGCTCCTTTGAGTTAAAACCTGAAATGGTGCGAGTTGGTTTTGTTCCTGGATTGTTTTTGAGAAGGTATCAAAACAATGTGTTGAGCTTTCAATTGCATGAAGAAACATCTTTTTTGAATGCTGAAACGTTTCCAGAGACTTACCTTAGTAAAAAACTGATAGAAAATAAGATTGATGAAACAATTACAGCAATAGATGGGATTCGATTGGAAAGAAATCCTTCTAGTTATTCTCTTTTCCGCGTAAAGGTTGCTGATGGGACACCTAGAGAATTGATAAAAAAAGCCCAAAAACTATTGGCAGAGCACCCCAACATTTTTGCAGAAGCACGTTTAGCTATATTGGCAGACATAAAAGCACCACGTTATGCCACAATTCCTGAATACGAAAGAAAACCTCTTGATAGGCGATTAAATCACTTAGAACAACAAATATACCAATTTTGGGGAAGGATTAATGAAAATGGCACAGTTTCTTCAATGGCAGATATGGGCTTAAGAGGGCTGCCGACTATCGTGAAACTACTAGGAGGCGCCAGTCTATTTTGTGGCATTCTGAATTTCGCCATCTTCATTTACCGAAAAAGACCTCCTCGCAAGAAACACGAGTTTTGGGGGTAACGTTCACTGATGGGCATGTGGAAATTCCTTTCAAGCTGAAGGAAAACGGGGAAACGTTGTTGTCTTTAAGTGTCGAAACAGTGAAGGACAACCTTCTTTCGAGAAACCGACATTCGATTAAAAGCTGTGATGAACGCCTAGCTGACGCTTGTCACCTTTAAGAAAATCGAACTGCTAGCAAGGGAATTTCTGCCAAAAAGAATATTTTGATCGTACGACTTTGATCCACGCAAAGCTAACCACTGGAGCCTTGGTTACATAAAAAACCTCTCAAAAGCAGCTGGTCGCTGATTTTTGAGAGGTTTTGTCTGCCAAGAGATAGCTATGGTGTTTTTTTCAGTTGAAATTGTTTATTCAAATTCTTCATACTCATTTGGGTCTTGACCATCGATGCGGCCGTCTGCTTTGTTTAACTGATTGATTTGATTGATTTCATCTTCAGTCAGTTCAAAGTCGAAGATCGCAAGATTTTCTCGTTGATGGGCGAGGTTTCTTGATTTTGGAAGGGGCAAAATGCCACGATCCACATGCCAGCGCAAGATGATTTGACCAGCTGATTTTTGGTATTTCTCAGCTAATTCAGTGATCAGTGGTTCTTTCAGGGCATCGCTGCCACGACCTAATGGGCTCCAGGCTTCCGTTACGATGCCGCGCTTTTTGTTTTCTGCGACCATTCGTTCTTGGACCCAGTAAGGATGGATCTCAATTTGATTTAGTGCAGGGGTCACACCAGTTGCTTCAATGATGGCATCCAAATGTTCTGGTTCAAAATTGGAAACGCCGATGGAACGGATCAAGCCTAATTTTTGGGCGGTCACTAAGGCTTGCCAAGCTTCGACATATTTGCCGCGTTTTGGTAATGGCCAGTGGATCAAAAAGGCATCGAAGTAGTCGAGCCCCATGCGAGCAAGGGATTCTTGAATGCTGGTTAAGGCATCATCATAGCCATGGTATTTTCCTGGTAATTTTGAGGTGATATAAAATTCTGAACGTGGGATACCAGAGCGACGGATCGCTTTGCCGACAATGCCTTCATTGTCATAATTGGTTGAAGAATCGATCAAGCGATACCCGTCGGCGATCGCTGCTTGCAGCTGGCTCAATCCTTCGCCACCACGGATCTGATAGGTACCGATGCCCACTGCGGGGCGTAAATTGCCGTCGTTTAATGTCAGTAAAGGTGCTTTCATAAAATGATTCCTCCTTTTCTTCTCTACATTCTACTCTAACGCTTTTTTGACAGGAACGTAACCAACTTGCTCAAACAGACAAAGAAAAAAGAGCAACGGTTTCTGTTTCAGAAACAATTGCTCTTTTTGATCAAATTATTTTTCAGGCGGTGTGCCATACATTTTTGGTGTGACTTGATCGAGTTTTGGCGCTTTTCCTTCGACTTTTGGTTCGTCTAGCCATTGGTATTCGCCTTCACCATCAAGGGCTTTGCCTTTCGCCCAAGAGCCTTCTTTACTTTGGTCGCCTTCTGAGAAGTTATAGAAATCATAAGCGATATCTAAGCGTTCGTTTTTGCGGTCAAAGGTAGTCGGCACTAAAATCGAGCCTTCGTTTTCTTCCAATTCTTTCACGGCAGCTGCCCAGAGATTTTGGTGGTAGCTATCACGCGCTAATAAGACCGAAAGTAAGTCTTTGACCCCACGGTCATCGATCATTTCATAGATGCGTGCTACTTGCAGACGACCTTGTGATTCCGCATTTAAGTTGGCACGGAAATCAGCAAGTAAGTTGCCACTAGCAATGATATACGCACCTGACCATGGATTGCCGACGCTATCAGCAGGACGTGGTCCTAAGCCGGCAACGATGGCATGTTGCGGATTCATTCCAGAAATGATCGCACCGATCGTTGGGTCTTTTTTCATAGCCGCTTCTTGATCTTCCACAGGTGCACCTTCCAGTAGACGTGCAACCATCGTTGCTAACATTTCAACGTGTCCAAGCTCTTCAGTAGCGATATCCATTAACATGTCTTTGTATTTTTCTTCCCCACGGCAGCTCCATCCTTGGAATAAGTATTGCATGGCAACACTCATCTCTCCATATTGTCCACCGATTAATTCTTGAAGGTATTTCGCAACTAACGGATTTGGTTTTTCTGGTTTAGCTTCAAACTGCAATTCTTTCTGATGACGAAACATACGATTCCTCCTAAAATTTTTTATTGGGCCCATAAAAAGTTTCTCATGAATCGAAACGTTCGTCTAATAAAACGCACTTTGCCAAAATGAAAAAAGCATCGAAAAGAAAAGCCATTTATTTTGACAAAAAGCCGTAAGCGTTAGATAGTTAAATTAAGAGAGAATTAGAAAAGGAGCGAGTCACCATGTTTCAGTATTACAAAATGGAAGACCGAAAAATAAGGAAATCTTCGGAGGAGGATTACAATTGGCTAGTGGTTTCTGGCACAGAACCAGAGGAACAACGACACTTGTTAGATAAGTATCAACTGCCTGAAGATATTTTTATTGGCGCCAATGAACCGGAAGAAGTGTCACGTTTGGAATACTTGCGCAACACCAAGTTAAATCATCCGATTCTCTATACTTTGATCGATTTGTCGGAAGTGACACAAGATCGGATCGAAGACCGTCTTGAGCCTGTGACTTTTATCTACACCAAGGATCTGTTGATTACGTATGTCTCCCATCAATCCAATTTGATCAAACGATTGATCGAAAAGCATGAGCAAGATATCCAGCGGTATGAAGATATCGTTGCCTATTCGACGTTGATGATCTACACCCATTACATCAAAGGTTTGCAGGAGATGAAGAAGCAAATCGATGATTTGGATCAAGCAGCCCGTAAAACGACGGAAAACAAGGAATTGTTTAACTTAGCCGATACCGAGCGAGACATGGTCTATCTTGATCACACCTTGCGGGACCAAAACCATACTGTCGATCGATTGATGGATCGCAAAGAATTTTTGGATCGTTTGGATAATGAAGCCCTTGTTTATGACATCAAGCTGCGGCAAAAATTTGCCATGAAAATGGTCACTATTTATCGCGACTTGTTAGAAACCATCGGTGGCTTGTTCTCCGATATGATGGACAACAATCTAAACCATCTGATGAAATACTTGGATTCTGCGGCATTAGTGGTGGCTGTGCCGTCCTTGATCGCGGGGCTATGGGGGATCAACACCGGAGGGTTGCCAGGAAAAGACAATGCGATCGGTACGATTGTCGTCTTTGGCTTGGCTATTTTAGTCGGCATTTTAACTGCCGTCTACTTGTCACGAAAAGACTTTTCAAAATAAAAAGTGCCGCTGCTCTGTTGCACCGTTCATCCATAAAAGGAGAAAGGTGTGACGAAGCAGTCGGCACTTTTTTTATTTTAGTCCGCTGTCTAAATTGCTGTCGAGAATCCAGCGCTGAAAGGCGAGGAAGACCAGCAGCAAAGGCAAAATGGAAATTACCGAGGCAGCGATCAAAATCGTCCAATTGATATTTTCCGCGCCCACCAAGCTGCGGATCGCCACTTGCAAGGTGTATTTTTTCGGATCATTCAAGACGATCAAGGGCCAGATATAATCATTCCACCGCCACTGGAAGGAAAAGATCCCCAGTGTCATAATGATTGGTCGGGCAATCGGCAGCATGATTTTCAAAAAGATCATCCCATCCGAAGCGCCATCGATGCGGGCTGATTCAATCAGATCGTCAGGAACGGAGACGAAAAAGGTTCGGAACATAAAGATACCTGTTGCTGTATTGATGGAAGGGATGATGATCCCCAATAAGTTATCATATAAGCCTAGTGAACGAATGACAGAAAATGTTGGGTTCATGATAACTTCCGTCGGCAGCATGGTGGTGGCGATGATACAGATGAAGAAAAAACGCAGCCATTTCGCATCATATTTTGCAAAGGCATAGCCACAGGCGGCGCTGACTAGGATCGTCAATAAAGTGGTGACCACCGCTGAAATCAACGTATTATTGAAGTAACGAAAGAAATCCAATGTTGTCCAAGCATCAATAAAGTTTTGAATGGTTGGATTTTCAGGAATGATTTTCAAGGGATAAGCAAATAATTCAGTCCCTGGTTTAAAGGCACTCAATAAGAACCAAAGTAGTGGAAAAAGGTACAGCAGGGAAGTGATGATCAGTGCCAGCGTTAAAAAAAACATCGCTGACTTTCTTGTGACAGGTCGTTTGGTTTTGATGGTCTTAGATGTCATTCTTGCCGCCTCCAATCTTCATTTGTGCTAAGCCTAACAGTAAAAGAATCACGAAAAGTACCATGGAGGCAGCACTGGCATAGCCGACCCGCATTTTGTCAAACCCAGTCGTATAGATATATTGCACGATCAACATGTTGTCGGTTCCTGGACCACCATTGGTCAGCGATTGCACGAGGGCGAACTCTTTCATAGCGCCGATCGAAGCCAATAAGATGACCATAAAGGAAGTCGGCCGCAGCATAGGCAAGGTGATGTAGCGTAATTTATGCCCAAAGCTGGCGCCGTCGATCTCAGCAGCTTCATACAATGAGCGAGGGATATTTTTCAAAGCTGCAGTAAATTGCAGCATGTTAAAGGCAGTCCCGCCCCAGATGGCAGCCAAAATAATGACAGAAAAGGCAGCATTCGAGTCGGTAAACCACGGGACAGTTGGTTGTCCCGCTTGCTCTAGAATAAAGTTGATAAAGCCAAAGTTTTCACCAAACAGCCATTTCCAGATAACCCCAGCGATGATCCCAGAGATGGTCCATGGTAAGAAAAAAATGATCTTTGCGAAAAATTTGCCTTTCGCCAGCTGACTGTTCAACATCAAAGCGACGGCGAGAGAAACGACATAGATACTTGGGACCAGAATGATCACATAACGAAATGTACGAAATAGTGCTTTATAGAAGCTGGCGTCTTGAAACAGTTCTTGATAATTCGCCAAGCCGATAAAATTGGCTGTCGCAAAGCCTTTATAGTCGGTTAACGAGTAATAAAGTCCTAAGAGTGCTGGAATCAAAAAGAAGATAATGAACAAAATGATGCTTGCGCCAGTGAATAGCAACGGCCATTTGTTTTTTTGTAAAGTACTCACAGAAAATTCCTCCTCCGACGATCGTATCAGCAACAAAGAACCCGCAGTCTGCAAAAAGTCAGACTATGGGTTCTTTGTGGTTGAACGTCTGTTTATTTCTTCAAAAACCCATCATTGTAATCCTTGATCGTCTTGTCGATTGCCTCATCTAATGTAATTTCATCATTTAATACTTGCACGATGGCATCACGGTAAGCCCCTGTCAATCCAGTGTAGCCTTTCATACTCATCGTCACTTGATCGGTAGTTTGCTTGCTGCTGATTGGTTGAGCAGCGGCTGCGATCTCTTGGTTGTAGATTTCATAAGCATCCTGGCCTTGTTCATAGTCGACCGTCAAATCTTCCACCGCAGGTAAGTAACCAGCATAGGTACAAAGCTGTTTGTAATTTTCTTCTTCGTACAACCATTTGATGAATTTTTCGCCTTCTTCACTGTTTTTACTATTGTTGAAGCCAGTGATGAAGTTGCCGCCCATATTGACCGCGCGGGTCTCTTCATAAGGAGAATAGGTGGATTGCCAGTTAAAGTTGCTGATGTTGGTAGAAAAATCAACGATCTGCCAGCTGCCAGAAAAGTAAGCTGGAACACGGCCGCTCTTGAACATAGCAGAAGCATCTTCTCCAGAGGTCCAAACCGATTTTGGCATCACTTCGTCATTGTTCAAATCAACAAATTTTTGCAAAGCCGCTTTCGTAGCATCATCGGTCGTGTAAGAATCACCGCTGTCATCTAAAAAGAAATCTTGTCCCCCGTATTGATAGGTGAAAGCCCGTAAACGGTGATCCGACGCGTCCATGACCATACCGTATTTGGCATCGGTTTTTTCAACGACTTCATTGATCGCGGTTAAAAATTCATCCCAAGTCCAAATGTCCTCTTCCGAAGTGGGGTAGGTCACACCAGCTTCGTCAAACAAATCCGTATTGATAAACAACCCAGTGGCAGTGACATCAGAAGGAAGTGCTTTGACGACATCTGCTTCATCTTTGATCGTCATCGATTCCAATGTGTTTGCCTCACTGGCGATGTCTGATAGATCCATCAGATAGTCATTCCAGTCAGGTTGAACGGTTGAAACCCGCACGACTTCTGGCGCATCATCCGCTTGAACAGCTTTGGTGATCTTTGTCAGCAAGTCCGCATAAGGCACATCGGTGACTTCGACAGTCACACCAGTTTCTTCCTTGTATTTTTCCGCCATTTTCGAATAAGCGCCGCCTTCACTGGTATCTCCAGAAACGAACATACGAATCTGCTTGTTCTCGCTGGCACTGTCACCACTGCCGCAGCCAGCGACCCCTAACATCACTGCCGCCAAAGACAAAATTGAATACCCTATTTTTTTGTTCATTTTGTTCCTCTCCTTTATTGAATGATTTTTGTTCAAAAAAACGTTTCCAATCGAAAACGATCGAAACGTCCCCCAATGAAAAATAGCTGATGTACTGAAAAGATAGCAGTCCTAGGACTGATCGAGGAGTGAAAAGTGCCAATTATCTGACAAAATAAGAGTGGTTCTCCCTCAGTTTAGCGGATAAGATGCAAAATACAAAATAAAACGATTTCAAAAAATGCACCAATACTAAAAAAAACGAATTAAAGCTCTTACAACGATAATTAGGAAGTACTGATAAACGTTAATATAACAAGGTTTGAAAATTTTTTTTGCAAATTGAGTGCAAATCTTTTGTCTAAAACGGGGATTAAGCGTAACATAATATGTGTAATAACTACTTAAAAGAAAGAAGGAGAAAAATATGCATTGGTTATGGGTATTAATCGTAGGAGCTATTATCGGTTTGATCGCCGGAGCTATCACAAATAAAGGTGGATCAATGGGTTGGATCGCCAACATCGTTGCAGGTTTAGTAGGTTCAGCTATTGGACAAGCGATCTTAGGTTCTTGGGGTCCATCACTTGCTGGAATGGCAATCGTCCCATCAATTATTGGTGCGGTTATTGTAGTTGCTGTTGTTTCATTCTTCTTAGGACGTTCAAACGGCTAGTCCATTCAGCAATTGTTTACATTCATTTATTTCGGGTAGCAATTACCTCGAATAGACAGGCAAATCCAGAGTTTCTGGGTTTGCCTTTTTTGTTTTTTAAAAGGATGCATAAGCAATCCTTTTGTCAGATTAGAAAATTGTCGTTACACTTGAAGTAGGTCAAAAAAGAAAGGAAGAGGTTCAATGAAAAAGCAATATGAAACAGCGATGATCAATCGAGGCGGACGTGTCGGAGAGGTCGAAGCACCAAACGGTAGTTTTCACCTGAAAATCGACAAGCCAGGTCTTCATAGTGAAGGGACCAATCCAGAGCAATTATTTGCCGCAGGCTATGCTTCATGCTTCAACGGTGCCGTACAGCATATGCTGAAAGAGCATAACATCGAATCCGAATCCGAAGTTAAAGCAAGAGTGTCTTTGTATCAGCATGAGGACGGTAGTTACCAAATCGGCGTGATTTTAGAAGTATCGTTACCAGGCGTTGAAAAAGCCGAGGCAGAGAAAATCGCAGAAGAAGCTCATGATTTTTGTCCGTATTCTCGGGCCACTCGCGGCAACATTGATGTCGAAGTTCAAGTAGTCTAAGCAGTATTACGAATAGACAAACAATAAGCGGTTGGTAAATCAGCCGACAAGAGGGAATTCATCAAGGAGGCCAATCAATGAGACAAACAGAGAGCTTGCTGCTTTTGGGCGTGTTTGCGGTTGGCCTTTTTGTGGTGTACTGGCTGAAAAAGCATCGACAGGCGCGCCACAACCAAGCACTGGCAGCTCAACTGAAGCGTTATCCCAGCGTGCGGAAAGCGTGGTTGGCAGCCGGGGCAAAAAGGGAAGCAGTCCTTTTGGTTCCTGGTTTAAAAAAAGCTACTGCCGCAGTGGCAACGACGGCAACGGCGAAAGCAGAAACGAGGCTGTACAAGCATGCGGATCAGTGTCAGGCAATGACCCCACAAGGGTTGGCCGTTTCGGAGGACTATTTGTTCCTCTCTGCGTACTGTTCGCAGCAGGAACACCACTCACAGCTTTATATAATAGAAAGAACGAGCGGACGGCATCTGAAAACGGTGGTTCTGCCAAAACGCCCCCATGTCGGCGGATTAGTCTTTGATCGAGCAACGCAAGTGCTGTGGCTAACCATCACAGGGAAAGGAATGGGGCGCGTGGCGTGTGTTTCTCTACAAGCACTGCTGGAAGATGATTCCTTGGCAACCAATCAGCCTATCGCTTATCAGCAAGTCATCGAATTGGCAGGCATCACTCACAGCTCCTATTTGGCAGCCGATAGCGGTGAACTTGTCTCAGGGACCTTTGCCTTGAAACAAGGGGGCGTGGTGGCGAATTATCCGCTGCCTGTTCTTTCAGACAGCGGTCGCAAAGCGTCTCCTCGCATCAAGCCGCATAAGAGAAGGATCACCACCACGAAAGTCCAAAGTATCGCCTTTACCACTGAATACATGTTGCTGGCACGTTCTTTTGGACCAGGGGCGGCGGAGTTATGGGTCTTTTCAAAGGATGCAACGGTGCTGACTCGCAAACATGCGTTGCGGCGCATCAAGTTTCCCCATTACCTTGAACAGATCGTGGTAGAAAAAGGGCAGCTGTACTGCTTGTTTGAAAGTGGGGCATGGGCGTATCGGCAAAAAGGCGGCAGCATTGATGAAGTCGTGGTATTGGACCTTGCGACCTTGCTCCAGTAAAAGCACTGCTTAAAAAGAAAAAAGACCAGCCTCTTAAGAAGCTGGTCGTAAGTGCAGTGATTAGTCCACGATTGCTCGTTGGATATCTAAGACGGTACCTGTATGAGCATCTGCCAAAAATTCATAGGTGACAAGCTGCCCGTCTTCGGTGCGGGTGATGCCGCCAGTATAACCTTGGGAAGTGATCGCAAATTTGCGCAAAGGTTGTTTTTCGAAATTGATCCAAGAACCTTCGATCGGTCCTTCTTTGATAAACGCCGCTTTTATATTGTCTAAGACATCATCGGCATTCATGGCTTGCCTTTTCTTCAACCAGATCGTTGAAAAAATCCCTCCTGCAAAGCCAAGACCTAAACCGATGGTCAGTCCATTTTTAAAATAATGCAATGGATGATCATTCTCCATCTAATGTCCCTCCTAAAGTAAGTTTTCCCGAATGTTTTGATCTCGGTGAAAGCACAGGTTCTCTTAACAATAGTTTACCATAGTTTAGAAATATTCTATAAGAAAAATAACCAACAATAGAAATTTGCGCTATAATAAAGAATATCAGTAGGAATAAGGAGGAAGAGAGCACATCCGTTGTTTCACCCAAAAATTGCTGGAAAACACAGCAACAGCAAGCGTTGCTTTTTCAAAAAAAGCAGCTTTGTTTCTTTGGGGCAGCAAACAACCGATACGTGTTTCTCGAATAATCATGGAAGAAAAAACATTTCAACGCATCAAAGAACTAACGGAATTACAAGGAACCAGTGGGTTTGAACACGACGTGCGGGCGTATATGCGTGAAGCGATGACCCCCTTGGTGGACGAGATCCAACAAGACGGCTTAGGCGGCATCTTCGGTTTGCGTCACCACCAAGAAGCAGATGCACCACGAGTGATGGTAGCTGCTCACATGGATGAAGTTGGTTTCTTATTGACGACGATCACCGATCGCGGCTTATTCAAAGTCACTCCTTTGGGCGGATGGAACCCTTATGTGGTTTCTGCTCAACGCTTTACATTGAAAACAGCAAAAGGCGATTATCCATGTGTTTCTTCTTCAGTACCGCCACATTTGTTGCGAGGAAGCAGCGGTCAAAAAAATGTTGAAGTCACAGATATTTTGTTTGATGCTGGGTTTGAATCAAAAGAAGAAGCAGAAAGCTTTGGTGTACGTCCTGGCGATACGATCGTCCCACAAGTGGAAACCATCAAAACTGCCAATGGAAAAAACATCATCTCGAAAGCTTGGGACAACCGTTACGGCTGTGCGGTCGTATTAGAAGCGCTTGAAGCCTTGAAAGAGGAAACGTTAGGCCATACGCTGATTGCTGGTGCCAACGTTCAAGAAGAAGTCGGCTTACGAGGTTCTCGTCCGTCTGTGACGAAATTCAAGCCAGACTTGTTCTTTGCGGTCGATTGCTCGCCAGCAGATGACACAGTCACCAAAAATGGTACCTTTGGTCATCTAGGAGCCGGGACTTTGATGCGAATCTATGATCCAGGCATGATCATGTTGCCACGGATGAAAGAATTCTTGTTGGATACAGCAGAAAGCAACAACATTCCTTACCAATACTTTGTTTCAAAAGGTGGTACCGACGCTGGTGCGGCACACATGGCAAATGAAGGGATCCCAAGTTCAGTCATCGGTGTTCCTGGACGTTACATCCACACCCACCAAACCCTATTCAGTATCGCTGATTATGAAGCGGCACGGGAAATGGTGATTCAAGTCTTGAAAGGTTTGGATCGTTCAACCGTTGATACGATCTTGGCAGGACAATAAGCGAGAACGAACGAAAAGAGACAGCAACCCGTTGTCTCTTTTTTTCTGCAGGGCTTTGCAAGATCAGCATGTCAGTTGGTAGTCCCTGAAAGAAAGGTGTATACTGAAAGAAAAGAAAGTGGTGAGTATTTGATTATTCCAAAAGATTTAGCAGAGTTAGCAACATATGTGGAGAAAGGCAAAAATGTCTTCTTTTTCACCGCCGATTGGTGTGGCGATTGCCGCTACATCAAACCGCAATTGCCTGAGATCGAAGCGGACTTTCCAGATCTTCAATTTGTCGAAGTCGACCGTGATGAATACATGGATGTAGCGGTTGAATGGAACATTTTTGGTATTCCTAGCCTCGTCGTTATCGAAGACGGCAAGGAGCTGGGACGGTTAGTCAACAAGGATCGCAAAACCAAAGAAGAGATCGAAGCCTTTTTAACCAGCGTACAATCAGCATAGGAGGGGAAAAAGATGGAAGCACAAAGATATCAAAACATTTTAGTAGGGATCGACGGTTCAGATCAAGCGATGTCTGCCTTCAAAAAAGCAGTGGAAGTCGCTCGTCGAAACCAAGGGAAGGTCTATGCCGCAACGATCATCGACCAGCAAGTGCCGACCATGATGGGCTATGCACCTTTGGATAGTTCGATCTTGGAACAAGAAAAAGATACGGCGAAAAATCTGATCGACGACTGCAAAGCTTATGCAAAATCAGTGGATTTTGATCTAGTTGAAGGCATCGTCGCTTACGGCTCCATCAAAGACGCCCTTGCCACTCAATTACCAGATCAATACGACATCGATTTGATCATGGTGGGGCAATCTGGGCTGAATGCCGTGGAACGCTTCATGATGGGGAGTGTCGCCAGCTTCGTTATCCGTGAAGCCCGGTGCGACGTGCTGATCGTATCACCTGAAGAAACCAAAGCGTAAGGTCATTTTTGAAAAAATAAGCTTGTCGTTGCCGTGTTCTTTTCCTTAGTTTGCATGGTAGTAACAAGTGACAAAAGGAAGTTCCTGAGAACCAGCGGTTTTGCTCGCTAGTGAAGCATTGTCTTTAGCAAATGAGCAGTAGCTGGTTTTCAGGCTTTTTTGTCTTTGAAAATAACTAGAATTTCAAGGAAAACAAAGAAATTCCATGACGGATGCCGAAAAATTTGTTAAGATTATGGGCGGAATGTGTAAGTACCTAAGGAGGAAAAAACGTGATTTTTGCTTATAACAAAGAATATGTCAGTGATACACTGCTTGCCATCACAGCAGATGATAAAGGATTAGAACAAACCGTCGAACGCAAAGGCAATGTTGCCCAAATCAAAAATGAAGAAGGCACGATCGTCGGCTGGAACTTTTTTGCGATCTCAGAAGTGATGACGATCGAAGGCCGTGGCCAAGTGACATTGACGAAAGAACAAATCCAACAATTGAACACCATGATCAAAGAAGCAGGATTCAGCGAAGAACTGCCTGCAGATACGGAACCAAAAATCGTCGTTGGCTATGTGAAATCTTGTGTGGAACATCCAGACAGCGACCATCTGTCTATCACGGAAACAGAAGTTGGAGATGGAGAAGTCTTGCAAATCGTCTGTGGCGCTGCCAATATCCGTAAAGGCTTGAAAGTCGTTGTCGCAAAACCTGGCGCAATGATGCCAGATGGCTTGATGATTTGGCCGGGGACGCTTCGTGGCGTAGAAAGCTTTGGAATGATCTGCTCTGCTAAAGAACTGCATTTAGAAGGTGCCCCAATGAAAAAAGGCATCCTTGAGCTGCCTCAAGATGCCGTTGTAGGTGAAGCTTTTCCAGTCGGTAAAGCCTAAAAAAATGAACTGCCGCTTCCTGTTTTTGCGGCAGTTCATTTTTTGATTGTTTCGATTGATTTTGGTGATTAGTTGCTGCTGTCTGTTGATTGTTCGTTGATCGACGTATCAACGGAAAGTTTTACTTCTGCTGTTTTTTCTTCATCGCCACGATAGAAGGTTACAGTGATCGTGTCACCGACTTTGTGTTTGTACAACGCAGATTGCAGATCCGTTGTTGTGCTGACTTCTGTGTCATCGATCTTCGTGATAACGTCATATTGTTGCAATCCTGCTTGTTCTGCTGGTGTTGCATTGTTGACTGAGTAGATCACAACGCCTGAAGTTACGGATGAAGGAACTTTCAAGATTTGTTCTTGTTGTTGTGATGTGATGGAACCTAAATCGATCGTTTGGATACCTAGTGCAGGGCGGACCACTTTGCCGTCTGCTTCTAGTTGATTGATGATTTCAACGACATCGTTACTTGGGATCGCAAAGCCCATCCCTTCGACACTAACACCTGAAGCAGAGCCAGAGGTGCTGGCGATTTTACTTGAGTTGATCCCAATCACTTGACCATCAACGTTGATCAGTGGACCACCTGAGTTCCCCGGGTTGATCGCAGCATCCGTTTGGATCGCATTGATACTGATCGTACCACCAGATTCGTTTTGGCTTGTTACTTGACGATTCAAGGAAGAAACGATCCCTTGTGTCACAGAGTTTGCGTAGTCAGAGCCTAGAGGAGAACCGATCGCGATGGCTGGTTCGCCGACTTTCAAGGCACTTGAATCACCAAATGTTGCGGCAGTCGTTACATGCTCTGAAGAGATTTTCAATACAGCTAAGTCTGTATAAGCGTCAGTACCGACCAATTCAGCTTTGACTTTCGTACCGTCTGCTAAAACAACTTCCAAACCGTCTTGACCTTCAACGACGTGGTTGTTGGTTACGACATAGGCATCGTCGCCATCGATTTTGTAGATGACCCCACTCCCTTCAGAAGAAGCTTCTAAAGCACTGTCGTCGTCGCTTTGGCTATCGCCTTCACTCTGTCCGCCTTGCTGACCAAAGAGGCTGTTCCAGTCGTTGCTTTGACTTTGTTGTAGATTAATGATGGAAACGACAGAATCTTGTACTTTTTCAACTGCCTCAGTGACATCGCTAGTCACATCAAGTTTTACATTGGATACTTGGGTTTGTCCGTTAGAATCTTGGACCCCGCTGTTGGTCGTGGTTTCTGGTGTTGAAGTCAAAGAGGAACCCATTGCCAGATACAGACCGCCGAAGGTCAATAAACCGCCGACCATACCGCCTAAAATCCCAATACCTAATCGTTTTAATAAACCAGGAGAAGTTTTCTTGCCTGGTGTGACATATTTTCTTGCCATTACTATTTCCCCCTTAATGAATAATTCGTTATAATCAGTATATTCCTTCTATCTGAGATTAGTCTACTAAGAGATTTTGAAAAAAATATGAAGAAGTTGCGTAAGAATCTGTTTCAAACGATGAAATTTTCTTCGCAAAACCCGTTCATTTTTGAATAAAAATAGCAGGCAAAACTGGGGAGAAGCGAAGGTCTGTTTATCCACAGTGTGTGGACAAACTTGAAAGCTTTGGTTGGGTGGATGAAGAAACCCTTGAAGTGTCGCTGTTTTATAGATAAGATAGAAGGATTTTAAAGAAAGTCAAAGTGTGTAAAAGGTTGTGGATAGCACTGTCCACATTTTCATAAAATAAGGGGATAACGAGGAGGAATCTATGAAAATCAAAATCGTCACAGTAGGAAAACTAAAAGAAAAGTACCTCGTTCAAGGAATCAACGAGTACGCCAAACGATTGGGGGCATACACAAAGCTTGAGTTTGTCGAAGTACCAGATGAAAAAGCACCAGAAACCTTGAGTGAAGCCCAAATGCTGCAAATCAAAGAAAAAGAAGCGCAGCGCATTTTAGCCAAAATCAAAGACACCGAATATGTCTTTGCATTAGCGATCGAAGGCACCAACCCCACCAGCGAAGCCTTCGCCAAACAAATCGATCAACTCGGCATCCAAGGAAAAAGCCAACTGACCTTCGTCATCGGCGGCTCCCTAGGCTTGAGTCAAGAAGTCATGACCCGCAGTGATGCCAAAATCTCTTTTGGCAAAATGACCTATCCGCATCAACTCATGAAGTTGATCTTATTGGAGCAAATCTATCGAGCGTATCGAATCAATACGGGGGCGCCGTATCATAAGTAAATACCTCAAGCAATATAATAGAAAAAACTATCCACCGATAGTATCGGTAAAAAGGAGCAACAACCATGCGAAATATCAAATTAACAATTGAATATGACGGCAAACGCTACTTAGGGTGGCAACGACTAGGAGATTCTGAAAAAACGATCCAAGAAAAAGTTGAAGGGGTCATCAAATTATTGACGGGAGAAGAAATTGAGATTGTGGGTTCTGGTAGAACCGATGCGGGCACGCATGCTCGAGGACAAGTGGCGAATTTCAAGACGACCCATCAAATGAGTTTGCCAGAGATGCAGCAGTTCTTCAACCGTTATTTGCCGCAAGACATCGTCGTCAACAAGATTGAAGAGGTACCTGAGCGCTTCCATGCACGCTATCACGCCAAAGGCAAGCAATACAGCTATTATGTTTGGAACAACTCGATCCCATCGGTCTTTGCTCGCAATACTAGTTTTCATTGCCCGCAGCCCCTTGATTTGAAAAAAATGCAGCAAGCGGCTGAGAAGTTGATCGGCACCCATGATTTTATCGGCTTTTCTGCATTGAAAAAATCAAAAAAATCAACGGTGCGTACGATCGATGAAATCACCATCACACCAGAAGGCGACCTATTGCGGTTTGCCTTCAAAGGCAACGGCTTTTTGCATAAAATGGTCCGAATCTTGACAGGCACACTGATTGCCATTGGCGATGGCACACTGCCACCAGAAGTGATCGATCAAGTGTTAGCCGATAAAGTACGACAAGCAGCTGGTGAAACAGTGCCTTCTCATGGCTTATTTCTAGATGAGGTGTATTATTAAAAGAAACAGGGTAATGGCTATTTAAGGAAAGGAGATCATCTATTGATCACATTAAAATCCCCACGAGAGATCGAACAAATGAAAACTTCTGGTCGTATCTTGGCAAGTATTCACGAGCAGCTACGGGAAAAAATCGTTCCCGGTATCACTACGAACCAAATCAACGCCTTTGTCCATCAACAGATAGAAGCTGCAGGGGCAACAGCCGCGCAAATCGGGTTTGAAGGGTATGAATTTGCGACGTGTATCAGTGTCAATGAAGAGATTTGTCATGGTTTCCCTTCAGAATATGTTTTAAAATCAGGCGATGTCGTCAAAGTCGATTTTTGTGTCGATTACAAAGGGGCAATCTCTGACAGCTGTTGGACGTATGCGGTAGGAGAGATTTCACCAGAACATCAAGCACTGATGGAAGTCACGAAAGAAGCCTTGATGAGAGGCATCGAGCAAGCACAGGTTGGCAACCGAGTTGGCGATATTGGTTATGCGATCCAAAGCTTCGCTGAAGAAAAAGGGTATGGTGTCGTGCGGGACTTTATTGCTCACGGCATTGGCCCAACCATTCATGAAGAACCATTCTTTCCTCATTTCGGGTTACCTGGCAAAGGAATTCGGTTGAAAGAAGGCATGACGATCACTATCGAACCGATGATCACGACCGGCACTTGGCGCATGAAGATGGACCCGAACGGCTGGACAGCACGCACCATTGACGGCAGCTACTGTGCACAATATGAACATTCGATCGCCATCACCAAAGAAGGTCCTGTCATCATGACATTGCAAAAGGAAGAAGCGTGAACATCACTTAATGTCTTTGAAAAATAACTGTGTGTAATTTCCGTAACATGTATACTTTCTACATCTCTTAAAAGGGCGTACCTAACTGATGGTACGCCCTTTCGAACTGTGCTTTTTTCATAAAGACTCACAAAAGAACTCAGAAATCAACAAGTGCTTGTTTATTCATATCGGTATTTTTGATGGAGTCATTCATATAGCATATCGTATGCTCAGTTGTTTTGGAGTGATTTAATCAAACTAAAGAACGATCTTTTTTCTACCTAAAATGAAAATAGGATTGAAGAGTCAATTCTGATTTATCAGCCCGATAAAATAAAGAGCGAAACTAATTAAACCAATGAATTTCAAATCATTCATACAATGGACTAGAAGCTTAAAAGTGTTTGAGATTTTTTCCCTTCATTCTTTCTATAGAAGACTATTTTATAGTGTGAGTACAGAGTTGACGTTAGAAATTTAAGACCAGCTACTAGATAAAAAATAGGTAATTTATTCAATTAATAGATTACACTTTTATTTTTGAAAACTGTCTAAATGATGCTGAAGATTTGATATAATAAAAAAGGCAACTTGCCCCCTGGGGGGGTGTTTGTAGTGTATATGAGTTTTCTATCGTTGGTTGTCGCACCAATTATTGTTGGTATAGTCATCGAACTATTTTCTCACTGGTTGGATGAGAAAGACAAAGACGACAACTAAGCAAGTTGCTATCCAACTCACATGCTAGCAGTCGCAACTAGCATAAAAAAAGGCGCTCCCTTTCGTCGCGGTTAGGGAGCGCCTTTGTGCTGTAGTGCTATAAATTTTCTATCGTTTCGCAAGGTTATTATACCACAGAAAAAAATAAAAAACTACCCGTGATATCCACTTGAATAGATAAAGAAAACGACCCCGTATTTTCTGATAAAGCCATGGGTGACGGTTTTGCAGGTATTCCTATTGAAGAAATTGTTGGCTCCCTGATTAGTGGGAAAGTTAACTATTTTTTCGAACTAGCTATGCTATCCAATATAGAACACATGAGGGAATAAGTAGGGGAGGGACAGCAATCCCTGTTGTTTACTACTTATTTGCATCCAAATATTGTTAATACCTAATGAGCGTATCACGTTGCTATAATCAAATCGTTTATGTCAGTCATTGTTTTACAATGCGACATTTCAGCATACTACAAATTTTTATTAGCACAGCAGAGTAAACTTTTAAGAACGATTCTTTTTAATGGAATTTAGGTGAATCGACCAAAAAGGATAATTATGTATATACTCTGTCGCGGTATATGTTATACTATGTATATACAGAAAGAGGTGTCGAACATGGAAATGCTACCTATAAAAAAATGGGGCAATAGTAACGGTCTTAGATTGCCAAAGTACATTATGGAGTATCTTGGCATTCATACAGATGACAAAGTGAAGATAATACAAGAAGAAGTAAACGGGCATAAACGGCTAATCATCGAAGCAGCAAATGTAGAAAACGAGTTAACGATTGAAGAGTTATTTGAAAACTACACTGCTGAGAGAAATCATGTGGAAATTCAACATTTAGGTGAAGCAGTAGGGAATGAAAAATGGTAAGAAAACCTAGACAAGGGGATATTTTGTTATTGGATACAGCTCCTCGTGCTGGGCATGAACAAACGGGAAAAAGACCCTATATTGTTTTAAGTCATGACATGATTGCAGATTATAGTAATGTTGCCACCGTTGCTCCGATTTCTAGTACAAGTAGAAACTATCCGTTATATGTAAGTATTGATCCAGATTATGGAATGAAGACAACAGGAAAAGTATTGTTGGATCAATTAACGACAATTGATTATGAAGCCAGAGCATGTGTTTTTTTGGAAAAAGCGCATGAGCACTTGGTTGATGAGTTATTGATGAAAGTTAGAACAGTATTTCAAAAAGTAAGTAAATAAAAACAGCATGCTCATCTTATCGATGTTGACCATGCTGTTTTCTTTTATTCTATAAACGCTTTGTCTCGTAACATTATACGCCGTACAATCTTTGAGATACTAGCTCTATTCCCGTGATCCTGAACGATACTTTTATAAACAAGGCAACGGGGGGCGCTTTTGTGTTTACACTAGCAATCTTAATACTTTATGCTTGGCGATTTTTGAATTCGGCACGCTGCTGCTGGGCATCATTGCCAAAATTTCGGCGATTGAGTCTTCGATGAATATATCAAGGAATCTAATGAATGTAGG
The DNA here is from genome assembly GCF_051715005.1 of Enterococcus sp. AZ067. NCBI lineage: Bacteria > Bacillati > Bacillota > Bacilli > Lactobacillales > Enterococcaceae > Enterococcus > Enterococcus sp. AZ067. The sequence continues at coordinate 1,111,875 of NZ_JBIOSY010000001.1, forward strand.
GCTAATCCACAGTGGCTAACATCAATCATCCCCATGATTGAGTTTATCAGCCACGAAGGTTTCTACACTATACCTGCCCCAGTTTGAGAGACTCTCTATAAATAAAGGGAAGGTTACATCTGTAAAATGACTGACCAAGAGATAACAAGCTTGACCCGAAACTTTATGAAAAACCTCAATTTCTTTGTATTGATTCACGAAAGCTTCAAAAGCTGTATAGCGATTTAAATCCATAAAAAACCGGATGTATTGCGTACTTGGGTAGTTTACTACAATACTAAATCGCTGAATGATTCCCTCATCTTGCAATTTCAAGATCCGATTCCCCACGGCTTGTCCCGTCAGGTGGACCATTTCGCCGATTTCTTTGTTCGATAATTTGCTGTTGTGTTTCAGGATAGCTAGGATTTGTTCATCGATGATGTCCATAAGGGTTCCTCCTTTCATAATGAAAGTAAATTGACTTTATCTTTTTCAAGAGACGCTTTGTTGTAAGGTCATATGTATTTATACTGGATTATAACAAATAAGAAAAGAAATGGTGATTCTATGAAAAAAGCTTTAGTAATTATTGATGTCCAAAATGACTATTTTAAAGAAGGAAGAATGGCCCTTCATTCCCCTGAACAGGCGCTTGCAAACATAAATAAACTAGAAGCGTCTTTTATCGAAAAGCAATTCCCGATCATCTATATCCAACACATCAACGATCAAGAAGCAGCTGATTTTTTTGAACAAGGGACCAAAGGCGTACTGCTGCATGAACAGTTAAAAACAACGCATTCTTCTATTATTATCGAAAAGCACTTTCCTAACTCGTTCGTTGAAACAAATTTAAAAGAGACGTTAGACTCTTTAGGTGTTCAACAAGTTATCATCACTGGGATGATGACGCATATGTGCATCGATTCAACCACAAGAGCTAGTAAAGAACTCGGTTATCAGCCCATACTGATTTCTGATGCTACGGCAACGAAAGCATTAACATTTGAAGCGCACGAAATTCCTGCGGAAGCTGTTCAACGAGCGTTTTTATCGGCGTTGGAAACCTTCTCTACGGTGATGAAAACCGATGACTATTTAAACGGATTGGAGAAAAATTGCGTATTTACCAACAAAGGCAAAGGTTCATTTGCATTGAGTGGTTCTTGATCACTCTTTGAAATTGGCAATCCTATCTCATTCCGTTCAATGTTTCTAAAAAAAATGAATGCCCAATTGCGTACCCACCAATGATACTGAGCTGATCCCTCAGAGGATGAATAAGAACTAATCCATACAAAAGCCAAAAACGTTCGAGGATTTCTCTCGAACGTTTTTTGGGCATCAAATTGGGCGAATCGGCGAAACTATGGTACAGTGCAACCAAACAAGGAGAGAGAGTCGCTCCTTTATGAGGCAAAGGGGCAATGGTGATGAAGCAAACAACGATGGCGTGGCTGTCAGAAATCTATAATTTGATCTTGCATCCTGGCACGAGACAGTGGGAACGAGAACAACTGGTGCAAGCAAAAAATACACTGGAAACTCAGCTGGCGACCAAACAAAAAGCAGGCAAACACGAAAAAGAATCGTCAAATAGCCTTGAAGACCAACAGACCAAGCGGGTTTTGGAAAAACTAGAAGCGTCGTTGCGTCCTTTGGCACTGAGAAACAATCTGACCCCGAATGTCGCAGAGTTTTATCAAACAATCAGCCAGTCAGCACCGAAAAAGGCAATGAATGAAGAAATAAGCAAAGTCCAACCAGCAGAAGTTTCGGTGGAGCCGAACGAAACAGGTGGAAAAGCACAAGAAGTGGCTATTTTTGCTGGCGGCTGCTTTTGGTGTATGGTAGAGCCTTTTGAAGATCAGCCGGGCATTTTTTCCGTCTTGTCGGGGTATACCGGGGGAACAGTCCCGAATCCGACGTATGATCAAGTACTAAGCGGAACAACAGGGCATGTCGAAGCGGTAGAGATCGTTTTTGATCCCAAAATCATCACCTATCAGGACTTGTTGCAGTTGTACTGGCAAGTGACAGACCCGACAGATGCTTTCGGACAATTTCAAGATCGCGGCAATTTTTATCGCCCAATCATTTTCTATACGACTGCTGAACAGGAAGTGTTTGCGCAAGGAGCCAAAAAGGAGCTAGCCCAATCTGGTTATTATCAGCAACCCATCGTGACTGAGATCCGCAAGGCCACGCAGTTTTGGCCAGCGGAAAACTACCATCAAGCATTTTACAAGAAACAGCCAAAGCGCTACCAGCGGATCAAGCGAGCGCGCAAACAACTGATGCTTTTTTATCGGCTGAAACGCTGGACAAACCGAGGAAAAAAACGATCATAAACAGAAGATCACTAAAAAAAGCGGGGCTCCGAGAAAAGAGGAAAAGGATCAAATGAAGGCTCTTTTCTCCACAAGCCGCGCTTTTTTCTGCGCTTTTAGCCAATTGGATAAAAAACGCAGATTTATTTTAGAATAATGTCCAAAGAAAGCGTTAACAACAAGAATTATAATAGAGAAAGAAAAAGTGGCGAAAAAGGTCGAAAAAGCAGGTGTCTTTTGCTTGATTCCTTTCTTCGAGGAAAGAAGGTGAGAAACACCAGAGAAACATCAGCGGAAAAATCAATCGGCAACACCCCATAGCAACACAACATTTATTATATGAAGGTTCATATAAGTTAGGAGAAATGTGATGAAAAAAAAGGGAACGTTCGTCTCACTGTTTATGGCTCTCATTCTTTTTATCTTTTCAGAAAGAACAGTGTTTGCGGCAGAAGCGATCAATGAGATCGTCGCACCAACAGGAGTCAAAGCATTTTTAGTACTGATTCCGTTAGTGTTAGTACTGGTTTTGCTCTTTAAAAAAGTAGATATGATCATTGCTGGCTTGATTGCTGGGATCTTGGCGATGATTATTGGCGGGATCAGTTTAGCTGAAGCCAATTCGCAACTGTTGGAAGCTATTCCGACGATGTTAAGTATTACGGTGCCAATCATCAATTCCGCTGTAGCGATGGCGGTCTTCAAAGCGGGCAGTTATACGGCGGCCTTAACCTTAGCCAAAAGAGGGACCAAAGGAAAAGTGGAATATGTGGCTGGTTTTATTGTCATCTTATTGGCAGCAGCGACTTATATGTCTGGGATCGGCGGCGGGAGTGCAATGGTGATCGCACCGTTAGCATTTGCGGCAGTTGGGGTGGTACCCGAATTGATCGCAGCGATGTCGTTAGCGGCAGCGGTCTCCTTTACGACTTCTCCTGCCTCTTTGGAATCTAGTATCGTGTCTGAACTAGGCGGTTTTAGTGTCGCTTCTTATGTCGATCAAATGCGCCCATTTTGGTTGTTATTCGTTGGTTTGGCGATTTTATTGGCATTCTTCGGGACTAAGCGTCGTCATCTAGGCTTCAAAGAATCAGCCAATCAAGAGTATGAGAACAAAAGCAATGGCGAGTTGTTCAAAACGACACTGCCTGCGATCTTCTTGCTTTTTGCGGTCATCTTTGGTCCGTTGATCAATGACCTGATCGGCTTTGTCCTCTTTACGCCGCTAGTTTATATGGTGGTCACGTTGGCGTTAATTTTTGTTTGTACTGACTTTTCGATGAATCAATCGGTGGAAGCGATGGTGGACGGATCCACGTATATTTTGACCCGCTTGTTCCAAGTGGGGATCTTTTTAGCCTTCATCAACGTGATCGCTGAAACTGGGACGTTTGCTGTAATTGCCGGTGCGGCACAAAATGCCCCCGCAGCGATCGTCGTTCCCGTGGCGATCTTGACGGGTGTCTTGATTGGGATTCCCGCAGGTGCCTATGTCGGCTCCGTTTTAACACTCGTGCTACCAGTTGCCGTTTCATTAGGCTTCCCAGTCTTAGCTCTTGGCTTTGTAACGATGGGGGTTGGCCTCGGCAGTCAAATGAGTTTCGTCAACATTACGATGCAAGCTTTATCTTCTGGTTTCCAAATTCCGATTCTGGATGTAGTCAAAGGAAACGTGAAGTGGTTGAGTTTAGCAGCCGTATTATTATTAGTCATCGGCTTAGTGTTTGGCTGATGGATAGGAGGAAAACATGGATTTATTGATCAAGCAAGCACGTCTTGAAGACGATGCAGAATTAGTAGACATTGCAATTTCAGAAGGAAAAATCACCGCAGTTGCACCCAACATTGAAGAATCAGCAGCAAAAACGATTGAGGCGAAAGGCAAAGTGGTGATCCCCGGATTGATCGAAAGCCATATCCACTTAGACAAAGCCTTGATTGCCGATCGTGAACCTAATAATTCAGGTACATTACAAGAAGCGATCCAAGTTACGGCAAAGCTGAAACCGACCTTTACCGAAGAAGACATTTATGATCGAGCGAAACGCGCATTAGAAATGCTGATCGTACATGGCACGACTGCTGTGCGCACCCATGCCGAATTTGATCCGGCGCAAGGCTTCACTGGGTTTGATACCATCATGCGCTTAAAAGAAGAATACCGCGACTTGATCGATATTCAGGTCGTTGCCTTTCCGCAAGAAGGGATTTTTAAAGCACCCGGAACGGATAAAATGATGATCGAAGCGATGGAAAGAGGCGCCGATGTCGTTGGCGGCATTCCTTACAATGATGCGCCAGCCAATGAACACATCGACTTGATCTTTGAGATCGCCAAACGATTTGACAAAGACATTGACTTGCATCAAGATTTTGCCGATGAAGCAGACGATACATCGATCGTCTACTTGTGTGAAAAAACCATCGCAGAAGGCTACCAAGGCCGGGTATCAGTAGGACATTTGACTGCGCTGCACGCCATGGAACCGGATCAGCTGGCAGAAGTTATCGATTTGATGGTCAAAGCCCAAATCAATGTGATGCCGTTGCCTGCGACCGATTTACACTTAGGTGCTAGAAACGATGCCTACAACGTTCGTCGTGCCGTGACGCCGATTCGCAAATTACGTGATGCCGGTGTGAATATTTGCTTAGGCAGCAACAATATTCGTAACGCCTTTACGCCATATGGCAACGGGGATTTGATTCAAATCGCTATGTTAGCTGTGCCAGTGGCGCATTTAGGCGGCGCCGATGACTTGCCGACGGTCTTGCCAATGATTACGACCAATACCGCCAAAGCATTAAATATCAAAGACTATGGGATCGCTGTTGGCAACCGCGCAGATCTGATTCTTTTAGATACCCAGAGAAAAGCCGATGTGCTGATCGATATTCCTGAACGTTTAGTGGTCATCAAAAATGGCCGTATCACCGTGGAAGTCAAGAAAGAAGTGACGATCCACCGCTGATGACAATAATTGAAACTTAATTTTTCGATGCAAAAATAAAACATATTTTAATAGATGAAACAGACTCGTGAGATGAAGAATTCAATCATTTCATGAGTTTTTTGTGTTTAAACGAATATTTTCACACATATAGGAGTGGATTTTTTTAAAACAAGTGTCTCGGATGTTATTGCTATGTTTCGAATAAAAGGTGTATCGTTATTTGTTTTAAAAAGTTGATGTTTTTTTATACCCTTTGAAGAGAATGCCATCTTTGAAACACGATTTTCGTTGATCGATGAATATTCTGATTTTTTCTCATGGAAGATGTCCACTATACTGGAAGAGAGTAAGTTTGAGAAACTTCGTGTATGAATAACAGCAATGAAGACGTATTAAAAGGTTTTTAAAGTAACGCCTAACGTTGCTTCTGTAGTAAATTTCTTTTGTGATAAAAAACAACGAATTTCTGTCTCAATAACGATCCTCAACCCACTGGATACTTTTAACTTAGGCAGTCAATAAATTGCTTTTGTGAAGCGAGACATTCTTTAATTGCTGTGTTAGTTATGAGGTTTTGGATGAAGGCCATCATTCTGGTATGCAAATGGCATTAAGTACTCATATGCCATTTCAAGGCGCTTTGAATCTAAATCGATTCTATTCCGCGATGACTGCTCGTTCTAAAGGAACAGTGTGAATGCAAACAGGAGCTTCGGATCGATGCTACTTACGTACGCCGTTTGAACAATGAAGATGTCTCCATTAGCCGGAGACCAATTGGTGACTGCTTGTTGGAATCATCGGACTTGTCTTAGTCGTTTTGCACGTTGTTGTCTCGATCATCAAGAAAAAAACAAAGTAAGGTGGGATCAATAGTATGAAAATGAAAACACTAAAAGTAATGGCATTAATCTTTATCGGGCTGTTTATTGTTCAGCAGGGTTTTCCCATAGTTCAAAATTTTTTCATTGATACGATTTATGCACTACAAGATAAAGAAGATGATGCAGTGTATTCTACCTTGGAGACTGCGGGGACTGAACAGCAAGACGTTGAAATTGGTTTTTCAACAGCAACGAAGCAAGGTAGTCCTGGAGAGACTGTCTTAATCGAATTCACCTCTAATCAGCCTCTAGACGAAATCAATCTGATCTTGCCAGCAGAAGCAAAAATCGAAACATCTTCTCTGCTAGAAGGTGTCGTCATCCAGCAGGTAGAAGCCGAGCAATGGTATCTTCTGTCCAAAGAACCGTTAAGCGCTTTTTTGCTCCCATTGATCTTTGAAGAAACCGGCGAGTATGAAATCCAAGTAGAAAATGAGATGCTCGCTGTGAAAATAGAGCAAGACAATAAAACAGCTGAGCCAGAAACTCCGAGAGAAGTAGAGGAGCAGCAATTGGATGAGGAAGTAGAGGATTCAGAAGATGGAACAAAGCATGCTCGTGATGATATCTTTACAACACCTGATCCAGATTTGCCTTTTGACCCCAATGATTCAGGAAATCTTTATTTGTTAGAGGGGCAGGAAATCGTTGAGCGGGGGGTCAGCAACTGGCGAGAATTTTTAATCGCCTATAGTGATCCTAGTGTCAATTACATTTATTTTGAGCGAAGCTTTCACTCTACCGAACCAGCTACTGCGGGTTTAACTAATATGCACAACAATCATGGTTTCCATAACGTCAATGGGGGAGATAATGGCATTTGGTTTATGGAACCTCGTATATCTAGAACATTGATTGTTGACGGAAAAGGATTGACCCTCGATATGCAGGCAGTGGTATTAGGGATGTCGTTCGTGACACATGATCCCACTAGCCCTTGGGATGTCACTTATCAAAACATGAAAATCTATCATGGAAGTTTCTACGGTACGTTTAATTTTTATGGTGCTGGAGCTGAAAATGTGCGAAATTCACGACTTCGTTTCCACAATGTGATAAGCACTGGAAATCGTATGGTTCTTGAACCAGAAGGAAGTGTCATTCTATCCGGTCATGTTAGTTCACACCAAACAACTACCTATACTTCAATATTTAATCCGTCATGGAACATTTCTGCTACCCGAAACTTAGCAAATCTTCTCGTCAATCAAATCGACATTGCAGAAAATGCGGAAGTATCTTTGTCCACCTTTAATTCGGGAAATCTCGATTTGAGAAGCGGGGTTTGGCCAACTGATCCAAGAGCTGCTTTAAGAATCGGAGAGAACGCCACATTGACACTGCAGTCAGCGGGGACTACAACTAGCGACTTTGCGGCTGGTGGTGCGAATATCTCCTTTCGAAATTTGCAAGGGAATATGACAGTAGGAAAAGGTGCCACGGTCAATCTAATCCCACGAGCCAATGGGGCATCCATTGTCATGAATGGAACCAATGGCACTATCCAGCTAATGGAAGATAGCACTGTGAATATTCGTTCATCGGGGCGCACCACGAGTACTAATGGCAATTTGCACAACCTCATCTGGGTAGCGGCAGGAAATAATCTTACTCTCGGTGAGAGGAGTACATTAGATATAGAAGCGATCAATCAGACAAGCTCAGGGTCGAATATCGTGAATTTTAGTGGGACTACTGGAATACTTCAAGTTGGCAAAGATGCGACGTTGGATATTCGTTCGGATACAACTGCTACTGGTCAAAATCTTATTGGTTTTTCTGGAGCAAACAATGCTACTAGATTTGTGATAGATGAAGCCAAACGTGTCAATCTTCAAAAATTAAACAGCATGAGTACTGGCAATCTAATCCACGGTGGGGGAGTTACTGCACGAAGGCAGTCGATTAAGCAATGGGACTATGGGAATATCAGTGGCGGGTCCAACTTTCATTGGACACCGATTTATTCGATGACTGCAAATATCTCCAATTCAGCAAATGCCGTAACAAACGTTACGAGTGTGACGTCTTTTCTACCAGTTACAGAGGAAAGTTTGAGGACCACTTTTAATTCGAGATCAAATCGCTTACTCTTTGAACATGTTCCTAACGTGGAAGTGACCATCGATTCCTTGACAGAAGATCCGTCTCTTCGTAATTCTCGTGTTATATCTGGCAGGGCGACACCAAGCAGCTATATTCGATTTCAAAGAGAGGGAGCACTCCCTGAGCCAGAGATATCAGCAATCACAACAATAAATCAGGATACTGAATCCTTTCATGTCATGTCAGATGCAAATGGTTACTATGAATTTGATTTATCACAGTATGAGCCTTTTGAACGCTTTCAAGTGGGAGAGTTTGTTACAGCCCATGCTATGTTATATGGTGAGTGGGCAAGTAAAACGGTGATCGTTGAGGCAATACAAGATATGGATCCAAAAGATCCACTGCAACCTGACAATACGATCGATCCGGATAATCCGCCAGATTTGGGTGTGAATCGCGGCATCATCAGTATCGATTTTATTTCACAATTTAATTTTGGGTCGGTACCGATTCGTTCAAGCCGAACCTCCTATTCAGCACAACCACAACAATTAAACAATGCTGAAGGGGATACATTCGGTGGAAAACGACCAAACTTTATCCAAGTCACTGATCGGCGAGCAGAAAATAGTGGATGGACGTTAAGTGCTCGTCTCGGAGAGGATGGCTTTGTCAGCAATGATGGCCACAAACTTCGTGGTGTCGAACTCTCGCTGAACAACATTGATATGGTAACGACGGGATCCAACGATTCGATGCGTCCTCACTACTGGGAAAGCCGAGCACTCAACACTGGTAGACAAACGCTGGCGAACGCCGAAGTAAATCAAGGCGGCGGTACGTGGATCCAACGGTATGGAGATCAAGAAACAATGGCGGATAGCGTTGTGCTAGAAGTACCTTCTGGAGCAGTACCACAGGCGACTGCATACACAGCCACGATCCATTGGGAACTGAGTTTTGTTCCGGGAATGGATTGATTGTTTTACAGCTAAGTACAACAGCATGATCAACTATCCGGTTAATGATAGAAAAAATAATGAAAAAAGTTATGCGGAAGCTGCAGAAGGAATCTACAGCTTCCTTTTTTTACGACTTTTTGTCAATAAGGGCTGATGTGTTTTGCAAATTCAAATCTGAGACTGAAGAATGCCTTATGATTTATTAGGTCTACAAATTATAAAACAAAAAAATACTAATGGAATAATTCCGACTTCATGTAGCTGGGATTTTTTGCGTTAAGACGTTAATTGAATGGAATCTGGTTTAATGTTGTAGAAAGCTCAGATACGTATTATGCCGAAATCACTCAATAAGCGGTTCTCTAGTCATTTATTCTTTTTTCATCTATGATAGAAAGAAAACCGCTATCACGGAGAGTTCGTTAAAGAAAATCCTGTCAAAACTGTTTGACAATGCCGTAATATCAATGGATTTGAGCAGAAACCACAGCAGGTCTGCGTTAAGGTAGAAGAAGGAGGCCAAGATGACGATTGGGGAAGCATTAAAGAACCATCGAGTCACACAGCAAATGAGCCAAGAAGAAGTAGCGACAAAAATTTTAGTGACCCGTACATCGATCTCAAATTGGGAAACCGGCAAGACGGTACCAGACAGTTTGAATTTATTGAAACTGAGTACCCTTTATGGGTGCAGTGTCGATGAGCTATTAAAAAAGGAGCGAGCAGGAATGAAAAAGAACTTTCGTACGATGACCTATGGTGCTGGATTGAAAGATGGAACGATGCGTTTGAAAATCGAGACCGATGCCAGCAAGTTTTTCCCAAAAGGGGTTGAAGTCAAAGCATCCGTCGATTTAGAAACAGGAGAAGTGACCTTTTTTGTCGAGCAAGAAGATTTGAAAAAACTGAAAGCAGCCACTGACGAAAAATAAATTTTTTATGCAGTATTTTGCTTGGACAAGAGAAAAAAGTGATGGATAAAAAAACACGAGCCCAGCTGCGTCGTGTTTTTTTATGTGGGATGAAAGAGGGCTGAAACAATCGATGAAAGCTGATTCTACTTTTTCTTTTCTGCTATTTTCAAGGTTTGCAACGTTTAAGGAAAAGTGAAAAGATGCTAACGGCTATATACAATATATAGTGAATAGAACGGTTTTTATCTAAATGAAGCACAATATATAGTATTTACTTTTTTGAGAGATTGTGTAAAATAGCAGGTGTAGTGAAGAAGGAGCTGTTGTTTTTGAGAGTAACTGTATGTTGCGGGACCCGTTTAGAAAATGAGAAAAAGTTGGCAAAGACCGCTCGTGCCATCGGCAATGCCTTGGCAAAAAATCACATCGAGTTGGTGTATTGCGGCCCTTTGGCTGGCTTGATGAGGGAGATCGTGAAAGGTGTCTTTGAGAAAGAAGGCGCAGTGACAGGGATCTATCCATCAGGTTCCTTTGCAGAAGAATTGCCGCCAATCGTCACTGGATCAAGCACCTATACTGAGTTCTATACGGATACGAGGGAGGAACAAACGCAACAATTGCTGGAAATGAGCGATGCCTACCTTGTATTACCTGGTGGATTTGGTACACTAGAGGAGTTGTCATCAGTATGCTCTTTTACGACTCTTGGGCCATTGTCAGGCAAGCCGATCGGTGTGTTGATGACCGAAGGCTTAAATGATGGACTGAAGCCGCTGCTAAAAATGTTTGAAGCTTCCAGCTTTGCTTGGGCTGAACGATCTGAAACGCTCTTTTTCCTATCTGACGTTGAGTCGTTGATCCAACGATTGGCTGCGAAGGGGTCAGGAAAGGAGTGCTTGGCAGGATGAAGCATGTCTATTTAGCGGGACCGTTTTTTTCAAACGAACAAGTCGCCCGACTCAAACAGGTAGAACGCAGTTTAGCTGAAAACCCGCAGCCCTTGGCGGTCTATTCGCTGCGCTTGTATCAAGAAGGTTCATCTGAACCCAACACACCAGAATGGGCAAGAGAAATTTTCGAAAAAGACATGCTGGAATTGACACGAGCCGACGTCGTCGTTGCCGTTTTGGATAACCATGAAGGGATCACCGATCCGGGAACAGCCTTTGAAATCAGCGCAGCACACGTACGAAATAAACCAGTGATCGCTTTTCAGGAAAAAGCCGCGGCGGTCAATCTGATGTTGACGGAGTCGGTGCAAGCGTATTTGACTGATTTGGCGGCGCGAACAGCGTATGATTTTGAAGCGATGGCGCACCGAGCATTTGTCGGTGACTATATTTAATAAAGGATGATGAATGTGTTATTAATCGCAGGAACGATCGGGGCAGGAAAAAGCAGTTTGACTGATTTTTTATCGAAGGAAATGGCGTCGAAGCCTTTCTATGAAAACGTGGAGGACAACGATGTTCTGCCATTGTTTTATTCCAATCCAGAACGATACGCCTTTTTATTGCAGATTTTTTTCTTAAACAAAAGCTTTTTAGGGATGCGGGAAGCTTTGTCCAATGATGACAATGTCATTGACCGCTCCATCTATGAGGATAGTTTGATGTTTCATCTAAATGCGGATCTAGGTCGAATCGCACCGATGGAAGTCGAACAATACGATAACCTGTTGAACACGATGCTGCGGGAATTGGAAGAATCTGCGCCGTTGAAGCATCCAGATCTAATGGTTCATATCAAGGTTTCCTTGGATACAATGATTGAACGGATCAACAAACGTGGTCGTTCCTATGAACAAATTGCCAACGATCCGACATTGTACGACTATTACAAAGAATTAAATCAGCGATACGATGAATGGTATGAAAACTTTGACGTTTGTCCGAAAATGCAAATTGATGGGGATCAATTGGACTTTGTTGCCAATGAAGACAACCTCATGGTGATCCTCGAGATGATCCAAGAAAAACTGGCGGAAGTCCGTCAGACCCATGGCAAAGGCCACTATTGTACGGACAAAGCCATCGCAAAAGGTGATTTTTCTAAGAAAAACGCAGCATCTGTGACAAGCCGACCCAGCAGTTGAGGACAGCTTACGAAAAAAAAGAAGTGTCTTATCGACAATGGGAGGGAGCAAGGTGATGAATGTTGAACGATTTATTGAAGCGAGGAAACAGGCGGGCTTCTCGCAGCAAGAACTTTCGGAAGGAATCTGTACGCAAGCCACTTTGAGTAAATTTGAAAACAACGGGCAGGCACCGTCCCTCAAAATTTTGATCAAATTGTGTAATCGGATCGGCTTGCCATTGGTCGACTTGTTTTCTTCCATGAATGTCGCAACGACCAAAATCAAAGAAGAATTGGCAAAAGCCGAATTCTACTTGATCACGAGCGAGTATGAACAGTTGGCTGCATTGTTAAGTCAAATCGAAGTGAAGCTGATCGATGAACCAGCATTAAAAGCGCAATATGATTATTTAAAAGGCTTTGAAATGATTTTTAATGAAGCTGCGATTACCGATGTCTTGTTTCAATTCGATCAGTTATTGATGAATGAAACGGCGGAGGAATTGTTTGATCTCTTAGCGTATACTGGGATCGGTTTGGTGTATGCCAGAGAAGAAGAATGGGCAAAGGCTGAGTTTTATGTGACGAAGGTCTTTGAGAAAATTTATACCTATCCGATCAAAACGATCGAAGACACGTGGCGGGTGTTGAACATCGTCTTTCATTGCGGCGTCTTTTATGCGAAAGTCGATGATTTGGAAACTAGTGATACCTTGTTGAATTATGTGTTGGCGATTTGTTCCGACAATCATTTGACCTACTACTTGGCTCGCGCGGCAGCCCAACTGACCGAAAATGCCATTCGTGAACAACAGCCGAAAGAAACAATTTTGGAAATGTTACACGATGCACGAGCGTATGCCAAAATCAATAAAAATGTAAAATTACTGGCGCATTTAAAAGCGGTCGAAGAAACGATCAATTAAAAATATATTTTCGACAAAAAAGTTTTGTTGCTCAAATGCTTGATAACTAGCAGTCCTTTCGACGAAGGGACTGCTTTTTTGAATTCCTTTTATATAAAAAAATATATAATCGTGTTGACAAAAAAATATATCGGGAGTATTCTTTAATTGTGAAAAAACTAACATAATTTGAGATGCATCGTTTTGAGGAGAAGGGATTTTATGAAGGCAGCAGTGAGAGAAGCCACTCGCACGATTCAGCGGATGGGCACGTCCATTGAGTTAAAAGTCGCTCATACAAAACCAGAAAGTGTACTGGACGAGCTGGAGACCCAGCTGAAAGGATACGACCATCGCTTTAGTGCCAATGATCCGCGATCGGAATTGAATCAGCTGAATCAGTTGGCAGGACAAAAAGGGCTTGTGCTTGATCCAGAATTGTACCAGCTGATCGAAATCGGCAAACAGCATAGCTGTGCTCCCCACAGTCAGCTGAATATTGCCATCGGTCCACTGGTCCAAGCATGGCGCATCGGGTTTGAAGATGCCTGCATCGTATCAGAGACGCAGGTCAAAGAATTGCTTGCGCTAACGGACCCGCAACAGATCCAATTGGCAGCAGGCAAGGTTTTTTTGAAAAAAGCTGGAATGAGGATCGACCTCGGAGCATTAGCAAAAGGCTACATCGCTGATAAGTTACGCACCCTTTGCCAAGCCCGTGGAGCAGCGTATGGATTGATCAACTTAGGTGGAAATATTGTCTGTTTCGGCGCTGCACCAAATCATTCGGACGGGCATTGGCGGATCGGGATCCGAGATCCCAAAGGTGGTCGGGCAGACACCTTGGGCATTCTGCCAATCAAGGACCAAACCGTCGTCACTTCGGGGATCTATGAGCGGGTCTTGGCCACCGCTGAAGGAACGTATCATCATTTGATTGATCCTCAGAGTGGCTTTCCCATCGAATGTGGGTATTTGAGCATCACGATCGTTGCAGCGACATCGTTACTGGGGGAAATCTGGACTTCGCGCTTGTTTGGCAAGCCCATTCCAGTTGTTTTACAAGAGATTCAGCAGCAGCCAGAAATCGAAGGAATCATCGTAACCAAAGAAAATGAAGTCATTGCCTCTAAAGGCATTCAGGCAAGACTTTTAAGATAGCCCAACCAGAAAGGAAGAGACAGGATGAAATTTATCGGATTCGTAGGAACCAATGCCACTCGTTCCACCAATCGCACGTTGTTGCAATTTATGAAAAAAATGTTTGCCAATGAGGCAGAGATCGAACTAGTCGAGATCAAAGATCTTCCAATGTTCAACAAACCAGAATCAAAGGAGTTGCCCGTACAAGTAACCCAGCTTGCCGAAAAAATCACGGCAGCAGACGGTGTGATCATCAGCACACCAGAATATGATCATGCCGTACCCGCAGCGTTGATCAATGCCCTGAACTGGTTGTCCTATGGAATTTTCCCGTTTGTTGACAAGCCAGTGATGATCACTGGTGCTTCTTATGGGACGTTAGGTTCTTCTCGTGCCCAAGCCCATCTAAGACAGATTCTGGACTCTCCAGAGTTAAAAGCACGGATCATGCCTAGCTCTGAATTTCTATTAGGTCATTCGCTGCAAGCGTTTGACGAGCAAGGCAACTTGATCGATGAAGAGCAGACCCAAAAACTGCAAGGACTGTTCAACGATTTTCTTTTATTTGTAAAAATTACCAGCCAGTTGCAGCACGCCCATGCCGCCAATCAAAAAGAAGCTGCTGAATTTTCATGGGAAACCATCTAATCGCAAAAGATAGGAGCGTAAAGACAATGAAATTGATCGGAATCGTCGGATCAGCCGCTGAAGTCTCCACCAATCGTCAGCTGCTGAACTTTATCAAAAAGCAATACAAAAAGGAATTCACGTTAGAACTTGTAGAGATCAAAGACTTTCCTCTCTTTAATCAAGAGGAAGATCAAACCCAAAGCCCAGCCATCCAGCGTTTGAATCGGCAATTATTGATGGCAGACGGTGTGATCATTGCTACACCAGAGCACAACCATACCGTGACGGCAGGACTGAAAAGCTTGCTAGAATGGCTTTCATTCAAGATCCATCCTCTGGAAAACAAACCAGTAATGATCGTGGGTGCCTCTTACTATGATCAAGGAACTTCAAGGGCCCAGCTGCATCTGCGCCAGATTTTGGACGCACCGGGAGTCAATGCTTTAGTGATGCCAGGAAATGAGTTTTTGTTGGGCAAAGCCAAAGAAGCTTTCGATGAAGCCGGTGATTTGATCGATGCCCGAACGGTTGCTTTTTTAGATGCGACGATCAACAGCTTCTTGCAATTTATCAAAGTCGTTTCTGCCTTAGCGGGTCCTAAACAATTGCCGCCCGAAGACCTCTACGCCACAGGGAAAATCGCAACCACCGTGGAAGGAGTGGATATGTATGATGATCAATGGCTGGAAAAAGCCGCTGAAGCAGTCGGTGCCGTTTCTGGCAATACCTACGTCAAACTAAATCGCGGCTTGCTGACAGTCGATCAGATCAATTACTTCTTAGATTCGATGCCGATGGAATTGACATTTGCCGATAGCAACAACCAATTCTTGTATTACAATCTGCGGGAAGAAGCCCAAAATATGCTGGCAGCACGTGTGCCAGGACAAGTCGGCAATCCATTAGCAAAATGCCATCCTGAAAAATCCTTCAAAAATGTTGAGTGGGTGATCCAACAGCTGCGCAGTGGGGCAACCGACGCGGTTCGGGTCCATGTGCCGAAACAGGTGCCAGAAAAATACATCGTCCACAATTATCAAGCGATGCACGATGAAAACGGCGAATATGCGGGGATCAACGAATACATCCTTGATTTCAAGCCAATCATCGAATGGTATTTGCAACAAACCGGTCAAAAACTTGTCGGCAATGAAGACGCCATTTCCAGTGCTTCTGTGCACCAAGAACCGACCGATGCGGTCACTAGTGCCAGTACTCATGACGCACCTGCAGCAGATGCGGTCACCAGCGCTTCTGTGAAATAAGGGTTGTCTAAAGGGAGAGACGGAATCGCTAGAAGCATTCGCTTGCAATCAGTTGCCAAGCGAATGCTTCTCTTTTTGCTGCTTTTTCATGAATAAACGGTTTTCTATGAGCGATTGAGTTGATCAAGGACATCATTGCGAGGATTTCACAAAGTTTCTGAAAAAAATTTGCATATTCATCTTTTGCTTCGTATACTAGTTTAGGACGTTGCTTATAAAACGGCTGTATCATCGTACATATTTTTTGATAGGAGGAATTGCATGAAAGACAAACGAAAAGTCTTGCGTCCGTTAGGATCAGGGTTTGCGATGGCGGTTCCTTTGTTTATAGGGATCCTCGTTCAGGACCCTTTGATAAGTTCTGTGGGGGCGATGGGGGCTTTTTCCTACTTGGCTTTTCAACATCGGTCCCTTTTTTATAATCTGCGCGCCATTTTGACCCACGGCGCTGCGCTGCTGCTGGCATTTATTTTAGGCGCTGGGACAGCACTGATTCCTTGGAGCGCGCCTTTTATCATCGGTGCGTTATCGTTTTCTGCGTTTTTGTTGTCAAAAGTGATGCGGATCCCCAAGCCCGATTATTTCTTTGTGTTGATGCTTTATGCCACCGGCTTTAATTTTCACGCAGCGCACCTTGGAGAGATCTTGCACCACAGTTCCTATTTGCTTTATGGCATCGCAGGCTCGCTGCTTGCTGGACTGGTGATTTCGTTGGCTGAACAGCTGCCGTTGAAAGAAGAAAAAACGGCCTTTCAACAACTGAGCTTGCACGAGAAATATTCGCTAGCATTATCTCAGCAACCAGAAATGGTCATCAAGGCGCTGCACTTTTCTTTGATATTGTTTGTTGCGACCTACATTGCCTACCTGCTGCGAGACAGCAACGGCTATTGGATCTTGATTTCTGCTGCTGCCGTCTTGGCAGGAGAACATATGGAAAAAATCAAAAATCGCACGATTGGTAGGGTACTGGGAGGAATCGTGGGGCTGCTGCTGGGTTTCTTATTGATGTCCTTGCATATGCCCCTTGAAGCGATCGCAGTGGTATTGATCATTCTAAACATATTGACGGAGTTTTTTATGCCAGTCAATTATACCGTTGCTAATTTTTTTACCAACCCGCAAGTTCTGCTGTTAATGACCATCGGTACTAGTTTTACGCCACTGAAATTGATCCCATTGCGTTTTTCAGGGGCATTGATCGGCAGCGTGCTGGCAATGCTGTTGATCTTTCTAATGGATTGGGCAGTAAAGCAAATGGAGCAAGCACTGGGAAACAAACCAGAAGACACGACGGATCAAACACAATAGAATGCACCATCATCGATAAGCAAGAGCTGTAGCTCTTGCTTTTTTTGCCTTTGATCCTCTATCTAAACGTTATCTCCATCGGATAGGAAAAATAAGGGAAATATGAAATAATCGAGCAAAGGTTCCTATTTTTAAATAGAAGCGTTTACATTTTTGCAAACTAAAGTGGCAGAAACATCTACTTTTTTTGTTGTAAGCGAAATCATATACTCAAATCAGAGAAGGAGAGAAAGTTGTGAAAAAACGAATCGTAGATGTTTTGCATCGCCTGTTGGTGACTGATTATCCACTATCCATCGAGCAACTGGCAGAAGAGACCGCAGCCAGTGGGCGGACGATCCGCAATGATTTGAATGAGATCAACACGTTTCTTGCGGACTTACACATCGGACCGATCCAAACTCTTCGAGGAAAGGGCATCCTTTTGAAACTGACCTCGAAACAGCAAGCCATCGTTTGGCAGGCATTACACGCACAACAGTCGGAATATATGACCCGTGAAGAGCGTCGTTTTGATCTGCTGCTGCATCTGACCTTTTCAAATGAGATCCTGGTGTTGAATAAAAAAGAAGAAGCGTACCAGATATCAAAAAGCAGCATGGATGAAGACATGCGCCGTTTGCGGGCGGACATCAATAAATATGGCATTGAGATCATCAGCCTAGGAAAAAAAGGACTGCGGTTGAATGGATCGGAACGAGCGATTCGGACGATGATTTTTGACATCATCAATCAGCGGATCGGTAGGTTGCCACTTGATAAACAGACCCCAGATTTAGTCTTTACGAAATTGCTTTATCGCTATTTGCCGCAAAAAGAAATCAAGCAGATCCAACTAGTGATGCAAGCAGTGTTGCCGCCAAATCAAAATGAGTTGTATAGCAGCCAAATTTTATTGTTTACCGCCATTTGGCTGATGCGTATCAGAATGAAGGAATTTATCACTCGCATGAACTGGTCTGCTTCCAGCAATCAGCTCCAAGGGTCAGCCTATATCCAGGCGATCGCTGATACCTTTTCGATCGAGCCACCAGAAATCGAAGTCAACTATCTTTCTTTCATCATCGAGTCACTGAACTTTAAAGATTTGTCCAATTCCATCGAATGGGCGCATGCGCAACTTTTGTCGCTGCAGCTGATCCAATTTGTGGAATGCCAAACCAAGATCCCTTTTAGTAAAAAGGAAGAAGAGCTGTTAGAGGGATTGTATAAACATATGGCAGCGCTGATCGTTCGAGCCAAGAGCGGCATTCAAGTACCCAATCCGATCAAAGAGACTGTTCGCAAAAATTATGGACAAATCTACCAAGGCGTCAAGGGCTTCGCCCCCACGATCGAAGAGATCGTCGGTCAACCACTATCAGAAGATGAACTGACATTTCTCGTGATCCATTTTTCTACAGCCCTAAGTTCATTGAACCACGAAATCATTACGAGCTATAAGGCGGTCGTCGTCTGTAACCATGGAATGGCAACCGGCAATCTGCTGGCAGCCAGCCTCAAGGAGAAGTTTCCAGAAGTAGAAGTTGCGGCAGTCTTGAATTCACAAGAAGTCAATTTGATTACGAAATTCGATGTGGATCTGGTTTTTTCAACCTATGAGATCGATTATCGAGAAAAGCCGGTATTACTGATCCCACCGATCATCAATGAAGAAAATCACCAAGTGATCCGCCGTTTCTTAAACAACAATGAACAATTCAAGCGGATCGCCTTTGACCAAAAAAATGCCACGCTGTTCTTCAATCAGTTGCTTACAGTGATTGAAGAAAGCGGCGGGACAGTCGATGCTGCCGCCTATCGCAAATTGACACACTTGTTTGAACAAAATCAATTAGCCATTAATGCAAGGGAGATTCAGCCAATGTTAAAAGATGTTTTATCCGCTAATCATATTCAATTAAACGTTCCTGTTCAAAATTGGGAAGAAGCCATTGAACGCTCTGCGCAGCCGCTAGTAAAAGAACAGATCATCGAAAAACGCTATATCGAGGCAATGGTTGCGGCGGTGGAGGAATACGGTCCTTATATCGTCATTGGCAAACATTTGGCGCTGGCGCATGCACGACCAGAAGATGGCGCCCAGCAGTTGGGTGTGAGTGTCCTCACCTTGGCGCCGCCAGTCGCATTTGGGAACCCAGAAATGGACCCCGTCAAAATCATTTTTTGCTTGGCTGCGGTGGACTCCTACTCTCATCTTGCCATCATGAAGGAATTGATCGAACTGATCAATGATGAAGAAAAAGTCACGCAGTTGCTGGCTTGCTCTACGATTGAAGCTTTTCAATCATTGCTATTTTCATAAAAAAAAAGAAAAGGGGAAAAAATCATGAACAAATTATCGATCTTATTCGTATGCGGTGCAGGTCTTGGCAGCAGCTTTGCGGCTCAGATGTCA
The DNA here is from genome assembly GCF_051715005.1 of Enterococcus sp. AZ067. Classification (NCBI taxonomy): domain Bacteria; kingdom Bacillati; phylum Bacillota; class Bacilli; order Lactobacillales; family Enterococcaceae; genus Enterococcus; species Enterococcus sp. AZ067. The sequence goes on from NZ_JBIOSY010000001.1 coordinate 1,131,678, forward strand.
ACAGAAGATGTCTTAACGAAATTAGGAGTGGAGGCGAAATTGGATCATGTCGATATCTCATCAGCGGTATCAATGAAACCAGACATCATCATTACGGCAGAGAATTTCCGAACGCAATTTGAAAAGTTTGCCTTGGACCCGACAACCGCAATCATTTATTTACGCAACATCGTTTCAAAACCAGAAATCGAAGAAAAAATCACCCCAGTATTAACGGAAAAAGGCGCACTGTAAGGAAGAGGCATGACGAAGGGAGTTTGAAAAAATGGGCATCATCAATTTTATCATTGATAATATTTTAACGCAGGCATCGATCACGATCGCTTTGATCGCGATGTTAGGGCTGCTGCTTCAAAAAAAGTCAGCAGGTCAAGTCATTTCAGGAAGTTTGAAGACGCTATTGGGCTTCCAGGTTTTAAGCGCTGGTTCTAGCATCATCGTCGGTAGTTTGACCTATTTCGGCGAGATTTTCACAGAAGGATTCGACATGCAAGGCATAATTCCTTCCATCGAAGCCATCAACGGGCAAGCGATGAATGAGTTGGGCTTGGGTCGGGACATAGCGCTGACATTTTTAGCCATCTTTGTTTTTAATATTTTATTGGCACGCTTTACAAAATGGAAATATATCTTCTTAACGGGTCAAGCCATTTTATGGATGGCGACCATGACGACGGTCTTTGGCTATTTCGCTGGTTTACGCGGCGTTGTCTTGATTCTTGTCGGTGGGTTGATTGGGGCGATCTTTGCCGTAGCGATGCCAGCGATGGCTCAGCCCATCATCCGCAAAGTCACTGGGTCAGACGACATTGCTCTCGGACATTTCTGTACGATCGGCTACCTCTTTGAAGCAGGCGTTGCCTATCTGTTTGGAGAAAGAGGCGAGAAGAAAAAATCGATCGAAGACATCAAACTGCCACGTTCTTTTGAATTTTTACAAGATACCTATCTTTCTGTCATGGTCGTGATGGTTCCACTGTATATCGTGACGGTCTTGTTTGCTGGAGAAACCTTTGCTTCTACGCTCTCTGGTGATCAAAATTACATCATGTATGCCTTCTTACAAGCCATTCAATTCGTGGTTGGGGTCTATGTTTTGCTAGCAGGCGTTCGGTTGCTCTTAGGCGAGATCGTCCCTGCGTTTCGTGGGATTGCCATGAAATTGGTGCCTGATGCAAAACCAGCACTCGATTGCCCAGTATTCTTCCCATATAGCCCAAATGCAGTTATTTTAGGCTTCATTACTACAACGATTGGGACAGTCATCGCCATGTTCGTTTTACCAGTCTTTGGCTTGGCGATGATCTTGCCAGGGATGCTGACGAACTTCTTTGCAGGCGGTACTGCTGGGATCTTCGGCAATGCGGTCGGTGGACGTCGAGGGGCGATCATCGGAGGGATCTTTCACGGATTCTTCATTACGTTACTGCCAGCCCTACTTGTAACGATCTTCAATCAAATGGGCTTTGTTAACGCTACGGCAACTGATGTGGATACCGTTACGGCAGCCTTGCTATATGCTTGGATCATCAGTCCCTTATTGAAAAACTTTTAATCGCTAGGAGGAAGACGCATGTTCTCTTTTTTCAAAAAAGAAAAAAAGCCCACAGAAACACCAGCGGTTCCTTTGACCGCTGAAGAAAGCCAAGAGGCAGAAGCGCTTATTGCAACACTAGAAAGTCAGTTGCAAGCAGAAACTGACATCGACGAACAAGCAAAATTGTATGAAGCGTTAGGCTTGGCGCAGGCAAAACTATCCCGCACAGAAGAAGCGATCGACGCATTGGAAAAAAGCTTGCAGGCGAAAAAATCGATCGGGGACGGCTACAAAAAACTGATGTCCCTTTACAATGCTCAGCGTGCCGCCGCCGCACGAAACGGCGACGATGCAAAGATCGACTATTACATGGACAAAATGGAAGAAATGCGGCAAATCGCCAAACAACTTACGATCAGCGGCAATTAAACTAGACGAGGTGGAATCAAGGATGTATACAACATTAAAAGAAGTAACGAAAACAGCAGAAGCATTGAATTTTACAGTGGGGGCTTTTAATACCCATAATTTAGAAATGCTGCCAAGTATGCTGTGGGCAGCCAAAGAGATGGGGGCACCCATCATCATTCAAACAAGTATCGATACGGCGAAATACATCGGCTATGATGTCTTGGTCAATGTCGTCAAAACGATTGCCGATCACGAGCTAGTGGACGCTGTCTTGCATTTGGATCATGCCAGAGATTTCGATGAGATTAAAGCGGCGATTGATAGCGGCTATAGCTCGGTGATGTATGATGGCTCGCATTTGCCCTTCAAAGAAAACATTTTGAAAACGCGCGCAGTCGTCGAATACGCTCATGCTCATGGGGTGTCCGTCGAAGGAGAACTAGGAACGATCGGCGGCACAGAAGAGGGCATTCATGTGGAAGAAGACGATAAAGTCTTCACACGCCCAGAAGATGCGGTAGAATTTGTCGCTGCTACTGGCGTCGATGCGCTAGCCATCGCTATCGGAACCAATCACGGTCAATTCCGCTCCAAAACCGAAGTGAATGTTGAGTTATTGAAGGAGATCCATGCAGTCGTCGACGTGCCGCTAGTCATTCATGGAGGAACTGGCGTCAAAGAAGAAGATTATCCCGAATTGATCAATAACGGCATTCGTAAGTTTAATGTAGGTACTGAATTGTTGGTGAACTGGACGAAGATTGCGAAAGAAAATTTTGGGGCAACGGAAGTCAACAAATCTTTGCGCCACAACGTGATCCCATCCAATGAAGCCATCAAAGAAATCGTCAAGCACAAGATCGGCCTTTTCATGAATACGAAAGCGCCGACTGCGATCGGCAAATAGATGGTACGCAAAAAGATGCTTGTTTTATTAGCAGGCAGCCCTGGAACTGGAAAAAGTTATTTACTGAATCTGTTGAAGACACGTTTTCCTGATCTTTTCGCTCTTACGCCAGATGAAATCAAAGAGTGCTATGCCGAATCCCTCGGCTTTGATTCATTGGCAGAAAAAGCCCAGATCGAAAAGCAGTATGTTTGGCCTTTTTACTATCAGGCATTGGGCTTGTACATGTCTTTAGGAAAACGCTTGGTGGTCTCGGAATACCCTTTTAGTGAAAAACAGAAGCCATTGCTAACTTTTCTCGCCCAAAGCTATGGTTATGAGTGCTTGACCATTCGCTTGACTGCTTCTTTTGAAACCTTATGGGAAAGACGTCACTTACGTGATCGAGCGGATGACCGTCATTTAAGTTTCATCATGGAACGGTACCATTACGGGGATGTACTGGAAGATAGACAAGCTGCAACCAACCATATAACCAAAGAAGCGTTTCGGCAAATCATCACTGATCGCCGTTACGATGACTTTCAGTTAGGAGCGCTTATCGAAGTCAATGTGGAAGATTACGAGCAAGTGGATTATCGCCCGTTGATCGAGAGAATCGCTGAACAACTCAATGACTTAAATTGAAGAAAAACAGGCGCTACACCTGAAAAGTGCAGCGCCTGTTTTTTTAGTCTAAGCCCAAAAATTTCGAAGTTCCTTGGTTTTCGACTTGGAGGATTTCGGCTAATACTTTGGCATCAAATTGCCCCTCTTTATTGGCAGAATAGACATTGACCTTGAGCTGGTAGTCGGGCAAAGCATAGTTTTCAAGACTTGCTTCAAGCTGCGCGACCGCTTGTTTCGAGAGTGGTTCACCGACGAGTTTTAATTCAAGGGATTGTTTCTGCTCATTAAGTGTTTGCTCCAGCAAATAATGTTCCCCCAGTTTGGCTTCTACAAAACGCTTGGCATGGTATTCCACGATGGTCGTTTGGATCGTCGTATAAACGAAGAAACTGCCAATGACCGTGATCGGTAAGGCAACCACGGCAAACTTCCACCATTTTTGGTGACGGAAATCCCCATACTGCAACAGCCAGATGGTAATGAACAAGGAAAAACAAATCAAAAAGGAATTGGTGAAGAAGAGTTGAGCAGACTCCCATGAAATCGAATAGTCTTTGATCGACAGCCCATAACCCGTCACACAAAGCGGCAAAATCAGGGACGTCCCGATGGAGACACCGATAATGACATCGTTGTCGCGGCCTCTGACTTTGGCAAAAGCCAGTGCTGAACCACCGATCAATGCGATGCAAATATCCCAAATCGTCGCAGACGTCTGGGTCATGATTTCAGGAGTTGTATCTTTGACTGGCGTGAGTAAGAAAAAGGCAAATGAGATGATAAGTACGATGATGACTTGGATGCTAAAGACCAGCAGCCCTTTTTTGACTAAGCGCAAGTGGGAAAGACCTAAACCAAAGCCGATCCCGTTGATCCCATTAAAAATGGCGAAATCAACATCGCCCCGATAATCGTTGTCGTAGAGTTGTAGTTCAAACCAATCGAAGCAATCAGCGTTGCACAAACTAAAAGTGCATAGACGAGCATCGTTTGGTCCATATCTTTTTGAATTTTTCCAATCAATTGTTCTTTGGAAACTAAATCAGGCGTTAAGTTCACCTTCATCATCCTTTCTGAGAAAAATCGTTCTGCTCTTTTCATTGTCCCTTAAATCGGCTGATTTTACAAAAATCTGCGTTTATCAGGCGATGGCAGCAACGAGAATTCAATGATTGGGTTGCCAATCTTTTGCAAAACCGCCGAATTCCTCTAGAATAAGAAGCATAACAGAGAAATGGAAAAGGCGGGGAATGGATGAAAGATTATTTTGCGCAATACAAACGCCTGTTATCGATCGCTGAAGCAGGTTTGTACTATGGCAAAGATGTGTATGATAAGGAACGTTATCAAGAGATCAAAGAGTTGGCATTGCATTTGATGAGTACCGTCGTGGATCAAGACGCAGCTGCGTTGACCCTTTTAACAGAAAAAAATGAGGGCTATCCTACGCCCAAAGTCGATGTACGAGCATTGATCCAAAAAGGCGAAAAAATCTTGCTGGTGGAAGACAGCCTGACGAAAGAATGGTCACTGCCAGGAGGCTATGCAGAAATTGGCTTGACGCCACGGGAAAACATCAAAAAAGAAGTGCTGGAAGAAACTGGCTTGCTCGTTGAGGTCAAGGAGCTGCGAGCAATTTTTGACACGAATCTAAGACCAGACATTCCGCAAGTGTTCCAATACTATAAGCTGGTCTTTGCCTGTGATGTTTTGGCAGGAGATTTTATCAAAAACAGTGAAACCTCCAACAGCGATTACTTTTCGTTGAAGGAGCTGCCGAAGCTTTCCATCAAGCGCACCACCAAGGAACAGCTGGAGCAATTGGTGTATGAGAAGTCGTTACACGTTGATTAAAAACAGCTAAGGGTAAGATGTTGGAAAAAGCGTTTTATTGGTTTTTTTAACTGAATAATATTTACTTGCAGATAAAGTTGGTTTATGATTGATTTCGTCGTTTTCATTATAAAAAATCAAGCAATGGCGACACCTTTGCTTGATTGCTGGAGGAGTAAAAATGAAGAATCAAATCAATTCCTTTTTTGGGCTGGATGCCTTACAAACAACGGTCAAACGAGAAATCTTAGCTGGTTTTACCACCTTTATCTCGATGGCCTATATTTTATTCGTCAATCCAACGGTCCTTGGGGCATCTGGGATGGACGAAGGTGCCGTCTTTACGGCAACGGCGTTAGCCAGCGCATTGGGCTGTATCTTGATGGGGGTTTTAGCAAAATACCCGATCGCTACGGCACCCGCATTAGGGATCAACGCTTTCTTTTCTTATTCAGTCTGTATTGGAATGGGGGTTCCATGGCAAACTGCATTAGCGGGTGTGTTTGTGGCATCACTGATTTTCATCGTGATCACGATCTTTAAATTACGGGAGCTGATCATTGATGCGATTCCTGCTGATTTAAAATATGCCATCTCTGGGGGGATCGGTCTGTTCATCGCCTTTTTGGGATTGAGCGAAGGCGGGATTATCGTTTCCGATGATTCGACCCTTGTGGCACTAGGCTCATTGAGTGTCGGTACGACGTGGCTGACGATTTTTGGTTTAGTGATCACTGCCGTCTTGATGGTTCGCAGAGTTCCTGGTGGAATTTTTATCGGGATGGCCGCAACAACTGTTTTAGGTCTTTTGACTGGCTTGATCCAAGCACCATCCAGTATCGTTTCTGCTGCACCGAGTATTTCTTCCACATTCTTAGTGGCGCTAAACCATGTAGGAGACATCAACTCCCTGCAAATGTGGGTCGTAGTACTGACTTTCTTACTCGTCACTTTCTTTGATACGGCAGGCACCTTGGTGGGACTTGCCAATCAAGCGGGCTTTATGAAAGACAACAAAATGCCGCGGGTCGGCAAAGCACTTGCTTCTGACTCCACCGCCATGCTCGCTGGTTCTTTATTAGGGACTTCACCAGTAGGGGCATATGTGGAATCCTCCGCTGGGATCGCTGTGGGCGGTCGTTCTGGCTTGACTGCCGTGACGACTGGAGTTTTCTTCTTGTTCGGCTTGTTCTTTTCACCATTGCTATCCGTTGTTACTTCCCAAGTGACGGCACCAGCTCTGATCGTCGTAGGTGTGCTGATGGCACAATCGCTGCGAGAAATCAAATGGCACGAAATGGAAATCGCAATCCCAGCCTTCTTGATTCTACTAGGCATGCCGTTGACCTACAGCATCTCCGATGGGATCGCCTTGGGCTTCATCTTTTACCCAATCACCATGTTAGCAGCCAAACGCGGCAAAGAAGTCTCACCAATCATGTACGGCTTGTTCTTTGTCTTTCTTGGGTTTATGTGGATTTTGAATGTGTGATAGAGACGTTTTAATGTAAACTTAGGATAGGATTTCAACTAATAAAAAACCAGTTAAGCGTGGCTTAGCTGGTTTTTTTATTATATGTCGCTTACTCTAAAAGTGTTCAGAATCGAATAAGGGTTTACTATCCGTGGTTTATCTGCCGACGAATCATGGTGTTGTATTGCTTAAAAAATATACTCAATGATCTGATCGATCTTCGCCATATCTTGTAAAGGGAGGTTTTCAATTTTTTTCAGTTTTCTTTCTTTAAAGTCTAGTGATTTTAATTGAGAGATAATCACTTGTCCATCTGTATCTATGCTATCTGGCAATGTATAGTGGGCAGGAAATTTCCTAATTGTATGTGTAATAGGACAAATTACCGCAAACATCGTTCTACGATTAAACTCATAGCGAGAGACGACTAATCCTGGACGTCTTTTTTGAATTTCCTTTCCAGCCGAAGGGTCAAAGTCGATCCACACGATATCCCCTTTTTTGGGAATGTAAGTTTGATCATTCATCATTAAAAAATTTCTCTCCCTTCAGGTGAAAGGTCTTCCCACTCATCTTTTTCATAAAACTCTGATTCTTCTCCACCATGAAAAGGATCTTCAATTTTAGGAACAAGAATGATCGTCCCATCCTCTGCGTAGACGACAACGTATTCTTGATTTTCAGAAGGTTTCTTACCGTTATCAGAAGGAAGCGTAATGACGACAGAACTGCCTTGCAGTCTTGATTTAGTAATAAGCATAATATCACCTCTTGATTTATAGTATATCATACAACATTGAGTAACGCGATGTTAACGGAAGAATTTAATGTATTTTGAACACATCAAAAGTTGAAAAACTCACTTTACATATAATAGATAAGAAACCGCAATGAAATATTGTTTGAGAAGATGGATGAACATCTCAGAAAAATAGATGTTAGATTTTAAGCAGAATTACGAAGTTTTTTAGATGGATCATTTATGGCATACCAAGGACCAGGGTATTAAAGCAACGAAAAAGTGAAACTTCATTCCAAAACCGCCCAACCCAACAATTTTCACGCAAAACCTGCGCTTTTCTTTCTGTTATTGTTATAATAAAAGAAAACGCAAAGGTGGGAAATCATGACAACGATCAAGGACATTGCTGAAAAGGCGGGAGTAGCGAAAAGTACGGTTTCCCGCTATCTGAACAATGGCTATATCAGTGAAGAAAAGCGCAAAAAAATTGATCAGATCATTGCTGAAACTGGCTATCGCCCCAATACATTTGCTCGTTCGCTGAAAGCCCAAGACACGAAATTGCTGGGCGTGATCATTCCTCGACTGAATTCACCATCGACAAATGATGTGTTGAAAGGGATCGATACGACGGCACGGGAAAACGGCTATCAAATGCTAATCACCAACTCTGATCAAAGCGATGAACGGGAATTAGAAAATATCGAAATGCTGGTCAAACAAAAAGTAGCAGGGATGATCCTGTTTGCGCGCAAAATCACGCCGCAGCTGCAAGCGGTGCTGGCAGAGGTTCCTATGCCTGTTTTATTGTTAGGTCAACAGTTAGCTGGCATTCATTCCATCGTCCATGAAGATTATCAAGCTGGCAAAACCATGGCAGAATATGCAGTCAGCGCTGGCCACCGACGTTATTTATTTGTTGGTGTCAGCGAGAATGATTATGCGGTAGGTGTCTTGCGGAAAAAAGGATTTCTTGATGTCTTAGCACAAACGCCCAACGTCAAAGTCGACTTTATCGAAACGTCCTTTTCAAGAAGAGAAACGTACCAAAAAGCCCTTATGTTCTTGAAAGATCAATCGGCAACGTACATCGCCTGTGCTACGGACAATATTGCTGTTGCTGTACTGAAAGCCGCCCATGAACTAGGGTATCAAGTGCCGCAAGACTTTTCCTTGAACGGATTTGGCGGCTATGATTCGACGGATTATGTCTATCCGACCATCACAACGACCCAATATCCCTATGTCCAATTAGGCATCGATGCCGTCTTAACGATCCAAAAACTGACGCAAGGGGAAGAGGTTCCTGAGGTGATCGAATTACCGAATCGATTAGTGGTCAAACAGTCGACTGCCAAGCTTGACAAGCAGGAGAAATAAAGCAAACATTTTTAGAGAAAACAGGACGTCCAGTTGCGGCGTTCTGTTTTTTTATTTTCTTTGCTTGCAATTGCAAACGGTTTCTGTTAATCTACAAATGTAGAACCGGTTCCACAAATGGACCGACGATCAAAGGAGTGGGAAAAATGAAGGAACAAAAAACGATCGACCAAGTGTTAGAAGCTGTTGGCGGCAAAGAAAATGTCAAAAACTTTGAACACTGTGCCACACGTTTGCGCTTGATTTTGAAAGACGATCAGTTAGTAGATAAAGACAAAGCGGAAGCAGTTGAGGGTAGCAAGGGATATTTTTTCAACACGGGACAGCATCAGTTCATTTTTGGAACAGGAAAAGTCAATGAAGTTTATCAAGCCTTCGCAGCAGAAATGGGCAATGACGCCTCCGCTGATAAAGCTGGCTTCAAAGATGATGTGTATTCGAATCTGTCACCCGTCCAAAAAGTCGTCCGCACGTTGTCAGATGTCTTGGTGCCTTTGATTCCAGCTTTGGTAACGACGGGGCTTTTGATGGGGATTCGGGGATTATTGACCGAGTTGGGGGTCACTTATAGTGCTGACTGGTTAGCTATGTTTGAAATGTTAACGGATACAGCGTTTGCCTTTTTACCTGTTTTGATCGCCTATAGTGCGACGAAAAAATTCGGCGGTAATCCGATCATTGGGATCGTGGTAGGATTGATGATGGTGGCACCGCAATTGCCGAACGCTTGGGCAGTTGCCAGCGGGGATGCAGAGCCATTGCACTTATTCGGATTATCGATCTCTGGGTATCAAGGGTCGATTTTTCCAGCAATTATTGTCGGGATCTTAGTTTCTAAGCTAGAAAAATGGTTCCGTAAATTTGTTCCGCAAATGATGGACTTGATCGTGACACCATTCTTAACGATTGTCATTACTTTAGGTTTGATTTTGTTTGCGTTAGGACCAATCTTGCAAGTAGCTGAAAGAGCAGTCATCAACAGTATCGTCTACTTGGTGCAAGCACCATTGGGCATCGGTTATATCATTTACGGAGGGGTTCAGCAAGTGATCGTAATCACTGGATTGCACCATTCGTTAAGTATTATTGAGTTAGGGTTATTGAATACGACAGGCGAAAACGTCCTACAAGTCTTAGGTACAGCAAGTATGGCGGGACAATTTGGGGCTGCGATTGCTGCGTCATTTATTTATAAAAACAAAGTCAAACGCTCAAATGCCATCAGTGCGGCGGTTCCAACCTTATTTGGGATCACTGAACCTTTACTATTTGGGGTCAACTTACGCTCGATGCGCATTTTTGGCGCAGGCATGCTGGGAGGCGCAGTCGGCGGGTTTGCGACGTATGTCTTCCAATTAGCTGCCACTGGGATGGGCATCACTTTTATTCCAGGACTGTTGTTGTATACTGGAGATTTCGGTGCCATGCTGAAATACGTTGTCGTGATTTTGATTGCCTTTGGTGTCGGTTTTGCTGGTGTCCAATTGCAGCGCAAACCGCTAGCCAAAGAGTTGAACCAATAAATAATCCCTTGCTGTTCATCGGCAAGAGAAAAGAGGTACCACATTGTTAACGAAGGAATACTGGGCACAGCTTGCCCAAACCCAAAGCGAATTAGCAGAAAAAATCAGTGCTGATGCGTGGCGCTTGAACTATCATTTGATGCCAGAAACAGGATGGATGAACGACCCGAATGGTCTTTGCCAATTCAAAGGCGTGGTTCATTTTTACCATCAATATGTACCGCAAACGCCCCATGGCGGGGAACCACCCCACTGGGGACACAAAACGTCGACGGATTATGTCACGTTTCAAGAAGAAGCGCTGTTTCTTTCTCCCGAACACGACTATGACAAAGACGGGGTCTACTCGGGCTCTGCCTTTATCGAGAATGACGCGATCCATTTCTTCTATACGGGGAATGTCAAACATTCAGGTGATCATGACTATACCTTTAGTGGACGAGAACAAAACACGGTCCATGTAATCAGCAAAGACGGCTATACCGTCGAAAAGCAAGAAGTCGTGATTCCTCATGAGGACTACCCTGAAGGATTTACCGATCATATTCGTGACCCAAAGGTTTTTGCCCACGAAGACACCTACTATATGCTGCTAGGCGCGCGTACGTTGGAAAACGAAGGCAAAATTTTGATTTATGAATCGACGGATTTAAATGAATGGACCTATCGAGGAATCTTTTTCGGTGAGGACTATGCTCTAGGCTACATGTGGGAATGCCCAGACTACTTCCATTTAGATGGCAAAGATGTGTTGGTCTTCTCACCGCAAGGCTTGGCAGCCAAAGAACATGCCTACCAAAATATTCATCAATCAGGGTATCTGATCGGTGAGGTGGATTGGGAAACCCTGACGTTTAAAGAAACTTCTGCGTTTCGTGAACTTGATTATGGGTTTGACTTCTATGCCCCGCAAACCTTTGAAGATGAGCAGAAACGTCGGATCTTGTGGGGCTGGATGGGGCTAGGGGATACCAGTCCTGAATACAGCAATCCTACGATCCCTCGCGGCTGGCAGCATGCCGCAACGCTGCCAAGACAGCTTTCGGTCAAAAATGACCAGTTGTATCAACAACCTTTGCCAGAATTTAAAAAATTGCGAGACAAGCAAGTCAGCCAAAAAATTGTGCTTTCAGAGAAACCGCAGCACTTGTCTTTCGGTGAATTGGCATATGAGTTGCAAGTTACGGCGGAAGCCCCATTGCAGCAGTTCCAGCTTGGACTTTTGCAAGATACGACTTTGGCTTATGAAGCTGGTGTCTTCACGATCCATCATGGCGTTTCTGGCTACGGTCGTAAACAGCGCAGTGTCAAGGTCGATGAACTGACGCAGCTGCAGATTTTTGTCGATACGTCTTCGATTGAGATCTTCCTAAATGGCGGGCAATATTGTTTGACCTCTCGCGTGTATCCCAAACGGACCGAGGCGATCGCTCTCAGCGGAACCGGCACGGTTTGTGTCAATGCTTGGGCATTGGCGAAAAATTAAAGCAACGATCCGAAAACGACAGCAAACAGTTGGTTTTTCTTGTTGCACCCCCAAGAGTCAGCTTTTTCTCTGGCTTTTAGGGGGGCATCATACCAACTATTTTGCTGTCGTTATTTGCTTGTTACTGCTTTTGTTGGTTTTGGATAAAGGTCTGCAGCGCAGGCGCATCGATCCGATAGCCGTCTGCAGTTTTTGTGACTAGTTTTTGCGTTTTGAAATCTTTTAAGGTATACGTCAAATGGCGATAGCTCACGCCTAAGTATTCTGCGGTCTCCGTTAATTTTTCTTGAAAAAGATCATCGATCGAAGCTTCCAACAGTAGATGGGCAAGGCGCCAAGCTAAGGGATAGATTTGATTGACGGAAAAATGATCCATACGCAGCAGCAATTTTTCACCGATAGTTTTGCCTAGTGTTTGTACGAAAGCCAGGTCTTGCATGAGCCCGTGAGCTGCTGCTTGCATCGGAATGCCAAGACATGTTGTTTCACCGATCGCAACCACGGTTTTCGGTACTGTTTCGGCGCCAATCAACGTGAGATCGCCAATGCAATCACCAGGATGGAGAAACTGCAGCAAGGCACGTTTGCCGTTTTCTTGCGTTTGAATGATCTTGGCTTTGCCAGTCAATAGGACGAAAAAGACCGACATCGGCACCGTTTCTTTTTGGATCACTTCTCGATGATCAAAGGTCCAGAGGGCACTTTGTTGTAAAATCTCCTCAGGAATCGGCAAGGGGCAGCTTTCTTTGATTGGTACCTGCTTTATTGCCAAGGCATAAGCGGTTTTTTTCACTTTTTTCCTCCGAACTAGGAGAAATCTCCTATTTGTTTTTAGTCAGTATAGCACATACTTAGAAAAGCAAAAAAGAAAGTGTGGGAGAAAAAATGAATAAAAAGCAATGGATAGGATCAGGGATTTTTTATGGGTTGAGTGCATTCGGGATCAGCTTGACCATTAAGGCAAGCGTTGGGGTCAGTAGTTTTAATGCCTTGAATGTTACGCTGGCAACGATGTCAGGAATCAAAGTCGGCACCATCACAACAGCCATCAACTTGGGCTTTTTAGCTGCCTGTTGGCTATTGGATCGGCGGCAGACGTCCCTCAAACAAAAAGGCAGTGAGTACTTGACTATGTTTTTTGCTTTGCTGGCATTCGGCTATTTGATCAATGGCTTTGTTTACTACTTCTTGGCATCGCTGCACTTGACGAATTATTGGAGCCAACTAGCTGCTTTGATCGGTGGGATCTTGATTTCTGGAACGGCGACGGGGCAAGTCCTACGGTTGCAGGTCTTGAAATTTCCAATCGAGCACTGGTGTCATTTGCTGGCGCAACGCAGTCGTTGGACATTTAAGCAGTACCGTTATGGCGTTGATGCAGTCTGTATTTCGGGGGCACTCTTGCTAGCGATCAGTTTGGGCTTACCGCTAGCGGTGAGGGAAGGGACGGTCATTAGTTTCTTTTTGCTGTCAGGTGCCATCGCTTGGTCGAAGGAACGTGATTTGGCAGCGGCTTTACCCATTTGGCAAAGAAACAGTTAGCCAGTAGTATTCTTGGAATTGGGAAGGCGTCGAGTGTTCTAAAAATGCAGAAAGCGTTTTTTATGCTACTCTTATTAAAAAAGCGAGATATTTAGTAGGAGGAGACAGGATGAATCGGTTGATTGAAGGGTTTCAGGAAAATTTTGCACCAAAATTGGTTAGGATCAGTGAAAATCGGTTTTTAGTTGCCGTGCGCAACGGAGTCGCCGTCACGATGCCGCTGACGATAATCGGCAGTCTCTTTTTGATTTTAGCCAATCTGCCTTTTCCTGGCTGGACCGAGTTTGTCGGGGAGTTTGGCGTCAAACTAGGCGCCGCCAGCAATTTTACATTTGGAATTTTGGGACTGGCCGCTTGTATCGGGATCGCCTACTATTTGGCGGCCTCGTATGAGATCGATCGGATCGGTTCTGTCGTGTTGGCAGTCTGCGCGTTTTTGCTGCTGCAGGCGGGGGAAGAATGGACGATCGATCCAGCTTCTTTGGGGGCGTCTGGTCTGTTTACAGGAATCGTCACAGCGATTGCGACAGTAGTGATCCATCGCTTTTTTCTCAAGCACCGCTTAGTGATTCGGATGCCAGCAGAAGTGCCGCCCGCAGTTGCCAAGAGTTTTTCGGTCTTGCTTCCTGGAGCTGCCATCATCACTGGTGCTTGGGTGATTCGGGTCTTGTTGGAATTTAATGTCAATCAATTCGTGCAAGCCATCTTTTCACCGCTGGCAGTTGGTCTAAACACATTGCCTGGGATGCTGTTGTATACCTTTTTGATTTTGTTGCTTTGGTGTTTAGGGATTCATGGCAGCAATGTGATGGGGAGTATCGGCGATCCGATTTTTCTAGCTTTATTAGCAGCCAATACCGAAGCCTACACTGCAGGCGAACCGTTACCGAACATTTTTGCAGGCGGGTTTTATATCATGTTTTTGTGCTATGGAGGCACTGGTTCAACACTGGGGCTGATCATCAACATGTTAGTTTCAAAGAAAAAAGCCTATCGTTCCCTAGGGAAGATGGCTTTGCCCTCTGCTATTTTTTGTATCAATGAGCCAATCATTTTTGGGTTTCCGATCGTGATGAACCCTATTATGATGATTCCTTTCATCCTGACACCCCTTGTATTATGTGTCGGAACGTATTTCTTGTCGGTCACCAATGTCATTGGGCGAATCATGTTCAATCCACCGTGGACCACACCGCCCTTTATCAATACTTACCTTGCAACCGGCGGCAATATCCCTGCTGTTCTTTGGAGTATCGCTTCCTTACTGATTAGTGTGGCGATCTACTATCCATTCTTTAAAATCAGCGAACGAAGTTTAACAGAAGAAGAAAAAGGCGTTACCGACGCAGTTGCCGCGAAGGGGGAGAACTAAACGCTGATGATTGGCACGTGGTGCGTTGTTTTGTCTGGCAAAGAGAACAGTGGCTGCTACTCATCAAATTGCACAGTGATCCCAGATTTCGTCAATTGTTCCCATTCACGGATCGTTGGCAAGCGACCTTGGCAAAATAGCTGATCGTCGACATACACGAGTGGCAGACAGCTGCGGCCATTGCTTGCTAATTGCTGCTTGACGGCTTGATTCGTATGAAAAGGGGCAGAATCTTCTGTAAAGAAGTATTCGTCGATCGTTAAAGGTTCGTTATGGAATGTTTGATGAGCCTGGGTCCTTTCTTCATTTATTTTTAACTGGTGAGTCAAGTGTGCTTCCCAAGTATCTTCTTTCTGGTCGGCATAAACCGCGATCGTTGGCATTGCATCAAATCCTTTCATGGCAGCTGATTTGTCAAAAGTATACCTGAATTTCTTGCCACGAGCAAAAAAGAGTATCAAAAAGAAGTGAAACAACAAAAAAAGACGCAAATGCGTCTTTTTTGTTGTTTCTTATTCGTCAGCGGGTAAAAAATCGAAATTGGTCAACTCGTTGTAAGAATACGCTTGGTCGATTTGATCCTTGTCTTTCGTCCAAGCAATGATTGCGTCGAATTGCTCTTGCGGCACTGCCTGGGCATACGGATAGTCTTCCTGGCTGTCTAAGTAAGTACTCATAGCATCGGGAAATTGATAGTCTGCCAAGATGTCGGCATAGTCTTTTGCTGAATGAGCATTCATGTAATCGATGGCTTCGTTGTAAGCACTGTAGAATGCTTTTAGGTCTTGCGGGCGATTTTGGATAACTTCGTCCATAAATTGTAGTGTGCCGCCTTTGATGCCAGCATCTTTAGAGCTGCCTAAAACAATCGCCCCTTGGGCAGCCAACATGCTGGCTTGCGGTTCCGTATAAACAGCGCCATCGACTTGGTCATTGAGCAATGCTTCGGAACGGGCAGAAAAAGAAGCGATATCCACGATGTCATAGGTAAAATCATTTTCCTGTGCAAATTGGTCCATGATGTATTCTAAAATGAAATTCGGTACAAGGGTGATTTTTTTATCCGCTAACCCTTTCATCTCAGTGATCCCTGAATTCGGTGAAGCGAGAATCTTGAAGTTTTCCAAAATATCAGAAGTGATCGTCATATCAATGCCGTTTTGCTTAAAGGTCGCTTCTGTCATGACATCGCTGATCGTACCATCCAGCTCGCCTGCCTGCACCGCCACATTGCGGTCATTCGGGGAAGTGAAGGATTTGAGTTCCACAGTCAATCCTTGCTTTTCGAAAAAGCCTTCTTCTTTTGCTAGAATGATCGGAATCGCTGATTCTGCTGGTAACACCCCGATCGTCAATGTTTGATCTGTGACCGCAGCTTCTGTACTGCTAGTGCTGGAATTGCTGGTACTTGCTGTTTCGCCAGTGTTACCGCATGCGGCAGCGCCAACAGCGAATAGTGCTAGGATACTTGCTAAAATCGTTTTTTTCATTGGTTCATTTCCTCGTTTCTAAATCGTTGTTCAAAAGCAGCCATTGGTAGTGAGAACGGGATGACTGCCCGATGGAGTTCCATTGGCTTGGTTTGTGCCGTGTTGATACCTGGTTTGGTGGTAAATGCTAGAACAAAGCCTTCCTTTTCCAAGGTAGCGATCGTCTGCGGATCATAAAAGCCAAAGGGATAGGCAAAAACATCCTTGATGGCCACGTGCTGATTGCAGCTTCGTAAGTCTTGCGCAAAGGCTGCTGGCGTTTCCCACATTGAACGCCCTTGCTGGTCCTTGCGTTCGTGAAAATGATCGGTATGGTTGGCATATTCGAAGACATCGCTCATTTCGGCTAATTCGGCGCTGCTCAATGTCCGCGAAACTTCTGGCTCGTAAGGCTGAGGGGCATCAAAAAGCCAGCCAGTCACGACAAAGGCTGTTGCCTTGAAACCAGCTTCTTTCAACAGTGGATAGGCATATTCTTTCATCGATTGATAGCAGTCGTCAAAGGTCAGCAACACGGATTTTTCTGGTAGCGGCTGCTGCTGGAAATAAAAATCTTTGACTTCTGCAAGGGTCAACGTATGGTAATTTTCTGCTTTCAAAAAGTCAATTTGTTGTTTAAAATGAGAAGTGCTATTGAATAAGGGCAGAGGCAAGGCATCTTGATACCCGTCTGCGACTTTGATCGGGCGAACCTGATCATAAAGTTCTGCTTCGGGACGTATTTCATGAAATACGAGGGTCTGAAACATCATAAACCATCCTTTCTTGTCAATCACGCAAAAAATAGTATAGCACAAAATGTGAAAACCAACACAAATAATTTGAAGAAAGAAGTTTATTCTCTGATGAGTATTCTATTCGATTCCGTTTCCTTTACCTATGGAGATACCGCCATTTTTAAAAACCTTTCGTTTTGTTTTGAACAAGGCGCGACTTATGTGCTGCTTGGAGAATCGGGGATTGGCAAAAGCACGCTTTTATCCTTGATCAAAGGGTTGCAGCGACCGCAATCGGGCACGATCACTTACCAAGGCTGTTCCCCTGACAACATCGAGGTCGTTTTCCAAGAACTGCATTTGTTTCCTTGGCAAACAGTCTACCAAGCACTGGAAATGCCGCTGCTCATCAACCAAACCCCTAGTGAGCGCCGTAAAAAACGGGTCGCCAGCTGTTTGGCTGAGTTGGGATTGACGCAGGTGCAGGACCGCTATCCGCATCAGCTTAGCGGCGGTCAAAAACAGCGGGCCGCCATGGGGCGGGGACTGATCACACAGCCCGATGTTTTATTATTGGATGAGCCGACTGCTTCACTGGACCAAGAAACCAAAGCAAACGCCCAAGCCATGATCGCTGCCCAACAGCAGCGCAGACAAAACAGCTTGATTGTGGTGACCCACGATCCAGAAGAGGCAGTGTTTTTGGGGCAGACAATTTTGCTGCTAAAAGATCAGGGTGTTACGCCGATCAGTAATCCTTTTTACGGCAGCCAGCAGGAACGAGACTCATTGGCATTTTATGAAGTCGTCTTGCAGTTGAAAGAACAAATGAGGGAGGCGAGGCAATGAAAACCATCAAATCTTTTGCTTGGGGCTTCTGTTCGTTTGTCGTGGTTTGGTGGGGTGTAAGCTGGGTGACCAACACTCGCTCACTGCCTAATCCTTTAGAAACGGCTGAACGTTTTTGGGCATTGCGAGAAGTCTTACTGATCCACGCAGGTGCCAGTTTGCTGCGGGTATTTGCGGCGTTGAGTGGGGCGTTGCTAGTCGGGGTGCCGTTAGGGATCTTGATTGGGCGATCCCAAAGAGTGGATCGGCTGCTTGGTCCACTGCTTTACTTTTTATATCCGATTCCTAAAGTTGCGTTTTTACCCGTCTTTATGATTTTCTTTGGCTTAGGCAATCTCTCAAAAATTCTCTTGATTTTTGCGGTGATCGTCATTCAAGTGATCGTCTCGATTCGTGATGCAGTCACGAAGATCCCACCAGCGTATTTTCAGGTCATGAAAAATTATACCAACCAATGGCGCCATGTCTTGCGCTTCGTTATTTTGCCCGCGCTCATGCCCGCGCTTTTTGCCAGTGTGCGGGTCAGTATCGGGATCGCGTTGGCTTCCCTCTTTTTTGCCGAAAATTATAACACGACGTATGGTGTCGGCTATCTGATCTTAAGTGCGTGGTCAAAAATGGACTACCCACAAATGCTTTCGGGTATCCTCCTGATTGCTTTGATGGGCTATCTGCTTTTTGCCAGTATCGATTGGTTGGAAAAAGTGGTGTGCCGTTACCGACAATCTTAGAAAAAAATGATCAATTGATGAATTTTTGCGGCAGTTCGTGTATTTTTGAACAAAATGATTTATACTAAGGATATCTTATTGAGAATCATTCTCACTGAAAGGAAGACCTTACTATGAAAGAAATCGATCTGTCAAAAACGCTCTATGAACTTGTGGCACAATATCCTGAAATACAAGAAATCATGAGTCAACTAGGGTTTACGGCGATCAATCAACCAGGGATGCTGCAAACTGCTGGACGTTATATGACGATACCCAAAGGTGCTCAGATGAAGAAGATCCCCTTGGAAATGGTTTGTCTCGCTTTCGAAAAACAAGGTTTTCTTGTGAAAGGAGCGACGAAATGAAAACCAACAGTCAAAGACAAGAACGGATCGTCGAAATACTGAGTTTGCTTCACCAAGGCGGTTCCTTTGAAGAAGCTAAACGCTTGTTTAACGAAGAATTTGATGGTGTGGATGTGACGGAGATCACTGCTGCTGAAAAAGCTTTGATCCAAACGGGGTTGGACCCTTCTGAGATTCAGCGTTTGTGCAATATTCATGCTGCTGTTTTCAAAGGTTCGATCAACGAGATCCATCACTCCAATGAAGAATATGGGCAACCAGGCCATCCTGTGCATACCCTGAAATTGGAGAACCAAGTCCTGCAATCCCTGTTGGCCGATGAGATCGACAGCCTCTTAGCCAAAATCAAAACCGGTGATTGGACGCCTAAAAAGCGTCTACAAGCTGCCTGCAATGATTTAATGCAGATCGACAAACACTATGCGCGAAAAGAAACGTTGATTTTTTCTTACATGGAGAAGTACGGCATCACTGCGCCGCCAAAAGTGATGTGGGGTGTTGATGATGATATTCGGGTTATGATCAAAGCGCTCAATGAGCTTTTGGCATCCGAAAAAGCTGCCTATAATCCAATCGCTGTCCAATGGGAAGCAGTCAAAAACGAGATTGAAGAGATGATTTTCAAAGAAGAAGAAATCATGGTGCCCATGACGCTGGATGTCTTCAGTCTTAAAGATTGGGAACAAATTGCGGCTGACAGCTTTGACATCGGCTTTGCCTTTATCCCAGAACCGCTTCCTTGGAAACCGAGCCAAGAAGCCCTTGAAAAGGAACAGGCGGCAGAACCCGCACGGCAAGCGGCGATCAAACAAGCCCAAGAAACAACCGCTGGCATCGCAGCCGGTTTAGGATTCAATGACTTTCAAGTCACAGAATCGGAAGATTCGCCGCAAATTGCTGAACAGCCGACCGTTTCATTGCCTACTGGTAATCTGCAATTTGAGCAATTGGTGGCCATTTTTCAAACGCTGCCAGTGGACTTGACCTTTGTAGATAGTGAAGAGCGGGTGCGCTTTTATTCAGAAGGCAAGAGTCGCGTCTTTCCACGAACGAATTCGGTTTTAGGTCGTGAAGTCGTCAACTGCCATCCACCGAAAAGCATGCATCTCGTGCAACAGATTTTGGATGATTTTCGAGCGGGTACAAGGGAGACAGCTGAATTTTGGATCGATATGCGGGGCCGTAAAATCTATATTCGCTACTTTGCATTAAAAAATGAAGCAGGCATCTATTTAGGTTGTCTAGAAGTCACGCAAGACATTACGGAGATCCAAAAAATCGAAGGGCAAAGCCGGTTGTTGGATCAGTGAGCAGTTTGGAGAAAGGCTGATCCGTGTCTATTTGAAACGAAGCAAAAAAAGAAAAATCAATAAAACGCTTGCAACGTTTCTAGAAAAATAGTATAGTAAAGGCAATCAAATGGGTAGTTACTGATAATGCAGGCTATACCTTTTTACGTGTGTATGGATCCTACACATGTATTAAGGTATAGCCTTTTTTCATTTTAAGGAGGTGAGAAGCGTCTTGAAGATCAAAAAAATCTTAAACAACAATGCAGTTTTGGTCGGACAAGATGGCAAAGATTTTATCTGGATCGGTACCGGCCTTGGCTTCAAAATGAAACCAGGACAAACCGCCGATGAATCAAAAATTGAAAAAGTGTTTGTGCTTCATAAGAACAAAGTTTCCGAGCGGTTTTTAAGTTTATTGTCATCCATACCAACAAACTATGTGTCTTTAGCGGATGATATTATCTCACTTGCAAAAGCGGAAATAAAACAGGAGTTAAGCGAGACGCTGTATGTATCACTTACCGATCATCTGTATAACCTGTTCAAACTGCATGAACAAGGAATCACAGTTACGAACCGATTATCATGGGAAATAAAAAAGTTTTATCCGCAGGAATTTGAAGTTGGTAAAAAAGCATTGGAAATGATCGGACAAGAAACAGGGGTCGTCTTTGAGGAAGAAGAAGCAGGAAATATAGCAATGCATTTGATCAATGCACAAGTAACAGATGAGGTTGATCAGCCAAAAGATGTCCAATCGATTGCAAAAAAGATTCGCGATATTATTTCACTTATACGATTTTCAAACAAGATACAAATTGATGAAAACTCTTTGGCATTCGATCGATTTATCACCCATTTGCGCTTTTTTTTCCAACGATTGAAGGCTCGACCAGATGTGGTAAAAGCAAACCCACTATTGGGACACGTGAGTGGACAGTATGCAGACGCTTATAAGACGATGCTTTTGATTGAAAAGTATTTAGATGTTCCCTTGAACGATGATGAAAAGCTGTACTTAACATTACACATTCAAAAGTTAATAGAGAACGAATAAAGGTTGTTACTGATAATGCAGGCAAGACTGATAATTATTCCATCAAGGAATAGTTATTTGTCTTGCTTTTTATTTTTACATTGAAAGGATGAGAACGATGGCATATCAAGAATTGGTCGATGAAATTTTAAAAGGAGTCGGCGGAAAAGAAAATATCAATGGGGTGACCCACTGCATCACAAGACTGCGTTTTGATTTAAAACATGAGGAGCAAGCAGACACCGAAACACTGAAAAAGACGAAAGGGATCGTGACAGTCGTTCAAAGCGGCGGTCAATACCAAGTCGTGATCGGCAATCATGTGCCAGAGGTGTACCAAGAATTTGTTCAACATGCAGGATTGGCAGGAAATGATGCGGCACCTTCGGGAGAGAAGAAAGGACCGCTGGATGCTTTTATCGATGTGATCTCCAGTATCTTTACACCTGTATTGGGTCTTCTAGCTGCCACAGGAATGATCAAAGGATTAAATGCGCTATTTGTTTCTTTGGGATGGATTGAGAATACGTCAGGAACCTATGCGATTTTGCAAGCAGCAGGCGATTGTTTCTTCTACTTCTTTCCAATCTTTTTAGGATATACCGCAGCGAAAAAATTTGGTTTAAAGCAATTTGTCGGTATGGCGATCGGTGCTGCCCTTGTTTATCCAGCCTTGTCTGGCTTGACGGCAAATGCCGAACCGTTGTATACCTTGTTTGCAGGAACTGTTTTTGAATCGCCTGTTTATGTCACTTTTTTAGGAATACCAGTCATTCTAATGAGTTATAGTTCCAGCGTTATTCCAATCGTCATTGCTACCTATTTTGGTGCCAAATTAGAAAAAGGCATTACAAAAATCATTCCTAGTATTGTACGGAGTTTCTTAGTTCCTTTTCTAACCGTCTTGATCATGGTTCCGCTGACTTTCATTGTCATTGGTCCGATCGCGACGTGGATCGGCAATTTGTTGGGTGCGGCTGTGTTGGCGATCTATAACTTCAGCCCAATTATTGCAGGGATTGCAGTTGGTGCTGTTTGGCAAGTGTTGGTCATGTTTGGTCTTCATTGGGGAATCATTCCGATCGCAATCAACAATATTGGTGTTCTTGGTTACGACCCAGTGATGGTCTTAGGACAAGCGACTCCATTTGCGACCGCAGGAGCTGTGCTGGCAGTTATTATTAAGTCTAGAAATAATTCTATTCGGGCAATCGGGATTCCCGCATTTATTTCCAGTCTGTTTGGGGTATCGGAGCCATCCTTGTACGGTATCACGTTGCCTAGAAAAAAACCATTTATTGCGACCTTGATTTCAGCCTCGATCGGCGGATTGATCATGGGTGCCATGGGAACAAAATCTTTTATTATAGGTGGGATGGGTATCTTTAGTTTACCCAACTACATTGATCCGACAGAAGGCATCGGAAGCGGCTTTTATGGGTATGTATTAGCGATCACTGTAGCATTCGTCTTATCATTCATTTTAACGATTACCTTCTTGTATGATCCGCAAGAGGATCGGCAAGAAGCAACAGCTAGTGATAATGAAGCCTCACCTTTGATCCCATCAGAAAGAGCAGCGAAAGAAATCACTTTTTCGCTACCATTAACAGGCATCGTTTTGCCTTTGTCGGCAGTAGAAGATCAAGCATTTGCAAATGGACTATTAGGAAAAGGCTTAGCAGTTTCACCAGATGAAGGACTGGTTCGAGCACCTTTTGACGGAGTAGTTGAAACACTGTTTCCAACGAAGCATGCGATTGGCTTGAAGTCGGACGATGGCGTGGAAGTGTTGATTCACATCGGCATGGATACAGTGAACTTAGATGGTCGTTTTTTCGAAACAAAAGTCAAGCAAGGGGATCAGGTCAAGCAAGGAGAGGTATTGCTTACATTTGATAAAGAAGAAATTGAAGAGGCGGGATACTCGTTAGTGACGCCGATCGTCGTTACGAATACTTCCGCATACTTAGATGTGATCGCTGATGATAATCGAGGGGCGATAACGATCGTCAAGTAGTCGCAATGACCAAGAAAAGGAAAGAAAAGAAAGAAGGAAAGAATGCTATGCGAGCAATTATGCTGATGTTTGATACTCTGGCTAGAGATTTTTTATCAAACTACGGAAACGATTGGATCAACACGCCAAACTTTGAACGGCTAAGAGAAAAAACGGTTACGTTTGACAACTTTTATGGTGGCAGCATGCCTTGTATGCCAGCAAGAAGAGAACTTCATACAGGTCGTTACAATTTTATGCATCGTTCGTGGGGTCAATTAGAACCGATTGATTCGTCAATTTTTGATACGCTGCAGCAAAATGGTGTCTATTGTCATTTGGTAACCGACCATTCCCATTACTTTGAAGATGGCGGTGCCACTTATCATAACCGTTATTCCACATGGGAAGGATTTAGAGGACAAGAAGGTGACCGATGGGTTCCAAGAAAACAGGCAGAGAATCATCCACCGCTGAATCCGTTAAATAAAAGTGGTATTTCTGTGGAACAGCATTTTGCGAATCGAACACGGCAAGCAGTAGAAGAAGACCTGTCCACGGTTCAAACGATCCAAGCCGGCTTGGATTTTTTGGAACAGTACAAAAATGAAGATCAATGGTTTTTGCAACTCGAATGTTTTGACCCCCATGAACCATTTTATGTGCCAGAAACCTATCGCAAATTGTACCAGGAGACACCAAATGAATCACCTTACTTTTGGCCAAAATATGGTCGTGTAACAGAAGATGTTGGCGAGCAGGATTTGATTGAGCTGCAAAAAGAATACGCAGCGTTGATCAGTATGTGTGACCATCACTTAGGACGAGTGCTGGACTTTATAGAAAAAAATAATATGTGGGAGGATACCTTGATCATTGTGAATACCGACCATGGCTTTTTGTTAGGGGAACATGACTGGTTAGGAAAAAATGTCGCGCCGATGTATGAAGAAATCATCCATCTGCCCTTTTTCATCAGTTACCCACAGGCTGAATCGGGAACCCATACTCAAGTATTGAGTCAAACCATCGACATTCCAGCAACTTTATTGGATTATTTTGAAATTGAGAACACCTTAGATATGGATGGCAAATCTTTGCTGCCTGTGTTGAAAAAACAGCATTCCCAACCGCTCCATCAAGAAATTATTTTTGGTACAAACGGCGGTCATGTCAATATCTACGATGGTCGTTATGTGTATATGCGTGCATCGGTTCACCCTTCGAATGGACCAATCACCATGCAGACGCTTAGTTATGCTTCATTGCGTGGTTTTTTGAATAAAGAGGTCTTAGACAGCATGGTCTTGAAAGAGGGCAATCGATTTACAAATCATTTTCCTTACACAGAAGTTGAAGTTTCCACCTATATCGATTCTTATTCAGTAGGCCACTTGCTGTTTGATCTAAAGAATGATCCAAAGCAGTTAACACCGCTTCATGACCCACTGATTGAACAAGAAATGATTCAGAAATTGATTAAAGTAATGGATCAGATTGAAGCCCCTGAAAGCGAGTATCAGCGCTTAGGTTTAAGCAATAGTCAGAGGCAGACAATTGCACAAAAGAATTAAAAAAGCGAGGAACAACACATGAAACACATCTCCGTATTGATCAAGCCAGCATCCTCTCTTTGCAATCTGCGCTGCACCTATTGCTTTTATGCTAACGTCAGTTCCTTGCGCGAAGTGCGTTCCTTTGGCAAAATGAAAGAGGATGTAATGGAAAAGATGATTGCAAACATTTATGCAGACTTAGAAGCTGGCGATCATTTGACGTTGGCATTTCAAGGCGGAGAGCCGACGATGGCGGGGCTGAGTTACTTTAGAAAACTAACGGCTTATGTTGCGGCGCAAAAAAAGCAAGTGACAGTACACTATGCGATCCAGACCAACGGCATGGTGATCAATGACAAGTGGTGTCGTTTTTTGAAAGAGCATCGCTTTTTAGTCGGGCTGTCGATCGATGGGCATCCGCTTGCGCACGATCGGCATCGATTAGACGCCAAAGGGCGGGGAACCTTTGCGCGGGTTTTACAGACCAAGCGGTTATTGGATGCCTATCAGATCGAGTACAATGTCTTGTGCGTGTTGACAAATCCGTTAGCAAAGGAAGCCCAGCGTGTGTTTGACTTTCTCAAGGAAGAGCAGATTACATTTGTGCAATTCATTCCTTGCTTGGCTGATTTGGATGCCACATCAACCAACGACTATGCCTTGACACCAAGAAGCTTTGCTGGCTTTTATCAGCAGCTGTTGGCGTTTTGGCTGCAGGAATTGAAGCAAGGGCGCTACCTAAGTATCAAGCTGTTCGATGATTTACTGAATCTATTGGTGCGGCAGCAAGTAACTGCCTGCGGGATTCTAGGCAATTGCCAAGTGCAGTATGTGATCGAAGCCGACGGCAGTGTCTATCCTTGTGACTTTTATGTATTAGATGAGTTTCGCATGGGCTATATCCAAGAGCAAACGTTACGGGAATTGTTTTCTCAAGACTGTTCACAGCAGTTTTTGTGCCAGAAAAAAGACATGCCTTCGAAGTGTACGCAATGTCCTTTCCAAAAAATGTGCCGAGGAGGCTGTAAACGAATGAAAGATGCAATGTACGTGGATAGTGAGGGTTTTTGCGGTTATCAGGAGCTGTTAAAAGACTTTACACCTAGAATCAATGAGATACTGGGGCTTTTGCAAGGGGTGAGACAATGATCGGACTGATTTATTTTCTCGTGATCGTCTTAGCAAATGCCGTAGGGGCAGTTTCGGGCATGGGGGGCGGCGTGCTGATCAAACCGATTTTCGATTTTATCGGCGCCCATTCTGTTGCTGCGATCTCTTTTTACTCGGCGACAGCGGTCTTCACGATGTCCATCGTTTCGACAGCTAGACAATTAGCCAGTGGACGGAAAATCAATTGGTCGATTGCCTTGTGGGTTTCTGGCGGCGCTGTGTTAGGCGGTGTTTTAGGCAATGTTGCCTTTGAACAGCTATTGCTTGTCTTTCGAGACGACAAGATGGTTCAGCTGATCCAAATCCTTGTGACCGTGCTGACACTATTGTTTGCTTTTTTGTATACAAAATATAACTGGCGCGGGTTTGCGTTGGAAAAAGTCGGCTGGTATGCAGCTTGTGGCTTGATTCTCGGCTTTCTAGCCAGTTTGCTGGGGATAGGCGGCGGACCCATCAATGTTTCTTTATTGATGCTGCTGTTTGCCATGCCGATCAAAGAGGCGACGATTTATTCAATTTGTACGATTTTTTTCTCACAGCTGGCGAAAATTTTGACGATTGCTTTTACGACAGGTTTTGGTGCGTATGATCTGCAAATTTTGTGGTTTGTTATTCCAGCCGCGATCGTGGGAGGACTATTAGGCGCCAAGGCCAGCAACGTCCTGTCACCGCAGCGAGTGACACTGGTATTTCAAACTGTGATCGTGCTGGTGTTACTGATTAATCTGTACAATGGCTATCAATTATTGTAAAAAGGAGGCAAGCAGATGCCCACGATTCCAGCAGGAACTTATCGAATCGGTACGAATACGATGGACGGCTTTGCCGAGGATCTTGAGGGACCGCAAATCAGCCTCGACAGCCCAGCATTTGCCATTGATGCCACGACGGTGACGAACCAAGCTTTCCAAGTTTTTGTGGAAGCAACAGGATATGTCACAGAAGCCGAGCGCTTTGGCTGGTCGTTCGTTTTTCACTATTTTTTAAGTGAGCAAACGAAACACCGCAGTCAAAAGGTACCGAATATGGCTTGGTGGTACGCGGTTAGCGGCGCAGATTGGCGTCATCCTGAAGGACCTGATTCAACGATTGCCCAGCGGATGGATCACCCAGTGGTTCAGGTGTCTCGCAACGATGCGATCGCCTATTGCCAATGGGCAAAAAAACGCCTCCCAACAGAAGCAGAGTGGGAGATCGCTGCAAAAGGCGGGACAAGTTTTGAAAAATATCCTTGGGGAAGGGAATTTTTGGCAGAAAATACCTATCATTGCAATATTTGGCAAGGAGAGTTTCCAAAAAGCAACACGCGAGCAGATGGTTTTGCCAATACAGCGCCAGCGAAATGGTATGAGCCCAACGGCTTTGGTCTGTATCAAATGATCGGCAACGTCTGGGAATGGTGCGTCAATCCTGCCCGCATCCCGCTGACGCAGTTTCAACAACAGACGGGACAAACCTTCTGGGCAAGGAATCAAACACAAGATGATCAACTGTATGCGACTCGCGGCGGTTCGTTTTTGTGCCACGAATCCTATTGCAAACGATACCGAATTGCCGCTAGAAATGGTAATTCTGGGATGTCGGCAGCCAATAATCTAGGGTTTCGGTGTGTCAAAGACTTGGATCAGTAAATCGTTAAATGCAAAAGCGGCACCTATTCACGTGGATAGGTGCCGCTTGTTTTATTGCCATTCGGATTGATAATTTCCTTTGAGATCATAAACATAATTGATCTCGGTGCGATTACGAATCCCATTTAAACCAACGGTCCAAGTCCATTCACCTTGGAAGCCGTTTAAAATGACGATGCTGACGCCAGGAACATAGTGATCCAGCTGAGCTGCTCGTGCCTCAGAATCCTTGATGATCGTGGGAATGACGCCCCAATCGATGGCATCAAAGGCAATGGTATCTTCCATAGAAAGCTCGATCGTATCGTCGTCTTTTTTCCATTTGGTCAACAGATTTTCTGGGTAATACCAATACTCGTCTTGCAGGCCTGTGTTTGGATTGATCACTCGCGCAACTGCATAAATGCCGCTTTTTAGCGGGACATTGCGGATGTGAAAACTATAGCTGACCAGTTGCAGCTCTTTGTCCTTGAGTGAGGATTGATTCGGCAGCGCAGCCATAATTTCTTTGGCACTGGCTTCTTCTCGAAAGAGTTGGCGGTCTACAGGTAAAAAGGTGGAAACTACGCCAATACAAAAGAGAATCACTGGCAGCAAGAGCAATGAGAATAACCAATAGAATGGCGATTTTTTGCGTTTCTTGATGCCGATGATCAGACCGACCAAAAAGACCAGCAGGATCCCTGCTACCCAAAAATAGGGGAACAAACGAATGATCTGATGCCTGGTTTCAACGACTTGGTATTCATTCAGACCAAACCAATTTTCCGCGATGGTGAGGTTATTTAAAACAATGATTCCGCCAATAATACTTAAAATAAATAAGAAAATCAATAGCAAAAGTATCCAGCCGAGTATCCGACGTATCAGTGAGGGTCTAGTAGGTGGGGTCATGAGTCACGTCCTTTTTATTTTTTCGAAAATAGTAGGTTAAATACAAGAGTAGTACAACTGGTGTTTTTTTTCAATGATTGTAGACAAAAAAACTGCATCCACAGATGCGACCTCAAAACGTTAGACCAAAAATCTAACTTTTTTGGGGTCAGGACACCGCAGATGCAGGTTTTATTTTCAATTAGTCGAGGGTTTGTTGGCGGGCGATAGCTGGAAAGAATTTCAGGCTATACAATGCACTGATCCCAACTAGAATATAAATGACGCGGGCAATGATCGACGTGCTGCCGCCGGTGATCGCTGCGACAAGGTCAAACTCGAAGGCGCCGACCAACAGCCAATTGATACCGCCGATGATCAATAAGGTCAGTGCGATCCCATCAAATGTTTTTAACATAGGAAACTCCTCTCTAGTTGTCGCCCCATCAACGTTCATCGTCGGTGATGGTGACATCTTTTTCTTTCTCGCCTTCTTGATTGCGCTCATTATAGATATAGACATGGCGAACGATTTTAATCAGCGGGCGAATGGTCAAAAAGACACCGCCGATCAAATAGGCGATCGTTCCGTAAATCGCAGGCAAGCTAGTTAATGAAACGATACTTCCGAAAATATAAAACAAGCCCGTCAAAATATCATTCGTAAGTGAGATCAACATGTAGCGATTTTGAAAATAGATGCGAAAGCGACTTGCCTTGATGATCACATCTTCTTCTTTTCCCGGATCGAATTGATGTTCACTCCGTTTGATTTTTGGCATAGGTGCCATCACTGCTCCTTTATTTGTGCTAAGGTTTCAAGACAACTTTGATGTTCTTGTCTTCTTTTTTGTCAAAAATCTCATACGCTTTGGCAGCATCAGCTAAAGGCATCGTGTGGGTGATGATCTGTGACGGGTCAAACAAGCCGTCCGCAATCATATCATAAATTTTTGGCATCAAATGGATCACAGGTGCTTGCCCGTGTTTGACATCGATGTTGCGCATAAAGAATTCTTGCAATGGATAAGAAGAAGCTGGTGTCATGTAAACGCCAGTGATTTGGACGGTACCAAATTTTTTGACTGCTTTGGCGGCCATCTGGATCGGTGAGATCGTTCCACTTTGCAAGCTGACTAGGTTTTTGGCTTTTTCTTTGACGGGTTCTAAACCATCCATCCCAACACAGTCGATGATCACATCAGCGCCACCTTTGGTCAGCTCATACAGTTCATCAGCACTAGTAGCCAAATCATCCAATTGGAATGTTTCGACTTGATTGTAGCTGCTGGCTTTTTCTAAGCGATGAGCAACAGGATCCACGGCAATCACCCGCTTAGCGCCTGCCATCACGGCAAATTTTTGGGCAAACAACCCAACTGGGCCTGAGCCTAAGACGATCACGGTATCATCCTTTTTGACGCCAGCGTTTTGGACGCTCCAATACGCTGTAGGTAAGATGTCAGATAAAAACAATACTTTTTCATCAGGGATCGTTGATTCAGGTACGATAAACGAGGTGAAATCTGCGAAAGGTACGCGCAAGAATTCGGCTTGACCGCCCCAGTGGTTACCGTTCATTTTTCCGAAACCGAATAAGCCGCCATACAATGTATCTTCTGAAGAATTGTCGCATTGACTTTCCATTTCATTTTGACAAAAGTGGCAATGGCCGCACCCGATATTGAAAGGGATGACGACACGGTCGCCTTTTTTTAGTTTCTGTACTTGACTGCCAACTTCTTCAACAATACCCATTGGTTCGTGACCAACGACATAGCCTTCTTCCAAGACCGAGCCGCCATGGTGGTAAAGGTGGAGATCAGAGCCGCAGATTGCGGTTGCGGTGATTCGGATGATCGCATCCGTCGGTTCTAAAATCGTTGGATCTTCTACACGACGAACGTCCATTTTTTGATTTCCTTGCCAGGTTACTGCTTGCATCATTTTTCCTCCTTGTTTGTTCAGATAAGTTCGGACAATCACTAATTTTTTCAACAACACGTTTTTACTTTTTAGTAACAGATAATTTAATTCTGCAAGGATTTTAACGATTTGACAACGAAAACGCTCAAAACGGTTGATTTGTTTTTTCTTCATCAATGGTTTAAAAAAAGAAAAACAGATGATTTGCTAAAAAAGTGAAAGCGTGACACTATTAAAGTGAAGCATGCATGCGTTACGAGTATCTAACGGAACCTGCATCAACCAGTGACAAGAAATGAGGAGGGATGATCATGGATCTAACGATTCGAGGAAAGGCTTCCTGCACCAATTGCAATGAAAACTTTGATGGGAAGCTGGTCGTTCATTTACAAGAAGACAGCGAGGGGCAATTAACCATGGTACCACCGTTGGAAACGAATGAATTGGCAGAAGATGAAATCGCTATTCATTATGCTTACGGGGAAGTGAAGGAAGCCATCGAAGGAACCTTCATATGTCCAAACTGTCAGACTGAAAATGAGGTTCGGATTGAAATTCCGACCGAGCTATTAGATGGCTCAATGAATTAAATGAATAATCAAATTGAAAAAGCTCTCTGTTCCTTGAACAGGGAGCTTTCGTTACCTATTGGTCATTGGTTTGTTTTGTGCCATCAATGATTTCGACATTGAAGTCTCGTAAGATGTCGAGTCCTTGTGACTCGTGGTTTTTACCAGCGACTAATGTTTTATTGATAGTAAAATCAGCGTCAGGAAAGGCGCTTTGGATCTCGATGGTATTGGAAAGGACACAGATGTTGGTTTCAACACCAGTGATTTCGATTTTCTTTTCTTCTCCAGGTTCAAATAGATTTTTCTTAATGTCGATCAAGACCTCAGGTGGAATACTGTAATAGTATTTCTTGACGACTTTTTCATTTTCGAGAGGCTTAAGTTCTGGGATCAGCTGCAGGGCATCGGCTTCTTCATCAGGCGTTCCTTTGACTTCGATTGGAATGTCGCGGGTGTGTAAAATGTACTCCCCATTCGCCCGCGCTTGTTCTAGGCGCTTGGCGATTCGTTTGACGAGAGCGGCGCCATCTGGTACATACGCTTCGTTCTCTTCATCGAGAATTTGGTTTTGCATATCGACAATGACTAGCATGTGGTTACTCCCTTTCTATAAACATCGTTTTTCAAATGGTCTGACGTGAGGTTGAAAAATAGGTGCTATTTCTATGATGCCCCACTTTTTTTATATTTTCAAAGAAAACGCTCTTCTTGTCGAGAAACGGTAAAAACGTTATTTTTTTATTCGAATAACGATGCTTTTTGTTTGCTGAAAAGAAGAAGTAGTGATAGCTTTTAAATAGTACATTAAAAATAAATGAAAGTAGGTTAGGTTAAATGAGAAAGTTATTTTATATGGGGACTTTGCTTTTTTCAGTTGGTGTACTGGCGTCAGGATGCGGCAACAGTGAAACCGCTGATTCCTCGGGGAATGAGTCAGCAGATGGCAAAACGACGTTGGACTTTTGGTCCTTCTGGGGGTCTGGTGCAAGACAAGAAGTAATTGAAGAAATTATTGATGATTTTAATGCGTCACAAGATAAAATCGAGGTCAAATACAGCTACCAGCCTTGGGGCGATATTTGGACAAAATCACTATCGTCGATCACTGCTGGCAATCCGCCTGATGTTATTGTACAAGATATCAATTCTGTTGCTCAGCGGGCAGAAGCGCAGCAAGCAACGAATTTAAGCGAGTATATCGAAGAGGGCTTTTCTGATGAATTTTATCCGCAATTATGGGATACGGTGGAGTACGAAGGGGATGCCTATGCCGTTCCATTCAATACAGATACGCAAGTGATTTTCTACAATAAGACACTCTTTAAAGAGGCTGGTATCAGTGAAGAGCAACTGCCACAAACGTGGGAGGAGTTAGAAACAGTTGCTCGTAAATTAGATGTCAAAAACGGTGATGATTTTGAGCGAATCGGCTTTTACCCATTGTGGAATTTAGGCGCTGACGTGTGGGCGTTGAATGCCGACGATGGCGTCAGCTGGTTTGACAAGGATGAGAACGTCAAAATCGATACAGACAACAAAGTGGAAGCGTTGGAATGGATCTTAGACTGGCAAGAGTATTATGGTCAAGATACCATCAATCGCTTAGAAGCTGAATTTGGTTCAGGGGTTGCCGATCCATTCATTTCTGGATTAGTGGCGATGCGTGCGCAAAACATCAACTACTACTCAAGTTTGGCGGAAAATGCACCAGATGACTTTGAATTTGGGGTCATTCAAATTCCTGAAAAAGAAAGCGGCTCTGGTCACTGGTCATGGGGCGGCGGGTTCGTCCTAGAAGTGCCATACGGTGCCAAAGATCCTGAAGCGTCCTATGAGTTTATCAAATACTTGTCGACACCAGAAGTTCAAGAGAAATTTGGTGAGAAGAGCTTTGATATCATGGCGAATCGGACAGCCAACGAAAACTTGGTCAACAACGACAATCTAGATGAAAACGGCCAAATGATCTACCAAATGGCGGATGAAAACTTTGCCAATACGGTGATCACGCCTGTGCCGTTGACAGCGCCTGACTTCAGCAGTCTTGTCAATGAACAGATCGACCAAATCATGCTCGGCAGCAAAACACCGGCTGAAGGGTTGGCAGATGCGCAAAAAGCGGTGGAAGATCTTGTTGAGCAAAACAAATAAACTTCAAAACGAGCGTTTTTAAAAAAGAAGGAAAGTCCAGTCGGTTAGCGGACTGGGCTTTGCTTTCTGCTTTGCGAAGCGGACATGTTTTCTTGAACAAACAATGAGTAAAAATAGAATGGAGTGGAAGGAATGCCAAAGAAGCGTTCAAAAAGTAAACGGCAAGAAGCTCTTTGGGGCTACTTCTTCGTAGCACCATTTTTGCTTGGGTTCGTGGTGTTTATGTTAGGGCCCATGCTGTTTTCCTTCGTAGGAAGCTTTACCGATTACAATCTGACGTCGAAAATGAATTTTATCGGCTTTAAGAACTTTACCCGCATGTTTACGCAAGATACCCTGTTTTGGAAATCTCTCTATAACACGGCGTATTTTGTACTCTTCAATGTTCCCTTGACCACGTTGTTCAGTGTCTTTCTAGCCACTTTATTGAATCAAAAAATCCGCGGAATCAGTTTTTTCCGAACCACCTTTTACTTGCCAGCGATCCTTTCAGGGGTTGCCGTCTACGTCTTATGGATGCAATTATTATCTCCTTCCGCAGGATTGATCAATACCTTCTTGAGCTGGTTCAATATCAAAGGTCCAGCATGGCTGTTTGATCCCGAATGGACGAAACCAGCGTTGATTTTGATGAAGATTTGGAGTTCGGGGGGCGCGATGCTCTTGTATCTAGCTACCTTGCAAAATATTTCACCGACGCTGTATGAATCGGCTGAGATCGATGGGGCGGGAGTTTGGGCGAAATTCAAAAATATTACGATCCCTTTGATCACGCCAATCATCTTCTATGATGTGATTACTTCAACGATCGGTTCTTTTCAAATTTTCCAAGAAGCATACGTGATGACCAAAAATGGTACCGGCGGTCCTGCAAATTCGCTGCTCTTCTATAATTTGCATATGTGGAACAAAGCCTTTGTCGCCTTTGATATGGGCTATGCGATGGCCATGTCGATGATCTTGTTCTTGATCGTCTTAGTCTTGACCTTTATCAATCTCAAGCTGGCACCACGCTGGGTTCACTATACCGGAGGTGGCAGCTAATGGAAATGACGACAAAAACACGAAGCAAATCAAGCCAACAGCGAGTCAAAAAAATCATCAGCTATGTGGTGATGTCGATCATCGGGATCGTGCTGCTGATTCCGTTGCTGTGGATGGTCTTTACGTCATTGAAACCGATGGAGGAGATCGTGCGCTACCCGCCGACCTTTTTCCCAGAAGAAATCAATCTTGGCAATTATTTGGAGACTATCAACGCCTTTCCATTTTGGCAGTATGCAAAAAATACGTTATTCATTACCGTCTTAGTGGTCTTCGGGAATGTCTTATCAAATTCCTTCATTGCTTATGGGTTTGCAAAATTGGCCTTTCCAGGAAAAAATCTGATCTTTGCCCTCGTCTTGTCTACGATGATGATTCCTGGCTTTGTGACGATGATCCCGCAATATGTTTTGTTTTCCAAAATCGGCTGGGTCGGCACCTATCTGCCGCTGATCGTTCCAGCGTTTTTCGGCAACGCCTTTAACATTTTCTTGATGCGGCAGTTTTACTTGTCCGTCAACAATGAATTGATCGAAGCCGCTAAGATCGATGGCGCTAATCATCTTTATATTTGGAGCCATCTAATGATCCCATTGACGAAAGCCGCGCTGATCACGATTGCCATCAACTCCTTCAATGGGGCATGGAATGATTTCTTAGGACCATTACTGTATATTCAAAACCAAGAAAAGTACACGCTGCAGATTGGCTTGCAAGTCTTCCAAAACCAATCAACGACCCAGTGGAACTACTTGATGGCAGGAGCAACGCTTGTGCTATTGCCGACGATCTTGCTATTCTTCCTCGCACAACGCTACTTTATTGAGGGAATGGATCTGACGGGAGGTTCCAAAGGATGAGAACAAAAGTTACCCCGCAACGCTTGAACCACGCGCTGTTGACTGGCATCAACTGGCTTCCGCATTTACTGGTTTTACAAGGCATGTGGCTGTTGTATTCCTTGCCTTTGATCACCAGTACCACCGCTAGTCGAGCATTGATCGAGACGTTGATGGAACTGCGGAACGATGGCTTGGAGGCAAGCAGCAAAGCTCGTTTTCAGCAGGTATTTCATCAACAGTGGGCAACAAGAAAAGGGCAAGACCGTTTGCTCAGTCTATTCTTCCTGCTGCTTTTAGCGGACAGCTTTATCTTTAGCCGTTTGCAGCACCCGCTGTTTCAGATCGCTAGTTACGCGTTAGCGTTCACCTTTGGCTTGTTTTGCTTGGTCTTACTTTATCAAACGAGGCTGCTTCACACCTATCCGCAGCAGCCCAGCTCATTGTTTTATAGTTTTTATCAGTTTGCTCGTTCACCCAAACGAGTACTGGCGCATCTTTTAGCAACAGTGACGCTTGTCTTGTCCTTTTTTCTGTTTGGCCCAGTCTACTTATTGGTCTTAGGAATCAGCACCTTGTATTTAGTCAATGTCTTGCTCTGTGACCAAGCGCTCAAATAGAAAACAAACGGGTATCCCGAAACTTCCTTAGTGAAAAGCTAAGGAGTTTCGGTTTTTTTGTGAAAAGAAGGTTGACAGGGTCAAAAATTATGCCTATGCTGAATGTAAATTTAGTAAACAGTAAACAGATGAGGTGCAGCTATGGCAAGTATGAGAGATATCGCGAAATTAGCCGGGGTGTCGGTAGCAAGTGTTTCTAGAATCCTTAACAATGATGAAACCTTCAGTATCAATGAACACACGCGTCAACGAGTCATTGAGATCGCCAACCAAATGAATTATTCAAAAGAAAAAAATCAACCCCATTCCCGTGAAGTCGGTGACCAAAACACGATTGCCATCATTACCCGCCACGATCGAGAGTCGGAAAGAAACGATCCGTATTTTATGATGATCCGCAATGGGATCGAAAAGGAAGCGGCGAAGTGGCGCTTAAAAACGATTCGGGCCTTTTCCATGCGGGAGCCTCAAAAAGATTTGGCACAATTGGCGAAGTATGGCGCAGTCATTATTATTGGGGAGATGACCAGCGATGCTTTGGCAGAGATCAGTCAGCAAAATGCCAATATTATCCTGGTGGATAATTATAGTGAAGCACCCAGCTACGATTGCATCCAAACCGATTTTGCCCAAAAGACTCACCAGATCCTCACGTTGTTAAAAGAGAAGGGCCATGAGAATATTGCCTTTGTGGGCGGTGTTGCCAGCCGAGTGACGATTTCTGGCGAAGTCGTTTACGATGAACAAGAGATTCGAGCAGAAAATTATCGCCAATGGATGCTGCTCAATAAATTGGAAAAGTTCACAACCGTGCTGCAGGGGAAATGGTCACCAGAGACTGGTTTGCATTTTGGTCAGCAGATCGCGCAAATGAATCCTCGCCCCACAGCGATCGTCGTTGCCAGCGATCCTATGGCTGTCGGGGTTTACAAGGCACTCGCTGAAGCGGGGCTATCGATTCCTAAAGATGTGTCAGTCGTTAGTTTTGATGATATCGAAATGGCGCAATTTATGACGCCCGCACTGTCCTCCGTTAAGATGAAAGCTGAAGAGATGGGGCAGATGAGTGTCGAATTAGCGAAAAATAAAATCCTTGGGGTGCGGACGATGCCTGTTCGCGTCGTTTGTGGCAGTGAATTGATCATTAGAGAATCGATTGCCGAAAAAGATCAGTGACGTCTGATCTTTTTTTATTTTAGGGGTTGTGTAAACATTAACTAAACAACTATACTGATTATAGTAAACGTTTACAGTCAAAAATAAAGGAGAAAACGAAATGAAGTTTATTGATAAATTAGCCGAAAAGATGGTGCCTTTTGCTCAGATCATTGCCAACAACAAATACTTGTTAAGTCTTCGTGATGGGTTTATGGTCGCTTTTCCTGCAACAATGTTTGCGTCAATTATGATTATTATTCAAAATCTGCCTGCTACTTTCGGACTCTCGGAAAAACTTCCAGAGGGATTCATCACGTTTCTAAACGACTTTTTTGGTCCTATCGGAAATGCGACCATGAGTATCACCGCTATTTTCGTTGTTTTTGGGATCGGCTATCAGTTGGCTGGCAAGTATGGACAAGCCAAATTATTTGCGGGTGCCATCTCACTGTCTTCGTTTTTGATGCTGCTGCCTTTTGGCTCATCCGAAGAGTTAGGTACAGTGATCCCCTTGTCGAAATTAGGGGCTGAGGGAATGTTTGTCGGAATCATCACGGCCATTATCGCTACGCAGATCTATTGCAAAATCAGTGCGGCTGGGCTGACGATCAAAATGCCAGATTCGGTTCCGCCAATGATCGCCGAATCCTTTGTCGCCATCATTCCTGGGGCGGCACCGTTGTTCCTTTTCAATTTGATCCGCTACTTGTTCACCTTTACTTCATGGGGCAATGCCGTTGATTTCGTTTATGAGATTTTGCAAAAACCATTGATGGGCTTAGGCGGTACGTTGCCAGCAGTACTGATCGCCGTCTTGTTCACCCAATTCTTCTGGTGGTTTGGGATTCACGGGACACTAGTGGTCAATGCGGTGATCGATCCAATCATGAATGCGTTAGCGATCGAAAACTATGAAGCTTACAAAGCAGGGGCGGAACAATTGCCCCATATCATTAACACTACGTTTATGGGCGTGTTCGTCAATCAAGGAATGCAGCTGGGGATCTCGATTACGATGGCATTCTTTATCGCTCGTTCGATTCGGATGAAAAAATTAATGAAGACGGTGATCGCTCCATCTGTTTTCAACGTATCTGAACCGATGACCTTTGGTTTGCCGATCGTCTTGAACCCGATCGCTTTTGTCCCATGGATCTTAGCGCCATTAGCCAGTACGACGATTTCTTACTTTGCGATCGCCGCAGGCTTGGTGCCACGACCAATTGGAGCAACGGTGGTTTGGACGACCCCTGTTTTCTTATCTGGTTGGTTAGGCACGGGTTCTATTGCCGGCGCAATCTTACAGTTAGTGACGGTTGCCGTAATGACCTTGATTTGGGTGCCATTCTTGATCGTAATGGATCGCGGGTACTTGAAAGAAGAAAAAGCGGAAGCGGCATTAAATGAACAAGCGACATCTGAAACGATCAATCAAAGGGTAGAAGAAAGATAAGCCCAGAAACGGAAAGGAATGCAATAGCGCACCCTTTAGAAAGGAATTTGTGATGAGAACCGATACATTGTCTTGCAGTTATCAAATGAATACCACACCTACGGACTTTTCCCGTGTGTTATTGGCGGAACAAGAGAAATTCTTTCTAGCCAAACAAGTCCAAGAACCGTTCGGGGAAGGCTGCCGTATTGAAACGATGATCCAAACCAAAACCGCCCCGCGGTTGGTACCTGCCGTCATGACGGTCAAAAAAATTGCCGCGGATGAGCTGTGGCTTCGTACGACCCATGAAGAAGGAGTGATCGATCAACGGTACAGTTTTGCTCCAGGACGAAAAGGGAAGCTGCAAGTCACGTATTCGGAACAAAGCCGTTTTGCGCAGCAGAAAACAACCTACAGTTTTATGCTGGCGGCGCTGTTTTACAAATTCTTTTTCAATCGCGGCGTCAAAAAACGCTTGCGTTATCTTGAAGCAGCTTGTCAACGAGCAGGGACAAATGAAAAAAATGGGGAAAATTGAGGATAGCAATGATAGAAATTAGGAATGAACAACTCTTTCACTTATACAATGAAAAAATTAGTTATATCATAAATGTGTTACCAAATCAGCAACTGGGTCATGTCTATTTTGGGCCATCTCTAGGCACACTGGCGCCGTTTGATCAAGCGTACCTTGAGAAAAAAGAGAATAAATCGGCAGGAACCGTCAAATTTTTTGAAGCAGACAATCTTTTTACCTTGGCGGACCGTTTTCAAGAATTGCCAACGTATGGGACTTCTGATTTTCGAGAAGGGGCAGTGTCGGTTTTTGAGGAAGAAACCCCACTTTATGTTGATTTTAAACTTGTGGCTTTTCACTGTTTTGAGGGCAAAGAACGAAAGCTGGCGCAACCAGCCAGCTTTGCTTCTGCTGATGAAAGCCAAAGCATCGTCTTTGAATTAGTAGATCAAGAGCGGCAGCTGGAAATGGCGATCACCTATACGATCTTCAAAGGATCAGGAACCATCACGCGGCAGCAAACACTGACCAATACGGGGAGCAAGCCGAGAACCATCCAGCGCTTTTTGAGTGGTGTCTTGGAGCTGAAAAATCGCGATTTTGAACTGCTGCATCTTTCAGGCGCATGGCTGAAAGAACGGCACATCAAGACGGTCCCTTTGACCCAAGGGACGATCAGTGTCGGCTCGTTAAAAGGAGCGTCTGGTCATCAGCACAATCCTTTTGTCGCCTTAAAAGAACAGCAAGCCACCAATGACACTGGTCACGTCTATGGTGCCAACCTGATTTATTCGGGCAACTTTTTAGCGCAAGCGGAAATGGATGAGTGGGACAACGTTCGATTGATGTTGGGGATACATCCTGAGCATTTCAGCTGGCAGCTTTCACAAGGAGAAATTTTTGAAGCCCCAGAATGTCTCTTCACCTTCACCGCTGATGGTCTGAATGGCTTGAGTCAAGAATCCGCCCAATTTATCGAAAAGCATGTGATTGCCCCTTATTGGCAAAAGCGGCAGCGGCCGATCGTCTTTAATAATTGGGAAGCGACTTATTTTGATTTTAATGAAGAAAAGCTGTTGACCTTAGCCCAAGAAAGCAAGGCGTTAGGGATGGAGTGCTTTGTGCTTGACGATGGTTGGTTTGGAAAACGCAACGACGACCGCAGTTCATTAGGCGATTGGGTGGCGGACCCTGCCAAATTTCCAAAAGGAATCGGGTCTTTTGCTGAGAAAATTCATGCCATGCAGCTGCAACTGGGGATTTGGTTTGAACCAGAAATGGTTTCGCCAGATAGTCAGTTGTACCAAGAGCATCCTGAGTGGGTAGTCAAGCATCCTTATGAGCGGATCTCTGTGGGGCGCGGACAATACGTGTTGGATTTTGCCAATCCAGCAGTGGTCGAGGCGATTTTCGAAGCGATGCAAAAAGTGATCCTTGAAACCAAGCTAGATTACATCAAATGGGATATGAACCGCAATATCACTGAAGCTTACTCTCCCTATTTAGCGGAACAGGGAATTTCTCAGACGGAGTTTTATCATCGCTACATTTTAGGTCTTTATCGCTTATATGAAAAAATCTTAGCTGCGTTTCCGACCCTTTTGATCGAAGGCTGTGCTGGCGGCGGGGGCAGATACGATTTAGGGATCTTATTTTACAGTCCGCAGATTTGGCCTAGTGATGATAGTGATGCAGTGGAACGTTTAGCCATCCAAAGCGGAACGTTGTTAGGGTATCCTTTGTCCTCCTTCAGCAATCACGTGTCGGCGGCACCAAACCACCAAGTCGGCCGGGCAACGTCTTTAGCCTTTCGGCAAACCGTCGCAATGTTTGGGCCTTTGGGGTATGAACTCGATCTCTTTCACTTGTCTGAAACCGAAAAGCAGGCGATCAAATCCCAAATCGTCTTTTATAAAAAACAGCGGCAATTGCTGACCTTTGGCACTTTTTACCAGCTGCAGCAGTTGGACCATGCCAATGAAACGACTTGGGCAGCGTATGACCCACAAAACGAAGAAGCATTGATTGCTTTCTTTCGCGTGCTGGCACAAGCCAATCCGACGGCGGAAGACTTTTTGCCCGCAGCCTTTCTTAATGCCCAACAGGTGTATCAGGTCAATGGCGAAACTGTCTCTGGTCAGCTGTTAAGGCAATTAGGGTTGCGTAAACCCTATCAGTTTAATGCCGTCAACCATGGAACAGCGCAAGTCACTGGCGATTTTCAATCATTTGTCTACCAGTTACAAGCCAAAAAAGGAGTAGAATGATGAGCAATCAATTGTTTGATCAGCAGTTTATGCATGGCGGGGATTACAACCCCGATCAATGGCTGGCTTATCCAGAAATCTTGCAAAAGGATCTTGCCTACATGCAGCAAGCCCATGTCAACACCGTCACATTAGGGGTGTTTGCTTGGAGTGCCTTAGAGCCGCAAGAAGGCGTTTATCAGTTTGACTGGTTGGATCGAGTGTTTGATCAGATCCATGGCATCGGCGGCAAAGTCATTTTGGCCACTCCTAGCGGTGGGCGGCCTCAATGGCTAAGCCAAAAGTATCCTGAAGTCAATCGGACCAACGCCCAAGGGCAAAAACATACCCATGGGTTTCGCCACAATCACTGTTACTCTTCACCGATCTATCGGGAAAAGGTGACGCAAATCAATCAGCAGTTGGCAAAACGTTACGGCAAGCATCCGGCATTAGCCATGTGGCATATCTCCAATGAGTACTCTGGGGAATGCTTTTGCTCCTATTGTCAGGAAAACTGGCGCAGCTGGCTGCAAAAAAAATATGGTGATTTAGCCACGTTGAATCATGCCTGGTGGACTTCTTTTTGGGGCGGTACTTACTCCGATTGGTCGCAGGTTTTACCGCCTTCACCTTTAGGGGAACACAAAGTGCATGGCATGGATCTTGATTGGAAACGATTTGTCACAGATAGGACGATCGATTTTTATTTGCATGAATGTGCGCCGATCCGTCAGCTGACACCGGACATTCCTGTGACGACGAATTTTATGGCGGAAGGACATGCTACCCAAGATTTTATTCCTTTAGAAGGCATTGACTACAGCAAGTTCGCTCGTCATGTGGACATCGTTAGCTGGGATAGTTACCCTGATTGGAACAACAACTTTGAATCCTTGGCAGCGACAGCGATGAAATCCGCCTATGTACATGATCAATACTGGTCATTGAAGAAACAGCCCTTTTTAGTGATGGAATGCACGCCGAGTTTTGTTAACTGGCATTCCTTTAATAAAGCGAAAAAGCCTGGTGTTCATCAGTTGAGTGCCATGCAGCAGATCGCTCACGGCTCAGATAGTACCTTGTATTTTCAATGGCGCCAATCCCGCGGCAATTCAGAAAAATTCCATGGGGCAGTCGTGGGACATGATGATTCCACGGAGAATCGGATCTTCAAAGAAGTTGCGGCTTACGGCAAGCGCTTGGAAAAAATCAAAGAGATTCAAGGAACCACAAGAAAAAAAGCAGTGGCGATCCTTTTTGATTGGGAAAGCAACTGGGCATTGAAGCGAGGCGGCGGGTTTGGTCGACCAACCAGACGGTATCCGCAAACGTTGCAGGAGCATTATCGTTATTTCTGGGAACAAGACATCGCTGTCGATATTTTGACGCCAGAGCAAGATTTTTCTGACTATCAGTTGGTGATCGCTCCGATGCTTTACTTGATGTCATCGGAGACGATGGCAAAACTTTGCCAGTATACACAAGCCGGTGGTACCTTGATTTCCAGTTACTTTAGCGGCATGGTCAATGAAACCGACTTGTTGTATATGGGGGGCTTGCCACAGCCGTTGCGAGCATTATTAGGCATCAACGTGCTGGAGCTGGAAACTCTTTTTGACACTGAACACAATCAGTTGGTTTTTCAAGGACAGCCCTTTGAAACACGGGACTATTCTGCAATCATCGAAGCCGAATCAGCGGAGGTACTAGGGGAGTATCAAGCGGATTTTTACCAAGGAACACCTGCGATCACCAAAAATGCCTTTGGTGCAGGCACCGCCTACTATCTGGCGGCTCGCACCAACTATGACTTTTTCGAACAGTTTTATGCCTCTTTGGTCCGTGAGCTGTCCTTGGCAGAGGAAAGGATCGCGCATGCCAATCCTGCAGTCTCGATCCAAGGCAGGATCAGTCCAGAACGAACGTACTTTTTCATCATGAATTTTTCTGAGAAAGAGCAGACACTACACTTGATCAAAGAAGTCGTTGATTTAGAGACCAATCAAGCAGTCCCTCAAACAGCAACCTTGGCGCCGTATGAAGTGCGAGTGGTTTATTTTAACAATTAGCTGACCATTGGAAAAAACGTCCCTTTCGATAAATGCAGAAAGGGACGTTTTTTTGATGAATGGTTTATCAGAAATCATTCTGGATCGAATGCTTGGTGCTTTTTCATCCATTGAGGCAATGCGGCACTGATTTGTGTCGGCAAAACGACATAGTGCTCTTTTGCCAATGCTTCGCCAATCAGGCTATGGAGATAGACAGCCGCTTGGATCGTTTCCTCTGTTTTTTCAAACTGTGCCAAAAAGCTGGTGATCATGCCTGCCAGCGTATCACCCATCCCACCAGTCGCCATTGCGGGTGTTCCGAGGGGATTTTGGGCGATGTTGCTGCCATAAATTTGTGTGCGATGGCTTTTTAAGACTACCAGACTTCCGAGTTTTTGTTGGGCTTGCTGGTTGTTTTCTTCGGTCTGGTCGGCAATTGCCAGTCCGCTGAGCCGTTGCCATTCCATCTGATGCGGCGTGAAGACGACTTGTTCAGGAAAGGGGATGATCAGCGGATATTTGGCAGCCAAATTGATCGCCGAACCATCGATCACCAACCATTGGTGTTCTTTTTGGGCAGAAACGATCCGCTGCAGCAGATCAAAATTGCTTTTTCCTTCGCCTAATCCAGGACCAATCAGTAGGACGTCTGCCGATTCGGTGACCGTATCGATCAGTTCTGTTTGCTGCCAATCGACAAACATCGCTTCAGGCAAGCGGGCGTGCAGGGCGGTTCGGTTGACGCCATCGGAGATCACGGTGGTCAAACCAGTTCCCCCATACACACAGGCTTGCGCAGCCATTAAGATCGCCCCACCGAATTGGCGGTTGCCCCCTACTAAAACGGCTCGGCCAAAAGTGCCTTTGTGGCTTTTTGTCGGGCGCTGTTGGATCACTTTGGATAAAATTGCAGAATCAAGTTGCTCCATGCAATGACTCCTTTCGTTAATCAAAATCGAGTTATATTTATTATACCTGTTTCCTAGAAATTTCATAGAAAAGACCCATGGAAAAAGGCGCAATTTTTTTTCCTTTTTTGGTTTAAGAGTGTTATCATAAATAGCGAGAACAGAAATGGAGGGAACACTATGACAATCGATTGGAAAAAAGAGGTCGAAGCCCGCAAAGACGATTTGCTGAACGACTTGATTGATCTATTGAAAGTGAAAAGTGAAAGAGAAGATGATAAAGCGTCTGCGGAT
This sequence comes from Enterococcus sp. AZ067, assembly GCF_051715005.1. Classification (NCBI taxonomy): domain Bacteria; kingdom Bacillati; phylum Bacillota; class Bacilli; order Lactobacillales; family Enterococcaceae; genus Enterococcus; species Enterococcus sp. AZ067. The sequence goes on from NZ_JBIOSY010000001.1 coordinate 1,175,948, forward strand.
GCGCCATTTGGTCCTGGACCTCGTGATGCGTTGCTACACATGCTAGCTTATGGCGAACGTGATGGCTTCACAGTCAAAAACGTCGATAACTACGCTGGTCACATCGAATTTGGTGAAGGAGACGAAACATTAGGGATCTTCGGCCACATGGATGTTGTTCCTGCAGGTGACGGCTGGTCAACCGATCCTTATGATCCAGTCATCAATGACAACAAAATCTATGCTCGTGGTTCTTCTGATGATAAAGGTCCTTCAATGGCTGCCTATTATGGGATGAAGATCATCAAAGAATTAGGCTTGCCATTATCGAAAAAAATCCGTTTTGTCGTTGGTTCTGATGAAGAAAGCGGCTGGGCAGATATGGATTACTACTTTGAGCATGAAGAAAAGCCTGATTTTGGCTTCTCACCAGATGCCAATTTCCCAATCATCAATGGAGAAAAAGGGAATGTGACGTTAGGTATCCATTTCCAAGGCAACAATGAAGGAGACTTCACGCTGCAAAGCTTTACTGCTGGCTTGCGAGAAAACATGGTACCAGGAACGGCAACAGCAAGCTTCATTGCTCCATCAACAGAAGAAGCACTAGCGATCGAAAAAGCCTTTTTCGATTACGTTGAAGCCAATCCAGTGACGGGGACGATTGAAACAGAAAATGAACAAGTGACGATCGAATTAGTCGGTAAAGGTGCTCATGGTGCCAGCCCACAATCAGGAATCAATGCGGGGACTTTCTTAGCAGTCTTCTTAGATAACTATGCCTTTGGCGGCGGCGCAAAACAATTCATCCATGCAGCAGCAGCCTATGTCCATGAAGATTTCTACGGTGAAAAATTAGGTGTGGCGTACGAAGATGAAAAAATGGGTAAATTGACTATGAATGCTGGTTTATTTGCTTTTAAAGCGAACCAAGTAGGAACACAAGCAGACAACTTTATCGCATTGAACTTCCGTTATCCTAAAGGCGTAACTGCGGAAGGACTTGAAATCGGTGTGGAACGCACCGTCGGTATGGAAGGGGCAACCGTTACCCGCAATGACCGCAACATGGAACCTCACTACGTGCCAGCAGATGATCCATTGGTAGAAACTTTATTGGCGGTTTATGAAGAACATACCGGCGAAAAAGGCTTCGAACAAATCATCGGCGGCGGCACATACGGTCGTCTATTGAAACGCGGCGTTGCTTATGGCGCAATGTTCCCTGGCTATGTCGACACCATGCACCAAGCCAATGAATTCATGAGCTTGGATGACCTATTCAACGCAGCGGTGATCTATGCAGATGCTATCTACCGTTTGGCGAAATAAAGAGAGATTGATTGGGTCTGTTCACTCGCTAAATAAATACAATTGAACGTTTCGTGCGGCATTCTCGTATCTTTTTCATGTGAGAGAATGCCGCACTTTTTTAGTATGGAACAGGGGGCTGAGTAGTAAAAAACACCTCATAGTGATGAGGTGTAGAAGCAATTAGTCTTTACATTTTTTCTTTAGGATTGCGTCAGTGAGGATTTCTGAAAAATCTAAATGCATAGTTCGTCCTAGTTTATCCGCCCATTGAGGAATCGCCAGTTTTTTCTCGACGAAGGTTTGATTCTCTAAATATTCTGAAACATCAACAAGGACCATCGATAGAAATGATTTTTCTTTGTCGTAATCGAATTCAAAATCTAAATCGTCTATAAACGGATTATTCGCTTCCAGTGATAAACAATTAATGGGGGTAGAGAGCGGAATCTCCCGATTATTTTCAATACAATCTGCCAAAACGATTCCGAGCCAATCGGATGCCATGAATAAAGCATCGGCGATGTCTAAGCCTTGAGTGCCGACTTGCTCAGGAAAATCAGGAAAAGAAATAAAATACTTCACTTCGCTTTCGTCTGTATCGGTGTAATAAAACAATGCAGGGTAACTTGTTAACATAGTGTACAACTCCTTTTTCGCGATTCGCTACAGATCTGATTACAATGGTAGCGCTCTTATTTTTCACTAGTACCTAGTAGTCTTAAGTAAGAGTTGTTGCTTTTTCAATTGTACCAGTGTCATAAATACTGAACAATAGGCAATTTTTTTTAAGAGGAGAGTATCAATTCAGAAATTCTGATGATTGAAAGAACATCATCTTTTGTGGTAATTTAAAAATCTTTGTGTCTATTATTAATGAAAATGTTCTATTTTATTATTGACATCAAATCATCCGAATGATTTACTTTTTGTAAGGAGTTGAAAAGTGATGCCTGATTTGGTGAAATTTATTTTGGTTATTCTGGCGATTTGGGTGATTTATCAAGTATTTACGACGATTTTATTTACCCTTTCCCAAAAAGCAGTTGCCAAACGAATCAAAAGCGGGAAGATGTCTGATCAGCAGTTGGCGAATTTGTACCACGCTGTAGCACGAGCAAATCAAGGAAGCAATTTCCAAGCGATTTTCTCTTATGGGCTCTTTTACCGCAGCCATGCAAAGCAAAGTGATGCGGTCTATGAACTGTATCGCGCAGAAATGGCGAAAAGAAATCTGTTGTAACCAACTGTGAAGTAGCTGCTTTCGAGAATATTGCTCGAAGTAGCAAAAAAGCCTAGGTCCTGCACAACAAGTGCAGAACCTAGGCTTTTTTGGTATTTACTGGGCAGCAAGCTGTGACAGATAAACACAGCTCCTTGCTGCAGCTATTTCTTGTCTTTGCTGCTTTTTTGATCCATGCCCGCACCGATCGCTACCCCTAGTGCGATGCCTAAACCCATGCCTAATGCTAGATTGTCAAAAAACAGCATCCCAAACGCAGCACCTAATGCCATTCCGACACCGATCCCCAGTCCCATATTGTTAGAAGCGGCTTCCTTTTCTTCAGACGTTTGCGGCGGTTTTTTCGTCATTGTGAAAAACCCCTTTCTTTTTAGTATAGAGGTGTTTCGTTTGGATGACAAATATTCGAACTGCTGCTCAGTGATATGCATCAGGAGAGTGCAGCCGCTGAGTACAGTAAATGGGGTGAACCATTGGTCTATCTTCCGCCGGGCAAATAGTTACGCTCGGGGTTGTAGCGGCGAATGATCTTATTTTCAGCGAGTACGTGCTCATAATAATAAACAGGCGCATCCTTAGTCTCTAGTCGAAAAACAAAGACGAGCGGAACCTTTAAGACGGAATAGCGTGCGGGGATCGCAATATACGATTTTTGATTGCGCTCCATCGTCAGTGCGAATTCATCAAACAAAAGCGCCACTGGTGTGGGAAAGTTTACCAATTCATAATAGTGTTTTTCAAATGCATAGGTTTCTTGTTTTGCATAAGCAATTTTTGCAGCTGGCATACACATTCACCTCACTTGAATTATACGAACGTTTGTTCTGTTTGTAAAGTGAAAAATCACCAAACGAGGAAAAAGGAGGCGTTCTCTATGAAAAAGATGTTTTGCTAACAAGAAATTTGCTACACTAGAGAAAAGAAGGAATCAAAAGGAGCAGATACCATGGATTACGAACGTTTCGCACGATTACAGGCACGCTTTGCCGATGAAAAACTGCTGACCAAAGAAGGGGTCTATCGGTTGCGTTTGTCAGGGAAGGCGCAGTTCGAACTAGCCTTTATCAAAACCGGATCCTGTGGCGAGTCTGTCTACCAGCCGCTGATCAAGGGCACTTTTGCTGAAAAAGAAGCAATCCCTACCTATTTGCTGGATCTTGCGGCGCAGCCTATGACGCAAATCAGTCAGCGAACCTCCGAAAATGAAGCAGTGTTAGATAAAGCGTTAGTAGCATTAATGGAAAAATGTGAGCAGGCAGTTGCCGTCAACGAAGCCGCACAAGAAGCCGCACGTGAATTAGCATGACAAAGATACAAGAGCCGCCTGAACCTGATTTTTTACACCAAGCAAAAAACGATCCTGACAAGATTCCTTGCCAAAGATCATTTTTTATTTTCCCGTGGTAATTAGTGTCCTCATTCACCGAAGTAGTCTGAGAAGCCTTGTTGTTTCATAAAGGCCGCGACATCTGGACGTCGCGGTTCACGGAAAAATTCCGTCATTTTCGTTTGCCAATTGGTTTGCTGTTGATTGCTGCTGCGCTGTGCATAATAGGCTTCTGTCGTTTGGTTGTATTGAGCTGTTTGCTCCTGCGTCAGCGGTTGATACTGATCGACACTTACGATCGCTTCTTGGGGCAAGCGGACTTTCGGCTCATTTCTGTGTTGCGGATAGCCGATCGTTAAACCGAATAACGGAAACGTCAATTTTGGTAAGCCGACAAGTTCTGCGATACGAGGCAAATCATTGCGGATGCCGCCGATGTAACAAATTCCTAAGTCTTGTGCTTCAGCGTAAGCTACCATATTTTGGGCAGCGATGGTCGTATCAACGACAGACACAATAAATGGTTCCATCGTGGTTAAGTGGGTATCAGGCACCCCTGCTTGGGTCAGCAGCTGCTGGTGTTTATGTAAGTCGGCGACAAAAAGATAGAAGACGCCCGTTCGAGTGATGTAATTTGGGGCACCGGCAATCTCTTCGATGGCAGCCAGTTTTTCAGGATCACTGACCTCAATGATCGAATAGGCTTGAACAAAGTTCGAACTGGAACCGCTCTGGGCAACCGTTACTAATTTTTGCTTGAGTTCCTTTGATAGTGGCCGGGGTTGAAAATCTCGGACAGAGCTATGGCGGGTAAAAGTATCAAAAAGATCCATCGTTTTTCCTCCTGTAACGTACAAATTTCTTTCTTCCTTAGTGTAACAGAAAAAAAGGAATGGGAACAAAAAGAATGTTTTCAAAAAATTTTCAAATTGATGTTTTATAGTTGCCAAGCACAAAAGTTTCCGTTATGATAATGATACATTCTTATTATTATTCCTTAGGGGAGTAACCGGTGGCGCAAGCTGCGATAATATCAACAGTAAGTAAGCTGGCGACAGCTTTCTGGTATTATTTGAAATGGTGAGACCTAAGACAAGCGTATACTTGTCTTAGGTCTCTTTTTTTCTAGCAGAGTGCCTAAGGAAAATAAAATTAAAAGGGGCAAAAAAATTGGCGAAAGAAATGTATCAAAAAGAAATCTCGGAAATTATGGCAGAGGTCCAGAGCAGTCCAGAGGGGTTGACGCAGCAAGAGGCAGCCAAGCGGTTAGAAAATGGCTTGAACCAGCTGAAGGAAGCACCTAAGAAATCTAGCTTTGCCTTATTCTTAGATACCTTCAAAGATGCGATGGTGATCGTCTTGCTGATCGTGGCAATCATCCAAATGGTTATGGGTGCCCACGTTGAGTCGATCGTTATCTTCGCAGTACTCTTGTTGAATTCCGTCGTCAGTGTGATTCAAACAAAAAAAGCCGAAGGGTCGTTAGACGCTTTGAAAAGCTTGTCGGCACCAGATGCTAACGTCATTCGGGATGGCAAAGAACAAAGTGTGCTGGCGAAAGAATTGGTTGTCGGCGATATCGTTATTTTAGAAGCTGGGGACTATGTACCAGCAGATGGTCGATTGATCGAAGAGGGTTCTTTGAAGGTCGATGAAGGAATGCTGACTGGGGAATCAACGCCAGCGGAAAAAGAATTAGGTGTGATCGATCGTACCGCACCGATCGGCGACCGTGACAACATGGTCTTCAGTGGAACGATCGTCACTTACGGGCGTGGTCGGTTTATCGTAACTGCGACTGGTAATGTGACGGAAATCGGTCAAGTGGCTGGCTTATTGGAAAGTACAGTTGAACACAAAACGCCATTGCAAAGAGGATTAGACAGCTTCAGTAAAAAACTGAGCTTGGCGATCTTAGTCCTTTCATTGATTATTTTAGGGGTTCAAGTCGCACGGTTGTTCTTAGGTGACGGAACAGGTGATATGACACAAGACTTAGTCAACGCCTTTATGTTTGCGGTAGCCGTAGCCGTTGCAGCGATTCCAGAAGCCTTGCAATCGATCGTGACGATCGTTCTTTCGATCGGAACAAAACAAATGGCGAAGCGTCATGCCATCATTCGAAAACTACCAGCGGTTGAAACATTGGGTTCAACGAGTATCGTTTGTACCGATAAGACCGGGACTTTGACCCAAAACAAAATGACCGTTGTTGACTACTATTTACCAAATGGGCAAACGGGCACGTTCTCCGATGAGCCAACTACCTGGACATTGCCTGAAAAACGCTTAGTAGAGATCAGTGTCTTGGCCAATGATGCTGCCATCAGTGAAGATGGGGCGAAGCTAGGAGACCCTACTGAAATTGCTTTTCTGGATTACAGTGAGAAACTAAATCAGCCTTATCGGGCAATTCGTCAACAGTTTCCTCGTTTGCAAGAATTGCCTTTCGATTCTGATCGTAAATTGATGTCTACCTTACATGAGATCGATGGCGAACATTTATTGTTGACCAAAGGTGGGCCAGACATCGTCTTTGGGCGCAGTACTAAAGTCTTGATCGATGATCAAGTCGTGCCTTTAACAGATGAAATCAAGCAGAAATTACAACATCAAAACGAAGAATTCTCAAAACGGGCATTACGGGTCTTGGCGTTTGCTTACCGTCCATTGACCGATGCCCAATCACGAGAATTGACACTTGAAGATGAAAACGAGCTGATTTTGGTTGGTTTGATGGCGATGATCGATCCTCCTCGTAAAGAAGTCAAACAAGCCGTAGCGGATGCTAAATCTGCTGGTATCAAAACAGTAATGATCACAGGGGACCACAAAACGACAGCCGTGGCGATTGCACAAGAGATCGGTATTTCAGCCGAGGGCGACTTAGCCTTGACTGGTACGGAATTGGATGCTCTTTCAGAAACCGAACTAGCGGATCAATTAGACAAAATCACAGTCTATGCTCGTGTTTCGCCAGAAAACAAAATCCGTATCGTGCGGGCTTGGCAAGACAAAGGCAAGATCTCTGCCATGACCGGGGATGGGGTCAATGATGCACCCGCCTTGAAACAAGCGGATATCGGGATCGCAATGGGAACCGGAACGGACGTTGCCAAAGACGCAGCGGCGATGGTCTTGACGGATGACAACTTTGCCTCGATCATTCGTGCAGTAGAAGTTGGCCGAAACGTCTTTGACAACATCAAAAAAGCTATTTCGTATTTGTTTGCTGGAAACTTAGGTGCGATCATTGCGATCGTCTTTGCCTTAGTGATGGGTTGGGACAATCCATTTACTGCCTTGCAGCTGCTCTTTATCAACCTAGTCAACGACTCATTACCAGCGATTGCTCTAGGAATGGAAAAAGCCGAACCAACGATCATGCAGCGCCAGCCAAGAGATCCAAATGCTGGTATCTTCACTGGAAAAACATTGATCTCAGTAACGTATCGTGGTATTTTGATTGCCGCTGTCGTGATTTTGGCACAATGGTTAGGAATGAACCAATCACCTGAATTAGGTGTTGCGATGGCCTTCTCAACACTTATCTGGAGCCGAACATTGCAAACATTACCAGCACGCTCAAACACTGAGACTGCTTGGCAAGCTGGCCTTTTTGCCAATAAAATGGTATGGTTGGCGATCGTCGTTTGTGGTGGACTATACAGCATTACCTTGATTCCTGGCATCCGTGAAGTCTTTGCGATTCCAGCAACCTTCACTTTAGGACATGTCGGTCTATGTATCGCAATGGCTGCTGTGGCAGTTGTTTTGATGGAAATCACGAAACTGATTATTATTGCCGTTCAAAAACGTCAAGGAAACGCCTAAAGCAAAAAACGTATCGATCGATTGATCGATACGTTTTTTTGTCGTTTATCCTCACTGCTTAGTTGATTTTTTTCAGCTGACTGATTTGGGCAGCGACTTGCTTCAAGAAGGCTTCTTGACCAGCCGGCTGTTCTTGGCTGTAAAGGTAGGCTTCGTATTGCTGCGTCAAGCGGATAAAATCACCATGGCACAGTGGATAGAATGCTTCGAGTCGTTGGGCATAATCGATCAACGGCTCCGCCTCGTTACGGTACAGAACTTTCGTCGTTTGCCGTAAAAACAAAGGATAGGCAGCAACTAGCGGCTGTTTGTTAAAGCGGCAGATCAACCATAAATGAATACGGAAAAACGAATGGCGGAAATAGAAAAGTAGGCCAAGTCCTAGGATAGCTAAGCCTCCAAAGAAGCCATTGCGCAGCGTTTGTTTCAACTCCTCAGTCAACCAAACGTCATCGATAACCGCGGCTGTTGCAGAACTGCTGGTCGTGGTTTCGCTGCTTTCTGTTTCCCTGCTGCTCGATGGTGTTGTTTCGCTGCTAGCGGTCGGTGTTTCTTCGGAGCTAGTAGATTCTTGAGTCAACACGGGATGATCTGGATTTTGGAAACTAGGGGTCGGTTCAAAAGGTACCCAACCGTAGCCGTCAAAGTAGACTTCCACCCATGAGTGGGCATTCAAGTTGCGAACGGTATAGGTAGTAATGCCGTTTTCTGTTGCAGGAGATCCAGGAGAAAAGCCTTTTGCCCAGCGAGCAGGGATCTCTAAACTCCGTAGTAGCACGACCATTGCCGTGGAAAAATTGTCGCAGTAGCCGACTTGTGATTCAAATAAAAATTGATCAACATAATCTTGCTCTTCTGCAGGCACGACGGCATCGGTTTTGGAATAGCGGAATACGAGCGGATCTTTCAAATAGCTTTCAACCGCCGTGACTTGATCAAACAGACTGTTGCTGTCAGCGGTGATCTCAGCTGCGAGATCTCGTACCCGCTGCGGCAAAGAATCGGGTAACTGGATATAATCGATCGGAGAATCCGGATAGATCAAAGGCAGATTTTGGAGATTTTCTGCGGCAAAATCTGGATGGTCCCAATCGAGGGTCAAGGTGGTGTCTGGGAGTGGATCAATGAGATCGACCCGCTGGATGGCGTCGCTGATCTGAAAACCGCGAGCACCGTTTTCAAGGGACAACGTGCTGCGTCCATAGGGCAATGGGACATAGTCTCCATGGTTTTGAAATTGGACCCGAACAGACTCGTTCTCAAGATAGGCTTGCTGATAGCTTTGATCCGCGATCGTGACGGCCTCTGCTTCTAAGCGAGCCTCTTCGCGGCTCGTACTGATCCAGCCCTTACCAGAATAAAAATCTTTGCTTTCCACCCGCCAGTAATGCGGGGTTTCTTGTTGCGCTTCAAATAAAATCGTCGCATCATCCAGTAGTGGTCCGCCTAATTGACGGTCGTTTTCACTGAATCCAGTGCGAGAGCCGCTGGGCGTGCCATGATCTTCAATAAATTGATAAAAACCCAGCTGATTCAGATTTGTCCGTATAGGCGTGGAACGGGCTGCCAACTGTTCCCGCAGGCTCGTTTGCGGCAAGTAGACAGCAGTGACGGCTAGTCCACCAATCAATAGCATCACAGCGAACCAGGGAGCGATCGTTTGACTGGATTGAAAGACGCTGCGCTGGATCAGTGAAGAAGCCAAGGCACAAAGAAAAATACCCATCAAATGCCACGTCAGATCAAATTGATTAAAAATCACGACTGTTAGCAAGTAGCCGATCATGGTAGCGTAAATCAAGAAAAAGCGTTGATAAGCGATCGGTAAGATCGCTAAAAACAAAACCCAGCTAACGATCAATGTCACCGCCGCCAGTTCGGTGATATAGCCGACTTCACCGCTGAGGATCTCTTGAAAGGCACGGTGCAGGTCTAGCCAAAAACGCAGCAGCCAATCAAAAGAAAAGGCAGTCCCATAAGGAAAGATCCGATACAAGACGATCAGCCAAGCGGCTGCCAGCAAAGGCAAACTGTAACGGACTTTCGGCACCACGGTCAAAATCAAACAGACACTAAAGGCATAAGTTAAAAGGGTGAACTGATTGCCAAGGTCATAAACTGCGATAAACGGCAAGATCACCAGTGATAGACTGAGAAAGGTCAGAAGACCAATCAGCGCTTTCTTAATAAATCTCATCCTACCGCCTCCTCAAGTTTATTCAACTGCCTCATTAAATCAGCGTAGGTAAACACTTGGCAGCTGTTTTTTGCTTCCAACTGACTGAGGTAGTCTTCCAGTTGTGGGGTAAAAACCGGGGTAATGAAGACAAGATGGCTGCCAGTCAAAAGCGGTACCCCTTCAGGAACTTTCTCGAAGGGACGGATCTGGGCATAGGCAGCGGCATCCGTTTGGTAAGGAGAAGTCAATCCGTCACCAATCAAGAGCGGCTGAAAAAGTCGTTGATTTTGCGAGAAATGGTGGATCGAATAAAACAGTGTCAAAGTCTCTTCAAAAGCAGGATGATCTTCTCCCCAAAAGAGCAGAACGATGTCTTGTTCTTCTTCATGTTCTCGTTCGCGATAGATCAATTCCTGTTGTTTGCTGGATAATTTCCAATCGATATTTTTTAAGGAATCCCCTAACTGGTATTGACGGAACTGTCGAATAGAAAAATTGGGTTCTCCGTGGGTTTGGCTGCGGACTTGCTGTTTAAAAAATGGCAGCAGGGTAACGGCTTCTGGCGCCAATTTAGGCAGGATCAAAATCGATTGTTTCGCAACTGCAGCGTAGCTTTTTTCAAAAAAGCCAAAGAGATCATGGCTGTACAATTGAACGGGCAATTCTTCATAGATGCCTCGCTCCTTTGGGGTCCAAGGCAGCTGCAGCCGAATCAGATTGCCTCGATAAAAGGCGCTGTGATGACTTTCCTTGAAACGATCGTCAAACTGTAAGGTGAAATCGACCAGCGGCAGCAGCGTCGGGCGATACTTGAAGACTTGCAGCGGTAAGGTGATCGCTGTGTGTGTTTCAGCTTGGATCGATTCTTCTAAAATGATTTGAACCTTCTTGAGGGAGGGGAGCAAGAATACTGCATCAAGCAACAATAACAAAGTCAGTAAAAACCAAAGGCTCCAGCCAGCATTATTATTGAAGATCACACAGTAAGCCAGCAGCAGAAAATAGGCAGCGCTAAACAACAGGAGGCGCAGCAGGCGTTCAAGCTTCTTTTTCTTCATCGCTATCTCCTCGTTGGGACAGGCACTCGTTGGATCATCTGTTTCATCAAGTCTGAAAGGGTCTCCGTGCTGGCATGAACGCCACCTTTCAGTAATAAACGATGACCGAAGACTGCTGGTAAAATTCGCTGCAAGTCTTGCGGCGTGACAAAGGTCCGACCTTCCGTCAATGCTAACGCTTTGGCCCCTTTTAAGAAGGCGATCCCACCACGAGGGCTGATACCAAGGTCAATGGCATTATGCTGACGGCTCGCTTGAACCAGCTGCAATGCGTAACGGGCGACCCGCTCATCGACATACACGTCATCGACCATCGCTTTTAAAGCGGTCACTTCATCAGCATGTAAAATGGTTTGGATCTGATCCAAGCTTTGCTGTCGTTTTCCAGTCAAGAGGGCGAGCTCATCTTGAAAATCTGGGTAACCGATATGCAGGCGGAACAAAAAACGATCCAATTGGGCTTCAGGCAAAGGATACGTTCCTTCATATTCGATTGGATTTTGCGTGGCTAAAACAAAAAAGTGGGGACTCAATGGGTACGTTTGATTGTCGATGGTGACATGATTTTCTGACATGGCTTCTAAGAGTGAGGCTTGCGTCCTTGGTGTGGTTCGGTTGATCTCATCTGCCAAGAGGACGGAGGTGAAGATCGGGCCAGGACGAAACTCGAACTGGTGGCTTTGGGAATTAAAAATCGACACACCTAACACATCGTTAGGTAAAAGGTCTGGGGTAAACTGTACCCGTTTGTAGTCACTTTGAATGGCTTTGGCTAACGATTTGACCAACATCGTTTTCCCAACACCAGGGATATCTTCGAATAAAACGTGTCCGCCAGCAAGCAGCGCAGCCACGGTAAATTGGATCACATCTCGTTTGCCTAAAATCACTTTTTCCACTTCTGCGATCAAGGCATCTATTTTTTGTAATTCAGCGGTCATCTGATAACCTCCCTACGTTCGTTTCTTCCATTGTAACGGTTTTCTAGGACTGTCGCAATTTTCGTGTAACAATTAAAGAAAATTTCAAGAATATTCAAAAAAGAGAAATCCTTTCTGCGGATTTGCGAAAGAAAAACAAAAAACTTCCGAAGCGTTTCCTCGGAAGTTTGCGTTTGATAGAACAGAAGCGACTAGAAGGTGTGGTGCAAGAGGTCAGCGGCGATCTGGTCCGCCTGCCGTAAATTCCAAGCATCGGTTTCTGGCTGAGCAGTGGCAGCCGTCAGCCAGTGGATGCCTTCTGTGGGAATCCCAAAACAATAGAGGGTAGGGTAAGGGCGGTCATCTGGTCCAAGGATCTGATTGGTCTCAGGATCGATGGCGATCGCACCCGTCTCAAAAGGCACCTCATTGGGGATCGCCAACTGGTGCGGGTGAATAATCCGATCGTTTAGCAGTTGCCGCAACAAGGAATTGTTGGTTCGACGAATCGCTGTCGATGGAATGCGAGCCTCAATTAGTTGCGTCGCGTGATAGCGTGTGTCGTCAAATCGCTTTGAATACGTACAGTAAGCCTCCTCGATCGCAACAGTCATGTCAGGACCTAGTAAGGTCACCACTCCCGCTTCCATCAAGGCGACCAGTTCCTGCAGTCGCTGAACCGGCGGACCGATCGATAAAAAGCTGTTCAAGGGAACGAAAGACTGCCAAAAGAGTGTTTTCAAGTCTTGTACTGGCATTAGCTGATGATCGAGAACAAACCGAATCGGGTCCCGCAGGTCTTTGAAGACTTCCAAGGCACTGCTGATAGGTCCTGTTAGATTGCCTTTTTCGGCATCTTGGATTTGGGTACGTAATAGTGCAATGAAAAAGTCTTGCAACGACTGTTGCTTTTTCTGAGCAAAGGGGTCGGCTAGTTGTTGCCATGACCACCACTCCGTCGTAGGAAGCTGCCATTTTTTCAGCAAGTCTTCAGATCCTTCAGAGGCAACAAAGGCGGCGGTAAAAGCGGCAAGCTGATCTTTGTCCAGCAGCTGTTTTTCTAAAAGCAGCGTCTGATAATAGACGAGTTCTGCCTCTTTTTTTAAATAGAAGAGCAGGGTCTTGCCAGCAACCGTTTTGGCTGCTTGCCAAGCAGCGAGGCGTTCAGGGGTCAAAAAAACGGGCTTTCGCTGCTGCGTCGGTGTTTTTTGATTGCGGCCACGAGGATGATACGGGACACCCCGACGAGAACCTGCGATGATTTGTGGTTCTTCACCAGAAGGTTGATAGACGAGGGATCCATTGACTTTGACGAAGGTGCCGCCCCGACCGCTGGTCAAGCGGGTGACGTAATCGTAAAAGGCAAGTCCTAGTCCCCGTAAAATCACAGGTTCGCCAGCTTTCACCGCCGTTAGATCCGTATCTGCCGCATTGGCTGGCGGTGCATAAAACCAGCCATTATTTTCTGCGGCCGCCGCCAATCGTTGTTCTGCTGCTGACAGTTGGGCTTGTGAATGGCCTGTAGCTAAGACGACGGCATCAACAAGAAATGTTTGGTGAGCCGTCGTCAACTGGTAGCGATTTTTGGAAAGAGGGGTCAAGGAGCTGACACTGTCTGACAGATGGTTGACGGTAATGGATTCAGGCAGCTCTTTTAATAGCTGCTGATAAAACCACTGCTGATAGAGGCCATATAACGCCCGCGAGCAATGCCTGTTAGGATCAAGTGAATCAAGTGCTGTGCATTCCGCAACGAGCTCAGGAGCATGCGTGGCTGCGAAATGTTTCCCTTCTGTCACTGCCCATTCGTATAAGGTAGGTCCTTTGACCACGGGACCGCCGGTGCTTAATGTGTCATCCGTGAAAAGGGTGACCTGACTGGTTACAGAATTCAATAGCAGATCCGCCGATTGGTCCGTGCGCCAAACTGCCCCAGGAAGAAAGGGATCAAACAGCAGCAAGTCGATGGCTTGTTTGTTTTGTTTGCTATGAGCGATCAGTCGTTCTGAAAGTGAAAGTCCACGAGGACCAGCACCAATGATAGCTATTTTCATATCACACCGCCTCAATTATTCTATGGTCTTTGTGTCATCAACGGGCTAAGTCAAAAGGTGTCTTGCGGAAAATCAGCCAGTGCATGCCTAGCACCATGGCTTCCTCGATAGCATCGATATAATGGAAAGCAGGCTGATTGGGTTGTTGCTGCAGCAATGGATTTTTTTGGATCGCGTCTAAGAGATCGGTTTTTACTGCATCACTGCTGGCTAAAATGATACAGTGGGGGGCAAAAGCTGCATTGTAAAATGGCAGTAAGCTTGTCAGGCGCTGAACCAAAGCCGTGCGGTCTTGCGGTGCCCCTTGATCCAAGTAGCCGGGCAAAAATTTTGCCTCTCCCGCTAGGGCATCTTTTCCTTCTAAAAGCGCACCATTGACCAGGAGCGTGATACCAGGCATGCTTTTTTCGGGATTGTACATGCCGACGATGGTTTGCTGCAAGGAGATCTGTTGGGCGATGCAATAGCCGATCGTTAAAATATGGGCATCGTTTTGACAGTAGAAGGGCAGTGCAGTGACCTCTGCCACGAGGGCTGCCAGCTGCCAGCCATTAAATTTTTCATACCAGCTGGAAGTCACGGTTCCTCCACTGATTTTTCCTGGTAAAAAGAGGGCGATCTGTTCCACAGAGGGAAATAATGCTAGCTCGTTCGTTACACATTCTTGAAAGCGATGAGGGGCAACATCAGGAAAGGGCTGGTCGTGTTTTGCCAAAACCTTTCCCTTGCGGTCGATCAGCATGGACCAAAGAGCCAAGGAACCATCGTGATCGATAAAACTAAGCAAAAGAGAATGGCCTCGCTCTTGGTTTAGCTGATAGGTCACGGCAGGCCGCCCTAGCTCTTTTTGCTCCAGCGGACCTTTAGTGATTTCCCCCTCTGCCAACAATTCTTTTAATAATGAGTTAGTGGTGACCATGCTGATGCCGGTTTTCTTTACTAAATCGGAGGCGAATAATGCCCCGTTTTGAAATAAGGTTTTTAAAACCAGCTGTTTGTTTTGCTGACGAATGGAATGGGTGGTAGAAGCCATAGGTGTTCTCCTTAATGAAGTGATTTAATTAAGTATACCGACGGGATGAAACGATGTAAAGTTTTTAAAAGACTGACTTGACGAAAAACTTGAAAATAAGTATACTTAATTAACAATGTTAATTAAGTGATTCGCCATAAAGAGGACACGAGGTAGAGGGGAAGAGAAACGTATGATCAAATTAGTCATCACAGATTTAGACGGCACATTTTTGAACAGCCAAGGCAGTTTTGATCGGCCTTATTATGAACAAGTCAGCCAACAAATGAAAGAAGCGGGTGTTGCTTTTGCTGCGTGTACCGGCAAACAGTGTGAACGAGTGGAAGAACTGTTTGGTGAAGCAGCAGCGGATGTTTGGATTCTTGGGGATAGCGCGACCCGCATCAAACATCAAGGCGAATACATCTTTGAATCACTGCTGCCAAACGAATTAGGGCGGCGGATCATTGCGAAGCTCGCTGCGATTGCGCAAGATCATGTGATCATTGCCTGTACACCGACTGCGGCGTACATTGCGGAAACGACCAATGAAGCAGATGCCCAGAAAGTTCGGGGCTCTTATCGGGTGGTCAAAACGGTGACGGATTATCAAACCATCACCGAAGATTTTGTGAAGCTCACTATTTTTGATCCCAAACTACGTTGCTTTGAGCATGTCCAACAGTTAGGTGAGTTTACAAACGACGCCTACATCGTGGCTTCGGAAGCCGCTTGGATCGATATCACCAATCAAGGCGTCCACAAAGGAACGACTGTGGCACACTTGCAAGAATTGCTGCACGTCACACCAGAAGAGACTATGGTCTTCGGCGATGGCTTGAACGATTTGGAGTTGATGGCAGCTGGCACGTTTAGTTTCGCCATGAGCAATGCCTTTGAGGAAGTCAAGGCAGCGGCAGCGTTTGTGACCAAGTCAAACGATGAAAATGGCGTGCTGAAAACCATCGAACGTCTGTTACCGCTACAAATGAACCAATAAAAAAACCGCTCCCTAGCAGGGATAGCACGTACTTTCATTTGACTGAAAGTAGACTGCTGCCTGTTGCTAAGGAGCGGTTTTTTCGTTATGCATGTGGTTGACTGACGCTATAAGGATAGGCATCGGCTGACCACTCTTTGCTGCGAGGGACGATACCTAGCTGGAAGTTCAATGTACCACCGGCAGTCAATTCTTGGTGGGTGAAAAACAATCGCTCGAAGGGTTCTTCGTTCAATGTGATTTTATCCACGAAGAGCTGTTGCGGCGCATTGGGCGTGCTCTTGATCACTAAGTCTTTGCCTGAAGCAAGATGTAGTGTTGCTTGATCAAATAATGGCATGCCGATGACATATTCCCCCGTCCCTGGTGTGACTGGATAAAAGCCCAAGGAGTTGAAAATGTACCAACCAGCCATGCTACCGTTGTCTTCATCGCCAGGAAAGCCTTTGGGCGAGTCATTGAAGCATTGTGTCAATAGCTGCTTGATCAAGGGCTGTGCCATTTCTGGTTTGCCCAAATAGCTGAATAGATACGGATAGTGGAAGCTTGGTTGATTGGAGATCGCCAGCTGACCAAAATCGAGTGCAGCCATCTCGCTCATTTCATGGATCTCAAAGCCGTAGCCTTCTGTCGTATAGCGAGGTTCTTGATTGCACAAGTCGATCAGTTTTGCTTCAAAGGCCGCTTTGCCGCCGTGTTCGGCGATCAAGCCAGCGAAATCATGGTAAACAGCAAAACTGCTTTGCCACGCACTGCCTTCTGCATAATCTAAGCCCCAGCGTATGTCACTGAATTCTGGACGAAAGGCACCATCGGGATCTTTTGCCCGCATAAAGCCAGTTTCCTGATCGAAAATGTTGCGGTAGTTTTGCGATTGCTGCTGATAATAGTCTGCTTGCTCGTCACCCAGCTGTTGCGCGACTTGTGAAATACAAAAATCACTGTAACAATAATCAAGGGTGTGATTGACCGATTCATGATGCGTCAATGGCACATACCCGTAAGTCAAATAGTCCGTCGTGCCGCGCCGACCATAATTGGGATTTTCACTTTGGACGGTGGCGCCTTTTTTCATCGCTGCTAAAAATTTGGGCATCAAATCAGGACGAATGCCTTTTACTGCGGCATCAGCGATCACGGCATCGATCAGCGTCCCTGGCATCAATCCACGCTCATCTGGCGATAGCCATTTTGGTAAAAAGCCGCTTTCGCGATAACTGTTCAAAAAGCCTTCCAGCATGTCTTCCAATTGTTCGACAGCCAAGAGTGAAAAGAGCGGGTAGACAGTTTTATACGTATCCCAAAAGCCGTTGTTTGTATACAGTGGTCCTGGTTTGATTGCTTTTGCCAAGGTATCCCAATGCATTTTGCGGCCCTCTTGATCGATTTCGAAGAAGGTTTGAGGAAACAAGAATAAGCGATAAAAATTATGATAAAAAGTAGAAACTTGTGTTTGATCGTGATGCTCGATCTCGATTTTTTGCAAAAAATGATTCCATTGCTGTTGGACAGAAGCCAGATAATCGGCAGGAGCCCATTGCTGTTCCCGTTGCAAGTTCAAACAAGCTTGTTCGCGACTGAGAAACGAGGTCGCAAAACGGATCGTCTGTGTTTGGCAATCATTAAAGCGGAGAACGACGAAGGCTTCTTTGCCTGTCAAGGCACCTTCGATCGCCGTGATGGGTGTTTCAAAACGATAGACGAAATGGAAGGTGAAGCGTTCATCTTCGCACCCTGAAAATACGATCAGTTGACCAGCCACTGTTTGTTCATCCAACTGTTCTAAGACATAGTCACCCGGCAGTGACAAGCCAAGACCTGGCTGATCCCCGCAGTTTTCAATAGTCAGCACACCGCCATACATACTGGGGATCAAAGTCGTTGTTGTTAAATACCGCTGCGTCTTGATTTTAAGAAAGGCTGGATTAAAGGTGCTTTCTTCGGGACGATACGAGCTTTGCGCATGGAAAAGGGTATTTTCAGAAAGCGTGCCGTTTATCGGCAGCATCGTCAGATGGCTGAAATCCCCCATCCATGGGCTAGGCTGATGGGTGATGCGAAAGCCCTGAAAGGTTCGATCTTCTGGATGAAACCACCAACTGCCGCGTTGATCGCTGGTTTGCGGGGCAAAGTAGTTCATGCCAAAAGGAACCCCTGTATAAGGCAGGCAGTTGCCGTGGGAAAAACTATATTGGTTGTCTGTTCCGTGTCGTGTGTCGATCATTGATACGTTCACTTGGTTCACTCCTTTAATTGGGTTGATTCTCTTTTGATCAAAGAAACCGCCACTAGATGGGTGGTCGTCTCCGTTGGTACTGGGGTTGCTGCCTTCGCAGCGTTGATTTTCTCAATCACTTGGTTTCCTGCCAAGCGCCCCATCTCGGCAAAATTCTGCCCGATAGTCGTTAGTGCTGGATCAACGAGGGCTGCGGCTTGGATATTATCGAAACCAACTAGGGAAATGTTGGCAGGGACGTGCAAATCTGCTTGGCGCAAAGCACGCATCAATTCGATGGCGATCAAGTCATTTTCACAGACGGCTGCCGTGACCTGATTTTCTTCCAAGTAGGCAAGCGCATTTGCGATGCTGGCAGCCGTGTCGTCGAGCTTGGTGCGAAAGGTTCTTTGGGCTTTTTTCAGCGCATCGATGTAACCTAGATAACGCTGACGGACGGATTGCGGATGATGGGTATCACCAAAAATATAAGCGATCCGTTGATGCCCCAACGCAAGTAAATGCTCTGTGGCTAGCTGTCCACCTTGAAAGTTATCTGGCATCACCGCTGGAAAATCAAACTCATGCAGCTTTTTATCTAAGGTCACGATAGGAAAGTGCTTTTCAGCACATTCGAACAGTAAGTCATAGTAAGAAAACGTATTGCTGGCGTAATAGATCAGGCCGTCGAATTCTTGCATCAGCTCAGCTGCCGTCGTTTTTTCCAAATAATCCACTGGTGTCATCAAAAGTTCAAAGCCGTGTTCTTGCATCACGGGGTAAATGCCTTCGGTAAAGTTTCCTAAAGAGAGATCATTGGCAAAGGGCAAGACAAACAAAATTCGTCCAGTCGCTTTTTTTTCCTTCAATTCTCGGACAAAGCTGCCGCTGCCTTGCACGCGATAGATCAGCTGATTTTGTTCCAGTTCCGTCAAGGCTCTTTTAGAGGTGATCCGACTGACTTGGTATTGTTCAGATAGTTCTTTTTCAGTAGGGACACGACTGCCAGGCGCTAATCGCCCTTCAACGATGGCTTCGTGAAGCTCCGCGTAAATTTTTTTATATAATGGTTGTTTCATAAGAAAACCCCTTTTGATATATCATATTTGTTAGCATACCATAAACCAATAAAAATGAAAACCCTTTAATTATTTTGAAAAAGCGCTAGACATTCAATTAATTCATGATATACTAGGTTCGTAAATTGATATATCAAATCAGGGAAGGTGATGGAATGGTTTATAAAGAAATACCAACTTCAGTAGCAACATTTATGGAAACGATTACGGATCTATGCGGAGAAACGCATGCCGATTGGGCGAAAAATTTTAACGCAGCCTTTGCCAATACACTACTAACGACGGTCAAGCGTCATGAGGATGGCACGACCTTTTTACTGACGGGGGATATTCCAGCGATGTGGCTGCGAGATTCCACTGCACAAGTTCGTCCGTATTTGGTGATCGCCAAAGAAGATGAAGACTTAGCAAGCATGATCAGCGGGTTAGTCAAGAAGCAATTCTACTATATTACGATCGATCCTTACGCAAATGCCTTTAACGAATTAGCCAATGGCGCTGGCCACCAAACAGACGATACAGAAATGAACGATTGGATCTGGGAACGCAAATATGAGATCGACTCTTTATGCTATCCGATCCAACTGGCCTATCTGCTATATAAAAACACAGGCAGAACCGATCAGTTCAATGATGATTTTGTAACAGGCATCAAAAAAGCCTTGGAAGTGTTTGTGACAGAACAAAATCATGAGGAATCTCCATATCGCTTTGAACGGGATACCTGGCGAAAAGAAGATACCTTGACTCATGACGGCAAAGGCGCACCAGTGAAACCTGTCGGCTTGACTTGGTCAGGCTTTCGACCAAGTGATGATGCCTGCAAATACGGCTATTTGATTCCCTCCAATATGTTTGCGGTGGTGGTCTTAGGCTATATCCAAGAAATCTTTACGACGGTTTTAGAAGACGCAGCGATCGTGGCACAAGCGAAAAAACTACAAGCAGACATTGAAGCAGGGATTAAAGCATACGGGTTGACCACGAACCAAGCTGGCGAAGAAGTCTACGCCTATGAAGTGGATGGATTCGGCAATGGCACCCTGATGGATGACAGCAATGTGCCGAATTTGATCGCCGCCCCTTACTTGGGGTATGGCAGCATGGAAGATCCCCTTTATCTTCAAACCCGTAAAACGTTGTTGAGCAGTGAAAATCCGTATTTCTATGAAGGGAAACACGCCAAAGGCATTGGTAGCTCTCATACGCCAGAAAATTATGTGTGGCCGATCGCCATGGCAATGGAAGGGATGACCACCACTGACAAAGAAGAAAAGAAACGAATTTTGGATCAGTTAGTGGCGACAGATGCGGGTACAAATTTGATGCATGAAGGGTTCGATGTCGATGATCCTTCGCAATACACGAGAGAATGGTTCTCGTGGGCGAACATGATGTTTTGTGAATTGGTCATGGATTATTTCGATATCCGAGTGGAAAAATAAGCAGCACGACCCACCACCATTCGAGTGACACAAAAAGCAGTCCAACGACGCAAACAGCGAGGAGTAAAAATCAATGAAGAAACAAGTTTATATCATTTCACACAGCCACTGGGATCGGGAATGGTACATGCCTTACGAACAGCATCACATGCGGCTAGTGGAATTGATGGATGATCTTTTAGAATTAATTGAAAATGACCCTGAGTTTCACAGCTTCCATCTAGATGGACAGACGATCATCTTGGATGACTATTTAGAAGTGCGGCCTGAAAAACGCGAGGCGGTCAAAGCGGCCATCAAACAAGGGAAATTACAGATCGGTCCGTTTTATATTTTGCAAGATGACTTTTTGATCAGTGCCGAATCAAACACCCGTAATATGCTGATTGGAATGGCAGAAAGCAAAAAGTGGGGCCCCCCCGTTATGTTGGGGTATTTCCCAGATACCTTCGGCAATATGGGACAAACTCCGCAAATGATGCTGCAAGCCAATCTTGAAAGTGCTGCATTTGGGCGTGGCGTCAAACCGATCGGCTTTGACAACGAAGTTTTACCCGATGATCAATTTACTTCCCAATATTCTGAAATGCATTGGAAAGGTCCAGATGGCAGTCAAATCTTTGGTCTACTTTTTGCCAACTGGTACTCCAATGGCAATGAGATTCCAGTGGATAAAGCAGAAGCCAAAGCTTTTTGGACACAAAAACTGCAAGATGTAGAAAAATTTGGAGCCACCAATCATTACTTAATGATGAATGGGGTCGATCATCAACCCGTCCAAAAAGATATTTCGGCAGCGATTCGTACAGCCAACGAGCTTTTCCCAGAGTATGAATTCAAACACGCCAGCTTTACCGAATACCTTGAAGCGGTGCAAGCAGATCTGCCAGATGACCTAGGAACTGTCACCGGTGAATTGACCAGTCAAGAAACCGATGGTTGGTATACTCTAGCCAATACCGCCTCTTCCCGAGTTTATCTAAAACAATGGAATACAAAGGTTTCCCGCCAATTAGAAAATGTTGCGGAGCCATTAGCAACTATGGCTTATGAAGCAAGCGGCAGCTATCCTCACGATATGTTGGATCATGCGTGGAAAACCTTGATGCAAAATCATCCTCACGACAGTATCTGCGGCTGTTCAGTGGACGAAGTACACCGAGAAATGATGCCGCGCTTTGAAAAAGCCAATGAAATCGGCAAGTTCGTGGCAGATGAAGCGTTACGCAATTTAGTAGCCGCCATCGACACGAGCCAGTTTCCTGAGGAGAGTCGCCCCTTCGTGGTCTTCAACACCACTGGCAGCACCCGTTCTGGTTTAGTGGAAGTCGTGATCGAACTTGAGCGTAAAACATTCCGTGAAGGATTGCCAAGCAAGCTTTACCACGAATTGTTGGCGAAGCCAAAAGGTTCTTATTCGGTGATCGATGAACAGGGGAACCCTGTTGCTGCGATCATCAGTGAAGAAGAGGTCCTTTTTGACTATGAATTGCCTAAAGATGCTTTTCGGATTCCTTTCATGAAACGCTTTGTCAAGGTCCAAGTTGAAGCAAACCAGTTGCCAGAATTTTCATGGCAGACCTTTGCCCTAGTAGAAAAAGCCGCTACGCCAGTAGAGAGCGCCCCGATCGTTTCAGAAGGAGGGCGCAAACTTGCCAACGCACATTTGGAAGCCGTCATTACTGAAAACGGCAGCTTGACGATTACAGACAAAGCAAACAAAAAAACGTATCGCAATTTACTGGTTTTCGAGGATGTGGGGGATATCGCCAATGAGTACATCTTCAAACAACCAGAAGGAGATCAAGCAATCTTATCGACACAATTTCCGCATCACGTGACGATCGAACAAAACGATCCACTGGTGGGGATCGTGCGACTGACGCAAGAATTGCAGATTCCCGTTTCAGCAGATGACCGTTTGTTAGAAGAACAAAAAGCTGTCGTCGATTTCCGTTTCCGTAAGGCACAGCGGAGTCAAGAATTGGTTGCTTTCAAGATCGAGACGGAGATCCGTTTAGAACGAACCAGCAACCGCCTGGCATTTAAAAC
This sequence comes from Enterococcus sp. AZ067, assembly GCF_051715005.1. NCBI lineage: Bacteria > Bacillati > Bacillota > Bacilli > Lactobacillales > Enterococcaceae > Enterococcus > Enterococcus sp. AZ067. Next base: position 1,198,656 of record NZ_JBIOSY010000001.1, read on the forward strand.
CACCGTCAACAACCAAAGCAAAGATCACCGACTGCGGGTGTTATTCCCAACAGGGATCATCACGGATTTCCATGAAGCTGACAGCATTTATGAAGTCGTAAAACGGCCGAATCAGGTTTCCAGTCATTGGGAAAACCCAACAAATCCGCAGCATCAGCACGCCTTTGTCAACTTGCATGATGAAACTAGCGGCATGACGGTTTCTAATTTTGGTTTGAACGAATATGAAATCGTGAAGGATCAGATCTGCTTGACCTTGTTGCGCTGTACGGGAGAGCTAGGCGATTGGGGCTACTTCCCAACACCAGAAGCGCAATGCTTAGGCAGCCACACCTTTGAATACGGTGTAGCCTTTCATGGGGCTCCTGAAGAACGTTATGAAACGTATCGCCAAGCACAAGCTGCCCAAGTTCCTTGGACGGCAAGTCAGACCGACAAGCATCAAGGCAAGCTAGCCAGCAGCAACCAATACATGGAAGCTCATGGAACGACGGTAGCTATCACCGCTTTAAAACGCAATCGCCAAGACCAGCAGATCGTTTTGCGGGGCTATAATTTGGCGGATCAAGCCACTGCCTTTCACGTGCAAAAAGAGCAGGCGACGCTCTGTCTGTTGAACCTTTTAGAGGAAGAACAAGCATCGACCGTCAATCAGCAATTACACCCATATGAAATTCGTACCATTGGAGTAAAGGAGTGAGAAATGATGGTTTATGGAGGAATTGAAGCCGGCGGCACAAAAATGATTTGTGCCGTTGCCGATGAACAGTTGACGATCATCGCCCAAGAGTCGATCCCAACGACAACACCGGAGGAAACGTTAGCGGCGATCTTTGCCTTTTTCGATCCCTACGATCTCGTGTCATTAGGGGTCGGTTCCTTTGGTCCGATCGGGATCGATCCAACCCAAGCGACCTATGGCCACATACTCGCGACGCCGAAACAGGGCTGGCAGCAGTTCGATTTTCTCGGTGCATTGAAGAAGCGCTACCCAGAGACAGCATTTGCTTGGACAACAGATGTCAATGCTGCCGCTTATGGGGAATTACGCCAAGGAGCGGCGCAAGGCAAAGACAGCTGTGTCTATTTGACAGTAGGAACCGGCATTGGCGCAGGAGTCGTTCGTGAAGGAAAGATTTTCGAGGGGATCGGTCATCCAGAAATCGGTCATACCTATGTCAAACGTCACAGTGAAGATACGTATGCTGGTACATGCCCGTATCACGGCGACTGTCTGGAAGGATTAGCCGCAGGGCCTTCTTTAGAAGGACGTACGGGGATCAAAGGACAAGACTTGCCGCAAGCGCACGAGATTTGGGGGTTGCAGGCCTTTTATCTAGGGCAAGCGCTGGTCAATATCACGTTGACCTTAGCACCTGAGAAAATCATTTTAGGCGGTGGGGTCATGAATCAGCCGCATCTACTCGCTCAAATCCAACAAGCCTTCCAAAAACAAATGGCAGGCTATATGGAGACACCACCAGTGGAAGACTACATCGTCACTTGGGGCTTGCCGAACAAAAGCGGGATTATCGGCTGTCTCTTGTTAGGCAAAGAGCAGGTGACTGCCCATGACTAATCTGTATTTTCCTAAAGATTTTTGGTGGGGAGCTGCTGCCAGCGGTCCGCAAACTGAAGGACGAACGGCCGATGATGGCAAAGGTGATTCGATTTGGGACTATTGGTACGCAACGGAGCCAGAACGTTTTTATCAAAAACGGGGACCAAAAGATACCGTCCAGCTGCTGCAGCGTTACCCAGAAGATGTGGCGTTGATGAAAGAGATCGGCTTTAATTCTTTTCGAACCTCGATCCAGTGGAGTCGCTTGCTGCCAGAAGGAAGAGGGGCGGTCAATCAACAAGCGATGGCGTTTTATCGCGAGTACTTCGCCACTTTGATCGAAAATGGCATCGAACCCTTCATCAATTTGTATCATTTTGATATGCCGATGGCACTGCAAAAAGAAGGGGGCTGGCTCAATCGCGAGACTGTCACAGCATTTGCAGATTATGCTGCTTTGTGTTTTGAGTTGTTCGGTGATCAAGTCCGTCATTGGTTCACGCAAAATGAACCGATCGTGCCAGTGGAGATGGGGTATTTGTATCAACAGCATTACCCAGCAGAAATCAACTTGGCACATGCGGTGCAAGTCGGCTACCATGAAGCACTCGCCAGCGCCTTAGCGATCCAACGCTTCCGTCAATCTCAGCAATCAGGCGAAATCGGCATCATCTTGAATTTGACACCGACTTATCCGAAAGATCCGAACGATGAAAAAGATGTCCAAGCGGCGCAACTGGCAGATGCCTTTTTTAACCGATCCTTCTTAGATCCAGCGGTCAAAGGCACCTTTCCTGTAGAATTGATCGCTGTCTTAAACGAGTTGGCGATCATGCCAGAAACCAGAGCAGAAGATTTGCAGATCATTAAAGAAAACACGGTCGATCTCTTGGGGGTCAACTATTATCAGCCACGGCGGGTGCAGCAAAAGCGTTCTGCCAAAACAGCGGACACACCAATGCCAGAAGATTACTTCGATGTGTATGATTGGCCAGAAAAGAAAATCAATCCCCATCGAGGCTGGGAGATCTATGAACGAGGCATCTATGATACCTTGATCAACCTACGAGACAACTACGGCAATATCCCCTGTTATATTTCAGAAAACGGCATGGGGGTCGAAGATGAAACACGCTTTATCGATGCCAGCGGTCAGATCCAAGATGAGTACCGCATCACTTTTATCAAAGATCATTTGCGGTATGTTCACCAAGCGATCCAAGAAGGCAGCCAGTGCCGCGGGTATCACATGTGGACCTGCATGGACAATTGGTCTTGGCTGAATGAATTCAAAAATCGTTACGGGTTTATTGCTGTCGATTTGGCTACCCAAAAACGGACCATCAAAAAGTCTGGTGAGTGGTTCCACGAAGTGATTCTACAAAACGGCTTTGTCGACTGATCATTCATAAAAAACAAATCAATGAAGCGTCCTATCTTGCAAAAGGTAGGACGTTTTTCAGGTTTTTAGAGAATAAAAACAAAATATAAACAAAGACCTTTAATTTGTTTCATTTTATCTTTAGTTTGTTCCTTATTTTTTAGGGATGAAAGCGTTATTCTAGTAGCATGAAGGAGATGATGAGATGTGAAGAAAAAGGGGTTTTGGAGGAATGTCTGGCAATACAAAGCATTGATATTGATGGCTTTGCCAGGTGTTGTCTGGTTTATCTTTTTTTTCTATATACCTGTATTCGCAAATGTGGTGGCGTTCAAAGATTTCCACATTTCACCAGACGGCTTTTTTGCCAGTTTGAAACAAAGCCCATGGGTCGGCTTTGATAACTTTAAATTTTTATTTGCATCCAATGATGCTTGGCTGATCACTAGAAATACCCTACTCTACAATATCGTATTTTTAGCATTCAACCTATTCTTTGCGATTGCCTTTGCCATTATTATGAGTGAGCTGCGCAATAAGCGCTTGGTAAAAGTGTATCACACGATGTCCCTGTTGCCGTACTTCCTTTCTTGGGTGGTTATTTCGTACTTTGTCTATGCCTTTTTGAGTCCAGACAAAGGAATCATCAACCAATGGATCACGGGTATGGGCGGTGAAGGAATCAACTGGTATGCTGATCCGAAATGGTGGCCGTTTATTTTCGTCTTTATGAATGTCTGGAAGAGCTTAGGCTACAACAGCATCATCTATTATGCGTCAGTGGTCGGGATCGATCAGACGTATTACGAAGCCGCGATGGTCGATGGCGCCAGCAAATGGCAGCAGATCAAAAATGTGACGTTGCCACAGCTGATTCCAATGATTTCTGTTTTGTTGATTTTGAACATCGGTGGGATCTTCCGTGCCGACTTCGGACTTTTCTATCAAGTCCCACGAAACTCTGGGGCGTTGTACCAAGTCACCTCCGTTTTAGATACGTACATTTATAATGGACTGACTGCCACAGGCGACTTCGGGATGACCGCAGCTGCCGGCCTTTATCAATCAGTGGTTGGGGCATTACTATTACTAACAGCGAATTTGGTTGTTCGTAAACTAGAACCAGATTCAGCATTATTCTAAGGAGGATGGATAAATGAAGAAAAAAGTAACGAAAGTCGAGATCCGCTCCTTTAACCCAACGGTCAACCTGATTTTTAATATCGTGATCGGTCTGTTCGCGATTTCCTGTGTCTTGCCGTTTCTCTTTGTGATCGCGATCTCATTGACCAGTGAAACCTCTTTGGCAGAAAACGGCTATCGCTTTTGGCCACAAGAATTTTCCTTCGCAGCATATACCTACCTGTTTAGCGGACAAATGAGCAGCAAAATTTTCCAAGCATTTGGCGTATCTATTTTTATCACTGTTTTTGGTACCTTCGTCAATGCAACGATGACCTCGCTATATGCCTATGTCATCTCTCGCTCAAATTTTCCATTCCGTCGTTTCTTTACGATCTTCGCTTTGATCACCATGTTGTTTGCGCCAGGGATGGTTGCCAATTACTTAGTGATGGTCAACTTGATCCAATTGAAAGACACGATTTGGGCGTTGATTTTACCCCTTGCCTTAGGGCCTTTTAATATCCTTGTTATGCGGACCTTCTTTAAAAAGACGGTACCAGATAGTATTATAGAATCTGCGCGCATCGACGGTGCCAGCGAAATGAAGATTTTTCTGTCCATTGTGTTGCCGTTAGCCGTTCCAGGGATCGCAACGATCAGTCTATTTGCCGCTCTTGGCTATTGGAATGACTGGTTCAATGCATTGTTGTATATTCAAAAAGACTCTTTAGTGCCCTTACAAGCACTTTTGATGCGGATTCAAAGCAACTTGGACTATCTAGCCAAAAGCTCTGGTATGGCTGCCCAGATCCAAGGTGGTTTGGCCGCTTTGCCAAGCGAAACTGCTCGCATGGCAATCGTTGTTGTTGCAACCTTACCGATTGCGATCACCTATCCATTCTTCCAACGGTATTTTGTCGGTGGTCTGACAATTGGTGGCGTCAAAGAATAATCAAATAAGTATAGGGAGGAAACAAAAATGAATTTGTGGAAAAAAACAGCTTTTGCTGGGATGGCCGCAGCGGCAACTTTGGGAATGGCTGCCTGTGGATCGAACGGCGCAACATCCGATTCAGAAAACAATGCAGACGGCGTAACGACTTTATTGATGTATCAAGTCGGGGACAAGCCAGAAAACTTTGATCAATTAATGGAGATCGCCAATAAACGCATTGAAGAAAAAACCAACGCTCGCATCGATCTGCAGTATATCGGCTGGGGTGATTGGGATCAAAAAATGAGTACCATCATTTCATCGGGTGAAAACTACGATATTTCCTTTGCCTCAAACTATGTTGCGAATGCGCAAAAAGGCGCGTATGCAGATTTGACGGAGTTAGCACCAAAATATGCCAAAGAAGCGTATGATCAATTAGACGAATCTTATATCAAAGGCAATACGATCGACGGAAAATTATATGCCTTTCCAGTCAACGGCAATATTTATGCCCAACAAGTCTTGACCTTCAATAAAGAGTATTTAGATAAATATGATTTGGATATCAGTGGGATCGAATCTTATGCAGATGCCGAAGACGTGTTGAAGAAGTTTAAAGAAGAAGAACCAAACATCGCACCGTTTGCGATCGGACAAACCTTTAATGTTTCTGGAAACTATGATTATGTGATCGGGAAAGATTACCCATTTGCTGTTAAATTGGACGGCGATACAACGAAGATCATCAATCAATACGAAGATGATGAACAAATGGAAAACTTGAAATTGATGCACAAATGGTACAACGAAGGCTTGATCCCAACTGATGCAGCCACTAATACGACTGGTTACCCATTAGAAGGCAACACATGGTTCATGCGTGAAGAAACCCAAGGACCAATGGATTACGGCGATACGATCTTAAGCAATGCCGCAGGTCATGAATTGGTTTCACGTCCAATCACGAAACAATTAAAATCAACAGGCCAAGCGCAAATGGCAAACTTTGTCGTAGCGAATGTTTCGAAAAACAAAGAAAAAGCAGTGGAAGTGTTGGGCTTGTTGAACAGCGATCCTGAATTGTTGAATGGATTGGTTTGGGGTGTTGAAGGCGAAGCATGGGAAAAAATCGAGGGCGAAGACAACAAAATCCGTCTCCTTGATGGCTACTTGCCAAATACCCGCATGGCTGCTTGGAACACTGGGAACAACATGATCCTTTATACACAAGAATCCATCACAGACGATATGATCAAAGAGCGTGATGAAAATATTGCTAACGCTGAAGCATCACCAATCTTAGGGTTCAACTTCAAGACTGATAATGTGAAAACAGAAATCACGAATATCGCCAATGTCATGAATCGTTACAAAGCAAGTTTAGCAACCGGAACGATCGATCCAGAAGAAAATGTTCCGAAACTAAACGAAGAATTAAAAACCGCTGGCTGGGAGAAGGTCCGCGATGAAATGCAAAAACAATTTGATGAGTATCGTGCAAGCCAAGAATAAGCAATAGGCGCCGCTCACCAATCAATAGATCAAGTAAGCCGGAGGCTAAACGCATCAGGACCAATGGTTCCCACGTCTAGCTTCTGGCTGCTTTTTCTTTAAAGTAAATAGCGAAATCTTTGATGAAAAAATAACGTTACTTTTGTTTTTTAACCTTCAAGCAGCAAGCATGGAGCATCTAAAACGTACATAGCATTAAAAGATTCTCAGGTAGCTTGAGTAGGAAGCTAAAATCATGCTACATTTTCGATAGGGAACAAATAAGGGAGGAATTTTAAATGGAAGAAACAGCAAATAGTGGGTTGGTCAAGGGCTTTCGCTTGATTTGGGCGATCGTGAAGTTGAATTTGTTTTTCGTCGTCTTGACATTGGCAGGTGGCGGAATCTTAGGGATCGGTCCAGCGTTTCATACCATTAGTACTTTGATCCATGAAGACGGACTAAATTATGAGCATCAAAGCTTTCGCAGCGCATGGCGCATTTGGCGCAGCGTCTTTGTCAAAGCCAATAAACAGTTTTATCTTTTCTTCCTACTGACAGGTTTCTTAGTGTATAACTTGTATTTAGCTACCCAGATCCAAGGCTTGATTTGGCTGATGATCTCTTTTGTTTTAGTTGTCGTCAGCGGATTGAGTATCTTACTGTACTTACTAAGTGTGGTTTTTGACACATCCTATGAGATTTCCTTGTGGAATAACCTGAAATTGTCCTTCGTGTGTCTGTTTCTTCATATGGCGACCTTTCTAAAATTGTTAGTGGGGATTGCCAGTATTTTCGCTTTTACTTGGATGATGAAAGGGCTCTTGCTCTTTGGAACCTTCAGTCTATTGATTTTGTGGTGCCACGTGGCGATCAGTCAGGAAAAAACCGTCATAGATCGGGACTTGGCACATGACTAAGCAGCGCTTTCGTTTGTTTAAACATGACTTTTTGATCAATCAGTTGATGCAGTTGTATAGCGTCCTTTTGGTGATCATCTCGATTATTATCATGCTGGTTCTGACGGCATATACTGGGGCAGACCGCTTCAATAGCAGCGAACGCCTCGTGGAAGCTACCAGTATGCAGCTGGATGCATACGTGCAGGATCAAAACGCGGTCGTTTCAACGGTGTTAGGCGAATTTACCAGTTCGGATACTGCTTTTGAATCGCTGCGCAATTATTTACAGCTTTCATTGCCAGACTATTTTTCCTATAGTAATGATATTTTTCGCCAGACGGGACAAAGTGTGTATTTGCCAAACATCCTCTATCGCTTGATCCGTAATCATCCTAGTATCGAAGAGATCATTATTCAACTAGATGAAAGCAATGAGACATTAGTGGCAACCCCAGATACCCCTTATGGAGAAAAACGCAGCGGCAAGCAGATCGATTTGAAAAATCGTCTGTTTTTTGTTCGTTCGATCGCCCAACCAAGTAATTATGCGCAACCGTTAGGGCAAGTCTACGTGATTTTTCACTCAGACGATGTCTTAGCCAATCGACAAGAAGACAACCAAGCGCATGGTATCAACAGTTTTTTGTATACCTCCAATGGTCAGCGACTATACAAGGATGCCGCGAACCTTAGCAAGCAGACCTTAGCGAAAATTGATCAGGCGGTGGCTCATGGAACTATTCACGACACTCTGTCGAAAGACTTTTATATCAAAAAACAAACGACCGTCAGCGGAGAGTTGTCACTGATCTTGTTGTCGAAAGGTGTGATCTGGCGGGATATTTTTTCTAGCGCCATTTGGATCTTTAGCTTTGGGATTGGGATTCTCTTATTGGTCCTATGGGTGCTCCATCGGACCTTCAAGCGCTATACCTCGCAAGTACAGCAGATCGTCTATGCGACGAAAGAAGTCAGTCAAGGGAATTTTGATAAGCGGATCGATACCGCCAATGTCCAACAAGAGCTGAAAGAAATCGCAGAAGCCATCAATCAAATGACTTACAGTATCAACGAGTATATCAAAGATATCTACACGTTAGAGATCAAGCAGCGAGACGCCGATATGCGGGCGCTGCAAGCACAGATCAATCCGCATTTTCTGTATAACACGTTAGAATACATTCGAATGTATGCCTTGAGTCGCAACCAAGAAGAGCTGGCGGATGTCGTCTATGCCTTTTCGGCACTGCTACGGAACAATACGACGCAAGAAAAGACGAAGACCTTAAAAGAAGAAATCGATTTTTGTGAAAAATATGTCTACTTGTTTCAGATGCGCTACCCAGATAAGATCGCCTATCATGTAACCATCGATTCGGCATTAGAACAGTTGGAATTGCCGAAGTTCACGCTGCAGCCGCTTGTCGAAAACTATTTTGTTCACGGCATCGATTATCAGCGCAATGATAATGCCATCAGTATCAAGGCTTATAAAGAAGTCGATCAGATCGTGATTGAGGTCAAAGACAACGGCAAAGGCGCAGATGCACAGCAGTTGTCGATGATCCAAGAAGAACTGCAAAATCAGGAGATCGGAGCCCAAACCTCGATCGGGATCAAAAATGTTCACGAACGGTTGCGGGGTATGTTCAACAGCGCCTATCAAATGGACGTTACATCTCAGGCAGGTGCTGGGTTTACGGTCAAGATCCGCTTAGATGAGAAACGTTTGCAAAGGGGGCATGAGACAGATGTATAAAGCAATGTTCGTTGATGATGAATACATGATCTTGCAGGGGCTGCAAATGATCTTGCCTTGGCAAGAACTGGGCTTTGAGGTGGTGCATACAGCGAAAAGTGCTAGTGAAGCCCTCGAGTACTTGCAAGAGCATTCCGTTGATTTGCTGATCACGGATATTCGGATGCCAGAAATGAACGGCATCGATATGATCCGCCAAGCACAAGCGTTTGGGAATCGATTTTTCTCGATCATTCTATCAGGCTATCAGGAGTTTGCCTTTGTCAAACAAGGCATGGCGTTAGGTGTGCGTAATTATCTCGTCAAACCTGTTAACAAAGAAGAACTACGCAGCAGTGTACAAGCAATTGCAGCTGAGTTAGAGGAGCAGCAAAAACTGTTGGCAGAAAAAGAACTGTATCAAGAATCAAGCCTGCTGCTTTGGTTGAATGATGAATTGAACGAAAGCGAGTACCTCCATTTGCTGGCGCAACAGCGGGTGCCACTAGCAGCACCCTTTACCGTTTTGCAGTTCAATGGGACTGCTGAGATCTTACAAAAAATCACGACGTTTTTTCAGCAACACGATCAGCCATTGATCTTACCAGGGCGATTAGATGAAAACCAAGTGATCATTACTGCTGCTGGACCAAGGCAGCAAATCAACGCTGATCTAAAAGCACTGGCACAGCAGCTCAATAGTACTGACTGGCAGTTGATTATGAGTGAGACCATCAACGAGTGGGAGAATTTGTATAAAGCCTATGAAAAAATCAAACAGGTTCAGTCACTGCAAGCCTTCTACCCAGATCTGTTCTTACAAGAACAGACGATCCACGTGGATATTTTAGAGCGAAACGAAGAACTCCCGTTTCTGTCTTTTAACAAAGCACTGACCATTGGGGATGTCAAAACGATCCAACATGAGCTGGATAAAATGTTCGCTATTTTGGAACAAACCCAAGCAGACCCTGAGCATGTTCGCTATGTTTCGTTCTTGTTGTTCAACGATATTTATCGGCAGTTACCAGTACTTTCTCATGAAAACCATGAACAGATTTTGGCACGGATTCGTGAGTCTAATACACTGGCAGATTTGCGGCAGCTCTTTGATGATGTGCTGGAGCTGGCGAAATCGCAGCCACCGCAAAAACGCTATTCGGAGATCGTTCAAAAGACGATCCAACTGATCGAAGAAGGCTATACCCATGATTTGACGGTCAAATCAGCGGCAGAAGAACTGCATGTCAGCGTCGTTTATTTGGGCCAGCTCTTTAAGAAAGAAACGGAAATGAGTTTTAATCAGTACGTCAATCTGGTGCGGATCAAGCAAGCCCAGCAGCTGCTGCTTCATTCGAAAGCCACGATCAGTGAGATCGGCGATCGTATTGGTTACAACAATACCAACTATTTTTCCAAAATGTTTAAGAAATTGAATGGTCTGACCCCCAAAGAGTTTCGCGATACCTATGAACAGCATTATGAATCCCTTGATTGAATTTAGATTTCTTCAAAAAAAATCTGGTTTTTGTGATTAAATGATAGTAATTGTGACGCTTTCACGGTAAACTAAGAGAGGAAAAATAAAGAAGAGAGCGTGATGTTGTGAAAGAAACCAAAAAATTTGCACAAGTTTTGATAGGTACCGGGCTGATTGCGTTGGCCATTTCCTTATTGATCACCGCCCATCAAGGTTATGATACGATCAGTACGTTTTTACTAGGAATTTTGAATTTCGTCGATGTCCCTTTTTGGATTGCCAGTTTGTGTTTTAATATTATTGTTTTGTTGATCGTTGCAGTCTTTGATCGTGCTGAATTAGGCATTGGCAGTTTTATCAATGGGATCGGATTAGGCCTGTTGATTGGGATCTTTGAACCAGTGATGGACAAAGTATCGATTCATTTGCCTTTTTATCCTTGGATCGCTATTTTCGCTGCACCGATCTTATTTGGGATCGGCGCTGGTATCTACGTTTCTTCCAACAAAGGATCAGCGGCTTTAGAAGCCTTGACGGCCTTAATCTACAAACGAAGCAAATTGACGCAAAAAACGATCCGTATCGGCTTGGATGCTGCCATGGTCTTGATCGGTTTTGCGTTAGGCGCCAGTGTTGGGTTAGGTACTCTCTTGTGTATCGTCTTTATTGGCCCAATCTTTGAAGCCACCATGAAAACCATCGCTGCTCGGAAGAAAAACGCCTAGCCTTGAGAATAAGTCGGAAAAAGCTGTCTGTGAGGACAGCTTTTTTGCTGCTTCCATTTAAGGGAATTATCTGAAGGAAGAAAAATGCTGATTTCCTTAAGATTCTCTGGGTAAAAAAAGTGTTTTCTCCATGGTTACTGTCTTATTGGACTTGGTATACTGATAAGACGAGTAAAGGAGAAGTGAAAATGAAAAGTTATCGTTCGACGATTGCGGCTTGCTTTGTAGGGTACATCGTTCAAGCCGTCATCAATAATTTTGCCCCCTTATTATTTTTGACCTTTCAAAGCCAATACCAGCTACCGATCAGCCAGATTACTTTGCTGGTTAGTTTTAACTTTTTGACCCAGTTAGCCGTCGATTTTGCAGCAATCTTTTTTGTAGACCGCATCGGCTATCGAGTGTCGATCGTAGCCGCGCATTTTTTTGCAGCGATCGGCTTGATTGGTCTAGCCGTTTTTCCCTTATGGTTTCCGACCCCGTTTAGCGGATTGTTAGCAGCGGTTTTGTTGTATGCCATTGGCGGTGGCTTGCTGGAAGTCTTAGTCAGTCCCATCGTTGAAGCCTGTCCAACGGAACATAAGGAAAAAACGATGAGCATGCTGCACTCGTTTTATTGCTGGGGGTACGTGGGGGTCGTTTTGTTCTCAACTGCGTTCTTCATGGTGTTCGGTATTCAACAGTGGCCGATTTTGGCGATCATCTGGGCGCTGATCCCGTTGGTCAATTTGTTTTTCTTTACCAAAGTCCCGTTGGCGCCAATCGTTGCCGAAGGAGAACGAGGGTTGACCACTCGGCAGCTCTTTTCCTTGAAAAGCTTTTGGCTGTTTCTGGTGATGATGGTCTGTGCTGGAGCCAGCGAACAAGCAGTCAGCCAATGGGCATCGACCTTTGCCGAACAGGGCTTAGGCGTTAGTAAGACGCTAGGCGATTTAGCAGGGCCAATGGTTTTTGCCTTGATGATGGGGATCTCCCGCTTGCTTTACGGCAAGTTTGGGGAACGCATCGATTTGAAACGCTTTATGTTTTTGAGTGTTTTGCTTTGCCTACTGGCGTATATGATGATCGGCTTTGCTTCATTGCCATTGATCGGGTTCCTTGGCTGCGGCTTAAGCGGTTTTGCCGTAGGGATCATGTGGCCAGGGGTCTTTAGTCTTTCTGCGCAATACATTCGCAACGGCGGAACGGCGCTATTTGCTTATTTGGCATTAGCAGGAGATTTAGGGTGTTCAATCGGACCCGCTGTCGTCGGCAGTATCGTCGAATGGACGGGACAACAGTTGCAGGTTGGGATTCTAGGGGCGATCGTTTTCCCGATCATCTTGCTGGCAGGAATTTATTTGGTTCAACAAATGCACAAAAAACGACAGCTTCCGTTGCTGGTTTTTCAAGAATCCACAAAAGAATAAAAAAATTTTGGAGCAAATGCCGTCTTTTCATGGTATTTGCTTTTTGTTTTCTGAAATTCCTCTAGTCAAGATAGTTTCTATCCGCTATACTTTGACTTATTCATTTAAAAAGGAAGTGATGTTGTGAAAAGTCAATTGAAAAAAGAAATCAGTTTTTTTGGGGCATTATCGACAGTAATGGGAACGGTGATCGGCGCCGGCGTGTTTTTCAAAGCAGCGGCTGTGGTCCAGCAGACCCAATCCACCGGTTTGACATTGTTGGTCTGGCTGCTTGCCGGCTTTCTAACGATTTGCGGCGGTTTGACGGTGGCGGAGTTAGCGACGGCGATTCCTGAGACTGGCGGACCCATTCGATATATTGAAAGAATTTATGGGAAATTACCCTCCTTTTTATTAGGCTGGGCACAAAGTATCATTTACTTTCCAGCAAACGTGGCGGCTTTAAGTATTATTTTTGCGACCCAGTGTTTGAACTTATTTCATCTACCCAGCAATTATTTGCTTCCTTTATCGATTTTGACCGGAACGAGTGTGACATTGATCAATCTTTTGGGAACAAAAGCCGCTGCTCAAGTCCAGTCCGTCACGTTAGCAGTCAAGCTGATTCCGATTGCGGTGATCATCGTGGCGGGCCTGTTGACACCAGGGCAAGTATCGGTCTCATTGGTGAATTTTTCTTCCAATACTCAAGGATCGCTTGCAGCTGGCATCAGTAGTGCCCTCTTAGCAACCCTTTTTGCTTATGACGGCTGGATGGGAGTCGGTAATGTCGCTGGGGAAATGAAGCGACCCGAAAAAGATTTACCAAAAGCCATCATCTTTGGATTGAGTTTTGTTACCTTGGTGTATGTGTTGATCAATGTTGCCTTTTTAAAAACATTGCCGATCGATCAAATCGCTGGTAATTTGAACAGTGCCTCAGAAACTGCGATGGCCTTGTTTGGCAGCTTTGGCGGAAAACTGGTCACGATCGGTATCCTGATCTCTGTGTATGGCGCATTGAACGGCTATACAATGACTGGCTTGCGGGTCCCATATGCCATGGCGTTGGAAGATGAGATTCCTTTCAGCAAGACCTTTGCCACTTTAAGTAAAACCACCAATGCACCCTATGCGGCGGCTTTTTTACAATTAGGGATCGCGTGTATCATGATGCTTTTAGGCACCTTTGATCTCTTGACCGATATGCTGGTTTTTGTTATGTGGTTCTTTAGTGTATTATTGTTTGTAGGAGTTTTTCGTTTGCGAAAAACAGAACCGCAGATGAAGCGTCCGTATAAAGTTCCCTTCTATCCAATCATTCCCTTGATTGCGATCTTAGGTGGCTGTTTTATCTTGATTATGACCTTGATCACTGACACGTGGTTAGCAGTCGTGGGAATTGGCGTGACGTTACTAGGAATTCCCGTTTTTTATGGAAAAGCAAAAGGAAAAGCGAGAGGAGCGAAAGAATGAAGATCGTTGTACTTGATGGCTATGCGTTGAATCCAGGAGATTTGTCTTGGCAAGGGTTTGAAGAATTAGGAGAGGTGACGGTGTATGATCGTACCTCGTATACAGATAAACAAGAAATTATTGAGCGAATCGGCGATGCCGAAGCAATTTTGACAAATAAAACACCGATCACCGCAGATGTGCTCAAAGCATGTCCGCAATTGACCTACATTGGGGTCTTGGCAACTGGATACAATGTCGTTGATTTGGCAGCAGCGAAGGAACAGGGAATCACCGTGACCAATATTCCTAGCTACAGTACCAATGCAGTGGCACAAGCGACCTTTGCTTTGCTGCTGGAAGTGACGAATCAAGTGGGACACCATAATCGTTCCGTGCATCAGGGCGACTGGCAAACCAGCAAAGATTTTTCTTATTGGCAGACACCATTGATGGAATTGGCAGGCAAAACGATTGGGCTGATTGGATATGGTGCGATTGCTCAAGCAGTTGCCACGATCGCTCATGCGTTTCAGTTGAAGGTGATCTACTTTAATCATCGACCAAAACCAGCACAAGCAGATTGGGCAAAACAAGTTTCGCTGGCGGAATTGTATCAAGAAGCAGATATCATCAGCCTTCATGTTCCGCAGTTTCCTGAGACAGAAAAAATGATCGATCGCACAGCATTGGCACAAATGAAATCTTCTGCGATCCTGATCAATACCGCCCGTGGCGGCTTGATCGATGAAGCGGCAGTTGCTGAAGCACTGCAAACAGGGCAGATCGCAGCCTTGGCGGCAGATGTCGTTTCAAAAGAACCGATCGCAGCTGACAATCCCTTATTACAGGCGCCAAATTGCTATTTGACACCGCATATCGCTTGGGCACCCGTCGAAACGCGGCGTCGTTTGATGGGGATTGCTGTGGCGAACTTAAGCGGCTTTAAAGCAGGTACACCGCAAAATGTCGTGTAAGCAAAACGAGCAAGTAAAAGGACTTTGACAAAACAGGCGACTAGCAAAGCAGTTAGTCTCGCCGACACAGTAACCATTTCGACCAGTCATCCAGCCTCACAAGGTGATCGGTCGTAGGACTGGGGGTTTGTCTAAGTCTTTTTTTGCTGAAAATGAAAGGAGACGATCTTGAAAAAGTATTATTATCTAGCGGCCTTTGTTAGCGTGCTGGTCTTGAGCTGGCTGATCCAAACCCAAAGCAGCCGCTTTTATGCACAGCCGATCATAGAAGTACAAACGGTTCAAGTCACCGCCGACCAGCAGCAGATCCAAGGGATCGTTCGTAACGGAGAAGAAGCTGGGGTACTACGGACAGTCACTACGCAATACACCCCCAACGGTGCGATTCATCCGTTGTATCAGACCGGACAACAGCTGCTTTTGCAAAAAGAAGGGGATGGCTGGCAGGTACAAGCACAAAAACGGGATGGGTATCTCTTTTTCTTCCTTGCCTTATTTTTGATGGCAGTAGTCGCAATTGGTGGCAAAAAGGGCTTGCGGGCTTTACTTAGTATCTTTGTGAATACTTGCTTGCTGCTCCTTTTTCTTTGGTTTCACAAAGGCAACAGCTCCTTTTCATTGGTCTTTTTGATGATCGTTTTTACGATCGTCTCGTTGGTTTTGACGATGGGGATTTCCTATGGCTTTCGTACGATCGACAGCCGCAAAATCATTGCCTCGTTAGCCAGCGTCCTCTTGGCGTTTTTTCTCTGTCGGTTCGCCATGGATCTTTTGCAAGATCATGGGTTGCGCTATGAAGAAATGTCGTTTCTGACCCGTCCGTATCGCAGTGTCTATCTAGGGAGTCTGCTGATTGGCGCGATTGGTGCCAGCATGGACAATATTGTCATGCTGATTGCCAGTCTAGATGAGATCCAGCGCATCAATCCCCAGACTAGCCGCAAGGAACGATTAGCGATCGGTCGGTCCATCGCGCAAGATACGACTTCTTCGATGATCAATGTCTTGTTGTTTGCTTATTTAAGTGGGAGTATGCCAGCGCTATTGTTTTACCTAGCAAATGGCTGGCTGCTGTCGCAAGCATTGCCGATGCATCTTTCTTTAGAAATAGTGCGTACATTATGCGGCGGCTTTGCGCTGGTTTTATCGGTACCGTTGACGCTCCTTTGCTTTGAACTACAAAGGAGGAAAGCAAGATGAATGTTTTGTTTGTGTTGAGCTTGCTTTTTCTCTTGCTGACTTTCACTGTTTTTCGGATCGAAGGGCTGTTTCAAGTCACTGGTCTGTTTATGAATGTGGCTGTCTTTCTAGCGCTGCTGGTCCTGATTGACCGAGGGGCACCGATTTTACCAGCGGCTTGTGTTGCCTTTTTAGCCGTGGCGGCGATCACCTTGTTTTTCGTGAACGGCGTCAATCAGAAAACCAAAATTGCCTTTGTCTGTGTGTTGGTCTTTCTAGGGCTTTTTCTACTACTATTTCCGCTTGTGCTCGCTGCAATGAATCTGCATGGGTTTTCGGCAGAGGAACTGGATGAGTTGGCGATGTATTCCTTTGATGTAGCCATCGATTTTAAGACATTGATGACTGCGATCATTTTGATGAGTTTTTCGGGGGCGGTGGCAGATGGGAGTATGGCAATCAGCACTGCGACCTATGAACTTTTTCAAGCAAACCCGCAAGTCTCGATCAAGGCATTAAGTAAAAGTAGTATGACCGTGGTATCAGACGTATTGTCTTCAACGATCAATACCTTATTGTTTGCCTTTATGGGAAGTAATCTGGCGTTGATTGCGTGGTTTCAAGATTTGTCGATCTCCTTTGGTGAAATGGTCAATTCGAAGGCGTTCGTCTCAGAATTGGTCGTTTGTTTGGTCACGGGTCTGGCAGCGGTGATTATTTTACCCATCACCGCATGGGCAGCAAGTTGGTATTTTTTGAAAAGAAACCGAATGGAATAGGAAGGGGCGCAACCACCATGGAACCACTAATTGAAACTAAGCGATTAGTCCTGCGAGAAATGAGTCATGACGATCGACCAGCGATTGAAAAGATTTTGCAAGATCCAGAAGTGATGATTGCCTATGAAGGACCCTTCAGTGAGCAAGAAGTCACTGGTTGGATCGACAAACAGCTGCAACGCTATCAAAACGATCACATTGGCTTGTGGCTAGTGATTGAGAAAGCATCCGGGCAAGCGATCGGTCAATGCGGGTTGACATGGCAAGACGTCAAGGGAGAAGCCGTTTTAGAAATTGGGTACTTGTTTCAAAAGAACTTCTGGCATCATGGGTTTGCCACAGAAGCCGCCCAGGCTTGTAAAGGCTATGCGTTTGCAACGCTGAATGCCGCCATTGTTTATTCGATCATTCGTGAGACCAATCAAGCCTCCATAAATGTGGCATTGCGCAATGGAATGAAGCTGGTGGATCGCTTTGTCAAACACTATCGGCAAGTGGACATGCCGCATCTTGTGTATGCTGTGGCGAAAGAGATGTGAAAAACGAAAGAATGCTTTTTTCGATTTAGACAATGAAACGCCCTTAGAAAGTTAGCTTTTTCTAACTTTCTAGGGGCGTTTTTTATGCTTGCGTAAAGCTTTTTCGTTCGATGAGTTCAGCCCCTAAAAGGACTGTTTTGGTGATCGCTCGAGGATGAACGATCTGATCCACCAATAAATCGATCGCGGTTTTGGCGATTTCCTCCACATCAATTTTAAACGTTGTTAGAGGGGGAGCCACAAATTTTGCGATCTCATTGTCGTTGATACTGATTAATTCCAAGCGATCAGGAATGATGATGGATCGTTCATTTAACGCTTGGAGCACACCAACTGCGATGGTGTCAGAAGCCACAAAGAGCGCCTCTGGCAAATTGTCACCAAGGGATTCCACCATTTTTTTCGCCAAACGATAGCCGGTTTCAACGGAAAAATTGCCACCACTAAATAAGAACGCCTCATCGAGCGCATCTCGACGAGCCAGCGTTTGACGGAAGATGACCTCGCGACTATCCATTTCTGCACGTTGGGTATCAGGATTTAGATAAGCACCACCAATAAAGCCGATCTTTCGGTATCCTTTTGTTAAAAATAGATCGATCGCCAGTTGCGTCATTCGATCAGTATCAGGTTTGACCGTATCGAACAGCTCTGGACAGGGGTTGATTTCCAAAAGGACGCCATAGGGGCAAACGGATTTGAACTGCTGCGTTTCTTTCTCAGTGAAAGAGCCAATCCCAATAAATCCGGCGACTTCTTGCAGTGTTTCTAAAACATCATCTTCATGGGTGATCAGTTGAATTTCCAAATTGTTGATTTTCGCATATTTTTCTAAAGAGATACGCAATTGTCGAAAATAGACATCTTGCAGCTCTTCTTGTTCTGTCAGCCAGAAAAGGACGGCGATTTTTTCTAGTGTTGTTTTTATTTTTGAGCGATCATAACCTAGTGATAAAGCGGTATGAATAATTTTTTGACGCGTATCGGCTGCGATCGACAACGATTCGTCGCCTTTCAATAATCGGGAAACAGTCGCTTGTGAAAAGCCTGATTGCTCGGCAATTTTTTTTATTGTAACCAATCTTCTTCACCTCTTTCTTCTAGTATACGCTAACAACTTTACCAAGTAAATGAATTTACTAAATATATTTACTCAATAGTGAAAGTTTAGAGCGTGGAGGTATTTTGAAAAATTATTTGTGAGATAAACCTTGATTTTATCCGTTTATTTACTCCGTTGGAGAAATTAATTTAGTAAAACTATTTACATATTAAGTAAAATAATTTATTATAAACGAGAAGATAGCGTTTGCAAAATAAAGAAAAGGTGGAGAAATGATGATGAAAAAAATGTCTCGAGTTCTTTTTTTAAGTGTAGCAGCTTTAGGATTAGGTGCTTGCGGTCCACAAAGTGAAGGGACAGATAGTACTGCAGCAAATAGTGGCAGCGATAAGGACTATGATTTATTGGTCTGGGAAGACCAAGCAAAATCAGTTGGGATTGAAGAGGCAGTCAAACAATTTGAAGAAGAACACGATGTGACGATCAAAGTGGTCGAAAAAGCCTATGGTGGACAGATCGAAGATTTACGATTGGATGGACCCGCTGGTACAGGTGCGGATGTCATCACGATTCCTGGCGATCAAATCGGTACAGCCGTTACCGAAGGTTTGTTGAAAGAATTAACAGTCGATCAAACGCTACAAGAGCTGTATACAGAATCAGCAATGCAATCGCAAATCGTTGACGGCAAAGTCTACGGCTTACCAAAAGCGGTTGAAACACAAATTTTGTATTATAACAAAGAACTAATTTCCGAAGAAGACTTGCCACAGACAACGGATGAGTGGCTGGAGTATTCCAAGTCTGTTTTAGGGCCTGATAGCTATGGTCTATTGGCTCAATGGGATCAAATTTACTATGCCCAAGGTGTTCTTGGTGGTTATGGTGGGTATGTATTTGGTACGAATGCAGACGGTTCTTATAATCCAGAGGACATCGGTCTGGCAAATGAAGGCGCGATCGAAGGAGCTGACTATATCCAAAAATTTTATGATGAAGGTGTCTTTCCTCCAGGAATCGTTGGGGAACAAGGTATTAATGTGATTGATTCACTCTTTACAGAAGGGAAAGCGGCAGCCGTGATTTCTGGTCCTTGGAATTTAGCTCCTTTTCAAGAAGCTGGTATTGATTTTGGAGTTCAGGAATTGCCATTGCTGGCCAATGGAGAACATATGGGCTCCTTTATCGGTGTCAAAAGCTACAACGTAAGTAGCTATTCCCAAAACCCTGAATTAGCTGAAGCATTCGTCAAATTTATCAGCAATGAAGAAAATTCAAAAGTTCGTTATGAAAAAACACAGGAAGTACCAGCAGTTGCTGCCTTAGCGGAAGATTCTACAGTACAAGAAAGTGAAAGTGCCGCAGCCATTGCCGCTCAATCTCAATATGCAGAGCTAACACCAGGAATTACCGAGATGAACTCGGTATGGGAACCAATTGATGCCGCATTACAAACCATTGCTACTGGAAAGGCTGAACCGAAAACAGCTTTACCACAAGCAGTCGAACAGATCAAATCAGCCATTGCGGCAATTCAAAACTAGAAAGTCGTCTCAAGGACAAACGTTTCGGGTGGTCATTCATCATTAGGAATCAAGTAAGGCCGAACGAAACGTTTGTCAGCGGCTTTTTCTTACAGGGGGCGAAAATGTGAAAAACACGCAGTCGTATG
The DNA here is from genome assembly GCF_051715005.1 of Enterococcus sp. AZ067. Lineage (NCBI taxonomy): Bacteria > Bacillati > Bacillota > Bacilli > Lactobacillales > Enterococcaceae > Enterococcus > Enterococcus sp. AZ067. The sequence continues at coordinate 1,219,048 of NZ_JBIOSY010000001.1, forward strand.
CAAAACGAGCAATGCTATTCTCGATAATACCAGGATTCGGTCAATTTTATAATCGGCAAAAAATCAAAGGCGCTTTATTTTTCTTCTTTTTTGCTATGTATCTTGTCGTCTTTAAAGATTTATTTAATATGGGACTTTGGGGCATCGTGACATTAGGCGTGGAAGTGCCGAGAGACAATTCCATCTTTTTATTAGCAGAAGGATTAGTTGCCTTGATCGTCATCGGTTTTGGTCTGTTGTTCTATTATTTAAACATCCGTGATGCCTATAAAAACGGAGAATTAAGAGACAATGAGCTACCAGTCAACTCTATCCGTGAAAGCTACCAGGCACTATTAAGAGAAGGCTATCCTTATTTAATGAGTAGCCCAGCATTTTTCTTACTCGCGTTTTCTGTTATTTTTCCGATTCTCTTTAGTATCGCGTTAGCTTTTACGAACTATGATCTGTATCATTCTGCACCCGCCAATTTAGCAGATTGGGTGGGATTAGAGACCTTTAAGAAGATTTTTACTGTCGATATTTGGCGTAGTACCTTCTTCAATGTTCTGGGCTGGACAGTTATCTGGACCTTGATCGCCTCAACGTTACAAGTTTCTATCGGAATATTTTTAGCGGTGCTGGTGCATCAAAAAGAACTACGATTCAAAAAGTTCTTTCGAACGATTTTGATCCTCCCATGGGCAGTTCCGGGATTTGTTACGATCTTGGTGTTTTCAGGAATGTTCAATGATTCCTTTGGTGCGATCAATCATTCGATTTTGAATTTCTTCCAGATTTCACCGATTCCTTGGCTAACGAGTGCGAATTGGACCCGTTTAGCTTTGCTACTGATTCAAGGCTGGCTAGGCTTTCCGTATATTTTTATCGTGACTACAGGGACGCTGCAATCCATTCCGGATGATTTGTATGAGGCGGCGACCATCGATGGTGCTTCAGCTATGCAAAAATTCCGCCGAATCACATTGCCATTACTGCTTTATGCAATGGCACCGATTTTGATTACGCAATATACGTTTAACTTCAACAATTTCAATATCATTTATCTGTTTAATTCTGGTGGACCGGCAGTTCCTGGTTCGACCGCTGGTGGTACTGATATTTTGGTTTCGTGGATCTATAAGCTCACGATGCAAAATAGTCAATATGCATTAGCAGCAGCGTTGACGATTCTCTTATCGATCGTCGTGATTGCGATTGCTTTATGGCAATTCCGCCGAACAAATTCATTCAAGGAGGTCGGTTGATATGAATACTACTAGTATAAAAAAACAAAAAATACTCCGTCTTTCCTTGACGTACTTGCTCTTAACGTTGTCTGTGATCGTAATTATCTACCCATTGCTGTGGGCTGTGGGGGCAAGTTTTAATCCGGGAAACAGTTTAGTAAGTACGAGCTTGATTCCAGCTAACCCAACATTAGGGCATTATCAAAAACTATTTGCAGGGGATAATTCTTTGTATTATGTCCAGTGGTATTGGAACTCATTGAAGATTGGAGTCATGACCATGTTCTTGTCACTGATTTTTGTCTCCATGACGGCGTATTCCTTTTCACGATTTCGTTTTACAGGCCGTAAAAATGGGTTGATGCTGTTCTTACTACTACAAATGATCCCGCAGTTCTCTGCCTTGATCGCAATTTTTGTATTGGCGCAAATGCTCGGCTTGATCAATAGCCATCGGTTGCTGATCTTGATTTACGTTGGGGGCCAGATTCCCATGAACACGTACTTATTGAAAGGGTATTTTGACTCGATCCCGTTAGATTTAGACGAGAGTGCCAAGATAGATGGCGCAAGCAATACGCGAATATTCTGGCAAATTTTGATTCCTTTATCACGACCAATGCTGGCAGTCGTTGCCATGAATGGCTTTACTGGACCACTTGGAGACTTTGCCCTGTCTTCTGTGATTTTACGTAATCCTGAGTACTATACATTACCCATCGGGTTATACAAATTAGTCACGGATAAAATGGGAGCCAGCTATACAACTTTTGCGGCAGGGGCTATTTTGATCAGTATTCCGATCGCGCTCGTCTTTATTGCATTACAAAAACATTTTGTCTCCGGTTTGACCGCTGGTGGCACAAAAGGATAGGAAGAGAAGATGACAAGATATAACTTAGAAGAACGCTTTTTACATGGTGGGGATTATAATCCTGACCAGTGGCTAAATTATCCCGAGATCTTAGCCAAAGATTTAGAACTAATGGAAAAAGCTCATGCTAATACATTTTCCCTTGGTATTTTTGCTTGGAGTGCCTTAGAGCCAGCAGAAGGGGTGTTTCAATTTGAATGGTTAGACAAAATCATGGATGAGCTCGCCGAACGAAACAGCAACGTCATTTTAGCGACGCCAAGCGGCGCGCGTCCTGCCTGGTTGTCTAAAGCATACCCTGAAGTTCTACGGACCAATGAAAAACGGGAAAAAATGTTACACGGCGGGCGTCACAATCACTGCTTTTCTTCACCGATCTATCGTGAGAAAGTGGCGATCATCAATCGGAAATTAGCTGAACGCTACCACGATCACCCAGCACTATTGATGTGGCATATTTCCAATGAGTATTCTGGAGATTGTCATTGTCCCATTTGCCAAGAAAACTTTCGTCAGTGGGTCAAGCAGAAGTACCAAACATTAGCAGCCTTGAATGAGGCCTGGTGGGGACCTTTCTGGAGTCATACCATCACCGATTGGTCGCAAATCGAATCTCCTTCACCGATCGGCGAAATGCAAGTTCATGGACTAAATCTAGACTGGCATCGTTTTGTGACCGATCAGACCATTGATTTCTATGAACATGAGATCAAAGACATTCGTCGTTTGTCTCCAGATGTACCGATCACAACGAATTTCATGGCAGATACCCGAGATTTGATTCCCTTTTATAGCCTTGATTATGGAAAATTTGCCCAGCATGTAGATGTCATTAGTTGGGATTGTTATCCTGCTTGGCATAATGATTGGGGAACGACCGCTGATTTGGCAAGTAAGGTTGGGTTTATCAATGATCAGTACCGTAGCTTGAAAAAGCAACCCTTTTTGATCATGGAATCAACCCCTAGTGGTGTGAATTGGCATCCAGTCAATCGCACGAAACGCCCCGGGATGCATCTGTTGTCTTCTATGCAATTTATTGCTCACGGTTCAGATAGTAATCTTTATTTCCAATGGCGAAAATCTCGAGGCTCATCTGAGAAGTTCCATGGGGCCGTCGTGGACCATGACAACGACGAACAGAATCGTGTTTTTCAAGATGTAGCAGAAGTGGGAAAAGCCTTAGAAGAAATCAAAGAAATCAAAGGATTGCACAAAAAAGCCAAAGTGGCGATCATCTATGATTGGGATAACAATTGGGCGCTCAATGATGCGCAAGGTTTTGGTTTGGAGAGCAAACGCTACCCACAAACGTTGCAAGAGCATTATCGCTATTTTTGGGATCATGACATCGCGGTTGATGTCATCACGAAAGACCATGACTTTGACTCTTACCAATTGATCATCGCTCCGATGCTTTACCTTTTACCAAAAGAAACTATGAAAAAGTTTCAACAGTATACGAAAAATGGCGGGACGCTGGTTTCCACTTATTTGACGGGGATCGTGAATGAAACGGACTTGACCTATTTAGGGGGCTGGCCTCAAGAGTTAGAAGAACTGTTTGGTGTGTCTGTGAAAGAAATCGATACGTTATATCCGAAACAAAAAAATCTGCTTTTAATGAAGGAGCAGCAGTACCAAATTCATGATTATTGTAGTGTTGTTCAAACAAACACTGCCCAAACGTTAGGGGTCTACGGTGCTGATTTTTATCAAGGTCAAGCTGCAGTGACCGTAAATGATTATGGTGAAGGAAGTGCCTACTATCTTGGGGGACGGACGGATCAAGCCTTTTTGGAAGACTTCTATCAAGAAGTAACACAACAGCTTCGCATACAAAATGAGTGGGTCCGTCAAGGTTCAACGAACGTGTCGATCCAAAGTAGAGAAAGTCAGCAAGAGCAGCTCGCTCCGACCACCTATTATTTTGTGATGAATTTTTCCGAAGAAAATCAAGAAGTAGAGGTAGCAACTACAGGAATCGATTTGCTTACTGGAAAAACGACAAACCAAAAGCTTCAGTTGGCGCCTTATGAGGTGCAGATTATCAAAGTGACAGCACCAGATCAATAAAGACTATTGTGTCAATTATATGAAAAAAGAAGTACTTACGTTGATGAAAAAAAACGTAAGTACTTCTTTTTTATAGAGAGTGTTTTAATTTTCTTGCGCAAATTCGGCAGCTTTTGTTCCTGCTTGGCGTCCGAAGATGATGATATCGGCAACGGCATTACCGCCAATTCGGTTTTCACCATGCAACCCACCAGTTACTTCACCGGCTGCAAAAAGACCTGGAATGATCTCGTTATCCGTAGCGATCACTTCTGTGTTGGTGTTGATCTTCACGCCGCCCATCGTGTGGTGGATACCAGGAGCGATGGCAATGGCATAGTAAGGTCCTGTTGACAAATCGTTGTCCATTGCTGTGCTGCGTCCAAAGGCTTCGTCTTCACCAGCAGCTACACTGCTGTTCCACGTAGCGATCGTGTCAGCAAGCGCTGCTTCTGGCATGTCCAATTCTTTTGCTAATTCTTCGATCGTGTCAGCGGATTTGACTAACCCTTGTTGCTCGTAAAAATCAATGGCTGTCACGCGTTCTTTGACACCTGCATCAAAAACTAACGTTGCTGATTTTTCAGGTAGGGCAATGATCGCTTCAGAGACTTTGTCTCGTGTTTCCATTTCATTGAAGAACCGTTCGCCTTCTTGATTGACCAAGATCGCGCCTTCTCCACGGACAGCTTCAGTGATTAACAGTGATTTAGACTGATCCACTGTTGGGTGGATTTGGATTTGCTCTAAATCAACCGTTTGTCCACCTAATGCTTCGATCATTTTGATCCCATCACCAGTCGAACCCTCTTGGTTCGTTGTCACGTAGTCTGCCAATTCTGGTTTGTATTCGGTGATCATGTCGAAATTGGCACCGAAACCGCCTGTTGTAACGACAACTGCTTTGGCATCAATGATTTGTTCGGTTCCTTCTACTTCAACGGTCACCCCGTTGACTTGACCATCTTCTTCATTGATTTCTTTGACATCGGCATTCACAAAAATTGGGATTTCCAATTCATGGATGTTGCGCATCAAGCCATCAACTAAGTATTCCCCAACAGCGGAACCATCCGATGGACGGTGCGTTCTTTTTTCACTCATCCCGCCAGTCGTTGTTAAGTTGTCTAAAGTGATACCCATGGAATCTAACCAATCGATCGCTTCTGCTGAATGATCCACAAAGTAGCGCAACAATTCTTCATCATTGGTTTTGTGACCGCCAGCTAATGTTTCTTCATAAAATAGATCGTTTGAATCTTCGATGCCTTCTGCTTCTTGGAATTTGGTTTCTGAAGCGTTCATTCCTGCTGAAGATTTCAATGTATTCCCACCAGAAATTGGCATTTTTTCTAAAATAACTGGGTTTGCGCCAGCTTCTTTTGCTTGGATCGCAGCGGCCATTCCAGCGCCACCTGCACCGACGATCACGACATCGTAGCTGTCTGCAAGTTCGCTAGGGTCTGTGTATTCTTGACCAGATGCAGCAGAAGTTGCATCTGTTTCTTCATTAGCAGATGAACCAGTACTTGAGCTGCTGCTTGTTTGTGAATCAGCGCCACAAGCACTCAAAGTTGCTAACGAGGTTAGGACTAATAGTGTTTGGAAAATTTTCTTCATTGTTTTTATTCCTCCTAAAACTTTTTCCAAATCAAAGACTAACATAGTTGTCATGTTATTTTTAGCTTTTGTTCGAAAAATCACATAATAATTAGAAAAGTTTAATTTATAAAGCGTTTTAGTCGAGATGAAAGGGTTTCTTGGTCATCATAAAAAAGAGTGAATTCGTGAATTTATGGAAATAGAAGAATTATTGATTCTTTGATTTGTTTGATATTAATCATGAAGGGAGAAAGCAAAGAGGCTTTGATTAGCCTCTCTTCTGTTATTGAAAAAACGTACGTCACTGAGGTGCCGAGGAATGATCTCTTTTATTAAGAATAAATCAAATGCTTTGCGATCAAAAGATAGAAAGAAATTGATGGTATCCGTGTTTGTGGGCACCAATTTTTACTCAATAAATAAAGATAGAACCTTAGTTTTAAAGAGTCATTGCCAAGAAACTGTGGTGTTTCTTAAAAAAATCAAGAGAACTGTCTTGCAAAACAAATCCTTTCTTGTATAATAAAAATAAGTTAGGTCTACCTAAAAAATAAATAAACTATCCTTAACTATGGAAATGGAGTGAAAATAATGATTACTTTTTCAGAAATATCCGCAGCCTATGATGGCGATCATCAAGTGATCTCGGATTTGTCGTTTCAAGTAGAAAAACCGTCGATCGTAGGGATCATTGGTCCAAATGGGGCAGGGAAGTCGACGCTGATCAAAGCGGCGTTGAAATTGATCCCTTCCAGTGGGAACATGAGTGTCGACAAAAAAGCGTTAAAAGACTTTCAAAAGGAAATTGCCTATGTCGAACAAAAGACCGCGGTTGATTACACGTTTCCGATCACAGTCAAAGAAGTCGTATCTTTAGGCTTGTATCCTAAGATGGGCATGTTCCAAAGGATGTCGGCAAACGATTGGCAGAAAGTGACAGCCGCTCTGGCAGCGGTAGAAATGGAATCCTTTGCGGAACGTCAGATTGGGGAATTGTCCGGCGGGCAGTTTCAGCGGGTCTTGATTGCTCGAACGTTGGTGCAAGATGCCAACTATATTTTCCTCGATGAGCCCTTTGTAGGGATCGATGCCACCAGTGAAGCGATCATCGTCGGCCTGTTGCGTAACTTGCGAGATGCTGGCAAGACGATTTTTATCGTTCACCATGATCTGGGGAAAATCACCGAATACTTTGATTACTTGGTTCTGCTCAATCAAACCCTGATCGCTGCGGGACCAGTCAGTGAAGTCTTTACCGAGAGCAATTTGAAGCAAACATTTGGCGATGCGATCATCGTGAAAGGAGGCGTTTAACATGTTGACAAGCTTTTTTACGAGTTTAAGTAACTATCATTTCTTGCAAAATGCCTTGATCACGGCAGTCGCGATCGGGATTGTGGCAGGGGTGATCGGTTGTTTTATTATCTTACGAGGGATGTCCTTGATGGGGGATGCAATCTCTCATGCGGTCTTACCAGGGGTAGCCTTGTCTTATATCTTCGGCGTTCATTTTTTTGTCGGGGCGATCTTCTTTGGGATCTTGGCTTCCATGATCATTACCTATATCGCCAATAACAGCCTGATCAAAAGCGATACGGCGATCGGTATCACCTTTAGTTCGTTTCTAGCTTTAGGGGTTATCTTGATTGGAGTAGCAAATAGTTCGACTGATTTGTTTCACATTTTGTTTGGGAATGTGCTAGCGGTGCAAGACAGCGACAAATGGCTGACGATCGCTATCGCTATCCTTGTGCTGGCAGTGATCATCCTCTTCTTCCGTCCACTGTTGATCACGTCTTTTGATCCGATGATGGCAAAGGCCTTTGGGATGAAAGTGCAAGCCTATCACTATTTATTGATGTTCTTGTTGACTTTGGTTTCAGTGACAGCGATGCAAAGCGTCGGAACGATCTTGATCGTGGCTCTGTTAGTCACTCCAGCAGCAACGGCTTATCTTTATACAAAACAATTGAAGCATATGATGGTCATCGCAGGGGTTTTAGGTGGTTTCGCCTCATTTATCGGCTTGTTTATCGGGTATAGCTTTAATATTGCCGCAGGATCAAGTATCGTTTTGACCGCAGGAGCCTTTTTCGTGATCGGTTTCTTGTTCTCACCAAAACAAAAGACCAGTCCAGTCAAACGCTGGTCAGCGACGGCGGTTTTAGCAACGGCAGCTGTAGCTGGTGGCTTCTTTTTGGCACAGCAAAACGGACAGATGGCCCAAACAGAAGGGAAACTTTCAGTAGTAGCGACCAATTCGATCATTGCTGATATTACGGAAAACATTGCCGGTGATCGAATCGATCTTCACAGTATCGTACCAGTGGGGCGTGATCCCCATGAATATGAACCTTTAGTGGAAGATGTTCGAAAAGCGACCGATGCCGATCTTATCCTTTACAACGGCTTGAATCTAGAAACTGGCGGCAATGGCTGGTTTACCAAATTGATGAACAATGCCAATAAGGTAGAAAATGAAGATTACTTTGCCGTCAGTGATGGCGTGGATGTGCTTTATCTTTCTGATGATGAAGACCACAGCAAAGCCGATCCTCATGCCTGGTTAAATCTAGAAAACGGTATGATCTATGCCCGCAACATTGCTCAACGCTTGAGCGAAAAGGACCCTGACAATCGCTCTTTCTATGAAGAAAACCTTGAACGCTACTTGGCTTCATTAGAAGAACTGGATCAGCAAGCGAAGGAAAACTTCCAATCGATTCCCGAAGAGAAGAAATTGATCGTCACCAGTGAGGGAGCCTTCAAATACTTCTCCAAAGCCTACGGTGTACCGTCTGCCTATATCTGGGAAATCAATACCGAAGAAGAAGGAACCCCTGCGCAAATCAAGAACTTAGTGGATCAGCTGCAAAACTCAGCCGTCGCTTCCTTGTTTGTCGAAAGCAGCGTCAATACTCGTCCGATGCAAAGTGTTTCTCGTGATGCAGGTATTCCGATATTCGGAACCGTCTTTACCGATTCGATTGCAGAACCGGGAGAAGAAGGCGACAGCTACTATAACATGATGAAGTGGAATCTCGATACGATTTATCAGGGCTTGAATCAATAATGCAAAAAACATCCTTAGCTCGTTCTGGCTAAGGATGTTTTTTCGTCGTATTTTTGTGCTGGAGAAAAGCAAAGAGATAAAATCCGCAGCCCATCAAAGCAGCAAGAAAAGCGATGACAGGAAAGTACAACCCCTGACCGTATACATAGGCTGTATAAGCGAAGAAGGCGATCAAAAACCAAAGCGTTCCCGAGATGAGCATTTTTTGGTTCCTCCTAATTGTTGAAAAGTGTTTATTTAGTATATTTTAACACGGTAGGCGCAAAAAGAAAATCAGTGAATCGAACGTTTGCTGAAACGATTCGCTGATTTTTTCCCAATTACACCGCTGAACAGTTAAGAAACGTTCAGTTGCTGTTGCGGTTCTAAATGGTAATAAAGGATCTCAGGTGGGACACCGAGTCGGGCGGGAATCTTGGTCATACCAACCCCGCTGGAAACACTTAATAAGGTCTCATTGCCTAAAAGGTAGAGCCCATCGGTATATTTCAACGCGCCCTTTGTTTTCGCATAATAAAAAGGCAAGCGAATCTGCCCGCCATGGCTATGGCCAGAAAGAATCAAGTCGTAGTTTGGCAGATTGGTGATCCGAGAAACATAATCGGGTTCATGGAGCAAAAGCAGCTGCCACTCTGCTAAGGTTGCTTCATAGGTAAAACTGACTTTCGGACTTTCTATATCGATACCGACAATATTCATCGACGTCTTGTCATCAGAACCAAAAACCGACTCATTATCAAGTAAGGTAAACCCTGCATGCTGGTATATTTCCTTAACAAAGTAATGCCCGTCATTCAAATGGTCATGGTTCCCCATAACTGCGATCTTACCCAGAGGCGCTTGCAATTTTTTCAGCTTTTCGATCAGTCGCTTGGTTGAACGATGCGGCCATTTTTTATAATTATCGATCAGATCCCCCGTGATGATGATCAGATCCGGCTTGTTTTGGATCGTTGATCGAATGATGCGATTCATTCGCCGTGGTTTGTACCAACGAGAAAAATGAAGGTCGCTGATATGGGCGATCACGAGATTGTTTTCTGCTTGATAAAGATCGTAAGCCTTTGAAATATCTAAGACGGTGCGCTTGTCTTTTTTTATGAGGTAGTGCCGTTGTTTGAGAAGATGCGGTTCAATAATAAAGGAGTAAACTAGCAAGCCCGTAAGGAGGAATGCAATAAGAATGAGGGTGTACATGGCGTGGCTCCTTTTTTGATTTGCTAGTTTCTAGCATAGTAGATTCTTACAAAAAAAGCAATCATGCGAAAGCAAAAATAACAAAAAATATCCATCGTATTTCGTTTGTTTCTTCCATGAAAAAAAGATACAAAAGGGGCTGTAATAGCCGACTTTTGTATCCTAGATCGTAATTATTTGATTTTCACCAAACGTTTAAAGCGTGCTTTGTGTTTGACGGGGATCAAAGCCATGACACAATCATAAGGGACAGAGATGATCGCCCATGCGAGACTTTTACTTGAAGCAAAGGGATAGTTTTGCTTTAAGACAAAATGGCCACTGATCAAGGCAAAACCGATACTGCCGACCCACAGCCATTGCGGGTTCCAATTCGTAAAATGTTGGAGGGCAGTGATGACAAAGGGATAGCCGTAAAAGTACAATGCAGTCAAAACGAAAGTGACGTTTTTGGTTAATTGACGCAGGGTCAGTAAGAAAAATAAGCCAGAAAGAACGATACCCAATGGCGGGAACAGACTAACTAAGAAGGAATACACGATACCCCATACGATCATGCCAGGTCCTTTGACGAGAGCGGCTAAGACAAAGACAAAAAGTAGGAATAAGAGCTGTTGCGAAAAACTTGCTGCTGTCAAAAGTCCGAAGAAACCAACCAATAACCAGTGAGAAAAAGTCGCTGTTTGATTCTTTTGTGGTGTCTGTTGCTGCAATTTTAGCCAGGTAGCAAAATTCGGGAAATCATGCTGGAAATTTCGCTGAAAATCGCTGTTGAATGCTTGATGGGCATTTTGCTGCCGATAGTAATGATATTGATGTTTTAACGTGCCTTTCGTTGCTGCTTTTTGGCCAGAAAAAAAGCGGCCGGGATCAATTTTTGATCGTTCCATATTTCCACCTCCATGCGATTTCGTTACCCTCAGTATAGAGAAAATCAGCTTTGGCGTCCTCCAACTTTGGGCGGATTTTTTTTGCTTGCTGAAAGTTTTCTTAAACTGCTGAAAAAAGCGAAGAGGATTCGTTTCTTAAACCGTCAAAATATGCTAGAGTATAGAAGGACTAAGGAGGAGATTTCATGATTTTTGATTCTCATACACATTTGAATGCAGAACAGTTTAACGAAGACATTCCCGAAACGGTCGCCCGTGCGCAAGAACTAGGAGTAACGGAGATGGCGGTCGTCGGTTTCGATCAGCCAACGATTGAAAAATCGTTAGCATTAAGCAAAGAATATCCTGGCGTTTACAGTATTATCGGTTGGCATCCAACCGAAGCTGGTTCTTATACCCCACAAGTGGAAACCTATTTGCAAGAGCGCTTGGAACGACCAAAAGTCGTTGCCCTAGGTGAAATCGGTTTAGACTATCACTGGATGGAAGATCCGAAGGAAGTTCAAGAAAAGGTCTTTCGTCGGCAAATGGCGATCGCCCGTGAACATCAGCTGCCTATCAGTATTCATACCCGTGAAGCCTTAGAAGATACCTATGCGATTTTAAAGGATGAAAAAGTCCAAACGATCGGCGGCATCATGCACAGCTTTAGCGGGGACGGTGAATGGGCGAAAAAGTTCTTGGACCTAGGAATGTACATTTCCTTTAGTGGTGTCGTGACCTTCAAAAAGGCGACGGAGGTACAAGAAGCTGCGCAAGTCGTGCCACAAGATCGGCTACTCGTTGAGACTGACGCGCCGTATTTAGCCCCTGTTCCTTATCGCGGCAAGCGCAATGAACCGGGCTATACTCATTATGTAGTAGATAAAATCGCGGAGCTGCGGCAAGAAGCGGTAGCTGATGTTGCGGCCTACACGACAAAAAATGCCCATCGCTTGTTTAGGATCAATGACTAATAAACCGAAAATCGAAGAAATCATTGTCGTCGAAGGCAAAGACGACACCCGCCGATTGCAAGAAGTGTTCGATGTAGATACCATCGAGACGATCGGTTCGGCGATCGATGACACGATCCTTGATCAAATCGAGCACGCCCAAGAGACACGAGGGGTCATCGTGTTTACCGATCCCGATTTTTCGGGAGAAAAGATTCGCAAAATCATTATGGAAGTCGTTCCTGATGCCAAGCATGCCTTTTTACCGCGCAGTCAGGCAGCACCGAAAAGCAAGGGCAGTTTAGGCGTGGAACACGCCAGCCATGAAGCGTTGAAAGAAGCCTTGCGAAAAGTCGTAACCCCGATTGCTTCAAATGAAGTCAGTGAGGGGACCATTGATCGGCAACAGTTGTTAGCGTATGGCTTGATCGCAGGGGCTGGAGCGAAAGAGAAACGAGAGCGGTTGGGGGATCTTTTACGCATCGGCTATACGAACGGCAAACAATTAGAGAAGCGGCTGGCAATGTTTCGTATCACCGATGCAGAGTTGGCAGAAGCAATGAAAATAGTGGAGGAAGAATTGTGAAGGAAGAACGGGATATAGCAACCCCCTCAAGAACCAAAGAGATTTTAGCGAAACATGGCTTTACCTTTAAAAAAAGTTTAGGGCAAAACTTCTTAACAGAACCGAATATTTTACGGAAAATCGTAGAAACTGCAGGCATCGACGAGACGACAAACGTCATTGAGGTTGGTCCTGGAATCGGTGCGCTGACCGAACAGTTGGCAAAACATGCCAAGCAAGTGTTGGCGTTTGAAATTGATGATCGGTTGATCCCAGTGTTAGCCGACACAATGCAGCCATATCAAAATGTGAAAATCATTCATCAAGATGTCTTGCAAGCAGATCTGGCAACGACCATTCAGTCAGTATTCAGCGATACGGCTGCTTCATTAAAAGTTGTCGCAAATTTGCCTTACTACATCACTACGCCAATTATGATGCACTTTTTAGAGTCTCAGGTAAAAGTAGATGAAATGGTCGTGATGATGCAAAAAGAAGTGGCAGATCGAATCTCGGCAGTTCCCGGGACTAAAGCCTATGGCTCGTTGTCGATCGCTGTGCAATACTACATGGAAGCAAAACTGGCATTCATCGTCCCGAAAACCGTTTTTGTGCCCCAACCGAATGTTGATTCGGCTATTTTGAAATTGACGCGTCGATCACAACCAGTAGTCGCAGTCACCGATGAAAAAGAGTTTTTCAAATTAACGAAAGCAGCCTTTCAGCTGCGTCGTAAAACCCTTTGGAACAATTTGCAAAATAGCTATGGAAAAGATGAAACAACCAAACAGTGGTTGGCAGACAGCTTAGAAGCAAGTGGGATCGATCCGAAACGACGTGGAGAAACGCTGTCGTTAGCGGAATTTGCCAAATTAAGCAATGAAATGCAAGCGCGTAAAGGATAACTTCAATAAAAACGGATGTTGAATAAACATTCGTTTTTTTGTGTCTTGACACCTTGTGGAAATACCAGTAGAATAAGCAAGACAGAACTGTCATGACACATTGAAGGAGAGAGTATAAATGAAAAATCATTCCATCCGCCATTTAACGATCGCTGCATTGTTGATCGGCATGGGGATCGTCATTCCCATGGTAATGCCCAAAATCGTCATCGGACCAGCATCTTTTACCTTAGCTAGCCATGTGCCCGTCTTTGTGGCGATGTTCTTTTCACCTGCGATGGCGATCGCGGTAGCTTTAGGAACGACCTTTGGCTTTTTCTTAACACTGCCACCCATTATTGCTTTACGGGCATTGTCCCATGTTGTTTTTGCCGTCATCGGTGCCTTTTATTTACAGAAGCACCCAGATATTTTACTAAAAAATGGCAAACCCTCTTTATTGAATATCAAATTTCAGAGCTTTAACTTGATTATCGGACTGATCCATTCTGCCGTTGAAATGGCAGTCGTTGCCGCCTTTTACTTCACAGGAAATGTACCAGGGACCGCATTCGATGGTAATTTCTACTATTTCTTGTTCGTTTTGATGGGGATCGGCGGGTTGATCCATAGCTTGATCGATTTCAATTTGGCTTATTTTGTTGCAGGTGCCTTAAGCAAACAATTTGATATTCGTTCGTTTTCAAAAGCAAAAGGACGCTTTATCCAGAAACAGAAGAAAGCGGCATAAGCGCCAGTTTGAATAGACCCGCTGCCTAAACGGGTCTATTTTTTTGTGTTTAGATTAAGAAAATACTCCTTCCTAAAAAGTTTATTATAGTGAAATAATAAACAGAAATAAGTTATAATATACAAGAGGAGGAAGTAGATGAAGAAGAAAAAGTTAAAACGGTTACTTTTAGGTATGTTCGTCTTGATGCTCTTCTTTCTGCTGATTTTTTATGACAGTAAGAACGGGCAGTCCCCCTTTGAAAAGATAGAGGATGAATTGACACTAGCACTTTCGGATGAAGAACAAACACCAGAGCCTGAATACAGTGAGGTTATTCAATTGGATGTTCCGTTAGAAAATCAATTCGATGAAGTGGCGTTAGGGAACGGCTGTGAGGTAACGGCTTTATCGATGCTCTTGAATTTTTACGGATTTGATACCAATAAAAATCAATTGGCGGAAGAATTAGCGTATGTCCCGCTTTATGAGGATTATTATCACCATGGAGATCCACGAGAAGGCTTTGTTGGAAACATCTATGGCGGCGATAGCGCGATGGGGGTTGACGTAGAACCGATCACCGATGTCGCCGAAAGGATTGTAAAAGAGCAATACGAAGTCGTTAGTGGACGAGACAAAAGCTTTGATGAGATCGTCAAAGTACTACAATCTGGGAAACCAGTTTGGATGATTGCGACGTTAGAATTACAAGTACCTGCCGATGCTGATTTCTTTCAATGGAATACCCAAAATGGCGAAATCCTTGTGACGGCATTGATCCATTCGGTGGTGATCACAGGCATCGATGGTGATACGATGTATGTCAATGATCCTTATGGGCATAAGGATCGTGAAGTCAGCAAAGAAGACTTAGCAGCGATCTATGAAAAAATGGGTCAGCAATACTTATATTTAGAAGAAATCTAAGAAAAATCCCTAACTTGCCGTTGACAGTAAATGAAAAAACAATTATAATTTTTTAAAATTAAACAAAGAAATCGATAACGTTGAAGAGAAGAGTAGCAGATCAACAAAGGTACAGAGACTCCGGTTGGTGAAAAAGGAGACATGCGGTGATCAGTGAAGATGAGCTCTGAGTTTTTTTGTTGGTTCACGCCAGCAAAACGGCATGCGCCCGTTACAGCGCCAAGTATCATAGTGTACTGTTGAGGTGTTATTTGTGAGAATAGCACGAATTAGGGTGGTAACGCGCATCAAGTCGTCCCTTTTATCCGTAAGGATAAAAGGGCGGCTTTTTTTGTTTTTCACAGCGGAAACTATTCGCCTTCTCTTCAACAAGAAATTTAACTGTAAGGAGTTGAAGCAATGCCGATCATTATTCCCAAAGAACTACCCGCTGCAGCGGTCCTGCAAAAAGAAAATGTCTTTGCCTTACTGCAGCATAAAGCGGCGAAACAAGAGATTCGTCCCTTGAAGATCGCAATCGTCAATTTAATGCCGAAAAAGATCGCCACAGAAAATCAATTGCTGCGCCTGCTTTCCCAAAGTCCGCTGCAAATTGAAGTAACTTTACTGAAAATGAAGTACCACGAAAGTAAAAACACGTCTGTCGATCACATGGAAAAGTTCTATCAAGAATTCTCAGTGATCCAGTCCCAACGATTCGACGGCTTGATCATCACTGGTGCCCCTGTTGAAAAAATGGCCTTTGAAGCCATTGATTATTGGCAAGAACTGCAAGAGATCATGGATTGGAGCCAGACGAATTGCACTTCAGTCCTGCATATTTGTTGGGGGGCACAAGCTGGTCTTTATTACCATTATGGTATCGACAAAGTGTTGTACCCAAGCAAATTGTTCGGTGTCTTCGAACAAGCAGTCACGCATTTTCATCCGCTCGTTCGCGGTTTTGACGACGTCTTTTATACGCCCCATTCGCGCTATACTGGCATCGATGAAGGCCAGCTCGCCCAGGCGCCTTTAGAAATCTTGGCAGCGGGTATTGAAACAGGGCCTTCCATCTTCGTATCAGAAGATCATAAAAATGCCTTCTTGCTAGGGCATTTTGAATACCACACAACGACCTTGAATGAAGAGTACTTGCGAGACATGGAACGGGGCTTAGCTACCGCATTGCCCAAAAATTACTTTGCCTATGACCGTTTAGGCGGTAAAATTACCAACCGTTGGCGGGGACATGCCTCTTTGTTTTTCAGCAATTGGATCAATGAAACCTATTTGCGAACGCCGTATGACCTGTCCGTCACGCCGACGAAAGAAGGCTACCGAATTGGCAGTGAGCCAGAAGGTCGGGTGAGTATCAATGACGATTGAGCATTTTCTCTCCCACTATGCTAGACAGCGAAAAGGCACTGATTCTTTAAAATGGGATCTTGTGGATCAACGGTTCCAAGGAGAAAAGCTTTTGCCTTTATGGGTAGCTGATATGGATTTTGCTGCGCCAAAGGCAGTGGAAGAAGCCTTGCAGCAACTGGTTGCTCAAGGAACCTTTGGCTATGCGATTCCCCCCTCAGGCTATTTTTTAGCCTATCAAGCTTGGCAAGATCGCCACTGGGGGACGAAATTCGAAGAAAAATGGCTCTCGTTTTCCACAGGGGTCGTCCAATCTTTGGTTGATTTGCTTCATTGTTTCACAGAACCAGACGATGGCATCTTGATCCAGCCGCCCGTCTATTATCCCTTTTTTGACAGCATCAAAGAGACGAAAAGGCGCTTGATAGAAGCACCCTTGCAAAAGGTGGGGAATTCTTATCAAATCGATTTTGCTGCTTTTGAAGCCAAAATCATTGAAGAAAAAGTGAAACTATTTATTCTCTGCTCCCCTCACAATCCAGTAGGGCGGGTCTGGCAAGAGAAAGAACTGCATCAGTTATTGGCCATTTGCCAAAAACATGAGGTTGTCGTGATCGCCGACGAGATCCATCGTGAGCTGATACTCGGTGAGCAGCAATTTGTTTCAGCCGTGACAGTGGCACAGGGGGTCGGCTTTGAGAAGCTGATCGTTCTGGATTCGCCCTCAAAAACCTTCAACTTAGCAGGATTATTGCTCTCTCATGTTTGGATTCCTGTTTTAGAGATGCGTAGAGCCTATGAGGAGTGGTGCCGACAATACAAGCAGACGGAAGTCAATCGTTTGGGATTGGTGGCTGCGAAAGCCGCGTATGAATCGGGGGATCAATGGCTAGCGGACCTGCTTTTGGTGATTGCTGCCAATGAACAAATGGTCCGCCAGCAACTGCAAGCAGCATTTCCCAAAATTGAGCTGCTGCCATTAGAAGGAACCTATCTTCTCTGGGTGGATCTGCGGCAAGTCATTGCCAAAGAACGAACCAAGCACGTGATCCAAGATACTGCCGGTCTGGCAGTCGACTATGGGGAATGGTTTTCACAAGGCGGTCAGGGCTTGATTCGTCTGAATCTTGCGACAACACCGACGATCATTCAAGAAGCCCTTGATCGCATGATCGAGGCAATCAAAAAGGAGGAACGACATGACGATTGATACAGCAACTTTTCTGGCACAATTAGGCAATCATTCGGATCAGCAAACTGGGGCGATCAGCCCACCGATCTATCTTTCCACGACCTTTGCTCATCCTGAGTTAGGGCAAAGTACAGGCTATGATTATACCCGTACCAAAAACCCGACCCGTGATATCTTAGAAGCAGGTCTTGCTGAATTAGAAAAAGGAGCTCGGGCAGTAGTGACCAGCTCTGGCATGAGTGCGATCGCTTTGATTTTTGACTTATTTACCAGCGGGAGTCGCTTTTTGGTTTCTCGTGATTTGTATGGCGGCAGCTTTCGCTATTTTGCGGAATTGGAAAAAAGCCAACGGGCATTCTTCGATACCTTCAGCACTGTAACAGAATTAAGTGAAAAACTAACTGACGAGGTAACGGCTGTCTTTTTAGAGACCCCAACGAATCCTTTGATGACCGTGACGGATATTGCTGAAACCGCCAAGCTTGCACACGACCATGGGGCGCTACTGATCGTAGACAACACCTTTTTGACGCCGTTACGGCAGTTGCCCTTAGAAGAAGGCGCGGATCTGGTGATCCATTCAGGAACCAAGTTCTTATCAGGTCACAATGATATTTTGGCTGGCGTCGTGATCGCCAAAGATGCGCAAGTAGGGGAGCGTTTGAATTATTTAGCTAATACTTCAGGCCCGACCTTGAGCAGCTTTGATACGTGGTTATTTATCCGAAGTTTAAAGACGCTGCCGTTGCGCTTTGAACGACAGGAAGCCAACGCCAAGGAAGTTGGCCGCTTTTTACGAGCCCATCCGGCGATCAAAGAGGTGCTGTACCCAAATGCAGGGGCGATGATCAGTATTCGGGTGCTTGATGAAACCAAAATCAGCGGTTTTTTAGCGGCATTAAAGGTCTTTACCTTTGCGGAAAGCCTGGGTGGTGTGGAAAGTCTCATCACGTATCCAACGACACAGACCCACGCAGATATTCCTCAAGAGGTACGAGAATCTTATGGATTGACGCCGGATCTTTTACGGATCTCCATTGGGATCGAAAGTAGTAAAGATTTGATCGATGACTTAGAAAATGCACTGAAGATATTCAAATAACCCAACCGCAGATCAGCTAGTGAAAAACTTACTTTTGTAGAGTAATTTTATTGACAGTTTTAGTTGTATAGGATAAAGTTACACTACATATGAATAGTGAGTCCGATGTTTTCGGTTGACGGCAACAGGGATTAACCATTTCTCCTTTGAAAAAGTAGGTTGTTTTGAGAAACAGAGGGAAAATTGGTCTAGTTGGGCCATTCGACAAGGAAATAGGACGATTGATCTGAGGAGGGAACAAAAGGGGAAAAAAGGGATGAAAAGAAATGTAGTAAATGTGTTGACGACAGGAGTGATTGGGCTGCTTGCCTTGTTTAGCTTGGCTGCCTGTGGCACCAACCAAGCGGATGAAGAAACGACCGTCGTCAAATTAGGTGTCGTTGGCGACCAAAATGAAGCCTGGGAACATGTGCAGGAAGATTGAAGGAAAACGAAAATATCGACTTGCAACTGGTGAAGTTCACCGATTATCGCCAACCAATCGTCGCACTAGAGGATGGGTCAATCGATCTTCACGCAGCATTGACGGAAATTTTTATGGATAATGTCAACGAAGAAAGTGGTTATTCCAACACGACGATTGCGTATACGACATTAAACCCACTTGGTATTTATTCCGATAAAATCACTGATGTCAGCGAATTGGCAGATGGTGCTACGGTGGCTTTACCCAATGATGTGTCAAATGAAAGCCGCGCACTATTACTCTTACAAACGGCTGGTTTGATCACTTTGGATGAATCAAAAGGGTTACTGCCAACAACCAGTGATGTCACTGAGAATCCCAAAGTCTTGAAATTTGAGCTGCTTGATTCCAATCAAACGGCTCGGGCAATGACCGATGTCGACATCTCTTTGATCAACAACGGCATGGCAGTCGATGCTGGCTTGGTTCCTACAGAAGATGCGATTTTCTTAGAACCTGTGGCTGACTCCTCCACGCCCTATTATAATGTCATTGCTGCGCGAGCAGACGAAGCAGAAAATGATGTGTACCAAACGGTCGTAGCGTATTATCAGACCGATGAAGTAAAAGCAATTATTGACGAAGTTACCAAGAAATCAAGTATCCCTGTTTGGGAATAAAAAGCAAAAAATCTACTATAATTATATAGGAACAGGAAGTAGGATGGAAAAATGATCAATTGGAAAAAAGGTTTAGCAAGTGTTGCCGTCGTCGGACTAGGATTCGTTCTAGCAGCCTGCGGTGGATCAAATACAGAGGAAACGGCAACCAGTAGTGCAGCTGGTGCTGGCGATGATGCAACATTCACTTATGCCATCAGCGGGGACCCATCGTCCACCAACCCGATCAACACCAGTGATCGCTGGGGCTTGACAGTGACAAACATGATCTATTCTCCACTCGTTACAGTGGAAGCAGATGGAACAACACAAAATGCGTTAGCAGAATCAGTGGAACCGGCGGAAGACGGCCTTTCATTGACCGTGCATTTGAAACAAGATGTCAAATGGTCAGATGGCGAAGATTTTACTGCCGATGACGTAGTTTTCACGTATGAACAAAAAGTCAAAAAAGAAAACGGCAATGCCGATTCGCTTTGGGTCGACGACCAGCCGATCGCAATCGAAAAAGTGGATGAATACACCGTGAAATTTGTGTTGCCAACACCGAGTGCAGCAGCAATCAGCAATATCGCAACCGAAACATACATCATTCCAGAGCACATCTTTAAAGATGTTAGCGACTTTTCGGTCAGTGAACTGCCTGAAAAACCAGTTGGTACGGGTCCATATCAATTGAAAGAATACAAACGTGGTGAGTACTTTACTTTTGAAGCCAATGAAAACTATTATGGCGGCAAGCCTTCGATTCAAAACGTGACCTTGCGGATCATTGAAAGTACTGATACGGCCAAAGTTGCTTTGCAAAAAGGGGAAGTTGACGCAGCCGTTGTTTTGCCTTCAGATATTGAAGACTTAGATGATACGCAAATTTCTGTTTATCCCTATACAGAAAACCGCATCGGATACTTAGGCTTAAATACTCATTCAGATGCATTACAAGATGTGAAGGTTCGTCAAGCAGTCTTGTATGCGTTGAACAAAGATGAATTAAATCAAGCAGCGTATTTAGATGAAGACTATTATGCAACACCGTATTCATTCTTACCACCCAACAATCCATACGTTACCGAAGATGTCGAGAAATATGAAACAAGTGCTGAAAAAGCAAAAGAGCTTTTACAAGAAGCAGGTGTCACTGATTTGTCATTGAACTTGGCGTTCAACTCAACTGACCCAGCTCAAACGATCCAAGCTACGTTGATCCAACAACAATTGCAACAAGCAGGCATTACAGTTACCCTTGAAGGGGGCGATGGTACTGCGATCTTCACTGAGTTGAAAAAACCTGATTCAACGAAATACAACCTGTTCCTTGGCGGGTATATCATGGGGAATGACCCTGACTTATACGGCAGTTTATTCGAAACTGGCGGCAGTGCCAACTACTTCCAAAGCAATAGCGAAACCATTGACAATTTGTTTGCGCAAGCAGCAGTTGAATTGGACACAGACAAGCGTGAAGCATTGTACGATGATCTGCAAAAAGCCATTGCTGACGAAGCGATCATTTACCCAATCGTTGACAACAAGAAAATCTTAGCGGTCAATAACCGAATTGGTAATGTAGAAGATGCAGGCTTGATCCCAATCTATACATTCGAAGATATGTCTAAATTGACAATCAAGTAAATCCATTGGCTGTGATAAAGAGGAATCTTTTTTATCACAGCTTTTTTCTATGAAAAAGAAAGAAGGTCAATTATGTTTCGATATATTGCAAAACGAGTATTGCAAGCAATCCCTTTGCTATTTGTGATCTCTTTTATCGTATTTTCACTAATACATATCGCCCCGTATGATGTGATCGATTCCATCACGACACCGAATATGTCACAAGAGCAAATCGATCTGTTGCGGCAGCGCTATGGCTTGGATCAACCCTTTTTGGTTCAATATTTTCTTTGGATCAGAAATGTTCTTACTGGTAATCTTGGCTTTTCGTTGGTTTCTCAAAGCAGCATTTCACAAGAACTTGCGACTCGGATCCCGAATACGATGCGGCTAGTGATCCCTGCATATTTGACCGCTTTATTGCTGGCGATCATTTTAGGCCTGTTAGCCGCTGCCAACAAAGGAAAGATTTGGGATCGGATCATTGACGCTGTGGCATCTCTAGGGATCGCCGTGCCGACCTTCTGGTTTGCGATGATCTTGATTTATGTATTTGGTTACTTATTGAATATGTTCCCGATCATTGGCATGTATACAGTCGGCAAAGAAGGGGATTTTGGCGATTTTCTGCAGCACTTTATTTTGCCTTATATCACATTGACTGTCGCCTTCTTCCCAGATTTGACAAGGTATATTCGGGCATCAGCGACTCAGCAAGTATCAGAAGACTACGTGATGGTGCAACGGGCATTCCACGCCAGCAAATGGCAGATCTTCAGTCGTCACATCAGTCGCAATATTTTGATTCCCGTTGTCACCCAAATCGGCTTGGCGTTACCGATGTTAGTTACCGGTGCGATCATTACAGAAACGATCTACGGCTGGCCGGGCGTCGGACCTTACTTGATGAGTGCAACGAAAAGCCTCGATTATCCTGTGATCATGGCGATCATGCTGCTGTCAGCAACATTGGTCATCTTAGGGAATTTGTTAGCGGATGTATTATATTCCGTGGTTGATCCACGTATCCGTAAAGGAGGGAGCAAGTAATGAAACGTTTCAAAAAAATCAGTGAAGTCATGCTTGCTTCGCCCATCTATACTTTTTCTGTCGTTTTCTTGACGTTATTGATTATTTTGTCGCTTGTTGCACCTTTGATCCCGATCGATCCCAATGCAACGGATGTCAGCAACATGTCACAGCCACCGAGCTGGGCTCATTTGTTTGGGACTGATGAAGTGGGGCGGGATTACTTTATTCGGGTCGTCTACGGCGGTCGGGTGTCCTTGTTTGTAGGTGTCTTGGCAATGATCACTGCGACGTTTATCGGGACCCTTGTCGGTCTTGTTTCTGGCTACTTTGGCGGATGGATCGATAATTTGCTGATGCGGCTCGTCGATGTGTTGTCATCGATTCCTTGGCTGGTGTTAGTGATCGTTTTGAGCGTCTTTTTACGTCCTGGACTAACCACGATCATTATTGTGATCGGCGGGTTTTCATGGATGAACATCGCTCGTTTGATTCGTGGTGAAACGTTAGCGGCGAAAGAACGGGAGTATGTTGCTTACGGAAAATTTATCGGTCGTTCTTCATTCAGTATTATCGTGAAGCATGTTTTCCCAGCAGTACTGCCAACCTTGATCGTTGCGGCATCCGCAAGTATTTCTGGGGCGATCATGACCGAATCAGCATTGAGCTTCCTCGGATTAGGGATTCAGCAGCCGATGGCTTCGTGGGGCAGTCTGTTGCAAAATGCGCAAAACAGCTTGCAGCGGGCACCATACATGGCGATCCTTCCAGGGCTCTTTGTTATTTTCACCATCTATTCCTTCAACAACATCGGCGACATGATCAAACATGTCTTGCAAAGGGAGGTGTGACCGATGAAGACAGAATTATTAGCGATCGAAGCGTTGAATGTGACGTTTCACAGCAAAACCGGTCCGAAACCGTTAGTCAAAAAGCTGGATCTAGTGATTCCAAAAGGCAAAGTGGTTGGGATCGTCGGCGAATCTGGTAGTGGCAAAAGTATGACCATGAAAAGTGTCATGGATCTTTTGCCTGATAAGGTGACCGATCACTATGCCAGTTATACATTTGAAGGAGCAGCAGTGACCGATCGTCGAACATTACCGATCGCCATGATTTTTCAAGACCCGATGACTTCGTTGAATCCTTTGCGTACGATTGGCTATCATTTGATTGAAGTGATTCGCCGCTCACAAAACGTATCGAAAAAAGCAGCTCAAGAAATCGCCGTCAAAGAGTTAGAAAAAGTCGGCATACCTTTTCCAGCACAACGTATGAAACAATATCCCCACGAGCTATCAGGAGGGATGCGTCAGCGGGTGATGATCGCCATGGCTTTATTGGCGCAACCGAAATTACTGATCGCAGATGAACCGACGACGGCTTTAGATGTGACGATCCAAGCACAGATTTTGGCATTGATCAAAAACCTGCAAAGAGAGAACCAGCTTTCCGTCGTCCTTGTGACCCATGACTTTGGGGTCGTTGCAGGAATGTGCGACTTTATTAAAGTGATGTATCAAGGTCGAGTCGTGGAAGAAGGCACCACAGAAGAAATCTTTTATCAACCTGCGCATCCTTATACGAAACAATTATTGCAGGCGGCCCATTTAGGCGACAAGCATGCCGAATTAAAAGTCTTTGACTATCATGAGACATTGGCAGATGAGTTGCAAGAAACGCAGTTATCTAAGACCCATCGCGTTTGGCGCAATCAGGAGGTGACAGAATAATGGAAGAACTGATTCGCGTAGAACATGCGACGAAAACCTTTCGCAGCAAAAACTGGCGCGGCACTGTCAGTGAAGTCCGAGCGGTCGAAGATGTCAGCCTAACGATCCATCGGGGCGAGACATTGGGGCTAGTAGGGGAATCTGGGAGTGGGAAAACCACTTTAGGACGCAGTATTTTAAATTTAGAGACCTTAACAAGCGGGGAGATTTTCTTCGAAGGCAAAGAGCTAACAGCATTGACGGCAGAAGATCGCAAAGCAGCGTATCAGCAAATGCAGATCATTTTCCAAGATCCGTATTCATCATTGAATCCCCGCATGACGGCACTTGAACTGGTGATGGAGCCGTTGTATCATGAAACGAAAGATGCTGCCCGAGCGAAAGCCAAAGAAATCTTAGCGATCGTCGGGATCACGGGTGATGATGTCCATAAACTGCCCCGCAGTTTCAGCGGCGGACAAAGGCAACGGATCGGCATCGCTCGTGCGGTGGTCAATCGCCCGGCGTTCGTCTTGTGTGATGAACCGACTTCGGCATTAGATGTCTCCATTCAGGCTCAGATCATCCAATTGCTGCTGCGTCTGCAAAAAGAGTTTTCGTTGTCTTATTTGTTCATTTCCCATGACTTGTCCGTGATTCGTCATATCAGTGACCGAACAGCCGTCATGTATCAAGGGAAATTAGTTGAATTGGCACCCACCGACCGTTTGTTTGACAATCCGCTGCATCCTTACACGAAGAAATTATTAGCAGCAGCGCCGATCGCTGATCCTTTGTTAGCAAGAGGTGCGATGGAACAAACGGAGATTCAAAGCACGATTACTTTGACACCATTGTATGAATGGGTCGAAGTTGAACCAGATCATTTTGTGAGGAGAGAAAAACGATGACAGTAGAAACATTGACGATCCATCAAGGAAGCGACAAATTTGAAATGACGACCCCAACTGGCAATTGGGTATTAGCACGGGAAAAAGGCTATTCGCCAGTCCAAATGCTGGTGAGTGCGGTCGCTGCTTGCGGCGGCTATGTATACGCATCCGTCCTAGAGAATTCAAAAATCACAGCAGGAATCGAAAAGATCGAAGTCAGCTATGACCGGGACGACAACAAAAAAGCCCAACCAGTCAGTGCCATCCACATTCAGTTTTATGCGAAAATCGCTGAAGCCGACCATGACAAAGCGACCCGTTGCCTAAAACTCGTTTCACCAAATTGCCCCGTGATCCAATCATTAGATCCAGCGATCGAAGTGACGGAAACAGTGACGTTTATTTAAAAAATAATATTCATTTGTGAAACTCTGCTTCAACTGTTGAAGCAGAGTTTTTTTTTTATTCTTTAAAGATTTGTGTTCTTAAATATCCTTTGACACACAAAAAATCCAATTTTTTTTGTGTGCAATGAATATATTCTTTCTGATGAAATTATGGAAAAATACTAATCAGAGGTGAGAAAGATGAAGAAAACAATGATCGCAAAAAGTATGTTTGAAGTTGGTGCACTAGCAATTGTTCGCACTGAGAGTTTTGAAAGGGCTTGCGAAATTGCCGAAGCCTGTATTCGTGGTGGAATTCCTGTAATGGAGATGAGCTATACGTTAAATAGCGCTGGAAACATGATAAGGCAGTTACGTGAAAAATACAAAGATAAGCTGATCGTTGGCGCTGGGACTGTCCTGGATAGCGAAACAGCTCGTCATGCTATTTTAAACGAGGCACAGTTTATCATAGCGCCAAATTATAGTGAAGAAGTCGCAAAAATATGTAATCGATACCAGATTCCTTATGCTCCTGGATGTACAAGCTTTACTGAAGCGGTT
Source organism: Enterococcus sp. AZ067 (assembly GCF_051715005.1). Classification (NCBI taxonomy): domain Bacteria; kingdom Bacillati; phylum Bacillota; class Bacilli; order Lactobacillales; family Enterococcaceae; genus Enterococcus; species Enterococcus sp. AZ067. Next base: position 1,244,937 of record NZ_JBIOSY010000001.1, read on the forward strand.
GAAGCATTGACTTTAGGTGCTTCATTTATTAAAGCGTTTCCGATATCCGATTTTTACGGTGAACGTTTACCCAAAGTATTTAAGACGCCTTTACCTGATATGCCTATTCTAGCGAGTGGGGGAATTGATTTGAGCAATTTGCGAGATTGGCTTGCAAACGGTGTCGATGTTTGCGGCTTTGGTTCTCTTTTGACGAAAGGTTCATCTGAGGAAATCGAAACAAATGCCAAAGAGATTTGCAAAATTATTGAAGCAAATAGAAAGATACGAAAAGAGGGATTTAAATGATCGCACTAACAAGAGTAGATTTTCGATTGATTCATGGACAAGTAATTACCCGTTGGCTTAAACAATGTGACATTAATGAAATTGTGACGATTGATACACAGCTTAGTCAAGATACCTTTATGCAAGATGTATTTAAAATGGCTGCGCCAAAAGGTGTTAAAATTCGAATTTTGTCTAGCGAACAGGCAGTTCTTGCTTTTCAAAATAAGGAGTTTGATCGTAATCGGATTATGCTTTTATTTAAAAATGTGCAAGAACTTTATAAAACAGTGATGAATGGCTTAGATTTAAAAGAAATTCAAATTGGTGGTTTAGGCGGAGGTCCGGGCAGAAAAGCAGTGAATAATGCCATCACTTTAGATCAGACCGATGCAGACCTACTTTTGGCTTTAGAAAAGAAAGGGATTTCGATTTATTTGCAAACCACACCAGATTATCCATCAGAACCACTAAAAAAAGCAGTCGCAAAATTATGACTTAGGGGGAAATAAAAAATGTTGATACCATCGATTTTAGTAGGTCTTACTTATTGGTTGGCAATGGGAAGAGCACAGTATTATTTTTCGTTTGCTTTTAGAAACCCAGTTGTACTCGGAGTAGTGATTGGCTGGATTTTTGGAGATGTTTCAGCTGGATTACTTTACGGGGCGACGATCCAGCTTCTATACATGGGAGGGATCGAGGCTGGTGGAAACATTCCCAGTGATCGTGCCTTAGCTGCTTGTATTGCTATTCCTGCAGCTCTACAAAATGGGCTAGATCCAAACACAGCGGTTGCATTAGCGGTTCCTTTTGGCGTACTGGGTGTGTTGATAAATAACGTACGTAGAACCATTAATTCCTTTTATAATACCCAAGCGGATAAATTTGTTTCTGAGCATCAATATGAACGGTTATCATTGTTTTCATTCGTCATTCCTTGGTTGACTAATGGTTTACTGTATTTCACTCCCGTATTTGTAGCGACTATGTTTGGAGCAAATGTGGTTCAAGCATTTATTAATATTATTCCCGAATGGTTGATGAATGGACTTTCAAATGCTGGTGGTATGCTACCTGCATTAGGATTTGCGCTAACGCTAGTTGTTATGGGGAAAAAGCAATATTTACCATTTTTTGTCATTGGTTTCTTTGCTTATTCCGTTTTGGGCTTTTCTATGCTGACGGGTGCCGTTTTTGCTGTATGTATCGCAATGATTTCTTCGTTATATAAACAAAGTTCTGATGAGGAGGAATACGCATGAATCAAGATGTAGTCATTGAAAAGAAAATTACCCGCATGGATCTGCTTAAGGCATGGTGGAAATGGTGCTTAGCAGTAGAAGTACCTGTTAGTTTTGATAGGATGCAAGCATTAGCATTCAGTTATTCTCTAAATAAGATTCTAAGAAAGCTATATGCAAATGATCCAGATGAATTGCAAGCTGCCATGCAACGCCATGTTCAAATGTTTAATACGAATTGTGACTGGGGAAGTATAATTCATGGAATTGTTATCTCTCTTGAAGAGCAAAGGGCAAATGGAAATGAAGAAATAACACCGGAAATCATCGAGTCTTTAAAAATTGGATTGATGGGACCTTTGGCTGGTATTGGGGATAGTGTGGATCAAGGGATTGTAGCAACCATCCCATTAGCTATTTTTGTTCCGATGGCTCTTAATGGTTCAGTTATTGCTGCTTTTATTCCAGGATTGATTTATCTTGCCTGGTCGTTTGGCTGGTCTTGGCTTTTGTTTAACAAAGGATATACATTTGGAAAGAATTCCGTGTTGAATATTTTAAACTCTGGAATGATCAAAAAGGTGATCGATATAGCAAGTATTGTTGGGCTCTTTATGATTGGTTGTCTTTCGGCAGCCTATGTCAATTTCTCCACAGCGTTGGAATTTGTCAGCGACACAGAGACGGTTAAAGTACAAGAGCTATTAAATGATATTTTGCCAAATATGTTGCCGTTTTTCTTAGTAATGGCTATGTACTTTTATATTATTAAACGCGGCCCAAAATATTTGCAGATCATTCTGGTAACAATGGTATTTGCTATTTTACTGACATTTTTGGGAATTATATAAAGGAGAATCAAGATGAAGCTAGTCATAACGCCTAGAGGCTTTTCGTCCTATGGTTTAGAAGAAATAGTAGTTTTAGAAAAAGCTGGTTTTACCGTGGATTACAATGATACTGGAAGAGCGTATTCCAAAGAAGAACTTCTAAAAAAATCCCAAGACGCTGATGCGTTAATTGTGGGAGTGGACGACATCGATCGTTCATTTTTAGAAGCTTGTCCCAGACTACAAATTATCTGCAAATTTGGTGTAGGTATTGATAATATCGATACTGATTTTTGCAAGGAGAAAGGAATCGTCGTAGAAAGAACTTTGGGAACAAATACGAATGCAGTCGCTGAACATGTTGCTGCATTGATGTTTTTGGATGCGAAAAATCTCTATAGAAATATCGCAGAAGTCAAGGACGGTTTTTGGAACAAGCCGACAGGATATGAAATTTCTGGCAAAGTTTTAGGAATTGTTGGTTATGGAGCGATCGGGAAAAGATTAGCTGAAATTGCCTTGAGTTTAGGAATGAAGGTTCTCGTTCAAGATATTCTTCCAATCAAAGAAAATGAATTAAAAAAATCAGCGGTTAATGAGGCTTCATTTGAAGAAATACTTTTACATGCGGACTATCTGTCTTTACATCTTCCTCTCGTAGACGAAACTAAAAACATGTTCTCACAGACGGCATTTGAAAAAATGAAGAAAAGTGCTTGCTTAATAAATACGGCTCGGGGAGGAATTGTTGATGAAGAAGCCTTGTATGAAGCCTTGACACAGGGTAAAATTCGCAGCGCTTGCTTTGATGTTTTTTCAAAGGAGCCCCCGCAATGTGGAGATAAATTAGTAACACTTGATAATTTTTATCTTACTTCTCATATAGGTGCACGAACGGAAGAGGCAGAAAAACGAACCTGTAATTTATCGGCAGAAAAGATTATTAATCATTTCCAGTAATATATGAAAGAGGAGAAAGAAATGAACATAATTATTGCAACACATGGAAAATTTGGTGAAGAATTAAAAAATTCGGCAGAAATGATTTTAGGTAATCTTGAAAATGTTTATTCAATTTCACTTCTTCCACAACAATCATTTGAAGACTTTATGAATCAAGCTGATTCTTTGTTAAGAAAAATGTCTGGAACCACAATTGCTCTAGTGGATTTGTTTGGTGGTACCCCATCAAATGTGTTGACTGTTTTAACCAGAAAATATGGACACCATGTAATCGCAGGACTTAGTATGCCGTTATTCATTGATGTGTATATGAGTAAGGATCAGCAGTCAGACACTGAAATCATGCAGCAATTTATTGCATCGGCACAGCAAGCCATTGTCTATACAAATCAAGTAGTTGAGGAGGACTAACACTATGTTCGAGGGCATCATCACTCCAATTTTAACCCCTTTTTACAGAAATTCTGAACAAGCGATTAACTATTCGGCAGCAGAAGAACTAATAGAGCATCTTATAAGTTGTGGTGTTCAAGGGATTTTTCCCTTAGGAAGCAATGGTGAATTTCATCTACTATCTAGGGAAGAAAAAAAAGCATTTCTAAAATTTGTTGTAGAAGTAACCGATCATCGCGTTCCTGTATTTGCTGGAACTGGATCATGCGCAACAAAAGAAGCAGTCTGGCTGTCCCAAGAAGCCGAAGCTTTAGGAGTCGATGCATTATCTATTGTCACTCCTTATTTCATTACACCGAGTCAACAAGAATTACTGGGTTATTTTAAAGAGATTGCACAATCGGTTCGAATACCTATCGTTCTTTATAACATTCCCAAGAATACAGGCTGCAATATTTCTCCCTCCTTGCTCGAAGAGTTTAAAGCTGTCGGGAATATTCAAGCAATCAAAGACAGTAGTGGGGACTTAGAAACATTAAAGTCATTTCTGTCAGTAGGCAAAGAAACTGGTATCGATGTTCTAGTGGGATCAGATTCGAAAATTAGTGATGGGTATCAATTAGGCGCATCAGGAGCTATTGCAGGAACGAGCAATCTTCTAACAAAAAGCCTTGTTCAGTTAGATAAATCTTTAAGAGAAGGCAATGAGACAAAAGCCCGAAACTATCAAAAACATATAGAGTCACTAAGAAGTATTTTGCCTCTTGGAAGTGTTCCTTCGGTATTGAAGTATGCCGTAGAACAAGCAGGCATTGCACAAGTAGGCCCAGCAAGAAAACCTGTAAATGAACTAAGCGCAGATGATCAGAACAAAGTCCAGACGTTGATTGAGGAATTTCGCAATCAAAATATTTTATAGTATTAGCAAGACACTGTTGCAAAAATGGTAGAATGTTTAAAACCTATTATTTCATGAAACAGGGTGACGAGAGTGAAATTAGAACAAATCTTTTATGAGTTTATTTTAGTCGTCAAAGACTACCGCAATTACGTAATCGGCTTGCTAGATGATTCTGGAAGGATCAAATTCAGCAGTGAAAAAAATTTGATTGGAAATATTATTCCTTTGCATAGCGCTGATAAGAGAAATCTCTTATTCAAAGTTCATGTTAAAAAGCAGAATTTTGGTTATCTTTGGGTCTATAGTGAAGACTCTGAAATTGAAATTGTCGGTAGATTACTCGCACAGTCCTTAGCTACTCGAATAGAATATGAACTAGCTGACGAATTTTTACAGATGAATGCTAGTTTAGACGAACAGCTTATCAAATTATTGCTTGATGAAGAGAAGATGGAATTGCAAGCGACAAAAGAATTGATGCAGGAAATGAAAATTGACTGGACGCTTCCACGAGTGGCAGTACTGATATGCAGTAACCGAGGGTTTGAAGCAGAAGAAGTGAAACGTCTGAAATATCGAACAGAGCATAAAGGAACGATTCTAGCACTATTAGATTCAAAAAGGCTCCTACTTTTTAAAACCTTACCTCAATCAATCAAGATGGGAATGGTAAAAGAAGTAATTACTTCCTTTATTGAGGAATTAAAAGATTGGGGACTCGCAGAGTGCAGGTATTATGTAGGATCTGTTCAAAATAAACTCTCCTATTATAAACAGAGTTATGAGGCTTGCTTGTGGCTAACCCATCAAAAAAGAATAGCGGTCAATCAAACTGTCTTTTTTGAAGACTATCAAGTTGATTTTTTTGTTTCATATTTAATTGAAAGTAAAGTAAATCAAACCTTTAACTATTACTACGAAACTATTTCAACAAGTGAGATTGATGAAATGGTGATGATTGCCGACGGTTTGTTTCAAGCAGACTATAATGTCACACAGGCTGCAGAGAAACTTTTTGTTCATAAGAACACACTCGTTTATAAGCTAAAGAAATACGAGGAACAATTTGGACTTGATATAAGGGGAACGTTTCAAGGGAAAGTTCTTTTTTACATGCTTTCTAAGCTGTTTAAGAATGATCAAAAGCAAGAGCAGGCAGGTGGACAGCTATGAGCGGGAAAGTAAAGTTAGTTCGTGTCGATAATCGATTGCTTCATGCGACAGTAGCATTAAATTGGAGCAGGTTTGTCAATGCGAGTCAAATTATTATCGTTGATGAAAAAAGTAAAGGAGATCTCTTTTTCGAACAAGTATTTCAGTTATCTTTACCTTCAACAATCAATGTAAAGATCCTTTCTGCAGATCAGTTATTAGCCTTTCATCAAGAATTAGAGAAGGATACCGATGCGAGAAAAATAAATATCATATTACTTTTCAAAAAAATTTCTGATGTTTATTCCGCTTATCAAAACGGCTATCCGCTTAGAGAAGTACAAGTACCATATCCAGCAAGTAGGTTTTTGATTAGGAAGCTAGATTATTATTATGATGATAAAGATTTGCAGAAAATACGCGAATTACAGAAAAACGGTATTCGTTTTTACTACCAAACAACTCCAATGGACGTAAAGGAGTATAGTATTTTTGAACAAATAAGAATTTAGGGAGGTGAACAACGATGCTGAAGGAATACAAAGAAAGTGCCCAGCTGGCAATAAACAGTGTGATTCGCAACGTGAATGATTCTGATTTGAAAAAAGTTGTCCAAGAAATATTGGGATGTGAATTGCAGAATGGACGTATTCATTTAACAGGAATCGGAAAACCTTCATATGTTGCTGCCTATGGCGCATCACTATTGTCATCCACTGGTACACCTGCATACTATTTGGATGGTACGGAGGCGGTACATGGTTCAAGTGGGCAGGTTGCTGAAAATGATGTAGTGATCGCTATTTCAAACAGTGGAGAAACGAAAGAAATGATTGCTACTTTGCAAGTGCTAAAAAATAATCATGCCAAGATTATAACAATCTCTAGTAATGCATCTTCTTCAATGGCTAAGTTATCGACACATGCGATCACTGTAAAAGTAGTGAGGGAAGGGGATGATTTAAACAAACCGCCAAGAGCTTCGATTCTTGCTCAGATGATGGTTATCCAAGAGTTATCCATATTACTGCAGGAAGAAAAGCAATTAGATGTTCAGACTTATTTAAAATGGCATCCTGCTGGAAGTATCGGGGAACATTTATCGAAAAAGAACGAATCTTGTATCTACTGAGAAACTGATTAGTAAATACAGCGATACACAAATACCATACAAGGCACAACATAGCGATGATGAGTTTGCTCATTGCAGTGTTGTGCCTGTCATTTTATATGCTTTTACTATTTAGTTTCCATCTATAACTCATTCACACTAAAATCAATAAATAATATTCTCCCGAATAAAGTCGATATCTGTCACTAATAGTTTGCGATCGACACTTTTTAGGGCGCCAGATTCTCGTAATTTTTGCATCATTCGATTGACACTGCTGGCAGAGGTAATGCCGCAAAAGCGAGCGATCTCCTCATTGGTGACTTCAAAGTCAATCAAGACACCATCTGTTGTCTGGATTCCGAACGTTTCATACAGCTCATTGATTTGGGTACAGACAGCACCAAATTTGCCGTTCATCAGCATTTGCTGCATCTTTTTCATCGTATCCATCAAGTTTCTTCGATAATACTCTTTGACATAATCCTGCAGCAGGCGATCACGATTGACATCTGCCCAAAATTGATCCCGCACAATTTTGTATAATTCGGCTTCTTCTGATTCAACCCGCACATTAAAAGGGGCTTCGACTTCTTGAGAGGATTCGTCTTTAAACAAAGAGACGATCTCAAAATCCGTCAAATAGCGCAAGTTGAATTCGCGCCCTTCATGGGTCACTACGCTAGTTTTGATGATGCCTTTTTTTAAAATATAGACGTACCGATCCGGGATGCCTTCATATGTCAAGTAACTCTTTTTCTTACGGATAACGACCGGTATTGCTTGTTTTTCTAAATAATCACGTAATATCTGTTTCTCCACCCACGTTACTCCTTCACTTCATGCCAACCCAACATTTTCTGAAAAAAATCTGAAATTTCCTCTATTCATGCTTCATTAAAAGACATTTCTGGTGAAAAAGCAATAACAAATGTTAATGTTTCTTGTTAATGCTCTTTTTTAACAGCAAAAGCGCATTTCAAGCAGAGGAAGTTTCGGTATAGTAAAACGCATCACAGCACAAACAGGAGGAATGGAAGAAACATGTCAGATAGGGAAACCAATCAAGAAGGAGTCGTCAGCTCGTTGCCGTCAACTAAAAATGAAAAACTATGGAACAAAGGGTTTATCACGATTACCTTGATCAATTTTATCGTCTTTCTCGTGTATTATTGTTTTGTCGTCATCACCGCGAAATTTGCCACACAGGAGTTAGGGGCATCCACTGCACAAGCTGGCTTGGCAGCGGGGATCTACATTATCGGGACCTTGATCGCTCGCTTGTATGTTGGGAAAATTTTAGAATTAGTTGGTCGTAAAGCCGTTTTGCGCTGGGGGATATTGTTTTATGTCATTACCACCGCTGCTTATTTGGTCTCAGTCAACATTTATATTTTAGATACCGTGCGCTTTTTCAATGGCTTTGCTTACGGCGCCGTCTCGACTGCGGCTAATGCGATCGTCACCGCTTATATCCCAGCTTCCAAACATGGGGAAGGGATCAATTACTATGGATTAAGTACCAGTTTAGCAGCGGCAGTCGGACCTTTTATTGGCATGCTATTATTACCGACGGTCGGCTTTGATTTCATTATTTGGTTAGCAACCCTCTTATCAATCGCAACAGCCATCGCGTGTTTCTGGTTCCCAGTCAAAAACATCCCATTGACGGAAGAACACAGAGCACAATTAAAAAAATGGTCCATCAAAAGTTTTGTCGAACCAAAAGTCTTTTTCATTTCTGGGATTGCCTTTTTGATCGGACTGGCTTATTCCAGTGTTCTCGGCTTCTTGTCGATCTATGCTAGTGACCTTGGGTTAGAAACGGCCGGTGCCTTTTTCTTCATCGTCTATGCACTTTCTGTGACCTTCACTCGACCAATGACGGGCAAACTTTTTGACCGTCATGGCGCAGATGCGGTCATGTATCCTAGCTTTCTATTCTTGACCCTGGGTCTTTTCTTATTGAGTATTACTGGTAACAGCTGGATGTTGTTGCTTGCGGGTTGCTTTGTCGGCTTGGGCTATGGCACCTTCATGTCCAATGGCCAAGCCGTCTGTCTGAAAGAAGTCGATCCTCACCGAGTCGGCGTAGCGCTCTCCACTTATTTCATCGGGCTGGATCTCGGCTTAGGCGTAGGTCCCTATGCACTAGGAAGCTTACACGGTCTATTTGATTATTCGCAAATCTACATCTTATGCGGACTGATCCCAGTCGTCGTTCTTGTTTTATACAAATTGTTTTATAAAACGAAACGCGCAGTTGCCGCCGTTGGTACGATGAAGCAGCCAATCAACGAAGAAGACTAACCTCAACCATTACAAAAAGGAGTGTTTCACCATGGATAACAATCAATTGATTATTGAAGCATTGAACAAATTAGTAACGAATATCAACGAATTGAATGAAGAAATGCATGCCATGAAAGAGGTCACCGCAACAATGACCCATGAACAGCTTGCTATCGATCATCAATTACGCGACATCAAATCGGTATTGATCAATGACAATCTGATTGGGTAAATTGTCATAAGGTTTGAAAGGAAACAAGAAACAGGAATGAACGCTTTTTTTGAGAATGTTTGCTGCTCACTTACTGGTGGCAGAAACATTCACGTGAGAAAAGCGTTTTTTTGATACACAAAAACGAAACGCGAACATTGGCAGAGTTTGTACAAGAAAATAAGCAAGAAAAATTGTAGCAGTCCGCGCTTGTATGCTATAGTGTGTCTGGGTAGCAATACCTAATAAAAATCAGAGTAGGAAATAAAGCGTTAAGTGCTGAAAGGATGGGATGTTGCCTTTCGGACGAAGAACGAGCATTCGTTCGCGGTTTTATTTTCGCATTCGCTGCATGAATTTGTAGCAACTCTAAAAGGAGATGCTCGCTATGAAAAGAAAAGTCGATGCACACATGATTGCGGTCATGGGACTTTTGATTGCCTTAATGGTCGTCTTGTCGCAAATCTTGGGGTTTGAAACTTCCTATATCAAAATCACATTTTCCTTTGTACCCCAGCTGATCATGGGTATGCTGTTTGGTCCATTTTGGACAGCAGTTGGCTCCTCATTAGCTGATATCGCAGGAATGGTGATTTTTCCAAAATCAGCCTACTTTTTTGGCTTTACCATCAATGCCTTTGTTGGTGGACTGATTTATGGCTACTTCTTCTATCGGAAAGAAGTCACATTAAAACGAGCGGCGATGGTCGTCTTGTTAAATACACTTTTAATAACCTTGATCTTAACACCGATCTGGTTAGCTATGATGCTGAATATTCCTTTGACAAGCTGGGCGATCTGGTCGGTCCGCTTGCTAAAAGCAGTCATCATGTTCCCGATACAAACTGCGTTGATTTACATCGTAGGGCGTGCGGTACCATACAAACGGCTGATCCGACGGTTCGTTTAACGAGTAAAAAAGAACGATAACATCCATTGAAGTGAATCATCTGCGAATATTTCGTCAGTGGTTCACTTTTTTCTTTCTAAGGATTGGCTTAATCATTCTCAATAACTTGTTTAGAGGGGAAGGGGAACCTATGAATAAAAAAGGACTCGCTATGGGACTGTTTCTTTTCTTGATCTTAGTAGCAATGGGAGGGATGAAGTGGTTGATAGAACAGCAAAAACAGCAAACGGAGGAGTCAGCCGTGATCCAGCAAATCAGCTCGAGGGACGAAACAAAGGAAGAAAGCAGGGAAAGTCAGGAAACCACCTCAGTTTCCACGTCAACTTCTGTTTCAACTTCCGCGCAAGAACAGTCAGAAGAGGCAATAGCAGAAAAAATCGCTACGATGAGTTTGGAGGAAAAGGTCGGGCAATTGTTTTTTGTCCGTGTACCTGAAAGCAATCAAATCGAAGAGCTTCAAAAGTATCACTTTGGTGGCTATCTGTTATTCGGCCGTGATACCGAAAATGAGACGGCGGAGAGCTTAAAAAACAAAATTGCAGATTACCAAGCAGCCAGCGCCATTCCGCTGTTGATCGGTATGGATGAAGAAGGGGGAACAGTGAGTCGCATCAGCCGCAATCCAAACCTTACGGATCAGCGTTTTCTCTCACCACAACAGCTGTATGCTCAAGGTGGATGGTCGGCGATCGAAGAAGATACAGCAAAGAAAGCGGAAATTTTAAAAGCGTATGGCATCAATGCCGGGCTGTTTCCCGTTGCCGATGTTTCCACTGATCCGCAGTCCTTTATCTACGACCGAACCATTGGCATGGATGCGCAGGGCACGAGTGCATTTGTAGAACGTGTGGTTCATGTTTTACAGAAACACCACGTTGGGTCAACCTTGAAGCATTTTACTGGTTATGGCAACAATCGTGACTCGCATGTCGAAATCGTCACCGATGACCGCCCGCTATCTGCATTGCGGGAAACGGATTTTCTGCCTTTTGCCGCAGGGATCAAAGCTGGTGCCGATAGTATTTTGGTCGCCCATACGATCGTCCATAGTATCGATGAGACCGTACCCGCCTCTATTTCAAAACCCGTGCATGAGCTGCTGCGAAATGAATTGCATTTTGAAGGGGTCATCATGACGGATGACTTGGATATGGCAGGACTTTCTGAGTTCATTCCGCAAAAAGAAGCCGCATTACAGGCGTTGCAGGCGGGAAATGATCTAGTGATCTCATCTACCTACCAAGAACAGATTCCTTTTGTGGTACAAGCGGTTGAAGATGGCCGCTATTTAGAAGCTGATTTGAATGCTTCTGTCAAACGGGTCTTGCTCTGGAAAGAAGCATTGCATGTACTTTAAGAAAAAAATAAACCTGCTGTTTCCTCCGTGTAAGAGAGTCGTTCTCTTACTGAGAGGAAGCAGCAGGTTTTTTTAGATACTCTGAGCCAGTGCCTCTAATTCTTTGGCAAAGGCTTCTTGCCCAATAAAACGCAGATAATCCAATGCTTTTTCAATCGTGGCCATTCCCAGCGTACGATCTCCTTGAAACAAGGCGTAAATGCCTTCGAAATAACGAATCATCAAGCGGATACGATCATTGTCCGGCGGCAGGTGATCGGCTAGATACGTCAGCACATGCGCCAACTCGGCAGGTTTTTTGCGATCGATAAACAAGAAAGCCGCATTCGTCAGCAATTTTGTGTAGATTTGATAATTGATACTTAACGCATTGCTGTAAAAAATTTTTTTATTCAGGTGTTCCATTTGATACAAGATGTACTCGTCAGAAAAGAGGAAGAGCAGATTGGTAAATAAGGAGATTTCAAATTTTCCCCACGTGTCGATGCGTTCCAAGTATTTCTTGATGGTCGCTTCGATGATGCACCGTTCTTCCTCGTCGGTAACCACGCCTTTTTTCTCTAAAATCAAAAAGAATTGACTATACAGGACATAATAGAAGAAATCCTTCGTGGTTTTATACAGCGCTTGGGCTTTGTTAATCAAAGAGAGGACTTCAGAATACTTGCTTTCATAGTAAGCGGTGGTCAACTGTTTGGATAGCTGCTTTTTCTCGCTGACTTGATTGTCATCCAAGCGATACTCAAATTCCTCCAAAGTGACATTTAAGCGGTCCAAATACTGGTGCAAAATATCAAAGGCGATGCGGTGCCCTTTTTGTTCAAAGGTTGCCAGTGTACTGCGTTCTGAAATGTTCTCAACCAATTTTCGCTGTGAGATATTTCGTTCCGTTCGTAACTCTTTTAACAAGTCATTGGCCTTCAAAAAATCCCTCCTAAAAAAAGTGGACGGAAAAATAGTCCAAATATGTTACAGCTTTATTTTGCGGGTAAACTTGAAGAAAGTCAATTAAAGGAGGAGAAATGGATGTTTGATTTTTTTAGTTTTCCCTGGGAAGTTGTAGAACTAATGGCTAACGTTTTTTCTTTCTTCAAATAATCGATCCTTTGTGATTGGTTAGCAATTGATTTTTTAACAGGAAAAAAGTATAAGTGGTTTCACGTAATAAGTTACTGTTCATTCGCGCATTCAAACGCCCTCTCCCCAAACAGCTTACCCTGTCAAGGTGCGTAGGTCTGCCGAATCCCTTTTAAAAAAGGAGCAAACACAACAGCGAGTGATTGCTCTTTTTTTGTTGGTCAAAAAACCTGCATACGGCATCCCAACAGTCAGTTTTGTTTTTTCTTGAACATTGGTTCATTCGGATCAGAATAGTAATCAGGATTGAATTCATCATCGATCGATACCCCGAAAAGAGAGACGAGACTGGGAAGAACCCCAATCACGCCGAGGACGACGGCAACTGGAAGGTAGAACTTTTTGCGCTTGTACCACGGAAGCTGCGATTTCTTTTCCATAGGAAATCCTCCTTTTCGCTTAGTGTAACATGTTCTCAAGTCGGTGTGAATAAATATGGTGTTGATAAAATTTCGTTTGGGGGATGTGTATCATTCGTTACACTGATTTAGGAATTGTATAGGATCAGTTGTAGATGATCATGGCAGAATAGCCGTAAAAACTTGGGCGATACTGAATCTCAACAATTTTTAAACCATTATCCTGAATAAAGTCTAAATACTGGTTGACTTTATTCTCAAAGGATTTTTCAGAAAAACCACTTGAAATTATTTTTACGTTCATTACGTCACTCCTTTTATTAAGATAAAACCATTATATATTTGAACAGAATTAAAAACAATGAAAGTATTCAAAATAAATAAACCGTGTTCTTTTTATTTGTTTTATATGAGTAATAATTCTCTTTGTGTTATAAGAATATATGTATTAGATAGCTGGTAATACAAAGAGAAAAAGAACCGAGTAAGAAAGCCATCCTTCTTACTCGGTTCCTTTTTATTGTAAGTAATCCTTGGTTTGGTCCATCAAGGTTTGAAAGTCTGATTCGTTTTTTCTTATCGCCTCTGTTAGGGTAAACAAATAACCGTGGGGGTCTTTGATGGTCATTTCAAAGGCATTCCAAGGCTTTTCCATCAAAGGTTCCACGATCCACTTTTCGGGAATTTTCTGAGCGATATTCTGAAGATCAATCATCGCTACATTCAAAATTGCCCCATCGCCAACAGTGAACGAGTCTGCGGCAATCAGCATCAAATCTTGGTAGTCAGCAAGACGCAGATGGTCCATCGTCACTTGATTTTCTTGATTGCGAAACTGATACAATGACTGGAACCCCAAGATTTCTGCAAACCATTTTGATGATTGTTCAATATCTTTTGTCTTCAATTGATAAAACATTGGCATAACATAAACTTTCATTTTGACACCTCCTCTTAATTAGAGGATACCGCTTGACGCAGCGTCAAAGTCAATAGACATTTTCGTATTGAAGCAAATCTTGAGAATGGCGTTTCTTTGGCACTTAAGTCAAGGAAAAATGGGCAATAATTGTTTGACTCACTTCATCAGGTGATAAGTGGGTATTGTTGATTTTCAGCGAAGGAATCGTTGGAAAAAGGGTAGTTAATTCCTGTGGCAGGCTTTCTAAACGATAGTTTTCAAACGAAGACAAAAGCTCGTTTCTAGAAAAAGCCAGCGCTCTTTTTGACGGCTTTGCGGCTAAACGGTCCTCATGGCAATTGCGCTTTAAGCGTTCCTCAATATCAGCCACTAATTCGATAAAATAGACCTTTTGCTGGGCATCGGTAAATAGTTGGGCGATCTCTTGTAAAAAAGCTAAATCTCCCGCTTGATCGAAATCAATCAAGACCGTAAAAATGATTGATTTTGTCGTATTATTGGCTTCATTTTGAACAAAGGCTTTGAAGAGTTCGATCCGTGTTTGATTAGACAAAGCGAATGCTGCGGGGCTATAGCCAAGAAAGTTCGCAAAAAGATCAATGGTCTGGTGATTGAATAAAAGCTTTGCATCCAATCGTTTTTCCAGTTCTTTTCCCACAGTCATTTTCCCTGCGGCTTGTGCGCCAATCAAGACGATCAATGACATCACAACACATCCTTTTTATCAATCGTAACAAAGGTGGTTTGCAATGTAAATCAGTTCTTGTGATCGTTTAAATCATGACGTAGGCTAGGGGGTAACTGAGGAGCTTAAGTGTTCGTGGACCAAAACCCAGTTTCCTTCGATCTTTTCAAAAACATTTGTGGCTCTACCCGAGCCTTCAATAAATTCTTCATTCAGAAAACCTTCATAGTGATACGTATAAAGACAGACTGCGGATTGAGCAGATTTGTGGAGCCATTGCACATCTGAAATATGATAATGTTCGTCTTTGATTAAGTCCCAAGCATTCTCAAAATACTGGCAAATTTCCGTAGGTGTTCGACAGGTTGCATCAGAAAAGTAATAGATCGCCTGTTTTCCAATGAATGGCTGGACTTGACGAAAATCGTGGGTATTGGTTGCTTGAATATAGCCTTCAAGAGCTTGTTCCGGTGTGTGGATACGCGCACTTCCTTTCGCAAATGGATAAGGATAGTGTATCAAGGAAACCGAAAACTGTGAACCCTTCTTCTCACTGACTATGTAAATAAGAAACGTCGGAACTTCTCCGACAATGGGAAGAAGACCATGCAGCACAAAAGCACAGTCTGGAACAACAAAATGACTAGTAGATTGATCGTTTCAAATCGTGAATAAAGATAGAAGTGGATCAGCCATTCGAAGACATTGACAAAGACTAAATAAAGGTAATGCGCTTTTTTGACCTTGCAGTTTTTTAACCAATAATAGCTTAAGTAATAATCTAGCAAGATCATCAATAATAGAAAAAGTTTACTGAAAGCCGTCAGATTGTCATGCTGCGAGGCGAGTTTTTGAAAAAACAGCAAAAGGGTTGGTGTCGGAATATAAATGATCAATAAGGATAGGAAAAAATAGACAATAAAGGGCATAGTCATTCCTCCAATCTGTTATTAAAAAAACATAGATAAACTAACAGATTTATTGAGAGCCGTCAACTGGTTTTTTATCGAAAAATTCGATAATGATGGGTAGCGTTGCTTGGAGGAAAAGGTTCAAAGGACAGTCGGTGGTAGCAAAGGATGATCGCGAGATATCCAAAAGAAAGACTCCCTTTTACGAGAAAAGGGAGCGGAGGAGCTGCTTCATAGGGTATATTTATGCCCATGTCTCATTGAGTTTATCCGCATAAAACAAAAGTGCCTGTCGGTAAGACTGGATGTCTGGATCGCTAGAGGTTTCGGCAAGCAGGGTCAATAATCGTTTAGTGGCTTGCTCATACTCGGCGAGATTAAACAGTGTCATGGCATAGAAGGTTTGCAAAGCATGATTTTTTGGAAATAGCTTCATCGCTTGTAAAAACACGTCTTCGGCTTTTTGATAATTGCCGAGGGCACGATAGGTGCTGCCTAGACCTAGGTAGGCATCTGGCAAGTCGTTTTCTGATAACCCTAACGCGATTGCTTGTTCATAATAAGGAATTGCCTGTTGTTCTTCCCCTAAAAGATCATAACTCCAAGCCGTTTGGTACTGCACAAAGGCATCTTGGGGATTTTCGGCAGCTAATTGAATCAATTGTTCATTTGATTGTTGCAGTTTTTTTTCAGCCCGAAGTTGGATCGCAGCAGCTAGTCGTTCATTCATTGGTTGGAAGCTCCTTTTCAAATAGTAGAAAATGACTTAGATAACTTGCAAGCATAGCTAAGGGGAAAGATCTGCCCAGCTTTCACCTGCAAAAGAAAAACCGCATGCTTCATACAGCTTGTAGGCTGGCTGGTTTTCAACCGTTACTACCAGGTAAAGGTGAGTGAGTCCCATGCCTTTTGCTCGTTGGATCACTTCCTTCATCAGCAACTTGGATAAGCCGTTGCCTTTAAAGGCTGCGCCCATAACGACAAATAATAGCAGGGGAAGCTCTTGAAACGTGCTGGTTACTACGGCACCGATAGGATGATCATCCTTTTGTAACTGAAAAGAAAGCCCTGGAATCAAGGGACCGTATTTTCCGTCAGCGGTCTCTCTCAGCTCTCTTTGCCAGTCAGCAAGCGATTCCCCTTCGTCATCTGTCGTTTCATGATAGGCGGAATAAAAAAGCTCTGCGACATTTCGAGAATTCGGGAGAAAAGGCTCAAAAGAAAGGGCGGATTCTTGTGAAGTTTTGGGGGCATGTTGTAAGTCACAAGCCATAATGATTCGTTTCATAGAAGCACTCCTCTCAGCTCGTTTCATTTATTATAGCAGAGCCAAGCTTTTTCACGCTTTTTTTTCTAATAAAAGCCCAGATCCAACGAATTCCTTCGTAGATTGCAGTGAAGACAGCTACCAGAAACAAAAACGACATGTAGTGGATCAAAAAAGCGAGCTGAAACCATAAGCCATAGACCATCGGCAGGACGACAAGCAGACAAAGAACCAATTCGATGTTTCGCTTTCTTCTAATTTGAAACCAACGTTCATCTGACATCCTTTTTTCCTCCTGTTCATTCTTTACACACACACTTCGTTAAATCTCCATCTTTATATAAAATAATCGATAGAGTTGCGATATTTTGATTAAAAAACTAGAAAATTGATTTATTTTTTGGTAATCTTGAAGATAAGATTAGAAATAGCTGTTGTTTTTTATTTTGACTGATTTTCCCACGAAAGACAAGGTGAACACAATGGAAAGAAAACCGATGTATTTAAAAAATGGGCTTCCTTTAACAATGGAACCAGGTAAAATTTACACATGCCTTTATCGAGGCGGTTATTTCATTTGTGAAGAAAAGGGCCAACCGCTGCCACCGATAAAAAGAGAAGCGAAATAAGCGAACTTCTCACTTAAGATTTGTCAGGGATCGAATGGGTTGTTGGAACTGTTATCTCCTTTTGGGTACCAATCAAATGATGTCTAGCATTTTCAAAAAATCTCAACGTTCTTCATTCATACCATTCTAAGTCTTAAATTGATTTTGACCGATTTCAATTTAGTAAGAACAATCCGATCCCTGGCAAATGTTAGGTGGAAAGTTGGGTAGGTAGCAAGTGAATCAGTAATAGGTGAAAAGCACTTTTTTCTCACAAAAGATGATTTCACTTGAATAGAACGCCGTTTTTTGCTATAATAGTTCAGGAATTGAAAAATAAAATAGACAAAGGTTGAGCATTTTTTATGCTTCAAGGATCAGGTTTGCCAAGGGGTGAGGCAAACATTCTTGGAGGAATGCTGGCCTTTTTTCATATCAGCATACTTCTTCGTGAGGTATGCTTTTTTTGTTTATTTTTCAGTTGAGAATACAAATCATTATAGGAGGGGAATCGATGAGAGAAGCTTTGACTCGTTTACGAGAAGCAGAAGAAGCCAATGAACAGCAATTGCGCGCTTTGAAAAAAGAATTGCAGTCGGAAGAAGCACAGCAGCAACAAGCATTGCAAGAGCGATCAGCCGCTTTGGAAGAGGCGCTTGCTCAAGAACAAGCAACAATCGAAGAGCAGTTGCAACAGTCACTAGCAGCACAAAAGCAGCAGCTGGCAAAAGAGAACCAGCAAGTGTTAGATCGTTACCAAAAAAATATGCAAAGCTTCCAAGAACAAGCGGTTCAACAGATCGTTGAAGGAGTGATCGGGACTTATGGCAGTAACCAAACTAAATAAACTAACGTTGATCACCCCGAAGCACTACCAAGAAAGGTTATTGACGAAGCTGCAAACGATGCAGTTTGTTGAAATCGAGAACGTATTTGAGCAGGAAGCGAACGAAACTTGGCTGCGGGAATTTTTTGCAGGAGCCACCCCAGAAGGTGCTTCTCATCAACCAATGATTCGTCGACTGCAAGAAGCGATCCGCTTTATTCGTCAAAATGGTGATGCGAAAAAAGGCACGGAATGGCAACGAGATGCCTTGCGGCTGTCGGACTTTGAAACAAGCTTCGATGAAGCAGCAGCATTAACGGAGCTGGTTGAAGTCGAGAATTTGCAGGAGCGCTGGGTAGAGACGATCGAAGCGATCGAAGCAGCGACGCAGTCGGAAGAATGGGCGACACAATGGCAAAATCTTGACGTACCCTTGGAGATCGAAGCGCCTGCACATACAAGTTTTTTTGCTGGGAGTGTCGAAGGTCCACGCTGGGAAGATCTAGCTGAAGCCTTGCGTCAATTGGAAGAGGTTCATATCGAAGTGATCTATTCTGAACCCAAAAAAGTCAATTTCAGCTGCCTGTTTTTAACAGCGATCGAAGAGCAAGTGTTCCAATTGTTTCACCGATATGGGGTGAAGAAAGAAACTGGCCTGACATCCGAATCACCAAAAGTGGTTTTGCAAAATACGAAACAAGCCTTGACTTCCTTGACGCAGCAGCGCAAAGAACTGATTACAGAAATCAGTCAGCACAAACAACGGCTGATCCTGCTGCAGCAAGCGGAAGAACTGTTTTTGACTCGTGAGAATCGGGCAATGATGCAACAGCGCTTAGCAGCTGGTCAGACCTTTGCCCTCTTGCGCGGCTGGATCGAAGAAAAGGATCAGCCGTTAGTGGCGGAAATGATCCAAGAATCCTTTGCCAACGAGATTTACTATTCATTTGAAGAACCCACTGCAGAGGAGATCGCTGCCAATCAAGTGCCAACGAAGCTAAAAAACGCCTCGTTTATTCAACCCTTTGAAATGTTGACGGAAATGTACAGCTTGCCAAAATACGATGAGATCGATCCAACCCCATGGATGACGCCTTTTTACTATGTTTTCTTTGGTATGATGGTGGCTGACTTAGGTTATGGTGCATTAATGGCTGTCGCGACCACGATTGGGCTACACGCCTTGCGTTTGCCCAAAGGGACCAAACGGTTTCTGAAATTGTTCCAGATTTTGTCTGTGCCAACTATGATTTGGGGCGCAATCTACGGCTCCTTCTTTGGTGCTACATTGCCCTTCCAACTTTTATCGCCCTCCGAAGATTTTATGGCGATCTTTGGTCTATCCATGATTTTTGGTGGCATCCAACTGTTTACAGGCCTTTATTTAGCAGCCAAAGAAAATATCCGCAAAAAGGATCTTTTAGGTGCAGTCAACGAAGGTTTTGCGTGGCTAGGACTTTTGAGTGGTCTTTTAGTGGCAGCCGCAGGCAATCTTTTGATCGATGTCCCAGCACTAACAACCGTCGGCTTGATTTTAGCAGGCTTTAGTGCCTTATTGATCATCGTGGTACCAATTCTTAAAGGGAAAACCAAAGTGGGCGGCTTCTTTTTAGGCTTGTATGACTTGTACGGTGTGACCAGTTACATCGGCGACTTTGTCAGCTATAGCCGCTTGATGGCATTAGGGATCTCTGGTGGGAGTATCGCAGCAGCCTTCAACTTATTGGTGGGCTATTTGCCGCCAGCCGCTCGTTTTTCTGTGGGCATTCTCTTATTGGTTGTCCTACAAGCTTTAAACATCTTTTTATCGTTACTGAGTGCGTATGTGCATGCCGCTCGTTTACAATATGTAGAGTTTTTCGGAAAATTTTTCACTGGTGGGGGGCGCCAATTTGAAACCTTTAAGCCAAGTGAGAAATACGTTGATTTTGATAAAGAAAATGGAGGAGACAATAAATGATTGATTACTTAATTAATAACAATGGTGGTATGGTGTTTGCAATTATCGGAATGGGGATCGCTACGATCTTTTCTGGGATCGGTTCAGCCAAAGGGGTGGGCCAAACTGGTGAAGCAGCGGCAGCCTTAACGACGAATCAGCCGGAGAAGTTTGGACAAGCCTTGATTTTACAATTGCTTCCCGGAACGCAAGGACTTTACGGATTCGTTATTGCGTTTATGATCTATGGTAGCTTAAGTGGTGAAATGTCGACAGTGACTGGTATGGCGTACTTGATGGCCTCACTGCCAGTTGCCTTTACTGGCTTATTCTCAGGAATGGCCCAAGGGAAGGTCGCTGCAGCTGGGATTCAAATTTTAGCGAAGAAACCAGAGCATTTCTTTAAAGGAGTCATGTTCTCAGTAATGGTTGAGATGTATGCCATCTTAGGCTTTGTTATTTCTTTCTTACTTTTAGGAACGATTTAAAGGGGGCGAAGGTATGGATGCAATCGACAAAATGATTGCTGAACTAGACCAAGAAGCGCAGACAAAACGGGAACGTTTGGCTGCCGCTGAACGTGCTAGGATCAGTGAAACGATGGCACGTGACTGGGCGAAAAAAGAGTCGGACTTGCAGCTTCGTGCCCAGCAAGCAAAAAAGCAAGCCGAAAAAAATTATCAGCAAGCGCTGAATCGCCAAGCAAGTGCCGCTAAGCAGCAGCAAATGGTGAAACAAAACGAATACCTGACACAACTTTTTGAGCAAGCGTATCAACAAATGGTTGCCTGGACGCCAGAAGAGCTGCAGTCATTTGCTGAAAATGTGCTGCAACAGCTGCCGATCAGCGGGACGGTGACCTTCCACGCTGGTCCTGAGCAAGCAGCCCATCTAGATGCCGCTTGGCTTACGTCTTGTCAATCAAAACTACCGTATCAAATCAAAGCAGGCGCACCATTGTCAGAAGCAGGCTTTTTGGTGGATGACAACGGCATTCAATACAATTTTACCTATCAGGTTTTGCTTGATGAATACAAGAAAGAAACCCGGGAACGGTGGTTGCAGATCATACAACAAGGAGGTTGATCCATGAGGAACTATCATCAATTGAATCCAATCATTCGGCTGAAAGAGATGACGTTGCTAAAGCCGCAAGAAGTCGAGCAAATGATTGCGGCACAAGGGTTTGCTGAAGTCGAAGCTGTCTTGCAGCAGACCCATTATCAACGCTATTTGAAGCCAGATTTTCATGAACGATTCGAAACCTATCTCGATGAAGAATTGTTAAAGACGATCAAAGAATTGGCCGAGCTGGTTCCTGATCAAGAGATCCTCCGACTGTATATGATGCCTTTTACTTTCCATAATCTAAAAGTCTTGACCAAAGAGTCAGTCACTGGAAAAGATTATGATCATCTACTGATCGAAGATGGTTTTTACACGATCGATGAGTGTCGGACCGCCATCAAAACGGGAACCTCAGAGGTATTGCCTGAGAAAATCGTGACTACGATCCAAGAAGTGCGGGAGTACTTAGAAGGCGGCGCCGTGCTGCAAGGCATCGATATCATTTACGATCGCCGGTATTTACATGAACAACGGCGACTGGCAGATGAAATCAAGATCCCTGAGCTACAAGAAGCTGTCATCAAGATGATCGATCTGACCAATATAACGATTGCCGCTCGTTGTGTACTTCAAAAACGATCGCGTAGTTTTATGGAGGCAGTCTTAGTGAGTGTCGGCAGTATCCCGAAAGAAGAATTTTTAGCGTTTGCGGATGCGTCCTATAGTGACTTTTTAGCCTTCTTATTAGAAAGTGATTATCAGGAAGTGTTGCGGCCTTTGATTCATGAACAGGTGATCGACTTTGCTGGCTTGGCACTTTTACAAGACAATTTGATCACAGAAAGCTATGGTCAAGCTCAAACGGATGCTTTAGGACCACTGCCTTTACTCGCATTTTTGAATGCTAAGGTTTTGGAACTGCAAAATCTGCGTATCTTGCTGGTAGGCAAACGCAGCGGCTTTACGGAAGAACAACTCAGAGAAAGGATGCGGCACTATGACTCATAAAATCGGCGTGATCGGCGAGAAAGAATCCGTCATTCCTTTTCAACTATTTGGCTTTCAGGTCTGCTATGCCTCGGAAGAAAAAGAAGTGAAGCAGGCGCTGGCAAAATTAATGAAGAACAGTACGATCATCTACCTGACTGAAAAATGTGCAGAGCTGATTCCCGATGAATTAGCAAAAGTCCAACAAAAAATGACACCTGCAGTCATCTTGATCCCTGATTACGATGGTTCCCGAGGAATCGGCAAACGAATGATTCAAGAAAATGTCGAAAAAGCAGTTGGACAAAACATACTATAGAGAGGAGCCGATGTTGTGGAAAAAGGAACAATTATTAAAGTATCCGGTCCATTGGTGTTAGCCAAAAATATGGGCCATGCAAGTTTAGAAGATATCTGTTATGTAGGAGATTTAGGCGTGGTCGGTGAGATCATCGAAATGCGCGGCGACGTCGCTTCGATCCAAGTCTATGAAGAAACGTCCGGGATCGGACCTGGTGAACCAGTCGAAACCACCGGTGAACCGCTATCCGTCGAATTGGCGCCTGGGATCATGTCACAAATGTTTGATGGCATCCAACGTCCCTTAGAAACCTTCATGTCTGTCACCCAAAGTAACTTCTTGACGCGTGGGGTGCAATTGCCTGCGTTGGATCATGAGAAAAAGTGGCCTTTTGTACCGACTGTGGAAGTCGGCGCGGCAGTCAGTACCGGGATGGTCATCGGCACCGTGCAAGAAACACCATTGATCAATCACAAGATCATGGTTCCTCATGGCGTTTCAGGAACAGTCAAGGCTGTTTATGCGGGGGAATTTACGATCGATGAAACGATTTATATTTTAGATACACCCAAAGGAGAACGGTCTTTCACGATGCTGCAAAAATGGCCCGTTCGTCATAGTCGTCCTGTAAAGCAAAAACTGAATCCAGTCGAACCAATGATTACTGGCCAGCGAGTGATCGACACCTTCTTTCCAATCGCTAAAGGCGGGGCGTCAGCCGTTCCAGGACCTTTTGGTGCAGGGAAAACTGTCGTTCAGCACCAAATCGCCAAATGGGCGGATGTCGACCTGGTCGTCTATGTCGGCTGCGGCGAACGCGGCAATGAAATGACCGATGTAATGAACG
This sequence comes from Enterococcus sp. AZ067, assembly GCF_051715005.1. Classification (NCBI taxonomy): domain Bacteria; kingdom Bacillati; phylum Bacillota; class Bacilli; order Lactobacillales; family Enterococcaceae; genus Enterococcus; species Enterococcus sp. AZ067. Next base: position 1,268,425 of record NZ_JBIOSY010000001.1, read on the forward strand.
AGTTTCCAGAGTTGATCGACCCTCGTAGTGGTGAATCTTTAATGGCGAGAACCGTGTTGATCGCTAACACCTCCAATATGCCGGTAGCCGCTCGGGAAGCGTCGATTTATACTGGGATCACGATTGCGGAATACTTCCGAGACATGGGGTATTCAGTGGCGATCATGGCGGATTCCACCTCACGTTGGGCAGAAGCACTGCGAGAAATGTCTGGTCGTCTGGAAGAAATGCCTGGGGATGAAGGGTATCCAGCTTACTTAGGCAGCCGCTTGGCAGAGTATTATGAGCGTTCTGGAAAAGCGATTTGCTTAGGTTCAGATCAAGAAGGCAGTATCACTGCCATCAGCGCCGTTTCACCATCAGGCGGCGATATTTCAGAACCAGTTACCCAAAATACGTTGCGGGTCGTTAAAGTCTTTTGGGGCTTAGATGCCACCTTAGCGCAAAAGCGTCATTTTCCATCGATCGATTGGTTGAAGAGCTATTCTTTATACGAAAATGAATTGGGTGCCTTTTTGGACCAACAAATGCAAGTGGATTGGTCCAAACAAGTAACAGAAGCCATGCGGATGCTGCAAAAAGAATCTGAGTTGTCAGAGATCGTTCGACTTGTCGGCATCGACGCTTTGTCCGAAAAAGATCAGTTATTGCTGGAAACCACCAAATCATTGAGAGAAGATTTCTTGCAGCAAAACGCTTTTGACGACGTCGATACGTTTACCTCTCGTGAAAAGCAGTTCAAAATGCTGGAAACGATCTTGCTGCTCCACAAAGAAGCGGAAGATGCTTTGACACTAGGTGCGTATCTTTCAGAAATCTATGCAGGAACCGAAGAATTGCGAGACAAAGTGGCACGTATGAAGTACTTGCCTGAAACGGAATTAGCAAAAATTCCTGCTCTGCATCAAGAGATCAAAGCAACGATGAAAGAAATTTTACAGAAAGGAGACCGCACCGATGATCAAGGAATATAAAACGATTGGAGAAGTCGTCGGACCATTGATGGCCGTCGATCGCGTCTCCGGTGTCAAATACGAAGAGTTGATCGAAGTCCGCATGCAAAACGGCGAAACGCGGCAAGGACAAGTACTGGAGATCCAAGAAGACAAAGCGTTGGTCCAAATTTTTGAAGGAACCGGCGGGATCAATTTGCGGGAATCTGCGGTGCGTTTCTTAGGACATCCTTTGGAATTAGGCGTTTCCGAGCAAATGATCGGGCGAGTCTTTGACGGCTTAGGTCGGGTCAAAGATGGCGGAGTAGAGATCGTCCCAGAAAAATTTATGGACATCAACGGCGAAGTGATCAATCCAGCAGCGCGGGATTATCCTGATGAGTTTATTCAAACGGGGATCTCATCGATCGACCACTTGAATACGCTCGTTCGGGGACAAAAACTGCCGATTTTTTCTGGTTCTGGTCTGCCTCATAAAGAATTGGCTTCGCAAATTGCGCGTCAAGCACAAGTGTTGAACTCGGAAGACGATTTCGCTGTTGTGTTTGCTGGCATCGGGATTACCTTTGAAGAAGCAGAATATTTCATGGAAGATTTTCGTCAAACTGGCGCCATCGACCATTCTGTCGTCTTTATGAATCTAGCCAATGACCCAGCGATCGAGCGGATCGCTACTCCCCGAATGGCACTGACGGCAGCCGAATACTTGGCTTATGAAAAGGGCATGCATGTCTTGGTGATCATGACGGATATGACCAACTACTGTGAAGCTTTGCGGGAGATTTCCTCTGCTCGTCGTGAAGTGCCAGGACGTCGGGGTTATCCTGGGTATCTTTATACCAATCTATCCACGTTATATGAACGTGCGGGACGGATTCGCGGCTTGAAAGGTTCAGTGACCCAGCTGCCGATTTTGACCATGCCAGAAGATGACAAAACCCATCCGATTCCCGATTTGACAGGCTATATCACCGAAGGACAAATCATCTTGTCTCGAGATTTGTATAAAAACGGCATCCAGCCGCCCATCGATGTCTTGCCGTCATTGTCACGGTTAAAAGATAAAGGGACCGGTGAAGGCAAAACACGTAAAGACCATGCCGCAACAATGAACCAGTTGTTTTCTGCCTATGCTCAAGGAAAGCAAGCCAAGGAATTGGCAGTCGTTTTAGGAGAATCGGCATTGTCGGAAGTAGATAAAACCTATGCCAAATTTGCGGAACGCTTCGAAAATGAATACTTGAACCAAGGGTATCGCACCAACCGCTCGATTATCGAAACCTTGGAATTAGGCTGGGAATTATTGGCGATGCTGCCAAAAGTCGAGCTGAAGCGGATCAGCGATGCCTTACTGGCGGAATACTTACCGGGAGAGGAGAAAAATGGCGCAAAAAACCGTTAATCCAACCCGCATGGAGCTGTCGCGCCTCAGCAAACAATTGGCGACAGCCAAACGCGGACACAAATTATTAAAAGACAAACAAGACGAACTCATGCGTCAATTTATTGAATTGATCAAAAAGAATGACCGCTTGCGTAAAGAAGTCGAAGAACAATTGCAGCGTGCCATGAAGGCATTTCGCTTAGCCAATGCCACGATCAATGAAAAATACATTGAAGAAATGTTTATTTTACCAGCAACTGAAGTCTCCCTTGAGTTATCCACGAAAAATATCATGAGTGTGGAAGTGCCGGTGATGCATTTTGATTACGACGATACGGTGATGCAAGCGCCGATCGAGTACGGCTTTTTGAATTCCAATGTTCCGTTAGATAATGCTGTCGCCCGTTTTACCGACGTTATGCCGAAGCTATTGGAGCTAACGGAAATCGAAAAGACCTGTCAATTGATGGCAGGGGAAATCGAACGGACGCGCCGACGCGTCAATGCCCTAGAATATTTGACGATTCCCGAGCTGGAAGAAGCCATTTATGGAATCAAAATGCGGCTGGAAGAAAATGAACGAGCAAACGTAACAAGAATGATCAAAGTGAAGAATAAATCAAAATAAAATGGTATGATAAGAGAAAAAACAAATGCAATAAACTTGGATTACTAAGACATTGGTTTTTGCAAAAGGTCAAAGGTAATGAAAATGAAAAAAAGAAATCGTTTGAAAAAAAAGCTGGCATCGCAACGCTTTTTGATTCCGCAGATCGTCACTCTGGTCTTCGTTTTGCTGATATTGGCAGGAACTGGCTTGCTAATGCTGCCGGCTGTCACCCAAAGTGGTGAAGGCACCAACTTTTTAGATGCGCTGTTTACTGCCACATCGGCTGTTTGCGTGACGGGTCTTTCGACCTTGACCGTAGCCGATCATTACAACCTGTGGGGCCAAGGGATCTTGCTGATGCTGATTGAGATCGGTGGGATCGGCTTCATGTCGATTCCCGTCTTCTTTTACATCTTGGCGAGAAAAAGAGTCCATCTTAGTACTCGGATGATTTTGCGGGAATCATTGAATCTGGACCGAATGTCTGGAGAGATCCATTTGGCATGGTACCTGATTCGGATCGCCTTTTTGATCCAAGTCAGTGGGATCATCTTGCTGGCTTTTGCATTCGTGCCCCGTTTTGGTTGGGAGCAAGGCCTTTGGTACAGTGTTTTTCATGCGATCTCGGCCTTTTGTAATGCTGGGTTTGATTTGTTCGGCAACAGCATGGTAGGGTTTCAAAACGACCCATTTGTGCTGGGGGTCATCAGTTTCTTGATCATCGCAGGTGGTCTGGGATTTCTCGTTTGGTTCGATCTCCTGCATACGGCGTCCAAAAAACGGTCCCTGCATAGCCGCTTGGCATGGATCGCTATGATCGTTTTGGTAGTTTCTGGAACGGCAGGGTTCTTTTTGACCGAAGCCAATTCACAGTTGATCACGGGTGATTCGGTCATCGAACGTTTTTTCCAATACCTCTTCTTAGCGGTCACCCCAAGAACCGCTGGGTTTTTCAGTATTGATTACGGACAAATGAGTCAAGCAGGCTTGATGCTGACGATGATTTTAATGTATATCGGCGGCACCTCTGGATCAACTGCTGGGGGATTGAAGACAACGACATTTGCGGTCTTGATCATCAAGATCCGCAGCTTATTGAAAGGGCGCAGTCGAGCGGAAGTTTTTGGTCGCACGATCAAAGAATCTGCTGTATCGCGTGCCTTTACGTTGTTCTTCCTTACCTTGACGTTATGCTTCGTAGCCATTTTCTTATTGTCGATCACTGAGAGTATGCCGCAAACCCCAAACTTTGGGTTGCCAACCATTGCCTTTGAAGTTTTTTCCGCTTTTGGAACGGTGGGGTTGACCATGGGGTTGACGCCTTACTTGTCGGTTTTTGGCAAACTTTTGATCATTTTTTTGATGTTCATTGGTCGAGTCGGCATCATGACCGTTGCTTTTTCATTGATGAAAAAAGCCAACAAACAAGAAGCTGGCTACAAATATCCTGATGAAACCGTGATGATCGGGTAACGAAACAGGGAAACGAAGCACGCTTCGTTTCCCTTTTTTTTCGTTTATTGAAGTACTTCTAACATCACATCTCGTTGGTCATCGCTGACATTCCCCGCATAGTTCGGCGTGATCAAAGATAGACCACCCTCCTTATTTGTAAATAGGTACAGGTTGTGGCTAAAATCAGGATTTCCATTGGAAGTGATCCCTTTTGCAAAGGTCAATTGAGTGTTCACTTTTACGGTGCGAATCCCATTGTCATTTGCTGAAAAGATGCGAATCTCTTTTGTTGAGATCGTATCGACTTGTGCTTCATAGCTTGTACTGTCGTCGATCGAAATGATCAATGGGCTCGTATTTTGAATCGTGACAGCATCTGGAACATTGACGCCATGGAAATAAAACGTCAGTGAAGGGCCATATTGGGAAAGATCAACGGCATATGGAAACTCGTTGGTGGATACTGAGCTTGCTGTCGTTTGCGTTGCGTCAGAGTGGTCCGTCGATTGCTGGCTTGAGGTTGAAGTTTCTGAAGTAGAGGTTGACGCTAAGGAGCTGCTTTCAGTCGTTTGCATCGTCGTGCTTTGCTTGCTTTCAGTAGATACAAGACTCTGACTTAGCTCGCTGGTTGATTGCGCGGTATCTTTTTCGTTGTTACAGCCTGTCAAAAGCCCCAAACTGACGAGCGTCAGTGTGCCAATCAAAGAAAATATTTTTTTCATTGTTTACTTCATCCTTTCCTTAGAATACTAAAGCATCTAAAACAAGCAAACTATTGTGTCGAAATGCACAATTTTGCTGACATAGCGTTTAAATATTCTTTAATGTTAAAGATATTGTAATCCAGCACACTGAAAAAGAATAGGAAGTTTTTGCTGAATTTTTCGTCAATTCTATCATAAAATATTCATTAACGTCCGCAGCAGCTGGCTAGTTTTGTATAATAAAGTTTCAGCCATAGTGGCGAAGCTTTCTGGCGGCTTGCGTAACGCAGGGATCTAGATTAAAATACCTTGGTATAGGAGAATGGGGTGGTGAAGAGGATGGAAAAAGAACGGATGGGCCAATGGTTAGCCTTCACGAATCAGCATCAAGCGATCGAAGCTCGCTTGGAACAAGCCCTCAAAGCAGAAAGCAATCTGTCTTTGAATGAGTATTACGTGCTTTATTACTTAGAAAAGACCCCCAATCATAGCATGCGCCTCAACGATTTGATCGCCCATTTTGATTTGAGTCAAAGTGCGATGTCACGCATGATCATGCGCATGGAAGACAACCTGTGTGGTGTGATCGAACGGCATTCTTGTCAAGAGGATAAGCGGGGGATCTATATTGATTTGACCCAATCAGGGGAAAAGAAACTGCAGCGCTCAAAAGTCGTTTTTGAAAAAGTCTTGGAGGAAATGCTAGACTAAAGATGTTTTCACTTGTTTTCTCCTTGATTCTTTTGTAATATAGATGCATGTGCATGTATATTTTGGCAAAAGAGAAAAAAATGCACCGATTTGCTTTAAGGATCTCCTTAGGTAACCAAGCCAGTCAGATTTACAAAGCGAAATGAATCCAATGGAAAAGGTGGGAAACCCATGCGAAATGTAACAGACAAAGCAACATTTAAGCGCGGATTACAGTTGAAAAATCGAATCATTATGGCACCAATGACGACCAAGATGTCCTTCTTTGATGGGGTGATTACGAAAGATGAGTTGGCTTACTATGGCTTACGCTCTGGGGAAGTCGGAGCAGTCATCACAGCGGCAGCCAATGTCCAAGAAGATGGCAAGGGCTGGGAAGGGGAATTAGGCGCTTATGACGATGCCTTTTTACCTGGATTAAGCAAATTAGCCAGCACCATCAAAACAAATGGGACCAAAGCCATTTTACAGATTTTTCATGCCGGTCGGATGACGGATGACTCAGTTCTACGAGGCACACAACCCATATCCGCCAGCGCGGTTGCAGCTGAACGACCAAATGCCCAAGTTCCCCGAGAAGTTACGGTGGATGAGATATTAGCGATTATTGAAAACTTTAAAAAAGCTACCGAACGGGCGATCAAGGCGGGGTTTGATGGCGTAGAACTCCACGGAGCCAATACGTATTTGATTCAACAATTCTTTTCTCCTCACTCAAATCGTCGATCCGATGAATGGGGTGGCTCACTAGAGAACCGTTATCGTTTTATTGAGAAGCTCGTCGATGAAGTATTGGAAACAGTAGACCAATCAGGTGTGAAGGAGTTTATCGTCGGTTATCGGTTTTCACCGGAAGAATTCGAAGAACCAGGGATTCGCTTTGAAGATACGTTGTTCTTAGTGGACCAACTGGCAGAAAAAGGATTAGACTATCTGCACATTTCTCTTGCGGATTATACCCGTAAATCGATTTCAAAAGCGTATCAAGAAAAATCGATGTTGGCGTATATCTATGAAAAAATCGCTCAGCGGGTTCCTTTGATTGGTGTAGGGGATGTCCGAACATCGAAAGATGCCGCGGGCTTGCTAGAACATGCAGACTTTGTAGCAGTGGGCCGGGCATTGTTGATCGATCCTCATTGGGGACAAAAAGTCTTAGACGGTCAAGATGAATTGATCCGCACCACGGTTTCTACTTACGAACGTGAGGAACTCGTATTACAAAACGGCGTTTGGGGTTTTATGGAAAACATGATGCCAGATCGCCTAAATGAAGAAAAATAAGCAGACAACCACCTTTGCCTTGGGCGAAGGTGGTTTTTTGGTAAAACGAGAGGAACGATCCAATTATTTTCAATTATGAACATCATTCTTTATAATTGGTGTAATGGTAAGCGCTTACTTTATTTTTATGCTATCGGGGGATGAGGAGAGAATCATATTGGAGGGAGAAAAATGAAAAAAAGTAGCTTGTTCTTGCTAGTAATTGTCACAGGGGTGTTGTTCGCTGGTTGTGGAGGAAATCAAGAAACAGCAGATTCACAAGATTTTGCCAGTACAGATGAGAATACGCTAACTGTTTGGGCTTGGGACACAAATTTTAATATTCCAATTATGGAAAAAGCCGGGGAATATTACAATGCGGACAATGACGCAATCGACCTTAATGCCGTCGAGATGTCCAACGAGGATACCAAGCAAAAAATGGTTTCATCCTTTACTTCAGGGGTCTCCGAAGGTTTGCCTGACATCGTTTTGATGGATGACTATGACGTGCAGAACTATTTGCTGAACTACGAAGGAAAATTTGCAGAATTATCGGAAGACATTGACTTTGACCAATTTGCTCCTTACAAAGTAACGAATGCGACCTATCAAGAAGGCGTTTATGCGGTTCCTTTTGATTCAGGTTCTGCTGGACTCTACTACCGCAAAGATTATTTAAGTGAAGCGGGGATCGATGAAAGTGAACTCACCAATCTAACCTGGTCCAAATTTGTGGAGATTGGTGAGACAGTCAAAGAAAAAACGGGGAAATGGTTCGTCGCGTTTATTCCAAATCGCGGCACTCATTATATCCAGATGGCGATGCAGTCAGCCGGATTATGGTATTTTGATGAAGACGGAAACATATTCTTGAAAGACAATCCTGCTATTCGTGAAATGCTGCCGCTCCTGAAGACGATCGAAGAAAAAGAGTTGGCAAAACCAGTAGATTATTTTGCGCCAGAAGGGATCGGTGCAGTGACGAGTGGAGAAGTGGCAGCAGTCAATTCAGCCATCTGGTTTTCAGCGACGATCCGCTCCGCAGAAGATCAAAAAGGAAAATGGGGCTATACGAATCTTCCTCAATTAGAGACAGTGTCTGGAGCGACACCTTACTCGAACTTGGGTGGTTCTAGCTGGTTGGTGCTCAATGACTCACCAAATAAAGCGTTGGCCATTGATTTTCTTAAACAAGAATTTGCTGGGAATGATGAATTCTATCAAGAGATTTTAGTAGAAAATGGGGCAGTGGGGACTTACCTACCCTCACAAGAAGGAGAAGCTTATCAATATGAAGATCCTTTCTTTAATGACGCCCCAATCTATAAAGATTTTTCCAGTTGGATGGCGGACATCCCCGCCGTTGATTACGGGGTAAATACCCAAGCGGCAGTGGATGCCTTGCGTGGGGGAATGCAAAGCTATTTTGATGGTACCATGTCCTTAGAGGATATGTTGACGGAAGCAGAAAACACCTACAAGATGCAAGTCGGCGAATAGCCGACTTGTGTTGCTTAAGGAGTGATGAATATGCAAAATACGATCAGAAAAAAGCGCCCCAAAAACCAACAAGTCTGGGGATTTATTGGCCTTTCTTTAGTATTCAGTAGTGTCTTTTTGCTGTATCCCATCGTCTATTCCTTATACCTTTCCCTGCATCGTATGCAGGGACTGCAATCGGTTTTTGTCGGCTTCGGCAATTACCTGCGCATGCTGCAGGATACGATTTTTCAAAAAGCCTTACTCAATAATTTTATCTTTCTGATCTTTCAAGTACCAATCATGGTGTTATTGGGTCTTCTGCTAGCGTTTGTTTTGAACACGCCGAAGCTTGTAGGACGCTCCTTCTTTAAATTGGCGTTGTTTCTACCCTGTGTCACCTCGCTGGTTTCCTATGCAGTTTTATTTAAAATGATGTTTCAAATTGGCGGGATCGTTAATCAAGGGCTGTTGAACATTGGCTTGATCACGCAACCGCTAGATTGGCTAAATAATCCGCTTCTAGCAAAACTGACCGTTATTATTGCCCTGTGCTGGCGTTGGACAGGCTATAACATGATTTTTTATTTGGCAGGATTGCAAAATATCTCGGATGACACTTTAGAAGCTGCTGCGATCGATGGGGCGAATGGGTTTCAAAAGTTCTTTTTCGTAGTGATCCCGCAGCTGAAGCCGGTGATCGTTTTCACAACCATCACCTCCACCATTGGGACGATCCAACTCTTTGATGAAGTGGTGAATCTAACAGGTGGTGGCCCATCCAATGGGACGTTGACTGTCGCCCAACTGATCTATAACCACTCCTTTGTCTATACGTCAAATTTTGGGTATTCGGCTACGCTGTCGTGGGTCTTAGTGATCATCATTGCTCTTTTATCTGTGATCCAGTTGAAACTCGCGAAAACGAATCAATAAAAGCGATAGAAAGGAGCAGCTATGAAAGTTACTTTAAGTGGATGCATAAAATATGGTTTTTTACTGATCATCTCGTTTTTTTCGATTTTTCCGTTTTACTGGATGATGGTGGGCTCTACCAATACCGCTAATCAAGTTGCCGAAGGGAAGCTGACTTTTGGGAATCAGCTAGCAAGCAATTTTCAGGTGCTGTTCAGCAATTACGACATCCCATTGATCATGTGGAATTCCATCAAGGTTTCATTGATCACCGTCCTCGTCAGTCTACTGGTCACTTCTTTGGCTGCCTTTGGATTTGAGAAGTTTCGAACGCGGGCGAGTGAAGGGATTTATGCGGTTTTTCTGTTATGTATGATGGTGCCGCTGGCAACTTTGGTGATCCCTTTGTTTAAGATGATGGCAGGAATGCAGCTAGTCAATCAGCACGTGGCGGTCATTTTGCCATTGGTCAATAACCTGTTTCTGATTTTCTTTTTTCGCCAGAACTTCAAGTCTTTCCCTGACGGTATTTTAGATGCGAGTCGCATCGAGGGGGCAACAGAGTACACGATATTTTTCCGAATCGTTTTTCCTATGATGCGCTCGACATATGCTGCCGCTGCCATCTACGCCTTTATGAACGCATGGAACAGTTATTTGCTACCTTTGGTCTTTTTGCAAACGGAAAGTCGTCAAACCATGACATTGCTGATTTCCAATTTATCGTCAGCCAGTTACGTACCAAATTATGGCGTTCAAATGCTGGCGATCGTGATTGCAACGATCCCAACGTTGGTATTGTTTTTGTTTATGCAAAAAGGTTTTGTGAAAGGCATGACCGGTTCTTTGAAACTGTAAGTATCAATAACCAGCTTTGCTACTTTTCCATAAGGTTGGGGAAGGCTTGACGTAGGGGATGAAATAGCTTTCCCCAGATAAAAAACAATTGCCTTGAGAGGCATTATTTTAATAAATAGTCAAACAATTCAGAATCATTCATTTTTCTTACAAAAAGATAGCGCAAGTCGAGTTGATTGATAAAAAAACAATCAGTTGTTAGACTTAATTCAGGTTAAAAAAACAAAAAGGGGATGTAATGATGAAAAGAGGATTTAAAAATTATTTAGGTTCAGATGAGCGGGAGGCAGGCTATAATTTGTCTTGGGGGTCTATCTTTGCAGGAGTTGTAACATTTATCGCGTTGTTCATGACACTGTCAATGATTGGCTCAGCAATCGGTTTTGGTATGGTGGAACCAACCTCTAATAACCCATTAGATGGTGTGGGTACAGGATTATTGATTTGGACAGTGATCACCTTCGTCTTGGCATTATTCGGCGCTGGTTTTGTTTCTGGTGTTGCTGCTCGACGTGTCGGATTGGTTCATGGTTTCTTAACATGGGCAACAAGTATGATCGTGATGATGGTTATGCTCTCTTACTTAACGATCGGTGCTTTTTCTGTAGTCGGTTCACTTCTAGGAAACGTTGCTTCTGCTGTCGGTAGTGGTGTTGAAACAGTGGCATCTGGTGCTGGCGATGTTGCTTCAAAAGCCTTCGATGAAATAACAGGAAACATGGAAGACGTCAATACAGATGAATTACAAGCGAACGTCAATGATGTTTTACAAGATACCGATGTTCCTGAATTGCAACCAGACTATTTGCAAAATCAATTGTCTGATGCGACAAACGACATCAAAGATGCCGGCAAAGACATTGCAACCAATCCAAATGATGCTGATAAAATCATTGATGATTTAGCAAGCAAATTACAAGATCGTGCTACAACGATCGGTGATTCAGTGGATGAAGAAGCAATTTCAAATGCGGTCGCTCAAAATACTGATTTAAGCCAACAAGAAGCAGAAGAAGCAACCAATAACATTGTCACTGGTTTGCAAGATGCTTCTGATGAAGCGCAAAAACAAATCGAAAATGCACAACAAAATCTTGAACAAGCCAAACAAGACATTGACCAAGCAGTGGAAGACGCTCGTCAAAAAGCGGAAGAAGCAAGTGATGCAACAGCCAAAGCATCCATTTGGGGCTTTGTGGCAATGGTCTTAGGACTCGTTCTTACGTCAATCGGTGGGTTGGTGGGTGCAAACTTAGTCAAAACTGCTGACCACGAAAATCGTATCTAATTCATCTCTCACAAAGAGAGTTAGTGATCCATAAACCATTGAACAGCGTTCTGCCAAAGACTCAAATGGCAGCAGCGCTGTTTTCTGCTTTTAAACAAGCGGTTAAAAATCCCCATTGACGAGTGATTTTTCTCATGCTACACTGGCTCTGAGGATTGTTACCGCTTTAGGCGGGCTATACCTATTTTTTTGTGTGAAGAAATCTAAAGAAGAATAGGGTCGTTAAAATGAACGTAACAAAAGTGATCAATAACAACATTGTGATTTCTGAGAATGAGGAAAATCAAGAATTGGTCGTCATGGGCAAAGGCTTAGGCTTTAAGAAAAAGCCAGGCGATGTGATCGACGATACCAAGATTGAAAAAGTCTATCTCAGTACACAAGAGTGGAATGTCACAAAACTAACCCAATTACTTTCTTCTATCCCTATCGAACATATTCAAGCAGCGAATGAGATCATCAGTTTTGCAAAAGTTTCCCTTGGGAAAAAATTGAGCGAAAAATTATTTCTGACGCTGACCGATCATATCAATTATGCTATCGAGCGCTATCAAAATGGCATGGAAATCAAAAATGCCTTGCTATGGGAAATCAAGCGGTTTTATAACCATGAATACCTCATTGGCAAAGAAGCGTTATCGATCATCAAAAATCGCTTGGCGATCGAGTTGCCAGAAGATGAAGCCGGCTTCATTGCTCTGCACATTGTCAATGCGGAGTTGGATATGGCGCAGGTCAGTCAAGTATCGGAAATGGCGAAGATCATTCAGCATATCCTAAACATCGTTAAATATCATTTTTCAATGGAGCTTGATGAGTATTCATTGAACTACGAACGCTTTGTGACCCATTTGAAATTTTTTGTCCAGCGCTTATTCAGCGGAACAAAGCTCGATGATGCAGGAACCGGCAGTTTTATTTTTATGTTGAAAGACCGCTATATGAAGGAATATGCGTGTGCGCTGAAAATCAGCGACTACATCAACAAAGAATTCGGTAGACCGTTAGAAGAAGACGAATTGATCTATTTAACTATACACATCAAACGAATAACAAGTGCTTAGGATTGTTACTGGATTGGCAGGCTATACCTAAATGAACTCCCAAGGGGTTCGTTTAGGTATTTTTTTATGTTTTGACACACGAAAAGCAAACGAAGGACCAAAATAGGAGGAACGACATGAATTACAAAGAGTTAGCAAAAACGATCATCACCAATGTTGGTGGGGAAGAAAATATCCAAAGCTTGACCCATTGTGCGACCCGCTTGCGCTTCAACTTGAAAGATGACAGCAAACCACAAGAAAGCACTTTAAAACACACACCAGGCATCATGGGTGTGGTCAACAAGGGCGGACAGTACCAAGTGATCATCGGCAGTGATGTTGGCAATGTCTACAACGAAATCACTGCCCAAACCAATTTGACTAGTGATCAAGAAACAGAAGAAGACGATCGGGGACGTGTAGCGAAAATTATCGATACGATCACTGGGATCTTCACCCCGATCTTGCCAGCCATCACGGCAGCTGGGATGTTAAAAGCGGTCCTTTCGTTGCTGGTGGTCTTTAATGTTTTGACGGCAGAAAGTCAAAGTTACCAAATCCTAAACTTTATGGCGGATGCTGCGTTCTACTTCTTACCGATTCTACTGGCTGCTTCTTCTGCGCAAAAGTTCAAAGCCAACATGTATCTGGCGATGATGGTGGGTGGAATTTTACTGCATCCCAACTTCATCGGTATGGTGACAGCAGTCAATGAGTCAGGTGGCGGCATCCATTTGTTCGGTTTGCCGATTTCACCAGTGACCTATTCATCATCGGTGATCCCCATCATCTTAAGTGTTTGGTTCATGTCTTACGTTGAACCGATTGCTGATAAGGTCTCACCAAAAGCAATCAAATTCTTTAGCAAACCGTTGCTGACGATCTTCGTCGTAGGGACGGTAGCATTAGTTGCTTTAGGTCCTCTAGGCTATATGATCAGTGAAGCGATTTCCGCAGGGATCCAAACCTTAGAAACGGTCAGCCCATGGATCGTTCCGTTATTGATCGGTGCCTTCACCCCATTGTTCGTGGCAACGGGTACCCACTATGGATTGGTTCCTATCGGTATCAACAACCGAATGACCACAGGTTATGATACAGTGATCTATCCTGGCATGCTGGCTTCAAACGTCAGTCAGGGAGCTGCAGCTATCGGCGTTGGTTTCAAATCCAAAGATTCTACGATCAAACAATTGGCATTTTCTGCAGGTCTGACAGGTCTATTCGGCATCACTGAACCAGCGTTGTATGGGGTCAACTTACGGTTTAAAACACCTTTGTATGCAGCAATGATCGGTGGCGGATTTGGGGGTCTGTTTATGGGAATCATGCGTGTCCGCAATTTCTCAGGCGGTTCACCGGGCCTATTGACTTTGCCAAGCTATATCGGCGATGACACCTTACGTCATTTGACCAATGCCTGCATTGGTGCGGCAATCAGTATCGTGGTCACATTTATTGCGACATTATTCTTATACAAAGACCCTGTCACAGAAGAAGCACCTGAAGCAACACCAGCTGACAAAGAACAAGAACCAACCCATCAAATCAGCGGCGCGGAGATCAAAGCACCTTTAAAAGGGGAACTAAAAAGCCTGCAAGCAGTCAATGACGGCATGTTTTCAGAAGAAATTCTTGGACAAGGGGTAGCGATCGAGCCAACCGTTGGAGAAGTGCTAGCACCAGTCAACGGGACTGTCACAGCAGTCTTTGATTCCAAACATGCCATTGGATTGACCAGTGAGGAAGGCATTGAGCTGCTGATTCACGTGGGGATCGATACAGTGCAATTGAATGGCGAAGGCTATGCCTATCAAGTAGAAAAAGGACAAAAAGTGACAGTTGGCGATCCTTTGATTACGTTTGATATCGAGTTTATCAAAGAAAAAGGTTATCCTGTGATCACGCCGATCGTTATCACCAACAGTGCAGAAGTTGGCGACATTTTGACGGCAAACAGTGGTCCGATTACGTTTGGCGATCAAATCATCAAAGTGATCGGCTAAAAAAGGAGAATAAGACATGGGATTTCCAGAAAACTTTTTATGGGGCGGCGCAACAGCCGCCAATCAATGTGAAGGCGGGTTTGATCAAGGGGGGCGTGGACTTGCCAATGTCGATGTGATTCCGACTGGCAAGGAGCGACGAGCAGTCATTACCGGCAAGCGTGAGATGCTTGCCTTTGAAGAAGGGTATTTCTATCCAGCAAAAGAAGCGATTGATATGTACCATCATTTCAAAGAAGATATCGCCTTATTTGCGGAGATGGGCTTTAAAACCTATCGTTTATCGATTGCTTGGTCAAGAATTTTTCCGAAGGGCGACGAAGAAACCCCTAATGAAGAAGGCTTGCGCTTTTATGAAGAACTGTTTTTAGAATGTCGCAAATACCAAATCGAACCTTTGGTGACGATCACGCATTTTGACTGTCCGATCCATCTGATCAAAGAATATGGCGGTTGGCGCAACCGTAAGATGATTGCCTTTTACGAAAACCTTTGTCGGGCGATCTTCACTCGCTACAAAGGATTGGTGAAGTACTGGCTGACCTTTAATGAAATCAATATGATCTTGCATGCCCCGTTTCTCGGTGCAGGGCTGACCTTTGCTGAGGGCGAAAATGAAGAACAAATCAAATACCAAGCTGCTCATCATGAGTTAGTCGCTAGTGCGTTGGCAACAAAAATCGCCCACGAGATCGATCCAGAAAACAAAGTAGGCTGTATGCTGGCAGCGGCTAGTTATTATCCTTACAGCTGCAATCCGAAAGATGTCTGGGAAAGCAAAAAAAGCGATCGCGGCAACTATTTCTTTATCGATGTGCAATCGCGAGGAAAATATCCAAATTATGGTTTGAAGATGCTAGCGGAAAAAGGAATCACTTTGGAACGAACCGCCGAAGATACGGCTTTATTAAAAGCCCATACCGTCGATTTTATCTCCTTTTCTTACTATGCCTCTCGGGTCGCAGCTTCAGAAGATTCTGGTGTTGAGAAAACGGAAGGCAACTTGTTCCCGACCATTAAAAACCCGTATTTAGAAGCGTCGGAATGGGGCTGGCAGATTGATCCGCTTGGCTTACGGATCACGATGAATGATCTTTATGATCGTTACCAAAAACCGCTTTTCATCGTCGAAAATGGTCTAGGAGCGGTGGATACACCAAACGAAGATGGAAAAATCAATGATGTGTATCGCATCGACTATTTACGTGCGCATATCGCTGCGATGAAAGAAGCCATTGACCAAGACGGTGTGGAACTGTTGGGCTATACTTCATGGGGCTGTATCGATTTGGTTTCTGCAGGAACCGGAGAAATGAAGAAACGCTATGGCTATATCTATGTCGATCGCGACAATGAAGGCAATTGCACATTAGCCCGCAGCAAAAAGCAATCCTTTTATTGGTACAAAAAAGTGATTGCCTCAAATGGGGAAGATTTGGCTTAAGCCAGTTCATTTATAAAAAGTAAACAAGGGTGTTCCGCTTTTTCAACTAGCGGATACCCTTGTTTTATTGATTTTCAGAATTATAAACTCGTGGTGTTGCTCGGTCGTTTGCGATAGTTGGAAGGGGTCAAAGCGGTCTCCCTTTTGAAAAGTGTCGTAAAGTAATTCGGATCATCAAACCCAGTTTCCAATGCGATTTCGATGATTTTTAAATCCGTATGGAGTAAGAGATACTCCGCTTTTTTGATGCGGAACTTATTTAGATAGGTAAAAAAGCTCATCTGGAAATTTCTTTTAAAAAAACGGCAGAAATGTTCTTTGCTATAGCCAATATATTGACTGATTTCCTCAAGTGTCACTGGGCGTTGATAATTTTCTTCAATAAAAAGTAGGATTTTCTTGCATTTGTACGTATTGAGTTTGCTTTTACTGTCGATAGGTTTCTTATTGCGATTAATGTATTGGCTATTTTGACAAAGATATTTAATAAATAAAAAGAGTTCCGCTTTGATCGCCAGCTCATACAATGGTTCCTTTAATGCAAATAAATCTATAATATGAGTCAATGCCTGTTGAATGTTCATATGAGAAACGAAATCACTTGTGATGTGAATCGCTTGCTGATCCGCGGAATGGAGCAACGGGTCCAGATAGGACTGCTGGATCAAATCAGAGACGCGGCTCTCAATAAAGGTCGCGTCAAAGACGATAGCAAAGAAGGTACAAGCTGTTTGCTGATAATTTAATGCCTCATGTAGCTGATTGGCAGGGATAAATACAAGCTCGCCTTCTTTAGCGATATAAGAAACACCTTCGACCTTTATTTCCATCTTTCCTCGAAAAATATATAGGATCTCAAGCTCGCGATGCCAATGGGTGTGGATCATATTTGCTTGATCAGCAGGATGATTTGTCAAATAAACACTGACTGGAAACAAGCTGTCACCATGTTCCGTGATCTCTTTTAAAGAAGTATCAATATCATATTCACTAGGGTTTGGCGTAAAAATATAGGGTTGGGTTACCATCTGTCTCCTCCATTTTCATCAATATTACAAGGTATTTCGGTTAAGATAACGATTACAGAAGGGCCGAAATATCAATATAATCAATTTGTGATCGAATTGATTGAGGAGGGAACAATGATGAAAAAGAGAATTTTGTTGACGGCTGCTACTATGTTAAGTGTGATCGGAATTGCTGGTTGCGGAAATTCTGGAAGCGGTACCTCAGATGATGGTAGTGTAACACTAGAAGTTTTCAACATCAAGACAGAGACTGCAGAACAGATGGATCGATTGGTTGCGGCTTTTGAAGAAAGCCATGAGGACATAAAAATCAATATGACTACTGTAGGTGGAGGAACGGACGCCACAGCGGCTCTCCAATCAAAATTTTCATCTGGTGATGAACCGGACATTTTTATGCTGGGGGGACTAGCAGATACGCAAACATGGGAACACAAGTTATATGACCTTGGGGATACAGAATTAGCTCAAAAAGCAATTGAGGGAACGTTGGAAGGGGCAACACTGAATGAGACAGTTTACGGCTTGCCGATGAATATCGAAGGCTACGGTTGGCTGATCAATAAAGAGCTGTTTCAGCAAGCGGGAATCGATAGTGAAGCGATTGAAACATTTGCCGATTTTAAGGAGGCAGTAGAAACGTTAGATAGTAAGAAAGAAGAGTTAGGATTAGACGGTGTATTCGGCTTCAGCGGCGGTGAAACATGGGTTTTCAGTCAATTCAGTTCGAACTTTTTTGCACCTGAATTTAATGATAGCTTGAAAGAAACACTGGAAGCCAAAGAGCTTCATTTAACTTATGAGGCACAACTGAAAGACTACGCTGATCTGGCGATCCAATACAATGCTCAACCGTTGGAATCAATGGATTACAGCACGTCAGTCGAAGAATTATTTGCCAGTGAGAAGGTTGCCATCATTCATCAAGGCAATTGGATCGTTCCTACATTAAACAGTTTGGATGATACATTTGCAAAAGAAAAATTAGCGATCGTCCCAATGCAAGTGGGAGACGGCAGCAAAATCGTAGCCGGACCAGCTTGGTATTGGGGTGTCAACAAAGATAAGGAACAAGAAGTGATCGATGCCTCCATACAATTTTTGACATGGATGTATACCGATGAAGAGGCGATGACCGCGATCATCGATGATTTTGAGTTTATTCCAGCTTATACGAACTTCTCCAGTGACGATATTTCTGATCCGTTGTCCAATGACATTTATACGTATTTAACGAATGGACAAACGGTTCCTTGGGTCCATAACTCTTATCCAGATGGATACGGACAAAATATTTTTGGGGTTCAGTTCCAGGCTTATGCAGCCGATCAAATCTCATGGACTGAGTTTACTGATCAGCTGAAAAGCAGCTGGGCGCAAGAACGTCAATAACCAAAGTGATGCCTATCCTGTAGTGATGCGCGCAGGATAGGCAAAATCAAGGAAATCATAGGAGGAGCTGTATGTTAACAAATCGTTCAAAATCATTTTGGCTGCTGCTAGCACCGGCATTCGTCGCATTATTGGTCGTTCTGTTTATTCCTTTATTTACAGGGGGATATTACTCACTGACCAACTGGAACGGCAATACGATCAGCGACTTTATCGGATTGGAAAACTACTTGCGCGCTTTTAAAGATCAGGCGTTCATTAACAGCTTGTTGTTCACGGCGAAATTTTCTGTTTACAGTGTGATCTTGATCAATGTCATCGCGCTGTTGTTAGCAACTTTAGTCACGCAAAAACTGGGACGCTGGACCACTCTATTTCGGACCGTCTTTTTCATGCCGAACTTAATTGGTGGGATCATACTAGGATTTATATGGCAATTTATTTTTAACAAAGCATTCGAGAGTATCGCCGATTTGACTGGGATCAATTTTTTTAATGGCTGGTTGAATACACCAGAAACAGGTTTTTGGGGTTTGGTTATCTTGTTCGTCTGGCAGATGAGCGGGTATATGATGTTGATCTATATTTCGTTTCTAAATAATATTCCAGAAGAAATTTTAGAAGCAGCAGATATGGACGGCGCCAATCCGCTACAAGTCTTTTTCCGAATCAAACTACCCATGTTGATGCCCGCGTTTACCGTAACATTGTTTTTGACGCTGTCAAATGCCTTTAAAATCTATGATCAAAACTTGGCGTTGACACAGGGCGGACCGTTCAATTCGACTCAGATGGCAGCCATGAATATTTACAATGAAGCTTTTTCAATGAGAAAAATGGGCTTTGCTCAGTCAAAAGCGATGATATTTCTGGTGATCATTGTCATTATTTCCATTATTCAAATCTCAATTACCCGCAGAAAGGAGATCAGCGCATGATCGAGACTCGTCACTCCTCTACTAAAAAAGTAAAAACAAAAAGTAGACGGCAGAAGAAAAAAAAGCTGCAGCATAGTCTGCTGATCGTAAGTGGTCTTTTACTTGCGTGTTTATGGTTTTATCCGTTTTTCTTGATCGTGATCAATTCATTTAAAACAAAAGCAGAGATCTTTCAGAGTACGTTGTCGCTGCCTGGCGGATTGTCCTTTGAGAATTATCAAGAGGCGTTAGAAAAACTGGATTTCATCAGAAGTTTAATGAATTCATTGTTGATTACTGTCGGTTCTTTGATCTTGGTGGTTTTTGTTTCTTCAATGGCAGCATACGCTTTATCGAGAAATACCAGCCGCTTAAGTTCAGTCCTCTATTTTGTTGTTGCCATCGGCTTGCTGATCCCTTTTCAAGGGATCATGATTCCACTGATTTCTCTTTTTGGACGAATGAATTTGTTAAATCAGCCGGGTCTAATGATAATGTACTTGGGATTGGCTGTCAGTATGTCGACTTTTTTGTATTATGGTGCGTTAAGAGGCATTCCACGATCGCTGGATGAAGCAGCGATCATTGACGGGGCGAATACCTTTCAGATTTATTGGAAAGTAATATTGCCTTTGTTGAAACCAACGACGGTAACGGTGATTGTTTTGAATACATTGTGGTTTTGGAATGACTATTTATTGCCTTCATTAAGTATTAATAAAGCCGGAATGTATACGATTCCCTTGCGGATGTTTTATTTCTTCGGCGAATTTAACAAGCAATGGCATTTAGCGCTAGCCGCTCTGGTGATCGTTGTTCTGCCAATCATTCTCTTGTTTATTGCCTTGCAAAAACATGTAGTGAAAGGCATCTCAGATGGTGCAGTAAAGTAGGAGGAAAAGAAGATGAAATTTACAAATGGCTATTGGCTGGCAAAAGAAGGCGTCCAACTCGAACATCCCCGAATTGCTTATGATCATAAGGTAGAAAAGGAGCAATTGACCCTTTATCTGCCCTATCAAGAGATTCAGAGGCGTGGCGATACCTTGAACCTTGGTTTAACCACACTCACGTTTTCGACTCCGCAAAACGATGTAATCAAAGTCAGCTTGGTGCATCATGACCAGACGATGCAGGCCCCGTCGTTTGCACTAGATACTCAACCTGCAGACGTGAAGATCGATACCGATAACGAAGACATGTATATCTTCAAATCTGGATCATTGGAAGCGAAAGTCCCTAAACAAGCGGCTTTTAAAATTGACTTTTTCGGAGAAGGTAGCTTGTTGACTTCTTCCATGCCTAAAGCACAGGCTAAAATTTCGGGAAATGACGGCAAGCAGTATATGCGAGAACAGCTTTCGCTAGATCCTTATGAACTTGTTTACGGATTAGGGGAACGGTTCACTCCTTTTATCAAGAACGGTCAAACCGTTGATATTTGGAATCAAGACGGTGGTACGGGTAGCGAGCAGGCATACAAAAATATTCCGTTTTATTTGACGAATAAAGGCTACGGTATTTTTGTTGATCATCCCGAAGCGGTTTCCTTTGAAGTGGCTTCTGAGAACGTTTCCCGCACGCAATTCAGTGTCGAGGGGCAGCGTCTGGACTATTACATCATCTATGGACCAGATATGAAAGCCATTCTAGAAAAATACACCGACATGACAGGAAAACCCGCCTTACCGCCAGCGTGGTCTTTTGGCTTATGGCTATCCACTTCATTTACAACTGATTATAGTGAAGAAACAGTGATGCACTTTATCGATGAAATGCAAGCTCGTGATATTCCTTTTGATGTCTTTCATTTTGATTGTTTCTGGATGAAGGAATTTGAATGGTGTGGGTTTGAATGGAATGACGAATTGTTTCCTGATCCGAAAGGATTACTAAAGAAAATCCATGAGAAAGGATTAAAAGTCAGTTTATGGATCAACCCTTACATTGGGCAAAAAGCCTCTGTGTATCAAGAATGCAAAGAGAAAGGGTACTTTATTAAGAACCAAGCAGGTGAAGTCTGGCAGTGGGATCTTTGGCAAGCTGGACAAGGGATCATTGATTTTACCAATCCAGAGGCTCGTCAATGGTATAAAGATCGCTTAAAGGAATTGATTGAATTAGGTGTTGATTCCTTTAAGACGGACTTCGGTGAGCGGATCCCTGAAGATGCCGTCTATTATGACGGATCAGATCCGAAAAAAATGCACAATTATTACGCCTATCTATACAATGAAACCGTCTTTGAACTGCTGGCAGAAATGCGGGAAAATCAAGCCGTTCTTTTTGCCCGTTCTGCTTCTGTCGGTTCCCAAAAATTTCCTGTCCATTGGGGAGGCGACAATTTATCTGAATATTCTTCGATGGCAGAGTCTCTCCGTGGTGGCTTATCCTTTGTCTTATCTGGTTTTGGATTTTGGAGCCATGATATCGGCGGGTTTGAAGAACAAGCGACCCCCGACCTGTATAAACGTTGGACGCAATTTGGTTTATTGTCGACCCACAGTCGTTACCATGGCAATGTTGAATATCGGGTACCATGGAATTTTGGAGAAGAAGCAGCAAATGTCAGTCAATCTTTTTCAAAATTGAAAAACCGCCTAATGCCTTATATTTATCGTCAAGCAGCAGCCACTGCAAAAACGGGCATTCCCCTGATGCGTCCATTGATGCTAGAGTTCCCAGAGGATCAGACGGTTTATGCCATTGATAAGCAGTATATGCTGGGGGATCGCTTACTAGTTGCGCCGATTTTTAATGAGCAAGGAAAGGTTCCGTTCTATCTGCCAGCTGGAACTTGGACAAATTATTTAGACAACAAACGCTATGAAGGCCAAAAATGGTGGGAAGAACGCTATGACTATTTCCATCTACCGTTGATGGTACGACCGAATTCACTGATCATTGAAGGAAGCGTTGAACAGACCGCCGCCTATGACTACACCAAAAACCTGATCGTTCATGCCTTTGAAATAACGGAAGCAGTTTCTGCTGAAGTCTGTGATCAGCAGGGCGTGCCAGCTGGAACAATTTCTATTGAACCAGAAGGAAGCGGTTATCGAATTTGTATGGAAGGGTTGGGAAAGGTTCAGGTGCTGTTTCGCAATCGAAGCTTTGCAAATGCCCAACGACATCCTTTTGGCAGCTTGATCACTATGGACGGACAAGAAATGACCGTCTTTGAATAGGGAAACAAAACCTACCGTTCTTGATGGGTATCTATCAAGGACGGTAGGTTTTTTGTAGTGAACTAAGCATTGAAGAACTAACGGCAAAGTGCAGACCCAGTTCTTTGGCTCAGTTTTGTTCCTCCCGCTGGATCGGCAGCAGCAAGCGAACGGTGGTTCCTTCGTTGAGGCGTGATTCTACAGTCAATCCATATTTCTCCCCATAGAGCAGCTTGATACGCTGATCAATATTGTCCAAGCCAATACCCGAATAGTGTTCAAAATGGTTGGCGGTGCTGGTTGGGTGCTCTTCATTGAACCCGATGCCCGTATCGATGATCTCAATTTTCAGGCCTTCCTTACTGACGCGAGAAAAAATCTGGATCAAACCTGAATCCTCTTCGGGAAAGGCATGCAGGTAGGCATTTTCGATAATCGGTTGCAAAATCATCTTCGGTACGAGAATATCTTCGCAGCCATCTTCTGAAAAAATCGTTGATTGGATGCGATTGCCGTAACGTACGTTCATTAACACGAGGTATTCTTCCACGATCGCTAGCTCATCCTTTAAGGGGACGATCTCTTTGCGGTTAAAGGTGTGCCGCAACAATTGGACAAAGCTTTCAATCGCTTGGGTGGCGGCTTCTTGTTCGTTTTGCCAGATCAAAAACTTGATGGCAGTCAATGTGTTGTAGACAAAATGCGGTTGGATCTGCATTTGCAACGAGCGGATCTCGAACTTGCGTTTTTCGGCTTCTGTAACCATTAAATGATCGACATAAGATTCCAAGTCCTCTAGCATCAAGTTATACGCACGCCCCAATTCTCGCGTTTCGTACGTCCCGTTGATGGTAACCTTGTCGCTGAAATCGCCTTGTGTGACCGCAGGCAGCTTGGCAATCAGCTGATAAATCGGTTGGGTGATATTGCGGATGATCCAAAATGCCAGCAGACTAAAGAGTAAAATACTGACGACAGAAATTAAAAGAGCTGGCTTGATCAGATTCATATTGCGTACTAGATGCGATTCATCCAAAACATCGTAAAAAGTAAAATGATACGAATAAAGGGGCAGCTGATTGATGCTAGTATCTCTTTTGACCGTGACGAGACGATCTTCAAATGGCTTGCCTAAAAGGCTCGGATCAGAAGTGGAGAGAATTTGATTTTGCTCATTGACGATATAGATCGAGTGAAGACTGGTATCTAAGAGTTGACGATAGATCGAAGAAAAATCGGATTCTTTTAAGAAAATCAGGGCATAGCCGAAAATCGTTTCTTCTTTCATTAATTTGCGCACGTACATCAAGCCAGGGGAGTCGCTGGTGGAGGTGCTCAAGCCTTGATCTAAGAAATAATACTGACTGATGGCGTCATTGTCATTGATCTGCTGGATAAAGGCACTGGCGAGAAAATCATCTACTGATTGATTGCGAACCGCATCGTTTTGAAAGAAAGTGCCCCCGTTGACCCCAATCAACACTAAATTCGAGGGGATGTCTTGAAACAAAGAGCGGGTGTCTTTTAATTGCTCGTTTAATTCTAAAATCGTACGGCCTTGATTCATGTCGCCTTCTAAGTATGTTTCAACGGCTTTGCTTTCATCGACGATGTCAAAAATCCGATGGATATTCTCGTTCAGACGCTCATAATCTTCTTGGATTTTTTCCAGTAGCAGCTGATTGGAACTCTGGTACGAAGCAACATAGGCATCTTTCGAGCGACCATAGATCACGACGACGGTTAGCAGACAAACACTAATGACCCCGACGACAACAAAGAGGAAAATCCGACTGAATAATTCATTTTTCTGAATCCATTGGTTGATTTTCATAATTGATTCAACCGCCGATATTTCGATGGGGTGACCTGACATTCTTTCTTAAAGATGCGAGAAAAATAGCTGATATCTGAATACCCAACCGCTTCACTGATTTCAGATAGGTTCAGATCAGATTGTGTCAGTAGTTCTTTGGCTTTATCCAAGCGGGTTTTCTTTACGTACTCAGAAAAGCTCATTTTCAGTTTCGCAGAAAGAAAAGCCGAAAGATAGGTGTAACTAAAATGAAAGGTTTCAGCTAGTTCAGACAATGACAGGCTTTTGGTGTAGTTGTCTTGAATAAAGCGCTGGATCGCAACGAGTAGATCATCTTCATCCAGCGGTGATAAGGTCGTCAGCTGTTGACGAATATCATCAATGGTCGCCAACAACAAATCAGAAAAATCTTCCAAATACTGCACGTGACCGATAGCATGCAAAAATTCAGCTTTTAAGCGGCTAAAGCGTGGGGCAGTGGGAAATTCTTCTTCCAAGCGGGACAGTAACGTGTAAAAAATACTGCTGGCCTGTTGTTTTAAGAATGTCGGATCGACATTGGATAAAATCATGTCATTAAAATATTCCTCGATTCTGGTGATTCCTAACAAAAAGTTGTTGTCTAACAAAGCCCGCAAGAACTTCTTCGTATCAAAGCGATCACTTTCGATGTACAAAAAGAGTTCTTGTTCTGGCACCAACCGTTGTCGTTTATAAAAAAACGATTGTCCTTGGCTTTTGGCTTTAAGCGTCACAAAATGGTCCCGCAACTGTTCAATCTTTTGAAAGGGCACACTGAGAGTAAAGAAGGCGTCTGGCTCGGTAAAACGCAATTGTTCCAACGTTTCTTTCAAAGAGGAATAAACATTCGTTCCTTCTGGATAACTGATCACTAAGCCGGCATCTTTGTTACTGGTTTGAAAAAAGAGCGTCTTTACCTGCGGTTGTGATTGAGTAAATTCCGTTAATGCATGTAGCAGCTGATCATTGGCACGAAAGCCACTAAAATTGGTGGTCAAAATTTGGGCTTGCTGTTGCGACTGATCTAATGCAAGGTAGTCCGCCAAAGGAGCCAACGGTTCTTCATACCCTGCTAAATAGCGATTCAACGATTCTTGCAGCTGCGTCTCCTCAGTCACGGAGCCTTTTGTATGTGACAGCTTTTGTGAGATGTTGTGCAGCGTCTTCAACAAGAGTGTCGGTGTCAGTGTCGGTTTTAAAAGATAATCTACGGCACCATTTCTAAAAGACTGACTGACGTATTGGAAATCATCGTAGCTGCTCAAGACCAAAAAATGGACTTCTGGATATTGTTGTTGAATGATCGTTGTGAGTTGAAGACCGTCCATTTGTGGCATTTTCAAATCCGTGATCACGATGTCGGGATTCAGTTCATGGATCAGCGCCAATGCTTCTTGCCCGTTCGCTGCATCGCCTAAGAGACGGAACCCTTCTTGCTCCCAACGTATCATATGTTTCAATCCATCTCGGATCGTTGCCTCATCATCAACGACTAAGACCGTGCGTAAAATAGTCATGGTATCCCCCCTATATCTCTTCTTTATTATAAACGCTTTCAAAAAAGAAAGGTATTGTAACTTTTTTCTATTTTTGGACAAATTTAGTAAGCTCTTTCATAATCATTGAATACGGTTACAAAATCAGTGTATAGTTAGCCATGTAAATAAAAGGAAAGAGGGATAAAAATGAAAAAACTACTTGCATCGATGGTAACGGCAGCTGCAGTGCTGACTTTGGCGGCTTGCGGAAACAGCAACACAAGCTCTGGGGATTCTGGCGAGTCCTCAAACAAAGTCACGGTCTGGGCATGGGATGAGACCTTCAACATCAAGGCAGTCAATGAAGCCAAAAAAGTATATGAAAATCAAGATGTCGATGTGGAAGTCGTGACGATGTCACAAGATGATATCGTTCAAAAATTAAATACGAGTCTGGCATCTGGAAATACGGACGGACTACCAAATATCGTTTTGATCGAAGACTACCGCATCCAAGGATACCTTTCTTCTTATCCAGATGCGTTTAGTGATCTAACGGATATCGTGAATGAGGAGGATTTCTCCAGCTATAAATTTGCGGTCAATAAAGTCGACGATGTCATTTATGGGGTGCCATTTGACAGTGGCGTCGCAGGACTATTTTACCGCACAGATTATTTGACCGATGCAGGCTATGAGCAGGCTGATCTCCAAGATATTACTTGGGATGATTTTATCAGCATCGCCAAAGACGTCAAAGAAAAAACGGGTCACGCTATGATGTCGTTAGACCCAAGCGATCTTGGCTTGGCACGAATCATTATGCAATCGGCAGGCGAATGGTATACCGGTGAAGATGGCTCCACCGTAACCATCAAAGACAATGAATCCTTCAAAGCTGGTCTAACTGTCTTAGCAACATTGTTGAATGAAGGCTTAGTTGAACAAGTTTCTGATTGGGATGGCGGGGTAAATGCCGTTCAATCGGGGAATGTCGCTTCTGCGCCAACTGGTGCGTGGTATTCCAGCACGATTCAAGGCGCGGAAGACCAAAGCGGCAAATGGGCGATCGCTCCAATCCCATCTATCGCTGGCAACAGCAATTCAGTCAATGCTTCTAGCATCGGCGGAGCAGGTTGGTACGTGATCAAAGGGGTTGACGGCGAAGAAAATGCCAAAGACTTTTTAGCCAATACCTTTGCTTCAAATAAAGAATTGATGGGTACATTAGCTACCGAGATCGGTTTGGTTTCAACCATGAATGCTGCAGAAGAAACGGAAGAATATACGTCGGGGCTTGATTTCTATGGCGGTCAAAAAGTCTTCCAAGATTTCTCTCAATGGTCACAAGAAATTCCAGCCGTGAACTACGGCAATCACACCTATGCCATTGAATCTGTCTTGACTGAAAGCTTGCAACGAGTGATCAACGGCGAAGACATCGATAAAGTATTAGAAGAAGCACAATCACAAGTGGAAGCACAAATTGCAAACTAATCGAACAACTTTGCAGAAACTCGTGAGCGATCGCGAGTTTCTGTGTTAAGGGGGAATTACAATGAAAAACAAAACAAAAAATTGGTTTGCAAACGGCAATGCCTTTATTACCTTACCCGTCATTTTGATCACGATGCTGGTCTTTATTCCGATGGTCTCGGCATTGTTCACGTCATTCCAATCAGGACCACCGACAGCGATGACCTTTAACGGTCTTGGCAACTATCAGCGGATGTTGAGCGACTCAACCTTTAAAAA
Source organism: Enterococcus sp. AZ067 (assembly GCF_051715005.1). Classification (NCBI taxonomy): domain Bacteria; kingdom Bacillati; phylum Bacillota; class Bacilli; order Lactobacillales; family Enterococcaceae; genus Enterococcus; species Enterococcus sp. AZ067. The sequence goes on from NZ_JBIOSY010000001.1 coordinate 1,296,118, forward strand.
AGCCTTTGGCAATACGTTTTTATACTTATTAGTCCAAGTTCCGATCATGCTCTTTTTGGCGCTGATCGTATCGAACATATTGAATGACAAAAAATTGAAATTTAAAGGGCTGTTCCGCACCGCCTTATTTTTACCCTGTATCACATCCTTGGTTTCTTATTCCTTGATCATGAAAAGTCTCTTTTCGGCAAATGGGTTAGTCAATAACTTTTTGACGCAACTACACCTGATTGATGCACCGATCCAATGGTTGACGGATCCCTTCTGGGCAAAAGTACTGATCATTTTTGCCATCACGTGGCGTTGGACTGGCTACAATATGATCTTTTTCATCTCAGGCATGCAAAATATCGATCCAAGTATTTACGAAGCGGCAGAGATCGATGGTGCCACGAAATGGGATCAATTCTTCAAAATCACGATTCCCAACTTGCGTCCAATCATCTTATTTACCACGATCACCTCAACGATCGGTACGCTGCAATTATTCGATGAAGTTCAAAATATCACTGGCGGTGGACCAGCCAATGCCACGACGACCTTGTCGCAATATATCTACAATTTGAGTTACAAATTCACGCCAAACTTTGGGTACGCCGCTGCGGTCTCCTTTGTTATCGTGATTGCGATCGTGATTTTATCGATCATCCAAACGAAAATAGGAGGAAAAGAAAATTGAAAACAATCTCACTCACTTTAAAATACGTCTTTCTGGCGATTTTGGCTTTCATCTCTATTTTTCCATTTGTTTGGATGATTCTAGGGATGACCAATCAAACCTTTGATATCGTTGCTGGAAAAATCATGATTGGCGATCAATTGGTGATCAACTTCCAAAATCTCTTTTCTTCTGATTTGAATTTTACTCGGGCATTAGGCAATTCCGCAGTGATTGCCGTGATTACGACCGTCTTTGCGCTGTTGTTCTCCTCCATGGCAGGGTATGGCTTTGAGATCTATCGGACGAAAACCAAAGACCGCATCTTTAATATTCTCCTGCTGTCGATGATGGTGCCTTTTGCCGCGCTAATGATCCCGCTCTATCGGATGTTCAGCAAACTTAGCGGCACACCGATCGGGATCAATACCTTCGCTGTCGTGATTTTGCCCTCAGTCTGTACCGCCTTTTTGATTTTCTTTTTCCGCCAAAACATCAAGGCATTCCCTAGAGAATTAGTCGAAGCTGCTCGGATCGATGGCTTGAATGAACTGAGTATTTTCTTTAGAGTCTACATGCCTACGGCTAAAAATACCTACGCAGCTGCCGCGATCATTACGTTTATGGGCAGCTGGAACAATTATTTATGGCCATTAGTTGCCCTGCAATCACCAGACAAACGGACCGTTCCACTGGTTCTTTCAGCAATGGGTGCTTCTTATACACCTGACTATGGCATGATGATGTGCGGCATCGTGATCGCCACACTGCCGACGGCCATCATTTTCTTCGTTTTACAAAAACAATTTGTCCAAGGGATGCTGGGCTCCGTGAAATAAGCGGGACATCAGCAAACAAATACAAAGTAGAGGGTACGATATGATTCTTTTTGACAAACAATTAAACGTCTTTCATTTAAGCAACGATCAAATCAGCTATCTCTTACAGATAGAGGAAGGGGGCAATGTGGCGCACCTTTATTTTGGGAAGAAAATCGCCCATTATTCTGGTGGCTATCGCTACCCACGCCTTGATCGGTCCTTTTCACCTAATCCCCCAGACAGTAGCGATCGGCTTTTCTCATTAGACACCTTGATGCTGGAGTTTCCTGGTAATGGCTTCGGGGACTTTCGAGAAGCTGCCTATACGATTCGCCAGTCTGACGGCAGCCGAGTCAGCCATTTTGTCTTTAGTGATTACCAGATTCAACAAGGCAAACCATCCTTAGCAGGATTGCCTCAGACCCATGGGGCCGACGACGGCATCGAAACACTGATTCTGTCCTTAAAAGATGATGTGGCGGGACTCGAACTGCAGCTGTTTTACACGATTTTTGAGGAGGCGGCAGTGATCGTCCGCTCAAGCAAAGTGATCAACCACGGAAACCAGCCTGTTACCATCGAACAGCTGGCGAGTCAATCCCTGGATTTTCCTAACCGTCCCTTTGATTTGATCCACTTGCCAGGGGCGTGGGCGAAGGAACGTCAAGTGACCCGAGAACCCATCCATCGCGGCATCAAGCGTTTAGACAGCAAGCGGGGTTCCAGCAGCCATCAGCAAAATCCCTTTGCCGTCTTGCTGGAACCTAATGCTACGGAGTTTGCTGGGGAGTGTTTTGGTTTTAGCTTGCTATATAGCGGCAATCATGAAACCATCATCGAAAAAGATCCTTACCAACAAACTCGTGTGATCATGGGGATCAACAGCCATCAATTTGCCTGGCAATTGCCGCCAACTGAAAGCTTTCAAGCCCCAGAAGCCGTGATTGCTTATAGTGAGACTGGCTTGAATCAGCTGTCAGCCACCTATCATGATTTTTATGACGAGCATTTGATTCGGGGTAAATACAAAAAGCAAGAACGGCCGATCCTGATCAATAACTGGGAAGCAACGTACTTTGATTTCAATGAAGAAAAGCTAGATGCCCTCGTTGATGAAGCCAAGGAGCTGGGAATCGAACTGTTTGTTTTGGATGACGGCTGGTTTGGTCAGCGAGAAGATGACCAAACCTCATTAGGCGATTGGTTTGAAAACGAAGGCAAGCTGGCTTCTGGCTTGGCAGGATTTGCCCAAAAAGTCCATGACAAAGGGCTGCAATTCGGGCTTTGGCTGGAACCAGAAATGATTTCTGGTGACAGTGAACTAAACCGACAGCACCCTGATTGGCTGTTACAAGTACCCAATCGCAAGCCAGCGCTTAGCCGCAGTCAGTATGTGTTGGACTTTTCTCGGCAAGATGTCAGAGACCATCTCTATCACCAGTTAACCCAACTGTTTGATACGGTTGCCATCGACTATATCAAATGGGACATGAACCGCAGTCTGTCGGATGTCTATTCCTTGCTCCTCGATCCTGCCCAGCAAGGGGAGGTTGCACATCGCTATCTGCTGGGCTTGTATGAATTTCTGGAAAAACTGACCACTGCCTATCCAACGATCCTGTTTGAAGGCTGTTCTGGTGGCGGTGGGCGCTTTGATGCTGGCTTCTTGTATTATATGCCGCAGATTTGGACCAGCGACAACACCGACGCCATCGCCCGCCTGAAGATCCAATACGGAACCAGTCTGGTCTATCCGCCATCCACCATGGGTGCCCATGTCTCAGCGATCCCGAACCATCAGACCCAACGGGCAACGGATCTAGCGATTCGCGGCAATGCTGCGATGTCTGGCTTACTGGGCTATGAGCTTGACTTGACACAGCTGACACAAAAGGAAAAAGCGCAGATCAAAGAACAAATCGCTTTTTATAAAAAACATCGGCGCCTGCTGCAGTTGGGCCGCTTTGTTCGCCTGCTCAGCCCTTATGAAGGCAATGACGCCGCCTGGCTGTATGTTTCCCCAGATAAAAAAGAAGCGATCGTCTTTTACTTCCGAGTCTTAGCCGAAGCCTCTGCACCATTGGTTACTTTAAAACTGGCTGGCTTAGATCCTGACCTTACCTATCAAAGTGGGGGAGAGACCTTCGGTGGCGATGAATTGATGCAACTCGGGTTATATATCGATCCTCATTTAGCCGGGGATTATGCCACGCAGCGGTTTCATTTTGTTGCAAAAGTGCCCCACGAATGAAAAAAACGTCCCGTCAAAACATGCTGTTTTGACGGGACGCTTTATTGTGCTGCCGCAAGCTTTTGGTTAATGATCGGCAACTGAGAGGCTATTTTAGAACAAATGATTTATTTTTTTCTCGAGAAGTCGTATGATGAAGGAGGAGGCAGGCAGTTTGCTTCTGACAATCAGTAAGAGGAGGGTGTTCAAAATGGACGAACAGCCACTAGCGAATGAAACAGAAGAAGGGTTGATTGCTGCAGGATATCGGAAGTATCGTGGCGAAGCGATCGATATTTATTACAACAAAGAGATCTGCACTCACAGCGGCAACTGTGTGCGGGGCAATCCCGCTATTTTTGAAGTTGGACGGCGACCATGGGTGATTCCTGATAACGGGGAAGCAGCGCAAGCGGCACAAGTGATCCACACTTGCCCCAGCGGTGCATTAAAGTACATATTAAAGGAGGAAGAACCATGGAAATCTTAGAAGAAAACACTCGATTTGTGTTAAAAGACGGCGACAAAGAAATCGGTGAAATGACCTGGTCGGAAGCGGGCGAAACACGCTTGATCATTGACCATACCTTTGTCGATCCCGCTTATCGGGGCCAAGGTCTGGCCGAAAAATTAGTGGCAAAAGGGGTGGAAAAAGCCCGCAAAGAACAAAAGGAAATCATTCCTTTGTGTCCCTTTGCCAAAAAAGAATTTGAACGCAAACCAGAATATGCCGATGTTTGGAACCAATAAATAAAAAAAGACCCCCGTCAGCTCAAGCAGGTACCTTTGAGCTGATGGGGGTTTGTGGTGTGGCTGATCAATGTTGGAATTGAGCATGGTACAGGCGATAGTAATAGCCTTGTTCTGCCAGTAATTCTTCATGGGTTCCTTGCTCCACGATTTGACCGGCATCCATCACCAGGATCTTGTCTGCTGCTCGAATCGTTGATAAGCGATGGGCGATCACAAAGCTGGTTTTGCCTTCCATCATTTTCAAGAAAGCATCTTGGATTTTTTTCTCAGTCAGAGTATCAACCGAACTGGTTGCTTCATCCAAAATCAGCATGGGTGGGTTGCTGATCATCGTGCGGGCGATCGTCAAGAGCTGCCGTTGCCCGTCAGAGATCTTGATCCCTTGATGACCGATCGGTGTATCTAGTGTTTCTGGTAGGCGCATCACATACTCATACATATAGGCATGCTTTAAGGCCTCGTAGATTTCTTCATCTGTGGCAGTGTCATTGCCGTATTGCAGGTTTTCTCGTAAAGAGGCATCAAAGAGCCACGTATCCTGCAAGACCATTCCGAAGCTTTGCCGTAATTCTTCTCGTTTCAACTGACGAATATCGGTGCCATCGATCTTGATTGCCCCTTTATCGACATCATAGAAACGCATCAATAAATTGACCAACGTCGATTTACCAGCACCAGTTTTTCCGACGATCGCGACGGTTTCTCCAGGTTTTGCGGTAAAAGTGAAATCTTCAATCAATTTTTGACCAGGATCATAAGCAAAAGAAACCTCCTCAAAGGCAATCTCGCCTTTGATCTCACCCAGTGATTGAGATTCTTGGTCATCGGCTGTTTCTGGCTCTTGATCCAATAGCTCAAAGGTTCTTGAAAGTCCAGCTAATGCCGTTTGGATCTGGGTGGTAATTCCCGACAATTCAATGAATGGTTTCGAAAACTGACTGGAGTAGATCGTAAAGCTGGAGATCACCCCAACCGTGACGGCACCTGAACCAGAAAAGTAAAGCAAACCGCCGACAAAGCCGACTGACAGATACGCTAAGTGATCGACGAATCGTGAAAGGGGGTTGGTCAAAGAAGAAGAAAACTGTGCTTTTTGCCCCCGAACATTCAATTCTTGGTTGATCGTTTCAAAACGGTTTTGGTTGATGGTTTCTCGATCAAAGGCTTTGACGATTTTTTGATTGCCGATCATTTCCGTAACAAAGCCAGAAATTTCGCCGACGATTTCTTGTTGGCGAGCAAAATGCGATTGAGACGTTCGTGCCACGATCCAGTTGACCAAAAAGATGATCGGGGTCGAAACCAATACGACCAACGTTAAGGGCACACTCATTTGCAGCATGACGACTAAGGCGATCAAGACGACCGAAATACCAGAGAACAACTGGTTAAAGACTGCAGCGACGGCAATGGAAATATTGTCCATGTCGTTGGTAAAGCGACTGACGATGTTGCCGTGGGAGTTTTGGTCATAATAGCGCAACGGCAATGTATTGAGATGGGCAAAGCCTTTTTTACGTAAGTCAGCGACGGATAAATACGCCACGCGGTTGCCTAGTCGCTGGATCAACCATTGACTGACCACAGTCACTAAAACCACTCCGGCAAACAAAAGCAAAATACGATAGAGGGCGCTGAACTGCACTTGATCGGCACCTATCAGCTGATCGACGGCTTGACCGATCTGATACGTCATATAAACCGAGGAAACACCAGCAGCGATCCCGAGGACAACTGCTGCCCAAGTTTCCTTCGCGTAGGCAGTCAAATAAGGGAGGTAGCGACGAAAGGCCGACCAATCGAATGATTTCTTTTTCATGCTTCTTCCTCCTCTGCCTGTGATGCCACGATTTCTTGGTATTCTTTTGACGTTGCCAGTAGCTCTTCATGGGTCCCTTTGCCTACCAAATTCCCTTGGTCTAAGACTAAGATCTGCTGCGCATCTTGGATGGAGCGAACCCGTTGGGAGATGATGATGACCGTACCACGAATGCTTTCTTTTAAAGCCATCCGCAAATCAAGATCGGTTTGATAGTCAAGGGCACTTAGAGAATCATCCAAAATCAAGATATCTGGTTTAGCAATCAATGCTCTGGCAATCGTTAACCGTTGTTTTTGTCCCCCAGAAAAGTTCTTGCCCCCTTCAAAAATCGGGGTATCCAATTGCTGCGGCAAGGCTTCAACGAAGTCGCGGCTTTGAGCGATTTCTAGTGCACGCCAGCACTCTTCATCGGTGGCATCTTTTTTGCCCCATTGCAAGTTTTCTCGAATCGTTCCCGTAAACAGCACGGCGGTTTGAGGCACCATGGCGATTTTTTGGCGTAATTGCTGTAAAGGCCATTTCCGCACATCGTGTCCGTCAACGATCACTTTGCCATCAGCCACATCGTAGAAGCGGGGGATCAATTGGGTCAAGGCAGATTTCCCACTCCCGGTTGGTCCAGTGATACCTAAAATAGACCCCGGTGCGACTTGGAAATCAATGTTTTTCAAGGCTAATCCGTATTCTTTTGAAAAGCGGAAATCAACGTGCTCAAAGCGAATCGCTCCCACATTGTTTTTCGGCTGATCCATAAAGACTTCTGAAAGTTCATCGCCGATCGACGGCTCAGTGGCTAACACTTCGTTGATCCGTGAACCTGATGCTGCCGCACGGGTAAAGATGATCACTAAGTTGGAAACCACGATCAACGCTAAGAGCATTTGATTCATGTAATTGACCAGTGCCAATACTTGTCCTTGCTGCAAATTGCCAATATTGACCTTGAATCCACCGATATAAAACAACGCGATAATGCCGACATTCATGATCAAGGTGGTGGCAGGCGTCAATAAAGCAGACAGGTTTGTCACCCGTAAATAGACATCACTTAAATCATCAGTTGCCTTATCAAAGCGTTTCGTTTCCGTTTTTGTGCGGGCAAAAGCACGAATCACCCGAATCCCGCTTAAATTTTGACTCACTAGTTCGTTCAATTCGTCGAGATGAATTTGAACTTTCTTATATAATGGCACGGTTTTGGCGATGATCCAGAATAAGACGATACAAAAGAGCGGTAAGACGAGTAGGAAAATCAAGCCAGCTTGCCAATCAATGACAAAGGCCATAATCACCGAACCGATACTTAAAAAGGGCGCCCGGACCACCAGCCGAATCAGCATTGCCAAAGCAATCTGCATCTGATTGATGTCGTTGGTCATTCGGGTGATCAAGGTATCCGTCCCGAATAAGTTTAGTTCGCTATGGGAAAGGGTGTTGATTTTTTTCATCAAGCGATTGCGTAATTCCGTCCCGAAGCCTTGAGAAGCGACGGAAGCATAATACTGACAGATGACGGCACAGATCATGCCTACCACGGACATCACGATCATCCAGATCGTCATTTCAACGACTTTCGACCAATTGTTTTGCCGTAGCCCCTCATCGACTAGAGCGGCCATCTGCAAAGGCAGGACCAATTCAAACACCGCTTCTAAAAATTTGAAAAACGGACCAAGAATAATCTGTTTGCGATAATCCTTGGCATAGCGTAACAAGCTAATCATAAAAAACCTCCTAAATTATTTCGGATGAGCAGGATGTTCACTGGCCAAACAGGCAAAAACCAAACTATCGGTCCATTCCCCCTTGTTCCACCAGTCTTGGATAAAATGTGCTTCTTGGCGTAATCCAATGCGTTGGCAAAGCTTAGCTGAGGCCTGATTGCGGGCGTCTAGCGTCGCTTGGACCCGATGGATCTTCTGACTGGCAAACAACCAGCCCAACAATTCATTCAATGCTTCTTGAGCAAACCCTTGTCCGCCAAATGACGGATGGAAGGCATAGCCGATTTCAACGGAAGACGGCTGACCAGTAGACCACACCGACAAATCGCCGATGACCGTTTGATCGTGTAGTACTGCCAAAGAAAGACCTGCTTGGTCCGCCAAGGTGTGCTGTTGGCATTTTTTGGCAAAAGCCGCAGCTGCCGTTTCTGTCTGCCAAGGCTCATGAAGTAAGAATCGGCAGACTTCCGCTTGCTGATAAATAGCAAAGGTATCGGCAAAATCACTTTCTTGAAACGGACGAAGCAGTAAACGTTCACTTGCAATAAAACCCATAACAGCCTCCAATTCTTTAGGGACATCTTACCATAGAACGAAATAGCCGAAAACATCCCCTGAAAAATCTATTCATTTTCTTGCAAAAAAAATGTAAATCACTTGAAAAGTCTTTTCCTAGGAAAACGAACCTTGCCAGTTGCTGCTCATTTACCACGACTGCCAGCGGGCAAGAAAGGTTTTTTGCCAATCTCCCAAGGGCAAGATCACTCGCTGCATTTGAAAACGGTAGGTTTCCCCTTTATAAGTAAAGCGAATCGGGACGAGCATCCCTACAACAGGATCTTTGTGCTGTTTTTTCAGCTCAGCAAGCGGTATGCTTTTGTGCTGCACGACTTTTGTCGAGAAAAGATTCAACGCCAAAATCGTCAATTGCTGATCATCTAGAACGAGCAGGCTACGGCTGGTGATGGCGTTGAAGGACTGCCATTTTGCATAGCCGATGGCAGCCCCTTCTGTCCTATAGGGGGCAGCCAATGCTTGGAAGGTTTTTTTATTTAAAAGAAACATAGGTAGAAAACTCCTTATCAATTAGAATCAGTTTCGGCGCAAGCAATCAATAATCAATGCAGGAAAGCGGTCAGTCCGTTGCAAACGGCTGCAGCATTTGCCGAACTTTTTCAGTATACGTTTGTCTGAGGACTAACGGGTGGATTTCTTTAATGGTTGGACCAAATTGCAAGAGAAAATCAGCCAGAAAACCCAGCTCATTGTCGGCAATGTGCCCCTCTAAGCAAAGCTCGCTAGAATTTTCCACCACTGCCATGTCAGGATATTTTTCTTGCCACAAGCGTTCCTTTGCCGATAGATCAAAGCGGATGTGATAGTCCAGTGTTTGTGTCAACACTTGTTGCTGCAGCTGTTTTTCAGCTAACTGCTGCAAGGTATAGCCTGTTTTTTCAGTCGGAGCAAGTCCCTGCATTGCATCACAGCGATAGCGGCGAAAAGCCTGCTTTTGACAGTCATAGGCCAAACAGTACCAGTAGCCAGCACGAAAATCCAGCTGATAGGGTTGTACGGTCTTGTTCGTTTTTTGATAACGCTGATAGGTAAATTGGATGACCTGTTCTTGTACGATCGCTGAAAAAAGTGCTGAAAGGATCGGCGCACTCGTCAATTGAGGAACCCCTTGAAACGAAACCGCCGTCTCCATTTTTTCTAACCACTCGGTGTCTCCTTGATAAAAAGACTGCAACAGTTTTCGCCGTAGCCCTTGGTAGCTCCGATCAAAAGGAGAATCGGTTAATTTTTGTAAGAGCTGCAAAGCAAAGAAAAGGGTATACCGTTCATTTTTGTCAAAGTACAAGGGGGTCAGTTGATTTTTCAAAATCTGATAGCCGCCATAACGACCGGTTTCTACCACGAGAGGCAAGCCCAGCTCTTCCAATGATTGGACATCACGGACGGCTGTACGTTTTGAGATTGCGAAGGTTTCCATCAAATCGGCTAGATGAAATGTGGTTTTTCCTTGTAAATACAATAGTTCCTGTGTTAAGCGTTCTGATTTTTTCATTTCTTTCTCCAATGGTGCCAAGTTTTGGCAATATTCACAGTTACACTTATGGTAACAAGAAAAGGAGGAACCAACAAATGATCGAACCAAAAATCGCTTTGTTTTTAACGTTAGACGGCAAAGCCCAAGAAGCCATTCAATTTTATCAAGAAACTCTAGACGCAACCCTCTTATTTGCCATCACCAACCAGGAATATCGTGAGAGACTTGATCCAACGCTGGAGATTCTTGCGGGACAAGAACAGTATCTTTCTCACTCCATCCTACAGATCGGAGATTTCCAGTTGCAGCTGGCAGACAATCCACTAGTTGAAGGAGAGACGATTCAGCGAGGCAATCACTTGTCACTGAGTTTGACGTTAGCGGAGAGCCAAATAGCTCAGAAGCTTTATCAACGATTGATGCAACAAGGCAGTCAGACGATCCAAGCACCAAGTGAGAATGCTTTTGCGTTTTTTTATGCAAGTGTTCGCGATCCATTTGGTGTAATTATTCAGCTGACTGTCGAAAAAGAAGTTGATCCCTCCAAAAAGGGTGAATGAAAAAACTCGTTTTTTAATAAAATATCCATAGAAGTTGACTATTTATCCAAGTTTCTTTCAATCCCAGAATTATTTTTAAGGAATGTTTAAAGGACTTCACAGAAAAAGAATAAAACTTCTTAAAAAAATAGGCGGATCGTAAAAATTCTGGTACAATCGGGGAGAGCAATTCAGGAGAAATGAAGGAGGCACTATGGATAGAAAGACGAGATATAAACAGCAAAGAGCCCACAAAGCGCGCAACAAACGCGTGATTATTGGAGGAATCTTTCTTTTCGCCATTGCAGGCATCGTTTTATTTGCCGGCTATACGTATTATGCAGCAAAAAATTCAGTGGATAAAATGTTTAAAGAATCCGCTGTAATCAGTTCCAATAAAAGTAAAGAAGACAACTCATTGAAAGCTTCTGATGTTAATTCAAAGTTTGGGATCTTGCTGATGGGTGTCGATAATGACGCGGAACGTGAAAAGACAGAACATTTGGACAGTGCCCGTACCGACAGTTTGATTTACATGGTGTACGATGGCGAAAACAAGAAAATCGATATGGTCAGTCTCCCTCGAGACATTTGGACCAACATTTATGATGGAACAGGAACCGGGACGATTGCTGCTACCGCCAAGATCAATAGTGCATTCACAATTGGTGAGGAAGACGCAACGATTGAAACAGTCCAAAACTACCTGCAATTGCCAATTGACTATTACGTAAACATCAATTTTACCAGTTTTGAGAAAATCATCGATGCCATCGGAGGGATCACTGTTGATGTGCCTTACGACATCAACAAGAAATATACTTCAGACAACACGGGAGAAACATTGATTCCAGAAGGTCGTCAATTGCTGAACGGTGAACAAGCCTTGATTTTTGCCCGTATCCGGAAAATGGATACCGATGTGGATCGAGGAAATCGTCAGCAAGAAGTTATTGAAGCAGCGATCCATCAAGCTTTGAAAATCAATAATGTCACCAAGTACCAAGAAATTTTAGACTCAGTCAGCGAAGACGTGAATACAAACTTCAAGTTTGAAGACTTAGTATCTTTAGCAGGCAATATGTTGTCTGGATTCGATATTCAAAAACATACCTTTGAATGGTACGATGGGGAATCTTATGATGGACAATCGATCGTATATATTCAAGATTATTCTTATAATGAAATTCGTAATGATATGTTGAAAGCATTAGGTCAAGCACCCGCAGATACACAAGCAGATGCGAATACAGAAGCCCAAACCGGCGTAGGTACCGATACAGGAACCGAAACCGGTGCAGGAACTGGCGACGGATACGGCTCGGAAGTCGTTGATGACGGAACCGGCTACTAATCAAGAGAAAAAAGTCAGGAGCGATCCTGACTTTTTTTGTGCCCTCAGTCCTTTTTAAACCCCAGTGAAGACAAGGTCAGACCCGCAAGCCACTTTCGTTTTCATCTAGGAAGTGCAGTGCTATGCTTAAGAAAAGAGACAGCTTGTTACAGCGAGTCCAACACCGAAGGAGGAACCATGATGGAAAAACAGCAAGAGCAAAAAGCCCGTAGAATCGTTTTGCTGACCCATGTCTTAGGGTTGATCATGAAAGCCATCGGCTACTTCTTTAGCGGCAGTGCAGTCTTGATGAATGAAAGTATCCATAGTCTGATCGATTGCATCAATCAAGGACTTCTAGCCATCGGTGAAAACCGAGCACAGCGAGGACGCAGTGAACTGCATCAGTTTGGTGAAGGACGAGCGACCTATTTTTTTAGTACTGTAGTTGCCATGACAGTTTTTTTAGGTGGTGGGATTTTAGCGGTTGTTGAAGCCAGCCGTGATCTGCTAGACCCCACCCACGAAGTGGAGCAGATCCAGCTGGTGGCAGCAATCTTATTTGTCAGTTTGTTTATTGAAGTGACTGCAGTTCAAGATGGTTGGCAAGAAGTCAAAGAACAAAATAAACAAAAACAACCCCTCGTCCGTTTTTTGAAAGAAAGCCGGGATTCTGATCTGCTTTTAGGCTTCACGGAAAATTTGTTTGCCTTAGGTAGTGTGACGATCGCCATCGCAGGAATCTTATTGACCGCATTGACGGACAATCCAGTATTTGATTCCCTCGGCGGCATTTTAGGTGGATTGTTGCTGATTGCTGCTGCTGTCTTTTTAGCCAAAGAATTTTATAGCCTCTTGATTGGTGAGGGCGCCTCTGCTTCTGATTTAATGGCGATCAAACAAATTTTAGCCGATCCTGCCATCATTCAAATCAAAGATTTGCGAACCCTCCATCTAAGTCCAGAAGAACTTTTGATCGTCGCCGACCTTACCTTGAAGCTAGGACCCGAAGAACCAAGCGTATTTATCGATACCATCGAACAGCGGATCAAACAGGCTTTGCCTGATCTGCGAGTCTATTGCTACATCGAGAGTGAGGAAGTTCCCTCTTAAATTAGAATAGATACGAAGTATTCCTCGGTTGGTGATTTATCATTCAAACGAGGAATGCTTTTTTGGGGTATTGGCGTGCTTGTTTTATATGAACACTATGGATCATGACTAGTTTTGATTCAACCTTTTCAGACGATCAGCAAGGAGAATGTCAGCGAGAGGTCGCAATTCAATTGTTTTTTTAGCAATAAACACTTTTTTTGTTCAAAAGTTTGTTGTTTTTTGTTAAAATAAAGTAAGGACAGCAAGCGTTCTCTTTTTAAAGTTATTTTTTTGCTAGAGTTGTAACATTGTAAATCACAACATAGCAAAAGCTTAGATTATTAAGAAAACACCGAAACGAGTACCTGTTTGGCATTACTGACATGCTGCCCAATCGTCACCAAAAGCAGTGGTGCTAATTTTGTTACGACTGTTTTTTTACACCACTTGTGAAGCAAAATCCTTTGCGAACATCTTCATCCATGATAGGTTAGAAGTAGTCCGGATGGTTTTTTCACAAAGTACGTACATAGAAAGATCACTTGCGACGATTAAAAGCAGCTGCTTCATTGCTCGCAAAATGATCGATGCTCAACACACATACCTTTTCCCTCAGCCAGTCAACCTACGCTTGCTTTTCTTATTGGTTATATTCCCTTCATTCAGCGATCGCCTGAATCGATTCAAATCAAAAAATGACTGTGCAAGGTATCTGTACCGATTTATCCCTTCAGAAACGTGGAAACCCTCGGCAAGAAGTTTACAATTAAAAGGAGGAATTTGATGGAAAAATTTTACCAGCAAAAGACTGAAGAGACCTTGAAACATTTTGAAAGTGACCGCAAGCAAGGCCTAAGAGGGAATGAAGCCGACAAACGCTTAGAAAAATACGGAGAAAACACGATCCAGCAACAAGAATCCCTTTCTGTATGGGAATTGCTGTGGCATAACTTGAACAACTTGATTGTTTATCTCTTGCTAGCAGCTGCGTTACTCTCTTTTGCGATGGGGGAAACGGTTGAAGGAATTGCAGTATTGATTGCCGTGGTGATTGCTGTAATGACAGGTTTCATTACAGAATTACGAGCACAAAAATCAATTGATTCACTTCAAAGCATGATTTACACTACCGCAAAAGTGATTCGTGATGGAGAAGTAATGGAGATCGAGTCGGCAAAGATCGTTCCAGGCGATATTCTCGTTTTGGAAGAAGGGGATGCTATTGCCGCAGATGCCCGCTTACTTGAAACGAGCAACTTTTCCTGCATCGAATCAGCGCTGACCGGTGAGTCAGAAGCTGTTGAAAAAGATGCACGAGAAACTTATGAAGAAGATGTTCCATTAGGCGATCGCCGCAATGTCGTTTTCGCAGGAACTGCGGCAACTCGGGGAAATGCCTATGCTGTAGTGACAGAAACCGGTATGAAGACCGAGGTCGGAAAAATCAGTGACATGCTGACGGGTGACAAAAAGCATCAAACGCCGTTAGATATCGAATTGGACAAGCTAGGAAAAGCAATCATTATTGCCGCGCTTTTTGCTGCGGTGGCAGTTTTGATCGCTGGGATCTTGACGAATCAACCATTTGTCGAAATGATCCATATCTCGATTATTTTGGCGGTCGCAGCGATACCTGAGGCAATGCCAGCCGTTTCGACGATCACATTGTCCCGAGGCATGCGGACAATGGCCGAGCACAAAGCACTGGTCAAATCGTTATCAGCTGTTGAGACCCTGGGCGCCACCAGTATCATTGCCAGTGACAAAACGGGGACGCTGACAGAAAACCAAATGACGGTTGCTGAGATCATTTTAGGTTCAGGAGAAATGTTCAAAGTGACAGGAAATGGGTATGAACCCAACGGAAAATTTTACAAGGCAGACTCGGAGGATGAAACCGAGATCGATGCGGCCCATCATGATGCGCTGCAAGGAATGATCGAAAACGGTGCTTTATGTACCACCGCTACTTTACGTGAAAACGAAGGGCAATACGAGATCCTCGGTGATCCAACAGATGGGGCGTTCGTCGTTTTAGGTCAAAAAATCGGCATCGATCGCCAAAAAGAGCAGGACAGCGGGCTGAAGAAAATCGCAGAAATGCCCTTTGATTCCGACAACAAATACATGGTGACCGTGTATGAAGGAAAACAACGGACATTGATCATCAAAGGGGCACCAGATGTCTTGATTGATTTAGCCGATGCTGATGCCCAAGAAAAAGAACAGCTTCATGAATACAATGACACGTTAGCCAGTCATGGGCAGCGGGTGATCGCTGTCGGTTGCATCAAGGATTATCAAGGTGGAACGGACGAAGCAGAGCTGAAAGCAGCACTGCAGAAAATCAAGATCCAAGGCTTTGCGGGCATCGTCGACCCGCCGCGAACAGATGTCAAAGAAGCAGTGAAGGTTGCCCAAGAAGCGGGGATCCGAGTGAAAATGATCACGGGGGACCATCCGAAGACGGCATCCATGATCGCCAAAGAAATTGGCTTAAAAGACCATGAAAAAACCATGACGGGTCGTGAGATCGATGAATTGGCAGGGCAAGAAGGCTTTAACGAAAAAATCGAAGAAGTCGCTGTCTTTGCTCGAGTTTCACCAAAAAATAAATTACAGCTTGTGGAAGCGTTGCGTGAAGAAGGCGATATCGTTTCAATGACTGGCGATGGGGTCAACGATGCGCCAGCACTTAACGGCGCCGATATCGGGATCGCCATGGGGATTCGTGGGACAGAAGTAGCCAAAGAATCTTCCGATATGATTTTGACGGATGACCGTTTTGGAACGATCGTCGATGCTATCAAAGAAGGACGCATCATTTTTGACAACATCAAAAAATATGTTTCCTTCCTGTTCTCTTGTAATATGGTTGAGATCGTGACAATCTTTCTAAGTGTCATTTTCTTGATGCCCATGCCGATCCAACCGCTGCATATCCTTTTCTTGAATCTAGTCATCGATATTGCTCCAGCCATGGCATTAGCCTTTGAACCAGCTGAAGACGACATTATGAAGCGCCAGCCCCGCACAAAAGCGGATGGCCTCGTTAACAAGCGTTTCTTAGGACGCATCATTTTAAGTGGGGTCGTGATTGGTTTGGTGGCGTTTGGCTTCTTCAACTTCCTGATGCTGACGGATCACGAGTTGCTTTATGCACAAACAGCAACCTTTACCTTTATGGCAGTGGCGCAATTAATGCATATTTTCAACGTTCGTAAGAGCAGCGGCTTTGGTTTAGACAAAACCCTCTTGAAAAACAAACCATTGATGGGGGCATTGCTCCTTTCCGTCGGCTTACAGCTTTCAGCGGTCTATGTACCGTTTATGAATGAGCTATTGGATACGATGCCGATTGAAGCTGGCACGTGGGGCATTATCTTCGCTGCTGCAGCGATCTCTACACTGATCGTGATGGGCTTGAAGAAACTCTTCCAATTAAAATAAAATATATTCTACCGTATTTTCTCAAAACTGGAGTCACGAAGACCCGCAGCCTGATGGTGTACCTTTATCAAAGAATTTCTGTTTCGATTCTTGATGAGGTTCGCCTAGCTGCGGGTCTTTTTTGCTTACTCTTTACAAGCAAAAGAAAATGATTTATAATTGACTAGTCAACAGTTGACAAGTCAATGATGAAAGGAGCGGTTTATGCAATGAATTTACGTGAGCTAAGCGGATTGCTGTATCGGATGAAAATCGTGAATCAAGAATTAACGGCGATCTTTGAAAAAGAGACTGGCTTTAGTCTGACCCGTTATCAGTTGCTGCAGTTTTTGAATGAGCAAGGACGCTGTACCCAAAATCAAGTACAGAATGAATTGAAGATTGATAGTGCAGCGGTCACTCGGCATTTGAAGATTCTCGAAGAAAAACAATTTGTGACACGGGAACGAAACAAAGACAATAACCGCGAGATTTTTGTTTCTTTGACACCGAAAGCACAAGCCGATTTGGCTAGTTGTGCTTCAAAGCATGCCAGCTCTGAGGAGTCGTTAGGCATCAATTTGACCGAAAAAGAAGAAGCACAGCTTCTAACATTACTTATGAAATTAGTTCCATGAAAGAAGGCAAACCCATGACAGAATATAGCAATAACAATTTTTCAGAGATCACCTTTGGCCGAAAATCGGTTCGTGTCTATGATGAAACCTACAAAATCCCCCATGAAGAAATGTTGACCATGATCCAAGAGTCAACTACAGCACCTTCCTCAGTCAATATGCAGCCTTGGCGCTTTGTCGTTGTGGAAAGCGATGAGCAAAAAGCAAAATTGAAACCGTTGATTCGTTTCAACGTCCGTCAAAATGATACCTCTTCTGCAATGGTCTTGATTTTTGGTGATATGCTTTGTCATGAACTAGGAGAAGAAATTTATAACAAAGCAGTAGCAGAAGGCAAAATGCCAGCAGAAGTACGTGACCAACAATTAGCAGCGATCATTCCTCATTACGAAAATCTTACAAAAGAACAAATGAATGATGTGGTGAAGATCGACGCTAGTTTAGCTGCCATGCAATTTATGTTAGTTGCGCGGGCGCATGGCTATGAAACCAACCCAATCGGCGGCTTTGAAGCAGATCAATTAGCCGAAGCTTTTGGCTTAGACAAAGAGCGTTATGTTCCTGTCATGATCCTTTCAGTCGGAAAAGCCAAAGAATTAGGCTATGAATCCGTTCGGTTAGACGCAGAACAAATTACGACATTTCTATAAGAGGAGGGAAAACGATGGAAATCATTAATGCAACGTTTTACATCAAAGAAGAAAAGCGGGCAGATTTTTTAGCCGCTGTTACGCCATTATTAGCATCGGCGAGAGCTGAGGAAGGCTGCCACGGCTATCATCTCTATGAATCATTGGAAGAGAACAATCGGTTTGTCATGGTCGAAAAATGGGCGAATCAAGAAGCGATCACCGCTCACAATCAAAACCCGCTGCTGCAACAATTATTCCAACAAATGCCTGACTTTGCAGCCAAACCGAGCGAGATCGTTGTCGCTCATCAAGGAGAATAAAGATGACGATTTTATCGACGATTTTGATTGTACTGGTTGCCTTAGAATTTTTCTATATTCTCTATTTAGAAACATTTGCCACTACGTCCAAAGCAACAGCGCGGATCTTCAACGTGACGAAAGCAGAACTTGAACGACCGATCGTTGTGACCTTGTTCAAAAACCAAGGGGTTTACAATGGGCTGATCGGTTTGGGGTTACTATATAGTATTACCTTTGCTTCAGCGCCATTGGAAATCAGTCGCTTGCTGTTGATCTACATTATCTTAGTAGCTGCATATGGCAGTGTGACTAGCGACAAGAAAATTATTTTGACCCAAGGCGGTCTAGCGATCCTTGCCTTGCTATCCACCTTTTTTTAACCAATAAAGGAAGAAGTCCCCCGATCGAAGAAAGCATTTCTATACAATAGAAGCTTTCTTCGATCGGGGGCTTTTAATGTTTGGGCAAAGAGTACTCAGAACGTGAAAAAAATGATAGGATAAGAGAAGGGACTAACGATTTTCTGGACGTAAACTGGTTGCCGCAAATAAGGCTTTTACTAGAATAGGTGTTAAGATCGCAGCTGTGATCACCTCAGAGATTCCATTCGTTATAGCAATTCCACCGAGGGTCACGAATAAAGCCGAAGCATCGACACCATAGGTAGTGGCAACTAAGCCAGTATATAAGGTTCCCATTAGGGTTAAGACCAAAACTGTATTGGTGATGGTCCCAAAGATTGCTGCAACAATCGAAGCAGCGACGACTTTTTTGGTCTTTTTGTAAATGATCGTAAACAAGAGACCAGCCACTAAGCCAACCAACACACGGGGAACCACCGAGATGATTGGGTTGGTGAAAACGGCAATGTCCAAGGGCGTTGTCGGAGAAGTAAACGCACGGATCATGGTAAAAACACCCCAGACTAAGCCGATGAACATCCCGTCTTTTGTCCCTAAAACGATGGCAGCGACGATCACCGTGATATGGATGATCGTTAAACTAGTGATACCGATCGGAATAAATCCAAGGAAAGGTACCATCGTCTGTAAAATAATAATAGCAGTCAAAATGGCACGAATGACAAGGCGATAGGTTTTGCTTTTTGTATTCATTGTAAAAACTCCTTTTTTATAATGACACTCGTGTCATTTTTAAGTTAGGTTGATTATACAACAAAATGACACGAGTGTCATTAATAATGTGATGAAAGGAGCCAAAAAAATGGCGAAGAAGCAGCAGAGCGAATTGACTACAGCGGAAAAGAAAAAACAACAAAAGCGTGATTTGATTCTTGAAAGTGCCAAAGTCGTCTTTAGTAAGAAAGGTTTGATTGATGCGACAATGAAGGACATTATCGAAGAGTGCGGCATTAGTCGCGGCGGCATTTATTTGTACTTTCGTTCGGTGGATGAGATTTTTTTGGCAGTGTTAGAGCAGCGCTCCAAACGAAAATTTGATGATGTACGAGAGATGATCATGGAGCAAGTGCCCTTTGAAACGATTTTAAACAAATATTTTTCCGACCATCGCAAGCGTCTACTCCACAGCATTTCTGACGGTATGCTGCGAGCCGTCTACGAGTATTACTATACGCATAAAACCGAAGCCTCCAGTTCCCTGCAGCAAGCACAACTTTCTGAGACGAAACGGACGATCCATGAGATCTTTCAAGTCGGCGTTCAGCAAGGCGTGTTAAAAGATGAAAACTTGGCAGTGATTGCAGAAAACTATATGTTCGTGATTGAAGGATTGGGGATTTTGGCTCTGACCGGTCACATCACAGAACAGACCATTGATGACCAAATCGCCGTAATGAGACAACTACTCCCCTATCGCGCATAATACAGACAAAAAAAGCACGCTCTTTTCTAGAAAACACTAGGAAGGAGCTTTTTTCGTCTGTTTAAAATTTTGTGAATCAAGCATATTTTGCAGAAAATTAATGTAATCAAAGTGAAATCTACAACATTATTTATTTTTTCTTAAGAAAAAGGACTTTTTCTATGAAGTTTTCTTGAACAGTTGATAAATAGGGATTCACTAGGGGGGGCGATCGCATAGGAGTGGGGAACATGCAATAAAAAAACAGAGTTTATTTGTGTAACTAAAATGTAAATCGCTTACGGATTGGGTTTGCTGCTGAACTATGGTAAAATGAAAATGGTCAAATAAATGAAAAAAAAGTTTTAAAATTGAATTTGGAGGATCAGATGAAGAAGAAAATCTTTGCAACAGTGTGTATGTGTGGCATTGTATTGTCATCATTCGGCGGACCTGTGACCGTTTTTGCTACGAATCACGATCAATTGATCGAACAAAAAAATAACGAGATTGATCAGTTGAGACAGCAACGTCAAAGCGTACAAGGGGAAATTGATGGATTGTCTGCAGAAATTGATTCATTAAATCAAGAAGCAGCAATCATTTTAGCGCAGCAAAGTGATTTGTTGCAAGCGATCGAAGGATTGGATCAGGAAATCAATCAGTTAGAAGAGCGGATTGCCAAACGCTCAGAAAACATCGAAAAGCAAGCCAGAGAAACACAAGTCAATGGAAAAGGCGACAATTTTCTAACAGCCGTACTAGAAGCTGATTCTGTCAGTGATCTAGTGGGGCGGGTCCATGCGATGACGACGATCATTCGAGCGAATAATGAAGTGATCGAACAACAAAAAGCCGACCAACAAGCAGTTGAACAAAAGCGTGCGGAATCACAAGAAAAAGTGGCAGAATTGCAAGCAGCACAGAGCCATCTGGAAGCACAAAAAGGTGTCTTGGAAGCAAGCCAAGCAGAATTAAATGTCTTGGTTAGTCAGTTAGCCTACGAAGAAGCAACGAAAGAAGAAGAAAAAGAACAGCTGCGTGCTGAAAAAGAAGCCTATGAAGCGGAGCAAGCAAGAATTCGTGAAGAAGCTGCCCGCGTTGCTGCTTTACAAGCCCAAGCGGAACAAGCGGCGCAACAGCAGGCAGAACAAGCAGCAGCGGAAGCAGCAGCCTTGAATGAAGCGGCTGTTCAAGCAGAGGGCACCGAAGCTGACGCAGAAACAGAGAGCCAAGCGCCAGTGGAAGAGCCAGCAGCACCAGCAGAAACGCAGCCAGAGGAAACGCAAGAATCTGAACCAGTTGAAACACCAGAGGCTCCAGAAGAAGCACCAGTAGATACACCTGAAATTCAAGAGCCAGAAACACCAGTGACACCTGCAGCACCAGAGACGCCAGCGGACAGTGCACCTGCGGTTCCTGCACCAACGCCAGCACCGACGCCCGTTACACCAACACCAGCGCCAACGCCTGCTCCGTCACCAGCACCGATCGTGACGCCGCCAGCACCTTCTGCACCAGCATCAACAAATGGGGCTGCAATCGTGGCAGAAGCTTATAAGCATATCGGAAAACCCTATGTTTGGGGTGCCAAAGGACCGGACAGCTTTGACTGTTCTGGGTTTACTCGCTATGTCTTTTTACAAGTAACAGGGAGAGATATAGGTGGATGGACGGTACCACAAGAAACAGCAGGTACAGTGATTTCCGTTAGCCAAGCACAACCAGGAGATCTATTATTCTGGGGTTCATCAGGCAGCACCTATCATGTAGCCATTGCTTTAGGTGGCGGACAATACATTCATGCACCACGCCCAGGACAAAATGTTTCTGTTGGCAGTACCGCTCATTTTACACCTAGCTTTGCAGTAAGAATGTAAGAAGTAGCTAGCTGTAGTTTTAAGGAGAGACAAATGGAAGAAAGAAAACAGCTTCGTTATCGTGCGAAGAAACAAAAAAGAGGGCTTCTTTACCGTAAAAGTGCGGCGGCAACCGCTGCACTTGTTAGTACGGTGAATATTTTGCCGATGAATGTCTTAGCAGATACACTTGAGTCAGCAGAAACCCAAAATGGTGTTCAAGTAGTTGAAACAGCAGAGTCAACCCAAGACACATCGACGCAAGATTCCGTGAGCATTGTAGAAGATCAAGAAGTGAACGAGGGATCACCAGCAACGCAAGATAGTACCGAATCATCAGAAGCTGAAAGTTCGGATGTAGTAGAAATTCAAGACGTACCCGAAAATGAACCAGCAGATGATGCTTCTGAACAGAATGAAGCAGAAATCGATCGTGACATTCCTGTTCTGTCAGAAGAAGAGCGGATCGCCATTGAAACGAAGGTCATGCCCAACTACAACAATCCAATGGCACGTTCCAACAATCAGCAAGCATTTATTCAGCAAGTAGGACCAATGGCACAAGAAGTTGCCGGGGCAAATGACCTCTACGCTTCGGTCATGATTGCCCAAGCGATCTTAGAATCAGGTTGGGGGCAATCCACGCTGACCACTCTTGCAAATAATATGTTTGGTATCAAGGGATCTTACAATGGACAATTTGTAGAGATGCAAACCATGGAAGATGACGGGAATGGCAATCTCTATCCGATTATTGCTAGGTTTCGTAAATACCCCTCATTAAAAGAATCTTTTCAAGACAATGCGCACGTTTTGAGAACTACCTCATTTTCGCCGGGTGTTTTCTTCTACCATGGGGCATGGAAGTCTAATACAAATTCTTATCGTGACGCGACTCAATGGCTGCAAGGACGTTATGCCACCGATACTTCTTATGCAAGTAAGCTAAACAACTTGATTGAAACGCACAATTTGACCCAGTACGATACATCAAGTGGTGGCGGTTCAAATGATAACAACAATAACAATTCTGAGCAGGCGATCAATAAGCAATTCAGAACAAATGCAGCACTCAATATCCGTTCGGATGCTTCCACTAGCGCCTCGATCGTTGGTTCATTGGCTGCCAATGCGACATTTGAAGCAGTAGCGCAAAAAACTGGTACCAGTGTGAACGGCAATACGACGTGGTATCGAATTCAAGGACGTGGCTGGGTAAGTGCTGCTCACGTGACGGAGATCTCATCGAATACGGGTGGGAATGATAACAACAATAATAATGGTAACAACAATAACAACAATGCCGAACAAAGCATCAACAAAGAGTTCCGCACAACTGCTGCCTTGAACATCCGTTCAGATGCATCGACTAGCGCTTCTGTTGTTGGCTCCTTGGCAAGTAATGCGACATTTCGAGCAGTCGCTCAAAAGACAGGAACGAGTGTCAACGGCAACAATGTGTGGTATCGAATTCAAGGACGCGGCTGGGTGAGTGCTACGTACGTGACAGAAGTGAACGCTGGAAGTAATAGCTCTGAGCAAAGCATCAACAAAGAGTTTCGTACAACCGCAACATTGAATATTCGCTCTGATGCGTCTACCAGTGCCAGAATTGTTGGTTCTTTGTTAAACAACTCCTCTTTTCGCGCGGTTGCGCAAAAGACCGGAACCAGTGTGAATGGCAACAACGTCTGGTATCGAATTGAAGGGCGTGGCTGGGTAAGTGCAGCGTATGTTCAAGAAACGAACACTTCCTCATCAAACAGCACCACCTATACCGTACGTTCGGGAGACACTCTATGGGGCATTTCGCAACGCTACAGTGTGACTGTGAATCAGTTGATGCAGTGGAATAATCTTTCTGGCTCATTGATTCTTGTAGGACAGCGTCTTGTAGTCCGTAGATAAAATGAAAAAACATCTGGAACCATTTTTGCGGCTATTTGCCAAAATGGTTCCAGATGTTTTGTTTATTCTTCTTTGAAGCTGTTCATGATCGCTGTTAGCTCGTCTTTTGAAGAGTCGTATAAGCTTTCTAACGTCCAACCATACAACTGAACATAATTATTGTCGGTTTCAAGTACATAATAAATATAGTGGATATTTAGCCCTTCAACTGTCGCTGGGAAATCAACGAAATAGGCCTTCGTGTCAGGAATTGGTAAAAAGGTGGCGGTCGTATCGAAGCTTGTTGCCAAATTTTCTTGAACCAATCCGAGATAAGTTTCTAAATCGGCAAAATCTTGTTTCGATTCAACGACTGCAGCTAAGTATTTCGTTTCTAACGCATCTGACAACATGAAATCATTGTCAGGATTCAATGAAGTGAAATCGGGTACCTCTTGCCAATTACTAGGCAAATCGATGGTATAGTTTATTCCACTCACGCCTGTGATGGTTTGTTCCGAACTCGGTAAAGCCGCTTCGCTGGAAGAGCCCGTCGACTCTTGCGCGACTTCTGTTGACGAAGTCATAGATAAGCTTGTAGCGCTTGCATTTTCTGTGCTTTCTGAAGTTGGTTTCTCCTCTTTTGGCGTACAGCCAGCAAAAAGAAGTGTGAACCCCAATAAACTAAAAACAACACTTTTTCTCATTATTCTCACGTTCCCCTTTGTTTTCTATTTTCAAATAACCAACATTATTTAGTTAATCGTATAATAGGAAAGGAAATAACGCAATAAAATATTCTCAGTTACTGCATGAAAAGAAAAAAATAAAGGATTGTTAAATAATAAATTTAAAAAAATGAAGCCGAAATAACTGACTGTTACCGCTTATTTTCACTTTTTTCTTAGATTGATGCAAAAGTTGATTATAAATACGGGGCGACTTTTGCTATGCTTTAGAAAAGAAAGGAAGCATTAAAAGAATAGTGAAGTTAAAAATTGTGTCGGTTATATCTATAAAATAATAGTGTGTTTTTTATTTATCTATTTGTTTTGAATAATTGTCAGAATTTTGTTGCGAAATGCTATGGCTTCTTTCGATACAAAAAGTAGGGCGACATCAGCGACAGCCGGATAGAGAAAGATAGCTCAAAGCGGCGAGGAATAGAAGAAACATAAGATCTACGTTTAAAAATAATGGAACTAGGGGGAAGGAAATTGTTTTATCAATCAGTAAATGAGTATCTAGTAAAAATGAGAGAAGGATTATCTGCTGAAACCATTAAAGGTGAAATGCCATCAGTCTATGCGTACTGGTTAGCACAGGAAGCAGAATTGAAAAAAATATTGAAAAATAAAGACATGGCTTTTTGGATGGATATCCAAAGAGTTCTCTTGATCGATGCAAAATTAGTATTACTTCGCAGTTACATCAATGACTACGATTTTCACGGATTTTCCGAAGATGAGATCATTGCAAATGTGGAACAAGATCATTTTACCTTCAACAAAGAACTATGTGGCTATAGTTTGAAAGAACAAGTGCACCCATCAATTATTTTTGGTGATCAATAAGCAACGAAAAAAGAACGTTCAAACAGGGAATAAGCTACTGCACTGATTCAAAATAAGACTGATTGATTTGTGGTATGATTGTGATGACAAGTACGATTGCACAGATCATTGTGACAGTTTGAAAAGGAGCGGATAGGTATGGTTCAATTTGAAAGGATCATTTTATTATTTTTCTTGTACTCATTTATCGGTTGGCTTTGGGAAACCATTTATTGCTCACTAAAAGCCAAGCACTTTGTTTATCGGGGCTTCCTTGTTGGTCCCATCACACCCATCTACGGCTTTGGGATTCTTGGCGTTGTCTATTTATTGCGGCCATTGCATGAGCAAGTGATTCCACTGTTCTTTGCGGCAGCGTTGTTGGTTACCGTGCTTGAATATGTGACAAGTTATTTACTTGAGCGTTTTTTTCATGCCTCATGGTGGGATTATAAAGAAGTCCCATTAAATATCAATGGACGGGTGGCATTGCCGATTTCTCTTTTTTGGGGCGTGTGCTGTGTGCTCATTGTTCGATTTGTTCATCCGCAAATGCTGGAGATTGTTCAAACATTGAGTGCTCGCGTAGGATTCTTATTGCCAGTTTTCTTATTGATGGTTCTCTCTTTTGATATGGGCTATACCCTAGCTAACTTGGTTGCCTTTCAGAAAGCGGTGCAACAGGTCAATCAAGCCTTTGAACAGCACAAAAAAGAATTGGCTGAAAATATTGAGCAATATAAAAACGATTGGCAAGGGCGCTTCGCAGCGTTTCCAGAAGAATGGCGCGTATTAAAACAGAATCTACCGAGATTGAATTTCCATCAAAGAAGACTCTTAAAAAACTTTCAAAAGTTAGAAATCAATCAGATAAAAAGCAGTCAGGAATTGTCTCGATTTATTGAAGCGATCCGTAAGAAAAAATAGGTTTGTTACGGTAAGATTACAAAAAATAAACCCTTATCAATGCTGATTCTTCCCACTTCTGACTGATTTCAGTTGAAAAAGACGATTAAAACACCCACTATTACGATAATTTGTAACAAATTGTAAAGGTCCTGCAATAAAATTCTTCTTAAGAATTTGTATAATAGGATATGTTGGAAACCATAGTGAGAAGTGAGGGAATTTTTTGAAGGCAAAGAAACTACGAACAATCGTTGTCGCTGTCTTTGCGGCAGGAATCGTTTCTCCAATCTTTGCGCAGGCTGAGTCACTTGAATCATTGCAAGAGCAAGAAAGTGCCGTCATGCAGCAAAGTCAGGAAATCAGTACGGAAGTGCAGATTGCATTGACTGATGTGAATGCGAAATACAGTGAGGTAGAAGAGCTAAAAGCTCAAATCGCTGAAAATGAAGAATCATTAGCAACAACCAAAGCAGAAATCAAAACTGCACAAGAAACAATTGAAAAGCGTGAAGCTGTCGTTGCGGAACGTATGAAAGACATCCAAGTCAATGGCGGGGCTACCAGAGACTGGACGGTACTATTAGAATCATCCAACATCCAAGATTTTATCAATCGTGCCTATGCGATGACGATGTTACAAAACTTGGAAAAAGAAAAGATCGATTCATTGACAGCAGAAAAAGAAAAGCTGGAAGCTTTAGAAGAAAAAGCACAGTCTACACAGCAATCATTGAAAGAAAATCAAACCGCATTAGAATCAGAAGCCAAAACATTGGATTCAAAAATTGCGAATCTACAAGCCCAATTGAAAGAAAACGAAGCAACCTTGGCACAAATCGCTTCCAGCAAAGAAGCTGAAACAGCTCGCTTAGCTGCTGAAAAAGCAGCAGAAGAACGAGCAGCCAAAGAAGCGGCGGAACAAGCAGCGAAAGAAAAAGCTGAAAAAGAAGCAGCCCAAGCTGCTGAACGTTCAAGCGCTTCTGAATCCCAAGCGTCTGCTTCATCGAGCAGCAATACGACTGAAAGCAGCAGCTCATCATCGAGCAGCTCTTCAAGCGGTAACAATAGCTCAACTAACAGCTCAAGCAATACAAGTAACAACAGTAATAACAACAGCAATACAAGCAGCGGTCGGACATTGATGATGGAATCAACTGCTTACTCGTATAAAGAAGCTGGCTCTAGTTTCTTTACAGCAAGTGGTACAGACTTACGTAAAAATCCAATGGCAGTTGCCGTTGATCCAAGCGTGATTCCGTTAGGCACCTTAGTCAATGTTGAAGGCTATGGCGTAGCATTAGCGCTTGATACTGGTGGCGCGATCAAAGGAAATATCATTGATGTTCACTTTGATAACGTCGCACAATGTATCCAATGGGGCCGTCGTCAAGTAAAAGTAACGATCCTCGATTAATCAATCAACTAACAAGAAGCAGCTCACTGAATGAAGTGGCTGCTTCTTTTTTTGCTTTTAATGTAGGAAGGCATAAGAAGAGAGCCTATCGCTGCGTCAGTGACGACATAAGCGATAGGCTCTGGATTTATTGTTAAACTGCTCACAAGCTCTTACACTCATTCTCAGGAGCATTTTTTGAATAGCTTGGTCAGATCGAGGGAAACGGGAAACGGCGAATGTTCGTTGATCAAGGATTGAAATTAGCATTTAGCGTTTCCTCTAAAGCTTCCCAGTCGTGCTCATCAGGGAAGGTTTTGAATAGCAAATAATCAATGTCTTGGGCATATTCGGTAATGTATTCCGTATAGTTGGTAACGATCAAATCAATCTGATTTTTTTCCAAATAGCCTGCCGACAATTCATTGGAGTCCGGAAAATAAAAGGTCCGAGAACTGCGCAAATAACGAACAGATTTGCATTTTAATAATTGGCATAAATAAAAGGGGCCTTCGAACAAAAAAGCGATATTCTTCTTGGCTTGCCAGTACAAAGATTTAATAGAAGTAACGTACATCGTAAGACTCGTTCCTAAGTGCTCCAGTGTGTTACTGTCCCAAATTTCTCTAGCTAATGGTTGCGTCAACAGATAGTTTTTAAATAGATGGTAATCGTCCGTATACGCCTCTTCGACAAATTGAACGGTATCAGAAATCATATGATTTAATAAGGGGGATAATAATTGCTTGATTTTTGCTACCGTAAAAAAGGACTCTACTAAGAGTCGGTCGCGAGCGCTATCTTGTGTATCTGGCAAGCAATCCTTGACAAAGGCTGCCGTAAGCTGCTTGATTTCAGGCCAATGATTATACTCTCTACAAAAGGTTTGTTCGATCGCCAAGTTGCTGATCGAACGACGGGTTTTCACCAATAAGAACAAATAAAGGACTTCCTCATAGGGAAGTTCTTTTTGGTATTGTTCACTCATTGCCTCGTTGATTTCAGAAAATAGCTGAAAATCATTATATTGCTCAAATAGTTTTTTAATTTGCTTAGGCAACTCGATACGTTGACCTGCAAAATGGCGCTCAAAGGTGATATACAAGTAATAATTGAACTCACCAAATGAACAAGCATGCTGGTCGAGTTGATAACATCTTGAAAAAGCACTAGCAGTGATATTTTGGATGGCGATCGGTGGAAAGATCGTATGGGCAGTAATTTCCGATTCATAATAGAAATCATGGAAAAACTTGCGAATATTGATCTCCTCACCAAGAAAGCAAATAGGATTGGTTTGGATCTCCAAACGATAGAAAGAAAAAATAGGTTGCACCTTCCGCAAATAGCGAAGAACGGTGCTTTCTGATATATGGTATTTCTCTGCCCATTCCGATGAGCTATAAAGATCATTGTGGAAAATACTTTCGATGATATGGAACAAAATCTCATCGGCAATCAGCGCACGTTTTTTCGTTAAATACACAGCGGACTGCTTGATTGAAAAAATATACCCCTTATGAGAAGAGTCGATCGATAAACAGTCGCCAAAATACTCTTTGAGATCCGTTATGTCCGTTACGATCGTTCGCGTGGTACTTCCTGAAATCTTTGCCAAACCTTGAGTCGAACATTGATAATTTTTCTCGAATGCCATCAAAATTTTCAGCCATCGAATCGTTGCTGTGTTGGTAATAAAATTAATTTGAAAATTTCTCAAGACGTGGCTCCTTTCATGAATAAAATCGCAAATCTTACTTATTCATCTTAAAGAAGATAGGGAAGAAAAAACAAATCACGTATTTCATCGGTTGGTGAAATCTATACCTGAGCCTGTGCAAGATTTTTTGCATTTTCTATAAATCAACTGATGATCGGCATATATATAGGTAGAAACACGTTTTTTCAGTGCAAAGAAGGAAATTGACTGGCATTGAATAGTAAGAGAGGGGGGATAGTTTTATTACGATAAAATAAAAAATGAATGATTAACTATATTTAAAATAAACCGATAGAAGTTGAAAGGGCGGAATTGAGGGGGAAAGTCAGTTTGGGGAAGATAACTTATAATTTTAACAGGAACGATTGGTGTAATTAAATAGTAACCGCGAAGGAAACCCTATGTGCCCCAAGAAAAATATTCAGTTTTATTCAACCGATTTATAATAACAACAAAAGCATTTAACTTTTCTTTCTGAAATTCTTATGTTTTCTATTTATAATGAAAAGATGTTGAGAAAATGATTGAATATAATCACTTGAGGTTATTTTTCTATGATGTGACAACTCTCAAAGACTATGAGAACAACGATTATCACTGAATTATTCATTATTTAAAAAGAGGGTTTAAAAAAACTGTCAAGTATGCTACACGTTATTTATGGATATTTAAAATAACTGATGTTTGCTATTATATAAGTCTTTTATTGATGAAAAATATACCTTAAAAAAGAAAAAACAGGAATTTCCTTTATTTAATGATACATTTCTCTTATAATAAACTAGAATTGCCTTTATTATGTGAGACGAAGGCAGCATGCTTAAACAAGCACAATTGAAGTAGGGAGTGTGTTCATGGGAAAGCCGTTAGTAAAGACTTTGACTGTTTTAGCCGTGGGTATTGGCGCAGTTGCAATATGTTTCATTGGTTACCGACAAAATAACCAAAGGCAATATCAGCAGCGAGTCGAATACGCACAGACAGCGATTGCCAGCGAAAAAGATCGCATCAATGAGTTGTCTAATGAAATTGCTGAATTATACAGCAACGAGGATCAAACATTTTTAAGAAAAGATCTTAAAGAGGAAGACGTTCTTAAAACAGTCGCAAAACTTTCTGCAGTGAAAGTATCTGCAGACGATTATGGGATCGATGATGATGCATTACCAAGTGAGTCAGTCGAGATCCAACAAGAAAAAGCCGCCCTTGATGATCAACTAAAAGACATCGAGGCAAAATTAAAAGTACAAGCGGATACGGAAGCCTTATTTACTGAAGGCGTTTCAAATTGGCAAAGTGCTGAGAATGATGTCATCATTAGAGCCGATCTAAAAGAAACGGATGTTGGGAATGTCCGTGAAAATCTGAGCTTTTTTGAAGACAGTAAATGGAAAGAGTTAGTTGTTTCCTATTTAGAGTATGCGGATACCCAATTGGACCGCATTGCAAAATTACAAGAAACTTTTGATGAAATGCTTGATGGGGATGAGGTGACCAGTGAAGTCACCTTAGAAAAATACCTGAGTGCAGTCGACAGTATCAGCAAAGTTCGCAATGAAGAATTGAAAGAGAAATACACCGAATTAGCAGACAAAGTCGCTACCCAAATGGGGTACACAGGATACAGCACGTATACACCCCCCGCTTCAACGGAAAGTTATTCAGAGGATACATCAGCAGGAGACGGCACCTGGACAGATCAAAGTTCAGACGTTGTCTACTAATTGAAAACATGTATCAAAGAAAAAAGAGATAACTGGAGGAAAGCAAATGTCAAAAGGAAAAAAGATCTTTCTAATTATTTTTTCAATCGTTGCAGTGTTAGTCATCGGATTGATCGGTGTTGCTGCTAAACTATATTTTGATGTGTCAAACTCAATTAACGAAACCTATCAATCAGTTGAGCGTGATCGAGAAGATCGCCTACGTGAAAATGATGTCGATCTATCCCAACAAGAGTCCTTCTCGGTTTTACTGATGGGGATCGATACCGGTGATTTAGGCAGAGTCGAACAAGGCCGTTCTGATACCATGATGGTTGCGACCATCAGCCCACAAGATAATCAGACGACAGTGGTGAGTATTGGACGAGATTCCTATGTTGATATCGTTGGACACGGGACGACAGATAAAATTAACCATGCCTATGCTTTTGGTGGACCAGCGATGGCAATGAACACTGTAGAAAAATTTTTGGATATTCCGATCGATCATTACGTATCAATCAATATGGCTGGTTTAAAAGAATTAGTCGATGCGGTTGGCGGCATTGAAGTTGACAATGAAATCACCTTTTCGCAAGATGGCTTTGATTTTGCTATCGGACGTACGTCACTAAATGGCGAACAAGCCCTTGCCTATTCAAGAATGCGTTATGAAGATCCAAACGGCGATTATGGACGTCAGGAGCGCCAAAGGAAAATCGTTGAAGGGATCGTTAAGAAAGTCTTGAGTCTTGATGGAATCACCCAATATCAAACGATTTTAAATGCTGTTGAGCAAAACATGAAAACAGATATGAGTTTCGATGACATGCGAACCTTAGCCTTTAACTATCGCAGTGCCTTTCAAACGATCAAACAAGATCAGTTGCAAGGGGAAGGATTCATGCAAGACGGCATCTCATATCAACGTGTGAGTGAAGAAGAACTAGCAAGAGTTCAAAAAGAGTTGAAAGCTCAACTAAATCTAGAGAATGAATAGGAAAGTGGAGAAAAGATGGAAGAAACAATTAGCTTAAAAGAAATATTCGCAATTCTACGGAAACACTTAGCTGCTATTTTTATTTCAATGTTTGCTGGTTTAGCTTTAGCAGGGATATTCACCTTCTTTGTCATTACACCTAAATACAGTTCACAAGCCCAGTTGATTGTGACATTGCCTCAATCAGAAACTACCAATGCAAACGATGTAAATACAAACCTGCAAATGATCAATACGTATAAGGATATGATCGTCAGTGATTTAGTTATGACACAAGTAAAGGATCGACTGGAGTCCGAAAACAACCTTGACTTGACTGTCGGACAATTGAAAGAATCCATTTCAATCAATCAATCGCAAAACTCACAAATGTTTTCCATTCAGGCAACTAGTACCAATGCAGTGTCAGCGCAAAATATTGCTAACACGACTGCATTAGTCTTTCAAGAAAATGCCCAAGATGTTATGAATGTTGATAAAATCTCAATCATTTCAAGTGCGGTAGCTAGTACCACTCCAGTTTCACCTAACAACAAACTAAACTTAGCCATTGGTCTAGTACTAGGCATCATGGTCGGTGTTGGCTTAGCCTTCTTATTGGAGTTGCTAGATCGAACTGTCAAAGATGATAAATTTGTAACTGAAACATTAGGCTTTACCGTATTAGGTACTGTACCGCAAATGTCACCAAAAGAATTGGCTGCGACCATTCAGAAAAAACCAAGTGCACCATTTATTAAGAAACCGCAAGGCGACAAAGCGGCAGAATCACGCCGCAGTCGTAGTCGAGTCTAGGAGGGAACAATGATGGCAAAAAAACAAGAACGTACTGGGACGCAGACACATGCAGTAAGTTTGATCACGCTAATTGATCCTTCTTCACCAATCTCAGAGCAATATCGTACGATCCGTACAAATATTCAATTTGCGTCTTCAGCAGATAAACAAATCAAGACCATTGTCATTACATCCTCTGGGCCTGGCGAAGGAAAATCGACAACCTCAGCTAATTTAGCGGTTGTTTTTGCTAAATCAGGACAACGGGTCTTGTTAGTCGATGCCGATATGCGGAAGCCTACAGTATACAAGACATTCAGCTTAAATAATGCGAGTGGATTGAGTACCGTGTTAAGCACCTCAACGAGCGTCCTTGAAGCAGCCCAAAAAACGGTGATCGATAATTTATCTGTTTTAACAAGTGGACCAAAACCACCAAATCCATCTGAGCTACTTGGGTCAGCACGAATGAATCAAGTGATGGAAGAAGCGAAAAATCTTTATGATGTGGTTATTTTTGATATGCCACCAGTTGTAGCAGTAACTGATGCGCAAATCATGGCATCTAAAGCAGACGGAACGATTTTAGTGGTTCGAGAGAATGTTGCTCGGAAAGAATCCTTAACAAAAGCGAGAGATCTTTTAAATATGGTTCAAGCAAGAATTGTTGGTGTCGTTTATAACGGTGCCGAACACTCGAAAGATTCAGGATACTACTATTATTATGGAAATTAATTAGTTTGAAGGAGACGAGAGAAATGATTGATTTACATTGCCACATTTTACCAGGAATTGATGATGGAGCAGAAGACATCAATGCGAGCATCGCTATGGCTGAAAAAGCGATTAGCCAAGGAATTACGCATATCCTTTGTACCCCACATCATAACAATGGAAAATACCGCAATCCGAAGTCAGAGGTCATTTCTCTCGTTACTTCTTTACAAGAAGAATTGGACGCACGGAGCTTGTCCTTGACAGTACTTGAGGGACAAGAGGTGAGAATAACAGGAGATTTAATTGAGGATATACAGAAAAATAACATCCTTTTTACAGATCTTGATGATACGTATATCTTGATAGAATTTCCTACGATTGAAGTACCTACGTATACAGAACAAATTTTCTTCGATTTACTACAGCTGGGAAAAATTCCAGTCATTGTCCATCCCGAGCGGAATGCTCAATTTAGGAAAGACCCTAACAATCTAATCCCATTTTTAGATATGGGCTGTTTAGCTCAGTTAACTGCGCCAAGTTATGTCGGCGTATTTGGAAAAGAGATTCAAAAAACCGCAAAAACAATGGTTGAACATAATCTTGTTCAGATGGTCGCTTCGGATGCCCATGGCGTTACAAAACGCACCTTTAATTTAAAAGAAGCCTACGATCAAATTGAAAAAGATTTTGGTTTGCAGAAAGTAACATTGATGAAACAAGTGGCAAAAGATTTGATAAACGGGGATCAAATCAGTTTTCCAAGTTATATAGAAGTGAAAAAAAAGAAATTCGGGTTATTTTAGGGGGCAACTGGGTTGTTTGAATTAACGAGAAGAAGAAAAATTGTAACTCTAATACTTGTAGATAGTTTATTGATTATAGCAGCAAATATAGCAGCAGTTTATTTTATGAGACCCTTTGTGGCGATTCCAAGGGAATTTACATTGATCTCTGTGAGTCTGTCTGTCGGCTTCTACCTTTTTTATGGTTCTGTGTTCCGTGTTTTTTCTCGAATCAATCGCTATACGAATCTGAAAGAAATGATTGCTATCTTCTTGGCTGTATCATGCAGCGCTTTTACTTGCAATGTGATCTTATTTTTCGGTGATGAAACCTATAGCGTGCGTTTAGTGATCTTTACGTACTTTCTTTCGCTCTTTTTGATCATTGCTAGTCGATTGATTTGGCGGATCTATATTGAAAGAAAAAACATGAGGGGGACGTCCAATGAGGTTGTCAAGAATACCCTGATCGTCGGCGCAGGAGAAGGCGGCCGTATTCTTTACAATAGCTTTGTAGGTTCGAAAACGGCAAGTGACATTAATATTATCGGATTTGTCGATGATGATCCGAATAAACGAAACACGTATCTTTCTGGGAAAAAAGTCTTGGGTTGTATCACTGATTTACCTGATTTGATTCAAAAGTATGAGATCAATATGGTCACGATCGCCATTCCTTCTTTGTCACGGAAAAAATTGCGAAGTATTTTTAGCTTAATTGAACCTTTGCATGTCAAAGTCAATACGATGCCCTCAATGGAAGAAATCGCCTCTGGGAAAATCAGCACTTCACGTTTGAAGAAAATCGATGTCGTTGATTTGCTAGGCAGAGATGAAGTCAAATTGGATATCGACTCCATCAAAGATCAAATTACCGGAAAGACGATATTAGTGACTGGAGCAGGAGGATCGATTGGTTCCGAAATCTGCCGCCAAGTGATTCAATTCAATCCTAAAAAACTAGTTTTATTAGGACACGGAGAAAACTCGATCTACTTAATTGACCGCGAGTTGAACATCAATTTTAAAGACAATATTACCGAAATCGTTCCCGTTATAGCCGATATACAAGATCGTGAAAAGATGTTTGAAATCATGAACGAAGTCAAACCGGATATCGTCTATCATGCGGCAGCCCATAAACACGTGCCGTTGATGGAATACAATCCTAGAGAGGCAGTCAAAAACAATATTTACGGAACTAAAAATACTGCTGAAGCTGCTAAAGCTGCGAAGGTGAAAAACTTTGTAATGGTCTCTACAGATAAGGCCAATAATCCGCCAAACGTCATGGGGGCAACAAAGCGCATCTCCGAGATGATTGTTACTGGCTTAAATGAAAAAGGTTGCACGAAATTTTCTGCTGTACGTTTTGGTAATGTCTTAGGTTCAAGAGGCAGTGTGATTCCAGTATTCCGTGAGCAAATAGCAAAAGGCGGACCAATTACAGTGACTGATTTTCGCATGACTCGCTATTTCATGACGATCCCAGAAGCTAGCCGCTTAGTTATTCAGTCAGGCGCACTTGCTAAGGGTGGCGAAATCTTTATTTTAGATATGGGCGAACCGGTGAAAATCGTTGATCTTGCGAAGAATATGATTCGTCTAAGTGGTTATAGCGAAGAAGATATTGAGATTATTGAAACTGGGATTCGACCTGGGGAAAAATTATACGAAGAACTATTATTGGATAAAGAACGGAATGATGAAGCAGTCTTCGAGAAAATCTTTGTTGGCAATATCAAAGGTTATTCCTTGGAAAAGGTACTTTATTTTGTAGAAGCACTTCCTAAAGAAAGTGCTACTTTGGCTAATGAAATTGTGAAATTTGCAAATGCTTCAAACAAATAGGAGTGGGTTTTGTTGTATAAGGATGGATTGAAACGAATCATTGATTTTATTTTATCGTTAATGGGGATCGTTGTGTTATCACCAGTTTTATTACTTTTATGCTTAGCAATAAAACTAGATTCTAAGGGACCAATTATTTTCAAGCAAAAACGGGTTGGAAAGAATAAAACCTATTTTAATATTTATAAATTCAGAACAATGAAGATTGATACACCAAAAGAAATGCCAACACATCTTTTGGAAGACCCTGATTTTTATATCACCAAGGTCGGGAAATTTTTAAGAAAAACCAGTTTGGATGAGCTGCCTCAATTATTCAATATTATCAAAGGCGATATGGCTGTCATTGGGCCTCGTCCAGCGCTATGGAATCAATATGATTTGATTGAAGAGCGTGATAAGTATGGAGCAAATGATATTCGTCCAGGATTGACTGGGTTGGCTCAAATTAGTGGTAGAGACGAGCTTGAAATTCCAATTAAGGCCAAGTTAGACGGCAAATATACGGATAATATTAGTTTAAGGATGGATATAAAATGCTTCTTTGGTACGATTACTTCTGTTTTCAAAAGTGACGGTGTCGTTGAAGGCGGGACGGGAACGATGAAGAAGGAGGAAATCGAATGAAACGAATCCTAATTACAGGAGCGAACAGTTATATCGGTACATCCTTCGAGAAATGGATGCAGCAATTTGGCGATAATTATCAAATTGATACAGTTGATATGCATGGAGACCAATGGAAAGAAAAAGATTTCTCTCAGTATGATTCTGTTTTTCATGTCGCAGGAATTGCCCATGCAGACGTTTCAAAAGTCAGTGAAGAAACGAAACAACTTTATTATAAAGTAAATTGTGATCTTGCAGTTGAAACAGCTGAAAAGTACAAAAATGATTTAAATGGAAAAAACGGACAATTTATTTATATGAGTTCGATTATTATTTATGGTGAGGAAACGAATATAAATAAGAAACGTGTTATTACTCCTGAAACACAGCCTAATCCATCCAATTTTTATGGTGATAGTAAGTGGAAAGCTGAAAAAAAAATGACCCCTCTTAAAAGTGACACTTTCAGAATAGCAATCATCCGCCCACCAATGATTTATGGAGAGGGAAGTAAAGGGAATTATCAACAACTAGTGAAAATAGCAAATTTAACCCCAGTTTTTCCTAATATAAAAAATGAAAGATCAATGTTAAATATTAATCGTTTATGTTGTTTTATTAAAATTAGAATAGACTCTTGTGATTCTGGTGTATTTTTTCCGCAAGATCCAGTACTACAGAGAACTAGTTTTATGGTTAAAGAAATAGCTTCATCAAAAGGGAAAAAAGTATATCTTTTTTCTGGACTAAATTGGTTTATTTGTTTATTAGGATACTTTCCTGGAAGAATTGGAAGACTAGTAAATAAAGCATTCGGAAGTTTAACATATGACAAAGAACTTAAGAGGAAAGATCATGAGAATTGGAATAGTTAACTGTTTTGAAACATACAATATTAGAGCACAGCAAACAAAAGTTTATTTTGAATCTATGGGATGCAAAGTGGATATAATTGTTTCAAATTTTTCGCATAGAGATAAAGTTCAGATTGATAATAAAGAAAAAGGAACAATAGTAATTGATGTCCCCGCATACAAAAAGAATCTATCAATAAGGAGAATGTATTCGCACTTTTCTTTTGCTAAAAAAGTTAGAGGAGTGATAGAAAAAGAAAACTATGACTTGTTGTATGTTCTAATTCCGCCAAATACGCTTGTTTCACAAATATATAAAAGTTCCTATAATAGTATCCTAGTTTATGACATTATTGATTTGTGGCCCGAAGCAATGCCATTAGGTAAGCTTAAGAATTTAAAAATTGCTCGTTTCTGGAGTAACATTAGGGATAAACACTTGAATAATGCTGATGTTGTAATAACTGAGTGTGAGATGTATGCTGATTTTTTAAAAAAAACGAACAAATCTATTCCATTTAATACGGTTTATTTTAATGGTGGTATTCCGATAGAAACAGAGTACAAAGAGAAAGATTATAATCGAATTAATCTTTGTTACATTGGATCTATTAACAATCTATTAGATATTGATTTATTGTTTGATTTATTAGTTAATTTAAATAATAAAATCAAAGTTACTTTTAATATTATAGGGGATGGAGAAAAGAAAAAAGATTTAGTTGAGAAATTAATTTTATCGAATGTTAGTTTTAACGATTATGGAATAATTTTTGATGAATTAAAGAAAAAAGATATAATATCTCAGTGTGACTTTGGTTTAAACTTTATGAAAAGCTCAACAAAAGTTGGTTTGACTATGAAATCAATTGAGTACTTTAGATACGGGTTGCCAATTATTAATAATATCCCTTATGATACTTGGAATTTCGTAAAAGACTATGAAATTGGACTCAACTTAGAGAGAGGGAATGAAGAAATAGTTGCTAACAGAATGATAAACTTAAAGCGAAGTAATTTGATAGATTCTTACAGATTGAATACAAGACAAATGTATCAAACGTACTTTTCGGAATCTTCTTATACTGCTAAAATGAACGAAATATTTTATGATAAGTTTTTAGGAGAATTAAATGCAAAATATTAGATCGGTAGGCGTGATGGTTACCTATAATCCAGACTTTGATACTTACAAGGTTATAAAAGAATTAGTTGCTCAATCAATTTATTTGATTGTTATAGATAATGGTTCTAAAGAAAGCTCTATTGTAATAAGTCTTGAAGAACTCGAAGATAATGTGGATAATTTGAAAATAATTAGAAATGATAAAAATATCGGACTAGCTGCGGCACAAAATAAAGGCATTTTATATGCCGATAATATGGATTTCGATTATCTATTCTTTTTTGATCAGGATACATTAATTCCTAAAAATTTTGTTGTGTCGATGGAAGCAGCATATGAAAAATATCAAACTGAAAATAACTATAAACTAGGAATACTGGCTCCTAATTATAAAGATAAAAATATTAAAGATTTTGCTCATTACGCTAGACTTACTGAAAAAGGATATGAAGATATTATATTAAATAATTCTGAATATAAAAAAGTATCATTTGTCATCTCTTCAGGTAGCATGATGAGTATGGATCTTATAAAGAAAATAGGATTACTAAGAGATGACTTTTTCATTGACCAAATAGATACTGAATACTCATTAAGAGTCTTATCATGTGGCTATGATATTGTAGCCACATCCAATGCTTTGCTAGAACATACAATTGGGAATAGAGAAAAAAAACACTTTCTTTTTTTAACCATAAAACCAAATCATCATAACTCTTTACGTAAATATTATATTTTTAGAAATGGTCAGTACTTAAAAAAAATTTATGGAAAAGATTATCCTGGTTTTATAGTTCTAATGAATCACAGATTTATACATGATTTAATTGGAGTTGTTTTTTTTGAGAACGAAAAATTAAGTAAGCTAAAATCGATTTTTAAAGGATATAAAGATGGAAATATAATGTTCAAAAAAGAACAATCTAATTAGTGTGGAGATTAACTATGATAGAAAATAAAAAGCGAAACTTTGGTTTTTTTAATATGATAATGACCATATTGGTTGTATTTATAATGTGGTTAATGTTTGCTGGTAATACTTATAATCCTGATTACGAAAATTTTTCAAATATATATAATACTTTTACTCGAATCGGAATTACTAGCTATTCGGGAGTAGAAGCTGGTTTTTCATTTTTGATGCGATTTTTAGGATCACTTGGCTTATCATATCAAAGTTTTCTATTTGTTATAGCCACTATTTTTCTAACAGTGATTACAATGGTTACATTTTATTTTTCAAGAAATCCATTTATTTCATTATTGCTATATATATATTTCCCATTTATGTTGGATATTGTTCAAATAAGAAATAGTTTAGCGTATGCTTGTGTATTATGTGGTCTGATTTTTTTGCTAAATGAAAAATATTTAGTATTTACTTTTTTTGTTATCTTAGCTTCGCTTTTTCACATAACAAGCTTATTTTACTTATGCTTCTTAATAATAAAATTAGATTTACAGAAAATATTTCGATATATTGTATCCATAACTTTACTCTTAATAGTATTTAGAACCTTTTTTATAAAATATTTATTGGGCTTATTACCATTCGGACAAAAATATTTAGTATATTTAGATGGTATTTCATTATTTAGCTTGCTGCTTTATATCGTCCTTATAATTGCTAATATTATAGTTAACTTTTTTATTTACAAAAGAATGCTTATTTTGAAAAATAAAACCAAAATTGAGAGAAAAACAATAAAAATTGCATTACTCACATTGAAAATCTCTATAATCTTGTTGTTGGCAATACCATTTTTGAGCTTTAGTTCCGATTTTTTTAGGTTATATAGAAATATGATTCCCTTATTTTTGTTCAATTTAACAAACTACTTTTCTATTAAAGTATATATAAAAAGAGGATATTCTTTTCTTGTTGATATAATTACATTCCTTCTTTTTATATTAACTGGTTATTATTTTCTATACTTATTTGAGTTTGAACATATAGTATTAAATGTTTTTAGATATAATATATTTTTTGGAGGAAACTAATTGGATTATAAGAAAACTATAGAGGTTTTAGAAAAGCAAAACCTTGAGATTATTAGATTAAAAAGAGAAACCCGGATATCTGATTTTTTTTCAAAACTCTCCTTTGATACTAAATCATTCAACTATATAATGAATGTGTTCATAAAGAAAAAAATTAGTAAGACCATTAATAGAAATTTTGTAGTATTTAGAGATGAAGAAAATAGAAATAATGTTGAGATGATTGCCGATAGACAATATGTCGATGACAAGAAAATTGTTGTATATACTTGTATAACTGGTAATTATGATAATATTCCAGAACTAACTTTTTTGGACGAAGATATTGATTATTATTTGTTTACTGATCAAGAGCCGGAAACAGTAACATGGAAAACTAAAAGAATCCCCGATTATATTACGTATTTACAAGACAATGTTCTTATTAACAGATATTTAAAAATGCATCCTTTTGAATTATTTGAAGACAAATATGATATTGCTATCTATATTGATGGAAACGTAGATATAACTTCTGATATTAAACCTTGGTCTCAGTATGTAACTGATAAGACTGGATTGGCATTTCATAGGCATTTTCAAAGAGACTGTTTATATCAAGAAGCCGAAGTTTTAAAGCTGTATAAGAAAGGGAACGCAACTGCAATAGATGAACAAATCCAGCGGTATAAGAAGGTAGGTTTTCCAATAAATTATGGTTTGCCAGAAGCGACAGTAATTGTGTCTGATTTAAATAATTTAAATTCGAAAAAAGTCTTTAATCAATGGTGGGAAGAATTCATAAAGACTGGTTCTTTTAGGGATCAGCTTTCGTTGCCATATGTCCTTTGGAAAAATAATATCCTTGTATCAGAGGTCACGAAATTAGGAAAAAACTTATATCGCAGTGCAAAAATTTCAGTAAAATCACACTGATAGGTCGAGGAGGAATTTATTATGAAAATTCTTATAACAGGGGGAGCAGGATTTATAGGCTCACATTTAGCAAAAAAAATCCTAGTAAGTACTGAATATGAAGTTGTTGCCATTGATAATCTAAATGATTATTATGATGTGAATTTAAAAAAAGATAGGATTGATTTATTAAATCATTACAATAATTTTAGATTTGAAATATTAGATATTTGCGATAAAAATAATATGAACAAGTTATTTTCAAAAGAATCATTTGATATCGTAATAAACCTTGCAGCTCAAGCTGGAGTTAGATATTCTCTTGAAAATCCCGAAGCATATATAAAATCAAATATTGAAGGTTTTTTAAATATTCTAAATTTGTCTAAAGACTATTCTATTAAGCATCTTCTTTATGCTTCATCGAGTTCAGTATATGGTGGTAATACAAAACTTCCATTATCAACAACAGATAACGTTGATCATCCGGTTAGTATATATGCTGCAACAAAAAAATCTAACGAATTAATGGCCCATGCTTATAGTCATTTGTATAATTTGCCAACTACAGGTCTAAGGTTTTTTACTGTATACGGACCCTGGGGGCGTCCAGACATGGCATATTTCTCTTTCACTAAAAACATTTTGGAAGGAAAGCCAATTAACGTATACAATAATGGTCATATGCAGAGAGACTTCACATATATAGATGATATCGTAGAAAGTTTATTTAAATTGATCAATCATATTCCAAATAGGGACAATATAAAAAAGGAAGAATATTCTGCAAACGAGAGTTGGGCACCGTATAAGATATATAATATTGGAAATAGCGAGCCAGTAAACTTAATGGATTTTATAAACACTATTGAAAATAAATTAAGCACAAAAGCAAGAATAAATTTTGAAGAGATGCAAGCTGGGGACGTAAAAGATACTTATGCGGATACTCATGATTTAGAAAATGATATTAATTTTAAACCTAACACTTCAATAGAGAGAGGATTAAGTGAATTTATAGACTGGTATATTAAATATTATAAATAAATTTATAAATCGAAATATACTGATAATTATTTTTATAATAAAGTAACATATAAATCAAATTTGGGGATTAAATAAATGAATATTAGAAACATATTGAAAAGATCAATACCTAGTTATTTATTTTTGAAGATTCAGTATAAGAAAGTCATGGGAAAAAAGCTAAATTTAAGAGAACCAATAACATTTAATGAAAAGCTTCAGTGGTTAAAGCTTTATGATAGGAGGAAAGAATATACTTTTCTAGTAGATAAATATAAAGTAAAAGAAATTGTTGGAGCAAAAATTGGAAAAGAATATCTTATACCTACTTTAGGTTATTGGAGTAACTTTGAATTGATAGATTTTGGATCTTTGCCAAACCAATTTGTTTTAAAATGTACCCATGATAGTGGAGGGGTAATAATTTGTAAAAATAAAAAGGATTTTAATTTTCATGAGGCTCAGAAAAAAATCGATGATAGTTTTGGATGTAATTTCTTTTATATGAGTCGTGAGTGGCCTTATAAAAATGTAGTGCCTAAAATTATTGCAGAGGAGTTTATTAGTGATAATCTAAGTGATTATAAATTTTTCTGTTTTAATGGGGAAGTAAAAATAGTCTTAGTGTGTAGAAACAGGTATACAAAAGAAGGGTTAACTGAAGATTTTTTTGATACAGACTGGAAACATTTAAATATGTCCCGTAAGCATCACCCTAATTCCACCAAAGACATATGCAGACCCGAGAAGCTTGATGAAATGATAAATTTAGCAGAAATATTATCAGAAAATATTCCTTTTGTGAGAGTTGACTTATATGAAGTTGATGGAAAAGTTTATTTTGGCGAATTGACTTTTTTCCCAGCAAGTGGCTTAGAAGGATTTGTTCCTGAATGTTGGGACAAGACATTGGGTGAATGGTTAATTTTACCAGAAAAAAATAAATTTATATAATAACTTTTATTCATATCATATTAAAAGGTTTATATATTACAGAATAGTTGAGGGGAAGTCATGAGGAAAATACTTTCTAATTTTTTTTATCAAAGTATATTTCAAGTTACCAAATTAATTCTTCCGCTTATAACAATTCCTATAGTATCTAATGCTTTAGGACCAAGTGGAATAGGTGTTTTTAATTATACAAACTCAATAGCACAGTATTTTGTATTAATCGCTGGTT
Organism: Enterococcus sp. AZ067; assembly: GCF_051715005.1. Classification (NCBI taxonomy): domain Bacteria; kingdom Bacillati; phylum Bacillota; class Bacilli; order Lactobacillales; family Enterococcaceae; genus Enterococcus; species Enterococcus sp. AZ067. The sequence continues at coordinate 1,339,815 of NZ_JBIOSY010000001.1, forward strand.
TAGGCATCGGGGTCTATGGAAATAGAGAGATTGCAAGAGTTAGGGATGATAGAGTCAAAATGTCAAAATGTTTTTGGGAAATATTTTGGATGAGCTTTATTGTTTCAATATTGTCTTTACTTGCATATTTTACTATAGTTTCTTTTTCTGAATATAGGCTCTATTTTTATTTGCAATCACTTGTAATAATAGCAGCTGTTTTCGATATATCTTGGTTTTTTATGGGGATTGAAGATTTTAAAAAGTCTAGTCTCAGCAGTATAGGTGCACAAGTGTTCTCATTCTTAGCCATTTTATATTTTGTAAAAGGCCCAGATGATATAACAACTTACATTATTATTCAAGGTATGAATCTAATTTTTACTCAACTAATCATGTGGCTATTTATTATTAAAAAAATTGAATTTAAAACAGTTAAACTTAAACACATGTATTATCATTTTTGGCCAGCAATGCAATTCTTTATCCCTAAAATAGCGATAATATTGTACACCAATATGAGCAAGACTTTGTTAGGATGGTTAGCAACTACTACAGATGTTGGATTTTACACAAATACATTAATACTCAACAGTATACTTGTTACACTAGTAACAACTATAGATTTAGTCTTGCTGCCCAAGTTTAGTAATTTAGTGGCAAAAGGTGATTCAAAAAGCTTATTAAATGTCCTTACAAAATCGATACATATACAGTTATTTTTCACTATACCTATGATGTTTGGGACTATTCTCATTGTACCCCAAATGGTTCCCTGGTTTTTCGGAGAAAAGTTTGACTTTATAATTAAAACTATTCCATTGGTATCTCCACTTACAATAATCATGCCATTAGGTTTAGCAGTCGGTAGACAATATTTGGTCCCAATGAATAAAATCAAGGTATACAATATAGCGGTTTTAAACGGTGCTGCAATTAGCATTATCACAAATTTAATATTTATTCCGATAATAGGGGTGTACGGAGCGATATTAGCTATTGTTTTAGCTGAGTTATTTGTAAGTGTTACGAGAGTATATGCTTTTATTAAAGAAACGAGATTTTCATTCCAAAAGAAATATATACTAAAATGCATATTTGCATCTGTTTTAATGCTTGGTATAACCAGAATTCTTACTCAAACTATGCTTAATAGTTTTACTACTACGTTTGTTCAAATCATAATTGGGTTTACAATTTATATGATCATGACTATTTTGATGAAATGTAATCCATTAATGACTGTAGTTAAAGCAATAAAAAATAATTGAAAATTTGGAGGTATTCATGAAAGGAATCATATTAGCAGGGGGATCAGGCACACGCTTGTATCCACTCACAAAAGCAACATCGAAACAATTGATGCCAATTTATGATAAGCCAATGATCTATTACCCTATGTCTACGCTAATGCTGGCTGGCATTAAAGAGATCTTGATCATCTCTACACCACAGGACACCCCGCGATTCGAAGAGCTCTTTGGCGATGGACGAGAATTAGGACTTCAGATAGAATATGCTGTTCAACCGACACCAGATGGACTTGCCCAAGCTTTCATCATTGGGGAAGAATTTATTGGAAATGAGAGTGTCTGCCTGATTTTAGGAGACAATATCTACTATGGCGGTGGCTTATCTAAGATGTTACAAAAAGCTGCTCAAAAAGAAGAAGGTGCCACGGTATTTGGTTATCATGTCAACGATCCAGAACGTTTTGGCGTGGTAGAATTTGATGAGTCGATGCAAGCTGTTTCGATTGAAGAAAAACCTGCTATGCCAAAGTCTAGCTATGCCGTGACAGGTTTATACTTCTATGATAATCAAGTTGTTGAGATTGCTAAAAAAATTGTCCCTTCTGAACGAGGAGAATTGGAAATCACCGATATCAATCAAAAGTATCTTGAAAAAGGAAAACTCTCAGTAGAATTGATGGGACGGGGATTTGCTTGGTTAGATACAGGTACACATGAGTCCTTACTAGAAGCATCCACGTTCATTGAAACCATTGAAAAGCGACAAAATCTTAAAGTTGCTTGTTTAGAAGAAATTGCTTATCGAATGGGTTATATCAATCAGGAGCAATTGATCGCATTAGCACAACCTTTGAAAAAAAATCAATATGGTCAATATTTATTGAACCTGGCAAGTGAGGCATAAACATGGGAAAACTAACTGTAACAAAAACAAAATTGACAGATGTCTTGATTATAGAGCCCGCTGTATTTGGTGATCATCGCGGATTCTTCACCGAAAGCTATTCCCAGGCCGATTTTCAAGAAGCAGGAATCACACAAAACTTTGTACAGGACAATCATTCTTTGTCTGTCGAAGCAGGTGTTTTGCGAGGACTTCATTTCCAAAAAGGAACTGCCGCGCAAACCAAATTGATTCGTGTGGTGACGGGAGCTGTTTTAGATGTAATCGTTGATATCAGAAAAGGAAGTCCAACCTATGGAGAATGGGAAGGCTATATTTTATCTGAAAGTAATCAGCGACAATTGTTGGTCCCTAAAGGATTTGCTCATGGTTTCATGACATTGACTTCAAATGTAAACTTTTTGTACAAGTGTGATAATTATTATGATGCTGAGGCTGATGCAGGTATTGCATTTGATGATCCTGATTTGGCAATCGATTGGCCCATTGCAAAAGAAAAAGCGATTCTTTCGGAAAAAGACCAACATCACCCAACTTTAAAAGCATTCGAAGAACAAAACCCGTTTATTTATGGCGAGATATAAGGAGCGAGTGGACATGAAAAAAATCATTGTAACCGGAGGGGCAGGCTTCATTGGGTCTAATTTCGTCCATTATGTCGTTAATCATCACCCAGAGATCCATGTCACTGTTTTAGATAAACTAACTTATGCTGGTAACAAAGAAAATCTAGCGAGTCTTCCAAAAGATCGCGTAGAGTTAGTGGTTGGCGATATTGCTGATAGCACATTAGTCGATCAGTTGGTCCAGCAAACGGATGCGGTGGTTCATTATGCTGCAGAATCACACAATGATAACTCATTGAAAGATCCATTTCCTTTTGTTCAGACAAATCTTATTGGTACGTATACATTGATTGAAGCTTGTCGAAAATACGATGTGCGTTATCACCACGTATCAACCGATGAAGTGTACGGAGATCTGCCGTTACGAAAAGATCTTCCAGGGCATGGAGAAGGACCAGGGGAGAAGTTTACCGACCAAACACCCTATAACCCATCTAGTCCCTATTCTTCCACAAAGGCAGGCTCTGATTTATTAGTCAAAGCTTGGGTTCGTTCATTTGGCTTGCGGGCAACACTTTCTAACTGTTCCAATAATTATGGTCCGTACCAACATATTGAAAAATTTATTCCACGCCAAATTACGAATATTCTGAGTGGTATTCGACCAAAATTATATGGTGATGGAAAAAATGTTCGCGATTGGATCCATACAAATGATCATTCTTCAGCGGTATGGACAATCTTAACAAAAGGTCGAATTGGCGAGACTTACTTGATTGGTGCTGATGGAGAAGCAGACAACAAATCAGTCATTGAAACGATTTTAACATTGATGGGAGAGCCAAAAGATGCGTATGATCATGTGACTGATCGCCCCGGTCATGACTTGCGGTATGCCATTGATGCCTCAAAATTAAAAGAAGAATTGGGTTGGCAGCCGATGTTCACTAATTTTGAAGAAGGTCTAGCTGATACGATCGACTGGTATCGAAACAATCCTTCTTGGTGGCAAGATGAAAAAGCACAAGTAGAGAAAAGTTACGCAGAACAAGGACAATAAGGAATCAAAAGCAGGAGAGATCCTGCTTTTTTGAAAGGAAGCGATCATTTATGTACTTAATCACAGGAGGAAATGGCCAATTAGGCAGTGAATTACGTCATCTATTTGATGAAAAAGGAATTGACTACGTGTCTACAGATGCGAAAGAGATGGATATCACAGATGAAACGGTCACGATGGAGAAAGTAAAAGAAATTCGCCCATCAGTTATCTTTCATTGCGCTGCGTATACCGCAGTTGATAAGGCAGAAGAAGAAGGCAAAGAATTAGATGAGTTAATCAATGTCACTGGCACAAGAAATGTGGCCCTGGCTGCAAAAGCTATAGGTGCAAAACTTGTTTATATCAGTACTGACTATGTTTTTGATGGAGAAAAGCAAGTTGGTGAATACCAAGTCGATGATCAAGTAAATCCCCAAAATGAATACGGAAGAACCAAATTATTAGGGGAACAAGCAGTCCAAGAAATATTGGATGATTACTATATTATTCGTACTTCTTGGGTCTTTGGACGGTACGGACACAATTTTGTCTATACCATGCAGCGATTAGCTAAGGAACATAAGACTTTAACAGTAGTAAATGATCAATATGGGCGCCCAACTTGGACACGAACATTAGCAGAATTTATGCTTTATGTTATCGAAAAGCAAGCACCGACGGGAATTTATCATCTTTCGAATGATAACAGCTGCTCATGGCATGAATTTGCCTGCGAAATACTAAAAGATTCAGATGTAGTTGTCAAGCCGATTCCTTCTTCCGAGTTCCCACAAAAGGCGAAGCGACCACAATATTCGGTGATGAATCTTTCAAAAGCAAAAGAGTTGGGATTTGAAATCCCAACATGGCAAGAAGCATTAAGAATGATGGTGCAATCTAGTAAGTAATTAGAGATGTATTATAAAAAAATTTGTATTGGTGGAATAAAAAATGAACATTTCTGTTTTTGGATTAGGCTATGTCGGGCTAGCAAACGCGTTATTATTATCTCAAACTGAACATGTTAAAGCGTATGATATTGTAAATGAAAAAGTTAATCTTTTAAGTCAAAGGAAATCACCTTTAGAAGACAAAGAAATACACGAATTTTTGAAACGTGATGACTTGAATATTGAGTTCACGAACGATTTTGAATATGCTGTAAAATATGCAGATTATTTAATTATTGCTACACCAACTGATTATGATGAAGTGAAGAACTATTTTAATACATCTACAGTTGAAGATGTTATAGAAAAAGCATTGGCGATACGCCCAGATGCAACCTTCATAATTAAATCGACTGTACCAGTTGGATATACGTTAGATGTAAAGGCAAGATTTAATACTGAGAATATTATCTTTTCTCCTGAATTTTTGAGAGAAGGCAAAGCTTTATATGACAATTTGTATCCTTCCAGAATTGTTGTAGGTGAGGTTTCTGATCGGGGAAAAGAAATTGCTGCTATGTTCAAAGATAGCTGTATTAAAGAAGAAGTGCCGGTTTTACTCACTCATTCTACTGAAGCAGAGGCAATAAAACTTTTTTCAAATACGTATCTTGCCCTAAGAGTAGCGTATTTCAATGAGTTGGACACTTATGCAGAGTCACGTGGTTTAGATAGTAGACAAATAATTGAAGGTGTAGGATTAGATCCACGTATAGGCTCACATTATAATAATCCTTCTTTTGGTTATGGTGGATATTGCTTACCGAAGGATACAAAGCAGTTAAGAGCAAATTATGAAGATGTCCCTAGTAATATTATTGGTGCTATTGTAGAAGCGAATACTACCCGAAAGGATTTTATTGCTGATCAAATTATTGCAAAAAAACCTAAAGTGGTTGGTATCTACCGTCTGACTATGAAGGCAAACTCAGATAATTTCAGATACTCTTCCATCCAGGGAATTATGAAACGTATTAAAGCAAAAGGTATAGAAGTTGTTGTCTATGAACCAACTTTAGATGCAGCTGAATTTTATCATTCAAGAGTAATAAAAGATTTTGATGAATTTAAAGATTTGTCTGATGTAATAGTTACCAATCGTTTTGAAGAAATTTTGAAGGATGTTGAGAATAAGGTATATACAAGAGATATCTTTGGAGACAACTAACTTCGTTTTGTTAAATAAATTTATTGTTCTTAAATCCTAATGCAGTTGAGAACAATCAAATCAATTATTGTTATCAACTGCATTCTTGATTTCAAATTTGAAATTGGAGTCCTTACATCTCAAACTTCCGCCAATCAAACAAATAAATCACCCCAATTGCTTTAAACGTCAAATAGATAAAATGACCATAATTATGGCCAATCAGATGTAACGCATCAGCGGAAGCTCCTTTATTCGACCAAAGAGTAAAACCTAATATAATGGCTAAGATCAACAGACCTTTTCCTAATGCAAAGACAATTGTTTTTGCAGGGAGGGGTCTTTTTTTTGTGAGGAAAAAGCCGAATAAAAGGACAAAGTTAACTAGTAACAAAAAATGTGCAGCAGCTGTCCATAGGGTCATTGTTCCTGTAGGTGTGAAGAAGTCGGTGAAAACGCAAGCGACGACTGCAGTCAAATTTAGCAAGTATAGAGGAAGGCGGAAGGTTTTTTTCTTCTCCTCGATCTTTATTTCTGGTTCTTCTGCTAATTGTTCTGGTTTTAGTAGTGACTCTAAATCGATTTGATAGAGATCACTTAATTTGATCAATGTGTCGATGTCTGGGGTACTTCGATTGTTTTCCCAATTTGAGATCGTTTGTCTAGTAACAAATAATTTTTCGGAAACTTCTTGTTGGGTGAGTCCTAATTTCAAGCGACTCTCTTTTATTTTTTCAGCTGTAGTCATTTCAATGCTCCTTCTGACATATCCTATCATAAAGCGGTTCAAAGAAACAATTGTAAAGCTCGATTTAACGAAAAAATGCACAAGTCATTTTCTTTGTTCCTATAAGATTAAATTAAAATGAGCTTCCTTCAGATATTCCTAAAAAAATTTCTGGAATTACTCGATTTTTTTCAGTGAATCCTTCACCTGTAATAAGTAACAATTGTCATATATGAACTGATAAATGTTCAAAGATAGCACATATTCAGAGTAGAAGATAGTCTTACTCGAATCATTCGAAAAAAGAAAGTCACGATTAAGTAAAAAATAATTTGCTTTTTTGAAAATGAAATCATTGATAAAACAAGGATGCAAAGAAGATTTGCGCTGATTTGCACTGGGTTTGCTTGAAGGTAAGGGTGCTTGAATTATAAAATTCTGAAGAGGTGATGCAATGCGATGACAAGTGAATTAAGTATACATACGCTCAATGGTATTACATGTGTCCGCATAAAAATTTTTTGATAGGAGTGGAGGATACGCTAAATAAAAAAATGTTTGTAAATTAAAAATTAATAAATTATAATGATTTTCAGGTGTGAAAATAGGTTGGGTAAAAAAGTTTTAATTTTGAAAAAGAAGGTTAAGGTGAAAGTTTGTGAAAAAGAAGTTTAAATCTATTCTATCTTTAGTAATCTTATTAAGTGCTGCGGTGGTAACGCCAGCATTTCAGGTAGTGGCGGAAAGCCAAGTGTTTTCAGAATCTCCGCAGGTGGATCAGGAAGAAGTGAAAACTGTACAATCTGATGATACGAATGCTTCTGCGGATGCTGGACAAGCTACCTCTCAAGTAGAAAATCCTACGCTAACAACAACGACCTCAGAGCGCGTGGATGCTGAGAACGAACAAACACAAGCAAGTAGTGACAGTAAAGAAGCCATCAGCGGATCAGAAAGTAAAGAAGAACCTGCTGCTAGCCCTGTAAATAATGTCCCTTCTTCTGTTGATCCGTCGTCTGCAAGAGCTGCCAATGCGCAACTGACGGTTCAAGTTTTAGATAGTAATTCAAACCAGCCAATTCAAGGCGCTTATTTCACATTGACCTCCTCGACATCTGGTGAAGTGACGTTGTTAGTCACGGACAGTTCAGGAAAGGTAACGATTCAGGTTCCTTCAGGGGGATATTTTATTAAGCAAGTGGGTACAACGAATCAAAGACTGAATTACGCATTTACATCGATTGGAAATTCTATCAATTTGCAAGCAGGAGAAACGAAAACATTGGCACTTTATGAGCGTCTAATTGTGGGCGAGTATGCTTTTGGAGATAGTCCCGATACGATTCATATTCCTGTAAACAGTAGCTTCGATTTCTCAACACAGGCATTAGGGATCGAGGCGTTTAAGTTAAATTTTAGCGGCAACATAGAAAAAAGTATTTCTGACTCACAGATCTTTCCGTACTACACAAATGTTGATCCGAGCAAACCGGGGACTTACGTAGCAATTTTTATGGCTAGACAAGCCTCATATAGTGTATATACAACACATGTAGTCAATGTCATTGTTGACCCGGAGCAGGTGGGAGAGGTAACTGTTAGATATCTTGATACTCAAGGGCAAGAAATCCATGAAACGAAGACTTTATCTGGTACCATTGGTGCTTCATATGATGCTAGTACGGATGAGTATAAGTTATCAATTGACGGTTACACCCTAGACGAAAGCCAATTACCAGAAAACAGTAAAGGCGTATTTAGCGAAACAGCACAAACCGTCACCTATATCTACACAAAAAATCCCGTACCAGCAGCGGATGTCACAGTGGAGTACGTGGATACAGAAGGCGACGAAATTCACGCTTCACAAACAATTAGTGGAAACCTAGGCGACACTTACGATGCTAGTACAGAACAATACCAACTAAAAATCGATGGCTATACACTAGACGAAAGCCAATTACCAGAAAACAGCAAGGGTGTGTTTGGAGAAACCGCGCAAACCATCACCTACATCTACACAAAAAATCCTGTCCCAGCAGCGGATGTAACAGTAAAATACGTTGATACAGAAGGCAAAGAAATACACGCTTCTCAAACGATTAATGGAAACCTAGGCGACTCATACGATGCTAGCACAGAACAATACCAACTAAAAATCGATGGCTATACACTAGACGAAAGCCAATTGCCAGAAAATAGTAAAGGTATATTTAGTGAAACAGCACAAACCGTCACTTATATCTACACAAAAAATCCGATACCAGCAGCGGATGTCACAGTGGAGTACGTGGATACAGAAGGCAACGAAATTCACGCTTCACAAACGATCAGTGGAAACGTAGGCGACTCTTACGATGCCAGTACAGAAAAATATCAACTAACAATTGATGGCTACACTTTAGACGAAAGCCACTTGCCAGAAAATCTTAAAGGTGTACTTAGCGAAACAGCGCAAACAGTCACCTACATTTACACAAAAAATCCGATACCAGCAGCGGATGTAACTGTTGAATATGTGGATACAGAAGGCAAAGAAATACACTCCTCTCAAACGATTAGCGGGAATGTGGATGACTCTTTCGACGTTAGCACAGATCAATATAAACTATCGATCGATGGCTATACACTAGACGAAAGCCACTTGCCAGAAAATCTTAAAGGTGTATTTGGCGAAACGGCGCAAACCGTCACCTATATCTACACAAAAAATCCGATACCCGCAGCTGATGTCACGATTGAGTATGTAGATTTAGAAGGCAACGAAATCCACGCTAGCCAAACGATTAGCGGGAATGTGGGTGACTCTTTCGATGCAAGCACAGATCAATATAAACTATCGATCGATGGCTATACACTAGACGAAAGTCAATTGCCAAAAAACAGTAAAGGTGTGTTTAGTGAAACAGCACAAACCGTCACCTATATCTATACAAAAAATTCGATACTAGCAGCGGATGTCACAGTGGAGTACGTGGATACAGAAGGCAACGAAATTCACCCTTCACAAACAATTAGTGGAAACGAAGGCGACTCTTACGATGCCAGCACGAAGAACTATCAATTAGTGATTGAAGGCTACACCTTAGACGAAAGCCAATTACCAGAAAATCTTAAAGGTGTGTTTAGCGCAACTGCGCAAACAGTCACCTATGTGTATACAAAGAATCCGATACCTGCAGCGGATGTAACAGTGGAGTATGTGGATACAGAAGGCAAAGAAGTTCATCCTTCTCAAGTTATCAGTGGAAATGTGGGCGAGTCTTATGATGCTAGCACAGAAAAATATCAACTAACAATCGAAGGCTACACCTTAGATAAAAGCCAATTGCCAGAAAATAGTAAAGGTATGTTTAGTGGAACAGCGCAAACCGTCACCTACATTTACACAAAAAATCCGATACCCGCAGCTGACGTAACGGTCGAGTACGCAGATACAGAAGGCAACGAAATTCACGCTTCACAAACGATTAGTGGAAACGTAGGCGACTCTTACGATGCTAGTACAGAAGAATATCAACTAACAATCGAAGGCTACACATTGGACGAAAGCCACTTGCCAGAAAATCTTAAAGGTGTATTTAGCGAAACAGCGCAAACAGTCACCTACATCTACACAAAAAATCCCGTACCAGCAGCGGATGTCACAGTGGAGTACGTGGATACAGAAGGCAAAAAAATTCACGCTGCTAAAAAAATTAGCGGTAATGTGGGTGACTCATACGATGCAAGCACAGATCAATATAAACTATCGATCGATGGCTATATACTAGACGAAAGCCAATTACCAGAAAACAGTACTGGCGTATTTAGTGAAACCGCGCAAACCGTCACCTACATTTACACAAAAAATCTGATACCAGCAGCGGATGTAACGGTCGAGTATGTGGACACAGAAGGCAACGAAATACACGCTTCACGAACGATCAGTGGAAACGTAGGCGACTCTTACGATGCTAGTACAGAAAAATATCAACTAACAATCGATGGCTACACTTTAGATAAAAGCCAATTGCCAGAAAATAGTAAAGGCACATTTAGCGAAAAAGCGCAAACCGTCACCTACATTTACACAAAAAATCCGATACCCGCAGCTGACGTCACGGTCGAGTACGCAGATACAGAAGGCAACGAAATTCACGCTTCACAAACGATTAGTGGAAACGTAGGCGACTCTTTCGATGCAAGTACAGATCAATATAAACTATCGATCGATGGCTATACACTAGATGGAAGCCAATTGCCAGAAAATAGTAAAGGCGTATTTAGCGAAACGGCACAAACCGTCACCTATATCTACACAAAAAATCCTGTACCAGCAGCGGATGTAACGGTCAAATACGTGGATACAGAAGGCAACGAAATTCACGCTTCTCAAACGATTAGTGGAAACGTAGGCGAGTCTTATGATGCAAGCACAGAACAATTCCAAGTAAAAATAGATGGCTACACATTGGACGAAAGCCAATTACCAGAAAATAGTAAAGGTGTATTTAGCGAAACGACGCAAACAGTCACCTACCTCTACACAAAAAATCCGATACCCGCAGCGTATATAACGGTCGAATACGTAGATATAGAGGGCAAAGAAATTCATCCTTCGCAAACGATCAGTGGAAACGTGGGCGAGTCTTACGATGCCAGCACAAAAAAATATCAACTAACAATCGACGGCTACATAGTAGACGAAAGTCGGCTGCCGCAAAATGCCAAAGGTACATTCGGTAAGGTAGAGGCAACTGTGACGTATGTTTATACAAAAGAAAACCCAGCAACCGCCATTATTTCTGATAAAAAAGAAAAAGAACCAACGGCGACTGTTGTTTCGAAAAAAAGCGCTTCTGCACAAAGATTGCCGCAGACCGATGAACAGGGGACGTTGTTCCCGTTTGTAGTTGGTTTGTTCTTTATCGCCACGGCAAGCTGGCTTTATTTCAGAAAGCGAAAATAGTGATTAAGTAAGCCATTGGGGAAAGGCGTTACTGACTATCAAAAAGGACAGCTAGGCTTCAGCTGTCCTTTTTGATGCTTATTTACCTAAAAATGAAATGAATCCCAGGGAATCATAAAGAAAATGGCAGATCCAGCTGATCCATACGCTATTGGATTTTTTCCAAACGTAGTTGAGTGCCAATCTGGCAGGCATCAAGGTGATCAATAATTGAGCTGGATGAAAGCCGTACGCTGGGATGTGCCACAAAGCGAATAGCACACTGCAAATGATGGATGACCAGGCAAATGAAAGGCCTCTTTTCTGCAACGCCAACAAGAGGTTGGTGCTAAGCAATTCTTCTCCCATCAGCATAAAGGGGACTTGCAAAAAGACCATTTGGACAGTGATGGTTTCGCTGATCGAGTTGGTTGTTGGTTGTCCAAAAATAGCGGCATAAATAAAGGAAAAGAACACGCCAGTCAAAATGACGAAAGGGACACCCCACAATAAAACGGTAAACCGAAAATGTTTGAACTGCTCCAAAAAGGTTGCTCGTAAGAGAAAATACCCTGCGCTAAATGCGAAGACCAGATTCCAGATGGTACCGATGATCGATAACACGGAATCATTTAGTGGAGTATATGGAAGTAATTGATAGGTTAACCCAATGAGTAAGGTAAGAACGAATAAATAAACTGCTGATTTGTGTTTCATTTTGAACACATCCTTCATAGTAATTGCCACATGCTGAATTATAAACAGAAAAAACATCAAAGTACAAAAAGATACCTCTCATTATTTTTAAACAAAAAGAAAAAGCAGTGAACACGATATCATACTTGGCAGAATTGGTTTTCTTAAAAGCAGAATAAAGGATTTCTAAGAACAATTCTCAAAATTTGTGAACAAAAAGAGAAGTTTATAAGAATCTCTGTAACACTGTTGAAATATTATTACGCTTATGTTACATTTTGTTTACGTTATTATGTTTGAGGGAGAATGTTTATGAAGAAATCAAGCAATGATTCAAATAATTCACAACATAGAGAAGCGACTTCTGAAAAACAAGCACCTATTTCGAGGGTCGACTCACATCAAAAGCAAACAACGGGAACGACAAGACGCACGCCAACCGCCAATCGTCAAGTTTCTAAAAAGAAGCCAACCCATCGCAAGTATCTCTTTTCATTGATGACGCTGCTGACAATTGTCATTATCGCCACTGGGGGCTATATCGCTTTTACTTTGAAGCAGCAAGAAGCATTGGCACGAGAAAAATATGAAGCTGCCGCACAAAAGCTATTAGCATCGATCCAAGAAGAGCAGGCCAAAGAGGGAATTCCCGCAAAACTTGAAACATTGTCTGATGGGGACAAAAAAGAATTGATTTTCCGACCAAAAGAAGAAAGTGCCATCCCGGTAAAGGATGCAAGTAAGAAATTATCGACCATGGCGAACAAGCTATGTAAAAAACATGCCGACAAAGAGACCGTTACGATCGCTCGGATTCAAGCACAAGCAGTCGCATCGAAAGTGTCAACCTATTCCTTAAAAGCGGACAGCTATGTTTGGAATCGGGAGACTGGGCGGTTTGAAGATGCGGATAGCGTGGTTGCCGATCCAATTTTTATTTCCGAGAAAACTGGCAATGAACTATCTTTGAAAGACTTGGTTCCAGATGAAGGCAGCTTACTAGGGATCCAGCAAGTGATTCAACAAAAGCTTTTGGATCAAGCCAAAGAACCGACTAAAATCATTGATGCGGTCTTGGGGATGGACCGAATCACCTATGATTCAAAATTTACTTATGATCCTGAAAAAATAACGCTCCAGTTGCCGCAAAATCAAACAGGCGTATCCGAGATCACTTTGGCTTACAAAGAGATTGCGCCGTTTATTGATCCAGAGCTGGTCAATGCGGATCAATTGAAAGAGCAACAAGCGATGTTAGACGAAAACAAAAAATATGTTGCGTTGACTTTTGATGATGGACCAAATGATACTTCGACATTGGATCTCTTAAAAATCTTGAAAGACAATGATGTGAAGGCAACGTTTTTTGAATTAGGCCAAATGGTGGATCGATACCCTGAAGTCGCGAAAAAAGTCCATGAGGAAGGGCATGAAATTGCCAGTCACTCCTATTCTCATCCCCAATTAAATACGTTGTCACCAGAGGAGGTCAAAGCGGAAATAACCAAAACGGACAAAGCCATCTATCAGGCGACAGGGGTCTTGCCTAAAAATTTGCGCCCACCGTATGGGGCGATCGATCAGCAAAGCGCCCAAGCGGCAGGAAAATCGATCATTCAATGGAGTGTTGATACCGAGGATTGGAAGCTAAAAGATCCAAACAAGATATTGAAGGTTGTCCAAAACAATGTTTACGATGGATCGATTATTTTGCTACATGATATTCATCCGAAATCTGTTCAAGCCGTGCCGGGTATCATCAAAGCACTCAAAGCGCAAGGCTATGAATTTGTGACGGTCGATCAATTGCTCAATGGCAGCCAAAAACCAATGTATCAATACTTTGGTGCAACAGATGAACGCAGTGTTAGCTAATAGCTGAAAAAAGGAAGTGATGGCAATCATTACTTCCTTTTTTTATTAAACGAACGCTGCAGTTGCCGCTTTATCACTCGGAGGAGGCAAATGCTCGGAGGTAGTCATCATCAAGCAGCAAAGCAAAATCATCGGCAAGGGCACCTTGATCCAATTCTCGCATGATAGCTAGCATCTTTGTGGTAATCCTTTTGCCTGCTTTTTTGTCACCGGTTCTTAAGAGCAACACGCCTTGGAAAAACTTGCAGACGGCTTGGTGGAAAAATTCTTTGTAGTCGGTCGCCAAAAGTTTTAATTGGACGACGAGAACTTCCGTCGCATCGTATTGCTGGTGTTTTAGCGTATATTCGATCAAATTGATCAGTAGCGCGCAATAGATTTCCCGACCTTTTTCCATATCGATGTAGTATTCGAGCATCTTGGATACTTTTTTGAAGAAGAGGAAATTATGGTCGTTGTCCAAAAGATCGATGGTGTTGCCAAAGAGTTGGATTTCTTGTAACGTCCAGCTCTCAACATCAACGAGATAAGAGATAATCGTTTGACGATCACATTCCAAAACAGCACGTTTCCGATAGACGCCATGTTCTGCCAAGCATTGCAGCATGCGAATCCGTGAGCGAACCTCTGCAATGCGGACATTGTTCAGTCGGCTAGAGGTTTGCTGCAGCTCCTGTAATAGAATTTGTAACTGGTTGATATCGTGCTTGTTTGAATATTGCGTGTACCGATGGTTGTAGCTGTTTTGCTCATCCAGCCGATAGCCATTCGCGATATAGAGAAATTCATCGATATCCATTGATAGATTTTCTAAGATTTGCAACAGCAGGTTGGCAGCAATCTGATGCTTGCCTTTTTCAAATTCGATGGCATAGGATTTTGAAATAATCGTGCCATAGACTTCTTTTTGGGTGAAGCCTTTTTTCAATCGGATTTGTCTGATCGTTTCGCCATACATAAGAAAGCCTCCGCTCTCATTGAATTAATGAAATCATGTATCCCCATTATAGTAAAACAAGTCCAGTGTAGGAATTAAAAAGGTCTTATATTTCAGACCTCTTCTGATTTGATGGAAGGATGTTTCACGGTAATGTGCACCCAGAGAGGGCGTGAAATAATAAGGAAGCGTGAGAACGATTCGTTCTCACGCTTTTTTCTCAGACAAAACTAAGACATATCAATACAAGAATCATTACTAACCAATCCATCTTCTCATGCTCCTTATGTGGTATTAGAAGAAGACGATTGGGCAGCTGCGTTTCCTTCTTACCAGCAAGTATAAACAAAAAGAAGCGAATGAATGCTTATGTCCAAAATATAAGACCAAATAGCTGCTGAAGAATTTCGTTGAAAGAAAAAGTAAATGGCGATTGAAGAAATTTCATTTCATGATTGCGCACGCTCGATTTTAATAGGAGATTTTCATTCCTTTTTTCACAGAACGTTCTGGGAGCTTTTCGAGCCCATTTTTTTCGTCGGTAAGAGTTATTTTAGACAATATCGTGAAAAACGCCTGAATTATTTTTGTTTTTTTATTTTCGTAGGTAAAAAACGGGGTTGAAGACAAGAAAAAACAACATCATCGTTTTTCTCTCTTCTTGAGTATAAAGAAACAAATGTAATCGTATTCATTGTATTGATTAATTATAAGGAGTAAGGTGCTTTTTTTGATAAAAAATGATAACTTTTTATCGTTATGCGCCTGTTTATAAGATAAATATAAATAATCTGTGCTTGTTTATAAAATAAATGTTTTATGTTTTGTAACGTTAATTTCAGTGTTTTTTTAATTATTTATCGTGTTTATAATTTGTTGGAAAGAAATAAATTTGCTAGAATTTTGTTACACAGTGTGTTCGATTAGTTATTTTATCTCTCGGTTTTCACAAGCGCATTCTAATGTGCTGTGAAACTATTTGAACAAAAATCACTGGGTTTTTCAGAAAGCAGGCGAAAAAATCTTCGCTGAGCTATCGGTAACTTTTGTTTTCTCTCTATGCCTTTGGGTGTTGGGTTGAAATAGATTTTCATCTGGTTTTAAAGGGGGCAGGAAACATTCCAGAGATCATCAGTTTTATCTTTTGTCGGTTAAATTATTTCGAACAGGAGGAGAATGAATGAAAGGCATAAATTACAAAAAGCTCATGGATTCAAAGAAAAACACACGCGTTCGAACAAAGAAAAATATTATTGCGAATTTAACTGTCAGTGGGATGTTGTTGACGAGTACGGTGGTCGTGCCAGCAAGTTTATTATGGGCACCAACGACGGTTGAAGCTGCTTTGGTTTCAGCTGAACTTTTCTCAGATATCACAGCGTCTAATAACTCAGGCACGAGTGCGTCTGCACCTTATGCAACGCCTGGTGCAACGAACCAAGTCAATTTCTCGATTTCTGGATCAAATGCAGTAACGGTTGATGTCTTGAATGGGGATAAAGTCGCAGTTGTTGGGGTTTCTCAAGGGCTTACTGGTTTGGTTCAACCGGCAGGAAATGCCTCAATTTCCACCAATGTGACACTACAATTGGGAAATTTCCCAGCCTTGCAAACATTGATCGGGACAGTCACACCAGCAGTCAATACCTTGATCAGCACGGTGGATGGAATCGTCAATCAAAATTTAGCTGACGCATTGGATATTCCTCCTACGATTGGCGACATTCTTCCTGTACCGAATCCGTTGTATGAGGCGGCTTCTCTCGTCAATGTTAGTCGTATCATTTCCGTCAACTTAGCTGAAATTACGACCCAGTTAGACTTACTAAATCAACTCGGACAATTTGGCCAAGCGAATTTTGAAGTTCCAGCTGGATTAACCGAAAACGAACGTGCCCTGATTGCCAATGTGGATGATGGTTTATTTATCGTTGTCAATCAGCGTATCAATCAAATTCTTGATAATTTACAAGCGGCACAGATTCAAGTCAGTATTCTAGATGGTGCCAGCGGAATCCCAGGAATTGGTACCTTGATCAGCGGGATCAATACACTGGTACAAACGACGGTCAATACCGCCAAAGCGACTTTAAATGGCACTGTTGAAACTGCTCAAAATGTCTTGAATGCTACGACCAATCTAGCAGATCAGGTCGCTTCTGCTTCTGTTTTAGGCCAAACCAATGTGGTCATTCCAACGAATGTTACCAGTCCGACCTATGCACAATTGGTTGAAAATGGTGTGGCGAATCCATCTAATCCTTACGAAGCTCGCTTTGAAGCAACAATGTCTCAGCTTGACCTCATCACGATTGATTTATTTACGGATGCTGACGGCAATAACTCGATTTGGTTTGCACCAGATACACCAGAAGATCAAACCGATACACCAACGATCAATCCATTGACAGCAGGGGAAACGACGATCAGTGGAACAGCTGAGCCAGGCGCAGCCATCACATTGGCGATCAACGGCGGTGCACCTATTACCACAACCGCAGATGGTGACGGCAATTGGACGGCGGATGTCCCTGAATTGGTGGAAGGTGATACAGTCACAGCAGTAGCGGAAGCGGATGAGGAATCGGCGAGTGAACCTGCGACGGCAACGGTAGTGGCTCCAGTGGTCAATGCCCCAACGGCTTCGATTACAGGAAACAGCACCGATGGGTATCCTGTGACGGGGACAGCCGCAGCAAATGCAGCTATTGAAATCACCAATGCCGATGGTGAAGTCGTTGGCACTGGGACGGCAAATGAGAACGGCAACTACAGTATCACATTGAACCCAGCAGATGTAGCAGAAAATGAAAACTTGAATGTTGCTGCAATCGTCACTGCTGGCGGCCAAACGTACCGCAGTGGCAATACGCCAATCGTCGTTCCAGCAGATGATGCCGAGCAACAAACAGGAACACCAACGATCCAACCAGTGACTGCTGGGGATACAAGCGTCAGCGGAACGGCTGAGCCTGGTGCCTCGATTACTGTGACCGTCAACGGGGCAGATCCGATCGTGACGGAAGCCGATGAAGAGGGCAATTGGCGTGTTGATGTGGACGAAGTGTCAGAGGGCGATACAGTTTCAGCTGTTGCCGAACTAGCAGGACAAACACCAAGTCAGCCAGCAAGCACCACCGTGTCCGCCTTAACGGTCAATGCTCCGACGGCTTCAATCACAGGAAATAGTCAAGAAGGCTATCCAGTGACTGGAACAGCTGCACCAAATGCGGCCATTGAGATCACCAATGCGGATGGCGAAATTGTCGGAACAGGTACTGCCAATGAGAATGGCGTTTATACGGTGACGTTAGATCCAGCAGATGTTGCCGCGGAAGAAACCTTGAATGTAACGGCAGTTGTGACCGCTGGCGGCGAAACCTATCGAAGCAACCCGACACCTGTTGTGGTGCCTGCAGATATCCTGCAGACGGAAACACCAACGATCGATCCAGTCAGTGCTGGAGATACGACCGTTAGTGGGACAGCCGAACCGGGGGCAACGGTAACGATCACGCTTCCTGAAGGCGACCCAATCACGGCTGAAGCCGATGATGAAGGCAACTGGGAAGCAACGGTTCCTGAATTGGCAGAAGGCGATTCCGTGACGGTCGTAGCTGAGTCTGAAGGCAAAGATCCGAGTGCCCCAATCACCGTGAGTGTAAGCGGTTTAACCGTGGCGGCGCCAACGGCTACGATCACTGGGAATAGCACAGATGGGTATCCAGTAACGGGAACAGCGACTGCCAATGCAGCGATTGAAATTTTGAATGAAGCAGGCGATGTCGTTGGTAGTGGAACAGCCGATGACGATGGCAACTTCACGATCACCCTTGATCCTCAAGAGGTGGCAGCTGGCGACAACTTGCGGGTGGAAGCGATCGTGACGGCTGGTGGTGAAGACTACCGCAGTACAGGCACACCACTTGTAGTTCCTGCAGATGATGTAGAAAACTTGACGGAAACACCAACGATCGACCCAGTAACAGCTGGGGATACGACCGTCAGCGGAACGGCTGAACCAGGGGCAACAGTGACGATCAAGCTGCCTGAAGGCGATCCGATCACGGCAGAAGCCGATGAAGAAGGCAACTGGGAAGCGACGGTTCCTGAATTATCAGAAGGCGATACGGTAACAGTCGTTGCCGAAGCCGAAGGCAAAGATCCAAGTGCACCGATTACCGTGACCGTTGATGGTGTTACGGTCAGTGCACCGAGCGCTTCCATCACAGGCAATAGCACGGATGGCTATCCAGTCAGCGGAACAACGACACCGAATGCGGCCATTGAGATTTTGAATGAAGCAGGCGATGTTGTTGGTAGCACGACGGCGGATGACACGGGTGCTTATACCGTGACCTTAGATCCAGCCGATGTGACGCCAGAAGAAGCCTTGCAGGTGGTGGCAGTTGTGACAGCGGGCGGTCAAGACTACCGCAGTAATGCCACACCAATCACGGTACCAGCAGACATTGAACAAACAGGGACACCAACGATCGATCCGGTCACAGCAGGTGATACCACGATTAGCGGAACGGCAGAACCAGGGTCGACGGTTACTGTGACGATCACCGATCAAGAACCAGTAACGGCTGAAACGGATGACGAAGGAAACTGGCTTGCAGAAGTGCCAGCAGTCTCTGGTGGCGATACAGTCACGGTCGTTGCGGAAGCCGAAGGCAAAGAGCCAAGCGCGCCAATCAGCGTTGGGGTCGCAGGAGTGACCGTGGCAGCACCAACAGCGATCATCAGCGGCAATAGTACCGATGGCTATCCAATCACGGGGACTGCACCAGCGAATGCAGCGATCGAAGTACTGAATGAAGCAGGCGATGTGATTGGTACTGGCACAGCCGATGGGGATGGAAACTATACGGTAACCATCGCACCAGCCGATGCAGCACCAGAAGAAACCTTGTCTGTCGTTGCGATTGTAACAGCTGGCGGGGATGAGTATCGCAGTCCTGCTACACCAGTGACGGTACCAGCAGATGAGCTTGAACAAACAGAATTACCAACCATCGATCCTATCAATGCAGGGGATACGACGATCAGTGGAACTGCAGAACCAGGCGCTACGGTGACGGTAACGATCCCAGGTGAAGAACCTGTGACTGGTGAAGCCGATGACGAGGGCAACTGGACAGTTGAAGTTCCTGAAGTTTCTGAAGGAGAAACCGTCACAGTGGTCGCACAAGCACCAGACAAAGACCCAAGTGCACCAATTAGTGTTGGGGTCAATGGGCTGACGATTGCTACGCCAACCGCGACGATCAGTGGCAATAGTAACGATGGGTACCCAGTAACGGGAACGGCACCAGCCAATGCAGCCATCGAAATCTTGAATGCCGATGACGAGGTCGTAGGTACTGGCACCGCCAATGACGAAGGCCAATACACGATCACGTTAACGAGTGATGATGCGTCTCCAGCTGAAACCTTACGGGTGGTGGCGGTAGTCACAGCCGGTGGTCAAGATTATCGCAGTGCGGCCGCCCCAATCACAGTACCATTGGACCAAACTGCAGCCCCAACCATTGAAACGGTGACAGCAGGCGACACCACGATCAGTGGAACGGCTGAACCTGGTGCGACAGTTTCGGTAACGATTGGTGACGCAGAGCCCGTCACTGCCGAAGCAGATGATGAAGGCAATTGGACGGCAACGGTGCCCGAGGTTTCTCAAGGAGAAATAGTTTCCGTGGTAGCGACCCTCGATGGGGAAACACCAAGTGATGCAGCAACAGTCGTCGTAAATCCACTTAGTGTGGCGACACCGACAGCAGCGATCAGCGGCAATAGTACCGATGGGTATCCAGTTACAGGAACGGCCACGCCGAATGCAGCGATTGAGATCTTAAATGCAGCCGGTGCGATTGTCGGCAGTGGCGAAGCAAATGAGGAAGGTGCCTACAGCATTACATTGAGCAGTAGTGAAGTTGATCCTTCAGAGCCACTTCAGGTGGTGGCAGTGGTGACCGCTGGCGGCGATGAATACCGCAGTGCGCCGCTTTCCATCATGGTACCAGCAGACCAAACGACCACCCCAACAATCGATCCAGTGCAAGCCGGTGATACATCCGTCGGAGGAACGGCCGAACCTGGTTCAACGGTGACGGTCACGATTCCTGGAGAAGATCCAGTGACTGCCGAAACGGATGAGGAAGGCAATTGGACAGTCACCGTACCAGAGCTTTCAGAAGGCGACACGGTCACAGTGGTTGCGGAAGCCGAAGGCAAAGACCCAAGTGAACCAATTAGTGTCGGTGTCGGTGCCTTGAACGTGGCAGCACCAACGGCAACGATCACTGGCAACAGTACTGACGGCTATCCAGTCACAGGGACAGCACCAGCCAACGCAGCCATTGAAATCTTAAATGCTGCGGGTGAAGTGGTGGGCAGTGGGACTGCCAATGGAGACGGTGAGTATACGATCACCTTGACAGATGGTGTTTCTCCAGCAGAAACCTTGCGAGTGGTGGCAATGGTAACAGCTGGCGGACAAGAATACCGCAGTCCAGCAACTACTATCGTGGTGCCAGAAGATAACGCAGAAGACCAAACAGCGGCACCAACTGTCGCACCCGTGGTTGCTGGGGCTACAACCGTTAGCGGAACGGCTGAACCTGGGGCAGATGTAACGGTTGAACTACCAACCGGCGATACTGTTACAGTGGCAGCGAATGACGAAGGTGAGTGGACGGCAACTGTGCCGACGGTTTCTCTAGATGATGTCTTGACCGTTACTTCCTTGGCAGACGGCAAAACAGAAAGTTTACCAGTTACAGTGACGGTGCAAGGGCTGATCGTGGCAGCACCAACAGCAACGATTTCTGGCAATAGTGAAGATGGTTATCCTGTAACTGGTACAGCACCAGCCAATGCGGCAATCGAAATCTTAAATGCTGATGATCAAGTGATTGGCAGAGGGGCAGCCAATGAGAATGGCGTTTACACCGTTACCTTGACCAGTGAAGAAGTATCAGCGGGGGAAACGGTCCGTGTCGTTGCCATCGTTTCAGCAGGTGGGGATGACTTCCGTAGTCAACCAACGGCTGTCGTGGTGCCAGCGGATCAAACGGCGACACCAACGATCAATCCAGCAGTGGCTGGCGCAACAGAAATCAGCGGAACAGCCGAACCAGGAGCAACAGTCAGCGTGACGGTCGGTGAGGAAGACCCAATAACCGCTGAAATTGACGATGAGGGCAATTGGCAAGCTGAGGTACCAGCGCTTTCCGAAGGAACGACTGTTACGGCAGTGGCAGAAATAGAAAATGAAACACCAAGTACACCAGCAACGATCACGGTCGGGGCATTAACGGTGGCGGCTCCTAGTGCGTCTATCAGCGGCAATGCAGCCGATGGCTATCCAGTGACTGGAACAGGACCAGCGAATGCGACCATCGAAATCTTGAATGAAGCTGGCAAGACAGTTGGAACGGATACAACCGATGATGCAGGACTTTACACGATCGCTTTGACCAGTGAAGACGTCTCTCCTGAAGAAAACTTGACGGTGGTTGCGGTGGTCACAGCTGGTGGCAAGGGTTATCGCAGTCCAGCGACACCGATCATGGTGCCAGCTGAACCGGGTGAAAATCAAACAACGGCACCAACGGTTGATCCAATCAAAGCAGGCGATGAATCAGTTAGCGGAACGGCCGAACCTGGCTCAACTGTGACTGTGACACTACCTGATGGCACAGAAGAAACCGCCGAAACAGATGACGAAGGTAACTGGAGTGTCGATGTGCCTGAATTGTCTGAAGGAGATACCATCACAGTCGTCGCAGACAGTGACGGCAAAGACCCAAGTGATCCAATCACTGTCATCGTTGAAGGAGTGACTGTCGCAGCACCAACAGCTTCCATCAGCGGCAACAGCACGGATGGCTACCCAGTGACTGGTACAGCACCAGCCAATGCAGCGATCGAGATTTTGAACGCAGCCAATGAAGTCGTAGGAACAGGCACTGCTGATGGAGACGGCAACTATACAGTGGAATTAACTGCTGAAGCTGTCGATCCAGAAGAAACCTTGAACGTCGTTGCCATCGTTACAGCTGGTGGGAAAGAGTATCGCAGTAATCCAACAGCGGTCATAGTACCAGCAGATACGGTAGTGGATCAGACAGCAGCACCAACGATTGATCCAATCACGGCGGGGGATACCAGCATCAGCGGAACGGCTGAACCAGATTCAACCGTGACGATCACCGTACCAGATGCGGAACCAATCACGGCTGAAACGGATGACGAAGGCAATTGGACGGCAGAAGTACCAGAAGTTTCCGAAGGCGATGCAGTCACTGTTGTGGCTCAATCACCTGACAAAGAGCCAAGTGCTCCAGTCACAGTTGGCGTGGGGGCGTTGACGGTCACTGCTCCTAGTGCAACTATCACAGGCAATAGCACGGAGGGCTATCCCGTAACTGGAACGGCACCAGCCAATGCCACCGTACAAATCTTGAATAGCGATGGACAAATCGTCGGTTCAGGAACTGCAGACGCGCAAGGAAACTACAGTATCACTCTTGAACCAACAGCTGTTGCACCAGCGGAAAGCTTAACCGTCGTTGCAGTTCTGACAGCTGGCGGCAAAGAATACCGCAGTAATGCGACACCGATCGTGGTACCTTTGGATCAAGAAGAGCAACAAACTGCAACACCAACGATCGATCCAGTCAAAGCTGGCGATACGACGATCAGCGGGACTGCCGAACCAGGTTCAACGGTGACGGTAACGATTGGTGAAAATGAACCGATCACGACCGAAACGGACGAAGAGGGAAATTGGACAGTCGAGGTACCTGAAGTTGCGGAGGGTGATACCGTCACTGTTGTGGCACAATCACCTGAAAAAGATCCTAGTGCACCAATCACAGTGAGTGTGGATGGCATCACGGTTTCAGCACCGACCGCGTCCATCACTGGCAATCCAGAGGATGGTTACCCAGTGACGGGGATGGCAGCACCAAATGCGGCGATTGAAATCTTGAATGAAGCGGGAGATGTCGTAGGAACAGGCACTACCGATGAAAATGGCAACTACACGATCACGCTTTCTGGTGAAGCTGTTTCTCCTGAAGAATCATTGAATGTCGTTGCGATCATCACCGCTGGTGGCAAAGACTATCGGAGTAATGCGACACCAATCGTCGTGCCCGTTGAGAATACGATCGATCAAACCGCTACACCAATCATCGAACCAGTCACAGCTGGTGACACGACCATTACCGGTACTGCTGTAGCGGGATCAATGGTCACCGTGACGGTAACAGGAGAAGAAGCGGTTGAAACCGAAGCAGATGAAGCAGGAAATTGGTCAGTGGACGTTGCGGAAGTTTCTCGAGATGAAATCGTAACAGCAGTGGCGCAAAGTGAAGGAGAAACCGCCAGTGAACCAGCAACGACCGTTGTTAATGGCATCACGGTCAACGCACCTTCAGCGTCCATTACTGGGAATTCCCAAGAAGGCTATCCAGTAACTGGGAACGGTCCTGCCAATGCAGCGATTGAAATTTTGAATGAAGCGGGAGATGTCGTAGGAACAGGCACTACCGATGAAAATGGTGACTACACGATCACATTGACTAGTGAGGATGTCGCACCAGAAGAAAACTTATCGGTTGTGGCGATCGTCACTGCTGGTGGGGATGACTACCGCAGTAATGCGACGCCAATCGTCGTACCTGTCGATGATGAAAGCATCAAGACAGATACCCCAACCATTGACCCAGTTACGGCTGGTGATACAACGATCAGCGGAACGAGTGAGCCAGGTGCTACGATCACCGTTACCATCAGCGATCCGTTAACAAGTAGATTCCTGACCATCTTCGCGGCTGAAGGACCAATCACAACGATCGCCGATCAAAATGGCGACTGGCGTGTTGAGCTATCCGCAGAAGCGACGGAAGGTGAAACCGTTACGGTTCTTGCTTTAGCAGATGGCGAAACCCTAAGTGATCCGACGACGACCGTAGTCGATGCTTTGACGGTTGATGCACCGGTTGCTACGATCACTGGCAATCCTACCGATGGCTATCCAGTCTTCGGGAATGGACCAGCCAATGCGACAATCGAAATCTTGAATGAAGCGGGTGACGTTGTCGGAACAGGAACGACCAATGGAAATGGTGCGTTTAGCATCACATTAGATCCAGAGGATGTTTCACCAGAAGAAACCCTTAACGTTGTGGCGATCGTTACAGCAGGTGGCAGAGAATACCGCAGTGCAGCTACACCAATCGTGGTACCAACGGGTGACAATGGCACGGATGGTTCAGATGGTACTGACGGTACGGACGGAACCGATGGCACGGATGGCACCAATGGTTCTGATGGTACGAATGGTACCGACGGAAGCAATGGCGCTTGGGGCAACTGGGGCAATTGGGGAAACAATAATTGGAACAGCAACAATAACAACCAAAGCTGGTGGGGAAGTAAATTCTTACCGAAAACGGGATCAGAAGGAACTTGGTATGCTTCAGTGATTGGAGCAGCAGTCTTCGTTGTCGGAGGAATCGGCTTGTTCTTCAAAGCAAGAAAGAAAAAAGACCAGCAAAAATAGCATGACTTTACCAGCGGAGTGGACATCCTCCGCTGGTATCTCTAGTGAATCAAAACGTTGAAGCATTGATCATCGTTTCGTAAAGAAAGGGTTAGAAATGGTATGGAAAGCAGAAGGAGGGAAAAACGTTTTTACAAATGGACGATCACTCAGTTGATTTTCTTGTTGACCAGCATCAGTTTCGTCAATTTGTATCTATTAACAACGACCAAAGAAGCCGAGGCGGCTGTGAACGTATTAGATGTGGAAATTTTAAGCAATTTGACGAGTGCCAATACAAGTGGTACTTCAGCAAGTGCCCCTTGGCCAGGCAGTGTGACAAATCGACCAGTGACTTTTTCGATCAAAGGGAACGGGGGCTTGAATGCTTCTGTCAATGTCAACGGTGAGGATAAATTTGCTTTATTGGCGATCCCCACAGAGTTGAGAGCTAGCATCAGTGCCAATGGACCAGCAGCTATCAAAACGTCGACCACAGTCAATATTGCTAACGTCCCGCTTTTGAATGCGATCTTATCAGCAATTGATTCCTTGACTAAATCATTAGATGTCAACCTCGGGATCGTGCAAATCGATTTAACGGCTGTCAATCAGCAAATTTCCTTGCTAAAAACCGTTGGTAATTTAGGGAATGTAGAAATAAGCAGTCCGTTGCAGTTCACCACCCAAAAAGAAGCGTTGTATGCCAATATGAGTTCGAACCTCGGTGTCGTTTTAGGAACCAATGTCCCGCAAATTTTACGGAATTTAAGCACGGCGATTCAAAATACCCAGATCCGAGTGATCGGCATCGATATTGGCGGTGTTGTTCGTGCATTGCTGCAAGGATTGCTGAATACCTTGCTTAGCACCGTAACGTCAGCGTTGAACAATTTGGCAACCGTCCAAGAACAAATGGCGGATGCAGCCGTTTTAGGAGCAACGGATGTTCAAATTCCTACGCTACTTTCGGGTCCAGGACAGTTGTCCGCAAATTGGACCGCCAATTTTTCGGCTTCTGTGTTGAAGGCAAAGCCGACGGACATCAATCTCTTGAACTTTAGTGCGCTAAATATCAGTAGTCGCCAAACCATGATTTATTTCATGGTCGAAGCACTGACGATGGATCGGACGAATCTGCCGACTCAGCTGAATTTTGGCCGACATGCCATTCAAACGAAAAAGAGTGAGACATGGCGGGCAACCGCCAACGGCGACCAAAGCGCAGCAGCTACAACTGGGATTTTACGGATCAATGATACCCGCAATCGTCAGAAAAAATGGCAAGTCAAGGTCAGACAATCCACCAATTGGGTCAATGGCACGCGAACATTGCCAGCTGCCGAATTAAGAGTTCAGCTTGGAACTGTCAATTCGACATTTACAGATGGTCGAGTGGTTTTACCTGATAATGCAACGATTGCCCTGCAGCAAAATGTCGAAAAAAATGTGGTGACGTTGGAAAATGCGGCATCGACTGGTGGACTGACTGTTAATTTTTCCCAGTTCAATTTATTTGTACCTGAGAAAACACCTAAATTTCAAGGTCAGTATCGCGCCACAGTCGTGTGGACCGTTTCCGATACACCTTGAAAAGGAAGAGCAGAATGAAAAAAAATTCCCTTGTGCTGCTTCTGATTTTGATGATCGGCAGTTTCTACAGTATCGTTCCATCAGCAGTAGCCAATACGACGACCGGCAACATTGAGTTTTATGAAGGACCAACGGAAACAGCTAGCAGTGATTCCATTGATGAAGAAATTGAACCACCGACCAGTCAAGAAACGGTCACTAACGCAGAAGAACCGCTGCCACAGCTTGCAGAAACCAATCACTTTTGGTTGCCCGTAATAGGCGGATTCTTCACTAGTCTGACATTGATCATTTGGATCAAAAAAAGGAGGATGGCAAAATGATTTCAAAGAAATCGATAATAGGCGCATTGGGCGTATTGACTGCCCTTAGCATTGGTGCGACAGTGCAAGCAGATGACACGACCGGTGTTGTAGAATATACCTCTGGGGGCATCGTGTTTGACCCGGATAAAGGCGGGAGTGATCCCAATACGCAGCTACCAACGAATTTAGATTTTGGTGCCCATGAAATCCAAACAGAAAATGCCGAAACGTGGGTAGCTACTACGGATGGAACTGGACTACCTGGGGATGGGTCAACGCTGCAAAGAGGGGCAGTTGCGGTCAGCGATAACCGAGGACAGGCGAACTCTTCTTGGGCGATCAAAGTACGGCAAGCAACCCAATTTACGGCAGGAGACAGCACATTGGACGGTGCGGTATTAACGGTAGATACGGGGACGTTGACCAATAACTTGAGTTCGCCGCCAACAGGAACCAGTGATATTGCCAATGGCGAGCTTGATTTTGCGGCGATCAACAATGAGTATGCGTTCTTGACCGCCAATGCTGGCGAAGGGATCGGTGAAACGTCGATGCCATTAGAACAATTCACCCTTTCGATCCCAGCCAATACGGAAAAACAATCAGCAACCTACCAAACGACCCTCGTTTGGACGATCAGCAGTGCGCCGACGACCCCATAGGGCAGTAGTCATTGCGTAACAGTTAGCAGAAAAAAAGCAGCTTGCCTGAGCGGCTGCTTTTTATGCTAGCTGATTTTTCTTTCCTATTTTGTGTAGAAAGGATCTGACAGGATGCATCAGAAGAAAGTTCGAGGCAAAGGATTTCAGTATTGGGTAGTAAGTATTCTAACGGTCTTATTTTTCATTGGTACGAGCAGTACGGGGGCAGCAGATTCACTTGATACCTTCGATGTTCAAATCAAATTGCCAGAGTCACAGCAAGACAAAGAGCTGATGTACTATGATTTGTTGCTGAAGCCCAAGGCAGAAGAAAAACTAGCGGTCATGGTTTCCAATAAAAGCGAGCAACCAATCAATCTACAGCTATCCTTTAATCGAGCGGTCACGAACATGACGGGTGTCGTTGAGTACTCTGGGGCAAATGAGGAAGCAACGCCTTCTGCTCCATACGCGATCGAAGAACTCGTCACTTTAAGTGATGAAACTCTTTCGTTAGCCCCTAGTGAGCAAAAAGAAATCACCTTGACAGTCCAGATGCCATCTGAATCCTTTGATGGGATTTTGGCAGGGGGACTATACGTCCAGCAAACCGGCAGTGAAGAATTTCAAGGAAATGTCCAAAACCTACTAGCCAGAGAAGTGGCGGTGTTGCTTCGTAACAAAGAGACCGACATCCCACCAGCGGTCCGGATTGAGAAAGCCCATCTGGAAGAAATCAATCGCCGCAATGTCATCATCGTAGCGGTGGAAAATACAGCGGCAAATTATCTTAGCAAGGCCACGCTTGCTTATGAAGTGTTTCATGATGGACAAGCAACAGCGATCAAAGGAGAAAAAGAGATCCAATTAGCGCCCAATGCGTTAATGAATTACGCACTGCCATTAGATGGAAACGAACTGCAATCAGGAGAGTATGAAATAAAAACGACCCTCAAAGCAGCTGATCAACAATGGCAAGGAGAGCCCACTTTCCAAGTTGAAAGGCAAGAAGCGCAAGAAAGAAACGAGCAAGATGTCAGTATTAAAGAAACCTCCTCACCGATCCTTCTCTATTTATCGATTGGGGGTGTTTTATGTCTGATCATCGCCTATTTGATTTGGCATAATCGTAAGCTGAAGCGAGCATTGAATAAAAGTGATGATTAGTAGGTAGTGGAAATCAACGGTGGTTGCAGGAAAAGTCTACTATTATAGTAAAAAATGTTTTCAAATAGCTAAAAGCAGTACCACTCATAAAAAGAATCAGGAAAGAAAACCATTTATCATTGAGAATAAATGGTTTTTTCGTGTTCCGCACGTTTTGTTGAGAACAGTGAAGAAGAAATTTTGACATTCACCAATAGGAGGTCATGTCATCACTGATGAATAATTGTTCTTCAATCGTTAAAAGGAAAGAAGCATCCAGTGGAAAATAAATAACGTTTGTGATGTTGGGTTCTGATCATTTTTTTCACATGAAATTATCATAAAACTTTACACAATAATGTTTCCGCTTCCCTAAAAGTCTGTCGTAGATATTGTTAAAAAAACATAATATTTTTCTGTTGGCTACGCTTACTCCCTTATAAAAGCTTTAAGAAAACTCTTTAGCGTGTCTATTTATCTATAATAGGTTTAGACCAATTACAGCGTCTTTTCTTACTTTGTTTTTAATTTAAACTACCTTTTTTGCATGAATGTTTCTTTAATTCGTTTGAAAGTGCAAGCAGGCATTTTTGATTAAGAATACAATTAGAAATGATGCAAAAAGGAGAATTAAGATGTCTGCAAATTTGAGCAATTTCGCTGTTTATATAGTAGATGACAACTTTTTTAATGGGAATTTGATGAAGAAAATGATTACGGAAAGTCGTGTTCCGCATTCTTTAGTGCAGATTCTTTCACCTGAAGAATTAGCCCCTTTTCTTGACGGATACCTAACAGATGTGAACGATCTCTTCTTATTTTCCATTGAAATGAAAGGATTTGATCGAAGTTTTCAATTAGCAGGAAGCTTGAGAGAACAATGCAAAAAGTGTCAAATCGCTTTTTATGGTGCCTATGCCTCCAAAATCGAAATCAAGAAGCTGAATCTTATCTGTCCTTTAGGGATCATCGATACAAAAGAAAAGGAGGTGGCAATGCAGCTAAGAAATTTATTAACGGAAGCGATCGAAGTCAAACGATCATTACTCGGAAAAAAGCACTTATTAAAAATCGTCAGTAAAAGAGAGTTGATGGTGGTTGATGCAGAAGCAATCAACTATATTACAACGATCAAAGGAGAGCGAAACCGAATCGCTTTTCACCAAAAAAAGTCGATCGAATTCCTCGAAACTTCCTTGAAGGTGATCAAACAATTAGAGCTGCCAGAGTATTATAACGTCTTCAAATCCTACATTATCAATGCGCGACAAATCAAAATGATCGATCGAACAAACAATGTTTTGTGCTTTTTTAATGGAGAAGAGTTAGAAGTCGGGAAAAAAATCCGTAAGGCAATCAGTTAAAACTACATACATTTACTGGAGGAAAAAATGAATAAGAGAAGCAAAAGAATTCGTCATGGCATCGTTGTTACCGCACTAGGAATCACTCAAGTGATCACTCCGATCATGGCGATAGCGGAAACAACCGAACAAGAACAGACCGTCAACACGCTAGACAAATCCGATCAACTACTAGAAACGATGACTGAATCGACAAATGATGCTAACGGAAACGAAGCACAAGCAGCTGAGGATGCTGAAACAGATTATTCTTCCGAAGCGAGCAAAGAGGAATCATCAGCTGGTTCAAAAAACACGGAACCAAGTGAAACGAGCACATCCGCTTCCTCAAATAGAACGGAAGATTCTAGCCATGCGAGACAAGAAAGTTCTTCAACATCCGATTCAAAAGAAACCAAAGAAGAGCAACACACACCTCGTGTCAGCACGCGCATCAATGACCAAGAACTTTTGGAAAAAGGCACCCTGCTGACAATTGCTGGCGAAGAATTCAGCCGAACGGAAGAAACACGAATCTTAAACAATAGTCCAGTGAAACTGAAATTGGATTTTGAAATCAATAACAAAGATTATTTCGCTGGCACCACTGCTGTTTTTGACTTGCCGCAAGGCCTTGGCTTTAGTGATGTGCAAGGAACCAATGAAGCGATTAATGCATCGTGGGCTGTAGATAGTGCAGCTCATCAACTGATGATCACGTTTAATCAATCGGTTCATGATGCCTCTTTTTCGATCGAGTTGACTAGTTATCTATATTCAGAAGATAAGCCTCAGCTAACGATTGAGATCGGCGATCAAAACCAGACAAGCTATGCGATTGATTTGTATGAAGAGGTCGATCCGATTCAATATGTGTCAGAAAAAAATGTCTTTGGGATGGATGGAATGGTTTACTACAATACCGATCGGACATTACCTGGAACAGAAACTCTTTCACTGCATTTGGTTGATACGCCGGGGGCTTCCTTCAAAAAGATTGAGACTCAACCGTTAAAAGTTTTCAGCTATGAGGTGGATATCAAAGGAAAGATCAAGCCAGAAACACAGACAGCATTAGTCGAAGGGACAGACTATACGATCACCTCAAATAGTCTTTACAATACTGCTGTTGAAATCAAACAGATGGACAAACAAAAGGCTTATGGGGTTTCTTATCAATTCACCATGAGTTTGACCGAGCTGACGGATTATACGCCTTCTTTTTCAAAAGGGTATCCAACGACCGGATTTGGTTCGGTACAGCTAAAACAAACAACTGCCCAAAACAGAGGGTTTTCCTTTATCGCAAAAACCAGCAAAGATGAAAAAGAAGTCGATTCAAGGTATTTTATGAGTGTTGCTTCTGCCAGTTTTATGAATGGCCTTTCTAAAGGAAACTACTATGTATCAATTCATCAAATGCCGACGGAGATGAAAGCTGGTCAACAAATTATCCTTTCGAGTCAAAACGGACAGCCGATCACGGCGAAACAGTTAACAGCAAGAGACGCCTTCTATCAAAATGTGACTTTTTCGGATTATTTTTCTGTCGAAAATAGTGGGGACAAACTGATTGTGACTGCTACAAAAGACAGCAATCTCACTCTTGGTTCCACGAACATAACCGTACCCTTTGATCAGAAAGATATCATTCTCAATGTCTCGACACCGTTGATCGCAAATAGAGAATTCAAAATCGTTGAAGACAACTATGTCGAACCAATCAGTGTTCTTAATCCCAACAATGCTGAAACGGCTTGGGGAAATTATGATCAAAATGGTGCTTACATGAGTGATACTTCCATCAACATCGAAGGCAGTAACTCACAACCAATCGAAAATTTACAAATGTTTATTGAACACCCAGAGTATCTTTCTTTGAGAAAGGTACCAAAAGTCAGTTTTTACTACACATTAGGAAAAGATTATACGATTGAAGAAGTAGCAGGCGGAACGATGGTCACCTTTACGTCGCCCATTACCTATTCCGTTCAATTTGATATTGGCTTCAATTACGTGCCAGACAGTTTAGCACCGACAAAATCGATTCCTAATGATACAATTCCAATCACGATTTCCGCAACGGGACTTGACACGGTTCACACCTCCGTCTATACCGGTAGGAAACTGTACTCTGAACGCACGCTCCAAAGCAGTAAGAATCAGTTTTTAGTCAACGCGCGTCAAGATACCATCAGTGATTTGACCGTTGAAACTCATGTACCGAAAAATACCGATGTCGTGTTTTCGATCATCGATGTTTCCAATGAACAAGTCAGTGGCATTTATCCACAGTATTGGGATCGTGGCTATTATGATAACCAAGCCATGAAGGAAAGCGATCCGAATTATCCAACGATCACCCATGATGAAGAAACCAACTATTATACCTTTGATTTTGGAACGACCAATCGGCGCTACATTATTTCCTATCAATACGCCAATGGATGGCAGGAAATGAGTACGATTTATGTACCTGGTTATGCAAAAGAACCGTTATCAAATAATCAGCAAGGCACAGCTACAGTTTCAGTATCCAATACGGCGACAGATATTATTGGCATTACGCAAAATACCGTCAATAATACGAAAAACATGACGCAAGTCAAGGTCACGACAAAAAATATCGATGATGGCTCGAAAAAAGTAGCAAATCCAACGATCC
The DNA here is from genome assembly GCF_051715005.1 of Enterococcus sp. AZ067. Lineage (NCBI taxonomy): Bacteria > Bacillati > Bacillota > Bacilli > Lactobacillales > Enterococcaceae > Enterococcus > Enterococcus sp. AZ067. The sequence goes on from NZ_JBIOSY010000001.1 coordinate 1,373,072, forward strand.
TTCTAAAATCGTTAGGGAACACCAATGGCGAAATCGATTTAGGATCGATCACTGTTTCGAATGTGCCAGATGACAGCTATGAAGTCAAAGAAATTGACGGGGACGTACTGCTTGTCTTTTCAAACTATGTTCTAACGAAAAACATCGAAATCAGTTACAACGTCCTTTCACAAAATGCCGGCCAAATCTCAGCCTCAGCCACGATCGTTTCTGATACGATCGATACCTTGTCGGAAGCCAAACGGACGGCTACCTCGACGGTGGCCAATCTGCAATTTTCGGCAGGCGATTCCAGCGGGATCATCTACAAAACCAATGCCACGCTTGATGTTTATAATACCGAAGAGCCAACTGAGAAGATTGCGGGGGTTACTTTGACGCTTTGGAATCAATTGACAGGAGATATCGTTTCTGTCTTAACGGATGAAAATGGAGAATACCAATTAGCTGATATTTATACAGGGACCTATATGCTTTATGTTTCCTACGTCCCAGAAGGTTACGTCATACCACAGGAACTTCAGCTTGGTAAAGAGGTGCAAGTGAACCGGACGGGCAATCATCTTTCTGTCGGCATTACACCAGAAGAAGACTTGTCGACGATCGACGCCAAAGATAGCACGATCTACGTGGGAGATGAATGGCATGCTGAAGACAACTTTGTTTCAGCGACAGACAAGCATGGCAATGCGTTGACCTTCTCGGAAATTACCGTCAACGGTGAGGTCGACATATCTAAAGTCGGCACTTATGAAGTCAAATACATGAATGGCAACGTGAGCGAGACAGCGACGATCACTGTGGTGGCCAACCAAGAAACAGTGGCAGCCAAAGACAGCACGTTATATGTGGGCGATGCATGGACAGCAGCTGATAATTTTCTAGCGGCAACGGATAAAGACGGTAACACAGTGGCAATAACAGAAGTGACCATCACCGGTGAAGTTGACACGGATACACCTGGAGAATACCAAGTAATCTATCGCAATGGCAAAGCCGAAGCGACAGCCACGATTACCGTGTTAGCTGATCAAACATCAGTCAAAGTAAAAGATAGCACCTTATACGTCGGGGACGACTGGCATGCGGTTGATAACTTTGTTTCGGCAACGGACAAAACAGGAGCGAATGTCCCATTTTCAAATGTGATCGTTAGTGGAACCGTGGATACTTCCAAAGAAGGTCAATATCCAGTGGTCTATCAAAACGGCAATCAAACAGCAACAGCGACGATTACCGTGGTTGCCAATCAAGAAACAGTCGTTGCCAAGGATAGTACACTTTATGTTGGAGATGCGTGGGAACTTGCGGATAATTTTGTTTCAGCAACGGATAAGAAGGGACAACCGTTAAGCTTGGCAGAAGTCACCACCAGTGGTGACGTGGATACGAAAGTACCAGGAGAATACCAAGTCATTTATCGCAATGGCAAAGCTGAAGCGACAGCCACGATCACCGTGTTAGCTGATCAAACATCAATTAAAGCCAAAGATAGCACCTTGTATGTTGGTGACGATTGGCATGCGGTTGATAACTTTGTTTCGGCAACGGACAAATCAGGAGCGAATGTACCATTTTCAAATGTGACCGTTAGTGGATCAGTTGATACTTCCAAAGAAGGTCAATATCCAGTGGTTTATCAAAACGGGAAAGTAAAAGCAACGGCGACGATTACGGTTGTTACCAACCAAGAAACGGTAGTTGCTAAAGACAGTACGATTTATGAAGGCGATGACTGGCAAGCCGCCGACAACTTTGTGTCGGCAACAGATAAAGACGGCAACGCAGTAAAACTTGCAGATATCACAACAGTAGGGACAGTTGACAGCGCCACACCAGGGAAATATGAAGTGATTTATCGCAATGGCAAAGCTGAAGCGAAAGCCATGATCACCGTGTTAGCTGATCAAACGAGTGTCAAAGCCAAAGACAGTAACTTATATGTTAGTGACGAGTGGCAAGCAATCGACAACTTTGTTTCGGCAACGGATAAAACAGGAGCAAACCTACCATTTTCAAGAGTGACTGTTAGTGGATCAGTTAATACGAGCAAAGAAGGTCAGTACAAAGTTACTTATAGCAATGGTAAAACAGAAGCTATTGCTACGATTACGGTTGTTGCGAACCAAGAAACGGTGGCAGCTAAAGATAGTACGTTGTATGTAGGTGACTCATGGGAAGCCGCGGATAATTTTCTTTCCGCAACAGACAAAGACGGCAAGGCATTGCCGCTAACAGAAGTAACCGTTGATGGCACAGTTGACACCTCTAAAGAAGGCAGATATGAAGTGGTTTATCGCAATGGCAAAGCCGAAGCGACAGCCACGATCACCGTGTTAGCTGATCAAACGAGTGTCAAAGCCAAAGACAGTACTCTGTATGTCGGCGACGATTGGGAAGCTGCCGACAACTTTGTCTCAGCCACAGACAAAACGGGAGCAAACCTACCATTTTCAGGAGTAACCGTTAGTGGCTCAGTCGACACCTCCAAAGCAGGCGAGTACCCAGTGGTTTACCAAAATGGTCATGTCAAAGCAACGGCGACGATTACGGTTGTTGCCAACCAAGAAACGGTAGTCGCTAAAGATAGTACGATTTATGAAGGCGATGACTGGCAAGCCGCCGACAATTTTGTATCGGCAACAGATAAAGACGGTAACGCAGTAAAACTGACTGATATCACAACAGTAGGCACAGTCGATAGCGCCACACCAGGGAAATATGAAGTGATTTATCGCAATGGCAAAGCTGAAGCGAAAGCCATGATCATCGTGTTAGCTGATCAAACGAGTGTCAAAGCCAAAGACAGTACTCTGTATGTCGGCGATGATTGGGAAGCTGCCGACAACTTTGTCTCAGCCACAGACAAAACGGGAGCAACGGTTGAATTATCAGGAGTAATCGTTACTGGTACCGTCGATACCAATCAAGAAGGCACATACGATGTCACTTATACGAATGGAAAAGTCAGCGCCACAGCGACAATCACTGTGGTTGCTCACGAAGAAACGGTCGTAGCAAAAGATAGTACAATCTATGAAGGAGAGAAATGGCAAGCTGTCGATAATTTTGTCTCGGCAACAGATAAAAGCGGACAAGCAGTTGATTATGATCAAGTATTGATTAGCGGTACAGTCAATACTGATGTGCCTGGAAAATACCAAGTCATCTATCGAAATGGCAAAGCCGAAGCAACTGCCACGATCACCGTGTTGGCAGATCAAACGTCTGTGACTGTGAAAGATAGCGTGATTTATGTCGGTGATAACTGGACAGCAGCCGACAATTTTGTCTCCGCTACAGATCGTGACGGTAAGTCACTCGCATTGGAGCAACTGCTGGTGGGCGGTTCGGTGGATACGAAGAAAGCGGGCACCTATCAAGTCACTTATTCAATCGTCACTGATGAAGCAGCAACTCCTAACTTTTTCGCACGTTTATTTGGTACTCGCTCACAAGAAGCAGTCACCGCCACAGCGACGATCAAAGTCGTTGAAAAAGCAGAAGAACCAGAGGAGAACGATCAGCAGCCAGAGAAAGATGATTCTGACAAAGGGCAACAAAAACCAACGGATGAAGGGCAGACTGACAAACAAACCAAAGCGACCGCAAAGGACAAACGGTTGCTACCAAAGACTGGTACAGCCATCACTCAAGGCTATTCGATTGCAGGAGTGAGCCTTGTTGCTCTAGCGGGGATCGTCTTCTTTCGTAAGAAACACACGATCAAAAGCAGAAAAACGAAATAAGTCGCAATGACTCTAGCAGCGGATATCGTGAAGGATATCCGCTGTTTTTTTTAATACCTGCTGTAGTGCGGTTTTCTTGTCCGATAAGCAGCCGTATAAAGAAGATATAAAGATGCTAGCAGAAGATTTACACTATTTTTATTTCTTTTTGCGTATGCTTACGTCATGAAGGAGTGAAGAATATGAATCTTGTTTTAGGAATAATCGGAGTGATCGTAATGATCTATCTCTTTTGGTACTTGTTTGAGGGGGGAGAACGATGAGTAGCTATTTTGTGCAAGGCTTTTTATTTTTACTGATCTTACTAGCAGCAGCGGTTCCTTTGGGCTGGTATATCAAAGAAATCATGCAAGGAAAAACACCGCGGTTTGTCCGCTTTATTCAACCCATTGAACGGTTGACCTATCGAGTGATTGGTTCGGTCAGTAAAAAAGAAATGACCGCCAAAACCTATCTATTTTCAGTCTTGGCCGTCAGTGTCTTTTCCATCATCGGCTTGACCGGATTATTGATGGTTCAGCACTGGTTACCGCAAGGGGCAGCCGTTGAGAACATGTCCTTTGACTTAGCATTGAATACAGCCGTCAGTTTTGTGACGAACACGAACTGGCAAGCTTACGCTGGGGAAGAAGCACTGACCAATCTTTCCCAAGCATTAGGATTAACGGTGCAAAATTTCTTATCAGCAGCAGTAGGACTAGCTGTACTGTGTGCCTTGATTCGTGGGCTGCAGCAAAAGCAAAAACGTACGGTAGGGAATTTTTGGCAAGACATCACCCGTTCCTTGCTCTATATCCTTTTGCCACTTTCATTGATTTTAGCGATCTTGCTCCTGTCTCAAGGCGTCGTCCAAACGTTGAGCAGCGGCATGGAAGTCAATGGATTTGAGGGAGAATCCTTTTGGATGGCGCTCGGACCAGTAGCGAGTCAAATCGCCATCAAGCAATTAGGGACTAACGGCGGCGGTTTCTTTGGCGCCAACGCTGCTCATCCATTTGAAAACCCAACGATGTTCAGTAATTTTTTAGAAAACTTAGCGATCTTGTTGCTGCCAGCTGCTTTGATTTTTGCCTTTGGCTTTTGGATCAAAGAATGGAAACAAGGACGTACGATCTTGATCACCGCAACCGTCTTTTTGATCCTGGCTTTTATTGGCGTAGTGATCAGTGAAGCTTATGGACCGCAATTCAGTCAAGTGTTTGGGAATGCCAATCTAGAAGGCAAAGAAGTACGTTTCGGTGTCGGTTGGTCGAGTCTCTGGGCAGTGAGTACCACCGCTGCTTCCAGTGGATCAGTCAATGCCATGCTGGATAGTTTCACACCACTCGGGGGTGCGATTCCGATGTTCTTGATGCAGCTGGGGGAAATCATCTTTGGTGGTGTCGGAAGCGGACTTTATGGCATGATCGCTTTTCTATTATTGACGGTCTTTATCGCTGGTTTACTCGTCGGACGAACACCAGAATATATCGGCAAAAAAATCGAAGCCTTTGACATTAAAATGACGAGTATCGTTATTTTGACGCCATTGCTACTGACGCTTTTCGGGGCTATGTTGATGACCTTGCATCCTGACATCATGAGCTGGCTAACCAACCAAGGCGCCCATGGCTTTAGCGAACTGTTGTATGCAGCAACTTCGTTTAGCAACAACAACGGGAGTGCCTTTGGCGGCTTGACCGCAGATACTGTTTTCCTGAATAGTTTGGGTAGTATCTTGATGTTCGTTTCACGTTTCGTTCCCATCGCAGCCATTTTATATCTGGCAGAAAACATGGGGGCCAAAAAGAAAACCGTTCGTAATGAAGGAACCTTGTCAACCACGAGTCCAGTCTTTGTCACGATGCTGATCATTGTGATCATCGTGATCGGTGCACTGAGCTTTTTACCAGCGATGGCTTTAGGTCCAATCGCAGACTTCTTTACAACGAAATAGGAGAGAGAAAAAATGAAAAAAATCTATCAATGGGCGATCGGCGAATCCTTTAAGAAATTGGATCCTCGCCAACAAATCAAAAACCCCGTAATGTTTGTGGTTTATTTAGGGGCGATCTTGACAACGATTTTATGTTTTCAAGAACAAACGGTCCCGTTGTGGTTTAGCATCAGTGTGACCGTCTTCTTATGGTTGACCTTGTTGTTTGCCAATTTTGCCGAAGCAGTGGCAGAAGGGCGCGGCAAAGCACAAGCGGATAGTTTGAAGCAAGCCAAAAAAGAAATCATGACCTACAAAGTCATGTCCTTGGAAGATGTCGCCAAGGAGGCTTTTATCGAAGTCCGTTCCTCCGATTTGAAAAAAGGCGACTTGGTGTACGTTCCATCTGGCGAACAAATCCCTGCCGATGGGGATGTCGTGGAAGGTGCTGCTTCGGTGGACGAAAGTGCCATCACAGGAGAATCAGCCCCTGTTATTCGTGAGTCTGGCGGCGACCGCAGTGCAGTCACGGGAGGAACGTTAGTCGTTTCCGATTACTTGGTCATCAAAGTGACCGCTGAAAATGGTCATTCTTTTTTGGATAAGATGATTGCGATGGTGGAAGGGACACAGCGGAAAAAAACACCCAATGAGATTGGCTTGCAGCTGTTCTTAGTGACACTGACCATCATCTTCTTGGCTGTTTCCATCACATTGATTCCTTTTACCGATTTTAGCAGTCAGTTATCTGGTCGGGGAACGGCGATTTCCAGTGTGATCGTGATCGCTTTATTGATTTGTCTCGCACCGACCACGATCGGCGCCTTGATTTCCTCGATTGGGATCGCTGGAATGAGTCGTTTGACCAAAGAAAACGTCATCGCCATGAGTGGCCGCGCGATTGAAGCAGCAGGAGATGTGGATGTTTTGCTGCTGGATAAAACAGGAACCATTACTCTGGGAAACCGCCGTGCCAGCGAGTTCTTGCCGGTACCAGGTGTCACCGCCAAAGAGTTGGCAGATGCAGCGCAGTTGGCATCTTTTGCCGATGAAACAGCGGAAGGCCGCAGTATCGTGATTTTAGCCAAAGAAGCCTTCAATATTCGTGAGCGGGAGTTTCAGCAAGTCGATGTTCATTGGATCGATTTTAGTGCCAAAACACGGATGTCTGGGATCGACTATCGTGGTGATGAGATCCGTAAAGGAGCTGCGGATACGATCAAGCAATATGTGACGGCAAATGGGCAGACCTATCCCACTGCGTGTGACGAGATCGTAGAAAAAGTCGCTAAGGCTGGTGGAACCCCATTGGTCGTAGTAAAAAATGGCCAGGTACTTGGAGTCGTTTATTTAAAAGACATCGTGAAAAACGGCGTCAAAGAAAAATTTGCCGACATGCGAAAAATGGGCATCAAGACGATCATGATCACTGGGGACAACCCCTTGACGGCAGCTGCTATTGCCGCCGAAGCGGGCGTCGATGATTTCTTAGCCGAAGCAACACCAGAAAACAAAATGAACCTGATTCGCGAATATCAGGAAAAAGGGCATTTGGTGGCGATGACGGGGGATGGAACCAACGATGCACCCGCACTCGCCCAAGCCGATGTGGCAATGGCGATGAACACTGGTACGCAAGCAGCCAAAGAAGCGGGCAATATGATCGATCTTGATTCCAGCCCTACCAAATTACTGCAAGTAGTCCAAATTGGTAAACAGCTGCTGATGACCCGTGGGGCATTGACGACCTTTAGTATCGCGAATGATATCGCCAAATATTTCGCAGTGATCCCTGTTCTGTTTTATGCGATTTATCCAGAACTCGCAGCGCTGAATATCATGAATCTTGGTAGTCCCTTAACTGCGATTTTGTCCGCAGTCATCTACAATGCAGTCGTGATCATCGCCTTGATCCCTTTGGCGTTAAAAGGGGTCAAATACCAAGAAAAACCAGCCAGCCAAATGCTGCGGCACAATCTGGTCGTCTACGGCTTAGGCGGCATCATCGCACCATTCATTTGCATCAAGCTAGTAGATTTGCTTTTGTCAGCTGTTCTGCTATAAGAAAAATCCATCAGAGTCAAGGAGTCATTTAGGAGGAAAACATGATGAAGAACACCCTCTTTGCCAGTATCAAATTTTTACTAGTTAGTACCGTGTTATTTGGCGGTCTCTATACATTGTTGGTCACTGGTGTCGGACAAGTCTTTTTTGCCCATCAAGCCAACGGCAGTCAAATCGTAGAAGACGGAGCGGTCAAAGGATCTGAGCTGCTTGCGCAACCCTTTGACCAAGCAGGTTACTTCCAAGGGCGTGATCAAACCGTTTCACAATTGTCGCCCTATGATACGACCCAAAAAAAGACCGTAGCTGAGCGGACAGCGACGTTGCTGGCAGAAAACCCAACCCAAACCAGTGTGCCGATCGATCTCGTGACCGCTTCGGGTAGTGGCGTTGATCCTGATATCAGTGTCGAAGCGGCACTTTTTCAACTGCCGCGGATCGCTGACACAAGAGGCATCGATGAACAAATAATTCATGATATAATAAACAGGAATAAAGTAGCTGATCTGTTCTCCACGAGAGAATACGTCAATATCATGACCTTGAATCAGCAGCTCGATCAATTACCCGAGGAATAGGGGGAAGCATCTATGAGTGAAAACAACCAGCAGACGATCCCAGAAGAGATGCTGCTGCAAGCAGGCTTTGGACCTAAACGTGGCAAACTACGGGTGTTTTTCGGTTTTGCTGCCGGTGTCGGAAAAACCTATACGATGTTAACCGAAGCCCATGAGTGTTTGCTCATGGGCAAAAATGTGGTGATCGGCTATATCGAACCCCACAAACGTCCCGATACCAATCGATTGCTTGAAGGGTTACCACAAGTACCATTAAAGCAATACCAGCACAAGCAATTGACCCTTTATGAGCCAGATATCGATCGACTGATCCAACTAAAACCAGATATCGTCTTGATCGATGAGTTGGCACATACCAATCCCATTGGTGCGCGAAACAAAAAACGTTACCAAGATGTCGATGAACTATTGAATGCAGGAATCACCGTCTACACGACCATCAATGTCCAGCATATCGAAAGTCTGAATGATATCGTGGAAAAGGTCACGGAAGTGGAAGTCAGAGAAACGGTGCCTGACACCTTTTTCCAACACGCCAGTTTGCGGGTAGTGGATGTTGAACCAGACGAACTGATCGATCGATTGGAACAAGGAAAAATCTATGCTGATGAAAATGCCAAACGAGCGCTAAAAAATTTTTTTACGCCAGAAAAACTTGATCATCTGCGGGGATTAGCGATCCAAAAAGCTTCCAATCATATCAATCAAATGAACGGCGGTCGAAAACGAGTTCAAAGCAAGCTTTTGACCATCATTGATGATCGCTTGCCAAAAATGGCAGAAAAATGCATTCGTTGGACCGCTCGCTTAGCCCAAGGAGTCGGTGCCGAATGGACGGTCATCCAAGTTCGATCGTTAGATGATACACCTACCGAAGTGCCGTTGGCAGAGCGTTTGGGTGCAGAAGTCATCAACATTGAAGCGGATGACAGTTTTGAAACCATCGTAGAGTATGCCAAAATGACGGGCGCCAGTGACATTATCATGGGGAAACAGGTTTCTCAAAAGTGGTTTCAAAAATTGTTTGTCGAGGATTTAGAAGACCGCTTGATTCGGCGCCTTGATGACATTGAGATCCATTTGATTCCTTTTAAAGAAAAAATGCAGCGACCACGGCTGACGTTTTCGCAATTATTTGAAGGCGGCGGTCGAGATTTCACCTTGACCTTTGGGCTGATCATGCTCGCCACCTTAGTGACAGAAGGCATGCAGTATCTGCATTTCGGCGAGCAGAACTTGATGCTGGTCTACATCTTTTTTGTTCTCTTAGTGGCCCGTTACACGAGTGGCTATCTATGGAGTGCCATGGCATCAATTATTAGTGTCCTTTCTTACAACTGGTTCTTTGTCGAACCCTTGTATTCCTTGACGGTCTATAAAGCAGGTTATCCAATCACATTAGTGATCATGCTGATCGTTGCCTTGATGATCAGTAACTTGATGGTTCGATTGAAGACCCAAGCAGAAAATGCCAAGGAAAAAGAGCATCAAATGGAGATATTGTATGAACTGAACAAACAATACATGGAAACGCGGAATGAGCAAGAAATCTATGAAAGTACGACCACCTATTTGGCACGCTTACTCCAGCGAGAAGTGGCGTTATATGACAGAGAAGGCCACTTGAGAAGTCTGCATTCTTCAAGAGAAACACTGTCTCAACTGACTGGCAAGGATGAGAAAGCCGTCGCTTTTTGGGTCGTGAAAAATCAAAAAGAAGCCGGTCGCGGCACAGATACTCTGATTGGTGCCAATGGGTTCTACTTGCCGATCGTTTTAAACGGCAAACCACTAGGCGCCCTTGGGGTAGAACGCAACGAGGAGCATCAGTTGGCCAATAGTCAATTGAATTACTTGCGCCTTGTGATCACCCAAATCGCGACCGTGTTGGAACAAGTCTCATTAGCGAGTGAGAAAGAACAGATCCAATTAGAAAACGAACGGGAAAAAGTCCGCAGCAATCTACTGCGTGCGGTCTCTCATGACTTGCGGACCCCCTTGACGACGATTTCTGGCATTGCCGAAACATTGAGTGAAACCGAAGGCGTAATCAAAAAGGAAACGAAACAAAAGCTGCTAGGAGACATCCAAAGTGAATCCCAGTGGTTGATCCGCATGGTCGAAAACTTATTGTCGGTGACCCGCATCAACTTGACCAATATGGCGGTCAAGCGCAGTGAAGAACCGATCGAAGAAATTATCGAAGCGGTTTTGACACACCTAAAGAAAGTCTATCCGCAACAAAAAATCATCGTGAAGATGCCTGATCAGCTGATTTTTGTCCAAGTCGATCCAATTTTGATCGAACAAGCCTTGTTTAATTTGATTGAAAATGGGGTTCGCCATGGAACCGCCGATACACCGATTTTCTTGCGAGTTTCTCAAGAGCAAGATGTGGTCATTGAAATCGAAAACCAAGGGGAGATCCCCTTAGGACAATACCAAAAAATCCAAGCGAATTTGACCAATGACACCGAAGTGCCGGTGGATTCAAAAAATGGATTAGGTATCGGACTTAGTATCGTCAAAACCATCATCCATGCCCATGAAGGCAAATTGGCGATCGAAACGAAAGCAGGCAGTACGATCTTTCGTATTTATTTAAAGCAGTAAGGAGGGAGAACATGCAGCGACATTTTTTATTGATTGAAGATGATTCGAATATTGTTGATTTTATGGAGGTCATCTTGCAAAGAGAGCATTACAACTTTACATCAGTCGGCACTGGCATGGAGGCATTGATGCTCTTGCAGGAAGAAACCATCGACTTCATCTTGCTGGATCTGGGCTTACCGGACATTGACGGCATGGAGCTGTTGAAAATCATTCGTAAGCGCATGAACATACCGATCATCGTGATCTCTGCTCGCAAAGATGAACAAGACAAAGTGCAAGCATTAGACCTCGGTGCCGATGATTATGTAACGAAGCCCTTCAGTACCAATGAATTATTTGCCCGCATTCGCACGGCACTACGACACAAGGAGACAACTGCCTTTAGCAGCAGCCCAATTATCGTAAACAAGGAGTTAACGATCGATTTTGAAAAAAAAATCCTGTACAAGAATCAAAATGAGATCCATTTGACCAAAAACGAATACCGCATCATGGCAGTTATGTTCAAGAATTTAGGCAAAGTCGTCACTTACGATACCCTGACTAGCGAAGTCTGGGGACCTTTTGCAGCGGATGCACAAACCTTGCGAGTCAATATCTCAAACATTCGCAAAAAAATCGAAACCAATACGCTGCAGCCAGAATATTTGATCACTGAAATCGGTGTTGGGTATCGCTTGCGGGAGTATCCAGCAGAGTAGCGGTCGTCATAGGAAATAAGGAGGAAAAACGTGCAGCGGCTCTTTGGTCGCTGCACGTTTCTATTTGTTGTTAATTGCGAAGAGACGTTGAACTGATTGCTTCTCCATAGATGATTTGAAACTGTGGGTAAACAAGTAGGTTGGTTGTTAACTAAAATTTCTTTTCATTCTGATCATTTTGTGTTTATATCATAGTATAAAGTAAAAAAGGAGAGTATTATGGCAGGAATTAGAGACGTCGCAAAACGAGCGGGTGTATCGATCGCAACTGTATCGAGGGTGCTCAATGAAGATCCTACGTTATCTGTCACGCAAGAAACAAAAAATAAGATCAACGAAGCCGTGGAATATTTTCACTATAGTAAGAAGAAAGTACCTGTGAAAAAGGCAATCAATATTGCAGTGGTATCCACTGTTTCGGAAGAAGCTGAATTAGAAGATCCCTATTTTCGGGCGATTCGTCGTGGCATTCAAGCACAAGCAGAACAAAATAAGTTTCGCATAAAAAAAACGTATTATATGTCTGAACGCCCCGTTGCCATTGAGGAGCTAAGGGAGTATCAGGGAATCCTTGTCATTGGTCAAGTCTTGCCAACTTTTTTAGCAAAGATCGCAGCAGTCAATCCTCATATCGTCGTGATCGATGATCCTTCTTTGTCTTCAGAATGGGATGCGGTATATACGGATTTCTCTATAGCAGCAACCGAGCACTTAGAGCGTTTGTATAAAAAAGGGCATCGAAATATCGCTTTTATTGGGGGATATCGGGTACGTTTGGATGCATCCAGTGAGAAACATCAATCGCCAGATGATATGCGGATGAACACTTATGTGTATTGGATGAAAGAAAAAGGATTGGAAGAATACATCAATGTTTACCTAGAAGGATGGAACACATTAGACGGTATCAAAGCCACTGAGCAATTGCTTGAACAATGCAAAGAGAGCCTTCCTTCAGCTATTATGGTCGCCAATGATTCGATTGCAGTTGGTACATATCGCTCCTTGCAAAAACGTGGGTATCGGATACCAGAAGATATCTCAGTAGTCAGTTTCAACAATATTGAAGTTGCAGAATTTTTGACCCCATCTTTAAGTACCGTTGCCATCGATATGGAAGAACTGGGAAAAATTGCTTTACGGATGGTAGAAGAGCGGATCAAAGGCATTCGTCAAGTACCTGTTAAAATCATGGTGGCCAGTAAGATGATCGTCAGAGAAAGTGAAAAACAAAGAGATTAATGTTGAGAGTAAACACTGTAAAGTGTTTACTCTTTTTATTTTAGTTAAAAGTCATTGACAATCTAATTAGTAAACAGTATATTTGTTTTGTAAAAAGAAAACGGATACATAAAAAACAGTGGATGAATTGTTTCAAGAAAGTGGCTCTAAATGGCAGGCTCGCTACTAGCGATTTGGCCCATGGTTGCTGTCTTTATCATTTTTCAACGCAAATTTATTGAAGGAATTGCCACTACTGGCGGTAAATTATAAAAGAATGGAGCAATAGAAAATGACAAAAATCACCTTTATCGGAGCAGGAAGCACTATTTTCGCTAAAAATGTTCTAGGAGATGCAATGTTGACCCCGAGCTTAGCAGATTCCCACATCGCCCTTTACGACATCGATGAGAAACGACTTCGTGAATCTGAGGCAATGTTAAAGACGATCAATAAAAATGCCAATCAAAACCGAGCAGCAATACAGGTCTATCATGATCGCAAAGAAGCACTAAGAGATGCCGACTTTGTAGTAAACGCCATTCAAGTTGGTGGCTACAAACCTTCCACCGTCATTGACTTTGAGATACCGAAGAAATATGGCTTACGCCAAACAATAGGTGACACGATGGGCATTGGCGGAATATTTCGGACGTTGCGTACGTTACCAGTCATGTTGGAATTTGCTCAAGAAATGGAGGAAGTTTGTCCAAATGCATGGTTGCTGAATTATACGAACCCGATGGCGATGCTGACGATGGGGGTATTGAAAGCAACATCCATCAAAACGGTTGGGCTTTGTCATAGTGTTCAAGTATGTGTTCCAGAATTATTCGAGCATTTAGGGATCAAAGAACAATATGATCTGGCTGACTTCCAGTGGAAAATTGCTGGTATCAATCATATGGCATTTTTATTGGAAATTACCAAAGATGGGGAAGATTTCTATCCAACGATCCGTCAGTTGGCTGAAGAGAAAGAAAATCCCCACCGTGATTCAGTCCGCTTTGAATTGATGAAACGTTTTGGCTATTATATTACAGAATCTAGTGAGCACAATGCCGAGTATCACCCTTATTTCATTAAATCAAAATACCCAGAATTGATCGACGATTTGGGGATTCCGTTGGATGAATATTTAACCCGTTGCGAAAATCAGATTCGCGATTGGGAAACGATGCGGGAGGATATCGTCGATAATGGCGATTTGACCCATAAGAGAAGTCGGGAATACGCCTCTTATATCATGGATGCCATCAAGACCGGCAATCCAACCGTTATTGCTGGAAATGTGTTGAATAAAGGCTTGATCACCAATTTACCAGAGGATGTCTGTGTGGAAGTTCCATGTTTGGTGGATAAGAACGGCATCCAACCAACCTACGTCGGCGCTTTACCAACGCAGCTTGCTGCATTGAACCGAACCAACATCAATGTGCAAGAATTGACTGTCGAAGCAGCGTTGACCCTTGAGAAAGACAAGATTTATCAAGCAGCTTACCTCGATCCTCATTTATCATCAGAGTTATCATTGGCAGATATTACCCAATTAGTCGATGATTTGATCGAAGCCCATGGGGATTATTTACCAGATTATCACTGATAAAGAAGGAAACTGGTTCACTCAAACGGTATCGAAAAAAATCCTTTGATTGGTATCGCGAAGTGATTGTCACCAAGGGGGGAACCATTGGTTGAAATACCGCTAGTAAATAAAGAAAGCATTGCCGATCCAGCAAATGGAAGGCAATGCTTTTTGTCGTTTATTGTATCCATTGATTCGACGGGTAAGCCGATCAGCGGTTATGGTCGTACGATTGATCAAAAGGGGAAAAAGAAGGTGAAAAAAAGCAGCATCAACGATGCCACTCCATGGTGTTTTCGATTTCATCGGTATCAGAGTCCAGTTGTTCAGAAACGATGGTAAAGCCATGTTTGAGATAAAACGCAATAGCAGCTGTATTTTTTTGGTAGACGTTCAGAGTCAGCTTCTCGTGTTCTGCTTGTACTTTTTGTAAAAGCTGCTTGCCAATGCCGTGGGCACGATAGTCTTTCAAAACGAAAATACCAGCGATATACTCATCCAACATCCCGATGAAGCCGACAGGCTGATCATCCACCGAATAGGTGTAGATAAGGGCATCGGCAAAGGCATTTTTCACAAAGTCATAGTTATCTTGCCAATGGGCAGCTGAAATAAAGTCATGGGCATCCAAATTGCTTTGCAGCCAAATCTGGGCGATTGTTTCTAATTCAGAATCGGTAAATTTGGTCACTTGTTGTATCATGAGAACCTCCGTTTTTTATCCAGTATAGCATAGGTCCACTGCTGATTACTGCAAATCACGGCTTTTTCGTAAGCAATTGGTCAGGAGATCAGTCAATTAATAAGTAACGAAGGTTAAAAGGCGAAGAAAAGCAATCTTTTTCGTTGAAATATTCTAACAATTTTGTTTCAGCTAGATGTCAATTTCTTGCAGCCAGATGTTATTTGTGTGAAAACAGCCCCAAGAGTGAAATCTTTCGGTATGCTAAAGAAAGCGATAAGACACATTTAGTTAAGGAGAAAAAATGAAAAAGACACTTTTGGTTGCAAGTTCACTTGTTTTGCTGACGCTGCCTGTCGTGACGGTATCCGCAGACAGCTTTGATCAGAAGATCCAGCAGCAAAATGAAAAAATCAATGACATAAAAAATGAATCCACCTCATTAGAATCGCTGAAACGTTCTACAGAGGCAGAGATTCAATCGATTGAAGGAGAAATCCAAGCAATTTTACAAAAGAAAACGGCGACGGAAGAAGAAGTCAATGCCTTGGCACAAGAAATCCAAGTCCTTGAAGAGAAAATCATCAAGCGCACAGAAGTACTGGCGAATCAAGCGCGTGACATTCAAACGTCGGAACCTTCCAATCGTTTGTTCCAAAAAATCGTTGATGCGGAGTCCATCGGAGAAGCTATTCAACGGGCGATCGCTTCAGTAACGATCATGAATGCCAGCAATAGCATTGTCGAACAACAGCAAGAAGATATCGCAACGAGCCAGAAATTGGAAAAAGAGTTGCAGGAACAATTGGTTGCGATCGAAGAGCAGTCAAACGCATTGCAAGGAAAACAAGCGGAATTAGCTGATGTCAAATTGAATCAAGAAGTTGCACTAGCCGACCTTGCCCTGGCGTTGAACACCGAAGAAGAGAAAAAAGACCAATTGGAAGCGGACAAAGCAGAAGCACAACGGCAAAAAGAAGCAGCGTTGAAGCAACTGGCTGAACAAGAAGCACAAGAAGCAAAAGCGCGCAAAGAAGCAGAAGAAGCAGCCAAACGTCAGCAAGCAGCAGAAGCCAAGTCAGCTGAAACTGCCGAAAGTCCTGCCGTTCAACAAGCAGCAGTGGCGGCAGCCCAGCCGAAGACGGAAGCCGCAGTGGCGCCAGAAACATCGGTGTCGTCAGAAAAAACTGCAGCTACGCCTGCACCTGTGCAGCAAGCAGCTGAGCCAAAGGAACAAGCAAGCACAGGTGGATGGCAAATGCCAGTCGATTCGGTTCATATTTCGAGTCGTTTTGGGTATCGAACAGATCCAACAGGTGCATCAGGAAATCAACATAATGGCATCGACTTTACTGGGGGGACAGGAACGCCGATCTATGCAATCCAAGCAGGCGAAGTCGTTGAAGCGGGCTATGGTCCGTCAACTGGTAACTATGTGATCATCAAACATGCCAATGGCGTTTACAGCTACTACATGCACTTTAGTACGCTGCCAGCTGTTTCGGTCGGACAAAGCGTCTCAGCTAGACAATATGTTGGCGGTATGGGAACGACTGGGAATTCAACTGGCGTCCATCTACATTTAGGGATGTCAACAAGCTTATGGTCAGGATTCTTTGATCCGGCGCCAGAATTAGGCTTATAATAGTCAGAAAAACCGCAGAAGCGAACAGGCTTCTGCGGTTTTTTGGGTTGCTCTTCTTTTACGAAGTCTCGATTGGCTCAGCGCCAAAAGCGGGTCATCTCCGCTTTGTCTTTCAGGTTGAAAGCGATCATGTCCTCAATCAATCCTTGATCGATCGGCTCAGTCCACTTGATGCGAAAAATGTTATCCGTATGGCTGTAACCAGCTTTTTCGATGGCATCGGCAAACTGTTCAAGACACTTGGTTTCAGGGGAGACAGAAAAATGTGGTTTTGAAACGCTGAAACCGATAATAAAGGTCTCATGGGCGGTGAACATCGGCTGATTCCACTTGATGACTGGAACGAGGTCAGGAAATTTCTTGGTAATAGCGGCAAATAAGGCACGCAGTTTTTCTTGCTTTACTGGATCTTCAATGCTGGTTAAGTAAGTTTCTAATACATCCATGGGGAGGATCTCCTTTCGTTTTAAGGAACGAGTACAGGGAATGTCGATCGCTAAAAATAACGCGTGTTCGAAATCAAACGTTTTGTTACTTAGAGTGTACTGTAAAGTTAGCAACTTTACAAACCTGTTGCCTTGTTTGGGGGATAAAGCCTTCAGGAACAAACACTGTTTGCAAAAACGAATGCTAAAAATAACTTTTTTCTACTCGAACAAAAGCCGAGAGTCAGGAACATTCCCTCGTTATCCTGCAAGGTTCCTTGAGATTCGCTTAACTTTTCAGAAATAACGAATGAAAAAGCAGATTATTTTCAGAGAACACTTTCAAAAAGAAATCGGTTGCATTCAACAAGAATTCTGCTAGAATATAACTTGTTCGAACAAGTTGTTGAGCGAAAGCAAAACGAAAGGAGGAGGACTTGTGACCAAAAGGAAACCGGTAACCCAAGCAGCCAAGAAAGAATATGCAAACAAAAGTATGCGGTTTAATCGTTTTTTACTTTTTCGTTATATGACTGCGATCTTTTTCTTTGTCAATCTTTATTGGACCCTATTGAGTCTGTCTCAATGGACATGGGCTGGTTTGATTCCCATTGCCTTATTGATCGTTGATGGACTTATACTTATTGAACAAACTCAAAAATATTGGCAGCAATCGAATCGTTTACTGGTGACAAAGATCGGTTATTGGCTCCAATTCGGCGTCAATCTCATTGCAATTTTTGGTATTTTGATCGGGCAGCAAGCAACGTTGATTCCTTTTATGAATCAATCGGGTAGAGGGATCTTACTTGCCTTGTTTTCTGTCGGCATGATGGCGTGTTTGTTCATTCAGCGTAAAGCGTGGTTGATCGAGCATGACCGCGACAAATATTTCACGTATTTGACTACATTTGAAACTCAAGGAGGAACAGTCAATGGATTCAGAAAATAACAAAATGTTTGCCTTCTTGGACCGCTACTTAATGGGTCCAATGGGGAAAATCTCACAATTACGGATCGTTCGTGGGGTCATGGCAGCCGGGATGGCGTCGATTCCTTTCACTATCGTAGGATCAATGTTCTTGATCATCAGCGTTTTGCCACAAAGTTTTCCTGTATTAGAGGGCATTTGGAGTACATCATTTGATAAAGTAGTTAATCTCTATATGCTGGGTAACACTGCAACAATGGGGATTTTAGCACTATATTTTTGTATTGTTTTTGGATATGAGTATACTAAGATTCAAGCACAAGAAGAAAAACTTGTTTTAAGCCCAGTCAATGGAGCATTACTTTCTATGATGGCGTTCTTTATGTGCTTGCCGCAATTAGTCTTTGAAGGCGGAGTAGCCACGCTAGTTGAAGTGATTTCTGACGATCAGAAAATCATTAATGGTTGGGAAATCGGTGGAGGCGTTACTCGTTTAGGAACAACTGGGATCTTTACAGCGATCATCATGGCGATCATTGCCGTAAAAATCTACGCGTTTTGTGTGAAGCGCAATATTGTCATCAAAATGCCTGATACAGTACCTACAGGTGTTTCTTCCTCATTTACTGCTTTGATTCCTACAGCCCTAATTGCACTCACTGTGATCGTTATCAATGGTGCATTAGTCGCAATGGGCACAGATATTTTCAAAGTCATTGCGATTCCGTTTAGTTTCGTGACGCAATTGACCAGTACCTGGATCGGACTACTTGTTATCTACTTCTTCATGCATGCACTATGGATCGTCGGTATTCATGGGGCAACGATCGTGACCTCATTCTTGACGCCAATCGTGTTGTCAAATATGGTGGAAAACCAAAATGGTGCCAACATTGCCTTTGCGGGTGAATTTAACAACAGTTTCGTTACGATCGGTGGTTCAGGAGCGACGTTAGGAATGGTGATTTTCATCGCCTTCTTTGCAAAATCAGCGCAGTTAAGTGCTTTAGGAAAAGCAGCGATCGTGCCATCCTTCTTCAATATTAATGAACCGATTTTGTTCGGGATGCCAGTGGTATACAACCCGTACACAGCGATCCCATTCTTCTTAGCACCGATGGTTTCAATGTCCGTTGCTTATTTTGGTATCAACTTAGGCTTTGTTAACCCACCGATTGCTCAAGTAGCGTGGCCGACCCCAATTGGATTATCTGGCTTTATTGGTTCAGGTGGTGACTGGCGTGCCTTTGTCTTAGCAATCATCTGTGCAGTCGTTGCTTTCTTGATTTGGTTCCCATTCATCAAAATGTATGATGGCAAATTATACAAGGACGAACAAGCAAACGCAACGAAGGCATAATCAATCCGTTTTTTTGATAAGCCGGCTATGAAAAATAGCTGGCTTTTTTTACGCCAAAGATGATAATAGTAGTAGAGAATCCGAAGGAAAGGAGTAGGCAAATGACGAAACTCAGTATTGAAGACTTAGCAGCGGAATTGATCAGAAAGATCGAAGCGGGTGACATAGGAAATGAGCAGGGGAAGATGCCTAGTGAACGAGAGCTTTTGGCGATTTATCCAGTTTCTCGTTATACGTTACGTCAAGCCCTCAATAAATTGAGCAAGATGGGCTGGATCTACCAGATGCAAGGCCGCGGCTCGTATATTCGCTTTCAAAACAACCAAAAACCGGCCATTGAACAAGGAGATCTTGGCTTCAATGAAGACTTGACACGGGGCGAGAAAAACATTCGAACGGTCAAAGCCTCAAAGCGACTGGTCAAAGTATCAGAGGCGTTGTTTCTCCCAAGTCAAAAACAATTTGCGAAAGATCAGCACTTTATCGAAGTCCAACGGTTTCGCACGCTAGATGACAAACCCTATTTGATTGAACGCTCCTATTATATACCTGAAATCGTAGGGGAGATCTCCGAAACGATGATGGAGGGGTCAATGTTCCAAGCTTTGGCAGAAGAAAAACAACTGTCAGTCGCCTTCATCGACAAGTTCATCCAAAGCAAACCGCTAACACAGGAACAAGCAGCGTTCTTTCATCTAGAAGAAGGCATGCCCGCACTGATCGTACGAGACGACAGCTATCTGAGAAATGGCGAACTATTAGCCTTTTCGATGATCCATTATGATTATCGGATGGCGACATTATATATGCATAAAAAGTTGTTCGTTTAAAGAAAACGGATTTTCAAGAAACGGTTCTTTCTTTTTTTAAGGCAATAGAAAAGCAGCCCATCAGGGAGAAAAAAACTTACAGTTGCGGAGCAGCGGACTGGAACTTGCTTTCAAACTGAGAAAAAAGGGATCGCTTCCAATGGCTGAACCCTGACTGAGCAGGAAAACTATATAATAGGTAAAGAATCGATCAGCGACCTTGGCTTATAAGGTCGCTGATTTTTTTTGAGGGGATTGATCGGCGGTTAAGAAGGCGTGATTGTTGATTTAAGATAAAGATCGTTTAAAGAAGAACGCCTGTTTTTTAATACGAGGATATTTTGCTCATTTTTTAACAATATCACTGGGGATAAATGGTTTCCTCTGACAAATATTTCATCAAGTGAAGAAATATCTGATTTTTCAATCTGTTTTTGCTTTGATACTATCAAATAGACAACAGATGTTCTGCGAACGGAAGCCGTCTTTTCGTTTAATGGCTATTTTATTGAGAAACAGGCCGATTCATTTACTTGATTTCTATCTTCCAAAATACATGGAGGTCGTGGAAATCCAGGGATGTGGGGGTCTTTGCTTTCTTTTTTAAGCGAAGGGGGACAAGAAGGAAGCGGACATCACTGCTCAAAAGGTCATAGCAGAAACGTCAGCTCGTTTGAAAAAAAGCCCGAGGGTAGAACAGCCAAAGTGCAACTTTTCACGAAAGCAGACTAACAAGCAGACCAATTTGTAGACACATTAAATTGTTCAACGAATCAAATCATCGATGAGTGAGGAATCAGGAGGGGTAACATGGCATTATTTCGCAAAAAGAAAGATGAAGAAACTTACGAAGGCGTTCATGTCTACGACGAGGAATATGATGAAGAAGAGTACGACGAAGACGAGTACGATGATGAAGAATATGATGACGATGAGTATGACGATGAAGAATATGAAGACGACGAGTACGAGGACGATGAGTACGATGATGAAGAATACGAGGAAGACGAGTATGAGGATGATGCCCAAGAAGAGCTGCTGGCATTAGAAAATACCGTTTCACAATTGACCAAAACCGTCGAACATTTGACCAAGCAATTGGAAAACAAACAAGAATCCATCAATCGGATGGCTTCGCAAGCGACGCAACAAGAAAGTATCATTTATGAAAACAAGCAGCTGCAAATGCGCTACAACGAGTTACAGCAGCAGTTAAAAGAAGCAGAACGTCAACAAGAAGCACTCAAAACCAATTATGAGCAGGAAATTGAGCAGTTGACGAGTCAAGAAGACGAATTGATCGAAGTAGAAGAAGAGCTCGAACAATTGCGTCAAAGAGAAGATGAACTGCTAAAAGAATTAGAAGAAAAAAGCAAGCAAGTCCAAGCTTTTGAAGAAAAAGCGATTCATTTAGAAGAAAAAGCGGCGATTATCGAAAACTACAAATTAAAAGAAGTCGAAAGCATGCGGCGGATCACTTCGCTTGAAAATGAAAATCAACAGTTGAACATGCGCTTGCAAGAAGCCGAAGCGAAATATCGTGATCTCGAGCGTTCAAGAGTCGAACAATTGGCAGATAAGAATGTCTTACAGCGTGACTTGGAACGTGAATTGACTAAGGTCGAACAAATGAAGGACGAGCTGGCGACGATTTTGATCGAAGCAAAAGAAAAAGCACGGGAAACCGCTGCTGAAGCAGAACTGGAAGCTGACAGAAGACGTCAAATGGCGGAAAATGAAGCCCACAAGATCATTTCAGAAGCATCGATGGAAGTGATGAAGATCCGTCAAGAGATCAAGCAATACCAAGAACGACTTACGGCGTTTCATCATGAGTCGAAAGGGCTGTTTGAGCAGTTGATCCAGCATAGCAAAGTATTGAATCTGCCAGACTAAAACGAAGGTTATAAGTCGGAATAGACGAAAAGGTCTGCTGAATAATTTCTGAGAGCGACACGACAAAGGAGGGAAACCCACTAGGACCATATGTGCTGTTTAAGAAATCACGGGCAACAACTACGAGTTGATTTCTTATGAGAATGTTGGTTATTGGGACGAATGTGACGAATGATATTTTAAAAATTGCCATCTATCCAACCTTGAGTCCAAATCTTGAGGAATTATTTTATAAACAAGAGGCACTTCCATCAGTAATCACTGCCTGCGACAACCTCTATCAAAAAAAGTGGCCGCTCAAATCCTCGATCCGCAAACAAGTGACGCATTACTTTGAGCAATTTTATTCCATCGAAGCCTTCACCCATCATATCGAGATGGAGATTTTACGGAAAAAAATCGATTACTCAAAATTACGCATTCCTTTGGAACAGCAATTCCCACAGTTTGTGTGGACGCAAATCGGCATCAATCATGTGTCCGATGAAAAAAGCAATCTGTTTTTGGAGTTTGTACCAATCGCTTACACAGAAGAAGAGTTTCCCTTTACGATTCAGTTGGATGCCAGCTTGCAGCAGCAAGCCTCGGCTGGTGTAAGTGATGCGAACGACTTTAAAGAGCAACTGGCAAAAATCGTTCAAAGCGTGATCGATGAACAAAATGTCACGTTTGTGAGTCGCCCGAAAGCGCAAGTCCATGAAGAAAAACGGCAAGGCAAAACCGATGCAGTGAAAAAAGAGCTGGAAGACACAGTCGAGTTCCAAAAGGTCAGTGCGGATGAGCCACCAAAGTTCAAAAAGAAAGTTCGCAAAAAAAGCAGCAAAAAAAAACAGTCAAAAAAAGCCAAGCAATTGTCCAAAGTCAACGCCAATGAATTAGCGTTGGAGGAAGAGGCGAAACGAGAACGAGCAAGCAAAGAGCGCTTGCGCTTGGCCAATCAAAAGCTTGAGATCTACATCGAAAACTTGGAAGCCTCTTTGATCAAAAATAGTATCCACTATTTAAACAGCTTGACCGATGAAGAAGACGAGAACTGGCATACGCAATTGAAGATCAGCTTACGAGAATATACCTATCTTTTTCAAAAAGCCAAATACCTGGAACAGGTTTGGCGCATCAATGACAATCTCGTACAAAAGATCGAAAAGATGACCTTGAACGAAAAAGAGTTGACCTATGAGAGAGGGCAAGTGCAGCAAGTGGTCGACAACAACCTTTCTGCTAAAGATATCAGCTTGGTTTTTTATGAATGCAGCGTGATTGAGTCACGGGTCAAATTGTATGAGCGACCATGGTTTAGAAAACCTTACGCACGCATTATGAAGATGGACTATGACAATCTTTTACGAAAAGCCGCTTACTTTGATCTTCTCCAAAGCGAAAGCTATCTATTAGAAAAAAAAGCATTGATTGAAGGCAATACAGACGTTAGGAGCAGTCTATGAGAACCCAAAAGCAAAAACAACGATTCTTATTCTTATACCGCATCTACTTTATTGCTTCTTTGATTCCATTAGCGGTATTTTTGCAGCTGACCGCCTATTTTTATCTCTCTGCCTTTCGAGAATATGTCACTATCAGTCATTTGTTTTTACTCGCTCTTTTGCTAGGTTTTACGATGTATTTGCGGAACAATGCCTTCCATTATCAATTGCTACTTGT
This sequence comes from Enterococcus sp. AZ067, assembly GCF_051715005.1. Classification (NCBI taxonomy): domain Bacteria; kingdom Bacillati; phylum Bacillota; class Bacilli; order Lactobacillales; family Enterococcaceae; genus Enterococcus; species Enterococcus sp. AZ067. The sequence goes on from NZ_JBIOSY010000001.1 coordinate 1,396,911, forward strand.
ACAGCTTGAAAAAAATGAAAGCAAAGACCATGAACGACCAAAAAAAGGCACCAGCAAGAACAGCCCCAAGGAGGAGGATCAAGAAGATGAAAAAGCCCAGAAGAAACGTAAAAAGTCTGTTAGCGATCGGAGCATTTATCGGAATCATCAATAATCAAACGATTTCTGAAGCCATGGTTCGATCGATCTTAGGTGTAGAACCATCTACTTATATGGAAACCATCGATGCACAACGAGAAAGTCGTGGGCAATCGATAACGGATGCCCTCCGACCGGTCTCCTACGAAGGAGCTGACAGGATAACGGAGCAACTTGATACTCCTCCAGAACAAACAAATGAAAGCCTCCCAGAAGAATCGGAGCAGGCCGAAAAAGGAACGGAAGTTCAAGTCGTAAATGATATTGAACGACCGGCAGATGATGGGCAGATAGACGAGGAAGAAACAGAGAGCGGCACCGATGAAACAGAAGACCAAGAGATTGAAGATGTTCCGCCGACGCCAGAGCCTTCAGAAGGCGATCAACAGCCGAATCAGCCTGCTGGACCTGAAACGAACGAGGAAGAAACAAACGATACCAACAGCAGCAACAATAGCGGAAACAACCAATCAAATGGGAATCAAACCAATCAGGACAAAGAAAAAGATCCCGATCCAATCACTGAAGAACCCGAATCGCCGATCGATGAAGAAGAGCGGGAAAGCAACTTTCAGTTTTCGGTTTCACGTAATCTAACGACACAACAATTCATCAATGAGATCGGTTCTGACGCGCAGGATGTTGCCTATAACAATGATCTTTATGCTTCAGTGATGATCGCACAAGCCATCTTGGAGACTGGCTCAGGAAATAGTGCTTTATCCAGTCCGCCAAACCACAATCTCTTTGGCATCAAGGGCAGCTTTCGTGGGCAAAAAGTGACCTTCAATACGCAAGAAGATGATGGAAGTGGTGCGTGGTATACGATCTCTTCCAATTTCCGTAAATACCCAAGTTACCGTGAATCCATCGAAGATTACGCTCGCTTACTAAGAGGAGGCATCACAGGCAACCCGCGCTTTTATGCCCCCGTTTGGAAAGAAAATGCCCCAACCTATCGGGAAGCAACTGCATGGTTGACAGGGCGCTATGCCACGGACATCCATTATGACCAAAAGCTGAATGCGTTGATCGAGGCCTATGATCTAACCATCTATGACAACGAGCCAACCGAAGAGGTCTTGGAAGAGATTGAACGCACACGTGCACAAGCAATCGAAGCAGCCCGCAAGGAAGAAGCTAAGACGACCCGTTCGTTGTTTGAAGACTTGCAAAGAAGCTCGGTAAATCGTCGAGGCTCAGGGAATTTGCCTGCGTCCATTCGGACTGTCAAGGATCGCTTGCAGGAAAACGCCAATGCCAATACTTATGCAAACCAATTAAGAGGGATGGAACGAGCGGGCAGCGAGGTAGATGCCAATGAGTAATCAGTCGCAAGCACCTAGAAGAAAAAAACGTCCGCCACAGCCTGCCAAACGTGAAAAAAAACGAGAACAACCAGAGGATACACCGAGAAATCCCCGAATCGAAAAGTTTCAGGCGCAAGGCAAGCAAGCCAGCCCTTCAAGTGGCAAGAAACGACCAAAAAAGCCACCTCAAAAAGAACCGACAGGACAGGCGCCTGCGAAAAAGAAACGAAAAAAAGCGGCTAGCACAGCGAATCGCCCCAAATTACCGACCGAAAAGCAGCATCCTAGCAAGCAAAAAGAAAGAGCAGCTGCCAGTACGACCAGTGAAGCACCACGCAAAAAGAAAAAGCGTCCACCGCAGCAAGCACGTCCAAGCCAGCGCAACGAGCAGGGGAAAACTAAGAAATCAAGTAATCCGAATGCCAAATCAAAAGGGACCCACAAGCAAGGCAAAAAACCAGCGGAGGTTTCCCAGAAACGACCAACCCCGCAAAAAGGCAAAGCTGCGACGAAGAAACCAACAGCTAAAAAGAAATCTGGTGATCTCGTACTGAAAATCATTTATCTGATTTTCTTGGTTTGTAGCATGACTGTCCTCTTTACGTTTATCGGCTTATATGTAGCTGATCAAAACGAGATGACGGTTTTCAATCATCGGGTGGTGCGTTTATCTGATAATGGCATGGCGAATCTTGACAGCTCCGCATTACGCACACAAGATTTGATCATTTTAAGAGAACAAGCCTTCACTCAAGTACAGCCAAACGGGATCGGAGTCTTTACAAATAGCTCAGGAACAGGCTATATTGCCCGCCGAGTGCTATCGATCGAGGCTGACGAAGAGCAAGGCTATCATTTATCCGTCATTGGTGATGGACAGGCATTTGGGGAAGAAGCCATCGAAGCAGACCGTTTCGTTGGGGAAGTCTCAATGAGTATCAACCATGTAGCAGATGTGTTTCGTTTTATTGATCAAAACTTGATATTATCTATCATCTTCTGTGTATCATTGATCGCCTTATTCATTCTATTAGGCATTTATCTCTTTACTTGAGAGCCTTCATTACTTGAGAAAAGAGGAAACAAGGTTGCAAAAAAAAATAGTGTTAAGAAATAGTATCGCGGGTCTGCTTTTCTTTCTTTTGTTGCTTAGCATCTTGATTTGGCAGAATAATCAGTCTATTCACATTCGTCGTTTAGCGGATGAAAATGAAGTGTTCGAAAAAATCGAGATTTTGGAAGAATGGCAGGAACGAATGACCCTTACAGGGACGACGATCCAACGATCCGTTCGGGTAATGAACGCCAGTGAAGTGCCAGTGTTTGTTCGAGCAAGCTTTGAAGAAGTGCTGCGCTATATCGCGCCAGACAGTGAGGAAGCAGCCTTTGAGCAGGCGGCAGATGCGAGTGATGCGCCAGACTTATTACCAGTACTGTCTCGCTTTGATGAAAACGAAATTTTAGCAAGAGGGTATCAGAACGTGACCCAGCAGATCCCAGAACTTGTTGGAAATGCTCTTGATGGTCAAGTGATGGTTTGGATCAGCGATGAGACGATCGAAGAGTTGGCACCCACGCCTGCCTTGGATGCCTTCGATAGTGAAGAGATGCAGGAGTTATTGGGGGAATTAGACGCTGAAGGACAGGATAATCCTGAGAACTTCTACGATCACACCGAAGGCAATGAAGAAATGGAGGAGCAACCGTCATCAGACTTGATCGATGGTCCGCCAGATCTCTGGCAAGAACCGGTCCTTGTCGAAGCGCACTTCAGCTATTCCTTTCGACGAAACCAACAACCGGTCATGCAGAAAATGAGTGGGGAACTGCTGCTGCTCAATCCTGCTGATCCGGTTGCTGAGTGGACCTTTGAAGCAGCCAACTTGACCTATAGTTATTATCTTGAAGGGTATCGTTATTTTGTTCGAAACTGGGCGGAGTCGCAGCTAGCCAGCCCCTTTTCCACCAATGAAGAACCTACGGGATTCACGTATCTCGGAGAACAAGGAACGATTGACCAGTCGTCATTTGATTACACGACGACAGAATCTGGGTTAGGCAGTGCCTTTCAATTGCCAGAGATGATCAGTGCGTTTCCCGATGCTGCTGGGTTGTATCCGACCCAAACGGTGAAAACGCTAAGCAGCTTTGTGTCTGAAAGTCCCGCCCAGATCGACTCAGAAGCCATCATGATCGAATTCGGCTCTTTGAGCGATTACCGTCAGATCGATCGAAATACTTGGATCTATAATCCCGATGATGGCTGGTTTTATTATAGTTTCCCTTTGGACCGATCCTATCAAAGTGAAGACGGTTATGGCGTCACCCGTTCACTGATCGAACAAGTGATGATCGATACAAGTGTCGCAGACGATAGCCATCTTGCCTACGAACTTTTACCGAAAGTCGAAGTCATTCAGGCTTCTGATCGACAATCATTAAAGGAGGTCTTTCAGTTAGACAATGATCGGCCAGAGAGTGCCACTGCGATCATCTATCGGCATTTGCACTCACTTCAATAAGTTGCTAGAAAATAAGTCAAGGAGAGATTCACGTGAAAATGGTCATTGAAGAAATTGAATACCGTTATTTTCTTCAATACGGGAAGTATTTGGATTATTTCTACCAACAATACATGCAAGCGAATGTCGAAGATCCTGATGTTGAAAAAGGGCTCGCCGAGATTCAGCGACTGGTTGAAGAAGAAAGGTATCATTATATCAGGGAACGAATTCGCATCACACGCAAAGCCAAAAAAAGTATTCCATTAGCTGACTACCCTGATTTCAATAAACTGATTCACTGGGGGTTCACCCTTAGCAAATTATCTTTTCTTGACCCAGATACAAGTATCAACCAGCTAGAAGAAAAGGATTCTCCTTGATCGGGGGCTAGGCAAAAAGCAGGTGATGAAACTGAAAAACGGCAGACAAGCACATAGAGTACTTGATGAATCAGGGTTCAGCCTTGTTGAGATCCTTGGAGCGATCGTCATTCTCGGGATCGCGATGGTCATGATCGCCATGCTGATCATCCAAAACAACCTGATCCTTAGCTACAATACCCGAATGGAAGAGGCTATCGCAGCACGAGATGACGTCAAGGAATGGCTAATCTACCGAGCGCAGACCCAAGATTTGGCGGATTTGAATATCGGGATCTTTACTGCTCGACCATCTTGGATGATGGTCGATCCAGATGACCCCTCAGAAATTCGCAGACACCATTTGGTCCTCGATAATTCAGGGATTCAATACAATGCGCAAGGGCAACCGATGTATGAAGAAATTCCGATTGCTGTAGATGATCTCAATCGGGGACGATTTATTCGCAAAGTGGTATACGATCATTCTGGCGCTCATTTGCCGCAGCCCTTGGCAAATTCGGAAGAAAATCGCCTCTATATGGGAACGTACTTGTCGGAGAATGAAGAAACCACCAACTATTTAGTCAAGGTCTCCATTCGTGAAGACCCCAGGCATGGACTGCGAGAAGACAGTTATGATCGTCGGCAGCTGGGCATCGGACTTATTATTCAGGTCTTCGATAAACAAACGGGCGCATTTTTGACAGAAACGTATCTGCATTGGGTAGTTGACTATTGAGAGGGCTGGCTGTTCTTGCGGAAGTTGCAAAGGAGGGGCGCAGATGAAGCATCGGTTACAGGATGAGCAAGGAGTCACGCTTGTCGAATTGTTAGGGGCGATCGTGATATTCGGCATTATCATTGCTCTCTTTTCTGGGACACTCTTTCTGATCGTCCAAGCCTCTGTCCGTCAAGGTCGAATTGCTGCCTTTCAAGGGATCGCGAATGAAATCATGGCGCAAGCAGACCAAATCGCCAAAATTGACGGCATCTATGAACATGCGGGGTATTTAGGAAAATATGATAGTCTTCTTTTCCACGAGGAACATATTGTCAAAACCATGCCCGAAGGAACCTTAGGGGCAGCAATTACGGAAGAGGGCAGTCCGCGAATGGTTGTGACGGATATCACAGATACCAACAATATCCGTGCCAGAGTCTATGATACGAAAGACCCTACCATTAAGTTAAAGATCATTCAACAAAAAAATGAGAATGAAGCGACGCTGACCCATCACTATACGCCAAATTATCGCGATACGTTCAGTATACAGACCAAATTTTTCGTTTTATTTTACACGGAAACGATCAATTTTGCGGATTATTATGATGATTTGACTGGCTGGTGGCAGATGGAGGATCTGGTCACTGATAACCACGAGCAGATTATCTATAGACGAGAATTTACGATCAATTATCGGGACAATGAGAAAGCAAGAGGGGGGGTACCGGGGAATGGACGATGGTAGAAAAAATGAAGCGGGTTTTGCGCTGATTTATGCCCTCGCGGCGATCATTCTTTCCTCTTTGATGATTGGCTTGGTCTTCCTTGTTGCTCGAAATGTCAATTCACAAATTCGAACGGTAGATAGCTTCCGTCGCGTGGAAGATGTACACGAATATTCCTTTCAACTCGCTTCTCAGGACCTAAAACTGAGAATAGATGATTTAATCACTCGAACCATGCAATCTGGCGGCTTCTATTCTAATAATAATGAATGGATAGACAATCTAGATAACGAATTGAGATCTGTGCTGGATGAAGTCGATGTGAATGAGACCATCGATAATAAATTTTCTTTTACCTCCTCTATTGTTGACTATGAATATAATGAGATCGCCCCTTATGTAATGACGAAATCTGGTGGGGAGCAAGGATGGATCCAAGCAGCCTCGATGCTGCCAGATAAAACCAATCTTCAAATCATTATTCAAATTCAATCGCAAGTCACGGATCAGACGCAACTGGCTGAAGGACAGCCGCGAGTACATACAGCTTCTGCCGAATATATCTATGAAATGCAGCTTGAAGAAGAAGACCTCGAACAAAGACAAACACAGCTGGATATTTGGCGAAACATTTTTTATCCCTATTACCTACCCTCTACAGTAGGACAAGCGGTATCCGCCGATACTTGGATTCGAAAATTATTCGAAGTCGCCGATTTCCAGCGCGTACGCCCATCATTTGATTATCTCGCCTTTGAATCGGATGACTTCCTGCAATTTGGGTTTGCCAACAATGTCCTGCAAGATTTTCAAGACGGCAGATTTTTAGATTTTCGTACAAAGCCGATTCTTAATCGGCTGCATTTCGATGGTTCCTTTTTCTTTAATCATGGGGTCCAGATGGAAGGACAGGGAAGCGGGCAGTTTTCGGCAAAAAGTCTGCTTGCGATCCAGAATGATGGCGGACAGCCTAGCAACGGGTTGAACTTGATCAAAGACGTCTTCTTGCAAGCGGGTCTAGGAATGTATATCGATTTGGGCAGTCGAGCTGGCAGCCGCTTGGTCCTCTCACAAGCATATACGGATATCCTTGCTGGAAACGTATGGATCAACAATACCAATAGTTCGGCTTCGAGAGTTGAGCAAGAAGGAGTTCTCTTTGCTGAAGGTCATCTGAATGTTTCTGTAAATTCACCAGATGCGGGCTCTGGATTAGGCGAATTAAATAGCAATTATTTTAATTTCTATCATCGAGAAGCTACGAAACAAAACCCTGCTGCAGATGGTAGTTTGACGTTTATGAAGCCGTCAATGGTTCTGACGAGCAGCAATTTTTATGCGGGACCGGTCACGGAAGGCTCGATCGTGCATAGTACCGAAGATACGGAACGAAGGATTACTGTTTATGGTGATTTTATGCTGACGAATACGATGATGCCTAGTGGTGGAACGATCGATGATTTCTCGTATTTTCAGAATCAAAATCAATTCACAGTGCCTCATGACCCGTCAAGAATCACATTGGATGGCAGCAATACCATGATGGAGGTTCACGGGCTTTCATTTATCGATGCGCCGAAGACTGGCATTAGCAGAAGCAGGCAGCTCAGCGGTTTTTGATTCTTACTATGAAGATCCAGCGTATTGGAATCAAATCACCTTAAAAAATGGTGCCCAGCTGATCTTGGGTCATACAGGCGTTGAACCCTTTCATTTAGCTGTGGATAGAGAGTCGACCTTTGTCATGGAAATCCTGCCAGATTTGGCATTATTTGACCCGACTTTTTTAGCAACAGGGGCTCATAACCGGCGTCTTGAAGGAACGGTCGTTCTCGTACCTTACTATATGGATGACCAGGTGGAACTGGAAAATCAACTGCAACAATTAGGCGTCAATTATCGCGTCCGCGACTTTGAAAGTCAGGCGCAACCGGGGGAGGTAACGATCCTCAGAAGTTTTTTGGATCGAAACATGTGGTCTGATGATGAAGCATATTTAACCGTTACACGAATGTTTGACTATATCAATAAACTCGATTATTGAAAGGAGGGCGCCAGTTGCCGCAATCAAGTGAAAGAACGCCACGTAGAAAACCTAGAAGGCCTCTCAAAAAGTCAGAGAGTAGTCCAAGTTCAACCACCGCTGAGAAAACACAAACAGGCAACCTGTTTGACTTAGAGATCAGCTCAGAGGTTTTGTCCCTGATCCCCCGCTCGTTTGCCAAACAGCACAGCGTCTTTCCGTTAGAGAAAAAAGGCAATCGTTTGACCGTTGCGATGGCAAACCCTGGAGATTATGCGGCGATCAATGAAATGCGTTTGATCACTGGGTTATTGATTCGTCCGCAAAAAGCCCACAATGCCGATATCCAACAACTGATCGTTCGCGATTACCCTTCTGAGATCAGTTTGGATGGCTTGAGCGACTCTCTCGTTGAAACCATCGATCCAGAAGGCGACTCAAAATTAGATGATTCGCCGATCGTCAAATTGGTCAATACCCTGCTGCAAGATGCGGTGGATCGGGGCGCCAGTGATATCCATTTCGATCCCCAAGAAAAAGGATTAGTCGTCCGCTTACGGGTCGATGGGGAGCTTCGCACCCATGAAAACTTGCCTAAGAGTATTCAGACTGGGGTTACTTCACGACTGAAAATCATTTCCTCCTTGGATATCACCGAAACACGTGTGCCACAAGATGGTCGGGCAATGATTCGTAACGGGGGCAACGTGGTTGATTTGCGGGTCTCGGTTTTGCCTGTCATTCATGGGGAGAAAGTCGTGATTCGGGTGTTGGATCGCTCCAGTGGCATTCGGCGCCTAGATGAGTTTCGCTTTGAACCGAAGGTATTGGCAACCTTTAAAGCGATTTTGCATAAACCCCACGGGATCATTCTTGTCACTGGACCGACAGGATCCGGGAAATCATCTTCCTTGTATGCAGCGCTGCAAGAGTTGAACACGCCTGAGATCAATATTATCACCGTCGAAGACCCAGTAGAGTTTCAGCTGCAAGGTATCAACCAAGTGGCAGTTAACAGCAACGTCGGTTTGACCTTTTCCGCTGGGTTACGGTCGATCTTGCGGCAAGACCCCAATGTCGTGATGGTGGGAGAGATTCGGGATGGCGAAACGGCGGAGATTGCGATTCGAGCTTCCATGACTGGGCACTTGGTATTATCCACCCTTCATACCAACGATTCCGTCAGTACCATCAATCGCTTAGTCGATATGGGCGTAGAACCGTTTCTGGTCGCCAATGCGTTAGAAGGCATCTTAGCTCAACGGCTCGTCCGAACCCTTTGTTCTTCTTGTAAGACAGTAGGACCAGCCAGCGACAAGGACAAGCAGTTATTTGAATCCTATGGCATCACGGTCACGGAACTGGCACAACCCGTTGGCTGTCCAAAGTGTGGCAATACAGGATTCAAAGGGCGAATGGCCGTCCAAGAGCTGTTGACGATCGATGCCAAGCTGCGCCGTATGATCACGAACAAAGCGACCAACGACCAGCTGATGGATTATGTTCAGGAACGAAAGATGCGCTTTTTGTTGGATGATGGGTTAGACAAAGTGCAACAAGGCTTTTCCACCATCGAAGAAGTCTTGAAGGTGGTCGCCGCAGAAGAGTGAGGCGCTGATTGATTTATCGGTGATCCAGGGATCACCGGAGAACTACATACATTGTTTTAAAAGGAAATGCACATAGAAAGGGGCTGGTTTAATGGATCAAACGAGAGTGGCAACACAAGAGCGAGCAACCAAAAGGGCGACGAGAGAAAAAACAGCTCCGACCCGTACCCGCATTCGGGAAAATCGTGAACTGAGAGAAAAAAAACGTGCCCACAGTCGCCAGAGCGATCAAGACCGATCTGTCTCGACGCGGGAGATCATTCAAAAAGCAGAACGGCAAGCAGTGACAAAAACGACGACTGCCAGCAGTACACAGGGCGTCAATCGCAACGAAGCGGCGCAATTTGCTGCCATGTCACCTAAAGAGCGGATCGATCATTGGTTGATGATCGCCGTCGAACAAAAAGCATCGGATATCCATTTAGTCGAAGGCGTACCGCCGATTTTTCGTCGCCACGGCGACTTGCTACCGATCGAAGGGGTGCCGACCATCGACACCAAGGACATCGAAGCCATTGCCGAAATCCTTTGCAACCAAAGGCAATGGGAGGAATTCAAGGGAAAAGGCGAGACCGACTTGGCCTACGAACTAGGCGACATCTGTCGCTTTCGGGTCAATATTTTCCGCCAAAAAGATACCGTTTCGATCGCCTTGCGGCAGATCCCCATCGAGATCCCGAAGTTAAGCAAACTCGGTATGCCGACCGTCTTGCGGACTCTGATCCATAAAAGCCAAGGCTTGTTCTTAGTTACAGGGCCGACCGGTTCAGGGAAATCAACGACACTGGCTGCGATGCTGGACTATTTGAATGATACCAAAAAGACGCATATTTTGACGTTGGAAGACCCGATTGAGTACATCCATAACCACAAAAAAAGCATCGTTGCCCAGCGCGAAGTCGGCAGCGACACCATGTCCTTTGGCAATGGCTTACGAGCTGCCCTGCGGCAAGATCCAGACGTCATCTTAGTAGGGGAGCTACGAGATTTTGAAACGATCTCGATTGCCTTGACGGCAGCGGAAACGGGACACTTGGTATTAGGAACCTTGCATACGTCAAGTGCCCCAGCGACCATTGAACGGATCGTCGATGTCTTTCCTGCCGATCAGCAGACTCAGATTCGTACACAGCTTGCTGGCGCATTACTAGGGATCTTGTCCCAACGCTTGCTGCCAACGATCGATGGCAACGGACGGGTAGCAGCAACCGAGATGATGCTCAATACCCGAGGAATCGCCAGCTTGATCCGTCAAGGGAAAACCCACCAGATCCATAATATGCTGCAGATGGGGAAAAACGAAGGCATGCATACCATGAGCGCTTCTTTAGAAGAACTGGTTGCTGCGGAACGGGTCGATGCCGATGTGGCAGATAACTTGATGGAGGAAGGGGGCGAATAGCCGATGGCACTCTTTGCCTATCAAGGCACCAATGTCCGTGGCGAAACGTTTTCTGGCAGCTTGCGTGCCAATTCCTCCGTCGAAGCCCGCCAAAAACTGCGCCAAAAGCACATCAAAGTCAGCAGCTTGATCGAACAGCCAGAAACCTTGGCGAATAAAGAGATTCAACTCTTTACAAAAGTTTCGTTAAAACTGCTGGTAGGGTATTTGCGCCAGTTTTCCACACTGATCGCTTCGGGGATCACGATCGTTGATGCTTCACGAATGCTAGAAGAGCAACAAAAAAACCCGAATTTCAAGAAAATTCTTGGTGAAGTTCGGGATGAGATTGATAGCGGACGCCCGCTTTCAGAAGCCTACAAAGATCATCCCAATGCCTTTCCGACACTTCTGACCAGTGTCATCGCTGTTTCGGAGATGTCTGGATCACTGGAAGGAAATTTGAAGGATATGGCGGATTACTATGAAAAAAGCGCCGAAAACCGTAGCGGCATCGTCACCGCGATGGTTTATCCGATTATTTTAGTGATTTTAACCTTTATCGTAGGGATCATTTTATTGGTAATGATCGTCCCGATGTTTGTGGAAGTATTTGAAGGATTTGATGCCGATCTGCCGACGATCACCGTCGCAACGATGGCAATCAGCGAGTTCCTTCAAACCAGAGGGTGGGTTTTAGCCGTCTTGATCGTCGGATTTTTCTTCGGCCTGTGGATCGCACGACGTAATCCAACCTTCGATTTCGCTTTTCAAAGTTTTCTATTACGCATTCCGCTGGTGGGCGATATGATCACCAAAAATAGTTTTTCATTATTTATGACAACCATGTCGACACTGCTTAGCAGCTCCGTCGGTATGGTGACCGCCTTGAATATGAGTCGGGATGTCGTATCCAATAAATACATCAAGCGAATCATCGATAATTGTGCCTTTCAAATTGAAGAAGGTGGCAAGATGAGCGATGTCTTTCGGGGCAACATGATGGTCCCGATGTTAGTGACCCAGATGGTCGAGATTGGCGAAAGTACTGGTTCCCTAGAGGACATGCTGAAACGATTGAGTATCATCTATCAAAAAGAAGTTGATGAAACCAGTAAGCGAATGAAAACAATTATTGAACCAATAGTTATTTTGGTGATTTGTGTGATCGTTGGCTTGATCGTTGCGGCGATCATGATCCCGATGTTCGATTTATTCGGTGCGATCCAAGGATAATGATTTTGGTATTATCAAGCTACCTAGACAGCTTGTTTAATATATATGGAAGAAACAGGAGGAGTAAACACACTATGATTGATGCAATTTTAGCAGAAGAAACAACAGACAATCGATTGAATAAATTATTGAAAGACGAGCGCGGCCTCTCCTTGGTCGAGTTGCTGGCAGTAGTCGTTATCTTAGCGATCATCGCTGGGATCGGGGTTATTGCGATTGGGAACGTGATTCAAAATACCCGTGAAGACTCTGTAGTATCTGAAATTCAACAAGCCTTTTCAGCGGGGGTTTTATACCAGTCAACAAATCACGAATTGAATAATAACAGTTCTGCAGACATTGAGTTCACTTTAGAAGATGTCATGGAAGATGGCTTGCTTAACAGTGATTCTTGGGTCGAAAATACTGAAAGTACTGTTATGTTCTATATTGATACAGATGGAGCGTTGTCGATGTTTGTACCTGAAGAGGTATTAGAAGCTGGACAGAAGAAGAATAATGCTATTGGTGAAGCTGATAATGGTTACACACAAACAGAAATCAACTCTCTTACTCGAGATGATGTCTTCGGAACTCCTACACCTTAAGTCACTAACCTGACCTAAGGTGTACGGCAACTCAACCCCCAGGAAAAAAGGAGTTTTTTATGAACGAAATTTTGCAACAGATCCCAATGGGCCTAATCATTGGTTATCTTTTCATCATAGGAATGTGTCTAGGTTCTTTTTTCCTAGTGGTTGGTTGGCGGGTTCCCAAAAAGGAATCCCTGCTGACTCGCTCGCACTGTGATGACTGCCAACAGACATTAGGTGCAAGGGACCTCATTCCAGTTTTATCATACCTTATTTTAAAAGGCAAGTGCCGCAAGTGTCAAAAAAAGATCCCGCTGATTGCTTTTCTTTATGAAGTGTTGATCGGCATGCTATTTACGGGTACGACCTTGCTGTTTTGGGGCACTGCTGAAGTGATTGCCGCTTGGTGTTTATTAGCCTTATTAGCCATTATTTCTGCCAGCGACATCTTCTATCAGCTGATCCCCAATAAAGTGTTAGCCCCTTTTTTCGCTGGAGGGATCGGTTTACGGTTGATCCAACCGCAAAATGAATTTTGGTGGTATTGGCTCGTTGGCTTCTTTGCTGGCTTCTTGCCATTGTATCTATTAGCGGAGCTCAGTAAAAAAGGCATGGGTGGCGGCGATATCAAATTATTTGCCGTCTTAGGCGTGTATATCGGCCCAGTGCAAGTCTTGACCGTTTTATTTGTCGCTTCTTGCTTGGCAGTGATCTTTTACGTGATCCAAATGCTACGGGGCAAGGTCAAAAGCCGCTACATTGCTTTTGGTCCCTTTATCGCCATTGCTACCGGCATGGTTTATCTTGGCAGCGGCTGGTTCCTTTGAATCGGGTTGCTGACCTTGGCGTTTGCTTGTTTTGCTAAGCAAGCGTTGTACATAGAAATAACGTTGGTTCCTTCATATAAAACCAACAAGAAGAAAGCAGGTCCTCGTATGTTTGGCAAAAAAACAATTCCCCGCTTAGTTGGGATCGACATCCAAAAAAACTGCATCCGTTACTGTACCAAAAAAGGTGATCGCCTCAAATACGGCGAGCTGGTCGTGAATGGTACGATTTTTAAAGATGATAAGCTGCGCAATCCTGATAGTCTTGAAGCCGCCTTCAATGAGATTGCCAAACGCTTGGGATTACGCACGATGAGTGTGGTGATCACGGCACTAAATTCTCGTCTGCTGATCAAACAGATCCCAATCGGTAAGATGAACTCGGAAAAAGAGATTCGCGAGTACTTGTATTTTGAATTGGGGGAGTCCATCTCCTTGCCTTTTGAAAACCCGATTTTTGATCTACTGATCCTAGGCAAAGGCAATAAACAAAAAGTGCCAAAATAGAAAAAGAAAAGGGCCAGCAAGAAGGAAGAAAAAGCAGAGCCGCAAGCTGTGGTCATCCAGCGGAATCGGTTTACCATCAATGGCAATGTGCCAGTCGTGGTCACATCCGAGCCGATTTTGATTCAACTCGGCGACACATTGAAAAAAGGCGGCCATCAGCTGATGGGCGTCGATTGCAGTTTTCTGGCGTATAGTCGTATGTTTCAGCGACAGATCAACTGGAGTGAAAATTTCGTGCTGGTCGAGTTAGATGCTGGCATCGCCAATATCACCTTTTTTGAAGAATTGGTGCCGACCTACTTGCAGTATGAAGATTATAATCAAGCCAATTGGAAATATATTGAAAAAGCCCAATCTGTGCAAGTGAGCTTTAGGGAAAGCGCGGAGATCCAAGCTCTGGAAGGGTTGGCAGAAACCCTGAATTCGGTGATTGCTTACTATTATCAGGAAATCTCACCTGACTGTGAATTGAAAAAAATCTACTTAGTCGGCGGTCATCCAATGCTGCGGAAAGAAGTCCAAGAAATTTTTCATGACGTGTCTTCTTTGCCAGTCAAAATGATTTCCGCAAAAGTAAGTGAAACCAGCAAGAAAAAAATTCCCGACCGCTATGTCTTGGCTGCTGGATTAGCGACGAAAGAGGTGTAACCATGAACATCAATCTATTGCCTAATAAATTTATCCGTAATCGGGCGTTTGAAGTCATTCTTTCGGTGTCGCTTCTCCTTTCGTTAGTTGTCGTTGGGGTTTGTGGGTTAGGCTTTTGGTATTATCAACGTTTGGTGACCAATAATCAAAGCAATATCATGTCTAGTCAAGCAGAGCGTATCGTCTTTCAGCGCCAGTTAGAAGAGATGTTGGCGTCAAAATCTCAAGACCTACAAGAATTCATTGCCCTGCAAAAGCAAGAGAAATATTTCACGGCACCTATTATGGAGACTTTTGAAGAAGTGGCATCAGGGATCAATGTGACCATCAATTCGTACAATTTGCTGCTAAATGGCGAGGGGACAATGTCCGAAACAGCCCAAGACGGCACACCATTGTTTCCTTCGGTGAACTTGGCGGTCCAAGGGGATGTTTATGAAAGTCTGATTCGCCTTAAATCGGCTTTTGAAGCAATTGATTGGGTACATCATGTGACTTATCAATCCTTCTCTCATAGTTCAACGCCGCAAGATGGGCGCATCACTGTCTATCTCTCACGAATCGATGCACCACAAGTGATCAGTGAAGACAGCGAAGAAGAAAGCGAGGTGGAAGCGGATGACTAGAGTCTTTTTCTCCAAAAAACACATCATCATCTCCGCGGTGATTGCACTAGTTCTTGCTACCTCCGTACTCATTTTCTGGCTATTTTTGCTGAACCCCAAACGTGCCGAAGGGATCGAATTGGCTCAGGAATTAGCTGGGATCGAAGCTGAGATCCGCGACATTCAAGAACAGCTGGTCTACCTGCAAGGGGAACCAGACCTTCTTTCATCAGAGACCGTCAATGAGGTGCCGATCATTCCCAATGGCATGGCGATCGAGTCTTATTTTACCGATCTCGCTGCTCTTGAAACGGAATTGCCGATCACGATTTTGCAATCGACCTTTAATGAGGAGATGCTTTACCCTACACCAGAACAAATGGCGGATCAGACTGGTGACAATCCTTTGGCTACGCAATTTCGGGTCACAAGGATCGGCTTTGACCTCCTGAGTGAGACGAATGAAGGAATCGTGCGTTTTATTGATCGGATGGAAAACCTGAATCGCTTTTTAAAAGTTGAATCAGTCGAATATCGGCAAGGAAGCAATACGTCAGGAGCAGATGCGTTTTCGGCAAGTGTCGTTATCAAGCTGTATTATCTATCGAGCTTTGAAACGGGACAAGAACTGTTGGAGTAATCAAAGGAAAGGGGTGCCTAGATGAAATCATTTACTGTTCTAGCGACTGTCTCGAAAATCAAACTGGCTGCCGCTGCATTAGGGGGCTTTATCATTATTTCTATCTTGTATGCGGTCTTTGCTATCCATGGTGGCAATTCTTATGAAGTGTCCGGTCACTTTGACCCAGATACAGGACAATATGTAGTGACGATCGAATCGGAACAAGCCGCAGGCGAGACGCTTTTCTTGATGGCGAATCATGAAGCGCTGGTGTCATTAGAAATGTTTGAAATGCTTGAGCTGGAAGAAGCGACCTTGCATCCAGCTGAACAAGAGGGTGTTTATGGTGTGGAAATCGAAGTGGCGCCTACGGAAGAAACGTTGTCCTTGGCATTACCAGTCTCTTTAGGAGAAGAAGACGCCATCGAATTTGTTCTTAAGCGGGGAAACCGGACGCTGCAAAAAATCGCTCCGCCTTCTCTCGATGAACGACAAGCCTTGCGATTGGAAGCTGACAAGGCTGTAGAAGAAGCAGCCTTGCTTGACATTCAGCAGCAGGAAACCAATGAGTCAGCGGCAGTCGAACTACTTTCAGAACGGGCGACGCAAGGAGAGCGTGCCGAAGTTTCGGACTATCAAGAGCTGCGGGCTGCTTTTAGTGATTCCTCGATCTCTGAAATCGTGTTTCTCGCTGACATTACCGCTGAGTATACGAATGAGACCAACAATCGTTTAGCTGCGTTGAACCGGTCGGTGTCCATCGATGGGAATGGCTTTACCCTGACCACACCGAAGCGTTTCAACACGAATGGGACACCAAACAATACCACGATTCCGACTGGACGTTTCTTTGAACTGACGACTACCCATGATCGTGAGCCGGCGGTCTTTGAATTAAAAAACATGATGATCGATTTTCAAGGAAGCAATAGATCTACAGATGCATTGATCTATCAACAATCGCTGGCAGCATCGGCTTTTTGGACAGTCAAAATAGAAAATATCGAGGCAAAAAGTGGTGTGCTAGAGGGAAGTACGGGCAATGATTTCCTTTATTTGCAGCAAGGAAATCTCGAGATTCGCGGAACGTTCCATTGGGTGGCTCACAGAAATCCAACGGCAGGTACTAATAATGATAATGGCAGCTTTAATGTCAAAAGTGTCTTGATCACGGATGAGGCGGATGTCAAGATCTCAAATACTCGGCCGATTTTTCGACTTCATCCAAATAACAACAACATTTCAACCTCGTTTCGAGTCAATAAGGGTTCCAAAGTAGACCTCTACAGCGTCCAGCTACAAGTAATTTGGGCAAATCTTGAAGGACGTACCAACGAGGTGATTTTTGAAGTCGAAGGTGAAGGCACGGTTTTAAATGCCTCGTCACAAATGGACTTAGCTGGAGCTGACGGTGCAATCATTTCCTTGATTGGACGGCGGGATGAGACCCAAAATAAGTTTTCTCGTACGATTATTTCTGGTGGGGCGGTCGTAAACTCGTATTCTAGAGCGCCCAGTCCCACGAATGGTGTACCGCAAGGAACCCCTTCTTTTGTCAATCAAATTTCAAAAGCGGGAGCGACCACCAAACTCGGTGGCAATGTGACGGTGACGGGAGAAGGGTCGCAGTTCAATCTGTTTGGCGATGGGCAAAATCATGACTATGCTTCTGTCATGCGGTTTCGCTTAGTAGGGGAACAGACCTTTGTGCTTGCCGACCAAGGGAGAATGAATATCGTCAAATACCATGGCAATGCGGCTGCAGTGCGGATGTACGGGCGGAACAACGAGTTCTATGTGGAGTCAGCTGGCCAATTGAACATCTTTAACCATGCAGGCACCAGGACTGCGGCAGATGACGGCATCTATATTGATGAAACAGGCTTTGCCGTATTCGATCAGTACAATGATGAAGAACGAGAATTTGATCCGTCAGCCGCTTCCACCATTACTGCCAGTAATGGTGCAGATAGAGCAGGTCGACAAGGGATTCAGTTTCCCCTTGATAGCAGTGGAACCTCGGTCTTTAATGCAAAAGATGAAAACAGTCGAATTCATATTTATGCTCACAGGGGACCAGCAGTTTGGGGACAAAGTGGTGGGTTCGAATTTCTAGCTGGCAAAGATGCTACCTTTCGAATGGAGGGGCATACAAGTGGAGCCAACAATGGTATTATCAGTTCCACCAATGTAAGTAATTTCACTATCGACGAACCACTGTTTTATGACTTCCGAAATAACCGTCCCAATGGCGGACAAGCATTCTCAAACACAAATCGCAACAGTACCTTTACGTCTAATCGTGTTGGACTAGCGGTTTGGGAAAAACGCAACGGAGTGAATCTAGATGGTGATCCGGACAATTTCTGGAATCCACTGAGCTATCAACTAGGCAATGTCAATTTTGCACAAATCGTTAGTCCGCAGCCGGGAGAGCCTTTTTCAAATGAATTCAACAGTACGACTTTTAGGGGCGGGAATGCCTACACGCGATTTTCTGCCAATAATTATCCGCCAATGATCCAGCACTTAGTGACCCCGACCAATGCCGACAAAACCTTTTATGCCAAAGCGGTCGTTCCGTATGAATATACGGGGGCGATTCGTGATGCCTGGGAAGATGAAGTCTGGGTGGAAGTTGCTTTGAAGGACGAAGCAGGCAACCAGCTTGAAACGCAATGGCTTTCCTCCAAATCAACTGTCGATGTTTTTGGTGAAGTGCATAATGGTGTGATCGCATGGACGCGGGACGACTTTTTCAAGACAGGTCAACGTTTTGAAGTGCTGCGTGCCCATCGGGGATTAGACCCCACGATGGAGGGTGTTGACGATTCGATTTTTATTCATGCAACAGAAGAGAGTATTGCCGCTTTGCCTGATGCGGTCGTCGTGGATGTACGACCACCGACTGGTCTGCAAGTGGCAGAGGATCAGGTCTTTAATGAACGGACGACAACAGTTTCGGGGATCATGGATTTTCATTCTCCGCAAGACGATCAGCCAAAAGAGCGGGTCGCCATTTATGCGAGTACCGCGCAAGGATTGATCCGTGATGCTTCAGGTGACCCATATGTCATTACGCTTGATGCCGAACAAGGCAATTCCGTACCATGGCAGTATCAATTACCTCGTCGCCTTGTTCCTGAAGAGGATGTGTATATCGAATTTTACGCAAAAGATTTCGCAAATGATCGCTACGACGATTTCGTAGGAACCTTACCAGATACGACCACGACGGAACCCAATGGTCAGTTGGGGAGCACGAATCCGTCCGCCAGCGATTACGAGGACTATTTAGGGTATCGTGATGCCATTGGCGATGATCGTTTCCCACCAGCGCTCTCCTTTGAAGTCACCAGTATTCGACCTTCTGACCCATCGATTACGTTGCGAGTACCGCAAAGCTTTGATCGTGATGAAGAAGGCAATCCGATTATCACAGTGGGTAATCAATTGATCTTGCGGACGATCGTAGAAAGCAACGATGCGCGAAATTCTGGGAAAGACGATATTGAGAATGCTGTCGTGACACTAGATATCTCGCCGAATTTATTGACGTTCTTAAATGTCGATGCGCTCGTGTACCAAGACAATATCGCCTCGGCTAGTCTTTCTGGCGATCGTATCACGATCCACTTAGAACGACCAATCGCACCGGGGGATCGCATGGAATGGAACTTGACTGCTCGAGTGGATGAACAGGCAGCTGCTGGTAATGTTCTGACCCCGGTAACGATCAACGGAAGAGTTTCGGGGAATCAACCAGAGACGGAAAACATCCTGATAGGGGAAGACAGTCTCACGCTGCAGACCGGTACACGCGCTGTCACTGGTGAGTTGATCAACCTTGCTGTTCATAACAATCAGCTGCAGATTTTTTACTCCAATCTTAGTACCTTTGACGTCTATATGGATGGAACCTTTTATCGAACATACAACGTGCAGCAAAGACCCGTCACGGATTCTGTCACCCTTGACATTCCTGTTCATGACATCCGTAATTTGATTTCTGTGCGCTACAAAGATGAAAATGGCGCAGACCGTGTTTCTTATTGGAACAATATCTGGGACTTCATCGATTAAACGTGAACAACCTGTTTTAAAACAAACAGAAGAAGAACAGTCTTTCACTGCTGGAGCCGCTTGTTGCTGACCGAATTGCCTTGGTCAACAAGCGGGGAGCTATGTAGGAAAGGCTGTTTTTTTGTGGGGAAATTACTGGAGGAAAAGGGGAAAGCAGGGTTTTTGTTCCGCAGGTTTTTTCGTGCTAGACTAAAAAGCAGAGGCACGTGAAGCAACAGCAAAACGAAGGGAACAAAGAAAGGACGTGCCGCAATGGCAACAACAGCCAAAGAAACCAAAGTACATGATGTATTTGAATCGATCGCTTCCCGTTATGATCGAATGAACGGTATTATCTCCTTTCAGCTGCACAAACGGTGGCGCAAGGACACCATGAAACGGATGGCAGTACCAATGGGTGCTGAGATATTAGATTTATGCTGCGGGACCGGGGATTGGGCGTTTGCTTTAAATGAAGCGGTCGGTCCGACGGGGCAAGTGACCGGCGTTGATTTTAGCGAAGAAATGTTAACGGTTGCCAAAGCAAAGGCACAGAAAAAGCAACAAACGCAGATCCAGTGGCAGACGGGCAATGCGATGGCATTAAGTTTTCTAGACGCGCACTTTGATTATGTGACGATCGGGTTCGGGTTGAGAAATGTCGCGGATCGCCAACAAGTCTTGGCGGAAATCCATCGGGTGCTGCGCCCAGGCGGGAAAATCGTTTGTCTCGAAACATCACAGCCCACACTGATCGGCTGGCGGCAACTGTTTACTTTTTATTTTCACCATGTCATGCCGTTATTTGGCAAATTGTTCGCCAAAAGCTATCAAGAATATTCCTGGCTCCAGGAGTCTGCGCGGGATTTTCCTGACAAGGAGACATTGAAACGGGAGTTTCAGGCAGCTGGCTTTGATGTGCTGCAAGTCAAAAGCTATGCAGGAGGTGCGGCGGCGATGCATCTAGGGGTCAAACCCTAAGATTGCCTTCCCTTTGTCCGAGAAAAAACAAGAAAAATGAAAGAGACCATCATGCCCTTTATGGCTTGATGGTCTCTTTGCGTTGAGCAATTCAGAGTGTGATTGTTATTTTTTCTTTGGGTTTAAAACAATGTTGGTGTATAACCCAATGGTCACCACGTAATAAATGGCGTAGAGGGCGATAAAGATGCCAAAAGGTAGCCATAGGTCATGGTACGGATCGATCATCAAGGTGGTGAACATTTTTAGACCGAACAAGACATGGATCATTCCTAAGATACCAGGAACTAGGAAGAGCACGCCGATCTCTTTGCGGATCGAGCTTTTCAGTAAACGCGTGCGGGTACCGATTTTTTTCAACATCGTGTAACGTTGAATGTCGCTGTTTGCCCCTGAAAGAATTTTGAACATCAGGCAGCTAGCTAACATCGTCAAGAAGGCGATACCCAGGAAGAAGCCCATAAATTCAAAACCAGAGAAAATCCCGTTATAGCTGTCGTAGGCGAAGACCCGTTGTGAGAAATTCATATCGGCGGTTTCTGAAGAATTTGCGTCTTGATTTGCTTGCGCCAAATCACGCAGACCATCGTAGCTTGCTTGAAAGTCTTTGACTTGTACCATTCGCAAGCTAGTTTCCGGCGCATTGACCGCACCAAAAGCGGTTTGATCCACGACTTGGATCTCCTTACCTCGTTGTTCTGGTAAGAGGTAGCTACGCAATTGGTCTTGGGCGGTCACATCAGAAGCTAATTGATCGCCAGTCAGCTTGTTGTAAGTGACATCGACACTCAACTGATCCATACTGGAGCTGAGCAAGTTGTTTTCGTTGAATTGTTCCTTCACGTAATAAATGGTGTCATCTGTTTCTTTCATGCTGTAGGTCACATCAAGGGTCGGGTTTAACGCGTTGACTTGTTCGTCAGAGGCGTTTTGGGCATTGTTCAAATACAAGTCATAAGGGGCAACAGTTTTTGCTAAGATAGGGATCTCGTTTTTAAAGCCAAGACCAACCGTCAAGGCACCTAATGCTAAAGCAAAAAGCATCGCCACCATTGAAAGCATCTGGGTATACTCACGAATCCGAAAGCTTAATTGCGACAAGGTGAAATTGTTTAACTTTTTCAATGCGATCGTATCGTTCTTCTTTAATAGGGATAAAAGAGCGATGATCACCGAACGAAAGACTAGGTATGTGCCAAGAACGATGGTGACTAGGGCGATGCCGATCCCGATCAATTGGAATTTCATCAAGTCGCTCATCATATAATAGCCGATGGCTAAGGAACAAAGACCTAAAATGGTTTGCAAGAAGAGCAAGAATGGCCGTTGTTTGACTTGTGCCGGCGTGCTTGTTTCTCTTAATAATGCTAAAATCGATTTTTTGGCAATTGCCCGTGCATTGAAGATGGCAGCAATCAAGAAGAGAACCGAGAAGAAGACGACGGTTACGATCAATGCCTCTGGACTAAATGCTGCATAATGGGTGATCTGCAAGTTTAATTGATTGACTAGCAAAGTATTGACACCACTTGCTAAGCCGATCCCTAAGATAGAGCCGACGGCGGTGGCAACGATACCTACCATAAAGGTTTCGATAAAAATCATTTGGGCGATCTTTCGTCCTTTGGCTCCTAACATCATAAACATGGCATAATCCTTTTGGCGCATCGCCATCAAGAAAGAATTGGCATATAAGATGTAGGCAAAGGTAATGATCCCTAAGAGGACCGAGCCAAAACGAAAGACGAAGACCACCATACTGATGATCGAGTTGCTTTTTAAAAAGGCTTCATTGCTCGCCATTGATTCGAACATATAAAAGATGGCTGAAGCCATGACTAGACCAGAAAAGAGGACGATATAATCCTTCAACCGAGCTTTGATCCCGGTAAGTGATAGTTTCCAAAGCATGTGTTCTTCCTCCTTATTGTTCCAAGTTTCCTAGAATGACAAGGATCTGGCGGTAAAATGCTTCGCGGCTTTGATCCTCACGTTTGACTTCTTGATGGATCTTTCCGTCTTTGATAAATAAAATACGTTGGCAATAGCTGGCAGAAAGGGGATCATGAGTGACCAATAAAATCGATACTTGGTCATTGGTATTCAAATCGTCCATCATATTCAATAAATCTTTCGCACTTTTTGAATCCAAGGCACCTGTCGGTTCATCCGCAAAAAGGATCGTTGGTTCTGTGATCAATGCTCGAGCGGCTGCCACCCGTTGCTTTTGTCCACCAGAGATCGCTGCTGGATATTTGTCGAGAATATGTGTGATGGACAAGCGTTCTGCGACTCGTTTGATCCGTTGTTGGATGATCTTTGGTTTGACTCCTTGTAAAGACAATGGGACAGCGATGTTTTCTGAAGCCGTTAAGTTTTCTAATAGATTGAAGTCTTGGAAAATAAAGCCGATTTCACGGCTGCGGAAATCTGCCAAGGCATCGCCTTTTAGTTTGGTGATATCGCTATTGTTGATGCGAATGGCACCTTTTGTCGGATGATCCAAAGTTGAAAGAATGTTTAGTAGGGTGGATTTCCCTGAACCTGAAGCCCCCATGATCCCAATGAATTCGCCTTTTTCAATATCAAAGCTGATGCCTTTTAAGGCTTCGGTTTGTTTTTCGTTAGCTGTTCCGTATACTTTGGTCAGTTCATTTGCTTGAATAATTTTTTCCATCGTTGCGTTACGCTCCTTTTAATTGGGTTAATGCTTTGGCTGGGATGTCTTTTTCTTTGACCTCTTCATAGCCAGTTACCCCTTTTTTTTCGTTCCAAGTAAGCTTCAAATAGGCTTCTTTACGCAATGGTCGTTCTTGGAAACCGTTGAAATCAAGAGTTTTGCTTTTGCCGTTCTCATCATACCCTGGCAATTCGTAATGGTATTGCGTATAGACATTCCCATTGTCATCCTTAGAAGTCGTCTTTTCACCATCTGTGGTGATTTGGACATAGTAGCTGTCGCCGCCCATGATGACGGTTTGTGCGACTTGCAATGCGCCGAACCCTATGAGGAGGAGCGCTGCAAGTCCAATCAGAAGTTTTTTCATCTATCGGTCACCTCGTTTTTTATTATGATGAAAGTATAACGCTGGTTTTCTGAAAAGTAGTGTGAAAAATCTATCAATAAACTTTCATTTTTGTCACGACAAACGAACAAAAAACGTTTCTAAAGGGTGAAGGTCACCGCTTAGAAACGTTTTTTGCGTAGGGCTTTTCAGTTGTATTTTTTGCGATACAATTCAACGATCAATTGCTCATCCTCGTACATGATGGATGCTTCGTCGATCATTAATCCTAATAGATAGTAATCTTTTTCTTCATGGATCGTTTGATGACCGCCTAACAGCTCCACATAATAATTTTCTAACGTGCTATCTCTTGGTGTGTTGAGCATGTCGATAAAATGTTCTAAATCAGAGGGCTGCTCTGGAAATTGACCTTGCACAACTGCTTTAAATCCCTCTGCTTCAAAGGCCATCTCACTTATTATCTTTTGACAGTCATGGGACAAAAAGTAGGTGACCACTTCATCGACGATTCGCCGTGCCCGTTCTTTTTCAATCATTTTCTTCTCCGCCTTCTGATTTGCTGGTATTCATCTAACAATGGTACCATTGCTGCCGCGACAAATCCACTGGAAAAGCCATTATTGTATAAGTTCAATCCTCCATGTAAATAGGTGATATTTGTGACCAAGGCTGCATGGACCACCCCAGCGATTACGCCAGCAACTGGACCATAATACCCACTGATGGGGGCTAGACTGGTGCCGAAGATCGCTGTCAGCAATAAACTGAAGGTCGATACATCAGAGGTCAAACCGACCTTGGTTGCTAAAACCACCCCAACCATGACAGGCAAACTATTTCTCCAGTGATTCCCGAATGCACTGAAGCCTATCACGGTCAATATTGCGCCTAAAAGGGGACCAGATAGTTCGCCTTGTAAGAAGAAGACAAAGAACAGCATCAACATCCCCATCATCGCCATGTTCATCATCGTGACCCCAAGGGAAAAAATCGTGACATAGTCCGTCATTAATTTCCCTGACGTTTGAAAAAGCTCAGGCAAGCCTTTGAGGGATCGCTGATTTAGAAGATACCCGATAAGAAACATAGCAAGACAAAGAATGAGCAAGAACCCAGTCAGGTAATAGTGATACTCCGTCGTCAACTGTTTGTTTGAATAGACTTCCAAGTCGAATAGGCGTAAAAAACTTGTGAAAAACATAGTGATGATGCCAGCAGCAAACCCGATATTATACAAAGAAAAACCTTGGTGGAATTGTAAAAATTGAGCTGCTAGAGGAGGGAGCGCCAAACCGATCAATAGACCGATGCCATAACCGAAAGCGATCCCGACGGGTAAAGGCAACCCTATACCGAATGCTAAGTAACTGATGACCGGCGAGGCGGCACTGCCAAATAAGGCAACCAGTGAATATTGTGTAGCGGGGCGTTGCTGTATGTAAGAGTATAAATAGACACCAAGTGGAATGGGAATCGAGTTAAAGATGTTTTTTCCAAAAAAAGAAAAGCCAGATATGGTAAAAAAAGCAGCGATCATTGGTCCACTAATAATCGTTCCTTGCTTTTTCGCAAGGAGGATACTGATCAATGTCAATAAGCCACTGTTTAAAAAGGCGCTTCCAAGATTGCCGATCGCAAAATAATCAGAAATCAAATTGCTGGGGGCATTTAAGATTGCCAGCGAGCCTTGCCACAAAGCTTGAGGAGGGGAAGCAACCAAGCCAATGAGGATCAAGACGATGCTATACGCCAAAAGCAAGCGCTGGGTTAAGAGCTGTGAGATAGGTGCAAAGGGTTTCGATTTTGTTTGTAAGAAAACTCGTTTATCTGCCATAGTTTCATTGAACGCTCCTTTTTTTCATAGTATCACACCTTTTAGCGACAAAAAAGTATTTTTTGACAGTTTTAAGCAGCGGGAGAACAAGGTAAATGAGAACCAAAAAAGGGAGAAAAAGAAAAATTTAAGAAAATGCGAATAAAAATAACGGCGATGTATCAAGGAGAATCGCCGTTTTTTCAATAATTTCATCAATCGGTGAAATTATTGACAGAAAGAATTTTACGAAAATTGTTATAATTTAGTTAATCTCGTTCAGATTTTCTAATAAAAAAGCCATTTTAAGATAAAAAAAACTGTTTGCTTGGTTTTTTTATTCGAAGATCGAGTGATCACTGAATCACGAGGAAGGGATTTAAATAAGGAGGAAGAGTATGAAGAAAACGAAGTTTGGCATGATTACTTTATTGGCAGCGCTTGTTTTAGGGGCTTGCGGACAAAGTAACGGAGGTGGAACAGGTTCGACAGATACACAAGAATCATCAACTGAGGCAGCTGGATTTGATATCAATGATTTGCAGCTTGCAGTTGAAAATAACGATGAAGTGATCGATGGGGGCGTCTTAGATGTTGCGGTAGTAACTGATACGCAATTCCAAGGGTTGTTTCAATGGGAGTTTTATCAAGATGCTTATGACCGTGACTTCATGTTACCAAGCCATGAATATTTGTTCCTACAAGATGAAGATTTCCGAATTGTGAATGGTGGACCAGCTGATTTAGAATTAGATGTCGATAACAACAAAGCAACGATCACTTTGCGTGAAGATTTGAAATGGTCTGACGGGGTCGATGTAACGGCTGAAGACGTGATCTTCTCTTATGAAGTCATCGGACATCAAGACTATGATGGCGTTCGTTACAACAATGATTTTACGAATATCGTTGGTATGGAAGAATACCACAGCGGCGATGCCGATACGATCTCAGGAATCACAGCAGTCAGCGATAAAGTCGTTGAAATCGAGTTTAAAGAAATGCATCCAGGTATGCAGCAATCCGGTGGAGCGATCTGGCATTCTGCATTAGCGAAACATGCCTTTGAAGGCATTGAAGTGGCAGATATGCCTTCAAGTGATCCCGTTCGAACCAATCCAATCGGTTTTGGTCCATACAAAATGAGTAATATCGTACCAGGTGAAACGGTGGAATATGTACCGAATGAACATTACTATGGCGATACACCAAACTTAGAAAAAATCGTGATGCGTAACGTCCCTTCGGCTTCAATCAATGAAGCGTTAAACGCGAAGCAATACGATTTAGTCTTAAAAATGCCAACAGATACCTTTGATACGTATCAAAACATGGATGGCTACCAAATGTTAGGTCGTCCAGAACAATCTTACACGTATCTTGGCTTTAATTTAGGTTCATGGAATGATGAAACAAACAGTGTTGATTTTGATCCAAATGCAAAAATGGCGAACAAAGCATTGCGTCAAGCAATGGGCTATGCCATCGACAATGATGCGATCGGTGAGCGTTTCTACCACGGCTTGCGTTCAAATGCTTCAACATTGATCCCACCTGTTTATGGTACATTGCACAATAGCGATGCCGAAGGATACCACTTAGATATGGAGAAAGCAAACCAACTTCTAGATGACGCTGGCTTTATCGATGTTGATGGCGATGGCTTCCGAGAAGATCCAGATGGCAACAAATTGACCATCAACTTTGCGTCAATGTCTGGTGGGGAAGTTGCCCAACCATTGGCGGATTACTATGTTCAACAATGGCAAGAAATCGGTTTAGATGTTCAATATTCAACAGGTCGTTTGATCGATTTCCAAGCCTTCTACGACAAGCTGAAAAACGATGATCCAGATATCGATGTCTTCCAAGCTGCTTGGTCTACTGGTTCAGATCCATCACCAACCAGCTTATGGGGACCAAATTCAGCATTTAACTACCCTCGTTTTGAGTCAGATGAAAATACTGAATTGTTAGCTGCGATCGATTCAATCGATTCCTTTGATGAAGCAACACGGAAGGCTGCTTTTGATGCATGGCAAGAATATGCGATTGAAGAAGCTTTTGCGATCCCAACGTTGTATCGGAATCAAATCTTACCGATCTCTGATCGTGTCGCAAACTTTACCTGGGCATTTGACGCCGATCATAACCCATGGGCAACCATCGGTGTGACTTCAGAATCTCGTTAATCGGTTAGTAAATTACACAAATGAATCGGCAGCAGCATGCTCGTTGCTTTTGCCAAACAAAACCAGTTAGGTCTAAAACCTAACTGGTTTTTTTCTTGGTCCATGTAGACGGAAGAAGCAAGTCGAATGTTGAACCCTTCATTTCGAGCGGCTGTTTCGTGGGCGGGTTGGAGTGACATTGACGAAAAAGCTGAGCTCCGTTGGAAGATCAGCTTTTTTTGTTAGATAACATTACATAAATGCCCATTTAATAAGCGGCTAAATCGCACGATTGGTAACAGCAGCAAGCAACTGTTGGAGATCGTTTTTATGGTTCTGGTAACCGGCTTGTTCAATAACGACTAAGGTGTTTTTTAGAATCTCTTTGTTCAACTGAGCGGATTGCAAATACGAGTAAATTTCCTGATACAGCACTTGATGGATTTTTAAATAAAAATAGAGAGGAGTATTGGGGAGCGGTTCAGACAAAAGCAGAAACTTGTTTAGTAGATAGGCATCTTTATTTTCGCTGGCAAAGGCACAGCCGTTTAAGATCACGACACTTAACAGATTTGCATAAAATGGATCATTGGCGTAGTGAAGGATTTTTTTGATCCCATGATCTAAGTAATAACTGATCGTTTCTTGGTCAAAAATAAATAACAAATTTGAGAATAAATTTAACTCAAAGCGCCCCCAGGTTTCGATATCAAACAAGTATTGCTTTACCAGTTCGACTTCTTGGGTGTAAGCTCCTTGATTCATCAGAAATGATTCACGGTTGAGCAGCAGCAATCCTTGGACATACAAAGAATAATAGAAAAAATTTTGTGTCTCAAAGTAGCGTTTTTCCAGGCTAGTCAAGTAGTCGAGAGTCAGTGTTCGCTCATAGTAACGGGTATAGAAATCTTGCACCAGCTGACGTTTCTGATCCGTGGCTTCGCTGTCGATCAACAGACTGAACTCATGAACCGTGATATTCATTTTGTCTAAGTAGTCAAACAGGGTTTGTGAAGAGAGGTTTGTTTTACGATTTTCGAATGAAGAAAGGGTAGTACGTGAGGAAATACCTTCGGCAAGCTTGGCTTGCGAGATTTTGCGATCTGTGCGCAGTTTTTTGATTAAAGAGCCTTGCTGTTTCATGGGGGACCTCCTTAATTGTGACGCATTTCTGAACAATGTGATTTTAATAACATGTTATCAAATATAATAAGGTATAGCAAATAATAAAGGAGGTAGTTTTTCATGGAATTTGAACCATTCGGCCCTTGGGAAATCAACCCATTTAAAAACTAGTACTGCCTTTTCTGCGAAACCTTATCGTTGACATTTCAATGATAAGTCTTGTGACTGTTTCCTTTATGATAGGAACAGCATTTTCCTCGCTCTCTGCGGTTTTTATCGCAGGATCGAGCAACATCTTGAAGAATCGAAAGGTTATTTGATTGCTTCCCCCTCTCAAAGACACCTTTTCGTTTGTGGAAGTCATGAAGCGCATGAATCGCTAAAAGCGGTCAGTCACATTGAATGTCTGTCATGCACCAGACCTTCCCCAATTCTTTGATTCTTTGTGATTGATCGTCTTTTGTAAAGCATCATCCTTCTAGCTATGACCGTAATGTACGAAGATTACGGTTTTTTTGTGTTGTGCTGTTGGATAAAAAATGCCCAAGCTGTTACAGAGGATTTATACAGAAAAACCCCTCACTATTAGTAAAAAATCCACTTCAAATAAGAGTGAAACGAAGCCGAAAACGAAAAAAGAAAAACGTTTGCAAAAAAAGTGTTGACATTTTTTCTCAGAATGAGTACTATTATCTCAACGGAACACGAGAGTGTTCTCATTACTGGATTCGTTACTGTTCGGCAGGCAAGACCAGAGGAAAAAAGTGCATTGATTACCCAAGGTTTCTTGGGTTGTACACTTTTTTGCTTTGGTCTTCTTTTTTTGCTCCATTATTTCTATTCGCTAAAAAAAGAACCGGTTCCAAGGTAAGGTCCAGTCATTGATCATCAAAGGAGGGGAGAAGTAAAACGCAATGAAGTGCCAGCTAGGTTTGACGATATCCTACAGTACTGCCTGGAGCAGACATTCACCTCGTCACTTAATGGCAAGTCAGAGAAAGAAAAAAATACAAGACCTTCTGCATAGACGTCAAACGATGCAAAGCTGTGTATGCGCTATGCTGATCAAGGAGGATCGTTCGTGAAGATTATCAAGAGGATCAACAACAATGTTGTACTTTCAAAAGAAGATGAAGTTGAAGTGATCCTAATGGGAAAAGGGATCGGCTTTCAAACGAAACCGGGTGACCTGATTCCGGCTGAGCGAATCGAAAAAAAATACTACCCAGAAGATGACTTGACAGTGGAACATATGTCGAAAGTCATGACGAAGGCTGACGAGAAACAAATGGCCGTCATTTATGAAATCGTGCGTCTTTTTCGGGAAAGTGTTGGAACCGATTTCAATCCAAACGTTTATTTCACACTGATGGATCATATCTTGTTTGCCATCAGTCGTCAAAAGCAAGAAATTGTTTTGACCAATCCCATGCATTGGGAAATCAAGAAAATTTATGCCAAGGAATATGCGGTCAGTGTCCAAGCGGTCGAGTTGATCCGCAAAGAGCTGTATCCCGATTTTTCGCAAGAAGAAGCTGCGTTTATCACTTTGCATTTCGTCAATGCGCAAATTGAAAAAAGCGCCAATCAAAGTGCCTATGAGCACACCGAGTTGACCAACAATATTTTACGGATCGTTAAGTATAGTATGAACATCGAGTACGATGAGAATTCTTCCTACTTCCAACGGTTTGTGACCCACATTCGCTATTATTTAATTCGACAAAGTCAAGAAAAAGAAGAGCCAGTATTGGCTAATCCGATGATTGCCTTGGCTTTCAGCAGCTATCCGAAAGAAAAAGAAACCGCAGATTCGATCAAAGAATACTTATTTGAACAAAAGGGCTGGCATGTCAACGATATGGAATTGATGTATTTGATTCTGCATATCGGTAACTTAGCCGCTCACTCAAAATTAACCTAAGAATGGAAATGGATTCGTTACAGTTCGGCTGGCAAGACCTGCACTTTCTTACAATACTCGTTGAGGAGACCCGTCTCGTTTTTTATGGGTGATACTCCTGCTTGTTTATTGTAGAAATGGCCGGTCTTTTTATTTTTATTAAATGATCTATTAAAAAGGAGAAATCAAAATGGCAAAATATACTGAATTAGCACAAGACATTTTGGCCCACGTTGGCGGCAAAGAAAATGTCTCTTCTGTAAAACACTGTGTGACTCGCTTACGTTTCCACTTAAAAGACGAAAGCAAAGCAGACACAGATTATTTGCAAAAACGTGACGGTGTCGTGACCGTTGTCAAAGCAGGCGGACAATACCAAGTGGTTATCGGTAATCATGTGCCAGATGTTTACGATGAAGTGCTGAAAGTCGGCGGATTAGCCGATGGCGGCAGTCTTGATATCGACGAAGGCGACGAAAAGAAAGGCAGTTTGTTTGACCGCTTTATCGATGTCATCTCAAGCTTGTTTCAACCGTTCTTAGGTCCATTAGCGGCAGCCGGTATTTTAAAAGGGATCACGGCGCTACTTGCAGCAACTGGGATGGAAGCGACCAATGGAATCTATGTAGTAATGAATACCCTAGGCGATGGTTTGTTCCAATACTTACCTATGATCTTAGCCGTAACTGCTGCAAAGAAATTCAAGATGAATACCTATACAGCATTAGCGATTGCAGGTGCGATGGTCTATCCTGGTTTAGCAGAAAGCGTTGCTGAAGCGAGCAAAGTCTTTGGTCTAACCTTGACCTTACCAGCAGGTGGCTACTTTAATAGCGTACTGCCGATTATTCTAGCGATTTTTGTCGCTTCGAAAATTGAACAGTTTATGCGCAAAGTTACACCTGATGTAGTCAAAATGTTTGTGGTTCCTTTTGTAACGATTTTGATCACTGTGCCGTTGACCTTCTTTGTGGTAGGTCCAGTCGCAAATACAGCATCTAGCTGGATCGGTGTTGCTTTCCAAGCGGTTTATGATTTCAGCCCAATCATTTATGGATTTGCTTTAGGGGCATTATGGCAAGTATTGGTTATGTTTGGTCTTCACTGGGGTCTTGTGCCATTGGCGATCATGGATATGGCGCAAAACGGCTCTTCGATTATTTTGACCGCCGCAGTGCTACCATGTTTCACGCAAACGGGTGTGCTAGCAGCGATTTGGTTGAAAACGAAAGAACCAAAAGTCAAACAAGGCGCAATGCCAGCATTGATCTCATCGATCTTCGGTGTGACTGAACCTGCGATCTACGGTTATACTTTGCCAATGAAAACACCATTTATCGTTTCTTGTTTAGTTTCAGGTTTCGTTGGTATCTACTTGTCAATCTTTAACGTTACTGGTTACGCAATGGGCGGTATGGGTATCTTCTTGTACCCTGCATATATCGATCCAGCAACAGGCAGCTTCCATAGCGTGATCCACTTAGCCATCGGTACAGTTATTGCAATCGTAGCGTCATTTATCATCATGATGTTATTGAAAGTACCAACATTGTATACAACTGTTGATTCGCCAGTCGACGGTCAAGCAACACCAGCAGCGCCAGCACCAGAAGCGAAAACCGTTTCTGCCAGCGTCAAAGATGAAACAGTCAAAAGCCCAGTAACTGGTCAAGTGGTTGCTTTAGCAGATGTGGAAGACAAAGTCTTTTCTTCAGGTGCTATGGGAAAAGGGATCGCCGTTGAACCAGCGATCGGTGAAATCACTGCTCCAGCAGATGCAGAAGTCAAAATCTTGTTTCCAACAAAACATGCCATCGGCTTAGTCACTGAGGATGGGACAGAATTATTGATCCACATCGGCATGAATACGGTGGAACTTGAAGGCAATCACTTTACTGCCTACATCAACCAAGGAGACAAAGTCAAAGCCGGTCAAAAATTGATCTCTTTTGATACTGAAGCGATTCGTGCGGAAGGCTATTCCTTACTGACACCAGTCATCGTCACAAACTCTAACGACTACAGTGACATCCAAACGACACAGTCAAAAGAAGTAACAGCGAACGACAATTTGATCGAAGTCGTAAAATAAATGCGTTTATCGGCACGTCGTAGGATCAGTAAGAATGCTTTCTTACTGATCCGCTGTGTCGATCAATAAAGAAAAAGAAAGTAGGCTAATCATGACAGAAAAACAATTTCCAAAAGGCTTTTTATGGGGCGGCGCCACTGCAGCCAACCAATTTGAAGGAGCATGGAACGAAGGCGGACGTGGCCCAGCGACATCCGATACGGCGATCGCTGTCAAACCAGAAGACCGTAAAAACATGGCAGAATTTGCTGCACCAATGACTCGGGAAAAAGTCTTGTTTGCCTTAAATGACAAAGAAGGCTTGTATCCAAAACGTTGGGGATCAGATTTCTACCATCGTTACAAAGAAGATATCGCCTTGTACGCAGAGATGGGCTTTAAAACGTTCCGTCTGTCCATCGCTTGGTCAAGAATTTTTCCAAATGGTGACGATGCTCAGCCAAATGAAGAGGGCTTGCAATTTTATGACAATGTGTTTGATGAGTGTGCGAAATACGGGATCGAACCCTTAGTGACCCTCTCTCACTACGAAACACCTATCGGGATCGCGTTGAACTATGGCGGCTGGAAAAATCGCCAAGTGATCGATTTGTTCGTCAAATACGCAGAAACTGTGTTGACCCGCTACAAAGACAAAGTCAAATACTGGTTGACCTTCAATGAAATCAATATCATGGGGAT
This sequence comes from Enterococcus sp. AZ067, assembly GCF_051715005.1. NCBI lineage: Bacteria > Bacillati > Bacillota > Bacilli > Lactobacillales > Enterococcaceae > Enterococcus > Enterococcus sp. AZ067. Next base: position 1,430,562 of record NZ_JBIOSY010000001.1, read on the forward strand.
CTCTGGCTATGTTGGTGGTGCCTTGTTATCCGAAGACGGCACGCAAAACCTTTCTGACATGTATCAAGCCGTGCATCATCAATTTGTGGCTTCTAGTTTAGCAACAAAATTTGCCCACGAAATCAATCCTGACATTAAAGTAGGGATGATGTTGGCACGAATGCAAGCTTACCCAGCTACACCAAATCCAGCAGATGTGATGGAAGAAATCAAGCGTGACCACGAGAATCTCTTCTTCTCTGATGTCCAAGTTCGTGGGAAGTATCCCGCATATACGAAGCGCTTCTTTAAAGAAAACGGCATCGAAGTGACCTTCGAAGACGGCGATTTAGACATTCTTGCGCAATACCCTGTCGACTTCATGTCCTTTTCTTACTACATGAGTTCTATTGCTCGCCACAATCCTGAAGAAGGCGGCGAAGCAACGGCCGGCAACTTTTCTTTAGGCGAATCAAACCCATACTTGGAAGCCTCTGACTGGGGGTGGCAAATCGATCCAATCGGCTTGCGTGTGACTTTGAATAACTTGTACGACCGCTACCAAGTACCGTTGTTTATCGTTGAAAACGGCTTAGGTGCCTTGGATACGGTGGAAGAGGATGGTTCGATCCATGACAGCTATCGAATCGATTATTTGAAGGCGCATATCGAACAAATGTATGAAGCGATCGAAGATGGTGTGGAATTGATGGGCTATACGCCTTGGGGTTGTACCGACTTAGTTTCGGCTTCAACGTCAGAAATGTCGAAACGCTACGGCTTTGTCTATGTAGACGCGGATGATGAAGGAAACGGTAGCTTTGACCGTTCCCGTAAAGATAGTTTTTACTGGTACAAAGAAGTCATTGCTACCAATGGCGGTAGTTTGTTACAGGATTAAAAAATAAACCAAAGCGGCTCTCAAAAAAGAGAGCCGCTTTTTTGTTGTGCTCAGTAAAAAAAGAAGAGAAAGGGGGTTAGCAGCTGCCATGCTAGAAAGATCAATGAAACAGTCAACGCCCATTTTTTCATTTTGGGCTTAGGCACAACGGCTTCGGGCATCAAATAGACAAGAGAGAATACTGTAAGAAAAAACAACAGGGTCAGTGGTTGGACGACAAAGGTCAGCCAGTTCATAGGGCAAGCTCCTTTTATGAGGATTGATGATTTGTTCTTTCGTGTTATTATTTTGCAAATTCATTATATATTTAGTTCGTTAAAAAGGCAAGGAGCTCATGGAATAACGATTGTGTGCAGGAAGGGGGGAGAAAAACGAGTGGCACATCCTTATATTTTGATTCGAATCTTTCTAGAGTAACACAGTAAGCTTGAGGTTAGAATCAGAACTAGCAATAAAAAAGCCCCTTTTCAGGGGAGGGGAGTTCTTTAAAAAGATAGGAAGAAACCCGTGTATTTGATGAAGCTATTGGTCCCTAGTTACTGGGGACCTGACTAATTTACGTGGAAAACCCGCCACTGTCATTCACCGTTTTCTGATCCTCAAGTAGAAAATAAAACAAAGAAGACTAGCCGAAATCAAGAAACCCATAAAATAGAAAGTTAGCTGCATGTCAGGCATCGTATAGGAATACTCTAAAATCTTACAAACAAAGATCACTAAAGAAACCGTGATGGATAAGGAAACCCATGTGAAACGCGGCAATCGTTTCGTTACGATGATCAATCCTAACGAAAAAAAGATGACTGGTACCCAAAAGATCAAGCGAGCAAGTTGGATCATTTTATCTCTCCTCATTCAATTTGATTTGAGTAAAAGGATAGCTTACAACGCTTGTTATTAAAAATGATAGCCATTGCTTATGAGTATTTTTTTTCGAAGCGTGTGTTTTCAACTTAAAGCATGGGCGTAATGCTGCTCTTTAAATTCTTTTGGTGTTTGCCCCGTCACTGCTTTGAAATTGCGGATAAAATGGCTCTGATTGGCAAAGGCTAATTGGGTGCTGATTTTTTCGTAGGAATAGTCTGTGAACAACAATAAATGCTTGGCTTCACTGATTTTTCGTTCCTGAATGTAACTGTGGATCGTTTTGTTCATTTCTTTTTTGAATTGATTGCACAGATGGGTCTTGTGTTTTTGAGTGATGGCTGCGAGATCATCAATGGTCACTTTTTCATAGAGATGGCTGTCGACATAATTAACGATCGTCTTGACCAACAGCGATTTTTGCGCCAGCGGATAGCTATGCAGAAGCTCCATAAAGCGGTAGGTGGCTTCTTTGATATAGCGGAGGCACTCCTCGGCAGAATGAATATAAACCAGACCTTGGATCAAGGAATCAGATAAGCCGAATGCTTGGTTGACTGGTACTCCTTCATCAATGCTCATGCGGGTCACGACAGCGACAAAGGCCGAAAACTTTAGTTTTAAGCCTTCAAGTTCATGAGGGGAAAGGGAAACACTGTAGGTCTCTTTCATTTTGTTAAATACCCAAACTACTTTTTCCGGCTCGTTTCGTTTGATGTAGTCAAGATAGCGCAATTCAAAATGATAGGAATCAAAGGTAGCTTCATGCACACGGCGTTCATAAAGATTGGTTTCCAAGCTAAGATCTGTTTGCATGGATCGGTCGTGGGATTCAGTTTGGTAATGCCAATGGATTTGGTCTTTTGCCAACGGCTGCTCCGCAAACAGCGTATAAAGCAGCTGGATGTATTCTTCAAAGGAGTATTTGTCTTCTTTGGAATAGTGCACATTGTAGTGGTATTCATGTTCAAGAAACAGGTAAGACGTATCTGGTGTACCAATCACACCACAGGGGCCGATGACCATATAACAGGTTTTTCCAGCTAACTGAAATGCAAAGCAACCAAGCATATATTTGCCGAAATGATAGAGATTTGCAACTGGGCCGTTCGTTTCTTCCAAATAGTGTTTCAGAGGATTCTGGGCTGTTAAGGTGAGTGGGGGATACAAAGGAGTTCCTTCTTGATCCAAGAGGATCATCGGGATCAAATATTTTCGATACAGCAGATCCATGGCGGTCGTCAGTGTTGTTTTGTTCATAAGACACCTCAAAGTCCAAACATTGTTTTTTCTTTTAGTATAACGTAAATTTTTTCGCATTCAATAAATATTTTATTATAAACAATATTTTTTTAGTATATCTAAGGAAGGATTCTTTTTATAATTCAGATAAATAAAACGGTTACAGGAAGGAGCAAACATGGATAGTAAAAAATTGAAAGAATTGTTTCAGCAATTGACGCCAGAAGAAAAAATCGCTCAGACGATTCAATTGAATGGCAGTTTAGTCATTGAAAATGAGGTGATGTCTACGGGACCGATGCAAGATCTTGGACTTCCCAAATCGTTGAAGATTCATGAGATTGGTTCAATCTATAATGTCAATGATCATCAAAAATTGATTCAGTTACAAAGGGAAACGTTGGCACACAGCCGACTTAAGATTCCCATGCTGTTTATGTCTGATGTCATCTACGGGTTTCGGACGATTTTTCCGATCCCCCTTGCGCAAGCAGGTTCTTATGATTTTGACCTGATCGAGCAAGCCGCTGAGATGACCGCCAAAGAATGTTACCAAAATGGCCTTCATGTGATCTTTTCACCCATGCTGGATCTTGTTCGCGATCCTCGCTGGGGGCGGGTGATGGAGTCGCCAGGAGAAGATGTTTATACTGCCAAACGTTTTGCTAAAAGCGTCGTGACCGGTTACCAAGGCAATCTTGATAAAGGAGTGGCAGACAATCACGTTGCTGCTTGCATCAAACATTTTGCTGGTTATGGTGCACCCGAAGCAGGCAGAGAATACAATACGGTCGATATGTCGAATCAGCGCTTATTCAATGAATATTTGCAACCCTATCAAGCGGCGATCGAAGCCCAAGCACTGCTAGTGATGACGGCCTTCAACCTATTGAATGGTGAACCTGCAACGGGTAGCCGCTGGCTGAACCGAGAGATTTTGCGCGAACGATTCGGTTTTGATGGGGTATTGGTCTCCGATCATGCGGCCATCAAAGAATTGGTCCCTCATGGCTTTGCCAAAGATGAACGGGAGGCCGCTCAGAAAGGTTTGGAAGCGGGCGTTGATTTTGATATGATGACATCGGTCTATGCGACGCACTTGCCAGAACTGATCAAACAACCCGAATTAGCCGCGTTGCTGGATGAAGCAGTCTGGCGAATTCTCGTATTAAAAAATCAATTAGGTTTGTTTGAGGAACCCTATCGAGGGTTGAAAACGCAACAGACTGGAGAGGTTTTGTCGGAGGAAGCCAAAGAGCTAGCCGTTAAGTTAGTGGAAAAAAGCTGCGTGCTTTTAAAAAATGAGGGCAGCTTACCTTTGAAAAAAGACCAAACCGTCGCTGTGATCGGTCCTTATGGAGAAAGCCGGTTGACATTAGGCTTTTGGGCGTCAGTTAGCGGCAAGCCACAAGATACGATTCCTTTAAAAACTGGTTTGCTGAAGCACTTCGCACCTGAAAACCTGATCTTTGCTCGTGGATACAATTTATTCGATTCGTATGAGCAATTTGGTCCTTTAAAAGTCGGAATCGAACAGCTGAATGGACCGATTGAACCAGAAGACCAGCTGCTTTTAGAAGCCGTCAAAGCGGCTGAGGCTGCAGAGGTCATCGTCTTGACTTTTGGGGAACAATTTTTGGAAAGCGGCGAAGGGGCATCAAAAGCTCATTTGCAGCTGCCATTGAAACAAATGCGTTTGATCCAAGCGTTGAAAAAAACTGGAAAGCCTTTAATTGGCGTGCTTTACACTGGCAGACCGTTAGTCTTAACACAAGTGGAAGCATTATTTGATAGTCTGTTGCTCGTTTGGTATCCAGGAACGATGGGCGGGATCGGGATCGCCAATCTGTTGAGTGGGCAGGCTTCTCCGACGGCAAAACTGGCGATGACCTTTCCTCGTGGTGAAGGACAGATCCCAATATACAGTGCCCAGATGCCAACAGGCAGACCTTTGACAGATAGTGAGCATTCTGATCGCTTTTTGTCAAAATACCGCGATGAATCAAATGAACCCTTATTCGCATTCGGAACAGGTCTTAGTTACAGTACGTTTACTGGAGAATGGCTTGGTTGTGAAGTATCTAGCGAGACGATCCAATTGGCTTATCGAGTGAAAAACCAATCAGCAACAGCTGCAGAAACCGTCATTCAACTTTATCTCATGCAGCGCCCAGCGGCAATGGTTCGTCCAAGTCGCCAATTAATTGCGAGTGACCTCATCTCATTCGCGCCCCAGGAAGAAAAAGAGCGAAGACTATCATTGCCGTTGTCAGAACTTGTTTACTATGACAATCAAGGGACCAAACATTTTACCAAAGGTACTTATCGATTCTTAATACGGATCGATCAAAAAGAAACGATGCTTAGTGTAACGATTTAAACTAAAGGAGTGAGAAAGAATGGAAAAATTAGAAGCATTTTTAAGTAGCAAACTATTACCAATGTCACAAAAATTACAACAAAACAAAGTATTGGCGGCTTTGATGGAAGGCTTTATTCGAACAAGTCCCATCACTTTAGGAATTGCGTTTATCACGATCATTGGAAATTTTCCGATTCCCGGTTGGACGGACTATTTGACGAAAATTGGCATCTTCCAACATGTTGAAGCAATCACCAACGGAGCAACTGGCGTCTTTGCCTTGTATGTCGTATACAGTTTGGCGTATTCTTACGCAAAACAATTAGGAAGCAATGAACGCAATTCAGCGATTATTTCTTTAGCTAGTTTCATTATGTTGATGCCCCAAACCGTCGCAACAACTGTCATGCAAGATGGCCAAGCAGTGGAACAAACGATTGGAGCCTTGAAGCTTGATTTCTTAGGTGGGCAAGGACTGTTTATCGGCATGCTGACCGCTTTGTTGGTCACTCGCTTTTATGCTTTCTTGTCGAGAAAAAACATTATGATCAAGCTACCGGATAGTGTTCCCCCAATGGTAACCCAATCCTTAGCACCAGTGTTTGTTGTCACGATCATTTTTGTCGTCGTCTTTGTCTTACGTGTCTTATTTGGGTTTACTTCATCTGGTTCGATTTTCCAATTCTTTATCGATGTGATCAATGCGCCGTTGAACTCCTTAGTTGCCAGCCCGCTATCGATCATCATCATTATGGAATTATTAGCCGTCTTATGGTTCTTCGGAATTCACAATGCAGTTTTACAAGGACCGCTCGGCGCGATTAGTATGACCATGGTCGTTTCGAATATTGCCGCTTACCAACAAGGACAAGAACTGCCTTATCTAATTCCTTCAGTGATTTATATGGGTATGTATGCTGCTGGCTTCATGGGCTTTGTGACCTTCTTTATGATCCGCAGCAAATCGGCAAAAATGAAACAATTAGGAAAATTGTCGTTTATCCCGTCGATCTTTAATATCACAGAGCCAATCATGTTTGGGATGCCGATTATTTTGAATCCGTTGTTCTTTATTCCGCAAGTCTTTACACAATTGATCGCTGGCTTTGTGACTTGGGGATTGGCGACTACGATCCTCCCAATCAGCTTGAATCCAACCATGAGTCTATTGCCATGGACGACACCGACTTTTATCAAAATGCCCTTTTCAGGAGGGCTTAACTACACGATCTTAATGATCATCTGTATGCTGATCGGTATTGTGATGTGGTATCCGTTCCTAAAAATTGCGGATAAAAAAGAGTACGAATTAGAACTGGCTGCTGAAAAAAAGCAAGCAAGTGAAGCAGCAAAAATGACAGAAAAAGTCGTGGAAGAAATTCAAGCGTAAACAAAGGAAGTGGCACATTTGGTTTATTTAGGAATTGATATCGGTGGGACGCACATCAAAACGGGATGGGTCGAAAACAATGAAGTCACCGACGGACGAAGTTTTCCCACCCCGGCAACGCTGGCGGCATTTAGTGAAACTATCAAAACGATCCTCCAAAGCTATGCCCGTCAAGTTTCTTTCACGAAAGTGGCGATCGCAGTCCCTGGTTCAGTTAATGAAACAGGGACGGTCTTCTTTGGTGGTGCCTTGCCATACCTTGATGGGGTAAATTTGCCAGAATTGATCTGCCAGTTAAGCGATGGCATGGTGACAGAGGTTAGTGTCGAAAACGACGCAAAAGCCGCCGCGCTAGGGGAAATGAAAGCTGGCAATCTGCAAGGGATCCAAAATGGTGCGGCGATCATTTTAGGAACCGGCGTGGGAGTTGGTCTTTGTCTCAATGGAAAACTCTATCGTGGGCATCATGGACAAGCTGGTGAAGTCAGTTTTATGATTCGTGACCGACAAATGAGAGGCGCGGACTCTTTTGTGGGGATCGGTCTTTCGGCTGTCGGATTAATTGAGCGTTTGGCTGCTAGTATGGCTATCGCGCCTGATGGTCCTTTGGTCTTTGATACCCTTACGAAAACTGCTGATCCTGAGGCAGAGGCTTTATTTTTAGCTTATACCAAAGAAATCGCTGTCTTGTGTTTCGATCTTCAGTGTCTTTTAGCTCTGGAGAAAATCGTTATCGGTGGCGGGATCAGCCGTCAGCCACGCTTGATCGAAGCCATAGCTAGCAGCTATCAAGCTATTTTTAAAACCGCACCAATCATTGAGAAAACGCTGCAGCCAGTTGCGATCCAAGCCGCTTATTTTCAAGCGGACGCCAATTTGATCGGCGCAGCCAAGGAGGAACCGTGGGATGAGTAAATTTCCGGAAGCATTTTTGTGGGGAGCATCCACTAGTGCTTATCAAGTAGAGGGCGCATGGGCAGAAGACGGCAAAGGTCCCTCAGTGCAAGATATCAAAGAGATTCCGCAAGGGACCACTGATTTTAAAGTAGCATCAGATCACTATCACCGATATGAAGAAGATGTGAAATTGTTTAAAGAATTAGGGTTAAAAGCCTATCGTTTTTCCATATCATGGAGCCGCGTCATGCCCGATGGTCAGGTCAACCCAGTAGGATTGGCGTTTTATCAAAAACTGATCGATCTGCTACTAGAAAACGAGATTCAACCGATCGTCACCGTTTTCCATTTTGACCTGCCCGTTGCAATCGCGAAGCAAGGTGGGTGGGAAAACCGAGAGACGATCCAAGCATTTGCTGATTACTGCCAAGTACTGTTCGAAAACTTTGGTCATCAAGTCCCGCTATGGCAAACCATCAACGAGCAAAATGTGATGGCACTTGCTGGTTCGGTCATTGGGACAAGTCAAAAATCCATGAAAGAAAAATTTCAAGAAAATCACCATATGCTAGTGGCACAAGCATTGGTGACCCAACAGTTTCATGCAGGTAATTTTAGCGGCAAGATTGGCCCAGCACCGAATATCGCCAGTGTCTATCCAGCTTCTGAAAAACCAGCTGATCAGCTGGCAGCTCTTTCTATGAGTGCGCTGAGAAATTGGTTATTCCTAGATGCGGCTGTTTTCGGCACATACAACCATAACGCATGGCATTTATTAGAGAAGATTGGCGCAGCACCGACAGTCACTGAAGCAGATCGAAAAATTTTGGCAGCGGGTACCTGTGATTACATCGCATTGAATTATTATAATACGATGACCGTCAGCAGCTATTTTCAAAAAGAAACGAAACTCGATCAACAGTCTGGTTTCGGGATTCCAGGCTTTTTCCAAGCAGTAGAAAATACTCATTTGCCAATGACTGAATTCGGCTGGCCGATTGATCCAGAGGGTTTTCGCTTTACGTTGAACGAAATCTATTCCCGTTATCGTCTACCGCTCTTGATCACGGAAAACGGGATCGGTGCCAAGGATGTTTTGACAACTGATGGTAAAATCCACGATGATTATCGCATCGACTACTTGCAGCAGCACATAAAACAGATGGCATTGGCGATCGAAGACGGCGTCGATGTGATCGGCTATTGCCCGTGGAGTGCCATTGATCTCGTCAGCACTCACGAAGGCATCGCTAAACGGTACGGGTTTATCTATGTCAATCGTACGGACGAGCAGCTGTTGGACTTGGCGCGATACAAGAAAGATAGTTTTTATTGGTATCAAAACGTTATCGATAAAAACGGGTTAGGAGAGTAAGTGATGTTTTTTCAGGAATATCTATTTGATCCAGAAGCGCAAGCCGGTTTGACAGTTTACCTGCATGAGGAAAAAGCCGAGTATGAACGGGTGGGTGATCGTCCGTTTGTCATGGTGATTCCTGGCGGCGGCTACTCCTTTTGCAGTGAGCGGGAAGCCGAGCCGATTGCTTTAAATTTTGCTGCCCAAGGCTTTCACGCTGGGGTCTTACGCTATCATGTAGGGACACATCGCAGTTTCAGCCATTCCTTAGAAGATGCCGAAAAAGCGATTGCCAAAATCCAAGAACTAACCAGTGAATGGGGAATCGATAGCGAAAAAATCGCTGTGATCGGCTTTTCTGCTGGCGGTCATTTGGCAGCGGCGTTATCGACACTCTCCCCAATGAAACCGAGCTTATGTATGTTAGGCTACCCAGCGATAGTGTCTTCATTTGCTGCTGTGATGAAGATCGATGCCCCTTCATTAGAGAAATGTGTCACAAAAGATACGCCACCCACCTTTTTATTTTCAACCTTTGAAGACAATGTCGTTCCTATCGAAAATTCATTGGCGTATCTGCAAGCCCTAGAAGAGCACGAGGTTCCCTTTGAAAGTCATATTTTCCAAAAAGGACGTCACGGTCTTTCTTTGGCGACCGAACGCTTCGGTAATCGCAAAGAAATGGTCGATCCACGCTTTGCCCGTTGGTTTGATGCATGCGTCGAATGGCTAGAGTTGAACTGGGCAGATAAAGCTGCCCAGTCAGCTTTGTTTCCTGATTTAGGGCAGTGGCCAATTCGAGCGTTGCTTGATTCAGGGGAAAATAAACGCTTGCTGTTGCAGGCTTTTCCATCATGGGCAGACAAAAGCCGCTTAAAAATCGCAAAAAACATCAGCTTGCAGCAACTACTAACCATCATGCCAGAAGCGTTTGAAAATGTTTCTTATCAAAAGCTTGTATCGCAGCTGATTGATCCTAGAAAGGAAGAGTAAAAATGAAAGCAATCCTGGTCCATGAAAGCTATAAGGCTTCAACAGAATTGATCACCCAAGAACCACAAGCGATTGAACAGTTATCAGCTGTTCGTAACAGTACTGCTGCTTGTCAGCTGCTGCTGCACGATGGCAATCGCAATCATTATATTATTGGCGACGAGTTTTCGATCCCCGATGAAATCGAAATTCCCATGATACGTGTTGAGATTTTTAGCGAATTGCCGGTCAAAGCGCAATTCGTCGATTATTATGTCGGTCAGCAGGAATTGGCGTACGCCGATAAATTGCTTGAACGAACTGCCAAAACCTATCCTGGCGATCGCTTTGCGCCTCTTTATTTGGAGTGGCAGGTCGATGAGACGATCAAACCGCAAGCATATCCCGTGAAAATCAAGGTCTATCGGGCACACTTGACTAGCCATGAGGAGTGCTTATTAGAAAAGAACCTAACGATTGAAGTGGATGGCTTTACTTTTCCAAAAGACTATTTAGAGACGTTCCACTTAAATATGTGGCAGCAGCCCAGCAATTTGGCTCGCACCTTTGACGTTCCGTTATGGAGCGATGCCCACTTTGACTTGATCAAGGAAATGGCTGAGAGTCTCGCTGCGATCGGACAAAAAGCGATCACAGTGATCGCCGGAGAGATCCCATGGAAGGGCTGGTTCAATTACATCGTCAAAGATTATCCTGCTAATTTATATGAGTATTCGATGGTCAAGGTCAAAAAGACGCCAGACGGAGAACTGTCCTGTGATTTTTCTGTGCTGACGCGTTACTTGGATTGTTTTTTTGCTGCGGGTATCAAAGAAGAAATTGACGTGTTTGGTTTATTAGGGGTCTGGGAGCCGCCATTTTTCCCGCTGGTCAACTTGGACCATCCAGAAAAGTTGGTGATTCGCTTTTACGATGAGGGAAAAGGCACCTTTGGCTTTCTCAATCAAAAAGCTGATTTGCAGGAGTATCTACGCCAAGTATTTGATTATTTTAAAGGGAAGAATCTATGGGAGAAGGTTCGCATCGTTTCTGACGAACCGAAGAAACAGCAAATCGACAGTTTCCGAGCCTCGTTAGCGGTCTTAAAAGAAATTGATCCGTCGATCCAGATCAAAGCTGCTTTTGATAAAGAAGACGTATTGTTTGAGCTGCTGCCAGTGATCGATCATCCTGTGACTTCCTATTACTGTACTTGCAACCATTACGAATCACTGATAAAAAGCCATCCAGGGAAGATGCAGTACTATGTCTGCAATTATCCCGACAAACCGAATACCTTTTTGCATAGTCCCTTGTTAGAAACGCGAATGCAAGGAATCTTATCGTATCAGTTCAAAACAGACGGCTTTCTGCGTTGGGCATACAATTGCTGGCCAGAACAGGCTCGGACCGATATTCGATACAACACGAGCTCACTACCGATTGGTGATCTTTGTTTCGTCTATCCTGGGAATCACGGACATATATTGTTGTCTCTAAGATATAAGCAACTCCAACGGGGAATTGAAGATTTTTATCTTTTGAAGACAGCCCACGCTGCTCAACCGAAGCAAACGGACGCCTTAGTAGCAGATCTTCTTAAAGTTACAGACACCAAACGCTGGATGATCGACAGCCACCACAGTCATCCCGATGTTTTTCTACAGACCGCAAAGGAGATGGAGGCCTTTCGTCGGGCACTCCTCGAACTGCTAGAAAAGTAGCAAAATCAACCACTGCACACAAAAATTTCACTATGATTTCCCAGCAGAATGATGAGATACCTGGGGGCGTTTTCACTGCTGAGTCATGCAGCATTTTCGTTTTACTAAGCATCTGTTTTCTTACGGATGCTTTTTTTCTGGTGAGCGTTTCGTTTCTCATTCCCTCCATCTTCCTTTACACTTTTAAGTAAGGTCATAACAAACGATGACAAATAAGAAGTAGAAATAATCAAGGAGGAAACGAGCATGTCAGAAAAAATCAACAATCCGTTAACGAAGTATTATGATGGCACATTTGAAAAACAGGTGCAAAAAGCACCGGCGATTCAAGGAAAGATGCAGCCAGTACCTGATTGCGGGGAAGAAAGCTACTCAGGTTCAGACAAATTAGCTGGACGCAAAGCATTAGTGACCGGTGGTGATTCTGGTATTGGTCGAGCAGCAGCGATCGCTTTTGCCAAAGAAGGCGCCGATGTTGCAATCAACTATCTTCCTTTTGAAGAAGAAGACGCGCAAGAAGTCAAAGCAGTCATTGAAAAAGCTGGACGCAAAGCCGTCTTGATCCCAGGAGATTTGAAAGATGAAACCTTCGCTCGTCAATTGGTTCATGAAGCAGCCAAAGAATTAGGCGGGTTAGATACATTGGTTCTAAATGCTGGGATGCAACAAGCGGTGAAGGACATCAAAGAGTTGACTACGCAACAAATTCAAGACACCTTTACAACGAATATCATCTCGATGTATTGGACAGTCCAAGAAGCATTGGATTACTTACCAGCTGGTGGAAGCATCATCACGACCACTTCGATCCAAAGTGCGGAACCAAGCGCCCATCTTTTAGACTATGCAGCCACGAAAGGTGCCATTACTTCCTTTAGTAAAGGGCTAGCTGCGCAATTAAGTGAAAAAGGCATTCGGGTCAATACCGTTGCGCCTGGTCCAATCTGGACGCCACTTCAAATTTCTGGTGGACAACCACAATCTGCGATCCCAGAATTTGGTCAAAAAGAATTGATGAAACGTGCTGGACAACCAGTCGAATTAGCGCCAGTCTATGTTTTCCTAGCCTCTGGTGAAGCAAGCTATGTAACTGGTCAAGTGTACAGTGTAACGGGTGGTAGCTTCTTCGCTTAACAATCCCTGGCTAAATTTGTAGGAAAAAAGCTCGAGCAAAGATGCTCGGGCTTTTTTTTGGGATGAAAATGGAATCGGCAGCTTACTTTCCTTGTTTGGCAAACATCTTGGACATCATCAGTTGATTGATCTTTGCAAAAACGGCTGCCCACTCTTGTTCGGCTTGCAGGTTAGACAGTAAGACTAATTTTTCGGAAAAAATTACTTCTTCATAACTATCGGTGATCAATAGATCGGCTGCTTCCATCTGGTTAACAAAAGTCACTGAAGCTTTGGAATAAATCGAACGGATCCTTGTCTCGATCATTTGCTTCGTGCGGTATTGGATCGTCGTTTGAATATAGATCGACACGGTCGGGGGCGTATTCATCTGTGTTTCTAAAAACAAGAGATGCGCAAGATAAGGCAACTGTGTCTGTTCAAAATACTCTTTGTCCAAGTCAGCAAATGGATACCTTTCAACATGGGTCAGTAAAAGCTTGCAGATTGCTTCATAGGTTTTGTCTTTCGAAGGAGTGTTTTCGGTCAACAGTTGGTGTTCGAGCTGCCACACTTCCAGAAGATCGATGCCGATAATGATCGATAGATTGAAGACCAGCAGACAGCTGCTTAATAGTTTTTCAAATTCGGCGACTTCTTGACTTGGAGCAAAGGTATCGTGCCAATCTTTGATCATTGAGGTGAAAAAGCGCACAAGATCAGTATCAGAATGTTTGATCTCTTGGATGATCGTTTGATTCTTTTCTTGGGGAACAACCCCTGGCAAAAAGACATGCAAAAAGAAATTCAAGTAAAGATACTCTGACTGAAGCATCTTTTCTGAGGCATAATCGGCACTCAAAAAAAGTGATTCGAGAATTTCTTCTGGTAAAAAACAATAGAAATTCATCAATCCCATGTATTTTTCAGGAATCGGCGGTAAATATTTTTTCTGGATCGTTCGGCTGACCACTGCTTGCCAAAATGCAGCGAGTTTATTTTTCGTCAACGGATCAAAGTGAGAAATAGCAAAGAACGCTGTAAACTCTTCGACATTTTTATGGGAAACGCTCGGCAATAGCCACAAGTCAGCTGGCGCGCTTTGAGTCAAGAAACTGTAGGTGAAAATACGGATATCTAGCTCTTTTCCAGCAAGAACGATGCGATTATTCAGGTCTGTTCGAATTTGGATTTGAAATTTTTCCAATAGTTGGTTGATTTTCTTGATCAACCGATACATATGCGATTGGCTGACATGCAAATCCAAACATAATTGCGTCAAGGTCATTTGCGGGCGCCCAATCAAGTAGTGAATCAAGGTATATTGTGTGGAGTTGAGCAAGTAATGATACATCAATTTTGCATAGAATGGTTCATCATCCTCTGCTCGCTCAACAAAATACTGATTGTAATGATTTTTTGATAGAAGCAGGTGAGGGGAGAGCAGCTGCAAATCTTCATTTAAAAAATAAATATATTTTTGAAGACTTTTTTGTGGGATGTTCAAAACTTCTGACAGTTGGACCAATGTCACGCCATTGGAATTGCAGACAACTTTGAAAATCTCTAATTTCTTTTCTTCTGCGGGAGAAATGAATTCTCGATACATAAGGGATTCTCCTTTTTGGCGTTTTTTTTACGCTAAATCTGTGAACCGTATGATAACCATGATGGATTATACTTATGATAGATGAGAATAGAATGAAAAAACACCAATTAAATTATTATTTTTTAAGGCTGTTTTTTTCGATCAACCTCGGTTTCTCATTAAAAAAAGTGAAGGAAGAGATGAAAATGAACAAAAAGGCAGTAATGTTAGGTTTGGTCGGAATGGGTTTAGGAATGGCGCCCACTGCGGCAGCTGCAGCAGAAGCGAATCCAACGGCTTCAATGACGAGTCAAGCAACGCTAACGATCGAACAAGGAATCTTGTCACTGGATCAGGTGACCAATTTTAACTTCGGTACAAGCAGTATCCAAGAGATCGCTACCGATGAACAAGTGATTCAAACAACGTCGAATGAAGTGACATCGATCACGGATTACCGTGGACCAAATCAAGCTGGCTGGCAGTTGACGGCGCAATTATCGAAAATGACGAATGCCAGCGATAACGAGCTAGCAAATGCCAAAGTCACTTTAAATGGTTCAACGGCTTCTGGCGATGCAGCGCTAGTATCGGGCACCGAATTGATGGTAGGGGCAACAGAACCTACATTGATCGCTTCAGCTAATGGGACGACCGGCTTAGCAACCAATGACTTTAACTTTTCCAATGCTTCATTAACCGTACCAAAACAAAATGTGAACAGCGGCACTTATAGTGGAACGATCACTTGGACCTTATCAAACACCTATCAAGCAGAATAGCAAGGAAAGGGCGACAATGAAAAAACAAATCAAGTGCTTCGTACTCATTAGTTTCTTTATCAGTTTGTGTTGCTTTACGAAAGTCACCGGTCATGCACAGACCACACGGTTCACTGTAACCCCTGAACTTCCCCAAAATCAAGTCAGTGACGTCACTTATTTCGACTTACTGGTAAATCATGAGACCGAACAGAATTTGACCGTTGCCCTTCATAATACAAGTTCAGAGCCGTTGACCATTAAAGCAGCAGCACTAAATAGTTATACGGCCTCTACTGGGATCATCGCGTACCAAGCAGAACAGACCGCCGAAGAGAACAAAGGAATCTCGTTTAGTCAATTGATTGAAAATCCGAGACAGACGATCCAGCTTGACCCTGGAGAAAGTCGTCAGGTCCATTTTACCCTTTCAATGAAGGCAAAAGAATTTGCAGGAGAAATACTTGGTGTGTTTGCCTTTGAAGAAGAACCGGCGGAAACAACTGAAAGTCAGCAAACAAATCTGCAAGCCAACTATAAAATTCAACAAGGGATCCGCTTGCGTCAGAATGTGGCAACCATGCCTGATCCTCAATTGTCTTTGATCAATTCTGAGGCGGTGGAAAGATATGGTTCTACAGCTCTCAAAAGTAGGATCCGCAATGATCAGCCCACAGCCTTTGGCAACATCACTGTCAAAACCGTGATACGCGAGCAAGACAGCGGCAACAAGGTCGGTGGGTTTTCTGCAGAGAATTTTCAAATAGCTCCGAATTCGGTTTTGGAGCTGTTTAGTGCCTTTGATCAGAACATTCTCGAACCGGGGACCTATCTGTTACGGATCGAGTTGAATGCGCCTAAAGGAACGTGGGTGTTTGAGGATTCGGTGGTGGTTGATCGCAAGCAAGCCAACCTTATCAACCGTCAGACAACATTAGGTGCAGCGTATCTTCAAAAACAATACTGGTTCTATGCAGGAGGGCTACTTCTCTTCCTGTTTGTTCTACTTCTCTTGTTCATTTTATATAGGAGACGTAAAAAAGCAGAAGCAGATGTTAGGCTGGCAGTGCAAGAAGAATCAGAATGAAGAAAGCGGAGGACAGTGATGAAAAAGTTTGGCATTATCCGATGGGGCTATGTGTTCTTTTTTAGCATTTTGCTGCTATGTGGGAAACAAGAAATCGTCCATGCTGCGGTATCTGCGCCAGATTTTCCTACGTTAGCGATTGACGATTCTCTGATCACTCCTGTGGGACAAGCGGGGTCGCCACAAGGAAAACCGGGCGTCAATTATGTTCAGATTAATGATGGAGCTACCACCAACTCCAGTGGTGGTGTCTGGTTCAATAAGCCGGTTTCTTTTACTCGTTCTTTTCGGTTAGAAATGGCATTTTGTATCGATAATACAGCAACGGACAGCGATGGGCTCGCTTTTGTGATGCAAAGCAATGGTTTAAATGCGCTGGCAGAACAAGCAGGACCGACGATTGGCGTCTGGTCAAATTCGGGAGGAGCGACTCCTTTAAGTACGGGGGCAATCCCGCAAAGTTTTGCGATTGAATTCGATACATTTTATAATAATGCAGGGTTGACGGGGGACGGAATGATGGATCGTGATGTTCCTTCCGGCCATCATATCGCTTGGAATTTTCCAGGTTCAAATGACGCATATACCACCGATGGTTGGCTGATTATTGACAAAGTCTTAAACCATCGAGATACGATATCCGTACCAGATATTTCCGATGGGCAGTGGCATATTTTTACAGTAGTCTTTGATCAGCCGACGCAAACGTTGCGTTACACCGTACCAGATTTCGGTGTTGATGTGACGGTTCCTGTTGATGACACCTTCAAATCGAATTTGAATCTCACCAATAGTGCACCGGTCTATTTTGGTTTTACAGGTGCAAACGGGGGCTATGTTCAAGAAAAAGCTGTGGCCTTTGTCGATGTTGAAGGACTAGTAGAACTTGATATGCGAACCGGTGTTTTTGAAAAAGACCCAGTCAAACTATTGTTGGATACTGGTACGGCACTTGCCCAGCCAGCCACTGTCGACAATAGCAAAACCATTACTTATGCGACCTATCTCTCCTATAAAAGCACCAGTGATCTAGCTGACTTGGAATCGGGAATCTTGCTCTCATCGCTTTTTCCAGAAGGACTATCATTAGTTCCCGAGGCGGTTTATTTTGGGAAAGCCAGTGAAATCATGGTTAATGGCATGCCTGAAGGCGGAACTGCCTTGCCCTTTGCCATTGAAAATGGACAATTGGTTGTGACACTGCCCGACATGGTCAAAGGGAATGAATACATCGTTCACTTTTCCGTCAATTACACAGAAGCTCCGCTCGATCAGAATTTAGATGTAGCCATCCCTGTCCAAACTGTTTTTAATGGAAATGCGTTTGTTTCCAGTATGACAACAGGTGATCCAGAAACTCATTATTATCAAATGACCGGATCCTTTCCACCGACTCTTTCAACAGGTTCGGCGTCATTGGCAGAAGCAAAAGCAGACCTGCAGATCGTGCGGCAAAAGCGCAATTCCTACATACCGATCACGATTGATGACCAAAATTCGACCCAAGCCAAAATATATGTCACGGATTTCTTTACGGAGGATAAGACAATCACCGAAACGGATTTCTCTGAAGCAGCGTTGGTTGAACGGGGAACATTGTCGGAGCCATTGTCGGATACATTGGCACTAGACACCTCAGATCTAGAACCGGGCACAACCTATTATCTTGCGTCTTATGTGATCGATACAGAAGGCAATCGATCGGCGACACGTTATTATGGCATTGACTTTCGAGGGATCGTGGTATTTGAGCGTGCGCCTGCTTCAATCAACGCAGCGGCAGTGACCTTGAATGAACTCGCACGATCCATCAGAGACGATGGCTTTGCTTATTTAACGATTTCTTTTGATCAAGAAGCCCTTTTGTCTGTCAGCAATACCAGCGAAGGGACCTGGCAGTTAAGCGGCCAGATGACTGATTTTATGCAAAATCAGCAACAATTAGCGGATGAAATCCAATTGGTCCTCTATGATCCGGTGACCAATCAGCTGGTGGCTTCTGTCACTTCTGAAGAACAAGTGATTTTCCAACAGCAGCCAACAGGATCAACGGACTTAACTCTGGATCTTCAGGAATATGATTGCTACTTTCGCTTTGTTCCCAAGTTGGATTTGATAGAACCTGGTACCTATTCAGGTACGGTCAATTGGCAGTTGGAGAGTACGATTGTAGACAAATAAAAAAACGCCATTACGGCGTTTTTTTTATTAAAGTTCTCAGTCGATCAATGCTAAGCTTGTCGACTTTTCGCAATTTTTAAAACTAATGATAGGCCTGCTAAAGCAAAACTGCCGTATTTAACGAATTTTTCCAAGGAATCTAAAGTTTGCTGTTTTTTTCGTTTGCAGTCCGGACAGCTTTTTTCATTGCCAGTTAACTTCTTGCCGCATTTACAATGGTTCTTCATCTTTGCTCCACTCCTCGTCTCGTTTATTTTGATGACTTTCTCTACTTTAATTATACATGTTGCTGAAGGTTCTGTCTGAAATTATGCTGTCTCCGTTTTTTGTGAAGGGCAATAAGGGCTGCTAGTTGTTTGTTTCAAATCGATCGCTGATAAGGGATGCGATCCTTGGCGGTTGATTTTTCGTATAGAAGAGAGGCAATCTATCTAAAAAAGGAGGGTAATCTGACAAATTTCTCATTTTCAGATGTTGCTGATTCGCTTTGCTTATCAGTTCAGCAAAATTTTGCTATTGTGGAGTAAGATTGAGGAATCAAAAAACGACTTCTCCTTTTTTTCTTGATTCTATCCTTAATCTGAGAACGAAAATCACCGATAATATGCTATATATAGGAACAGGGAGCCATCCTTGACGATGTCGAATATGGCATTTGAATGAAAGGATTGATGAAATAAGTGATTTCTTCAATAATCTATACGGACACAAAGGCTTATTTGGATAAGGTGGTCGATCAAGCACTGTTGGATTTGTTAAAATCTGATTATCCCAAAGTCTATGATCATGTACAAAAATTGATTGCTAACTTTGAAGAAACGATCCAACAAATTGATCACTCAAATTTTTGGCAATTGATGCCAGAGATTTTAGGCTATGACTCACGCTTTGTCTTGTTGAACTCGCTGCAATTGTCGGAAGACAAATTTTTGACGGAAATCGAGGTTATTCAGATGATCGAACGCGATTATCCGAATTTGAATAAAGAGTTTTGTGGCTATTCCTTAAAAGAAAAAGAGCACGAAAGCCTGATCTTCAACATCCAATAAGCGGTTCTTCTTAGGATCACTTGATAGAAAAGAAAGCGACTAGCGCATCTAGTCGCTTTTTTTTTATGGAGAAGAAGGAGAATTAAATGTGTTATTTATCATTAAAATAAAAATTATTTTGAAATTATGAATAAAATAGATTATTATTGGTATATAATCCTTTTAGTGAAAGAAAAAACAATCGTAAAATGTAGAGGATAGATAGCTTATGTCAATAGCTGCGATTGTTTTGATTAGAAAATAAGAACCAGCCTGATTGGCATGGAAAGGAGCAGTTATGGATTACTTGAGTTTTTCAAAAAAAGAGTGGGAAGTCTTAGTTTGTTTTTGGGCTGTGGATGAGCCGCTATGCTGTACCGAATTTAGTGAACGCTTCGGCTTGAATCGCAACACGTCATTGTCAGTGATTCGTAAGTTAGTCAATAAAGGGATACTTGAGATCGCAAGTATCAAGATGAGTGGGTCAGTTTTGGCTCGTCGTTTCCAACCAGCTGTCACCGAATTGGAGGTTTTGCAAAGTGGTTTGACGGAGGAACAAATTTTTGAACTGGTAAAAATTGCGATCAAAAAAATTGAAGACCCAGAACAAATAACTCAATTGCTTAATGTTATTGGCGAATTGAAAACCAAAGCTTCGTAGGTCATCCCGTTTTCTTCGCTGTTTGTTAGTGAAGGTTTAAAAGATAAAAAAATGATCCACTGTGAAAACAGCGGATCATTTTTCTTGTTCTTGAAATTTTTGTACCATTTTGGTCGTCAACTCGTGGAGGACTGACAGTTCTTCCGGTTCAAGGGGCAAGAATTCAGTTACTTTGTAGGGGATCTCTAGCGCTTGTTCATGGAGTCCTTTGCCTAAATCAGTCAATGTGACCCGCAAGGAACGTTCATCGTCTTGATTTCGATTTCTTACTAGGTATCCTTTTGCTTCAAGCTTTTTTAAAACCGGTGTCAGTGTGCCAGAATCTAGACATAATTGCTTCCCCAATTCTTTGACACTGATCGCTTCCTCTTCCCATAACACCAACATCACTAAATATTGGGTATAGGTCAAATTCAACGGGTCCAGTAAGTCTTTGTACTGTTTGATAATTTCTTTTGAAGCGGCGTATAGAGGAAAACACAATTGGTTTTCTAACGCTAAGACATTCATGTTTTCACCCCTTTTTCTAATATCCGCCTCTTATCATAGCTGTTTTTTCAACGAAAGTCTACTCGCTAACGGCTTTGACAGTCACTTCAATGTTGCCAGCTGTGGCTTTTGAATAAGGACATACGGTATGAGCGATCTCAAGCAATTCTTGTGTTTCTTCTGTTGACAATCCTTCGATTTGACCTTCGATCTCAACACCCAAGACAAAACTGGATTCGCTTTCTGCGTATAAGGTCACTTGTGCGCTCACCGTAGAAGCACCATCGATTCCTTTGCTGCTTTTCACCAATTCAAGGGCACTGTTGAAGCAAGCACTAAAACCAGCTGCAAAAAGTTGTTCTGGATTGGTAGCATTTTCGACACGTTTGCCAGGTGCAGTGATGTTTAGCTCAAATGAATGATCGGGACTGTGTACTTCTCCTGAACGGCCACCAGTGTTGATCATTTTAGTCGAATACATTTTTTTCATCATTTCTTCACTCCTGATTTTTATATTTTGTACAATTAAATTGTATGCAATTTAATTGAAAAATGCAAGGAATTGGTTTTCGTTCTATGTTTTTTTTCTAAAAAAAACCGGAATCAGCATAAGTTTACTGTTCTCTTGGGTGAAACGTGCTATCATAGTTAGTAACACTTGTAATAGATTAACAAATGAGTTTGAAGCTTCAAATTTACTGCATGAAGGCAAAGAGGGTGAAAATCATCGTAGATTATATGGAAAAACGAGCGGTAGGGCGCTATTTTCGATCGTTGACGGATCATTATTCAGGCTATATACGGCTTTATGGCACCTATACAGAATATCGGGTGATTGCAGGGATTCCTGCTGAAAATGTCATGTTAGAGATTATCGGGGTTGAAAACGGTGTCTTATTGACCCGTGTAAACAATACATTATTTGAAAATGGAAGAGGGTTTTTACAATGATCATTATCCAAATTATTTTAGTTATTTTAGTATTAGTGATTCTGATTTGGCTGATTGCAAGCACTGCTGTGATCGTTCGTCAAGGGGAAGTCAAAGTTGTCGAAAGTTTTGGGAAGTACGTTCGAACGTTGGAACCAGGGCTTCATTTTCTTGTTCCGATTTTGTATACAGTTAGAGAAAGAGTGTCCTTGAAACAGATTCCTTTGGAGATCGAACCCCAAAGTGCAATCACAAAAGATAATGTAATCGTTCAAATTGATGAAGCAATCAAATACCATGTCACAGATGTGCGTGCCTTTGTCTACGAAAATGAAAACTCCGTTGTTTCAATGATCCAAGATGCCCAATCTAACTTGCGGGGAATCATCGGGAAAATGGATTTAAATGAAGTTTTAAATGGGACTGAAGAAATCAACGTAGCATTGTTTACTTCAATCAAAGATATCACGGCAGGCTATGGGTTAGCGATAGACCGAATCAACATTGGGGAAATCAAAGTTTCGCAAGAAATCATTGAATCAATGAACAAATTGATCACTGCCTCTAGAGACAAAGAATCGATGATCACAAGAGCCCAAGGTGAGAAATCTTCTTCAGTCTTGAGTGCAGAAGCCAAAGCTTCTCAAATGACGATCGACGCCGAAGCCCGAGCGGAACAAACTCAAATCGATGCCGAGGCGCGGGCAAAGCGTGTACGGATTGATGCCGAGGCGGAAGCAGAACGAATCGCGAAAATCACTGAAGCTGAACGCAAACGGATTTTAGCCATCAATGAAGCAATCAAAGAAAGCCAGCTCGACGAGCGCTCACTATCATATCTAGGGATCGAAGCCTTCAGAGATGTGGTGAATAGCAATACCAATACGGTCATTCTGCCATCAAATATGACGGAACTGGGAAATATTCCAGTCGTCAAACAACTTTGGGAAAATGCACCATCTAAATCGGCTGAATAAGTTAAGCACAACAATTGAAAAAGGTTCCCATACTCCGAAAAGAAAGAGGAGTATGGGAACCTTTTTTACTTCGTTTTTTCCGCCGATTGATTATCGACGATCAAGAGGGCCATCATGACATACCCGATCCAACTATCCCGAGAGTATAAAATGTAGCGAGGGGACCAAGAAGCGGCATATTTCTGTTTGTATTCGCGTAACCCTTCAAAAGAATAGAAACGAGAACCAAAGGTGTAAACGAGATAGGCGATCCGCTCTTGCAAGAAACTGCTGCGGAAAGTACCAACGTTGGCTAATGGTGCCATGCCTAAATCAAATTGTTGGTAGCCTTGTTCTTTAAAATAGTCGAATAGCTGAATAAACAAGAAATCCATCGTTCCATTCGGCGCTTTTTCAGGATCGTGGCGCATCAAATCAATGGATGCTAGGCCTGTTTGATAGGTGGGCATAAAGGAAGCGAATGCGACGATCTCCTGTTGCTGATTTCGGACGACAGCAATTGGTGCGGTGCTTAGATAGGATTCTGAAAAGAACCCAAGGGAGAACCCTTTTTCTTTCCGTCCATCTAGCCAGTTGTCAGAAATTTCCTTAAGCGTTGCAAATGTTTCGGCTGAAAAGGGTGGGGTGAGCACATCAAAAGTAAAGCCTTCTTTAGTAATCTTATTGTTCAATGCTCGCTGTCCCTTCATTTTCTTTCCTGAGAGGGTGAAGCTAGGTAGATCCACATAAGCTTTCTCACCGAATTTGATAAAGTCATACCCAAATTCATGCAGCAGCATCACCATTTCTTCACTACTTTCATAAAAGACCGGCAGATAATTCCATTGATCCATTTCTGTTAAGAAAGTTTCCAGTGCCTGTGGAAAGTCTGCTTGCTTCCCAGAAGGATCCCCCATGACTAAACATTTGTTATTAAAGGTCGTAAATTGAAAAAAGACCGTCGGCTCGCCAATTTCTGGATACACGTATACTTTCTTGTCTTTTAGATACACCAGATGGCTGTCGCTGTTGCCACCGTAAGTATTTAAAACATGTTTCACTTTATCAGTGGCAGCACTGACGCCTAATTGGTGTTTTGGTCCCATCAAGTACCGGGCAAACAGCAGCATCGCAATGGCGACGAATAAAATCGCAACGAACCCTTGCAGCCATAATTTTTCAGAAGGGAAAAGCAAAAAATCCATCGAATGGTGATGCGTTGGATGTCGATTGATATGAGGCATATTGTAGACCCCGATAATGACATAGAGGATCGTCAACGAACCAATTAACAAACCATCGATCGTCAGCCATTCCCACGAGAAGACGAGTTGTTTACGGAACAACTCGCTTTTTGAAAAAATCATGATTGCTAATAATAATAGAAGAAACAGCATGGTCGAAAAACGGAAGCCCGCAAAAATAGCATAACCGATTGTTGCTGCAATCAACAAAAGCGTCGGCACGTACGCGCGACTGACACGGGCAGATATCCCTCGACCGGCAATTAAAAAGAGGTAACCGAGAAAAATACTCGGGTACTGCATCACAAAATTCAAGCGAATCGGATTGAGGTGGGCTAACCATTTGATTTGATCAAAGGCTTCTGGAATCGTGGCGGAGAGCACCAACATCGTTCCCGTCAAATAAAGCAGCAACACTTCGATCTTGTGGAACACTTCCAACAACAAGCTTTTTGGAATACCAGAAAAGCGCTGGTTGAGGGAGACGCCGACATTTTTTGAGAAAAAAAGCAAACCGATCAAAAAGGGAATGATGTAATAAAACAGGCGGAAAAGCAACAGCCAAGCAATGACACTTTCACGGGGAATCTGCAGTGAGCCCATTCCCATGATCATCATTACATCAAAGGTTCCAAGTTCTCCGGGAATCATCGAAACGATCCCAATCACGGAGGCAGCGATGAAAAGTGGCAACAATTGAAACACATCCACCGAGATGCCCATCAAGAGACCAGTCGTAAAGAAGGCTGCAAAAACACCTAGCCATTCTAATAAGGAAGCGGCGATCAACTGCAGACGATCACGCCGTTGCAGTCCACCTAAGTAAGCATTTTTTTTGGAAAAACTAAGGGCATAGACAACTGGAAAATAAAGACTACCGCCTAAAAGCCAGATCCAATACTGTTGCAGATAATCTGTCGTTGGACCAAATAAGACGAAGGCTAGTGCAGCAAGGGATAAAATCGAAAGACCAGACATCAGGTAAATAAAAATCTTCGAAATTGCTTGGGCAACTTCTTTGCCTTTTTTTCCTTTGCCGTAAAATTCCGAGCGTAATCCGATGCTGATGAAGCCGCCGAAGCCGATTAAGTTGTTCATAGTGTTGATGATCCAGCTGGTTTCCAGCAAATAACGGCGATCAGGTTTGTCCCCTAATAGGCGGTTCAAGACAATGTCATATAAGACCATTGGCAAGACACATAATAACCCAATGACAGCCATTAATGCCACTCGCCAAAGTGCCAGTTGCGCAAACAACTCTTTTAATTGATCAATGGAGATCGTCTTGCTTAATGAAAGCAGTTCGCCCAACACGATCACGGCTACTGCAATCAAGAAGAGTGTTTTAAACAGTGAGCGGTGGTCGCGGAGCCAAGTAAAGATTCTCATAGTTATTCACCGACCTTTTCTAAAAAAGATAATACTTTCGTGTTAAATACCTCTGGATTCTTTCGTGCAAAACTATGTCCTTGTCCTTTGACGACGATAAAATTGGACTGAGGGATACTGTTTGCAATATAAAAAGAATGGGAAAGCTTGATCGAATCACGTTTGCCGACCAAAATCAATGTCGGCACACTGAGGTGATTCAAATCGGCTGTAGATAAACCGATTGGACGAAACAACAATCCCAAAATAGGGAGAAAGCCCCGCATTCCTTTTGAGAATGGGGAACAAAGCCAAACGATCAGATATTGCAAGACACTGCCGATTCGAGAAAAGAGCCTCACACCTCGCGGTTCCGTGTTGCCAGAGTTTAAAATCATGCAGCTGACATGCTCTGGGTAGAGATGGCAAAAGACCATCGCCAGATTGGCACCATCGCTAAATCCTAGTAAGGCGATTTTCGTTAGCTTTTCTTGCTGAATAATTGCTAAAAGATCTGTTGCCATTTTAAAAAAATCGATTTTCTTCTGCGTATTAGTGGATTTGCCATGCCCTCGACTATCGATTAAATACAGTTGATGTTTTTGACGCAAGGCGTCGACCTGCTTTGAGAAATAGGCACTGCTGCCGCCATTTCCGTGCAATAAAAAAAGAGGGCGTCCTGAACCGGTTTTCTCGTAATAGAGGACAGACCCGTCCGGTAAGGGCGCGTAACATTTTTCAACTTCCATTTTTTCACCTACTTTCTAAGAGTATACCTTGAAGTCAGGGACGATCACAAATATATCACTAGATAAAATGAGAAAAAATAACAATCTGCTCATCTTTTTTTTACCAGAAGTTCAGGAAAAGGCTTTTTTCTTTACAATGTAAAGAAAAATAATTGGTAAATATAATTAATTTGTTTTCAGAAAATTCTTTACAAATGGACGATCGTTGTCTATAATCGAACTAACTAATTGAGAATGATTTTCATTTACGAAAGAGAGGCTAGCCAATGACCACTATAGCAGATGTTCTAATTATCGGCGGAGGACCCACTGGACTCTATGCGAGTTTTTATGCTGGATTACGTGATCTATCGGTCGTATTGTTTGAAGCACAAGCCGAATTAGGCGGGAAGATCAATTTCTATCCTGAAAAAATGGTCTGGGATGTGGGTGCACTGCCGCCCACCAAGGGAAAGAAAGTCAAAGAACACTTGATTGAACAGGCCAAGTTGTTTGATCCAACGATCTATCTGAAAACGAAAATCATTTCATTGACCAAGGAAGACGACCTTTTTTATGCAGTGGATGACCAAGGGAGGACCCATGTTGGACGCACCGTTTTAGTCTGTATCGGCGGCGGTGTCGTTTCTCCGCAAAAATTGCCATGTTTCATCCATAATAATGTCGACAACTATATCCACTATCAGTTTCCTGACCAGCAAGCGATCCAAGGCAAGCATCTAGTGATCTCTGGCGGCGGTGATGCGGCAGTGGATTATGCGATCGAAGCAGTGTCTTATGGTGCCAAAGTCACCCTGTGTTACCGAGGAGAAAAATTGAAAGCTCATGAAGCACAAGTAAAGAAGATGAAAGCAGAAGGGATTCAAGTGCTGATGAATCACACCATCGATGGGGTGAATCAAGCCGAAACATTCAATATGGTTCTACGACTAAAAAACAGTGCCAACCATGAAACGATCGATTTTTTATGCGATCATCTACTGATCCAACACGGGTATGACCGTGACAGTGGCTTGTTAGATAAAGTCTCCTTTGATCTTGCACGCCATGAAGACTTTTACCTCAATTGCGAGATTCCTACAAAAACTAGCCATCCTGGTGTTTTTGCGGCAGGCGACATTCATTATTTCAAAGGCAAAGTGAATCTTTTGGCGGGAGCCTTTCAAGATGCTGCGCAAGCAGTCAACCAAATCAAACACTATTTAGAGCCGACCAGTGTCCCACAGGCGATGGTTTCATCCCACAATGAGAAATTCAGTGAAAGAAATCGCCAGTTGTTGGTGAATGAGTAGCCATGCTTCTTTGTGAAAGAAAAAGTAGAAAAAGCAGGAGTCCCTTATGGGTCCTGCTTTTTTGGTGTCCTCAGAACAGAAATTCGTTTCACTAGAAGTGAATGTTTGCCGCTCCTAAAAAATAAAATCTCTCAAATAAATGATGCAAACTGTGAAAATTTCAGCTATTATTTTCAAGTTGACTATTTGGAGGGGATGACATGAATCAAACAAGATACGCAGAATTAAAACAAGCAGAAAGAGGCGCCATCTTAAGTATCGTTGCTTACATTTTGGTTTCCATCGCCAAACTTTCCATCGGTCGTTTGGCAAACTCTGAAGGACTATGGGCAGATGGGTTGAACAATGCGACGGATATCGTAGCGTCGATCGCTGTCTTGATTGGTTTGCGTTTGGCTCAAAAGCCAGCAGATGAAGACCATAAATATGGTCATTGGAAAGCAGAAAACGTGGCAAGTCTCGTAACATCCTTGATTATGCTGGCAGTCGGTCTGCAGGTCTTATGGTCCTCCATTCAAACGATTCTACTCGGAGAAACGCAAAGTCCCGATATGATCGCGGCAGTCGTCGGTATCATTTCAGCTATTTTGATGTATGGCATGTATTACTATAATAAGCGATTATCCGCTCGCGTAAAAAGCTCCGCTCTGCTAGCAGCTGCTAAAGACAACCGCAGCGATGCGTGGACGAGTATTGGAACGGCGATCGCTATTTTTGCCGCCTCATTTGGTATCGGTTGGTTGGACAGTTTGACTGCGATCGTGGTAGCTCTTTTGATTATCAAAACCGCCGTCGATATTTTTCGTGAGAGTGCCTTTTCACTTTCTGATGGGTTTGATGAATCGTTAGTCGTGGAGTATGAAGCGGCAATCGCTGGTTTTTCTGAAGTGAAATCTGTCAAATCGATTCGAGGAAGAATGTATGGCGCCAATGTTTTTCTCGATGTCGTCGTGACGATGGACAAATCTTTGACGGTTGAAAAGAGTCACAACGTTGCAGATGCTATTGAAGATCTCTTAGCTGATCGTTTTCAGGTGTTTGATACTGACATCCACATCGAGCCTGCTACCGAATAAATTTTCTGGCAAAACCTTGATAGGACAAGGATGTAAACCACCCGTTTCCTGTTTGTAAACTGAAAAGTTCTTACGGAACCTGCTCATTCATGGCAAACTAGAGGTAACAAAGGAAGAAAGTAGGGAGCCCTATGAATAATAAGCAGGTAGTAGAAAATGAATTAGTTATTTCTTTAGATAAAATGGATGAAACAGAAATGATGGCACTTTGCCAACAATATATTGCGGCTATTGATGATAGCCAAGTCCTCTTCGCTTTACTGAAAAAAGTTCAAGCCTCAAAAGCAGCAGTAAGTAAATAAAAAACAAACCGGCATCTTATGCATTGATGTTCCCCTCAGCGAAAGCGAAAGGCGCATTGATCAACAGGAAAAGATGCCGGTTTTTTTTAAATTTGTTTGAGTCTTTTTAAAAACTTTTAAAGGACGTTTAATAGTGCGATTAACCCATAGATGATCAAAGAGGCTATTCCTAGAGGAACAATGCGTCGGAATATAATCTCTTTCAAGCGCTTGCCTGCTTGTCGTTGTTTTTCATAGTTAGGATCATGGGCATGCGCTTTAAATTGCTGAGGAGAACGAGAGAAGATCAAGCCGTTGGTCATCGATAAAACCCAGCCAATCAACGCCATGAAGAACGAAACAAAAATGATTGCCAGTAAAAGTAGTTGCAAGAGCTGCATCGTGTTGCTACCTCCTTTTCGTCACCATTTTTTCACTTCTAGTTTACCATCTTTTGAGACATTTTGGGGTCTTTGTTCCACGTGCCCTTTCTTTTTTTTCCTTATCCCTTATAATAGAGATATTTATAAACGATTTTTTGTTTCGTGCAGCAGAAAGAAGGGGTTCTTATGGCAATCACAAAAAAAATCATTCAATCACCTGAAGATTTCCAAACGTTGGATCGTTTGATCAAAGAAATCTGGCCAGAAGTGTTTACACCTATCATTGGGTCCGATCAAGTCGCGTATATGCTGGCTCATTACCAATCACCAGCAGCGATTCAAAACGAAGTCCAGCAAGGAGCAGTCTATCTTTTGTTATTAGAAGGAGACCGAGCAGTAGGATATACAGCGTATGAAGAAACGCAGCAACAGATTTATTTAAGTAAATTGTATCTCCATCAATCCACTAGAGGCAAAGGCTATGCCAGCCAAGTCTTTGATTGGTATGAGGAGATCGCCTCAGGCAAAACACTGCATTTAAACGTCAACAAACAAAACCAGCAGGCGATCGCTGTTTATGAGCATCGCGGCTTTACGCGTGTTTCTGAACGCACCGTTACGATTGGTTCAGGATTTGTGATGGATGATTTTATTTATGAGAAGGAAGTATAATTAAGTAGGAAATTTATATGAAAAACTAAAAAACATTAAATGAATCAAGAATACTATTTTTGATTTTAATATCGTGCCTATTGGAAAACATTGCCAATAGGTTTTTTTGTATCAAGCTATTCAAAATTCCCTTATCAACACATAAATTTTTAAGTTTTGATATTGTGTAAAATTACGATGAATAAATGTTATTTTGAGTTGTTAAAAATAGTTTCGTCTATTCGTAAAAAACATATTTACTCCCAGGAAGCACTGTGCTATTATCCTTGTATAAACATTATAATGTTATAAACTAAGGAGGCAATTATGAAAGGGTTTGTGGAATTTATTGAACAGAAGTTGATGCCGATTGCAAATAAAGTGGGGATGCAACGGCACATGGTAGCGATTCGTAAGGGGATCATCGCTACGTTACCATTAACGATCGTTGGGTCTTTTTTCACGATCTTACTGAATTTTCCCATCGAATCAGTCGCTGCGGTGATCGAACCGTATCGGGAAGTTTTGGATATTCCCTTTCGTTATACAGTCGGATTATTGGCATTATATGCAACGTATGGGATTGCTTCATCGCTAGCCAAAAGCTATAAGCTGGATTCATTGACTGCGGGTATCTTAGCAACGATGTCCTTTCTTGTAACCGCTGCACCACCGTTGCGAGTCTTTGATTCTGTGGAAGGCATCATTGATGCGGGACGTTATATCAATGTGGCAAATTTAGGGTCAGGCTCTTTGTTTGGCGCGATCGTCACGGCGATCTTGTCCGTTGAAATCTATCGTTTCTTTATCGTAAAAAACATTACCATCAAAATGCCAGATGGTGTGCCACCAGAAGTGACGAATTCATTTATGGCGTTGATTCCTGGAGGAGCGATCCTGATTTTGTTCTGGGTGATCCGTCATATGTTAGGCTTTGATATCAATGGCTTTTTAAGTAACTTGTTGATGCCGTTAAAAGACGTGCTAGCTGGTAACAGCTTGTTTGGTGGCTTATTGACTGTCTTCTTGATCTGTTTCTTCTGGGTACTGGGGATTCATGGACCAGCCATCATGGGTCCTGTCATTCGTCCATTCTGGGATATTTCCATTGCCGAAAACATGGAAGCGTTCCAAGCATCTGGCAATGCGCATGAATTGCCTAATATTTTTACGGAACAATTTTTACAATGGTTCGTCTGGATCGGTGGAGCCGGTACGACCTTAGCGTTGGTCGTTTTGTTCTTCTTCTCCAAATCAAAATACTTGAAACAATTGGGCCGTTTATCCATCTTGCCAGGCTTATTCAATATCAATGAACCAGTGATTTTCGGTGCACCGATCGTAATGAACCCAATCTTAGGCATTCCGTTCTTGGTGGCACCATTGATTACGACAACGATTTCTTACTTCGCGACCATTACGGGTGTCGTACCGATGATGGCTGCCAGACTTGGTTTTGCCATTCCAGCACCAATCGCCGCCTGGATGAGTACGGACTGGAGTATCGCAGCAGCGATTTTAGTGATCGTCAACTTCTTTATTACACTCGCAATCTACTACCCATTCTTTAAAGTCTTTGAGAAACAGCAGATTGCCCGCGAACAAGAAGAAGAAACTGCCGCTTAAGCAAGACAAAAAAGAGTGAGGTGCAAACATGGGGATTTATGCCATTTGTTTATTTTTTGGTTGTCAAATTTGGTTAACAAAATCAGCACAAGGGAAAAAAATTCAAGAAGTGCCGTTTTGGCGGATGCTTTTGTTCGGGATTCTTGGCGTTGCTGCAGCGATCCTACTGAGCCGTCAGTTTCCGTGGGGACCATTTTTGACGATAACGGCGACGATTGTTTGCAGTTCGCTTTTACTGACACGTTTTACTGCTTTTTATGAAG
Source organism: Enterococcus sp. AZ067 (assembly GCF_051715005.1). NCBI lineage: Bacteria > Bacillati > Bacillota > Bacilli > Lactobacillales > Enterococcaceae > Enterococcus > Enterococcus sp. AZ067. Next base: position 1,461,977 of record NZ_JBIOSY010000001.1, read on the forward strand.
AAATGAGGATGAGATAAGTTGAAAAGACAACTAGGAGTATCGGTGTATCCCGATCACAGTGATTTTGAAACAGACAAAGCCTATCTGCAATTAGCCCATGATTATGGCTTTAGCCGCATTTTTATGAGTATGCTGGAAGTGAGTGACGGCAAAGAAAACGTGCAGAAAAAGTTTAAAGCGTTGATTGATTTTGCCAAAGGATTAGGCTATGAAACGATTTTAGACGTGGCACCAGCCATCTTTTCGGAACTAGGCATCTCCTATGATGACTTGACCTTTTTCCATGAACTAGGTGCCGATGGGATTCGTTTAGATTTAGGCTTTGACGGCAATAAAGAAGCGATGTTGACCTACAATCCCTTTGGCTTAGCTGTTGAATTGAATATGAGCAATGATGTGGCGTATTTAGACAATATTTTGACCTATCAAGCCAACATTCCTTACTTATACGGCTGCCACAATTTCTATCCGCAAGAAGGGACTGCCTTGCCCTATGATTTCTTTGAAAAATGCAGTCGTCGTTTCAAGGAAAAAGGCATTCGAACCGCCGCATTTATCTCTTCTCAAACGGGAACGATCGGACCTTGGGATATCAATGATGGCTTACCGACCTTAGAAATGCACCGGAAAATGCCTGTAGAAACTGCCGCAAAGCATTTGTTTGCCACAGGCCTGATCGACGATGTCATTATCGGAAATGCTTATGCTTCTGAAGCAGAATTGGCAGCGCTAGGAGCGATTGATCGCTACCAGACCGCATTTGCTATTGAATTTGTGCCTGAAATCAATGAAGTTGAACGCCAAATCGCCCTGGACGAGCAGCATTACCGTCGAGGCGACATCACCGATCGGATGATCCGTTCCACAGAAGTTCGTAAAAAGTATAAGAACCATGACAATCCTGTCCATGACCACGAAGGCGTCTTTCAACGAGGGGACGTTGTGATCGGCAACGATCGTTTTGGCAAGTACAAAAACGAGCTGCAAGTCGTGCTGGAGCCTCACTCAGACCCACGAAAAAATAAAATCGGTTCGATCGTCGAACAAGAGTTAGTTCTGCTGCCCTTTATCCATCCTTGGTCGAAATTCACTTTCACAGAGAGGAAGGTGTAACGAAATGTTTGATATGATTATTCGTCAAGCCCGCACGATCGATGAAGAAGTATTTGATATTGGGATTCAAGACGGCAAAATCACTGCTCTGGCACCCACATTGCAGGAGCAGGCGAAACAAGAGCTGACCTTAGCAGAAGGGGAGTTCTTGTCAGCTGGTTGGATCGATGACCATGTCCATTGTTTCGAGGAAATGACGCTCTATTATGATTATCCAGACGAGATCGGTGTCAAACAAGGCGTCACGACCGTTATTGATGCGGGGACGACGGGCGCTGAAAATATCCATCGGTTTTATGATTTAGCCAAAGAAGCCAAAACCAATGTCTTTGCTTTAGTCAACATTTCCAAATGGGGGATCGTAGAGCAGGATGAACTTGCGGATCTGTCAAAAGTCAAAAAAGAATTGGTCAAAGAAGCACTGCAGAAGTTTCCTGACTTTATCGTCGGGATCAAAGCCCGAATGAGCAAAACGGTGATCGGCGAAAATGGCATCACGCCGTTGAAATTAGCGAAAACGATCCAAGCTGAAAATCAACCGCTGCCTTTGATGGTCCATATTGGTTCAGCACCACCGAATTTAGCAGAGATTCTCGCTGAATTGGAAACAGGCGATGTGGTAACCCATTGCTTTAACGGCAAAGCCAATGGGATTTTGGATCAGACAAACCAAACCATCAAGCCTTTCGTCTTTGCTGCCTATGAAAAAGGCTTGGTCTTCGATATTGGTCATGGGACAGACAGTTTCAATTTTGACGTGGCGGAGACAGCATTTGCCAATCAGCTGAAGGCTTCTTCCATTAGTACAGATATCTACATTCGCAATCGTACTAATGGACCAGTCTTTGATTTAGCGACGACTATGGAAAAATTAGCGGTCGTAGGGTATGATTGGCGTGAGATCATCGAGAAGGTGACCAGTGCCCCTGCGAAGCAATTTCATTTACAGAACAAAGGCGAGATCGCATTGGGATATGATGCTGATTTTACGATTTTCCGCTTTGAAGCGGGCGAAAAGGAATTGACGGATTCTAACGGCAATCGCCGAATCACGACACAACAGATCGTGCCGCAAAAAGCGGTGATAGGAGGGGAACTTTTTGACACTGAATATTGAAGAATTAGGCTTGAAAGAAGTCATCAATGCTTCTGGCAAAATGACGATTCTAGGTGTCTCGAAAGTCAGCGAAAGTGTGCTTGCAGCCCAGCGCTACGGCGGGGAGCATTTCTTTGAAATGGCAGATCTAGCAGAAAAAACCGGAGCCTATTTAGCAGAATTGTTGAAAACGGAAGATGCACAGATCGTTTCTTCCGCTTCAGCGGGGATCGCCCAATCAGTGGCGGCACTCATCGGTCAAGGCGACAGCTATCATTTGTATCATCCATATAGTGAGAAAATCAGTAAGCGGGAGATCATTTTGCCCAAAGGCCACAACGTAGATTATGGCACACCAGTGGAAGTGATGGTGACACAAGGTGGTGGGAAGGTAGTAGAAGCAGGCTATGCCAATATGTGTACACCCGAGCACATTGAACAGATGATCACACCCGAAACGGCGGCGATCCTCTACATAAAGAGTCATCACACCGTTCAAAAAAGTATGCTGACGGTAGCAGAAACGGCTCAAGTTGCCAAGGCACACGATCTTCCATTGATCGTTGATGCGGCTGCTGAGGAAGATTTGTTTGCCTATACCCAAGCTGGTGCTGATTTAGTGATCTATTCAGGTGCCAAAGCATTTTCAGGACCGAGTGCTGGCTTAGTGATCGGCAAGCAGCCCTATGTCTCTTGGGTGCGCCTGCAATCCAAAGGGATAGGTCGAGCAATGAAAATCGGTAAAGACAATATTCTCGGATTTACCCAAGCCGTGACGGATTATCTAGCGGAGGGAACAGAATCTGGCGCTTCGATGCAAGAGCGTCTGCAACCATTTATTGCGGCAATCAATGAAATCACTGGTTTCGAAGCAAAAATCGTTCAAGACAGCGCTGGCAGAGACATTTATCGGGCGAGTGTTAAAGTGAAAGAACCAAGTGCCAAAGCAGTGATCGACGCGCTAAAAGCAGGAGAACCAGCGATTTATACCCGTGAGTACCAAGCCAATAACGGCATTATTGAATTTGATATCCGAGCAGTCAATGAACAAGAAATGGCAGTGATCACTGATCGCTTACAAGAAATTATGTTAGGAGCAACCCAAAAATGAAAACTTCACCCAATTATTTCGCTGACCGTGTCTGTCTAAATGTGTTAGCAAACTCCATCGACAATGCGAAAGCTTGTTACGAAGCAGCAGAGGGCAACATCGTCCTAGGTGTTTTATCAAAAAACTATGATAGTGACGAGGCGGCTATCGCTGACATGAAGAACTATCAAGTGGCAACAAATAATGCCCTTTCTGTAGGGCTTGGTGCTGGCGACCCCAATCAAAGTGAAATGGTCTCCCGAATTTCCGCTGTTCTTCAACCACAGCATGTTAACCAAGTGTTCACGGGAGCGGGGACCTCACGAGCTTTGCTAGGACAATCTGAAACGATCGTCAATGCCCTTGTTTCACCAACGGGAAAAGTCGGCTATGTCAATATTGCGACTGGTCCATTGAGTTCACAAACTCCAGCTGCAGAAGTCCCAGTTGAAACAGCGATCGCTTTATTAAAAGACATGGGCGCTAGTTCTATCAAGTATTTTCCAATGAAAGGGTTGGCTCATAAAGCAGAATATCAAGCGGTAGCCGAGGCTTGTGCCGCGAATGATTTTTATTTGGAACCGACCGGCGGTATCGATTTAGAAAACTTTGAAGAAATCTTGCAGATCGCTGTTGATGCAGGCGTGAAAAAAATCATTCCGCATATTTACAGCTCGATCATCGATGGAGAAACAGGGGACACACGCCCTGGAGATGTACAGACATTAGCAGAAATGACGAAAAAGGTGTTGGCAGCAGCCAAATAGGGGGGATCAATGATGCGGATCGGTGCTTACGGTGAGGTAATGATGCGGTTGACGCCACCAGAATATCGAACATTGGAACAAACCCACTCTTTGCGGATGGATTTTACAGGAACAGGGGTCAATCTGTTAGGCAATTTGGCGCATTTCGGCTTGACGACGTCGATGCTGACGCAGGTGCCAGCCAACCGATTAGGAGATACGGCAAAAGCCAGCTTGCGTTCCTATGGGATTCAAACGGCATTTGTTGGCAAAAAATATAGTCATATCGGCAGTTATTTCGCCGAGATCGGCTACGGCGCTCGTCCGACCTATGTGACGTATCAAAATCGCCATCATAGTTCCTTTGGCGTTTCAGGTCCAGAAGAATATGCTATCGATGGATTTTTAGAAACGGTCGATCTCATTCATATTTGCGGGATCTCTCTTAGTTTGACTGAGAAAACCTGGCAAACAGCTTTGGCTTTGGCGAAACAGGCCCATGCCAAGCAGATTCGCGTCTGCTTTGATTTCAACTTCCGTCCAAGCTTGAATGAAGAATTAAATCGGGAGGTACTGAAACGACGGTATGAAACGATCCTACCCTATTGTGACCTAGTTTTCGGCTCTGTCCGTGACTTGGAGGAGCTATTGGCTTATCCCTTAGAGGAAACCGAAGGCGCCGAGCTTGCGTTGATCCAATCCTTTATTGACCAGTATCAACTAGAATGGTTCTGCGGGACACGGCGTCTAGCCGTGGAAGACAAGCAGTTTATCAGTGGAAGGATCATTACGGCACAAGATACCTATGAAACGGCACCGCAGCTGCTGCAAGTGTTGGATCGGATCGGGGCAGGGGATGCCTATGCTGCTGGCGTATTATTAGGCTATGCCGAAAAATGGTCGCTCCAACGCACCGCTGATTTTGCTATCACGAATGCAGTTTTGGCTCATACGATGCTGGGAGATGTCCCCTTAACGACCAAAGAACAAGTTGAACAAGTCTTACGGGCACCTGGGAAAGACTTGATTCGCTAGAAAAAACACTTGCGTCCTTCTCTTGATGGATGACTGTGCAAAAGTAGACCAATCGGCTGCTTGTGCGCAATCATTCACCGCTTTTAGGAGAAGGACGCAAGTGTTTTTATTGTTTTAAAAAGGTTTCTACTTTTTTCTCAGGGATCACCCACAACAATAGCACGAGACTATCCAGTGTGATGATAAATAGGGGATGGATCAGCCAGCCGAGGAGCAATGCCAGCACGTTGATAAACAACGTAAAGTAGAGTTTCTTGTATCCGCGAAACAGTTCCACGATGGCTTGATTGTCAGGATTGGCACGAACCAAGGATTTTCCAACTAGGAAATAGCTGAAATCCGTCAATAAAATGACAGCTCCGTATAGCAGCTGTGGAGCAAGAGCGACTGGATAACGACTGACCCATGACGTTACAAAAGGAAAGAGGGTCAGTGCCAGAATCAACAAATGATTCGCCCACAAGGTCCAACCGTCGATTTTAGACACTACTTGAAATAGATGATGGTGATTGTTCCAGTAGATCGCTAACATCACAAAGCTGATCAAATAAATAATAAATTGCTGTTCCACTCCTAAAAAAGAAGCAAAGGTATCGCCTTCGGGCTGGTGCAATTCCAATACTAATAAGGTCATTACGATCGCAATGACCGCATCCGTAAAGGCTTCGATTCGATTTTTTGACATGTACATCCATCCTTTTAAGTTTCTGTTTACTGGATCAGTGTACGCGATTGTCAGAAATTCGTCGAATGATTATTCTCGGGACAAAAGCCAACGTTCCAGCTATTTCGCAATTGGCCCATTGCCTAGTGCTCCGAATAAAAACAAATCGATCGCTTCTGGCATCTTGTCTTCTTTTTCTGGTGAGTCCAAATGAGCCGCCATCAGTACTAACAATTGACTGGTGACAAATTCTGGGTCGACATCCGAACGGAGATTGGAATCACTGCGACGAAACAAGTCAAGAAACGGTTCTTTGTAATTTTTCCGCCAAAGCAAGTACAGTTTTTTAGAAGTGTCCTCAGATACGGTATGCTGAATGTCGTGCATCATCATATAAAAATTGATCCGATGCCGACTTCTTAAAAAAAGAAACATGTTCAAGATTTTTTCAGAGATCGTCAAGGAAGTATCTTCAACGGTCTGATTTAGCTTTCCAGAAACCTCTTGTGCCAAAGAGACCATCACTTCATAATAGATGGCTTCTTTGCCTTTGAAGTGATAATAAAGATTGGGTTGGGTGATGCCGACGGCTTCTGCGATCTGTCTAGTAGAAGTTGCTTGATACCCCTGCTGCATAAACAGGTTCTCTGCGACTCGTAATATTTTTTCTCGCAAGTTCAAAGTCAGCCCTCCCAACGTTCCTGACGAAGCATTTTTTTCGCGGTAAACAAAAGTTGGATTTTCCGTTGTTTCGGTACCGCTGTTTTTTCAGCAAATACTTGATAGTTGTTTTTGCGAATCACAGTCAAGATTTCCCGATAGATCAAAGCAGCTGATAATAGAGCTTCACGGCAATCTTCATCGATTTGCGGCATCATGACAAAAGATTCTTGATAAAGCGTCTCTGCCAGTTGCGCCTCGTGTTCCCACATCTCGATAAACTGCGGGTTTTGATTGCCAGCTGCTAAAGCCTCTCGCGAAAGGTTGTATTGCGCCAAGACCGTTTGCGGCAAATAGATGCGGCCCATCCGCAGATCCTCGCCAATATCACGTAAAATATTGGTGCGCTGCATCGCTTCACCCAATTTGATTGCGGGCTCTTGAATCGCAGCGGCTGCTTGCGAGAGAATCGGCAAGAGCATCAGACCTACACTGCCAGCTACGTAGTAACTATAGTCAGAAAGCTCTTTTTCAGAGGTGGGCTGCTGGAAGTCAAGGTCTTGTTTTTGCCCCACCAATAGGTCGAAAAAGGGTTGAAATTGCAGATCAAACTGTTGGAAAGAAAGGGTCAATGCCCGCCAAATGGCTTCATCAGGATCTTCTTCCTTGACGGCTTGCGGCAAGTCGATCGCATCGTCTGATACTTGTTTTTGCATTTCTTCCAAGCGTTTTTTCATGGCTTCGATCAACAATGGTTCTTGCTTTTCATCGACGGCATCATCGGCACGTCGGCAAAAGGCGTAGACGGCATAGACGGCGCGGGCTTTGTCTTTTGGCAATTGAGAAAAGGCGGTATGAAAATTTTTCGAATGCTTTTTTATGATGGCCTCACAGTATAAAAAATCGTTGTCGTATTCATCAAAGACGCTTAATGATTTAACGGTCATCTTTTAACAACTCCTCCACAGCTAACTTGGCACTTTGCATCACGATTGGCACACCCGCTCCTGGATGCGTACTGCTGCCGCAGAAGTATAGGCCTTCTGCATAATCAAATTTATTATGGGGACGATAGTAATTACTTTGGGCTAAGGTCGGTTTCAAGCCAAATGTCGCACCGTTGTAGGCATTGAACCGATCATTGAACGTATCTGGCGTATACATTTTTTCATACACGATGTGTTCATCGATATCCGTAAAGATCGTTTTTTCTTTTAATAATCCAATGATCTGCTGGCGGTAGCTTTGGATCGTTTCATCCGTCCATTGATCAAATTTAGATAATTCAGGTACTGGGACTAAAACATAAAGACCTTCTTGACCATCAGGTGCTAAGGAAGCATCTTTCAGGGTTGGGCGATACAAGTAGAAGGAAGGATCTTCTGGCAGCTTGCCAGCCTCGAAAAGATCGTCTACATTGCGTTTGAAATCATTGGCAAAATAAATGCTGTGGAGTGCGCTATCCTCATATTTTTTGTCCAGACCTAAATAAAGCAAGAAACAAGAACAAGAGTAATCCATCGAAGCGATTTTTTGATTGGTGTATTTGCCACGTTTTGATTCATCAGGAATCAAGCTTTCCATGGCATAAGGAAAATCAGCCGCACAAATCACGGCATCTGCGGTGATCGTTTCTCCATTGACACGAACGCCTTTGGTTTGCTTGTTTTCGATCAATAATTCATCGATCGGCGTATTGTAATGGATCGTACCGCCTAATTCTTGGAACAAACGTGCCATACCAGTGGCTAACGTATACATGCCGCCTTTGATGAAATAGACCCCATACATCAACTCGATCATAGGGATGATCGTATAAAGGGACGGCCCTTGGTAAGGGGAGACACCGATATACAAGGTTTGAAACGCCAATGATTTACGCAGGCGATCATCTTTGACAAATTTAGAAATGGAAGAGTAGGCGTCACTAAACGTTCGCAGCTTTAACCCTGCCCATAATGATTTGGGATTGTAAAAATCTCGCCATGTCCGAAACGACTTGGTGATGAAGGACTCTTTGGCGATCACATAGCGTTTGTAAATATCTGCTAAAAAGGCAAAATAGCCTTGAGCATCTTCTTCTGAGATCGCTTCTAGCGTTTTGGTCAATTCTACTAAGTCATTTGAGAAGGTCAGCGGTTCGTCTTGGGCAAAATACAGCTGCAGCATCGGATCGACTTTCTCCATAGGAATATAGTCATTCGGATCAACGCCAGCATATTCAAACACTTCACGATAAATTTCAGGCATCATCACGATGGTGGGGCCCACATCAAAGGTAAAGCCGTTTTCCTTGATCTGATTCATTTTGCCCCCAGGTTGACCTTCTTTTTCGTAGAGGGTGACGTCATAGCCAAGTTTTTGCAAACGGACAGCAGCAGCTAATCCTGACACGCCCGCACCGACAACAATAATTTTTTTCATGCTTGCTCCTTCTGCGAATCATCTGATTCGGCTTCTTTTTTCGTGTGTTCTTTTTCTTCTAAAACGCCATCTTTCATGACGAGAACCCGATCACAATAATCTGTTAAACGGGTATCATGGGTCACCATAATGGTGGCTTTTTGTTTTTCTTTGGTTTCTTTTGCTAAGATTTTGACGACTTCGACGGCTTTTTTTGAATCAAGACTCGCCGTTGGTTCATCTGCCAATATGATGGTGGGATCATGATAGAGCGCTCGGGCAATAGCCACACGCTGTCTTTCACCACCAGAAAGTTCATCGGGGTATTTGTTCTGCAGCTTTTCGATCCCAAGTTGTTCAAACAATTCAGTTGCTGATTGCTCTTGGGTTTCTTTGCTGACCTTATCCACTAATTGGAGTTGCTTTTTGACCGTCAAAAAAGGGACAAGGTTGGAAGCTTGTAAAATAAAGCCGATCTTTTTGAAACGAGTTTTTGCCCGTTGCTTTTCTTTTTGTTTACTGAAGGGTTCGTCATTGATAAACACTTCGCCTTCAGAGGGGGCTTGCAGACCACCGGCGATCGTTAGAAAGGTACTTTTCCCAGAGCCAGAAGGACCGATGATGGCGACAAATTCGCCTTTTTCTACCGAAAAGTTGGTTTCTTTCAAGGCTTCAATTGTCGCGTCCCCATCTTTAAATGATTTTTTGACTTGTTTGAATTCAATGGCACTCATGTTTTTTCCTCCTATCCGATTGCTTTCAATGGGTCGATTTTTACAATCGTTCGCACCGAGAAGAAAGCACCTAGCATCGCGATCAGAATCATCATGACACTGATACTAGCAAAGAATAATAGATTGATTTGGAATGGCACTGCCGCAGGTAACACGAGGGCGGTACCGATCGTTGCCAAACCACCGATCAAAACACCCGAGGTTGCCAATAAGAACGTTTGGGCGATCACCGAAAAAGCAATGTAGCGGCTAGAGATCCCTTGAGCTTTCATGACACCAAAAATTTCTGATTTTTGCATCGTTAGCACATAGATAAAAATACCGATAACGATGGCAGCGATCACGATCAAGAACCCGATCATAAAGCCAAAGGTCAGCACTTGTGCGTTGTAACCAGGCAATTCATTAATAAATTTGCTGATATCCGTAGCGACCAGATCATCTGGCACTTCTTTGATTTTGCCGCGAGTCACGATCGCGTTGATACGGGCATTTTCAGAATCATCTTCTTTTTCAAAACGAATTTCTTGATAAGCACCGATCGAGGTGTAGAGGACCGGAGCGACACTGAAGCGGGCGTTATCTGTAAAACCGACGATTTTCAATTTTTTGTCACTGCCTGCTAATTTGATGGTGTCACCAATGGAAATCCCGTATTCTTCCTCAATACTGCTGTCGGCGACCGCTTCATCATCTGAAGCAAACATCTCGCCATCGGTAATATTGGGTGCTAAAAATTGATCTGGATCAATGCCGAAAAAGGTGACATCGACTTTTTCACCGTTGTCTTCTTTGGTCACAACTCCAGCGGTTTGCGCCAAAACTGCTTTTTCTGGTGCATCGACTTCATCATAAAGACTGCGAGGAAGCATCGACATGTTTAAATTATCATTTGCTTCTTCGGTCAACAAAATTTGATCTGCCTCCCATTTGTCGACCGCCATCCGATTATCTTGAGCCAACCCATAAGCTAACCCAGTTAAAAAAAAGACCAAATAGGCGATTAAAAACATGACCCCTGTGACTAGGGCGTAACGCAATTTGGAATGGCGTATTTCATTGATTGCCAAAAACATAACGATTCCTCCTAATATTTTATCACTTGATAAAATAAAAATACCATTTTTTTTATTTTCAGCAAACTATCTTGCTTACAAAGAGTAAATTCGGTGAAAAAAGGAAGGTTATTTAGAAGGGGCGTCTGTTGGTTGAAGAAAACCACTTGCTGCCCTTTGATTTGAATAGGCGCGTAGGAGCAGCGAAGGGGCGGGGGATTTTAGTGGAGAAAGAACGTTTAGAATAACAGTAAAAGCCCTCTGATTCAGTGCAGACACAACTGCGGCGCTGAATCAGAGGGTTCCTATTTGAAGTCTGGTGCTGGATCAAAGTGTCAATCGTCAGTTTCTTTGCTTGTAGCGATAACTAACGGCACGATTTTTTCAAAGGAGTGACGGAAGCTTTCAGGTTGTGCTAATTTTTGATAGATGATCGCCAAACCGTCTTGGTTTTTGCGATAATCCAACCAAACCTTCAGCTCACTTTGAGGACCGTATTTCTTTGAAATGTACTGATACGCTTCATGATGCAATTGTTCTAAATCTGTCAGCTGCTTTTTCTCATAAGCAAAAAGCAAGGTACGCTTGAGGATTCGCTCAAAATTTAAGTCGCGATCGGCTTCGGAAATAATTTTGCCATAAAGCGAGCGAGGCTCATAGGGCAGCGAGGCGCGATGATCTTCTACAGCTTCGCCGATCATTGAAATGACTGGAGGAGAGAAAAAGCGTGGCAACACAGCATCTTGTTCAACGATCTTGCGGGAATTGCTTTCGTGGTTTTTGCGGCCATAGAGCAAGCCGATATCATGGTAGGCAGCTATCGTATAGACGATATTCAGGTCAACGGGCAATGTTTCAGCAATTTCAAAACTATTTTGGATCACTTGGTGGACGTGCGCTGGGGAGTGACTGCTATCCAATTGGTTGTATTGCGGGATGATGGAGCTTTCAATATAGTGCTTTAGTTGTGGATCAATCGGTGCATCAATCTTCATTTGTCTGGTTCTCCTGCCTTTCATGTGCTAGATGAGGGGGAATTGAGCCAGTGCCAAACCGATCAATTGTTTCTAGACCTAGCGGCTGACGACAAAAGCCAAAGGGCTGTCCATCAATGGTGATTTGCTGCTTGAGCCACGGAAGGTAACTGATGGTATTGGTTGGATCGCCAGCAGCTGCTTGTTCCATATTCTGCCATTCATTCGACGTAGAAATCGTTGCATCACCTTTCAATAAGCCCTGCCAAATCACCTGGATCTCCTTGGGACAAAGGTTTCCTGCCATTGATGACAGCCCGTTAAACCCTAGTGCGACCTTTTCCGCCAAGTCCGCTTCACCACCAGCATAAAAACGAAAATCGGCAGCCGTCTTTGTTTTTAGTTGAGGCACTCGCTCCTTCCTGCCAGCTTCTTTTAAGCCGATCACCCGAGGGTCAGCGATCAAGGTCAAGATACTTTCTGCAGATAAATCAAAGCCCGTGCGGCGGGGATTGTTGTATAAAATAACTGGTTTTTCGCAAGTATGGATCAATCCCTGAGCATAGAGCACGGCTTCCTTTTGCGTCAGGCAAAGATAAGGGGGAAAGCCTAAAACCACACCATCGATTCGGGGATTTTTGCTGACTGCTTCTGCCAACGCGAGCGTTTCATGAAATACGATGCCAGCTAAACCGAAGAGGACTTCGAAATCGGCTGCCCAGCTGGTTTCTTGCGCTAAGGCATGTAGAAGCTGTTTTTTTTCTGTTAAGGTCAATGAGTGCTGTTCACCGGTGGAGCCGCACACCAAAACCGATTTGATCCCTTGCTTTTGCAGTTGCAAGATATGAGCGATCGTCCTTTTCGTGTCAAGTCTTTCTGCATGATCAAATGCTGTGGGGACGGCAACATGCAGTGAGTGATTCAATGAAGTCATCCGATTCATCCTTTCTTGTGATACGTTTAGCCAGCGATGTTCTTCTTGCTTCTGGTGCAAGCCAAGGAAGACGAAACAACTGATTATCCACTAAGTGTAGCAAACTTCTCGTTTCAGCAAAAGGCTTAGCAAAATATTTTTAAAACGGTGGTTGCGTTTTCAAATAAAGCATGGTATTATGCAAGTAATAAAACAGGCATGTGACTGGTAATGCAGGCAGGACCTATAAAAAACATGGAAGGGATCGTTGGATTCCGTTCAATGTTTTTGTAGGTGCTGCCTGCTTTTTTCTTTGTTTGGCCAACAAAGGAAAACTAATTAAAGGAGAAGAAAATTATGAATGTAAAAGAAACGGCAACTGCCATCGTTGAGTTGATTGGCGGAAAAGAAAATATCGCGCATTTGGAACATTGCTCCACACGCTTGCGCTTTACCTTAAAAGACAATAGCCTCGTACAAAAAGATGCCTTGGAAAAAGTCGATGGCGTGATTGGGGTGCGACAAAATGTCCAATGCCAAGTCATCATCGGCAATGATGTCGTCGAAGTGTATGATGAGGTGATGAACGTGTTAGGTCATGAGCTAACAGCGGATGGAGGAAGTGAAGGCAAACAAAAACAATCGTGGGGTGCTGTCCTGCTTGATTTTATTATCTCGATTTTTCAACCGTTGATTCCAGCGGTCGCTGGTGGGGGCGTCTTGAAATCCTTACTGCTACTTGCTTCTGTCACTGGATTGATGGACAATACCAGCCAAACGTATCAAATTTTGAATCTGATCGGTGGCGCACCATTGTATTTCTTACCGATTTTAGTGGCGATCACCACGGCAAATAAATTAAAGGTCAACCAATTGGTGGCGGTTTCCGCTGTCGGTGCCTTGATTTTGCCTGAACTAACAACACTATTGACAGATGGCGCAGCGTTCATGGGCTTCGGTTTACAAAATATCGCTTATGCGTCACAAGTATTTCCAGCCATTTTAACGGTTTTATTTTACGCTCAAATTGAAAAGCTGTTTACCCGAATCTCACCAAAACCGATCCGTATCTTCTTTGTTCCGATGATGAGCTTAATTATTACGGTTCCAGTTGCTTTATTGATTTTAGGCCCATTAGGCTTTGAAGTCGGAACGATTTTTTCAGCAGCGATCATTTGGCTGTATGCCCATTTAGGTTGGGTGGCAACAGGGATCTTAGCCGCTGTTTTACCATTGATGGTGGTTACCGGTATGCACAAAGCTATGATTCCTTATGCTGTTTCGTCCATGAGTGAGATGGGGGCAGAGCTGTTATACTTGCCTGCCTCATTGGCACATAACATTGCAGAAGCTGGTGCTTGTTTTGCGGTGAGTGTTCGGACCAAAGACCAAAAACTTCGTTCAACCGCTGTTTCTGCAGGCATCTCCGCCCTTTTTGGCATCACCGAGCCTGCTTTGTATGGGGTGACGATCCTGCATAAACGAGTCCTTTACGGCGTAATGGCTTCCAGCCTAGTTGGTGGTGCGGTGGCTGGTTTGTTTGCCATCAAGGCCTTCGCATTAGTTGGCCCTGGTCTAGCAAGTATCACTATGTTCGTGGATGAAGCCAACCCGATGAATCTTGTGTGGGCATTGGTCACGTTAGGGGTATCCTTTGCTGTTTCTTTTGTCCTTGTCCTTTTCTTATTCAAAGACAAAGTGGTAGAAAATAAGACGACGGTTGCCGATCCCAAAGCCGAAGTATTGAGCAAACCAGTAGATGGGCAAGTGGTAGCTTTATCTGAAGTCAACGATGAAGTCTTTTCAAGCGGCATGATCGGAGAAGGGTTCGGGATCATTCCGACGTCTGGCGAATTGATCGCACCTGAAGATGGCGAGATCACGATGTTGTTTGAAACCAACCATGCGATCGGGTTAAAAACCCGCAATGGCGCAGAATTGCTCTTTCATATCGGCTTGGATACCGTTCAACTAGAAGGCAAACACTTTACCCCTTACGTAAAAGCGGGGGATCAAGTGAAACAAGGGCAACCGCTGATCCAATTCGATCTAGATGCCATCAAAGCAGCTGGTTTTGATCCAATCGTGATCTGTGTGGTCACCAATCAAGAAAGCTTTACGGTCAAAACGATCGAATCAACCGATGAGCAAAGCGACCAAGGTGTCTTATCGATCGCACCACTCGTCTAAACCAATGAGCAATGCAACAAAAACAATGTAAAAGGGGATTGAAAAAATGACTGAAACAACTTTTCCAAATGACTTCTTATGGGGTGGCGCTATCGCCGCAAATCAAGTAGAAGGAGGATGGAATCTTGGCGGCAAAGGCTTGTCGGTGGCGGATGTGGCGACCTACAAACCTCATGTCGATAACAAAGATTATGCGGCGCACATGAGCGTGACCGTAGAAGCCGTCAAAGAAGCGATGGCAGATCTAACAGATACCATCTATCCAAAACGGCGAGGAATCGATTTCTATCACCGCTATTCAGAAGATTTGGCTTTGTTTGCGGAGATGGGTTTTAAAGTGTTGCGATTGTCGATTGCGTGGACCCGTTTGTTCCCAACCGGGGAAGAAACGACACCCAATCAAGAAGGGATCGCTTTTTACCGCAATGTCTTTCAAGAAATGCAGCGCTTGGGGATCAAACCGATCGTAACGTTGTCTCACTATGAAATGCCGCTAGCCCTTAGCTTGAAGTACAATGGCTGGGTGGAACGTAAAGTAATCGATGACTTTGTCCGCTTTGCAACCGTCTGTTTCGAAGAATTTGGGGAGTATGTGGAATATTGGCTGACCTTTAACGAAATCGACAGTATCCATCGTCATCCCTTTACAACAGCAGGTCTCATTCCTGAGCAATCAGAAGCTGGTAAGGAAGAGCAAGACGTATATCAAGCCCTCCATCACCAATTTGTGGCCAGCTCATTAGTGACAAAAATCGCCCATGAAATAAATCCCGACAACAAAGTCGGCTGTATGATCACGAAGTTGATGACGTATCCATTGACTTGTGACCCATTGGATGTTGAATTAACTTTAAAGAAAAACTTGGAAAATGATTTTTATGCGGACGTTCAAGTCAAAGGTGCTTATCCGCGAATGATTGAAAAAGATCTCGAAAAACGGGGCATCAAGATTGAAATGGCACCAGAAGACCGCCAAATCTTAAAAGATCACACCGTTGATTTTCTTTCTTTCAGTTATTATATGTCTATGGCTGAATCAGGCGACCCACATGCGGAACGGACACCGGGCAATACGGTTTTAGGGGTAAAAAATCCCAAGCTGCCGTCAACTGAATGGGGCTGGCAGATCGATCCTAAAGGCTTGAAAATCTCCTTGCTTTCATTGTATGATCGGTATCAAGTGCCATTGATGATCGTTGAAAATGGTATGGGTGCCGTGGATGTCCTTGAAGACGGTCAAGTGCATGATCCGTATCGGGTCGATTATTTCAAGGCACACTTCAAACAAATGAAGGAAGCCATCGATGAAGGAGTCGATTTGATTGGTTATACTTCATGGGCACCGATCGATCTGGTCAGTGCGGGGACGTCACAAGTGACGAAACGCTACGGCTTCATTTATGTGGATGCCGATGATGAAGGAAACGGCAGTTATGACCGTTTGAAAAAAGATTCCTTCGATTGGTACAAAGAAGTGATCGCTACCAATGGCGCAAGTTTGGCAGAATAAACAGTGAGGAGCGAGAGTGCATGATTTACATCAAGAAAGTCTTAAATTCAAGTGTCGTACTTGTTGATAAGGAAGGCCAGGAAATGATTGCACTTGGGAAGGGGATCGGCTATGGAAAGAAAGTCGGCGACAGCATAGCCGATACCCAGATCGATCAAGTTTTTCTGCCAATCGATGAAAAAAAATCGGGTCAGTTTGCCGATTTGGTGGATGAGATTCCGTTGTACTATTTTGAAATGACCAAAGAAATCGTTCAGCTGGCGCAAAAAATGCTGCCGTATCCGCTAAATTCAACGATTTACCTTACCTTATCGGATCACTTGCACTTTGCTGTGGAACGTCAGCAAAAAGGCTTGAGTGTGACGAATCGACTCTATTGGGAAATCAAGAATTACTATACGGAGGAATTTCGAGCCGCCGAACAGGCACTACGCTTGTTGAAAGAGAAGTATCAAATTGATCTGCCGGAAGAAGAAGCCTCAAATATCGCGTTTCATTTGATCAATGCCCAGTCGAACACCGAGGAAAATCAAGATGGGTTGAAAAAAGCCAAATTGATCGGGTTGATCGTCAATATGGTACGCTACTCGATCCAGCAAGACGTCAACACCAATTCGATCCATTATAATCGCTTTATCACCCACGTGCGTTTCTTCGTTGACCGGTTCTTTTTGGATGGTCTGCTGCAAGAAGAAGACGAAGGACTATACCGTCAAATGTGGGCTCTTTATCCAAATGCTATGGAGATCGCGACAAAAGTCAAAGCCTATATCGATAAAGAATATCAAACGAAGATCCCTGTCAATGAAATCGTCTATCTAGGCGTTCATATCAATCGGTTGATGAACCATTCAGCGATCAATTCCTAAGCGTCCTCATTTTTAACAAACACAA
This sequence comes from Enterococcus sp. AZ067, assembly GCF_051715005.1. NCBI lineage: Bacteria > Bacillati > Bacillota > Bacilli > Lactobacillales > Enterococcaceae > Enterococcus > Enterococcus sp. AZ067. The sequence continues at coordinate 1,479,054 of NZ_JBIOSY010000001.1, forward strand.
ACAAGCCGTTTCCCTTTGCTGGAAGAAACGGCTTGTTTGTATTTAGTAGGCTTGCTTGTCAGGAATCACGCCTCGAACGCCGCCTTTTGGTTCCTCCACGTCGCCTTGGTAGCGTGGGATCAAATGACAATGACAATGAAAGACCGTCTGTCCGGCAGCCTCCCCGCAATTGAAGCCGATGTTGAAGCCGTCTGGTCGATAAGTTTCCAATAAATAGGCTTTGCCTTCCTGCAATAAAGCCTGCAAGTCTTGTAATTCCTCTTGGGTGAGGACAAAATAATCCCTTCGATGTTCTTTGGGGATCAATAGCAAGTGTCCAGGGGTGACGGGAAACTTATCAAAGATCGCATAAAAGCGTTCGTTTTCAATGATCGCATGTTTTGAGGCAGTACAAAAAATACAAGTCAAAATCTTTCGCTCCTTTTTCTCGGCTAGATAGCGTATCAATACTTATCTTTAGTGTACCAAAAGCTGATTTGAAATGAAACGCACGAAAAAAAGCATGTCCTTTTGAGTCAATTGACAGTAAAATAAAAAAAAGTTTATAGATTCGCTTGACTTAGAGTGCACTTCAACCTGTATGCTTAGTGTAACTTGAAAAACAGGAGGACGAGCAAATGAACTATGTAAAATTTGGCAATACGGGACTTGATGTGTCACCTTTATGTTTAGGGACAATGGGATTTGGCGATCCCAATAGTGGCTTTCATGAGTGGGTGTTAGAAGAAGCCGACAGTCGGGAAGTCATCAAAAAAGCCTTGGATCTAGGTATCAACTTTTTTGATACGGCAAATGTCTATTCTTATGGAGCGAGCGAAGAAATCGTCGGTCGAGCATTGAATGATTTTGCGCCGCGAGATGAGATCGTGGTTGCCACAAAACTGTATTCAAAAATGAAGCAACGGCCAAACAGTGGAGGGCTGTCTCGAAAAGCGATCTTTTATCAAGTCGAACAAAGCTTAAAACGCCTACAAATGGATTACATTGATTTGTATATCATCCATCGTTGGGATTACCACACGCCAATTGAAGAAACCATGAAGGCTTTACATGATTTGGTGGTTTCTGGAAAAGTGCGCTATATTGGTGCATCCGCGATGTACGCTTGGCAATTTGCCAAAGCACAAGCAGTTGCAGAGAAAAATGGCTGGACCAAATTTGTTTCGATGCAAAATCACTTGAACTTGCTTTATCGAGAAGAAGAGCGAGAAATGATGCCCTTGTGTGCCGATCAAAAAATTGCCGTGACGCCATATAGTCCTTTGGCTGCTGGACGTTTAACCAGAGATTGGGGTGCAGAGACCAAACGGTACTTAACGGATAAAACCGCCAATCAAAAGTACGACAAAACGATGGAACAAGACCGGGAGATCGTGGCACGAGTCGCAAAGATCGCTGACAATCACCAAAGCAAACGGTCGCAAATCGCCTTGGCTTGGTTATTGCAAAAAGAACAAGTGGTCGCACCAATTATTGGCGCAACAAAAGAAAGCCACTTATTGGATGCTTTACCTGCCCTTGATCTAAAGCTGACTGCCGAAGAGATTGCTTATTTGGAAGAGCCTTACTTGCCTCATGCAGTGGTAGGAGCGGAATAACGAGTAACAAAAGGGCTTCTGGCTCGTAGCATACAAAACGATCTAGGAAAAAATGCAAAACAAGGAAGTGAAGCCATGAATATCAAGAAAGTCAGTGAACTGAGCGGTGTATCAGCTGATACCATCCGTTACTATGAAAAAATTGGGCTGATTCCGCCGGTCAAACGCAATAAAAACGGTGTTCGTGAATTTGATGATGACGACTTAAAATGGATCACCTTTACTAGGCAAATGCGTAATGCCGGACTATCGATTGATGGGTTGAGTCATTACCTGGCTTTATTTGAAGAAGGGCGAGGGACGGTTCCTGAGCGCAAGCAGCTCTTAGCAGAACAAATTGCGGTACTCAGGGAGAAAATCTCAGATATGACGGAAGCTGTTGAACGTTTAGAATACAAACTGGAACATTACGACGAGCATGTTCTGCCGACCGAAGAACGATTGCGTCAACGCAAAGCCAATCTCGTCAACAAGACTTAATGACAAGCCATTTTTTCTACTCAAAAAACGAGGCTTGAATTTTTCAAAAATGAAAGGGAGCTTATGAAACGACTTGCGATTTTAGATGCTGCTGGCACGATCGGTCAGCGATCACGGCAAAAACTTTTGGAAAGAACCAATCGACCACTCGTACTCTATGCCCGCCGTGCAACGGAGCGTTTGCATGAGATCGATGCTGCGCGTGAGACGATCATTGATGGTGACTTTCTTGATTTAGGACGACTCGTTCGGGCATTGCAAGGCTGCCAGTCGGTTTTTTTGACGGATATCCATGATCCTCGGGCAACGCTGCGGGTGATCGAGGCAATGAAATTAGCAGAGGTCAACCAATTGATCAGTGTCGCACCCGAAAAAAGACTTTGTACATCGGAGGCATTGAAGCAATTGGCAGACTTAACAGCGCCTTTTCTTGCCCCTGAAAAGCATCAGCTGCTCTTGCAGCAAAAAAATCGCTTAATGTCCTACCAATTGATTGTAGGCTCAGAGTTGGCTGTTCGCTTTGTTCATTTGCCATCAATGGAAGAATGCATGTTACAGCCAGGGGGATGGCAAGAAGCAGTCGCAGAAGAAATGCTTGCGATGTATCACTGCTATACAGCCTAAAGCCTGTGCATTTGTGATGAAAACCAACATGCTTTCTTGAAGTTCAGAATCATTTTTTTCATGTTTTCATGAAAAAAATGGTTCTTTCTTTTGAGCTTTTTTTGATAGAATAGACAGAAGCTTTTATCCATAAAATTAGTTGCCAGATTGAAAGGAGAACGTTGATGGAATCACTTATCAAAAAAAATCTTGCTTTATTGCTTGGGGTGCTGTGGATCTGCATCGCATTAAACTTTTTCCTTTTGCCTCACAGTATTGCTTCTGCTGGTGTCGGGTCGATCGGCTATCTGATCGAAACCGGCTGGTCGATCAATCGTCATATCGTTGTCTGGGGGATTAATTTATTGATGCTGGCGTTGGCATTTTTGCTTTTAAAGCGAGAGGTCTTTGTCAATACGGTTATCGGCAGTCTGGCATTTCCCGTTCTTCTGGCGCTTTTACCAGAGATCATGCTCTTGCGTTTTTATTCCGTTTCCTTGATTTTAGGTAGTTTCTTCTTTAGCTTTGGTATTTTTTCACTTTACAAAATCGGTGCTTCCAATGGTGGGGTCACGATTCCGCCGCTGATTTTGGAAAAATACTATGGCATTCGAAAGTCTAGTGGTGTCTTCTTAACCAATCTGATCATCATCTTGTTGAATCTCCTGATTTTTTCTTGGCAAGAAGCCCTCATTTCCGCTTTCTCTATCTATTTGATTGCCTTTTTCATGCGCTTCTTTATGCGGATCGAGCAAAAAACACAGTCAAAAAAAGCAGTGAACGTTCAAGAAACAGCAGAACTAGAATAAACTAGCAGAAGCAAACCATCGGTGCAACAGGTAGTGACCCCCAAGAGTTAGACGAAACGTCTACCTACAGGAGGTCAGTACAACATTTGCACCGATGGTTTTTTAATAGTTTCTTTTTCTCAAAACAGCAATAGCCCCCGCTAGGCAGCTGATGATCAATAAGCAACTCAGCAGCAGCGCTGGCAGCAGTTCCCCTAGTTTGATTTGGTCGGTTAAGTAGTTAGGAAATTGGCTGGAAAGGGAATAAGGATTCCAGTTTGTTACTTGACTCCATAGGTTGCCTAACATGCCCATCAGATAACAGACGCCAATAAACAACAAACCTTGATAGATGCTTTTGGCAAAGCTGGAGCCTAGCAGCAGGATGCTGATTGCTAGTAAACCAAACAGCCAATAGCTGAACAATGCGCTAGGGACTTGAGCAGCGCTGGAATCATCGAAATAAATCATCGTATAAAAAGCACTGACACTGGCACTTAGGAGGTAACTCAAAGACCACAGAATCGTTAAATAGCCAGCTTTGGCACAGACGATCGTGGTTTTCGGTAATCCTTTCGTAATCAGCTGAATAAAGGTCCCTTGGGCTATTTCGGCAGAGAGCGTATCGGTAAAAAGAACCACAAATACCAGCAGACCAATCGTTCCAATATTGCTGTAAAACTGCAGCCATGCATCGATCGCAGTCGGATCAGCAATCGTGACCTCAATCGATTCTGGCATCATACTGGCCATCAAATCGGGCATGATTTTCGCGGTAAAGGGAGAGAGCATACCAATCAGCGCAAACAGAATCAAACAAATCAGCAGTTTTTTGCTGCGAAGACCACCGAGAAATTCTTTTTTTAAGAAAACAAGAAACACCTTCATTTGATCACCTCCAAATAAATCGCCTCTAAAGTCGGTTCGATCCGTTGAAAGGATTCAGGTACTATCTGTTGTTCATTGAGCAATCGCAGCAACTGCTTTCCAACATTCGTGTCGGCAGTTTCGTCGATCAGTAATTGATTGTTCTTTCTTTCTGCCGCAATGCCGTGGGATGCTAACAGATTGGCAAATTTCGAATGGTCACCTTCGTTGGTAAAGACAATCCCAAAGGCGGTTTTTCGATAACGTTTTTTTAAGGAATCCATCGGTTCAAACGCCTGGATCTGGCCTTTGTGCAAAATCGCAATGTAATCTGACAGCTGCTCGACATCTGCGAGAATATGGGATGAAAAAAGAACTGTCGTTTCTTCTTTGATTTTAGCCAATACATCAAGAAAGGCCTTGCGACCTAAAGGATCGAGTGCAGAGGTCGGCTCATCACAAATCAAGATAGCTGGTCGGTTGATCAATGCTTGAGCTAATCCAAGACGCTGCTTCATGCCTCGAGAAAAGCCAGCGATTTTTTGTTTCGAAGCTTCCAGGCCTACCAACGCTAAAACTTCCATCACCCGCTGAGGCTGAAAAGGTTCTTGATTGGGCTGGATCTTTCCGCAAAAAGTCAAATATTCTACAGCTGTCATAAACGAGTAAAACTGCGGTACATCTGGTAAATAGCCGATCCAGCGATTGGTCTTGGCTGAGCCGAATTGCACCACTTCGCCGCAAACGGTGATTTCGCCTTCATCAATGGGGATCAATCCTAAAATCGCCTTCATGGTCGTTGTTTTGCCAGCGCCGTTTTCCCCGACAAACCCCACGACGCTGCCCTTTGGAACCGAAAAGGTTAGGTCTTGCAGCACTTGTTTGCGCCCAAAACGCTTGGATAAATGGTTGATCTCGATCATCTTCATTGTTGGTCCTCTTTTCCGAAAGCAAAATAAAGGATAGGACCGATTAGGCTAACAAAACAGGCGATGATAAGCCAAAGAAGGCGGGAGCCGAATTTAAACTGTTCTTGTTTTAAAATATCGCGAACCGCCAAGATGATCAGGACCAATTGCAAAACAATCAAGGGGATCAGTACGGGCAAATAATCAGACATATTTTCTGGTATATTTAGTGAAACACTATTCATGTGAAGCCCTCCTTTGTGGCTCATTTTCTTGTTCGGACAGTTTTTGCAGCTGCTGAAATAATTCTTCAAATAGTGGTTGCTTCAGATAAGGTTCAAATAATGGTGTGAACTGCGCGATTTCGAGAAATTGCTTTTTGACATTGTCTGAGTTCCGCGGGATCTGACTGCCTAATTCTAATTCGCTGATCCACTCATCGATGCTGTTGAAATAATCGTCTCCTTTCAAAACGATTTCCTCAGGCGTGTCTGCTAATGTTTTGACATACAGTGTTAATGCTTGCAGCAATAAGCTTTCTTTTCCTAAAGCCGCAAACGAAACCATCCCAGCGGCTAGAAAATTCAGTAAAGAGAGGGGATGCAGCTGGGCCAGTTGGAAGCTCTCGCTGAGTGCCAGCCCACGTGCAAAGGTTTTTTCCAGTTGCTCCTCGTCTTGTGTGAGCATTGCCAAATAATTTGTCAGTAAGCTCATAAAAAGGATCAAGTATTGATAAATCGCACTTTGCGTCACAATCTCAGCTTGCTGCAACTGATTTTTTTGCTGAAATGCGGCGGCAATCAACGGTTCGCTAGGTAAGAAAGAGAGAGTTTTCGTGCCAAGGATCGCCAAGACCTCATCGGGCTTGTTTCTCATCAACAGACAATAGGCTTCGATTTGTTGCGCTTGTTGTGCCAACGCATTGTCACCATGCGCAATGATCCGTTGATAAAGGATTTCTGCTTCTTTCAAATAGGTAGTTTTCTTCGCTTCCATCAAGGCTTCTTCAGAGGGGTGCCCTTCTGTGCTATCTGCTACAGGGACATCTGGCAAAAGATCCCAATGATTTAAGTAAAAGGAGCCCATCTGTAACAAGAACGGGTAACAAGAGTAATACCGTTTGGTAAAACTTTGTGCCAGCGCGAGGACTTCGCTTGGTGTTTTTGTTTGAAAGGCGTCTTTTAGTAATTGATAGATTCGCTGGATCTCTTTAGGAGATAGCTGCGAGTCCAAAATCAATAATTCATCGACGCTGCAATCAAAATACGCTGCTAATAAGGGCAGCGAGGTGATATCTGGATAAGACTGTCCCGTTTCCCATTTCGAAACGGATGCTTTGGACACATTCATAAACACTGCTAATTCTTGCTGGGTAATACCTCGTTGTTTTCTTCTCCGAGCGATTTCCTCGCCAATTGGTAAGTCCATAGTGCACCTCCGATAGGTTTGTTTGGTATACTTCTATCATAAGAGGATAAGAGATGACTTACAATGGATTGCTAGTTAATTTTTGGTTGATTTAATTAACTACAAGTTGATTATAAGGCGAAGTATTCCAACTTTTGGGAAAGAGATGATCGTAAATGAGAGGTAGAAAAATGAAAGTTGTAGCAGCGATCGATTCCTTCAAAGGAAGTGCCACTTCCGCAGAACTAAATCAAGCTGTCTTAAGCGGGTTTTCAGACCAGTGGGAAACACGCAGTATCCCAATCGCTGATGGGGGAGAAGGGTCAATGGCAGCAGTCATTGCTGCGCTGGGAGGCAATTACGAAACGGTTTCAGTGACCGCTCCATTAGGCGGTAAGTTGCAAGCCCGTATGTTGATCACAAAAATCAAGGAAGAAAAAATTGCCCTGATTGAATCTGCAGAAGTGATTGGGTTGCAACTCGTGGAACCTAGTGACGAGACCACCCGCAATAGCTCTTCTTTTGGTTTAGGCCAAATGGTCTTAGCAGCTTGCAGGCAAGGTGTGAAAAAAATTTACCTGACCCTTGGCGGTAGCGGCACTTCTGATGGGGGTGTAGGCTTTTTACTTGCGCTTGGAGCAACCATTCAAAGAAACGAGCGGATGGAAAACAATCCTTTGCTGCAAGCAGAATCTCTGGCGCTCAGCCAGTTGAACCCTCTGCTTGCACAAATTGACCTGTTTGCATTAGCCGATGTAACGAATCCCTATTTTGGCAATCAGGGATTTGCGCAGGTTTTTGGTCCGCAAAAAGGGGCATCCCAAGAAACGATCCAGCAGTTGGATCAGCAGGCAAAGCGCTTGGCTGAGCACATCAAGCGGACCGCGGGGATCGATCTGGAAGTCCCTGGTGCTGGTGCGGCAGGTGGGCTTGGTGGTGCTGTTCGTTTGGCAGGTGGTCAATTGGTTCCTGGATTTGCGACGATCGCTTCATTGGTTGGATTTGAGGAAAAAATCAAAGAAGCAGATTTGTTGATCACGGGTGAAGGACGCATCGATGGGCAAACCGCTGGGGGAAAAGTACCCTATGGCGTCACGTTGCTCGCCCACAAACATCAGGTCCCGGTTGTTGCCATCTGCGGCTCCCGAAGCGACGATCTAGGAAAACTGCCGCAACTACTATCTGCCGTCTTTTGTATCCAGCAAGGTCCGATTTCGTTGACAGAAGCGATGGAGAAAAAGCGAACCTTAGTGAATGCTCAACAGACTGCTCAAGCCATCGCTGGTTTTGTGGAACAGTGGCAAAAAAAGACTGAATCAGACGCTTCAAATAGGACTGAATAAGAAGATAACACCAAAAAAACTTCGTATTGGCTACTGCCTTTTGTACGAAGTTTTTTTGGTGTTTCTCTCTGTGCTTAAGCCAAGGTAGCTTGTGCTTCAATCTCTACTTTAAATTCAGGGGCAACCAAGCCGGCAACGATGACGAGACTCATGGCTGGTTTGTTTTCTGCCAAAATAGTTGTAAACGCCGTACGGACAGCAGCTAAGTAGGCTGCATCTGTTAAAAAGACGGTCATTTTGACCTCTGATGACCAAGTCAACTGATTGGCTGATAGTAGCTGTTCGATCTTTTTCAAAACGATGGTTGTTTGCTCTTGCGGGTCCTCAGGTGTGGCTCCGTCTTGCGACGGCGTTTGACCAGAAATGAAAAGAAAAGGTCCTTGAGCGATTTTTGTATCGGTATAGATTGCCATTTCTTTGGCTCCTTTCGTCTATCTTGCCTTTGGATGATGGAACAGATAGAAATTGATTGGGTGTGTCCTAGTTTACTTGATTCCACCTGCAAAAACAATCAACGGACGTTTTCAGTTGGTTGTGTGAAGCCACGCGACCAAGCCGCTCTTCCCCTTTAATAAAAGCACTCATTTTTTTCAGGCCCCGCTGAAATTATCGCCAGAATTTTATGGTTTCAATGTCTTATACTATGTTCAGATCAAATAAATAAACAAGGAGGAAAAAAATATGAATTGGTACAAAAACACAATAGAAGAACTATTACACACGTTGCAAACAACACGGCAGGGCCTTTCCTCCGAAGAACGCAACCAGCGTTTAGCAAAGCAAGGTGAAAATAAAATTACGGAGGCAGCGCAGATCCCCACATGGAAGAAATTCGGCAAGCACTTTACCGACTTACTGATGTTGGTCTTGATCGTCGCAGCCGTCTTAAAAGGGATTTCTGGTGATTATATCGAAAGCGGCATTATTATGGCAGTCGTCGTCATCAATGGATTCGTCGGCTACTGGCAAGAGCGCAAAGCCCAAGAATCACTGGATGGATTGAAGCAGTTCATGGGGCAAGAAGCAACGATTTATGTTCACGGCCGCAAGAAGAAAATTGCTGTTTCTTCCTTAGTAAATGGAGATTTAGTCGTTTTAGGACCAGGAGATGTTGTACCAGCAGATATGCGCTTGATCGAAACCCATGATCTTGTGATTGAAGAGTCGATTTTAACTGGCGAATCTGAGCCTGTTCAAAAAATGACCGAGCCTATTACTCAAGAAAGTACGATTGGCGACCAGCGAAACATGGCGTTTTCTGGTACCCATGTAGAAAGCGGAACTGCCAGCGGGATCGTCGTTGAAACAGGAGACGATACACAAATCGGCCAGATCAATCAAGCAATTCAGTCTGTGAAAGCGCAAGAAACCCCGTTGATCAAAAAAATGAAGCAATTGAATCACCAAATCTTTAAAGGCATTATCGGATTAGTGGTTTTCTTGATCTTCTTTACTACCTTCCGCTACGGCTTTGATCTTGATCTCTTGTTCTCATCAGGTATCGCCTTAGTGGTAGCGATGATTCCTGAGGGCTTGCCAGCCGTGCTGACCATGATTTTATCGATGGGTGTCAAGGAAATGTCTGAGGAGCAAGCAATCATCAAAACGATGCCATCAGTGGAGACACTAGGTGCCATGACGGTGATTTGTTCAGACAAAACAGGAACCTTGACCAAAAATGAAATGACGGTCGTCGATGTTTTAGTTGAGTCAAACGTGGATAAAGCAACGGTGCTTGATATCATGGCAAATTGTCAAGACTTGAAGCAAGACGAAGGACAAAAGGCTGCGGATCTCGTTGGGAACCCAACCGAAAAAGCCTTGTTACAATACGCAGAATCAGCGCAGCAACCATTGCGTAAAACAGTCGATAAGATTCCTTTTAGTTCCTCTTACAAGTACATGGCAACACGCCATCAAAATCAAGAAGAGCCGAATGCCTCGGTAGTTTTTGTCAAAGGTGCACCCGAAGTGTTGCTTGAGAAAAGCCAACTGACTTCAGATCAAAAGCAATGGTGGTTAGATGAAAGTGCAAAATTAGCAGCGAAAGGGCAGCGGCTGATCGGCTTTGCGCATCTGACGCTGTCGGCACAGGAGTCCTTGTCCCACGAAGGGCTAACCAATTTAACCTTTGTCGGGATCGCTGGTATCATTGATCCTCCGAAAGACAGTGCCATCAAAGCAGTAAAAGAGTGCTTGCAAGCGGGCATCCAAGTCAAAATGATCACAGGAGACCATGGCAAGACCGCTCAAGCCATCGGCAAGCAAATTGGCTTGAAGCACACGAATCACGTGTTGGAAGGGCTAGAAATCGATCTGTTGTCGGAGGAAGAATTGCAGCAAGCAGTCCAAAAGACAGACATCTTTGCTCGAACGACCCCTGAGCATAAATTACGGATCGTTAGTGCTTTGCAGGCGAATGAAGAGATCGTCGGAATGACCGGTGATGGCGTAAACGATGCACCAGCGCTGAAAAAAGCCGATATTGGGATCGCTATGGGGATCAAAGGCAGTGAAGTAACCAAGCAAGCAGCCGATATGGTTTTGGCAGACGATAATTTTCATACGATCGCCAATGCCGTCCGAGTGGGTCGTCGAATCTACGATAATTTGAAGAAAACCATCAACTTCTTCTTACCAACTGCGGTTGCTCAAGGATTGATCGTTATTGCGGCACTCTTGTTGAACCGACCACTGCCACTGACACCTGTCCAAATTTTATGGGTAAATATGGTGACAACGATCACGCTTTCTTACGCACTCGGTTTTGAAAAGGCAAGTGCGGATGTCATGAATCGACCACCACGGCCAATCAAAGAAGGCATCTTGTCTTGGTACAGCTTGTTCCGCATCTTCTACGTCTCGCTGTTGATCATGATTCCTTCTTACGTCTTAGCGGTTCAATTTGAGGGAACGGTCCTTCAGCAAAGCATGCTGCTGCAAAGTATCGTCTTTGCCCAAGCGGTCTACTTGTTGAACTGTCGGGAGCTGGTCAAGCCAGCCTTGAATCGCCAACTGCTTGCCAACCGAGCGCTATTAGTTTCTCTTTCACTGCTGATCGTATTACAGGCAGCGATTTTCCTAACCCCTCTAGGACACCAGCTTTTAGGGATCGGTTCTTTGACCTTGATGCAGCAGTTGAGTATCGCTGCTAACGGCGCACTCCTTTTCGCAGTCGTTGAGGGTGAGAAATTTATTACGAATAAGCTGCAAGGACGGCAAAAAGCCGCTCCAGTGAAGCAGTAGCGGCAGCTTGATGATTCTAGCGATAGCTTAAATAATAGGTTTGGATGAGCTCAGTCACTTGATTGAGCTCATTTTTCGTTGGTACCATCGATAAGTAAAAAACTGGAACAGATACTTCCTCTAAAGGGAAATTTGAGAGAATAAAATCAACCTCGATTTCCGCCAACGCTTCTAGTTGACCAGGCTCGATCGCCGATAAAAGGATGCGGGCACCGAGGAAGTCATTCAATTCTTGCAGGAGATAAGCTTTCCAGGCAGGCTCACCTTGGAAAACAAAATACCCTTTTGCGCGAATGGGATTGATCTGTAAAATCGCTTGTTGGATCAGTAATGTGGTGGTTGACCATAATGGAAAACTCATTTCCGATTGACTGGCTGTTTGCTCTTCTAAAAAGTCATGGATCGTCGCTTCGATCGGTAGCGAATAGGGTTGATTTAACCGTTGGATCTCGTGAAATTCGAGCCCGAACAATTCTGAGAGCTTGGCTGACTCTTGCGATTTGATCAAAAGCAACAGTAGATTCTCAATCAGTTGTGTATCACTAGCTAAAGACAACTGCAACAAGCTGTCTAGTTTTCCAACAAAATGGGTCGTTTTCTGATAAATGGTTTGGTAGGATTCAAGGGTTGCTTGGATCGTTGCGGACCAGTCGTTATTGTAGTTCCAACTTTCTAAGAAGCAGTAGAAGCTAAAGAAGTGTTCGCTGCGTTCTAAATAAACGCCTTCTTTTTGATACAGCTGGCTTAATGGCTGTTGGAAAAGGCTATAAAGGGGATCGTCCCCCTGAAATTCAAAGGAATCGATACGGCAATTGGCTTTGATGCGAATCGTATTGATAAAAAACCAGCAGGTACCGTAGATTTGTTCCACTTCGATCTGCAGCTTGGCTTTTGCTAAGCGATCCAAGAAATGATAATAGTGGGACTCATGAATCGTATATTCCTCAAAAAAGTAATTGTTATGGGTGTATGGCAGTAACAGGCGATGAAAAAAAACACGGATGTTGATCTCACTTCCTTCAAAGCGGATCATGCGATTGGTGATCCGAATCCGCAACGAAAAATCAGTGAGACTTTTGTTTAATTTTGTCACATGTCGTCGCAAGGTCTCATAGGATGTCCCTGTTTGGTTAAGAATATCTTGCGTACGGAGTTCGCTGGAAAAAAGCAATGCTTTCATCAAAGAAACACCGATCGATTGAGGGAAAAACGTTTCCCAGAGCTGACTCATCAACAATGGCCCATCATGGGTCAGAGCAAAGCCACTACTGGCAGCTTCGATCTGCCAACCATCAGGCAATTGTTGGCGAATATAGGTTAGATCGGAAAAAACGGTTCGCTCCGTCGTATCGATCAATTTTGCTAGTTGCTTGGCAGTGATCATTTTGTGATTCGCCAGTTGTTCCAAGAGAAGGATCTGACGTAATAAATCCTTCTCCGTAATGATTTTTTTCATCATCCCATCCATGACAAAAACTTCCTTTCCGAGTCTTGAAGGTCAAAAGAGTCACATTGACTGTTTTGATGAAAGACAACTCTTTCGTGTTCTTTTTGATTTTATACGAAAAAGGCAAGTTTTGCTATTTCCAATTCACTGGATGATGTTTTTTTTATTAAAAAAGATGGGATCGGCAACCTTCTGAGTAACTGTCTAAAGGAATGCGTTTGTTTTATGTGTTTTAACGGTTAGAGGTCTATCATGTGTTCGTATTTCTTCATACGCAAATACATAGAATAACTTTCTTTCGACAATTTTATTTTTGAGGAAAAAAGACTCTTTTTGCAAGAGGCGTAGAGTTTTCGATGGAGCGCAGAATTGATGATCCATTCAATTTCTGCTTGTTCTTCCTCGGATAATTCGACTTTTTTCTCATTGGATTGAATGAGAGAGTAAGTAAATTCTAAGCAGCTCATTTTATAAATAAAGGTGGAAAAATATAATTTGTCTATGTGCATTTAATCACCCTTTCTTACATTCGGTTCAATCATATAGAAGAATATTTCAAATAACAATTCTGTTTTTTCATGATGTTATGAAAATTTTGGATAAATGTCGATTTTTTGGCAAAATTATAGCAAAGTTTTCACTCTTTGATCTTCACGTAAGGGTTATAAAAAAACAAATATTATTTAAATGGAGTAGCAGCTATAATTAAGTACGCTGAAAGAATTGAAGGAGATTTTTATCCTAAAGAATGTCTTTTTATTTTGTTTAAGGCAACCCATTGCAGGTTGTTTTCTTGTATTGTCAAAAGGAGACAAAAAAAGAAAATTCGCTTTTTTCTGTTGACAGAACAGCAAAAGCCACGTAATATAGCTACCAATAACTAGTAAAGACCAAACAAAAGAGAAGTATGAGGACGTTCGTCTTGCAGAGAGCTGATGGTGGTGTAAATCAGCAGATTGACGCTTCAGAAATGGACTTTTGTGTCGAAAGGCTGAAATCAGTAGGCTTTTTTCGGGATCTCCCGTTACAGAGAACGATCGTTGATAGACGATCTAGAGAACCAATTGAGGTGGCACCGTGAGTAATCGCCCTCATGCAGACGAGTTTGTTTGCATGAGGGCTTTTTTGTTTTTCTTGCCCTTCAACCAATAAAAAAAATAAACGTAAAATCAAACTAAGAGAAGTACTTGAGTCTTTTTTGGTTACAGAAAGTCGGCGGTGATGAGAGTCCGATACCAAAAAATCAAGGAAATGGCCTTAGCCGATCATTTTTTGAACCCTTTTTTGGCAGTAGGAAAATGCGGGAACTCCCGTTATAGAGGAAGACCGTTGTTAGACGGTTGATAGAGAAGAAGTTGTTTTTTAGGCAACTTTCAATTGAGGTGGTACCGCGGTCATTCGCCCTCAAGCAGACGTTTTTATGATGTTTGCTTGAGGGCTTTTTGTTTACAAAGAAAGGAGTAGCTTATGTATCGAATGGAACGAATCAACAGCGATTGTTTGACACCTGTCTCAGTGTTTTTACGGATTCAAGGGGCGCATAAATGTTTACTGGAAAGTATTCCCAGAGAAGAAGATACGGGACGCTATTCGATCCTCACTTTTGATCCTGTTCAGAAACTGACCTTTAAGGATGGTGTTTTTCAAGTAGAGGATCTTTTGGAAAAAACGGTCAACAAGTATCCCTGTCAGGACCCTTTAAAAGAAATGGAACGGTATGTAGTCAAAAAAGAAATCACCGCATTATCGGATCTGCCGTTGCAAAGTGGGGCGATTGGGTATGCGGGCTATGATATCGCAGCTTGCTATGAAGATATTGGACAACTGCCCGCAGATGAATTGCAGGTGCCTGATATGGCCTTTTGGCTTTTTGAAACCTTTCTCGTTCTGGACCATCAAAAGGAAACCTTGACGATCATCCTTGAAAATTGCTACAGCCAAAGGGGGACCACCGAGATGGAGCAGGTACTCCAAGCGGTGCAGCAGCAATTAAGGACACCGGTCGCAGCTGAGACCCGTGGGTTATCGAATGAAAAGCTGCATTTTACAAGTAATGTTACCCAACATGCCTATGAAACGATCGTTCGTGAGGCAAAAGCCCGAATTACGGCAGGGGATATGTTTCAAGTGGTTCCTTCCCAACGTCTGCAAGCAGCATTTACACAAGATCCTTTTGACTATTACCGAAAACTGCGAGTGACGAATCCGTCTGCCTACCTCTATTATCTTGATTTCGATCACGGATTCAAAGTGATCGGCAGTTCACCTGAAAGCTTGATTCGGGTTCAAGGAACAACGATCACCACAAATCCAATCGCTGGTACCCGCAAACGAGGGGCAACCAAAGCAGAAGACGAAGCTTTGGCGGCGGAATTATTAGCAGATGAAAAAGAACGTGCAGAGCACCAAATGCTGATCGATCTGGGGCGCAATGATTTGGGACGAATCGCTGAACATGGCACGGTTCATGTTCCTTTATACATGGTGATCGAGAAATACCGCTATGTCATGCATATCGTTTCGGTGGTGGCTGCCAAGCGCAGAGCAGGTGTGACGGCAATGGATGCCTTGAAAGCAACCCTGCCAGCAGGCACGGTCAGCGGGGCACCAAAGATTCGTGCCATGACTCGCATCTATCAATGGGAAGCTGTTCGAAGAGGGGTCTATGCGGGAGCCGTTGGGTATTTTTCTCGAAACGATCAAGCGGATTTTGCCATCGGGATTCGGACAATGGTTTTGAAAGACGCGATCGCTTATGTCCAGGCAGGGGCGGGTGTCGTTTATGATTCTGATCCCTCATCTGAATACCACGAAACCTTACACAAAGCCAAAGCACTATTGGAGGTGTCAGCCAATGATCTTACTCGTCGATAACTATGATTCGTTTACTTACAATCTTCTCCAGCTCTGTCCAGAAGAAACAGTCGTCTTGCGAAATGATGATCCAGACCTTTTCCTTGTTGCTGAAGAAGCAGAAGCCATCATTTTTTCTCCAGGACCAGGACGTCCCGCAGAGGCAGGATTCATGATTCCTTTGATCAAAACATATCACAATAGCAAGCCGCTTCTAGGGATCTGCTTAGGTCATCAAGCCATTGGAGAAGCGTTTGGTGCCAAAGTGGTCCAAGCACCAGCCATTATGCACGGCAAGCAATCGAGCCTTACGTATCAGAAAAAAGGCGTATTCGAAACCTACCTAGGAGACATGACTGTCATGCGCTATCACTCGCTGGTCATTGAGCCAGCGACCCTTCCTACACAATTTGAGGTGTTGGCTGAAACAAAAGGGATCATCATGGCGATCCAGCATCGACAAAAGCCGATCGTAGGACTTCAATTCCACCCTGAATCAATGGGGACAAACGAAGGGGCATTTTTTATCCAACGGTTTCTTGAACTCATTCCAGAAAACTCAGCAAAAAGCAGCAAATGAAAAAGGAGGAACATTTATGGAAGCAGTCAAAATACAGCAGCCGCAGCAAATCACCCAGCAGCTTTTTAATGGCAGTCATTTAAGTTATCAGGAGATGCGCCACTTTGCTCAAGGAATTTTAAGCGGGATGTTTTCAGAAAGTCAATTGGGGGCAGCGTTAGTTGCGATGAAGATCAACGGCATCACAGCCGCCGAATTGACCGCTTTAGCGGAAATCATGTTAGAGCATGCCGTGACCATTCCTTATGAAGGAGGAGACGCCATGGACAATTGCGGTACTGGCGGCGACCACTCCAATAGTTTTAATGTCTCCACTACGGCGGCTTTCGTGTTAGCAGCCGGGGGAATCACGATGGCAAAACACGGCAATCGCAGTATCTCTAGTCGTTCAGGCAGTGCCGATGTCTTAGCCTGCTTGGGGGTATCGATCCAAGCATCACCAGAAAAAATCGCTGAGCTATTAACGACTGTCGGCATCGCGTTTCTCTTCGCTCCCTCGTTGCATCCAGGCATGAAAGCAGTGATGAAGATACGGCAAGAATTAGCAACGCCAACGATTTTTAATCTATTAGGCCCCTTGATCAATCCTGTTCCGTTGACTACGCAACTGATTGGGACTTACGCAGGCGAGAGCTTGGCCGACACCGCTCAGGCGTTAGGCAGTCTTGGTCGGCAAAGAGCAATGGTGATCCATGGATGCAATGGAATGGATGAAGCCAATTTGGCAGGTGAAACTGCGATCAGCTTTTATCAAGGAGGAGAGGTAGCCAATTTTTCTTTGGATCCACAAGCGTACGACTTTACGCCAGCGCCGATCGAGGCGATCGTCGGCGGGGATGCCGCTCAAAATGCAGCGATCTTAACTGCGGTGTTGAAAAATCAACCCTCCGTTTATCTAGAAACGGTGGTCTTAAATGCAGGGTTAGGTTTTTACGCTAACGGCAAAGCCGCCACGATAGCGGAAGGGTTTGCGATGGCACGGGCGTGTATCGCTTCGGGCGCCGCCTATGACAAACTGCAGGAGTTGATCCGCCAGTCAAATAGTCAATAATTACGAAAGCTGTAAGGAGGAGAATCATGGATTTTTTAGAAACGATCATCCAGAAAAAAGTTGAAGAAGTTGCCGCGATGCCACAAGAAACCGAAAAGGTCGTAGCGAAACGCCCATCATTTTATCAGCAAGTCAAGGAACGACCACAAAAGATGCACCTCATTGCTGAAATCAAGCGAGCTTCACCTTCAAAAGGAGACATTAATCAAGCGATCGACCCAGTCACGCAAGCGCAAGCTTATGAAACCGCGGGTGTCAGCGGGATTTCCGTTTTGACCGACCAGCAGTTTTTCAAAGGCTCGCTGGCAGATCTTGAAGCAGTCAGTAAGGCTGTTTCGGTGCCTATACTATGCAAAGACTTCATTATCGACAAAAAACAATTGATTCGCGCCAAGAATGCAGGTGCCAGTATCGTTTTATTGATCGTGGCTGCGTTAGAGCCAGCCCGTTTCGTCGCGCTGTATCAAGAAGCCGAAGTACTAGGGTTGGAAGTACTCGTTGAGACTCATAATGCGGCTGAATTTCAACAAGCCCAAGCATTAGGTGCCAAAATCATCGGTGTCAACAATCGTGACCTAAAAACTTTTGACGTTTCCTTGGATGTCAGTGTTGCTATAGCACCTCAGCCATCAGAGGCGGTTTATATCAGTGAATCTGGTATTCGAACTGCCGCAGATGTGCTGCAGCTTGCACCGTTTTATCATGGAGTCCTCGTTGGAGAAACGTTGATGAGAAGCCATCGAATTGCTGAAACAGCGGCAGATTTGCAGGTGAGCCGCCGATGACCAAAGTGAAAATTTGCGGACTCACCGAACGCCTGCATGTCGAAACTGCCATCAATGCAGGAGCAGATTACCTTGGCTTTGTTTTTGCCGAAAGCCGTCGGAGAATCGATCCGACCCAAGTCCGCAAGATAACGGAGCAAGTACCCGAAAATGTAGGGAAAGTGGGGGTTTTCGTTTCTCCAAGTGTTGAAGAAGTGCAAGCGGCAATTCAAGCCGCCCAACTGACAGCGATTCAGCTCCATGGAACGGTTCTGCCATCTTTGCAAACAGCCATTCAGAAGGGGGTTTTTGCTCATCAAAAGATCGCAGTGATCCAAGCCTTTGATGGAGAAGCAGAAACTTTAAAGCAAGATTTCCTGAGCTGCGATGCAGATTTTGGTTTATTGGACGCTCCAGTAAGAGATCACCCTTATGCTGGCGGCAACGGCCAGTCCTTTGATTGGCAAAAAGTGGCGAGAGAACCGTTGCCGTTGTCTGAGCGATTTTTTATTGCTGGCGGGTTGCACGCGGAAAATGTAGAAGAGGCGATCCAACTTTTTAGGCCTTATGCTGTCGATGTTTCTTCAGGCGTTGAAACCCAGGGCAAGAAAGACAGTCGGAAAATCGAACAATTTATTCATTTAGTAAAGGAGAAAAAAAGATGACTCAGTATCCCACAAAAACAGGATTTTATGGTTCTTTTGGCGGACAGTTTGTGCCAGAGACATTGATGTATGCAGTCAAGCAATTGGAAATTGTCTATCGTGAAGCACAAACGGACGCAAGTTTTCAAGCTGAATTACAGGAATATTTACAAGAGTATGTAGGAAGAGAGACCCCCCTTTATCATGCCCAGCGCTTGTCACAACACTTAGGCGGTGCCAAAATTTATCTGAAGCGAGAAGATTTGAATCATACGGGTGCTCATAAAATCAATAATGCACTTGGCCAAGTCTTATTAGCAAAACGGATGGGGAAAAAGAAAGTGGTAGCAGAGACCGGTGCTGGGCAGCATGGCGTCGCCACAGCAACTGCGGCCGCGTTGTTCGGTATGGAGTGCACGATTTTTATGGGCGCGGTAGATGTTCAGCGGCAAGCACTAAACGTCTTTCGAATGGAATTGTTGGGAGCAAAAGTGGTTTCAGTCACATCAGGCAATCAGACATTGAAAGATGCTGTCAATGAAGCGCTGCGCTACTGGGTTGCAACCGTCGAGGACACTCATTACGTGATGGGTTCGGTACTCGGTCCGCATCCTTTTCCAGAGATCGTTCGAGATTTTCAAAGTGTGATTGGGAGTGAGACACGGCGGCAACTATTAGAAAAAGAAGGACAACTGCCAACGACAGTCGTTGCGTGTGTTGGCGGCGGCAGCAATGCGATGGGAATGTTTTACCCTTTTATCAACGATCAGACCGTTCGTTTGATTGGCGTTGAAGCAGCTGGAAAAGGCGTGGATACTACCGAGCATGCGGCGACTTTAACGAAAGGGAGTATCGGTATTTTACATGGTACCAAAATGCATTTGCTGCAAAACGATGATGGGCAAGTGATCGAACCTTATTCGATTTCAGCCGGCTTGGATTATCCTGGTGTCGGTCCCGAGCATTCTTATTTGAAGGAAATTGCGCGAGCGGAGTATTTCGCGGTCACTGATGAAGAAGCTGTTGACGCCTTTTATCTCTTGTCTCAAATCGAAGGCATTATTCCCGCTTTGGAAAGTGCTCATGCCGTTGCCTATGCTTTAAAGTTAGCGCCAACGATGACAGCAGAAGAACGCTTAGTGATCTGTTTGTCTGGGCGAGGGGACAAAGATGTTCAACAAATCAAAGATCGGAAAGGAGCAGCGAAATGACCAGCAAAACATTGACGATGAAACTAAAAGAGCGCCAAAAACAAGGCACGCCTTTGTTTGTACCTTATATTATGGCGGGTGCCAACGGACTGGAACGCCTGCCGGCAGAAATCGAGCTATTGACGACACATGGCGCAGCCGCCATTGAAATCGGCGTGCCCTTTTCAGACCCAGTCGCAGATGGAGCGGTCATCCAAGCGGCTGGAATGCAGGCATTAGCCAATGGCACCACTTTAAAAAAGATCATTGCTGCGCTGCAAACCATCCATTCCGAGGTTCCACTGGTATTGATGGGGTATGCCAACTCATTCTTTCATTATGGGATTGAACAGCTAGCAAATGAGTTAAAAACGACAGATGTGAAAGGGTTGATTATTCCAGATTTACCATTTGAACATCGATCACTAGTAACGCCTACGTTTGATGCGGCGGATCTCGCGCTGCTCACGCTGGTCTCTTTGACCAGTCCTCCAGACAGAATTCAGACGCTGATCGAAGAAGCAGAAGGGTTCGTCTATGCTGTGACAGTGAACGGTGTCACTGGAGAAGATCGCCAATACAACGAACAGCTGGATCAGCATTTGCAAGCCATTTCGGAAAAAAGTCCGATTCCAGTATTGGCTGGTTTCGGAGTCTCGACCAATGCAGACGTGCAGCGCTTTGCCCAAGTGTGCGATGGGGTAGTGATCGGTTCAAAAATCGTAGCAGCCTTACAGAACGAGCCACTGCCTAAAGTCAGTGAGCTGTTAGCAGAACTTGTTGGTAAGCCATAGAAAATCAAGGTGAAGGAAAGAACCCAAGTTGGGTTCTTTTTTTTATGAGAAAACTAGTATTCGAGATACTGATGGGCTGCTATGGAAAAAGAGCACGATGTGTGAAGAGGAAAAAGGCTGATGGAAGATCAGCCTAAATTGTTGTGATTATGCCAGTGTATCGGTGTCGATGGTGACTGTCTCGCAAAAATGCCCTCTGCCCCCAACATAAACACGTTGGATTTCCTTTCGCGAAGTCGTAACTAGTTTGACAAAGATTTCAGAAGGTTCACCTAAATTGCTGCCTTGTTCAAAGCGATACACTTCTTTTTCAAGGGAACATTTTTGATGCAAGAAGCAAGCCAAAGCGGCATTGGAAGTACCTGTGGCAGATTCTTCATTGATGTCAAATAATGGGGCAAAGTTACGGCAAACGATTCGTTCTTTTTCCATTGCATATAAGTGCATGCCAACTACTTGTTGCAGCGCACTTACTTTTTTTATTTCCTCAAAATCAGGTGCAACATGCTGCAACTGGGCCGTTGTTTTGATTGGAACAAGGATATCTTTTAATCCTGTAGAAACGATTTGAATAGGAATTTGATCATTGATAGCACTGGTATCGAAACAGTCAGCTAATTGTTCTAGTGAAAGGACATCTGAAAACAGCGGTTTGTTCTGTTCCATGAAAATGACACCGTCTTTGATGGTGATCGACAAACGTCCGGCGTTGGTGTCGATGCGATACTGTTGCTTGGAAAGTTTGTTCAAATATGACAATAGAGCAAAGGAAGCAATTGTTGCATGTCCGCATAAGTCAACTTCTTCTTTTGGTGTAAAATAGTCAAATCGGAAATCGGCCTCAGGGGATTTCGATAAAAAAGCTGTTTCTGAAAAGCCTAACTCTTTTGCGATGGCTAACTTTTGTTGTGGTGTAAGGGGCTGTTCCAGCAAAACGACTCCAGCCTTGTTGCCACCTGTTTGATTTTTACTAAACCCGCTTGCGATATATACCGTTATCTCCATAGGACACCTGCTTTCTTTATTCTTGTCAAGCATAGCATAATTTTTGCAGGGGGAGGATAAGAAAAAGGATTGGTTGAGCGTGTTATACTGAAGGTACGACAGAGGAGGGACTTCATGAAGAGAGGGAAAGTAATTGTAGTCAGTGGTGTTACAGCGTCCGGCAAAACGACATTGGTTCGTGAATTGAGTAGATTGGCAGATGGAATAGTGATCTCCTTTGATGATTATAGTATCGATGCATTGCCCTCAGCACCATCTTTTGATTATTTTTTACAAGATCCCCGCGCAGCGATCAATCAATATGACATCAGTCTTCTACTGAAAGATCTGAAGAGAGCGATGCTACTTTACCCAATCATTTTTGTGGACTTTCCCTTCGGATATGAGCACCAAGATTTGCGTCAGTTGATCGATACGGTGATTTATTTGAAAACACCACTAGATATTGCTTTTGCTCGTCAGATTAAACGGGATTATACGAACGAATCAAAAGAAGCGATTTTGACTTGGGCAGATACTTATCTTTCCTATGCAAGGGAGCTATTTGTTTTACACGAACAGATCATTGCTGAAACAGCCGACTATGTACTGGATGGTGCTCGACCAGCTGATCAGCTAGCAGAACAAGTAAAGTATTATCAAGTATTTTAAGAAGCGCTTTTAAGTAAGATTTAGTCTACTGAGTTTTGTTTAAACTCCCTTACTATCTGTTTCAAAGGTCAAAAATGCCGCTGCTTCCTCTAAAGAGAGCGCTGCTCCATTGAATGTGGGCCACGCATTGATACCGTCACATTTTTTTCTCGGAATCAAGTGAAGATGAAAGTGAGGGACTGATTGACCCGCTGCTTGATTTGCTGCGCTTAGCAAATTAATCCCATCAAATCCTAAGCGAGTGACACAATGATCTGCTATTTTTTGAACCGTTTGAATGAGGTGAGCAAGAAGAACGGGGTCGCAGTCTAAAATACTGGTGTAATGTTTTTTAGGAATAACCAGCATATGATAATCCACGTCTTTGGCATGATCAAGGAAGGCGCAAACACTGTCATTTTCATAGATTACATGGCTTTTTATTTTTCCAGAGACGATACGGCAAAAAGGACATTCTTCCATCAAAATTCCTCCTATGGAATAAATTTTGTTAGTTGTGTTCGAGAAGTATAATATCTAAAAACGTGAAGCTACTGGATTATGGGAAACCATAAACGAGCTTTGCAATTAAGCCGCTCTTTGAGAGGATAATATCATATTTATTTAGCAGTTAAAACTATATGTTATAATTAATGATGTTTTAGATAATTAGTTAATAGATTGTTTGCAAAAGAAAAGCACCGTGCTGCTGATTTGTGGTAAAAGTGACGTTTGAAAAAAGTGGCTTTTAAAAAATTTGTCAAAAAAAATCGCTAGGAATCAAGATTCCTAACGATCTGCTAGCGCTATGCACGATAATATAACGTTCCAGGAGAACGTTTGGTAGCTTTCGTTTAGTTATTTTAGCTATCTAAACTGCTTAAGAATATCATAAGGAGCCGTTAGCTTTTGATTGTAAACTATAATTTTGGCACAAAATTTGGCACCACTCAGGCATACAAACTTGCTATCTCGGAAACGATTCTTGATCTATTTTTATTTCTCATCTCATCCAATACGTGAGCATAAACTTCTTGTGTGACTGAGGTGTTTTTATGACCCAATCTTTCGGAGACAACAAATATATCCAAATCTCTATACAATAATATAGATGCGTGAGTATGTCTTAGGCCATGAAAAGTTATTGGCTTTTTTATACCAACTTGTTTTTGAATCTTTCTGAGAGTTTTGTTGGCAGCATCTGGAGTGATAGGTCCGTTAGACAGATTATAGAAGACGAGGTCATTCTCATTTTTGATTTTATTAGCAAATAGCAACTCTCTTTGCTGTAATTTGTATTTCTTCAATATATTCAGCGTATGATCATCAACATCCACAGTGCGATTCGATGTTTCGTTTTTTGTTGGTCCAAAACCACCGCCAGTTTTATATTGCCATGTCTTGTTTACGATAATCTCCTTTGATTCGAAATCAATGTCACTCCAAGTTAATCCGAGTAGCTCGGAGAATCTAAGTCCAGTTGTTCCAGCAACTAGGATCATATAAGGCGAAGAGTAAATAGGGTTTAATCGAAGTTCTGTTTCTTTCATTAATAACTTAAATTCTTCATAGTTTAAGAACTTATCATCACTTGACTTCGTTTCTTTTGCGCCCGTTATTATTGCTTTGTAAGTGACATCATTCAGGATTGCTTTATCTGCAAGCGCATCTGTTAAGCAAGCTCTTAAGTGAGTGTGAAACCTTTTTGTAGTAGCTTTAGCATGAGTTTCAGAGAACTCATTTAAAACCTTTTGATATTTACTCCTGGTCAGCTTTCCGATGGAAGTATCTCCGAAATATTTTTCAATGTTTGAAAGTGTATTTTGATATCGACTGTAAGTGACAGTACTCACTGTATTCTTTTTGTAGAGTTCTGCCCACTCTTTAAAGTAGTTGTAAAGAGATTTATCCTTATCTATAGGTTGATATCCACCTATTAAATTCAATTCCATTTCTGCGGCAGCGGCAGAAGCTTCTCCTTTTGTAGCAAAACCACTTTTTCTCATCTTTGTAAATGTTCCATCTGGCTTTTTATATGAAATCTCGTATTGCCACTTTTTTCCTCGTTTAACTAATCTTGCCAATTGAATCAACTCCTTGATTTTGATACAATAAGCATGACAAATAAGCTTATTGTTTGTTTGAAAGCACACCAATCTTTGGACGGGGAGGTGTGCTTTTTTAATGAGAAAAATTACTTCTCAACGTTTTATCCACCTCTTCGAAAAGGCAGCTTCTTATTCCGTAATACTCCATAAACTTTGTAGAATTTAGTTGTTCAAACTCCATATCATTTTCTTCAAGGTATACATCGATCAACATTTTTACAGCTAACAAGTTAGCTTCACTTTCTATTTTAGAATTCCAAACAAAACTTCTTTTATATAAAACTCCGTAAGTATCATGTTTTTCCAAGGCGTGCGCCAGTTCATGTGCAATCTCGAAATTGACGTCATTGGCTTTGAGGATGGTCTCGTTAATTACAATAGCTCGTTCCTTTGGCCAATAAAATCCTCGCCGTTGCATTTTTGTAAATATTAAATCAATATCTAGCTCACGGAGCTTAGATAGAAGACGGGGGCTAATTGAATCCAACTAAATCAACTCACTTTTTATTTTTTCTGTATGACTCAATAACTGATTTCAAAAAGACTCTCTCATCGTGGCTAACAGGTTTACCATCAAAGGTAAGAATGGTTGATTCATCATCGAAATCTATAGGCGTTCCATTAGAATCCTTCATTTGATCTGTCATTCCAAGAAGATAATCCGAGCTAATGTTCAAATATCTTGCGACTTTAGCTAATTTATCAGCCGATGGTGCATTGGAAGACCACTTGCTAATTGAACCATTGGATAAATCATTAGCCCTTTCAATCTGCGCTATACTAATGTTCTTCAACCTTGCTATCTCTTTAATTCTCTCGTATATACCCACAAAAAATACCTCCGTAAAAATTCTGCACTTTATTGTTGACCCCGAAAATATTCTGTGGTATATTACAAGTGTACCTAAGCTTGGCGGCTAAAAAAGGTATCAGAAATAACCATCTTTGTATATGCACTTCGGGGTTTTACCAATGTTCCGTGCGGTTTATTTGCTATGCACTTAGTTTAGAATATATTCTGCATTGTGTCAATGATAAAGTTGGTTTTTCTTAGAAAATATTCGGGAGGTGTTCAATTTGTTTTACGATAGTGTAAAAAAAGCAGCTGAAGCAAAAGGTGTTTCCATTAGAAAAATTGAAATGGATCTAGATTTTAGCAATGGATCAATTTCTAAATGGAACAAGTCAGTACCTTCAGTGGACAAGCTTCTAAAAGTAGCTGATTACTTAGAGATTCCAATCTCTGACTTATTAAGTAACAAACAAGCTGTATAAGGAGGAGCGTTTATGGATCAGTGTATTAAGGCGAATGTAGTTATCCAAATCCCTGAAGAGTACATTCTGGTTGAAAAGACGGAGTATGAACGATTGAAGATTGAGGATGACTTGGGCAAATGGTGGACCATATCAGATGTAATGAAACGAGTCAATCGTAAAAGAACTTGGCTTCTGGAAAATCTGCTGAACAATCCCAAGTACAGGAATAAGATCGATATTCGCAAAGGTGGATTTGTTAAATATCCAGCTGGGGGAAAGGATAGTTATCTTTTTCTGGCAAGTGAGACCAAGAAGTTTTTGGAAGATAATTTTCAAGAATTATTAAAGTAGAAAACAAAGGAGGATCCAAAATGAAAGAATTAGTAATCATGAAAGACCAACAAGCGGTAACGACTAGTTTGCAAATAGCAGAAGTATTCGGAAAGAAACATCAGCACGTATTAAGAGACCTTTTGAATTTAAAAGAGGGTGTCCAAAATTGGACAGACTTATTTTTTGAAAATAATTACGTCCATCCGCAAAATAAACAAACTTATCCGCAAATTATCATGAATCGAGACGGCTTTACATTACTGGCTATGGGTTTCACAGGTAAGCAAGCATTGCAATTCAAACTGAAATACATTGAAGCGTTCAACAAAATGGAAAGTCACATCAAGCAACAACCGCAGCTGCCGACTTCACCACGAGACTTAGCGAAACTTGCTTTAGCTGCAAACGAGGAAACAAATCAACGGCTTGATGACATCGACACTCGCCTGGTAGACATCGAAGAAAATAAACTGATCACCACAGAAGACAAAGGTACTATCGATCGCGCGGTACAAAAGAAAGTGTATCAAATTTGCCAAGAACAGCATCTAGTCCAAGGTGCAAAAAGTATGCTGTTCGCTGACTTAGGCGCAAGTATCAAACAATTATTCGGCGTGCCCAATCGGGGACGTATCAAAGACAAGGATTTCCCTAAAGTATTGAATTTCATTGACACTTGGCAGCCATCTTCAGTGACTAAGGAAAGAATCAATCAAATCCAAACGGAATTGGATATGTAGCCTATGCCATACACACTACAACAGGAACTATCCATCCACGACTTAGCAAAAGACAAAGTCAGAGTGTTACACGACGAACTAAACGACAAGAAAAACCAAATGAGTGATCACCAACGCGCACAATTGATTCACGAATTAAAAAGGTACCAGGAACTGCTTTACACGAACCGATTAAATCGGCAGATAAACTTATAAAGGAGCAATTACATTGAAAAACAAACTAGCAAAAACAACAGCAATCATCGGACTAGCACTAGGTAGCGGAGTTATCGGCTATGCAGCAAGCAACGCATTCCAAGATTTGGACACGATCAAGGCGAACTTTAACACAGTCTTGCAATACGGCCAAACCAAATCACAGCGTGTGTCAGAACTCGAATCACAGCTATCCAACAATACTCGTACACAGGAGCAGCTGAAAGCCGAAATCGAGCAAATCAAATCGGACAAGCAGAAGGAAATTGAAGCCAAGCAACGCGAGATCGAACAAAAGCAACAGGAGATCGCTACAAAGCAACAGGAAGCTGATAGCTTGCGCCAACAACTGAACACGGTGCAAAACGACAAGGAACAGCTAGAACAGCGTGTGAGCGAGTTACGGCAGTATACGGATCAAAAAGTAGGGGAGCTGGGAAAATGATTAAATCAGTCACTATCTCAGTTGAGGAAGATAGCGGATCGACAATGCAGCATACCGTCTCCACAAGAGAAGAAGCGCTCGCTTTGATCGATCGATACTTCAAGGAGGAGTCAGCATGAAGAAAATTTACTGGATCAGACGCACAACATTTATTCTTGTCATCTTCGCATTGGGAGCATTGCTTTCATCAGAACCACCAACATGGCTAGTCATCGGATTCCCTTGTGTCGCAATGTTGCTGCTAATGATCTATGACGAAGCAGTATTTGAATTACGATCAAGGACGGTGAAGAAATGACAAGAGCAGAAGTACTTGATCTATACTATCGCACACTTGACTGGAAAGAAATTTACTATGAAGCGCAAGCAAAAATGAACGCAAAAAAAGACTCCGGCCGCCAAGCATAGAGTCTTACGAAAAATATTTACCTAAGTTTACCACAAATCGAGAGGAGTGGGAAGATGTCAGATTACATCGCAACAAATTACGACAACCTGCTGCAAGACGAAACCAGCCATGTGATGCCTAATATCCATCAATTTAAAGGGTTTGATGAATACAAAGAAGAACGCATCATGACAAGCTACAAACCTCGTGTAGTCAACGCTGACGATGAATTGTTTATCGTTTTTGTGAAGCCCAATCCAGGCACAATCATCTTTTCATCGGATGAGATTTACGAAAAAACAAAACAATATCTAGTCCATGCTGAAGACGTCTGCGAATTCATATTTGACGAAAAAGACAAAGATTTGGTTTGGAGCGCTGAACCAGTTTTAGGGAAGGATTTGATTTAATGGCAGAGAAAAATATTATTCAGAAATTAATCACTCTCAGAAAAAAGATCCCATATATCAAAAAGGAACAAAAACAGTATATGAAATTTGCTGTTGTAAGTTCTGAAACGGTTTTAACGGAATTCAATCGTCATATGAATAGTTTAAACCTATATTTGAAAACCGAAGTTCTTCATAAAGAAATCGAACGGCTAAAAGTAGGTGTAAACGAAAAGACAAAAAAAGACGTTTTCAACTATTTAGTGACATTGGACATGAAATATACATGGGTCAACGCTGATAATCCTTCAGAAAGAGAAGAAGTTTTGTTTGCTGCTATGGCGGATGATGAGAATGCTTCATACGCATACGGGCAAGCACTAACTTATGCCGAAAAAACATTCTTTCTTAAAGAATTTAACATTCCGACTGATGAAGTCGATCCAGATGTTTTTCAAAAAGAAATTCTTAAACGCATTCCAGCAGAACCAGAGCAGAAAGAAGCAATTGAAATTCAGTTACAAAAACTACATGACTTGAAAGGCCAGCCGAAAGAAGCCTTTTTCGAACAAGCGAAGATGTCAAACGGGATCTCTCAAGCTAAAGCACTTGATGATTTCAGCGGCTATGATTTCGGTTTGGTTATGAACACTTTGACTAAATGGGTCAACGGGTATGAAAAAGAAGCCAAAAAGAAGAAGTGATGTAAATGTTTCATTTAGGAAAAGTAATCGATCATAAAGGGAAAAGATTGACTATCGAATTTGAAGAGGAAATAAATGCCGAATACCTAAAAATGATGGCTCGTGAGAAAGAAAATCTGGTCAAAGTAAAAATCATAGATAATGAGCCGCTCTCAGCAAAGCAGAATAAGCTTTCTCACGCTTTAATTCGAGACATAGCTAATTGGTATGTTGATGATCCAGAACACGTAGAAGAAATACTCAAATACGATTATAAGTACACAGAAGACGAACCTTTCTCGCACGCCGTAGCAAGTATGAACGAAGGCAATATTTGGATAACGAAACTCATTCAATTTGTCATACGAGAAGGGGTCCAACTCAATCAAAGATACTCATATCTACTAGAACATGATAGCTTTTTCTACTATTGCTGCAAGTACCGAAAATGTGCAGTTTCTGGTAGACCTGGAGCGCAAATACATCATGTCACCGCAGTTGGTAATCGGCATAGAAGTAACGTTGACCATCGGCTATTTCCATTCGTGGCTTTGGATTGGAAAACACACAATATTGCTCACCAACTTGGGCAAGAGGAATTTCTAAAGAGATATCAAATCAAGCCTGTTTATTTAGATAAAGAAGCTTTGATCAAGATTGGCATTATGAGTAACGCTCAAATAATGCGCTTTGATGAAAAATACGAAACAGAAGAGCTGTACAAGAAAGCAATAGAGGAGGGATAGCGTGGCAGAAAGGAAAATATCCAAAAGCAACAGAGGGTTTAAAGGGGTATGGATTCCTTCACACATTTGGCTGGATAAAAACCTAACAATTCAAGAAATGATGTTTTTGGTTGAGATTGACAGTTTAGATATAAGTGACGAGGGATGCTATGCCAGCAACAAGCATTTTTCCGAGTTTTTCGGATTAACAAATGGCCGATGTTCTCAGATAATTTCAAGCCTTCAAGAAAAGGGTTATATAGCTATTTCATTCATTTACGGAAAGAACAAAGAGATTGATAAACGTGTAATTAGGGTAGTTAGAAAATTAAATAGGGGTATTAAATATTCTAAAGGGGGGTATTTAGAAAATGCTAAAGGTAGTAATACATCTTTTAGTAATACAAAAAACAATATGTCGAGCAAGCCCGACTTGATTCCTTATTCTGAGATTATTACCTACCTGAACAACAAATCAAGTAAATCATTCAAGGTTACTCAGAAATGGAAAGACCTTATCAAAGCAAGATGGAACGAAGGTCAACGCTTAGATGATTTTAAAAAAGTAATTGATGTGAAAACAAACCAATGGTTGAACAACCAAGAAATGAATAAGTACCTAAGACCAGCAACACTCTTTGGAAATAAGTTTGATGATTACTTGAATGAGTATCGCCCACAAGTTAATTCTTCAATCTCCGATGAAATCGCTGAATCTCAAAGGAGGTTGTCTGAAGCCTATGAACAATGAGTTAAAACTTGTGGCTGAAATGCTAAACAATCCATCAATCATTACCAACATTGATATTGATTCAGAATGGTTTGAAAGTCCCCAGTGCAAACTGATTGTAGAGTCAATGACGAGACTGCGAGGAATGAAATACACCACCGAACAGGTCCATCGGGAAATGCGAACCATTGACTACTTCAAAGCAGGGACAGCAGATGAATTAGACATCTTGAAGAATTCTGCGAATCAGCTTGGAATCGAAAGAGAACTAGCACGAATCATACACAATGATTATCTTGATCGCAAGTTGCATTCAGCGTCCATAAAATACGCCGAGACGCTTTCTAAGACAGATGGTGATAAGTTAACACGCTTGCTAGAAGAAAAGCGTGACGTGAACCATATTAAGTCTGATGGCAAGTTGGACAAAGCTTTCGCAGAATTTACAGATAGCTTAGATAAACCAAGTGAAGTTATGACAACTTACAAACCTTTAGATGCATTTCTTGGAGGAGGCTTCACAGGAGGAAAGCTAATTGTCTTGGCTGGGCGACCAGGTACAGGAAAAACAGCTTTCGCATTGAACATTATGCACAGACTATTTTCAGACAATGACAATGTACAGTGTGATTTCTTCACTTTTGAAATGGGTCAAAATGAATTGATCAAGCGCCTTATCTCGAAAGAAACAAGAATCAATTCTATGCTGTTCGTTGGAAATAATAAACTGTCAGACGAAAACAAAGTAAGAGCCAGAAAATCATACGAGGACATGAAGAACAGGTTCGATATGCGAGTGTACACTTCGGAATATTCCAATCTAAACGATATCAAGTATGCGATCAAGCAGCGATTAAGCGACAAACGGTATGTAGTGTTTGTGGACTACGCTGGGCTGATAACTGTCAATGATACACGCAAAAATGAACGGCAAGTCATGAACGAGGTCACACGAGAGTTGAAAAAGCTGACAACTGATTACGGCATCACGATCGTTTTGTTGGCTCAACTAAGTAGGGCGGTAATGAACAGAGAAGATAAACGTCCGATACTCAGCGATTTGAAAGAATCAGGCTCGCTTGAACAAGATGCCAATGTTGTGCTTTTGTTATCTGCTGATGAAAAAGAAGAGCGTAAGATACGGTGTGATGTAGCCAAAAATCGAGAAGGGATGACAGGTATAGCACCGTTTATATTCGACAAGAAGTTTATGGATTTCTCAGTAGACTTTGACGAATGGAGAGGCTAGATGGACGGGAAAACATATCTGGCTATCTTCAAAGAAAACGGCCTTGTGCGATCGGACTTAGTCAAAATATTGGAACATCAAGTTAAGGTGTTTCAAGAAAACAATATGCCAGCGAATGCAGAAGAAGCTAAGTGGTTGGCGATCGAAATAGCTGAGGAAGAAAAAGCGCAAGGCTATCCATTCTTAAATGGCAATGAAACTAGAGAACAAATCGCCGAAAGATATCTGAATGCGAGGAGAAAGATGTGAACGAACTTGATTTACAAAAGCAAATCAGAAATTCACTCAAGGTCATCGGGCATGATTGCTGGAAAGTTGATACAGGGCCAGTCAAACGAGCTAGCCATAAGCAAATGAATCTTGAAAAAGGATTCCCTGATTTGTTCGGATTTCGAAAAGATGACAAACGGATTTTCTTTATAGAAATCAAAATGCCAAAAGGAAAATTAAAAAATGAGCAAAAAGAGTTCCTTTTAGATAAAAACCGGAAAGGTTGTCTCAATGGAGTAGCTAGGAATCTTGTTGAAGCAATCGAAATAATACAAGGAACACGAACGATCGAAAATGAATTGGAGGAATGAATGTGAGTGAAGAAAATAGCATTAACTTAAAAGCAATAGACGGTATATTTCAAGCATCCAACTGGAATATTGAACCAACAATCACCATTCTTGGCGTGACATATACCGCTAGTGAATTTAATAAAGCTGTTGAAATGTTAAAGCAACCGCAACTCAACGAGCAACAGCAGATTGCAATAAACAACGCCAAGAAGTCTTTTGAAAAAGGGGCAGATTTATACGACTGTGCCATTGATATGATGCTATACGATGGCTTAACGGATAAAGAATGGGCAAAAGTAACTGTTGCTTTCTTGTTGTGGGCGCAGAAACGGGAGGAAGAAAAATGATTAACAACGTAACTTTACAAGGAAAACTAGGCAAGGACATCGACCTTAAATATACGCAAAGTGGTAAAGCAGTGGGCACAACAAGTATTGCAGTGGATCGTGATTTTAAGAACGCCAATGGCGAAAAAGAAACAGATTGGGTGAACATCGTGTTCTGGGGGAAAACTGCTGAAACAGTTGCGAACTACTTCAGAAAAGGCGACGAAATTCTAGTTGTCGGAAGAATCCAAACTCGCAGCTACGAAGATAACTCAGGCGGTAGAAAATATGTAACAGAAGTTGTGGCGGACAAGTTTAGCTTCACAACTGGTCGCAAGAGCCAAAATACACAAGGTGGCGGCGTTTCAAATAGTCAAACAACTAATAATGCCAACGCTCAACAAAACCGCAACAATGTTCAATCAGACCCATTCAGCAATTCATCGATCGATATTGATGATAGCCTTCCATTTTGAGAGGTGAGCAGATGACACCAACTCAAATACAAATCAGAAACATGTCGGATAAGGACCTAGTATGGAGAAAGAAAGTGATCGACAGCCATGTCGAGAGATTGCTCAAGCAACAAGAATGGCTAGCCGAGGAAATGGAGCGGAGGAGTAAAGCATGAAACTAGCAGACACAGTAACAGGCGTGCAAGACGGTAAGTATAGCCCGCCGCCACGAGTAGTCAGAAAGCAACGTAGAGTAAAAGCAGGCATCGAGTATTGGTGCGTGACCGAACGGTTTACAAAACCTTTCAAAGCAGTGTGTGTCAAAGTTCTTGAGAACTCAGCTATTGTGACGTTTGGCAGCGATCGGACAGTAGTTAAATTGCGAAATATGAAGAGGGTGGAATGATGGCTAACAAAGAAGATTTATATCGGTTGGAAAGGTTAGTTAATACGCCAGGTGCTGACGAAGACGAAATCAGAGTTTTGAGAAAGGCTTTGTGGGGAAAGAGTTACGATCGACCAAAGCAGAATAGATACAACTCAACACCTGTCAGATTTACTTTTCCAGATGGTGAAGTCAAAGAATTCAGCACACAGCGTGAAGCCGCGGAGATATCAGGGCTGAACAAATGGACTTTGGATCGAGCATGCAGATTGCAGATACCTTTGAAGAAAGGCAATTTCGCAGGTGCAACGGTCGAGATATTGAGTCAGTAATCGGAAGAAATTACCAACTAGGAGGAAGAGTGATGGTGCAAGTAGAAGTTCTAAAGTTCATAGGATTTGTAACGGAAATATCACCGAAGGCATTCATCAATCGAAGAAATGAACTAATCTTAGTCCCAACCAAGAATATTTATTTTAACTTAAACGGCGTAGAGTCAAAAAGAGATATAACAGTAAAGATATTTCATTGGCTATCAAGACCAGCGCATAAAGGGGTGGGCAGTTATTGGGAAAACCGTATCAGAGCAATCATCAATAACTACTTACAAACTGACTTTAACCGAGATGATTTTGATTTAATCTACACAGAATTGGGTAATGCAATAAATCCAGAATTAACAGAAAAATTCATTGACTCGGATTATGATCTCAAAGTACTGGAGGAAGAATGATGATTCTTAGACCAGTAGTAATTCGAGAGAAGAAAGAAGAGCATGCTTTTAGTGAAATAACGAGTGTGCGGTATTGTGTTAGTTGTGAATACACAGACACAGAAATAAAAGGCAAATTTCATCAGTGGATATCCGAATATGCTGCTAACGAGTATGGAGAAAGATCCAACCTATACGCAGTAGTAGAAATGAACGATGGAACAATAGCGCTATATGAGCATGACTTGATAAGGTTTATCGATTAATTCCGCAATCGTCAGCGATAGCAAACAGGAGGGATAAGAATGAAACACATCATTACCACTGACCACGAGGAACAAGGTTGGCTTGATGCTTTCAATGATTGGGCAAATTTTTCATACAAAATGAATCAAGAAGTCAAAGAAGAAGATCTGGATTCTGTAAGGAAAAATATTTACAGATTTAACAATGAGTTTGCTTGCGGGCCCGCTATTCGTTTGATTGAACAGGAGGGATAAGATGGTACCGAGATTTAGATGTTGGGATAAAGATAGTAAAGTCATGAGATCTTTGAAGGATTTAATTCTAACAAAAGATGATGGAGACGATTTTTGGCTAATTGGCTATAAAGAAAATGCTTGCATTACATCCTTCGATCACGATCAAATCCTCATGCAAGCCACTGGATTACTTAATTGTGAAACAGAAGATGGAAAAAATGTAGAAGGATGGGAAGGGGACATTGCAGATGTTGGATGGTCCGAACAAACTGGAGACTTTAATTCGCACAGAATTATTTTGAAAAGTCCGTTTGATTATTCTACAGATGAAGCTAGATGGCTGATCCATGCTGAATACATCATCATTAGAGGCAACATCTACGAGAACCCAGAACTATTGGAGCAAGCCAATGAAAACTAGCCACGCAATAATGTTGATACTGCTGACAATCGCTGGCTTGAGTTGGCTATCCTATACAATAGTGGACCAACAGGAACAAATTGAGCAGTTACAAGAACAACTGCAGCATGAGCAGAGGAAGTACAAGATTATTATTAACGATCCGTTAGTCAGGGATGCGATGGAAGCAGGAGGATGAAAATGGTACTACCTAAGAAATCAAATCATGTTCGTGAAGTTAAAATGATGGAAGTTATTCATGTAGTTTCGTTCGAAGGTGTGGGAACCGAAGAAAACCCAGCAAGGTTGATCGATGAATATTACTCCAAAGAAGGCGCCTTGCTAGCAACGAAAGATGAATGGCTAGAGCGGGAAATTGAGAAGGTACAAAAATGACAGAAGCGGTTTTGATATTTGTAGCTGTAATAGCGGCAGTATTCGCAAGTGTGATTTTTGGTAAGGAAGACAATAAGGAGGGCAAGTGATTGGAGAAATGGCGTGTTGAACGAGTCAAGGCAGTGTTGAAAGATTACCGAGATACGGATAAGTACGTCAGAAAGCTTGAAGAAGAGATTCGAGTTCCGTATCGAGAAGAGGATGTTAATGGGGATATCAAGGGAACAAGAAGCGACAGCGATTTGATGTTCGGCACATTGTGGACCATCGAGACGGATAAGCAGATTCGGCGGTTGAAGCGTAATAAGCAGATTGTACAAGAACTTCTCGATGAGTGCGGTAGTGACACTGAGACGATCATTCGAGAGTTGTATATCAAACGATTTCCACAATACACGATGCAAGGGTTGGTGGAACAGAGAATCATCCTTGCTAGTGTGAGCACGGCGAAGAGATTGCGTAATAAGTTTTTTGAAGAAGTCGATAAACAGCTTGATTTATGAACCTTTTTTGAACTTTTTGAGGTATGAAAATGTTATAAAATAGTATTATCAGATATCGCCCACAAGCACAACGGCATTCAACCTCCTTTTGATACGTAAAAATTATTCTG
The DNA here is from genome assembly GCF_051715005.1 of Enterococcus sp. AZ067. Lineage (NCBI taxonomy): Bacteria > Bacillati > Bacillota > Bacilli > Lactobacillales > Enterococcaceae > Enterococcus > Enterococcus sp. AZ067. The sequence goes on from NZ_JBIOSY010000001.1 coordinate 1,514,826, forward strand.
TGGGCGATAGTCACTACAGGGTGACATTAAATGCCTATGATGGTTACGACTACCGAAAAAAGATCGTTAAGAAGCTATACGGTGCTACGTACGGCAATGTAGTAAGTGTGCTATCTGTACACCGCCAAGCTTCGGTCACTGTGGCGGAGATCCGCACAATCTGGGCGTGAGAATTCACGAGATATAGAGTGTAATTAACGGAGCAGAGAGGTCCCAGTCCGTATTACCGAGTGGGGCAGTACCACTCCAGTGACATTGAGATTGAACAAAAGCACGTGGCAATCAGCCCTTGAGTTATCCCAAGGCTTTTGTCGGATAAACAATCTCAAAACACGGGACTTAGATCCCAGAAAAAAGCGCGCAGAGGGTTGCTCCTCAGTTGGTGTGGTCGAAGGGTGACGGCTCATAGAGGCTGACGGTTCGACACCGTCCTCACCAATTAACATTAAGTTGGACTTGCTAGGAACACGGCAGGTTGCCTTACGCAGGCTTTGTGAGCGGTCTGTGATGAAGGAAGGGATTCAAAGTTAAATGAGTAAGCCAAGGTCAGGGGCGATATTCTGATCCAGTGTTCAGGTGTTTCGCTACCTTGATGCGAATAGACAAAGAAGCAACCGAGGATTGTGGCATAGTGGGATATGGTGGCTCGAGATTGCGAGCGTGTAGGTTGCTTTTTTTATAGATGTTAACTGCCTAGTCGCAGTTCTAATAGGATGATATACGGAATGCCGTCAGAGTATCCTTATATCAAAATAACTGTCTCACCTAGTTCATACTAATGCGGGAGGCATCTTTGCTTGTTGGGCATCCTTAGAGCAAATCTGACAATAGAACCCCGTACACCTCTTAACAATGTGTCCCAAGCGGGGACGTACATATCAAAGTCACTCATTGCGAGTGGCTTTTTATTTTGGATAAAGCGAGGTGGCAGACATTACTAAATGGACGGAACAACAGGTTAAACGATTGTCGGAATTGGCAAATGAAGGACTAACAAATATAGAAATAGCGCCTATGCTGTCAGAGGAGTTCGGCGAAGAGTTTTCTTGGCCAAGCGTTAGAAGTAAACGTGCCAGGTTGAAGTTGCCACCGAGCGAAAAGAATATGCGTGTTAAGCAAACAGATAAGACTAAGAAGAATGTAGTATCTACAGAAATCAAATCAGATGGTACTCAGACAAACCTTATTAAACTGCGTATGACTGAAGAACAGTCAAAGAATCCAGATTATGTCCTACAAGCACACGGATACGATCCCGATAACTGGGAACTGGTCCAAGCGACTAACAACATCTGGGAACAGAACAACCAAGTAGATGGACTTATACAGCTTTATCAATCAAAGATAGTTGTTAAGCCAAGGGCGACAACGAGCATTCAAGCGTTGGCTACGAAATTGCTGCAAAGTACTAAGCCGATTACAATTCAACCAATTATCAAAGGGAAGTGCAATCTAGTCATACCGTTGGCTGATTTGCACTTCCCTATTTTGTCGGAACGGAAATTTGAAACCTATCTATCCGATGTATTAGCAATCATAAATAAAGGCTATAAGACAATCGTTATAGAAGTGTTAGGGGATATCTTTCACTCAAACGCTATGAAGGCAAGCCAAACAATCAAAGGTACCCAACTTGAAGATGTGGATATGGTCGAAGCAATTGAGTTGGCTAAAACATTCTTCATTACGCTGATAGATGAATCATTAAGAAAAAGCTCAGAGGTGCGGATTGAATTTGCCAGTGGTAATCACAGTGACTTTGAGTATTTGTTCCTAATGTACTTAGAAACACTCTATCCACAAGTAACGGTAAACAAACACAACCTACCAAGGATCGCATATCAGCTAGACAATGTAGGCATTATGCTCACTCATGGACACTTTGGCAAGAAGGGCGATTATCCTATGCTATTCGCTACCGAGTTTCGAGACGTATGGAGCAAGAGTAGCTGGCTTGAGATTCACCAAGGGCATTATCACTCAATGGAAGCTCAAAACCTTAAAGGCGTTATTCACCGGCAGTTAGGAACAATAAAGCCTAACGATCAGTATGAGTCGGAGAATGGTTACACAATGAACTATAAGAGCACACAGGCCTTTGAGTATTCAGCAGACAAGCTGAAAGTAATCTATGAGTTGGGGTGACTGATATGCATTACTATTACATCCAACTATCAGTAGGAATACTTAGACATAAGAACATCCGACAAGCGGAGTTGAAACCAAAGCACACGTTGCTTGAATGCTATCAGCAGTTTAGTGACGAGTATATCGATCGGCATAGGTTGATATACATTGGGCATGGTTGGAAGAGTGAGTCGCATATTGTAGAGAGGTTAAGGAGGTATGGAATGTGAGCAAAGAGAATGAAGAGTTACTTAATATGGGCATGGGGATTCTCAAACATGCAGATGCAAGCAAATTAGAATCAGTGAATGTAGATGTGAGTAAGCGTCCAGATGGCTCTAAGAGAATTGCTATCGAGTTGGTTTATCCTGAAGAAGTCGACAGCAAGGACTATCATATTCACACAGGGAAGATTACAGGAAAAACTATTACCAGACCGCTATCTGATATCATGAAAGATTCACAGGATCAACGGGGAAGGATCTTAGGTTACTAGAATGGTACCTAGACATATATCACAACCATTCTATAAGTCTAAGGCATGGCGTAACTGTAGAGCAGGATATATCAAATCAGTTGGTGGATTGTGTGAGAGATGTATAAAGAAGAACAAGATTGTCAAAGGATATATAGTCCATCATAAGCAACACCTAACAGAGGAGACTATACATGATCCAGATGTATCACTGGCATGGAGTAACTTAGAATACTTATGCCTTGATTGTCATAACAAAGAACATTTCGAAAAAGAAAAAATAATTAATGATGATGTAATGTTCGATGGCAACGGCAACCTTATCCCCCGTTCGAATCGAAAAAAATAAATCGGTTAGGAATCGGGGATGGAACTCCGAAAAACACACAGGGTAATTTCATATAACCCCCACCCCAAAAGAAAGGAGGATTTAGATGGACGATAAGAAGAGGAAGCGCCTAGTAACGAACGAGATAAAGCGACTAACGGATATCTTTAAGGAAGTTGACAGCAAGAAGCAACGAACAATCAAAGGTTTAATTGAAGAATCAGCGTTTATGAAGGCAACATTGCTCGAATTAAAAGAAATTATTCAAAATGAAGGCGTAATTAACGAGATGCCGCAAGGTGAGTACTCAATCATGCGTGAGCACCCTGCTTTGAAGTCATACAACACAACTATCCAACGATATACGACAGTTACTGAGAAACTTCTTGGCTTGTTGCCTAAAGATGCTCCTAGAAATGACGATGGTTTATCTGAATTCAGCGCCTTTCTAAGTGAGAGGGCGGATTGATGTGGACTATCAAGAAACGAACATTTTCAAATACTGGAAAAGCTTCAGGCAAAACGGCGGAAGCATAGTAGTCTCTTTAAAGATATTCAAACTATATAAAAAGCTAGTCGCTGATCTGCAAAATACAGAAACCGACTATTATTTTGATTCAAAACGTGCGAAACACCCGATTGACTTCATAGAAAAGTTTTGTCACCCGTCAAAAGGGAAACAAGCGAATAAGCCTTTGAAGTTAATGCTTTGGCAAAAAGCAATGATTGAAGCGATATTTGGATTTGTGGATATCGAGGGCAATAGAAAGTATCAGCGAGTGTTTTTACTCATAGGTCGTAAGAATGGTAAGTCAGCAATCGCTTCAGCAATCGGACTTTACATGATGATTGCCGATCAAGAAAACGGATCTCAAATATTAGCAACGGCTGCTAAGAAAGATCAAGCGAAAATCATTTGGCAAGAAGCGAAATTGATGGTTAAAAAATCACCAACGCTTAGAAAAATGATTAAAGCCAGAGTTGCCGACATGGTAGCCGAATTTAACGATGCTGAATTTAAACCCTTGGCTAGTGATTCGGATAGCTTGGACGGTTTAAACGCTCATTGCTCCTTGATGGATGAAATTCATTCGTGGAAAGGACGTGGCGGACGTCCACTGTATGACGTAATCGTTGATAGTATGTCCGCTCGTGAACAACCTTTGATTTTGATTACTACAACTTCTGGTACAACTCGTGAAGACATCTTCGATGAACTTCGGGAGGAAATGGGAGATATCATTGATGGATGGGATAATGCTGAAGGCTATCATGACGATCGCACAATTCCATTCATGTACGAATTAGACGATCCAGAGGAGTGGCGAGACGAAGAAATGTGGGTCAAAGCTAATCCGGGAATCGGCGTTATCAAGAAATTGCAATCATTAAAGGAAAAAGTTGACCTTGCGAAACAAAATCCTCGTATGGTGCGCAACATGCTTTGTAAAGAGTTCAATATTAATGAATCCGATACTGACGCATGGTTAAGCTTCAATGATTTCAACAATGAATCAACCTTCAATGTGCTTGAACTCAAGCCAAGGTATTTTATTGGCGGTATTGACTTGTCAGCAACCACTGACTTAACTTGTGCGAATGCAATATTTGGCATCAAGGACGAGCCTAACAAGCTTTATGTCATGCAACAGTACTTTATGCCAAGAGACTTGTTTGAAGAGCGTATGAAGGACGATAAGGTGCCATATGACAAATGGAAAGACCAAGGCATTATCACCCTTTCTGGTGACAGCAAAGTGGATTACAAGGATATAACAAAATGGTTCGTAAAATTGCAGATGGAATACGATATTTATCCGTTCAAAATTGGCTATGATGCTTGGAGTTCGGCTTATCTGATCGATGAATTGAAGAATGCGTTTGGACCTTCTGTTCCTGAAGCTGTTTACCAAGGGTTCAAATCTCTCTCTGCTCCTATGAAAGCATTGGGTGCTGATTTAATGAGTGACAATATCAATTACAACAATAACGGGCTGTTAAAATGGTGTATCTCTAACACGCGTGTAAAAACGGACGAGAATGCCAATATAAAACCTGTTAAGGGCAACAACCCGAGAAAACGTATTGATGGTTTGGCAAGTCTTTTGGACGCTTATGCAATCTATGAGCGCTATATGGAAGAATACCTTGGGTTGATTTAGAAAGGAATGGATGTAATGGAAAATAAAAGTTTGATTATTTGGTTTAATAATGGCGGAACGGGCAAATACGAAATGGTTTCAGAATTTAAAGAAGAACTAGGGCTAGGTTACATTATGTTTGAATATTTTGGTATTAGCACACAGGTTCGACGGAAAGCCACTTTCATGCTTAACAACATTGCGGGATATGCTTTTGAAAAGTAATTAAATACTTTTGAATTTAGAAAGGGGTGAGAAATTGAAATTATTTAATCGGAAAGTAAACGAAACTCCGAAAACTGTAACGAAGTTTCAAATGATTGACGAACCTAGTTCTGGATTTGTTGGATTCAGCGGGAATGTTTATGAAGCCGATATTGTGCGAAGCGCTGTACGACCACTTGCAAACGCAGTTGGTAAGACGGTGCCTAAACATAGGTTTGGTGACAAGATTAATCCTAACATTGCTGTATCGATGGTGCTTCAGGAACCCAACGCCATAATGAGCATGCAAATGCTGCTTGAAAAAACGATTTGGCAGTATCGGGTAAATGGGAATGCCTTTATTTATGTGGAAAAAGATGATAACGGAAAGCCCGTTGCGCTTTATCCAATCGTTTCTCACTCTCTGGAGTTATTAATTAGCCCTAGTGGCGAGTATTTCATTAAGTTCGTTCTACGTGATGGCAAATCCTATACCTTTAGATATCGGGACCTCATTCACATTCGAAATGACTTTACTTCGAATGAAATATTGGGTGATAGCCTAGCACCGTCTCTCTTACCATTGCTTGAAGTGGTCCAAACAACCGACCAAGGGATCATAGCAGCGATTCGAAACTCAAACGTTGTTAAATGGCTGCTAAAATTCAATCAAACATTGCGACCTGAAGATATCAAAGAAAATACGAAGCAGTTTGTTGAAGATTTTCTTCGGACAGATTCAGAAGGTATTGGAGCCGCTGGTGTCGATTCTAAGGCTGATGCAGTTCAGGTGCAACCTTATTCCTATGTTCCTGAAAAAGAACAGTCAGCCGCAACGAGACAGCGTATTTTAGACCTTTTCAACTCCAATGATTCAATCATTCAATCGAATTTCACTGAGAACCAGTGGATTGCCTATTATGAAACTCAAATCGAGCCAGTGTTGATCCAATTATCAGATGGATTTACAAAGGCTTTTTTTAGTAGGCGAGAAAGAGCATTGGGTAATTCAATTATGTTTGAATCCAACAATCTTCAATTTGCAAGTATGCAAACGAAGTTACAAATGGTTGGCTGGTTAGATCGTGGTGTGATGACTGTGAATGAATACAGAACAATTGCATTGGGATTAGAGCCTGTCGAAGGCGGAGATATGCGCTTACTTCGAAAAGACACTGACAGAATTGGGCAAAACAATATAAGAGAGGGGGGTGCAAATGAAGAAGATTCAGCTTAAAGGCGATGTCGTTTCCGACAATGTGGGTAAATTGTTCGATTGGTTTGACCTAGATTCAATTTATCCAGGTAACGTCAAACGAGCATTAGAAGATGCTGGAAGTGAAGATGTAGAAATTACATTAACCACAAATGGCGGATCGGTATTTGCCGGACAAGAGATTTACGACATTATTAAAAACCACGAAGGCAAAACGACTGTTAAGTTAAGCGGTCTGGTAGCCAGTATCGGTACATTGATTACATGCGCATTTGATGAAGTGCTTGTAAGTCCTGTATCTACGTTTATGATTCACAATCCAACGTTAGCTGATGTTAGTGGTGAGAAAAAGGATATGGAAAAAGCGGCTCAACTATTAACTACCGTTGAAAATTCTTTGCTAGATGCTTATGTAGCAAAAACAGGACTAGACAAAGAAGGCTTGGCAGATTTAATGGCCAAAGAGACATTCATGACCGCACAAGAAGTAATTGATTATGGATTTGCTGATGGAATGGTTGAAGATTCAGAAAACGAGTTGCTTTTAGTAGCTGGTTTCGATAGTTTAGCCAATTCGTCATTTATCAAAAAACTACAAAATATGAAGGACAAAGAAGAACGTGATTTGGCAGAAGCTAAGTTGCGTTTTTTGCGTTTCAAGGAGGATAAAAAATGAATTTCGACGAAATCCAAAAATTATTAGAAGAAGGCAAGACAGCAGAAGCGAATGCAGCATTGGATCAACTTATGAAAGACAATCCAGAAGCTAAAGCAATCTTTGAAGAACCAAAAACAGCGAAAGTCGAAGACAAAGCGCTGGAAAATAAAAAACCAGAAGAGGTGGCAAATTTGAAAAAAGTCGGAGAAGTGAAAGATGTAGCAACACCAAAATATGAAGAAGTATTTGCGAAGATTTTAATGGGACGCGAACTTGATCCACAGGATAAAGTAGCTTACGAAAAAGTAAACAATGCTGCATATACTCACCAAGTAGCAAACCAACCTATTTTGATTCCAGAAACAACTATGGCTGGAATTTTAGGATTAATTGAAGAACAACATCCATTTTATGGAGCGATTCGCAAATTGAATGTTCGAGGTAATCTGACAATCAAGCAACATGTTTCTGTTGACGCAGGGGATGCAGACTTTGTCGATGAAGGCACTCCAGCAGAAGACGAGAAAAACACATTTGCTGAAATCACCTTGACTGGATTTGAAGTAGCAAAACTTGTCCGTGTTTCATTCAAATTAGAAGCTATGTCTATCGAGGAATTCATTCCTTATATCCAAGCTGAAATTGCTGATCGTGTAGGACGTACCTTAGGTAAAGCTATTTTCACTGGAACTGGTGTAAAACAACCTAAAGGTGTTTTGACGGTTTTATCTGAACAATCAGGAACTCCGCAAGTTGTGACTGCAACTGATACTATCAAATATGCAGATCTTACCAATTTACGTTCTAAATTAGTCTCTCAATTTGCTGCAGGTGCTAAATTTTATGCTAAATCTACAACTGTATGGAACGATTTGGCAACAGTGTTAGATGGTACTGGTCGACCTATCTTCATCCGAGAAGTAGTTGATGGTGGTGTGGGTACTATTTTTGGTATCCCAGTTGTTGAAGATGATGGTGTTCCAGCGGGCGAAGTTGTATTAGGCAACCCAGCTGCAGGTGTGGTACAAAATACAAACGAGCCATTCTCTATCCAAACTGAACGTAGTGTAGTAGATCGTGAAACTCGTTATCAAGGGTACACAGTACTTGATTGGGCTGTAACTTACACTCAAGCGTTTGCTCATTTGAAAGTAACAGCGGGGGAGTAATTTCCCCTACTTCGTTAGGGGTAGCCGACTTAGAAAAGCCGACTAGTGACAATACTATTGTGGAAATCAAAGCCTATTTAGATACGGTTGGTATTTCTTACAAATCCAATGCTACTAAATCAGAATTATTGGAATTGGTAGGTGAATAGATTGGAAAGTAATTTGTTAGATAACCTAAAAAAACATATCCGATTAGAGGAGGGCATGGATGATTCTATGCTCTCTTTTTATGCTGAAGCAGCGAAACGATACGTAAAAAAGAAAATCGGCTATGAGCAAGAGTATTTAGAAATTATGGTTACTACGATCATGTTTGAACACCGACTTTCATCTGACGATCTCAAAGAAGCGTTGATGGCCTTAGAACCTATTTTCGCTTTGGAGGTGTTGACTGATGAGCCTACTTAATGATTTACAGTGGATTGCCGAGTTACAAAAGATTGAAGAAATTGTAGATGACAACGACAGACCTGTTGAAGTTAGGACGAAAGTTCGTGATTTGTACTATATAGAAATCGGAATAACGGCAGAAGAAAAATACCTATCACAGCAAGCCAAGACGGACGTTGTGAGGCGCATTAAATGTCGTTGGGATAAATCTATCACAGAGAAGACAAATGGCGTTAAAATCGACGGTATTGCGTATAACATAGCACGCATTTATACGTTGCCAAAGGGTAGGGAAATGGAGTTGAGTTTGACGTATGTTAATTAATTTGGATGACTTAAAAACCGCCCTCAAAGCAACAAACTTGCCAGTTACACGTGATAAAGCAGTTAAGGGTACGAATTATCCATATATCATTTATTCAAATGTTAGCAAAAGTAAAAAAATGGCTTCTTCAAAAGTCCATAAACGAATGCCTTATTATCAAGTGTCATTATTTACGGCAGGTACTGAACAAGATTTGAGAGTTCTGGAACATGCATTGGAAAACGCAGGTATTCTCTATACGGATTTTGTAGGTATCCAAGGCGATGAAAACGATGATACGATCACAAATTTTTATACTTATGTGAGGTGCGTTGAAGATGCCTAGTAATAAGAATGGATTTGCTGAAATGTCTGATATATTGGGCGAGTTGAGCAGGGTAGATCCTGTCAAAGTTTCTTTGGAGTCATTAGAAGAAGCCGCAAATTTCTATGTCGACAAAATGTTGCCACGTATACCTAAAAGCTTAATGAAAAGAAAACATATGCGAGATCAAATCAAGGTTGTGGTAGAGAAGGACAGAGTAAGAGTTGCTTTCGAAGATACAGCGTATTATTGGCGATTCGCTGAGAATGGGACCACTAATCAAAGAGCGCAGAACTTTGCTAGTGGGACTTATGAACAGAACAAAAATAAAATCGAAGAAATCATGACACAAAAGATCATGGATCTTTGGGGAGGTAATTAATTTGGGCAAAACAGATGTATTGTATTTTGAAGGCCTTGAGGATATCTTGATCGCTATGATGTCTCCCGAGGCACAAGACGGCGTAAACAAAGCACCAGAATATGGCGAAATTGTAAGACTACCTATTGCCACAAAACTGGCTGTAAAAGGTAACGGAACAACGTTAGAAAAATGGGCATCAAGCAAGATGTTCCGCCGTGTATCACGAGAAACAAAACACGAATTAGGATTGGACCATGTGGGAATTCCTATTGATGTCATGGATGAATTGAAAGGTTTGGTTGCTGAAAGCGGCGTAACCTTCTCGAAAAATATCGCTCGTGAATTCCCGTTTTTTGCATTTGGATTTATCGGCAAAATCGAAGGCGGTGGTCGCAAAGCAGTATGGTATCCGAAAACTCAGTTATCTAATGTAATTGATGAAGAGTATGCAACCGAAGAAGACGAAACAAAGATCGACGATGTAACGGCAAACCTAGTATCCACTGGCTTGAATTACAACAATGTAATGTATTCAAGTTTTGATTCAAATAGAACTACCGGATCTCTTGAGCTATTTGAAAAATTCATTGCACAGCCAATCTATTCTGAACAACAATGGCAAACAATTGCTGCAGCTACTCCTCCAGTGGGTGGTGGCGAGTAATGGCTAGATTAGTTGACTACGGAATTAATATTGACGACTTAGGCAACTCTCGTGTGGTTAATATTAAAGGGCATGATTTTCCTGTTGTATTTACTATGGAAACGATGGAATATATTGCAGATGTATATGGGGAAGACTACTCGAAGTTCGAAAATGATATGAATCTTTTGATCAATAAAAGCGATGGGGAGATCAATTCTCGTAATTTGACGCCTGCTGATTTAAAAATCATGCGCTCGTTGATTTATGGAATGCTGCGCACTGGTGGTTTAGAAGAAGATCCTCAAACTATCTTCAAATTCTTAGGTATGAACGGCGATGTCTTACAGGCTTATGGGGCATGCATGGAAATTTTTAGTAATCAGAAGTTTCAGGTTGAAGACTTAAAAAAATCGAAGAAGCCACAAGATTATCAAACTCCTCAAAAGAAAAAAGGAAAAAACAAGAAGAAACACAAGAGATAGGAACTCCATGGAGCTTCTATCTCTATGTTGCCCTCACTCTACTTAATTGGAGTGAGGAATTTTTTTTAAAAGCAACACCTAACTTGTGGCTTAAATCTTATATCCAGTGGTTGAAAAGTAATACGGAGTTTGAACCACCGGAAACGAGAACAATGGATCAAAGCCCTTGGTGGTAGGAAAGGAGTGCTAAGATGGCCGTAAGAGAGGTAGACACAGTCTTGAATTTTAAGACAAATGGAGAAGTCAATTACTCTAAAACGATCAAGGAAATCAATCGCGAAATGAACTTAGCAGCTACTGAGTACAAAAACCAAGTGTCTGCTATGGATAAAGACGCAACAGCAACTGAAAAACTGACTGCTGCGAAAAAGAAACTCGAAAATCAGTTGTCGCTCGCTGAAAAGCGAACAGAACTTTTGCGAGAACAATATGAAAAATCAGTAGAAGAAACTGGTAAGTACTCAGCAGAATCTGAAAAACTTTATAAGAAGATGCTTGAATCCGAAACGGGACAAAATAAATTAAAGGCCGCTTTGGATGAAACGAATGAAGCACTAAAAGAACAAGGTGATGTATCTATTGATACAGCCAAAAAGTTACAAAAAATTGAAGAAGCTGGCGAAAAAGTTGCGGGCGTTGGCAAGAAAATGACTATAGGCGTTACAGCACCAATTCTGGCAGTTGGGGCTGCTGGGTTAGCTGCATTCTCAGAAGTTGATGAAGCGTTAGATACGATCATAACTAAAACTGGAGCAACAGGCGATGTTGCCGACAGTTTGGCAACTTCGTTTGAAAACGTTGGCTCAAATACTCACTTAGAACTACAAACAGTCGGGGAAGCAATTGGTGAAGTGAATACCCAATTTGGTTTCATGGATAAAAAACTGGAAGATTCAACCAATTATATCCTTCAATTTGCTGAAATTAATGGCACAGACGTTTCTCAATCCGCTATCTATGCAAGACAGGCTATCGAAGCCTATGATTTGTCCTATGATGATTTGAATAAAGTGTTGGATGTTACAACCAAAACGTCTCAAAATACAGGTCAAGCAGTAGATAGTCTGTTTGATTCGGCTATAAAAGGTGCCCCACAAATCAAACAGCTAGGTCTAAGTTTTGGCGAGGGTGTCACATTGCTGGGACAATTTGAACAAGCTGGTGTTGATGGAAATGCAGCGCTAAGCAGTTTGTCCAAAGCAACAGTTACCTACGCTAAAGATGGAAAATCTCTTTCAGAAGGTTTAGGTGAACTTCAAGACAAAATAATGAATGCTAGTTCAGAAACAGATGCAATCAACGCTGCTGCAGAAGTTTTTGGTACCAAAGGCGGCCCAAGAATGGCAGATGCGATTCGAAGAGGAACATTAAACCTAGAAGACTTGGCAAAAATCGCCGATGAAAGTCAAGGTTCGGTTGGAGAAACATTTGAAGCTACGCTAGATCCAATTGATAAGTCTAACCAAGCAATGAACAATGCAAAATTAGCTTTAGCAGACGTCGGCGAATCCGTCCAAATAAGCTTATTGCCTTTCTTTGAAATGGCGATTGATGCTTTGAAAAGTTTTAAAAGCTGGTGGGATTCTCTGGATCAAGGTACCAAGAACTGGATTATTACGATTGCAGGGATTATAGCAGCTGTCGGACCGGTTTTAGTGGTTTTAGGAATGCTTATGAGTTCGGTTACCAAGATTGCGACTGGAATAAGGGTTTTACAAGGTGTATGGTCAGGGATGACAGCATTACTAGCAGCAAATCCTTTTATTCTTGTAATTGCTGGTATTGCATTGCTCATAGCAGGATTAGTTCTTGCCTACAATAAAGTGGAATGGTTTAGAAATGGAGTTAATGCATTTTTCAGAGGTGTTTCGGATGTAGCAGTAGAAGTGTTTAATTTCATGGCTGGTTACATGAGCAATATTTTTGGAGGAGTCATACAAAATTTCCAAAACTTTTTCGATGCAGGCAAGAGAATTTTCACCGGATTTATAGATTTTATAACTGGAATTTTCACTGGAGATTGGGAACGAGCGTGGAATGGTGTTGTAAATATTTTTGGCGGTATTTTTGATATGATTGCTGCTATGGCTAAAGCACCACTAAACACAATGATTGGATTGATCAATGCTTTTCTAGGTGGTCTTAATAACATTAAAATTCCTAAATGGGTTCCTGGCGTAGGCGGAAAAAGCTTTAGCATTTCTACTTTGCCTTATTTGGCAGGTGGCGGTCATGTATTGAATGGCCAAGCGATCGTTGGTGAAGCTGGACCAGAATTGCTTACGAATAAAAACGGCAAGACAACTGTTACTCCGTTATCAGACGAAGAAAAACGGAAAGGCATTGGTGGCAAAGTACAGCCTTCTAAAGTGGAACAACATATCCACATTGGCAATGTCGATGCGAATAACCCAAGCGAATTAAACAAAATGAACCGTAAATTTTACCGTGCAAGCAAACAGGCACTTGCCGGTGTGGGAGGTTAGTAGGAATGTTCATGGATGCTGATACACCGAATTTTATATTCAAAGGAATCAACGCAGTTATGGATATGGATTGTATTATCGAAACTGAACTTCCTGAAATCTCTCCAAACAAACGCTACGAAGAAATCACTGTGCTAGGACGAAGTGGATCATTGCACGAAACATTTGATGATTACGAACCATATAACCTAGAAGTCGAATCAGTTACAATCCCTTATGATCGGTTACGCGAAGCAAAGCAATGGTTGCGAGGTCGCGGGCAGTTGATTACCCATAATGATTACAATACTTACCGTGATGTTATTTGCATGATGGATTCCCCTACTGAGTTTGAAAACGAGTGGGGGTATTTCTATACCTTTGATTTAACTTTTCGATGCCAACCTTTTAAGCGGAAAGTAAATGAGCAGTCATTGCCATTCGCTACTTCGCTGGTCTTTCATGATCCGGGCGATGAAACTGCAAAACCTTACCTTGAATTGAAACCAACAGGCAGCAACGTCAAACTTACGATCAACAGCACTTCGTTGACGATTACAAACAGCAGTACCGAAATAATAAAAGTCGATTGCGAACACGGAAAAATTATTCAAGGTTCCAAAACACTTTTCAGCAAAGGAGAATGGCCGTTGGTACGTCCGGGAGAAAACAAACTGACTACCACGGGTGTTTCTAGCGGCACAATTTTAAGAAGGAGCGTGTATTTGTGAGTTTAGTTTATGTTTATGAAGAAATGCCAGCGGACTTAGAAACGAACGGTCACGCTTTGATTGATTGGGCTGATTTACCTGAAATCAACCGTATTCTAAATGGTGATTATACTTTCTATGGCAACTATTCATTAGATGGTCAAAATGTAGAATATCTCAAAGAAGATAACTTCATTCGTGCAGAAGATGAAGACGGCAAGATGAAATACTTTGAGATTAAAAAGGTAACGAAAAATCTCAACTCCTTCTCTATTACCGGACGAGCGATCGGTTACATGTTGAGTCGGAATTTCATTGAGAGTAGTTTCACTCAAAATGGTACTGGATCAATTATCATGAGTAGATTAAAGGCTGCCCTAGCATTTGAGCAGCCTTTTTCATTTGAGTCAGATATTCAAACAGTCCACCAATTCACTGTCAAACAAACTAATCCAGTTGATGCTGTGATTGGTTCAAACAATGGTAACGAGAATCTAGCGAGTATCACTGCTGGCGAATTGGATATGGACAACTATCGTTTTAGATTGCTATCTCGAATCGGGAAAGACAATGGCTATCGTGTCGATTTAGGAGTGAACCTAGAATCGATTGAGGAAGAGATAGACGGCAACTATTACAATAGCTTGTATTTAATCGGCGGAGTGCCAGAAGGCGATTACGATGAAGATAAAGGGCCAATCACGTACAAATATCTCGAATTGACTGGAGTAACCGACAAAAACCGCCGCATTGGCAAATACGAAAATTCAGAACTAACCACTGTTGCGGATTTGAAAAAATGGGGTCAAACAAAATTTGATGTTGATCGAGTACATGAGCCTTCAATTACTCATACAGTTTCTATGGTACAACTTGAAAACACGATGGAATATGAAGACCTATACGATGATATTGCAAGATTGCATTTTGGCGATACTTGCTATTGTACGGTTGCAAAATTAGGTATTGAAGTAGCCGAACGAATGATCGAGTACACTTGGTACCCAACACTTGGCAAATACAAGAGCGTGACTTTGGGCAATGATATCGAGTTCTACACCAATACAACGGCGACTGAGACAGCAAAGCTTCGTCAAAAGGTTGAAAGCCGCACTGAATTGATGGTTGAAGCTGTTCGAAATGCTTCAAGTTGGATTACTGGAACAAAAGGCGGATACGTTCGTATGCGACCTGAAAAGGCACCTAGCGAGATCTTAATCATGGATAAGCCTTCTGTCGCTGATGCTCAAAAGGTTTGGCGATGGAATTTAGGCGGACTAGGATACTCTAACAACGGCGTGAATGGTCCGTACGGTTTGGCAATGACTCAAGACGGAGCGATCGTGGCTGACTTTATCACTGCGGGTATTCTATCAGGTATCCTCGTTCAAGGGGTAGCTTTGAAGACATTGGATGACAAATCATTCCAAGTAGTCGTTGAAGGAGGTAAGGTTTCGTTTGAAAAGAAAGTTGTTTCTACGGGTTTGGATGATGTCCATGGAGAATCACTAGGAGCTATCACATCTACCTATGGAGCAGATAAAAATATCAACGGATTTGCTATTTGGAAAGAACCAAATTACATTTTTTCGATTAATACTGGTGATGGCGATGGAAAATCAGTTGCAGTCTTTCAAATTCCAAAAGAAAGTACACCTGACGCACCGTTATATAGACTTAGCGGTGAAGGGACTTTTCGTAATGGTAAAGTGACGTTTCAAGATGCAGTCGCAATGGACGGTCGTTTAGATGTCAAAGAACTATATGTAAACGGCGTTAAAATTGATCAAAATGGTGGTGGTTCAGGCGGAAATGGTGGCGGATGGAATGGCCAATACCCTCCAGAAGTGACCAGCGACCGTGACAAACGCTACTGGCAAATCTGGGCGATGTTTATTGGTGCTGGTGGTACACAACAAGCCGCAGCCGCTTTACTAGGTAACGCTCAAGGTGAATCAGATGCGAATCCAACCGCAGATGAAGGGAATGGCGCTCCTGGTTTCGGTTATGGTGTATGGCAATGGACTGATGGAACTGGCGCAACAAGTGGTCGTGTTTATATGATTAACCTTATGACTAGAGCTGGAATTTCTGGTGATCCAGATACAATTACAACACAGTTTAAACTACTAATGTGGCATGCGCCGAATGGTCAGTGGATTGCAACAAATGCTTATCCATATACTTGGTCACAGTTCATGAATATGACTGATATCGCTGTTGCTACAAGAACGTTTGAGGAAAACTTCGAACGCCCGTTGAACGATCATCCAGAACGGATTACGTGGGCTAATGAATGGTATTTAAAATTTAAAGACTTAGATATTCCTCAATCCAGCGGATATATTGTTCCGATTGATGCGCCGGTAACGGTAACAAGTGAATTTGGATGGAGAACTCACCCAATCAGTGGTGAAGCAGATTATCACAATGGCATAGATCTAGTAAACAACAATTCAAATGCGCCGATTTATGCATCTGCAGACGGTGAAGTGATCGTTGCAGGAGATGCTAATTATTTTGATTGGTATGGGAATTGGGTCGTTATTAAGCATAGCGATGGCATGTACACCGGGTATGCTCATCTTAGCAGTGTTAACGTTTCTAAAGGAAGTACAGTTACACAAGGGCAACAAATTGGCGTAATTGGAACGACTGGTCCAAGTACAGGAATACATTTGCATTTCCAATTTTTTGATGAAATGTATCCTAGTTCAAACGACCACTTTTTCAATCCACGCGATTATATTGATTTTTAGGAGTGATGAATTTGGAACTAGATCAATTTAGAGATGTCGATTTAGTGATTGATTATGCGAACTATTCTTTTATAGAAAAACAATTTGTTTCGCAAGGGGATTATAAGGGGCGGACATTAACTGTTCAAGTCACCAATAATGGCGTTGTCGGAGAAGTTCCGGGATTGATGTTACATCTTAATTGGCATAATGAAGCAAGCGGGCTGACAGATTTGTCGGCTTTTTCTGTTTTAGATAAAGCCAACAGTATTTACCGAATCGAATACCCTCAGCACATGATGACGCCCGGAAGAGTTATTGCAAGTATTCAAGTGATTCAAAACGGTAAAGTAACGAATCTGAAACAATTTCAGTTAACAGTTCAAGAATTAGCGGGACAACCCGTAGGAATCATAGAGAAGGCAGAATTTAGTGCGCTGGTAGCTGTCTTGGCAGATGCGAATAAGTTTCGTACAGACATCAACGCAACAAATATTAACATGGCAAACGGACTTTCTAACAAAGTCGATAAAAATGGAACTGAGCAGATTACTATGCCGATGTTATCCCAATCTGTAAAAGAAGCAATGACAGGTGGTAGTGTTGCTGTCGTTGGCGAAGGAGCTGTGAGTACAACCAATATTGCTGAAAATGCTGTGACAGAACCAAAAATAGTAGAAAATCTTTCTGAAGTGTTGTTGTCGCAAGGTCGAAATCTTCTTAAAAACACAACTTTCCAAAATGGGATTAATAGCTGGGCGAGCGCCTCGACACCTAGTGCTACCTTAACGGCTAACCAAAATCAACAAACGCTGCGTGTTACAGGGACAGGAACAGTCGAAAATCCAATGGTATATCAAAATTTGGATGCCTTAGATATAAAAAAAGATCATACTTACTATTTTTGCTCCATGGTTAATGTCTCAAATTCAGATTGCAAAGAAATTAGAACTGAGTTTTGTAATAATACTTTTCCCGTCTACAATCCTGTAAGTAATCAGATTTATCGTTTAGATGGAGTACAGAAGCTAATTAGTGAAACTTATAGATCGTTCAACTTGCGTCACATATACGCAGATGCAAGCTCAGCATCAGGGAAAGAGATGGTTGTGGGTAAACCTATCGTCGTAGATTTAACGGTTATTTTTGGGATTGGAAACGAACCAACCTTAGAGGAATGCAGATGGCTTTTTGAAAGCTATACCAATTATTTTGAAGAGGGTAAAGTTTTCTTTTCGGCATCAAAAACAGTTACTAAAAAGATTTTAGAAACGACACAAGATATAGCAACCATTAACAATGGTGTAGACTTGACAGAAATAACAATCAATAATGTTTTTCCAAATGCGAGATTAAACAACAATAGTTTTTGGGTTACAACTTCGATTCCAGACACTACGGTAACTGCAGCTAACGGAGTTTTGACTTTAACTGGTAATGGTTCGGCAAATACGCAGAGAGCTTTTGTAAACTACAATTTAAAAGCTGGCAACTTCTATTTTTTAAGCATGAAAATTAAAACTAAAAACAGATGCAACAAAATATCTATTACTCAAGCTTTGGTAGAAGTAGCTTCTATTGTTGATCCTGAGATCGATAAATGGTACACAGTTGAAATAATCTCAAGCGAATTATCTGAAAACAGTATTTACATTCGAACGATTTATGATTCTGCAGAAGAAGCTAATGGAGCAATAGTACAGATGACAGAACCGAGTCTCATTGATCTGACAACAGATTTCCCTAATCCTCCAAATATAAATCAGCTAAAAAATATTCTCGCTTATACAGGAAACTGGTTTTTTGGGAGTGCTTCGATAAGTAAAAGCAAATACGCTGTTGCTATAATAGAATCTAAGAATACATCTCAGGAGCAAGAAGACGAAATCAACCAAAGTATTTTCTACAACACGGTGAATCGAATTCCTGATCACGATGGCTCAGAGGCAATTGATATAGAAGAATTAACAACTGAAACCTTTTATCCTATGTGGGATAATTTGATCAGCAGCACATCCTATCTAGAAAAGGTTATTTTAGGTAAAGACCAATCAAATACTTGGGATATTTGGCAAGTCAAAACGATGCCGGTTGCGCCGAAGTACAAGTTGCTATTAACTTGTAATGTTCACGGACATGGCGAGGGCGGAGATCCAAGAGATGTAGGGGTTGCACTATACTATTTCTTAAAGGATTTGGTACAAAATCCTACGAAAAGCCCTCAACTTGAGTGGCTTTATAATAATGTTCAGATTATCTTTATACCAGTAGCAAATCCATCAGGATTTAATGTGACTGGGCGTTATAATTCAAGGGGTGTAGACATTAATAGAAATTTTGATTACAATTTCCCAGATAATCCTAGTTCAGTGTATGGTACCGAACCGTTTTCAGAAGTAGAAAGCCAGTATATTAGAGATATGGTATTAGATAACATTGATGCTGACGGCTTCATTGATATGCATTGTTTTATGAACAATCCAATTTCTTTATTATATCCAGCATATTCCGTAGATACTGTTGGCATTGGATGGAAAACTCTTAACGAAGTTGCGACTCACATGGAAAAGAAATACGGTGGAAATAGATCCATAACTGTAACTAACACATCTGGCACAATCAGAATGTGGGTTGAAAAAGAGAACGGGATAGAAGCTATTACACCTGAAGGAACTGTTTATATCACAGGAGAGACCCCTCATAGCTCTCTCGGATTAACAAGGCTTACTGAGTGGTATGGAAACAATATATATAGATTTATCTACACAATTCCATGGAACAAGGATTATTTTGTTAGTCAAAAAGGATCTAAGTTTGTTCAAATAATTGACGAAACTGGTAATCTAACATCTACCAAAATAAATTGATTTTGACAAACAAACTAGTGTATTATTGTATTATTAGGTAAACACTAGGAGGAAAAAATGAAGAAAGTTTTGTGGACCGGCGGTTGGGATTCAACATTTAGAGTGCTTGATTTAGTAATTAACAAAAAAGAGATGGTACAGCCATATTATGTAGTTGATAGAAATAGAGCGTCTAATAAAATAGAATTAAAAACGATGAAGGAAATCAAAAACAAAATAAACTCTAGTTTTCCTAATTCAAAAGGATTAATAATGGAAACAATATATATAGAAAAAAACGAAATCCCTACCAATCAAATCATTACTGATAAGTTTAATAGATTACTAAATGAATCATACATGGGGACTCAATATGATTGGTTAGGTCGGTATGCAGAAGCGAATAACTTAGAAGACTTAGAGTTAAATATACACAAAGATGATAAAGCAGAATTTTTTGTAAGGCCTCTTGTGGAAAAAAAAGACGATGGAAATGGATCTTACTCGTATGTTTTAAAAGATAGAGCTCTGGGAACTGACTACGATTTGTTTAAATACTACTCATTTCCGGTGCTAGATTTAACTAAGACACAAATGAGCGAAATTGCTAAGAAAAGCGGTTTTGATAGTTTGATGGAAATGACGTGGTTTTGCTTTAACCCCACATGGAGAAAAACCCCTTGTGGCTACTGTAACCCGTGTAAATACACCAGAAATGAAGGATTAGGAAGACGTGTCCCTTCAGAAGGAATTGCTAAGTACAATAAATTAGAAAATAAAATTTATTACAAGATGAAGCAAATAATGGGTAGGAATTAATAGAACGAGAAGCACGCTCAATTGAGTGTGCTTTTTATTTTGGAAAGCAGGTGAAATATGTGGGACGAAATAAAGTTTATTCTTAGATATATCAACAAACGAAGTACCTCTTTCGCATTCTCTCTAGGATCAATTGGTTATGGGTTCTATCACTTTTTCAACTCAAACATACTTTCATATTCAAACGCATATGCGGCTATCAATAATATCTTCGGATTTATTGGTGGTCGTTATTTTGGTTTGATGTTTATCATCATCGGTGCTTTGAAACTGTTTGGATTGATAATTGACTATGTTTATCTCAAACTCCCTCTGTACTTTGTATTGCTATTTCTATGGCTTCTTTTAGGCTCTTGTTTCCTAGTCACTTTCATAGATGGCAGTACAAATCCATCGTGGATTTATTGCTTCACAATAGCGCTAATGAGCACAAATATCCTGAAGGCGCATCAACAGGAAATAATTATAAAGGATGAAGTAGATGGATAGATTTTGGACCAGCGGATTTCCGCAAATCATGACAATTATCGGCGTTTTTCTTTCGGCGGTATACGGTCCGAAATTAGTGGCTAAAGTGCAGGGGAAGAATAAGGTTGAAGAAGTGAAGACAGAAGGGGATAACAACGCTGAAGCTTTGTATATCCAAAACATGGGGAACATTATTGAAGGTTATCGGTTGCAGGTGAAGGAGTTTAAAGACGAACTAGCAGCGGTTAGATCAGAATTCCGAGAGTTTAAGGAAGAACACGAGAAGCAAGTGACGGCGTACAAGGAACAAATTGGGTTTCTTGAGTTGCAAGTGGAAGAAAGGGACGAACGCATTCAAGAACTCGAAGGAGAAAACGAGACATTGAAAAATGAGAACACTATTTTGAAAGGTGGAATTTAGATGGAAGCATTACAAGACGCATTGTTAAACTTATTAATTGTTGTGGTTGGGTTGGTGGCAGCATTTATTGGCCAAAAGGGTTCAGAATACTTGAAAAAGAAAGGTGTCTTAGCTCAGTTGGAAAGCAAGAAGAACTATGTGGCGATTGTTGTATCAGCAGTTCAGCAAGTTTACGCAGAAGCAAATGGAGATGCTAAGTTACAAGAAGCTAAAGCTCAGTTAGTAGACTTATTTAACAAGAACGGCATTAAGTTTACTGAAGACGAGTTGAATCTGTTAATCGAATCAGCAGTAAAAGGGATGAAAGATGGTGTTGATCAAGGAGTGGCTGAATAAGCCGCTCTTTTTTATATACAAAATCGGAGGGATAAACATGAGAAACAAAGCAAAATTTATCGAAGACTTTGAAGCAGTAGCGAAACCAGAAATCATCGAGGTTGTTGATCCAGTGCAAGATGCAGCACACACAATGAATCAATTAGGCGAATCAGAATATCACCTTACTGGCAATTTCACAAAAGACGGCCAAGATAAAACTTTCAAATTTGAAGTGAAGAAGCGTGAAAAAACTGATTCAGCAGATGAAATTGACGACTACTTTTACATTGGAAAAGGGGAATAATCATGGTCAAATATAATAACTCAACCTCTCACAGAGGACATAATGCGATCGTTCCTGGTGCAAGTGGATGCGGCTTAAAAGAGCATGAAGTAGCACAAAAGATCCATGACAAATTTCGTGCAGTTACCAAGGCGGTTGATGCTACTGATAATGTCGGTAAAACTGCTAATGATAACCTCTACAATATCGTTCGTAAAATGAATGCTGTAGGCAAATCTTTCCACGTATCTCACCACTTGAACGCATTTAATGGTACTGCAAATGGCTTTGAAGTCTGGTATTATGCTGGCAATGAAGAAGCACGCAAATTGGCGCAAGCTATCTGTGATGCAGTATGTGCGGTTACTGGATGGGTCAATCGTGGAGCAAAAGCTACAACATCATTGTATGTCATTCGGGCATCAACGGGCGCTGCAGTATTAATTGAGTGGGGCTTTGTCGATAGTCAAAAAGATATGGACATTATGGCCAAGAAAATGGATGCTGCAGTCAATGCTGCATTGGAAGTGTTCGGATATTCTGCAAATTCATCTAGCAACAACAATACATCCACAAGCAAGCCAGCTGCTTCAACAAGTTTTAAAGTTGGCGACAAGGTGAAAATCACTGATGCGCTATACAAGGATAGTACAGGCGCTGGTCGGTCGACTGCCAGTCGCGGTAAAACTGGCACAATCAAGCGTGTGGTCAGCGGTAACAAACCATATTTGATTGATAGCCTGGGTTGGGCCCACAAGAACGATATTCAACTGGTTACCAATACAGCTGATACAGTTGCTAAAAAAGTAGGGGATGCTGTGACGGTGCAAAGCCATGCAACCAACTATCAGACTGGCCAAAAGATACCTACGTGGGTTAAAGGAAAGAAGTATAAGATTAAACAGATTAAATCTGTAAATCAATCTAAATCTAAAAAAGCATACTTGTTGGACGGAATCAATTCATGGTTCTTGGAGCAAGATGTTAAGTAACACAAACACCCCTTACTCTTTTGAGTAGGGGGCTTTTTTATTTGTCGCTCTCAAGTGGTGTGTCGATTGTATTTTTTGATTCGTCCAACGGTGTATTGAAATATAATACTTTGTAGCTATCTTTATCTGTAAATGAGTAAATCATGTCAAAATTATAAATTTTATCCTGATACGTGAAATTCCCTATTGCGCTATAAACATTCTTATATTCTTCGCCTGTTTCGGTATTTTTGTCATCAGGCATTCGATATACTTTAAACGAATCGTCGGTGAAGTTAACTTCAAAATTATCGATCATATAGTGTTTTTTCAAAACCTTTTCAACGATAATTGAAGCTTCAGATTTTTCTTCGTCATTCGTATCTTTGACCTCTGAATTTGATTCGCTATAGCTTCTTGAATCCTCTGTTGAAGAAGTACTACCACAAGCACCCAAGAATAGAATTGATAATAATAAACCAACTGCTAACTTTTTCATTTTGACCCTCTTTTCATTAATTTTATAGCTTCATTGTATCAGAAAAAGATGTAAAGTACCTATTAATTATTTGGCACAGATGAACGAAATTTGAATTCGTGATTTTTGAAATAAGAAAAAATATAAATCAATTTGGCACACATTTGGCACAAGAACAAACAAAAACCGCCAAGAACAAGGGTTCTCGACGGTTAAATAACGTTCCAGGAGGGATTCGAACCCCCGACCGTTCGCTTAGAAGGCGAATGCTCTATCCGGCTGAGCTACTGGAACAAATAAATTTCAGCGAATGCTCACTTCGCCTAAGCTGTTGAAATCAATCAGCAACAAATAACATTATAGAAAAAGGGCGCAGCAATGTCAATCTCTTTTCGCCCTTTTCTTATTTTTTCTTTGAAAAAAGGAAGCGCAGCTGCCCTCAACCTTTCTCAGGTTCCTCAAGGATTACGCTATCTGCTTCTTTCGTAATGAGAATCACACCATCTCCTAAAGGGACGAGGGTGGAGGTCAGCTGAGGATGGTTCATCACGGTATCCAAGAAAAGATTCAACTTGCGATGGATCGCTCGCTGGTTGCGAGGGATGTCTTCGATGGGTTGTAGAATCGTTCCAGCTTGGAACACGTCATCCACCATCAACACGCCACCTTTGCGTAACAGACGCAGACATTCTGGCAAAAATTCAATGTATTTCGATTTGGCACTGTCCATGAAGATAAAATCATAAGGCCCACTCAATGTAGGCAGGACATCTGCCGCTTGTCCTTCTAAAAGCGTGATTTTGTCTTCATTTCCTAAGCGAGCATAGGTTTCTTTGGCTTTGCGGATCATGACGTCAAAGCGATCGATTGTTGTGACATGACCCTCTTTCACACATTGTGCCATCAAGCTTGAAGAAAAACCGATCGCTGTGCCGATCTCAAGGATTTCTTTTGGCTGAAGCTGTCCCAATAAAAACTGCAAAAAGACCACAGTTTCATGTGGGATGATTGGCACTTCTTTTTCATGAGCGGCTTGCTCGATTTCACCAAGTTCGCCGGGTAATTGTTTTTGTTTTTCACGCATAAACGCCACTAGTTCTGGTTTGACTACTGGACGATGCATCATTTCGTTGCGCATCTTCATCCTCCTCATTTATCGCTGCCCCTTATTATACGAATAACTCACCTTAAGTTCAATCTTTTCGAGTCTTTGGAACAACAAAAAAACCAGTCATACGACTGGCAGGATAAAGGGGTGAAAAATATTTTTGGGATATTTCTATCATAACGGTGTTATGTGGAGGTTTGGTTAAAATCCTGTGAAGATCTCGTCAGGTTCTGCTTAAATTTTCATCAAGGATGAAAAGCAACCCATCATCAGGGCGAAAACGAACTTTTTATCGAAATATTCAGAAAATTCAGGGAAAAGTGTTGACAGAGGAACCTGCTGTTTGGTATCTTCATAACAAGATAAAAAAAGTGATAGGTGACGACGATGGATAAACGATTGAAACAAACAGCTGCATTTTTATTATTATTATCGTAAGGACTCTTTTTCTATGACCCGCCTTTTTAAGGCATCATTTGAAGAGTCCTATTCGCATTGCATGAAGGAAACCCTTTATGGAGTGCTTTTTTTATACCATTTTTTCAATTTGTTTGAATGAGGTCGCGCCAAGCGTGCCCCTACCACTGCCAAGGAGGAAATAGTGATGAGAAAAATCCAGTTTTTTGACACCACATTGAGAGACGGTGAACAGACGCCGGGAGTCAACTTCAATACAAAAGAGAAGGTTCAACTGGCGCTGCAATTAGAAAAATGGGGGATCGATACGATCGAAGCAGGCTTTCCGATTGCATCAGAAGGAGACTTTCAAGCAGTCCAAGCGATTGCTGGGGCGGTGACGAAAATGACCGTTGCAGGACTTGCCCGTTGTCAGAAAAAAGACATTGATCGTGCCTATGAAGCTCTTCATCAAGCCGTCGATCCCCAGATCCATGTCTTTCTAGCAACGAGTGAGGTGCATCGCCAGTACAAGCTGAATATGACGAAAGCAGAAGTACTTGCTTCCATCAAAGAACATGTGGCTTATGCCCGTGAACGCTTTGAAAAAGTTCAATTTTCGCCAGAAGATGCCACCCGCACCGATAAGGCCTTCTTGCTTGAGGCGGTTCAAACAGCGATTGATGCCGGCGCGACGATCATCAATGTGCCCGATACAGTAGGGTTTACTAATCCTACGGAATATGGTGCGCTTTTTGCCTATTTGATCGCCAATATCAAGAGTGAGCAGCCGATCATTTTTTCTTCCCATTGTCATGATGACTTGGGGATGGCGACAGCCAATGCGCTGGCAGCTATCGAAAATGGTGCTGATCGGGTGGAAGGAACGATCAACGGGATCGGCGAACGAGCGGGCAATACCGCATTAGAAGAAGTGGCGCTGGCGTTGCATATTCGCAATGATTTCTATCAGGCTACCTCCAACATCAAGTTAAACGAAACAAAACGCACCAGCGATCTGGTGGCACGTTTGTCTGGGATCACGGTACCGAAAAACAAAGCAATCGTCGGCGGCAATGCCTATGCCCATGAATCTGGGATTCATCAAGATGGCGTCTTGAAAAATCCTGAAACTTACGAAATCATTACCCCGCAACTGGTAGGCGTACAAACCAACTCACTGCCTCTAGGCAAACTTTCTGGCCGCCATGCGTTTGTCGATAAAATGCAGCAGCTGGGGTACCAGTTTGACCAAGAAGAAACCAACGAATTGTTTAAACGTTTCAAAGAGTTGGCAGATAAGAAAAAGCAAGTGACCGAACAAGATTTGTTAGCGTTGGTGGCTGACCAGGGCCGCAGCCAAGAAGATGGCTGTGAGTTGGAGTCAGTTCAGCTGCAATACGTGTCCAATGGCCATCAAGGAGCGGTGGTTTCTATCATCAAAGACGAGGAAAAACAAGTGGCATCAGCAATCGGTGCCGGCAGTATCCAAGCAATCTACAACTCGATCGATCAGATTTTCCAGCAGCAGCCGAAGTTGTTGAACTATGAGATCACTGCCTTGACCAGTGGGGAAGATGCGCAAGCGGAAGTGCACGTGGTTATTGAATGTCAGGAAACCAATGAAAAAATCAGCGGGATCGGCTTAGACTTTGATGTCTTGCAGGCGTCAGCTAAAGCTTATGTACAGGCTAGCGCAGCTTTAAAGAATCGAGGTGTCCTTGTTTGAAAAAGATCGTGGTTTTAGCAGGAGATGGCATCGGACCAGAAATTATGGCCAGTGCGCTTGCGGTATTGAAAGCGGCTTGTCCAGACCATCTTCAACGCTTTCATTTTGACCAGCGGCCATTTGGTGGTGCGGCGCTGGCACTTACTGGAGAGCCATTGCCGCAAGAAACACTACAAGCTTGCCAGCAGGCGGATGCGATCCTTTTAGGAGCCATTGGTGATCCAGTTTGGGAAAACGCACCGATAACACCCGAGAAAGGACTTTTGAATTTGCGTCAAGCGTTAGGGCTATACGCCAATATTCGACCCATCAAAGTAGTTGATGCGGTGATTGCTTTATCTCCCATTAAAGAAGCGATCCTTCGGGGGACAGATTTTGTCATCGTTCGTGAGTTGACTGGCGGTATCTATTTTGGCGAAAAAGCAGAAAAACCTGAAGAAGCCTACGACATCAATCATTATCATCAAGCAGAGATTCGACGGATTTTGCGTAAAGCCTTTGAGATTGCTCGCACGCGGAAGAAGCGGGTTCTCTCTGTCGATAAAGCAAATGTGTTGGCGACTAGCCGACTTTGGCGCCGATTAGCGGAAGAAACGGCACAGGAATTCTCAGATTGTCAGTTGACCCATCAATATGTTGATTCCGCCGCTATGAAAATCATCCAAAATCCCAAAGACTTTGATGTAATCGTGACAGAAAATCTCTTTGGCGACATTTTAAGTGATGAAGCCTCGGTTTTGCCAGGGTCATTAGGGGTGCTGCCTAGCGCAAGTCATGGCGCAGAAGGGGTTTCTTTATATGAACCGATTCATGGCTCTGCACCTGATATCGCTGGGCAAAATTGCGCCAATCCGGTTTCCATGATTTTATCTGTCGTCATGATGCTAAGAGAGTCCTTTCAAGAGGAAGAGCTGGCGGATACCATCGAAAGTGCTTGTTACGAGGTAATGAATGCGGGGATCTTGACCCGTGATCTAGGTGGTACAGCAACGACAACTGCCTTTACAGAAGCGGTTATTGCACAGTTAGGAGTGAGCAATTATGGGGAAAACGCTGTTTGATAAACTATGGGATCGGCATGTCATCACAGGAGAAGAAGGGCAAGCGCAGCTGCTTTATGTCGATCTGCATATGATCCATGAAGTGACGACACCGCAAGCCTTCGAAGGATTACGGCAAGCGGGACGGACCGTCCGTTGTCCCGAAAAAACCTTCGCAACGATGGATCACAACGTGCCTACCAAAGATATTTTTACCATCACTGATCTGGTTGCAAAAAAGCAAATGGACACGTTACGTAAAAACTGTCGAGATTTTGGGATCGAATTGTGTGACAATGGCTCTGCCAACCAAGGAATCGTCCACATGGTTGGCCCAGAAGTTGGCTTGACCCAACCAGGGAAAACGATCGTTTGCGGGGATTCCCACACTGCCACCCATGGTGCTTTCGGTGCGATCGCGTTTGGGATCGGTACGAGTGAAGTAGAGCATGTCTTTGCGACACAGACGATTTGGCAGACAAAACCGAAACGCATGGGAGTTGAGATTACCGGTCAGCTGCAGCCGGGAGTGTACGCCAAAGATATTATTTTGGCATTGATCGCGACCCATGGCACTGATTTTGGTGGTGGCTATGCCGTAGAATTCTTTGGCGAAACGATCCGTAGCCTGACGATGGAAGAACGCATGACCATTTGCAATATGTCGATCGAAGGTGGGGCGAAAATGGGCTTGATCGCCCCTGATGAAACGACCTTTGCTTATGTGAAGGATCGACGCTTTGCGCCACGAGCGTTTGCCAGTGCGGTGGCTGATTGGCAAAGCCTTTATACCGATGAAGATGCTAACTATGATGCCCTGATCACCCTAGACGCAACAACCTTAGAACCCTATATCACTTGGGGAACCAATCCAGAAATGGGGGTACCAGTCAGCGAAGCGTTTCCTGAAGTGCGGGATCACAATGATCAGCAAGCCTATGAATATATGGCGCTGCAACCTGGACAGACAGCTGCTGATATCCCCATTGAATACATTTTTATTGGATCGTGTACCAATGGTCGTTTGTCTGATCTGCAAGAGGCAGCGGCGATTTTGAAAGGTCAGACCATCAAAGAAGGTGTCACTGGTATTATCGTTCCTGGTTCACGCCCTGTTCGTAAAGCAGCGGAAGCGATCGGTTTAGACAAAGTCTTTATTGACGCTGGTTTTGAATGGCGGGAGCCTGGCTGTTCCATGTGCTTAGGAATGAATCCTGATAAAGTACCAGAAGGCGTCCACTGTGCCTCCACATCAAACCGCAATTTTGTTGGACGGCAAGGGAAAAACGCGCGGACGCACCTCTGTAGTCCAGCGATGGCGGCAGCAGCTGCGATTCATGGGCGCTTTGTCGATGTACGAGAAGTGGTTGGAGGTGTTGGTTAATGGAAGCTTTTACGCAATTTGAAGGTACGACGCTGCCTTTGATGAATGACAATATCGATACCGATCAAATCCTACCGAAAAATTATTTGAAGCGCGTTGAAAAAACGGGCTTTGGTGAATTTTTATTTGACGATTGGCGCTATTTGCCGCAACGCAAGCCTAATCCAGCATTTATCTTGAATGATCCAGCATATCAGACCGCTCAAGTCCTCGTCACTGGTGATAATTTTGGTTCTGGCTCTTCTCGAGAGCACGCGGCATGGGCGCTGTTGGATTACGGCTTTAAAGCCGTGATTGCTGGCAGCTTCGGTGATATTTTCTATATGAATGCCACCAAAAACGGGCTGCTGCCCATCGAGCTGCCTTTGACTGTTCGCCAAAGGATCGCTTCGCTGCCTGCTTCAGAAAAAATCAGCATTGACTTGCCAAGGCAATGTGTGACCGTTGCCGGGGAGGAGCATTTCTTTGCAATCGATGCTACCTGGAAACACAAATTGATCCACGGTCTCGATGAGATCAGTATCACGTTGCAGGAAGAGGCGAAAATCACCGCCTATGAGCAGACGATTCCAGCGTATTGGCAGTAGGGCTAGGGGACTGGTCGTTATTCGTCGGCTGGTATTTGTGAGAGGATGTTTCTTAACCCTCGCCAATCGGCTTCGATTTGCGGAGTCAACGTTCGATTGTAAAAGATCGCAGCGGGATGATACATCGGCACGATCAAATATTCTTTTTCCGACCATTGATAGCCATCTTTTGTTGGATTGCTTTCTTGTATTTTGGAACGGATCACTTCGCCATGGTGATCTTTGATATAATAGGCGTTGCCTAATAATCGCTGCAGTCCGATATTGCCAACAGTTGCAATGACAGGCGGATCTACAACGGACAACTCGTAGTCAAGCAGCGGTGCGTGTAGCAAGACTTCTTTTTTGGTAGGTGTCCGATTGGGATGGACGATCTCATGGGCACCGCTGCGCTTGTTGATCCGTTCTTTGACGGAGTATGGGCGGCTGCGAACAGCGCTGGTGATGTAGACATCCTCACGGGTCAAACCGGCTAAAGCCAACGATTTCATCAATTCTTTTCCTGCTTGTCCGCTAAAAGGAATAAAATTCTCGATTTCGGTTCGTCCAGGGGCTTCCCCAACGATCATCAATTTGGGCTGCAGCGGTCCTTGACCGGGAACAAATCCTTCCAACGGATAACTGCGGGACGCCTGTTGAACGGCAGTGGCTAATTCTTTGGGGTATTGCATGAAAACTCCTCCAATTCTGTTTCACTTGTGCTCTTTCTTCTATAGTAATAGAAAATAAAAAATGCACAAAAGGAAATGACTAGTAGCAAAAGAATTCTGTCTTTTCCTTAATTAGTGATTGACTTTAGGAAAACATTTTGATAAAGTTAATCTGTTGTAATTGTGGACTCCACAGCTACAACCGCACAGAACAAGTAGTAAGTACGAAAGTCACTTGGGATGGCGAGTCTAAGTATATTATAAGGAGGTGCTGTAGAGCATGTACGCAATTATCAAAACTGGTGGGAAACAAGTAAAAGTTGAAGT
Organism: Enterococcus sp. AZ067; assembly: GCF_051715005.1. Classification (NCBI taxonomy): domain Bacteria; kingdom Bacillati; phylum Bacillota; class Bacilli; order Lactobacillales; family Enterococcaceae; genus Enterococcus; species Enterococcus sp. AZ067. Next base: position 1,545,393 of record NZ_JBIOSY010000001.1, read on the forward strand.
GGGTCAAGCAATCTACGTTGAAAAATTAGACGTTGAAGCTGGACAAAAGGTTACTTTTGATGAAGTTATCTTAGTAGGTGGCGAATCAACAAAAGTGGGTGCCCCAATCGTTGCAGGAGCAACTGTTGAAGGAACTGTTGAAAAACACGGCAAACAAAAGAAAGTCGTAACTTTCAAATACAAACCTAAAAAACATTCACACCGTAAACAAGGTCACCGTCAACCTTACACAAAAGTTGTTATTGACGCGATCAACGCTTAATTCTTACGAAAAGCAGGGTAACGAATATGATCAAAGGGACATTCAAACGAAATGACTCTGGTCGGATTGTTTCTTTTGAACTAGCTGGACACGCACAAGCAGGAGAATACGGCAAAGACATCGTCTGTGCTGCAGCATCCGCTTTAGCGATCAGTGCAGTCAATGGGATCGATGCTTTGGCTGGCGTTGCGCCAAAAGTTGAAGCAGATAACGAAAATGGTGGGTACTTATTAGTCACACTGCCTTCTCGTTTAACCCAAGAGCAGTCGAATATCGCACAAATTCTTTTAGAAAATTTGTTGATCGGCTTGCAATCAGTTCAAGAAGAGTACAACGATTATATCCAAATCAAAACTACTAAAGAAAACTAGGAGGTGCATCTCATGTTGATGAAAATGAATTTGCAATTCTTCGCTCACAAAAAAGGTGGGGGTTCTACTTCTAACGGACGTGACTCTCAATCAAAACGTTTAGGTGCGAAACGTGCTGACGGTCAAACCGTTTCAGGCGGATCAATCCTTTATCGCCAACGCGGTACTAAAATTTACCCAGGGGTAAACGTAGGTATCGGTGGAGATGATACATTGTTTGCAAAAGTTGACGGCGTTGTTCGTTTCGAACGTAAAGGCCGCGACAAAAAACAAGTATCTGTTTATCCAGTAGCGCAAGAAGCATAAGAAAATGACATCCAGATTACGTAAAAGTAACCTGGGTGTTTTTTTATACACCAATGAAACCGTTTTAACGAAATAGTTATTTGTAATGGCTTAGATAAGGAGCGAAGCAATGATTCAATTAAAAGAAATCACGAAGGAAAACTATCGTGCGTGCATGAATTTGAAGACAACGAAGGAGCAAGAAGACTTTGTTGCGCCCAATTGGTACTCAATGTTAGAGGCGATCTATGAGGAACCTCGTCAGGCATTTGCCCTATACAATGGTGAGGAAATGGTCGGCTTTATCCTATTTAGTTTTTACGAGGCGGATGAGGATTATCCAAAAGCTTCGTGGTGGATCGAGCGGTTTATGATCGCAGAAAATTTCCAAAATCAAGGGTTAGGCACTCAGGCGTTTCTTGCTGGGTTAGATTGGTTCAAAACCCATATCCAAGCGCAAGAATTAAGGATCTCCGCTGTGGATGGCAACGAGATCGCAACGAAGCTTTACGAACGCAATGGCTTTGTTTTGACGGGTGAAATGATTGAGAACGAGCATGTACTCTTGTTGCAGCTCCCAACGGACCAAGGGTAAATGACTCTTTCTACAGTAAGAGAATGAGGTCAAAAGCAGAGGTTCTTAAGGGAATCCTCTGCTTTTTTTGTGTTGTTTCGTAAAAAAAGTGTGCGGTCATCTTCTGGCTAGACGTTTCAAGAAATTTTGTGCACTTGGGGTAAGAATGACGAGTATGTCCATGCTTTGTTGTTCACAAAGTTCCTTTTGCTGTTAACAGAATCTTTACACGTTGACAACACAAACCTTATATTCATTTGATACTCTGAGGAAGTAGAACAAATGGAAAGAAACTTTCGAAAAACGTTGATTATTGAGAATGTGCTCACGAATGATTTCGGTCAAAACACGAACATTATCAAAAAAGAAAACGTTCGTAATTCGAAAAAGATTGTTTTTAATTCGTTGGTTTTTTATAATCAAAAAGGAAAGTTCGGAATTCCATGAGTTCGATTTTTTTAATGAAAAGGAGAAAAAGTGATGAAAGTTTGGAAGAAAACGGCAATGTTTGGTTTAGGTTTGGTGGCAGCAGTTACGCTGGCGGCATGTGGCTCAGGTGGAGCAAGTACTGACTCGGCGGCTGAGGACGCAGGATATGTACCAGAAAAGTTGACCGTTCAATTTGTCCCATCACAAGCAGCAGAAACATTAGAAGCAAAAGCAAAACCACTTGAGCAATTGTTAAGTGATGAATTGGGGATTCCAGTCACAGTGAGTGTTTCCACTGACTACAATACAATCGTCGAAGCAATGGCTTCGAAACAAGTAGATGTCGGCTTTTTACCGCCGAATGCCTATGTTTTAGCAAATGAGCAAAGCAATGTAAAGGTGTTATTGCAAGCACAGCGTTATGGCATCAAGCAGCCTGGTGGCGAATCAACGGATGAATTGGTTGATAGCTATCGTTCAATGATCGTCGTAAAAAGCGGCAGCGACATCAAAGAGTTGGAAGATTTAAAAGGCAAAACGATTGCCACGCAAGATGTTACTTCTTCTGCCGGTTATGTTTGGCCAGTAGCAGAAATGAAAAAAGCAGGCATCGATATCAATACGGATGTGACGACTGTTCAAGTCAAAGGCCATGACCAAGCGGTCTTATCAGTCTTGAATGGCGACGTTGATGCGGCGTTCGTTTTTGAAGATGCCCGTAACACGGTCAAAAATGATTACCCAGAAATCATGGATGAGGTAGAACCAATGTACTTTACCGAACCGATTCCGAACGATACGATCAGTGTTCGCAGCGATATGAGTGAAGAGTGGGACAAAAAAATCCAAGATGCCTTTATCGCGATCGGAAAAGATGAAGAAGGAAAACAAATCATCTCTGATATTTACTCTCATGAAGGATACGTTGTTTCACAAGACAGCAATTTCGACATCGTAAGAGAGTATGCGGAACAAGTCGGACAATAATTAATAGATGAATAGATCGGGAGGGTACCGGTAGTTGAGGTACCCTTTTCGAATGGACAGCAATTTTTACCTAATGGAAAGAAAGTAGGAGAATCATGGCTCTAGAGAACGAAACGATTATTTCATTTCAGAATGTGACCAAGCAATACCCAAATGGGGTGTTGGGGTTGAAGGACTTGAACATCGATATCAAAAAAGGGGAATTTGTCATCGTAGTGGGCTTATCCGGTGCAGGGAAATCGACGATGCTGCGCTCCATCAATCGACTGCACGAGATCACAAGCGGAGAGATTTTAATCGATAACAAGTCGATCACAAAAGCAAAAGGAAGAGAGCTGCGCTTGATTCGTCGAGACATTGGCATGATTTTCCAAAGCTTCAATTTGGTGAAACGTTCGAGTGTCTTGCGAAACGTCTTAACGGGGCGGGTGGCTTATCATCCCACGATCAAAATGCTGCTGGGTCTGTTTCCGCAAGCGGACAAAGAGTTGGCGTATCAATCACTGCAGCGGGTCAATTTAGCAGAAAAAGTCTATACCCGAGCCGATGAATTGTCTGGCGGTCAGCAGCAGCGGGTTTCGATTGCCCGGGCTTTGACGCAAGAGCCGAAGATTATTTTAGCGGATGAACCAGTTGCTTCATTGGATCCGTTAACCACTGAAAAAGTCATGAATGACTTAAAACGGATCAATCAAGATCTGGGGATCACCATCGTAGTCAATTTACATTCTGTCCAATTGGCTAGAGAATACGGCACGCGGATCATCGGGTTGCGAGACGGAGGCTTGGTTTTTGATGGACCTGTCAGTGAAGCGACCGATCAGCGATTGAAACAGATTTATGGCAGCGAGATCATGGAAGAGCAGGAAGGGGCGGGACAATGACGACAAATACGTTGCCGAAACGCAGCGGACTATGGAAAAATGTTCTTTGGCTCGTCATTTTTTTAGTGGTATTGTTCGTTAGCGGCTCTATTTCAGGTGTTGATTTGGCACGGTTCTTTAGCAATAGCAGTCAAATGAATGTCATCTTACAAAAGATGGCTCATCCTGATTGGGCATATGCCAAAATCATTGTTGAGCCGATTTTGCAAACGATCCAAATGGCGATCATCGGCACAACCTTTGGTGCACTGGCGGCCTTTCCGTTTTCACTTTTAGCAGCACGAAATATCATGACCAATCATTGGATCAGTGGTTGTTTCCGTTTTGTTTTGAATATCATTCGGACGGTACCTGATTTGATGCTGGCGGCTTTATTTGTTGCCATTGTCGGAATTGGTCCGGTTGCAGGGGTGATCTCCATCTCTGTGTTTTCTTTTGGGATGATCACCAAATTGTTTTATGAATCGATTGAAACGATTGATGAAGGGCCGATCGAAGCGATCACGGCTTCTGGAGGATCGAAGTTTGATATCATCCGCTATGCAGTCGTACCGCAAGTCATGAGTCATTTTCTTAGTTACTTGCTTTATGCCTTTGAGATCAATGTGCGGGCATCGACGATTCTTGGGTATATCGGCGCAGGCGGAATCGGTGTTTTCTTACAACGATCTTTAAGCCAATTTCGATATGACCAGACGTCGATCATCGTCTTAGTGATTTTTGCAGTTGTTTTGGTGATTGATACCATTAGTAATAGATTAAGGGAGCGATTATTATGATGTTGCCAGCAGAACCGAAAAAGAAAAAAATACGGAATTGGCTGATCGCTGTAGTCGTTATCCTCCTTTATATCTGGGCTTTTGCTGGCGTGCCCTTTGCTGGTGTTAAAGAAAATGTCGGTCAAATTGTCGGCTCGATCTTTTATGGCCTGATCCATCCTGATTGGGGCTATGTTTATACCGGTGATGGCGAAGATTTGATCAGTCTGATGATCGAAACCGTCGCGATTGCCTTTGTTGGAACCTTTTTGTCATCGATTTTAAGTATTCCTTTTGCCTTTTGGGCGGCGCGCAGCAAAAACAGCCCTCGCTGGTTATCGGGATTTGGGAAAATCGTGCTGACGGCGATTCGAACGTTTCCAGAAATCGTCTTAGCCATCATGTTTATCAAAACGGTAGGTCCGGGCTCCTTTGCTGGCGTCTTGGCGGTCAGTGTCCATTCCATTGGGATGCTAGCAAAGCTTTACAGCGAAGCGATCGAAAACATGGACCATGGTCCCTCGGAATCCGTCATTAGTGCGGGAGGAAGCCGCTGGGATGTATTAGGCTTTGCGACATTGCCGCAACTGATCCCAGAATTTCTTTCTTTTACCTTGTATCGATTTGAACTGGCTGTCCGTTCAGCTTCGATCTTAGGGATCGTAGGTGCAGGTGGGATCGGTACACCGATGATCTTTGCCATCAATGCGCGTTCATGGAGCCGTGTAGGGATCATTTTATTAGGGATCGTGGTGACGGTCACGATCATTGATTTTATTTCTGGGCGTTTGCGTAAACGATTGGTTTAATAAAATGAAGTGAGTACTCGAAAAAACACAGTCTGATTAGGCTGTGTTTTTTTGTAGGGGGATAGGCGGAGGTCGTTTAAGACAGGTTTCGTGAAACTTGTTATACTGGATTCATAGAAAATGAACCCAAACAAGGAGGCTGTTTTATGAAAGCATTATTGATCGTCAATCCAAGCTCTGGTGGGGAACAGGCCCAAGAATATGAGCAGCTGGCAGAAGAAAAGTTGCGGGAAGCTTTTTCAGAAGTCGTGGTCAAACATACCGAAAAAGAAGGAGATGCCACACGTTTTGCCTCTGAAGCGGCAGCAGATTTTGACAGTGTCTTTGCAATGGGCGGTGATGGTACCGTCAATGAAGCGGTCAATGGCTTAGCCCCTCATGACAAACGACCAAATTTTGGTTTCTTCCCGCTGGGAACAGTAAATGATTTAGCCAGAGCATTAGCGATTCCACTAGATCCTAAGGAAGCCATCGAATCATTTGCAGTGGATCACACCCGAAAAATCGATATTGGTCAGGTCAATCAAGACTATTTTACCAATGTGGTGGCGATCGGTATGATTCCAGCAGCGATCAACAACGTAGAGGTCGAAGAAAAAACCAAGCTGGGAAAAATGGCCTATTTTGTTTCTGGTCTGCGGGAAGTGCGGAAAAATGAAAGTCATCCGTTTGAAGTGACCGCCGAAAATAATGGCGAAAAAACGACGATCGCTGTGGAAAGCAGTACGATGATCGTTGGGTCATCCAATACGATCGGCGGTTTCGAATCTCTTTTGCCTAAAGCGAGTACCGATGACGGCAAATTACATCTGATCTACTTGAAGGATACGAATCTTTGGGAGACCGTCAAAAGTGTCCCAGAGCTTCTCAAAGGGGTGACAGAATCAAATGATGTTCTTGGCTATCAAACCTTTGATAAAGCTGCGATTCGTTTGACGGATGGGGCAACGATCGAAACAAATGTCGATGGTGATCCAGGACCTGAATTGCCAATCACAGTAGCGGTACTGCCACAACATCTTACCGTGTATTGCGGAGCTGAAAAAGCCCGCTAAATCATTTATCACTAGGAAACGATCCGTCAAAAGCGGATTGTTTTTTTTGTTCAGAAAGAGTATACTGGGAAAAAATTTACTGAAAGAAGGGATTCTATGACGATACGTTCTGCCACGATTGCAGATGCCCAAGCCTTGACAGCAATCTATGCTTATTATGTAGAAAAGACACCGATTACCTTTGAAACGGAGGTGCCATCGGTTCAAGAATTCGCGGAACGCATCGCCAAGACCTTGAAACGCTACCCGTATCTCGTTGCAGAAGAGGCTGGTGAAATCGTCGGTTATGCCTATGCGTCAGCCTATAAAGAACGGGCTGCGTACGATTGGACCGTTGAAGTAACCGTTTATTTAGCACCGGATGCCAAAGCAAAAGGGCTCGGCACCGCTCTTTATCAAGCGCTTGAAGAAAAATTAAAAGCGCAAAACGTGGTCAATCTGACTGCATGCATTACAGGAGGCAATCAACAAAGCGAGGCTTTTCATGAGAAGCTTGGGTATCGGAAAGTTGCTGATTTTGCGCATGTCGGCTATAAGTTCAATCAATGGCACGATGTGATTTGGATGCAAAAAGAACTGCAATGGTTTCCTGAGAAGGTACCAGCGTTCATTCCCAATGAAAAAGCCTAACGCATCCTGACTTTTGAATATCTTTTTTTGGCAAAATGCTTTATGCTGAGAGTAGCATGTGATAGGACGTTCTATTGCTCTTTCGAACAAAGTATTTTGCTTTTTCTGTACGGAAAAAAAGTTGCTTTTTTATAGAAAAATGAGTAAAGTATTCAAGTGGAAAAAACAAGGAGGCGAAGCTGTTGGGCAAGCGAATCGAACGGATTTATCAATATATCGTCGAAAATACGATGAGCGGCTTAGGGGAAAAGAAAGGGTTGTCTACTTCAGAAGTTGCCGATCATTTAGCCATTCAGCGCAGTAATGCCAGTAAGGATTTAAATAAGCTTGTCAAAGAAGGGCGCGTCGAAAAAAGCGACTCGCGGCCTGTTCGCTACTGGGCGGCAGGGGTCGATCCCAGCAGTAGGGAAAAGTATGTGCCAAGCTACAAAGAAAGTCGCCCGCAAAGAGAAAAAGCCTTCCCTCAACGGGTACAAGGAAAACCCTCTGACCGAGATATTTTTGCGACGATCATCGGTGCCAACGGAAGTATGAAAAATGCCGTTGAGCAGGCGAAAGCAGCCATCTTGTATCCGCCAAAAGGGCTAAACTGCTTGATCACAGGGCCTACTGGTTCTGGGAAAACCTACTTTGCCCATGCAATGTTCCAGTTTGCCAAAAGCAATCAAGTAATTGCCGATGACAAAGAATTGATCGTCTTTAACTGTGCCGACTATGCAAATAACCCAGAGCTTTTGATGAGCCATTTGTTTGGTTATGTACGGGGGGCCTTTACGGGTGCCGATCAAGAGAAGATCGGTATTATTGATCAAGCGGATGAGAGTATGTTGTTTCTCGATGAGATCCATCGATTACCGCCAGAAGGGCAAGAAATGATTTTTTACTTTATGGACCATGGAACGTTTAGTCGTTTAGGGGAAACGGGCAAAAATCATCAAGCGAATGTCCGAATCGTTGGAGCGACTACCGAAGACCCCAACTCAACGCTATTAGATACCTTTACCCGACGCATTCCTATCAATATTCAACTGCCCTTCTTTGAGAAACGACCCGCATCAGAAAAAGTCGATCTCGTTCGGGTGTTAGTCGGGCAAGAGGCGTCCCGTATTCAGCGGACGATCACCTTGACAGAAGATGTAGTCAAAGCGTTGATCGGCAGTGTCAGTTTTGGGAATATCGGTCAATTGAAATCCAATGTCCAGCTCGTCTGTGCACGGGGCTTTTTGAATCATATGCAACAAGATGAGATTGAGATCGATTTGATCGATTTGCCAGAAGGGATTCGTTCTGGATTGATCGTTTTGGGGAATCGCCGCAATGAGCTGGCGGAGCTTTCTAAGATCCTTGAACCGAAGATCAGCATTCAACCGAATCAAAACTTAAACAATATTCAATCAGATTCCTATGAATTGCCTTACAATCTCTACGACATCATCGGGGATAAAGCAGCCTTATTAAAAGCAGATGGTTTGGATCAAGAAGCAATCAATCATTTTATTTCAACCGATATCAATGTTCATTTGAAATCTTTTTATAAAGATCACGGCTTCTCTTTTAATTCTGTTAATAAACTAAGTGAATTTGTCGATCAGAAAGTGATCAGTGTAACAAATCAAATTTATGAGATGGTTCGGAAACGGTTAAATTACGATTTCCAGCAAAACTTTATTTACGCGATGAGTTTGCATATCAGTTCTTTTTTGAAAAAGATCCATTTGGGAGAAGAACGGCAAACCAACGACAACATTCGTCAAATGGTGGCGGATTACCCCCAAGAGTTCGAAGTTGCCAAAGAAGTCCGCGACTTCATCGGCGACAGCTTTCACGTGGCGATTCCTGAAAGTGAATCCTATTACTTGGCAGTTCTATTGGTTTCACTGCGTACGACACATTCCTCTGGGAAAATTGGTGTCGTTGTGGCAGCTCACGGCAACAGTACGGCTAGTAGTATGGTACAAGTAGTCAAGCAGCTGTTGGAAGTCGATCAAGTGACAGCGGTGGACATGCCATTAGATATGCCACCGGCTGTGGCGTTGAAAAAAATCGTGGATAGTGTACGAGCAGTCAATGACGGCAGTGGGGTGATCCTCTTAGTCGATATGGGGTCCTTAGCGACCTTTAATAATGAAATCCAGCGAGAAACGGGTGTGGCTGTTCGAACAGTCGATATGGTGACTACCTCCATCGTCCTTGAGACGGTCCGTAAAGCATCAGTGATCGGCACGGACCTCGATCAGCTCTATGATTCATTACGGAAGTTCCGCGGATACGGAGCGGTCACTGTGGAAGAACCAGTGACACAAAACCACCATCCTAAAGCGATTCTAGCGGTCTGCGCTTCGGGAAAAGGGACAGCGCAGCGCATCAAAGAATTGATCCAAAGCTCATTGTCAAAACGCCAAAATCAAAATGTTGACGTAGTGACCTTATCGGTGGCGGATCTGAGAACGGACTTGGATCAGATTCAACAGCGCTACCGGCTGATTGCCGCAACGGGGATCATTGATCCGCATATCGATGCACCGTTTATTTCATTAGAACGTTTTATCGACCAAGATGTTGATCTTTTGTTGGATGATATCTTATTGGAAAACGATTTGAGTTTTGAAGATGAAGTGCAGCTAGATGATCGGCAGGCAAAGGAAATCTGTGTTCGGTATTTAGAGGAAAACTTTACCTATATCAATGCGAAAAAAGTGGTAGAGCCGTTGTGGAAATTTGGCGAAGAGATCATTCACGATTTGGATTTGGTAGGGGCGCAGCAAGGCTTTCAGATCAATTTTGTGATGCATGGCGCAGGTATGCTGGAGCGGATCTTATTGCGTCAACCATTGACTGTTTCTGAAATTGATTTAGCAGCGATGGAGGAGAATCCTCTTTACGGCCAATTGCATGTGCATGTCCAATCATTTTCGCGCTTGATGAATATCGAAGTGCCGAAGACAGAAGAGTATTACCTGCTGGAGCTGATCAAAAACCATCACGAAAAAGAAATGTTTTTTTAAATCCTGCAAATAATACAGATACACTAAAAAAGATACAGTATTTTTTAGTGTATCTTTTTTAGTGTATTGTTCGAATGCTGATTCTTAAGGTTTTTTCAAGAATAGTGTATCGAAAAAACTTGGCACGCTTTTTGCTTCTATATAAGTGGATACAGGAGGTGATTGAAAAAAGAACAGATCCTCAATATGAAAAGCGGATCGATGGATGTAGGAGGCTTGCACAATGGGAATGGATATACGTCTTGCCCGAATCGACGATCGGTTGATTCATGGTCAGGTCGCCACAGCTTGGTCGAAAATGACTGGTATCAATCGAATCATCGTGGTCAGTGATGAGGTCGCAAATGACCAATTACGAAAGTTTCTCTTGAAAGAAGCTGCTCCACCAGGAATCAAATCCAATGTGGTGACAGTAGCAAAAATGCTTGAGGTGGCGCATAACACATTATTTAATACGCAAAAAGTCATGTTATTATTTACCAACCCTCAAGATGTCGTGACTCTGGTCAAAGGAGGCATTGACATTCGTTCCGTCAATATCGGCGGCATGAGCTTTTCAATGGGAAAACGGATGATCACTAATTTCGTGTCAGTCAATGATCAAGATCTTGCTTCGCTGCTTTATTTGCAAAATCAAGGCATAGAAGTAGAGATACGCAAAGTTCCAGCTGATCGTAAAATCTTTTTGAAGGATATTTTGGAAAAAGAAGGTAGTCACCCTTAATTTTTTCGATGTTGTTTTTTCTTTCGTATTCGTGTCACATTTTTCAATTTTGATATAGGAGGTAAAAAGATGGTAGGAATTATCCTAGCAAGTCATGGAGAATTTGCTAACGGCATTTTGCAATCTGGTTCAATGATCTTCGGCGAACAAGAAAATGTTAAAGCTGTTACATTGATGCCAAGTGAAGGTCCAGATGACATCAAGGCAAAAATGCAAGAAGCAATTGCTACATTTGACGATCAAGAAGAAGTATTATTCTTAGTTGATCTTTGGGGTGGTACTCCTTTCAACCAAGCAAACAGCTTGTTTGAAGATCACAAAGACAAATGGGCAATCGTTGCTGGTATGAATTTACCAATGGTGATCGAAGCCTATGCTTCACGTTTTTCAATGAACACTGCGCATGAAATCGCTGCGCACATCGTTGAAACAGCTAAAGAAGGGGTTAAGGTCAAACCAGAAGAGCTTGAACCAGAAGAAGCGACAGCACCAAAAGCTGTGCAAGACGATCAACCTAAAGGATCACTTCCTCCGGGAACTGTTCTAGGCGATGGCAAAATCAAAATCGTGCTTGCGCGTGTGGATTCTCGTTTGCTACATGGTCAAGTCGCTACAGCTTGGACAAAATCAGTTAATCCATCTCGGATCATCGTTGTTTCTGATGCAGTGGCAAAAGATGATTTGCGTAAAAAACTGATCGAACAAGCAGCTCCTCCAGGAGTAAAAGCGAACGTCATTCCAGTGGATAAAATGATCGAAGTTTCTAAAGACCCTCGTTTCGGGAATACGAAAGCTTTACTATTATTTGAAAACCCACAAGATGTGTTGCGTGCAGTTGAAGGTGGCGTTGACATCACTGAGGTGAACGTTGGTTCAATGGCTCACTCTGTTGGGAAAGTTGTTGTAAGTAAAGTATTGTCGATGGGTACGGACGATGTGAAGACATTTGAAGATCTAAAAGGACGCGGCATCAAATTCGATGTGCGTAAAGTGCCAAATGACTCTCGAGACAACATGGACGAAATCTTACGCAAAGCCAAAAATGAATTGGCGAATAAATAGAAACGTATTCAACTAAATAGGAGGTCTATCATGACTATTATATCTATGGTATTAGTAGTACTCGTTGCCTTTTTAGCTGGTATGGAAGGAATCTTGGATGAATTCCAATTCCATCAACCGCTAGTCGCGTGTACTTTGATCGGTTTAGTGACCGGTAATTTGGAAGCATGTATCATTTTGGGCGGATCATTACAAATGATCGCACTTGGATGGGCAAATATCGGTGCCGCTGTTGCACCTGATGCTGCATTGGCGTCTGTTGCATCTGCAATTATTTTAGTTTTAGGTGGACAAGGAACTGCTGGTGTTGATACAGCGATTGCCGTTGCGATCCCTCTAGCTGTTGCTGGTTTGTTCTTGACAATGATCGTTCGTACATTGGCTGTGCCAATCGTTCACTTTATGGATGCTGCTGCTGAAGAAGGCAACATTCGTAAAATCGAAATGTGGCATGTGATCGCTGTATGTATGCAAGGGGTTCGTATTGCGATTCCTGCAGCTGCATTGTTGGCAATTCCTGCTGCAACTGTTCAAAACTTCTTAGAATCAATGCCTGCATGGTTAACTGATGGTATGGCTATCGGTGGTGGTATGGTTGTTGCCGTTGGTTATGCAATGGTTATCAACATGATGGCAACTCGTGAAGTATGGCCATTCTTCATTATCGGTTTCGTTATCGCAGCTATTTCTCAATTGACATTGATCGCTATCGGTGCTTTGGCAGTAGCAATCGCATTGATCTACTTGAACCTAACTAAAATGGGCGGATCATCAAATGGAGGCGGCGGCAGCAACACTGGCGACCCTCTAGGCGATATCTTGAATGACTATTAGAATCGAAGGAGGAGAAAAAAATGGCAGAAAAAATTCAATTAAATAAAAAAGATCGTTTAGCCGTAGCATGGCGCTCTACCTTCATTCAAGGTTCATGGAACTATGAACGTATGCAAAATGGTGGTTGGGCATTCTCAATGATTCCAGCAATCAAAAAATTATACAAAACAAAAGAAGACCGTGCCGCTGCATTGAAGCGTCACTTAGAATTCTTTAACACTCACCCATATATCGCATCGCCAATCTTAGGGGTAACATTAGCCTTAGAAGAAGAACGTGCCAATGGCGCGCCTGTCGATGACGTAGCGATCCAAGGGGTAAAAGTTGGGATGATGGGTCCTTTAGCCGGTGTCGGTGACCCTGTGTTCTGGTTTACTGTACGTCCGATGTTAGGTGCTCTAGGTGCTTCTCTTGCTTTAGCTGGAAACATCTTAGGTCCAATCATCTTCTTCGTTGCATGGAACATCATCCGTTGGGCATTTATGTGGTACACACAAGAATTCGGCTATCGTGCTGGTTCAAAAATCACTGATGACCTTTCAGGCGGATTGTTGCAAGATGTAACAAAAGGCGCTTCAATTTTAGGGATGTTCGTATTAGGGTCACTCGTTCAGCGTTGGGTATCGATCTCATTTGCGCCAGTTGTCTCAAGCGTACCGCTTGATGAAGGTGCTTATGTCGATTGGGCGAACTTGCCTTCTGGCTCTGCTGGTTTGCAACAAGCCTTCCAACAAGTTGCTGAAGGCCGTGCGTTGACTGATACAAAAGTAACAACATTGCAAAACAACTTGGATCAATTGATTCCTGGTCTAGCTGCACTATTGCTTACTTTATTATGTATGTGGTTATTGAAGAAAAAAGTTTCTCCAATCATCATTATTATCGGTCTATTCTTAGTCGGTATCGGTGGACACTTGATCGGATTGTTATAATCTTTTCAATGAAAGGTGCTTGGGGCAACCCAAGTACCTTTTTATTTATTCGCCAAACCTGCTGCAAACACGTATAATAAGATAATAAGTCGATATAGAATGGAGTAAGCGCAAATGGTACAATCTCTTAATACAAAAGTGGATTTGACGATCGATGCTACGTCTTTTTTAGGGATCAATGAGTACGGCAAAATCATGATCGGCGATAAAGCCTTTGAGTTTTACAATGACCGTGACAAACGCAAGTTTATTCAGATCCCATGGGAAGATGTCGACTATGTGATCGCTTCGGTCATGTTCAAAGGCCGTTGGATACCACGCTATGCGATCCGCACCAAAAAGAATGGCACGTATACCTTCTCCTCAAAAGAACCAAAAAAAGTCTTGCGAGCGATTCGTGAATACGTCGATCCAGACCATATGGTGCATTCATTAGGCTTTTTTGATGTATTGAAACGAGCCTTCACTCGCAGAAAATAACAAGAGAGCATATATTTTTCCAATTGATTCTCAATATGGTACCCTTTTTATAAGAAAGTTTAGGAGGGGTTAGTATGCACTTTTTATGGACATTGATCGTAGGAGCGGTCATCGGTTCAATCGGTGGTGCCATTGCAGGCGAAAAACGCGGTTGTATTTTTGATATCGTTGCGGGACTTGTAGGCGCATCGATTGGTCAAGGCCTTTTTGGCACTTGGGGACCGCAAGTAGCAGGTATGGCCATCGTGCCTGCGATTATCGGTGCGGTCATTTTCGTGGCAGTCGTATCGTTCTTTTTGGGACGTAAAAGATAATCTAGTAAAACGGAGTAAAAATGATCTAAATATACTCCAAATTGCATGAAAGACTAAACCTGATTTCAACCAGTCATACATTGGTATGTCTGCTGTTTGAAATCAGGTTTTTTTGTTGTCCAAATTTTCTTAATTACAGGAAAATGATTATTTGTAAACATCTATGCGACTGTATATTAACTTTTTGAAATCTTCAAATGATTGACAATTACGAACTTCCTGAATTGTAGGCTGGTCGTTAAAAAGCGCAATCAGCGATTCATATAATTCACGAAACGTTTGTTTGTCTGCTTTATTGATCGCAATTAACAAAACTAAATATACCGTGTGTTTCCCCCAGCGGATTCCTGTCTTGGAAATAGTAACAGCGATACTAGTTTTTATTGCATCCATCTGTACTGAATGAGGAATGGCAATATTTTGAAAAGCAGTCCCAGCAGCTTCTTCTCTTCGATAGACTTGTTTTTCAAAAGCAGGATCGACATATCCCTTTTCTTCCAAACGTCTACAAAGAAGTGAAAGAACTTGATTTTTGTTTTTCATGCTTGATTTTGCCACAAATAAATCGCTCTCGAAAAACTCGTCAAAATGTTCTCTTAATTTCTGGTTTTTATAATTATTTTGGTTTTTTAGGATGGCTTCTTGAATCAGATCATACTGTTCATGAAGGTTAAATGGAGAGATATGAACGATAGTATCGCTTTTGATCCTTGTGACTGGAATCGTACTGATGATCATATAGTGTCGACATTCGGATACCTCTGATTTAAGTGATTGCAATGCTTCCTCAGATTGAATACTGTGGACGATGTTTATTTGGTTGCCAAAATCAAGCAATAACGTATTCAAAAGATTAGTACGCAATGAATGATAATCAGGGCACAGCAAAATAACCGGGATCTTCGATTTGTTTTTATTTTGGCGTTCGATTTCAGCACCGATATGCATAGCGATAAAAGCAGTTTCATCTTCATTGATAATTACTTCGTAGGATTCCATTAAATCCAAACTAATATATATAGCCATGTCAAAAATTATCGGGCTATTCAACTTGATATAGTCAGCCATTGGATTGTTGGTGAAACGCTGATTTCTTGATCGAAAAAGCAGTCCTTTGATATGGAGTGAAAACGGTATGGTGAAATCTTCACTTGAAAGATCAATCATATACATTGTGTTGATATCTTGCACATAGCGATTAGTCAAAGAAAGAATTTCCGTTCCAATCAGCTCAGTCACTTCTTGTTTTGTCGTAGACAATGAATAATTGGCGTTTGCTCGAAATAAAATTGACAGTTCTGCTAATTCATAAGGATTTAAATGAATATCAAATTTTTTTTCTATAGAAAGATATAAATCATCCAGTAAGTTTTGTTCTTGTTCAGTTATTGTTGGCAGTAAATATTCATTAGAGCGTAATGGGTTACCTTGATATTTCCGAGTAATCATGATCACAAGATGGAATAGCAGATTTGAGAGAGCAAAATCGTTTAAATAGTAATTATGATTTTTAAAGACATCTTTAATAATACTGTATAAAGCATCGGTATCAAAGTCAGGAAAACAATGTTTAATTTGTGTAATGTCCGTAAAACTGTTGCCTGATTCTTCGCTTATGACATAGCGAATGAGTTTTCGTTTGTCCTTTTCATCGCCAATAATCTGTAAACAATCATTGTTAGATGTAAATTTAACATTGTAGGTTTTGTACATTGTGTTCATTTTTGTCAGTAATGATTTAAGTGTCGAATAGCTGATGCAAAGTGATTCACATAAATCAAATAAATGTAGTTCAGTTGAGGAATGAAAAATTAGCTGCTTAATTATATAAAAGGATCGATCTTCATTGGATTGGGGAATCTGTTGATTAGTTTGCGCTAATAAACTTGGAATAAGCGAATGATTGCTGAGTAGATAACCGTTTCTTGAAGAGATGATAATTTTACTTTCAAAGAGTGTATTTAGTTGAGATACATAATTTTTAATTGATCTTGTTGAAATATTTAGAGCATTTGCTAACTCAATACTGGTTACAATTCGGTTTTCATTGCTGAGGTATTTCAGCAGTTCTCGCTGTTTTTCATTAATCATGATGCTCCCGTTCCTTTCTTCATTTAATTCTAACTATAGTTAGAATTGGAAAGCTGCGTCAAGCGTACTTTTGCCCCTTAATGGGAAAATGCTTAGAAGATTCCTTGCCCTTTAAAGTGAAAAAGTTCGGTTGAAGGTCGTAGTACATATTTCCTATAGTGGAGCTATCAAGAAGGAGGAATAAATATGACTAATTTAAAAATACTTCTATGTTGTGGAGCTGGAATGTCGAGCGGATTTCTTGCTAGTAACGCCCGTAAGACTGCAAAGAAAAGAAAATTATCCTTAAATGTAGAGGCAAGGAGTTATACAGAAGTGAATGATTATTTATCAGCTATTGATATTTTGATGATTGGCCCGCATTACGCAAGTGAATTATCAAAATATGAAGCATTGGCATACCCCTACAATGTTCCTGTTGTGGTAATCCCGCAAGATGTATACGCGCAGTTAAATGGAGAAAAACTTCTGGATATTGCTCTTCATAAAATCAATGAGCGCAAGAGTTGATCGTTTCTAAAAGGCAAAATATCTGTTTTTACTGAAACTAAAAAAGGAAGTTGTGAATATGAAAAAATTTATGAACTGGCTGACGAATTCGTTTGCCCCAACCATGAACACTTTTTTCTCAAAGCCTTGGCTGGCTGCTCTTTCAAGCAGTATGCAAAAAATCATTCCATTTATTTTAACCGGGTCACTTATCTATTTTTATAATGTGTTTGTATCGTTTTTTCCAGCATTACCTGATCTTTCTCCGATTTTGAATTTTAGCTTTGGACTGATTTCATTAATTGTCGCTTTCATGATGGCAAATCAGTGTATGGAGAAACTTAACCATCCGTTTTATATTACCAATGCGGGCATTACTTCAGTCTGCGTATTATTGATGGCGGTCATTCCACAAGAAGAAAATACAGATAGTTTGTCTGCCTTTCTGGGAAACTTGGGACCATCTGGAATTGCTGTTGGGATGGTTATCGGTCTTTTTGTATCGCTCGTGTTCCATTTATGGGCTAAGGTTCGTTTCATGGAAGGGAGCAGTGTACCCGACTTTGTGACTGGTTGGATAAACACCATTGTGCCGAACGTTATTGCTCTAGGAATTACAATGGTTTTGGTGAATGTTCTTCATGTGAATCTCTTTGAAGTGATATTAGCTGCTTTTCAACCAGTTGCCTCAATAGGACAAACCTTACCTGGGTTTATATTAATCTGTTTTGTTCCGGCATTCTTCTATACGATGGGGATTTCAAGTTGGCTTTTTGGTGCAGTTACCACACCAATTTTTCTAGCAGGTATCCAAGAAAACATCGAGGCTGCTGCTGCAGGAGGAGTGGCTCAAAATATTGCAACAAGTGAAGCGGTTTTTACGCTAGCGTTTATCACAATGGGTGGTATGTGTGCAACATTAGGTCTGAATATCTTGATGTGCTTCTCAAAATCCAAGCAGCTGAGAACTTTAGGTCGTGTCTTTCTTGCCCCGTCAATTTTCAATATTAACGAACCAGTTATGTTTGGGGCCCCAGTGGTATTCAATCCGCTGTTGATGCTTCCAGCTTGGATAAACTCTATTGTCGGAGCGTTGTATGTTTGGTTTCTGATGAGCACTGGCTTACTCAACATCCCTTCTAAAATGATCCAAGTCGGACAAGTGCCTGCGCCGATCTCAAGTGTGATGGTAACAGAAGATTTACGAGCTGTGTTGTGGTGGGTACTTTTATTTATTTTATATTTGGTTATCTGGTATCCATTTTTTAAAGCTTATGAAAAAGAAAAGCTCTTAGAAGAATCACAAGCAGTAGAACTAGAAATTTAGGGATTGGAGACGAGCAAGTTTATGGAAGAGCAAAACGAAAATGAACTAATACCAATAGCTATGCAAATCATTATTCATGCCGGAGATGCTAGAAATCTATTAGTTGATGCAATGAAAATGGCAAAAATATTTGATTTTTCTGCTGCAGAAAAAAAACTTTTTGAAGCAGAAAAAAAAATCGTGTTAGCACATAAAGCACAAACAGAAGTTATTCAAAAAGAAGCCAACGGACACTATTATGAGATATTTTTATTGTTTGTTCATGCACAGGACACCTTAATGACAATAAATTCCGAAGTTAAGATGACAAAAGAGATGATTGATATTTTGAGAATAGTTGAAAGAGGGCAAAAAGAATGAAACAATTTCCAAAAAATTTTTTATGGGGCGCAGCCACGAGTGCTTATCAAGTGGAAGGCGCGGCATTGTTAGATGGCAAAAAAGCATCTCAGCAAGATGTGATCAATGAAAAAAGCTTTGAAGAAAAGGGGTTTGCTTCTGCAGAGATCGCGAGTGATCATTATCATCATTATAAAGAAGATGTTGCATTGATGGCAGAAATGGGGTTTTCAACCTACCGATTTTCAATTTCTTGGTCTCGAGTTTTTCCTGATGGTGTTGGCGAAGTAAACGAAAAAGGAATTGAGTTTTATCGAAAATTGATTGATGAGCTTTTAACTTATGGAATAGAACCAATCGTTACACTGTATCACTATGATTTACCATGGGCTCTTGTCGAAAAGTATCAGGGGTGGCTGGATAGACGAATTGTTACAGATTTTGAATATTATGCGAAGTTTGTTATCAACGAGTTTAAAGATAAAGTTAAGTATTGGACGACTATTAATGAACAGAGCATTATCGTCCAGTATTGGACACAAAAATGCTATATCCCGAAAGAGCTTCAGTCACAAAATCAGTTGCGTTATCAAATCAACCATCATATGAACCTTGCACATGCGACGGCCTGTAAATTGGTGCATGATTTAGTGCCCGACGGATTAGTAGGAGCTGCTTTGGGGTATGCACCGATTTATCCTCTTACATCTAAACCAGAAGACGTATTGGCTGCTTTAAATGCCCATGACTTAAGAAATGCTTTCTACTTAGATATTTATTTCAAAGGTATTTATACAGAGTCGGCAATGACCTATCTCCAAGAAAATCACTTGGCACCAATTGTTGAGCCAGGGGATATGGACTTAATTAGAGAAGGATATTCAGATTTTCTTGCATTAAACTATTATGCAAGTGAATGTGCAAAAGCTTGCCCTAAGGAGTCAGGGAAAGCAATACGATACAGTGGCGTTAATCTTTCTGGAAAAAAAGGCGAGATTTCTGGTTTTGAAACACATCCTGGTTTTTACGAAATGTGTAAAAATCCCCATCTTGATACAACTGATTGGGATTGGGCGATTGATCCAATTGGATTAGAATATGCGTTCAGAGATATTTATACTCGTTATAATAAACCCTTGATGATTACAGAAAATGGCTTAGGAGCATTCGATGAACTTACTCCAGAAGGAAAAGTACATGATGAGTACCGCATCTCCTATTTAAGAGACCATATTAAAGCGATAAAGAGAGCAATGGAAAAAGGGGTTGAGGTCTGGGCTTACTGCCCTTGGTCAGCGTTGGATTTACTGTCCACAAGTAACGGAGTCAAAAAACGTTACGGTTTTATCTATGTTGATCGGACTGATGATGATCCGAAAGATTGCGCTCGTATCAAGAAAGACTCTTTTTATTGGTATCAAAAGGTTATCCAGTCTAATGGAGAAAATTTATGATTGTGAATCATTTAGGAGGAGAAGAATGACAAAAAAAAGTTTTCCAAAAAATTTTTTATGGGGCGGAGCAGTTGCAGCTTGTCAAATTGAAGGTGCTTTTGACAAAGATGGTCGCGGTTTATCAACTTCTGATATTCATGCGTTTGATCCTGAATTAAATAGAAGCAACATAAAAAAAGAAGGCGGAGGGACATTAGCTGAGATAAAGTTTGCTACAACAGATTGTACCAACTATTACCCTAAACGGTTCGGAATTGATTTTTACCACACGTATAAAAAAGATCTTGCCTTGTTGAAAGAGCTGGGATTAAAAGCATTTCGAACAAGTATCTCTTGGTCAAGAATTTTCCCTAATGGCGATGAAATGCGGCCAAATGAAGCTGGGTTAGAATTTTATGATGATCTGATAGCTGAAATTATCAGTTGCGGTATGGAACCAATTATAACAATGAGCCATTACGATATGCCGCTTCATCTGGTGACAGAATATGGTGGTTTTGCAAATCGTAAAGTAATTGATTTTTTCGTACGCTACGCAAAAGTATTACTAAGTCGATACAAAGGAAAAGTTAAATATTGGATTATCTGTAATCAAATCAATTTGGTACCAACCGTTCAGTTTGGTAGTTTAGGTATTTATGATGACCAATCTGATAATATGGAACAACTGATGTATCAGGCGGTACATCATCAATTTATAGCTGGAGCCAAAGTTATCGAATTAGGGCGAGAAATTGATCCAGATGCTAAACTAGGAACAATGGTCGCAGATGCAACATTTTATCCGGCTAGCTGCAAACCAGAGGATATAGTCTTAACGATGAAAAAAAACCGTATGCAGTACTATTTTACTGATGTCCAATTGCGAGGAACATATCCAGAATTTGCGTTGCGCTATTTTAAAGATCAAGGGCTTTCTATCGAGATGCATCCGGCAGATCTGCCATTACTAAAAGAGAATACGATGGATTTTCTAGCGATTTCTTACTATTATTCACGTATCGTCGACGCATCCAAAAATACGATGGCACCATTTGACGGTGAACAAAATCCATATTTGAAGCCCACTGCATGGGAATGGCGAGCAGATCCTTTAGGTTTTTACAATTGCTTATCTCAATACTGGGACCGCTATCAAGTTCCTCTCATGATTGCCGAAAACGGCTTAGGTGCAATCGATACAATCGAACAAGACGGAACCATTCGAGATCAATATCGTATTGAGTATTTGAAACAACATATTGTACAACTAAAAGAATGTATCAAGGACGGTGTTGATATTCTTGCTTATTTGAGCTGGGGCCCTATAGATTTAGTCAGCTCTTCCACTGCAGAAATGAGCAAACGTTATGGGTATATTTATGTTGATTTAGATGATTATGGTAAAGGAACCAGGGAACGCATCAAAAAGAGCTCCTTTTATTGGTATCAAAAAGTAATTGAAAGCAATGGAGAAGAATTGTAGAGCAAAGACCGTCTAGTTTTCTAGATGGTCTTTTTGATAACTTGAGGTCCCAAGTTTCTGAAGGTTCATTTTTTAGAAAACTTTTCGCTTGCTTTCCGCTTTTTCTGGAAGTTTGTTATAATACTATCGTATAGAACAAGAAAGTAGGGAACGATACATGTTAAGAGTTGAAAAATTACGTGAAGCAATGAGAAAAGATTCGATTGATGGGTTCTTGATCACCAGCCCATACAATTTGCGTTACTTGACAAACTTTACTGGGACAACTGGTTTAGCAGTCATTACGTTGGACAAAGCTTTTTTTGTAACAGATTTCCGCTATACAGAGCAAGCAGCTGCCCAAGCTCAAGGATTTGAGATCGTAAAAAATAGCGGACCGATTTTTGAAGAAGTTGCAACTATCTGCCAAAAGGAAGAAATCAATGTCTTAGCATTTGAAGAAAGTTTCGTCAGCTTTGCTGAATACTCCGTCTTAGAAGACTTGA
Organism: Enterococcus sp. AZ067; assembly: GCF_051715005.1. NCBI lineage: Bacteria > Bacillati > Bacillota > Bacilli > Lactobacillales > Enterococcaceae > Enterococcus > Enterococcus sp. AZ067. The sequence goes on from NZ_JBIOSY010000001.1 coordinate 1,567,438, forward strand.
TCGAGGAATCATCCCTTGCCCCTGTATCGGGGATGATCGAGGCTTTGCGGGAAGTCAAAGATGAGGAAGAGATCGCATTGATCCAACAAGCCTGTCATATCGCCGATCAAGGATTCGAACATATTTTGAAAATGGTCCGCCCAGGAATGACAGAAATCGAAGTGGCGAATCAGTTAGATTTCTTTATGCGTTCATTAGGTGCCACAAGCGTATCTTTTGAAACGATCGTTGCTAGTGGGCTGCGTTCAGCAATGCCCCATGGGGTTGCGAGTGAAAAAGTGATTGAACAAGGCGATCTGATCACGTTAGACTTTGGCTGTTACTATCAAGGCTATGTGTCTGATATGACTAGAACCTTTGCAGTAGGAGATCCTGGCGATAAATTGAAGGAAATCTATCAAATCGTACTTGAAGCGCAAGAAAAAGTCTTGGCCGCAGCAAAACCTGGAATGACCGGAATTGAACTAGATGCGATCGCTCGGGATCACATTGCTTCCTTTGGCTACGGAGATGCCTTTGGTCATTCAACAGGTCATGGGATTGGTTTAGAGATCCACGAAGGACCAAATGTATCCTTCCGCGCTGATAAAGCATTTGTTGTCGGAAACGTCATTACAGATGAACCAGGAATCTATCTTCCAGGAATTGGCGGCGTTCGTATCGAAGATGATCTTTTGATCACCGAAACTGGCAATAAAGTGTTGACACATTCACCGAAAGAATTGATCATTCTCTGATTCATCGACCTTGTTTTTCAGAAAATTCATTGAGAATAGTGGGTTATTATAGATTCTCAGTGCAGAAAATGATAAACTTAGAGCGAGAAGAAACACTGTGCCATGGATGTTATTGATTGAATCAAGCGTTGGTTTGCTTCAAACGGAAAAAACGAGCGGTTTTTTTACAAACAATACGGTACAGCTGTTTAGAATGGAGGCAAAAACGTATGAATGAAGATAAAAACCTTGTATTAAATGCAAGTCCTGAATTAGGCGAGATCGTCATCGCACCAGAAGTGATCGAGATCATTATTGGGATCGCTGCTTCTAAAGTGGAAGGTGTCTATGGGATGCGAGGAACACTGGCAAACAGTGTCACTGAATTATTAGGTCGCGCAGCTCATGGCAAAGGGGTCTACTTAACGATCGATGAAACAGGGATCAAAGTGGACATCTATTGCTATATCACTTATGGGATGTCAGTGCCTAAAGTGGCAATGGAGATCCAAGAACGGGTCAAGCAGCAAGTCTTATTTATGACAGATGTACAACTGGCTGAAGTAAATGTTCATGTTGTGGCAGTCGTGCCAGAAAAAGTAGATTTACCAGACATCGAAGAATTATTTGGAAACGATGAGGAAGAAAATGAGTAAAGAATTATCACGGCATGAAATACGGAAAATGGCGTTACAAGCTTTATTTCCACTAGACTTTAATAAAGATTTAACGAAACAAGATGCCATCATGCATGCCATCGAGTTGGAACACCATGAATTGATCGATGAAGAACAAGAGCATTTTGTGCCTGTTTATTTAGATCAATTAGTGGCAGGTGTCTGTCATTACAAAGAAGCCTTGGATGAAGTCATTCAAAATCATTTAAAAGCTGGTTGGAAAATCCAGCGTTTATCAAAAATGGACGTGACGATATTACGAATTGCTTTGTATGAAATGATCTATGTGGATAATGTGCCGAATCGTGTGGCTTTGAATGAAGCGATCGAGTTAGCGAAAACTTTTAGTGATGATCAGTCCAGAAAGTTTGTCAACGGTATTTTATCGACAGTCAATCAAGAGCTAGAAACAAAAACCAACCAGGTAAGTGAGTAATTTTCAGCCCTAACACGATCGATCAAAAGAGATCAGCTTTTTTTCGATCGAGTCAGAAACCGAACGATTTATGAGCAACCGCCTTGTTTTGACGGTCCTGCTTGATCGTTCGGTTTTTTTGCACGCACTTTGTCGGTTTACCCTCGTTTTTTCCGAAAAAAGGGAGCCTTAGACGGTGTTTTTCTTTTCAGAAAATGCTATGATAGAAAACATGAAGAAGCATATCGACAAACGATTGGTGCGTTTCTTTTTACAAAATAAGTCCGTATAATCAGGTTGGAGGAGTTGTCAGAATGGGTACATTAATCAATGGAAAAGAATTGGCTGAAAAAATGCAAGCAGCGTTTCTTTCAGAGACAGCAACACTAAAAGAGCAGGGTGTGACACCGGGATTAGTTGTTTTGCTTGTTGGAGAAGACAAAGCAAGTCAGACTTATGTGAAAAATAAAGAACTAGCTGCGGCGAAAATCGGCATCAATTCCCGTGTTGCCCGCTACCCTGAATCCATTACTGAGGCAGAATTATTAGCAGAAATCGAACAGTTCAATAACGATGATGCCTTTCATGGAATTTTGGTTCAACTTCCTTTGCCAAAACATATCAATGAAGAAAAAGTACTGTTAGCCATCAAACCAGAAAAAGATGTCGACGGCTTTCATCCAATCAATTTAGGAAAATTATTCGCAGGTGTACCTGACCGAATTCCTTGTACCCCTTATGGCATTATGAAAATGTTTGCTGCGTATGGGATCGAATTGGAAGGGAAAAATGCCTTAGTGATCGGTCGCAGCAACATTGTCGGAAAACCAATGGCGCACTTGCTCTTGGGGGCAAATGCCACCGTGACTATTGCTCATTCAAAAACCAAAAATCTGCCCGAGTTGGCAAAACAAGCGGACATTTTAGTCGTGGCGATCGGCCGCGGTCATTTTGTCACAAAAGACTTCGTAAAAGAAGGGGCTGTGGTGATTGATGTTGGGATGAATCGTGATGCCAACGGCAAGTTGATCGGCGATGTGAAATTTGATGAAGTCGAACCGATCGCTAGCTATATCACACCGGTACCTAGAGGTGTAGGTCCAATGACGATCACGATGTTGATGGCCCAAACGATCGAGGCAGCAAAGGAGACAATGAAAAACTAAATGGCGCAAGAATATTTAACGGTAACCGCATTAACAAAATATATCAAGCGTAAGTTTGACGTCGATCCGTATCTAGAGCGGGTTTATTTGACGGGGGAGATCTCCAATTTTCGTCGTCGCCCCAATCACCAATACTTTAGTTTGAAGGATGATGGTGCAAAAATTTCGACCGTCATGTTCAAAGGCGCTTTTGACAAGTTGCGCTTTCAACCAGAAGAGGGCATGAAAGTCATGGCGGTTGGGCGTATCACTCTGTATGAGGCAAGCGGAAATTACCAGATGGTGATCGAACATATGGAACCAGACGGTGTCGGCGCTCTTTATCAAGCCTATGAACAATTAAAGCAGAAATTGGCAGCAGAAGGTTTATTTTCTGCACCGAAGCAGTCCTTGCCGAAATACCCGAAACGCATCGCAGTTTTGACCAGTCCTAGTGGGGCGGTGATCAGAGATATCATCACGACGACACAGCGGCGTTACCCCATTGCTCAGATCGTTTTGTATCCAACAGTGGTACAAGGCAATAAAGCTGCGGATGATGTGGTGAAAAATATCCAACGAGTCGAAGCCGATGGGTCCTTTGATACTATGATCATCGGACGTGGGGGTGGATCGATCGAGGACCTCTGGCCTTTCAATGAAGAACGAGTGGCAAGAGCCATTTTTGATGCAAAAACCCCCATTATTTCTTCAGTGGGGCATGAAACCGATACGACGATTGCCGATTTAGTGGCGGATGTACGGGCGGCAACTCCGACCGCCGCTGCCGAATTAGCGGTGCCAGTGCTGTCGGAGGAGATTTTGCGGATCGAAGAAAGACAAGCCCGATTAGAGCAAGCATTTATGCACCAGATCCAGTACAAACAAGAACGCTATCAGCGAGTGATTGGATCGTATGTTTTTCGACAACCAGAGCGCTTGTATGAGGCACAGTCCATCAAACTCGATCAGTTGCAGCAGCGGATGCAGCAAGGCTTGCAAACCTTGCTTTATGACAAGGATCGCCAGGCACAGCAATTGATTTCACGGTTGGCCCAACAACAACCAAAAGCGCGATTACAAGCCAGCAATCAAGAGGTCAGCTATCTTTCTCAACGCTTAACGAAAGCCATGAAAGATATTTATGCGGCAAAAGAAAATCAATTTGCAAATGCAGTCCAATCCCTTGATTTGTTAAGCCCACTAAAAATCATGGGACGCGGCTACAGCTATACCACGAAAAATGAGCAGGTGATCAAATCGATTGATGCGATCGAGCCAGAAGATCAGCTGACGATCCATTACCAAGATGGCCAAGCGCTTGTCGAAGTTATTAGTACAGAAGGAGTTAATCATGGCAAATCCAACATTTGAAGAATCATTACAAGAATTAGAACAAATCGTAACCCGTTTGGAACAAGGTGATGTTCCATTGGAAGAAGCGTTAGATGCTTTTCAAAAAGGCATGGTTTTGAGCAAGCAATGCAAGGACACCTTGAGTAAAGCGGAAAAATCCTTAACAAAAATGATGACTGAATCCAATGAAGAAGTCCCCTTTGAAGAGGAAAGCCAATGAGTGCTTTGAAGGAATTTACGAAAGAACACGCCCCATTGATCGAAGAAGTTATGGAACGTTTTGTCAAAGAACACACTTCTGATCAACGACTATTTGAAAGCATGCAGTATTCGATCCAAGCTGGCGGCAAACGCATTCGCCCGCTTTTATTGGCAGCAACAGTCGCCGCTTTTCACAAACCCATCAATACCGCGGTGTACCAGTGTGCAGCAGCCCTAGAAATGGTGCATACGTATTCGCTGATCCATGATGATCTGCCAGCAATGGACAACGATGATCTGCGTCGAGGCAAACCCACCAACCATAAGGTTTTTGGTGAAGCTTTAGCGATTTTAGCTGGAGATGGTCTTTTGACGGCTGCGTTTCAATTAGTCGCTATGGCGGAAATCGAAGCCAATCAAAAAGTCTTGCTGCTGCAGCAGTTGAGTAAAGCAGCGGGCACGCAAGGGATGGTTGCCGGCCAAGCAGCTGATATTCAAGGGGAGAACCAAGCTCTTCGTCTTGAGGAGCTGATGTCAATCCATGAACGAAAGACTGGAGAATTGATCCGCTTTGCGGTGATTGCTGGTGGTGTCTTAGCCGACCAGACGGAAGAGGTTCTGCATGAATTGGATCGCTTTGCCCAGCATATTGGGTTAGCCTTTCAAATTCGCGACGATCTGTTAGATGCCACTAGTACAACCGAAGAGCTAGGCAAAGTTGTCCGCCGAGATGACGAGTTGGCGAAAAGTACCTATCCTGCTTTACTTGGCTTAGCAGGCGCGCAGCAAGCCTTGACTGAAGAATTGGGCAAAGCCAAAGAAATTCTGGCACAATTAAGCCAATACGGTCAATTTACGCAGGATGTTTTATTGGCATTTGTGGAACGATTTGAGATTCGAGGGAACGCATGAAGAAAGAACGAGTAGATGTTTTAGCTGTCCAGCAAGGCCTCTTTGAGACCCGCGAGCAAGCCAAACGAGGAGTGATGGCTGGATTGGTGTACAAAGAAAAAAACAATGAGCGCTTAGATAAGCCTGGAGAAAAAATTGCCGCAGATACACTGCTGCAGATCAAAGGGAAGAAGCTGCCTTATGTTTCTCGTGGTGGTCTCAAGTTAGAAAAAGCACTCAAAGTTTTTGATTTTGACGTAACCGATAAAATCATGTTAGATATCGGCGCTTCCACCGGTGGCTTTACTGATGCGGCGCTGCAAAATGGCGCCAAAAAAAGCTATGCACTGGATGTCGGTTACAATCAGTTAGCATGGAAGCTGCGGCAAGATGAGCGAGTGATTGTAATGGAACGGGTCAACTTCCGTTATGCAAAACCAACAGACTTCCTGGATGGTCTTCCTGAAGCCGCTACGATCGATGTTTCTTTTATTTCACTTAAACTGATCTTACCTCCCCTTTACGATATTTTGGTAGCGGATGGCGAAGTGATGGCGCTGATCAAACCACAATTTGAAGCGGGCAAAGAAGCGGTCGGAAAAAATGGGATCGTTCGTGACCCCAAAACCCATGAACGAGTGTTGGAGGAAGTACTGGCATTCGCTAAGAAAACAAAATTCGATGTATTAAACCTAAGTTTTTCACCAATCACTGGTGGCGAAGGGAATATCGAGTTTATCGTACATTTAAAGAAAAGCCTGCAAGAAGGCACCGCAGCAGGGATCGACATCCCGAAAGTTGTTGCATCAGCACATGAGACCTTTCATCAACCAAAATAAAGAATGGAAGAGAGTGGACATTTTACTTGTCGGCTCTCTTTCTTTCTTGTGCAAAATAGGATAAAATTAGTAGGAATTCATTCAGGAGGAACAAGAGATGAGAAAAAAAGAACGGCATCGCTTGATTACACGATTGTTAAGTGAACAAGATATTCAGAAACAAGAAGATTTTGTCGAGTTGTTAAAAGATCGCGGCGTCTCAGTCACACAAGCAACCATATCAAGGGATATCAAGGAATTGAAGTTAGTGAAAGTTCCTTCCCAAAAAGGCGGCTATCGCTATAGTATTCCACAAGAGACAACGGAAGACGTGAGTGGTAAACTAGATAAAATCCTAAAAACGGCGTTTGTGTCTGTCGATCGAATGGACAAATTTGTGATCCTGCGCACACTGCCTGGCAATGCTTCGGCTTTGGCGAATTTGATCGATAAGCGTTATGCCAAAGAGTTATTTGGCACGCTAAACGATGATGACAACGTCTTGATGATCACCAGAACAGAAGCAGATACCGAGAACCTATTCAAGGATTTCCAACGTTACGTATAAAAGAGGAGGCAAGGGATGCTTTTAGAATTGTCGATCCAAAATTTTGCGATTATCTCCAACCTGCACCTGTCTTTTCATGAGGGGATGACGGCTCTAACAGGTGAAACAGGTGCTGGGAAATCAATCATTATCGATGCGATGGGCTTACTAGCAGGTGGCAGAGGATCCAGTGACTATTTGCGTCAAGGCGCAGAAAAATGCCGTTTGGAAGGGATTTTTGAATGGCCGAATCAGCTGGAGTTCAAAGAGCTGACCGCAGATCTGGGTATTGATGAAGAGGAAGTTCTGATCGTACAAAGGGATATCTCTCAATCGGGTAAAACTATTTGTCGTGTTAATGGTCGAACTGTTACCTTGTCGGTTTTGCGCCAAATCGGCTTGTTTTTAGTTGATATCCAAGGACAAAATGAGCATCAAGAGCTGCTGCAGCCAGAAAAACATTTGGCGTTGATGGATGGTTTTGGAGATGATGCCTTTAAAGCGGAACTTGCAAGTTACCGTCAAGCCTATCAAGCCTATCGCTCCTTAGAAAAACATGTGCGGACCATTCAAGAAAATGAACAGCTCTATGTGCAGCGAATGGACATGCTGCGTTTTCAACAAGAAGAGATCGCCCAAGCGGAATTGATGGAAAATGAAGAAGAGCAGCTGATCGATGAACGAGAAAAACTGACCAATTATCAAAAAATAGTGGATGCTCTAGGGCAAAGCTATGGCGCTCTATCTGCCGAAGAAGTTAATAGCCTAGATGGAGTCAGTGTGGCATTATCAGAGATCCAGTCGATCGCCCATCTTGATCCTGCGTATGAAAAAATCAGTGAAGCGATCCAAAGTGCGTATTACTTGTTGCAAGATGCAGCCACTGATATTTCGCGGCAAGTCGACAACCTTGAATTAGATGAAGGCCGACTAGAAGAAGTCATTTCACGGCTGGAAACGATTCGTCAATTGAAGCGCAAATACGGGGAGTCAATTCCTGTGATTCTTGCTTATTATGACGAGATCAGCAAAGAAATCAGCGAATCAGCCTATACGGAAGGTCAGTTGGAGCAATTAGAAGAAGAGCTTGCCCAAAAAGCTGAAGCAGTTTGGCAGCTGGCGGAAGCCTTGCACGTCAAACGACGTGAATTGGCTCATCGTTTAGAAAAAGAAATCGTTCAAGAGTTAAAAGAGCTGTATATGGAGCACGCGCAATTTGAAGTACGGTTTGCATCTGGCTCAAAACAATTAAGTAGTAGCGGCTTTGATACCGTGGAGTTTTATTTGACCACCAACCCCGGTGAAGGCATGAAACCGTTAGTGCGAGTTGCTTCTGGAGGAGAGCTTTCCCGAATCTTATTAGCGCTTAAATCGATTTTCTCCCGCAAGCAAGGAATCACTAGTATTGTCTTTGACGAGGTGGATACTGGGGTCAGTGGCCGAGTAGCTCAGGCGATCGCCGAAAAAATCGCCAAGATCGCTGCGAATTCGCAAGTCTTGTGTATCACCCACTTGCCGCAAGTAGCGGCTGTGGCGGACAATCAATATTTTATCGAAAAAGCAATTCAAGAAGGTCGGACAGAAACCCATGTCCGTAAATTATCAGAAGAAGAACGAGTGGCTGAGATCGCCCGTATGCTCTCAGGTGCAGAAATCACCGATTTAACAATCGAACATGCACGAGAACTATTGGCGCTGGCTCACCGATAAAAATTGGAAACACTTATAGAAAGATTCAGGAGATGATGGACCCGCAACTTTCGTCTGCCATCCTTTCCTGATCTTCTTTTTTTGCAGGAGGATATGATGAGAAAAAGAACAAAAGTTTTGATTGGTGTATTGATCACCGTTGTTATTTTAACTATTGCCGGTTGGGTCGGTTGGCAACAACTGCATTACCCAGCAGTGGATGCTGCAGTTACAGCAGCGAAAGAGGCAGATGATGAGGGAAATGTCCTCTATTTTACTGGAGATGAAGAAAAGCCTTTGGTTATTTTCTATCCTGGTGCGCTTGTCGATGCCGAAAGCTATAGTGTATGGGCAGCAGGTTTAGCGGAAAAAGGCTATCCTGTCGCGATCGTTAAAATGCCCTTTAACATGGCTGTTTTAGCAGGCAATCGTGCAGAAGAGGTCTTGGAAGAAATTCCCCATAGCTCCTATGTCATTGGCGGTCATTCATTAGGTGGCGTCATGGCCAGCCGTTTTGCAGCGAATCAGTTGGCTGAAAACGACAACGAGTTAAAAGGCGTCTTTTTCTTTGCTAGTTACCCAGATGAAAAAGGATCCTTAGCTGATCAATCGATTGCTGTGTTGTCACTCTCAGGCAGTCAAGACCAAGTAGTGAATCAGGAAAATTGGCAAGCTGCCCGCAGCCTCCTTCCAGAAACTACGACGTTCCAAACGATCGAAGGCGGCAATCATGCTGGCTTTGGTACCTATGGGTTACAAAAAGGAGAAGCAGCAGCGGATCTTCCAAATGAAGCACAGCAAGAAGCCATCATTGAGCAGATGGCGGCATGGTTAAGTGAATTAGAATAAAAAAAAGACGGCAGAAGATGCATAGGAATGCTTCTTTCTGCCGTTTCGATTCAACAGACATTTTGGGGAAATGTTGATGAAATCGTGAAAACGCTGAACATAACAACATATTGTACTTGATTGGGGAAGCAAGATTAATAATTATGTTCTTTTTAAAATACGTTTCCTCTCACAGTATAGCACAGCATACCTTCTGGATGCACGTAATTTAATTAAGAAATCTTGTCATTTTATTTACAAAATAGTTATTTTGTAAAAGAAAAAAAGCGTTTTAAATAAAGGGGCAGACTCAGCTCAAGAAAAAAAAGCAAATAATAATTTTCATTGATTTCAACTAATGGTAAAATGAAAATAATTGATTTTTACAATCAATGACTTTCGAAAGTACAAGGAGCGTTATGATGAAAAAATTAAAACTTCTAAGTCCTATCATCGGATTGGTTATTTTACTCTCAGGATGTGCAAGCTGGGCAGATCGAGGAGAATCGATCACAGCAGTCGGGTCTTCTGCCTTGCAGCCACTCGTAGAAACCGTTGCGGAAGAATTTCAAAACTCAAATCCTGGGCGATTTATCAATGTCCAAGGAGGCGGGAGCGGCACTGGGTTAAGTCAAGTCCAAGCAGGCGCAGTCGATATTGGGAATTCTGATTTGTTTGCAGAAGAAAAGCCAGGGATCGATGCGGATGCACTCGTTGACCACCGAGTGGCAACGGTAGGTATCACACCGATCGTCAACAAAGGCGTTGGGATCACGGATATTTCAACAGAGGACTTAAAAAATATCTTCTTAGGAAATATTACAAATTGGCGTGAAGTTGGCGGAAATGATCTGCCCATCGTTTTGTTGAATCGGGCGACTGGAAGCGGCACGAGAAGTACGTTTGAAAAATGGATCATGGATGGCGAAACAGCGATTCCTTCCCAAGAGCAAGATTCTAGTGGGATGGTCCGTTCGATCGTTTCAGATACACCAGGGGCCATCAGTTATGTTGCATTTTCTTATGTGACAGATGAAGTCAACGTCCTTTCCATCGATGGGGTTCAACCAACGATTGAAAATGTAACGACCAATGATTGGAAAGTTTGGGCTTACGAGCATATGTATACAAAAGGAGAACCAACGGGATTGACCGCTGAATTTCTCGAATATATGCTTTCTGATGAAGTACAAGAGCATATCGTCGGGGATCTGGGTTATATTCCAATTTCCATCATGCAGGTGGAAAGAGATTGGGAAGGCAACATCGTCGAGTAATCTTTACACAAAATTTACACAAGCTTTAACAGAAATTGATGTTGAACCGATAAACTAATGGTTATGAGTTTAGTTTGATTTTTGAGGAGGAACCCTCGTGGAAAATGTAAAAGAAGTGTTAACAAAAAAATCCAAGCGCGCAAGAATGGAACAAAGAGGAAAGCTGGTTAGCTTTCTATGTATTGCGTTGATTGTATTGGTTGTGATCTCCATTTTTTATTTCGTTGCTAGCCGTGGATTAGCGACATTCTTTGTAGACAAAGTCAATGTTTTCGACTTTTTGTTTGGTACGCAATGGAATCCAAGTGCTGTTGGTCCTGATGGCCAACCATTAGTAGGTGCTTTACCGATGATCCTTGGTTCGTTCTTCGTAACCTTCCTATCAGCGATCGTCGCAACACCATTTGCGATCGGTGCAGCAGTCTTTATGGTGGAGATCTCCCCTCGTAACGGAGAGAAGATTTTACAGCCCGTCATCGAACTATTAGTCGGTATTCCTTCTGTAGTTTATGGTTTTATCGGTTTGTCTGTCATTGTACCAGCAGTCCGTTCTGTTTTTGGCGGTACAGGGTTTGGGATCTTGGCGGGGACCTTTGTCCTATTTATCATGATTTTGCCGACAGTGACTACGATGACTGTCGATGCATTACGGGCAGTCCCTCGGCACTACCGTGAGGCATCCTTAGCTTTAGGTGCAACACGCTGGCAAACGATCTATAAAGTTGTTTTACGAGCAGCTGTCCCTGGGATTTTAACGGCAGTTGTTTTCGGAATGGCTCGCGCATTTGGGGAAGCATTGGCGATCCAAATGGTTATCGGTAATGCGGCATTGATGCCGACGAGCTTAGTGACACCTGCATCAACATTGACATCGATCTTAACCATGGGTATTGGGAATACGATCATGGGAACAGTCCAAAACAACGTTCTATGGTCATTAGCCTTGATTCTCTTATTGATGTCCTTACTATTTAACATTGTCATTCGCTTTATTGGGAAGAAAGGAGCATTGAAATAATGAATGCAAAACGTTCAGATAAAATTGCTACCGGCGTCTTGTATGCTGTTGCTGGAGTCATTGTTTTGATTTTGGCTTCCTTACTATTGTACATTTTGGTACGTGGTATTCCCCATATCAATTGGGAGTTTCTGACTTCTTCTTCAAAAGCGTATCAAGAAGGTGGCGGGATCGGCATCCAATTGTTCAATTCCCTATACTTGCTTTTAGTGACAATGATCATTAGTTTTCCGATTTCTTTAGGAGCGGGGATCTACTTATCAGAATATGCGAAGAAAAACTGGTTGACGGATATCATTCGGACATCGATCGAAATCTTGAGTTCACTGCCTTCTGTGGTTGTCGGTCTTTTTGGTTTCTTGGTCTTTGTTATCCAGTTTGGTTATGGCTTTTCGATCATTTCAGGTGCCTTGGCATTGACTTTCTTCAATTTGCCACTATTGACTAGAAATGTGGAAGAATCTCTACAAGCGATTCATTATACGCAGCGTGAAGCGGGCTTGTCTTTAGGCTTATCCCGTTGGGAAACTGTCACACGCATCATTGTTCCAGAAGCAACACCAGGAATTTTGACTGGGGTCATTCTAAGTTCTGGTCGAATTTTTGGTGAAGCGGCAGCGCTGATCTACACTGCAGGACAAAGTGCACCGGCCCTTGATTTTACAAACTGGAATCCATTGAGTGTTTCCAGCCCGATCGGTCTTTTCCGACAAGCGGAGACGCTGGCAGTCCATATTTGGAAAATCAATACAGAAGGTACGATGCCTGATGGCGCTCAAGTTTCAGCCGGGGCTTCGGCGGTATTGATCATTGCCGTCTTGCTATTTAACTTTGGCGCCCGTGCAGCTGGCAAACGGTTGTACAAGAAAATGACGTCAGCATAAGGAGAATGACAGTATGAACGATTACAATTGGGACGATCGAAATATCATTACCTTCGATAAACCAGAAGATGTGGCGCTTTATACCACTGACTTGCATGTATGGTATGGATCAAATGAAGCCATCAAAGGCATTGATCTACAATTTGAAAAAAATAAAATCACCGCATTGATCGGACCTTCCGGTTGCGGTAAATCAACGTATCTGCGTTCTTTGAATCGAATGAATGATGGGATCGCAAACACGAGAGTCACAGGAAACATCATGTATAAAGGAGTCGACGTCAATACAAAAGAAGTCGATGTCTTCGAAATGCGCAAGCGTATCGGCATGGTTTTCCAACGACCAAACCCTTTCAGTAAATCGATCTATGACAACATCGCCTTTGCTTTGCGACGTCATGGAGAAAGAAACAAAAAGAAATTGGATGAAGCAGTCGAAACCAGCTTGAAACAAGCCGCACTTTGGGATCAAGTAAAGGACAGCTTAGACAAAAGTGCTTTGGCATTGTCCGGTGGACAGCAGCAACGTCTGTGTATCGCTCGAGCAATTGCGATGAAACCAGATATCTTACTTTTAGATGAACCAGCTAGTGCCCTTGATCCAATCTCAACAGGGACAGTGGAAGAAACTCTTATCAACTTGAAAAACGACTATTCAATCATCATCGTGACCCATAATATGCAGCAAGCTGCTCGGATCAGCGATTATACAGCCTTTTTCTACTTAGGAAATGCGATCGAGTACGATGAGACCCGTAAGATATTTACTCGTCCAAAAATTAAAGCAACAGAAGATTACGTATCCGGTCATTTTGGCTGAGCCGATTCGATCAGTAAACGGAGGCAAAACAATGGCAGAAGAAATTATTACATCGAAAGATCTGCATTTATACTACGGAAAAAAAGAAGCATTAAAAGGAATCGACCTTTCCATCAAAAAAGGCGAGATCACTGCAATGATCGGACCTTCAGGTTGTGGGAAATCGACCTACTTGCGTTCTCTTAATCGAATGAATGATTTGATCCCTGGTGTGACAATTACAGGAAGTGTTGTCTATAAAGGGAAAGACATTTATAGTCCAAAGCAAGACATCGTTGATTTGCGCAAAGAAATCGGGATGGTTTTTCAACAACCGAATCCTTTTCCCTTTTCAATTTACGAAAATGTGATTTATGGGTTAAAATTAAAAGGAGTCACGGACAAGGCGATTCTTGATAAGACGGTAGAAGAAAGCCTGAAAGCAGCTTCTGTCTGGGAAGATGTCAAAGACAAACTTCACCAAAGTGCGCTTTCTTTATCAGGTGGACAACAGCAGCGGGTTTGTATCGCTCGGGTATTGGCTGTCGATCCAGAAATCATTTTGCTGGATGAACCAACCAGTGCGTTAGACCCCATTTCATCAGGGAAAATCGAGAATACCCTTCTAGCACTGAAAGAACGCTACACCATGATCATCGTGACCCACAACATGTCACAAGCTTCAAGAATCTCAGATAAAACCGCGTTCTTTTTGGACGGCAACTTGATCGAGTTCAATGACACGAAAAAAGTGTTCCTAAGTCCAAGCAAAAAAGAAACAGAAGATTATATCTCAGGAAGATTTGGTTAGGAGGAAAAGGGATGTTGCGTACACAATTTGAAGAAGAATTATTAAATTTACACAATCAATTTTATGAAATGGGGATGCTAGTCAGCAGTGCCATTCATAAATCTGTGCGAGCATATGTCAGACATGACAAAGAAATTGCGCAGGAAGTAATTGAAAATGATTTGGCGATCAACAATATGGAAGTTCGTTTAGAAAAAAAGAGCTTTGAGATGATTGCTTTGCAACAACCAGTAACGACCGATCTACGAATGATCATTACTGTAATGAAAGCCAGCTCTGACTTGGAGCGGATGGGGGACCATGCGGTATCCATTGCGAAGTCAACGATTCGGGTCAAAGGCGAAACACGGATCGCCGAAATCGAAAAAGAAATCTCAGATATGTCGGATTACGTCAAAAAAATGGTTGATAATGTCTTAGTGGCGTATGTAAAAACTGATCAAGATGATGCCCGCATGATCGCTCAAATGGACGATCGGGTCAATGAATATTACAAAGACATTTATTACAAAACGATCGAGAGTATGAAAGAAAATCCAGAAACAGTTGTCAGTGGGACCGATTATTTATCCGTTGCTCAATACTTGGAACGAATCGGTGACTACGTAACGAATATTTGTGAATGGATCGTGTATCTTGCTACTGGGAAAATCAGTGAATTGAATACAAACCGTACGGAAATGATTTAAGAAACCAGCTTGGGTTCTTGATCACATATCTCTTTTAAAAGAGATGGGACGGACCGTCGAAAGCAGTTGTCCTTTAAGGAGTAACTTCTCTCGGCGGTCTTTTTGATTTGAAAGAATCGCTTCAATCGATGACGTGAATAGGATAGGCAGAATAGAAAATGGCTCCTCCATAAAGATGGCCAATGGAAATCGATTCTATCGTCCTTGAAATTTACTAGTTGAGCCGTCTATGCTTTTCGTCGCCGACCTGCAGTGAAAGGAGCAATCACTCATTTACTCTAGCAGGCCTATTCCTTAAGAGTTCTACTAGCTGAAACTTTTGTTTCTATTGGTTTTTCGTGGTACTGTTAATAATAGGAAGATCGTTTTGAGCCTAGTGTAATGAAGAAAAAGTGTCGGTTTTGCTTGCCAATCTGCAGATTGAGAAAAACTTGGTACTTAAGACCTATGACACTTTTGCAAAAACAAGGCATAATAGGTTCGTAAGCTAAACTTGCAATCACACATTTGCTGAAGGAGGCAATTTCCATGAACGAAAGAGAA
The DNA here is from genome assembly GCF_051715005.1 of Enterococcus sp. AZ067. NCBI lineage: Bacteria > Bacillati > Bacillota > Bacilli > Lactobacillales > Enterococcaceae > Enterococcus > Enterococcus sp. AZ067. The sequence goes on from NZ_JBIOSY010000001.1 coordinate 1,582,742, forward strand.
CGTATATTGGATCTAGTAAAAAAAGGTGTGCTTTCTACAGAAGAAGCCTTGGATTTACTAGAAGGTATGGCAAAAGCCAAAGACGAAAAACAAATTAACAAAGCTGCTGCTGAGGTAACCGCGGATAAGAATGCGACAAGCCCATTTGATGATACTGAAAACGACGATGAGATGTTCACGTTTGACAGCGAAGAAAAACTTCGTCAAAACGAAGCGCAAGACAAAGAAAATCTTGAAAAGATTCTCGATGGTTTAGCAACGGAAGCCAACCAAGCATCTGCTGAGTTGGACGAAATCAATGCTGAAATTCTTGGCGTCAAAGAAGAATTAAAAGAAGCACAAGAAACACTGATGCAATTGAACACCAAAGAAGAGTTGGATCAATTGTCAGAAGATGAATTGGCTACGCGTCACGAAACAGAAGCGACCATTACTGCCTTGGAAGAAACCTTAGATGGTTTATCTGAGGAAAAAGCAGAATTGGAAGCAAAATTAAAAAATATTCGCAAAGACCAATGGTCTCAAACAAAAGAAAAAATTTCTCAAAAATTAGATATTCCAGAGGATTGGAAAGAGCAAGCGACTGACACCTTTAACCAAGTAAGTGAAAAAATGGTCGATGCCAGCACACACTTCGGACACTTCTTGAAGAAAACGGTTCGGGCAGTGACAGAGTCAGTCAATGACAACATGGAATGGAAAGACATCAACCTGAAAGTTCCTGGTGTTGCAGCGACAAAATTTGAGCACACATTCAGCTATGACGAAACGGCAGCGACATTGATCGATGTGAAATTGGCAAACGGCAATGTTTCCTTCCAGTTATGGGATGAACCAGGCGTCAAAGTAGATGCCAAAATCAAACTATATGGTAAAATGGATGCGGCGGAGCCTTTCGATGCTTTTGAAGCAAGAAGCCAAATCAATGTCGATGATGAACGCATCTCTTTCCAAATTCCCAACAAACGCATTCGTGCCGATCTCGTTTTCTACTTGCCAAAACGTACCTATGATCATGTGGCAGTGAAATTGCTGAACGGCAATGTTACATTCAATGAATTGGATGCGAAAGATGTCTATACAAAATCAACAAACGGCAATATCGATTTCCGCAAAGTAAACGCATCGATGTTAGAGATTGAAGGCGTGAATGGAACGATCACTGTTCAAGAGGGTGAGATTTTAGATGCCATTATCGAAACGGTGAACGGCGACGTTACGTTGACAGCAACGCCACAAAATACCGGCATTTCTTTAGTTAACGGCAATATCCGTGTGACCTACAAAGAAGAAACGGTCCAAAAATTAAACGCCAGCTCTGTAAATGGGAATGTCAAAGTAGCATTACCGACAGGAATCGGTTTTGAAGGGATCGCAAAAACAAGTTTAGGTAGCATCAACAATCGTTTAAGCGAGATGGAAGTTGTGCGTGAGAAAAAAGAACGCCTAAACCAACTATTGCAATTCCGTCGGGTTGCCGATAAAGTCGCTCAAATCGATCTATCCACAACAACAGGAAATGTCTTTATCAAAGATACAGACCAATAAGAATCGCTGGGTTTACACTCATTAAAGAAAAGAAGGAAGGTGTAGATAAATGAACAAAAAATTAACAAAATCAGCCAATAACGTTGTCATTACAGGTACTCTAGGGGGGCTGGCAGAATACTTGCGAATTGATCCAACCATCGTTCGCGTGATCTATGTCTTTCTATCTTTAGTGACTGCTGCGTTTCCTGGAATCACTTTATATATCATCATGGCGGTCTTGATTCCTTCTGGTCGCAAGAGCACCTCAGGATATGGCCACGACAATCACTACTACAAACAAAACAAATACAATGAAGCAAATCGTCCCCGTAAAGAAGCGGAAAAGGTGGAGGATGAGGACTGGAGTGACTTCTAGTGTCTTATTTTCAACGGCTTATCATGAATACACTGACGTTTGTCACATTGGCGGTTCTATTACCAAATATGATCCATGTTCAAAGCATTATGACTGCAGTGATCGCCAGTTTCGTACTGTCGATCCTGAATGCTTTGATTAAACCAATTCTGATCGTCATTTCATTTCCATTGACTTTACTGACGCTTGGTTTCTTCACTTTTGTGATCAATGCGCTCATGCTGAATTTGACTTCGTATTTTGTTGGGTCAGCCAACTTCGGCTTCTCCTCGTTTGGGGCAGCGCTATTAGTGGCACTGATCATGTCAGTGATCAATATGATCGTGACTGAACACCATATCGAAAAATATTCACGTTAAAAAGACGTTTCACGTTTTCTCCCACTAGCTATGAAGCTAGTGGAGAAACGGAAACGTCTTTTTTTAGTTTAACTTTTCTTCTTTGATAGCAGCAAGGTACGTATCTACTGCCTGTAACGTCTCATCAAGCGCCCCTTTTTCAAAAGGTGAACGTAAATGAGCAAGAGACAGGATCTCAAGGAATGTTTTCGTGCCGCCGATTTCGCAGATGGCCAAATAATCTTGCCAAGCGGTTTCGTCTTTTGCCACGATGAATCGATACCAAAATTGGAACGCACACACTTGCGCCAATGTATAATCGATATAATAGAAAGGTGATTCAAAAATATGCCCTTGTCTAAACCAATACAAGCCACGATCAAGGTCTGGATATTCTGAATAATCCCGTTCTGGGCAATATTGGCGCTCTAATTCCCGCCAATGGGCTTTGCGCTGTGCTGGTGACCACTCAGGATGCTCATAAACGTCTTGTTGGAAGTGATCCACTAAAACGCCATAAGGCAAAAATTGCAGGCTGCTAGCAAGATGCGCAAATTTGTATTTTTCTGTTTCTTCTTCAAAAAAGGCATTCATCCATGGCCAGGCGATAAACTCCATCGACATTGAATGGATCTCGCAAGACTCATAATTGGGAAAGAGAATTTCCGGTTCTTTGATCCAACGAGAGCGAAAGGCTTGAAACGCGTGGCCAGCTTCGTGGGTCAAAACATCGACATCACCAGAAGTGCCGTTAAAGTTGGCAAAGATAAATGGCGATTGATAGTCTTGGATAAACGTACAATAGCCGCCAGATTGTTTGCCTTTTTTGCTTAGTAGATCAAGTAGGTCATGCTCGACCATAAAATCAAAAAATTCGCCAGTTTCAGGGGATAGTTCCTGATACATCACACGGGCTTTTTCTACTAGTTCTTCAGGAGTTCCTTTAGGCTCTGCGTTACCACTAGGATAAACAAGCGGCAGGTCGGTAAAGGTTGCCTGAGTCAATTGATTACGCTGCGCCTGTCTTTGGTACAGTTTTTGGGTAATTGGGACGACTTTTTCTAAAATTTCCCGACGATAGGTCTCGATCATTGAACGATCATAGTCCCAACGATTCATTTGGGTATCCGCAAAGGCAACATAATTTTCAAAGCCGAGCTTGTGGGCGATCTCGGTACGAACCTTGACCATCTCGTCATAAATTTGATCAAAACGGTCTTCATTTTCCGTGAAGAAAGCCGTTTGTTTTTCAAACGCTTCTTTTCGAACACTGCGATCTTTGTTTTCGGTAAATGGTCGCAGTTGTGCGAGGGTATAGGTCTCTCCTTGGAAGTCGATTTGGGCAGAAGCGACCAATTTGCTGTAATCAGAAGCCAATTGGTTTTCTTTTTGAAATAATTCGATCAAGGCCTCATCAAAAAGCTTCACACGGCTTTCGGCAAATAAAAAAAGTGTTTCTGGATATTCGGCTTTTAATTCATCTAAGACAGGTGAAGCCAGGAGCGCTTGATAGAATTGAAAATCCAGAGCTTCAAAATGAGGCTGATATTCATTCCAAAAGGTGTCTTCTGCTTCATAAAAGGCATCGTTGGTATCGATCGAATAGCGGATCGAAGCCAAGTTCATTGCGGTATCGATCGTTCCTCTTAGTTCGTTCAAAGCATCAAGGGCTTGCTTCGCCTCCGAGAAGGTATCGGCTGACTGAAGGTTTGCTAATGCTTTTTTGAATGTTTCTTGATAAACTGGAAAATCAGGGCGTTGATACTTGTATGCTGAAAATTTCATTAAAAATCCCTCCTTAGTAAAATAATAACACAAACGAAAAAGAATGAGGACTTCTATTGGCGAAGGTAGTAACTTTACTGATAGAATGATAAAATAGAACCAGAGTGTCGTTTACAAGAAACAGCGGCAAGAATCATTGAGAAAAGAGGGAAAACCTATGGCAGAAACCGTCAAAGTCAGCGAGCTGGCGGAGGCTTTAAATTTAGAGATAGTTGAAGGAACTGAAAACAGTTTAGAAAGAGAAATCATTACCGGCGATATTTCCCGACCTGGTTTGGAATTGACGGGTTATTTTAATTACTATTCCCATGATCGTCTGCAATTATTCGGCAGCAAAGAGATCACCTTTGCGGAACGGATGATGCCAGAAGAACGCTTGATGGTGATGCGCAAAATGTGTGCCGAGGATACCCCAGGGTTTATCGTTTCTCGCGGCTTGGAAGTACCAGCAGAAATGATTCAAGCCTGCAAAGAACATGAGATCACAATTTTGCGTTCGCCCATCTCAACCTCACGTCTGCAAGGAGAGCTTTCTAGTTTCCTCGATGGACGCTTAGCCACAAGAACCAGTGTCCATGGGGTATTAGTGGATGTCTATGGGCTAGGTGTTTTGATTCAAGGCGATAGCGGAATTGGGAAAAGCGAAACAGCCTTAGAGTTAATCAAACGTGGGCATCGATTGATCGCTGACGATCGGGTGGATGTGTATAAGCAAGATGAATTGACTTTGGTAGGGGAACCGCCAAAAATCTTGCAGCACTTGATCGAGATCCGCGGAATCGGGATCATCGATGTCATGAATCTTTTTGGTGCCAGTGCCGTACGAGGGTATATGCAGGTTCAAGTAGCGGTGTATTTAGAAGCTTGGGCGAAAGACAAAAAGTATGATCGACTAGGAACCGATGATACGACGGTTGAAATTGGTGGCGTCGATGTACCACAAATCAAGATCCCCGTAAAAACTGGTCGAAATGTTGCGATCATTATCGAAGTCGCTGCCATGAATTTCCGAGCGAAAACGATGGGCTACGATGCAACGAAGACCTTTGAAAACCGATTGACGCAATTGATCGAAGAAAATTCTGGAAACTAGAGAGGATAAGATAGATGTTAGGTTTAGTAAATCGAGTCGCATTTGAACTATTTGGTTTGCCGATTTATTGGTATGCGATCATTATCGTATCAGGCGTGATCATTGCTATGTGGTTAAGCACGAGAGAGGCGGTTCGTGTCGGGCTCAAGCCAGATGATGTGACTGATTTTATGTTGATTGGATTGCCAGTAGCGATCATTGGTGCGCGGCTTTATTATATTCTGTTTGACTTGCAATACTACATTGATGACCCAAGTCAAATTTTCAATATTCGCTCTGGTGGGATCGCGATCTACGGCGCACTGATCGCCGGGGGGATCTGGCTATACTTTTTCTGCCAACGAAATTTTATTTCTCCCTGGACCTTCTTAGACATCGCCGCACCAAGTGTCTTATTGGCACAAGGCATTGGGCGTTGGGGCAACTTTATGAACCATGAAGCATTTGGCGCTGAAGTCAGCCGCTCCTTCTTAGAAAGTTTGTATATACCGAAATTCATTATCGATAATATGTATATCGATGAAGCGTATCGGCAGCCGACCTTTCTTTATGAATCGGTTTGGAACGTGATTGGATTTATTGTTTTGATCTTCTTGCGTAAGAAAACTGGGTTATTAAAAGAAGGCGAAGTCTTCTTGAGCTACTTGATTTGGTATGGATTCGGGCGCTTCTTTATTGAAGGAATGCGTACCGATAGTTTATACTTATTTGGTGGAATCCGTGTGTCACAGGCACTTTCCGCTTTATTGTTCTTCGGAGCGATCGCTTTAATGATCTGGCGCAGGAAAAAACAAGCGTTAAAGGATTACAACCGCAGCTTTGGTAAGAACCAAGCGATTATCTAAACAGTTATTTTATCGAAATTATGGTAAAATGATGAAGTGCATGAATTTGCGAAAAGGATAGAGGAGGTTTCCATAGTGAAACAGAAAATCGCCGTCTTAGGTCCCGGATCATGGGGGACTGCTTTGGCACAAGTCTTGTCTGAAAATGGACATGAAGTGACTATTTGGGGGAACAATCCCGCCCAAATCGATGAAATCAATACGTATCATACGAATCGGCATTATTTGCCAGATCTGAAGCTTCCTGAAAATATTCTAGGCTGTAAAGATTTAGAAGAGGCGATCCAAGGGGCAGATGCCGTCTTGTTTGTCGTACCAACTAAAGCGATTCGTGCCGTGGCACAAGAATTCACTAAGAAAACAACTGGCAAGCCAGTCATTATCCATGCCTCAAAAGGGTTAGAACAAGGCAGTCATAAACGAATCTCAGAAGTACTTGCCGAAGAGATCCCAGCTGATAAACGGCAAGAAATCGTTGTCTTGTCAGGACCATCTCATGCGGAAGAAGTCGCTGTCCATGATATCACCACAATCACGGCAGCTTCAGAAAATGAAGCGGCTGCTAAGTATGTACAAGAGCTATTTATGAATGATTACTTTAGAATCTACACGAATAACGATGTGATCGGTGTCGAAACTGGCGCCGCTTTGAAAAACATCATCGCCATTGGTGCCGGTGCTATCGCAGGACTTGGCTTTGGGGATGATGCGAAGGCAGCGATCATGACCCGTGGGTTAGCAGAAATCAGTCGTCTTGGTGTGGCAATGGGTGCCAATCCTTTAACCTTTATCGGATTGAGTGGGGTTGGCGATTTGATCGTCACTTGTACCAGTGTCCATTCACGGAACTGGCGTGCAGGAAACCTATTAGGAAAAGGCCATAGCTTAGATGAAGTATTAGACAATATGGGGATGATCGTTGAAGGAGTTTCAACCACAAAAGCTGCCCGCGAATTAGCAGAAGCTTTGTCGGTGGAAATGCCAATAACAGAAACGATTTATTCGGTCTTGTATGAAGGCAAAGACATCAAGCAAGCAGCGAAAGATATTATGCTGCGAGACGGCAAAGAAGAAAACGAATTTTCGGTAGATCAATCATTATGATTAAAGGAGCGAGTCACATGAATGTCAAAAAAGCAGTTATCCCAGCAGCCGGTCTGGGTACCCGATTTTTACCAGCTACAAAGGCAATGGCAAAGGAAATGTTGCCGATCGTTGACAAACCAACGATTCAGTTTATCGTGGAAGAAGCTTTACAATCGGGGATCGAAGATATTTTGATCGTAACAGGGAAAGCAAAGCGTCCAATCGAAGACCATTTCGATGCCAATTTAGAATTAGAGATGAATCTAAAAGAAAAAGGCAAGACGGAGCTTTTGAAATTAGTGGAAGAAACAACTGACGTAAATCTTCATTTCATTCGCCAATCTCATCCGAAAGGATTAGGCCATGCCGTATTACAGGCTCGGGCATTTGTCGGAAATGAACCGTTTGTAGTTATGCTAGGTGATGACTTGATGGAAGATCAAGTACCGTTGACGAAACAGTTGATCGATAATTATGAAAAAACGCATGCATCAACGATCGCTGTCATGGATGTTCCTCATGAAGATACATCAAAATACGGGATCATTGATCCTGGTATGGAAGTTGAAAAAGGCTTGTTCAATGTCAAAAACTTTGTTGAAAAACCAGCGCCAGAAAATGCGCCAAGTGATTTAGCAATTATTGGCCGCTACTTGCTGACCCCTGAAATTTTTGATATTTTAGCCAATCAAGAACCAGGTGCTGGTGGCGAGATCCAATTGACGGATGCCATCGACACATTAAATAAAACCCAACGCGTGTTTGCTCATCAATTTACCGGCAAGCGTTACGATGTTGGAGACAAATTCGGTTTCTTAAAAACAAGTATCGAGTATGGTCTAGTGCACCCTGAAGTCAAAGACAGCTTGAAAGAGTATTTGATCGAGTTAGGAAAAGAACTAGCTCCGGCTCAAAAAGAAGTCAAAGAAGCACCGAAAGCGTCAAAAAAATAACAAAAACTCCTAAACAAGGCGATTTCTGATGAAATTGCTTTGTTTTTTTATTATTTCTCGTTGAAAGCGGATAATTTTCTTAAAAATGCAGTCTTTTATTTGTAGAAAGTGCAGTGAAATGCTATTCTTAATATAAGTAAATGGGGAAAGGAGCCATTCTATGTCAGGAGGAGAACTAGCTGCATTGATTGCTGCGATCGCATTTGTCGTATTGGTCATTTTCGTCGTTCGTTTGTTGATGCAAGTCAGCAAGACAATGACCAAAGTAGACAAAACGGTCGAAGAGGCAAATACAACCATCCGTGTCATTACCAAAGACGTTGATATTCTTTCAAAAGAGGTTGAAGGTCTATTGGTAAAAACGAATGAGCTTTTACAAGATGTGAACGGAAAAGTCGCAACCATCGATCCTTTGTTCACAGCAGTTGCAGATCTAAGTACCAGTGTTTCAGAACTAAATGTTTCTGGAAAAAATTTAATTACGCGCGTGGGTAGTCTTGGCCGGACCACTGCCAAAGCAACGGTAGCTGGAAAAGTCGGTCAAACAGCCATGAAATTTTTCAAAGACAAAAATAACCAAAAATAAAAGGAGGACTTTCAATGAGTAAAAAAGGCGGATTTTTATTAGGAGCAATCATCGGAGGAACAGCGGCAGCAGCAGCAGCACTTTTGTTGGCGCCAGAATCTGGTAAAACATTAAGAAATAAATTAGCAAAACAAGCAGACGATTTATTAGATAAAGCATCTGATTATGGTGATTTAGCCAAAGAAAGAAGTACGGATCTTGTCGATATCGCTAAAGATAAAGCAGCAAAATTAAGCGAGCAAGCATCTGACTTCACCGGTTCTTTAACAGCGAAAGTCGATGACTTAAAAGAAACAGCAGCTGGTTCATCAGAAGAAACCGTTGAAGAGTTAAAGAAACAAGCAGGTGACCTATCAGAACGCTTCAAAAAATCAGCGAACGAGGTCAAAGAATCAGCGAAAGATGCCAAAGTAGACGCTGATGACACGGTGCAAGATATCATCATTGATGCAAAATCTTCTGCAGCGGATATGAAACAAACCGTCAAAGAAGGAGCACAAGAAGCAAAACCTGTAGTTGAAGAAGCCAAAAAAGACGGTCAAGCAGCCGCAGCTGATTTGAAAAAAGAAGCTGGAAAAGCAGCAGATGATGCCAAAAAAACAGCGAAAGCAGAAGCAAAAGATGCCAAAGCTGACTTAGAAGATGCGAAAGAAGAATTAAAAGATACATTAGAAAAAAACAATCCTGAAGCATAAGTAAGGATACAAAAATTTGATTACTTCAAAAGATAAAAACGTTCGCCAGTTAAATCGGCGAACGTTTTTTGTGATTTTGGTAGTTATTCGTTTGATGCTTGGGTGATTTCCCAATCGCAAAGTTGATAGAGCCAATCCTGCAGGTGACTGAATGGAAAGCCAATTTCCTCAGCGAGACCAACATTGATCGAATAAGCAGGTGTACCATTATAAGGGCCTTGATCGCCTGTTTCTGAAAAGAGCGGGGAAAGACCAGTTTTTTTCGTTACGTATTGCAGCACTTCTTCTAAGGAAACTGTACCTTTTGACGCACCATTGATGGGTCCTGTGAACGAGCTAGTACCTAGAAACGCTAAAAATTTACCAGCTTCTTGGGCATCCACAAAGCCCATTTGATGCGTTAGATTATCGACAGCCATTGGCTTTTGCTTTATCAGATGGTCGATGTAAAAGGCAAAACGTTTTGTATAATCATCTGCACCGATCACGTAAGGAAAGCGGACAAAAACGGACGGGATCTGACTGTATTTTTGGGTCAGGATCTCTTCCACGGTTCGCTTGCCTTGTGCATAATCGACCTCCTCAGAGCTGACCAGTCTGAAGGGTTCTTTAGCAGGGTCAAAATCCGCTTCAATCAAATCGAAGTGTAATTCATGATACGCAGACATTGAGCTAGTAACGATGTAGCGCTTCGGTGTGACATGACGCAGTAGAATCTCAATGTCGTTGGAAGTATAAGCAATATTGTCAAAAATGACCTCATAGGTTTCTTTTGTTAATGCTGTTTTGATACTTTCTTCGTCCGTGCGATCGAAGATGATTCTGTTGACTTGATCGCCAAAGGAATCTTTCGTGTTCCCTCGAGTAGCGATCGTCACGTCCAATCCTTGATCAATTAGTGATTGGACCAAATATTTACCGAAAAAACGCGTACCGCCTAAAACCAACACTTTTTTACTCATAAGAACACTCCTTTTCATGTAATGCCAACATGTTGCACCGTTTCATTAGGAAAATCAAGATAAGATCAATAATTCTTTTGCTGTTTTGGTAAAAGGTACACAGCCATCTGCTGTGACATACACACAGTCTTCAATGCGGACACCGACCTGATCTGGTAAATAAATGCCCGGTTCGATAGAGAAGCACATGCCTTCTTCGATCACTAAATCATTGCCAGTGATCAAAGAGGGGAACTCATGAACCGTGGTCCCGATGCCGTGACCTAGACGATGGTTGAAGTAGTCGCCGTAGCCATAGCCAGTAATCACATCACGAGCAATCTTGTCTAATTCTCCAGCGGTAATCCCAGGTTTGACCGCTGCTTGCGCTGCTAGTTCAGCTTCAAGAACGATGTCATAAATTTTTCTTTGTAATGCAGTCGGTTCTTTATAGGCAACCGTTCTGGTTGCATCACTGCAATATCCTTTCCAAACGACCCCTAGGTCAAACAAGACAAGTTCATTGGCAGTCACTTTGCGGTCACCAGGTACGCCATGAGGACTGGCTGCATTGGCACCAGCTAACACCGTCGTATCGAAGGACATATGGGAAACCCCACGCTTTTTCAACTCGTACTCAATTTCCGCCACGATTGCCATTTCGCTGACGCCTTCTTTGATGGCAGCAAATCCAATCTCAAAAGCAACGTCTGCCCAGTTGCCAGCTTCTAGCAAGGTGTCAATTTCAGCAGCCGTTTTGGTTAACTGCATTTTTTGAATGACCGGAGTCACATCTAAAGAAAAATCGGTCTGTGGCAAAAACCGTTTCAATGCTTCATAGCGCTCGACGGAAAGGTCATTTTTTTCTAGTGCGAAGGAAGAAACTTGGTAACGAGAGGTCAATTCCTGACAGATTTTCGCCCAAGGGTCTTCGCTATCGAGATAACCGATAATGTCAAAAGGCCAGCCACTATTTTTTGCTTCTTCTACTTCCAGAGCTGGTGTGAAAAGAAAGGGATCTTTTCCAGGTGCGACAAACAAAGCAAGGACCCGTTCATGAGGTTCACTTTTAAAACCTGAAAAATAAGCGATCGTTGCTGGATTAGAAATATAGGCAACATCTGCGCCATTGGTTTTCAACCAGCCATTTAACTCATTGATTTTTTTATCATTCATTTGATAAAACCTTCTTTCAAGTATTCTTTTTCTATTTTATCATGCTTTCGAAGAGAATAGGGGAGGGGAAAGTAGGAAATTGCTAAGTTTTCATGAAAACAAAATTAAAACGGTTGCAAATACGGAAAAAATTTGCTATCCTAACAAAGAAATGTAAATAAGATTTTCTGAAAATAGAATAAGGGAGATATATCATGGAAAAACAAACAATTACGATTTATGATGTTGCACGGGAAGCGAATGTATCGATGGCAACTGTTTCACGGGTAGTCAACGGAAATCCAAATGTAAAACCAGCAACTCGTAAGAAAGTGCTGGAAGTGATCGACCGCTTGGATTATCGTCCAAACGCAGTTGCTCGAGGGTTAGCAAGTAAAAAGACCACGACTGTTGGTGTCATCATTCCTGATGTCAGCAATATGTTCTTCTCATCACTTGCTCGTGGGATCGATGATGTAGCGACCATGTATAAATACAATATCATCTTAGCCAACTCTGATGGCGATACGATGAAAGAAGTCAACGTTTTGAACAACTTGTTAGCAAAACAAGTGGACGGCGTTATCTTCATGGGTCATCGCATCACGGATGAAATTCGCGGGGAATTCTCTCGCTCAAAAACACCAGTCGTTTTAGCTGGTTCGATCGATCCTGATGAACAAGTAGGAAGTGTCAATATCGATTACACAGCAGCTGCCAAAGATGCTGTTTCATTATTGGCGAAAAACAATCAAAAAATCGCTTTTGTCAGCGGTGCTTTGATCGATCCAATCAATGGCCAAAACCGCTTGAAAGGCTATAAAGAAGCCTTGAAAGAAAACAACCTTGACTATTCTGAAGGGTTGATCTTTGAATCACCATACAGCTTTAAAGAAGGCTTAGCCTTAGTTGATCGCATCATCAACAGTGGTGCAACAGCAGCTTATGTCACAGACGATGAGTTAGCCATCGGTGTCTTAGATGGTTTGTTAGACAAAGGTGTTAAAGTTCCTGAAGATTTCGAGATCATCACCAGCAACAATTCATTATTGGCTGAAGCAGCTCGTCCACGCTTATCAAGCGTGACGCAACCATTGTATGATATGGGTGCCGTTGCGATGCGTCTATTGACAAAAATGATGAACAAAGAAGATGTAGAACAAAAAACGATCGTCTTGCCTTACGGTATTTCAGAAAAAAGCTCTACGAAATAAGCAGCAATTTGATCAAACGATCAGTGGAACAACGCCTTGTTGTTCCACTTTTTGCTTCAACGATCGTTCGTGTGGGGAGAAAATCTATGGATTTTCTCCTCACACTTTTTTTGCATAAAAAAACTGATCAGCACAAGGCTGATCAGTCATCATTATTGTTGGTATTTTGTTGATTATTGTCTTGCTGTTCCTCATCGTCATCCTCATCATTTGCCGTAGGTGTAACATTGTTGGATGCGTTATTCGATGATGTATTCGACGAACGATTTGTTGAACGGCTAGAAGATGCTTTTCTCCAATAGTCAGCGTAGTTTGCATCTGAACCACCGAGTCCAAATTTGAAATCGACCGTATCTGGTCCGCCAGTGGCCCAATACGAAGTAACGGTACTGCTTGGATTGGTATAGGTTCGATTATCGACTCGCACGGTTCCTCCTGGTTGGGTACCAGTAAACTTGGAAACTTGAGCTTTTTTGACATCACTAGAAAGTTCAAACTTCTGATTCACACCAAAGACTTCTTGGTTTGTTTGATAAATACGATTGATCAAGTAAGCCATATAGTTGGCTGTCCGAGTTCCTGCAGCACTATCGGTCCCTTTATTGTCATCTCGACCTGACCAGCTGCTGATGGTGATCGATGGGGTGGAGACGACTAGCCAAGAGTCCGACCAGTTGTTGGTGGAACCAGTTTTTCCGACCCAATCGGCATTTCCGAGGTTCCAATCCAATCCGCTGATAACCGATTTAAAGGAACTGGTTTTTTGCTCATCGATGACACTACGCATCATGTCGGTCATGATGGAAGCCGTCGCTTCTGAAAAGACTTGGACAGGTTTGGCTTCATGCTGGTAAAGCACTTCGCCTTCATTGTCTTTGATTGATTCGATGATATAGCCTTGCTGATAAACACCATTATTGGCAAATGTTTGGAAGCCATTCGTTTGATTCAAGACTGTGACATCTGTAACCCCTAATGGCGCTGATTCATACGCCCAGCTATTATCTTCGGGATAGCCCATTTTGCTTAAATAATTTGTGTAGGCATAAAAATGATCGCCTTCTTTTTCCCAAAGATCTTGGAAAATATTTGTCGCTGCGATATTACTGGAAACCTCCAATGATTCACGAATCGACATAAAAGTATTGGTTCCACGGTTTGTGGCATTGACGATCGGCTCACCGGCGTTTTCTCCTGTCCGCCATTTTGCGGCATAGTCAGAAACCATCGATTCAGAGCCCATTAAGCCACTTTCGATCGCCGGTCCGTAAACCAGCATGGGTTTGATACTTGAACCTGCTTGGCGTTTGGCATCAAAGGCATGGTTGAATTGATTGTCAGCATAGTTACGACCGCCAATAAAGCCTAGTACTTTCCCAGTGGCGTTGTCCATCATGACATTACCGACTTCGATGGTGGAGTCACCCCAGTTGTCTAGCATATAGCCGTATTTGTCGACGGCATCTTGCATCGCATTATAAATATCTTTATCGATCGTTGATGTGACGGTATAGCCGCCATTAACAAGTTTTTGCTGCGCCAATTCGAAGTATTTTTGATAGGTTTCCTCTTTGGCGTATTCTTCGTCACTGACATCATCTTCATCTGCCAGCTGTTTGGCAATAATGTCTTTTGCTTCATTTAACACAGTGTAATAAAGGAAGCTTTGATCCGTTTGTTCAATGGCTTCTTGTTTTTTGAAGTCTTGCTTCAAGTCATAATTAAGCGCCTCTTCGTATTCTTCTTTCGTGATATCGTGGTTACGATACATACTGAAGAGCACGAAGTCTTTTCGTTCTAAGCCAGCGGTCAAGTTTTCCTTGATCTCACCCGTATTTGTATAAGGGCTGTAGACGATCGGGCTTTGTGGCAGACCCGCAATAAAGGCTGCTTGCGGTAAAGACAGGTCAGCTGCGTTGACGCCAAAAATTCCTTGCGCCGCTTCTTGCACACCTGCGATATTTTGCCCTTTATTGTTTCGACCAAAAGGGGAGATGTTTAAATACATAGTGACGATCTCATCTTTATCGAAAAATTTCTCCACTTCCATGGCTAATAAAATCTCATTGGCTTTGCGTTTAAAGGTCGTTTCACTGGAAAGGATTTGTTGTTTTACCAGCTGCTGGGTCAAAGTGGAACCCCCGCTGCCGCCAAAGCCTGTCGCTTCTGATAATAATGCCCGCACGACTGCTTTGGGTACGACCCCATTATGAATATTAAAATATTCGTCCTCTGTTGCGATGATCGCTTTTTTCAAATAATCTGAAATTTGATCGGAATTAACCGACGTTCGCATTAGATCCGAGCGAATCGTTGCGATTTTGCTGCCATCAGCGTATGCGAGTTGAGAAGTTTCTGTGATGTCGGTCAATTCTTTTTGTAACTCATCTTTAGAAGGAGCTGCGGTATCTTCCACAAGAAAAGCAAAGTAGCCGGCACCGATCCCTAAGGCTAAAGAACCGCCTAGAACCAGCAAAGAAATAGCAACTAAGAACAAGGCATGTAAAACCCTAAGACTGATGTTGAAATAGAACCAGCCTCTATTTTTGTTTTCTGTATTCTTTTGATTTTTCGTTTTCTGGGACAAAAAGAGTCACCTCAATAAATTAGAATAGATTCCGTGTAATTATAGCAAAAAACAAGGCGCTTGGGTAGCACCCTATCTGTTATCGAAAGAAGTGTGGGAGAAAATGCCAGTTGGTGTTTGTATTGAACCAGCGATAATAAAGGAAAATGAACGGATTTGCCTAAAAGTTTCTTTTTTGGTAAAGGACTTTGAGAGAAAGACTTTTCATTGACCTCTTTTTCAGTTAAGATGAACAATGAAGCAATTATTAGGAGGAGAAAGAATGAGTACAGACTTTTTTGAAGAGCTAAAGCGACGCGGATTAGTTCATCAGACCACAGACGAAGCAGCCTTGACCAAACAATTAAATGAAGAGTCTGTGAAACTATATATCGGCTTTGATCCTACCGCAGATAGCCTGCATATTGGTCATTTATTGCCTATTTTGATGTTGCGCCGTTTCCAACAAAACGGACATGTGCCGATCGCATTAGTAGGCGGCGGTACAGGAATGATCGGTGACCCATCCTTTAAAGATCAAGAACGTCAATTAAACACACTAGATACCGTTTTAGAATGGTCACAAAGTATCAAGAGCCAATTATCTCGCTTCATTGATTTTGATGACCAAGAAAATCCTGCCATCATTGCCAATAACTATGAGTGGCTAGGGGAATTGAAACTGATTGATTTCTTGCGTGACACTGGGAAAAACTTTACGATCAATTACATGATGAGCAAAGAAAGTGTCAAACGTCGGATCGAAACTGGGATCTCCTACACGGAATTTGCATACCAGCTATTACAAGCCTATGACTTTTTGAATCTTTACGACAACCACGGTTGCTTGTTGCAATTAGGCGGTAGCGATCAATGGGGGAATATCACCTCTGGGATCGAATTATTACGTCGTGAGCGTGAAGTCCAAGGGTTCGGTTTGACTATGCCATTGATCACAAAAGCAGATGGAACGAAATTTGGGAAAACAGAAGGCAATGCGGTTTGGCTAGATGCCAAGAAAACGACGCCTTACGAGTTCTACCAATTCTGGATCAATACGGATGATCGTGATGCAGTCAAATTCTTGAAATATTTCACCTTCTTATCATTAGAAGAAATCGCTGCGATCGAAGCAGAGTTTAACGCTGCACCAGAATCTCGAGCAGCACAAAAAGCTTTGGCAAAAGAAGTCACTACTTTGGTTCATGGGGCAGAGGCTTATGAACAAGCCGTACGTATCTCAGCAAGTTTATTCAGTGGCAATATCAAAGAATTGAACGCTGAAGAGATCGAACAAGGCTTCAAAGGGGTGCCAAGCCATCAGGTAACAGCAGATGATTCTTTGAACATCGTTGAAGTGTTGACGACTGCTAAAATCGAACCATCAAAACGTCAAGCAAGAGAAGACGTTCAAAATGGTGCCATCTACATCAATGGGGAACGCGTCCAAGACCTAACGTACGAGCTCCAAGCAAGTGATCGGATCGGTGGAAAATACGTCGTGATTCGTCGTGGCAAGAAAAAATATTTCTTATTAACATTTTAATCGCAAAAAGCGAACCGCCTTGTTGGTTCGCTTTTTTCAAATTTTTGTAGAGGAAGGGTTTTTGTTGGAATGGGAAATATAGTGTTGAATGCCGCCGGTTTATTTGCCATGATCTTCTTAGGGTATTTTCTTAAGCGGCTAAATGTCCTTTCAAAAGCGGATGGCTCGATCTTATCCAAAATTATTTTGAATGTGACGTTACCGGCAGCAATCATTTTGAATTTAGCTTCAATGCAAGTACAAGTCAGTGCGCTTAGTTTGATTGTGATCGCGTTGATCATTACGATCGTCCAGATCCTCTTCGCATTTTTCTTGACCAAAAAAGAATCGAACACGCTGCAGCAGTTTGCGATGTACTGCGGTTCAGGCTTTAATATCGGCAATTTTGCGATTCCTTTTGCCCAAAGCTTTTATCCTTTAGGGATTCCGCTGATTTCGCTGTTTGATATGGGGAACAGTATCATGTTGGCAGGGGGAACGACGATTTTCATCGAATTCTTGATTGGAAAGCGGACGACGTTTGAACCAGGGAAAATCTTTTTGAATCTCCTGCGTTCGCCAACGTTTACTATTTATCTAGTGATGCTGATTATCCGCAGTGCGGATTGGAGGATTCCCGAAGCGGCATTGGCGCTTGTCCAACCAATCGGGATCGCAAATACGTTTTTGTCCATGTTTATGATTGGCTTATTTTTGGATTTCCGCTTACCGAAGCACACCACCCAAACAGTGATCAAAATTTTAAGCTTGCGGTACGGACTGGCATTCGTGCTGTTCGCAGCTTTCTATGTTTTACCAATCCCAGTTTTATTAAAGCCAGTTCTTTGTTTGTTAGTGTTTGCTCCAATTCCTTTATTCGGTGTCATTAATTCCGTGATTGCTGGAATGGAGGAAGAAGCGGTGGGGTTCGTTTCTTCCATTAGCTTTTTGATAAGTATGCCGCTAATGACGGGTGTTCTGATGTTATTTGGACTCGCTTGATAAAAAAATACGGCAATGAGCAAAATAATCGCTTTACAAGGCGCTTTTATCGATAATAGAGAAGACTAGATTTAGGAGGAAAAGAAAAATGTTGATTGGTTCACACGTTTCAATGAGCGGCAAAAAAATGCTTTTAGGAGCAGCAGAAGAGGCAGCTAGCTATCAAGCTACTACGTTTATGATCTATACCGGAGCTCCGCAAAACACGCGGCGCAAACCGATCGAAGAGATGCAGATCGCAGCTGGACAAGATTTTATGACGGAAAAAGGAATTTCGAATATCGTCGTCCATGCCCCGTACATCATTAATTTAGGCAATACCATCAAACCAGAAAACTTTGGCTTTGCTGTTTCGTTCTTACAAGAAGAAATCCAACGAGCCCAAGCTTTAGGTGCAACTCAAATCACATTGCACCCTGGTGCCCATGTCGGTGCAGGACCAGAAGCTGGGATCAAGCAGATCATTAAAGGCTTAAACGAGGTCCTTGAAAAAAATCAAACTGCCCAGATCGCATTAGAAACAATGGCAGGTAAAGGCACCGAGATTGGTCGCAGCTTTGAAGAATTGGCAGCAATTATCGATGGTGTCACCTTAAATGAAAAATTATCCGTTACACTAGATACTTGTCACACGAACGATGCTGGCTACAATGTCAAAGAAGACTTTGACGGCGTGTTAAACGAGTTTGACAAAATCATCGGGTTGGATCGCTTGAAGGTCATCCATGTCAATGATTCAAAAAATCCACAGGGCAGCCACAAAGACCGACATGCGAATATTGGTTTTGGCACGATCGGCTTTGAAGCCTTGAATAAGATCGTTCATCATGAGCAATTATCAGCGTTACCGAAAATTTTGGAAACACCTTATGTCGGCGAAGACAAAAAGAATAAAAAAGCCCCTTATGGCTATGAAATCGCGATGCTGCGGGAAAAGACCTTTGATCCTGAGCTATTGACGAAAATCATGGCGGGTGCTTAAACGGTTCATTTAACCATGAGCCAGCTTATTATTGGAGGAAGAAAAATGAACTTTCAGTTGCTGATCGATGCCGCGAAACAAAAACTGGGATTCAGACAGCTCTCTCAATTTGCAGAAGCAGGGAGTGTTGCGGCAGCTCTGGCTACTGCAGATGGACAGATTTATACAGGGATCTGTATCGATACCAGCTGTTCTATGGGTTTTTGCGCCGAACAGGCTGCGGCTGCGCAAATGATCACTGATGGTCAGCAGCGGGTGTTACAGATGGTTGCAATCAATTCGGTAGGTGAGCCGATCCCACCTTGTGGTCGTTGCCGTGAATTCATCAGCCAGCTGGATCCTGCCAACCATAACACGCAGGTCATGATCGCAGCAGGACAAATCATGACGCTAGAAGAGCTGTTGCCTGTTGATTGGAAAGCATCAAAATAAAAAGAGTCCCCTTAGACCGCTGTGTTCTAAGGGGACTCTTTGTTTTATCGATCCATAGACGAGCTACGTTTTTGGATAAAAAAACTCCTCAACAAGCAATAGCGCTTTGTTGAGGAGTTGATCGATAGCAATGATTAGAATTTTTTCGCAGCTGCTGCTACGCGTTCTAAACCTTCAGCAATGATTTCTGCTGTTTTAGAAGGATCTGCATTGTGGCCTTCAATGATTACTTCTTCTGTGATGTTCATGCCGAACATACCACCGAAAACTTTTTCCATAAAGGTTACAGCGTTTTCCATTGCGCTCATTTCGCCTGAGTAAACACCACCACGGGCATTCAATAGAACGATTTCTTTGTCTTTCAATAATTGGTTCATTGAACCATCTTCGTTATAAGAGAAAGTAAAGCCAGCTTGGAAGATGTAGTCGATGAATGTGTGCAAGGCAGCAGGAATCGTTAAGTTCCACATTGGGAAAGCGAAAACGATGGTATCCGCTGCTGCGAATTTGTTCATCACGTCTTGACGGACAGTCATCAATTCTTGTTCTTCTTGGTTTAATTCTTGTTCTTGTGAAAGTTTGCCAAATGCTTCAAATAACGTTTGACCGATATAAGGCATTGGTTGTGCGTACACATCAAAGGTTACAACGTCCACATTGTTGGTATCAAGATTTTCAACGAACGTATCAAACATTTTTGCAGATACTCCATCAGGACGGTTATTGGCTTTAACAACTAAAATATTTTTCATTTTTTTCCACCTTTACTTTAAGTAAGTTTTAATCACAAAATGTAGTATACTATAAAATAATTTTGCTTACAATAAATAAGTACACTTTTTTTAAAAAAGCTGGAATTTTGCAGTTTTTTTCACACAGATTTGGTAAACTTTAGAGAAAACAGGAGGATTTATATGAAAATATTCGTGGTCGAAGATGACAAATCGTTAGTCAAAATGATGGAAAATCAATTATCCCGCTATGCGTATCAAACCTTTGTTCCAGAAAATTTCGCTGCGGTTTTAGATGAATTCTTGATGATCCAACCTGATTTGGTTTTGTTGGATGTCAATCTTCCTTATTATGATGGGTTTTATTGGTGCCAAAAAATCAGGGAACGCTCGTTGGTTCCAATTCTCTTCATCTCCGCCCGTGACGGCAATATGGATCAAGTGATGGCTCTAGAATATGGTGCTGATGATTATCTAGTCAAACCTTTTTCTTATGATTTGCTGCTGGCAAAAGTAAAAAGCCACATTCGTAGAGTCTACGGGGATTATGCACAGTCTGATCGGGCGAGAAGTTTGAAAGCTGGCGAATTGATCTACTATCCCGAAGCATTGAAGATAGTCTATCGTGAAGCCAGTGAATGGCTGACTGTTCGAGAAGGAGAATTATTGACCCTGTTAATGTCGGCACACCCAGAGATGGTCAAACGGGAACGGATCTTAAATCTATTATGGGATGATGAGCGCTTCGTTGATGACAATACGCTTTCTGTCAATGTCGGCCGTTTGCGAAAAAAACTGGCGGCAATGGGCATCAATGATCCGATCCAAACGATTCGCGGAAAGGGCTACGCTTTATCAGTGATAGGTACGGAAGAATGAAAGCATATGCAAGTGTTCATTTACCTAAACTACTCGTTACGTTCCTAGCCATTTCATTGTTCGTTTTAGTGATTTGGTTGGATGGCTATCGAAATTACCTCGTAATTGGTTATGGTCTGCTTCTATTCGGGCTGTTCATTGTTCTTATTTATTTGGTAGATTACCTTTCCAATACTGCGTTTTATCAGTATATCAAGCATGGAAGAGCGACACACCGAAGCAATGGCTACCTTTCCAAGCAATGGCGCAAGCAGTTCGATGCCCATGAACAGCAAGAGCAAGAGCGGCTGACAGAATTAGATCAGCACCATCAAAATCATATTCGTTTCATGAATATCTGGGTTCATCAAATGAAAACACCTGTCTCAGTTTTGGCGCTAATGGCTGAAAGTGAAGAAGTCGATAGCTATGATCTTTTGGCTGAAACAGATCGCTTAAAAAGTGGCTTGGCGACTGCGCTGAATTTTGTGCGCTTGGAAGATTTCACGGAGGACTTCGTTATCGAATCAGCCTCATTGTTGGAATTGTTAAAACACAGTATCGGTGACCAGAAGCGAAATTTTATTCGCAGTGAAGTCTATCCGAAGCTGATGAGTGAAGCAGATATCACGGTGACAACAGACAAAAAATGGCTAGGTATTTTGCTCTTTCAACTCATCAGCAACGCCATCAAGTACTCAAAGCCAGACAGTAAAGTCTATTTTGAGATCGATCCTTTTTCTAGAAGCTTAACGATCGCAGATGAAGGCTGCGGGATTGCAACAGCGGATCTCCCGCGAGTTTTTCGCCCCTTTTATACAGGTCAGAATGGGCGGCAAACAGGAGAGGCAACTGGGATCGGTCTTTATTTAGTTGAAACGATCAGTACGCAATTAGATATCGATGTGTCGCTTGCCTCTAAGGAGAATCAAGGCACGACAGTTACCTTAACATTTCGGAGGTGAAGGCTTTCTTACAATTTTGTAAGCTTTCTATCATGAAATCGATAACTGATTGCGGTGCCGCCTGCTAAACTGGTAGCAAAGGAGTGAAGATGATGGCTTTACTAGAATTGAAAAATGTATCGAAAACCTATACAGGGGAAGTGTCTGTTGAGGTTTTACAACAAATCGATCTCAAAGTGCCAGAAGGAGAATTTATCAGCATTATGGGTCCATCTGGCAGTGGCAAGACCACCATGCTGAATTTGGTGGCAACATTGGATAAACCGACTTCAGGTTCGGTGATCCTCAAGGGAGAGCAGCCACTAGAATTATCTAAGCAAAAACTCGCGGAGTTTCGTCGTCGGCAACTAGGCTTTGTTTTTCAAAACTACAATTTACTTTCGCCATTGAGCGTGCTTGAGAATGTGATTTTACCACTGACATTGGATCGGGTGGCAGTTCCTGAGATGAAAGAACGTTCGGAGCAGCTATTACGTGAACTTGGGATCTATGAGAAAAAAGACAAACGCATCTATCAGCTTTCCGGTGGAGAGCAGCAGCGAGTTGCGATTGCTAGAGCTTTGATCCATCAACCAGAATTGCTTTTAGCAGACGAACCGACGGGTAATCTTGATTCCAAGGCAGCACGAGATGTCATGGAAATACTAAGTCAGATGAACAAACAGCGAAAAGTCACCACTATGATGGTCACCCATGATCCGTATTCCGCCAGCTTTTCTGATCGGGTCGTTTTCATCAAAGACGGAAAGCTGTATAACGAAGTCTATCGTGGTGCTGATCAACAGCAATTTTATCAAAAAATTCTTGAAGTCCTAGCACATTTAGGAGGTCGCCGTCATGAATTTCAGACAGTTGATCATTCGTAATCTGCGGGGAAATTTTCGAACCTATGCAGCATACTTCGTCAGCAGCGCTTTTGCAGCGATGGTGTTTTATATCTTTAGTCTTTTGCTCTTTCATCCGCAATTGGAAGAAAACTTATCTAATAGCGATACACTTTCAAGCTTAGCTAAGGTCGGTCTATCCGTCGCACTCGTGGTGATCGCCTTACTGTCGCTGTTGTTTTTATGGTATACATTTGTGGTCTTTTTGAAACGACGCAAACGTGATCTGGCGATCTACTTGATTTTGGGGATCGAAGAAAAAGATCTGCGAAAGATTTTGTTTGTCGAAAATGCCCTTTTAGGAACCTGTGCCACAGTGACCGGTATTGGGTTGGGGATTTTAGTGACGAAATTGTTGCTGCTGATTGCGCAAAATGTCATGTATCTAACAGAAGGACTGAAATTTATGGTTCCTATGGAAGGTTTAGGATTGACCTTTGGGATCTATGTCTTTATTTTCCTCTTGATCTCCTTTTTCAGTACTCGGACCTTGCAAGGAGAACAGATCATCTCATTGATCAAGGAAAATGAAAAACCACGTCCTGAGCCAAAAAGTCATTGGGCATTGGCATTTTCAGGAATTGTGCTGTTACTAGTTGGCTATGGATCGGTCTTTTATTTTAGCTACCAAACGTACTCAATGCTGCCACTTATGCTAGGAGTCTTGTTGACTGTTGCAGGCACGATTTTGTCATTCCATCAGTTCAGCGTATTTCTGTTGAAACGATTAAAAAAACGCCCGACCTTCTTACGTGGGACTCGGATGCTGACTATCAGCGAATGGATCTTTCGCATGCGAGACAATGCGGCGATGTATAGTCTGATCGCTATTAGTACCTCCGTGGCATTCGTTGGGATTTCTGTGATGCTGGCGATTGGCAGTTCTTCTTTTTCTTCAATCCAAGGAATCAGTGTAGCCTATGTGTTTCCGTGGTCTGGGCCAGAAGACCTCGATCATTCTGAGGGGAAAATGAATGAAATTAAAACTGCCATAGAAGAAAAAGGGTACTCACCTGTAACGGATAGTGTTTCCTTACTATGGGCCTATGCGAATCTTGATGAATCTGCAGTTATGAATGATTCATTTTATACGACGAATGGCTTTTCAATTATGCGAGAAAGCGACTATCAGAAAATGATGAAACAAATCGGTGAGGAAGCTGATTCCGTTGCAGATAATCAAATAATGACACTTAGTGCTAATTATTCACGTCGAAAACAGCTTCTAGAAGTCCCTGAGAACGAACGCACAAGTATCTATCCAATCGAATTGGGATCAGAAACCGGTATAAAAAAGGATATTACGATTGTCCACAGCCCCTCAATGCTTTCTCTGAATCACTTTGGTTTGTCAGTTGTGACAGATAAGACCTTTGAGGAATGGCAAGCTCTCTTACAAGAATCTAACGATGATATGGAATCTGGTTTTATTTGGTTAGACTATCCAGAATGGGCTGAAACACCTGAATTGGTATCTGATTTCAATGGAAAGTTAGATAAAGAAAATGCCTTGATCGATCAGCAATACGAAGAACTCAGTCGGGAGTTTGAAGCCAAAGGTGACTATACAGATGAAGAGTGGTCAGAAGCGGCAAAAGACATTCCGATGCGTACGTCTTATACCTCGAAATACCAAGTTTTCCAAGAAAATCGTCAAGGAAATGGCATCATTTTAATGATCACGGTATTACTAGGTTCGGTTTTCTTTATTTTCTCCGCTTCGATTATCTATTTCCGTTTATTTGCAGATTTAGATAAAGATGGTGCGTATCATCGTTCCTTGCATATTTTAGGTGTGTCGCCCAAGGAGCGTCACAACGTTCTGAGACGCCAGCTGCAAGTGATGTACTTCTTGCCAACAGTCGTGGCAATGATCCATTTTGCGGTGGCAATGACCGCTTTGCGTATTTTAGTAGAATTGCCTGTTTGGCAATACTATGGCGTGATCGTTAGTCTCTTTTTGATTTTCCAAATCGTTTTTTACTTTGTTTGTCAGTACCGGTACTTCCAGCAAATTGATCGAATCGCCGATCCGACAGAGTGATTTATTTTTTAGCCAAATCCCTTTCAATCCACACGGATTGGGATTTGGTTTTTTGCTTGCTGCATTGTTATTTTCTTTCACCAATGAAGCGTTTTAATTGTGTAAATCACCGAAAAGCAGATAAAATTAGTTAACACTGATTCTATTAGGCAGTCGCTGATACGCGGCAAGAATGTGGCAACTGGAAGTCTATTTTTCTCACCGTGAAACGAAAAGACAACTGTTAATGAAAATATTCATGTCGAGTACAGTAATTGCTGTGACCGATGGGGTTAGCTAAGCGCTCACTTAAGGGAGGAAACCAATGATCAAACGTTTAGGAAAAGCATTTGCTGTCTTGCTGCTGTTGATTCCTGTTTTTGCTGGTATGCGGGTTGTTTATGGGGAAACCGATGTGGGTGCCAAGCTGATCACAAATGTATCGATCGTTAATAGCCACAACGAGGTCATCACAAGTATTGAAAAGGATGATTCCTTCAAAATAGATATGACCTGGAGTTTGGAGGACTTAGGTGATTTAAAAGCAGGTGACAAAGCGACCGTCACCTTGCCAGCTGAGATTGAAGGCGTTAATAATACGTATGCTTTATACGATGAAAATAACAACTTAGTGGTCAATGTTTCCCAAGTTGGCAATCAGCTGACCTTTGTTTTCACGGAATTTGTCGAACAAAATACCAATGTACATGGGGACTTTTATTTTTGGACAAAGTTCAGTGATGACGTGATAGAAAATCAGATCAACAACATCAACTTTGAAACGGCAAATGGGACGCAATCGGTGCCTATTTTTATTCAAGCAGTGGATGATTCAGGGGAGGGTGCCTTACTCACCAAACAAGGACTGTATTTAGGTACGCAACAACCCAAACGGATCATTGATTGGCGAGTGTATATCAACTCGTTTGACACGGACCAAGTGACGATCAAAGATGGAACGTTTATTGACTTTTTAGGTCCTCATCAGACACTAGTCAGTACGAGTGCTCGAGTGGTCTATGGACCCAGCGTTTCCAACCCAACGTATGTCGAGCAAGTACCGATCGTTTTAAATAGTGACGGCTCCTTTGAAATTCCTTTGCGGGATACAGAGGAACGGATCTACATTACCTACAAAACAGAAACGGATGGTTCATTGGAACAATATACCAATCGGGGCATCCTTGATGCTTTGGTCAATGATGTGCCAAGAACAAGCAGTATTACTGGCTATACGCCACGCTATGGTGGCGGTGGTGGCGGAACCGGTGAACCAGGGGAGTCCAGCAGCACGGAACCAAGTAGTGAAAGCAGTACGAGTAGTAGTACGGAACCAAGTAGCGAAAGCAGCACGAGTAGTACTACGGAACCAAGTAGTGAAAGCAGCACAAGTAGCAGCACGGAACCAAGTAGCGAAAGCAGCACAAGTAGTAGTACGGAATCAAGTAGTAGTACGGAACCAAGTAGTGAAAGTAGCACCAGCAGTAGCACGGAACCAAGTAGTGAAAGCAGTACAAGTAGTACTACCGAACCAAGTAGTGAAAATAGCACCAGCAGTAGCACGGAACCAAGTAGTGAAAGCAGCACCAGCAGTAGCACGGAACCAAGTAGTGAAAGCAGCACAAGTAGCAGCACGGAACCAAGTACTGAAAGTAGCACCAGCAGTAGTACGGAACCAAGTAGTGAAAGTAGCACCAGCAGTAGTACGGAACCAAGTAGTGAAAGTAGCACCAGCAGTAGCACAGAACCAAGTAGTACAAGCAATACACTGGAAGGTTTGCTAAATAATAGTGGGTCAAGTCACTCTTCCAGCTCGGCAAGAAGTGATGATGCCAACCATAATAAGCAGAAACTTCTCCCGCAGACGGATGAAGTCTTGAATGATCGGTTGATTTTCTTAGGAATAGTCATACTGTCTATCGTTAACTATGTGACGCTAAAAAAATCAATGGGGAAAAGTCCCTTCAACAGATAACAAAAGTCTATAACGGGCAAAACCAAACATAATTATCCAATGGGGACTTGGATTAGCAGAAAACAGAATAAAAAGTAGCGACAAAACCGTTCATGTGTTTTGATCGACTGATTCAGTAAAATTTAGTTCTTTATACTGAAAGAGGTCATCAAGGGCATTATCGGTTTTTTTGCTATTTTCTCGATGGCTTGACCTACAGTTTTTTCGCTTGTAGCCTGTCGATTATAGAAAAAATTTGGCTGTTTTGGAATTCTTAAAATGGTTTCTGTAACATTTATCAAGCAAAAACGATGCGGATAACTATCTCACATACCCTTTTTATTCGCGAAGAATATTTGTATTCTTAGAGCAAGTTAATGATCATAAACCGCTTCCATACGCTGACGCTTTTTCGACATATGACTGGAAATGTGCGAGAACTATCAGAAGTTCCCTTAGTCTAGTTAGTGTTTCGGACCCTTCTTTCTAGAAACTGATTTTTGTTTCGATTGCTCGAAAAATGAGCAGAATTCTTCAAAAACATTTACTGACCAAAGTATTGTGATTTTGTTAACAAGAATGAGCGAAGAAGGGTTTAGTGGTATGCACAGGAAGCAATTTATAAAAACCTAAAGCGTTTGGATTACGAATCATGTTTTTTCTTCAAACTGAACAAACCAAAAATAATAGAGAAGGTGGAATGAATATGAGTAAAAATGGTTCTCCAAAAGTGACAAAGATGCAGGTGTTTCCGATTGCTGGGTATGACAGTCCGACCCTTACCTTAAGCGGGTGTCATGCACCTTATTTTACGAGGAATATTGTTGTATTAGAAGACGAAACTGGGAATAGAGGCATTGGTGAGATCCATGGCGGTGAAGACATCACCAAAATGCTGGAGAGTTACATTCCTTTTGTCGTGGGTCAAGAAATTGCCAATTATCGTAATGTGATTACAACGATTCGCAAAAATGCAGCGGCGATGAAAGGAAACGATGGGGAAGGACTTCAAGGGTTGGATTTAAAAAATCTGAAATTTGTCGTCCAAGCGGAGGCAGCGGTTGAATGTGCGATGCTGGATCTGCTTGGCAAGTTTCTAAATAAACCGATGTGTGCGTTATTAGGTGATGGTCAGCAGCGTAATGAAGTTGAAGTGTTGGGGTATTTGTTTTATATCGCCGATGCAGGGAAAACCGATCTACCTTATCGCATAGAGGAAGAGCCAAAAGATGAGTGGGAGCGCATTAGAAGACAGGAAACATTAACACCAGAGGGAATGGTGCAGCAAGCAAAAGCACTTGAGGCACGCTATGGGTTCAAAAATTTCAAAGTCAAAGGTGGCGTGCTGAAGGGAACAGAGGAAATGGAAGCAGTAGTTGCTTTACATGAGGCGTTTCCAGAAGCGCGGATCAATATTGATCCTAATGGTGCTTGGTCGTTAGCAGAGGCAATCGAGCTTTGCAAAGACAAACTAGACACGATTTCTTATGTGGAGGATCCATGTGGTCCTGAAGCAGGTTTTTCAAGTCGTGAGATCATGAATGAATTCAAAACAGCCACGAGACATCAAGTGGCAACAAATATGATTGCGACCAACTGGCGACAATTTTATCATGCATTAAATTCAAAAGCAGTAGATATCGTTTTGGCTGATCCGCATTTCTGGACATTAAACGGAAGTGTTCGCATGGCCCAAATTTTGAATGACTGGGGATTGACTTGGGGTTCTCACTCCAATAATCATTTTGATATTACGTTGGCAACGTTCGCACAGTGTGCCGCAGCTGCACCAGGAAATATTACACCAATCGATACACACTGGATTTGGCAGGATGGACAAGAACTTTGCGATGACACTGTCTTGATTCAAGATGGCGTGATCAAAATCACCGATAAACCTGGCCTAGGTATTGAAATCAATATGGAGAAATTGCTGGAAGCACATCAATTGTACCAGTCAATGGACCCAAAATACCGTGACCGTGATGATTCAATTGCGATGCAATACTTTATTGAAGATTGGCAGTTTGACTCAAAAAAACCTTGCTTTGTGCGCTAAAGGTATTTATTGAAGGACTACTTGATGTCAGAGATATAGCTGAAATTTTTGATTGAAGTTTCGGCTATATTCCTCTTTGACTGATCTATTATTCGGAGGGATATAAAAAATGAGCTATTTAGCTATTCTTGGCTTTGTCATGATGACATTGATCACGGGTTTATTACTAAGAAATAAAATAAATATACTTGTCTGTTTTGCATTGATACCTGTCGCATTTTCTTTCTTAAGCGGGGCAAGCTGGACAGCGACGGAAGGATATATCGCTGACGGTCTTGATATGACACGAGACATCTTTTTGATGATCATGTTTTCATTACCTTATTTTTCTCTGATATCTGATGCAGCAGTCTTCGATATTATGGTATTCAAGTTTTTGAAAAAAGTAAAAATCAAAGCGCCGATTCTCTGTAGCTTGACTGTGTTTATTTCTGTGATCACCACATTAGATGGAAGTGTCATGTCGACCTATCTAATTGCGATCCCGTTGTTTTTGCCGCTATTTAAGAAGTTGAAAATCGATCCGGTGATACTCGTCTTTCTTTGCTCAGTCGGTATCATGTTAGGATCGATCACACCATGGAACGCACGGATCTTACGGGCTGCAAGTCTGCTTCCGGATGTACCCAATGCACCGATGACCTTATTTACCACCTTGCTACCTGTTTGGATCACTGTCTTTATCGGAACGATGATCCTTGGTTATTTCTTAGGTTTAGGTGTCCATAAAAAGCATCTGGCAAATGGAGAAAAGTTTGATGGGATCGCTGATTCATTAGCGAAAGAGCAAAACTATGGACCGCTTGCTCGTCCCAAGCTATTTTGGTTCAATCTGATCTTGACCATCCTCTTAGTGATCGCTTTGTCGTTTTCAAACCTGCCTTCTTACTATATTTTCGCAGCTGGTTTGATCATCGCTTTGTGCGTGAACTATCCGGACTTCAAAGATCAAAATCAATTGATCAGTAAATATGCTTCAAAAACATATCCGATTGCGCCCATCGTTTTGCTTTCTGGGGTTGTCGTGGGGATCTTGCAAGGAACGGGCATGATGGATGCGATGGTTCAAGTTCTCGTGAATATTATTCCCGCAGCTGTTGGTCCCTATGTTCATATTGCGATCGCTATCTTTAGCACGCCATTGATGCTGTTGTTTACCAACGATACTTGGTTTTTTGCGCTCATTCCGATCATTGCAGCTTTAGCAGGTGAATATGGCGTTGCTCCAGATATTGTTGCCTTGACATTATTCTTTAATATTGGTGCGTTTGCTTCACTGATTGCCCAACCACAAATCATTATGGCTTGTGATTTAGGGGAAACCAATGTACGAAAATTCTTGCGTTATTCCTTCTTTAAATTCTGGGGAATCAGCTTGGCATGGACGCTAGTAGGGATCTTATTGGGGATCTTTATTTAAAAATGTTCTTTAGCACAGAAATTCACTGTTTTTCGACGAAAAGTCTGCACTCGATACTATGTATTCTTTTTTGGGGAAACAGTATATTAAAAACTATCAATTTGACTAGGAGAGATTTTGATGATTCCAAAAATCGTAAAAATGGAAGTTGTCCCTGTAGCAGGACATGACAGTATGCTATTAAATCTAAGTGGAGCCCATGGCCCTTTCTTTACTAGAAATATCGTTATTTTAACTGATGACACGGGTAATACAGGTTTAGGAGAAGTGCCAGGTGGTGAGAAAATTCGTCAGACATTGGAAGACTGTCGTGAATTAGTTGTGGGTCGGACTTTGGGCGAATACAAAAACATCGTGAAAGAGATTCACGAACGTTATGCGCAGTTGGATGCTGGTGGGCGCGGGAACCAAACATTTGATTTGCGAACGACGGTTCATGTTATGACTGCTGTTGAAGCGCCATTGTTGGATTTACTAGGACAGCACATGCAGGTGCCCGTTGCCGCTTTGTTAGGTGAAGGACAAGTGCGCGAATCAGTGAAGTTTTTAGGTTATCTGTTTTATGTAGCAGATCGCGACAAAACAGACTTGCCTTATGCTTCTGACAATACGCTCGATGATTCATGGGGAGCCCTACGTCGTGAAGAAGCGATGACCCCAGAAGCAATCGTCAAGTTAGCGAAAGCTGCCTATGAGCGCTATGGTTTTGAGGACTTTAAATTAAAAGGCGGCGTGTTATCAGGGCAAGAAGAAGTACAAACCGTCAAAGCGTTGAAAAAAGAATTTCCCAATGCTCGGATTACCCTTGATCCGAATGGCGGATGGTTACTAGATGATGCAATTGCGCTTTGCAAAGACCTTCATGGCGTATTAGCGTATGTAGAAGATCCTTGTGGTGCAGAAGGTCGCTTCTCTGGTAGAGAAACGATGGCAGAATTCCGCCGAAAAACAGGATTGCCGACGGCGACGAATATGGTAGCAACGGATTGGCGAGAAATGAAAGCAGCGATTCGCTTAGATAGTGTGACGATTCCGCTGGCAGATCCGCATTTTTGGACGATGCAAGGCAGTGTGCGTGTGGCACAGTTATGTCATGACCTAGATTTGACTTGGGGTGTGCATTCCAATAATCATTTTGATATTTCTTTGGCGATGGTCGCTCATACTGCAGCGGCAGCACCTGGGGAAGTAAATGCCGCAGATACCCACTGGATTTGGCAAGATGGCGAAGGCTTGACCAAAAATCCGCATCAAATCAAAAACGGTGAAATTACCATTCCAAGAAATTCCCATGGCCTTGGGCTGGAACTTGACCGAGAAAAGCTAGATGCAGCGCATCAACTGTATTTAAAAGAAGGCTTAGGGGCGCGCAATGATGCGATTGCCATGCAGTATTTGATTCCTGGCTGGACATTTGACAATAAAAACCCAGCTTTAGTCAGAGAGTAATCGAGCGAATACAAATTAATCGAAGCTTTGAGTGAGAGGATTGACCATAATGGAAAAAGAAAAGATTAAAGGGATCATTGTTCCTTTACTCACGCCAGTGAATGAAGAAGAAATGATTTGCGAAACTAAGTTGCGAAAGATCGTACGGCATGTGATCGATCATGGTGTTCATGGCATTTTGGCTTTTGGCAGTAATAGTGAGTTTTATATGTTCGAACATGATGAAATGCTTGCAGCAACAGAAATCATTTTAGATGAAGCCGCTGGAAAAGTACCTGTTTTCTTTGGGATGGGCCCAATACGTACGAAACATGCGGTGGCACTTGCCAAACGGGCAGCAAAATTGCCGATCGCTGGTATTTCCGTTTTACACCCAATGTTCATCAAACCCACAGAAGAAGCACTGTACAATCATTTTAAAGCAATCGCAGACGCGGTTTCCGATACGATGGTGCTTTTGTATAACAATCCAGCAAGAGCTGGGTATTCGTTGAGTCAACCATTGATCGAAAAGCTGGCGCATACCGTTGAGAATATCGTAGGGATCAAAGATTCGAGCGGAGATTTGACCTTCCTAAGCGAATTGGTTCGACGGAATGCTGATGTTGGCTTTCGAGTGATTGCAGGAAAAGATAGCATTGTTTATCCTTCACTCTGTGTGGGAGCAGTCGGCGGTGTGTGTTCAACGGCAAATATTTATCCTGAATTGGTTTGCGGTATTTATGACCAGTACGTATCTGGTGATTTCCAAGGCGCGCTAAAGAACCAATTTACCCTGAACCCGATCCGTTTATCGCAAGATGCAGCAAGTTTCCCTTCAGCTACCAAAGATATGGCAAACTTGATGGGCTTGAATGTGGGACCTTCGATCTTGCCGACGGAAGCAAGTAAGGGCGTTGTGTTAGACAAGATGATTGATGAAATGAAGAAGGCGGGTTTCTTATAATCAAGCCTAACTATAGAAAAGGGGGTGGATTCATGGAAGAACAGCGAATTGTGATTGCAGCAGATTCTTTCAAAGGAAGTGCCTCCAGTAAAGATATCTCAATGTGGTTAGAAAAAGGGATTCGTCGGGTTTTGCCTCATAGTCCTATCGATAAATTTTCAGTCGCCGATGGTGGAGAAGGCACAGTCGAAGCTTTAGTTGATGCCTTGGCAGGAAAACGAAAAAGGATAACTGTTCAAAATCCATTGGGAAATCCTGTGAAGGCGCAATATGGTGTTTTACCTAATCAAATCGTCGTATTAGAAATGGCAGAAGCAAGTGGGATTACTTTGATCGAGCAAAATGCTGAGAATGCCTTAAATGCTTCGACTTACGGGGTAGGGGAGTTGCTTTTGGCTGCCCTCGATGAAGGCGCAAAAGAGATCTACCTTGGCATAGGCGGCAGTGCAACAAGTGATGGCGGGACTGGAATGGCAAAAGCATTAGGGGTCTCCTTTTACGACGATCAAGGAAAGGACATCCCGAGAGGATTAGCTGGATTAGCAAAGCTTGCTTCGATAGATATTTCTAAGATCGATCCACGATTAAAAGATGTAAAAATCAATATTTTATCGGATGTAACGAATCCGTTAGTCGGTGAAAAAGGTGCCATTGCTATCTATGGTCCTCAAAAAGGCATTCCGATTGACCAAACGAAAACCTATGATCAGTGGATGAAACATTATGCCTCTGTGATCAAAAAAGAGATGCAGATTGATATTGCTGACGCACCAGGTGCAGGCGCAGCAGGCGGTCTAGGGGCTGCATTGCAAGTGTTTTGCCAAGCCAAAACGTGCAACGGTATTGAAACGATCTTAGATTTAGTAGAAATTGAAAAGAAAATTGCCCAAGCTGCTCTCGTCATAACTGGCGAAGGCAAGCTTGACCAGCAATCGCTGAACGGCAAAGTTCCTGTGGGAATTGCCGAGCTAGCCAAAAAGCACGATAAACCGGTGATTGCTGTGGTCGGTAGTCGGGAGAAAGAGGTTTCGGCAGCTTATGCCGCTGGAATTGACCTTATTTTGCCAATTATCCATCGACCAATGAGTTTGCAAGAAGCAATGACACAAGTAGAGGAAAATGTGGTGATCGCTGGAGAAACCGCGATCCGAGCATATTTATTAAATCAACGAAAGTAGGAGAGGGTATTGATGAAAGTAGGATTTGTCGGTTTAGGAATCATGGGAAAACCAATGGTGAAAAATATAGTAAAGAATGGCTATGAGGTTATTGTGTATGATTTTAACCAATCCGCAATCGATGAAGTTGTTTCAGCTGGTGCACATGCAGCAGAGTCAGGCGCCAAGGTGGCAGAAGCAGCAGAAGTGATCATTACGATGCTGCCGAATTCTCCAAACGTAGAAGCGGCGCTATTCAATCCTGGAGGGATCGCTGAAGGCTTGTCAGCTGGTAAAACAGTCATTGATATGAGTTCAATCGCACCAAAAGCCAGCCAAGACTTTGCGGCTCGTTTGAAAGAACAAGGAGTCCATTTTATTGATGCGCCTGTCTCTGGTGGAGAACCAAAAGCCATTGATGGAACGATCGCGGTAATGGTTGGCGGAGAAAAAGCAGTTTTTGAGAAATATGAAGCTTTATTGAAGACGATGGCTTCTTCTGTGACACGAGTCGGTGAAGTAGGGGCTGGAAATATTACGAAACTAGCCAATCAAATGATTGTAGCGATCAACATCGCAGCTATTTCTGAAGCTTATTGTCTAGCTAAAAAAGCAGGTGTTTCTCCTGAAGCAGTTTATCAAGCCATTCGCACAGGTTTGGCAGGAAGCACAGTCATGGATCAAAAATCAGAAAAGATTTTTTCTGGCAACTTCGATCCTGGTTTCCGTATCGAATTGCATATCAAGGACTTGCAAAATGCATTAGACACCTCACATGATAGTAATGTTTCTACACCATTTACAGCATCTGCAATGGAGATTATGCAATCACTGAAAGCCTACGGATTAGAAAAAAGGGATCATTCTGCAATCGCAAACTATTATGAAACGATCAATGATTTAAAACTGCAAGGTTAACAGTAACGAATCGAGGTCATTTGTTTTCCTTTTCATTGAAAAGAGAGCACGAGCTGTTCACAACTAAAGGACATAATAAAAGAGCGTTTCTTCTCACAGGAACTCTCTTTTTGTTGCGTGTATTGAAACTCAAAAATACAGTGTAAAAACAATTTTTCGTCCACTGGAAGAAAGAAAACAGGGAAACGTTGCTGGTGCTATGAGTTAGGCTGTTGATGGATAATCAGGCTGATTGGAAACAGATGACTTGAACAACAAATGATACCATCAATTTTAAATGCGAAGTTTGTTACGCTGAAGCATTTGCTTGTTCAACAAATCATCTCTCTAGATTAGACAAGCGATAACTCATAAAAGCAGCCGACAACACAGTAAAATCACTCAAATTACGTGGATTGTAGCCCGTCTTTTCCGTGATGCGATTCAGTTTGTTTTGAAAAGTATTCTTGTGTAAAAAAAGTGCCTCGGCACACTTCATAATACTACCATTGTAGCGTTTATACGTTTCAAAGATCAATTGGAACTGCTCAATCTCCTCAACAGTCAGACTGCCAAGCACTTTCTTTTGCAATTGTTTATTATCTTCTGCAGAAATCCCGACAAAGAGCAACCCATAATCCATTTCTTGATAAGAAGAGATGGTCGCACTTTTTTGATTGATCAACCAATTGACGGTTTTTTGCGCCTTTTCATAACTAGACCAATACTCATCGATGGTTTCTGCTAAACCGCCGATCCCAAAGGACATTTGACGATCAAAACGCTTAGAAATATCCTTTTGCATTTGCATCAGTAGGGGGATCAGCGAAGCTTCTTCCTGCTTTTCGAAAAACAGGCAAATTTCTTGATTGATCAGCGAGAAGAAACTACCTGGAAAAATGTGCAAATGCGATTGGATGGTATGGAGCAGTTTTTCATAATTCAGATTATTTTTTTCTCTAGTAAAAAGGAATTTCCCTATCACGAGGATGCGAGGTCGTTCCAAATCAATGTCCAAGAGCGAGGCTAAATAAGCCGCCAAGCTATCATCTCTTTGAGGAGCGATCAGCATCGTAGCTAGACTGTGGTAGTTTTGCCGTTGATGGAAATTTGTCAATTGAATCCAGTTTTCTCGGATCAAAATCTCCGTCATTTTTTTGATAATATTCCCCAAAGGCTCTACCTTTGTACGCTCGCCAGTAATTCCAATAATTGCTACAACGGATTGATTAAAAAGGACCGGGATATTGATTCCTTTTTTTGCTCCTTTAAACTGATTGTCATGTTCAATCGTTAATGTCTGTTGATTTTTGGCTGCTAAACGGGCGCCTTCATGACTGGTACCAATCCGCACGGTAT
This sequence comes from Enterococcus sp. AZ067, assembly GCF_051715005.1. NCBI lineage: Bacteria > Bacillati > Bacillota > Bacilli > Lactobacillales > Enterococcaceae > Enterococcus > Enterococcus sp. AZ067. The sequence goes on from NZ_JBIOSY010000001.1 coordinate 1,618,548, forward strand.
CTGTACTAGCTATGATCGTACCCGAGGTATCAAAAAGATTGATTTCATGGTTGATGATATCTTTTAAGCTTTTAACAATCAATTTTGCTACTTTTGGCTCTAATTCCATCGATCACGTACTCCTAAAAGTTGATTTGCTTATACTTGAATTTTATCACAAAGATGGTCATATATTATATATAATATATATTTAAATGATAAATATTAAACTGTTTTATTGGCGGTTTATTTTGCTTAGGGTTCATTTTATTCACAATTTCTATCGTGTTTTTATGTATGGAAACATTTCCTGATGTTTGCTGAATCGCTGAATCCCAATTAGCAAAACTACCGTTGTATTTTCTCTATCGTGCATAAAGAGATTATTCATTGGCACGTGTATACTAACGTTTTATTCACAAAGGAGCGAGAACTTTTCAAATACCTTTTTGGGAACTGGATACACAAAGCTAACTTTATATATAAATGGTTCGTTTTTATTTGTTATCGTTAGATGCAATGAAAATTGAACAATCAAAAAGTCGCTGAAAACAATATAGTTTCAACGACTTTTTGATTATTCGTTTTCTTTCAGCGATTTGTAGTATTTGTTTCGGTATTGTTGCGGAGACATGTTGACCCACCGCTTAAATTGTTTGCTGAAACTTGCTAGGGAGTTAAAACGCAGTTGTTCACTGATTTCCTCAATCGAAAGAGAGTGGATCTTAAGCAAATTTTTTGCTTCTTTTAAAATTAAGGATGATTCATATTTTTTTGGAGAAAGACCATACACTCTTTTAAAGAGAGTACTGCCATAAGATGCTTGGATCCCAATCTCTTCAATCAGCTCCTTGATTGATATATCAGACAAACAGCGCTGCTTTTGAGGATCTTTCCAAATTTTCTGTAATTCCAACTGAATTTTTTTTGAAATAGTTTTTGCATAGTGAATCGTTAAGTTGCTGTTTTCTTGGAAGAGCTGCTGTTGCTTTTTTTTCTCAATCTCATGATTCAATATAAGCAGAAATTGGGATAATAAAATTTGAATGTGCATTTTCTTTTCGAATTCTTTGATAGCGGGGTTATTGATCAATTGAATCCAACGTTGGATCACTTCTTTGATTGCTATAAAAAAACTACTTTGTGGTGTAATCTTAATGTCGCTGTAATTGATCATGTCAGAGACGAAATCTGGGTCGTCAATATCAAAATGCGTGCAAAAATAATGAAGCCTAGGACCGGCCTGGATTTTGTGAAGGCTGTTTGGGGGAATAATGACCATGTCACTTGCTTCTAAGTGGTAACAAGTCTTATCTATAATAACATCTTCACTTCCTTGAATGACATAGATCAATTCAAAAGCCAAGTGCTTGTCCTCAGCTACAGACCATCCCTCATCGACTTCTTGTGTATGCCCCCCGAAGAACGATAATTTCCAATCAATTGCTGGTAATCGCTTAGCATCTTTTAATATACTCATAGATCCACCACCTGAAAAATGTACAAATTCTCTAAATATTTGTCCATATACAGATTAGCAAATGTTTTATAGAATGTAAACACAAATATAAAAGCGGTTTCAAAGAGAGGGGAAGTTTTATGAGTAAGATTCACTACGGCGTTGCTTATTATGATGAGTATATGCCCTACGATCGGTTGCAAAAAGATATTGAAATGATGAAAGACGCGAATATCAATGTTGTGCGCATCGCGGAAAGTACTTGGAGTACCCATGAACCACAAGAAGGAGTTTTCGATTTTCAGTCGGTCCATCGTGTTTTAGATGCAATGCATGCAGCCGGAATTGATGTAATCGTAGGAACACCGACGTATGCTGTACCGACTTGGCTAGTAAAAAAATATCCGGAGGTATTGGTTACTACGAAAGAAGGAAAGAAAACGTACGGCGCGCGACAAATTATGGATATAACAAATCCTCAATACCTTTATTACAGTGAACGAATTATACGAAAGCTGATTGAGGAAGTCATTGATCATCCAGCGGTGATTGGTTTTCAGGTAGATAATGAAACGAAACATTATGGAACTGCAGGAGAAAATGTCCAGATTCAATTTCAAAAATATGTAAAAGAAATGTTCAGTCATGATTTGGAGGCAATGAATCAAGCCTTTGGTTTGTCTTATTGGAGCAATCGCATCAATGCTTGGGAAGATTTTCCATCTGTTAATGGTACGATCAATGGGAGCTTAGGCAGTGAGTTTTCAAAATTCCAAAGAAAACTTGTCACTGATTTTTTAGCATGGCAAGTTTCGATCGTCAATGAATATAAGAAAGATCATCAGTTTGTCATGCACAACTTTGATTTTGAATGGCGTGGCTATTCTTTCGGCATTCAACCAGACGTCAATCATTTTGAAGCTGCAAAACCTCTCGATATTACTGGAATTGATGTTTACCATCCTTCACAGGATGAACTCACGGGAAGAGAGATTTCATTTGCGGGAGATGTTGCTAGGACAACAAAAGATCAAAATTATTTTGTTGTTGAAACAGAAGCACAGGCCTTTAAGGAATGGGTTCCTTATGAAAATCAATTGCGATTGCAAGCGTTCAGCCATATTGCTTCAGGTGCATCAATGATCTGTTATTGGCACTGGCATTCGATTCATAATTCTGCTGAAACCTATTGGAAAGGTTTGTTAAGCCATGATCTGCAACCAAATCCAGTTTATAACGAAGCGAAAATTATTGGCTCAGAGTTGAAAAAATACCAAAAAGAACTTTCTGGGTTACAACAGAAAAATCAAGTTGCCTTTGTTGTCAGTAATGAAAGCTTGACAGCCATAAATGACTGGTTCCCGTTTTCTGGTCATGAATTATATAATAACGGTGCGCATGGCTACAATGATATTTTTCGTCAACTATATGACGAACTTTATAATTTGAATGTTGGCGCTGATGTAATAAGTGTTGGTGATGAACGAATCAACCGTTACAAGTTGCTGATCGTTCCAGCTTTATACACTGCTTCTGACACAGAACTGGCACAGCTAAATCAATTTGTGGAAAATGGAGGACATATTCTTTACACCTTTAAGTCTGGCTTTACGGATGAGCATGTGAAAGTTCGGACCACCGCTCAGCCAGGTTATATCTCGGAAGTTTGTGGGGTCCACTATCAGCAATTTGTTAAGCCAAAGAATGTGACTCTGTCATTCGCGGATGACGAAGCAACAACGTATGATATTTCTGAATGGATGGAACTGCTGGTCCCAACTACTGCAGAGACGATCGCTTCATACAATCATCAGCACTGGGGAAAATATGCAGCCATCACAAAAAATCATTATGGAAAAGGCACAGCAACATATATCGGGTGCTTTGCTTCAAATGAAGTAATCCGTAAATTATTCATTGAAACGTTGACCCATGCTCAAATTGAAAGACCCTCAGAAGCTTTCCCTGTAATTATCAAAAATTGTTTAAATGAACAAGGACAAAAAGTATCTTTCTACTTTAATTATTGTAATGATCCTCAAAAAATTTGTCTCACCAAAGAATATTTTGACCTTTTTGAAAATAAGACAACGATTGCCGGAACGAGTGTTGAGCTAAACCCTTGGGACGTCAAAATATTCATTCAAAAGTAATGAAAGCAATCAAAAAAAGGAGTGTTTTTATGGAGAAAACAAGACCGAGAAGTGCCAGCTTTAAGCTAGCACTTCTCTCAATTTCATTGATGCTGCAATCGGGCGGAACAATTGCCATAGCCGTCTCTAAAATGAAAGAAACCTTTGTTGATCATTCGGCGACTGCCGTTGAATCCTTAGTAACTGCACCAAATATTACCATCATGATCTTTGTTTTACTAAGCACATTTCTAGTTAGAAGTTTAGGGACAAAGACGGTTGTATTATTAGGATTGACGATTGCTGGGATCAGTGGAATGGTTCCCATGATTACAGAAAATTATACAATTGTTTATCTGTCGCGTTTAGCGCTTGGTGCGGGGTTAGGAATGTATAATTCATTGGCTGTGAGTCTGATTGATTATTTTTATGAAGGGGAGCTTCGTAATAAAATGCTAGGCTACCAAACTGCTTTTCAGAGTTTAGGTCAGATGATTATGACCTTTTTAGCAAGTCAGTTGGCTGTGATTAGTTGGCAGTATGCATACATCGTTTATGGTTTAGCCTTGGTACCAGTTGTTTTGTTTCTTTTCTTTATTCCAACAATTCACACGAAGACTGAAGGCGATGAGAAAGATAAGGGAACGATCAGAATAAATTCTTTTACCATTCTATCGGCGCTAGGCTTCTTTTTCACCTTTGCATTTATTATGAATTTATACACGAAAGCAACAACGTTTGTTTTAGAAGCGAATTTTTCGAATGCCGAGTTTTTAGGCACTGCTCTATCATTGGCGACGATCGTCGCATTTATTTGTAATTTTTTGTATGGAAACATTGTAAAGTACACGAAACATTACACAATGCCTATTAGTTATCTTATTTTGGGGATCTCATTCTTTTTAATCTCGAACAGTTCGAGCATGTTCTCATTGACCGTAGCAATCTTTTTAGCCAGTGCGGGAGCAGCATTATATACACCCTATTCTTTTGGGATACTAATGCAAAAAGCACCGAGAAATGCGGCAAATTTAGCAGTATCAATTGGCATGGTAGGCGTTAATTTGGGTGTTTTCTTTTCGCCGTATATTATGTCTGCTATCAGCAACTTTTTTACTAACCAGTCAGCAGCATTCAGTATGCTTTCGTCAGGCTATGTCTTTACGGGCTTTGCTTTGATCACATTCTTCTTTAGTAAACAATTGAGAGTGTCAGAAAACTAACAAACTGAACGATTAGTTATGAAATTTAAAAACCAGTTCGATTAAAGAGCAGGAGTGGATAGATGAATTATTTAGGAATTGATGTTGGTGGTTCAGCAATCAAATATGCATTGATCGACTACACAGGAAGCATCGTGGAGAAAAAACAACGTGTAACCCCGAATGATCTGACCGATTTCCTCGAAACGATTTCTTCTATTATTCAAAGCTATCATGACCAAATCAAGGGGGTAGGCATAAGTCTACCAGGTAAAATTGATACCAAAAAAGGAGTTGTGTATTTCGGGGGAGCACTAACGTATCTTCATGAATACCCACTAAAAAAATATATCGAAGAAACACACGGACTTCCTTGTGCATTGTCAAATGATGGAAAAGCCGCCGCGTTAGCAGAATGGTGGATTGGAAATCTAAAAGACTGTTCACACGGGGCAGCGATTGTCTTGGGTACAGGCATTGGTTGTGGTTTGATTCTCGACAACAAGCTTTATCAAGGAAGCAACTTTCAGGCTGGTGAGATAAGCTTTTTAGCAAATATGACTGGAGAACTATCTTTGGAACAACTAATTGGGTTGAAAGGTTCCGCTGTAGGCTTCGTGCAAAGTGGGGCAGCACTTTTAAATATGGACGATCAGTATGACGGGAAAACTGTTTTTGATGAACTAGTCAAAGGTGAGAATGTGGCGTTAAAGAAATTGTTTGTGGACTATTGTCAGCTGATTGCACGGATGATTATTAATTTGCAGGTGACACTTGATCTTGACAAACTAGTGATTGGTGGTGGCATTAGTGCCCAACCGATTTTAATACAAGAAATAAAACACCAGTACCGTTCAGTTCGAAAACAGTTACCACTTTTGGAAATGAATTTTAAAGAAATTAGCATCGAAGCTTGTCTTTACGGGAACGAAGCGAACCTTCTTGGTGCGGTTTATAATTTATTACTATCTATCGAACAAAGGTTTTCTTGAATAGTGGTTTCGATTAAATGGAAGTAGAACAATCGTAAAATGTGTGAATAAGCACGCCCAATTTGATTCCGTGGAAGATTATAAACAAATTCAGATGCTTTATAGCAAAGGGAAGATGCCATTTTATTGGGTCTTTCCTTTTTTTTTCGGCGCATGTTTTCTCTGAGAATTTATTATAATTTCCTTATCAAGTTATCTTGAAATATTTATTTAGGAAGTGAGGAAATGAGAAAACTGGTTGGAATTGTGTTGATTTTGCTGTTAGCGGGATTATTGCTGCTGGTGTTTGGTTTCGATCATACTTCAGCAAAAGAACGAGCCGGAGGGAATTTATCGTTTTCTGTTCAAACGAATCGAGTGATCTATGATGAAGCCTTGAAAGTCATTACGATCCCGGTACGGCCGAACAAAACGCTGACTTCACAAAACGTTTGTATCCGATTAACTTATGGTTGGGATGGCAATGGACACAGTGAAAAGGTGATTGGTGAAACGTATCTAACAAATGTCGATTGGTTTTCAGGTGTTGAAAACTACTTAAGGATCTATGCTGAGATGGCCATCGATGAGATCAAAAGTGTGGATAAAGTAGATTTAGTTGTGATTTATGACGGTGAAACAACGATTACTGAAAACTTGAAGCCTAGTCAATGGCAGGTAATAACACCCCCGAGCTCTAGTGAGCGCACGAACTCTGAGATAAGCGCAAGCTCTAAAGTGTCTGAAGAAACAGGCTCTTCCTTTAGTAGTATCGAACCGAAATTTAGCGACTCTCAATCGACGGATCCAAGGACTTCTACTACGGAAAACACAAGTCAGGATTCTCAAAGTATCGAAAGTAGTCACAATGCAAGTGAGTCAGAAAACTTCAACACCCAACCAGTTAGTGAGAGTGAATCGAGTCAGACAATTAGGAGTCAAGAAACCACCGCAACAACAGGAACAATGACCGTTAGTGAAGCGGCATCTGAGAATCTTTCAGATTCAGAAACGAAACCAAACAAATTAGCGCCGAACCAAAGTCAGTCAAGCAAGCGAAGTGTTTCCTCCAATGATCCCGCAGGCAAACAACTCGCTAAAGCATCGTCTTCAGTGAAAATGGAACAGGAACAACCTACGGAGACAAGCAGTGCTAAGGAGGTCAATGGAGCCGTACTACCGAAAACCGGCAGCAAAAATACGAGTATTCGCTATTTACTCTTTGGTCTAGGCGTGGTTATCCTTACTGTCTTCCTTTACTGGCTGAATCGAAAGTTATTTTCTGATGAGAGACAGTAAAGAAAAAAGCCGAGGATAATGAGAGAATTGATAACCCACGATTGGAATTTTCTTCCCCAGAAAGCACAATCACGTTTTGTTTTACCGTTTTTAACAAAAAGTCTGACGATCGTTTTGAGGCGTCAGACTTTTTTTATGAAAATATACAGATAACGAAAGGAAAATTTGTTAAAAGTGATTTGACAGAAAAGAGCGCACGGTGGTACGATCACCAAACACTGCCAGCTTACAATTTTGTAAGATGACAAATTTAGGATAAAAACAGCGTTTGCTGATTATACGAGCGAGGGAAATTTCATGTTACAGGCACTTTTGGATACGACAGAAAAACAAATTTATGCGTTTCTAAGTTATTGTTACGAAACGAACAAGAAAGACTATTCAATTAAAGAGCTCTCAGGTGTTTTCGATAGGAAAACCAACAAAATGCAGTCGATCGTTCAGCAAGTAGAGGTGTTTCGTGCACGCTATCCTCAGTTTACTTTGACCTATGATCGGTTGGAAAAAGAAGTGTCGATTACTTTTTCTCCACGATTTCTATTGAGCCAAGCCTATAGTGTATTGTTGCAGGGAACCGTTGGGTTTATCTTGCTGGATGCGCTCTTTCAGGGGGATTATCATTCCCTTGAACAACTCAGTCACAAAACCTTTAGCAGTCCCCGCACGATTCAACGAAAATTGCAGGAGTTGAATCATGTTTTGGCGAATTATCATTTGTCCTATAGTTTAAAAAAGGGTGATCCTTTGGTAGGTGCTGAATATGCGATCCGCTATTTTTATCATCTTACCTATTGGCAAATTTTTGATGAGAAGGACTCACAAGTCTTGGCATCGATCAAGGAGAAAGAGCAGGCTGAAGCGTTGTTTGAAACCCATGCTTCTTATATGAGAAAAATCGATATCGATAAATTTCTTCATCTATTCGCTATAACCGTGCAAAGAATCCATCAAAAGCATCCGCTTTCGTTTTTACCAAACGAAGTACTAACCTTTGAGCACCCATTAATTGAAAAAAATCAGTTTGATCAGGTCTTTTTGAACCCACTGTTTAACAGGAATCATCTGCCGTTTTCTGAAATTTCGGAGGTTGAACGCAGCTTCTTGTATTATATGTTTGGGGTAATGAACACCTATCTTGAGGAGGATCTCGATGCTGCTAACATCTCGTGGCTGACTCAGCCAAAGTACCAGCAAGAAGCGCAGCTTGTTGAAAAACTAGCCGTGTATTTTCGGTTGACGTTTACAGAAGCCGAAAAAAACTATTTACTGGTTAATCTGGTCATGATCCATTCCGCCTCTGGCTGTTTTGGTACGCGACAAAAAAGCGATAGTTTTGGCAAAACAACCGACGAGCAAGAGCTGCAAGCCGCTTTTCCAGTGCTTTATCCAAACATGAAACGGTTTTTTTTGGAAGCGACTGTTTCTTTACCAGAGTTGCGTAGATTACTGCAAATGAATGATCGCTTGATTTTCCAATACTGTATGTTACTGAGAGTTATTTTTATCAAATATGAACAGCCGGTCACGTTCTCGATCCATTCGAAATACGGAAAAACGCAAGAGCTTTGGATCAAGAACCGCTTGATGAATGCCACGCATCGAGCGATGGCCCATTATTCGCTGTCTCAAAAACCAGATTTGGTGATTAGCGATTATCCGATCCATCAGGAATTTTCCGAGGAAGAACAGCCTTATCTCTTTTATTGGAATGGTCACCCAAGCGCAAAGGAGTGGAAACAGCTCAAGCAAGTGATCAAACAGATCAGAAGTGCCAAGAACAAGGCAGCGTTCGCCCAACTGGCATTCACCCAAACGGAGTGACTCCGCTATAAGATCGAGCAAATAGAACTTATAATTTTGTCAAGCTTTTGACCAGCAGCAATAGGGCAAACGTGAAAAGCAACAGTGATACAGGAAGTTGTCAAGAAGCAAAAACAGGAGCATCGATGTTCCTTTTTCACTTCTTGACTTTTTTTTACAGAGATGGCATGGTATACATATTATCATAACGTTTTTTATTTAAAATCGTTGCAGAAATGGTGTTAGGAAGAAGGGGTAACTTTGACAGAAGTATTAGCACTGCAAAATGTTTCCAAATTGATTGGGACCAAACGAATCATTGATGATGTTTCCTTTGTGGTGGACCAAGGACAAGTCGTTGGTTTATTAGGGCCCAATGGGGCTGGGAAGACGACGATCATCCGAATGATCGTTGGCTTGATGAAGCACAACACAGGATCGATTGCCATTATGGGAAATTTATTGGATTCTTCTTTTAAAACAGCGATTGCCTCAGTCGGAGCGATCGTTGAGAATCCTGAGTTTTATAATTATATGACCGGTTATGAGAATTTGATGCAGTATCAGCGTATGGCGAAGAAAAAAGGCACAGCCTCTGAGCTAGAAGCCCTGATCCGTCAGGTGCATTTAGAAGGACATATCCATCAAAAAGTCAAAACCTATTCATTAGGGATGCGTCAGCGTTTAGGTGTTGCCCAGGCATTGGTCCATCAACCAGACTTATTAGTTTTAGATGAACCGATGAATGGCCTGGATCCTAAAGGCATGCGGGAGTTTCGAGAAATGATTCTTTCTTTGCGAGCAAAAGGGGTCTCTGTCTTAGTTTCCAGTCATCAATTAAGCGATATCGAACAAATTGCCGATCATTTGATCGTGGTGCAAAAAGGAAAAGTCACTCATCAAGTAGCAATGGCAGAGTTGAAAGCAGAGAAAAATGTGTTGATCATCAAAACTGATGATAACTTGCAAACCGAAGCACTGTTAAAAGCTTCCTTTGACGTCGAGGTCTTGCATGTAGAAGACGAATTGCAAGTCACGTTGCAAACAGATCAGCGTTCTGAAATCGCTGCAGCGATCGTGACGGCGGGTATCGGCTTAAAAGAACTACGGACAAAGCAATCTTCTTTGGAAGATACATTCTTGGCTTGGACCGAAGAAGGAGGTTTGTAAGCATGCTGACATTGATTAAAAATGAATGGATCAAATTAACCAAAAAGCGTTCTACTTGGATCATGCTGCTTTTATTGGTTTTAATGACGTTTGGCTTGACCTATGTTGTACGCTTAGGTAGTCCAGAAATTGGGGCCAATGATTTATTTGCTTCTTTAAGCGATATGACGTCGTTCTTAAACTTATTTGTAGTGATTGTGGCGGCTTCTTCAGTAGCAGAAGAGTTCAGTCGAGGAACGATCAAGTTCTTATTGATTCGGCCTTTTTCCAGAAGCCAAATCTTAGCAGCAAAAGCCATCAACACGTTTTTATTTGCGCTGTTAGGGACCGCTGTTTTACTCATCAGTAGTTTAGCAGCTGCCAATTTATTTTTAGCAGCTGAATCACCTTTTGCTGCTACTGGCTACAACGGGCTAGCGGCGATTCTCGTTGCCCTTGTTTTTGCGGGAACCAACTTGCTATTGATCGTCTTTTATATTGCATTGACCATCTTTATCTCCGCCGTCATTCGCTCTCAAAGCCTGGCGGTAGGCTTAGGCTTGGGTATGTTGTTTGGAAGCAGCATCATCAACTCGATCATGCTTTTTGCGCAAGAAAAATACCCATGGCTGAAGTGGAATCCATTTAATTTTATGAATATTAAAGAGCAAATACCGAGTGTATTAAATAGTCCTGACATGCAGATGACTGCTTTTGATCCAGGATTGGGCTATTGGGAAATGGCGATCGGGATCCTTGTTTACAGTGTTTTAATCTACCTTTTAACAAATTGGTTATTCAACAAAAGAGATGTCGCATTAAGTTGAGGAAACGAGTGAAAGTTTTTGGATAAATCCAGCTTTCACTCTTTCTTTTTGTGTTTTTTTCTAGTAAAATGATTCATTGAGAGTACAAGAGAAAGGAGAGTTTTCGAATGGTTAGTGTAGGAATCGTAATCGTGATCGCTGTTGTTGCAGCATTACTAGGCGCTGTCGGCGGCTTCTTTTTGGCGCGTAAATATATGCAAGATTATCTAAAGAAAAATCCTCCCGTTAATGAGGATATGCTTCGCTCGATGATGATGTCAATGGGTCAAAAACCTTCTGAGAAAAAAATTCGTCAGATGATGCAGCAAATGAAAAACCAAAAGTAGGTTTTTTTCTAAAAAGCGGGCTGATTTTATCAGCTCGCTTTTTATTGCGGCAAAACGCAGCAACGAATAAAAAATGTCCCCAAGCTACTTTTTCTATTTATGTTCTGTGAATAGCGGGGTAGCAATTGTAACTGAATCCAATGAATATTCGGAAAAATCGCAAAATTTAAGCAACAGGTCATAAAGAAATGGAGAGTGTTATGTCAATATTTAGGAAGTTAGGTTGGTTTTTTAAACAAGAAAAGAAACATTATTTGTTAGGCGTAGGCTCTTTAGTCTTGGTCGCCTTGGTACAGTTGGCACCTCCCAAAGTTATCGGGATCATCATCGATGAGATTGCGGAAAAAGAGATCTCGATGCAGACGATCTTTTTTTGGGTCATGATCTTGATTGCTTCAGCCATCGCTCAATACGTGTTTCGTTTTGTCTGGCGAACGCATATCTGGGGTAGTGCCGCTCGGCTAGAAAAAACGTTACGCAGACAGCTATTTGCACATTTTACAAGGATGGATCAGTTGTTTTATCAAAAGCATCGGACAGGTGATTTGATGGCCCATGCCACCAATGACTTGAATGCCATCCAAAATGTGGCAGGGGCGGGGATCTTGACCTTTGCCGATTCCTTCATCTCGGGAGGGGCAACCATCATTGCGATGGTTCTCTTTATCGACTGGCGGTTAACGATCATTGCTCTATTGCCGCTGCCTTTCTTAGCAGTCATGGCAAGGGTTCTTGGCAGCAAATTGCATGATGCGTTTCGTGACTCGCAAGAAGCATTTTCTTCCATCAACGACAAAGCCCAAGAAAGTATTACTGGGATGAAAGTCATCAAAACCTTTGGACAGGAAAAAGAGGACATCGCTGATTTTCAAACCAAAATCGACCATGCCATCATCAAAAACCGCAAAGTCAATTTTCTGGATGCCTTGTTTGATCCGTTTATTACGATCATCATCGGAATCTCCTATGTGCTGACGATCATCGTTGGCGGCAATTATGTTATGGATGGTACCATCTCGATCGGTCAATTGGTATCCTTCATCAGTTATATCGGTATGTTAGTTTGGCCGATGTTTGCCATCGGACGTCTGTTTAATGTGCTGGAACGAGGCAATGCTAGTTATGATCGGGTTGCCGAATTGTTGGCGGCAAAGACCCATATTATTGAAGCAAAAGATGCGGTCAATGCCCCAGCCCAAGGAACGGTTAACGTTCAAATCAATGATTTTCACTATCAAGGAGATGATTTTGCCCTGCAAGACATCCACTTTACTTTGCCTGCCGGTCAGACACTTGGTGTCGTCGGGAAAACCGGTGCTGGAAAAACCTCTTTGATGAAGCTTTTGTTGCGAGAGTATGATTCATTTGATGGAGCGATCACCTTCGAGGGCATCGATAGCAAGCAATACTCCTTGAATGCTCTTTTGGGGTCGATCGGTTATGTTCCGCAAGATCATTTCTTATTTTCCATGACGATTCGAGACAATATCCGCTTTGCGCAACCACGGGCTTCTCAAGCAGAAGTGGAAGCAGCTGCTGGATTGGCAGTGATCCACGAGGATATCAGTCAGTTTCCTGAAGGGTACGAAACGATGGTGGGGGAACGTGGTGTTTCTCTTTCTGGCGGACAAAAACAGCGGTTATCCATTGCCCGTGCTTTGATCACCGATCCAGAATTGTTGATTTTAGATGACGCCCTTTCAGCAGTAGATGCCAAAACAGAAGAAGCTATTTTACAACAGTTGCGGACGTTCCGTCAGAATAAAACAACGATCATTGCTGCCCACCGCCTAAGTAGTGTTAAGCATGCAGAAGAAATTCTCGTGATCGACAATGGGAAAATCAGTGAACGTGGGACCCATGAACAATTATTAGCTGCAAATGGCTGGTATAAAAAAATGTGGGACAAACAGCAACTAGAAGCCAAAATCGAAGGGAGTGAAGCCTAATGCAAGAATCAGAATGGAGTAAATCGATTCCCTTTAAAGAGCAAAAAAACATCATCAAACGAATGTTTCTTTTTGCCAAGCCATTTCGGAAAACCTTCTATGCAGCGATCTTTTTTGCTTTTGTGCTATCGATCGTCAATATCCTGTTGCCTTTGATCATTCAAACCTTTATGGATAATTATTTGACTAATCAAACGGCGACCCAGCAAGTCATTTATTTCTTTGCTGCATTGTATTTCTTTGGGGTGTTGGTAAAAGCTGTGATTTGGTTTTTCCAATGGTTCCTTTATTCGATGGGTTCTTTAAAAACCTATCAATATATTCGAGCAAAATTATTTGAAAAATTGCATAGTCTGGGGATGCGCTATTTCGATCAGACGCCAGCGGGTTCGATCGTTTCACGGGTCAGCAACGACACAGAAACGTTGTATGAATTTTGGTATGTCTTCTTGATGGTATTGACAGGAATTTTTGCGGTGGTTTCTTCCTTTGCCGCCATGTTCCGCATCAACGTCAAAATTGCCTTACTGAACTTGATTTTTCTGCCGATCCTAATGGTAGCCATCTGGTATTATCAAAAATTCAGCTCTCGTATCTATCGTCAAATGCGGGAAAAACTGAGTCAGCTGAATACGAAATTGAATGAATCGATTTCTGGTATGCAGACCATTCAGCAATTCCGTCAAGAGGCGCGGTTGAATGAAGAATTCGAAGCGACTAATGATGATTATTTAAAAACCAGATACGCTATGATCCGCACGAATGCGCTGCTATTATCACCAATCATTAGTTTGTTGTATGCCTTAGCGATCGCCTTGTCATTGACGGTCTTTGGGTTTGATGCCTTAGAATCGCCCATTGAAGTCGGGTTGATTTTCGCCTTTACGACCTATATTCAAGGATTTTTTAATCCCATGACACAGATGATGGATTTTCTCAGCGTCTTTACTGATGGGATGGTCGCCGGCAGCCGTATTCTAAAGATTATGGATAACGAAGAATACACGCCGCAGCAAAACCCCGATGCTAGTCAAACCATCACCAAAGGAAAAATCGAATTTCGCGATGTCAGTTTTTCCTATGATGGTAAAAACAACGTATTGAATCATATTTCTTTTATCGCCTATCCAGGTGAGACCGTGGCTTTAGTCGGTCACACAGGAAGCGGCAAGAGCTCGATCATCAATGTGTTGATGCGTTTTTACGAATTCGGGGAAGGGCAAATTTTGATCGATGATCAAGATATCCGCGACTTCACGATGGAAGAGCTTCGGAAAAAAGTCGGACTCGTATTGCAAGACGCCTTCATGTTTTATGGGGACATCGCTGACAATATCCGCTTATTGAATCAGGACATTCGTGAGGAACAGATCGAAGCAGCAGCAAAATTTGTTCAAGCAGATGCCTTTATTCAAAAACTACCTGGTAAATACCACGCCAAAGTGATTGAACGGGGCGCCAGCTATTCAAGCGGGCAGCGGCAATTGATTTCCTTTGCCCGCACCATGGTGACCGATCCGAAAGTGCTGGTCTTGGATGAGGCGACTGCCAATATCGATACTGAAACAGAAGGACTGATCCAAGAAGGGTTGGCAAATATGCGTCAAGGGCGAACCACGATCGCGATCGCCCATCGATTGTCTACCATCCGCGATGCCGAGTTGATTTTGGTGCTTGATAAAGGCTCGATCGTCGAACGAGGCACCCATGATGAACTTTTGGCTCAAAAAGGGTTGTATGCCGATATGTACCGTTTGCAGGCAAGTGAAGTTTAATAGTTTTAATAGTAACGCTAACCTTAAAGACTTTCGTTTTTAAGGTTTTTTTGTACGAAAAAAGAAAGAAGGGATGAATATAAAAATAACGAACAACGATTGACAGCGCTTTCTACCTTTGCTATGATAAAGATAATAAAACTGGTTCTAATGGATAGTGATTGTTGATTTTTAACAAGCTAAACCTGATGAAGCTGCGGTATTTGCGCTGCTTTCATGAGGTTTTTTCTGTGTTGACTGTTGGCTCAGCAATAAAGACAAGCAATGAACCATATCCGCAATGATAAAGTAAGTGGGGGTAGGACATGAAAATCAGTAAAGTGTTAAACAATAATGTTGTGATCACTACCGATCAAAGTCAAAACGAGATTATTGTTATGGGGCGGGGGATTGCATTTAAGAAAAAAGTGGGAGATGAAATTTCTTCAGAAACGGTCGATAAAGTGTATCGCTTAGAAAATCAGACGATCTTATCTCAATTTCAAGAGCTGCTTGCTGACTTACCACTGGAATATCTTGAATTATCCAATGAGATCATTGAGTATGCTCGGCGAGAATTGTCATCTCCAATCAATGATTCCATTTACATCTCGTTGACGGATCACATGCACTGTGCCATTGAACGATCGAAAAAAGGAATGACGGTCAAAAATGTCTTATTGTGGGATATCAAGCGTTTTTTCCCTGATGAGTACCAAATAGGCTGCAAAACAGTAGGGAAAATCAAAGAACATTACGGGATTCAGCTGCCAGATGACGAAGCTGGCTTTATTGCTCTGCATCTCGTCAATGCGCAAACTGAGAATGGTGACCAAGGCAATATTGCTGAACTAACCCAAACGATGCAAGACATCATAAACATTGTTAAATATTTTTTCAAAACAACCTTTGATGAAGAGTCCGTTTATTTTTATCGCTTCACTACGCATTTGAAATTTTTTGTTTCAAGAATGCAAAACCATACTACTCATGTGGATGAAACCGATGAAGATCTTTTGGCTATGGTCAAAGTGAAGTATCGAAATGCGTATCAATGCGTGCAAAAAATCGCTGAGCTATTAGAAAATCAGTATCAGTATCAAATGTCCAGTGACGAAAGTTTGTATTTAACGATTCATATTGCCAGACTTGTGCAAAAAAATCGTTGATTGAAAAAAACAAGAAAGGAGAAGGATTTTTTGATTCATGAGAAGGAGTCGAAAAAGAAAAATTTCTTCGCAATGATTCTTATCAAACATCAGCTTCAAGACATCTGACCATGCAGCAAGAAATCAAAATAAGAAAACATTTTGGATAGTGACATTCAGTTGGCTAAACCTTCAATACAAAAAAATTGGAGGAATCAAAAATGGGAAAATATCGTGAATTAGCAGAAAAAATCGTAGCAAATGTCGGTGGAAAAGAGAACATCAATAGCTTGACGCATTGTATCACACGCCTGCGTTTTAAATTAAAGGATGAAGGCGTCGCAAATGATGAAGTCTTAAAGAACATGGATGGGGTCGTGACGGTCATGAAGAGTGGCGGTCAATACCAGGTGGTTATCGGAAACCATGTGCCAGATGTCTATGCAGAAGTGATCGATGTTGCAGGAATCAGTGGTGATGCTGAAGAAACAGCTTCAGGTGGCAACTTGTTTGATCGTTTGATCGATATTTTGAGCGGCTGCTTCCAACCCTTCTTAGGGGCTTTGTGTGCGGCGGGGATGATCAAAGGACTAAACGCACTGTTGCTTTTTATTGGTACAACAGGCTTGATCGATTATACAACAACGACTGGTACCTATGTGATGTTCAATGCGATCGGCGATTCGATCTTCATGTTTATGCCAGTGATTTTAGGGTATACGTCAGCGAAAAAGTTTCGCTTAAATCCAATGGTGGGAATTGTGATCGGGTCAGCGCTTTGTTACCCAACGATTCAAGGATCTGCTTTGCAAGCCGCATTTCTTGCAGGCGCTGGCGAGGGAGCTGCTGCACCGTATAGCTTGTTAGGCTTGCCTGCGTACGAAACGTTTTTAGGAATTCCGTGGGTTGGCGCAACGTATACTAGCAGTGTGGTGCCGGTCATCTTTATCATTGCCTTTGCTGCGCAAGTTCAAAAATTTGCGAAAAAAATTATTCCTTCTGTTGTCCAAACGTTCTTAGTGCCGTTCTTGGTTCTCTTGATTGCATTGCCAATTGGGTTTTTGGTGATTGGACCTGTAATCAGTATGTTGACGGACCTTTTGAGCTCAGGATTTGAAGCGTTGATGGACTTCTCACCAGTTGCCTATGGCTTGTTGCTAGGTTTTTTCTGGCAAGTATTGGTTATTTTCGGTCTTCACTGGTCAGTTGTTCCGCTACACATTATGCAAATCACGCAACTTGGTTATAGTCAGATTTTGGTAGCTACGTTTGGTGCCAGCTTTGCTCAAACAGCCGTAGTGATGGCGATGTACTTTAAACTGAAAGATAAAAAACTGAAAGCACTATGTCCACCAGCTATTATCTCAGGGCTTTTCGGTGTAACGGAGCCAGCGATTTATGGGATCACGTTACCGAAAAAAATGCCGTTCTTCTACTCAATGATCGGTGGTGCGGTCGCAGGTGCCTTCTTGATGATCAATGGAACAACGAGCTACACCTCTGGTGGGTTAGGGGTCTTTGGCATTTTCAACTACATCACTCCAGAAGGCGACGCTAGTGGCATGTGGTTCTCTGTCTTCGGAATCTTGATCGCTGCAGCGATTGGCTTTGGTTTGACCATGGCTTTCTGGAAAGATGATGCAGTGGAAGAAGAAATCGCAGAAGGACAACCAGCGATGACTGTTCGAAAAGAAGTGATCACTTCTCCAGTGGAAGGAACGATCGCGCCACTAAGCAGTGCCAAAGATGAAGCTTTTGCTCAAGGAGTGCTAGGAAAAGGCATCCTGATCCATCCATCAAAAGGCGAAGTCGTGGCTCCTTTTGATGGTACAGTGATGACATTGTTCCCAACCAAACATGCCATCGGGTTGATTTCTGAGAATGGTTTAGAACTTTTGATCCATATTGGTTTGGATACTGTTCAATTGAATGGTGAGTTCTTTGAAGCGCATGTGAAGCAAGGCGATAAAGTCACTCGTGGGCAAAAATTGATCAGCTTTGATAAAGATGCATTGATCAAAGCAGGATTCAATATTGAGACCCCAGTGCTAGTGACCAACTCAGCGGATTATTTGGATATCATCGAGTCTGACAAACGAGAAGTTGGTTGTTCCGATGATTTGATCACGGCTTTAGTTTAGGAAACATTTTCCTGCAAAACAGCTATATAAGGATAAAAGCGATCGGTCGTGAAGGCGCGATCGCTTTTTGACAGTCATTTAATTGGGAAACAGTGAGTCCTTATAATGAAGGTTTTTATCATAGGTTGGTTCAGCGATTATCGTTGATGAAGTGGGGCGCTTATCATACGCCATCCCAATATCGATCAAATGCTGCAGATTTTTCTCATAGTGCTCCGAAAAGACGACTGCATACAACAAATCTAGCAAGTAGCAAACTGAGGTATTGATCGTAAAATTCGCGATCTTTGAATAAAGCCTTTCTCTTGTTGTGATATTTAAGACACAATCGCTTAATTTCGCTAACGCATTCTCGCCAATACTAGTCATCCCAATGATGGAGACCTGCCGTTCGGCGAGGATCTTACCGATTTCTTTAACCATTTTGTTTTCACCTGTGTAAGAAATCAAAATCGCGGTCGTATCGGAGGTACAGTTGGATGCCTCATAGGCACTTTCGCCGAAGGTATCGCAGACGTAGATACTTTTTCCTAAACGCCGCATCTTCAAAACAAAGTCTTGAGAAATCAAGGTGTTGGCATTGCTGGCGAAAATCCTGATATGGTTGGCATTGAGCAACGATTGTTTCGCTTTTTGTAATTCATCATGATGGATCAAGGAAAGCGTATCTTCGATCGTTGTTTGTTCAAGCTTTGCCAACTTTTTGGCGATGGTCATAATACCGTCATGGGAAGAGAAGGGAAAGTTCGCATCCACATCGGTAAAATGGCTGCTCATATATGTTTGCTCTTCCACAAAGGCCGTTTTTAAGTCGAGCCAACCATTGAAGCCTAATTTTTTGGCGATCCGAATAAAAGTAGAAGGATGAACATAGGTTTTTTCAGATAATTCCTTGATGGTTTGATCCGCCATCGCGGTCGGATTGGCTAATAAATAATCAATCAACGATCGTTCGGCGGGTGCTAGTTTGATTTGGCGCATTTTTTCTTGTAACAACATGGTATATATGCTCCTTTTTACATTTTTTTATGATTATTTGTAAATATTTTTTACGGAAATTCGTTTTTATTCAGTACCTAGCGAATCGTTTACATCCTAATTATTCCTTATTTGATACTCTTTGTAAATCTTTTTTACAAAACATCTGCAAGAAGAAGCGATATTTGCAAACGCTTTTTCTAAATATGCTATTTACATTGAATCAAATGTTTTTATGAATGATAATAAGAATGTAAATAAAATAGCAAAGGAGCAATACAATGACAAAAGGAATTAAAATTGCAACCATTGGTGGCGGCAGCAGCTATACCCCGGAGTTAATGGAAGGCTTTATCAAACGCTATGAAGAATTGCCGATTCGTGAGATTTGGCTAGTAGATATCGAAGCAGGAAAAGAAAAATTAGCAATCGTTGGTGCGATGGCACAACGGATGTGGGATGCGTCACCCTACGATGTAAAAATCCACATGACATTGGATCGAGAAGAAGCGTTAAAAGATGCTGATTTCGTTACGACTCAATTCCGAGTAGGATTGCTGAATGCCCGTATCAAAGATGAACGAATTCCTGCCTATTACGGCATGATTGGTCAAGAAACCAACGGCCCTGGTGGTATGTTCAAAGCGTTTCGTACGGTTCCAATCATTCTTGAAATCGTTGAAGACATGAAACGCTTGTGTCCCGATGCCTGGTTGATCAACTTTGCGAATCCAAGCGGTATGGTGACTGAAGCAATCGTGCGTTACGGAAAATGGGACAAAGTCATCGGGTTGTGTAACGTGCCTGTCATGGCAACGATGGTTGAACCTGCGTTGCTTGGCAAAGAACCTGACGAATTGATTTACAAATTTGCAGGATTGAACCACTTTCACTGGCACAAAGTTACCGACTCACACGGCAATGACGTTACGATGGACATTATTGATAAAATGTATGAAGAAGACAATGGCTTACCGAAGAATATCTTTGATGTACCATTTTACAAAGAACAGCTGGAACAAATGAAGATGATTCCTTGCGGGTATCACCGTTATTACTATCGTCAAGAAGAAATGTTGAATCATGCGATCGAAGAGTACAAGACTGTCGGTACACGCGCACAGCAAGTGAAACAAACCGAAGCCGAATTGTTTGAGTTGTACAAAGATCCTGAATTGGATCATAAACCAGAACAGCTGCAAAAACGTGGTGGTGCTTACTACTCAGATGCAGCGTGTGAAACGATTGCTTCCATTTATGCTAATAAAAATACCCAAATCGTCGTTTCAACCAAAAATGAAGGCGCCGTTCCAGATCTTCCTGCCGATTGCGTAGTCGAAGTAACAGCTTACGTTGGCGGACAAGGGGCTAGAAATGTTGCCTTTGGTGAGTTACCGACAGCTGAAAAAGGTTGGTTACAGGTAATGAAAGCAATGGAATTATTAACGATCGAAGCAGCTGTGACGGGGGATTACAATATCGCATTACAAGCCTTCACCATCAACCCGTTGGTTCCATCAGGTGATACGGCAAAACGTGTCATGGACGAACTGTTTATTGCCCACAAAGATCACTTGCCTAAATTTAAGGAAACGATCGCACGTCTTGAAAAAGAAGGCGTAGAAGTACAAGATGAAGTAGCCCGCGAACTTGATCGCGAACTAGTTAAATAAAGAGAAAGTAGGAAAGAAACATGGCATTTAGAAAAGACTTTTTATGGGGCGGCGCAACAGCTGCCAATCAATGTGAAGGAGGCTACCAAGAAGGCGGACGCGGCTTGGCAAACGTTGACGTGGTACCGATCGGCAAAGATCGTTTTCCAGTCATTACTGGTCAAATGAAAATGTTCGATTTTGATGACGAACATTTCTACCCAGCAAAAGAAGCGATCGATATGTATCATCGCTACAAAGAAGACATCGCGCTATTTGGCGAAATGGGCTTTAAAACCTACCGTTTGTCGATCGCTTGGAGTCGGATTTTCCCTAAAGGGGATGAAACAGAACCAAATGAAGACGGCTTGAAGTTCTATGAAGATCTTTTCAAAGAATGCCACAAATATGGGATCGAACCATTAGTAACGATCACTCACTTTGATTGCCCAATGCATTTAGTTGAAAAATACGGGGCATGGCGTTCTCGTGAATTGGTCGGATTCTATGAAAACTTGTGTAACGTGATTTTCAACCGTTACAAAGGATTAGTAAAATACTGGTTGACCTTCAACGAAATCAACATGATTCTCCATGCGCCATTTATGGGAGCAGGTCTTTACTTTGAAGAAGGCGATAACGTTGAGCAAGTGAAATACCAAGCGGCTCACCATGAGCTATTGGCCTCTGCGATTGCAACGAAAATCGCTCATGAAGTCGATCCTGAGAACAAAGTAGGCTGTATGTTAGCTGCTGGCGCATACTATCCATATACAAGCAAACCAGAAGATGTCTGGGAATCACGCAAAGCAGATCGCGAAAACTATTTCTTTATTGATGTTCAATCACGTGGGGAATATCCACAATATGCGCTGAAAGAAATGGAACGTAATGGGATCGAAATCAAAATGGAAGAAGGCGACCTTGAGCTGTTGAAAGCTCACACCGTAGACTTTATTTCCTTCTCTTACTATTCTTCCCGCGTATCAACCACGGACGCTGAATTATTAGAACAAACGGCTGGCAATATTTTTGCCTCTGTGAAAAACCCATACTTGGAAGCAAGTGAGTGGGGGTGGCAGATTGATCCACTTGGTTTGCGCATCACAATGAATGACATTTATGATCGCTACCAAAAACCATTGTTTATCGTTGAAAACGGCTTAGGAGCTGTGGATACACCAGATGCAGATGGCTATGTGGAAGATGACTACCGGATCCAATACTTGGCAGAGCATATTCAAGCAATGAAAGATGCGGTTGAGCAAGATGGTGTCGATTTATTGGGCTACACCACATGGGGTTGTATCGATTTAGTTTCAGCTGGAACAGGTGAAATGAAAAAACGCTATGGTTTCATTTATGTGGACCGTGACAATGAAGGAAACGGCACCTTGAAACGAACAAAGAAAAAATCATTTGATTGGTACAAACAAGTGATTGCTTCAAACGGTGAAGATTTATCGAATAACTAATTATAAGAAGCTGCAGTTGATCCCTTAGAGAAATCTAAGTAGATCGACTGCAGTTTTTTTAAAGTCTTTTTAAAAATATTGTCACGAATGATTTCTATAAGTAGAAATGGCTGCTCCAAGATTATTGATAACCGACAATGAGAGTGTTGTAAAAGGCTTGCGTTGCAGCAATTACAAAAAAGGCGACCTTAAGCATGACATGTTTTGTCCTTAAGGTCGCCTTTATCCAATTTTTTAAAGAACTTTTTCAATTTCTGGAATCATTTTTTGAGGATTGGTTTGTGGAGCAAAACGCTCCACGACTTTACCTTGGCGGTCCACCAAGAATTTCGTAAAATTCCACTTAATAGCTTTGCCTAATGTGCCCGGTGCTTCTGCTTCCAAATAGCGAAACAAGGGATCTGCGTCTTTGCCATTGATCACCGTTAACTTGTGCATCGGAAAATCGACACCATAGGTGGTTCGGCAAGCGGCTGCGGCTTCTTCGGCTGAGCCGACTTCTTGTTTGAACTGGTCAGAAGGAAACCCTAGAACGACCAACCCTTGGTCTTTATAGGTTTCATAAAGACTTTGTAATTCTTTGAACTGCGGGCTCAACCCGCACTTTGTAGCTGTATTGACGATCACCAGCGGTTGACCTTCGTAGTTTGCTAGCGAATAAGTTTCGCCGTTTTCTAATGTTGCTTGGTAGTCATAGATTGACATAGCAAACGCTCCTTTTAATGTAAATCATAGTCGATAGCTTCTGAGACAAGTATAGAGCAAAGTCTTCAAAAAAACCAAGCAAACTTC
Organism: Enterococcus sp. AZ067; assembly: GCF_051715005.1. Taxonomy (NCBI): domain Bacteria; kingdom Bacillati; phylum Bacillota; class Bacilli; order Lactobacillales; family Enterococcaceae; genus Enterococcus; species Enterococcus sp. AZ067. The sequence continues at coordinate 1,641,581 of NZ_JBIOSY010000001.1, forward strand.
TTGGCGCATTTTATTTCTTATAAAAAACAAAAAATCCAGCGGCCGTTGGGACCACTGGACTCTTATTATGCTTCTGGTAAGACTTCAGGTTCTGCTTCTTGTGGATGAACGACAGATTTAGTTTTCCATACCCCAGAATGCCAGCGATAGATCATTAAGACGCTGCGCAATGCTTCGTCAATGGCATAAGCGATCCAAACGCCGATCAAGCCAAATTTAAAGACGATGGCCAGTGAGTAGGAAAACGGTAAGCTGATGACCCATAGAACAATTAGGCTGCAGATCAATGGGAACTTCACGTCACCACTTGCATTTAATGAACCAACTAGGATCATATTGACTGCACGCGCTGTTTCTAAGACGATCTCTACTAAAAAGACACCTTTAGCAATCTCGATTACTTCGGTATTGGAAGTAAAGATCCCCATGATCGGTTCAATAAATAGATAGGTCAATAAGCAGATCGTTACCGAGGCGATGATGCCGATCACCATCGTGCGCATGCCTCGCTGATGCGCACGATCGAATTCACCCGCACCGACATTGCGGCCAATCATGATTTGGTTTCCTTGACTTAATGCGGAGGCGATCAAATAAACAAATTGGGTGATAGCTGTTACGTAAGATTTTGCAATCAAGACACTTGCGCCAAGTTGAGCCACGATCATCGTCACCACGACTTGCGCTCCTTGATAGGAAAGAGACTCGCCAGAAGAAGGCAATCCGTAAGTCAAAATGTTTTTCATCACGCCCCAAGAGACATTCGAGAAACGGGCAGATAAAACAGAAAAATTCACATGTTTCTTCAGCAACATGGCGGCAATTAGTAAACCGATCGAATTACCAAAGACGCTAGAAAATGCCAATCCAGTCACACCGAAATTCGGTAAACCAAAGGGGCTGTATAAGACAAAGTAATTGCCAATGACGGCTAGGATACTAGCAAACATCGGTACCAATAACGCAGGTTTTGTGAAACTGTGGCTACGCATGACAGCAATTATGACTGCCGTGATCGATGAAAGGAACAGACTTCCGCCATATACTTGTAAGTATCCATGACCTAAAGCAACTAATTCAGCATCTAAGCCCATGAATCGCAAAAGGTAGGTTGAGCCGAAAAGGAACATCAAGCTGATCAAAATCCCGATGAACAATGACCCAAAAAGAGCGGTATTGATGACTTTCGGTATCTGGTCGCGTTTTTTCGCACCAATCAATTGTGCGATAATGATCTGAGTACCCACGGTGATGAAACCGTAAATAAAGACCGTTAAATTCAATAGTTGATTGGCCGCACTGACGGCCGCTACTGCTGGCTCGGAATAATGAGAAATCATCCAAACGTTGACATTCCCAATAACGACCCGCAAAAATAGCTCAACAAAAATCGGCCAGCTGAGAAAAATCAGTTCACGGTCTGATTTTCCTAAAAGTTTTTTCTTATTCAATTGTAAGGACTCCTTATTTTCTATATAATAGACGTATCGTGAAAATTTTACAAAAATTGAAAAGAAAGTCAATGTAATTTTCAAAAGTAAAAGCAGGAATATCTTATTATTTTTTGTAAGCAGATGAGTTGAAAGAATTTGCTTTTGAAAGTAAAGTATGGGTAGTCCAAATTGGAGGGAAATATATGTATGATGTAATTATCATCGGCGCAGGCCCTGCGGGGATGACAGCAGCGCTTTATGCGTCAAGATCGAATTTATCAGTACTAATGATTGAACGAGGAGCACCTGGCGGACAAATGAACAATACGGCTGAGGTTGAAAACTATCCTGGCTTCGAATCAATCTTAGGCCCTGAATTAGCATTTAAAATGTATGAAGGTGCCATTAAATTTGGTGTTGAAAATGCCTATGGGATCGTTCAAAGCATCACGGATCAAGGTGAGTTCAAAGAAGTTGCCACCGAAGACAAAACCTATCAAGGGAAAACAGTCATCATTGCCACAGGATGTGTACATAGAAAGTTAGGCGTCAAAGGCGAAGAAGAATTCGCAGGACGCGGAGTTTCATACTGTGCGGTTTGTGACGGTGCCTTTTTCCGTAACAAACGCTTGATCGTTGTTGGTGGAGGTGACTCAGCAGTCGAAGAAGCGATCTACTTAACGCAATTTGCTTCTGAAGTAACGATCGTTCACCGTCGTGATGAATTACGAGCACAAAAAATCATCCAAGACCGCGCATTTGCCAACGAGAAAATCTCTTTTATTTGGGATTCTGTTGTGGAAGAAATCAAAGGCAATGAGATGGTCGTAACTGGCGTGCAAATCAGAAACGTAAAAACGGATGAAGTGACAGAAGAAGCTGCTGGCGGTGTCTTTATCTATGTTGGTTTAGATCCGTTGACAGAACCATTCAAAGCTAGCGGTATCACGAATGATGCTGGCTGGATCTTAACAAATGATCAGATGGAAACTTCAATTCCTGGTGTTTACGCGATTGGCGATGTTCGTGAAAAAGGCTTGCGTCAAATCACAACGGCAGTCGGCGATGGCAGTATTGCTGGTCAACAAGTGTTTGATTTTATTGAAACACAAAAGGATGCGCAATTAACAAAATAATCTAATGGAATTAGCTGTTATTTTTAAAGTGTCAATCACTTTTGATAGCAGCTTTTTTTATTTTTCGTTTGGTTATTCTTTGAGAAATCTGTAAGTAGTGTTATACTAATTTTAGAGCATTTTAACGGAAAAAGGAGAGGTTATTTTATGGCATGGGAACAAACATTTAATCAATGGAAAAACAGTGAACACTTAGATCCACAATTAAAAGAACAATTGACCGCATTAGAAGCAGATCCTGCGATGTTAGAAGACGCTTTTTATATGCCTTTGGAATTTGGGACTGCTGGCATGCGTGGGATTTTAGGACCTGGTATCAATCGGATGAACATTTATACGATTCGTCAAGCAACGGAAGGCTTGGCTCGCTTTATGGATACACAAGATCCCGAAACAAGACGTCGTGGCGTAGCGATTGCCTATGATTCCCGTCATTTTTCACCTGAGTTCGCGATGGAAGCAGCAAAAACATTGGCAAAACATGATATTCCAGCCTTTGTCTTTGAAAGCTTACGTCCGACGCCAGAATTATCTTTTGCTGTGCGTTACTTAAAAACCTTTACTGGAATCATGATCACTGCTTCTCACAATCCAGCCGAATACAATGGCTACAAAGTATATGGGGAAGATGGTGGGCAAATGCCACCAGCAGATGCGGATGCATTGACAAAATTTGTTCGGGAAATTGAAAATCCGTTGGAGATCCCTGTATTAAGTGAAGAAGAAGCCAAAAACAGCGGCTTGATCTCTATTATTGGCGAAGAAATCGATACTGCCTATCTGAAAGAAATCAAAGAAGTCACGATCGATCAAGAATTGATCGATACGGTGGGCAAAGATTTGAAACTTGTTTATACACCACTTCACGGAACAGGGCGGATGCTTGGCGAGAAAGCGTTGAAACAAGCTGGTTTCCAACAATTCATTATTGAACCCTCTCAAGCGGTTGCTGATCCAAACTTCAGCACAGTAAAATCACCGAATCCAGAAGAGCACTCTGCCTTTGAATATGCGATTGCTTTAGGAGAAAAAGAAGGTGCTGACTTATTGATCGCAACAGATCCAGATGCCGATCGCTTAGGGGCTGCAGTAAGAATGCCAGATGGCAACTACCAAGTCTTGACAGGTAACCAGTTAGGTGCATTGATGATCCGTTACATTTTAGAAGCCCATAAAACAGCTGGAACATTGCCAGAAAATGCAGCAGTCTTAAAATCGATCGTTTCTAGTGAATTGCCAACAGCGATCGCTAAAGCCTACGATGTTGATATGATCAATGTTTTAACTGGCTTTAAATTTATTGCCGAAAAAATCCAACAATTTGAAAAAGACCATTCTCAAACTTTCATGTTTGGCTTTGAAGAAAGCTATGGCTACTTAGTTAAACCATTTGTACGGGACAAGGACGCGATCCAAGCGCTCGTTTTATTAGCAGAAGTGGCTGCTTTTTACAAACAATCAGACAAAACATTGTATGATGGTCTGCAAGATATTTTTGAAGAGTACGGCTACTATGCAGAAAAAACGATTTCTGTAACGATGAGCGGCATGGAAGGGGCAACTAAGATTGCTGCCTTGATGAAGACTTTCCGTGAAAAAGCACCTTCCGTCTTCGCAGGAACCCCTGTCGTGCAAACAGAAGACTTTAAATTGTTGACTCGTGTGGGCTTAGATGGTCACCAACAAAAAATGACCACACCGCCTTCTGATGTTTTGAAATACACCTTGGAAGATGAAAGCTGGATTGCTGTTCGTCCTTCTGGGACCGAACCTAAAATCAAGTTTTATATTGGTGTAAAAGGCGATACGGCAGAAGCAGCAGAACAAAAAATTGCTGATCTGCAAGCAGCGATCGAAGAAATCACAGGTGAATAAAGTCATCTGATGTCTTCATAATCAAAAAAATTGCAATTGACTGAATGATCCGAGTGGTAGAAAAAGAAGCGTTCGCTTCCCTCAGCAAACAGGTGTTGAGGGACCGAAGCTTCTAAAGGGAATTTTCTGACGCTTGGATCTATTCTTGTCTTTTAGCTCGTTTCTTCTCCTTGATCGTCGAGCATTGATTGACAAGCTGTCTATCAAGGGCTAAAATGCAAAAGGAAATAAGAGAGGATGTGGCGCGATGACTACGCCGAAACTAGAAGAAATTCAGCAAGTAACACAGATTTTTAAAATGCTTAGTGATCCCACTAGACTAAAAATTTTGTTGTCTCTTCAAGAAGGAGAGCGCAATGTCACTTCGATTGCAGAACAAGTACATATGGAACAATCAGCAGTTTCTCATCAGCTGAAACTTTTGAAAGATAATCGGATCGTAAAGTCGGAAAGACAAGGAAAAACCATCCTTTATAGTCTTGATGACAAACATGTTGTGGATATTTTGCAAAAAACATTCGAACATATCCATCACCGTTAAAACTAGGGCGAGAATTTCTCAAAAGTCCTAGTTTTTTCTTATTGTTTTTGGTATGCTAGTGGAAATATTAAAATTAGATGAACGGTTTTTAATAACGTTTTCAGTTAGGGGGCATTATGGGTAAGCAATTGAACATTGGATTATTAGGAATGGGTGTTGTCGGCAGCGGGGTATGCCAAGTGTTGGCAGAGCAAAAAGAAGCCATTCTGGCACGCACAGGAGTCAGTGTGCAAATCACGAAAGCATTAGCTTCGCCTTACGAGGATAAGTCTGCGTTAGCGGCTAAGTACGGGTTTGCGTTGACGAATGAGGCAAATGAGTTGTTTGAAGATGAGACCATCGACGTAATTGTGGAATTGATCGGGAAGATCGATCCGGCAAAAGCGTTTATTTCAGCTGCTTTAGAAAATAAGAAGCACGTTGTGACGGCAAATAAAGACTTGATTGCCACCCATGGACCTGAACTGCTGGCAATCGCTGAAAAAGCCGGGGTGTCTCTTTATTATGAAGCCAGCGTGGGTGGTGGCATTCCGATCTTGCGTACATTGAGCACCCACTATCTGCCTGATACCATCACTGGGATTTTTGGTGTCGTCAATGGGACGACCAATTATATGCTGACAAAAATGACGGAAGATGGCAGGACCTATGAAGATGCTTTGTCACAAGCCCAAGCAAAAGGTTTTGCCGAATCAGATCCTACTAATGATGTTGACGGTATCGATGCGGCCTATAAAATGGTGATCCTGACCAAATTTGCTTTTGGGAAAACGATCTATGTTGCTGATGTGGCAACAAAAGGCATCCGCGGCTTAGCTGTGGCAGATATTAAGCAGGCACAAGCCTTTGGTTATGAAGTGAAGTTGATCGGTGCAGCACAAAAGACAGTTGACGGTTCCCTTACTGTGTCAGTTGGACCTGTATTAGTGCCGAAAAACCATGCGTTAGCGACGATCCAAAACGAGTTTAATGGCATTTTTATCGAGAGTGAAGGCATCGATCAATCAATGGTTTATGGACCAGGAGCAGGATCACGACCGACGGCCACCAGCGTGGTAGCGGATTTGACCGTTTTAGCAAAAAATAAAAGCTTTGGGATCGTTGAACCTTTTCTAACTTTTGAAAAAGAAACAGCATTAGCATCTGTAGAAGAAGTCCCTAGCCGGCATTACGTGTCTTTTTCAAGTCAAGAGATCAAAGGGAACGCTCTTCCAGAATGGTTTGCGTTTGAGCAAACGGTGTTCAACGAAGCAGACCAACGAATAGCTGGAATCACCAATCCAATGAGCGAAAAAGAGCTAACAGAAAAACTCGCAACTTATACCGATGCACAAGACATACAAATAATGAAAGTGATGGAGGAATAAACATGTATCAAGGATTATTGCATCAATACAAGGAATATCTGCCAGTCAACGAAAATACACCAGCATTGTCGCTGGCTGAAGGCAACACGCCGTTGATTCCCTTACCAAGCCTTTCCAAGGAATTAGGGATTCAATTGTATGGAAAATACGAAGGGCTGAATCCGACAGGCTCTTTTAAAGACCGAGGGATGGTCATGGCGGTGGCAAAAGCGGTGGAAGAAGGTGCCAAAGCAATCGTCTGTGCATCGACAGGAAATACCAGTGCGGCAGCAGCAGCTTATGCGACCAGAGCGGGGATCAAAGCCTATGTTGTTATTCCAGATGGCAAGATCGCTATGGGAAAATTGGCGCAAGCAATCGTTTATGGAGCCGACATCATTTCGATCCCAGGAAACTTTGATGAAGCGTTAAAAGCAGTACGAGATATTGCAGAAACCGAAGCCGTGGCGCTAGTAAACTCAGTCAATCCTTATCGTTTAGAAGGACAAAAAACAGCGGCCTTTGAAGTATGCGAACAATTAGGACAAGCACCGGATGTTCTTGCGATTCCTGTCGGTAATGCAGGGAATATCTCGGCATATTGGAAAGGGTTCAAAGAATGGCATGAGAAAAAAGGCACCGCGTTGCCAAGAATGCATGGGTTTGAAGCTGAAGGTGCTGCTGCGATCGTCCGTGGTGAAGTCATCGAACAACCAGAAACGATTGCTACAGCGATTCGGATCGGCAATCCAGCCAGCTGGCAGTTAGCAGAAGCCGCTCGTGATGAATCAAATGGACACATCGATGCAGTAACCGATGAGGAAATTTTGAATGCTTACCGTAAAATTGCTGCGCAAGATGGTGTGTTTATTGAACCAGGCTCAGCTGCCTCGCTGGCTGGTGTCATCCAGCACGTGAAAGCAGGGAAAATCAAACCAGGTGAGACTGTCGTTGCCGTCTTTACTGGAAATGGTCTGAAAGATCCTGATACAGCTATCAAAGCGACGGAAGTAACCATCAATAAGATGAGTGATTTAGAAGAAATGCGTCAGCATCTTCGTGAAGGAGTTGCCAATCTATGAAGATCCGCGTTCCTGCAACCAGTGCGAACTTAGGGCCTGGTTTTGATTCCTGCGGGATTGCCCTGTCAAAGTATTTGTTCATTGAAGTTTTAAAAGAAAACGATACGTGGGAAATCATCCATGAGCTAGGTTCAGAGATCCCAACGGATGAAACCAACTTGCTTTTGCGTGTGGCATTGAAATTAGCACCAAACATGAAGCCTTTGAAAATCCGAATGAGTTCGGACATTCCTTTGGCACGAGGCTTAGGCAGCAGTTCCTCGGTGATCGTCGCCGGGATTGAACTAGCCAACCGCATGGCCCACATGAATCTGAGTGCAGCACAAAAGCTTGAGATCGCAACTGCCATCGAAGGGCATCCTGACAACGTTGGACCAGCGATTTATGGAGATTTTGCGGTTGCTGCTTACGACCATCAGCACAAGCATACGTATTTAGTCAAGCATCATTTTCCAGAGTGCGAGATCATTGCCTATATTCCTCATGAAGAACTGTTGACTGAAGCAAGTCGTCAAGTCTTGCCGCAGACCCTTTCGCACGAGCAAGCTGTCGAAGCCAGTGCGATCGCCAACGTGATGATCGCAGCGGTCATCAATGGCAATCTGCCTCTTGCAGGAAAATTGATGCAGCAGGATCGTTTTCATGAAGCCTATAGGGAAAAGCTTGTGCCGCACTTGTCGACCATTCGCCAAATCTGCGAAGAAGAAGGCGGCTATGGCTGTTTCTTAAGCGGCGCAGGTCCCACGGTCTTAGCGATCGTCCCAGAGGAACGGGCAGAACGAATCTCAAAACTTTTGCATGCCTTGGAGAGCAATGCGTATATCGAACAATTACAAATCGATCGTGAAGGGCTGCAAGTGTTCTAAAAGAGAATAATAATAAATGAGCCACAGACCAAAAACGGTGAGCAGAAGATTTTCTGCTCACCATTTTTCATTGCTTCATCGATGTTAGTCTTTCGTTTCTGACGTGTAATAGCTATGATCTTCTAAGTTTAATGCATTTAAAATCATAGAGGCGGTTTCTTCGATGGAAAGAGAAGCGACATTGATCACGACACAGCCTAGTTTTTCATACAGATCATTGGCAAACGTCAGCTCCGCTTTGATTTTTTCTATATCGGAATACGCAGAATCTGGGTTCAAGCCGTAGGAGCGCATCCGTTCTTTGCGAATACTGTTTAACACATTCGGATCGTTTGTTAGCCCGACGATTTTTTTCGGATCGATTTCCCAGAGCTGTTTTGGGATGTGGGCTTGCGGTACTAAAGGCAGGTTAGCAACTTTTAAATTTTTGTTTGCTAGAAATAGACTCAAAGGCGTTTTTGACGTCCGAGAAACCCCTAGTAACACGACATCTGCTTCCAAGAAGCCACGAGGGTCTTTCCCATCATCGTACATAACCGCAAATTCCATGGCTTTGATGCGTTTGAAATAATTTTCGTTTAAGTGGTGCAAAGCCCCTGGCTCTCGTGAAGGTGCTACGCCAGTTCGTCGTTCTACTTCACTTACTGGAGGGGTCAATACGTCGAAATGGTAAAGGTCAGCTTCTTCACAAAAATGATTCGTCAAATCCACAAGTTCTTCTTTGATCAAGGTATGAAGAATAATGGCGTTGTGTTTTTTTGCATCAGACAAAGCTTTGATCAAATGCTCTTTTGTGTGGATAAACGTGCGTCTAAAAAGGTTAAATTCGACGCTGGGGTATTGGGCCATTGTCGCTTGTGCAAGCTTCGATGCCGTTTCGCCGGCAGAGTCCGACAACACGAACATCGTCACTGCGGCACTGGTTTGCAATTTTTCTTGCAAGTCTGGTTGTTCAGGTTCAGTTGGCTTCATAAGAAAAATCCTCTCTTGCTTTTTTATTGATTTCATTATACCATACTTAAGATCGATAGAATCGGAATGATTTTGATTTATCAGGAGGGCCTACGATGAAAAATCAAACACTTATTGAGCATGCCATGACTACATTGAAAGAAAATGGCTTTAAATATACCAAAAAAAGAGAAGCGATCATCACCTATTTAGTGAAGCGCAATCGCTATTTGCCAGCCAAGGAAATTCATGAATACATGTCAGAAAAGTATCCTGGCTTGAGCTATGATACGATCTACCGTAATTTGCATGATTTTTCTGAGATCGGTATTTTAGAAGAAACAGAGCTGAACGGGGAGATGAAGTTTCGCTATAACTGCTGTGCAGAATTAGAGGACCATCATCACCATCACTTCATTTGCACGGTTTGTGGCAAAACAAAAGAACTGCATATTTGCCCGATGGACTTCTTCCAAGAACAGCTTCCTGGCTGCTTGATCGAGGGACATCGCTTCGAGATTTTGGGCCGTTGTGAAGAATGTCAATGAAAACCCAAACAAACTTGATGGGATCGAAGACTTTTTTAACAGAATGCCTTGACACTTTTTCAGGGGTTAGCTATAATTTTTAAAGGACAGTCGTGTTTTTTGGGATTTTATTTCAATAACAACTACGGTTACTTTTTAAGCTCGGAGGGAGGGAATTTACATGTCAAAAACAGTCGTTCGCAAAAACGAATCACTTGACGATGCTCTTCGTCGCTTCAAACGTTCCGTGTCAAAAGCGGGTACTTTACAGGAATCTCGTAAACGTGAATTTTACGAAAAACCTAGCGTAAAGCGTAAGAAAAAATCTGAAGCAGCTAGAAAACGCAAAAAATTCTAATTTTCTACTGTTTTGAGAATTGGAGCTGGTAGTGTGACACTACTAAGTACACTGAATGATGACATGAAGATAGCGATGAAAGCCAAAGACAAGGAAACCTTGCAGGTGATCCGCATGTTGAAAGCATCAATTCAAAATGAGCAGATCAAAAAAGGTTCTGACTTGAATGAAGAAGAAGAGTTGACCGTTTTGTCTCGTGAGATGAAACAGCGTCGTGATTCTTTAAATGAGTTTGAGAAAGCTGACCGAAATGATCTAGCAGAGAAAGTCAAAGTTGAAATTGCAGTTGTTGAAAAATATTTGCCAGCACAACTAGATGAAGCGGAAATCCGCCAAATCGTCGCTGGAGCGATTGAAAAGACTGGTGCTTCTTCTTCCAAAGAATTTGGAAAAGTGATGGGTGCTGTAATGCCACAAGTTAAAGGCAAAGCAGACGGTAATCAAGTCAATGCGATCGTTAAAGAATTATTGGATCAAATGTAAGCTCACGCCGCAAGTATGGATGACATGCTTGCGGCTTTTTTTTCTGATTTCGAAAACTTAAAAAAAGCATAAGGACAAGGGGAAACGACTGTTGTGCTTGATAAGTAATTTTTCTTTTTTCCATCTTATGTTATTATTAATAAGAACGCCAAAAAAGGAGCTGTAACATATTTGACAGACAAAACAATAACGATCGAGATAACACTTAGTGAAAACGATGACGTTCGTTTATTATTAGGTGCCCACGATAAGAACATCAAAATTATTGAAGACTCCACAGGAACGGTCATTCACACTCGTGGTGAGCTGATCCAAATCGTAGGAGAAACTGAAGCCGCTGAAAAGGCACAATCCGTGATTCGGGCTTTGCAAGAGTTGATCAAACGAGGCATCAATATCAGTACCCCTGATGTGATCACTGCGTTGAATATGGTGAATAAGGGCAGTCTTGATTATTTCAAAGATATGTATGAAGAAGAGATCATCAAAGACCGTAACGGCAAACCGATCCGAGCGAAAAATGCTGGGCAAAAAAAATATATCGAAGCCGTCCGTAAACATGATGTAGTGTTTGGTGTCGGCCCCGCTGGAACCGGAAAGACCTTCTTAGCAGTCGTAATGGCAATTGCAGCTCTAAAGAAAGGCCAAGTGCAAAAAATCATTTTGACACGTCCCGCCGTTGAAGCAGGAGAAAATCTTGGTTTCCTACCAGGAGACTTGAAAGAAAAAGTCGATCCTTACTTACGCCCCGTTTATGATGCGTTGTATCAAATTTTTGGGATGGATCATACGAACCGTCTCATGGAACGAGGCGTCATTGAGATCGCACCCTTGGCATATATGCGTGGACGTACGCTAGAAGATGCCTTTGTCATTTTAGATGAAGCGCAAAATACGACGATCGCTCAAATGAAAATGTTTTTGACCCGTTTAGGATTCAACTCTAAAATGATCGTCAATGGCGATACCAGCCAGATCGATTTGCCAAAAGGGACTTTAAGCGGCCTGATCCACGCCGAACGGACGTTACAAGAGATCCCTAAAATTGCTTTTGCTAATTTTGAAGCAGGAGATGTCGTGCGGCATCCAGTTGTTGCCGAGATCATTCGCGCATATGAAGAAGCAGATCTTAAAGACAAGCGCTGATCGTCTTTTAGGAGGAGAACTATGATCATTCAACCACTACGGAAATTTAGAGAAAGACTTGGGAAATTCTATCTACCAGTTTTGATGTTCCTTTTCTTTCTTTTTTCGATTGGTATCATGTACACCAGCGTCAAACAAAACAATGTCGATTATAGCGAAGGTCAAGTGGCGGAAGAAAATATCCGTGCCAATAAAACGATCGAAAATACCGCTGCGACGGAACAAAAACGTAAACTGGCTGCCGAAGCTGTACCACCAGAGTACACGTATCAGGATACACTGGCGCAAACGCAGCATGATCGTATCGATCATTTATTTGACTTAGTTGCTTCAGTCAAAAAATCAGTGGATGAAGCTCATGAAAAAAAAGTGGCTGAAGCCGATGAGGATGAAAATATCCCTAAACCTAGTAAAGATGAATATATCGCAGCCTTAAAACAAGAATTTGAAAAAATGAGTGATGATGAACTAGATTTTTATCAGTCATTTACCAATAATTTTTTGACGACGATGTTCTCATTAAGTGATGATGAATTAAATACAGTGCGTACCTATGCGCTACAATTAATAGATGAACAAATGGCGAAACAGATCCGCCAAACGGAATTAAGTACGTTCCGTTCTGAGGCGGAAGATAAGATCCAGTTCTTAGATGTTAGCTCAGATATGGCTTCTGTCTTACGTTTCTTAGTCAATCAAGGAATCGTCGTGAACGATATCCCAAATGAAAAACGGACAGAAGAAGCACGGCAAACCGCCATGGATGCTGTTCCTCCAGTGATGATTTATCAAGGAGAGATCATTGTCCGTGAGGGCTCGCAGATCGATGCCAATGCCCTAGAGAAGCTGCAGCTTTTAGGAATGACTAATCAGACCTTTTCTGTTTTTCCATTGATCGCTTTAGTGTTAGCAACAGTCTTACAGATGCTTATGGTGTTTTATTACACGAAACAGACGAAAGACGTGGAAAAACGGATGAATGCGGTCACGTTTTATATTTTGGCAATGGCATTCAGTATTTTGATCATGAAGTTTTTCCAACTTTTCCAATCTGAATTAGTGACCTTTATCCCGCTGTTTTTCCCAGCTGCGTTTACACCGTTGATCCTGAGTATTTTCTCCAGCCGTCGTTTGGGGATTTTGTCTGCGATTTTCCAAGTAATCAGTGCACTCTTTATTTACTTTGATTCTAGCGGAACCAACTTGTTGACGACCGTCTTAGTCACCTATTTGTTTTCTGGCTTGATGGGAACGATGATCAAGCGCGCCCGCATCGCTAGTCAAGGGAAAACGGCAGTAGCGTGGGTGATCGTCTTTCCGCTCTTACTGAGTTTTGTGCTGGTGATTTTCCAAGGAATGGATTTTGCTCGCGGGAACACTTGGACCACGATCATTTGTGGCTTAGCAGGCTCTCTCTTAAGCTATTTGCTAACGATGGGACTACATCCTTACATCGAATTGTTGGTGACGGATGAGAGTATGATCGTGTTAAATGAATTGAGTAACCCGAATCATCCATTATTAAAACAGTTGCTGGAAGAAGCGCCAGGAACGTATCATCACAGTATGATGGTTGCCAATCTTAGTGCCAATGCCGTTGCCGAAATCGGCGGGCAAAGCTTACTGACTCGTGTGGCTTGTTATTACCATGATATCGGCAAGGTCAAACATGCCAATTTCTTCGTAGAAAATTTACCTGCTGGTGCCGAAAACCCGCATAATTTCTTGTTGCCTGAAGACAGCAAACAAATTATCTTCGGTCACGTGATCGATGGGGCGGAAATTCTCGAAGAAGCCAAAATGCCCCGCATGGTGATCGACATTTGTCGTCAACACCATGGCACGACCTTGATGCGGTATTTCTACGTGAAAGCCAAAGAGCGTAATCCCGAGGTAACGGAAGAAGATTTCCGTTATCCTGGTCCAAAACCGCAAACACGAGAAGCTGGCGTTGTGAGTATCGCGGATAGTTGTGAAGCAGCTGTTCGAGCGATGGAAAATCCAACAAATCAAAAGATTCAAGAATTTGTTGCAAATCTCATCAATGATCGGATCTTAGACGGTCAACTGGATGAAACAGGCCTGACTTTGAAAGAAATCCGAATGATTGAAAAATCACTGGTCAACGGACTTTGCAGTACCTTCCATTCACGGATCAAATATCCAAAAATGAAGTCGGAAGCAGAGAAAATGAAAGAAGAACAAGAAAGAAGAGAGCGCTAATGGAGATTACCTTTTTAGATGAGACAAATTCAGTGGGGGAAACCAAGATCAAAGAGATCGAAGGACTGTTGCAATTTGCTGCAGGACATTTAGAACTTCCAGAGGATACAGAAATGTCCGTCACATTTATGGACAATGCGGCGATCCAAGAAATCAATCGGGAGTACCGCGGCAAAGATATGCCAACAGATGTCATTAGTTTTGCCTTTGAAGAAGAAACAGACGAAGAGCTGTCGATCATTTTTGACGAAGCCCTTGAAGAGCTGCCGCGTGATCTTGGAGATATTATGATCTCCATTGAACGAGCGAAAGAACAAGCTGCTGAATACGGACACACCTATGATCGGGAGCTGGGTTTCTTGGCGTTACATGGTTTCTTGCATATCAATGGCTATGATCATATGACACCTGAAGATGAAAAGGAAATGTTTGGATTGCAAAAGGAAATACTGGATGCCTATGGACTCAAAAGATAAGAATATTGGGAAAAACAAACAATTTATTTCGTCGATCGAATTTGCTTTCACTGGTATAAAAACCGTCTTTAAAGAGGAACGCAATATGCGTAAACATGTTGCACTAGGAATCGTTGCGATCATTGTAGGCTTTATTTTCCGTTTGAGTCAAATGGAATGGCTCTGGTTGCTGCTAGCTGTTTTCTTAGTCTGGATCGTTGAGATCATCAACACCGTCTTTGAAAACGTCGTAGATATGTTTACAGATTTCCATTTCCATCCTATCGGAAAAAAAATCAAAGATATGGCAGCTGGTGCCGTGCTGATGACCGCATTTTTTGCGTTAGTCGTCGCAGCGATCATCTTCTTGCCAAAATTGCTGCAGCTCTTCTGATGCGCACCAAAACACAAGATAAAGGGGAACAACAATGACAACACACAAATCAGGCTTCGTTGCGATCGTCGGGCGGCCAAATGTTGGGAAATCAACACTACTAAATCGAGTCGTAGGACAAAAAATCGCGATCATGAGTGACAAAGCGCAAACGACCCGTAACAAAATCCAAGGGGTCTACACGACGGATGACGCACAGCTGATCTTTATCGATACACCAGGGATCCATAAACCCAAACACCGTTTAGGCGATTTTATGGTTGAAACCGCCTATAGTGCACTGCGAGAAGTTGACGTGACGCTATTTATGATCAGTGCGGACCAAAAGCGTGGCAAGGGCGATGATTTTATTATCGAACGATTGCGCCAAAGTCAGACACCGGTTTTCCTCGTGATCAATAAAATTGATAAAGTCCATCCAGATGCCTTATTGGCAATTATTGAAGACTACTCCTCACAAATGGACTTTGCTGAGATCGTACCGATTTCCGCAATAGAAGGCAATAATTTCGAAACGTTAATGAAGCTACTGATCGATGAAATGCCAGAAGGGCCTCAGTACTTCCCAGAGGATCAAATCACGGATCATCCAGAATACTTTATCGTTTCCGAATTGGTGCGGGAAAAAGTCTTGCTACTGACCAGAGATGAAGTACCTCACTCAGTAGCGGTCGTGGTTGACTCCATGAAACGAGACCACAATGACAAGGTGCATATTCAAGCGACGATCATTGTCGAACGTGACAGTCAAAAAGGCATTATCATCGGTAAAGGCGGAAAAATGCTGAAACAGATCGGTACGAAAGCTCGTTTAGACATTGAACACTTGTTAGATGACAAAGTCTTCTTGGAATTATGGGTAAAAGTTCAAAAAGATTGGCGCGACAAGCAAACATTCTTAACAGATTATGGCTATCGCAAAGATGAGTATTGATGACATGCAGATCAAACATGATCTGTTTTAATGAAGAAAAACTGATGCAGTTAGCGAACTGGATCAGTTTTTTTAAAGAAATGGGGTGCGACGATGAATCTTGTTGAAACAAAAGGAATCTTGCTTTTTTCAAAAGACCATAAAGAAAAAGACAAGCTAGTCAAAATCTTTACGGAATCTGCTGGGAAGCAAATGTTTTATGTCAAGGGTGCCCATCGGAAAAATAACCCCTTGGCACCAGCGCTGCTCTCCTATACTGAAGCCACCTACATGGGAACCATCAAAACGGAAGGCTTGTCCTTTTTAAACAATGCCAAAGACATCCATCCTTTTCGTACGATCCAAAGTGATATTTTTATTGCTGGTTATGCAACCTACTTATTGAATTTGGCTGATTCTGCTATTGATGATCGAGTCTATGACCCACATCTATACCAATTTTTACATGAGGCCTTGCAATTAATGGATCAAGAAAACGACGCAGAGATCATCACCAATATTTTTGAGATCCAGATTTTGCACCGTTTCGGGATCACCCCGAATTGGACCCATTGTGCGATCTGCGGAAAAACCGACGGTCGGTTTGATTATTCCTCAAAATATAGCGGTATTTTATGTGAACAGCACTGGGGGATGGACGAACGTCGTTATCATGCTGATTCTCGGGCGATCCATTTTATTCGCTTATTTTCGCAAATATCCTACGAGCAGATTGCTTCAATCAAATTAAAGCCAGAAACGAAAGCCGCGATCCGACGAGTGATTGATTTATTATATGATGAATATGTGGGCATTCATTTAAAAAGTAAGAAGTTTATCGATCAGATGGGGCAATGGCAAGACGTCTTAAAACCGAAAAATCAATGATAGAGTTGGCGAAACTTCAATGGAGTTAAGCCGACTCTTTTTTTGAATAATGCTGTAAAGTGACTTGCATCTTGAAACCCCACTGCGAAGGCAGCTTGTTGAATGGGCAGATCTGGCTGTGCCACCAAAAGCTCTTTGGCTCGGGTCATGCGGTAGTTCAATAAATATTGTGCAGTAGATTGCCCCAAAAAACGTTGGAACAGACGTGAGAGATACTGTGGTGACACATAGACGAGCCTTGCTAGTTCTTTGATCGTGATCGCCTGATCGTAATTCGTTTCGATTTCTTGTATAACGGGAACCAGATATTGTTGGAACAGCGGGTGTTTTTCTGTTGGATTGCCTGAGCGTTCTTGCATGATCGCCAATAAAAAGCGGTAACATTCGCTAGAAGCCCGTAGCGGGTCCCAACTGATTTGTTGGTCTTCTTTGATCCGTTGATTGATCCAGGTGACATAAGAAAAGGTTTCTGACTCTTCAGCTAATATATAGGGCTGATTCGTGTACTGCTTTAACACCTCAGCTGCCAAAGGGCCTTGGAATGTGGCGAAGGATGTTTTCCAGTTAGTCAATGGATAATAGCGATGGGGCGTAAAAGGAAAAATCAAAATGCCTTCATTCGGACGTAAGATAAACGATTCCTGACCAAATGTGATTCGGCCTTCCCCTTGCTCGGTTTGCAGCCAATGGAAGTAGGGATAGCCATCAGGACGAGCGACGTCATCTTGCGCCCAATCGTTGCCGATGCTTTCCAGAGATAAAGGCAGCTGCTGATTGGTTTGATAAAAGTAGATAGGCATAGTGTACCTCCGTGTTTCGAAAAGTTATAAAATAGTGTTTCATGTATTATACTACAACAGAATGAAAAGCCTTACAATAAGAGAGTAGAAATCATTTTATTTTAAAGGAGCGTTCACTTACATGACAAAATTTTTTGATAGAATTCTATTTGGCGGCGATTATAATCCAAATCAGTGGCCGAAAGAGATTTGGGAAGAAGACATTCGGATCTTTAAAAAAGCAAGTATCAATAGCGCGACCGTCAATGTTTTTTCATGGGCAAAGATCCAACCCTCTGAAAATTGTTATGATTTTGAGGAATTGGATCAAATCATCGGAAAATTAAGTACGGAAGGTTTCGACATCGTCTTAGCCACTTCCACAGCTGCTTTGCCAGCTTGGATGTTTAAGAAGTATCCAGAAGTCGCTCGCACCGATTATGATGGACGCCATCATAAGTTTGGGCAACGGCACAATGCCTGTCCCAACAGTTTGGTTTATCAAAAATACGCAGAACGCTTGGCAACGAAATTAGCCGAACGTTACGGCGAAAATCCACAAGTGACTTGTTGGCACATCAATAATGAATACGGCGGCGAATGTTATTGCGACAACTGTGAAAAAGCGTTTCGTGTCTGGTTAAAGGATAAATATCATACGATCGAAGCACTGAATAAAGCCTGGAATATGGAATTTTGGGGTCATACCGTGTATGAATGGGATGAAATCGTGTTGCCAAATGCGCTGTCAGAAGGAATCGGCTATAACAAGACGGCATTTGCAGGAATTTCTATTGACTACCGGCGGTTCAACTCGGATAGTCTTTTAAAAAACTACATGATGGAGCGGGACGCTATTCGGAAAATCGATCCCACAACACCGATTACAACGAATTTGATGGGAACCTTTAAAGGACTGGATTATTTCAAGTGGGCAAAGGAAATGGACCTTGTTTCGTGGGATAATTATCCATCGTACAATACGCCATGGAGCTTAGTAGCCATGACCCATGATTTGATGCGCGGGTTAAAACAGCAACCCTTTATGCTGATGGAACAAACACCTTCCCAACAAAACTGGCAGCCTTATAATTCATTAAAAAAACCAGGACAGATGCGGGCGCAAAGCTATCAAACGATTGCTCATGGGGCAGATACGATCCAATACTTCCAATTGCGACGTTCCATTGGTGCTTGTGAGAAATTCCATGGTGCGGTCATCGAACATGTCGGTCATGAAGACACGCGGGTTTTCCGAGAAACAGCAGCTCTTGGGGCTGAATTAGCGCAGCTTTCAGACATCATTGGCACGCAAACCCAAGCACAGGTTGCTGTGATTTTCGATTGGGACAATTATTGGGCTTTAGACTATACGAGTGGTCCAACGGTTGATCTGAAATATGTGGAACAGATCCATCGCTACTATCGCTATTTTTACGAACAAAATATTGCGGTCGATTTGGTTCCCGTGGATGCTGACTTATCAAAATACAAGCTAGTCGCAGCTCCGGTTCTGTACATGATCAAAGAAGGGATGCAAGAGCGGCTAACTGATTTCGTTATGCAAGGCGGTGCTTTACTTACAACGTATATGAGCGGCATCGTTGATCAATCAGACAATGTTCACTTAGGCGGTTACCCTGGCCCCTTGCGGGAGTTAGCTGGCATCTGGGTGGAAGAAATCGATGCATTAGCGCCAGAACAATCAAACGGGGTTTCGTTAGTTAATGAAGAACTTACAGGAACAAGTAATTTAGTCAGCGATTTGATCCATTTAGAAAACGCCGAAGCGCTAGCGCATTACACGAGCAATTTCTATGCAGGAATGCCGGCAGTGACCAAAAATACATTTGGCGATGGAACCGTCTATTACTTTGGTGGACAGTTGGAAGATCAGCTGCAAGATCAGCTTTTCAAAACGATCGTCAAAGAGACCGATATTACCCCAGTGATCGAGGAGGCAACTAAACTAGAAATTGCCTGTCGTGAAAATGAAGAGGCGAAATTTTTCGTCATCATCAATTTCCACGAAGAAGCACAACCGCTGCCAGAAATGTTTGTTGGAAAAACGGATCTTCTGACGGGTAAGGTTCTTTCTTCAGAAATGATGCTGACGCAATACACCACCTATATCGTCAAAGAGGGGCGTAACTGATGCGAACTTTTGCTATTGAAGATGACTTTTATTTAGACAACAAGCCTTTTAAAGTGATCTCTGGAGCGATCCATTATTTTCGTGTCGTTCCTGAATATTGGCAAGATCGCTTAGAGAAACTACGCTTGATGGGCTGCAATACCGTCGAAACCTATGTTCCTTGGAATCTTCATGAAGCACAGGAAGGTGTCTATCAATTTGATGGGATCCTTGATTTGCGGCGATTTATCCAAACGGCTCAAGAAGTAGGGCTTTATGTCATTTTGCGACCAGCACCTTATATTTGTGCGGAGTGGGAATTTGGGGGACTGCCTTATTGGCTATTGCAAGATCCTATGATGAAGCTTCGGTTTGATTATCCCCCATTTATGGAAAAAATCACTCGTTATTTCGCCCATTTGTTTCCACAAGTGCGGGATCTGCAGATCACCCAAGGCGGTCCGATTATAATGATGCAAGTAGAAAATGAATACGGCAGCTATGCCAATGATAAAGAGTATTTGCGGAAAATGGTGGCTGCGATGCGGCAGCATGGTGTAGAAACGCCGTTAGTGACCTCTGACGGACCTTGGCACGATATGCTAGAAAACGGCAGTATCAAAGACTTGGCATTGCCTACGATCAACTGTGGCTCCAACATCAAGGAAAATTTTGAAAAACTTCGAAAATTTCACGGAGAAAAACGGCCACTGATGGTCATGGAATTTTGGATCGGCTGGTTTGATGCCTGGGGTGACGACCAGCACCATACGACCTCAACACAAGATGCAGTAAAGGAATTGCAGGATTGTTTAGCATTAGGTTCTGTCAATATCTATATGTTTCATGGCGGGACCAACTTTGGCTTTATGAACGGGTCAAATTATTATGAACGCTTAGCGCCGGATGTCACTAGCTATGATTACGATGCCTTGTTGACAGAATGGGGAGAACCTACTGCCAAATACCAAGCCTTCAAAAAGGTGATCGCTGACTATGCGGAAATTCCTGAGTTTCCCTTGAGTATGGAAATTGAGCGAAAAGCTTATGGAACATTCTCAGTGAAAGAACGAGTCTCCTTGTTTTCGACGATCGACACGATCAGTCAACCGATTATAAGTAATTACCCGTTATCGATGGAAGCCTGCAATCAAGCGACAGGTTATATCTATTATCGCTCACTGATTGGGCCTGCTCGGAAGATTGCCGACTACCGTCTGATCAATACGATGGATCGTGCCCATACGTTTATCAACCAGGAACTTTTGCGCATCGATTACGATCAAGAAATCGGTCAAACCTACAGTTTCGATTTATCAGAATCAGAAAACGAGTTGGGCATCTTAGTGGAGAATATGGGGCGGGTCAATTATTCCGTAAAAATGAACCATCAGCACAAAGGCATCAAAGACGGTGTGATCATCAATGGTGCCTTCCAAAGCAACTGGGAAATCTATCCCTTACCGATGGATAATTTGCATGCCATTGATTTCCAAGGAAAATGGCAAAAAGGACAACCAAGTTTCTCGCGCTTTGAATGTGCTTTTGATGAATGTGCAGATACTTTTATCGAATTGCCAGGCTGGGGTAAAGGGTTTGTCCAAGTCAATGGTCATACGATCGGCCGTTTTTGGGAAAAAGGACCGCAGCAGCGCTTGTACGTCCCAGCACCGTTTTTAAAAATCGGAATGAATGAGATCATCGTTTTTGAAAGTGATGGGAAAATCGCTGATGAGATCGTCTTTCATGATCAGGCGGATTTAGGTCCAGAAGCATAAAAGTTCAAATTAATCATTGACAAACCCTAGCTTCAACTACTATCATAAGGGTAATCGAATCCGTGCTATGATCGGAAGAAAGAAAGAAGACCATTCCATGAAGCGAACTTGGGAGAGTGAAAGCCAAGTTGGAACCTTATTTCGCAGGCGTCCGTGAGCATGATCAATGAAGCTGCCGACTTGTCGGAAGTAGGGTGGAACCGCGAATGTATCGTCCCTATATCTATACACTTTGTATAGATATAGGGACTTTTTTATGTTTCACACCAAGAATAGTCAAAAACAAAGGAGGGTTTTTATGTTATTTGATATGACGATTCCAGCAAGTGCGTTTACCGAAAAAAAGCTCAAAGTATTAGCAAGTATTCCACTGCAAGTTCGCCTTTTAAAGGATGAACAGCTTTTACATGAATTTACAACGAGTCCAGACCAAATGCTTTACGACTTATCGGATGTTTTAGAAGCAGATGTCGTGGTCGAAGTGAAATTGATCCCTGGATCAGTTGTCGAATTTTATCCTGTCGTCAATGCGTTATAAGAAAGGAAGAAAAAGATGAGTAAACTAACTGTGCAAGAGATGATTTTGACCCTGCAAAAATTCTGGTCCGAAAACGGCTGTATGCTGATGCAGGCCTATGATACAGAAAAAGGGGCTGGAACCATGAGCCCATATACATTTTTACGTGCAATCGGTCCAGAACCATGGAACGCCGCTTACGTAGAACCTTCTCGCCGTCCAGCTGATGGCCGCTACGGGGAAAACCCAAATCGTTTGTATCAGCACCACCAATTCCAAGTCGTGATGAAGCCTTCTCCTGAAAATATCCAAGAGCTTTATTTAGAAAGCCTGCGTCTTTTAGGGATCGATCCATTAGAACATGATATTCGTTTTGTCGAAGATAACTGGGAAAATCCTTCAATGGGTTGTGCAGGTCTTGGTTGGGAAGTGTGGTTAGACGGGATGGAGATCACTCAGTTTACTTACTTCCAACAAGTCGGCGGCTTAGCATGTAAGCCAGTGACATCAGAGATCACTTACGGCTTAGAACGTCTAGCATCTTATATTCAAGAAGTTGAAAGTGTCTACGATCTTGAATGGTCTGCAGGTGTCAAATATGGTGAGATTTTCCGCCAACCTGAGTATGAACATTCAAAATATTCCTTTGAAGTCAGTGACCAAGACTTGCTTTTAGGGAACTTCGATCGTTTTGAAAAAGAAGCAAAACGCTGTATCGATGAACGCTTAGTTCATCCAGCTTACGACTATATCTTAAAATGCAGCCATACCTTCAATTTGTTGGATGCACGTGGCGCAGTCTCCGTCACTGAACGTGCTGGGTACCTCGCACGTATCCGTAACATGGCACGTCAAGTAGCAAAACTATTTGTAGCAGAACGGAAAAATCTCGGTTATCCATTGCTTGATCCAGAAGTGGCGCAAAAACTGATTGAGGAGGGAAAATAAGATGGCACAAAACCTATTATTAGAAATCGGCTTAGAGGAATTACCTGCGCATGTCGTAACCCCAAGTATGAAACAATTACAAGAAAAAACGGCAGCTTTCTTAGATGCTCATGCATTGCCTTATACAACGATCGAAGCCTATTCCACACCTCGCCGCTTGGCTGTCTATGTCACCGGTATTCCTGAAAAACAAGCGGATACGCAAGAAGAGGTCAAAGGACCAGCGAAAAAAATCGCGTTAGATGATGCAGGCAATTGGTCGAAAGCAGCTCAAGGGTTTGTTCGTGGACAAGGATTGACAACCGATGACATCACCTTCCGTGAATTAAAAGGTGTTGAGTATGTCTATGTAACGAAACATACCCAAGGTCAACCAACCGTTGAGGTATTGAAAGGATTGCAGGAAGTAATCACGAGTTTGACGTTCCCAGTAACGATGCACTGGGCAGACTACGATTTTGAATATATCCGACCAATTCATTGGATCGTAGCACTCTTTGGTGAGCAAGTCATTCCTTTCCAAATCCTTGATATTGTTACCGGTCGCGAGTCAAAAGGTCATCGTTTCTTAGGTGAGGCAGTCACATTTGATCATGCGGACGACTATTTGGAAAAAATGAAGCATCAATTTGTCATCGCTGATCCAAGCGAACGTCAACAAATGATCACCGCACAAATCAATGCGATCGCTCAAGAAAACAACTGGCGGATCGATTTAGATGAAGACTTGCTAGAAGAAGTGACAAATCTAGTTGAATACCCAACAGCCTTTGTAGGAGACTTTGAAGAAAAATACCTTTCTGTCCCTGAAGAAGTATTAGTTACTTCTATGAAAGAACATCAACGTTACTTCGATGTCCGCACCCTTGACGGAGAATTGCTGCCACACTTCATCTCTGCCCGCAACGGGGATGCTGTGAAAATCGATAATGTCATCAAAGGAAACCAAAAAGTCCTGACCGCTCGTCTAGAAGATGCTGAGTTTTTCTACAATGAAGACAAAAAGCTGACCATTGACCATTGCGTGGAAAAACTTAAGCAAGTCACCTTCCACGAAAAAATCGGCAGCTTATATGAAAAAATGCAACGTGTCGGACTAGCAGCGCAAATCATCGGGAAGACCGTTGGTTTAACACAAGAAGAACTGACCGACCTTCAACGGGCAGCTCAAATCTATAAATTTGATTTAGTGACCAATATGGTAGGGGAATTCCCTGAGTTGCAAGGGATCATGGGGGAAAAATATGCCCTGATCCAAGGAGAGAAACCAGCAGTTGCCCAAGCGATTCGTGAACACTACATGCCGATCTCAGCAGAAGGCGAGCTGCCACAATCAAAAATCGGGGCTGTTTTAGCGATTGCGGATAAATTAGACAGCTTACTTGCTTTCTTCGCTGTTGACATGGTTCCAAGCGGTTCAAACGATCCTTATGCTTTACGCCGTCAAACCTACGGGATTATCCGCATCCTAGCTGAAAAGCGCTGGTACTTCCCATTTGCTCAGTTGCAAGAAGAAATTCGTGAAGCCATTAATGCTCAACCAGAAGTTTTTGGGATTCAACTTGCCGCTGGTCAAGAACAAGTGACCGATTTTGTGAAAGGTCGTCTGCGTCAATTCTTACTCAGCAAAAATACGCGTCATGATGTCATCGAAGCTGTCTTAGGCGCACGTCAAGCAGACATCAGTACGTTGTTTGAAACGGCTCAAATGTTAAGAGAACATCTGCAAGACAACGACTTCAAACCATCGATGGAAGCTTTGACACGGGTGATCAATTTAGCGAAAAAAGCCGAATTGGATCAAGCAGCAATTGATCCTGCCTTGTTTGAAAACGACTCTGAAACTGCCTTGTATGAAGCGGTCTTAACAGTAGAGGACAAGTTCCCACATCAAACGATGGAAGAAAACTACCAAAGCTTAGTGGCACTGCGCCCATTGATCGAAGCTTATTTTGATCAAACAATGGTCATGGTGGAAGATGAACAGATTCGCCGCAACCGTTTTGCCTTGTTGGATAAAATCGCGAAGATGAGTCTGGCAGTGGCTAGTTTAGATGCTTTGATTACGAAATAAAAGAAGCTTGTAGTTGCACGTTTCTAAATAAAAAAAGCTGGAACTGAAAGAAGCTGTTCTAGCTTTTTTCTATGTTTCTCGATTTGCTTGTGTTCAGTCCCAAGAAAACCGTCCTTTTCGTACAATGAAAGGACGGTTTTTGGTGTTAAATTTTATAGCCGATCCCCCAAACGGTTTTGATATAAGAGGACTTCTTGTGGGTATCGTGCATTTTTTCCCGAAGGTTTCGAACGTGGACCATGATGGTATTATTGGAAGACGTGTAATATTTTTCGCCCCAAACCTCTTGAAACATTTCCTCAGAGCTTACCACTTGGCCTTTTCGCTCCATCAATAATTTTAAAATGGAAAATTCGATGGGCGTCAGGGAAAGTTCTTCTTCTTGCAAGAAACATTTTCGCTTATTGACATCTAATTCCAATTCCCTCACGATCAATTTGTTTTGATCTGAGCCGTTGTATTGAGTCGAGCGGCGTATCTGAGCTTTCACCCGAGCGATCACTTCCAACGGACGAAAGGGCTTGGTGATGTAATCATCGGCACCAATTGTCAAACCAGTGATCTTATCGATCTCCTCGGATTTAGCTGTCAACATAATAATTGGGTAATGATGCTTTTTGCGGATGATTTTACACAGGTCAAAGCCTGTGATATCTGGCAGCATGACATCAAGAATCGCCAAAGAAAAGCTGTTTTGCTCGATCTGTACCTGAGCTTCATGCCCATCTGCACAAGTGATGACAGAAAAATTTTCGTTTCGTAAATAAAAGGCAATCAAATCTGAAATTTCTTTTTCATCTTCAACTAAAAGTATCTTTTCCACTCGTATTGACCTTCCTTTTCAGTTAACTGACTTTCTCGTTTTTTCATGTTGATTTGTCGCTAAAGGCAATGTGACGATCATTTGAATCTTATTGTTCTTGCTAGCAGCTCGGATCGTTCCTTGATGTGCCAAAATAATTTCTTTGGCGATCGCCAATCCGAGACCTGCTCCCCCTGTCTTGGTTGAACGAGCTTGATCCAGACGATAAAATTTTTCAAATAATGCCTCCAATTGTTCTTGTTCGATCGGCTCACTTTGATTCGCTAGGATAAAAGTTGCTGCTTGTTCGTCCACGGTTAGCTGCATTGTGATCGTGGTTTGATCAGGCGCATAGGCAATGGCATTTTTTAACAGATTGTTTAACACTCGCGCCAACTGTTCACTATCGGCTTTTAATTTCAAGCTCTCTGGTCCAGAGTAGCAGATGGTTTGTTCTTTTTCTTTCAGCAGCGGATAGAATTCTTCTTGGATTTGCTTCAGTAAGAAGACGAAATCAAGTTCCCGTTGATACAATTGGATGTCTTGCAGATTAAAACGGGTGATGTCGAAAAATTCATTCATCAGCGTTTCCAAACGCTCAGACTTTTCTAAAGCAATCGTCAAGGATTGCGTCATTTGTTCATTGGTCAAGTTTTTCGTATCCAACAATAGGTTGAGATAGCCGATCACTGAAGCTAAGGGAGTCTTTAAGTCATGCGCCAAATAGGTGATCAAGTCCTTGGTGCGCTGTGTTTCTTCCTTTAAAAGAGCCTCATTGCGGTTCATCGAATCTTTTATTTTTAATAATTCATGATCGATCGCTAGGCTGCTCGTCGAACTTGCTTCCGATTGAGAGAAAAAGAGCTGAATTCCTTCGGCGATCCTTGCAATTTTTTTCCTTGAAACATAATGATAGATAAAATAGCAAATCAAGGTAACGGCAAAAACGAGAAAGAGGGAGAATGCCAAGAACAATTGTTTAACAGGGCGCCAGTCGACAAATGTACCAAGGATCATCCCGCCTTCGCCATCACTTGATTCCACAACTTCCTGTAAAACGAAGTTTGAAAAAAAATTATCCAGCACCATTTGAATGAGTCTCGTTTCCTTTAATAGCCATAAGGCTCCTACCAATAAGAAGAAGCCAACCAGAAAAAAGACAAATGAAGAATATTTACTACGCATGAAACAGTCCTTTCTAACTCGTTCTTGATTCTTTCTTGATTATAGCAAAGAGGAGTAAGAGCGAATAGCTAATTCTTCTTAAGAATTCTTCATATTAATAAAAAAAGAATGGAAAAATTCTATTTTCTTAAGAAATCTTCAGCGGATATTAAGAGAAACGTTCAAAACGGAAATTGATTCAATGGTTAAATAAAGGTGGTCATTCGATTAACCAATCAGGAAGGTGAGATGTTTGAGAAAGCATATGAACAAATCAAAAAAGAGTTTCATGATCATCAGTAGTTTACTGATCATCGGCAGTTTAGGCTGGACGAGTGCCTGGGGGATTGCTCGTCGTGAAGAACCTTCCATCACTCAAATAACTTTGCAAGATCTGCAACCGAGAGCAGATTTTTACTTAGTAGGAGTCGTTGACCCAGCAAGAACGGTTGAAGTCAAGGTGGATAGCTCAAGAGGATCAGTTGTTGAGAAAAAAGTAGAGGCAGGGGATCAAGTCAAAGCAGGGCAAGCTCTTTTTGTTTACTCTAACCCTGAGGGGGCTTTGGCCATTAAAGAAGCAGAACAGGCGACGGCAAATCGCTCGAGAGCTGTGGAACAAGCAAGACGGCAAACGAATCAAAAATGGGAACAATACAATAAGGTCACGAATCAGCTGGAGGAGACGAAACAAAAAATTGCCAGTGCGGAAGAAGAGGACAAAGAAGGGCTGGAAGATCGTAAAACCGATTTGGAAATGCAGCAAAGTCAATTACTGCTAGAAGCGCAAAACTTGGAAAGCAGCATTGGCGATGCCGAATTAGAGCTGGAACGGGCAGAATTAGAACTACGTTCAGTCAAAGAGCAACATGGCTCAGACGTCGTGGAAGCCGAAATTGATGGAATCGTTAAAGACGTGGACGAGCGACAAATGAATCGAAGCGCAAGTGAAGCGGCCCCAGAGAATCCTTTTATGACGATCGTTGATACCAGTCGGCTTTTTTTAAAAGGGACTGTGGATGAATTTCGCCGCAATCAACTTGAGCCTGGTCAAAAGGTTGAACTTAGAGACCGTAATGGCGGCAGTCAGCGATGGACTGGAAAGATCACCCGAGTTGGTGATATGAAAGAGCCTTCGGTAGTGGTTGAAGAACAAGGCGCAAACCCCAATTTGTCGCAATTTAGTTTTGAGGTCGTTTTGGATGAAAGTGAAGAGCCACCTAGTATTGGCATCCATTGTTTTGTAGAACGCATTGAGGAAGAGCAAACCGCGATCAAGCTGCCAAAATCTTTCGTGTTTTATGAAGAAGATAGGCCCTTCATCTACGTCGTTGAGGACCATAAAATCAGTAAACTATCCGTGGAAATCATGGAAGATGAAACGGATGATGCCATGTATCTGTTAGAAAGTGAACTGGATATGCAAGTGGCGCTCGTCTTCCCAACAGTTCGGATCCAAGAAGGAATGGATGTGAGACCAAATGATCCAACTGATTGATGTCTGCAAAACGTTCCCACAGGGCACTAGTGAGATTCACGTTTTGAAAAAAATCAACTTAACAATCAATGCTGGAGAATTTGTTTCCATCATGGGCCGATCAGGATCAGGCAAGTCGACCTTGATGAATATTATTGGCTGTTTAGACACGCCAACAACGGGCAGCTATCTACTCGATGGTAAAAATACCAGTCAATTGAGTGAAGATGAACTGTCCGAGATCCGCAATCAAAAAATCGGCTTCGTGTTTCAAAATTTTGAACTGTTGCCCAAACTATCCGTTTTACAAAATGCTGCCTTACCGCTCTTGTATGCTGGTGTCAATCAGGAAGAACGTACGTCTCGAGCTATTCACGCCTTAGAAAGTGTCGGATTGAGGGATCGGATCGATTTTAGGATCAATCAGTTGTCAGGGGGGCAAAAACAACGAGTAGCGATCGCTCGGGCATTAGCAGGAGAAGCAAATGTGATCTTAGCGGATGAGCCGACAGGTTCTTTAGATACCGCTAATAGTCATGAGATCATGGCGCTATTTACTAAGCTGAACCATCTAGGAAAAACAGTGGTTTTGATTACACACGAACAAGAAGTCGCGGACTATGCAAAGCGGCAAATCGTCATTAAAGATGGTGAAGTTGTTGAGGAGGGCACAAGATGACCGAAAATATTCGCTTAGCCATTCACGCAATCTACCAGCATCGTTTGCGTTCCTTGTTGACGATGCTAGGAATCATTGTTGGGATTGCCTCCATCATTTCCATTGTGAGTATCATCAACGGAAATACTGAGAACATGAAAAAGCAACTGATTGGTGGTGATACTAACTCGATGCGGATTGAATATGACGCCAGAAGTGCTTTTTTAGCGGGCGAAAGCGGCAGAAATGATCGTTCGCCTGATTATGCCTCGCAACTATCAGAAGGAGAGCTGCAAAAGTTGCTGACCATTGATCACGCCAAGAACGTTAGCTTGTTCTATGAAGCTAATCTGACAGTTTTCCATAGAGACCAGCAAACCGATACGACAGTGCTAGGCATGGATCGCGGGTTCTTTGAAATTTTGCCCCATACGATCCTTGCTGGCAGAGCAATGACTGAAACCGAATTGCAGACACAAAAGCAAGTTGCGGTGATTACGAAAGATTTGGCGGAAATTTTTTTCTCCTATCGTGATCCTATCAATCAACTGATCGAAATCAATGGGACGCCCTTTCGCATCGTTGGCGTAGCTGTTTCTGACACGGAGCAACTGTCAGGAAAATATGTCTTCATCCCTCGAGGCAGCCAAAGTTTCGTCGAAGGAAAGCTCAACCAAAGGCCAACAGTGCTGTTTCAGGCAACGAATGCGGACGTCTTAGAATCAGCAGTCGTTCAAGCCAGCCATGAATTGACCAAGAGTATTCCGCCTTCAGATTTTGTTTTTTCCATCCGCAACTATGATGAAGTGCAGAAAATGACCGATGATATCAATCGATCGAATATGATTTTACTGGGGGGGATTGCTAGCATTTCCTTACTCGTCGGTGGGATCGGTGTAATGAATACGATGCTGGTCAGTGTGACAGAGCGTACCAGAGAGATCGGTTTGAAGAAAGCATTGGGTGCCAAACGTAAAGTGATTTTGCAGCAATTTTTGACAGAAGCAATCGTTTTATCGGTGATCGGCGGGCTGATTGGCATCATCGTCGGTCTTTTGATCAGTCTGATCGCCTTGCGTCTGTTAGAGTATCCGATGACAATCTCATTGTTATCCATTTTGATCAGTGTGTCATTTTCAATGCTGATCGGTACTATTTTTGGTTACTTACCCGCTTATAAAGCGTCGAAATTAAAACCGATCGAAGCATTACGCTATGAATAAAAGGAAGGTGTTTTTTATGATAAAAAAACAAACAGCAATTATCTTGTTTGTGGCATTACTTAGTGGTTGTGGTGTTGCTGCGAATGACCCACAGACAAACAACGACAACGTACCGACCAACAACCAAATCAATACGCCGCAAACGCAAACAAGTCAAAGTGGAGACGAGACCCAAAATAATCACGATCAAACCGATCAGACAAAAGCGCAACAAGTGACTCAGACTGATGCAGAGCGAGCGAATGAGGAATTGGCACAAGCAGATGAAACGGGCACACTCATTCTTATTGATGGTGATCGTTTTGAGATGGAATTGACGAACATTTCTCAAGGAACAGGGGAAGACGGCGAAGTCTTTGATATGGCGATTGCATCTGAGGAAAGATTATCCTTTACGATTACTAGCGAGACTGAGATAAAAGTAATTCTATATGATGCACAATCGCATAATTCTCGAATCGTGGAGGGGTCACGTGCGGATCTGCAGCTTGAACGATCGGTAAGTCTTTATGGGCAGCGAGTAGGGGACACCTTTATTGCCACGAAAGTCCTCGTCTTACAAATCAATTAATCGTTATGCTTAAAAGACAACGAAAACAATATTCGCCTGACAAATCACAAGATGATTTGTCAGGCGAATGATTATTTGCGAGTCAATTTTACCACTACTTCGCAGCGGGCGGTTTGTGGAAACATATCTACTGATTGCAGATATTCTACGTGAAACACTTTGGCTAATTGGACCAAGTCTCTTGCTAAAGTAGAAACATTACAAGATATATAGACCATCTTCTTCGGTGGTTGTTTCAGCAAAGCTTGCAATAATCGTTCATCCAAGCCTGTCCTTGGCGGATCAACAATGATGCTATCAGGTTTGAAGCCTTCATTGAACCATTTTGGTAAGAGCTCCTCAGCAGTTCCCGTTTCATAATGGGTATTTTGGGCACCAATGCGGCGTGCATTTTCTTGGGCATTTTCAATTGCTTGAGGAATAATGTCCATGCCGCGGACTTCTTTGGCATAAGGAGCCACGCTCAACCCAATCGTTCCCACACCGCAATAGGCATCAACGACTGTTTCATTTTTGCTCAAGTCAAGGGCTTTTAACCCTTCTTGATACAAGATGCTGGTTTGCTGTGGATTCAGCTGGAAGAATGCGCGGGCGGACAAGTCGAAGGTCAGTTCATTCAACCGTTCTTCGATCGCTTCTTTGCCCCAAAGATGAATCGTTTCCTCTCCCATGACGACGGACGTTTTTTTGTTTTGCACATTTTGCATGATGGAAACGACTTGCGGCAAGCGCTGATTGATCTCGCGAATCAGCGCATTTTTTTGCGGCAGTTTGACAGAGTTGGTAATAAACACGACTTGAACTTCGCCAGTCGCGATCCCGATACGAACCATCAATGTCCGTAGAATCCCGCTGTTCTTGCGTTCATCGTAAATCGGGATCTGGTATTTATTCAACAATTGGACGATGCCGTTGATCACTTTTTGCGTATCTTGTTCTTGTACGAGGCAATCATCAATGGCGACTAAGCGATGAGACTCCATTTCGTATAAACCCGCTTCGATTCGTTTGGTTTGACTGTTGTAACGCAATTGAAATTGTGCTTTGTTGCGGTAATGCCAAGGAACATCCATGCCTAAAGTATCCCTTAGTTCAAACTGTTGGTAGCCTTTTGGCTTAAATTTTTCAAGTGCTTGTTTCAATAGGTCTTTTTTGAAGTCTAATTGTTTGTCGTAGACTAAGTGCTGCAATTGGCAGCCGCCGCACCGGTCGTAAAACTTGCAGGGTGGTTGGATGCGATCGCTGCTTGGCTTGATGATTTTGGTCATCTTAGCTTCAGCAAAGCGGGGAGATGCTTTGGTGACTTCGGCAATGACCTGTTCCCCCGGTAGAACACGGGGAACAAAGATGATCAGCTTTTTGTAATACCCGATGCCTTCTCCGTTGATCCCCAAGCGTTTGATCGTTAGTTGTAGTTTTTGTCCAAGCTGGACTTGTGTATTTGCCATGTGAACTCCTTAAAAAAAATAGTCAGTTCATTTTACCACATTTTTTCAGCTTGATTAGAAGGAATTTCATCGTAGTTGTGGTAAAATAGAATGTACGTTCGCGAGGTGAAGAAGATGAATACAATTATTCGTATCAATAAAGGAAAAGGACCATTTTATGAAGTGGCGACATCAGAAGGTGAAACGCTGCGGGTCTCAGAAGATCTTTTGGTCCGTTTTCGGCTATTAAAAGGCAAGGAACTGAGTGAAGAAGAATTAAAAGAAATCAAAAAAAGTGCGGGGTTTGATTTAGGATTGCAGCAAGCCATGAACTATATCAGCTATCAGCTGCGTTCTGAAATGGAAGTCCGTACCTATTTGAAAGACAAAGAAATCGAAAAACAAGACCGAGACTTAGTCGTTGAACGTCTGAAAGAGTTGAATTTGATCGATGACAAAAACTACGGAGAAAGCTACATTCGCACCCAAGTCCGTATGAGTGATAAAGGACCCGTGGTCATCAGTCAGCAATTGAGAAAAAAAGGATTAAAAGATTCCGTGATTCAGGAAGTATTGCCTTTGTATACCGAGGAAATGCAGTTTGAAGTCGGTTATCATACGGCTGAAAAAGCGATGCGTCGTTTTCACAACAAAAGCCATAAAGAAATGATCCAAAAGATAAAAATGCATTTGATGCAAAAAGGTTTTCATCAAGGAGTCATTCAGATGATTTTGGATGAATTACCGATGGAAAAAGATGAGGACCAAGAAAATGAAGCGCTCCAAAGAGAAGGGGCCCGACTTATGCGGCGGCATCAGCGGTTACCGTTGATGAAACGAAAAATGAAAATCAAGCAAGGCCTTTATCAAAAAGGGTTTGCCATCGATGATATACAACGATTCTTAGATGAGGAAGTAATGGATGAGTAAGCAATGGGAAACTTGGGATGAAGAAAAAATCAAGACGTTCCAAGAAACATTTTTAACTTGGTATCATAAAGAAAAACGCAATCTGCCTTGGCGGGCGACCAACGATCCGTATGCAATCTGGATCTCAGAGATCATGCTTCAACAAACACGAGTGGAAACAGTGATTGGCTATTTCTATCGTTTTATGGAACAATTCCCGACGATCCAAGACTTGGCGGCAGCCGAAGAACAAAAGCTTTTAAAGGTTTGGGAAGGTTTAGGTTATTACTCTCGTGCCCGTAACCTTAAGGCTGCCGCCCAGCAAATCGTTGCCGAATTCGACGGAGAAATGCCCCAATCAATTGAAGAGATTCGCTCATTAAAAGGAATTGGTCCCTATACAGCTGGAGCGATTGGCAGTATTGCTTTTGGCTTGCCAGAACCGGCAATCGATGGAAATGTGATGCGGGTCGTCAGTCGGTTATTTTGTATCGAAGCAGATATTGCGAAAGCCAGCAGCCGAAGACCATTTGACGAGGCGATGAGAACAATCATTTCCCCCGATGAACCTGGTGAGTTTAATCAAGCCTTGATGGATCTTGGCTCACGAATCTGTACACCCACTACACCGAAATGTGAAGAGTGTCCCATCAGTCAGTATTGTCTTGCTTATGCGGAGAATCGACAAACAGACTTTCCAGTGAAATCGAAAAAAGCAAAGCCAAAAGATGTCTATTACATCGCAGGCGCCATCGAAGATCAAGGCTCGTTTTTACTCGTGCAGCGACCTGAAACAGGCTTATTGGCTTCTATGTGGCATTTTCCTTTGGTAGAAGTGACGAAAGAACAGTACGAGGCTCTGCAGCGAACATGGGCAAAAGAGGAGCAGCTGCAGTTGGATTTGATTGCCGAAGATGATGCGCTCGAGATTTTTCCTGATCTGCCTGTCGTTTGGCAAAAACGACATTTTGGCGAAATCACTCATATCTTTAGTCATTTGAAATGGCACGTCCTTTTATTTTACGGCAGAAAACGTGGAGAGCTCACGTTACAAGACAGCGAATGGGCAGCAAAAGAATCCTTTCAAAACTATGTTTTCCCAAAACCCCAGCAGAAATTGGTGGATCAATTAAAGAAATATCAGAAACTCGATAAAGATTTCTAGGCAAAGCTTTCTTTTATTGCTATAATATTAACGATGTCGGTGTAATGAACACCCAAACAAAACGCAAGTTTTCTTGCTGAGGGAAGGGTTGCTATGCGAGTTCCAAAAGAAGGAGAGTTTGTCAGCATTCAAAGCTACAAACATGACGGCAATTTGCATCGAACGTGGCGGGATACGATGGTCTTAAAGACCAGTGA
Organism: Enterococcus sp. AZ067; assembly: GCF_051715005.1. Taxonomy (NCBI): domain Bacteria; kingdom Bacillati; phylum Bacillota; class Bacilli; order Lactobacillales; family Enterococcaceae; genus Enterococcus; species Enterococcus sp. AZ067. The sequence continues at coordinate 1,676,018 of NZ_JBIOSY010000001.1, forward strand.
ATTCTCAGTGATAGGGGTCAACGATCATACATTAGTGACCGAATCAGATGGAAGACGCTGGGTTACCCGTGAACCAGCAATTGTATATTTTCATAAAAAATACTGGTTTAATGTTATTGCAATGATTCGAGAAAAGGGGGTTTCCTATTATTGTAATCTTGCTTCACCGTATTTACTTGATGAAGAGGCATTGAAATATATCGATTATGACCTTGATATCAAAGTATTTCCTGATGGCGAGAAACGTTTACTAGATGTGGATGAGTATGAATTGCACAGTAAGATTATGCAATATCCGCAAGACATTGATTTTATCTTGAAAGAAAATGTCAAAATTTTAGTAGATTGGATCAATAATGGCAAAGGACCCTTTTCGCAAGGGTATGTGGACATTTGGTATGATCGCTACAAGCAGTTGTCTCAAAAATAAGTGAAATGGGTCGGATCGCTCATTTTTCCCGAGAAACTTCAACCATTTCGGTTGAAGTTTTTTTGTGCTGTGAGAGGGTTGCTTCTAGCAGTTGCCTTTAAGTTCTGTTTAAGCTGCTAGTCCCATGATAGAAAGACCAAGAAAAAAGTGGGGGAAGCAAATGAAGAAAAAAGGGAAGCTTGTTATCGGTACTACCATGATTCTACTTTTTGCGGCAGGTTTTGCCGTGTTGAGAAATGATCATTTTATTCAAGAAGAGACCCAAGAAAGCACGGCTCAAACCGAGTCGGACGCTCAAGCAGAAGAGGTCGCTCAAACGGCAAGCATGGTCCAAATTTACGTGGATCCCTCAGAATACGATGCAGCGATTGAAAGTGAGAACGATTATGTATCGATCTATCAGACAACAAGTCAAGAAACCGTCATCGGGAAGATCCACCGTGGAAGTTGGGCAACCGTACTTAGTCAAACAGAAGAGATGGTTGAAATCCAAACAGACGATGGAATAACGGGTTACATTGAAAAGCATTCTGCATCCATCCAAGAAGTTCCACTTTCGGAGACTCCAAAAAAATTGTCAGACTTTAAAGTCGTTCTTGATGCGGGGCACGGCGGCGAAGATTCTGGGGCACTGTCAACGGATCAAACGATCATGGAAAAAGATTTGACGTTAGCCACCGTCCAAACGATCGGCGAAGTACTGACCCAAGCGGGAATTCAAGTCAGTTATACACGCACCGAAGATCGCTATTTAGCGCTGTCTGAAATTACTGCAGCTTCACTCTCGGAGGAACCAGATCTATTTATCAGCATTCATTTCGACAATTCAGAGCTACCAAACAGCAATCAAGGACTGACAACTTACTATTACTATACTGGGGCAAAAGAGATGGCAGAAACGATCACTTCCAGTTTGAGTAGTTCAGTGGCATTGAGTTCCAACGGCACTCGTTTTGGTAACTATTATGTTTTACGAGAGCAATATATTCCAGCAGTTTTGTTGGAGTTAGGCTATTTGAACAGTGACACTGATTTAGCGGTGATTACAAGTGAAGGCTATGCTCAAAGGGTGGCGCAAGCGTTGCTGACAGCGATTGAAGAGATCGTTGAAGCAGAGGAATAAAAAGCAGCGACCACAAAACAGAGGAAGGATCTGTTTTGTGGTCGCTATTTTAAGTAATCACTGCTCGTTAAAAGGTTTTGCTCATTTTGATATGGGGCATATCCGCGTCTAAAAAAACATCGCCTTCAGGCTGATAGCCTAACTTCAAGTAAAATTCTTTGGCAGTTAACTGTGCCCCTAACGTGACTTTTTTGATTCCTTGTTTTTGAATGAAAGCTTCCGCTCCCTCGATCAACTGCCTGCCGTAGCCTGAACCTCGATGAGCAGCTGGCACCGCCATTCGCTGTAATTTCACCTCATGATCAGAGATCGGTAAAAAACGTAAGGTTGCGACTGCTTCATTGTCATCGTCATATAAGACGAAATGAACAGCCAATGCCTCATTTTCATCTACTTCTAATGCTAATGGAACCCCTTGCTCTTTCACGAACACTTGATTTCGTATTTTCAATGACGCCAAATAGATCTCACTTAGCGTATCTTTTGTTTGTGCGATATGCATAAAAAAACTCACCTCAGCTATGATTTCTCCGTTATTTTTATTAGTATACCACTTTTTTTACAAATTTCTTTTTTTTGCGGCTAAAGTCGCAAGCTTTTTTTTACAAAATCAACTATAATGTTATAAAAAAGGGAGGGAATCTTTTGTTCGACAAATTCAAACAATCAAAACTGTTCTTTTGGTCATTGGAAGCATTGGTTTTAGTGACACTCGTGTTTGTGTTAAGTAAAGTCAATTTTCTATTTGCACCGATCGGCACGTTTTTTTCTACTTTATTTGCACCAGTATTGATTGCTGGCTTTCTGTATTATCTGCTAAATCCAATCGTCCTATTTTTGATGAAAACCACAAAAATAAAACGACTGTTTGCTGTCATATTGGTTCTATTGTTATTAGTAGCAGCCATCATCTTGATTTTCGTCAGTGTTATTCCTAATTTGGTGAGTCAGATTTCTTCATTGGCAGAAAATATTCCAACATTTGCCAAGAATATGGAGAGCTGGATCTCAAGAATCGCAGATGATCCATTCTTCAAACAAATCGATATCGCCCAGCAATTAGAAAACCTAAATCTTTCTTACGGCTCATTGCTACAGCAGTTTCTTAGTGGATTATCCACCAGTTTAGGATCGATCGTCAGTACGATCGCTTCCGCAACAATGATCATCGTGACCGTACCTTTTATCTTGTTTTACATGCTGAAGGATGGGGAAAAGCTGGTTCCTAATCTGAAAACTGTCTTTCCAGAAAGAAGACGAGAGCAGATCGTTGGCTTGCTGGGCGACCTAAACAAAACATTGTCCAACTACATCAGTGGGCAAGCGATCGAATGTATCTTTGTTGGTACCTTCACCTTCATCGGTTACTGGATGATTGGCGTCAATTATGCCTTTTTATTCGGTGTGATCGCAGGGGTTACGAACTTGATCCCATATTTAGGTCCTTATCTTGGCTTGATTCCGGCGGTATTAGTGACGGTCTTTGATGAACCTTTCCGAGCGCTACTATGCTGTATCGTGGTTCTGATCGTCCAACAATTAGACGGAAATGTTATTTACCCGAATGTGATCGGAAAATCATTGGCGATCCATCCGTTAACGATCATTTTGGTCTTATTAGTTGCTGGTAATCTAGCTGGTTTATTAGGAATTTTCTTAGGTGTGCCATTTTATGCGATTTGCCGAACGATTGTCGTCTTTATTGTTCGCCTAATCAAAGATGACAAAATTAAGAAAAATCAGGAACGGTTGATTGAATAATCAATGACTGGTGTTTTTTATTGCAAAGAAAAAAACTTTGTGATAGGATTTTATCGTGGGCTAAGCCCACGATTTTTTTTAGAATATGAAAAAATAAGGAGAGAATGCTATTATGAATGCTGACCCCGAGAGTCAGTCGCTTCTAGCGCAAATTTTATTATTGATCGTTTTGACATTGATCAACGCTTTTCTAGCGGCCTCTGAGATCGCAGTCGTCTCAGTCAACAAAAACCGTGTGGAGCAAAAAGCGGAAGAAGGAAATGTCAAATCACAAAAATTATTGAAAATCATTGATAATCCAACAAATTTCTTGTCAACGATCCAAGTTGGGATTACCTTGGTGAATATCTTATCTGGGGCATCTCTGGCAGATACCTTGTCGACCCGTCTGGCACCTTTATTAGGTGGGGGAACGGCGGCTAAAAGCTTAGCGAACATTATCGTTTTAGCGATCTTGACCTATGTGTCGATCGTTTTCGGTGAGTTGTATCCAAAACGTATCGCCATGAACAAATCAGAAGAAGTTGCCCAGTTCACTTCTGGTGTGATTCGAACGATCGGGATTATTGCAAAACCCTTCGTCTGGTTCTTATCTGCTTCAACAAGCTTATTGGCGCGGATCACTCCAATGGAATTTGACGATGAAGACACAAAGATGACCCGTGATGAAATGCGGTATATGTTGGAGACAGAAGGAGTCTTCGAAGAAGATGAATTAGAGATGCTGCAAGGGATCTTTTCATTAGATACGAAAGTCGCCCGTGAAGTCATGGTTCCCCGAACCTCTGCCTTTATGGTGGATATCAATGACTCAGTAGAAGAAATTTTGACTGAAATTTTAGCAGAAAATTATTCTCGTATTCCTGTATATAATGAAGATAAAGACAAAGTCGTTGGGATTTTGCATACCAAAAATCTTTTGAAATGTGCCTACAAATACGGCTTTGAAACAATGGACATCAAGCAGATCTTGCAAGAACCACTGTTTGTTCCAGAAACAGTCTTTATCGATGATTTGCTTTATGAATTAAAGAAAACCCAAAACCAAATGGCGATCTTGCTTGATGAATACGGCGGAGTCGTTGGGTTAGTTACATTAGAAGACTTGCTTGAAGAAATCGTCGGTGAGATCGATGATGAATCCGATGAGGTCGAAGAGCTTTATGAAAAAATCTCTGATAAAGAATACGTGATCCAAGGTCGGATGCTGATCGATGATTTCAATGAAGCTTTCAATATGAGCTTGCATATGAGCGACGTCGATACGATGGCAGGCTACCTGATCACTGCTTTAGGAATGATTCCAGATGAAGGAGAAAAACTTTCCTTTGAAGTCGATAACGTGAAATTGATTTCTGAAGAAATGGAAGGATCACGTGTCTTGAAGATCCGTGTAATCTTCCATGATCCAGAAGAAGGCGAAGTGGAACCAGAAGAAGAACGCCGCTATTTCCGCAAAGATTTTGAGGAAGATGAGCCTCGCCGTTAAAGTTACGCATGAATGAAATGAGAAAGACCAAGGCATCTGCTTTGGTCTTTTTTGTTCCTTTTTTTTACTTATTCCCCTTGATTTGTTTGTAAGAAACGGTTACGATAAATCTAATCAATAATACAGTTTGAAAACAGATAAAAAAACACGTGTATCTTATCGTTAAGCAGTTTGATTGCAATTTTCCGTAAGAAAAGCGAGAATATCCATAGAAATCTAATGAGAACGAGGGGCTTGAAATGAAATTTTACCGTATGCTTAGTGATGATATCCGTTACAATTTGGCAACTGAAGAGTATTTAATGAATAACGTAGATGTTTCAGAACCTTGTCTTCTGTTATACATACAAAAACCATGTGTTATAATCGGCAGAAATCAAAATGCGTATCAAGAGATTGATTTTGACTATTTAAGGAGTCGCAATATCGTGTTGACTCGCAGGACATCTGGCGGTGGAGCAGTTTATGACGATCTAGGCAACATGAGCTTTAGTTTTGTCACCAAAAAAGATGCCACGAGTTTTGGTGACTACCAAAGTGCAACACAACCGATCATGAAAGGCTTAGCGGCAATGGGAGCCAAGGAGGTAGAAGTACATGGCCGCAATGATCTGTTCATTGATGGGAAAAAGTTTTCTGGCAATGCGATGTATACAAAAAAAGGTCGAACGTATTCTCATGGCACATTGATGTATGATGTGGATCTAGAAGAATTAACAAAAGTCCTACACGTTGCCCAAGAAAAAATTGCCTCTAAAGCAACGAAATCCGTACGGAAAAGTGTGACGAATATTAAACCGTATTTGGCAGAACAATACCAATCAATGGATACCAAGGCATTTCGAGATACACTCCTTTGCCGAATCTATGAAGTAGAATCGATTGATGAAATCAGTGAGCAAGAGATCGTCTTGACGGATGCGGATCGCCAAGCAATCCAAACGTTGTTTGAAGAACGTTACGCGAACAATGAGTGGATTTTTAATGAAGCGCCTGCTTTTGAATGGCAAAAAAGAAAGCGGTTTGCGCAGGTTGGGATCGTTGAAGTCGATTTTACTGTCAACAAAGGCAAGATTGCAGCGATTCAAATTACCGGTGATTTTTTTGGACAAAAAGAGATCAGTGAACTTGAATCAATACTGCAAGGTATTGATTTTGAACAAGACACCATCAGCCACTTGCTAAAGGATATTGCCATCGAGCAATTTATCCATCAGATGACTAACGCTGAATTTCTTGCGTTGCTGTTTGATTAGGAGGAAAAAGATGTTAGAAGCGATCAACATCACAAAGCGTTACGATCGAAACGTCCTAGATGGTCTCTCTTTTGCTGTTCAGCCGGGGGAAATCGTTGGGGTCGTCGGCAAAAGCGGCTCAGGGAAATCAACGTTGCTTCGGCTTTTGAACTTAATTGAGACACCTGACAGTGGGGAACTGCTCTTTGACGGGAAACGAATCGATCCCTTTAACAAAAAGCAGCTGCTACATGCGCAGCAGGAAATCGGCATGATTTTTCAAAATTACAATCTGTTACACAATCGAACCGTTTTTGAAAATGTCTACTTGCCCTTGAAGTTAATGGGGAAATCATCGGAGAAGGTGTTGGAGATGCTTTCGTTTGTTGGGATGGAAGACAAAGCCGACATCTATCCAGCCAAGTTGAGCGGTGGGGAGAAACAACGAGTGGCTATTGCGCGAGCGTTGATCCGTGAGCCGAAAGTTTTATTGTGTGACGAACCCACCAGTGCGCTGGATGAAGATACCAAAGCGGATGTACTTGCTTTACTGCAAAAAGTTCAACAGACGTTTCAGCCAGCAGTCATTTTCGTTAGTCATGAGCTAACCGCAGTCAGACAAATTTGTCAACGTGTGTTTGTATTGGAAGATGCCGTCTTTGCGGCGGAATTTGTCAATCATCCGCAGCCAATTGTCCGCAAAGAAAGCTCTTATGTGGACAAAGTGGAGAGGAGTTTGCTGCATGACGATCAGTGAGAGTATTTTGTATTATTTACCTGAATTACTTCAGTCTTTGAAAGAAACAGCGATCATGATGGGGATTTCGATGCTCGCAGCCATTGTCTTAGGACTACCGCTAGGTGTCTGGCTCTTTCTTAGCCGCAGTCGTGGGAAAAAAATCTCATTTCTTTATGAGGGTTTGAATCTCGTTGTGACGATTATCCGCTCATTTCCGTTTCTATTATTTGTCGTAGCCTTGATTCCACTGACGCGAATGCTTTTAGGTAGCTCATTTGGACCAATTCCCGCCAGTTTCCCTTTGAGCATCGTTGCTATGAGTATTTTTGCTCGTTTGACGGAGCAAGTACTGCTGGATGTCCCAGAAGAAGTTTCTTACTTGGCGAAATCCCTTGGCGTCAGTCAATGGCAATACGTTTGGTCGTTTTTACTGGTGGAAGCTAGAAGCGGCTTGATTTTATCTTTAACGACGACGGCAGTCAGTATGGTTTCTTATTCGACGGTGATGGGGATCGTTGGCGGCGGCGGTATCGGCGATTTTGCGATCCGCTATGGCTATCAACGCTATGAATATGGCGTCATGTATTTTGCAATTATCATCATGATTCTTTTGGTCTTTATCCTGCAAGGGATTGGCAATCAAGCAGCAAGAAAACTTGATAAACGAAAATAGGAGGAATGAAAGTGAAAAAAAGATTTGTTTTAGGATTGAGTGTATTGGCATTAGGTGTATTGGGGGCTTGCGGTACGAGTTCGGATGAGGCGAGCGAAGAGAAAATCATCAAGGTCGCTTCGCAAACGACACCAATGACCGATGTCGTAAAGGTTGCAGCGGAAGCAGTGGAAGATGGCTGGGAAATCCAGTTGGTCCAAGTCAATGACAATATCCAGTACAATGAGCTGCTGAATAATGACGAGGTCGATGCCAACTTTGCGCAACATGAACCATATATGCAAATGTATAATGAAGAAAAAGATGCAAACCTAGTGGCATTAGATAAAATCTACAATGCAAAAGTCGGTTTTTATTCCAAAGAGTATACGGATATCAATGATATTCCAGAAGGAACGAAAGTTGCATTGCCGAATGATGTGTCCAATGAAGGTCGAGCATTAGCGATTTTAGCAGAAGAAGGGTTGATTACTCTCAAAGATGGCGTTGGTGTTAATGGAACACTTAAAGACGTTACCGAAAATCCCAAAAACTTTGAATGGTTATCTGTTGATTTACTGAATCTTGCGGAAGCCTATGATGAACCGAATGTATCCTTGGTATACAACTACCCAACCTATATTGCGAAAATCGGTTTGAAACCAGCCGATGCCCTTTTCTTAGAAAAAACGATCGATGATCGCTTTGCTATCTCATTGGTTGCTCGAGAAGACAATCAAGATTCTGAAAAAATCGCCGTTTTGCGCCGTGCCATGACTAGCGATAAAGTTCGCGAATTTTTAGAAAACGACCATAGCGATACCTTATTGCCAGCATTTTAATTTATTTCCATCAAATGGAAAGAACGCCCTTTGCCTAACTCTGTAAAAGAGAGTAGTCAAAGGGGGTTCTTGTCTTTTTTTGCTTTTTTATCACCCTTATCCATGATATACTGATTTGGTCAGAAAACTAGCGACAGTCTAAAATGATCACTGTTCGCATTGTAAATACAAGAAATGGAGCAATAAAATCAATGGATAATCCAAAATTAAAACAACAAGTAGATAGTCGCCGTACCTTTGCGATTATTTCCCACCCGGATGCGGGGAAAACAACCATCACAGAACAATTATTATTATTCGGTGGCGCGATTCGCCAAGCTGGTACGGTCAAAGGGAAAAAGACTGGGAATTTCGCAAAGTCCGACTGGATGGAAATTGAAAAACAACGGGGGATCTCCGTTACCAGTTCTGTTATGCAGTTTGATTACCAAGGCAAACGGGTCAATATTTTAGATACCCCTGGGCATGAGGACTTTTCTGAAGATACCTACCGTACCTTGATGGCGGTGGATAGTGCGGTCATGGTGATCGATAGCGCAAAAGGGATCGAAGCGCAAACGAAAAAACTCTTCCAGGTCGTTAAAAAACGCGGTATTCCGATCTTTACCTTTATCAATAAACTCGACCGTGATGGCCGCGAACCATTAGAATTATTAGAAGAACTAGAAGATCTTTTAGAGATCGAATCATTTCCAATGAATTGGCCGATCGGCATGGGAAAAGGCTTGGAAGGACTGTATGATATCCATAACCAACGGGTCGAATTTTATCGTCCAGACAATCACGGTGGGGAACGTTTAGTTGCCCTAGATGAAAATGGACAATTTCCTGCAGATCATCCATTTGCCGAAGATGGGCTGTTCCAACAAGTTTTAGAAGAAGTGGAATTGTTGCAAGAAGCTGGTGATGCCTTTGATACAGAAAAAATCGCACGAGGCGATCAAACACCCGTGTTCTTTGGTTCCGCCCTTACGAATTTCGGCGTGCAGACCTTTTTGGAAACCTTCTTGTCCTTTGCACCAGCGCCTTACGGTCACAAAACTTTGGCTGGTGATGAAGTCAGTCCTTATGAACCAGAAATGTCTGGGTTTGTGTTCAAGATCCAAGCAAATATGAACCCTGCCCATCGTGACCGGATCGCCTTTGTCCGTATTTGTTCAGGAACCTTTGAACGAGGCATGGACGTGACACTTGAGCGTACTGGCAAAAAAATGAAACTCAGCAATGTGACACAATTTATGGCAGATACCCGAGAAAATATTGAAGAAGCAGTCGCTGGAGATATCATCGGGGTTTATGATACGGGAAATTATCAAATCGGCGATACGATCTATGAAGGAAAACTAAAAGTTGCTTACGAAGAGCTACCATCGTTTACTCCGGAACTCTTTATGAAAGTCACTGCAAAAAATGTGATGAAGCAAAAATCTTTCCACAAAGGAATCTATCAGTTGGTCCAAGAAGGGGCTATCCAGTTGTACAAGACGTATCTTAGTGATGAGTATATCATCGGTGCTGTCGGGCAACTGCAATTTGAAGTTTTCCAATACCGCATGATGAATGAGTACAATGCCGAAGTCATTATGACCCCAATGGGCCACAAGATCGCTCGCTGGATCGATCCGAAAGACTTAGATGAGCGTATGAGCTCCAGTCGTAACATTTTAGCGAAAGACCGTTTCGACCAGCCATTGTTCTTGTTTGAGAACCAATTTGCGATGCGCTGGTTCGCAGATAAGTACCCAGACGTCGAATTGAAGAGTTTGATGTAAGAGCTGTTTCCCGCGAGACTGTCTAGGTATGCGCAACTTTGTACGTAAGGCTGATCTTTTTAATTGAACGATCGTAGAAAGTCCTTTCTTATCCAAATGAATAAGAAGGGGCTTTTTTTTGCTGAAAACGTGCTTTTGATACAGAAGGAAGGTTGCATGATTGGGGGCAATCGTCCAATGATCAGACAATTATCCTAATTCATAAACATTCTTTTAAAACAAGATAAAATGAGTCGGAAAAAGAGCGTAGTATTAAAGGTGACCACAAGGAAATGCATTTGAAATGAATAGAAAAATGTTATAGGCACATTTGATGATTCAGGAAATTTTCACTTGTTTGAAAGTAGGGGGAAAGCACAGAATAGATTGCCAGTGATAGAGGTCGTTTAATCATTTGATCGAGGGACATGTTCTTTTTGTCAGATGCTACTAGTGAAGCCTAAGCTTTCTTTATCTGAGCATGAATCGGTGATTGCCCTTGAAACTTCATTTGAAGCACTTCTAACAGATGGTTTAAGTTTTCAGTTGGTGTACCATGGCTTCGCGACTCAAAAAATGAATTAGTCTTATTGCTAGTTTACAGTTATCTATCTATCGATTTTGCTAAAGCAAATGATTATTTATTAAATAAAAGTGATTTCTGAAACCAGAAAGGGGACCATGTAGTGCTAAAAAGTTTGTTATTCATATTTTCGGCGATATTTTTCTTTCCAACAATAGAGGCTGCAGCTGATGAGGTTTCCGAAACTTTGATTTTTGATTTGAACACGATTGACTTTAAGGACGAACACTATTATTTGTTGAAAACCACACAAGATCTTCAGCTGTCTGTCGATAGAAACGGCAGTGAAGGTGCTTTTAGCGTAACGATCACGGCTGTCGGAGAAGCATTTTCAGCAGAATTAAACAGCGTGAACGGTTCGGAAGAGAAGATCATTCAGATTGAGGATACTGATGAAGCATCAATGATTCTTAATGTAGCCGCAACATTGAACATAAAGGAATATCTTGATGCCAACTCTGAGTACTACCTATCAGTCACGTTTACAGCAATTGATGATTCTGAGACCTTTACGAAAGATATAAAAATGAATCAGACGGATGAGGAAAAAGAAGAGATTCCAGATGAAAACTTGACAGATGAAGACCAAGAGGATGAAAAGCAAGAAGACAATGGCATTGAAGATGAATCCGAGCGCCCAGAGGAAGAAGACTCATTAGATAATGATTCATTCAGCCAAGAAGAATCACTTGAGAATATCAATGATGATACTGTCCATGAGGATCGTTTAGAGGAGGAACGCCAGTACGAGATAGCGACAATTTTTGCAGGAGAAGTGATTTTTGATAAAAGATATATTTAAAACCAGTGTAGGAAAAACCGCTTAGCTGAATAGGAGCGGTTTTTTTGCACATCTTTTTCTAATACTAGGTGATAAGTGCTTTTGCTGGAACAAGTTTGTGACTAATTGGTGGTACTAAAAAAAGGAGCTTTGAAGCGACCTCCAAAAGTTAGTCCTAAAAGCTAACTTTTGGGGTCACAACACTAGCCCTCTCTTTTTCTTTTTGATTTAAAAATATAGATGCCTGCAGCTGCCAACGCTGCAACGAGAACAAAGATGATCCAGATAAGGATTTGATTATTTGTCTGACCATCGGCAGTGTTCGTTGGACGGTTCTCTTTTTTGAAGTTATCCAAGTCTTCTTTCTCATAAGAAAAAGTAGTCGTGATCGCTTTTCTAGTTGTTTCTATAGTTAAACGGTATTCTCCTTCAATAAGTTCACTATCGTCTATTAAAGGGATCTGCATTCTTGATTTGGTTAACGGCGTTAAAAGAACGGAATCTGCTAACTCTCCAGAGGCAATTGTTTCTCCATTTGGATTTATTAGTTCGTAAAGAGCGTTGTTCAAGTTGCCTAAAATAGGATTATAGTTGAGTGCGTAAAATTGTAGGTTTGCCGTATCTTGAAGCGCAACAAAGGAGAAGTCTTCATAAACGACATCTTTGATCTCTTCCACTTCACTAAAAAGTAAGTTGATAAAAATAAGTGACTCATACACAGATTTGATACCAACTGAATCTTCTGCTGTTTCAAGACCCATGATCTGACTAAAATTGATTGCCCCCATCACGGTTCCTTCACGTGCAGGCTCCTCTGGAAGAGTGATTGTAACGGTCACAAGAACGGATTCATTTGGGAGAATCTCGATTTGATCATCGTCATCTAATGCTTCTGATTCGATCAATGCATAATTTGAAAAGTTATACTTATCATCTAGCAGTAAAGTCAAGTCATCGCTATAGATGATAGCTGATTCTCGTGAGAGAGCAGTAGAGGTGTAAGGCGTGACAACAATGGATGAGTCACCAGATCCAACATTTTCTAGTAAAATTTCAACAGTATACGCCGTCTCCTTTTCCGGAGAAATACTCAAGGTATTATCTGAAATTTTGTACTCCGTTTCTCTCAGAGTAAGTTTCAGTGAGTTCGTCGTCTCATCGGCATTTGCATTACGGATGTTTGTATTGCTGATCAGTGTCAGTAAGAGAAGCAACACAGAAATCCTTAGAAACGGATTTCTGTGTTTGAATGTATGATTCATGAAATTATTCCTTTTAAAATTTATAGTGATAGATTGTCACCGTTATCAGGATTATCTTCTTGTGCTCTTATTGTAATTATAGGTTTCTCATCACCTTCTTCTAATGCAGCAAAAGCTTGTGCAAATTCTTGTTTGATTGTAAAAGTTATTTCTGTTCCTTCAGGAATGGAAGCAGTATCAACGGGGGCAGCAGTTAAAGGGTTAAGATTAGTAGCGTCGACAACGATTCCATCAACGATTCCATCAAAGTCATCAGGCGCGTTAACATCAAAATTAACTCTTACTTGAGAAGCAGTTAAATTGGTCAAAGTACCACCTACATTTATAGTCCCTTCAACAGGTCCTTCAAATATACTTTCACTAATAACTGGTGCTGTCAAAGAGATCTCATTAAACTCGAATGTTGCATCTCCATAAACAATGTCAATCTGAATCTCTTCTGAGGCGGGTATGGTATTGGCAAACGCGTTGACTCCTCCGGCTAACAACAAAGATGCAATGAATGTAGTACCCAAAATAACTTTTTTCATAATAAAACCTCACTTTAATTTTTGCAGATGATTTACTGCTTAAATAAAGTATACAATGATGGTGTATTATGTTATTATCCGTTTTTTCGCTATTTTTAATGAAAAAGTAGAAAGTATTTTATTAAACTGATTTTTTTATACAATAATTTAATAAAATATTCTAGTGGTCAAATGATGTTGATTATCAAGTCGACCGATCTTTCTGTCTATGAATTATCAATTCGGTAATAATCACTATGAAAGTAAATTTGTTGCAGGATTATATTTTGGCTTTTATTTTAAGTCAAAGTCTTCTCAGAGTTGAAAGAATTGTCGTTCCAACTAGGATTGGACCTAAAAAACGAAAAAAATGTTATTCGTAGTCTCTGAGAATTTGCTCTGAATCAGTCGCTGTCAGAGAAACCAGTTCTGAAAATTCATGTTTAATATTTCTTTAGTGAACCCCTGCAATTCAATAAAAACCAACTTTCTATCGTTTTTAATAAACTATGTTGGCAGTAGCTTTACGCGTATGAACAGTTGAGTAGGGTGGGGATTGAAAAGTATGATTCTATTTATGCGTTCCTATTGGATAGGTATATCGAAGTTACTTATGAAAAAATATCAATTAACGTTTTCATTCAATTAGTAATCTGCACCTACAATTCTTCTAGCTTCAAGCGACAGAGACATCAAGGGGTACTCCTGTGTTAATAAACGTTCATGTTTGTTTCATTATAAAGAAATCTCAAAAAAACTAACTGTGTGGGATGGCTATCTCATGAACCCTAGATTTTAATAGGAAGCATAATTTTTTAGGAATATACAATCAGACTCTTTGAAGAAAGCTTTGAAAGAGTTTTTTTGTCTTTCTTAATTTTATGAAGTTGCCCTCGTTTCTAATCGTCAGGTCTTTTAGTTAGTAGAAAGAAAAAGAGTGACAATGATTATTTTATTTGTAGTTTTTTTGAAAAAAAGACGATAAAAATCAGCTGGTTCTTACTATATCCTTAATAGCAGAGGATCAAAGTTCTTTTAAGGAGTGAATCAAAATGCTGCAAACCAGAATAAATTTCAGTGGACAAAAGAATGCTACCATGTTGACTGTGCGCTTTTTCAGCAACAAGACGAACACGATTTTAGAGAGAAATTTAATTGTGGATCAAGAGGATGATCGTCAATCGGTTCTTGACTACTTAGCAGAATCACTAGGGGAAATCAACATCTTGCAATACTCTTCGAAAAGCGTTTTGTGTATCGCTGAACGTTCAAGGCTAGAAAAAGCAGGAGGCACGCATCGATTGGAACATTTTTGGGGAGATGTCATCAGTTATATCGTTGAGTGCGTGGATAAATCTGGTATTCATTATGATTTGCATGTCATTGGCAATGTTGATTCGGATGATGAAGAAATTATGCGGTCAATTAATGAGATGAGTGATGAATTGTCGATCATCAACATTTATGAATACAAAGATTGCTGGCTAAAAAGAGAAGATATTTTATTACAAGCTCTTTGAAATGAACTTGATTCCTCAAAGAAGTTTGTCCAGCTAGAAAATGATTTTACTCTCCAAGTCACTTACCAATCAATGAAAGAATATGAATTTTTTCTAAGTTTATGGAAACCGCTAATTCACAGGATCTTTTTAATGGTTTCCAATACTTTTTTGTTACAAAAGGTAAGAATCGTTTCACAAGTTTTTTACACCCGTACTGTTTGAAAGAAGCGGGGATTTTTCTGAAGTTTTTATTAAAATTGTCCGTTTAATGAAAAAAGAGGCTCAAATTTAAGTTTATTTTACTATAATTGGAAACTAGGATACTTTTTAAATAAGGCGGGTAAAAAATTTTGGAGTATATAGAAAAGTTGTATAGGTTTTATTTAACCAAAAAACAAGTAGATAAATTAACTATTATTAGAAATATCATTTTGGAGAAGCAGCTGTCTCTTGATAAAATATGTGAAACGATAAACAAATCTTTGTATCAGGTGAAAATATTGATCAATGAAATCGCCGAAGATATGAGAGAGTTTACGACCTTTGACGAGTCTATTTTTTTGTTGAAAAAGAGAACCGTTTATTTGTCACGAGAATTAAACGAAGAACAAAGCCTGCATATTTTTGTGAATCTAAAGAAGAAGTATTTCTTAGAATCTCCTTATTATCGTCTATTATCCTATTTGTTAAGAAAAAGAAAGACCCGTATGGTGGACATCTCAGAAGAATTGATTTTTAGTATTTCTTATTGTTATAAATTGATCAGCTATCTGAAAAAAATGCTGGTTATCCAAAATGTCCCGATTACTATCAATAACAACACAGATTCCATTGATCTGACAGGGGCAGAGCCTTGTGTGCGGATGTACCATTATTTAGTTGAGATCATGGCTTGCAATGTTTACATCAATCAGCGCACCCGTGCAAGCGTTGAATTAGCTGCGAAAGAATATGAGCCGTTGAAAACTACAAAAGTGAAGCACGACATTATGTTTTCAATCATTGAGAATGCGGTGTTGAGGGGCTATATCGTCAATGAATTAGACGAAGCTTCCATCGCTATTTATGAGCAAATCAAGCAACTCAATGGGGAAAAGCAAGTGATCAAGCTGCTGCCGATCAGAAGTCAGCAAGATATCGAGAAAGAACAGATTTTTTATCATTTCTGGGTTTTTCTCTTCATACCTGAAACGATCTCGGATCAAGAGAAACTTCTTTTGGGGAAACAGCTGCGAAACCTCTCGGGGAATCCATTGGTCGAATTTTCTGCCGATGTTGTGGCTGTCTTGTCGCAAAAGTATGATCTTTCCAAAGCGATCGAAGCGTTTCTTACCTATGAATTAGTGATGAATACATGGGGCTGTCTTCATCTCTTTTTGGATAGTTTTGTATCTACTGAAGATTTGTCCTCTACGAACGAACGCGTATTAGAGGTGGAGGAGCTGATTGCGACCGTCTTGCAGCGCCATTTGTTTGTAATAGAAAAAGAAGCCCTTTTCTTAAGGAAAATCGCTCAGATTACAGCATCTTATTTACCTATCCAAAAAGAGGAACCGATTCGCATTGGTATTTCTCTTTTGAACCACCCTGAATATATTCCGGTCATTAAGAACAAACTATTGAAAATTTACAATGAAAATGTGATTCACTTTAGTTCGAACTTAGGAGACTCAGACATACTGGTTTCTGATGGCGTGCTGATCCATAATGAGTCACAGAAATTTACATTTTTTGGCAATGTTCATAGTACCAAGGATTGGCACAATCTACATGTGATGATCCAGTCGATGATTTCTAATAAATATACTTGAAAAAGAGAGCGTAACGCTCTCTTTTTTTGCTTGACTATCAGGTAGCGTTGGTCGAAGTACTAGGCGAAAGAAGGAGGAGAGAAGACAAAAAAAGATATCTATAAAAGAGGGCTGCGACAGTCACCTTTTATAGATATTTTTTAAACACGTGATTAGGCAAAGCTAACGTGAGGAAGACAACGTTTTTTTGATGGAGATTTCTACCACTTCGGGCATTTGGATCACAGAGATCGTAGCAGGATCATAGGAGCCATCAGGTAATTTTTTCAAGAAGTAATTTTTGATTTCTTCTACTTCCGTCGGGCGAATATTCCGTTTTTTATTGATCAGCAAAATTTCATTGTGGTTCGGCGCTGAGGTAAAGATCACGGTCGTGTCTCCGGCAGTGTAAACCTTTACAAGTTCTGCATCGGTATTTTCAAGTTGATTCAATACTAGTCGAGAATGGCTATTTGTAACGTTGATTAATTTCACCAGACTCACCTCACATTCTATGTATTTATTAATAACATTATAGGTCGTTTTTTTTCAAAAGAAAAGCCAGACAACTCGGAATTACCCAATTTTTTGGCAAAACATGGTTGTCTGGCAAAACGAACGGTTTGGTCACCGTTTTGACACGTTATTGCTCATCTGTTTCCGATGGTTTTTCCTCTTCAGCAGAAGGTGTTTCTTCAGGAAGTGCAGAGGATTCGGCTGAAGTTACAACGATTTTATCGGAATCCTCCAATTGTGCTTTTAATTGACGAACTTGAGGATGCTCAAGATAATATTCAGCAATCCCGTCTTCGATTTGATCTTGGATGGTCCTGCGCAATGGGCGAGCACCCATCGTTGCACTGTAACCTAGATCGACCAGTTTTTCTTGCACGTCTTGTGGAACATCGATATGCAATTTTTGATGACTAAGTGTTTGATTGACATCATGCAGCATAAGGGACACGATCGATAACAAGTTTTCCTTGCTAAGTGCCTTGAATTCGATGATCCCGTCAAAGCGATTGAGAAATTCTGGCGTAAAGTAATTGTTCAATTGATTTAACACGGAACGAGTGATGCCTTCATGCGCTGCGCCAAAGCCAACGTTGGCTTCAACTTTGCCGGTTCCCGCATTACTAGTCATGATGATCAGCGTATCTTTAAAGCTGACCGTACGTCCTTGGGCATCCGTCAAACGACCATCATCGAGAATTTGCAAGAACATATGCAATACATCAGGATGGGCTTTTTCCACTTCGTCTAATAAAATCAGGCTATAT
Source organism: Enterococcus sp. AZ067 (assembly GCF_051715005.1). Taxonomy (NCBI): domain Bacteria; kingdom Bacillati; phylum Bacillota; class Bacilli; order Lactobacillales; family Enterococcaceae; genus Enterococcus; species Enterococcus sp. AZ067. The sequence continues at coordinate 1,693,747 of NZ_JBIOSY010000001.1, forward strand.
GGATTCCGACGAACTTTTTCAGTCAATTGACCCGCTTCTTCATAGCCAACGTAACCAGGAGGAGAGCCAATCAGTTTGGATACACTGTGTTTTTCCATGTATTCTGACATATCGAAACGAATCATCGATTCTTCAGAACCAAACATCTCATAGGCTAATTGTTTTGCTAATTCGGTTTTCCCGACGCCGGTTGGCCCGACGAATAGGAAAGAGCCAATTGGACGATTTTGTTTGCCTAAACCGACCCGATTTCTGCGGATCGCTTTGGCTACTTTATCGATCGCTTCATCTTGTCCGATAACTTTAGCTTTCAAGTCATCCGCAAGATTTTTCAATTGCGTTTGTTCTTTTTCTTTCAATTCACCAACTGGAATATTTGTCCGTTCTTCAACGATTTGTTCCATGTCTTTTTCGGTAATGACTGGCGTTTCTTCTTCGCTGATTTGGCGTTCCTTCATTTTTTGCAATTTATTGATTTGATCGCGATAGTAAGCAGCTTTTTCGAAATCTTCTTCTCGAGAGGCAGCTTGTTTTTGTTCTTCTGCTTCTTGTAATTTCTTTTCGATCGTTTTTGGATCAACGATTTGGATCGTCAAGTTTTTCTTAGAACCTGTTTCATCTAGTAGATCGATTGCTTTATCAGGCAAGAATCGGTCTTGGATGTATCGGTTAGAAAGGGTAGCGGCAGCTGCGATCGCTTCATCAGTATATTTCACATGATGATAATCTTCATAACGTGGTTGCAAACCTTTTAAGATACGGATCGTTTCTTCCACAGAAGGTTCATCCACACGTACTGGTTGCAAACGGCGTTCTAAAGCAGCATCTTTTTCGATGATGCGGTATTCATTTAACGTCGTTGCTCCGACCATTTGTAGTTCTCCACGGGCAAGAGCTGGTTTTAAGATGTTTCCAGCATCCATATTTCCGTCGCCAGCTGCACCAGCGCCAACGATTTCATGAACTTCATCAATAAACAAAATCACGTTTTCTGCTTGCTTGATTTCTTCAATCAATTTTTGGATGCGTTCTTCAAATTGTCCACGAATACCTGTGCCTTGAACAAGAGACGCAACGTCCAAACGAATGACTTCTTTGTCCATCAGTTTTTGTGGTACATCACCATCAACGATTTTTTGGGCTAACCCTTCAACGACGGCAGTTTTCCCAACCCCAGGTTCACCAATAAGCACAGGGTTGTTTTTTGTTCGACGATTAAGGATCTCAATCACTCGTTTGATCTCTGAATCACGACCAACGACTGGATCGACTTCGCCATCACGAGCCATTTGGGTAATATTGATACCGTATTCTCCTAACAGACCTGCAGGTGCTTGGTTATTGCGTGGAGGCTGACCGCCGACAAAACCGTTACCACCGGTTTGCGTCGGAGGGGTTTGTTCATAAGGGGTATTTCCTTGCTGCATCTGGCGAGACATTTGACGAAATAGATCATCAATATTGCCGAATCCAAAAGGATCTTGCGCCATTGAAGCTGCAGCATTCCCAGATTGAGCTTTTAATTTTTGGTAACAACTTTGACAATAATCGAGTTGTTTTCTTTGACCATTGACACTGGCATATAAATGAATAGACGCTTCATTTTTACCGCAATTTTGACAAAGCATAGATTCACGACCTTTCATATTTGTTCCAACACCCTTATTTTACGGCGCTTTTTTACACTTGTAAAAGAAAAGGGGCTGTGTGCATAGAAACGGTCATCTTCGAGGTAATGTGTTATTGACCTTTACTGACCATAATTCTATTATACTAACTTTTTGTCAGACTGCAAGAATTTTACTCGCAAAAATTTTTGCCGCTCTTTCATTAGCAGAAGCGTCTTTTAAATAAAAAGTAATTCCATTATAATAGAAAGAAAGAGGTGAGAATTGAGGATGGAGAACAGAGATTTTGCTTCAGAAATAACGCGTTTGCGCAATGGAGAGATCCAAGAATTGATTGTCCAACAGCCAGAATTCCTGGCGTTTAGAGATGTCTGGCTCCAGTTGGAAGATCGGTCTTCTTTTGTCGGAGAAGCGGGCTTAAATGGGAAGATCATCTACCGTTATGTGCAAGAAAATAAATAGGACATTTATTTCAATCGTTTATTTAAGAGAAAACGGTTGTCTATCGAGGAAAAAAATGGTAATCTTAACAGTTGAAAGGGCGATTTTTTTCGGGTGTCATTGCATGCATGGAAATTTTGCCTTCACACAAAAAAACGTATCATAAAGGAGATTGATCAATATGGAAAAGAAAGATTTTCACGTAGTTGCTGAGACAGGGATTCACGCACGTCCAGCTACATTATTGGTTCAAACAGCAAGCAAATTCAACTCTGATATCAACTTAGAGTACAAAGGTAAATCAGTAAACCTTAAATCAATCATGGGCGTAATGTCATTAGGCGTTGGCCAAGGTTCTGATGTAACTATCACTGCTGAAGGTGCTGACGAAGCAGATGCAATCGCTGCAATCGTAGAAACAATGAAAAAAGAAGGTTTGTCTGAATAATGGTTGAGATGCTAAAAGGAATTGCTGCTAGTGATGGTGTAGCCGTTGCGAAAGCCTACCTGTTAGTACAACCTGATTTATCTTTTTCAAAAGTATCAGTTGAAGATACTGCAGCAGAGGAAGCACGCTTAGATGATGCGTTAGCGAAGTCAACAGCGGAATTACAACAAATCCGTGACAAAGCAGCGCAAACTTTAGGTGAAGCAGAAGCACAAGTATTTGATGCTCATTTAATGGTTCTTTCAGATCCTGAGATGATTGGTCAAATCAAACAAAACGTGACAGATAACAAAGTCAATGCAGAAGCTGCGTTGAAAGAAGTTACTGACATGTATATTGGTATGTTTGAAGCAATGGATGACAATGCTTACATGCAAGAACGGGCAGCTGACATTAAAGATGTCGCAAAACGTATCTTGGCGCATTTGCTGAATGTGACTTTGCCTAATCCTTCAATGATCAACGAAGAAGTAGTCGTTGTTGCGCATGACTTGACACCAAGTGATACTGCACAATTAGACCGCAACTTTGTAAAAGCTTTTGTAACAGATATCGGTGGACGTACTTCTCATTCCGCTATCATGGCACGTTCTCTTGAAATCCCAGCAATCGTTGGAACAATGGAGATCACTGCAAAAGTGAAAGCGGGCGACATCTTAGCTGTTAACGGTATTATCGGTGACGTTATCGTCAACCCGACAGATGACCAAGCAGCTGAATTTGTTGAAGCTGGGAAAGCCTACGCAGAACAAAAAGCAGAATGGGAAAAATTAAAAGATGCTGAAACAGTTACCGCTGATGGCAAGCACTTTGAATTAGCTGCGAACATTGGAACGCCAAAAGATTTAGAAGGTGTCCACAACAATGGTGCAGAAGCAGTCGGTTTATACCGTACTGAATTCTTGTACATGGATTCTCCTGATTTCCCAACAGAAGAAGACCAATACAAAGCATACAAAGCAGTTTTAGAAGGAATGGCTGGCAAACCAGTGGTTGTCCGTACAATGGATATCGGTGGCGATAAAGAACTTCCTTACCTAAAATTGCCTCATGAAATGAATCCTTTCTTAGGCTATCGTGCATTGCGTATCAGCTTATCTGAACTTGGGGATGACATGTTCCGTACCCAACTTCGTGCGTTGTTACGTGCTTCTGCTCACGGCAACTTACGTATCATGTTCCCAATGGTGGCAACATTGAAAGAGTTCCGTACTGCGAAGAAAATGTATGAAGAAGAGCGTCAAAAATTGATTGACGAAGGCGTTGAGGTTTCTAACGAGATCCAAGTCGGAATCATGATCGAAATTCCAGCAGCTGCTGTCTTAGCAGACAAGTTTGCGAAGGAAGTTGACTTCTTCAGTATTGGTACCAATGACTTGATCCAATACACCATGGCTGCAGACCGCATGAACGAGCGCGTGTCTTACTTGTACCAACCATACAACCCATCAATTTTACGTTTGATCAAAAACGTGATCGACTCAGCGCATGCTGAAGGCAAATGGGCTGGTATGTGTGGAGAAATGGCGGGCGATCAAACTGCTGTGCCGCTTCTTGTAGGTATGGGCTTAGATGAGTTCTCAATGAGTGCAACATCTGTTCTGAAAACACGTAGCTTAATGAAACGCTTGTCAACGACTGACATGCAAGAATTAGCAAAACGTGCTTTAGAAGATTGCGATACAATGGAAGAAGTTGTTGAGCTAATCGAACAGTATGTAAACTAATCATTTCTAGGCAACAAGCAATTTTGCTTGTTGCTTTTTTTTTTGTTATAAGAAGCCTTCTTGTTCGATTTGACTTGCAATAGCCTGCTCGTTTTTTCAGAAAACGAACAATTTTGTCATATCTTTGTATAAAGCTATGATTCCGTAAGTTTTTCACGTATCATGATTAAATGGGGAACAAAATCTAGGACCATGGTAGGAGTATGTCTCCGATTGCCTATGGTATACTAATATCAGATATAAGCATTTCCAAGGAGGAATCATCTTTGAAAGTACTTCTTTATTTTGAAGGAGAAAAATTATTAGCTAAATCAGGTATCGGTCGAGCGTTGGCCCATCAGCAACGAGCACTGGCATCTGTCGGGATTCCTTTTACTCTTGATAAAAATGATGAGGACTATGATATCCTTCATATCAACACGTATGGGATCAATAGTATGCACATGGTCAACAAAGCCAAAAGACAAGGGAAAAAAGTGATTTACCATGCCCATTCTACAGAAGAGGATTTTCGGAATTCATTTATCGGCTCAAATCAGCTTTCGCCATTATATAAAAAATATTTGATCAATCTTTATTCTAGAGCCGATCAGTTGATCACCCCGACTCCTTATTCGAAAGAACTTTTGGAAGGGTATGGTATCCAAGTACCGATCGAAGCGATCTCAAACGGCATCGATCTTGACAAATATCAGCCGGATCAAGAGAAAGAAAAAGCCTTTCGCGAGTATTTCAATCTCTTACCAGATCAAAAAGTCATTATATCCGTCGGTTTATTTTTTGAACGAAAAGGCATTCTTGATTTTGTAGAGATAGCTAGACAGTTGCCTGAGTATACGTTTATCTGGTTTGGTCATACACCAATGATGACGATTCCTAAACAGATCCGCGACCTCGTCAATGAAGACCATCCAGAAAATGTGTTGTTTCCAGGTTATATCAAAGGAGACATTATCGAAGGCGCATATTCCGCTGCCGATTTATTCTTCTTTCCTTCTTATGAAGAAACAGAAGGGATCGTAGTCCTTGAGGCGTTAGCCAGCCGCCAAAATGTGCTTGTTCGGGATATTCCTGTTTATAAAGGGTGGCTAAGTAATGGGCGCAATGCATACATGGAAAAAACCAATGAAGGATTTATTGAGAAAATCAAAGGAATCGTGGAAGGCACGTTACCACCATTGAGTGAAGCGGGTTATGAAACAGCAAAGCAAAAGAGTATTGATGAAATTGGGTTTAAATTACAAGAGGTTTATACAAAAGTGATGAATACGGAATGAAGAAACTAATGTAAAGTTTGGAGGTACCGTTTTGAAAATCGGATTTTTTACAGACACCTACTTCCCCCAGGTAAGTGGTGTGGCGACATCGATCAAGACATTGAAAGAAGAGCTTGAGAAAAAAGGCCATAAAGTGTATATCTTTACAACGACCGATCCAAATGCTGATCTGGATGAAGAAGATATCATTCGCATGCCAAGTGTCCCGTTTGTGTCCTTCAAAGATCGGCGAATCGTGGTTCGCGGCATGTTGTATGCCTATTTGATCGCCAAAGAATTAGAATTGGAATTGATCCATACCCATACAGAGTTTGGTTCTGGGATGTTGGGGAAAATGGTGGGGCGTAAATTGCAGATTCCTGTGATCCATACCTACCATACAATGTATGAAGATTACTTGCACTACATCGCAAACGGAAAGGTCTTACGACCATCTCACGTGAAATATCTTTCACGGCTATTTGCCAACCACTCGACAGGTGTTGTTTGTCCAAGTGAACGAGTCATTGATACGCTGAGAGGGTATGGTGTGGTTTCACCAATGCGGATCATCCCCACAGGGATCGAAGTTGAGAAGTTTCGCCGACCGGATATTACAACTGACATGAAAAAAGAATTGCGGGAGAAATTGGGCATCACTGAGAATCAACCCATGCTGCTTTCCCTCAGTCGTATTTCTTATGAAAAGAATATCCAAGCAATCATCGACGGCATGCCAGAAATTTTAACGAAGATTCCTGATGCGCAATTAGTGATCGTTGGGAAAGGTCCGCATAAAGAAAAATTAGAAGAAAAAGTGGTGGATATGGCTCTATCTGACCATGTTCAATTTGTCGGCGAAGTGGCAAACGATAAAGTGGCGATCTATTACCACGCTGCGGATTACTTCGTAAGTGCATCCACATCAGAAACACAAGGACTGACTTACACGGAAGCAATGGCTGCTGGAACGCCATTAGTCGTTGAAGGCAATGACTACTTAAATACCTTGATTGACGATCCGTCTTTAGGCGTCACCTATGAGAGTGATCGGGATTTCGCAAAAGCATTTATTGATTATTATGAACGAAAGATTCCTGCTGATCCCGAAGTTCTTGCTAGAAAAATGTACGAGATCTCGGCATTGCGCTTCGGTGAGTCGATGCTATCTTTCTACCATGACATGGTCGCTTATTATGAAACAGAACGCATCGAAAAAGAAACCGAGCAGACGCTAGAAAAATTCAAAGTAAAATTAAAGGCCTTTCGCCGAACGATCGATTAAACAGAAAATTTTCGCAAGTTCATGTTTTTAGCGTATACTAAAGACATGAACTTTTTTATTTTGGAGGGATCTGCATGAAATTAGGATTTATCGGTACTGGTGTCATGGGTCAAGCGATGGTTGGTCATCTCTTAGCTGCAGGACATACAGTGAATGTTTACAATCGGACGAAAGAAAAAACTGATGAACTCGTTGCGAATGGAGCAATTTGGTGTGACACCCCAACAGAAGTTGCATCAGAAAGTGAAATCATCTTTACAATGGTTGGTTATCCATCCGACGTTGAAGAGGTTTACTATGGGCCTCAAGGGATTTTTCAAACGGCTGTGACGGGCAAAACATTGGTGGATTTTACCACCAGTACACCTGATTTGGCAGAACGAATCTACCAGACAGCGAAGGAAAAAGGAGCAGCGAGTATCGATGCGCCAGTTTCTGGTGGGGATCTTGGTGCGAGAAACGCTACGCTAACAATCATGGTTGGTGGCGATGAAGAAGCTTACCAACAAGTAAAACCACTTTTTGAAGTATTAGGTAAGACGTTTCAACTTCAAGGAGGGGCAGGGAAAGGTCAGCATACGAAAATGGCCAATCAGATCATGATTGCCGGAACCATGACGGGGATGACAGAAATGCTGGTCTATGCGAATCAAGCCGGTCTTGATTTACCACGAGTGATTGACACGCTTTCTGGCGGTGGGGCAGCCAATTGGTCCATGACGAATTACAGTCCTCGTATCCTAAAAGAGGATTATTCTCCAGGCTTTTTTGTCAAACATTTCATCAAAGATTTGGGGATCGCTTTGGATGAGGCCAAGAAGATGGGATTGGATTTGCCAAGCACCGCTTTAGCTAAAAAATTGTATGATCAGTTAGCTGAAAAAGGCTTCGAAAATGACGGAACGCAGGCGCTGATTAAACTTTGGTGGCAAGATGGAAAAAAATCTTAAAATGACAAAAAAAATACGAAAAATCAATGCAAGATAGAGGATGTTTTGATACAATATAACGGACAGAAAAAGGAGGCTTACGAATGAAAAGTTCGCAATTAGTCGCTATCATCAAACGTTTAGAAGCGATGGTCGAAGCGCAAGACAATGAAGTTCAAGTACGTCGTTTTGAAAAAGAAGGCGTCGAAAAATGTACCGTTACTTATGACAATTCGACAGAAACGTTTGAATTAACGGAAGCAGAATCAAGTCAATCTTATCAATTTGATAATGTTGATATTGTAGCCATGGAAATCTATGATTTGATCCAATAAGAATGAGTGGGACGTTCGTCGTCGCTTTCTCATTTCTAAACAGCAAGCCTACTTGGGCTTGCTGTTTTTTATTTATCTGCTGCTTTTTCTTGGCGATACAAGTGATTAAGGATGATCCCTAATGGATCGAGATCTTCCGGGGCTAAAGGAAGCGCAGCGCTTGCTGGCGGGAGTGGCTGGAATGTTTCCTCGGGAGAAAGAATGTTTGTTTGGATCAACTTGCCAAAGCTAACTTGATAGTATTTGATTTGAGTCGTCTGTGATCCTGGCTCCTCTAAGTCAAGGAGAATAGAAAAAATCACTTCTGGTTCTTGATTAAACTGATTGACCCTCACGATTTCTTGGTAAAAGCTTTGTGCTAAATGGATCTGGCGCTGCAGTACACTAGCTTGTTCAAACAATAGGTGATCAATCAGATATGCTAAGCGTTTTTTAAGGAGTGAAAAACAGTCGGTCTTCTTTCCTGCAAAAAAACAGCCGATTTCTCGCCACTTCTGTTCCAAGGGATACGCATCCATTTGAGGGAGTTGCTTACGCAAGGTCAATAGCGTCAGTTCGTTGACAGTCGGCAATTGAAAGGTTTCTGACAATACTTGAAACAATGCTGGCAATTTTTTTGTTTGCCGAAAGGGACCATAACTGCCAATTTGTGGTGTTTGAGTGATCGTGAAGGTATGATTCGTCAAGTCAACAAAGCAATAGTTGGCTGAATGGTTCATTTGTCGGTTGTAGATAGGATGAAAAGCTTGGATCAAACGACATTCAAGTAATAGTGCATCCAATTCTGTATCTGTTTCGATCGTTTCAAAATCAACGACATTATAGACAAGTCGAAGCACCTTATTGGCATGCTGCTGATTTTTTCGGAAGTAAGAAACGACACGCTGTTTCAATGATTTGGCTTTTCCTACATACAAGACTTCGTTGTGCTGATCTTTCATTAAATAAACACCAGGCTTTTCAGGCAGTGCATTTGCTTTGTTTTTTAGAAACTCTTTGTTCGGATTCATCGATCGTTCCTCTCCTTCCTTCAAAGAGTAGCAGATGAAGCGTAAGAGAGCAACGTTTGTTGGCTATCGACAAGAAAAAATTAGAAATAGAGTGGAGGCAACAAAATGATAAACTTTGACATTCAAAGGAAATTTCTCTATAACGGAAACGGATTATTTTGTCAACTCGCAGCTTTTAAAATCTTAGAAAATCAATTCTTAAATAAAAATGCGCTTAAAAATAAAAAAAGTTCGAAAAAATTCTTGCATTTCTCAATAACTTCCGATATAGTTTGACTATCAAATGATTTGATTATCAAAGTATTCGGATGGTGAAGGTTATGGAACCCAATTTAGAAACAGTTAATGACTACTTAGTCAGCGTCTTTAATGACATCTTAGTGATTGAAGAATCTGAATTGAAAAAATCTCAATTCAAAGACCTTTCAATTACCGAAATGCATACCATCGAAGCCATCGGGATGTACAAAAAAAAGACCACGACTGAAGTTGCCAAAGAGCTTTCGATCACTGTTGGGACTTTGACCATCGCGATCAATCGTTTGGTGAAAAAAGAATATGTAGAACGGATTCGCAGTGAAGATGATCGGCGAGTCGTCAAACTAGGTTTGACGAAAAAAGGAAAACTCCTTTATCGTGTTCATCAGCATTTTCATCGTGAGATGGTGAAAGGTGTCTTGAGTCAGATGTCTCCTGAAGAGGAACAGGCACTGTTGAAAGCACTGAAAAATCTGCATGACTTTTTACAAGATTATAAGTGAGAATAATGGATGAATATGTTTGGAAAAATTACCGCGACTGCAAGTTATGTTCCAGAAAAAATCGTAACAAATGATGATCTATCAAATTTGATGGATACTTCAGATGAATGGATCCATTCTCGCACGGGAATCAAACGAAGAAGAGTCGCTGTTGGCGAAAACACTTCAGACCTTTGTATTCGCGTCGCTCAAACGCTCTTGCAAGATGCTCAGCTTTCAGCAGAAAGTCTAGATTTTATCTTGGTAGCGACGATCACACCGGATTTCAATACACCTGCGGTTGCTTGCCAAGTCCAAGGGGCGATTGGGGCAGTCAATGCCTTTGCTTTTGATATCAGTGCAGCATGTGCTGGTTTCGTGTATGCATTGTCTATGGCTGAAAAACTGATTCGAACGGGCGCTAAAAAAGGATTGGTCATCGGTGGAGAAGTACTTTCAAAAGTCTTGGATTGGAACGACCGTTCGACGGCTGTTTTATTCGGAGATGGTGCCGGCGGTCTATTGCTGGAAGCATCTTCAGAGCAGCATTTGCTCAAAGAGTCTTTAAAAGCAGATGGGACGCGAGGCATGTCCTTAACATCTGGTTTTCGAACGAATGAGAATCCTTTTTCACAAAACGCTCCGGCGTATAGTGCTTGTATGCAAATGATTGGACGAGAAATCTTTGATTTTGCGACGCGTGATGTGGTCGCCTCGATCAATGATCTGATACAAGATGAAGCAATCGATTATTTTTTGCTTCACCAAGCAAATTCACGTATTTTAGACAAAGTTGCTCGCAAGCTGAAGCAGCCCCGTGAGAAATTTTTGCAAAATATGCAAGATTATGGCAATACTTCGGCAGCCTCGATTCCGTTATTGCTAGATGAAGAAATCAAACGAGGTACACTGTCACTTGGCAGTGGTCAAAAAGTGGTGTTCTCAGGTTTTGGCGGCGGATTGACATGGGGAACTATGTTAGCCACCTTATAACTTGTTCACGAAACAAAATTACTATTGAAAAACACATTGGAGGAATATACACATGGTATTCGAAAAAATTCAAGAAATCGTAGCAGAAGAATTAGGAAAAGAAAAAGAAGAAATCAAATTGAACACAAACATCCAAGAAGATTTAGAAGCAGACAGCTTGGATCTTTTCCAAATCATTAACGAGATCGAAGATGAATTCGATGTGAAGATCGAAACAGAAGATGGTATCACAACCGTTGAAGATCTAGTTAAATATGTAGAAAAACAACAAGCATAAAACAAAGGCTAGGCAGACAGCCTAGCCTTTCCTTTTTAAGAACGTGTTTTTGCTGATTCATAGACGAACTGCAAGAAGCCATGTTCTCCAACGACAACGATCAAAGTAATGAAGGAGTGCAAGATGAAGACAGCCTTTTTATTTAGCGGTCAAGGCGCACAGTACCCCCAAATGGGAGAAGAGCTCTATCACCAAGAAGCCATCGTTCGTGAGACGTTTGAACAAGCCAGCACCATTCTAGGATATGATATGGCCGAGCTATGCTTTACTGAAAACGAACGTTTAAACCAGACGGAATATACGCAGCCTGCCATCTTAACGGTAAGTACGGCTTTTTGGCGACTTTTGGATGCGCAAGGAATCAAAGCAGATGCTGTTGCTGGCTTGAGTTTAGGCGAATATACAGCCCTAGTCGCTAGTGGTGCACTTGATTTCCAGACAGCAGTCGCATTGGTGCAAAAGCGCGGTCGGTATATGGCAAGTGCGGCGCCAGCAGGTGTTGGGAAAATGGTCGCTGTGATGAACACACCCGCTGAAACGATTGAAGAAATCTGTAAAGAAGCAAGTCAAGTGGGGATCGTGACACCAGCGAATTACAATACGCCGCAGCAGATCGTCATTGGCGGTGAAGCGCCGGCAGTGGATAAAGCGGTGGAATTGTTACAAGCTGCTGGAACCAAACGGGTGATTCCTTTAAATGTCAGCGGTCCTTTCCATACTGCTTTGTTGGAACCCGCATCGCAGCAATTAGCACAGGAATTAGCTCAAATCACCTTTGATGAGTTACAAGTACCTGTCATCAGCAATACGACCGCGCAGCCAATGCAGCAAGACCAAATCAAGGAACTGTTGACGCTGCAAGTGAAATCGCCAGTGCGTTTTTACGAAAGCATTGCGACACTGAAGCAGCTTGGCATCCAACAAGTCATCGAGATCGGACCAGGAAAAGTATTGAGCGGTTTTATGAAGAAAATAGACAAAGAAATCCAGACTGCGCGTGTAGAAGATAGCCAAACGTTGGCAGATACACTAGCCCGATTCAACTAGGAGGAATTTATGGATCTGCAAAATAGAAACGTCTTTGTAACTGGTAGCTCGCGAGGGATCGGTTTTACCATCGCGGAAGCCTTTGCCAAAGAAGGAGCGAATATCGTTTTAAATGGACGAAAAGAAATTCCCCAGTCACTGATCGATCGCATCACCAGCTACGGCGTGAAATGTGTAGCGATCAATGGGGACATTTCTGATTTTGATCAAGCGGCAGCCATGCTTTTAGAAGCAGAAGCGGCAGTCGGACCGATCCACATTTTAGTCAATAATGCCGGGATCACGAATGACAAATTATTGTTGAGAATGAAACCCGAAGATTTTGATTCAGTGATCAAAATCAATTTGACTGGTACCTTCAATATGACGCAGCACGCGTTGAAAAAAATGATGAAGCTGCGAGAAGGCCGCATCATCAATTTGACGAGTGTGGTCGGCTTGACGGGAAATATCGGGCAAGCCAACTATGCGGCAAGTAAAGCTGGCGTGATCGGTTTTACGAAATCTGCCGCTCGTGAAGGTGCCGCTCGGGGGATCACCTGCAATGCGATCGCCCCAGGATTTATCGAAACAGAGATGACTGAAGTGCTGTCGGATAAAGTCAAAGAACAATCATTGGCAAATATTCCATTACAGCGTTTTGGTTCCACACAGGATGTTGCGCAAACAGCAGTCTTTTTAGCAAAAAGCCCCTACATCACTGGTCAGGTGATCAGTGTTGACGGCGGGATGGCAATGCAAGGGTAGGAGGAAGAATAGATGAATCGAGTAGTAGTTACAGGATACGGCGTCACTTCTCCAATCGGAAATGACCCAGAAACATTTTTAGCAAGTTTACAAAACGGGACCAACGGCATCGGCCCGATTACAAAATTTGACGCAGAAGCAACAGGGATCTCAGTTGCCGCTGAAGTCAAAGATTTTCCGTTAGAAAAGTACTTCGTTAAAAAAGATACGAAGCGGATGGATCTTTTTTCCATTTATGGAATTTATGCGGCGTTAGAAGCGATGGAAATGGCGAAGTTAGATACAGAAACCATTGATGTGGATCGTTTTGGCGTGATGGTAGGTTCAGGGATCGGCGGCTTGCCAACGATTCAAGACCAAGTGATTCGGATGCATGACAAAGGAGCAAATCGGGTATCACCAATGTTCGTACCGATGTCGATCGTAAATATGGTTGCCGGCAACATTGCATTACGGGTAGGTGCGAAAGGCATTTGTACGACGACTGTTTCCGCCTGTGCTTCTGGTACCCATTCAATCGGTGAAGCTTTTCGGAACATCAAGCATGGCTACGCAGATGTCATGATCGCTGGTGGTTCAGAAGCGACGATCTGTGAAATCGGTATCGCTGGTTTTGCGTCTCTGACGGCGTTAACCACTGAATCAGACCCTGACAAAGCTTCCGTTCCGTTTGATAAAAATCGTAGTGGGTTTGTCATGGGTGAAGGCGCTGGTGTCTTCATTTTAGAATCATTGGCGCATGCGCAAAAACGTGGGGCAACGATTTTAGGTGAAGTCGTAGGGTATGGTGCGAACTGTGATGCCTACCATATGACTGCGCCAAATCCAGATGGATCAGGTGCTGGAAAAGCAATGAAATTGGCGATGCAAGAAGCATCGATCACCCCGGCTGAAGTTGGCTACATCAATGCCCACGGTACAAGCACGCCTGCCAATGACAGTGCAGAAGCGACATCGATCCAATACGGATTGGGCGAAGACTATAAAAAACCATATGTCAGCAGTACAAAGTCAATGACTGGTCATTTGCTTGGGGCGGCTGGTGGAATCGAAGCCATTGCTTCACTATTAGCATTACAACATCAATTTATTCCACCAACCATCAACGTGACAGAACAAGATCCTGAGATCGACTTGAACGTTGTTATCAATCAAAGCCAACCAGCAGAATTGACCTATGCCATGAGTAATTCACTTGGGTTTGGCGGTCATAATGCAGTGATCTTGCTGAAACGTTGGGAGGAAGCGTAATTGGAAACACATGAGGTAAAAGAGCTGCTCAGCCAATTCGATCAATCGACGTTAACTGAGCTTCAATTAAAAAAAGAGACATTTGAACTTTATTTTAATAAAAATACGACAAGTGGGCTACAAAGTGCATCCACTGCACCTGCATCTGCTCCTGCAGCGAATGCTGCGCCAACTCCTGTTGCACCAACGCCTGCTGTCTCAGCAACACCGGACACAGTAGAAACGGCAAAACCTGTTTTAGAGGGCAAAGAAGTTGTCTCTCCATTAGTGGGTGTCGTTTATTTGAAACCAAGTCCTGATAAAGACAACTTCAAACAAATCGGCGATCACGTGAAAAAAGGTGATATTCTCTGTATCGTTGAAGCGATGAAAGTCATGAATGAAATCGTCAGCGACGTCGATGGCGAATTAGTTGAAGTCTTGGTTGAAAGCGAACAAATCGTTGAATACAATCAACCATTATTCCGTGTGAAAGAAGGGTAAAGCAATGAGCGCATTAACGATTCAAGAAATCAAAGAAATCATCCCTCATCGTTATCCGATGCTTTTAGTGGATCGGGTAGAGGAGTTAGAAGAAGGCAAACGGGTCGTTGCGAAGAAAAACGTTACTATCAATGAGCCGTTTTTCCAAGGTCATTTTCCCCATGAACCAGTGATGCCCGGAGTATTGATCGTGGAAGCAATGGCACAAGCAGGTGCTGTGGCATTGCTATCATTGGAAGATTTTCGTGGGAAAACTGCCTACTTTGGCGGTTTAGACAAAGCGAAATTCAGAAAAAAAGTAACACCAGGCGATACCTTGATCTTAGAAGTAGAAATAATCAAAGTGAAATCTGCAGCTGGCATCGGCAAAGGAATTGCCTATGTTGATGGGAAAAAAGTGGCGGAAGCAGAATTGACTTTCATGATTGGATAGGTGAGACATGTTTTCTAAAGTATTGATCGCAAACCGTGGCGAAATCGCCGTACGTATCATTCGCGCTTGTCGCGAATTAGGTATTCAAACGGTCGCCGTTTATTCAGAAGCAGATAAAGAAGCGTTGCACACAGAGCTTGCCGATGAAGCGATTTGTATCGGACCTGCCAAAGCAGCCGACTCTTATTTGAATGTACAGCAGATCCTAAGCGCTGCGATCGTCACAAAGGCTGAGGCGATCCATCCTGGATTTGGCTTCCTTTCAGAGAATAGCCGCTTTGCTGCGATGTGCGAGGAATGCAATATCGTCTTTATTGGGCCAAAGAGTGAGACTATCGATGCAATGGGAAACAAAATCAATGCAAGACGCTTGATGATCGAAGCAGAAGTACCGGTCATTCCCGGAAGCAAAGGCGCGATTTCTGATGTGGAAGAAGCTTTAACGATCGCTGAAGAGATTGGTTACCCAGTCATGCTCAAAGCTGCGGCCGGCGGTGGCGGTAAAGGGATACGGAAAGTCGCCGATAAAGAAGCATTGCCTCATCATTTTGCTTCGGCGCAGCAAGAAGCGAAAGCGGCATTTGGCAACGATGAAATGTACATTGAAAAAATCATTTATCCTGCTCGACACATAGAAGTGCAAGTGTTAGGTGATTCTTTTGGTAATATTATCCACCTTGGTGAACGCGATTGCTCGCTACAACGCAACAACCAAAAAGTGTTGGAAGAATCCCCTTCTGTGGTGATTTCTGAAAGCAAGCGAGCAGAACTAGGAGAAGCAGCGGTGCGTGCCGCACAAGCGGTAGGGTATCGTAATGCTGGCACGATCGAGTTTTTAATGGCGGACACTGGGGAGTTTTATTTCATGGAAATGAACACTCGAATTCAAGTGGAACACCCGATCACCGAAATGGTGACAAACATTGATCTAGTCAAAAAACAACTTGAAGTCGCTAGTGGTGAACCGCTAGGCTTGACGCAAGCAGACATCAAGATGACGGGAGCGGCGATCGAATGTCGGATCAATGCAGAAAATCCAGCCTTCAATTTTGCACCGTCACCAGGCAAGATCAACAATTTGTTTTTACCAAGCGGCGGTCTAGGCGTTCGTGTAGACAGTGCCATGTATTCTGGCTACACGATCCCACCTTATTATGATTCTATGATCGCTAAAGTGATCGTTCACGGCGAGAACCGTTTCGAAGCGTTGATGAAGATGCAGCGGGCGTTAGCCGAATTAGTGACCGATGGTGTCATTACGAATGCAGAATTCCAAATGGACTTGATCAGTCACCCGAAAGTGATTGCGGGAGACTATACAACCGCCTTTTTACAAGAGGAATTTTTGCCAAATTGGACACCTGAACAATAGGAGGGAAGATGAGTGGCTTTATTTAAGAAGAAAAACTACATTCGCATCAATCCTAATCGAGGTCAGCTGCCAACGAACGAACCAGTCGTACCAGATAATCTTTGGGCGAAATGTCCTAGTTGCAAACGAACGCTTTATACGAAGGAGATGGGGGCAGAGAAAGTCTGTCCTCACTGCGGGTATAATTTCCGAATCAGTGCCTGGGAACGGATCGCTATCACGATTGATGAGAAAAGTTTTGAAGAATGGGACACAGATGTAACCACAAAAGATCCTCTTGATTTTCCTGGATATTTGGATAAAGTCGCACAAATGCAAGAAAAAACTGGGTTGCATGAGGCTGTCCTCACAGGAGAAGCAAAAGTTCAAGGATTGCCGTTAGCGATCGGAATCATGGATGCGAATTTCATCATGGGCAGTATGGGAACGGTCGTGGGGGAGAAGATCACCCGTTTGTTTGAACGTGCGATCGAAAAACAGCTACCCGTTGTTCTTTTTACCGCTTCAGGTGGTGCACGGATGCAAGAAGGAATTTTGTCACTGATGCAAATGGCAAAAATCTCTGCGGCGGTAAAACGCCACAGTAAAGCTGGCTTGTTTTATCTAACGGTTTTAACGGACCCGACAACCGGTGGCGTCACCGCTAGTTTTGCGATGGAGGGGGATATCATCCTGGCAGAACCGCAAGCCTTGATCGGTTTTGCTGGACGACGTGTGATTGAACAAACCATTCGTCAGGAACTACCTGAAGACTTTCAAAAGGCAGAGTTTCTGTTAGATCATGGCTTTGTCGATCAAATCGTTCCACGGACGAACTTGCGGGAGAAAATCCACCATTTGATTTCTTTGCATACGCGGAAAGGATGGGATCGCAATGACTAGAGCAGCCCACGAAATCGTTGAACTCGCTCGCAGCAAAGACCGTTTGACGGCACTGGATTACTTTGACGGCATTTTTTCTGAGTTTGAAGAGTTTCATGGAGACCGTCTGTTTGGCGAAGATGAAGCCGTTGTTGGCGGCATTGCTTGTTTAGATGGCAAGCCAGTGACCGTGATCGGTATTCAAAAAGGCCGTAATCTGCCTGAAAATTTACGCAGAAACTTTGGCTCGCCACATCCTGAAGGCTATCGCAAAGCGTTACGCTTAATGAAGCAAGCAGAAAAATTTCAGCGACCTGTGGTCACATTGATCAATACAGCAGGGGCGTTTTGCGGTATTGGCGCGGAAGAGCGCGGAGAAGGCGAAGCGATTGCCCGTAACTTGATGGAAATGTCCGATTTAACGGTGCCGATCTTGGCAATCATCATTGGTGAAGGCGGCAGCGGCGGTGCCTTAGCACTGGCATTAGGCGATGAGGTTTGGATGATGGAACATTCGATCTATGCCATTTTATCTCCCGAAGGCTTTGCTTCGATCCTATGGAAAGATGGCAGCCGTGCCAAAGAAGCTGCTGGCTTGATGAAGATCACAGCTCAAGAATTATATGAACTCGGTGTTATTGAAAAAGTGATTGCAGAAACCCATGAAGAGGCCTTTTTACCGAAAGAGCAATTGATGGAACAGATGAAAGCGGCAATTTCAAAGAAACTTGCCGAACTTTCTACCTTGCAAACAGATGAATTGCTTGAGGCAAGGTATCAACGTTTTCGCCGATTTTAAAAACTAGGATATCCACTCTGATTAGAGGATGGGTATCCTAGTATTTTTTTATTAAAAGTGTTATTGAATAAATCGTACAAATGGCGAAGTTTTTAGTTTAAAATTTAATTATTCTGTGCTATTATGTATATATTCTGAATATAAGAAGATTATATTGCATAAATATTTGTTTTGAAGAGGAGCGTTTTTAATGAAAAAATTATTTGGAGCACTTGTTGTATTGACGGGGATTTTGGTTTTAGGAGCTTGTGGGAATGGCGGCTCATCGAGTACTGGAAGTTCTAGTGCCAGCGGTTCGGCGGATAATCAATTGGAAGCCATCAAAGCAGCTGGTGTGTTAAATGTGGCAACTTCTGCTGACTTTGCCCCGTTTGAATTTCATGCCTTGATCGATGGCAAAGATACGATCGTGGGCGCAGATATCGATATGGTCAATGAGATCGCTGATCGTCTTGGTGTCGAAGTGAATATTTTGGACCTTGATTTCAATGCTGTTTTGACTGCTTTGCAACAAGGGAAAGCCGATATCGCTGTTTCAGGCATCTCAGCAACTGACGAACGTAAACAGACTTTTGATTTCACCGATAACTATTTTACACCAGAACAAAAATTAGTTGTTAATAAAAACAATGAATCGACATTTGATTCAATCGAAAGCTTGTCTGGCAAAAAAGTAGGCGCTCAAAAAGGCTCGATCCAAGAAATGATCGTTCAAGATCAATTAGCTGATTCGCAATTGGTTTCCATCGCCAAAGTTCCGAATCTAGTCAATGAATTGAAACAAGGCTCGATCGACGGTTTGGTCCTTGAAAGTGCGGTTGCTGAATCGTATGTTGCACAAAATGATGACCTCGTGATCACTGATGTAGCATTAGAAGCATCTGAAGGCGATTCTTATGCAATTGCTTTACCTAAAGGGAGTACCGAATTACAAGAAGAACTAAACAGTATTTTGAAAGAATTGATTGAAGATGGTACAATCGATGAGTATGTACAAAAGAACACAGATCTAGCCAACGAAAATGCGGCGCAATAGATAGAACGGAGTAGACACAATTATGGATTTATCCTTTTTAGCGATATATTACCCTTATTTTCTTTCTGGTGTGGTGATCACCATCGTGATCTCTATCATCACCGTGATCTTTGGAACGATTCTAGGGGTGATTTTTGCCCTAATGAAATTATCAAAAGTGACGCCTTTGCGCTGGTTTGCTAATGCGTATATTGAAGTCATCCGCGGCACACCGATGCTGGTGCAGATATTGATCGCTTTTGGTCTTTTGCAAGGAATGTTTGCCTTGCCGACGGTCTCGATCGGCGTGTTGAGTCTTGATTTTGGGCGGCTATTTCCTGGGATCATTGCGCTCTCGCTTAATTCTGGGGCATATGTTGCTGAGATCGTCCGAGGGGGAATCAATGCCGTTGATTACGGTCAAACAGAAGCGGCTGGTTCTTTAGGGTTGCGGCCTTTTCAAACGATGCGTTATGTCGTATTGCCACAAGCACTACGCAACATTTTGCCGCCACTAGGCAATGAATTTATCGTTTTGATTAAGGATTCCTCTTTGCTTTCAACGATCGGCATCTACGAGCTGATGAACAGTGCGCAGATCGTTGTCACCAGTTCTTTCCAACCATTAACGCCTTTCTATGTGGCGGCGGTCATTTACTTCATCTTGACGTTTACGACTTCGCGACTATTGAGTTTATGGGAAAAGAAACTAGGCAAAGGCTATCGTCGTTAAAAGGAGAAGACAAGCTATGATGTTAGATATTCAAGATTTACACAAAACCTTTGGCAGCAATCAAGTGCTAAAAGGGATCACAACGACGATCGATCAAGGAGAAGTCGTAGTGGTGATTGGGCCATCTGGGTCAGGAAAAAGCACGTTTTTACGCTGTTTGAACCTATTAGAAGTACCGACAAGCGGAAAAATCTTTTTTGAAGGAACCGATATTACCGATCCAAAGAATGATTTGTATAAGATGCGTGAAAAAATGGGTATGGTATTTCAAAATTTTAATCTTTTTCCGAATATGACGGTTTTAGAAAACATTACTTTGTCCCCGACGAAAGTCAAGAAGGTAGCAAAATCGGCGGCTGATCAGTTGGCAAAACAACTACTAAATGATGTTGGCTTACCAGACAAAGCAAAAGCCTATCCTCAAAGTCTTTCTGGTGGACAAATGCAACGAATCGCTATCGCACGTGCCTTGGCGATGGAACCAGACGTGATGCTCTTTGATGAACCGACTTCAGCGTTAGACCCAGAAATGGTTGGCGAAGTATTGTCCGTCATGCAGCGTTTGGCTCAGCAAGGAATGACGATGGTCATCGTCACTCATGAAATGGGCTTTGCGAAAGAAGTCGCGGATCGGATTTTATTTATGGATCAGGGAATCATTATGGAGGAAGGAACGCCAGAACAGATCTTTGATCATCCGAAAAATCCACGAACCATTGATTTTTTGAGTAAAGTATTGTAAACTGCGAGAAGTTCGCAGTTGTTAGTGATAAATTTGGACCTTTCCTAAGCATCCTTTCAGTAAAAGGATGCTTTTTTGACGGAAAAAAGACTACTTTAAAGAAGTGATAGGACAAACGGTTGTCTTGGCAGGTTCCTTTTTCAGTTCTTTTACAAGAAACCTGCAGAAACTGGCGCACTTGCTAGTATTCAAAAAGATTCTATTGTATAATTACAGGTTGAAGAGGTCTGATCTTGATAGAAACCATCTGCGTGATTGTAGGCAGATCGGACTGTTTCTTTTTAAGGATCGACAATTTGGATCGATGACTAGTCGCCGATTTTTAATACGTGAAGAAATCATGCAGCAAAGGAGATTTTATGTTTTCAAATTATAAACCGACTTGGATGGTCGATGCGATTTATAAAATCACCCCTAGCCAACTAAAGGCACAGGGGATCAAAGGGATTTTGACCGATCTTGATAATACCTTGATTGCTTGGAACAATCCTGACGGAACCGAAGAACTAAAAAACTGGCTACTGGAAATGAAAAATGCTGGGATACCGGTAGTTGTCGTTTCCAACAACAATAGTGAACGAGTGGCACGGGCAGTTGCGCCCTTTGGTTTAAAGTACGTACACCGCGCATTAAAACCCTTTTCAAGAGGGATCAAACAAGGCTATCAACAATTAGGCTTGAAAAAAGAAGAGGTCGTGATGATCGGCGATCAAATCATGACGGATGTACGAGGTGCCAATCGTGCCGGTGTTCGCAGTATTTTAGTGAAACCAGTGATCCCAACGGATTCTTGGAAAACCCAATTTAATCGAGCCGCAGAAAGAAAAATCATGAACTATTTATTGAAGCACAACACAGAGTTAAAATGGCGTGGAGGAATTTAATATGACAGAAGGAATCGAAGAAATTCACTGTATCGGCTGCGGGGCAGTGATTCAGACAACGAACCCCAATGAATTGGGCTACACCCCGCAATCCGCATTAGAAAAAGGACTTCAATCAGGAGAAGTCTATTGTCAACGCTGCTTCCGTTTGCGCCATTACAATGAGATCCAAGATGTTTCCCTTACCGACGATGATTTTCTGCGTCTACTGAATGAAATCGGGGAAAAAGAAGCCTTGATCGTTAATGTCGTTGATATTTTCGATTTTAATGGTTCATTGATCCCAGGACTGCACCGCTTCGTCGGTAATAATCCTGTTTTATTAGTGGGCAACAAGGTGGATATTTTGCCAAAATCTTTGAAAAAATCGAAGATGACCCAATGGATGAAGGAACGTGCTCATGAAGCTGGTTTAAGACCAGTGGATGTATTATTGACGAGTGCCAAGAAGCCAGGTGAAACGGAAGCTTTACTGCAAGCGATCGAAACGTATCGTGAAGGACGCGATGTCTATGTGGTGGGTGTGACGAATGTTGGAAAATCAACATTGATCAATCAAATCATCAAACAAACAGCGGGGATCAACGAATTGATCACGACTTCGCGTTTCCCAGGCACCACATTGGATAAAATCGAGATTCCATTGGATGACGGACACTTCTTGATCGACACACCAGGAATCATTCATCGTCATCAAATGGCGCATTATTTAGGTAAAAAAGATCTAAAAATCGTGGCACCAGCCAAAGAGATCAAACCAAAGGTGTATCAGTTGAATCCAGAACAAACTTTGTTCTTAGGAGGACTTGCCCGATTTGATTTCATTCAAGGAGAACGCAGTTCATTTATTGCTTATGTAGCAAATGATGTGGCGATCCATCGGACCAAATTAACGAAAGCCGATGAGTTTTATGAGAAACATGTTGGTGGGCTGCTGCAGCCGCCGCGAGCAGATGAAGTGGCGGATTTTCCTGAACTCGTCCGTTTCGAATTTTCAATCAAAGAAAAAACCGATATCGTTTTTGCTGGACTTGGCTGGATCACGATCACCAAACCGTGTGTCATCGCTGGGTGGGCGCCAAAGGGTGTCGATGTGCTTAGACGTAAAGCATTAGTATAAGGAAGAAGGAAGAATATGGACTTACGAGGAAAACAAAAAAGATTTTTACGAAGTGAAGCGCACCATTTAAACCCGATTTTTCAAATCGGCAAAGGCGGCTTGAATGACGCGATGATGGCGCAAATTGAAGAAGCGCTAGAAAAACGAGAATTGATCAAAGTCTCATTGCTCCAAAATACCGATGAGGTTGCTGACGAAGCAGCTGAAACGATCCGTGAGAAAGTCGGCTGTGAAGTGGTACAGATCATCGGACGAGTGATCGTTTTATTCAAACCGTCAAGCAAAGAAAAATACCAAACGATTTCAAGCAAAGTTCGTTCAATTTAGGAGGGAGAAGGCATGCAAGGACAAACATTTGGAAAGGTACAAACGGTTTTAGAGACACAAACACAAGAACTGGTACCGAAAAAGCAAGTGGGCATTCTTGGTGGGAATTTTAATCCAGTACACTACGCACATCTGGTCATGGGTGAGCAAGTAGGGCAAGCATTAGGGCTGGATAAAGTTTATTTCATGCCTGAGTATTTACCGCCTCATGTTGATGAGAAAAAGACGATCCCAGCGGAGCATCGCTTAGCGATGTTGGAGTTGGCGATCGCCGATAATCCGCGATTTGCTGTAGAGACCATTGAGTTGGAACGAAAAGGTAAGAGTTATACGGTTGATACGATGCGGGAATTGACAGCTAAGAATCCAGATACCAATTATTATTTTATCATTGGCGGGGATATGGTGAACTATTTACCAAAATGGCATCAAATCGATGAGCTGATGGAATTGGTGACTTTTGTGGGGGTTCGCCGTCCAGAAGTGCCGATCGATAGCCCATACCCGATTATTTGGATCGATATCCCGCTAATGGATGTCAGCTCAACAACAATTCGTAAAAAAGTGCAACAAGGTTGTTCGGTTCGCTACTTATTGCCAGATAATGTGTTACACTATATTCAAGAAAAGGGGTTGTACTTGGATGAAGAGTGAACACTACACACAAGCAGAACGGGAACTTTTGATGCAAAAGGTCCAAATGCAGATGAGTCAAAAGCGCTTTGAGCATGTGTTAGGTGTCGAAAAAACGGCCGTTGCCCTTGCGGAAAAATATGGTGCTTCACCGGTCAAAGCCAGTATCGCTGCCTTGACGCATGATTATGCGAAGGAACGCAGCGATGAAGAATTTCAATTAGTCATTCGTAGAGACGGATTCGACTTGGATCTCTTGAACTGGAACAATGCTATCTGGCATGGACTCGTCGGTGCTGATTTCGTTCAACGAGAATTAGAAATCGATGACGAAGAAATCTTACAAGCGATCCGTTTGCACACCACCGGAGCTGCCAAGATGAGCCTGTTAGATAAAATCATCTATGTGGCAGATTATATCGAACCCGGACGTACGTTTCCTGGAGTCGTTGAAGCCAGAGAAATCGCAATGATCGACTTAGATGCCGCTGTTGCTTACGAAACGAAACATACCTTGCTTCATTTGATCGAAACAGAAGCAGTTATCTACCCAAAAACGATCGAAACCTACAATTTTTGGGTAGCCAAATATAGGAGGGAATTACCATAGATAGTCATAAAATATTAGAAATTGCTGTAAAAGCCGCCGATTCAAAACATGCCGAAGATATTATGGCATTAGATGTGCGGGAAATCTCTTTGCTAGCAGATTACTTTGTGATCTGTTCAGGAAATAGCGAACGTCAAATCAATGCGATCATTGATGAAGTCATCGATAAAGAAGAAGAAAATCAAGTATCTGTTCGCCGTGTCGAAGGAAAAGATGGTGGAAAATGGGTCTTGATCGACTTAGGTGACGTGATCGTTCACGTATTCAGTGCCTCAGAACGTGCTTTTTACAACCTAGAAAAATTATGGTCTGATGCGCCGCTTGTGGATCTTAATGAATGGGTCGTGGCGTAATGGCTTACGAAACCTTCGCATTTGTCTATGACGAAGTAATGGATTCCAGTCTCTATAAAAAGTGGCTGGATTTTTCTTGTCGTCATTTAGGAAAAAGAAAACAGCTGTTAGAATTGGCTTGTGGAACTGGTGCGTTAGCCGTTGAGTTTGCCAAGGCTGGTTTTGACGTGACTGGGTTAGATCTTTCAGAAGAGATGCTGATAATCGCTAGTCAACGGGCTGAAAAAGAAGAGGCGGCTGTGCAATTTGTTGCGGGTGACATGCTGGATCTCGTAGATGTTGGCACCTATCAAGCAATTACCTGCTATTCTGACTCCCTTTGCTACATGGAAGACGAGCAGAGTGTGCAGCAAGTGTTTGATGGTGTTTACAGTTGTTTAGAAGAAGATGGCGTCTTTTTATTTGATGTGCATTCCTTATATCAAATTGATGAAGTCTTTCCTGATTATAGCTACCATTACCAAACGGATGAATTTGCCTTTCTTTGGGAAAGCTATCAAGGAGAAAAAGACCATAGCATTGAACACTTCTTGACCTTTTTTGTTGCACAAGAGAATGGGTTGTTTGAACGCTTAGATGAGCTTCATCAAGAAAGAACCTATCCTCTTGAAAGCTATTTAAGAATGTTAGAAAATGCTGGTTTTGCTAATGTTGAATGCTATGCTGATTTTATCGATACGAAACCAAATGAAAAAAGCCGTCGCTGGTTTTTTGTCTGCCATAAGTAACCGTTATGTAAAACAGGAGGGATGTCGATGAAGGCTTGCGGACTAGTCGTAGAATACAATCCTTTTCACCATGGACACCAATACCATGTGGAAAAAGCACGGCAAGTAACGAATGCTGATGTCGTCGTTGCGGTGATGAGTGGAAATTTTTTACAGCGTGGCGAACCAGCAATCATCGATAAATGGCAGCGAGCTCAAGCAGCACTACAACATGGGGTAGACTTGATCGTCGAATTGCCCCCCGCTTGGGCCGTCCACTCTGCTGATTTTTTTGCATCGGGAGCGATTAGGATTCTGCAGGATCTGCAATGTGAGTTGTTATGCTTTGGCACAGATACGAAACACCCCTTCGACTATGCCAAGTTTGCTCACTTTGAAAAAGAAAATCAACTAATGATCGATGACGCATTTCAACGCTTAGCGAGGCAAAATGCTACCTATAGTCAAAAAATGAGTGCGGTCCTCAGTGAGCTATATCCTGAGTACCATGAAGAAAAAGACCAGCCCAATCATCTGTTGGGTATGGCCTATGCACGGGAAGTGCTGCATTATGAAAAACCAATGCGTTTGGTCCCCATCCAACGCGTTGCGGCGTCTTATCATTCAGAACAATTCGATCATCCAACAATCGCCAGTGCAACAGCCATTCGCCAAGCAATCAAACAAGGTGCAGCTGTTGTGGATTTTGTTCCTGAAGCCACACAAACCTTTCTTTCACAAGCAACAGTCGACTGGGAAGCCTTTTGGCCGTATCTTCAATACCAGATCATCTCTGCCCCAATCGAAAAATTAGCTGCTATTTACCAGATGGAAGAAGGATTAGAATATCGACTAAAACAATATGTGACGGCGGCGGATTCTTTTACAGATTTTATCAAGTTGTTAAAGACGAAACGTTATACCCAAACGCGGCTGCAGCGTCTTGCTTGTTATGTATTGTTCCAAGTGACAAAAGCTGAAATGAAGGAAGCTCAAGAACATTCCTTTATTCGAGTCTTAGGGTATACGAAGCAAGGGCAGCACTATTTAAAAGAGGTCAAAAAAGAGCTGACCCTGCCGCTGATCGCTAAATTTGGTAAGCAAGAAGCACAGCGCTATGGCTTGTCATTGCGGATCGACCAGATCTATCAGCAAGGGAATCCTCAAATCACAGAACAAAATTTTCGAAGAATTCCGCTTTTTATTGATAAATAAGTGAAAATTACTTCACAGAACGCCATTTGACAAGTATAATGAATAAGGATTTTTAAAAACAAGAAAGCGAAGTGAAATCATGGGTCGTAAATGGGCAAATATCGTAGCGAAAAAAACTGCTAAAGATGCAAACAATAGCCGAGTTTATGCAAAATTTGGAATCGAAATCTACGCAGCAGCAAAATCGGGTGATCCTGATCCTCACGCGAACCAAAAATTACGCTTTGTTATCGAACGTGCGAAAACCTACAATGTGCCAAAACACATTATTGACCGTGCGATTGAAAAAGCCAAAGGTTCTGGCGATGAACAATACTCAGAACTTCGATACGAAGGATTTGGACCAAATGGATCAATGGTGATCGTCGATACGTTGACAAATAACGTCAACCGTACCGCAGCCGATGTTCGGGCCGCTTTTGGTAAAAACGGCGGGAATATGGGTGTTTCAGGGGCCGTTGCTTATATGTTTGATAACACGGCACTCTTTGGCTTTGCCGGTGACGATGCGGATGAAATCTTAGAATACTTGATGGACAAAGAGATCGATGTTCGTGATGTCGTTGAAGAAGATGGACAAATCATCGTTCACGGTGAACCAAGTGACTTTCATGCCATTCAAGAAGCCTTGAAAGAAAAAGGAATCACTGAATTCTCAATTGCAGAAATGCAAATGATTCCTCAAAATGAAGTAACCTTGACGGGTGACGATCTAGAAAAATTCGAAAAAATGATCGATGTGTTAGAAGATCTTGAAGACGTACAAAACGTCTATCACAATGTGGCAGATGCGGAAGAATAAGTGTCACTTGGCAGCCTAGAGACAATCTGGCTGCCATTTTTTTAGTATGTTTTTTTATGTAGAGGCTTTGTCGCTTATGCAAGAGAAATAATGAAGCGGTAGCGTTGCTCATTTACTGAAAATTCTTCTGTGTTGATCATCTTTTCAGTTGGTTTCTATACATTTTATGTGTTATGATTTACTACATAAGCAAACAAATCGTTAGGGGGGCAGACATGGAAGAAAAAATCGTTTTAGAGCCATTTAATCGAATCTTAAGTGGTTTTGAAAAGCTAGCAGAAGTGTCTGTATCGATTTCTGACTGCTCGGCTCTTTGTCGGAAATATCAAAAGTATGGGGTAGAAGGGTATCGTCTAGGTGATTATCGTGGCTCTTCTTATTTGAATCGTTATTTAAATGTCGTCGTTGATCGCGCACCCTTATTAATTTATAAAGAGCGATTCTTGATTCCATTAGTCTTTCGCATGTCGGAATACTCTGAACGGCTCTTTATCGATGAGTATCGAATGGAAGGGTTCTTCTTGCTGTTGGATTGGCTTTTAGAGCACCGACCAGAAAAAGCAATTATTGATTATAAACGAACGCGTGCTTTGCCTCATAGAAAAGAATTTGTCATCGACAGTTCCTATGTACTTTTTCGATTGACAGAAATTCTGGATGGCGCTGGCTTTCCTCTTAGTCGCTTTACGACGATTGAAGAATTTAGTGAGTGGAATCGTACCCATCGCTTGATCGATAACGGCAGTATTGGACGACATACAAAATTATTCGTTCCAGAAGATCCTGAACACGTTTCTGAGCTGCAAATGATTTTAACCATCGTAGGGATGCGCTATCCAGAAACCCGTTTATTTATTGGCGAGTTAAAAGGCTAAAAAAACATCACGATCGGCTTGTTTCCTTTGGGAACTCGCCGAAAGTGATGTTTTTTGTTATCCGATCGTTGATGCTTCTTGGAACTGATAAGTGGTAGGATCAGCTTTTGCCAGAAGCGGCAATTCCTCTTGGGTGAGGACGGTCAACTGATGCATCGCCCGTGTCGCCATTGTATAAAAAATCAATTGGTCTTGTTCAGTCACGAAAGTGGCACCTGGTGTCCAGACAAATACTTGGTCAAACTCTAGCCCTTTTGCTAAAAAGGCCGGGAAGATCATCACATTGCGTTTCATGAAGTCTTCTTCAGAGGTGATCAGCTGCACTTGTTCCTGCATTGTTTCTGCCAGCTGGGCATATAACTGCTGGCAATCCTTTGCGGTTTTACAAATGATCGCGGTGCGCCAACGCTGATTCTCAGCTGCGTCACGAATACTGGTTTCTAGGAAAGCCAGATTTTCAGTTGCAGTTCCTTTAACAATTGTTGGTACCGCCCCTTTACGAGCCGTCAATTCCACTTGATCACTGCCAACTAAAAATTGATTGGCGAAATCTGTGATTTCCTTAGTCGAACGATAGCTGGTTTTCAATTGATAACGTTTCACACTTTCGCGGGGGAATAATTCTGCTAATGCCCCGACGATCGTTTCATTGCCATACACTTTTTGATTCAAATCGCCGCATAGAGTGATGCCAGCCTTTGGATAAAGCTGACGCAGTAGAGCCACTTGTGCTGGTGGAAAATCCTGCATTTCATCGATAAAGATAAACCGAGCTTTTTCTTCGACGTGAACAGGATAAAGCTGTTTGATCAGTAAGAAAAACAAAACGGCGTCTTCTTGTTTGATCTGTCTTTGGCGCATGCCTTGTCGAATATCGGCAATACTTTGCTGCCAAGCCGCAGCCTCGATGCCAGTTTCTTTGACTGCAGCAGGCTCAACCGATTGTAAAAAGTGTAAGTATTGCTTGGCTTGGTTGATAAACTGAAAGTTTTTCACTCCCCGCGTCAAGGAACGGAACTTCTTGCGGACGATCTGCTGTCTAAGTTTCTTCCGCAAACGGCGTTCGTTTTCTTCGCTGTATTCTTGATGAGGATCATTGGCAAATACTTGTTGCAATTGTTCTTCGGTCGCTTCTTTGACCCAGTCTTTTTTGGCTTCATCTTTTTCCAAGCCGCCGATTTTTTTTAATAATTTCGTTTGAAGCAGTTGGGTTCTTTGGTAAATCGGCAGTTCGTTATTGGTTTCTTGATACCAGCGGCGAATCTGTTCTTTTGTCAAATAGGTTTGCCCTTGGATTTTTAGATCACGGAACAAGGGACCGATCGGTGCAATCGAACGGACATAACGGTTGATTTTTTCCACCAAGAAAAGACTACTTTTGATTTTTTCAATGGCATCATCATCGCCGCTTAAAAAGGTTTCTTCTTGTTGGGTTTCTTTCGTCACTTCATAGCCAGTCAGAATCAATTGGATAAAGTGGTGGAAGGTTCTTGTGGGCACTTCACTTTCACCTAAAGAAGGCAGGACCATGGAAATATAGTCAGAAAACAAATGATTGGGTGAAAACAGCAAGACTTGTTTTTCGTCCAACCATTTGCGATTCCGATAAAGTAAAAAGGCGACCCGCTGCAACAAAGCAGAGGTTTTCCCACTTCCAGCAATTCCTTCGATCAGTAAGAATTTATTGGTGGTATCACGAATGATTTGATTCTGTGCTTTTTGGATCGTCGAAACGATGTTACGCATTTGAGAAGAAGAGGCTTCATCCAATATTTCCAACAAAAATTCGTCATTGATGATCTCCGAAGTATCGACCATCGACAAGATTTCACCATTTTGAATTTTAAATTGGCGTTTCAAAAGCAATTCTACCGTAAACCGATCAGTGTCTGTTTCGTAGAAGGTCTCACCAAGCTCTCCTTCATAATAAAGATTGGCGATCGGTGCGCGCCAGTCGATGACGATCGTTTCTTCATCTTTGTCTCGCAATGAAGCGATCCCCAAATAGAGGATCTCGGTTTCTTGTTCTTCTTTGAAATCGATTCGAGCAAAATACGGATTGCCCGCCATCGTTGTTAAGGTTTTGACGCGTTTTTCTTGTGATTCTGCGGTTTGGTATTTTATCAGCAATTCTTGTTCATGCTGCTGGTACTCGATAACTGATTCATAAAAGGCTTCACTGTCGCCCCCGCGAATTTTCTTATCGGCGATTTCTTTTAATTGATCATCCATTTTAGCGGCTAACTCTTGTTTTTGCTGCGAAAGGATCGCTTGTTCTCTGTGGATCAGAGCAATGGTTTCATTGACATGTTGTTGTTCTTTTTGACGTTCGTTCACGAAGGATCCTCCTTAAAAAAATTGCGACATAAAATTATAGCATATTTTCCCTGCGAATGTCGTGGAAAAAAAGAAACTATGCTAATATTTATAAAAAGAGCTTAGGTGTTCAAAAACGAAACGAAAAAGAGGTGGAGACGGTGAGGGAAGAAGCAGAATTGCACCAATTGATCCTGTCTGTGGGGCAACGTGTTGGGGCACGTGCCATCGGTTTATCTGGTTCACGGACCGATCCACAGGCGCCAAAAGATTTTTTGCAAGACTTTGATGTGGTTTACGTAATGGATGATATTCAGCCCTTGGTCGATGATCCTTCATGGTTAGAAGCCTTTGGACCGATCATGATCAGGCAAACACCGGAAGCTAGCACCATCTATCCGTCAAGTTTGGGCGGGTGTTTTACGTACTTGATGCATTTTTTAGACGGAGTAAGAATCGATCTCATGCTATGTCCTCTTGCACTGGTCGATCGTCTGGCTAACGAACCAGGCTTGCATCCGCTGCTTGATCCAGACCAAATACTAAGTTTTGCTAATCAAGCAAATCATTCGCATTACTGGATCAAGCGCCCGACCCAAGCCGCTTTTAAGGAACACTGCAACGAATTTTGGTGGGTAAGCACGTATGTCGTGAAAGGGCTGCTTCGAAAGCAGCTGATTTATGCTGCGGATCATTTATACACTATTTGTTGGCAAGAATTGTTATGGATTGAAGATTTGTTCGTTGCCCAAGCTCAGCAATTTCAGGTGAGTACAGGGAAAAATCATAAATACCTACAGTCGTTTCTAACGGAAAAGGAGTGGCGGGAATTGACCTCATTGCTTGATTTTTCCACGATCACTGCCTGCGGTCAGTCACTTTTGAAGATGCAAAAACGTTTTGATGGCCAAGCAAAGAACATCAGCGAGAAATTAGGGCTGGCCTATGATTGGCAAGAAGCTGAGAATGTCCAAACATATACGAAGTATTGGAGTGAAAAAAATTGGCAGATGAAACCAGAGAATCAAAAATAAAAGACTGTCAGATTCAGGCGTTTTGGCAGCGATTTTTAAAAGCAAATCCAAGAAATCAATCTCCTTTGACCTATGAAGATGCTTGGTCCTTTGGTGATACACCACAAATGGCCGATGAACTGGCAGCACTGGTTTTAGCTGGCAAAAAGACGGCAACGACATCTGCCGCTGCGCTCTATGAAATCGAGCAAGAAGCATTGCCGCAATCAGGAACCTATAGTGTCCTTTTAAATGGGTCGGATGTACCAAAAGCTGTTCTTTACTTAGAGTCAGTGTCGATCGTGCCTTTTGATGAGGTGACAGCAGACTTTGCCTTTTTAGAAGGGGAAGGAGATCGCACTTTAGCTTATTGGCGCCGTGTTCATGAAGCTTTTTTTCGACGAGCTTATGCCTCAGCGGGGTTGTCTTTTCACGATCAAATGCTGTGTGTTTGCGAAAAGTTTTGTGTCGTTTATCAGGAAGAATAAAGTCATGGTTTTCTTTGGAAACCAAGGTAATAGTTTTTGTCTTTTTGAAAAAGGTGTATAATCAAAAGCAAACAAAGGAGGAAGTCGTATGCCATTTATCCATGTCGAACTAGTTGAAGGACGTTCGCAAGAGCAACTGACGAATATGATGAAAGAAATCACTGAGGCGGTCCATAAAAATACAGGCGCCCCTAAAGAGCATATCCATGTTATCATCAATGAAATGAAGCAAGGAACCTATGCTGTGAATGGCGATTGGAAATAATTCTCTTGCTTTTTTATCAAGAGAGTGGTTTAATTGAGCCATAATCGATCAATAAAAAAGACACCTGAATTTGAGAGTCTTCGATAAGAGAGGGAAATCTTGGCTGAAAATTTCCTAGAAGAAAACCAAAGGATGACCACTTTTTTAAGACCTCTGTTGAAACGGAGGCGGTTGAACCGTTATCTCATGAAGAGGAAAGCAGACTTTTTCTGTTTTTGAAGAATAGGTGGAACCACGAGTGATCGTCCTAGTATCGTAACCGATACTAGGACTTTTTTTATTGATTGAAATCATCAAAGGAGGACATTCATATGTCATTATTTATTACATTTCCTGATGGCGCAAAAAAAGAATTTGCTGTTGGGGTAACAACCAAAGAGATTGCTGAAAGTATCTCGAAAAGTCTTGCAAAGAAAGCCTTAGCTGGAAAAGTCAATGGACAACTGATCGATCTTTCACGTCCGATCGAAGAAGATGCAACGATTGAGATCGTGACACCCGATCATGAAGACGCCTTAGGCTTACTTCGTCATTCGACAGCTCATTTAATGGCTCAAGCCATGCGCAGACTCTATCCATCGATCCATTTTGGGGTAGGACCTGCAATTGATTCTGGTTTTTACTATGACACAGACAATGGGGAAAACCCAGTAACTGCAGAAGATCTACCAGCAATCGAAGCAGAGATGATGAAGATCATCAAAGAAAATCTGCCAATCGAACGCCGCGTGTTAACAAAAGAAGAAGCGTTGACCCTTTTTGCCGAAGATCCATACAAAGTAGAGTTGATCACTGAATTACCAGATGATGAAACGATTACTGCCTATCAGCAAGGTGAATTTGTCGATCTTTGCCGCGGTCCTCACGTCCCATCAACTGGTCGTATCCAAGTGTACAAATTGTTATCAGTGGCAGGTGCTTACTGGCGTGGAAGCTCTGACAACCAGATGATGCAACGGGTATATGGAACAGCCTTTTTCGATAAAAAAGACTTGAAGGAATTTATCCGTTTACGGGAAGAAGCAAAAGAACGCGATCATCGCAAATTAGGAAAAGAATTAGAATTGTTCATGTTATCACCTGAAGTCGGCGCTGGTTTGCCTTTCTGGCTGCCAAAAGGAGCTACGATCCGTCGTACGATCGAACGGTATATCGTGGACAAAGAAATCAGCTTAGGGTACCAACATGTGTATACACCAATCATGGCAAACGTGGATCTATACAAAACCTCAGGGCACTGGGATCATTACCATGAAGACATGTTCCCGCCAATGGATATGGGGGATGGGGAAATGTTAGTATTGCGACCAATGAACTGTCCGCATCATATGATGGTTTATAAAAATGACATTCATTCGTATCGTGAGCTACCTATTCGGATCGCTGAATTAGGCATGATGCACCGCTATGAAAAATCAGGGGCATTATCTGGATTGCAACGGGTTCGGGAAATGACTTTAAACGATGGGCATACATTCGTCCGTCCGGATCAAATCAAAGAAGAATTCAAACGGACACTTGATTTAATGATCGGTGTTTATGAAGACTTTAATATCACCGATTATCGTTTCCGTCTAAGTTATCGTGATCCACAAAACAAAGACAAATATTTTGATGACGATGCAATGTGGGAAAATGCGCAAACGATGCTAAAAGCCGCTATGGATGAATTAGAATTGGATTATTTTGAAGCAGAAGGCGAAGCAGCTTTCTATGGACCAAAACTAGATGTCCAAGTGAAAACAGCTTTAGGCATGGAGGAAACCTTGTCAACGATCCAATTAGATTTCTTGTTGCCTGAACGGTTTGACCTAACGTATGTTGGTGAAGATGGTGAAAACAACCACCGTCCAGTGGTGATCCACCGCGGCATCGTTTCAACGATGGAACGCTTTGTGGCTTATCTAACGGAAGTCTATAAAGGCGCATTCCCAACTTGGTTGGCGCCGATCCAAGCATCGATCATTCCAGTTTCAGTCGAAGCTCACAGTGACTATGCTTACGAAATCAAAGAACGCTTGCAGGCACAAGGACTGCGGGTAGAAGTGGATGACCGCAACGAAAAAATGGGGTATAAGATCCGCGCATCACAAACCCAAAAAATTCCTTACCAAATCGTTGTTGGGGATCAAGAACTCAATGACGCGACAGTCAATATCCGTCGCTACGGCAGCAAAGAGACCCAAGTCGAAGAATTGAATCTGTTTGTTGATGCAATGGCTGCAGAAGTAAAAAACTATAGTCGAAAATAGTTTTATGATGGATGAAGCGAAAAAGCACCTTCTCTAAGATGGTGTTTTTTTGTCTAAATTCATAAAAATAAATAAATAGGTTTTGTTATGATGATTATATTGTAGTATAATTGATAAGTGGCAAAAATGAAAAAAAGAAAAGGAGTTTGTGATGAATTATAATTACGGAGTTAGAAAGAAATCGGTTGTATCGGTCATTTTATTAACATTTATTACTTGTGGCATTTATACATTCTTTTGGATGTACCAAACAACCAAAGAGCTAGCAGAGTACAGCGGGGATAATCGTCTTTCGCCAGAAACGTCGATTTTACTCACGATCCTTACTTGCGGATTGTACCAAATTTATTGGTGGTACCGAATTGCGGATATCTTTATGAGTGCACAACAACGAGCGAATATGCCTCGTCTGAGTGACAACAAAATCCTTTTTGTCGTCTTGAGCCTTTTTGCTTTTGATTTCATCAACATGGCGATTTTACAAGGTGATATGAATCAAATGTGGGAAGCAGCTGATCAAAATGCCATGATGTCATCTGCTACATCAAACGATTCGTCTGATTCAGATGATTGGGTCGATTATTGATTTGTCCGTTTAAATGGTTAACGGGGTTTCCTTGTCCAGGTTGTGGCATGACGCGCGCCTACTTGCACTTATTTCAGGGTGATCTTGAAGGTGCGCTGCATTTTCATCCCTTGTTTTGGTTAGTGCCGATCGTATTCGGAATCGTTTTGTTCAAAAAAAATCCGAAAATCAGCAAACTTTACCACAGTCACAACCTGTGGCTGACCTTGACACTTTTGGTACTAGTGGTTTATGGTGGTCGGCTCTGGCTTCATTTCCCACATGACGCGCCAATGGACTTTGATCCAGAGAGCATTTTCCCACAACTACTACGCCGGATTGGTCAAGTGATTCACTAACAGCCATTCACCCAAGCATTAAAAATCTTTAAGAAAATGCTTTGTTTTTTTCTGAAAGCGAAGGGAACATGCGACAGTAGTTGAATCTTTATGAAAATTGTGTTATATTTACAATGTAATGATACTTAGAGTGAGTGAGCGGTTTTTTCGCTCACTCTTTTTAATGGAATGAAGTTCGTTTCGTTGAGAAATAAAGGAGGCGATGTTGTGAGTACGGTAGTGGAAACTGTTACAGATATAGTGACCCCTATTCTGGATGCGCAAAAATTTGAATTAGTTGAAGTAGAATTCGTGAAGGAAGGGAAAAATTGGTTTCTTCGTGTGTTCATCGATAAAGAAGGCGGAATCGATATCGAGGAATGTGCCTTTGTCAGTGAACAACTTAGTGAACAATTAGACCAATGCGAACCTGATCCTATTCCACAGGCCTATTTCTTGGAAGTTTCTTCCCCTGGCGCCGAGCGTCCATTGAAGAAAGAAGCAGATTATCAACGGGCAGTCGGCGAGTACATTCATGTTTCTTTATATCAACCGATTGATGGAGAAAAACAGTTCGAAGGCTTTTTACAGTCATTCGACGAAAATCAGCTAGTTATTAAGACCCGAATCAAAACCAGAGAAAAAGAACGAACGATCGACCGGAAAAATATTGCCAAAGCTCGTTTAGCCATTCAATTTTAAACACGGAGGAATGAAAGAATCATGAGTAAAGAAATGTTGAATGCATTGGATGCATTAGAAGCAGAGAAAGGCATTTCAAAAGAGATTGTCATCGATGCCTTGGAAGCGGCATTGGTTTCAGCGTACAAACGTCATTACGGGCAAGCACAAAATGTGGAAGTTGAATTTGATCAGAAAAAAGGCAACATCCACGTCTATGCAGTCAAAGAAGTGACAGAAGAAGTCATGGACTCGCAACTAGAGGTTTCATTAAAAGAAGCGATGACAATCAATCCCGCTTATGAAATCGGCGACAAAATCCGTTTTGAAGTAACGCCTAAAGACTTTGGTCGTATTGCGGCGCAAACGGCAAAACAAGTCATTTTGCAACGGGTCCGTGAAGCGGAAAGAAACATTATTTATAACGAATTTAGTGCGTACGAAAAAGACATTCTGCAAGGAATCGTTGAACGCCAAGACAATCGTTATATCTATGTAAACTTAGGCAAAATTGAAGCCGTGCTTTCAAAACAAGACCAAATGCCAAATGAGTTTTATCAACCCCATGATCGGATCAAAGTATTCGTTTCTCGTGTTGAAAATACTTCGAAAGGCCCTCAAGTATTCGTTAGCCGTAGCCATCCAGATTTGCTACGCCGATTATTTGAACAAGAAGTGCCAGAAGTATATGATGGTACTGTAGAGATCGTAAGTATTGCTCGTGAAGCAGGGGATCGTGCCAAAGTCGCTGTTCGTTCCTTTGATGCCAACGTCGATCCAGTCGGCACTTGTGTCGGCCCTAAAGGTCAACGGGTTCAAGCGATCGTCAATGAACTAAAAGGCGAAAACATGGACATCGTGGAATGGAATGAAGATCCAGCGATCTTCATCGCCAATGCGTTGAATCCAGCAGAAGTCAGCGACGTTATTTTCGACGTTGATAATCCGAAGGCATGTACTGTTGTCGTGCCTGATTACCAATTATCATTGGCGATCGGTAAACGCGGACAAAATGCTCGTCTAGCAGCCAAATTGACTGGCTTCAAAATCGATATCAAATCAGAAACAGATATGGAAGAGTTTTATGCGAAGCTGGATGAAGGCGACTATATCGATGAGTATGATGCAACTGCTTCAGAAGCTGCTGAAGAAAGCAGCACAGAAGCAACAGAATCTGCAGAAACAGTTGATGAAGCGATCCTTTCATCAGACATGACTGCGGATGATTATGAAAATGTTGAGTTTGACGAAAAATAGTTGAGGTGAGATCGTGATGAAAAAACGAAAAATTCCTTTACGAAAATCAGTGATTTCAGGCGAAATGTTGCCTAAGAAAGAAATGCTTCGTATCACTCGTTCAAAAGAAGGCGTTGTTTCCATCGATCCAACAGGAAAAATGCCCGGTCGAGGAGCTTATATAGCGATCGAACCGGCTGAAGCCCAGAAAGCATGGGATAAGCGGATCTTGGATCGGGTGCTGGAAACGAAATTAACAGATGAATTTTACCAAGAACTATTGGACTATGTAACGCACCAAAAAGCGCGAAAAGAGTTATTTGCAAATGAATAAAACCAAAGCATTAAATATGTTAGGACTAGCCATGCGTGCTGGGAAATTAGTGACTGGTGAAGAAATGACCTTAAAAGAGATTCGCAATGAGAAAGCTGCTTTGGTCATTGTCGCCAGTGATGCTGGTAAAAATACACAAAAGAAAATTAAGGACAAAAGTTCTTACTACGAAATTCCGCTCCTAGATGCATTTTCTGCTGATGAAATCAGTGCGGCCATTGGGAAACCAAGAATGGTCATTGGCATCTTAGATCAAGGATTTGCAAGGAAGGTGCAGGAATTAATATTAGGTTAGGAAGGTGATTGCATGGGAAAAAAAAGAATTTATGAACTTGCAAAAGAATGGAACAAATCGAGCAAAGAGGTTGTTGAAAAAGCACAATCTTTAGGCTTTGATGTCAAAAATCATATGGGCGCGATCTCAGATGGAGAGGCGCAGAAATTGCAGCAGTCATTAGGCGGCAATCCAAATGGTAAAACATCTGCAAACTCAAATCCCGCAAATCAGAAACCAGCCAACCAGCCGGAAAAACAAGAACAAAAGAAATTTAAAACGCAAAGAAATAATCCTAACTTCCAAAACCGTCATAACAATCAAAGTCAACAGCGAACTACGCAAAGTAATAACCGTCCTGCTGGTCAAGGACAAGTAGAGCGCACGAACAGTCAAGGAAGTAACAGACCAAATAACCAAGGAAGTCATAATCGAGTGAATAACCAAGAGAATCGTAACAATCAAGGGCAACAAAACCGCCCAACAAACCAAGGACAACAAAACCGTCCGAATAATCAAGGACAGCAAAACCGTCCGAACAATCAAGGGCAACAAAACCGTCCGAATAATCAAGGGCAACAAAATCGCCCAAACAACCAAGGACAACAAAACCGTCCGAATAATCAAGGACAGCAAAACCGTCCGAACAATCAAGGACAACAAAACCGTCCAAACAACCAAGGGCAACAAAATCGTCCGAATAACCAAGGACAGCAAAACCGTCCAAACAACCAAGGACAACAAAATCGTCCGAACAATCAAGGGCAACAAAACCGTCCAGCCGCTCAATCTGCAGGAAATACGCAAGGGGCAGACCGCAACAACAACCGTACGCAAGGCTCGAATGATTCCCGTGGAGGAAATCAAAACCGCGGCAAGTCAAATTACGGTGGACGCAATAACAATTTCAACAACAACAATCGCAATAAATTTAACAAAAAAGGGAAAAAAGGCCGTCAGCAGACGGAAAAGAAACCGCCAGTTCCAGCACGTAAATTCCGTGAACTGCCAGAAGTATTGGAATATACAGAAGGCATGAACGTAGCGGATATCGCGAAAAAAATCTACCGTGAACCAGCAGAGATCATCAAGAAGCTCTTTATGATGGGGGTTATGGTCAATCAAAACCAACCTTTAGATAAAGATACGATTGAACTGCTTGCTACCGATTACGGAATCGAACCACAAGAAAAAGTTCAAGTGGATATCGCAGATATCGATAAATTCTTCGAAGCAGAAGAACAAATTGAAGAGAATTTAGTATCACGACCACCTGTTGTTACCATCATGGGTCACGTTGACCACGGGAAAACAACATTGCTTGATACATTACGTCATTCACGCGTAACAAGTGGTGAAGCTGGAGGAATCACGCAGCATATTGGGGCTTACCAAATCGACATCAATGGCAAACCAATCACTTTCTTAGATACTCCTGGACACGCGGCGTTCACCAGTATGCGTGCACGGGGAGCAAGTATCACTGATATTACGATTTTAGTTGTCGCAGCTGATGATGGTGTCATGCCGCAAACGGTGGAAGCGATCAACCATGCGAAAGCAGCAAAAGTGCCAATCATCGTTGCAGTTAACAAAATCGATAAACCAGGTGCTAACCCTCAACATGTGATGCAAGAATTAAGTGAACATGAGTTGATCCCAGAAGCTTGGGGTGGGGATACGATCTTCGTTGAAATCTCAGCGAAATTTGGGCAAAACATTGAAGAATTGCTTGAAATGATCCTCTTAGTAGCAGAAGTCGAAGATTTGAAAGCTGATCCTACCCAACGGGCGATCGGTACCGTTATTGAAGCGCGCCTTGATAAAGGCAAAGGTCCTGTAGCAACACTATTGGTACAACAAGGAACTCTTCATGTTGGTGATCCAATCGTTGTGGGGAACACTTTCGGTCGTGTCCGCGTGATGACGAATGATTTAGGTCGTCGTGATAAAGCAGCTGGACCTGCAACGCCAGTCGAAATCACAGGATTGAACGATGTCCCTCAAGCAGGTGACCGTTTCGTTACCTTTGAAGATGAAAAAACGGCTCGGGCAGCAGGTGAAGAACGTGCAAAACGTGCCTTGATGGAACAACGTGCATCAAGCAGTCGTGTGACATTGGATAACTTGTTTGAAAGTCTAAAAGAAGGCGAACTGAAAGAAGTGAACGTCATCATCAAAGCAGACGTACAAGGTTCAGCCGAAGCGTTAGCTGCGTCATTGAAGAAAATCGATGTTGAAGGTGTGCGAGTAAACATCGTCCATTCAGCCGTTGGTGCCATTAATGAAAGTGACGTAACGCTAGCAGCAGCAAGTAATGCTATCATCATCGGATTCAACGTCCGCCCTACACCGCAAGCCAAACAGCAAGCAGAAGCAGAAGAAGTCGATATTCGTTTGCATCGCATTATCTACAAAGCGATCGAAGAAATCGAAACAGCGATGAAAGGGATGCTTGATCCTGAATTCGAAGAAAAAATCACCGGTCAAATGATCGTTCGTGAAACCTACAAAGTTTCTAAAGTTGGTACGATCGCTGGTTGCTATGTGACGGAAGGCAGCATTCGCCGTGACAGTGGTGTACGGGTGATTCGTGACGGTATCGTCATCTATGAAGGCAAACTTGCCAGCTTGAAACGCTTCAAAGACGATGTCAAAGAAGTGAAGCTAGGATTTGAATGTGGCGCGATGATCGAGAAATTCAACGACGTAAAAGTCGATGATGTGATCGAAGGCTATGTCATGGAAGAAGTACCAACAAAATAAACGAAATGACAACTATACAAGGAGGCTTTTTGAATGGCTAACTATCGAGATCGCCGAGTGGCGCAAGAAATCTTAAAAGAAGTCAATCAAATTCTTCGTAAAAAAGTTCGTGATCCTCGCGTGCAAGATGTGACGATCACAGATGTACGAGTAACTGGAGATTTGCAGCAAGCAACGATCTTTTACAGCACCTTGACGGACTTGGCTTCAGATAAGCAAAAAGCCCAAGCAGGACTGGAAAAAGCAACTGGGTTGGTTCGTCGTGAACTAGGCCAAGCGCTAACGCTCTACAAAGTTCCAGAAATCCAATTCGAGTTGGATGAATCTGTACAATACGGGAATAAAATTGATGAAATGATTCGCGCATTGCACTCAGAAGAATAAAAAAAAGAACAGCTTCCAGTCGAAGCTGTTCTTTTTTATTTGGAAAAAGCATCAGGAATTCATCAGTAAAGTAACCAGTCCAGCAACACCTGCCCCTAAGAGCCAACCACCGATCACATCTGTTAAAAAATGGATCCCTAAGTAGACTCTGCTAAAGCCAATCATAAAGCTAAGCAAAATTGCCAGTAAGGTCATCGGGATGACAGCTGAGGGAACCAATTGTTCAAGATTCAAGGCGATCGTTCCATACATGGCAGCGGATGTGGCAGCATGAGCACTAGGAAAGCTGTGATCTTTTTCTTCAACTAAACGATGATCAATAGGACGATCTCGTCGGACGATTCGTTTGATCAAGTAAGCAGCTGCTGATACTATGAAGATACTGAGTGCTGTTTTTGGTGCAAGATCCGCCCGCGATGATGGAAAGGCAAACAACAGTAAAGCGATCGCAACTGTCGGAAAGGCTTTTCCTAAATTGGTAAAAAAGTGCATCATGCGCGTCAAAGAGGGCGTACGGCTTTGGATGATCTGCAAAGCAAACGCTTCTTCCCAACGCTGCATCGTGCCGAGCTGAATCATGATCAAAAAAATGGCAAATCCAATAAATGACCCTATCGTTAAAACAACCATTTTAGGACCTCCTTATATGCTTAGTTTATCATGTAATGAGAAAGAGCGAAAAGGATTTTGTCGTGCAATGAATTTTTTTTATATGTTATAATAAGCAAGTTGAAGTGAAATGGAGGAATACGATGGACGGGATTTTACCATTATGGAAAGAGCGCGGACAAACAAGTCACGACTGCGTGTTTAAATTACGAAAAATATTAAAGACAAAAAAAATCGGACACAGCGGCACACTAGATCCTGACGTGGATGGTGTCTTGCCCATTTGTATCGGAAAAGGAACGAAGATCGTCGAATACTTGGTTGATTCTGGAAAAGTCTACACCGGGGAAATCACTTTGGGCTTCAGTACCACTACAGAAGATCGGTCGGGGGATATCGTTGAACAACAAGCACTAACTCGTCCTTTTACGAAGGAAGAGATCGATCAGGCAATGAAACAGTTGGCGGGGACGATTACCCAGATCCCGCCGATGTATTCGGCGGTCAAAGTCAATGGCAAACGACTTTACGAATATGCTCGCAACAATGAAACTGTCGAGCGGCCACAGCGCAAAGCAGAAATTTATTCCTTCAAACGAATTTCAGAGCCGGTTTTTCATGAGGACAATACGCAAAGCTGGCGTTTTGAAGTTTCTTGTGGAAAAGGGACTTATGTTCGCACGTTAGCGGTCGACACAGGGAAATTGCTGGGTGTACCCGCGCATATGTCTGATTTGACTCGCCTAAAAAGCGGTGGTTTTTCAAAAGAACAATCCTACACGATTGCAGAGGTGCAAAAGGCAGTCGATGAACAACGTGTTTCGGAACTACTACTACCTTTAGAATACGGGGTATCAGAATTTCTTCAAGTGACGATCGATGCAGACCTCTGGCAGAAAGTAAAAAATGGCATGCGTTTGCCCTTCAGCGCGTTTGGATTACCAAAGCGCCCAGAGGAATTAGTGGCGATTTTTTATCGAGAACAATTGATCAGTATCTATAAAGCTCATGACAAATATCAGGATATGATGAAACCGGTAAAAGTCATCCGTACAGAAATAGGAGAATGAATATGGAAATCATTGAAATAAGACACCCTTATGATCACGCAGCGATTCCTGAGGAGGAGATCGTCTTAGTTTTAGGCTTTTTCGATGGCGTGCATTTAGGTCATCAAAAAGTCATTGAAACAGGACGAAAGATTGCAGAGGAGAAAGGGTTAAAATTGGCGTTGATGACCTTTAATCAGCATCCCTCGATCGTTTTTCAAAAGGTTGATCCTGAAAAAATGCAATACCTGACCAGTTTGCCGCAAAAAGAAGCGCACATGGAACAACTTGGGGTAGATATTCTTTATATCATTGAATTTACTTCTGCTTTTGCAAATTTGGCACCGCAAGTATTTGTAGATGAATACATGATCGGACTGCATGCAAAAGTTGTTGTTGCAGGTTTTGACTATACCTATGGCAAGAAAGAGATAGCCAACATGGCGCTTTTGCCAACCTATGCAGAAGGACGTTTTGAAGTCGTGACTGTCGCGCAAGAATCGTTTCATGAGGAAAAGGTCAGCTCCACACGCATTCGCTCTGCACTACAAAATGGTGATGTGGCGCAAGTCAATCGCTTGTTAGGGTATATTTATGAATTTGAAGGAACCGTCGTTCACGGTGATGCTAGAGGACGAGAACTTGGGTTTCCAACCGCAAATATCAAAGTGAAGAGCACCGTTCGGTTGCCAAAAGAAGGCGTCTATGTGACGGAAATCAAAGTTGGTGACAAGTGGTATCCATCGATGGGATCGATTGGTCACAATGATACGTTTGGTCAAGG
Source organism: Enterococcus sp. AZ067 (assembly GCF_051715005.1). Classification (NCBI taxonomy): domain Bacteria; kingdom Bacillati; phylum Bacillota; class Bacilli; order Lactobacillales; family Enterococcaceae; genus Enterococcus; species Enterococcus sp. AZ067. The sequence goes on from NZ_JBIOSY010000001.1 coordinate 1,737,179, forward strand.
TCGCCAGTTAACAGTAGAGATTTATATTCTCGATTTTCACCAAGATATCTATGGTGAAACCGTGGCGATCCGTTGGCATCATTTCTTACGTGATCAAGTCGCTTTCAATGGCGCACAAGCGTTGATCGAGCAATTAAAGCAAGATGAACGAGACACTGAAGCTTATTTTGATGGGCTTTCTGAAGAAAACTAGTCATTCGTAGTGAAAAGAAGCGTTTCTGGCTTCTTTTCACTTTTTCTTTTTCTCTCTTTTTATAACGTAGTTTATTTGAATTCTAATGCTTTCCCCATGAGGAAAAAACGTTTTTTCGATATACTAAAAAATAGGCTAAAATGATAATTTATGCAGTACGCTGCAAAGGGAAAGGGAGAGAAAAAGTGACAATTGGAAAAAAAGCGAAAAAGGGGAAAGAAAAGAAAGATTTAACCAAAATGAAAACGCCGCATACGTATGTCATCATTTTTGGGGTCGTGCTGTTGGCATGGTTGCTGACTTTCTTAGTTCCTGCTGGGAAATTTAGTACACAAGAAATCGAGTATACCGATGCAAATGGGGACATAAGTACCAGAACGGTCTTGATGCAAGATTCGTTTCGTTATGCCTACCCGTTAGATAACGAATACGTCTATCAACAGTTGAATCAATTGGAAGACGATCCACAAGAGCTGGAAGAATTAGATGTCGATCCTGAGGCTTTAGCAGCTGTTCTAGCTGAAGGGCCTAAAGAGTTGTCCCAGAGTCAATTAGATGAGGTCGGGCTAACGGATGACACCCTTTACAGCCTTTATGGCGAAAAGATTTATGATACTTCAGAAAAACTGCATAAAACAGCCAAGGTTTGGGGAACCGATGACTTTGGCGGTTTCGGCTTTTTAAATTTTGTTTTTGAAGGGTTGGTTTCTGGCGACAAATACGGCTCAGCAGTAGGGATTGCAGCACTGATTTTAGTGGTCGGTGGTGCATTTGGTATTATCATGCAAACGGGAGCGATCGATGCGGGGATCTTTGCATTTATCAGCAAAACCCGTGGATTAGAACGTTTGGCATTGCCGCTGTTGTTCTTTGCTTTTTCATTTGGTGGTGCTACTTTTGGGATGGCAGAAGAAGTCATTCCGTTTTCGATGGTCATGGTGCCTTTCGTGATCGCATTAGGGTATGACTCGATCGTGGCGGTCACTGTCACCTATGTCGCCTCCCAGATTGGGAATGCCACCTCGTGGATGAGTCCATTTAGTGTGGCAGTGGCTCAAGGGATCGCAGGTATTCCCGTTCTTTCAGGCGCAACGTTCCGAATCATCATGTGGGTCGTGGTTACCGCATTATCCGCAGGATACCTCATGATCTATGCCGAAAGAATTCGCAAGAATCCTGAGAAATCGCTCACGTATCAATCAGATGCGTATTTTCGAAATCATCTTGAAAAAACCTCCAGTGAGCAAAAACCATTTTTATTAGGTCATAAATTGATCTTGGTTGAAATGCTGGCGGTCTTGATCTGGATCGTATGGGGTGTGACACAAAAAGGCTATTATATTCCCGAGATCGCTTCTCAATTCTTTGTTATGGGCTTAGGGGCAGGAATCATAGCGGTTCTTTTCAAATTAGAAAATATGGGCTTGAATGATGTGGCGAGTGCCTTTCAATCAGGGGCCTCAGAATTAGCGGGAACTGCAATCGTTGTAGGGATGGCCAAAGGGATTCTTCTGGTTCTCGGCGGTTCTGATGCCAACGTGCCGTCAGCCTTGAATACGATTTTGCACAGCATCGGTGGTTTGTTAAGCAATGTTCCAGCATTTATTGGGGCATGGTTCATGTACATTTTCCAAAGCTTCTTCAATTTGATCGTGACCTCCAATTCAGGTCAGGCTGCATTGACCATGCCGATCATGGCGCCATTAGCTGATCTTTTAGGTGTTTCAAGACAGATCGCTGTATTGGCTTATCAATTAGGCTCAGGCTTCATGGATGCCTTCACTCCAGTATCGGCAAGTCTGATCGGTGTGCTAGGTGTCGCAAGAATCGAATGGGTGAAATGGGCGAAATTCCAGATCAAAATGCAAGGGTTCTTATTTGTATTAGGAACGATCTTCATCTTTATTGCAGTCGCGATCGGCTTGCAATAAGAAGCAATCAGACACGAGGAGGAAGCACTCATGAAGGTGATAAGACAAGCGGAGGTTTATGCGCCTGACTATTTAGGAAAAAAAGATATTCTTTTAAGCGAAGACAAGATCATTGCTATTGAAGATTCGATCGAAGGAGGATTCTCAGGGGTTCCTCTTGAAGAAATCGATGGCACAGGGTTACTTGCTGTTCCCGGCTTTATTGACTGCCACTTTCATATCTTAGGAGGTGGCGGGGAAGGCGGCTTTCAGAACCGGACACCAGAAGTGAAATTGTCTCAGCTGACCTCAGCGGGGGTAACGACAGTGGTTGGGTGTTTGGGTACTGACGGAGTAGGCAGAGATATGACTGCCTTGATCAGTAAGGCCCGTGGACTAGAGGCAGAAGGCATCACGACGTACTTGTATGACGGTTCTTATCGATTGCCATTGAGTCCGGTCACCGATTCTATCATTCAAGATTTTTTGACTATTGACAAAATCATTGGTATCGGTGAAATTGCCGTTTCTGACCATCGTTCTTCACAACCGAGTTTCGAAGAATTTACCCGCGCGGTGGCGGATGCCCGTGTTGGTGGGATGCTTTCTGGAAAAGCAGGCATCGTAAACGTCCACTTAGGTGGAGGAAAGAGAAAATATGAGCTACTTTTACGAACCATCGAAGAAACAGAGATTCCAATCAGCCAATTTTTACCGACACATGCCAATCGGACCAGCGAGCTTTTCGAAGCAAGTATTGCTTTTGCAAAAATGGGTGGAACGATTGATTTTACGGCGAGTGAGGATCCTGATTTCTGGGAAAAAGAAGACGATGAGGTTCGCTTCAGTAAAGGATTGAAGCGTTTGTTAGCAGAAGGGATCGGGCTGGATCAATTTACCATGACCTCTGATGGGCAAGGTAGCCTCCCGTACTTTGATGAAAACAATCAATTCATAGGTCTGGGTGTCGGTAGTTCGCGAGCCTTGATGGTAGGCATTAAAGAAGCAGTCCAAAAAGAGCAGATTCCATTGGAGATCGCCATTCGAGCAATCACTTCTAATCCAGCGAAAGTATTGAAGCTTGATCAAAAGGGACGTCTTGCAGCAGGGATGGATGCTGATATTTGCTTGCTGAACAAAGAAACATTAGTAGTAGAAACGGTTCTAGCGAAAGGCAGAACGATGGTAGAAAAACAAGAAGTGAAAGTGTGGGGTACCTTTGAGCAACTAACATAAGAAGAATCCAGCTTTGACAAACTAAGAAACGGTTGTTTTTCTAAACAGAGTTGTAGAAGAAAATAAGCAGCCCGATCCATGACCAGCATTTACTGGACTTGATCGGACTGCTTTTTTTCAATTAAACGTAAGCATTCTTAAGCTTGCAACGCATCCAATTTCTTCATGTCTTCTTCAGAAATTTCAAAGTCAACTTTAGCATTGTCAGCAATGTATTCTTCATGAACGGATTTTGGCAATGGCAGAATGTCTTTTTGTAGCAAGTAACGAATTGAAAGTTGTGGAATAGATTTTCCATAAGCTTCCGCAATCGTCTTCACTGCATCGTTATCGAGCAAACGACCGGTGGCGATTGGAGAATAGCCTTCCACTAAAATTTCGTGGTCTTTACAAAATGCCAATAACTCTTCATTTGTGCGTCCAATATGGTAAACAAACTGGTTGGCCATCGGTTTCACATCGCAATGATCAAAAATATTCTGTAAATCTTTTTGATCGAAGTTGGAAACACCAATTGATTTTACTTTCCCACTTAAGTAGGCTTCTTCTAGTGCTTTCCAAACATCGATGTTTTCAAGATAAAAATCTTTGTTTTCTGGATTGTTTCCCATGATTTTCCAAGGACGAGGAGCGTGGATCAAAATCAAATCGATATACCCTAAGTCAAGTTTTTTTAGAGAAGCATCAATGCTATCAACCGCTTCTTGATAGGTCTTCAACTCAGCAGGTACTTTCGTGGTAACAAAAATTTCTTCGCGGGCAACGCCTGAATCGCGCACAGCTTTCCCAACCGCTTCTTCGTTTTTGTAAGCTGCCGCTGTATCGACATGTCGATAACCGTTTTGAATGGCAAATTTTGTGGCGTTGTAAGCATCTTCTGGAGAAGATTGCCAGGTTCCAAGGCCAATCTTAGGAATTGTCAGTTTGTTCTGCAAGGTAAATGTTTCTTGTAATATCACGTATCTCAACCTACTTTCATCGCTTTTTTTTGTTACATTTTCCATTATAAAACGTTTTCTTGTTTGAAACAAATCAGACGCTGAAACTTTTTCGGTAAATTGACTTTCAAAAGGATCTTTGATACATTATCAGCAACCTAAACGCAGAAAGATGTGGAAAAAATGGATTTTGTAAAAGAAGATTTTGCCTATTATCGGCGCTCTTTTGAGTTGATGTATCGCAGTTATTTCCGTAGAAGAATGATTGCCCTTGGTGTGGCGATTTTGATTATCTTAGGTTATTTATTTTTGTTACAAGAAAGTTTGCTTTTAAACATCATCTTGTTAGGTATTTTGCTAGGGATGATGGCGTGGCTAGTTTCACTTTATCAGAAGGCGAGTGAGGTCGTACGTGCTTTTGAAGAAGAAAATCAGGTGCCGCAAATTCATCAACTGACAGAATTCGAGGATCATTATGCGTTCCCAATGAACGATGGAACAACGATGCGCGTGAAGAAAAACGGCAATCGCAACTTCCCTTCCAATAATAAGCAGTACACGTTGATGGCAGGCTATAAAAAAGTTTTCTTTGTGCAACAACCCTTGATGATTTTTTACTATGACCTCTTGGAAATGAAGTATGATGAAGCGTATCGTTTGAAACGAAATCGCCAAAACGGGTTCAATCGTTGGTCGCGTTATTTCAGCTTTCGCTCCTTTAAGGGATCGATCGGCAATGTTTTTCAATTCTTGCTGGGAAATATTTTCTTCTTATTTATTGCGTATCGGTTGATCCGCTATCTGATCGATATTTTGCTGCACATTCTATAACGGTCGCCAAGGGGATAATTCTCATCGTTTTCATAGACTGGTGAAAAAGATGATAGGACTTAATTTTTTAAAAAAGGTATACTTAAGTCAGATAAGACAAGCAATTGTCTTTCAAGAATAAGAGTCCTGCTCTTGTTAAGTAAGCCGTCAGCAACAGCTTATCTATTGTGGCGCTAACAGTTTGGGGGAAGTGTTAGTTCTTGTAACAAACAGATTTTTTTCTGGGTGGGATAAGAACAAAAGCGGTATTTTACCGTACTTAATAAGAGTAGTGCTCTTAATTTTTGCTATGACTATTTGAAGACATCACTTCTTGGAAGTGGTGTTTTTTCTTGCCCAAAATAGTCCAAGTGATAGGAGAATTCTAAGAACTATGCTACAATGAGTGCCGATGCTCTCAGCGATGGGAGTAAAAAGAAGGTAGAGGAGAATCACTTAGGAATGCCTGAAGGTCAAACAATAAACGATCCATCTACAAAAAGCGCGCAAAATATTTCTGCGTATATACATATACCATTCTGTGAACATATCTGCTATTACTGTGACTTCAACAAAGTGTTTTTAGAAGGGCAGCCAGTGGATGAGTACATCGAAGCGTTACTAAAAGAAATTGAGCTGACCCTCTTGCGTCAGCCTATCAATGAGGCGGAAACAATTTATATCGGCGGCGGGACGCCAACGTCGCTTTCGGCGAACCAGCTGGATCGATTGCTTTCAGGTGTGCATGAATTGCTGCCGACCCACACAACCAAAGAGTTTACCGTGGAAGCAAATCCTGGTGATTTGAGTGAAGAAAAAATGCTGGTTTTGAAAAACCATCAAGTCACTCGCTTGTCGATGGGGGTCCAAACCTTTGATAATCGCTTGCTTAAAAAAATTGGCCGCAAGCATACCGCTGAAGATGTTTATTCAACCATTCAGCTGCTGGAAAAACATGATTTTCAGAATGTGACGATCGATTTGATTTATGCACTTCCGGGACAAAGCATAGAAAGCTTCCGTGATACACTGACGCGAGCGATTGATCTCGGGTTGCCTCACTATGCGATGTATTCCTTGATTTTAGAAAACAAAACCATGTTTATGAACTGGGTTCGCCAAGGGAGAATGGCGCTGCCTTCTCAAGAAGCTGAAACGCAGATGTTTGATGAGGCGATCGCCGCGATGACAAAAGCTGGCTTGAATCAATATGAAATCAGTAATTTTGCACGACCAGGGTATGAGTCCTTGCATAATCTAGTGTATTGGAACAATGAACATTATTTTGGCTTTGGGGCAGGCGCCAGCGGGTATCTTGGACAGACCCGCTACAAGAACAAAGGTCCAATCCAGCATTATTTGAAACCATTACAGGAAAATCAATTGCCAATCCATGAAACCGAAGAATTGACAACCAGTAATCAAATGGAAGAGGAACTGTTTTTAGGCCTTCGTAAAAAGGCTGGCATTTCAAAAATACGCTTTGCAGAAAAATTCGGGAAGTCTTTTCAGGAAATCTATGGTTCAACTAGCGAACAGTTGATTCAAAAAGGCTGGTTGGCTAGTCAAGGTGATCGTGTCTTTTTAACGAAAGCTGGGATGTTCATTGGCAACGAAGTGTTTGAAGCATTTCTCTTGGATGGAGAAAAATAAGAAAGAACAAGGAAGAGAAGTAGCCATTTCGCGCTACTTCTTTTTTTGATTTCTTTTTTTAGCACTCTCTTAGAAAGAGTGCTAAAAAAGTGATGCAAATACTTGACATTCCTAGCAAATATGGTATATTTATAATCGTGTTAGCACTTAATAGGAATGAGTGCTAACGGAGGAGTGGATAAAATGTTGACACCTAGACAACAAATGATTTTACACCTCATCATCCAAAACTATACGAATACTGGTCAGCCCACGGGCTCGAAGCGATTGATGGAAGATGGGGTTGAAGCTAGCTCTGCCACCATTCGTAATGAGATGAAGGCGCTGGAAGAAGCTGGACTTCTGCTAAAAACACATTCATCTTCAGGGCGTGTGCCATCAATAAAAGGGTATCGCTATTACGTTGATCACTTATTGAAGCCATCTGAAGTTGACCAAAACGAAATTCAAACCATTCGTCATTCTTTTGGAAAAGATTTTCATGAAATCAATGAAATCATCCAGCAGTCTGCCACGATCTTGTCCAACTTGACTAGCTATACAGCGTTGTCTCTCGGACCAGATATGAAGGAAAGGAAATTGACGGGCTTTCGAATCGTCCCTTTGAATGCACGACAGATCATCGCGATCATCGTGACGGATAAAGGAAATGTCGAAAATCAAGTCTTTACTCTTCCTGAATCGATGAGCAGCGAAGATTTGGAAAAAATGGTAAGGATCATCAACGACAAATTGATCGGTGAACCTCTAATGACGGTCTACCATCGATTAAGAACCGAGATTCCTATGATTCTGCATAAGTATTTTCAAACGACTGACGGAATCGTTGATCTCTTTGATACGATGCTGAGCCATATTTTTGAAGAAAAAATCTTCGTCGGCGGGCGAATGAATCTTCTGGATTTTGAACCGACGCAAGATGTTAGTCAGTTCAAATCGATGTATTCATTTATGAAAAACGCAGATCAGCTGACACAGCTGCTGGCGCCAAGAGATTCTGCGATTCAAATCAGAATCGGCTCTGAGCTTGGCAACGACTTGTTACAAAATATGAGTTTGATCCAAGCCAGCTATGAAATCGAAGGTCATGGACAAGGAACGATCGCTTTATTAGGTCCATCAAGTATGCCGTATTCACGGATGTTTGGATTGATGGAAGTTTTTCGAGGCGAGTTAGCAAAAAAATTGGCCGATTATTATCGCGCATTAGACGCTGCCAATGAATAAGCGGCAATGAAACAAATCGTAGAAGGGATGGTTGAAACGTGACGGAAAAAGAAGAGCGTTTAGATGAAGAATTAGATAAAACTGCTGAAGAAACCGCAGAAACAACTGAATCTTCAAATGAATCAACTGAAACTGAAGCACAGACTCCTCAACCAGAGGAAGAAGCAGTGGGAAAAAGCGAATTGGAACTTTTGCAAGAAAAGAATAACGAATTGGAAGATCAATTCCTGCGTGCTCGTGCAGAGATCGCAAATATCACTTCACGTAACCGCAACGAGCGGGAACTTTTACAAAAATACCGCTCGCAAGATCTTGGCAAAAAACTGTTGCCAGCAATCGACAATTTGGAACGAGCGATGGCAGCAGATGTCGATCAAGACCAAGCTGCGAATTTGAAAAAAGGCGTTGAAATGGTTCTTGAAAGTCTGCGTCAAGCCTTAAAAGAAGAGGGAATCGAAGAGATTCCTGCTGAAGGTGCAATGTTCGATCCGAACTTGCATCAAGCGGTGCAGACTGTACCTGCCTCTGATGAAACACCGGCAGACACAATCGTTACTGTCTTGCAAAAAGGGTATAAATTGCATGATCGTGTCTTGCGTGCAAGCATGGTCATCGTTGCACAATAGTTCTTTCTATCTATAAGTAGATGTTTAAATTAAAAAAGGGAGTGTATTACTTATGAGTAAAATTATCGGTATCGACTTAGGAACAACAAACTCAGCTGTTGCTGTCCTTGAAGGCGGCGAAGCAAAAATCATTACGAATCCAGAAGGAAACCGTACCACACCTTCTGTTGTCTCATTCAAAAACGGTGAGATCCAAGTAGGGGAAGTTGCAAAACGCCAAGCAGTAACAAACCCGAATACGATTTCTTCTATTAAACGCCATATGGGTGAAGCTGGATACAAAGTAGAAGTTGAAGGCAAATCTTACACACCACAAGAAGTTTCCGCAATGGTTCTTCAATACATCAAAGGATTTGCTGAAGACTATTTAGGTGAAAAAGTTGAAAAAGCAGTCATTACTGTTCCTGCATACTTCAACGATGCGCAACGTCAAGCAACCAAAGATGCTGGTAAAATTGCCGGTCTTGAAGTAGAACGGATCGTCAACGAACCAACTGCCGCAGCTTTAGCTTATGGGTTAGATAAAACAGATAAAGATGAAAAAATCCTAGTCTTTGACTTAGGTGGTGGTACTTTCGACGTATCGATCCTTGAATTAGGGGATGGCGTCTTTGACGTATTATCAACTGCTGGGGACAACAACCTAGGTGGGGATGACTTTGATAACAAAATCATCGACCACATGGTAGCAGAATTCAAAAAAGAAAACGGCATTGATCTTGGAAAAGACAAAATGGCCTTGCAACGTTTGAAAGATGCTGCTGAAAAAGCGAAAAAAGACTTGTCAGGTGTAACAAGTACTCAAATCAGCTTGCCATTTATCACAGCTGGTGATGCTGGTCCATTGCACTTGGAAATGACCTTGACTCGTGCGAAATTCGATGAATTGACCGCAGACCTAGTCGAACGGACAAAAATTCCAGTACGCCAAGCTTTGAAAGATGCTGGCTTGTCACAATCAGAAATCGATGAAGTCATCTTAGTTGGTGGTTCAACACGTATTCCAGCAGTAGTTGATGCTGTTCGTAAAGAAACCAATAAAGAACCAAACAAATCAGTAAACCCAGATGAAGTGGTAGCGATGGGTGCTGCGATCCAAGGTGGCGTGATCACAGGTGATGTGAAAGATGTCGTCTTACTAGACGTTACACCATTATCATTAGGTATCGAAACAATGGGTGCCGTCTTCACAAAACTGATCGATCGTAACACAACGATCCCTACAAGTAAATCACAAGTCTTCTCAACTGCAGCAGACAATCAACCAGCCGTTGATATCCATGTCTTGCAAGGAGAACGCCCAATGGCAGCTGACAACAAAACATTAGGTAGATTCCAATTGACGGATATTCCACCAGCACCTCGTGGCATCCCTCAAATCGAAGTAACATTTGATATCGATAAAAATGGGATCGTCAATGTTTCTGCAAAAGATTTAGGTACACAAAAAGAACAAAAAATCACGATCAAATCATCTTCAGGTTTATCAGATGAAGAAATCGAACGCATGGTAAAAGATGCTGAAGCAAACGCTGAAGCCGACAAACAACGCAAAGAAGAAGTTGATCTACGCAATGACGTCGATGCTTTGTTGTTCACTGTTGATAAAACATTGAAAGAGCTTGAAGGCAAAGTGGATGCAGACGAAGTCAAAAAAGCGGAAGAAGCTCGTGATGAGTTGAAAGCTGCACTTGAAGCAAACAACTTAGAAGAAATGAAAACGAAACGTGATGCTTTGAATGAAATCGTACAAAACTTAACTGTTAAATTATACGAACAAGCAGCACAACAACAAGCACAAGAAAATCCAGAAGCTGCACAAGGCGGCGCAGACGATGTGGTTGACGCCGACTTTGAAGAAGTAGACGGTGACGATAAATAATCGCTGTTTGTGAAAAAGCCAAAGTCACCGCTTTGGCTTTTTCTTATGAATTTGCGAAACGTATTTTTCTAGAGCGAATTATATGCTAAAATACGAGAGACGCAAGAATATAGTGGAGGGAAGCCAATGGCAGACAAAAGAGATTATTATGAGGTCTTAGGTCTACAAAAAGGGGCTTCGGATGACGAAATCAAAAAAGCTTATCGTAAGCTTTCAAAACAATATCATCCAGACATCAATAAAGAACCTGATGCAGAAGCAAAGTTTAAAGAGATTTCTGAGGCCTATGAAATATTAAGTGATTCCCAAAAAAGAGCTGCTTATGACCAGTATGGTCATGCTGGTACCGATCCGAACTACGGAGGCGGTTATGGCGGTGGATTCGGCGGCTTTAACAGTGGCGGATTCTCCGGTGGCGGTTTTGGTGGATTTGAAGACATTTTCGAATCGTTTTTCGGTGGTGGAGGCGGCAGAGCAGCCAATCCTAATGCACCTCGACAAGGAGCGGACTTGCAATATGCGGTTGATCTTTCCTTTGAAGAAGCGATTTTCGGAGTGGAAAAAACTGTTCAATACAATCGTGAAGAAACCTGTCATACCTGCGGTGGGAACGGGGCAAAACCAGGTACTTCACCAGAAACCTGTCATAAATGTCATGGTGCAGGTACCATCAATGTTGAACGTCAAACACCGCTTGGTCGTGTGATGAGCCGTCAAACCTGTGATGTTTGTCATGGAACTGGGAAAGAAATCAAAGAACCATGTACAACATGTCATGGTACTGGCCATGAAAAGAAAAAACACAGTGTGAAAGTCAACGTACCTGCAGGTGTCGAAGATGGACAACAAATGCGCTTGTCTGGTCAAGGAGAAGCTGGCACCAATGGTGGTCCTTATGGTGATCTGTACGTTGTTTTCCGAGTGGAAGAAAGTGATATTTTTGACCGTGATGGGTCGGAAATTTATTACGAACTGCCGTTAAACTTTGTCCAAGCTGCTTTAGGCGACGAAGTCAATGTACCAACGGTTCATGGGAATGTGAAATTAAAAATTCCAGCTGGTACGCAAACAGGCACAAACTTCCGCTTACGCGGTAAGGGAGCCCCTCGCTTACGGGGAGGCGGCAATGGCGATCAACAGGTCAAAGTGAAGCTGATCACACCTAAGAACTTAAATGAGGAACAAAAAGAGGCATTGCGGGCTTATGCAAAAGCCAGTGGCCATGAAACGAACGAACAACAACCAGAAGGATTTTTTGATAAAATGAAAGATGCTTTTGGTGGGAAAAAGAAATAACCATGAAAAAATCCAACTCATGCCCTTATAAAACCATCCGTTTTATAAGGGCATGAGTGTTTGTATGGCTATAAATGTGCAGTATGGGCAAGAATCGAATCTTCTTGGCCATCTTTTTTTCTTTTCCTTTGAAATCGCTTGCTTAGTGTGTCACAATAAAAGTAGACCAATTAAAGGAGGAGATACAATGGAAAGAATATTTGCGAGTCCGTCACGATACGTTCAAGGAAAAGGGGTCTTGAAGCATGGGTTATCCCATATCAAAGATTTAGGAAAGAAAGTGCTTCTTTTGACCGATGAAACTGTTTGGAAAATTGCCGGTGAAGAACTATTTGAGAACCTGAAAGCAGCCGAGTTAGAACCGGTAAAAGAAATTTTTGGTGGAGAAGCTTCTGCAAATGAAATCGATCGTATCGTCTCTAAAGCCAAAAGTGAATCAATCGAAGTGATTGCCGCATTAGGTGGTGGGAAAGCCATCGATACTGGGAAAGCTGTTGCGGATGAATTGAAAATACCGATTGCTGTTTTGCCAACGATTGCCTCCACTGATGCACCAACTTCGGCACTTTCTGTTATTTATACTGATGAAGGTCGTTTTGAAAAGTATCGTTTTTATAACAAAAATCCTGAACTTGTCTTAGTGGATACCGCTGTGATTGCCAAAGCGCCTGCCAAATTACTAGCCGCTGGTATTGCGGATGCACTCGCAACCTATGTCGAGGCACGTGCTGTTGCTCGAAGCCATAGTAAAAATATGGTCGGCGGGGTGCAACCAATTGCCAGCATGGCGATCGCTGAAAAATGCGAAGAGATCCTTTTTGAGAATGCCTTAAAAGCCTATCAAGCGAATAAAAAACAAGTCGTTACCGAAGCTTTTGAACAAATCGTGGAAGCAAACACTTTGCTTAGTGGATTAGGCTTTGAAAGTGCAGGTCTGGCAGCAGCTCATGCGATTCATAATGGCTTGACAGCCCTTGAAGGAGACGTTCATGATCTGACCCATGGTGAGAAGGTTGCTTACGGAACACTCACACAATTGATGCTGGAAAATGCAGATCCTGAAGAGCTCGACCAATATATAGAATTGTATCAGGCATTAGAATTACCGACGACATTATCCGACATGCATCTTGCGGAAGCCAGCGATGCAGACCTATTAAAAATTGGCGAGCAAGCAACCATCGAAGGGGAAACGATCCACAATATGCCATTTCCGGTTTCTGCAGAAGATGTTGCAGCAGCGATCAAAGCCGTGGATGCCTATGTGAGTGCTTACTATCCTCTATAATGTTATTTTATTAAAGATCATCAATGTGTGCTCGGTGATTTCAAAAAACGTTTGACAATAAAAAAGAGTCGTGCTATTTTGATAACAAGCAAATTAAAGGAGGGAACAAGACATGACAAACGTCAACACACAAACTACCTGTTGTTGTTGTATGGTGCAAAAAGCAGCATACCGATTTGTCATGCCTATTATTAGTTCCTTTGTCGCATAAGATCGCTGAAGTTTCTTTAGTGATTCACTTCTATCCGGATAAGACGACATTTTTTTGGGGTACTGATGTAATAGTCAGTACCCCTTTTTGTTTGCTGTTTTTTACCGCTTTCATTGGCGACGGCTGATGATTGCAAATGAAAATGGGTACATGAAGCATACGAGTTGTGCCAAACAAAGTTGAGCGAGGAGTCGAGCGATGATCGTTAATAATATAAAAGCATTGATTGGGCACACCCCATTCTTTGAATTTGATGCCGCAGCATTTGGCGGCAAAAAGGGAAGTACCATCTATGCGAAACTTGAGTATTTAAATCCTGGTGGAAGTATCAAGGACCGCTTAGGAAAGTATTTGATCGATGAAGCGTTTCGCGAGCATGTGATCGATCATGAGACAACCGTTATCGAACCGACAGCGGGAAATACTGGAATTGGTTTAGCTTTAGCTGGAATCGAGTATGGCTTAAAAATGATTTTTGTCATTCCTGAAAAATTTAGCCTTGAAAAGCAGCAACTGATTGAAGCGTTGGGCGGGACCATCGTTCATACGCCCACTGAAGCAGGCATTCAAGGGGCGATTGAAAAAGCAAAGGAAATAGCAAAACAGCTACCAAATAGTTATATGCCAATGCAATTTCACAATCAAAACAATCCTGCAGCCTACCAAGCAACCTTAGGCCCAGAGATCTTTCAGGAGTTATCTGGAAAAATTGACAGCTTTGTTGCTGGAGCTGGCAGCGGGGGGACCTTCGCGGGTGTCGCAACATACTTAAAGAAGCAAAAATCAAGCACTCGACTTGCTGTCGTTGAACCAGAAGGATCGATCTTAAATGGCGGGCCTGCCCATGGACATGAGATTGAAGGGATCGGTGTTGAGTTCATTCCCCAATTTTTTGACGATTTGCTTATTGATCAAATTTATACGATCAGTGATGCGGAAGGCTTTGCTTTTACTCGTTACTTGGCAAGAAACTATGGTTTGCTTGTTGGAAGTTCAAGTGGAGCGGCGATGGCAGCAGCAGTAAAAGAAAGCCTCGAATTACCAACTGGAAGCTCGATCGTTACCGTCTTTCCAGATGGAGGCGATCGCTATCTATCAAAACAGATTTATGCGGGTGAATCAGCAATCACCCCATTCATAGGAGGAGTAAACCATGCATTTTAATACAAAAGTAATCCACGGCGGTATCAGCGAAGACGAAATGACTGGTGCTGTTAGTGTGCCAATTTACCAAACATCAACCTATCGGCAAAATGCTCTTGGTCAGCCAAAGCAATATGAATACAGTCGTTCAGGCAATCCAACTCGATTTGCCTTAGAAGAATTGATTGCGGATCTGGAAGAAGGCGCCCAAGGGTTTGCTTTTGCCTCTGGATTAGCAGCCACCCATGCGGTCTTCTCGCTGTTTCAGACTGGAGACCATGTCATTTTAGGGGATGATGTATATGGCGGGACGTTTCGTTTGCTCCATCAAGTATTAGAAAAAAGCGGATTGTCTTATACACTTGTCAAAACAAATGAGCTAGCTGCCGTTGAAGCAGCCATCCTTCCAGAAACCAAAGCGATCTTTCTGGAAACGCCGACTAATCCATTATTGAAGATCACGGACATCGCAATCGTTGCCCAACTAGCTAAAAAACAGGACATTTTGACGATCGTGGATAATACCTTTGCGACCCCTTACTTTCAAAAGCCGCTACAATTAGGCGCAGATATTGTGATTCACAGTGCTACCAAGTATCTCGGTGGACACAGTGATGTAGTAGCTGGGTTAGCGGTTGCCAAAGAGCCAAAAATCGCCGAAAGAATTGCTTTTTTACAAAACGCCATTGGTGGTGTATTGGGGCCTCATGATAGCTGGTTGATTCAACGAAGCATCAAAACTCTTGCTTTGCGGATGGAAGCACATCAAAACAACGCGATGAAAATTGCTCACTACTTACAAGCACATCCAGCTGTCGCAAACGTGTATTATCCAGGATTGATTGCCCATGAAGGACATGAGATCGCCAAATCACAGATGTCTGGGTATAGCGGTATGATATCTTTTGAACTAAACGATGAATCGAAAACAGCAGAATTTGTTGAATCATTAAAGATTTTTACTTTAGCAGAAAGCTTAGGTGGCGTGGAAAGCTTGGTAGAAGTGCCAGCCGTGATGACCCATGCCTCGATCCCTAAAGAAATTCGTGAGCAATCTGGGATCAAAGATGGCTTGATTCGGTTGTCTCTCGGCATCGAAGACGGTGAGGATCTGCAGGCAGATTTAGAGCAAGCGTTTGAAAAGGCAGGTAGCTAGTGATGGGGAGAGAGTTTATTCCAATTTTTTCTGACTGGGCAGCTGAGTACGATGAAACAGTTGCAGGTAAGGATGAAGAATATCGAGCGGTTTTTTTCAAATATGGACAGTTACTCGCTGAAATTGCTGAAAAAGCAGGGCAGTCTGTGGTAGAATTTGGTAGTGGAACTGGAAATCTAACACAAGCTCTGCTTGATCAAGGAAAAAACGTGCTGGCAATCGAGCCATCGCCAGAGATGCGGCGAATCGCCAAGTCAAAACCCAGTCTTTCTAAAGTGACTTTTGTAGATGGTGATATGGAGGTTTTTCCTGAGATCACGGATGTGATTGATACGATCGTTTCTACCTATGTTTTTCATCATCTTACGGAGGACGAAAAACAACGGGTAATCGGCAAATATGCTGCGATGCTGCCCAAAGGCGGGCAAGTGCTTTTCGGGGATACGATGTTTCTTTCTCTAGCCCACAAAATGGAACGAATCGATGAAGCACGGCAAGCTGGTCACCAGCGACTAGCCGCTGATCTGCAAAGAGAGTACTATCCAGTCACAGCGGATATCGAACGATACTTTCGTCAGCATGGGTTTACCAGTCGTTTTAAGCAGATCAATGAGTATGTTTGGCTTGTGGAAGCACAAAAAGAGTAGGAGAGAAGTACAATGAAAATGAATGTTGAAAGCTTTAATTTGGATCATACGAAAGTCAAAGCACCTTATGTACGGGTTGCCGATAAAAAACAAGGAACGAATGATACCATCATCAAATATGATGTCCGTTTGAAGCAGCCGAACCAAGCGCATATGGATATGGCAAGTCTGCACTCGCTAGAACATTTGACGGCAGAATTGATTCGTAATCATGCGGATTATATCGTGGACTGGTCGCCAATGGGCTGCCAAACCGGCTTTTATTTGACTGTCTTGAATCATGACGATTATGAAGAGATTTTGACCGTCCTAGAAAAAACCATGAAGGACGTTTTGCAAGCAACTGAAGTACCTGCCAGCAATGAAGTGCAATGCGGTTGGGCGGCGAACCATACCTTAGAGGGTGCGCAAAAATTAGCGCAAGAATTTCTTGATGAACGTGACAATTGGTCGATCGTTTTTGCCTAAATAAAAATAGAAGTAGAAAAAAGGTGCCTGCGTTTGGATTCGCAGACGCCTTTTTTGTTAAACCCGCAAAGAGACGGGGGTTCGATAGTTTTTGTTTATGGTTCTACTGCTTGGACAGTGATGCCGACTCCGTTTGGATTATAGGTTTGACTAATGTAAAACTCAAATCCTTCATGAACAAAGAAAAGTCTCCGAATGGCGCTAACGTCTCTGATGTGAGCATCTAAACCATACTGTTCGATCAATGTCTCTTTGATCTCCTCAATATCATCCTCTTTCCCGAATTGTGAGAAATCAATACCGAAAAATTCTGGGACATCAACCAATGTAATTCTAGATAAATGTTCATTTCCCGCGTTATCGGAGTCAAAATCAAAGCTGATTTTGGACAGTTTGTCCCTTGAACCTAAAGGAACTCTTTTTGTCTCGAGAGCGCTGCTGTCAGCCATCGTTGATAACAAATCAATGGCTGAATCAGGTAAACGAGTGGTTACTTTTCTTACTTCATCAACCATTGCTCCTTGATCGGGAGAAAAAACTTTTCTAGTCTCTTCCGTGACGATCACATTTTCGCGGCGCCGCTTTCGGTTAATGGCACTGCGCTCTTGGTTTACCCGATCACTACGTTTGATGAGATCGAGGCCAAGATCGCTGATGGATTCAGGGGAAGGTCTTTCTTCCAGTAAAGCAGTTAAGTAATCGATCTCTAAAAACTGCTCGTAGGCAGCTGCTGGTTGATTTTCGCTGTAGAAGAGGACAGCTCCGAGTAAAAAACAACTAATGCCCAAACAAAGCAAAAGACTTCTTCTGCGATGCTCCCGGATTTTTTTCAGAGGACGATTCAGTTTCATTTTATCCTTCAACTCCTAAGTTTTTTAGACGACTCATGATAATAGAGGTGTTTGAATTTCATCACGCATTTTGCCAATCTTAGTTACGAGAGATCGCTTAATGGATTACTCAATTTCTGTTTCAGAAAACTGATCATGCCAGGTAACGCCAGTAACGGTTCGGTTGGAAAGGGTAACGATGATCGCTTCGCCCTCTTGATTGATCCAGGCATTGGATTCCACGCCTAGAATCGCTAGTCGCCAAGAAGGCAGTCCACCCATGATCTCTAATACTTGATCGCAGGACATTCCTTCTTGCAATTGGTGGAGCAAATCTTTGGTGACGGTTCTATTCCAACGTCGTGGCAATCCAATCTGCAATTGCTCGCAATAGGAGAAGTGAGAGGTGGAATCTTCGGTACTTACTGACTGTTGATCAAGGCTGTCAGAAGAGCTGCTTGTGTCAATTGTAGTAGACGTTGTTTGCTTTTCAGTAGAGGAAGAGCTTCTAACTTCCGAATCCATTGACAATGATTGAGAAGTCACCGCTGTTTCTAATGAAGAACTGCTTTGTCGCGTTTCATCCAGGAGTTCGTCAATCAGGGTACAGCCTGTGAGTGATAAGGAAAGGAAAATCAGTAAGGGAAAGAAATAGATGGTTTTCATACGATGTATGCCTCCAAAGTAATTTTCTGCATTTTTCTTTTGTTGTTATTTTAAGGTTGGTTTTTTATAAGAAGGGTTCTAACCGATGGTTAAACAAAAGAATCAATGTATTTATACAGCTTATGCAGTTATGGAGGGAGTGTTCTTTAATAAGTGTAACATGCCACTCCTGATCTGACTACTCGATTTCAAATTGCATTTCATAGTTTTAATAAAATTTAGTCTCTATTCCTGATGATTATGAAATTCACGTGATATACTATAGTCAACTACAAGATAAAAAAATACGGCTTCAGTGGCAAAGGGCATTTGACGCAAACAGATCGTTGGGAATGTTTTCGAGCATTTGAATGTGGCATTGTTTTAATAGAAAAGAGAGGAAGAGGGAATGAAGATCTTAAGGGACTGGCAAGCAAAACATCAAGCGAAAAAAGAAACAAAAAAACAGGCATTACGGTTAAAAAATGCCAAGCTTCGTGCAGCGGGGAAAGAGCCGTTGAAGGGCTGGGGGAAAATGGTTGATACTGGCATCGGCGGGGCGAACAAAGCAAACCCCATCGATACAAAAGTGTTTTTGGGGGAAAATCAAAAGCGGATCGCAGATGAAACGAAACGGAACAAACAATAAAGAAAACCTCTGCAACAGTTCCTTCGTCGGACTGTTGCAGAGGCTTTTTTAAATATTCAATACTTTGTCTAAGAAGTCTTTGGTACGCTCATGCTTAGGATTGGTAAAGATTTGCTCAGGTGTACCGTCTTCCAAGAAGTTCCCGCCGTCAATAAACATCACACGGTTTGCTACTTCTTTGGCAAACCCCATCTCGTGAGTAACGATCACCATGGTCATTCCTTGTTTTGCCAAATCCTTCATAACATTGAGTACATCGCCAACCATTTCTGGATCGAGTGCGGAGGTTGGTTCATCGAACAACATCACATCGGGATTCATTGCTAAAGCTCTAGCGATCGCCACCCGTTGTTTTTGTCCTCCAGACAGATTGTCAGGGTACATGTCTTTTTTATCTGCCAAACCGACCGTTTCTAATAAACGAATTGCGTTCTTTTCCGCTTCTTGCCGAGAAGCATTTTTTAGATCCATCGGTGCTAAAATGATATTTTCTAAAACCGACAAGTGAGGGAAGAGATTGAAATGCTGAAACACCATGCCGATATGTTGACGAACAGCATTGATATTGGTGTTTTTATCCATCAGATGTGCGCCGTCAACGATAATATCGCCGCTGGTTGGTTCTTCTAAGCGGTTCAAACAGCGTAAGAACGTCGATTTCCCAGAACCTGAAGGACCGATCACACAAACGACTTCTCCTTCAGCGATTGAAACATTGATATTATTCAATACGGTATTGTCGCCGTATTTTTTCACAAGATTTTCAACTAAGATTTTTTCTTTCATGCTATTTCACCTTCTTTTCTAAAACTTTTGCAAGTTTCGTTAAAGCTGTGATCACGACTAAGTAAATAATCGCGATGATCAAGTAAACATAGGTACTTTGCGTAGTCCGAGCAACGATGATTTTCCCAGTTTGCAATAATTCTACGACTCCGATAACCGAGATGATCGTTGTATCTTTCAACGAGATAACAAATTGGTTAACGAAAGATGGAATCATGATTTTGATCGCTTGCGGTAAAATGATTTTCTGCATTGTCCGAGTGTAGGTCATCCCCAAACTACGAGAGGCTTCCATCTGACCTTTTGGCACCGCATTGATCCCGCCACGGACGATCTCAGCGATATAGGCACTGGCATTTAAAGTCAATGTAATGACCCCGGCTGCAAAGTCGGGAATCGTGATACCAATGGCATCGGAAAGTCCGAAGAAGATGAAGAAAGCCAATACCATCATAGGAATACCACGAATGATATCAACATAGATCCCTGCAAAAACCCGCAATGCTTTGATTGGAGCAACACTAAATAGTCCAAAAATGATGCCGATCACTAATGCTAAGGCAAAAGAAATCAATGCTAGTAAAAGGGTATTCCATAAACCTTTTAATAAGACGTTATAGTTGTTGCTGATCAAACCAGTGATCGTTGATTCATCCACTCGTTTTTCTGTGGCAGAGCCATCTTCAATGTATTTATTGATGATTTGATCGTACTCGCCAGTCCGTTTCATTTCTTTCAATGCTTCATTGAACATTTGGATTAGTTCAGGATTTTGGCCTTTTTTCACCGCAAATCCGTACTGACCACCAGATTCTTTTTCAATCGGTGTCACTAGTTTTTGACCTTGGCTGATGGCATAACCAATCACTGGATAATCATCCATCATGGCATCGATTTGCCCACCGTTAACAGCCGCATATAATTGATCGGCAGCATCATAATATTTGATCGAATAGCCATATTTCTCTTCGTTGGCGATCAAGAAGTCTGCACTTTCTGTTCCCACTTTCGCACCAACGGTTTTTCCATCTAAATCTTCATAGGAATTGATGGAATCATTGCCTTCTTTTACAGCGAGCTGAATGCCGCTTTCAAAGTAAGAATCAGAGAAGTCGTAGGATTGACGACGCTCATCAGTGATTGTCATCCCAGCGATCATCCCATCTGCTTGGTTACCATCCAAGGCTTGCAAAGCTCCGGAAAAACCGATGAAATTGAATTCGATGTTGAACCCTTGCAATTCTGCCGCCCGGTTCATTAAATCAACATCGATCCCTACATACTCATTGTCTTCATTTTGGAATTCAAATGGAGCGAAGGCTGAGTCACTGGCAATTCGGTAAACATCTTTCTTTGGTTCGACTTTCACCATTTCACTAGTGCCTGCATCTGTATCAGACGTTGTGATGTAAGTATTGACGATTTCGTCGTATTTGCCGGAAGCTTTCATATTGGCTAAACCAGCGTTGAATTTTTCAAGGAGTTCTTGATTTTGGCCTTTTCTGACGGCAAATCCGTAAGAAGCGCCTTTTTCAGGTTCGCCGACAAGCTTCATTGGTTCGCCATTGTTGATAGCATAGCCAAGCACTGGATAATCATCAAAAGCGGCTGCCACAGTACCATTGCGTACAGCGCCATATAGTCCAGTAGCGTCATCATATAATTTGATGTCGTAGCCATATTGGTCTTTACTGCTTTCTAGAAAGCGGGCACTTTCGGTACCAACCTTTGCACCGACCGTTTCGCCTTCAAGATCCTCGTAGCTAGTAATACTGTCATTGTCAGCAGCTACTGCCATTTGAATCCCACTATCGAAATAAGGATCAGAGAAATCAAAGGTTTCTTTACGTTCATCTGTGATACTCATCCCAGCGATCATGCCATCTAACTGATTTGATTGCACGCCTTGAATGGATGCGTCAAAACCTAAAGGACGTAAATCAACTGCAAAACCTTGATCTTCTGCGATCGCATTTAATAAATCTATATCGATCCCAACGTATTCATTATTTTCATTTTGGAATTCGAAAGGAGCAAATGTTAAATCTGTTCCTATCTTATACGTAGTTTCCTCCGCACTTGCTGACTTTACTGAGAGCGTAAAAATGCTGATAATCAGCGCGATTAAAGCGAAGGACATGTGTTTTCTTTTCAAGAAAATTCCCCCTTTAGATATAACGTATTTATAGATTATATGGATTTTTTCTTCAACACACAAGTCTTTCTCTTTAAAAATATGACAAAATCGTTTAAACCTCACATTAGATGTTAGAAAATCAAACATGTTAAGTTATGCTTAATCGCATGAAACTTTCATAGCAAATGATGGCGAAAGTATGTTCGCTATGATATACTTATTTATGGAAAAGCGGCAGCGAGTTTTTCTTTTTTTGTTGTCGTTTAGAATAATCGAGGGGGAATGAAGATGATCGAAAGAACAACTTCCCATGAATTTGACTTAGTATCAAAATATCAACCAGCTGGGGATCAACCAGAAGCGATCCATCAATTGGTTGACGGGGTGGTCGGTGGAAAAAAAGCACAGATTTTGTTGGGAGCCACTGGGACCGGTAAGACTTATACGATTTCTAATCTAATCAAAGAAGTCAATAAACCGACATTGATCATTGCCCATAATAAAACATTGGCTGGACAATTATATGGCGAGTTCAAGGACTTCTTTCCAAATAATGCAGTCGAGTATTTTGTCAGTTACTATGATTACTATCAACCAGAAGCGTATGTTCCTTCCAGTGATACATACATCGAAAAAGACTCCAGTGTCAACGATGAAATCGATAAGCTCCGTCACTCGGCGACAAGTTCTTTATTAGAGAGAAACGATGTGATCGTTGTAGCTTCTGTCTCTTGTATTTTCGGTTTAGGTTCGCCGATCGAGTATGCAAGACAAGTTGTTTCTTTACGAGTAGGGATGGAAAAGTCTCGGGATCAACTATTAAAAGAATTGATCGAGATCCAATTTGAACGAAACGACATCGATTTTCAACGGGGGCGTTTTCGCGTGCGCGGCGATGTTGTGGAGATTTTCCCAGCTTCTCGTGATGAGCGAGCGTTACGCATTGAGTTTTTTGGCGATGAAATCGATCGGATTCGTGAAGTTGATGCCTTGACGGGCGAGATCATGAGTGACACCGAACATGTGTCGATCTTTCCGGCAACCCACTTTGTGACCAATGAAGACCATATGGAACATGCGATCGCTTCAATCCAAAGTGAACTCGATGAACGACTGAAAGTTTTGCGAGCAGAAAATAAGCTGCTGGAAGCACAGCGTTTAGAGCAGCGAACCAACTATGATATTGAAATGATGCGAGAAATGGGGTATACCTCAGGGATCGAAAACTACTCTCGCCACATGGATGGACGAAAAGAAGGGGAACCGCCTTATACGTTATTGGATTTCTTCCCAGATGATTTTCTATTAGTAATCGATGAATCACACGTAACGATGCCCCAAGTTCGTGGGATGTATAATGGTGACCGTGCTAGAAAACAAATGTTAGTGGATTATGGCTTCCGTTTGCCTTCTGCACTGGACAACCGTCCGTTACGCTTGGAAGAATTTGAGAAACATGTCAATCAAATCGTCTATGTGTCAGCAACACCTGGCCCCTATGAATACGATCAAACCGATACCGTCGTTCAACAAATCATTCGACCAACTGGTCTGTTAGATCCGGTGATCGAAGTACGACCGATCATGGGTCAAATTGACGACCTCGTAGGAGAAATCAATGAGCGAGTTGAGCGAAATGAACGGGTCTTTGTCACGACCTTGACGAAAAAAATGTCTGAAGATTTGACGGATTACTTTAAAGAATTAGGGATCAAAGTCAAATACTTGCACAGTGACATCAAAACATTGGAACGAACAGAGATCATTCGCGACCTGCGTCTCGGTGAATTTGATGTACTGGTCGGAATCAACTTACTGCGAGAAGGGTTAGACGTGCCGGAAGTTTCTCTGGTTGCGATTCTTGATGCCGATAAGGAAGGCTTCCTGCGCAGCGAACGCTCCTTAGTCCAAACCATTGGACGGGCAGCCCGAAACTCTGAAGGAAAAGTAATCATGTACGCCGATAAAATGACCGATTCGATGCAGCGAGCGATCGACGAAACAGCGCGACGCCGAAGTATTCAAGAAGCCTATAACGAAGAACATGGAATCGTACCGAAAACCATCATCAAAGAGATTCGCGATCTGATCGCAATCACGAAAGTGGCGGAAGAAACTGGCGAATACACCACGACTTCTTATGAAGAGCTGAGTCGTGAAGAAAAAGCAACCTTGTTGTTGAAATTAGAAAAAGAAATGAAAGATGCTGCGAAAGCACTGGATTTTGAAACGGCTGCTACCTTGAGAGATACTATTCTTGAGCTAAAAGCTGCTGATTAGAAGGAGAAACAATATGGCAAATGATAAAATCGTGATCCATGGGGCACGGGCCCATAATTTAAAAAATATCGATGTGACGATTCCCAGAGACCAGCTCGTTGTTGTAACTGGTCTTTCGGGTTCAGGGAAAAGCTCCTTAGCATTTGATACGTTGTATGCCGAAGGACAGCGCCGATATGTCGAAAGTCTATCGGCGTATGCCCGTCAGTTTTTAGGGCAAATGGATAAACCCGACGTAGATAGCATTGATGGACTTAGTCCAGCGATTTCTATCGATCAAAAAACCACCAGCAAGAACCCGCGATCAACAGTGGGGACGGTTACTGAAATCAATGATTATCTGCGGCTTCTTTACGCCAGAATCGGTCACCCAATCTGTCCCAATGATCATATTGAGATTACTAGTCAGTCGGTTGAGCAGATGGTGGATGAAGTTTTGGCATTACCAGAACGCACCAAGATCCAATTGTTGGCACCTATCGTTTATCAAAAGAAAGGGCAGCACAAAAAAGTCTTCGAACGTATCCAAAGAGAAGGTTATGTTCGGATGCGGGTGGATGGCGAAGTCTATGATGTCTCCGAAGCGCCTGAATTAGAAAAAAATAAAAAGCATGATATTGCCATCATCATTGACCGAATCGTTGTAAAGGAAGGCATCCGTTCTCGTCTGTTTGATTCCTTTGAAGCGGCATTACGTTTAGCTGATGGCTATGCGGTAGTCGATGTGATTGGTCAAGAAGAGATGCTTTTCAGTGAACATTATTCTTGTCCGTATTGTGGCTTTACAGTTGGTGAATTAGAACCACGGCTCTTTTCATTCAATGCGCCTTTTGGTGCTTGTCCAGACTGTGATGGTCTTGGTGTGAAGCTAGAAGTCGATGTCGACCTAGTGATTCCCGATCAAAGCAAAACGTTGCGTGAAGGCGCACTATTACCTTGGAACCCAATCAGTTCACAGTACTATCCGCAAATGCTGGAACAAGCCTGTCAAGAGTTCAATATCGATATGGACACACCCTTTGAAGAGCTGCCAGAAGAACACAAAGACATTATTTTGAATGGTTCGAATGGCGAAATTTTCCATTTCCATTATGAGAATGATTTCGGTGGCGTGCGTGATGTTGAGGTAGCTTTTGAAGGAATCTTACCAAATATTAAGCGCCGTTATCATGAAACCAACTCTGATTTCACCCGTGATCAAATGCGTTTGTATATGACGGAATTGACTTGTAAAACTTGTCATGGCTATCGTTTGAACCCTCAAGCGCTGTGCGTACAAGTCAACGGAAAACACATTGGTGAAATGAGCGAGATGGCAATCAACAATGCGTTGAACTTTGTCGAAGAATTGAAACTATCGGAACAAGAGCAAATGATCGCACGTCCGATCGTGAAAGAAGTCGATGATCGTTTAAGCTTCTTGAAAAATGTCGGATTGGACTATTTGACCTTGAGTCGTGCATCAGCCACACTCTCTGGTGGGGAAGCGCAACGGATTCGTTTGGCAACACAAATCGGCTCCAATTTGTCTGGGGTGCTTTACATTCTTGATGAGCCATCGATCGGTCTTCACCAACGGGATAACGATCGCTTACTAGATTCATTGCGGAAAATGCGTGATCTTGGGAATACCCTGATCGTCGTTGAGCATGACGAAGACACGATGCGGGCAGCGGACTACTTGATCGATGTCGGTCCAGGTGCAGGACACGCAGGTGGCGAGATCGTCGCTGCAGGCACTCCTGATGAAGTCGCAGCCAATGCGTCTTCCTTAACAGGTCAGTACTTATCAGGAAAACGACAAATCCCGACACCAACGGAACGCCGCAAAGGCAATGGTGAAAAGATTCGTGTGACCGGTGCTTCTGAGAATAACTTGAAAAACATTTCGGTCGATTTTCCATTAGGAAAGTTCGTCGCCGTTACTGGGGTCTCTGGCTCTGGTAAATCGACATTAGTCAACGAAATTTTGAAAAAAGCCTTGGCGCAAAAAATCAATCGGAATTCGAACAAGCCTGGTCGCTTTAAAACCATTACTGGTTATGAAGCTATTGAGAAATTGATCGATATCGATCAAAGCCCTATCGGTCGGACGCCTCGAAGCAATCCAGCAACGTATACCAGTGTCTTTGATGACATTCGCGATTTATTTGCTAAAACCAATGAGGCGAAAGTCCGTGGTTATAAAAAAGGCCGCTTTAGTTTTAATGTAAAAGGTGGACGCTGTGAAGCATGTAAAGGGGACGGAATCATCAAGATCGAGATGCACTTCTTACCTGATGTCTACGTACCTTGTGAGGTTTGTCATGGCAAACGTTATAACTCAGAAACGTTAGAAGTTCATTACAAAGGAAAAAATATTTCGGAAATCTTAGATATGACCGTGGAAGATGCAGTGGAATTTTTCCAACATATTCCTAAAATCCATCGAAAATTGCAAACGATCGTCGATGTCGGTCTAGGTTATGTCACGATGGGACAACCAGCGACTACTTTGTCTGGTGGGGAAGCGCAACGGATGAAGCTTGCCAGTGAACTGCACAAAAATTCCAATGGTAAGAGTTTTTATATCTTAGATGAACCAACGACTGGTCTGCATACGGATGATATTGCCCGTTTGTTGAAAGTTTTGGAACGATTTGTCGACGCTGGCAATACCGTTTTAGTGATCGAACACAACTTGGATGTCATCAAATCAGCGGACCATGTGATTGATCTAGGTCCAGAAGGTGGCGAAGGCGGTGGAACGATCATTGCAACTGGTACACCAGAAGAAATTGCTGCGGTTTCTGAAAGCTACACCGGTCATTATTTGAAAAAAGTCCTTTAAGCAAGGAAAAGAGCACTCACTTTTTTACTTGTCTGTCAATAGGTTTCGCTAAAGTTTAAGGAAGCGTGAAATATCTGCAAATTTCATGATAAGGGCTTGAAATCAAAATTTTATTTGATAGAATAGCAATAGGTATACGTATATTCGCATTGAATAAACTGCCTATAAGTTCTATCCGTTCAAAGTGGGAGAAAGCAATCAAAGATAGATACTTTGATTGCTTTTTTCTTTGTGGTATTATAATTCTATTGTAATTAAACGAAACGAGAGAGGTCGTTTTTCGTATTCAAAAGAGAGAGTGATTTTTGATGAGTCAGGAAAATTTTCTTCCCATATTATTAGGAAGCGATATGAATGTTTATGGTATGGCCAGAGCATTCCACGAAGCATATGGCATTCAATCAGTTGCTTATGCTGGTGCGGAACTTGCGCCAACCCGCTTTAGTAAAATTGTTACAATCAATCAAGTGGAAGGTTTTGACCATGATCCAGGATTCACTGAGACGTTGATCAAGTTAGGAAAAAATACTTACAACGATCCTGCCATGAAATATTTATTGATTCCCTGCGGCGATGGCTATGCAGAACTGTTAGCGAAGCATAAAGAAGAATTGAAGCCTTATTATACCTTTATTGCCAATGACTATTCCTTATTAAAACGGTTGATCAATAAAGTCAGTTTTTACGAAGTTTGCGAGGAATATGGCTTGCCTTATCCTAAGACCTTCATTTTAACACCTGAACTGTTGACGGAAGGAACGTTCAAAGGAGAGCTGCCTTTTGATTTTCCTGTGGCTTTGAAACCAGCAAATAGTGTCGCGTGGCTGTCAGTTGATTTTGAAGGGCGCAAAAAAGCCTTCATTATCGACAATCGAACAGAATTTGAAGAAATCGTTTCTCGCATTTATCAAGCGGGTTATCAATATGAAATGATCGTCCAAGATTTTATTCCTGGCGATGACAGCAACATGCGGGTCTTAAATGCCTATGTTGATGAGAATCACGAAGTTCGCGTGATGGGCTTAGGTCATCCTTTGTTAGAGGATCCAACGCCTGGAGCGGTTGGGAATTATGTCGTGATCATTCCAGATGAAAATGATCAAATCTATCAAATGATCCGTAAGTTTTTAAAAGAGATCGAATATGTTGGATTTGCCAATTTTGACTTGAAATATGATGCGCGAGACGGTCAATATAAATTATTTGAAATCAACTTGCGTCAAGGAAGAAGCAGTTTCTTTATTACCTTAAGCGGATTGAATCTGGCGAAGTTCATCACAGAGGATTTAGTCTTCGAAAAACCTTACACAGAAACGGTTTATGGCAAAGCTGACGCGCCTGAAGCGAAATTATGGCTAGGGGTACCAAAAAACATTTTCTTGACTTATGCAAAAGAAAATCCTGCGAAAGAACGCGCAAAAAAATTATTAGTAGAGAATCGCTGGGGAACGACTGTCTTTTACAAAGAAGACTTATCTCTAAAGCGTTGGATTCTATTAAAGAGAATGTTCCATCTGTACAACAAACGATTCAAAACGTATTTCCATACGAAAGAAGGCTAGAAGATGGAGAATTTTTTTAGTATTTTAGGCGGCATGGGAACGTTAGCGACGGAAAGTTTTGTCCGCATTTTAAACCGACGGACACAGACCCATAAAGACCAAGATTACTTGAACTATGTTTTATTCAATCATGCGACAGTCCCAGATCGGACGGCATATATTTTAGACAACACGTTAGAAAACCCTGTTCCATATTTAATGGACGACATCGAAAAACAAAATTTGTTAAACCCAAATTTTATTGTGTTGACTTGTAACACTGCCCATTATTTTTTTGATGAGCTGCAAGCTGCCACTGAGATCGAGATTTTGCATATGCCTCGTGAGGCTGCGAAAATCGTTTTTGAAAAAGGCGTCACTGGAAAAGTGGCCTTTCTTGGGACAGAAGGCAGTGTCAAAGCTGGCATCTATGAAAAAGAATTGCGGAAGTTCGGACTTGACGTCTATCTTCCAGAGCCGACGATCCAAAAAAAGGTCAATACATTGATCTATGATCGAATCAAAGAAAATGATCATTTGGATCAAGAACTTTACTTTGAGATACTGGAAGAAGTCACCGAACGTATCGGCTGTGAAAGCGTAGTGCTTGGATGTACCGAGTTGTCCTTGATGGATGAATTTGTGACTGATAATCCGTATCCAGTCGTCGATGCCCAATCGATTTTAGTTGATCGGACGATCGAAAAAGCATTGGCAAATCGCCAAGCAATCTAAAGCTGATAGCGACGTTAGCGGCATTTTTTGAGCTAACGTCTTTTTTTATGCCGGTGTTCCAATGATACGCCCGGCATGATATAATAGAGTTGTTTCAGAAAGGAGTTTTACCTATGACTGAAGTGGATCATTTAGAATTGGTCATTATTACTGGGATGAGCGGAGCCGGCAAAACGGTCGCGATCCAGAGTTTTGAAGATATGGGGTACTTTTGTATCGATAATATGCCCCCAAGCTTGATCCCTAAATTTTGGGAACTGATCAAAGAATCAGGAAAAGTGACAAAAATTGCCTTAGTTGTCGATCTGCGTTCAAGATCGTTTTTTGAAGAAATCCAAAGTATGCTGATCGATATTGAAAACACGAATTTTATCGACACACGGATGCTCTTTTTAGATGCATCGGACAATGAATTGGTGTCAAGATACAAAGAAACGAGAAGAGCACATCCATTAGCGATGGATGGCTTAGTTACGGAAGGCATTCGCAAAGAGCGAGCGATCTTAAACGATTTGAAGACGCGTGCCAGTATTGTTATCGACACAACGACGCTGACCCCACGGCAATTGAGAGAAAAAATCAATCAAGAATTTCGTGCTTCTCATGAGACAGGGTTTCGTATTGAAATACTTTCGTTTGGCTTCAAGTATGGCTTGCCGATCGATGCTGATATTGTGATGGATGTTCGTTTCTTACCGAATCCCCATTACATTCCAGAGTTGCGTCCTTTAACGGGTAAAGATGAACCCGTGTATGAGTACGTCATGTCTTTTCCAGAAACGGAAGAATTCTATCAGCAATTTAGTACACTGTTGCAAACGATCATGCCAGGCTATGTCAAGGAAGGCAAAAGCAGCTTGACGGTGGCTATCGGCTGTACTGGGGGCCAACACCGTTCAGTTGCATTATCTGAGCGCATCGGTGCGGTTTTGGCAGAAGACTATCGCGTCAATATTACTCATCGCGACAAAGATAAGCGTAAAGAGACGGTGAATCGTTCATGAAAATGAAAACGTACCGGATCAGAAAGCCGAAGATCGTTGTGGTAGGTGGCGGAACTGGGTTACCAGTCATCCTGAAGAGCTTGCGGAATCAGGGTGTCGACATCACAGCGATCGTTACGGTCGCTGATGATGGCGGTAGCAGCGGAGAGATTCGCAATTTGGTTTCCTCTATCTCGCCACCGGGGGATCTGCGCAATGTTTTGGCGGCTCTATCTGATATGCCGCAACTGTATAATGATATTTTTCAATACCGTTTTAAAGCCGAAGACAAATTTTTAGCCAATCATGCCCTGGGGAACTTGATAATTGCGGCGATTGCTGAAATGCGCAGCAGTACCTATGAAGCCATTCAAATTTTGTCAAAAATCATGCATATCGATGGACGAGTTTATCCTTCGTCAGATCTGCCATTGGTGTTGCACGCTGTTTTTAAAGACGGCACCGAAGCGGTAGGAGAGTCCAAGATCGCGGTTGATCGCAAAACGATCGATCGGGTCTTTGTTCGTAATCAAGAAAATAATGATGAGCCGAAAGCAGCTCGTAAAGTTGTTTCTTCAATTATGGAGGCAGATATGATCGTCTTGGGTCCTGGTAGTCTCTTTACTAGTATTTTGCCCAATCTCATGATTAGCGAGATCGGCCAAGCAATGTTGGAAACACAAGCTGAAACGGTTTATATTTGTAATATCATGACCCAAAAAGGTGAAACTGAACACTTTAGTGATGCCGACCATGTGCGGGTCCTGCATAAGCATTTAGGCAAACCCTTTATTGATACGGTGTTAGTCAACACCGAGAAAGTTCCAGAAGGGTATATGGACCCAGAGATTTATGATGAATATCTTGTACAAGTGAAACACGATTTCCAAGGACTGCGAGAAGAAGCCAGCCGTGTCATTTCAGCTGACTTTCTGGAGCTTAGAGATGGCGGAGTTTTTCATGACGGAGATAAAGTGATTGAAGAACTTCTACGTATCGTTTACGGGGCCAAAATCTAAGAAAGGAGGGATTTTTTTATGTCCTTTGCAGCAGAAGTAAAAAAAGAATTGACCGCATTAGAAGTTCATCGCGAACATGCCAAGGCAGAATTGGCCGCTTTGATTCGGATGAATGGGTCATTAAGTATCAACAACCAACAATTTGTTTTAAACGTTCAAACAGAAAACGCGGCGATCGCCAGACGCATCTATTCGTTACTAAAAGATCATTACGACGTGCGCAGCGAATTGCTGGTCCGTCGTAAAATGAAATTAAAAAAGAACAACGTTTACATCGTTCGTTTGAAGCAAGATACACAGCGCGTGCTTTTGGACTTAGATATCATGGACGGGCTGATGTTTCAAAGCCATGTTTCTGATGAGATCATGGGCAATACTCAAAAAATGCGTTCCTATTTACGAGGCGCTTTCATGGCATCTGGGTCCATCAACAATCCAGAAACCAGCCGCTATCATTTAGAGATCTATTCCATCTACGAGGAGCATAACCAAGATATTTGCGATATGCTAAACGCATATGGATTGAATGCCCGTGCATTAGAACGCAGAAATGGGTATATCTCTTACTTGAAAGGCGCTGAGAAAATCGCTGATTTTTTGACACTGATCGGTGCCACCAATTCCATGCTGAAATTCGAGGACGTGCGAATCGTGCGTGATATGCGTAACTCAGTCAACCGTTTGGTGAATTGCGAAACCGCCAATATGAACAAAACGATCGACGCTGCTTCGAAGCAGATCGACAATATCGAATTTATTCAAGATCGAGTTGGCTTGCAAGCTTTACCTGAAAAGCTGCAAGAAATCGCCG
This sequence comes from Enterococcus sp. AZ067, assembly GCF_051715005.1. Taxonomy (NCBI): domain Bacteria; kingdom Bacillati; phylum Bacillota; class Bacilli; order Lactobacillales; family Enterococcaceae; genus Enterococcus; species Enterococcus sp. AZ067. The sequence goes on from NZ_JBIOSY010000001.1 coordinate 1,769,109, forward strand.
AATTACGTTTGGAACATCCCGAGGTCAGCTTGAAAGAGCTAGGAGAAATGATTCCATCAGGAGCGATCTCGAAATCAGGAATCAATCATCGCATTCGCAAAATCAATGAATTTGCGGATCATTTGCGTGAACAAGTCAGTTAATCTAAGTAGTGAATGAAATCAAAAAAGCAGGAGCTTGCATTTGACATGGATTTTAGTGTCAAATCAGCTCCTGTTTTTTGTTAGAGGTTATTCATTGATCAATGCAGTTAATTCCTCAGCAGAGATCGATTCATCAAAAATGTGCCCATCTAAGATAATCGTTGGCACAAATTGAATGTTGGCGTTTTTCGCTTCTTCCACAATTTCTCCTGCGATCGCAGGATGGTTTTGTTCAGATAGCCCTAAAGTATTTTTCGCATATTCTGCCACTTCAGGTAAAGATAAATGCCCCCATTCGTCTTGTGTTTGATAAATTTTTGTGATCTCAGCGATCGTTACCTGAGGATCTGTACTGGAAACAAAGCGGTGCATCACATTGCCTCGTTGCAATGATTCTTTTTCTTTGTCGAATAATTTGATGACACGGCGTAGTTTCCCAGCTGCGACAGCTTCACTTAAGATCGGTAACGATTCCTCAAACCATTGCCGACAATAAGGACAGCGCAAATTCATAAATTCGACGATCGGTTTAGCGGAAGGGTCTCCGATATGTATCCCTGTTACCGCATTTGTTTCCTGTGCTTTGATGATTGAAATATCCATTAAGATTCCTCCTTTTTCTTTTAGTTTACCGAAGTTTCTACTGAAAGAAAAGCCTCAGGTCTTTTGATTTAAGTCTGTGAAAAGAGGAGGAGAATGAGATAAATACTATGTATTTCGTTTCACGAAATTAAGAAAAATCCCCTGACTGTGCTTTTATATTCCTTAATTTTCAGCTATAATGAATTGTGTTTTATTGTGCAAAATGATGATTAAAGGAAGTTATATAGATGAGAAAAAGAAAAACAATGGATGGCAATACGGCAGCTGCCTATATTTCCTATGCCTTTACGGAACTTGCGGCGATCTATCCGATAACCCCTAGTTCAACCATGGCTGAATTAGTGGATCAGTGGTCTGCTCAAGGAAAGCATAATCTTTTTGGGCAGCCGGTGAAAGTGGTTGAAATGCAATCTGAAGCAGGGGCGGCCGGTGTGGTTCACGGCTCATTAAAAACGGGCGCCTTAACGACGACCTATACGGCATCCCAGGGACTTTTATTAATGGTACCAAATATGTACAAGATTGCTGGGGAAATGCTGCCAGGCGTCTTTCATGTCGCCAGCCGAGCAGTGACCACCAATGCTTTGAATATTTTTGGAGATCATACCGATGTAATGGCCACCCGACAAACAGGCTTTGCTATGTTAGCGGAAAGCAGTGTCCAAGAAGTAATGGATTTAGCGCCAGTCGCTCATTTAGCAGCTATCGAAGCCAATATCCCATTTTTAAATTTTTTTGATGGGTTTCGAACCAGTCATGAGATTCAAAAAATAGAGGTCTTAGATTATGAGGAATTGGCACAGTTGGTCAATCATGAAAAATTGACTGCCTTTCGACAAAAAGCCATGAACCCGAATCACCCGACGACGAGTGGAACGAATCAAAATCCTGATATCCATTTTCAACAGCGGGAAACGATCAATCAGCATTATCAAACATTGCCTGAGATCGTTCGTTTTTACATGAAAAAAATCAATGCTTTAAGAGGAACCAACTATGATTTAGTGGATTATTATGGTGCTTCGGACGCCGAAGAAGTCATCGTTTCGATGGGGTCCTCAACGCAAACGATCCAGCAGACGGTGGATCATTTATGCGCTTCAGGCCGCAAGGCGGGGGTCTTGTCGATCCATTTGTATCGACCATTCCCACTAGAAGTCTTCTTAGAAAAACTGCCTGCTACCGTTAAAAGTATCGCTGTATTGGATCGCAGCAAAGAACCTGGTGCCAATGGCGAGTCTTTGCTTTTGGATGTGCAAAGTGCCATGTATGATGCAGCGATTCGGCCGACGATCATTGGTGGACGCTATGGTCTTGGGTCAAAAGATGTGACACCTGATCAAATCGTTGCCGTTTATGACGAATTGCTCAAGCCAAAAGCGAGCCAAAAGAAACGCTTCACCATTGGGATCACGGATGATGTGACGCAAATGTCGTTGCCATCAAAGGGCACGCTAGATCTAACTGATCCATCCACCTTCCAAGCGAAATTCTGGGGATTCGGCTCTGACGGGACCGTCGGGGCAAATAAGTCAGCAATCAAAATCATCGGTGACCATACCGAAAAATATGTACAAGGCTATTTCCATTATGATTCGAAAAAATCTGGTGGTCTAACGGTTTCCCATCTGCGATTTGGGGATACCCCCATTCGTTCTACCTATCTGATCGAACACGCAGATTTCGTTGCATGTCATACGCCTGCGTATTTGCATACGTATGATTTGCTGAAAGGACTCAAAAAAGGCGGAACCTTTTTATTAAATACGACCTGGTCACAAGAGCAAATCTTAAAAAATCTACCAAAGAAAATGAAACGTTATCTTGCTGAAAACGAGATTCGCTTTTATACCATCAATGCCATGCAGTTGGCAATGGAAGTCGGCTTAGGTGGGCGGATCAATACCGCGATGGAAACAGCCTTCTTTTACTTGGCAAACATCATTCCGACCGAGGAAATCTTGCCGATTTTAAAAGAAGAGGCGCTGAAAAGTTATCGGCACAAATCGATGGCGATCGTTGAAAAGAACCAAGCAGCCATCGATCGCACCATCGAATTATTACAAGAAATCCCTGTTCCAAGCAAGTGGGCAACGATCGAAGTACCGAAGAGGACATCCACTGCTACAACACAATTTGTGCGGGAAATCGTGGAACCCATCAACCGTCAAGAAGGCAACCAACTAAGCGTGGGTACCCTCGTACGAAATCAAATGACTGAAGGGGTGATCCCTGTCGGGACAACAGCGGTTGAGAAGCGGGGCATCGCTGTTGAAGTGCCCGAGTGGCTATCAGATCGCTGTACCATGTGCAATGAGTGTGCTTTTGTCTGTCCTCATGCGGCGATCCGTCCGTTTTTGGCAGATGAAGATGAATTAACCGAAGCGCCTGAAGGCTTTATCGTCAGAGAGATGCGAGGCGCGAATGGGCAAAAATATCGAATTCAAGTTTCCGTTGAAGATTGTACAGGTTGCGGCCTTTGTGTGGAAGCATGTCCCGCCAAAGGGAAAGCTTTGACGATGCGTCCTTACGAAGAACAAAAAGAACAAGCTTTAAATTGGGCTTTTGCGATGACTTTACGTCAAAAAGAAAATCCAGCAAAACCAGGAACTGTTTTGGGCTCTCAATTCAATAAACCTTTGTTGGAGTTCTCTGGTGCTTGTGCGGGCTGTGGGGAAACCCCCTATGTGAAACTATTGACCCAAATGTTTGGTGATCGCATGATGATCGCCAATGCGACCGGCTGCTCTTCGATTTGGGGTGGAACCTCACCAGTATCTCCTTATACAACCAATCACTTAGGACAAGGGCCAGCTTGGTCAAACTCGTTGTTTGAAGACAATGCCGAATATGGCTATGGCATGTTCTTAGCCAACCAAACCCGACGGGAGAAATTAGCGGCCCAGCTGCAGTCGTTGAAAGCCAATGTATCAGAAGAATTGCAGGCTTTGATTGATGATTGGGACCTTCATCGAGAAGAAAGTGCTGGGACGCAACAGCGAGCAGCAAAATTGATCGCCGCCTTAGAAGCTGAAGCTGCCACAACACCTCAGCTGAACAAAATCTTGCAGGAGAAAGATTTGTTTGTTAAGCCAAGCCAATGGATGATAGGCGGTGACGGCTGGGCATATGATATTGGGTTTGGCGGTATCGATCATGTTCTCGCTTCTGGTGCAGACGTCAATATTCTCGTGTTAGATAATGAAGTCTATTCTAATACAGGGGGGCAAGTCTCTAAAGCGACACCGACTTCGGCCATTGCTAAATTCGCTGCGAGTGGCAAGTTTGTTTCCAAAAAAGATTTAGGAATGATGGCGATGACCTACGGACATGTCTATGTCGCACAAATCGCATCTGGTGCCAATCAAATGCAAACGATCAAAGCCTTTGAAGAAGCCGAGCGGTTCCCAGGACCGTCAATCATCATTGCCTATACGCCATGCATCACCCACGGTCTTGCAGGCGGAATGCGTCAATCCTTGAAAGAAGCACAAGAAGCAGTTGCATCGGGGTATTGGAGTCTCTACCGCTATAACCCGCTGTTGACAGAAAAAGGGAAACAGCCAATGACACTCGACTTCAAAAAGCCAGCATTTGATCAAATGCCTGCCTTTATGCAGACACAAGTTCGATTTGCATCCTTGCAGTCTGCCAATCCGAATGCGGCGCAAGCATTGTTTGAAAAAACCGTTTCAGATGCGAAAACTCGTTTCTACAACTATGCCCGCTTAGCAGGTCAAGAAGAAAAAATACGAGCAAAGCTTGAAAAAAAGGTAAGTACTGATGCAGAACAACCAACGGCAGTAAAAACGGAGCGTGTACGAAGAGAAAAACGGCCGTTAAGCGAAGAACAGCTCGCTGAAAGAGCAGCACGGCGTGCAGCGCGCGCAAAGCGCCGTCAGCAAGAGTAATCGCTCGCTGAGGAATGACCCTGAAAAACGGTTTGACCCGTTTTTCAGGGTCATTTGTTGTTTTTCCTAAGAAATGAGTGCAAGAAGCTCGTTTAGATGAAATCTTCTAAGACCTTTGACAAACAATGATTTCAGGATAATGGTAAACTAAGTAAAAGAGCTGTTTATTTTTTCAAAACTTTTTCATAAATTTGTTTTTTTTCAAATCTTTGAAGAGGTCCTATGTTATACTATTATCTGAAGTCTTAAGAATAAAGGAAGGCTGTTTATGTTGATAAATTTCAGGGATTTTTTTAATTTAGATTATTGGAGAGAATTGCTCTCATTTGATATATTTTCTTGGTCATTTTTAGTAAATGTTTTAGATGTGATCGTTGTTTGGTACTTGGTTTATAAGCTGATCCAGCTTGTGCGAGGAACAAAAGCGATCCAGTTGTTTAAAGGCGTCGGCCTATTCATTGTTCTAAGGTTTTTGGCAGGTATCGTAGGATTAAAGACGCTATCTTGGTTGATGGATCAAGTCATCACATATGGGGTGATCGCCGCGATTGTTATTTTCCAACCAGAAATTCGACGAGGGCTGGAGCATCTTGGCCGTAGCTCTTTCTTCAAGACTTCTAAGAATGAAAAACGACGGGATGAAGTGTTGGTCCAAGCGTTGGACAAAGCTGTTCAATATATGGCAAAACGAAAAATTGGTGCATTGATCACGATCGAACGGACGACGGGGTTAGAAGAATATATTGAAACGGGGATTCCTTTAGATGCGGACGTGACGGGCGAATTACTGATCAATATTTTTATTCCCAATACACCGCTACACGATGGTGCAGTCATCTTAAGAGATGATAAGATCGCTGTTGCTAGTGCCTACTTACCACTGTCAGAAAGTCCGTTGATTCCCAAAGAATTTGGGACGCGCCATCGAGCGGCTGTCGGGATTTCAGAAGTTAGTGATGCGTTGACCATTATCGTCTCAGAGGAGACGGGAGACGTCAGTATTACCCTGAATAATCGGATGCTTACTGAGCTTTCGCGACAAGAGTATCTCGACGTGTTGAATCGCGAATTAGTGCCAGAAGAAAAGCCTGGTAAACGCAACTTGCTGCAATCTTTCTTTGAAGGGGTTAACAAAGGAGGAAGAAAATGATCAAGAAAGAACGTCGTCAAAACGTATTTTATGGTATACTAGCGCTGTTCTTTAGTCTGGTTCTGTTTTTCATCGCCAGCGGATCAAGCCTGCAAGTCAACCTTGCAGGAACTTCAAATCCTTATGAGGAAGAGATCGATAATGTACCGATTCAGACCACCTATGACACAGATGAATACTTTATCCAAGGATTTGAAACAACAGTAGACGTGACTTTGTCTAGTCGAAATCGGGTGCAATTGAATGCTGAACGTAGCGAGGAAACGCGGAGCTTTCGAGTAGTGGCTGATTTGACTGGACTTGATGAAGGAACCCATGAGGTCCCTTTAGAAGTGAAAAATCTTAGCTCAAGTGTGACAGCCGAAATCGAACCCAAAACCGTCACTGTGACGATCGAGAAAAAAGTCACCCAAACGTTTACCGTTGAGCCAGTCATCTCGACTGATGGAGCAACGGGTGGTTACGGCGTTGATTCAATGAGTGTTGAACCGCAAGAAGTAGAGATCACTACTGGCGACAAGACACTGGCAGAAATCGACCGAGTGGTAGCGATCGTGAATCCAGATGATATTACTGGCGATTCGATCACGGTGGATGGAACGATCGAGGCTTGGGATAGTGAAAACAATCCTTTAGCGATCATTCCTGAGCCAGATTCGGTCGATGTGGCATTGATGATGGAAGCACCAAGCAAAGAAATTGAATTGTTTGTCACTCAACAGGGGACAACACCAGATGGGATCTCTCATTACATCTACCGGATGAGTAGTATCAGTGCGGTGCTAACAGGACCACAAAGTATTTTGGATGAGACCCAGCAGATCGGTGTCCCAGTGGATGTTAGTGAGATCACAACCACGACCGAACGGACAGTAACGATTCCAGTACCAGAGGGAACAACGATCAATCCAACAGTAGTGACGATCCAAATCACTCCGGTTGCAGAAACAACTACTGAGAATCAATCAAACAATGATGGCGATGAAGCAACGAACAGTGCGGATTCTCAAGCCAATTCTTCGACAGTCGACACGACGCAAGAACAAACAGAGAATTCCGCAAGCAGCACGACGACAAGTAGTTCTTAGTCGTTTGACTGTAGAGAATGAATAAGAGAGGTTATTAAAATGGGAAAATATTTTGGTACTGATGGTGTTAGAGGAGAAGCAAACAAGGAGTTGACACCTGAATTAGCATTTAAATTAGGTCGTTATGGCGGCTATGTATTAAGTCAGCATGAAACTGGTGACCGCCGTCCCCGTGTTTTGGTGGGACGGGACACACGGATTTCTGGACAGATGCTAGAAAATGCATTGATCGCTGGACTATTATCTGTCGGGATCGAGGTATTCCAATTGGGTGTTATTTCTACACCGGGTGTTGCGTACTTGACGAAAGTGCAAAAAGCGAGTGCAGGTGTAATGATCTCTGCCTCTCACAATCCTGCACAAGACAATGGCATCAAGTTTTTCGGGAATGATGGCTTTAAATTAGTCGATGAACAAGAAACTGAAATTGAAGCATTACTTGATGCACCGGAAGATACACTTCCACGTCCTTCTGCCGATGGCTTAGGAACAGTGGATGAGTTTCCAGAAGGGTTGTTGAAATACTCTCAATTTCTACGTCAAACGATTCCTGATGATTTGGAAGGAATCACGGTGTGTGTTGATGCAGCAAATGGCGCAACAGGAACAAGTGTCAATCGTTTGTTTGCCGATCTAGAAACAGAATTCTTCACAATGGGGACGTCTCCAGACGGGTTGAACATTAATGATGGTGTGGGATCGACTCACCCTGAAGCGTTAGCTGAATTTGTCGTTGAAAAAGGGGCGGATGCTGGTCTTGCGTTTGATGGAGATGGTGATCGGGTCATCGCAGTAGATGAACTAGGAAACATCGTTGATGGCGATAAAATCATGTATATCTGTGCGAAATATTTAGCGGAGCAAAAGCGCTTGAACCAAGGAACGATCGTGACAACAGTCATGAGCAATTTAGGGTTCCATAAAGCAGTGGAAGCAATTGGACTGAAAGATGTCATCACACAAGTCGGTGACCGCTATGTCGTCGAAGAAATGCGTAAAAACGATTATAATTTTGGTGGCGAGCAATCAGGTCACATGATTTTCTTGGATTTCAATACGACAGGTGACGGTTTGCTATCAGGAATTCAACTATTGAATATCATGAAACAAACGGGCAAGAAACTGTCGGAATTAGCAGGAGAGGTAACAATCTATCCACAAAAACTTGTCAACATTCGAGTGACAGATAAAAATGGCGCGATGGATGTTCCAGCTATCCGTAAAATCGTGGAAGAGACAGAAGCAGAAATGAACGGCGAAGGCCGTATTTTGGTTCGTCCTTCAGGAACAGAACCATTGCTTCGGGTGATGGCAGAAGCGCCAACCATTGAAAAAGTCGATTACTATGTTGAAAAAATCGCAGCGGTCGTTCGAGAGGAAATCGGTGCGGAATAAATGAAGAAGTAAGACGATCAAAGACATCCTTTGGTCGTCTTTTTTGTCTACTTACCAGCAAGAAGCCAACTTGCGAATTAGAGAAACTTGTCAACGATTTTGTCGGCAACGCTTAACAGAGGAGACGCAGTGGGCAAGCCTTGCGAAGGATAGTTGTTTTTAAAAGTCTTTTCGGATTTGTTGTGCAGTAGACAAGAAAAAAAGAACCCCTATGAACGATCGATTCATCGAACGAGGAGTTCTTTTTATTATACAGAAAATAACCAATTCGGTTTCAATCTTTAAAAAAACTTATTCAACGGTAACGGATTTTGCTAAGTTTCTTGGTTTATCAACGTCGAATCCGCGCTGTAAAGTGGCAAAGTAAGCCAGCAGCTGTGTTGGAACGACTGCCACTAAGCTTGTTACCAATGGGTGAACGTTTGGTAAAATGATTTGATCAGTCGCTTTTGCTAATTCTTGGCTAACGATCACAAGGGTATGAGCCCCACGAGATTCGACTTCTTTCAAATTGCCTCGCGTATGAGAGCCGGTCACTTCTTCCGTGATCACACCGATCACTGGTGTACCTTCTTCGATCAACGCGATGGTGCCGTGTTTTAATTCACCAGCCGCAAAGCCTTCCGCTTGGATATAAGAAATTTCTTTTAATTTCAATGCCGCTTCCATCGATACATAGTAATCATTTCCACGTCCAATGTAAAACGCATTACGGGTTTCGGAAAGGAAATCCTCAGCAAATTGACTGATAACAGCTTTTTCATCCACTAAAGCCTCCATTGCAGAAGCAACGATGCTTAGTTCATGGAAAACATCAAAGTCCAATGCTTCAGGAACAGCTTTTTCATCACCAATGGCTTTTGCTAATAACGTCATCACTGCGATCTGTGCAGTATACGCCTTTGTAGAGGCAACAGCGATTTCTGGACCAGCATGAAGCAATAAGGTATGGTTCGCTTCTCGAGAAAGAGTAGAACCAGCAACGTTGGTAATCGTCAGACTAGGAAGACCTAACTGGTTGATCGTCACTAATACTTGACGGCTATCTGCCGTTTCACCACTTTGTGATAAGAACAAGAAGAAGGGGTTTGCTGACAACAATGGCATGTTGTACCCAAACTCACTAGATAAATGAACCTCAACAGGAATCTGTGTTAGTTTTTCTAAAATGGCTTTTGCTGCCCAGCCAGCATGATTGCTGGTACCACAAGCAATAATGTAGATCCGATCGCTAGCTAAAAGTTCGTTTTTTAACGCTGGATCGATCACTACTTCACCAGATTCTCCTTGATATTCTTGAATCAAGCGGCGCATCACAGTTGGTTGATCATCGATTTCTTTTAACATGTAGTAAGGGTATGTTCCTTTTTCGATGTCAGTCAGATCTAGTTGTGCTTCATAAGACTCACGGTACACAAGGTTTCCTTTTGGATCTTCGATTTCGATCGCATCGGCTGTTACGGTCACCATTTCGCCATCTTCGATCTCAACAAAATGAGTCGTTTGATCGAGCATTGCTAAGGCATCGCTGCAAATGACATTAAATCCATCTCCCAAACCGATCAATAAGGGACTTTTATTTTTAGCAACATAAATGGTTTCTGGATCTTTTTTTTCTACTAAAGCAAAGGCATAAGAGCCGCGAATCAAGGACAAAGCTTTTTTAAAGGCCGCTTTGGTCGTGCTGTTGTCTTGCGCTTTCAACACTTCAATCAAATGAACAACGATTTCGGTATCTGTTTGACCTTCAAACTGGTGGTTGCTTAAATATTCTTGATGAAGCTCTTCAAAGTTTTCGATCACACCATTATGAACCAAAACGAGTGCTTGGTTTGCCGAAGTGTGAGGATGAGCATTCATTTCTGATGGCTTGCCATGGGTCGCCCAACGGGTATGTCCGATACCGATCGTTCCTGTTACTTCAGAAGTCACTTTTTCTTCCAAGTTTTTGATTCTTCCTTGGGCTTTAATTAAGTGATCCGAAGTCCGATCAGCGACATAAAGACCTGCTGAGTCATAGCCGCGATACTCTAAGCGTTCCAATCCGTTCAAAATAATTCGTTCTGCATTTGATTTTCCTACGATTCCTACAATTCCACACATAATGATAATCCTACTTTCAAAAAATTTAGTTTGGCATTATGTATTTCTATCTGCGTAGCAAGTCTTTGTCATCACCTTACGATGAGATTTGTTCTTGCCTGTAGAGTGCAGTCCCTAGAGTCATCCGCCGAATGTTTCGATAAACTCTTTCCTCGTCATCTGTTTCCAGATCAGGCGCTATCCTTATTGGTCTATCTATCCTCCTTGTGAGATATTTTATAGAAATACAAGCAATATCATAATATTTATTCCTGTTTCTGTCAACTCAAAGTTATATAAAAATAATTGGTATAGTTATTGGTAAGGTTGATTTGAACCTATTTAAAGGAAATCAAAACAGCTGACATAGCTTTGTCGAATAAGATTCCCAAGAAATTTCCTCATAAAGCTATGCTTTTTTTTTTAAGTTCGCTACAATAAAAAAGTAAGAAAGTGAGGGAATGAAATGCCAGAATTTGTAAATTGTATGACTTTTTCAGAGCTAAAGAAAATGGTAGCTGCGATAGAAAAAGATCCTAATGTCACAGATGAAACAAAGGTCATGTTGGATACGGGCTGGGACAGCTTGCAAGAAATTTTGCCTGGATCAGTCACCGTGGAAACCGCGCAAACATTCGAAGTCCAGGATGAACTGACAAAGGAATTTTTTGGTGGCTACGTCTTAGCTGAAAAAAGCGAGAAATTTGATGCGGTTGGAGACGAAGAAGCAGTGATCGTCATCAAAAATCTATACTAAAAATGGGAAAGGTGAAAAGTTAGGTGGGAAAATGAATAAAAGAAGATGGATCGCAGCGGCGATCGCAGCAGGGTTATTTATCTGCTCGGGGGTTTTTTCAGTAATCACAAATCGTCCAGAGCAAGAGGAAACTCAGACGCTACAAGGGTTAAATGCTTTGTTCTATGGAAGTAATGCGATCGAAGAGACAACGTTAGTTGTCGGAGATCAAGACAATCGTATTGTTCGCTTATCTTTAGAAGGAACCATCGCCAGCAGCTCCAGTGGTGGCTTATTCACAACAGAATCTTATGATCATCAGCGATTTTTAGAAGAACTACGGATGATCCAAGAAGATCCAACTATTGGGGGCATCTTGATGGAAGTCAATACGCCAGGAGGCGGCGTCTATGAAAGTGCGGAGATCGCTCGTGAGTTAGCAAAAATCAAAGAGTTAGGGATTCCAATGTATGTCAGTATGAAAAACATGGCAGCCAGTGGCGGTTATTATATCTCGGCAGGTGCTGATAAAATTTTTGCAACGGATGAAACCATTACTGGTTCAATCGGGGTGATCATGTCAGGGCTAAACTATGCTGGCTTATTCGAAAAGCTAGGGATCGAAGACAATACGTATAAAAGTGGCGCACTAAAAGATGTAGGTTCATCAACGAGAGAACCCACAGAAGCCGACAAGGAAGTCTTGCAGACCTATGTCGACAATGCCTATGGTCGGTTCGTAAAAATCGTAGCAGAAGGACGTGGCATGACAGAAGAAGCCGTTAGAAAGATCGCTGATGGCCGTATCTATGATGGGCAGCAAGCAGTGTCTGTTGGTTTAGTGGATGAAATCGGTTTTCCTGAAGATACATTAGCAGCAATGCAAGCAGATCTAGGCTTGGAAGATGCCGAGATTTTCAGCTATGATGTTTCCTCTACTGGATTTGCTTCTACTTGGTTAGGTTCAAGTTTAGCCGAACTACAAGGATTAAAAGAATCAAACACAGAGCGAGTGATCCAATTGATGGAAAGCCTTGGAACCAGCGATGCTCCGAAACCTCTTTATTACTATGGAGGTGAATGACTATGACAGAGAAAAACAAGTATTCCGCTGACACATCGTCAACAGATGACAATCACACAAGTACGTCAATCGATCAAAGGGAACAGCGGGAAACCTCGACACCGTCAACCGGTCATACGGATGTGCAAACTGAAGCGCAGGTTTCAGAAACAACCGAACCAGTAAGTGCCAACAAAGCGATGAGGAACACACAAGTAAATCATCCCGATGATTTTTACCAACAAGTCTTGACGTCTTTTAGGGAAGAAGAGTATACCCAAAGCGAGATCGAGGAAAAACAACAAGCCTGGCAACGGTATGAGGAACCTGAAAAACAGGCAGAAGACAAACGGTTCTTCAATGATTTTCCTAGCTACTTTTTTGCTGGGTTTTGGATTCGTTTCTTTGCTTATCTCGTTGATGTGTTGGTGATCCGAGCGATTACCCAAATAACGATCGGTAGTATCTACAATCTAGCGAATTTAACGGCAACCAATCAGCGGTTTGGCCTTTACAACATCTGTGCCTTAGCAATCTATCTAGGCTATTTTGTTCTAATGACAAAGCTAAATCATGGTCAAACGATTGGAAAAATGCTTTTTGGCATTCGAGTGGTTTCTTTTGTAGAGGAAGAACTCAGCTGGCAAACTGTGTTGATTCGCGAGCTTTGCGGACGCTACGTATTACAATTCAATCTTTTCTTTTATCTTGGTTATTTACCGATCTCCTTTAATAAAAATAAGCAGCAGGCTGCGGATTATTTTGCAGAAACCAGTGTGGTGACCATTAATCTGATCAAAGCTTTCAATAAACAAGTGGATGCCAATCACGTAATGATTGGCGCACAAAACTAACTAGCAGATCAAGCAAGTAGTAAAGGAGGGATCGAGAATGGGTGAGACGATTGATTTCCCAGGACCAAATGAACGGCTTCGGCTGGCGGCAGAAAAAGCCTACCAGTCAAAGGAGTTTTTGCAAGCTTTTCGCCTGTACAATGAGCTCTATCAAAAAAATGCCAGTTTTGAGATCAATCAATGGCTTGTTGAATGTCTGCAGCAGTTGAATGATTTTGCCAAAGCGTTAGATCTGGCGGAAGACTATTTGGATGACTATTTAAAAGAAACCGACGGGTATTTACAAATTGGTCATCTGCTGATCTTGGATGGTCAGTATTTAAAAGCTCGGCGCTGGCTTACATTAGGTAAAAAAACAAAAATTGCAAGCCGCTATCAGGAACAGTTAGCAAGTGAATTAGCAAAGGTAGAAGAAGTTCAGCAAATTTTAGGATTGGAAGATTTTCATGGGAAACGCAAGCATTTACGTGCATTAGATGAAGCCAATCAACCGGTGAGTGCAACAGAATGGCACGTTTTTACCCAAGCCATTACCAAACCACAATTTGTCACGCTGATGCATGAAACGTTAGCTTCCATCAAAAATCCATATTTACTGCCCAAATTAGTGGATGAGCTCGTGCGTCTTGAAGTGGACGAACCTTTTGAACTGATCGATTACCTTGGGAATATGCAGCAAATCGTTCCGAAAGAGTTAAAACTTTTGCAAGAAGATGCCGCTGTTAAAGCGATCCAGAAAGAGATTGACGAAACGATCGCCCAAGAAGATCCGATTTTAGCAGAAAGCGTCTCAGCAGAGATCAATGATCATTTAGCCATCAGCTACCCATTTTTACCTGCAAAAGAGGAGGCAAAAGCATGGGTGGCAAGCTACATTGAAGATTATCGTGGGTTATTTGAAGAAAAAGAACAGCCAAAAGCAGTGAATGAAATAGAAGAACGCAAACGACACCTACGCAATATCCTACGATTGAGCATTCGCTGAAAGAAAAATTCGCAACTTTCATGGTAAAATGTTTACAATTAAACAACGTTAGTGTACTATTTAAAGGTATGCATGAAGCTATTTCATATGTAAATCAATTAATATTCGGAGGGAAATAAATGACTGCAAAATGGGAAAAAACAGGCACCAATGATGGTGTTTTGACATTTACGATCGCTCAAGCAGAAATCCAAAAAGGCTTGACGACTGCATTCAATAAAGTGAAAGGCAATCTTAACGTACCTGGCTTCCGTAAAGGGAAAGTTTCACGCCAAGTATTTAACCGTATGTACGGCGAAGAAGCGTTGTATGAAGATGCATTGAACGCTGTTCTTCCAGAAGCTTATGAAGCTGCTGTAAAAGAAGCAGGGATCGATCCTGTTGCGCAACCAAAAATCGACGTTGACAGCATGGAAAAAGGCCAAGATTGGGTTATCAAAGCAGAAGTTACTGTAAAACCTGAAGTAAAACTTGGTGATTACAAAGAATTAACAGTTGAAAAACAAGATCGTGAAGTCACAGAAGAAGACGTGGATGCACGCATCAAACGTGAACAAGAAGCACAAGCTGAATTAGTTATCAAAGAAGACGAAGCAGCTGAAAATGGCGACACAGTCGTTATCGACTTTGAAGGCTTCTTAGGGGAAGAAACATTTGAAGGCGGCAAAGGTGAAAATTACTCACTTGAACTTGGCTCAAACTCATTCATCCCTGGTTTTGAAGAACAATTAGTAGGAACAAAAGCTGGGGATAGCAAAGACGTTACCGTTACTTTCCCAGAAGATTATCAAGCAGAAGATTTAGCTGGTAAAGAAGCAGTCTTCAAAGTAACTGTTCACGAAGTAAAAGCAAAAGAACTTCCTGAATTAGATGATGAATTCGCAAAAGACGTTGATGACAGCGTTGAATCATTAGCTGAATTAAAAGAAAAATACCGTGCTGAATTGACTGAAACAAAAGAAAAAGCAGCTGAAGATGCAAAAGATGAAGCTGCGATCCGTCAAGCAGTTGAAAACGCAGAAATCGTTGAATTACCACATTCAATGGTTCATGATGAAGTACACCGTTCAATGGATGAATTCTTGAACAACATGCAACGTCAAGGAATCTCACCAGAAATGTATTATCAATTAACTGGTTCAACTGAAGCAGATCTGCACACACAATTTGAAGGTGAAGCAGAAACCCGCGTGAAAACAAACCTTGTTATTGAAGCAATCGCTAAAGCAGAAGGTTTGGAAGCAACAGAAGAAGATATCGAAAACGAAATCAAAGAACTTTCTGAAGCTTACAACATGCCAGTGGATCAAATCAAACGCGTCTTAACAGAAGACATGTTGAAACATGATATCACGATGAAGAAAGCAGTTGAACTTGTCACAGGTACTGCAAAAGAAGCGTAAGCAAAATGCTTAAAAACGGCGAACATCTAGCGGTGTTTGCCGTTTTTTCTTGGGAGTAAGAGGAGCTAGTTTAACAATTACTAACAAATGATAAGAAAACGTTAGGCAACGTAAAAAGAACTTTTTCTTTCAAAAAAGTTATGATATGATTGTTTAAGACTGCAAAGTTAGTAAACAAAATTCCACTCCTTTAAATAGGTTGGAAAATTTTCAAGGGGTGAACAGTATGTACGATAATACAAACGGTAATGAAGCTGTTCGTTGTTCTTTTTGTGGCAAAACGCAAGAAGAGGTGAAAAAGATCGTTGCAGGTCCTGGGGTCTATATCTGTAATGAATGCATCGATTTGTGTAAAGAAATCATTGATGAAGAGTTTTACGAAGAAGCAATTCGTGAATTTACCGAAGTGCCGAAACCGCAAGAACTACTGAATGTTCTCAATGAATATGTGATTGGACAAGATCGTGCGAAACGGACATTGGCTGTAGCGGTTTACAATCACTACAAACGGGTCAATGTAGAAACGACAGCAGAAGATGTAGAATTACAAAAAAGCAATATTTGCTTGATCGGACCAACAGGTTCTGGGAAAACATTTTTGGCACAAACGTTAGCACGTTCACTAAACGTGCCTTTTGCAATCGCTGATGCAACCAGTTTGACAGAAGCCGGCTATGTCGGTGAAGATGTGGAAAACATTCTTTTGAAACTGTTACAAGCTGCTGATTATAACGTAGAAATGGCAGAAAAAGGAATCATCTATATTGATGAGATCGATAAAATCGCCCGTAAGAGTGAAAATGTATCGATTACTCGTGACGTATCCGGTGAAGGCGTACAGCAAGCATTGCTGAAGATCCTAGAAGGAACGACTGCTAGTGTACCGCCACAAGGTGGACGGAAACATCCACATCAAGAGATGATCCAAATTGATACCACCAATATTCTCTTTATCGTTGGCGGGGCGTTTGACGGAATCGAAACCATCGTTAAAAACCGTTTAGGTGAAAAAACAATTGGTTTTGGCACGAACAATAAGCGTCTTGAAGAAGGCGAAAGTGTGATGCAGCAAATCATTCCTGAAGACTTGCTTAAATTCGGTTTGATTCCTGAATTTATTGGCCGCTTGCCAGTGATGGCTGCCCTAGAGAAATTAACAGTAGATGATTTGGTGCATATTTTGACTGAACCAAAAAATGCGCTGGTCAAACAATACCAAAAGTTAATGGCATTAGATGACACCGAGCTTGAATTTGAGCCAGAGGCTTTGCGTGCCATTGCTGCGCAAGCCATTGAGCGAAATACCGGTGCTCGTGGGTTGCGTTCGATCATCGAGAATATCATGATGGATGTCATGTTCAATGTCCCTTCTGATGAGTCGATCCAAAAAGTCACCATCACGGAAGAAGCGGCAAAAGGACTTGGTGAACCAAAAATCATTTACAATGAAGAGACCAAAAAAGCAGTCTAATCGAGACCAAGTCGGATAGTTTCATTGCTATCCGGCTTTCTTTTTGAAAAAATAGAAAGGAGCGATTCGATGAAAGTACATGATGCTGAAATCGTCATCAGTGCCGTTTCTCCAGCACAATATCCAGCTACACCTTTACCGGAGATTGCCTTAGCAGGCCGCTCAAATGTCGGAAAGTCATCCTTCATCAATACATTGATCAATCGTAAAAATTTAGCCCGTACCTCATCAAAACCTGGGAAGACGCAAACGCTGAACTTTTATTTGATTGAAAATACGCTGCATTTTGTCGATGTCCCCGGCTACGGCTATGCAAAAGTATCGAAAACAGAGCGAGCGAAATGGGGGAAAATGATTGAGACATATCTTGAACAAAGAGAGCAGCTGCGTGCAGTCGTATCTCTTGTTGATTTACGTCATGCCCCCTCACAAGAAGATATTCAAATGTATGAGTTTTTGAAATACTACGAGATTCCAGTGATCGTGGTCGCCACCAAAGCAGACAAAATCCCTCGCGGGAAATGGAACAAGCATGAAAGCATGATCAAAAAAGCATTATCCTTTGATCCAGCAGATACGTTTATCCTCTTTTCTTCCATTACCAAACAAGGAAAAGAAGAAGCGTGGAAAGCGATTGAAGCAGCAATAAAATAAGCATCATTTAGGAAACCGAAGCAAGAAAGTCCTTTGCTTCGGTTTTTCTCATTTTACAGTGGAAATCAGCTGATTTAAGCTATTCTACGCAGCGTAGAGTGCTGAATTTGCTCCATTTTAGCGAAAATCACCTTGTTATTTGTTAAACTTGTAACAAGGAGGTGTGGTCGAATGCATGAATCATTAAGTAAAAAATTAAAAGAGTATCGATCAAGACATAATTTAACACAGAAGGAATTAGCTGCGAGGTTATTTGTTTCTGATAAGGCCATTTCAAAATGGGAACGAGGAAATGGGTTGCCAGACATCGAGACATTGGTCCGTCTAGCCGATTTATTAGGCACACCAGTGGAAGACCTATTAAAAGAAAAGAAAGAAACCTACTATTATGAATACAAAAGTGAACGGACGGTTCTGCGGCTTCCGTTAATGCACATTTTGATTCCCAATTTATTCTTATTACTGAATCAAGTGACGAGTGTTCGAGCGTTTTTTGTGCTGATCAAAGAGCTACCAACTGCCAGCGGCTGGTTTAGCCTTGGTGTCAAAGCCAAAGGGATTATTGCTTTGGGGGTTGTCAGTTTAGGCTTTTTATCGATTGGCTTATTGTCCTTCGGAATGTTGGGAATTGGGACAGTCAGTATCGGTGTCATTGCAATAGGGAATCTCTGCTTTGGCTTATTAGTTGGGATTGGCAATCTTGCGATCGGTTCGATCGTTGTCGGTAATCTTGGCGTTGGCTGGCTCGCTCTAGCAAATGTCGCATTTGCTTGGATTGGGGTCGCAAATTATGGTGTAGGGAGTTTTATGGCTGTTTTACCCGCAAATTCATCAACGGAAGATTTTAACCAAGCGATTCAACAACTCTTAGTCTCTGAGATCCCTGACTTGATCAAAACCACTATCTTTGAACCAATGATTCGTTTTACAAGCTCACCGATTTTTGTGGTGATCTTCGTGATGACGATCTTAACAACCATCTTTTTTATTCTTTGCTTGTTGACCATTGGCTTGGTGCGATTACGTCAAAGCATGTTGTATGAAGAGCTATAAGAAAACCTCTAGATGATGATTCTGATCGTTGAACTTATGTAGCTTCAGTGACTCATTTTCTATTTTGGCAAGTAAAAAAAGGCAGGGGACTGACGCGTCCTTTGCCTTTTTTATTAGTCTGCTTTCTTACTATCTTTAGGTTGTGTTTTTTTCTCTTCATCAGATTCGTTTTTCAAGAAACGCTCAATATCGTTTTCCTGCTTTTTCTTGTCTTTGTTGTTATCGGGAAGAAAGGCAAAATCATCAAACATTTTATCTAGCGAGTCTTCTCGTTGGAATTTTAAGCCCATAGGTTCACCTCCAAGCGCCTTAAGTTTACCACGAACGGTGGTAGATTTCATCAAAAAAAAGCGAAATAGTGTTCAATCGTTTCCCCCTTTACTATAATTAAAGAAAGGGGATAGAAAAGAGGGGTAGCGATGATCAAAACTGAAAAAATCTATGGCTTTCTACAATCAACCCAAATGGAAGCAGCACAGTTGCGTTTGTTGATTGAAAATTGGTTCGCTTTGGTTCGTCTTAGCTATCAGCCGACGGAATACTACTACAATCAGCAAGCAAAGAAACCTTATGATTTGGATGAGGTCAGTCAACTACTGCATAGCGCCCCTGAAAAAATCAATACGGAATTGATTGTGACGGACGGCCAAAATGAGTCCAGTATCCATATCATTCAAGAGGCTGTTTTACAACGGCACCTGTTTACGAAAGACGTATTTTCCACGCAAAAACCCGTGATTTTAAGTTACTTCGATGAAACGATGCAAAGAGATGGCTTGTTCGGCTATTTGCGTTCATATGATGAGTACTTGATGCATAACGTCGAGGGAATCGAGAAAAGGCAAAATTTTCAATCGATTGCTGAAATCAACGCGTTACCGAAGCGGAAAAATTTTGAACAAGAAATCGTCATCGACTGCAATCAGTTTTCTGGTTACGACGTCTTTTACAATGGCTATACACTGACTTCTTGCTGGCGCATGTACTTTTCGGCATTCTACGCGCATATCATTCCTCAGGTGATCATTACTGATGCGCAGCAGGTGGAGCAAGTGCAGGTAAGAGACCAAGGGGTTGTGATGGTGGAATTGTATCGAGATCCTTTCCAGTGGGATCACGAATTGAATCTATCCTACCAGCGATTGTTTCGCGATCAAACTGGAATCGATCAATTGACTTGGGATAACGGGGTCGGTATTTTGAGAGAACCATATATTGAATATGCCTTTGGCGATCACTTGATCCAAACCATCCAATACCAAAATGATCGACTGCAGCCAACAACAAAACGAAGCGCGACACATTTTGTCACCAGAAGCTTCGACCTCGTGAACGAAGAGTATCAAGAGCGGAGAGTGAAAGGGTATTTGAATGCCCAAGCGTATTTTCCTTGGGTGGATCAAGAGCGGTTGCGCATGATGGATTATATCGTATTAAAGCCAGATCTAACGATAGACGATGGAGTAGAGGCTTATTCATTCTATATTCGTAGCCATCTTGAGATTGAATATTCAGAGGATCGTTTTAAAGACTATACTGCTTGCCTGCAATTTTATTTGCCGGAGACTGCTTTGAAGCACTTACCGCTAGATGCTTTGAAAGCGGCCATGCCTGATGTTCATTTTGGCTATCTGCACCGCACGCGCAAATATACATGGGTCAATCTAAAGAAGGATGGGAAAAAACTACGAGTGTATTTTATGAACACCCAAAAGCTAGTCGAGCAGCAGCTTTTTACCAATCAAGAATGAAAAAGACCCGCAAGATCACGAGGATCTTGTGGGTCTTTTCAATTAAGCTGTTTGCTCAGGCGCTTTTTTCAACAAACCGAATACGACGCCAGAAACGATCGCACCGATCAAGATGAATAGCAAGAACAAAATTGGTTTAGATAATAATAGGACAACGAAGATCCCACCATGTGGCGCCATCAATTGGATATCAAAGGCACCGACAAGTGCACCAGTCAGGGCAGAACCGACGATAAAGCTTGGGATCGCTCGCAGTGGATCTGCTGCTGCAAATGGAATCGCACCTTCTGTGACGAAGGACAGCCCCATGACGATATTTGTCAAACCTGCTTCTTTTTGGTTTTTTGTAAATTTGTTTTTGAACAATAACGTTGCGACAAAGATTGCTAATGGAGGAACCATTCCGCCCGCCATTACAGATGCCATCACGACGCTACCACCTTCAGCAACGGTCGTTGCCAATGTTGCAGTACCAAAAACATAAGCGGCTTTGTTGATTGGGCCGCCTAGATCGGCTGCCATCATCGCTGCTAACAAAGCGCCAAGTAAAGCTGCGTTGGTACCACTTAAGCCAGTCAAGAAGCTGTTCAAACCGTCGTTGATAGCTTTCATTGGCACGTTGATCAGTAACATCAAGAAGCCAGTGATCAATAGGCCGAAAACAGGGTAGAAGAGGATCGTTTTGATTCCTTCTAATGATTTTGGTAAGCCTTTGAATAATGAACGTAAGAACTTGATGACGTAACCAGCTAAGAAACCGCCGATCAAGGCACCTAAGAAACCAGCACCACCTGTATTTGCTAACGCACCTGCTGCAAAACCGACGATCAATCCAGGTCGGTCACTGATACTTGAAGCGATAAATCCAGCTAAGACAGGTAGCATAAAACCAAATGCCGCGCTACCGATTTGATTGAACCAAGAAGCTGCTTGGTTGTAGTTTCCTAATTGACTCAAGGCATCTTGAGGGACACCCATGAACTGGTCCACCATGAAGGAAATAGCGATCATGATTCCACCGGCAATAACAAATGGCAGCATATGAGAAACACCATTCATCAAATCTTTATAGATTCGTTGACCGACTGAACCATCAGCAGAAGCGTCCTCTTTATCAGAAGCTTGGCCGCTACCATGAAAAACAGGAGCAGTACCGCTCATTGCTTCATTGATTAATTGCTCGGTTTTACGGATACCATCACTGACAGGACGGTTTACTAAATGTTTGCCGTCAAAGCGATCCATTTCTACTTTTTTATCAGCAGCTACGATTACACCAGTAGCTCGGGCGATATCAGCTTCTGTTAGACGATTTTTGATTCCTTCTGAACCATTTGTTTCGACTTTGATGTCAACACCCAGCTCTTTGGCTTTCTTTTTCAAAGCATCTTCTGCCATGTAGGTATGGGCGATTCCTGTCGGGCAAGCTGTAACTGCGACGATATAGGGACGTTCGCTAGCGGGTGCTGCTTCTTGGTTTGCCGCTTCTTCTGCTAAAGCATCGGCTTCTTGCTGTGCCTCAGCTTCTGAGAAAAGTTGCTGTACTTGATCAGCAGTCGTCGCTGTTTTTAATTTAGCAACGAAATCCGGATCGATCAACAAGCGAGATAGCGCTGCTAATGCTTGTAAATGAGTATCATTTGCTCCTTCTGGTGCTGCGATCATAAAGAAGAGGTACGTTGGTTGTCCATCTAACGCCTCATAGTCAACACCCGCATTACTTTTTGCGAATAAGACCGTCGCTTCTTTGACCGCACTGTTTTTGGCATGAGGCATTGCGATGCCGTCACCTAGCCCTGTTGATGTTTGAGCTTCTCGGGCAAGAATTCCTTCTTTGTAGACCTCGATATCTGAAATTCGTCCGACAGCATATAATTTTGCTACCATTTCATCAATGGCACCTTTTTTGTCTGTTGCTTGTAAGTCCATGATCATGGACTCTTTCAGCATCAACTCATTGATTTTCATTTTTTCCATCCTCCTATAGATTCACTTGTTCAATTATGACTTCCGGTAGTAATTCTTCGATAAATGACGCCTCAGCTAAATCATCTGAAAACGCAGTGGCACTGCCACAAGCGACTCCCCATTTGAATGCTTCAACCACATCTTTGGTCTTTGCATAACGCCCAATGAATCCAGCAATCATGGAATCTCCAGCGCCAACTGAATTTTTCAAAGGTCGTTTCAAAACATTGGATCGATAGATCTCATTGCCAGTAAAGAGCAGGGCGCCATCGCCGCCTAGAGAGACAATGACATTTTTAGCGCCATCCTTTAGCATTCTTTGACCATAAGGCAAAATATCTTCGATTGTTGAAAAAGAAGTTTCATAAAGTTCGGCTAATTCATGATTATTTGGTTTGATCAGCAAAGGCTGATCGGATAAAGCATCAAAAAGTTCCGCGCCGGTCGTATCAATGACAAATTCCGCACCCGCTTCTTTAACGATTTTGATCAATTCTTTATAAAAGTCGGTTGGAAGACCAGCTGGTTTACTTCCTGATAGGATGACGATGTCTTCGGCAGAAAGAGTGGCTAATTGGTGTTTCAATTCAGCAATTTCTTGCTGGCGAATGACTGGACCAAGACCGTTGAT
Organism: Enterococcus sp. AZ067; assembly: GCF_051715005.1. Classification (NCBI taxonomy): domain Bacteria; kingdom Bacillati; phylum Bacillota; class Bacilli; order Lactobacillales; family Enterococcaceae; genus Enterococcus; species Enterococcus sp. AZ067. Next base: position 1,792,050 of record NZ_JBIOSY010000001.1, read on the forward strand.
TTCTGTTTCTTCGCCGGATTTTAGTTTGATATTGATTCGTGTGTCCGCAGCGACTTGGGTAAAGTTGCTGCGGATTTCCTCTTTGGTCAGCCACTCTTCAATAAAACGACCAGTAAATCCGCCAACGAAACCAAGGGCAGTCGAGGCGATGTCGATGCGTTTCAAAATCCGTGAGACATTGATTCCTTTGCCGCCAGGTAGTTTAAAGTCTTGTTTCATTCGATTAAGGGCGCCGATTTCCAAATGATCGACATGGACGATAAAGTCGATCGATGGATTGAGTGTTACTGTGTAAATCATTGTATTACCTCCATAATGGTTGTTTTTGCTCTGAATTTCGCTAAATAGTTTTTTGGGCAATAATCGGTGATGATCGTCGCACCTTCGATAAAGGCAACTTGAGCAAAAGTCGTTTGCTGAAATTTGGAATGGTCTAGCAAGACATAGGCTTGTTGACTGTGCTCTAAAGCGATCTGCTTGATCAGGGCTTCTTCAGGATCAGGTGTTGTGAATCCAGCCTCAGAATGAGCCCCGTTCATGCCCATAAAGCAACGATTAAAGCGTAGTTTTCGCAGTTGCTCACCAGCATTGATCCCTAACACAGCGTTCGTCGATATCTTAATGGTTCCCCCTAAAATCATGGTGTCGATCCCGTGATCGATCAATAGGGAAGCGTGTTTGACGGAGTTTGTGACCACCTTAAGGCCTGTGATAGCCGATAGGAAAGGAATCATTTCGAGGGTCGTTGTGCCAGCATCTAAGTAAATGACTTCACCATTTTTGATCGTCTGGGCAGCTGCTCTTGCTATCTTTTGCTTTTCCGTTTGAAACTTCGCCGTTTTTTCTGACATGTTTGGTTCGAAGCCTAATTGCTGACTTTTCTTGGCTCCACCGTGAATTCTGACTAAAAATCCTTTGTCTTCCAACTCTTGCAGGTCTCGACGGATCGTTGATTCTGAAGCATCTAACAGTTGAATCAGTTCACTGACCTTGACGATCTCTTCTTGTTCCAATCGTGCCAAAATCGCTTGATGACGCTCCTCTGTAAGCATTTTCATCACCTCTTCACCTGCCATGATACCATATGATTCGTTCAAAATCAATCATAAACAGTAAAAAACATTCAAAATGAAAGCGTCAATAAATGGAATCGGTCATAAACGGTCATGATAACCGTCATTTTGATTTAATAGCTATCCTTATATTTGACAATTTTTACTATTATTTGGCTTAATTGAAGTAAGGGGGGATAAATAAATGAATAACAAAGTCATTTTACAAGGGTTCGAATGGGACCTGCCGGCAGATAGCCAGCACTGGAACAAATTGAAAGAAATGAGTAAAGAAATCAAAGAGTATGGATTTACCGCAATTTGGCTGCCGCCTGCCTATAAAGGGACAGCTGGGTCCGAAGACGTTGGGTATGGTGTCTATGATTATTATGATCTAGGCGAATTCGATCAAAAGGGGTCGGTGCCAACAAAATATGGGACAAAGGATGAATACCTAGAAGCCATCAAAGCACTGCAAGAACAAGGAATAGAGGTTTATGCCGACATCGTTTTCAATCACTTGATTGGTGCCGATGAAAAAGAAGTCGTTCCAGCGGTTAAATACAATACCGAAAACCGTAATGAACCGATCAGTGATGAGGAAGAAATCGAAGCTTGGACCAAGTTCACTTTCCCAGGACGTCAGGGGACGTACAATGATTACGTTTGGACGTGGCATAATTTTTCTGGTGTCGATTATGATGACCGCAACAAAGACCACGGGATTTTTAACTTCGCTGATAAGGGCTGGGAAAACCAAGTGGATGATGAGATGGGCAATTACGACTACTTAATGGGTTGTGATTTGGACATGGAAAATCCCGAAACAGTGGAACAACTCAATAAATGGGGCCAATGGTACCAAGAACTGACCGGCGTTGACGGGTATCGACTAGATGCGGTCAAACACATTGAGTTCAACTATTACGCGGATTGGATTTTAAACCGACGCGAGGAAAAAGGCAAACCACTATTTGTTGTCGGAGAATATTGGTCAGGGGATCTGCCAAAATTAGAAGAGTATTTGGATTCTTCAGGAAATTTGATTTATTTATTTGATGTGCCATTGCACTACAATTTATATGAAGCATCTCACTCAAATGGCGAATACGATATGAGCCAAATTTTTGCAGGTACGTTGACCGCCGCTCGCGAAGATTATGCAGTGACTTTTGTGGATAATCATGACACGCAGGTTGGGCAAAGTTTACAATCTTGGATAGACGGATGGTTCAAAGTCCATGCCTATTCATTGATCCTTTTACGTAAAGCTGGCGTACCAGTAGTTTTCTGGGGGGATTTATTTGGGATTCCCGCGCAAGAAATCGCCCCTGTCGGGGATGCGCTGGTCCATATGCTGAAACTTCGGGAGAAGCTTGCATTCGGGAATCAAGTCGATTATTTCGATGATCCTAATTGCATTGGCTGGGTATTAACTGGCGATTATGAACATGAGCTTTCTGGATTAGCGGTCGTGATGACCAATGCCCAAGGAGCGGAAAAAGAAATGACTATCAGTGCGATCCATGGTGGAGAGACATTCGTGGATATATTGAGAAACAATGAAGCGAAAGTTGTTTTAGATGATACCGGAAAAGGTGTTTTCCCGGTCAATGATGGGCAAGTCTCGATTTATGTAAATGAAAAACTAGTAGAGAAGTACTTTAGTTAACCAAAATCTTCAAACGAATAAAAAGGCTGGTAGGTTTACAGCCTTTTTATTATGTAAACAAACCAAGCCTGCTTTCTCTTGAAAAATCGCATGAATCGTAAGGGAAAAAATCAAAGCGCTTTTAATTAAAAGTTTTCAAAGCGTTCGGTTTTCCCCTTTCCCGGATAATGCTATAATTGAGAAGATTGAGAAAGAAAGGATGTTTAAAATCATGTCATCCAAAAGTGAATTACTTGAACGCATGAACCCACGGCAAAAAGAAGCCGTTATGCATACGGAAGGACCGTTGCTGCTGATGGCAGGTGCAGGAAGCGGGAAGACCCGTGTCCTAACCCACCGAATCGCCTATTTAATAGAAGAAAAAAATGTGAATCCATGGAATATTTTAGCCATCACATTTACCAATAAAGCGGCACGTGAAATGAAGGAACGGGTCAGTCAACTATTAGGATCGGGTGGAGAAGACGTTTGGGTTTCAACCTTCCACTCGATGTGTGTCAGAATCTTGCGCAGGGACGTTGATCGTATTGGCTATTCGAAGAATTTTACCATCATTGACTCTTCTGAGCAAAATACACTGATGAAACGGGTATTAAAAGAATTGAATATCGATCCCAAAAAATATGATCCTCGTTCTATTTTGGGAACGATCTCTCATGCAAAGAACGAGCTGTTGACACCTGAAGCTTACCAAGCCATGGAAGGTAGTCTATTTGAGCAGATCGTAGGTCGTTGCTATGAAAAATATCAAAAAGAGCTGCGAAACAATCAATGCATGGACTTCGATGATTTAATCATGAATACGATCCGCCTCTTCCAAGACAATGAAGATGCGCTGCAATTTTATCAACGGAAATTCCACTATATCCATGTCGATGAATACCAAGATACCAACCACGCCCAATACACGCTGGTCAATTTATTGGCCGCTCGTTTTCGAAATCTTTGTGTTGTTGGGGATGCGGACCAAAGTATTTACGGTTGGCGTGGTGCCAACATGCAAAATATTTTAGACTTTGAAAAGGACTATCCAGATGCCGCAACGATTTTGTTAGAGCAAAACTATCGTTCAACGCAAACGATTTTAAATGCGGCAAACCAAGTAATCAAAAATAACCGCAACCGTCCAGATAAAAATCTATGGACAGAAAATCATGATGGGGAAAAGATCACTTATTATCGCGGGGATAGTGAACGAGATGAAGCGCGATTTATCGTCAGTGAAATGCAAAAACAAATTGCAGAAAAGAACCGTAAATTCGGTGATTTTGCGATATTGTATCGGACCAATGCCCAGTCACGGATCATTGAAGAAATGCTTTTAAAAGCCAACGTTCCTTATACGATGGTCGGCGGCAGAAAATTCTATGACCGCAAAGAAATCCGTGATATTTTGGCCTATTTATCGGCGATCGCCAATCCGCGAGATTCCATCAGCTTAGAGCGTATCATCAATGTACCAAAACGTGGGATCGGTGCGACATCCGTCGAGAAACTACGAGCGTTTGCGAATCTTCATGAATGGTCATTGTTAGAAGCAGCCATGAACGTCGAGTTAGCGAATATTTCTGGAAAGGCTGGCAAAGAATTAGGGAGCTTTGGGATGATGATGGATGGCTTCGCCCAGATGGTTCCTTACCTATCAGTAACCGAACTGACGAAAGAAATATTAGAAAAAACGGGTTATCGTCAAGAGTTAGTCAACCAGAATAATTTAGAAGCACAAGCTAGACTTGAAAACTTGGAAGAATTTTTATCGGTTACCCAAGAATTCGACAAACGATTTGAGGCGCAAAACGAAGACGATGCAGATGCACCAGATGAGAAGTTGAGTGTTTTCTTAAATGACTTAGCTTTATTGTCAGACGTCGATAGTTATGAAGAAGAAAGTAGTCAAGTGACTTTGATGACCTTGCATGCTGCAAAAGGACTAGAGTTTCCAGTGGTATTTTTGATTGGGTTGGAAGAAAATATCTTCCCGCTTTCTCGTGCCTTAATGGAAGAAAGCGAGCTCGAAGAAGAACGGCGCCTTGCTTACGTGGGAATCACTCGTGCCGAGGAAGAGCTCTTTCTGACCAACGCTTTTTCCAGAACATTATACGGTCGGACCCAATACAATCGTCCGTCTCGGTTTATCGAAGAGATCGAACAAGATCTGCTGCAATCATTAGGCGAGCGTTCACAGCCGAAAGCTGCTGCACCGTTTCAACCAAAAGTGTTCAAACCGAGCTATACACAACCGCGTCAAACGACCGTCGCTTCTAAACAACAGACTTCTGCAGCTGGTAATACTTGGCAAGTAGGCGAGAAAGTTCAACATAAAAAATGGGGAATCGGTACCGTCGTTCGGACGACTGGCAGCGCGCAAGATGTTGAATTAGATGTGGCGTTCCCACAACAAGGCGTCAAACGATTGTTGGCGGCCTTTGCGCCGATTGAAAAAGTTGAAGAATAAGGAGGATATTAGGATGGATGTCCCTTCAAAAGAAATCCAATCACGAGCAGAAGAGCTGCGCACACAATTAAATCAGTATGCTTACGAATACTATGTAAAAGATCAGCCTTCCGTGGAAGATTATCTCTATGATCAGCTATATGCAGAACTGGTTGAAATTGAAACCAATTATCCGCAGCTAGTAACCGAAGACTCACCCACCCAACGAGTAGGCGGTATCATTTTACCTGGCTTTGAAAAGGTCACGCATGATATTCCGCTGTATAGCCTGAACGATGTCTTTGACAAAGAAGGAATCGTGGCTTTTGATGCCCGTGTTCAAAAAGCACTGGGGAAAGCGGTAGATTATGTCTGCGAGTTAAAGATCGATGGATTGTCAATTTCCTTGAAATATGAAGAAGGGCGCTTTGTTCGGGGAGCAACTCGAGGAGATGGTACGGTAGGTGAAAACATTACAGAAAACCTAAAGACCGTCAAATCGATTCCACTGAAATTAAAAGAACCGATCTCGTTGGAAGTTCGTGGCGAATGCTATATGCCAAAGGCTTCGTTTTTGAAATTGAATCAACAGCGAGAAGAAGAAGGGGCGGAAGTTTTTGCCAATCCTAGAAACGCAGCGGCTGGAAGCTTGCGACAATTAGACACACGGATCGCAGCCCAAAGAAACTTAAGCACCTTCTTGTACACACTAGCTGACTTTGGACCAATTGAAGCCAATGATCAATTTTCAGCATTGAATGAACTGGATCAATTAGGCTTTCGTACAAATCACGAACGCAGAGTGTGTCATACCATCGATGAGGTTTGGGCATATATCGAAGAGTTTCATGACAAGCGCAGTGAGCTTCCCTATGAGATTGACGGCGTAGTCATCAAAGTCAATAATTTCAAAGATCAAGATGCGCTAGGCTTTACCGTAAAAGCACCCCGATGGGCGGCGGCATATAAGTTTCCACCGGAAGAAGCGGAAACAGTGATCGAAACGATCGAATGGACCGTGGGACGGACGGGTGTTGTGACACCGACCGCTGTTATGACCCCTGTTCGTGTTGCTGGAACGACGGTCAGCCGTGCCAGTCTCCATAATGTAGATTTCATTAAAATGAAAGACATCCGCATTGGCGATTCGGTCATCATCTATAAGGCGGGGGACATTATTCCAGAGGTTGCGAAAGTCTTGGAAGAAAAACGCACAGAAGCAAGTCAACCCTTTGAATCGCCTACACATTGTCCCGAATGTGGGAGTGAGCTGATCCATTTAGATGAAGAAGTTGCCTTGCGTTGTATCAATCCAAAGTGTCCAGCACAGATCAAAGAAGGACTCAGCCATTTCGTTTCACGGAATGCTATGAACATTGACGGTTTAGGGCCCCGTGTTTTAGAGCAAATGTTCGATAAATCCTTAGTTAAAGATGTGGCCGACTTGTACTTTTTAACAGAAGAACAATTGTTGACCCTTGATAAAATCAAAGAGAAATCAGCCAATAACCTGTTGCGGGCGATTCATCAAAGTAAAGGAAATTCGGTTGAACGTTTGATTTTTGGGCTAGGCATCCGTCATGTCGGTGCGAAAGCGGCTCGGATTTTAGCAGAACATTTCGGTGATCTGCGGGCGCTCAGCAAAGCCAAGGAAGAAGAAATCATTTCGCTAGAAGCTATCGGCGCAACGATTGCTGAAAGTGTCGTCACGTATTTTGACAATCAAGAAGTTCACGACCTGTTAGATGAACTTGAAAGAGCGGGTGTCAACTTTGCTTATTTGGGGCTTAGAAATGAACAGTTGGAAGACGTCGAATCACCATTTAAAGAGAAAACCGTCGTTTTAACAGGAAAATTAAGTCACTTCACTCGTGAAGAAGCCAAGGAACGAATTGAAAATCTCGGTGGGAAGGTAACAGGGAGTGTATCGAAAAAGACCGATATCGTTGTTGCTGGGGAAGAGGCAGGCAGCAAACTGACCAAAGCACAATCCCTAGGTGTCACCGTTTGGGATGAAGCTCAAATGGTGGCTGCGATCGAAGGCAGTCATTCGGCAGCTCAATAACCTTTAAGCATTGTCACAGACGAGAAGCAGTTGTTTTTTCTTGTCTAATTGAAATCATTTCTTCCCTGCACTACGAGGAAAGAAATGATTTCTGCTTTTATTTGCAATTATATTTGATAATTTTCAAATTCTATTTCATGATTTGTTAAAAAAATGATACAATACATTGGAAAAACGTAAACGTAGATTACGGATACGAGAAAGAGGAGGATTTTATGGCGATCAGCGAAGAACAAGTCAAACACGTTGCCAAACTAGCAAAACTTTCATTCTCAGACGATGAATTACATGAGTTTACCTCTCAGCTAGGGAAAATTATTGATATGGTTGAAACACTTGAAGAAGTGGACACCACAGGAGTACCATTCACATCGAATGTCGCAGAAACGATTAACGTGATGCGTGAAGATGTAACGACCGGCGGCTGGGACCGTGATGAATTAATGAAAAATGTTCCAGAATCCGAAGAAGGCTTTATCAAAGTGCCTGCAATCATTGATAATGGGGAGGCGGGTGCCTAATGACTGAATTATATAAAAAAAGCTTAGAAGAATTACACAGCTTATTAGTGTCAAAGGAAATTACTGCAACAGACTTAACGAGCGAAACCTTTGCTCGCATTAAAGAAACAGAGCCGAAAGTCGATGCGTTTCTAGCGTTGAATGAAGAAAAAGCGCAGGAATTGGCACAAGCCATCGATCAAAAAGGCATCACTGAAAGCAATGTGTTGGCGGGAATTCCAATCGGAATCAAAGACAACATCGTTACCAAAGATTTGCGGACAACAGCTGCTTCTAAAATCTTAGGTAATTTTGATCCAATTTACGATGCGACCGTTATGGACAAAGTTTATCAAGCAGACATGATTCCAGTTGGTAAGTTAAATATGGATGAATTTGCCATGGGCGCAAGTACCGAAACATCGTTCTTTAAGAAAACGAAAAACGCTTGGGACGAAACAAAAGTACCTGGTGGTTCATCAGGTGGCTCGGCGGCTGCCGTTGCAGCTGGACAAGTCCCCCTATCATTAGGTAGCGATACGGGTGGTTCGATTCGTCAACCAGCAGCTTTCAATGGAATCGTCGGGATGAAGCCAACCTACGGACGGGTTTCTCGTTTTGGTCTGATCGCGTTTGCATCATCTTTAGATCAAATTGGTCCGATGACGCGTGGTGTGAAAGACAATGCCTTTGCATTAAATGCCATCAGTGGGTTTGATGCGAAAGATAGTACGTCAGCAGGCGCTGCTGTTCCTGATTTTACAGCAGGTTTGACGGGTGATATCAAAGGTATGAAAGTCGCTTTGCCAAAAGAATACTTAGGTGAAGGGATCCAAGCAGGCGTTCGAGAAGCAATCTTAAAAGCAGCGGACACTTTCCGTGCGTTAGGAGCGACTGTGGAAGAAGTCAGCTTGCCACACTCAAAATACGGGGTAGCCGTTTACTATATCATCGCTTCTTCTGAAGCAAGTTCTAATTTGCAACGTTTTGACGGTATTCGTTATGGTTTCCGTTCAGAAAATGTCAGCAATCTAGAAGATGTCTATGTCAATTCTCGCAGTGAAGGATTCGGGGAAGAAGTAAAACGCCGGATCATGTTAGGTACGTTTTCACTAAGTGCTGGCTACTACGATGCCTACTTCAAAAAAGCCGGTCAAGTACGGACGTTGATCAAACAAGATTTCGATAAGGTCTTCAGCCAATACGACTTGATCATTGGCCCAGCTTCCCCAACGGTAGCATTTGGTATTGGAGAAAACATCAATGATCCGATCACCATGTACTTGAATGATATTTTAACCATTCCTGTGAACTTAGCAGGATTGCCAGGGATGTCGATCCCAGCAGGTTTTTCTGAAGGACTGCCAGTCGGCTTGCAGATCATTGGGAAACATTTTGATGAAGCAACCATGTATAAAGCGGCTTATGCCTTTGAACAAGCAACTGATTTCCACACGAAAAAACCAGTGATTTTAGGAGGGGATAAGGCATGAACTTCGAAACAGTCATTGGGCTTGAAGTCCACGTAGAATTAAAAACAGAATCAAAGATTTTTTCTCCAGCACCTGCTCACTTTGGCGCTGAACCAAATAGCAACACGAATGTGATCGACTGGGGCTATCCAGGTGTTTTACCAGTAATGAACAAAGCGGCTATCGAATTTGGGATGAAAGCTGCGCTTGCGCTGAATTGTGAAATCTCAAAAGAAACGCATTTCGACCGCAAAAACTATTTCTATCCCGACAATCCAAAAGCGTATCAAATTTCGCAATTCGATCAACCGATCGGTCATGATGGGTGGATCGAGATCGAAGTGGAAGGCAAAAAGAAAAAGATTCGCATCGAGCGAGTTCATTTGGAAGAAGATGCTGGGAAAAACATGCACGGCAAAGGCGGTTATTCTTATGTTGATCTAAATCGTCAAGGAACCCCTTTGATCGAGATCGTTTCCGAAGCGGATATGCGTTCACCAGAAGAAGCATATGCGTATCTAGAAGCGTTGCGTTCAATCATCTTGTTTACAGAAGTATCCGATGTGAAGATGGAAGAAGGTTCCATGCGTTGTGATGCGAATATTTCGTTGCGACCTTACGGCCAAGAACAATTCGGAACAAAAACAGAACTGAAAAACTTAAACTCTATGTCCTTCGTGAAAAAAGGGTTGGCATTTGAAGAAAAACGCCAAGCCAAAGTATTGCTTTCTGGAGGCGAGATCCAACAAGAAACTCGACGTTTTGATGAAGCAACCAGCAAAACCTTATTGATGCGTGTCAAAGAAGGTTCTTCTGATTATCGTTACTTCCCAGAACCAGATATCCCACGGTTTGTGATCGATGATGAATGGATCGAACGTGTACGTCAAAGCTTGCCAGAAATGCCGCAAAAACGTCGTGCCCGTTACATCTCTGAATTGGGCTTACCAGAATATGATGCAATGGTCTTGACTTTATCAAAAGAAATGTCCGATTTCTTTGAAAAAACCATCGATGCTGGTGCTGATCCTAAACAAGCTTCTAACTGGTTGATGGGTGAAGTTTCAGCGTATCTGAACAGCGAGAAATTGGAACTGCCAGAAACGAAATTAACCCCAGACAATTTAGCGGGAATGATTCGTTTGATCGCCGATGGCACGATCAGTTCGAAGATTGCGAAAAAAGTCTTCAAAGAGTTGATCACAAACGGCGGCGACGCTGAAGAAGTTGTAAAAGCCAAAGGATTGATCCAATTATCAGATCCTGCGCAATTACTACCAATGATCAATGAAGTATTAGATAATAACCAACAATCCGTCGATGACTTCAAAAACGGAAAAGACCGCGCAGTCGGTTTCTTAGTTGGTCAAATCATGAAAGCAACCAAAGGACAAGCGAATCCAGGCGTTGTGAATAAGCTGTTGCAAGAAGAACTAGCAAAGCGATAAGAGGCAAGCGATGAAAAGAGCAAGAGTAATCTACAACCCGACATCTGGGAAAGAATTGATTCGAAAAAACTTAGCAGATATTTTAGATGTTTTGGAAACTGGCGGTTATGAGGCGAGTGCATTTGCCACGACCGCTGCGCCATTTTCCGCTCGTGATGAAGCAAGAAGAGCCGGCGAAGCTGGTTTTGATTTGGTGGTAGCTGCCGGTGGGGATGGCACGATCAATGAAGTCGTCAATGGGATCGCTCCTTTAGAAAAGCGACCAAAAATGGCGATCATTCCTGGAGGCACGACCAATGACTACGCACGAGCGCTAAAGATTCCCCGTACGGATATCAAAGCAGCTGCGGAAGTGATTTTGAAGCAGCAGACAGTGAAAATGGATGTCGGAAAAACACCCAACACGTATTTTATCAACATTGCTGCTGGTGGGCACTTAACGGAATTGACCTACGATGTTCCTTCTGAACTGAAAAGTGTTTTTGGCTACTTAGCTTATCTAGCAAAAGGAGCGGAATTACTCCCTCGTGTCAAACCAATCAAAATGCATCTAAAGTATGAAGACGGAGAATACATTGGCGGAGCGTCGATGTTCTTTTTAGGGCTGACGAATTCAGTGGGGGGCTTTGAACAGATTGCGCCTGATGCAAAGCTTGACGATGGGAAATTTTCGTTGATCATTGTCAAAACGGCCAATATTTTTGAGATCGTCCACTTAGTTGCTTTAATGATGAATGGTGGAAAACACATCAACGATCGTCGCCTGATTTATACGAAAACATCTTTTCTTGAAGTAGACGCACCAGAACAGGTCAATCGTTTAATGATCAACCTTGATGGCGAATACGGCGGAGATGCTCCTATGCGCTTTGAAAACCTACACAATCATATTGAGTTTTTTGCAAATGTCGATCAAATCCCTGACGATGCGGTCGTTGGTGAGCAAAATTATCAAGAGATGAGCGAAGGTTTTATTAAAGAAGTCGAACGTCTTTCCGATGAGGACATCAATGGGGATGGCAAGATCGGCGACGAAACAAAGTAAACGATTTTTCTTTTCATGCGAGTTGAAAGAACAGGGACTTTTGGACCTGTTCTTTTTTTAAAACGTAATTGTGGAAAAGCAGGCACCGATTTTTTTTCGAATACTTGATAGAATAGCTTTTCTTAAATTTTAGTAAAGGACGTTTTTTATAAAGTGTTTCACGATCTGCCTTTGTTTCACGAGATCGGGCGCGGATCATATAAATAAAACGAATAAAATTTCCAAAACACGAATGATAATCATCAAAAAGCGAACTTTTCGAATATATGCTCATTAAAGTTCGTTATTTCCGTATTTCTATCCAATCTATGGATGCAAAAGCGAATAAGAATATGCTATAATGGTGAAACGAAGAAATGGGGGGACCGGAATGGAGCAAATCGATTCTACAAAAGCGCTTGATCTGCTGAGAGATGACGCAGAACGAATCAAAAAGCTGATCCGAAACCAAGAAAATAGTTTATGTATCGCACAATGCAAAGCATTTGAAGAAGTGGTTGATACCCAGATGTATGGTCTATCACGACAAGTGGCATTTGCGATCCGCTTGGGGATCGTTGATAATCAAACAGGACAGCAATTGATGGCGGATCTTGAAAAAGATTTGAACCAATTGTATAGCGAGGTCTACGAGGACCAGCGGACACCTGACATCGGCAAGGAGGCATAAACTTGCCAGAGAAAGTAAAGAAAAGACATTTATTAGATTATAGTATTTTATTACCATATATTGTTATGTGTGTCACGGGCTTGATGATGGTTTATAGTTCCACATCTTACGTTGCGATGACCGCCACACAACCGACCACAGCTGCTTCTTACGTCATCAATCAAACATTATTTTGGTTGGTGAGCCTAATAGCGATCACTGTCATGTATAAAATGAAAACGGATGTTTTTCGGAACAAAAAATTTGTCCAGATCGCCATGATCGTCATCTTGTTCTTATTGATCGCTGCCTTCTTTTTCCCAAGAAGAAATGGGGCACTCGGTTGGTTATCGATTGCTGGCTTTTCCATTCAACCAGCAGAGTATTTAAAGTTTATTGTGATTTGGTTTTTATCGGTGACGCTATCTTATCGTCAAAAAGGTATCCAACAAGAATTTTGGAAAACGGTTTGGCGTCCAATCGGAATCGTTTTTGTCTACACCGGGATCATGGCACTTTATCCCGACTTAGGGAATGCTGTAATCGTTATGTTGCTGGCATTTGTCGTGTTATTGTCTAGCGGATTGAATTACCTGTATACCTTAATATTAGGTGTGGCAGGTATTATCGGTAGTATGTTGATCGTCTTGTTTGTGAATCTAACCGGTGGTAAGCTTTTACCCGACTATGTCTATAGTCGTTTTTCATCTTTTTTGAACCCGTTTGCTGATGAATACGATACAGGTCATCAAATGGTTAATGGGTATTACGCAATGTTCAACGGTGGGCTGTTCGGGCGCGGGCTTGGAAATAGTATCCAAAAACGTGGCTTCTTAAACGAAGCGCACACCGATTATATATTTTCGATCGTTATGGAAGAATTAGGGCTGATCCCATCGATCATCATTTTAGGTGTTTTGTTCTATATGGTGGGACGAATCTTTCTTGTCGGTATCCGTTCAAGAGATCCCTTTAATTCCATGATGTGCATAGGTATAGGGACATTATTTATGTCACAGATTTTTATCAACTTAGGTGGAATCACTGGTTTGATCCCGTTGACGGGAATCACTTTCCCATTTCTAAGTCAAGGTGGATCAAGCTTGCTGATGCTATCGATTTGTATCGGTTTTGTGTTAAATATCAGTGCCGAAGAAAAGAGGAAACAGGTTTATTTGAATTATTGATCAATTGAATGGAGTGGATTAGATGAAGAAAATTCTTGTTGCCAATCGTGGAGAAATCGCGATCCGTGTCTTCCGCGCATGTGCGGAACTTGGGATCAAAACTGTCGGAATTTATGCTGCGGAGGATGAATACTCCGTCCATCGCTTTAAAGCAGACGAAGCGTATTTAGTAGGGAAAGGCAAACGTCCGATCGATGCGTATTTAGACATTGAAGATATCATTCGCACGGCGAAAAAGGCCGGTGCCGAAGGAATCCATCCTGGATACGGCTTTTTATCAGAAAATCTGGGATTTGCTCAACGCTGTGAAGAAGAAGGTTTGATTTTCATCGGACCATCCACCCATCATTTAGATATTTTTGGCGACAAGATCAAAGCAAAAGCAGCAGCGATCGAGGCAGGGATTCAATCGATTCCTGGCTCTGACGGTCCAGTTGCATCGATCGATGACGTTTTAGCTTTTGCAAACGAACATGATTATCCAATCATGATCAAAGCAGCCCTTGGGGGCGGTGGGCGAGGCATGCGTGTCGCTCATGATGAAAAAGAAGCAAGAGACGGCTACGAACGTGCCAAAAGTGAAGCCAAAGCGGCATTTGGTAGCGATGAAGTCTACGTTGAAAAATACATTAGTAATCCAAAACATATTGAAGTCCAAATTTTAGGAGATACGCACGGAAACGTCGTTCACTTATTTGAACGTGATTGCTCGGTTCAGCGCCGCCACCAAAAAGTAGTCGAGGTGGCACCTTGTGTGTCAATGACTGATGAACAACGGGAAAAAATATGCCAAGCAGCCGTTCAACTAATGAAGCATGTCGGCTATATCAATGCTGGAACCGTGGAATTTTTAGTAGAGGGCGACAAATTCTACTTTATCGAAGTAAACCCACGGGTCCAAGTGGAACATACGATCACTGAAATGATCACCAATTTAGACATCGTGACGACACAAATTTTGATTGCACAAGGCAAAGACTTGCATAAAGAAATCGGAATTCCTGAACAAAAAGACATTCGCTTTGAGGGTGTTGCGATCCAATGTCGCGTGACGACAGAAGATCCAGCGAATAATTTTATGCCAGATACTGGTAAGATCGATACCTACCGCTCTCCGGGTGGGTTTGGGGTTCGTTTAGATGTCGGAAATGCTTATGCCGGTGCAGTGGTAACCCCTTATTTCGACTCGCTACTTGTAAAAGTCTGTACGCATGCTGCTTCGTTCGACCAAGCAATTCAAAAAATGATGCGCTGTCTGAAAGAATTCCGAGTACGTGGTGTGAAAACAAACATTCTCTTTATGCGTAATGTTGTTTCTCATCCAGCCTTTCGTTCAGGGGAAGCCAAAACTACCTTTATCGACAATACGCCAGAACTATTCAATTTCCCTCGGATTCGTGACCGTGGAAACAAAACCATGAAGTATATCGGTGAAATCACGATCAATGGATTCCCGGGAATCGAAAAACAAAAGAAACCTTTCTACAATGAACCACGGATGCCACAACACATCCAAGCAACGCCTGATTTTGTCAGCGCCAAAAATATTTTAGATACGAAAGGTGCCGAAGGTGTCGTTGAATGGATCGGTCAACAAAAGAATGTCTTACTGACGGATACAACCTTCCGAGATGCCCATCAAAGTTTGTTGGCAACTCGTGTAAGAACCCATGACTTTAAGAAAATTGCCGCGATGACGGAAGCTGGCCTACCACAATTGTTCTCAAGTGAAATGTGGGGTGGGGCAACCTTTGACGTTGCCTACCGTTTCTTAACAGAAGATCCATGGGAAAGATTGCGGATGTTCAGGAAAAAAATGCCAAATACACTCTTACAAATGTTGTTTAGAGGCTCCAACGCTGTCGGGTATTCCAATTATCCAGACAATGTTTTGGAAGAATTCATCAAAGAATCTGCGGCACAAGGAATCGATGTATTCCGAATCTTTGATAGTTTGAACTGGGTCCCACAAATGGAGAAAAGTATCCTAGCTGTTCGTGATACGGGGAAAATTGCAGAAGCGACGATTTGTTATACAGGGGATATCAATGATCCATCCCGCCAAAAATATTCGGTACAATATTACAAAGATATGGCAAAAGAATTGCAAAATCTTGGAGCCCATATTATTGCTATCAAGGATATGGCTGGATTATTAAAACCGCAAGCGGCTTATCGTTTGATCAGTGAGTTAAAAGATACGATCGATGTACCGATCCATCTGCACACGCATGATACCAGCGGGAATGGGATTATCACTTACTCAGCAGCTACCAAAGCTGGCGTTGATATCGTGGATGTCGCTATGTCAGCTATCAGTGGCGCAACGAGTCAGCCAAGTATGAGTAGTTTGTATTATGCTCTTTTAAACGGCGAGCGTTGCCCAGAGATCAATGTGGATAATATCCAACAATTGAATCACTATTGGGAAGATGTCCGCATGTACTATCATTCCTTTGAAAATGGCTTGAACGCCCCTCAAACGGAAGTGTACAAGCATGAGATGCCAGGAGGACAATATACCAATCTCCAGCAGCAAGCCAAAGCCGTTGGTTTAGGCGAAAAATGGGATGAAATCAAAGAAATGTATCATGAAGTCAATATGATGTTTGGAGACATCGTGAAAGTGACACCTTCTTCGAAAGTCGTGGGCGATATGGCGCTCTTCATGGTACAAAATGGCTTGTCAGAAAAAGATATTTTTGAAAAAGGCGATACATTGAGTTTCCCAGAATCAGTGATCACCTTCTTCCAAGGCGATTTAGGTCAGCCAGTCGGTGGTTTCCCGAAAGAATTGCAACGCATTATCTTAAAAGGACGCCCAGCCTTTACGGAACGTCCAGGAGCCTTTGCCAAACCAGTTGATTTTGCCGAAGTGAAACAAGAACTAGCTGAAAAAATCGGCTATGAACCAAAACACGAAGAAGTCTTGAGCTACTTGATGTATCCGCAAGTCTTCCTTGATTATCGAAAAGCGTATGAGCAGTTTGCCGATGTAAAAGTCCTTGATACACCAACCTTCTTTAATGGTATGCGCTTAGGCGAAACGATCAATGTCGAATTAGAAAAAGGCAAAATTTTGATCATTCGTCTCGATGAAATCGGTGAACCAGATATCGAGGGCAATCGGACCCTCTTCTTTAACTTGAACGGTCAACGACGAGAAATCGTTGTGAAAGATAGTTCGATCATCAGTTCTGTTCAAACAAAACGCAAAGCAGAGCCAACGAACAAAGAACAAATCGGTGCCTCCATGAGTGGTTCAGTTTTAGAAGTATTAGTCAAAAAAGGTGACCGAGTAGCACGTGGACAGACGTTGATGGTCACTGAAGCGATGAAGATGGAAACTTCCGTCGAAGCTCGCTTTTCTGGTGTAGTTGAGCATGTTTACGTAACCGATGGGGAACCAATCCAGTCAGGAGACCTTCTGATTGAAGTCAAAGAAAAATAAGGAGTCGATCAGCAGATGAAGCGAAGGGGATTATTATTTTGCGGCTTATTTGTCCTAGCCCTGATAATCGTGTATTTGCAGCCAGTATTCATGCAAAACGCTTCAGATTCGAGAATGACGATCGAGAACCCAATCAAAGCACCAACGACCATGAATTATGAACCAATCGCAGCCCAAGGATTAGCTGAATTGATTGGGGAGCCTGTTTCTGATTTTGAAGAAATCTACGGGCTTCCAGTTCAAACGTATCGCTCGGGCTACGAGTTTGAAATTCGGGTCTACAATCAATTAGACGATCAGCAATATGTTGAGATCAATACTGATGGTGAGAGTGTGCAGGCAATCAAAGTGATCGGTGCCGGGGGATCTTCCCTAGCGCCCTTTGCAATGGGCATGACCTTGACTGACTTGACTGAGCTGACCATGATTTATCCAAATTTTACCTTGACACAAAATGATCGCACCATCAGTTTTGAATTGATGGAAGAAGATATGAACTACCGACCCTTAGTAGCGTTTGATAATGGGACATTTGCTGTTTTATTCTTTGATCAAGAGACGGCTCAACTGCAGGCGATCACTTATTTGGATCAGACGACCCTGCTTAAGTTAGCGCCCTATCCCTTGACAGAAGGAGAACGACCGCTGTTTCAAGTTTCGCAAACGATTGACCAAGCACAAGCTGATCTTGAAAAAGAGACGTTAGCCTTTGTCATTATTGATAAGCTTCGTAATCAAATCGGTTTGGAAAGCTTTGTACAAGATACCCAGACGCATCAAGATGCGGTCGGACTTTTAGCGGATTTGACGAATAATCTATCGGATCATTTGACCTCTCAACGCATCCATTCCTATCAACGTGCTCTTTCTTCGGAAAAAACGAGTAATTTTGTTTTGACGAACGATGAGTGGCAGGAGTTATTAGCAGCGAAGGAGTTAGAGGCTTCTGCTTCGATTTTTGAAGCGCCTGTCTATGATCCAACCTTTACTATTTTATCTTGGTTCAGTAACCCAAGATTTACTGAACGTTTGACCCATGAACAATCAGAAAAGATAGGAATTGCTTTTTCTGAAACAAATATGGTAGTCTTAGTGCAAGAAGATGTAGAAGGGACCGAGGATAGTACATCAGATGATTTACGATGAAGCCTTTTTCGAGATTGAAGATCAAATCGATTCACTTGTAACGGCAATCAAAGCGAGTGAAACGTGTAGAAACTATCAAATAGCGAAACAAACCATGCATCAAGATCCTGTTGCTCAGGAATTGATGCGAACGTTTTTAGAAAAAAAGCTGGATTTTGAAAGAATTGAAGCGTACGGCGCATATGCCCTTGATTTCAAAGAGAAAAAGCGTGCGATGCGCACAGCTAAGCGACAGCTGGATCTCAATGAGCAAGTGAGCGAGTACCGCTGGAGTGAAACGCAGCTGCAGCGTTTGCTGGATGAACTGACCGTAGCGATTTCTACGTGTTTTTCACCAACTGTCAAAGTGGATGCTGGAAGTCCTTTTTTTCAATCAAAATCAAGTTGTGGAGGAAATTGTCATGCACGAGGATAAAACGCCTTTTACGATGCAGAAGCGTCGAGGATTGATCGTATGGGTCTACAGCCTACGTCAACTAAAAAATTTGCGTCGTTTTGGCTTCGTTCATTATGTGTCACGCAAAATGAAATACGTGGTCATGTATTTGAACGAAGAAGAATACGAAAGCAAAAAAACAAAAATCGAGCAGTTTCACTTTGTTCGACAAGTTGAAGCTTCCTATCGACCAGATGTCGAAATGGATTTTGCTGAAAAAATTGGTACATCAGCAGCCTATCCAGTGAAAGATGAAGGGTTTGATATTGAAGAAAAAAATACGATGATTCGATTGGCAGAAAACGTGTAATAGAAAAGTGGGGGTGCCTTGAGTCACCGCCATTTTTTTATTGCTATTTATAGAAACAGTGCTATATTTGTATTTACGAAGATCTTGGAGGGAAAAACGCATGCGTGTAGTAGCCGGAGAATATGGTGGCCGCAGATTAAAAAGTCTTGCTGGAGATAACACTCGCCCCACGACAGACAAAGTAAAAGGGGCGATCTTTAACATGTTAGGGCAATATTTAGATGGAGGAGTTGTACTGGATCTGTTTAGTGGGAGCGGGGGCTTAGCGATCGAAGCGGTCTCTCGTGGTGCGGAGCATGCCGTTTGTGTCGACCGTAGTTTTCCAGCTATCAAAGTGATCCGTGAAAATATTGCAATAACCAAAGAACCAGAAAAGTTCACGGTACTAAAAATGGATGCCAATCAAGCCTTACGCCAGTTTGCAGCTGAGGGACAAAGCTTTGACTATCTATTTTTAGATCCACCTTACGCAAAGCAAGAGATCCTGCAACAGCTAGAAGCTATGCTGAAGGATGAATTGATTCGTCCGTTTGCTTATGTGGTTTGCGAAACAGATAAGT
Source organism: Enterococcus sp. AZ067 (assembly GCF_051715005.1). Lineage (NCBI taxonomy): Bacteria > Bacillati > Bacillota > Bacilli > Lactobacillales > Enterococcaceae > Enterococcus > Enterococcus sp. AZ067. The sequence goes on from NZ_JBIOSY010000001.1 coordinate 1,811,477, forward strand.
CCATCGTCTTGCCAGAAAAGATTGGTTCTTTGCATTTGATGCGCGCCCAAACCTATGGCATATCTGCGGTGACGATCTATAGAAATGAGGGATAACATGAAAAAGATTGCTTTATTTCCAGGAAGTTTTGATCCGCTGACGTCAGGTCATGTGGATCTGATTGAGCGAGGCGCAACGCTTTTTGATGAACTGATCGTGGGTGTTTTTACAAATACCAATAAAAAAAGTTTTTTTACAAGTGAAGAAAAAGTTCATCTAATTGAAGAAGCCCTCGCTCATATTCCAAACGTCAAGATTCTGGCGCAAGAAACGGAGCTGACGGTCACGATCGCGAAAAAACTAGGCGCACAGTTTCTGCTTAGAGGCATTCGCAGTGTGAAAGATTATGAGTATGAGCGGGACATCATGGAAATGAATCATCACTTAGAACCTTCCCTAGAGACCGTCTTTCTTTTAGCAGATGCAAAGCATAGTTTCATCAGCTCCAGTTTGTTGAAAGAAATCTTAACCTTTAACGGCGATGTTGCGGAATATTTACCACAAAATATCTACGATGCTATAGTAAAGAAGCGTGATACCAATGAATCTTAAATCAACGATCAAATATGTTCTCTTGTTTGTTTTAGCACTGATCATCGCAGCCTGTGCCTTTTTGCCGATTCCTTATTATATCGAGCAACCTGGTGCAACGATCGATTTAAAAGAATTGATTACCGTCAATCAAAAAGAAGACACCTCAGCCGGCTCCTTTTCTTTAACCAGTGTCGGGATTCGACAGGCTACCGTGTTTACGGCGATTGGAACGAAATTCAATGAATTTCAAGACTTGATCAGTGAGGAAGAACTTTTAGGCGGTGCGACAGATGAGGAGTACAATCGCATCCAGCGCTATTATATGGAATCCTCGCAAAATAGTGCGATTGAGCAAGCATTAAAGCTGGCAGACTTGCCTTATGAAATGACCTATAAAGGGGTCTATGTCATGGGGATCGATCCAAATTCCAGTTTTGCGGGGAAAATATCCGTTGGAGATACCGTCACCGCTGTCAATGGCAAAGAATTTAAAAGTAGCCAAGACTTTATCGACTATGTACAAAGTCAAACCATTGGTGATGAGATCACCGTAACTTACTTGCAAGATGGTAAAGAAAAAGAAGCAACAGGCAAATTAATTGAACTGGAAAGCAATCAAAAAGCAGGTATCGGTATCTCACTCGTCGATCATACAGAGATCACTTCTGATGAAGAGATCGTGATCGATTCTGGCAATATCGGTGGGCCTTCAGCTGGGTTGATGTTCACCCTTGAAATCTATGAACAGCTAACTGGAGATAACTTGCGTAAAGGCCATAATATTGCTGGAACCGGAACGATCTCAGCTGATGGGACGGTTGGTCGAATCGGTGGGATTGACAAAAAAGTAGCGAGTGCCAGCGAAAGTGGAGCAGAAATCTTTTTTGCTCCGGACGATGAAATCACTGATGAAGAGCGTGAAATAGATCCTTCCATTAAAACGAATTACGAAGAGGCAGTGGCAGCAGCGAAGAAGTTAGACACAGATATGAAAATCGTTCCGATCGCCAATGTCCAAGATGTATTGGACTACCTAGCAACACTAAAAGAAGCAAATTAAAACGGCACTTGCCGTTTTTTTTATTGTCTAAAGAATACAGTAGGCTCAAAGAAAAGGTTATGCTATACTTTTAGATAAGGAGTGTGAATCTAGTGGAATTAAAAAGACAACAACCGATCGTTGAAGCATATCATTTTGATATGAAACCGAAAGACAAAGAAATGGAAACAAAATTGAATGTCGGCTTTGCGCCGTTAAAAGTCAAAGATGAAGAATATATGGAAAAAAACAGTATTATTGGTGCCCGCTTAGAATTCCAATTGGTGTTCCCTGATTACGTTTTGTCAGGACGTGTCGGACAAGTCAATCATATTTTGAATCGCAAAGTCAATTCTGGAGAGGATTTGACGAAAGCCGAAACTGATCGCTTGGTTGAGCCCTTGTTTGATATCGTCAAACGCTTGACTTATGAAGTGACAGAGATCGTGACCGATAAACCAGGTTTACAATTGAACTTTAATACCAATTCGAACGCTGCGCAAGAAGCGAAGGAAGCAGACGAATAACGAGAAATAGGAGGGATGCCCATTGTTTTCCAATCAAATGCAAGTGATGCTATACGTTGACGATGTGACGAAAGCAGTTGAGTTTTGGCAAGAACTAGGGTTTGTGATCATTGAACAACAAACCGTTGATGGAACATCCGTCGTTGAAATCGCGCCATCAAAAGAGGCGGAGGTACATTTTGTCTTATATGACCGTGAGTTTATCGAAACACATTCACCTGAAGTCGCTTTGAATTCCCCATCGATCATGTTTTTTGCAGAAGATATTACGACACTTTATAAGAAGCTTTTAGAGATGGAAGCAGAAGTGGGTGAATTGATTCAGATGGAAGAACAACTGGTTTTCAATTTTGCCGATCCGGATGGCAATTATTTTGCTGTTTCAGGAAAATAGCTTTTGTCGATCGTAACCAATCATTCGTCCTTTTGAACCCGACTTTATGTTGTCGTACTGTTCAGGACAAATGGTTGGTTTTTTCGTTTTATTGCAAGACATTTTACAGGCAAAGGTCTAAAATTGATAACAAGAGAATCAATTGCCTTTAAGGAGGAAATGACTATGCAAAACTATCTATATGCAATCAGTGATATTCATGGAATGGCCGATCTGTTTAAAAAACTTCTTACCGATTATGACCCTAAGCTCCATCAGCTGCTTTTGATTGGAGACTTAAATGATCGGGGGACGAAGTCAAAAGAGTGTTTTTTTCTGGGAAAAAAGTTAGTCGAAGAATACCAAGCGATTTATTTACGCGGCAATCACGAGGAGTATTTTCTGCAATTTCTAAATGCCCCTGAGGATTGGTTTGCCGCTTACGTACGCAATGGCGGCAAAGAAACGATTGAAAGTCTTTTGCATACAGGCGCTACTGAGGAGTATTCGCCGACGGAAATCGCCTTAATGATCCGCAGTAGCTATCGAGACTTAATAGAGTTTTTGATGGAACGACCGCTTTATTACGAATGGGGAAAGTATCTCTTTGTTCATGCGGGCGTGGATTTAAATAAAAAAGATTGGCGTAAGACCGCAGACCATGATTTTATCTGGATTCGCGAGCCGTTTCATAAAGGAAAAAACCGTACAGGAAAAACGATCGTTTTTGGCCATACCATCACGCCCATGCTGCATGGAGATATGCAGACGACGGATCTATGGCAACAAGACGACAAAGTCGGCATCGATGGCGGGGCAGTATTTGGTGGATCGGTGCATGGCGTGATTTTTGATGACAAAGGGATCGTTCAGGACATCGAATACCAAAATTTAGCAGGTCCTTGGCAACCAGACTTTTAAAAGTCTTTTTGAGAAAAGACAAAAGCAGCCATAACAAGAGTCGCGAAAGCAACATTGTTTTCGTGCAATCTTGTTCGCTCAATGGCTGTCTTTTTTATGTTAAAATAGCAAAAGCAACAAAGGAAAGGTGAGAACAAATGGCAGAAATGAATCAAGAGGTACTTGATTTAGTAAAACAAGAATTAACCGCTTTTACCCAAAAACAAATCAGTACGGTGTTGCAGTTATTGCAAGAAGGAAATACCGTCCCCTTTATTGCCCGCTACCGTAAAGAAATGACGAATGGACTTGACGAAGTTCAGATTCGAGAAATTGAAGAGCGATACCAGTACTTAGAAAACTTAGAGAAACGCAAGCAAGAGGTTTTGCGTTTGATAGAAGAACAAGAAAAGCTAACGCCTGAACTATCACAGGCGATTTTAGCTGCGACAAAAATGCAGGCCGTCGAAGACCTGTATCGTCCTTATAAACAAAAACGACGCACCAAAGCGACGATCGCCAAAGAGAACGGCTTGGAACCATTTGCTCAGTGGCTGTTAAGCTTCCCAAAAGCAGGTGACGTTCAAGAAAAAGCGGCCGAATTTATCAGTGATGCTGTTCCTACTGTAGAAGATGCCTTAGCAGGCGCGCACGAGATCATTGCAGAAGGCGTTGGTGATACTGCAGAGTTTCGTAGTTGGATCCGCAGCTATTACAAAAACAAAGGACTGTATCAAAGCACGGTCAAAAATGCTGAAAAAGATGAAAAAGGCGTTTATGAAATGTATTACGATTTCCAGCATCCTATCAATAAGATGGTATCCCACCGAATTTTAGCCACTAATCGTGGGGAACAAGAAGACATCTTGAAGGTCGCCCTTGTGGCAGATGAAGAAAAAATCATGGATTACCTACGTCGCAAATTGATCACGAATAGGGATTCGCCCGCAGCCGGTTTTGTTGAAGCTGCAGCTGCTGATGCGCTGAAACGGTTTATTTCACCAGCCATCGAACGAGAGATCCGCAATGAATTGACAGAAAAAGCTGACGAACAGGCAATTGCGATTTTTGGAGAAAATCTTCGCAATCTGTTGCTGCAGCCGCCATTGAAGGGCAAAGTCGTTTTAGGTTTTGATCCAGCGTATCGTACAGGCTGTAAACTAGCCGTCATTGATGAGACTGGAAAAGTACTAGCGATCGAAGTGATCTATCCTCATAAACCAGCGCCTATGAATAAGCGAGAAGCTGCCGGACCAGCGTTTCGTCGCTTATTACAAACCTATAAAGTCGAGATGGTCGCAATCGGTAATGGGACTGCGAGTCGGGAATCAGAGCAATTCGTCGCTGAACAATTAAAATTGATCGATCAAGAAGTATATTATGTGATCGTGAATGAGGCAGGCGCTTCTGTTTATTCTGCCAGTCCGATCGCTCGTCAAGAATTCCCTGATCTGCAAGTGGAAGAACGCAGCGCTATCAGTATTGGCCGCCGTCTGCAAGATCCCTTGGCAGAATTAGTCAAAATTGATCCACAATCCGTGGGCGTCGGACAATACCAGCATGACGTTTCGCAAAAACGCCTCGCTGAACAATTGGATTTTGTTGTTGAGACTGTTGTCAACCAAGTTGGCGTTGACGTCAATACCGCAAGTGCGGCACTCTTGCAGCATGTAGCTGGTTTAAATAAAACCACTGCTCAAAATATCGTGACTTATCGAGAAGAAAATGGTGTATTTACGCAGCGGAATCAACTGGAAAAAGTCCCTCGCCTAGGACCAAAAGCTTATGAACAGGCGATCGGCTTTATGCGGATACCTGGCGGAAAAGTCATTTTGGACAATACCGGGATCCATCCAGAAAGTTATGACACTGCCAAAGAAATTTTGGCGATCGCGGGTATTTCTTTAGCGGAGCTAGGGAAAGAGCAAATGGAAGAAAATAAAGCGAAACTTGCCCAACTACGCCCAGCGGAGCTTTCCGCAAAATTGTCAGTCGGCAAAGAAACCATCACGGATATCCTAAAGGCGTTAATGCAGCCTGGACGCGATATGCGTGATGAAATGCCAGCGCCATTATTGCGCAAAGATGTGCTGAGTATGGAGGACCTAAAACCGGGAATGGAACTGAAGGGAACGGTTCGAAATGTGATCGACTTTGGTGCTTTCGTCGATATCGGTGTCAAACAAGATGGACTGGTGCATTTGTCGAAGCTGAGCCATTCGTTTGTAAAGCATCCGAAAGACGTTGTTTCCGTCGGTGATGTCGTAACCGTTTGGATCGAGCAAGTAGATGTCAAAAAAGGCCGTATCAGTTTAACCATGGTCGATCCGGGAAATGCAAAATGACCCAACAAGAACTGCAGCGGTTGGTGGAAGAGCTGTCGCTGTCTGTTTTCAACAAACCATTCACGCATCGAGCGTTGTTTAATTCTCGCTTAAAAACAACCGGTGGCCGCTACCATCTAAGTGATCACCACTTGGATTTCAATCCAACCATGCTCACAGAACACGGGATGGAGGTTTTTATCGGCATTATCAAGCATGAATTGTGTCACTATCATTTGCACTTAGCAGGTCTTGGTCACCGTCACCAAGATCCTGCTTTTAAAGCATTGCTGGCAAGAACGGGAGGCTTGCGTTATGCACCTCCTGCCAAAAGGGCAGCGAAACATCGCTATCGATGCCAAAATTGCGGCTGCGAGATTCGGCGGCAGCGACGTGTGGATATCAAAAAATATGTTTGTGGAAAATGTCGTGGACGTTTGCTAGAAATAGGAAATGATGAGAAAAGTCAAGTCGAAAAATAAAACTCGTTGCTATTTTTTTCATTTTGTATGATAATGTAGGTCGTGTGACAACCTGATATTTGTCAATACACGCGTTTTATTACGACGCGGATTTGAGAAAAGAGGATTATAATAATGGAAAATCAAAACAAAATACATCATTTTGTTGGAATCAAAGGTTCCGGTATGAGTTCATTGGCTTTGATTCTGCACGAAAAAGGCTACCAAGTACAAGGCTCTGATGTGGAAGAATATTTCTTCACTCAACGTGATCTAGAAAAAGCAGCGATCAAATTGTTGCCTTTCGATAAAGCAAACATTCAACCAGAAATGGTCATTATCCAAGGGAATGCTTTTCCTGACACCCACGAAGAAATCGTACGGGCAAAAGAACTTGGTTTAGAAGTTACTCGTTATCATGACTTTATTGGCCAATTCATTCAGCCCTATACGAGTATTGCGGTGACCGGTTCTCACGGGAAAACCAGTACGACAGGATTGCTTTCTCATGTCTTAAGCGGCATCCGTCCAACAAGTTTCTTGATTGGCGATGGGACTGGTCATGGGGAACCTGATGCGGAATTCTTTTCATTTGAAGCCTGTGAATACCGTCGTCATTTCTTAGCGTATTCACCGGATTATGCAATCATGACCAACATCGATTTTGATCACCCAGACTACTTCCACTCGATCGAGGATGTCTTCTCAGCCTTTCAATCGATGGCAAGTCAAGTGAAAAAAGGCATCTTTGCTTTTGGTGATGATGAATACTTGCGTAAACTTGAAGCCGATGTCCCAATCTACTATTACGGCGTCAACGATAACGACGATGTCCAAGCAAAAAATATTGAACGCACCACCCAAGGTTCAGAGTTCGACGTCTTTATCCATGGTGAAAATATTGGCCATTTTGTCTTGCCAGCGTTTGGTCAGCACAACATCAACAACGCATTAAGTGTGATCGCTGTGGCTTACAAAGAAGGATTGGATATGAAAGAAGTTGCTGCTGAGATGATTTCATTTCCTGGAGTGAAACGCCGCTTTAGCGAAAAAATCGTGGCGGATATGACGATCGTGGACGACTACGCCCACCATCCTGCAGAAATCAAAGCAACGATCGATGGCGCTCGTCAAAAATATCCAGAGAAAGAAATTATTGCTGTCTTCCAGCCACATACCTTTACCCGCACGATCGCTTTGATGGATGAATTTGCGGAAGCATTGGATCTTGCAGACCATGTCTATCTATGTGACATTTTTGGATCTGCTCGTGAATCACGAGGAGATGTTAAAATTGAAGATCTAGGCAAGAAAATTCAAAAAGGCGGAACTGTGATCAAAGAAGAGAACGTATCTCCGCTATTGGATCATCAAAATGCTGTCGTGATTTTCATGGGAGCAGGCGATGTGCAAAAATTTGAGACAGCCTATGAAAAACTATTAAGCAATACAACTCGTAACGTATTGTAATCAAAGACTCTTGTGGCGTGTTTGCTGCAAGAGTTTTTTACATCTGAAGTTTTTGCAAAAGCAGCACCGCGAACTTGCACTTTTGTCGGCATCTGATAGAATATACTCAGATGAAACTATTCTTTTTGGAGGAATTAAATTTTGAATATAGGGAAACCGCGAAAAATAGGAAAAAGTATTGAAGATATCGAGGAAGGCGATTCGTTATCCTTAACAGAATCGATCGAAGACAATCAACTGTTGTTATATTTAGGACTTACTAATGATGCAAACCCTTTGTATATTCAACATGACTACACGCAAAATACTGAGTATCAGCGTCCAATCGTCCCATCCATCATGTTGATGGGGATCATCACCAGTGCCGTATCGAAACATTTGCCTGGTCCTGGCTCTCATGTAGTCAATTTTTCGGTGAACTTTATTGAACCTGTATATCATTATGAAACATTGACCTTTGAATTCGAAGTGATCAAAGTGGATAAAATGAAAGACGTGGTAACTATTTCGGTTGAAGCGATCAACACAGAAGATCATCGTATTTTAGATGCTGTGGTCATGGTCCAGCCGCCAAAAGCAGTAGCAGTAAATGAGGAGGAACAACAAGATGAATAATTTAAACAATGAAACCGTCCAAGCCCAAGGCTTAAATCGCTTTTATTCAAAAGTGTATTTATTCTTCGGCGTTGGGCTTGCGATCAGTGCGATTTCAGCCTATATTTTTGGGGAAGTCTTCAAAGCGCAAACCCTGCAATTTATCGACAATTTTCCGCTAGGATTTACCGGTCTTTGGATCTTACAGATCATTCTAGTTATTGTATTAGGGGTGAAGGCGCAGAAAAATCCGTCCTTGACCGTTGCTGGCTTTTTAGTCTATTCGCTCTTGAATGGATTGACCTTGTCTGTGACATTGATGATCTATGACTTTGGATCGATCGTGGGAGCATTTGTTTCAGCAGCCGTCACTTTTGGTGTCATGTCAGCATTTGGGATCATGACCAAACGTGATCTAAGTGTGGTTGGTCGTATCGGCTATGGTCTGTTGATCGGGATCATCATCTCAACGCTCTTGAATGTATTTATTTTACGCAGTCAACCGGTTGACTTTTTCTTATCGATCGTGACCGTCTTTGTCTTTATGGGAATCACCGCTTATGACAATCAGCAAATCCGCAATGTATACTTCGCAACGAATGGTGGCGCAAATACTGGAGTGGCCGTTTTCATGGCACTACAACTGTATTTAGATTTTATCAACTTATTCCTTGCGTTATTGCGTATCTTTGGAAAAAACAACTAAAAAAGTGCGAGGAAACTCGCCTTTTTTTTTGTATAAAATGAGAGAGAAAACAAAGCAATTCATCGCTTTTGTGCCCGTTCTTTGATAGAATAAAGAGGAACTTTTTGAGAAAAGGAGTAATCAAATGCCAAAAAATAAATTACTACTCGTTGATGGGAATAGTGTGGCTTTTCGCGCGTTTTTTGCGTTGCATAATTCATTAGAACGGTTTAAAAATGCCAATGGGCTGCACACAAATGCCATCTATGCGTTTCATACTATGTTTGAAAATGTGATGGCAAAAGAACAGCCAACACATGTTTTAGTGGCTTTTGATGCTGGAAAAACCACCTTCAGGACAGCGATGTATGAAGATTATAAAGGTGGACGTTCAAAAACCCCTGGGGAATTTAAAGAACAAATGCCTTACATTCGCGAATTGATCAACGCGTTAGGTGTTCAATACTACGAATTAGATAACTATGAAGCCGATGATATCATTGGTACATTGGCAAATAAAGTCGATAAAGAGCTGTTTGATGTCGTCGTTTTATCTGGCGATCGCGATTTGACCCAGCTGGCAACGGAGCACGTGAAAGTTGACATTACGGTCAAAGGCGTTAGCGAAATTGAAAGTTATACGCCCGCTCATGTGGCTGAAAAATATGACGGCCTAACGCCCTTACAAATCATCGACATGAAAGGACTTGCTGGCGATGCTTCCGATAATATTCCCGGCGTCACCAAAATTGGTGAGAAGACAGCCATCAAGCTATTGAAAGAATATGGCTCTGTTGAGGGGATCTATGAACACATCGATGAAATGAAAAAAAGCAAGATGAAAGAAAACTTGATCAATGATCGTGAGATCGCCTTTCTTTCAAAACAATTAGCAACCATTGATGTGGATGCGCCCATTGAGGTCGATGTTGACAAACTGAAATATGAAGGCAAAGATTTAGAGAAGTTAGTGCCATTCTACCAAGAAATGAACTTTAATAGCTTCTTAGATAAGCTGCAAATTATAGCTGAACCAGTTGAGATGGAAGACATTTTGTTTTCGGTCGTTGAAGAAGTAACGGAAGATATGTTCCAGGGAGACACAGCATTGTATGTCGAGATGATGGGGGATAACTATCATTTGGAAGACATTGTCGGTGTTGCTTGGGGCAATCAAGAAAAAATTTATGTCAGCAATCGTGAAGAATTGTTTGAAAGTCCAGCCTTTACCGATTGGTTAAAAGACGAGAAACGTAAAAAATTCGTCTATGATGCCAAACGCACGTACGTGGCGTTAAACCGGTACACGACAGCACCAAAAGGAATCGCTTTTGATGTTTTATTGGCAGCTTATCTTTTAGACACGAATGATACGAATAATGACATCGCAGGTGTTGCCGCTCACTATGGCTATGATGCGATCCAATCGGATGAAGCGATTTATGGAAAAGGAGCGAAAAAAGGGCTGCCGGCGGATGAGGAAGACTTCTTTGCTCATTTAGCCCGTAAAGTAGCGGCGATTACAAACCTAACCCCAAAACTTACGGAAGAATTGGCAGCGAAGAATCAAACAGCGCTCTTTGAAGAAATGGAATTGCCTTTATCAATGATTTTAGCTGAGATGGAGATTACCGGCATCAAAGTTGATGCGTCTCGCTTGCATCAGATGAAGGGCGAATTTGCACAACGGTTGCATGAAATTGAAGAAAAAATCTACGCCGAAGCTGGAGAAACCTTCAACTTAAACTCGCCGAAACAATTAGGTGTGATTTTATTTGAAAAAATGGGCTTACCAGTTATCAAAAAAACCAAAACTGGCTATTCGACAGCAGTCGATGTGTTAGAACAACTAAAAGAGCAAGCACCAATCGTTGAAGACATTTTGACTTATCGTCAAATCGCTAAGATCCAATCAACCTATGTAGAAGGCTTATTAAAAGTGATCCAAGGAGATTGCAAAGTCCATACGCGATATGTACAAACCTTGACCCAAACTGGTCGTTTAAGTTCTGTCGATCCAAACTTACAAAACATTCCGATTCGTTTAGAAGAAGGTCGAAAGATCCGTGAAGCCTTTGTGCCACGAGAAGCTGATTGGGTGATCTATTCTTCTGACTACTCTCAAATCGAATTACGAGTGTTGGCACATATCTCAGATGATACCCATTTGAAAGAAGCCTTTATCGAAGGTCAAGATATCCACTCAAGCACAGCGATGCGAGTCTTTGGTATCGAAAAAGCAGAAGATGTGACACCAAATATGCGTCGTCAAGCCAAAGCGGTCAACTTTGGTATCGTTTATGGTATTTCCGATTATGGCTTATCCCAGAATCTAGGAATCACCAGAAAAGCCGCCCAACAATACATTGATACGTATTTTGAAAAATATCCTGGTGTGAAAACGTATATGGAGGATGTGGTTCGTGAGGCGAAGGACAAAGGGTACGTTGAAACCTTGTATCATCGCCGTCGTTACCTACCTGATATCAATTCGCGCAATTTCAATATTCGGACTTTTGCTGAAAGAACCGCCATCAATACACCGATCCAAGGCAGTGCGGCGGATATCTTAAAGATTGCCATGATCGATTTGGCGAAACGTTTGAAAGAAGAAAAATTAGCAGCAACGATGCTGCTGCAAGTACACGATGAACTAGTCTTTGAAGTACCTGAATCTGAATTGCCTCGTCTTGACGCTTTAGTGAAAGAAGTGATGGAGCAAGCCGTTGCATTGCATGTCCCTTTACTGACAGACAGCAATTGGGGCAAAACATGGTACGATGCAAAATAAATGAGGTGAACAGAGGTGCCTGAATTACCAGAAGTTGAAACGGTCCGCAAAGGACTTGAAAAACTTGTTTTAAATAAAACGATCGAATCGGTCGAGATCCTTTGGCCACGAATCATCGAAAGTCCTGAAGTGCCGATCTTTTCGGCACTGTTGAAAGGGCAACGTTTTGAAAGATTTGAACGACGTGGAAAATTTTTGATTTTTAAATTGACAGATTATGATCTGATCTCTCATCTACGAATGGAAGGCAAGTACGAGTATTTTGAGTCAGAACCGATTGTCGATAAACATACACATGTCATTTTCCATTTTACGGATGGCAGTCAGTTAAATTACCATGATGTAAGAAAATTTGGTCGTATGACTTTAGTGGATAAAGACCAAAGCGCAGCCTATAAAGGCATCATGCAATTAGGTCCTGAGCCTAAGCCTGAATTGTTTTTATTAGAAGCATTTGAGCAAGGATTGAAGCGGTCTAAAAAAGCCATCAAACCCCTTTTGTTAGATCAAAAACTTGTGACTGGTTTGGGCAATATTTATGTAGATGAGGCGCTATGGCAAGCGAAGATCCATCCTGAACAACCAGCAGATTCGCTCACCCCAGCAGAAGCCAACGTGTTGCATCAAGCGATCATCGATGTCTTGGAACGCGCCGTTGAAGCAGGGGGGACAACCATTCGGACCTATCTCAATGCATTGGGCGAAGCAGGAAAATTCCAAATGTCATTAAATGTCTATGGCCAAACGGGCAATCCTTGCGGGCGATGCGGGACACCAATCGTCAAGACCAAGGTTGCCCAACGGGGGACGCACTTTTGTCCTCAGTGCCAAAAATTGCATGTGAGGTCCAGCAAATGAGCTTTGTCTTAGGGGTCACTGGCGGGATCGCCACTGGGAAAAGTACTGCAGTCGCGCATTTTCGATCACTGGGTTTACCGATTATTGATGCCGATATCATCGCAAGAGAAGTCGTTGAACCGAATACGGAGGGCTTGCAGGCGGTGACGCAAGCCTTTGGTCCGCAGATTTTGACAGATGATGGGCACCTAGATCGACAAACCCTCGGTGCTTTGATTTTTAACGATCCAGAAAAACGCCGCATGCTGAATCAGACGTTATCTCCTTTTATTCGACAAGAGATTTTGTCTCAGATCGAAGAAAAAAAACAGGAATTGCCCTTGTTGATCGTTGACATTCCTTTGCTTTATGAAGCCGACTACGACCAATACATGGATCAAACCGCAGTCGTTTATGTGCCAGAAGCGATTCAAAAAGAGCGGTTGATGGCACGTAATCAATTGAATGAGCAAGACGCGCAACAACGAATCGACAGTCAGCTTTCAATTGAGAAAAAGAAACAACGGGCCGATATTGTCTTTGATAATCAAGGAACGATCGCCCAACTCAATCAGCAGATCGATGATTGGTTAGCATCCTTAAACAAATAGATAAGACAGCAGGTTCCCTTCAGTAAAAGGGAACCTGCTATTTTATCTTTCAATAGCAAACCTAGCCCTATCATTTCCAAAAACAACTGGCGCTGAAACATGTCGGAAACTGTTTGGTTTGGAAAGTAAGACGATCGTTTATGAATGGTTAAATATCAAAGTACCAGCCCTGATTTATTTTGGGGTCACGATCACGCGATTGCTGGAAAAGGGGTGAAGAACGATCGGCTGATCATAAAAAGATGTGAGAACCTCCTCAGTAAAAATCGTCTCTCGTTGACCAGCGGCGTGGACTTTGCCGTTTTTTAACATCAGCAAATGAGTGAAAATCGGTAGTAGCTCTTCTGTATGATGGGTAACGTAAAGAAGAGTCGGCGTATTCGGCAGTTGTGAAAAAGCCTCCAGACGGGTTAGCAGTTCTTCTCGCGCAAATAGATCAAGGCCCGTACAAGGTTCGTCCAAAATCAGGATCTCTGGTTGTGCTATCATGGCCCGTGCGATCATGACAAATTGTTTTTCCCCTTGAGAAAGGACGTGATAGGAACGATGGATCAAATGCGACAAACCTAAGTCAGTCAAAAGCGCTTTTGCTTGGATCAGCTGCTCTTCTTCATAGGACTCATAAAGACCAATACTGGAATAAAGCCCCGAAAGAACGATCTCTTCGGCAAGATCGCGACCATAAAACTTGCTTTGCAGCGCTGAACTGACCCAACCAATGCGCCGTTGAAGATCGGGCACAGACGTTTTTCCGTAACGCTCACCTAAGACCGTTCGTTGACCAGAAGAAGGCCATAAACTTCCCGTGATCATTTGGAGTAATAAACTTTTGCCAGCACCATTCAGACCTAAAATCACCCAATGCTCATTTTTTTTCACTTGCCAATTGATCGCTTTTAATAAATAGTTCTTGTCGCGAACGAATGAAACCTGTTGGAAATCGAGGATTGTCATCTATTGTCGAACCTTAAACAGGTTCTTCACCTCCAGTTGTAAGAATATTCAGAAAATAATCGCTCATATTATAGCATAAAGAAAAACATTTTGCTGACTGTTTGGTATCGCATTCATATCTTTTGTCAGAATTCAGAATGCTTGTTATGATGAAACTATACAGGAGGGATGATAACTATGGGTACTTTTAAAGACGAAAAAGATGTGATCGTTGGCAAGGCTAAAGAAAAAATCGGTGAGTGGACCAATAATGAAGAACTTGCCCATTCTGGGAAAGAACAAGCACACGAAGGTCAGATCAAGAAAGAGCACGATCAAAAAAGAGTCAATGAATTAGAAGATCAAAATGACGAGCGCGATGCCCGCAATGATCGAACTACCCCAGAAAATGTCAGCAGTGAAAAATTGTTGCGAGCTGAAAATCCTGATGCCAATAAAATTTCTTCTGCCGATCGTCGAGATGCAGACCAGCTGAAGCATTATACTGGAATTGAAGATAAATTATAACTGAACACGGATGCCTTCGTCTTCTAGACGAGGCATTTTTTTGTTAACCAGAGTGGATGAAGAGTCAAGAGACTACTGCTCAGTTGACAATTGCTCAACATCTCATTATAATCCATTAAGATCGCATAGAGAGAAGCAAAGAAATTGGGAGGTGGTCATCAAATGCTTATTTATGCATTGTGTACGACTGTCAAGAAAGTAGAACAGCCGCAATAGGAAACGGAAAATTAGAAAGAAGGCTTTTTTATGATCGAACCTTACCAATTTCATTCAATTAAACATCAAGTATACCAATTAGTTCGAACCTATCAATCGGTGAATGATCCTCGAACGATCAAAACGGTTGAAACGATGACCAAAGACGCCATAGAACATTTTTTTCCTGAAGAAGAAACAGCACCACGTGAAATTTTAGCTGCTTTCTTTCAACAGGGGATGACGATCAGTCGCAGCAATGAGCTGTTAACAGAGCTCAAAGAGTACGTCCGACCCTTTCAGGTACCGACAACAAAACAAATTGAAAAAATGTTTCGGAAAGTAAAAAAACTAAAAATACCTGATTTTGCTTCCGTTGATTTAAAAGAGACCACCTATCTTTCTTGGGATGATATCGGTAGTCAAAGCAAGTTTATGATCATTGCCACTGAACAAGGGTTTACAGGACTTCACGGTCATGTCTCAACCGAGGTCAAGAAAGGAATCTGTCCCTTGTGCCAGCATGAAGGGAATGTCTCGATGTTTCTTTCTCTGACGAAAAGCAATGGCGATGGAACGTATACCAAACGGGGGAACTATATTTGCCGGGATAGCCAACGGTGCAATCAGCAGATGGAACAGCCAGCAAATTTGCATGACTTTGTTTCTTTGCTGCAAATGAAAGATAAATAACGAAATGAAACGGCAGAAAAATTTCTGCCGTTTTTTCAAATTCAAAAAAACAGTAGTTATAACATTATTTAAATTTTGTATTAAATGAACAGAATAAACCACTTTGGCTATTGTACCAACGGATTTCATGTTATAATTAATCATAGAAACCGATGACTTTACGTAAATACGTAAGCGCATAAGAGAGAAAATGAGGTGGAACTATGCAATGTCCAAAATGTCATCATAACAATTCTAGGGTAGTTGATAGTCGACAAGCCGATGATGGACGTGTGATTCGCCGCCGTCGTGAATGCGAAAATTGCGGCTATCGCTTTACAACATTTGAACGTATCGAAGAGGCACCGCTACTTGTCATTAAAAAGAATGGTGCCCGTGAAGAATTCAATCGCGAAAAAATCCTACGGGGCTTGATTCGTTCTGCTGAAAAACGTCCAGTGACAATGGATCAGATGGAAACGATCGTCGATCATGTGGAAAGTCGTGTTCGTGCTCTTGGTGAAAATGAAATTTCTACAACACAGATTGGTGAGTATGTGATGGAAGATTTAGTTGATTTAGACGAGATCGCTTATATCCGTTTTGCCAGTGTCTATCGCCAGTTTAAAGACATGTCAGTTTTCTTGAAAGAACTACAAGACATCGTCGAAAAAGCGAAAGAACCACAAGAATAGAGGGGGACAACAAGTGGGCAATAGTTTACCGAATCAATCGTACAAAGTGTTCAAAAGCCGTCCACTTACAACGGAAGGGAAAGACGCCCTCATTTATTTGTATCAACCAATTATTGAAAGTGATGCTTTAGCGTTGTACTTGACACTCGCAAGCGATGTCCAAGCCCAAAGCTTTTCTGGCGAGGAGTCGATGACGACCGTGCATCTAGATATCTTGAATGCCATGAATGCGGGAATGCCTCGCTTCATAAAAGCCAAGCAAAACCTAGAAGGTATCGGCTTGCTGAAATCATATGAAAAAGCAGATTTGCAAAACGGATCCTCCTATCTGTATTGGCTGCAAGAACCGGTTCATCCGGCAGCGTTTTTTCAAGATGAATTGTATACCTATCTTTTGTTGGAAAGAGTCGGGGAGCGTAAATTTAATCAGTTGGTCAAGCTGTATCAACCAAAGCAATGTTCTTTAACCGATTATCAGGAAGTGACCCAATCCTTCTCAGTTGCCTATGGGTTAAATACCGCTCGTTTCGCCTCTCATGAAGAAACGTTACAGGCAGTCAGTGATTCTTTTCAAGAATCCAATGCAAACTTGGTGCTTGACGAAAAGCAATTGGATTGGGACTTTCTTTTATATGAAGCGCAACGTCGGTATATCCGTGCCGCTAATTTCACGCCGAGTTTTCGACAAAAGTTAGTTCTATACCATTCTTTATATGGCTATGATGTGTTGGAATTGTTGGATTTGATGGCGGACAATGTTTCTTTGACAACAGGAGAGGTCGATCAGAAGAAGCTGGAACAAGCGATCATGAAAAAATCGCGGCAGACCTTCACGAAAACATCGAAAAGAGAAGATCCTCAAGCAGAAAGCCAGTTGCGGCGCTTCAATACATTGAAGCAGAATGGTTTTTCAGAAAATGATGTATTATTGATTCAAGAAAGTGAAAATAATGCGCCGATCGCCTTTCTAAAAGCGATCAAAGCGGAGAAAAACAGTTTCATGACCGATTCAGAACAATGGTTGATCAAAAGCCTTGTCGAACGATCACCATTGCCGAATAGTGTGATCAATGTTCTGGTTCATTACGTTTTAGTAGTCCAAAACAATGCCGCTTTATCCGGAAATTATGTAAATAATATTGCCGCCCAGTGGTCAGAATTAAAAATCGGTACGGCAGAAGATGCGATCAAGCATGTTCGGAGCCTTGTTCGAAGTGCCAAGGAAAAACGCAGCCGACCACAAACAAGCGGCAAAAAAATCATTCGCGAAGAAAAGCTGCCTTCTTGGGCTGAAAAACCAGTGGAAGAGACAGCATTAACGCCAGAGCGACAAGCAGAATTAGATAAAAAACTGCAAAACTACTTGCATAAGAAAGCTGGTGACAAGTAATGGAAGATGTTGGAAAAAACTTAGGGAAATTATTGGATAAACGCAATTACCGTGATCAGTTTTCATCAATGATGGCAGAAGTTTTGCAAGATCCTGATGTCAAAGCGTTTATTGCCGAAAATGAAGAAGCATTGACCGAAGCGGATATTCAAAAAAGCTATGCGAAACTGTATGAGTTCGTTCAAGAAAAGCGGAAATTCCGCATCAATGATCCATCCATGATCGCACCGGGCTATGAACCACGCTTAGCGTTAAATTTTCATTTTATTGACGTCACCTACGTACCAACGAAAGAGCTACTGGCATATCAGAAACAAGAAGAGATCCGCAGCCGCATCAAAGCGATGGATATGCCTAAAGATATACAAGAAGCAAGTTTTGCAGATTATCAGCAAACGCCTGGCCGAATGGAGGCCATCGCAGCTGCCGTTGATTTTATTAGTGAGTTGACAGCCAATCCACAGGAGTTTCATAAAGGACTTTACTTTGTGGGGAGTTTTGGAATCGGAAAAACCTATCTGCTTGGCGCGATCGCCAGAGATTTAGCGGAGGCAGGCTACACGACGACATTGGTTCACTTCCCGACATTTGCAGTAGAGATGAAACAAGCAATCGGCAAAGATCAGGTGGGGGATAAGCTGAATGCAGTGAAAAAAGCCCCAATCTTAATGATGGACGATATCGGTGCGGATGCGATGAGCAGTTGGATTCGTGACGAAGTCTTCGGTGTGATTCTACAATACCGAATGCAAGAGCAACTCCCGACGTTCTTTACCTCGAATTTTACTATGCATGAGTTGGAGCAGCATCTTTCAGTAACGCAACGCGGCGAATCCGAACCATTGAAAGCCAAACGTATTATGGAGCGTATTCGTTATTTGACACAAGAGATCCAAATGACGGGCAAAAATCGACGAAATGATGCCTAAAAAAACCATTACTGGAGGAAGAAGATGATGAAAAAACAAGTGATTCTAGGCTTGTCCTTAGCAGCAGTGCTGCTGTTAACGGCTTGTGGCAGTCCCGAAAACAACAATGCATCAAGTGGCGATAACACGCCTTCTGAATCAAGTGAGAATGCTAGTTCCGTTGCCAATAGTTCTTCAGAGAGCGAAACAGCGACGGTTTTTACTGGTATTATCCAAGAAGATGCCCGAGCAGGTTCAGATGATACCTTTCAATTATTTTTGAAAGACGTAGCGGCAGTTGAAGATGAGGATCAAGTCGTCCAAAGTTTTCAAAATGATGGGGTCATTCTCCATGTCCCTATCGAGGCTTATTCAGGAGAGATCGAGGAGTTAGTTGAAGGAGACAAAGTCCAAGTGTCGCTGCAAGGCGTCCCGATCATGACGATGTCGATCCCACCGCAAATTCCCGGTAACTCGATTCAAAAGGTTGAATTAGTGAACGATTAATGCAATGTGCGCCTTGGCAATGGCACCACAGTCAAGACGCACATTTTTTTCTATTTATGGAAAGCGTGTTATACTACGAAAGAAGGAGTGACAATATGAACGAACATGCATTATCGGATCGTTTGGCTTGCGTGGGCGAACAAATTCCCGACCAAGCACGTATCGCCGACATCGGCTCCGACCATGCTTATTTACCTGTGGCATTGATGCTGCAGAACAAAATCACTTATGCTGTAGCTGGAGAAGTCGTTCAAGGACCTTATGATTCTGCCAGTAAACAAGTACGTAAAAACGGGCTAACAGAGAAGATCGTGGTGCGCTTAGCAGACGGATTGGACGCTATTCAGCCAGCAGATAAGATCGACACGGTTGTTGTTGCTGGAATGGGGGGAACTTTGATTCGCTCTATTTTAGAAGAAGGCAGCAGAAAAAATCGCTTAGCGGGGGTCAAGCGTTTGGTCTTACAACCGAATGTTGGCGAAAGGACTTTGCGGGAATGGCTCGTTGATCACAATTTTACGATCATTCATGAAGTGCTGTTAGAAGAAAATGACAAAAATTACGAAATCATCGTTGCGGAAACTGGAAAAGCGACGTACACGCCCCAGCAATTATTTTTTGGTCCCTTTTTATTAAAAGAAAAAAATCCAGTTTTTTATAAAAAATGGCAGCATGAATTGAAGCAGCGTCAACGAGTGGTCAAAGAGTTAGAGAAAGCCAAAGAACCACCTGCTGAGAAAATGAATGAATTGAAAGAACAAATCGAATGGATCAAGGAGGTACTGGCATGATTTCTGGTCAAGAATTTATCAAACGCTTTGAAGCATACTGCCCGTTATGGTTGGCAGAAGAAGGCGATCCTGTTGGTCTGCATGTTGGTACATTAAACAAACCCCTCGAGCGAGTCATGATGACCCTTGATGTACGTCCAGAAGTGGTAACCGAAGCCATCGAGAAAAAGATCGACTTGATCATCGCGAAACATCCACCGATCTTTCGCCCTTTGAACCGCTTGCTGACCGATGATCCGCAACAAAAGATGTTGATGGATCTCGTCAAGCATGATATCGCCGTTTACGCCGCCCACACCAATATGGATATTATTGAAGACGGTTTGAACGATTGGTTTTGTGAACTGCTAGAAGTTGAACCAGATACGTACTTGAAGCAAACCCATCAAGTAAAAATGAAGAAACTAGCTGTATTTACACCTGTTGAATCGGCACCAGCATTGCGAAAGGCATTAGGAAAAGCTGGTGCTGGTCAGCAAGGCAATTACCAAAACACCAGCTATTCATTGATTGGCACCGGTCGCTTTACACCACAGCAAGCGGCGCATCCTGCCATCGGTGAGATCGGAAAAGAAGAACAGGTGCAAGAAGCGAAAATCGAAGTCATTTTTCCAGAAACGATCGAGAAAAAGGTCCTTTCGGCAATGATCGCTGCTCATCCTTACGAAGAGCCAGCTTATGATCTGTATGCCTTAGACAATTTGCCGAAGACCTATGGAATCGGACGGGTTGGCAACCTCGCTGAGCCTCTTTCCATTGATCAGTTTGTCGCACGTGTCAAAGAGCGGTTTGGTTTGACTGCTTTACGGGTTGTCAGTTTTCCTAATGCACCTGAAAAAATTCAGCGAATCGCCATTTGTGGCGGCAGTGGTCAATCGTTTTATTCCGATGCCTTACGCCATCAAGCGGATGTGTACATCACTGGCGATATCAGTTACCATTTCGCCCATGACATGCAAGCCAATGGGTTGATCGCGATCGATCCAGGGCACAACATCGAAAAGGAATGTATTCCTCGGTTTATTGAGAAATTCAATCAGTGGAAAGCAGAAGAAAACTGGGCTGTGACCTTTGTTCCTTCCACCACTTCAACAAATCCATTTGACTATAGATAGGAGAATCTTTTATGTACGAAAATTTATTGCCTCGCTTTTTAAAATATGTCAAAACAGAAACTCGCTCAGATGCGACAAGCACCACAACACCTTCCACCCAAACACAGGTCGCGTTTGCTAAAGAACTGCAAAAAGAACTTGAAGAACTAGGGTTAAGCGATGTTCATTACAATGAATCCAATGGTTTCGTGATCGCAACATTACCAAGTAACGTCGATCATGACGTGCGCTCCATCGGTTTTATCGCCCATATGGATACCGCCGATTTTAATGCAGAAAATGTTGATCCGCAGATCATCGAAAATTACGATGGCGAATCGACCATTAAATTAGATAAAGAAGGAAAATACACATTAAACACAAAAGATTTTCCGAATTTAAAAAATTATGCTGGCGAAACCTTGATCACTACTGATGGTACCACTTTATTAGGTTCTGATGATAAGTCAGGTATTGCAGAAATCATGACTGCCATGGAAATTTTACTGAAAAACCCAACGGTCAAGCATGGGGAAATCAAAGTCGCATTTGGACCTGATGAAGAAATTGGTGTTGGTGCCGATAAATTCGATGTTGAAGATTTCAATGTTGATTTTGCCTATACAATGGATGGCGGTCCAGTAGGAGAATTGCAATACGAAACCTTCAATGCGGCGCAAGCTGAAATTACGATCCAAGGAAAGAATGTCCACCCTGGAACAGCTAAAGACACCATGATCAACGCCTTGCAACTAGCAGTCGATTTTCAAAATGCGCTACCTGCTGATGAAGTTCCTGAGAAAACCGAAGGGACAGAAGGGTTCTTCCATTTGATGAGCCTTAGTGGTTCAGTAGAAGAAGCAAAAATGGCATACATTATTCGAGATCATGACCGGAGTCGTTTCGAAGAAAGAAAAGCACAATTATTAGCGGTTCAAGAAAGCTTGAATGCCCGCTTTGATGAACCACGAGTGCACGTTCATCTATATGATCAATACTACAACATGAAAGAAATCATCGAAAAAGATATGAGCATCATTGATTTAGCGAAAGATGCGATGAAAGCAGTTGGAATCACACCGATGACAGAACCTGTCCGTGGTGGGACCGATGGCTCGAAAATCTCCTATCTAGGGATTCCAACCCCGAATATCTTTGCTGGTGGAGAAAATATGCATGGACGTTATGAGTTCGTCTCACTACAATCAATGATGAAAGCGACCGATGTGATCGTGAAAATCGCCGAACTGAATGCGCAAGCATAGCAGCAGCTTCTTCATTGAAAGAAAAGAATAACTTTAGGGCTGGGAACTCTTCACGCAGGTCTTGCGTAAGGCCCGGCCTTTTATTAGGATGTGAATAGGATGAAAATTCTCGTATTATACAACGATACAGCGGGGAAAAGTGAAGCAAAAGAAACAGCAGAAAAATTCCAAGCCTATGTGAACGAACAAGGCGATGAGCATCAAGTGTTTTTACAAGCATCAAATCCCGATGTTGACCCTGAGGATGTTAAAGAGGCAGCCAAGAAACATGCGGTCGATACGATTGTTATTATTGGTGGGGATGGAACGATCCATCATGGGCTGCAAACATTCAAAGAAAAGCTGGATGAGCTGAAGATCGGGATCATTCCTGGAGGAACGGTAAATAACTTCGCTCGAATGTTAGGTATTCCAGTCAAGCCAGAAGAAGCGTTTGAGAATATTTTAACAGGGGTTGAACGTCCGATCGATTATGGGATGGTCAATGATCAAGTAATGATCTCGACGATGACCATTGGTCTTTTAGCAGATACTGCAGCAGCAACTTCCCAAGAAGAAAAACAACAGTACGGTCCGTTGGCGTTTATGAAACGGTTCATTCATCTGTTGATCAAAAAGAAACAATACAAATTGGAAATCATCGCTGACGAACGGAAATGGCAGGGGAAAAGTCAATTACTGACGATCGTTATGTCGAATTCAGCAGGTGGGTTTAAGAACTTTGATGAAGAAGCAAAACCTGACGATGGCTTGTTCCATGTTATTCTTTTGCCAAAATTGAACATTTTACGGTTTATTTTGTATTTGCCAAGAATTATTCGGGGTAGAATTGCCAAAGTACCAAGTGTTGAATACTTCACTGCCGCAAAGGTCTCGATCAAAGCGAAAGAAAAAACGGTTCATACTCGGACCGACGGCGATCCAACGGATGATCTGCCAATCGAGATGAAAGTCATCAAGCATGGGTTGACGATGTTGGTACCTGAGGAAGCACAAGAATCAAAATAATGGTCCCTACGATCAATCATATGGAGGAAATGGATGGATGCACTGATTTACAATCCATTGTGGTTTTATTTAATTGCAGTCAATCTTTATCTTTTCTGTCTGATGGGTTATGATAAATATCAGGCAGTAAAACAAGGTTGGCGGGTTCCCGAAGCAAATCTCCTTTTTATGGGGGCGATTGGCGGCGGATTAGGCGGTTTGATCGCGCAACGCGTGTTTCGCCATAAAACAAGAAAGAAGAAGTTTTATTTCTTTTTTGCTTTCGGCACCGTTTTTGCTATCCTGCTGATGGTCTTTTTTGCATAAATTCGGTTTAACAAGCAAGGAGTTAATATGAAAACTAAAGTGAAGTTCGCCCTTAATTTACTTTTACTAGTAGGCATTCTGGGTGTGATGTATTTTTTTGTCCGTAACTCGATGATGGAAATTTTAGCGGGGCTAAGAGAGACCAGCTTTCTCGTCGTCTTACTGGTTATGGGGCTTGGCACATTGTACCTAGTGATTGAAGGACGAACAGTTAAAGAGATCGCAGTGACTTTTCAACCGGAATTCACCACCAAGGCGGGGTTTCTAACCGTCTGTTACAGTGGGTTTTATCGGATCGTGACGTTTGGCGCGGGCACCTTGATCTCAGAGGTGAATTTTTATCGTAAAAATGGTTTGCAGTTGTCACAAGGGGTTGGGGTCACCACCTTACACATGGTGATGTATAAGTTTGCCATATTGACTTATGCGATCGCTGGGTTGATCATTCAATTCTCGTTATTCTATGACAATGCGCCGAATATGATTTGGGTGATATTGGCGGGGATCGTACTCGTCTTTTTGATCATTGCCGCTTTACTGGCACTTTCTGTCAGTATCAACATTCAAGTCTTTTTTGTGATCGTCAGCAATAAGCTATTCAAAAGTGCAGCGTTAAGAGGGATCGTTGACAAATGTAACACCCAGATCTATTCTTTGCGAGAAACGGTCAATGCAATCATTACCGACCGGACCGCTTTCTTACGCATCTACCTTTGGAATCTTTTGAAGATGCTGCCTTGGTACGTGATCCCTTATGTGATTCTTGTCGTGCAGCACCCAGAGATCGATTTCTTGTTGACGTTATCCTTCATCAGCTTTGCCGTCGTCTTGTCCGGGGTGATTCCAACACCGGCAGGGATCGGTTCCTTTGAATTTATTTATATGCTGCTTTTTGGTCCATTAGTCGGCACAGTCGATGCAGCATCTTCTATGCTGCTGTATCGCTTAGCGACATTCATTTGGCCCTTCATTATTGGCTTTGCATATGTAATGAAAGAAAAGCGCAAAGACATTAGCCAAGAGCTGACAGAGCTTAGAAAAGAAAAAGTGGAAAGTTAAAAAAACGCTTATCTTCGAGTAGAGGATAAGCGTTTTTTTTAGTCTTTCAAATCAATGATCCGATCAACAAAGGATTCATAGAATTCAGCTTCATGGGAAACGATTAGAACGGTTCCGGGAAAAGCTGCCAGGGTTTCTTCCAAATTGTTTTTCGTGTCTTGATCGATATGGTTGGTCGGTTCATCAAGAATCAAAAAGTTGCTTTTGATCAACATCATTTCAGCTAACTTCACTTTTGTCTGCTCGCCACCACTTAATAATTTCAATTCCTCTTGAGCAAGCTGGCTAGGTAATCCCGCACGAGAAAGTTGTCGTCGCAATTCTTTGTTGGTTGCCTTTGGGAAAAGATCCTCGAGGTATTGCAGAGGCGTCTGTAATGGATACTCCCAGTCAAGATCTTGAGAAAAGTAATTAAACTTTGTATGCTGTGGGTAAGAAACGGTTCCTTCAATTGCAGGGATCACACCAAGTATTGTTTTGATCAACGTCGATTTACCGATCCCATTAAATCCCCGAATCGCAATTTTTTCGCCATAGCGGATCGTTAGGTTGATTGGCGATAGTAAAGGCTTTTGGTCATAACCGATCACTAGATTGGTCGTCTCTAATGCCAAGGTCGTAACGATCGGTGCCAAATCAAATCCTAGATGCGGTTTAGGGACATCTTGGGGTGGGGTCAAACGTTCGATTTTTGCCAATTGTTTTTCACGACTCTTTGCCATTGTTGAACGAGAACCTGCTTTGTATTTACGGATATAGCTTTCGGTTTTCTTGATATGCTCTTGTTGTGCTTCGTATTGCTTCATATAACTTTCATTTTGCAGCGTTTTTAGCTTTAATGCTTTGTCTAAATTCCCCGTATACTTAGAAAGCTTGCCAAATTCGATATCAATGATATGGGTCGTGATTTCATTCAAAAATTGACGATCATGAGAAACGACTAAGTAGGTACCAGTAAAGTCCTGTAAAAACTCAACCAGCCATTTGATATGCTCATCATCTAAGTGGTTGGTCGGTTCATCTAAAATCAGCATGTCGGGTTTTTCTAGCAGCATTTTTGCTAAGATCAATTTTGAGCGTTGACCACCACTTAAGGAAGCAAGGGGGGTATCCATGCCGAGAACCGAAATACCTAATCCTTCTGCTAAATCATCGATCAATGTATCCATTTGGTAGAAATTTCCTTGATCCAATTGATTTTGCAATTCGCCGGCTTTTTCTAAAAGCTTATCGTCAAGACTTTCGCCATAAGCAGTATAAAGATCTGCGATCTGTTGTTCTTTTTCGAAGTCTTCTGCAAAGGCAGAGCGCAAAAAATCACGGATCGATTGCGTTTCATCAACATTGACGTATTGATCCAAATAGCCCATTTTCAAATTTTTCGGAAATTGAACAAAGCCATCGTCTGGGAGAATTTCTCCTGTAATGATTTTGATTAAAGTACTTTTGCCAGCGCCGTTCCGTCCAATCAACCCGACTTTTTCCCCACGGTTGATTTGAACGGAAACATCTTCGTAAAGCAATTTGTCGCCAAATTGTTGGCTAATATTCGTTAATGTTAACATCGTTTCCTCCATATAAAAAAGCTGTAAACAGTAGACGTTACAGCTAAGTAGATAATCTTACTGAATAACTATCGCCAAAGAGCGATCAAAAGGATCAGGAAAATCGATTGTTCCTGACCAATCAGGACCTAGCATACCATTGCGGCTTCCTATCTGTCAATTTTCATGAAAGAATACTGAAAAAAATCTTGATCTTCGAGGGAAATCTTTTGACCATTACTGACCAATATTGTATAATGGAAGAGTAGAAAAAAGGATGCTGCTTGCAGTGTACTAATTTTTCTGACTACCATTTTGGGAGGGAAAAGTATGAACCCAGAAAAAATGACGACTACATTACAGAGTGCCATCGCGGAAGCACAGCAGATTGCCATGACGCGTCACCACCAAGAAATCGATATTCCGCATTTATGGAAGATTTTATTGCAAGCCAATCAATTCGGCCGCAATTTTTATACGGATACAGGCCTTGATGTCGATGCATTTGAAAAGGAAGTCGACCAGCTACTAGATGAACTGCCTTCGGTTGAAGGAGGAAATGTTCGTTATGGTCAATCCATGAGTCAAAATCTGTTTCATCTTTTGTCTGAGGCAGATCAATTAAAAAATGAATTTCAAGACGAGTATCTTTCCACAGAAATCGTCCTTTATGCGTTGATGAAATTGAAAAATCATCCATTGACGGTGTATTTAAAGAAACAAGGAATCACCGCGAAAGAAATCAAGCAAACGATCGAAACATTAAGAGGAGGGGATCGTGTGACCTCACAAAATCAAGAAGAACAATACAAAGCATTAGAAAAATACGGCGTTGACTTGGTCCAACAAGTCCGCAGCGGAAAAATGGACCCCATTATCGGACGAGACGAAGAAATTCGCGACGTGATTCGCATCCTTTCTCGGAAAACAAAAAACAATCCCGTTTTGATTGGTGAACCGGGGGTTGGTAAAACAGCCATTGTTGAAGGATTGGCTCAACGGATCGTGCGAAAAGACGTCCCAGAAAACCTAAAAGACAAAACGATCTTTTCTCTGGATATGGGTGCCTTGATCGCAGGTGCCAAGTTCCGAGGTGAATTTGAAGAGCGTTTGAAAGCCGTCTTACAAGAAGTGAAAAAAGCCGATGGACGGATCATTCTCTTTATTGATGAGATCCACAATATTGTAGGTGCTGGTAAGGCGGAAGGCAGCATGGATGCTGGAAACTTACTAAAACCAATGCTGGCACGGGGAGAATTGCATACGATTGGCGCAACCACCCTTGATGAATACCGTCAATACATGGAAAAGGACAAAGCCTTGGAACGTCGTTTCCAAAAAGTGCTGGTACAGGAACCAACCGTTCAAGATACGATTTCGATTTTACGTGGCTTGAAAGAACGGTTCGAGATCCATCATGGCGTCAATATCCATGACAATGCGCTTGTTGCTGCTGCAACCTTATCTGATCGGTATATCACGGACCGCTTTTTACCAGACAAAGCCATCGATTTGATCGACGAAGCAAGTGCCACGATTCGGGTAGAAATGAATTCGATGCCTACCGAGCTCGATCAGGTCACTCGACGTTTGATGCAATTGGAGATCGAAGAAGCCGCACTGAAAAAAGAATCTGATGATGCATCGAAAAAACGTTTAGGCATTTTACAAGAAGAATTGGCGGAATTGCGTGAAGAAGTCAATACCATGAAAATGCAGTGGGAAACGGAAAAAGAAGAAGTCAATGCAGTTTCAAATAAACGGGCAGAGATCGATAAAGCCAAGCATGAGTTGGAAGATGCTGAAAATAACTATGATTTGGAACGGGCAGCTGTTCTTCGTCATGGGACGATTCCCCAACTGGAAAAAGAACTCGCTGAATTGGAAGAAAAAAACCAAGACGAAGGCATTCGGATGGTTCAAGAGTCAGTGACAGAAAATGAGATCGCCTTAGTCGTGGGCCGCTTGACAGGAATCCCTGTTGCGAAATTAGTGGAGGGCGAACGAGAAAAACTGTTGAAATTAAATGAGACCTTGCATCAACGAGTGATTGGACAAGACGAGGCAGTCGATGCCGTCAGTGACGCAGTCATTCGTTCCCGAGCTGGTCTGCAAGATCCAAATCGACCATTAGGTTCCTTCTTGTTCTTAGGACCGACCGGCGTCGGTAAGACCGAATTAGCGAAAGCGTTAGCGGTCAACCTCTTTGACTCTGAAGAGCATATGGTTCGGATTGATATGAGCGAATACATGGAAAAACATTCGGTGTCTCGTTTGGTCGGTGCCCCTCCAGGCTATGTTGGATTTGAAGAAGGCGGACAATTGACCGAAGCCGTTCGACGCAATCCATACACGATCGTCTTATTGGATGAGATCGAAAAAGCCCATCCAGATGTCTTCAATATCTTATTGCAAGTGCTTGATGATGGCCGTTTGACAGACTCAAAAGGACGCGTCGTTGATTTCAAAAATACCGTCTTGATCATGACCAGCAACATCGGCTCTCAAGTCTTGCTAGATGGCGTGACTGCAGAAGGGACGATCCCAGAAACTGTCGCAGAAACTGTCCGTAATCTCTTGAGAGGCCATTTCAAACCAGAATTCTTAAATCGGATCGACGATACGATTTTATTCACACCGCTTAGTCTAAGCGATGTGACAGGCATCGTCGACAAGATCATCGCACAGCTTTCACAACGACTGGAAGTCCAAGATATACTGTTGACGATCACTGAAGAGGCCAAACGCTGGATCGCTGAAAATGCTTATGAGCCAGCGTATGGTGCGCGACCTCTCCGTCGGTTTATCACAAGAGAAGTCGAAACCCCATTGGCAAAAGAAATCGTTGCTGGCAGAGTCTTACCAAAGACCCAAGTCACGATCGAATTATTGAACGATCAGCTGGTTTTTGAAAATACGCCAATGACCGAGTAATAAAAAGAGAACAAATGAATAAATACAAAACGATGGTTGCCATTTCATTGGCAGCCATCGTTTTTTTGTCTCTCAACATATGACAAAAAAGTTCTCCTTGCTTGTTGTTTGGAGGAAATTCGCACTTCGATTATACTGTTCTTATGGAGTAGGAGAGGAATGAAAAGATGAATACTTTTTTTGAAACGTTGAATGAGCGAAAAGGGGAATTGCTGACAGCTGTCTTTGAACATTTGTCATTGTCGATCATTGCGCTGCTCGTGGCGATCGTTATTGCTGTTCCTTTAGCTATTTGGCTGGTTAATCATAAACGGGCAGCGGAAGTCGGCCTACAAATAACGAGTGTGTTACAGACGATTCCATCACTGGCACTGTTAGGTTTATTGATTCCATTCGTGGGGATCGGAACGCCACCTGCATTGATCGCATTAGTTATTTATGCATTATTGCCGATCTTTCAAAATACCTATATTGGCCTTTCGGAGATCGATCCATCAATCGAAGAAGCTGCTGCGGCATTTGGTATGTCTCGGATGCGCCGATTGATCAAAGTCGAGTTGCCGATTGCTTTGCCTGTCATAATTTCTGGGATTCGCACGGCGCTGGTCTTGATCATCGGAACAGCGACCTTAGCCGCTTTGATTGGCGCTGGCGGGTTAGGTTCCTTTATTTTGTTAGGGATCGATCGAAATGCGCCTGAGTTAACGTTGATTGGTGCGATCGGGTCTGCCTTGTTGGCGATTGTTTTCAGTACCCTGATCCGTTACCTGCAACATTTAAAACCGCGCTATACCTTGATCACGTTGGCAGCAATCATCTTGCTGATTGGTGGGGTTTCCTTCTCACAAAGCGGATTTTTTGCTCCCAAAACCATTACGATCGCAGGGAAACTAGGGTCTGAACCTGATATCTTGATCAACATGTACAAAGAATTGATTGAACAAGAAGACCCTGATGCCCAAGTTGAACTAGAGCCAAATTTTGGAAAAACCTCTTTCTTATTCAGCGCATTGGACAATGGTCAAGTTGATATATATCCAGAGTTTACTGGTACCGTGTTGGAGAGCTTAGTTGAGGTACCAGAAGAGCTTGCGAGTCAAAACCTTGACTCCGACGAAACCTATACCGAAGCAGTCAATCTATTGAAGGATCAGTTTGAGATGACCTTGCTTCAGCCGATGGCGTATCAAAATACCTATGCGTTGGCTGTCAAAAAAGAATTTGCTGAGGAAAATGGACTAACCACGATCTCTGATTTGAAGAAAATCGAAAATCAAATCAAAGCTGGCTTCACTCTCGAATTCATTGATCGGACGGACGGATATGCGGGGATCCAAGAACTTTATGGGCTAGATTTTCCAAGTGTCCAAAGTATGGAACCAGCATTGCGTTACCAAGCCATCAATAATGGTGATATCAATCTACTGGATGCCTATTCCACGGACAGTGAATTGCGTCAATATGGCTTAGTTATTCTAGAAGACGATCAGGAACTATTTCCACCTTATCAAGGAGCGCCTTTGATGAAAGAAGCCTTTGCCGAGGAACATCCAGAAGTCGTCCGTGCATTGGAAAAGTTGGCAGGGAAAATCACCGAAGAACAAATGAGTGAAATGAATTATCAGGTCAATGTCGAAGGAAAAAATCCAGCAGAAGTCGCACGTACCTTCCTGATAGACGAAGGATTAATTAAGGAGGGACAAGAATGACACCAATTATTGAATTTAAAAACGTCAGTAAAAAGTTTGATCAAAAACTAGTGATCGATCAATTAGATCTGAGTATCAATAAAGGAGAAATCTTTGTTTTGGTCGGTCCTTCTGGGAGTGGGAAAACGACGACTTTGAAGATGATCAACGCGTTGTCAGAACCGACAGATGGTGATATTTACTTCAAAGAAAAACGCATCAAAGAATACAATATTCAAAAGATGCGTTGGCAAATGGGGTATGTTCTCCAACAAATCGCTCTGTTTCCGACGATGGATGTCAAACAAAATATCGAAGTGATCCCAGAGATGTTAGGGTGGTCAAAAAAAGATCGCTCAGAAGCCGTGGATCGTTTGCTGACACAGGTCAAACTTGACCCAGAGCAGTACCGTCATCGAATGCCGAAAGAATTGTCTGGTGGAGAACAGCAACGGATCGGGATCTTGCGCGCATTAGCTGCCAATCCCGAAATCATTCTGATGGACGAACCCTTTAGTGCCCTTGATCCAATTTCTCGTAATTCCTTACAGGAGCTAGTCCTCGATCTGCACCAAGAGCTTGGGACAACGATTATTTTTGTCACGCATAACATGAAAGAAGCGGTAAAATTAGGGACGCGCATCGCTGTGATGAATCAAGGGAAGATCGTTCAATGCGATACACCAGAAGTCATTGTTTCACAACCAAAAACCGCTTTTGTGAAAAGCTTCTTTGAAGAAACCGGGGAAGATGAAGCGAAACTGGTCACAGCAGGAGATTTGATACGGATGAACTTTTTCAGCAATGACATCAATCAAGCTGACCCGAAAATTGCAGCATCTACGCCATTAAATGAGTTGTATACTTTATTTGCGAGTCATGAGACGTTGGTGATCGAAGAAAATCACCAACTGATAGGGAGTCTACGTCGAAAAGATGTGTTTGCTTTCTTGAGTCGTGATCGAACGTAAACGATTCTTTTCTCAACGAGAAATATCATAAATTTTTTAAAATCGATGATTTCTCTTGCTCAAAGCAAAAATTCCACGTAAGATTGAGGAAGATATCTTTTGTCAAAATGGCAGAACAAGCTTTCGCCGATGACAAAAGATGCAGTAAAGGAGCGAAAGAGCAGCTATGGTAAAAATCCTCAAAGAAAATTGGTTACTGCTTTTCTTTATCGTCGCCGTGGTTCTCATCCGTCTGTTTGTCCTGACCCCAGTTCAAGTCAGTGGCCATTCTATGGACCCAACGTTGGCAGATAAACAGCGTTTGATTGCATCAAAAATCTCCTCCTATGACCGACAAGACATCGTGATATGTGTTGAACCAGATGATCCAAGTAAAATCGCTGTCAAGCGGTTGATTGGTTTACCCGGTGATACCATCGAGATGAAAGATGATGTCCTAACGATCAATGGAGAAGTATACGAAGAAACCTATTTAGATGAGTTTAAAGAGAAATTTGCAGACGATCAATTACAAGACGAATATTCTTATCGCGAAATGTTTCAGCAAATCGCCGCTGGTGCGGAACAGTTTACGGAAGATTTCTCAGTAACGGTGCCTGAAGGCAGCTATTTTGTGATGGGAGACAATCGTTTGATCTCTAGAGACAGTCGCAGTTTCGGGGTTGTAACGGAAGATCAAATGGAAGGGAAAGTGCTGCTGCGCTTTTGGCCATTGAATCAAATCAAACTATTTTAATCAAAAGAAAAAACATTCTTGCCAGTGCAGCGAAAACGATCGCAACTGACAAGAATGTTTTTTAGATGACCCAAGCGACAAATGCAACCATTGAAAAGAACATTGTCCAAACCGCAATAATAGCTGATGCAATAAAAATAATTTTGATTGATAAGGGTTGGACAAATTTTCGAGCATCTTTAGAGAACGCATAGGTGATCGATGAAAAAATCAAGCAGCATAAAATAAAAAACACTGTTAGAACCATAAGCCTCTCCTTTACTGACGCAACGTCAAATGAATAATGTAATTATAACAGACCATGGTTTTTTGGGGAAATAAAAATGATTAAACGAGGGAATTTTTTTGTGGATGTAATCGTTTTATAGGGAAGTGTAAGAAAGGTCAAACCTTGATAAACAGCGAATCTATAAAAATAAGATGTGTTATTTAAGTATTCTTATAAATTTTTCTTTATGAATAAAACAACAAAAGAAAAAAGCTTGTTGAAAAACGCTGGTTTCAACAAGCTTTTAAAGGTCGTTTATGATAATTTTTTAATCCGATAACTTTCAAAGTAATCAGGTTTGCCTCGACCTTGCACATACGCGATCACGCCCATTAAGGCAGCACCAATCGTGTTGGTCAGTAAATCACCCATCGTATCCATCAATGCTTCACGACCGATAAACGGAGTACCATCTAAGGTTGCATAACGTTGGAGGTTCATTCCACCAACAGAATCGCAGATAAACTCCCAAAACTCCCAGAAGATACCACACAAGCCAGCAAAAGCAAAGCCCATCAGTAAGAATAACCAGGGAGAGACGTTTGAAACTTTGACTTCTTTCAGTAGCAGACAGATCAATCCATAGCCGACAGCCGTCAAGACCATTGGACTTACCGCATGCAGAATTTTATCCCAGAAAGCAATGGTTTCGATCAAATGTAAGATCGTCCCCATAAATACAGAGATCAGCAAGAAAAACCAATAAAAGTAGACGGTGGCGTTTGGTAGCTGGATTTTCAAGAACTTTTTACTCATTTCTGGGACGAAGATCAATAAAATCCCAAGCAAGGCTTGGGCGAGGAAAATCAATCCTTGTGTTTGCGGATAGACACCACGGAAAAATTCCCACAAAGAAAAACAAAACACGAGAATACCAAAAATAGTGAATACCTTTTGCAGTCGCTGATAATTTTGCCCCATTTAGTTGTCCTCCGAAAGATAGTCGGCTAAGCCAGCTAAAAGGGCTGCTTCAGAGGAGTAAATTTCCCCGTTTAGCTTGATCAAACCCACCGTATAAAGATTGACATAGTGGAACTGATTTTCCGCAACGGTTTGTAATGCTGCCAGCTTTTGCTGATTGTCGGCACCTTGTTGGCGACTATCCGTATAAAGCCCTAAAACAGGAATGCCTTTAGCATAAGCGACACCGATCTCAGAGGCAACCCCAGCATCGATGGTCAAACCATCCAGCAATGCGATCATTAAATCACTTTCCAGCACTTTTTCGGTATCTGCCAAAGCGATCATTTTGCTATCCGCATAGGCGGATTTATCATTGATCGCGGCATTTTCTTGAGGTAAATAAATCTCCAGCTGCGGATACTGCTGACGAATCGACGCAACAAGTTCGGCGTTGTAGCGCAGGTCACTAGCAGCAAACAGGGGAGCAGCAAAATATAGTTTCATTCAAAAACACTCCTTAATCATTCATAGTTGTACATTTTGTTGATTCGTTGTTTAGAAATAATCGCTGAAATAGGCTTCCATATCAGGGATGATCGATTCCAGTAATGCCAGTGTTTCTGAATCGGTATTTAGCCGTTCCACACGCTCTAAGTAAGCTGGGCGGCGGTAATTCATCAATAGACAAGACAATGTCTGAATATCCAGCTGGACCGCTTTTCCGATGGCTTCTCTTGAAACCACGATTTCCCCGTGATTGTATTGGACACCGAAGATCCCGTTGTTCCAATCGGCAACTGGGTCGGAAACAACAAAGTGAAAGGGTGTTTGGAAGGCTTCAAATGGGAAGTTTTTCAAAAACTGTTCAACATCGACGATCCGCGCCATGTAATAAGGCTCGATGGTTTCTTTGATTTGGCTGTCATCCAAGTAGAAGGACAGGGGTTCATTTGAATAAATGTCTCCTTTGACCCAATAAACCATTGAGAAATGAGCAGAGATAAAATTCCAAAGACCATTGCGGGCTTCTTGATTCAAGTAGAACATTTCCTTTACATGGAAGACTTCTTCGGCTACCCAATAAAAAAGTACACCAGTCGGATGACCACTGGCATTGTAATAAACAGCCGCGGTGCGCTCTTCTTCATTTTCATAGCGCCAATACTCTTCCCAGTGAAAAGAGGTCCGCTGCAAGGCACCATGATTGTCGCGGGAGAATTGGTTGTAGACAGTAAAGACATCAGGGTCATCCACTTCTTTGCGCTCTACGATCCCAGGGACTTCTTTGGTTTTCGGAAGCTGGGTATCACGAATTTTAAAGGTCAGCTTGTCGGACATAATCTCCCAGCCTTTGCGACGATAGTAGGGCACATTATAAGGGTAAAGGTAGGAGATCCATTGCTGATCTTCCCGCATCGTTTCTAAGGCAAGCTTGATCAAGTCTTTCATCAGGCCATGCCCGGCATACTCAGGGTAGGTCCCAACACCGGTCACTCCGCCCATTTTGATCAATTTGCCATGTATATTGACTTCACAAGGATAAACGGCGATTTGCGAGATCAACTTGTCTTCATTGAACCAGCCAAAGACTTTGG
This sequence comes from Enterococcus sp. AZ067, assembly GCF_051715005.1. NCBI lineage: Bacteria > Bacillati > Bacillota > Bacilli > Lactobacillales > Enterococcaceae > Enterococcus > Enterococcus sp. AZ067. The sequence continues at coordinate 1,846,652 of NZ_JBIOSY010000001.1, forward strand.
AAAGCTCTAAGATCGGGCGCTTAGATTTAATCATTTCCCGTTTGCTCTCATAGCCGCTTTCTTCAATATCCGATTCAGTGATCTGAAAAACATAGCTTAACAGTTCATTGAACTGATCAACGTCTTTTTCTTCCACCGCTCGAATATGTAGATTTTGATGAAAATTATTGTCCATTCTTTCAACTCCAATTTATTTGCTAGCTCTAGTATAGCAAAACCTGAATGAATATGTCTAAATAACGGTTAAGAAAAATACTTTATCTATTGGCGTTTCGTTGGTATAATAGAAAAGCTGACTAAAAGAAATGAGGAACGTATCCATGAACATAGAAGAAATGAAAAAACGACAGGAGAAGATTCGTAATTTCTCCATTATCGCCCATATCGACCATGGGAAATCAACACTGGCGGACCGTATTTTGGAACAAACCCATACGGTGACGTCACGGGAAATGCAAAACCAATTATTAGACTCCATGGATCTTGAACGTGAACGAGGAATCACAATCAAATTAAATGCCGTGGAACTTAACTATACCGCCAAAGACGGCGAAACCTACATCTTCCATTTGATCGACACCCCAGGGCACGTCGATTTCACCTATGAAGTTTCCCGCAGTTTGGCTGCTTGTGAAGGCGCCGTGCTCGTCGTTGATGCAGCTCAAGGGATCGAAGCACAGACATTGGCAAACGTCTACTTGGCGTTAGACAATGATTTAGAGATCCTACCAGTCATTAATAAAATAGACTTGCCAGCTGCCGATCCTGAGCGAGTACGAACAGAGATCGAAGATGTGATCGGTATCGATGCCAGTGAAGCTGTTTTAGCAAGTGCCAAAGCAGGTATTGGGATCGAAGACATTTTGGAACAAATTGTTGAGTATGTCCCAGCTCCAGCAGGTGATATTGAAGCACCGCTAAAAGCGTTGATCTTTGACTCCGTGTACGATTCCTATCGTGGGGTGGTCTTAAACGTCCGCATCATGGACGGGATGGTCAAACCTGGAGATAAAATCAAAATGATGAGCAATGGCAAGACCTTTGATGTTACGGAAGTGGGTGTCTTTTCACCAAAAGCCATTCAACGAGATGCGTTGATGGTGGGCGATGTTGGGTATATCACTGCTGCCATCAAGACCGTTAAAGATACCCAAGTCGGGGATACGGTGACATTAGCCAACAATCCAGCAGAAGAAGCCTTAGCTGGTTATCGTCAAATGAATCCGATGGTTTATTGCGGATTGTACCCAATCGATACTTCACGCTACAACGACCTTCGAGAAGCATTGGAAAAATTACAATTGAATGATGCAGCATTGCAATTTGAACCAGAAACCTCTCAAGCATTAGGATTTGGGTTCCGTTGCGGCTTCTTAGGCCTATTACACATGGATGTCGTGCAAGAACGGCTAGAACGTGAATTTAACCTTGAGTTGATTACGACTGCACCATCCGTAATCTATCATGTCAACAAGACAGATGGCTCAATGGTCGTCGTTGATAACCCAGCAGAATTTCCTGAACCAGTCACGATTGAAAACGTACAAGAACCTTACGTCAAAGCACAAATCATGGTGCCTAATGATTACGTCGGTGCTGTAATGGAATTGTCCCAACGCAAACGGGGAGACTTTGTCACGATGGATTACTTGGATGATTATCGTGTAAACGTCGTTTATGAGATCCCACTATCGGAAATCGTCTTTGATTTCTTTGATAAATTGAAATCCAGCACCAAAGGGTACGCATCACTCGATTATGAAATGTCTGGTTACCGAACTAGCAAGCTAGTGAAGATGGACATCTTGCTGAATACTGAAAAAGTCGATGCGTTAAGCTTTATCGTTCACCGTGACTTTGCTTATGAACGCGGTAAAGCCATCGTTGAAAAACTGAAAAAACTGATCCCACGACAACAATTTGAAGTACCGATCCAAGCAGCCATCGGACAAAAAATCGTTGCGCGTTCCGACATCAAAGCCTTGCGTAAAAACGTATTGGCGAAATGTTACGGCGGTGACGTTTCTCGAAAACGCAAACTCCTAGAGAAACAAAAAGAAGGGAAGAAGCGGATGAAACAAATCGGCTCCGTCGAAGTACCGCAAGAAGCCTTCATGGCAGTTCTGAAGATGGATGAGGACGAACCGAAGAAATAATCTGTTTTGACGGATGTCAGTAAGAGGAATAAAATGAAAGTACCTTCGAGAGAAGGTGCTTTTTTTAATAAAAGGAAAAATATAAAATGACCGAAGGGACATTCGTCGGTTGTTTAGTAGATAGTTTCAATCGATTGATGCGTGGCTTTTGATAGATTGAAGATCGGAGATGATTTGCGCATGAAGGCGTTGTATTTTAATGAATTCGGTGATTCAACTGTTTTAACATATGGGGATTTGCCGGATCCCATCATTCATGAAAATGAGCTATTGGTAGAAATGGTGTATATTGGGTTGAATTATGCTGATATTTATCGGAGAAAGGGCACCTATCATATTGAATCCCGAGAGCCTCTTATTAATGGCTATGAAGGGGTAGGGAGGATTATTCAAAAAGGAACATCTGTCTCCAAGTTTCAGCTAGGGGAAACGATTCTTTTTGTGGATGTTCCTTTTGCTAATGCAGAATTGGTGGCTGTTCCTGAGGAAAATGCCATCCGTATCCCATCAGGTATACCACCTAAATTAGCAGCCAGTATTGGTCTGCAAGGGTTGACAGCTGATTTTTTAGCTCATGATCTTGGCAATAATGTGAATCATAGTAAGGTCTTCGTCCATGGGATAAGTGGTGGCGTCGGACAAATTTTATCGCAATTATTAACCGCAGATGGTCTAGAAGTGTATGGCGTCACTTCTACGGAAGAAAAGCGGCAACTGGCTTTAGACCAAGGCGCAAAACAAGTTTTTTTAAGAAATACAGAATGGCAAGATACCTACACTTCTTTCTTTGATACCGTTTATGATGGCATTGGGCATACATTAGCCGAAAGTGTCGACTTGCTCAAAAATAGAGGGAAGGTTGTCTTTTTTGGCATGGCCGGCGGAAATCCGCCAGCGATCGACTTTATTCCCTTGCTATCTAAATCAAAAAGTATTTTGACAGGAGATCTCTGGGATTACTTGACAAGTTTTCAAGAGCGGGAGAGAAGAAGCTCTCGATTGTTTGACTACTTTAGCAAGGATCAAATGAAAATCAGTCAACCAACCATTTTTTCATTAGCTGACGGAAAAGCTGCCCATGATTATTTAGAATCTGGAAAAAGTATCGGTAAAATTCTGCTGCAACCATAAGAAGGTAAAAAACTAGATGTTTTTATTGCAAACGATACACCGAATGTTTGATGTTTCACTAAGGCATTTTTTATATAATCGATAGTTCTCTTATGATACATCTTTAAGGATAAAAATAAATGTAAAATGAATAGAATATTGCAAAAAAATTATAGCTTTTATCTATTCAGTGAGAATAAGATAAAACTTTGTGATACACAGTACATTTAATTTGAAAATATTTAATTACAGCAGTAAGATAAATATATCAAATACTTAAGGAGTGATATCTATGACAAACTATGAAGAAAAGGAAGCAAAAGCATTGGTAAAGATTGCAGAGGTTCTTGATAAGTTAGATGAAAATTTAGCTGAATTAGACACACTAGATGCAGATGCAAAAAAACATAGTATGAAGAAATGGATCGTTGAGAAAAAAGCGATTCATGAAATCAAAAAGATCGCACACGAAGCCGGTAAGTATGAAAAGTACGATGAAAAAGCACTACAAAAAGAAATTGATGAAGTTGAGAAGTATATGTAATTGAAGAATAATAAGAAATTGTCACCATTATTCAGCAATTGAAATCTGAATTGATAAAAGCCAGATTTCAATTGAAGATTTAGAATTGACAATGATCTCAATAAGCCCATGCTCTTATGAGTGTGGGCTTATTTGTGTCAGTCACAAGAAGTAGCTCTCTGAGAATAGTTGCGTTAAAAAACATGGGCCAAAATTTACTAATTGAAGGAATATTTAAGAAGATGCCAAAATTAATTTTCTTATTTTTGAAACGGTCTCCGCAACAGAGTAATGGGAAATATCAATTTTTCTTGAACGCAATTCAGTATATTTTGGTAACCTATCCAGTGAACGCTGTAAATCAGATAGTGTTCGTTTCCCGGTGGTTATATCTCCTTCAAAGTTTTTCTGCAATTTTTCTGGCGAGGCAATTAATGAGAAGTGTTGCACGTCAATATCTTCCAATGCGATGCCGTTCAAGACTCGATCCACAATTTTTTGCTCATCCATAACCCAGCAAAAATAAATGACGTTGATCATAGAGTTATTGATAAAAGAGTTTAACAGAAAATGGATATTGTTGATCACCATATCCTTATTCTCTTCATTGACGATAAACGGATTCATCATCCAGCACCAATCCCCGTCAAGGTAAACAGACTGCTTTGTTTGTTTGGATAGTTCTTCAGTTATAGTTGATTTACCAATTCCCATCGTACCACTGATCAATATAAGCTTTTTCATCAGACTACCGCCAGCTTTCATATAAAAAGTATTTTTTTCTCAATCCAAAAACGTGTTTAGATTTTTAACTGTGATCCAACCATTCTCTTTCCACAGCCCAATCTCTTCAGAGCAAGCTACTTTTTCACTCGGTTCCTCATGCAAAAACAATTGGATTTTCTGTCCGTACAGTAGTTTTCGAGTCAAAGCAAAGGTTGCTTCCGCAAAGCCAGCTGCACCGATATAACCACAGATGCCATTTTTTTCTTTGTTATACAAATAAAAAATCTCGGCTTTTTCTATGTCTTTATAAAAGTCTACGAATAAGGTTGGAAACTGAGTAGAAAGATCGTCCGTGGCTTTTGGATAATTGATCACCTGATGACCATTTTCAGTAAGTGTATTCGTCAGTTCTTCAAAATCCTTTTGAAAAGCGATACTTCCAGAAATAATTATTTTTGACATGCTATGGCTCCTTGTCGTTGATTTACTTCATTATATCAGGATGAAGGTGCTAAGCGAGGGAAATTTTAGCTAACTTGTATCGCCAATCTAGTAATGGGAAGGACGAAATTATTGATTGAATTAAAGTAATCTGTCTATGAGAGACGTGTTTACTTAAAAGAAGACGATTAAAACCACAATACGAAAAAAGTCTGTTTTTTTAATTTTTTCATCGATTTTCTCTATTTTTTTGGGGAAAGGTTTCGTTTATTCTATACTTGTAAACGATCTCAAAGTGTTTAAATGGGGATTATTAGAATGATTTTTAGAATGTGGTCCTACTTTTTCTAAGAGCGAATTGACTATCAAGTTATAGATAGAATATTAGTTACAGTACAGTAGTTGGATTCTCATTAGAGTTAAAATAATGAAAGAAAAAGATGAAACGGGGGATTACATGGAAACACCATTTTTCATTTCGAAAAATACTTCTGTCACGTCAAAACAGTTGAAAAATGAAGTGATTGGACATGCTTGCAAGATCTTGCAGCGTGACATTTTAACCGTTGTGACAGACACGAGGAAGGCAAATGAAATTGAATTGGTTTTACTTGATGGAAAAAATGAAACGGATGCTTTTCATATACTTTTCGTATCGCCAGATAAAGTAAAAGTGTGTGCTGAAACACCGTTAGGATTAATGTATGGGGTTCTTGAAATCTCTCAAAAAATTTTAGGTGTTCAACCCTTTTGGTATTTCATGGAGATTCCCCCAATAAAAAAGCCATTTATTGAATGGACAGGTTTTGACTTAACATTGCCTGATTTTGCAACGGACTATCGGGGCTGGTTCGTCAATGATGAGTTGCTGCTGGATCAATGGGAAGATAATGGTTCGAATGAATATGTATGGGAACGTCTTTATGAAACATTGTTACGTTTAGGCGGAAATGTCATCATTCCTGGAACAGATAAGAACAGTCATAGACATCGAGAAAGTGCGCAAGCGATGGGGTTGATCTATACACATCATCATGCCGAGCCACTAGGCGCTGAGATGTTTGCTAGAAGGTATCCTGGTTTGAAGGCTTCATACGAGGAACATTTTGCGTTGTTTCAGGAATTATGGAAAAAAGCCATACACGAGCAAAAAGGTACCAAGGTTATCTACACACTTGGTTTTCGCGGACAAGGAGATTGTCCTTTTTGGGCAGAAGATCTTGATCGACAGTGGTCAGCAGCGGAAAAAGCAGCAGTGATCAACGAAATCGTCCATCTGCAATATCATATGGTTAAAGAAGTCGATCCTCATGCAGTATGTTCAATGAACATTTATGGGGAGATGACGGAATTATTTAATCTTGGCTTACTTGAGCTTCCAGATGATGTGATTGAGATTTGGGCGGATAATGGTTATGGCAAAATGGTTTCTCGTAGACAAGAAAATCACGATCCACGAGATGAGGTGCTAACAAACACATCAAAACCAAATCAATCAAGAGGAATCTATTATCACGTTGCCTTTCATGATTTACAAGCATCTAATTTCTTGACGATCTTGCCTAATAGCCCAGAATTTGTTTCTAGAGAGTTAATGGCGGTTAGAGAAGTCAAGATGGATAAGTTTGTCTTAGTCAATACAGGCAACATAAAACCGCATATTTTGTTCTTACAAGAAATAGCGAATTTCTGGCGAGCAGATTATCAGTTACGAATCAATCAAGAGATAATTTCAGAGCATGTAACACAATATTATCAAAATCAGCAAGAAGAGATCCAAGCTGTCTATGAAGCTTACTTTGAAGCGATTATTCGCTATGGAACACATGAGGATCAAACCGCTGGGGACGAGTTTGCCTGTTATTTGATTCGAAAAATTATTCAATCCTGGCTCAAGCAAGAAACAAAAATTCCGAGGATAGAATGGTTGACGGGTGATAAAAAAATCAAGGAGCAAGTCACAGAAATTTTCTCTATAGTAGGAGAAAAGATAGCAGCCTGGGAGAATCTATTGCTGAGATGCCAGCAGATTACATCATCCCTTCAGGATAAACGTGCGCAAAATGCTCGCTTTTTTAATGATATTTACCTCTCAGTAGCCGTTCAATGCAAAACATTAAAAGCACTGCTCCATTTGTTAGACGCTTATCAGATGCTTGATCGGGAAGAAATGGTCTTTGTATTTGTAAAAGTTTTCGATGCGTTAGAAGAAATCCATCAACTAATTCAAATACTAAAGGAAAATCCAAGTGATACATGGTATGATTTTTATGAAAATGATGGCTATACCAACCTAACATTGACAAAAGAGATGATCAAAAGTCTGTTGTCTTACATTCGTATCATTGGCGATGGTCCAGATCAAGATCAATGGGAGAGAAAATATATTATGGATCCCACTGAATCAAGAGTTATGTTGCTTTCAAATACTAAAAAAGCGTTGACGGATGAAAAGTTAGCAAGAAAAATCAGAGTAAGTTTTAGAAAAATTCCTAAATAATATTAATTTGAGATGAAACGCCATTCAAAAGTTAGACTAAATATCTTACTTTTGAATGGCGTTTCATTTAGTATGCAGTTTTTATTAGAATTCATTAAGCGTATCGTCCAATTCTAGCACCATATTATACCAAGCAACACCAGCATGTTTTGATTCTGACAGTCCTTCTAGTTGATAGCCCTGCTTTTCGTAATATGGAATCAATGATTCTAAACAAGTTAAGGTGATTCCTTTTCTGTATTGAAGACGACATTGTTCTTTTAGGGCTGACAGTAGTTTGCTACCAATCTGACAGTTTCTATAATCAGGAGCGACAGCTAAGCTCAGAATACTTTGGTAGCCACCAAAAGGCTGATTAGGAAAAGTACTTTCAAAGAGATCGTCAGAGAGATAACGTTTAGAAATAATGGGCCCTACAACGTAACCGATCGGACAATCCTTTTCATTTATAGCAACAATAAAACTGTCACTTATTGTATGTATTCGATCCATCATCGATGTTTTGGATACTGCTTCATCAACTGTAAATCCTGCATTTTCAATCTGCATGATTTGATCAATATCATCTTCTTTTGGTGGTCTGAAGAAAATGTTCATTCAATCACTCCTATCTTTATTCAAAAATAGTTTATCACAGAATGATATATATCGTTTATATTTGATGACGATAAAAATTTATAGACTTAAAATTTCTAGTACAGAATCGTTGTCATACTTTCATTCAAATGAAACAAAAATAAGAATTAGTTGTTGTTAACTGAATGGGTTTTTATAAGAAAAAGTCAAATTAATGATAATAAATCGCAATTCTTCATTTTATTCTAACAAAATGACAATTTTCTTAGGTGTTCATCACAAATCTATCACATTTCCAAGCTAAAGTTTGTTATTATCTGAAAATTTTCATCATTCAGATAAAAGCTTCTTCATTATGAGCAAATTTTTTATAGTTAGTTGATAGAAAACAGGACGAGCGTATGTGTTTTCGATCCAAGTTACACGCCAATGCGTCTAATTTCTATATTTGCTGGTATGAAGAAGAGCGCAAAAAAAAATCCTTAAGTTACAGGGGACGAAATGGAGGATAACATGAAAAAAAGGAAAACAAGCTGGGCACTCGTATTGTTAACAAGTCTGATGGTATTAGGTGCTTGTGGTAGTGGAGGCCAAGACCCAACAGATAGTTCGGGAGGGAATGTGTCAGGGGGAGCTAGTTCTGATCCTAATGTATTAGTGGTCGCATCAGGTGCGGATCCAGTGACATTAGATATCCATCAAACGAACGACCAAGCAACTACCAGGGTAGCAAGACAGATTTATGAAACACTGATCAAACAGACGAACGATCTTGAGTTAGTGCCAGGGTTAGCAACAGAGTGGGAAGAAATTGAAGAGAACCTTTATGAGTTCAAGTTGCGAGAAGATGTTGTCTTTCATAATGGGGAAGCGATGACAGCTTCTGATGTTGCCTACACCCTTCGACGGGCGGTTGACTCACCTTCGATCAGTCATATCATTGGTTCGATCGATCCTGATACGATCGAAGTGATCGATGATCATACGATCCATATCGGGACAAATGGTGCCTTCGGGCCTTTCTTGACTCATTTAGCACATCCTGCGGTTGGAATTTTGAGTGAGAAAGCTGTGGAAGAAGCTGGTGAAGATTATGGTATCAGCAGCGTTGTGGGAACGGGTCCCTTTGAATTTGTTGAATGGGCAACCGGTAGTCACGTGACGTTAGATCGATTTGACGATCACTGGGATGAGCCAGCGGGAATGGAAAGAATTGAGTTTCGGACAATTACAGATTCAAGTGTTCGTTTGATTGAACTAGAGTCAGGAACCGTCGATATTGTTTATGATATCGCTCCTTCTGATAATGAAAAGGTTGAAGAAAACGATGAATTGACTTTATTAGCGACAGAAAATTTAGGAACGGAATACTTAGGTTTCAACGTTCGAAATGATACACCATTGCAAGAAGTAGGGGTACGTCGCGCGATTGCCCATGCTATCGATGTCGAATCGATTATCCAAACGGTTCATATGGGGATCGGGACTCAAATGAGTGGACCGATCAACGAATTGGTTTTTGGATATAATGAAAACTTGGAAGCTACTCCTTATGACGTTGAATTAGCAAAAGAACTATTAGCAGAAGCTGGTTATCCAGATGGCGGCTTCTCCCTTTCGTTGTATGTCGGTGATAACAATCAAGAACGAATCCGTGTCTCGCAGGTTGTTTCCGCTGCTTTAGAAGAATTAGGTATCACTGTTGAGGTCAACCAAATGGAGTGGGGAGCATTTTTAGATGCTGCAGCAGCTGGTGAACCAGATATGTTCTTACTAGGTTGGACAACGATCACAACAGATGCTGACTATGGATTGTATCCACTGTTCCATTCAAGTAGCTTTGGCGAAGCTGGAAATCGTACGTTCTATCATAATGAACGGGTAGATGAATTACTTGATGCAGCTCGTAGCACTTCTGACCAAGAGGAACGCTTGGCCTATTATCACGAGGCGCAAGAGATTATCAATGATGAGATGCCATGGGTTTACTTACAAACCAGAGAAAATGTTTCAGGTATCCGCAACTGGGTGCAAGGGTTCGAACATCATCCAACTGGAAGTTACTTCTTAGATACGGTGTCAAAAAACTAAATTGGATTGAGAGTATAAAATAAAGAGCCGCAATGGCTCTTTATTTTGAGGAGATGAATAGATGTTCCAATATATTGTAAAACGAATTCTGTGGTTGTTTCCTATCCTGCTAGGCGTCTCTTTTATTGTATTTACGATTATGTATCTATCACCTGGAGACCCTGTAACGATGGTGTTGGGGGAAGGAGCGACTCCTGAACAATATGAGGCTATGCGTGTGCAAATGGGGCTTGATCGTAGTTTTATCGAACAATTTTTTCATTATATAAAAAATGTTGTCATCGAATTTGATCTTGGGAGATCGTATGTTTCTGGCCGGGTGGTCATGGATGAAATCCTAGTCCGTTTGCCCAACACAATCAAATTATCAGTATGGAGTGTGTTATTTGCCTCGCTGATTGGTATTCCACTGGGAGTGATCTCTGCTTCGAGACCTTATTCCAAGGTTGATAATTTCGTGATGTTTCTTTCACTAGTTGGGGTTTCTATGCCAACCTTTTGGCAGGCACTCCTTTTAATTATTCTTTTTACTTCTACCCTGGGCTGGTTGCCAGCATCTGGTTTTGATACTTGGCAGCAAATGATCATGCCAGTATTTGCATTGGCTTCCTCATCAATTGGCACGATCGCCCGGATCACAAGGTCGAGTATGATGGACGTTTTAGACCAAGATTATATTCGTACGGCAAAAGCCAAAGGAGTAAATGGTTCAAAGGTGACGTTCCATCATGCCTTAAGAAATGCCTTGATTCCCGTAGTGACAGTCATTGGTTTGCAGTTTGGGGCTTTATTAGGTGGGGCTGTATTGACCGAGACTGTTTTTAGTATCAATGGGATCGGGACATTGATGGTGAATGCGATCCGTACAAGAGACACAATGATCGTCCAAGGCGGCGTTTTATTTATTGCATTTATTTTTACGATGGTTAATCTATGTGTCGATATTCTCTATGCATATATCGATCCGCGAATTAAAACCTCATATGATTAAGGGAGGAACTCATGTTTTCTAGAAAAAAGGCCATAGCGAAAACGCAAGCACTTGCAGGCGTACCAGAAGGATCGAAACAAGAGATTTGGCTTTCCTTAAAAGCAAATCGCCGAGCAATGTTTGGGTTACTATTTATCACGTTACTGACGATTACTGCGATTTTTGCAGACTTTATAGCTCCCTATGGTATGCGGGAGCAAAATCTAGCCAATGCATTGCAATTTCCAAGTCGTTCTCATTGGTTTGGGACAGATGACTTGGGACGTGACGTATTGTCTCGTTTGATTTACGGCACGAGAATATCGCTTACTGTAGGCGTTTGTGCGGTGTTACTGGCACTCTTTTTTGGTGGCATCTTAGGTGTCTTATCCGGTTATTTCAGAGGGTGGATCGATACGCTGATTATGCGTTTTTGTGACATCTTACTATCCATCCCTTCCATTTTGTTGGCAATCGCCATCGTGGCTTCTTTGGGATCCAGTCTGCCGAACATGATCTTGGCGATCGGGTTGGCGAATATCCCCATTTTTGCTCGTATTATTCGGGCAAGTGTGATGGCGGTCAAAGAGAAGCAATTTATTGAAGCTGGAAAAGCGCTGGGCGCAAATAATGGATTGCTGATTTTTAAACACATCTTGCCAAATATCCTTTCACCAGTCATTGTGCATTCATCAATGGGCGTTGCCACAGCAATTTTATCTGCTGTTGGCTTAGGATTTATTGGCTTAGGTATGGAGGCTTCCGTTGCGGAATGGGGAACGATGTTAAATTTTGGACGAGGCTATATCCGAACACATCCCTACCTGACGATTTATCCAGGGATCGCGATCATGTTGACCATTTTATCCTTCAATTTGATCGGTGACGGAATCCGTGATGCCATCGATCCGAAGATGAGAGAGAGGTAAGCAGTTATGGACACGATCATGCGCGTCAAGAATCTACAAAAGTATTTTCCTGTGAAGAAGAAAAACTTTTTTGGGGTGGGAAAAGACTATGTGAAAGCAAATAAAGATCTTACGATCGATATATATGAAGGAGAAACATTAGGCATCGTCGGTGAAAGTGGCTGTGGAAAATCGACCTTTGGACGCACGATTATTCAGCTCCAGCGACAAACCGGAGGCTCGACCCTTTACTATGGAGAGACGATCGAAGATTTCATGCCTCGTTACGTAAAAAAAGTCTATCAACAACTGCCACAAAAGATGAAACAGTTTACTGATTCTGTCAATGAGCTCCAGTCGATCGAATCAAAACTCGCTACTGATTCAGCTGCTGATGTAGAAGCAACAACGGAACGGTTGCGTCTAAAGAAAATCGCTTTTGAAAATGAATATGGCAATACCCTACGATTAGTCGGAGGCTTGATTTTGCATGATGATCTACAAAAGGTCAGTAAGCTTCTTTCGTCTCGTTACGAAGCTGCAGCAAAAGTTGCCGCTAGCAAGCGAGCGTTAACATTTAATCAGCAAAAACAAGCGATGAATGGGGCAGTGGATCAATCAGAGCTCATAAATTTGGAAAAAACGATCGCTGAACAACAAAATGACTTAGCAGCTATTGATAAGCAAGTCGCACAACTAAAAAAAGATGTCATGAACAAAAAAGATTTTTCATACTATGAAGAGCAGCTTGATTCTGGCATCGATCTAGCTGCTTTGACTCAAAAGGAATCAAGAGTTTTACGAAAAGACCTGCAAATTATCTTTCAGGACCCTTACTCCTCACTAGATCCACGGTTAACAGTGGGTGATATTATTGGAGAAGGTTTGTTGATACACAAATTTTTTGCTAGTAAAAAGGACCCAAACTATGAAACCTATATTCTTGATATCATGGAAAAATGCGGGTTAAAGAAAGAATTTATTCATCGCTATCCGCATCAATTTTCTGGTGGACAACGACAACGAATCGGGATTGCTCGTGCCTTAGCTTTAAAGCCCAAATTCATTGTTTGCGATGAAGCTGTTTCAGCGTTAGATGTTTCGATTCAGTCACAGATCATCAATTTGCTTCATGATTTGCGGGAAGAACTCAATTTGACTTACTTGTTTATCACCCATGATCTTGGAGTCGTAAAATTTATTTCTGATCGGATCGGTGTGATGTATTTTGGGCATCTTGTAGAATTAGCTTCAGCTGAGACGATTTTTTCTAACCCGATCCATCCGTACACACGGCAATTATTAAATGCCATTCCAACGCTAGACGAAGAGTATCGCCCATGGGCTCTTGATGAAACCCATCCTGATTTGGCATTCAACTATTCAAAAGAAACTGATGCTGATCCAGATTGGGTAGAAGTCGAGCCGAATCATTTTGTGAAGTGTACGCGAAAATAGTTTTTTTAGAACATAGAAATTGAAACATGGTTGATGAGTCAATCAATCGAACCATAAGCATGATACGATTGGTTTAATGGAAAAAAATCAAAAGGAGGTCCAGATGGATTTACTAGAAGTTGATAATCTGCATACGTATTTTGATACGAAACGGGGCACTGTCAAAGCTGTCAAAGGCGTTACTTTTTCATTAAAAAGAGGGAAGACATTAGGAATCGTTGGAGAAAGTGGGAGTGGCAAAAGTCAAACAGCCATGTCGATCCTTCAACTTTTTCAGCGAAATCAGTATATAGCGGAAGGGCAGATCCGTTTTGATGGAAAAAATATCCTCGAATTAAGCAAAAAAGAGCTTTTAAAAATTCGTGGAAATGATATTTCAATGATCTTTCAAGAGCCTATGACAAGTTTGAATCCGGTATTTACAATCAAAGCACAACTGACAGAAGCCTTGAAACTTCATCAGCACGTCGACAATAAGACGGCGACTTTACGGGCATATGAGCTGTTAGAAGCTGTCAAGATCACAGATCCTAAACGAGTAGCCAAGCAATATCCTCATCAGTTATCTGGAGGAATGAGTCAGCGAGTAATGATCGCAATGGCATTAGCCTGCAATCCGAAGCTATTGATTGCCGATGAACCGACTACCGCACTCGATGTGATCATCCAAGCAGAAATCCTTAAGTTAATGAATGAGTTAAAAGACAAGCTGGATACAAGTATTTTATTTATTACCCATGATTTGGGTGTCATTAGTAAAATGGCCGATGATGTGATCGTGATGCATGGGGGAAAAATCGTCGAGAGTGCCCCAATCAATGAGATATTCAAAAATGCTTACCATCCGTACACAAGGCGCTTACTTGCTGCATTTTTAAGAACCGACATTCGAAACAAGAAAACAGCGCCTGATGACTTTTACAGTAAGGAAAACAATGTCTTTGATTTCACCACATTTAAAACAGAAGAAACAGCGGACCCGGATTGGGTTCAGGTAGGAACAAATCATTTTGTCGCTGCTAATTTGAGAAAAATCGATAACTAAATGAAAAAGTCGTAAAACAAAATGAATTAACTGCTTATCTCGGCTCTTCAGTATATAAGCTTGAAAGAGAATGATATAACTGAAAATTTAGATCTCTTCTACATTTAGTGTTGGTAGAGAAAGACACAACTGAAAATTTAGTCAAAACCAGTTAGGCATAGTGCTTAACTGGTTTTAACGTCGATACTAAAAAAGCTTTGAACGAAGTAAAATCTTGCTCGAAAATAAAACAGGAAATGATATCATGCGTATAGTAAATTTCTCTCTTAAAAGTTTGCAAAATTGAGTTCAACAAGAGAATATCTGTTTTAAATCATGTTTCAACACTAGAAAATATCTATTAAATAATTGCATTTCGGATATGTTTACCCAAGAGGCAAAATCAGAATCCGTATACTGATTAAACTCTCAAAGATTCTACTCAATTACAGTCTTTTCAACGATCTCAAATACTAGGTGCTGCTGGAGTATATTTATGTTCTATTACAAGTATCGAATGAGAAATAGTATTGACTAGAATCATACAGTGAGGCACATTTTGCTCATTGAGCTTTTATTAAGTTAGAAGGTAGTTTATTCAAAAGGCAGGCCTGTCTTTTTTACCTTCTCAATAACTTTTAGGACTTCTGCATGGGAAGAATCATTTTTGAAAAAATAGAATAGGTTGCTTTAGTGGTAACTTGACTTTATGTTTTATTAAAAATGCAGCTTTCTTCTTGTACCAGGAGTAATGCCATATGTTTCTTTAAATTTTTGGTAAAAGAAATTAATATTCTCAAAGCCGACTTGCTGCGAAATATCAACGATATCCATGTCGGTTGAAAGTAAAAAACGATCTGCTGCCAAGATACGTTGATTGATTACAAGTTTTTTGTAAGAATAGCCGGTATGTTTTTTTAAAAGATTGGACAGATAATTGGGATTAAGGTTGAATTGTTCCGATAATTCTGTCAAAGTCAAATTTGCGTAATTTTTCTCGATGTATTTCAAAATTGGAACAATCGGGCTCTTTCGATATTGATCGGAACGATCCGTATAAGAATCTTGATAGATATTCACAAGATCCGAAATGATCAAACTCAACAATCCTTCACAAATGTCGGTATATGCTGTGGAACGATCAAACCATTCGCATAACAACTCTTTAAAAAAGAACTGTAGACGTGTCCTTGTTTCTGAAGCAAAATGAATAAATCGATCATGTTTCATTCCATGAGTGATGGCTTCAATAAAGAATGAAGTCAAAACGCTGTCCGAGGAAAAACGGTTGAAGAAATTTGCAGTTAAATAGTACTTGGGAATAATCAAATTAATGAGAATATCATCTTCGCCAAGCGGTTCAATCTTGTGAACAGTATTTGCATCCATCAGCAAAATTTGCCCTTCATACAGAAAATGTGGTTCATTGTTAATGATCTGCTGACATTTTCCAGCATACATATAGTTAAATTCAATCCAATCATGACAGTGAATAGGATAATTCTGAAAACGAGAATGTCGTTTTATAAAAAACGGCTGATCTTTAGTAATCATCTGTAAATCTGTCAGTTCCATACAAAGAACTTCTTGATCGTTAACAACTACTTTTTTAAAATCTGAATAGTCGGGTTTTAAATTGCCGTCACGGTAAGCTTCTTCATGATAAGAAACTTCACGGATCAAGTTGTCTAGCGCTAAATGGTCCATCGTTTTACTCCTTTTTTTCGATTTTAACAATCCGTTATCGAGTAGTCAAATCTGTGTTTTTGTTAAAAAGAAAACGTTTATTGATATTCGCGTCAGTAGAATAATTTGTTATATTGAAAACAAGTTGAAATTGAAGGCGCTATCAAATCAACAATAAATGATTGGAAGGAAATATTATGAAAGAAAAAATCACAGGTTATTTCGATAAATTAAGTCCTTTTTTTGATAAATTAGGCAACAATGCTTATTTAAAATCGATCTCCGGTGCGATGATGGGGACACTAGGTCCTATTTTGATCGGCTCGATCGCTGTTTTACTTCTAGTATTACCTAATAGTCTTCCAGCACTTTCATTTTTAGCTGGTTTCGCAAATGTTTTTAGCAAACTAAATCAAATAACTATTGGCTCGATGGCTGTTTATGTCGTGGTATTAATGGCTTATCATTTAGTGAAAAATCTACGTCCGTCAGAAGATGGTATTTCCGCTGCTATTATCGCATTGCTTAGTTTCTTTATCATTACCCCTCTAGGTACAACGACGGATGAAGTCAGCGCGATTCCAGCTACTTGGCTAAGTGCACAAGGAGTATTTTCCGCAATGATCGTTGGTTTGGTAAGTGGAAGAGTATATATTTGGCTGAAAGACAAAGGTTGGACGATCAAAATGCCAGCAGGTGTACCTCCTATGGTAACAAAAGTATTTGAATCAATTTTGCCTACGGTTCTTATCAGTGTGCTCTTCATTGTATTAAATTCACTCTTTGAAGCAACCAGCTTCGGCCACATGCATCAGTTTGTTTACAGTATCATACAAGAACCGCTTCAAGGGATCGGAGGATCAATCAGTGCAGTCATTCTGATCTCACTGATTCAACAGGTTTTGTGGTTTTTCGGTATTCATGGAACAAATGTCGTTATGCCGATCGTTCAAGCCCTGTGGATGGCAATGGACGTCGAGAACTTAAACGCTGTTGCGGCAGGCCAAACACCGCCAAACATTACTGGCTATGCATTCTTTATGATCATAACTTGGAGCGGTATGGGCTTAGGATTAGCATTATTAATGCTGCGAGCGAAAAGCAAGCAGTATCGAGAAACAGGGAAAGTCGCAATTGTTCCAGCTCTTTTCGGAATCACTGAACCATTGATTTTTGGTACGCCTTTGGTATTAAACTTTAAATTAGCGGTACCATTCATTACCAATAATAGCATTGCTTTAATTTTAGCTTATGTTTTAACACGTTTTGGATTTGTCGCTCGTTTTACTGGTGTTACTGCCATTTTCGGTTTACCAATTGGGTTCCATGCAGCTGTTCAAGGGAAACTATCGATTATCATTCTACAGTTGTTCATTCAACTGATTTTGTCACCGATATTATGGTATCCGTGGTTTAAAAAGCTGGATAAAGAAACCTATCAATTGGAACAAGCCGCATTGAAGGAGAAAGTGTAAACTCGATGAAGAAAGCGGCTAGTGTCGCTTTCTTCTTTTTACATGTGGCACTAAAAGAGAAAAGAGGAGCACAATGAAGTATACCAATCCAATTATCAAAGGATTTCATCCTGATCCGAGTATCTGTTTCGATGGGAAATCCTACTATATAGTCTGTTCAAGTTTTGAATTTTTTCCTTGTCTGCCGATTTTTGAAAGCCAGGATCTGCTCAATTGGCATTTTAAGCAGTATGCGATTGATTGTCCGGATCATATCAATCTGAAAGAAATCAGCAACTCGATGGGACTTTTTGCCCCAACGATCCGCTTCTTTGAGGAAACATATTTTCTTGTATGTACAAATGTCACCCAAGGGAATTTCATCTGCCATACGAAAAACCTTGACCATGGTTGGTCTGATCCAATCTGGATCGATTGTCCTTTTGGGATCGATCCCTCAATTTCATTTATTGATGGCCGATTTTTCTTCCAACTTGCTGCATCAATGAAAGGGAAAAACAGCATTCTACAATTTGAAATCGATCCTTACAGCGGGAAAATGCTGACAGATCCGGTAGAAATCAGCCAAGGTTGCGGTGGACGCGACGCAGAAGCACCGCATTTATTCAAGAAAGACGAATGGTACTATCTTGTATTGGCAGAAGGTGGCACAAGAGAAGGCCATATGGTAACGATTCAAAGAAGCAAATCAATCAATGGTCCGTATGAAGGAGCTAATACGAATCCTATCCTCTCTAATAGAGATATCAAATCGAGGCTTCAAGCCGTAGGGCACGCAGATTTCTTTCAAGACAAAAAAGGTTCTTGGTGGCTGACAGCTCTTGCGACTAGGCCCAACCGTCATTTCACCCTGCTTGGTCGTGAAACGATTTTATTACCTGTAGAGTGGATAGATGGTTGGCCAGTCGTCAATCAGACAGGGAATGCATCGGTTGAAGTTGAAACAGATCGTTTTTCAAAAAGCGTTAAGCAGCGGAATGAACTAGTACCTTTTCTCTGCAAGAAGTTGCAGAGTGTACGTTTGCCAATTGATTATACGTATGATACTGATTTGATCATTGATAACTTACCGACTCGTTTAGGAACTTCTAAGGACGAGCCCATTGCCTTTTTGTCCTTATGTCAAGCTGATACTACCTGCTGCTTTGAAACCACTTTGATGGTCGACGAATGTCAGGAGGGGACTTTTGGTATAGCAATCTACAAGGATGACTTGCATTTTTGCCAATTTGGATTGCGAAAAACAAAACACCAAACAGAACTTTTTGGCAGGAAAAACATCTTTGATTTACTTCTGTATCGATCCAATAATTTAAAAGATAGAGAGCGGTTGACTCTGAAATTGTCTGGAGACAGCAACAGCTACCACCTGCTGATTTTAGATGAAACGAATACAGTAGTGTTCAAAGATCAAATCGCTGTACGTCATTTTACAAATGAATGTTCTGACTCAAAATTTACCGGTGTCCAGTTAGGAGTCTTTGCAGAAGCAGCTACAGGAAAGACTCGATTCATCACACCAGAAATAAGATATCAATAGAAAAAACTATGCGAGGAGTATTAATATGAAAAATCAAACACTGGTACAATTAGTCAACCAACTGACCTTAGACGAAAAAATCGGCCAATTGGTGCAGTTATCTGGAGAATTCTTTCACGGAAGCGATTTGTCTTTGGGTCCTCAGCAAAAACTTGGCATCGAACAACAAACCATCGATGTTGTCGGTTCGGTATTAAACGTCACAGGTGCCCATGTAACTCGAAAGATTCAAACAGACTACTTAAGAAAAAGTCGACACAAAATCCCACTATTGTTCATGGCAGATATCATCTATGGATACCGAACAGTCTTTCCGATCCCTCTGGGATTGGGAGCAACATGGAATCCAGCATTGATTCAAAGCGCCTATCAAGCCGCAGCACAAGAAGCAAGAGCGGCTGGCGCACACGTAACATATGCACCAATGGTCGACTTAGTACGCGATGCTCGATGGGGGCGATGCTTGGAGTCGACAGGAGAGGATCCGCTGTTAAATGCTGATTTTGCGAAAGCAATGGTAGAAGGCATTCAGCAAGAAAAAGGGGGAACACTGCTCGGAATCGCTGCCTGTGTTAAACATTTTGCTGCTTATGGTGCAGCAGAAGGAGGACGAGATTATAATACAGTTGATATGAGCGAACGCAAACTGCGTCAAGACTACTTAAGCGGCTATAAAGCGGCTGTCGAGGCAGGATGCAAACTAGTCATGACTTCTTTTAACACGTATGATGGTATTCCCGCTACTGCTAATCAATTTTTGATCAAACAAATTTTAAGAGAAGAATGGCAGTTTGATGGAGTCGTTATTTCGGATTATGCAGCTGTTCAAGAATTAATTCCTCATGGGATTGCTACGGATGATCGAGAAGCGGCCAAATTAGCGATCGAAGCAACAAATGACATCGATATGAAAACCCGATGTTATGCGAAAGAGCTTCGTCCGCTGCTGGAAAGTGGTGCGATCGATCAGCGGTTGATCGATGACGCTGTGTATCATGTCTTGAAACTTAAAAAGGATTTAGGGCTGTTTGAAGATCCCTTCCGTGGCAGTTCAGAAGAAGTAGAAGCTCAAATACTCTTATCCGAAGAGAACCGGAAACTTGCACGAAAAGTTGCCTCCGAAGCGATCGTTTTATTGCAGAATAAGCAAGAGGTACTTCCTCTTACTCCAAAAAAAGAGAAAATATTACTCGTTGGTCCATATGGTGACAACCAAGCAATGATTGGTTTATGGGCAGTACACGGAAAAACAGAGGATGTCACAACATTAAAAACGGCGCTCCAAAATACAGTGTCGGAAAAATATGTTCATTACGAACCAGGTTGTCCGCTTTTAGAAGATGATTCTATACTTGGAGACTTTGGCTATACTGCCAGTGGCAACTCCTCATCAGCTGCACAGCAAGATCTTTGGCTGAAAGAAGCGTTGAAAGCTGGCACTGAGGCAGACATTATTCTTTTTGCTATGGGGGAACACAGTTTGCAAAGTGGGGAAGCTGGCAGTCGAACGGACCTTCATTTACCAGCTGTTCAAAGAGCTTTTATTAAAAAAATGACCGCTCTTGGTAAAAAAAATATCTTGATCAATTTCAGTGGTCGCCCACTGGTGTTAAAAGAAGAAACAAAACAAATGGATGCAATATTACAGGCATGGTTTCCCGGTACAGAAGGAGCACAAGCAATCGTTGACATACTTTTTGGGAAGGTCAATCCTTCTGGTCGTTTAAGTATGAGCTTCCCAGAAGATGTAGGGCAGCTGCCACTTTACTACAATCACTTCAATACTGGAAGACCATTGAACAGCAAGACACATACAGGACGTTTCGTTTCGAAGTATCTGGATTGCTCAAACGAGCCGCTCTTTCCATTTGGTTATGGTTTGAGTTTTGGGGAAGCATCATACCATTCGTTAAAATTGAGTGATTCAACCATGAATGAAACGTTGGAAGCTGAAATTACGATCCGCAACAATTCTGCTTACTCCAGATTGGAGACAGTCCAGCTTTATATCAGAGATCACGTTGGATCGGTAGTTAGGCCAGTGAAAGAATTAAAAAAATATAAAAAAATTCCGTTGTCTCCATACGAAGAAATAACCGTTTTGTTCACGATAACTAAAGAAGATCTTTTTTACTATCAAAAAGATCTGACTTTTGGCGTCGAACCTGGATTGTTTACTTTATTTATTGGGAAAAATTCTGCAGAAGGTGAAGCAGCGACTTTCGAACTTCTATGAATATATGGTCATTTTCTGACACGAAACGCTTTCTGATCCTTTAACTACTTCTAACATTTCAAACAAGGTACTGTTTTCATTAGGTATTACCTTGTAAAAATATAGATCACGAGGAAAAATGAAAGATAAGACAGGGGAGAGCCGTAAAGCTACGCTTAATGTTTTAAGGCTTCTTATAATGTGCTGATTCTGTGAGAGAAAGGGAAAGGAAACCCTAAAAATCTTTTTTTGCCTTGCCTTAAAGTCCACTTCAAGAATTATACTGGAACTACCATTTTTGATGGTAAAAGAAAGGAGCAATTCAATGAACAAATGGACAAAAGGACTTTTTCTGACAATGCTTTTTCTAACAGGATGTAGCAGTGATTCAATGAATGACGAGCCAGACATTGGTACAACAGAAACAAGTACTAGTGACACCATTACGCAACAAATGAGAGAAACAGGGATTGATGGGGATGCCGATATTTTGATCGCCTACTTCACAAGACCAGAAAATTTAGAGCATGAACCAGCAGTCGAAGCAGTTTCTGGAAGTAGTTTTAATGTAATCGATGACACCTTAGTAGGAGATGTCCAGGTGATAGCAGAAATGATTGCTGAACAGACCGGCGGTGCGTTGTTCTCGATTCAAACAGAAGTAGGTTACCCTAACGTTTACGATGAACATACAGCTTTTGCGACTAGAGAGGTGGAAGAAGATGCCCGACCAACGTTGATGACTGACGTTGCCGAAATGACTGAAGTGGATGTTCTCTTTATCGGCTTTCCCGTTTGGTGGAACCGTGCCCCAAGAGCCGTTTTAACATTTCTTGAAACCTATGATCTTACGGATAAACAAATCATTCCTTTTGCAACCCATGGGGGAAGTGGATTGACCAATAGTCAAAATGAACTTCAAACGTTGTATCCAGCGTATGACTTTCTTGAAGGCTTTGTAGCAAGAGCGGGAAGTGTTGAAGAGGCTGAACCGAATCTGTTGAATTGGCTCGATCAACTAGGATATTAGCAAAATTCAAGTTTAGTAGCCGTTTCTCAATTGGCTACATGTTCATGATGTACCACAAATCGAAATAATCATAATATAATTATGGTAAACTAGTGCGGTTGATTTATGAATCATTTGAGATGAGTTGATGGATTAGAAGCAAGAGCTTCCACTTATTCCCGAGAAGAGTCAATTTTTCCAATTTATTCGTTCTAGGTTGACTACAATCGTGTTATTTAGGATAAGAAAGGTAGATCATGACCAAAGAGACGATTAATAGAATCACACCAATAACCGACAATGGCAATACAGGACCATTCCACGGACGTTTGTTCAGCAACGCACGCACTCTAAAGATGAATCCTCCAAGTCCGAGTAAAGCGATCGCTACACAAAATAAAAGAATTGATAAATTTAACATCATATTCCTCCAAATCATTGTATGAGGACTCATACCAAGATACTCATACATCCTACGCCAAAAGCCGTAAAAAGCAAGCAGCTGACAAAACTGTTCGTTTAAGCGAACAGTTTTTACATGTTGTTGACGAATCTTTTTACAATTCTGCAATTTCCTACGCTTTTTTAGCTAGATTCGCTGGAACAGTGATTCTTTGTTATCATAAGAATTGATAAGAAGACTGGAGAGGGAGGTTCTCTTTTGTTTCGAACACCTTGAATGCAAAAGAAAAAAATGAGGAGGAGATTTTGTGGAAATTCGGTTATTAAAATATTTCTACACGATTGCGGAGGAAGGGACGATTTCTCAAGCTGCAGAAGTGCTCCACATCACACAACCGACATTGAGTCGACAATTAAAAGAATTAGAAGACGAGTTAGGGACGGCACTATTCACTCGTGATAATCGTAAAATGGTTTTAACGGAAGCGGGACGTTTTTTAAAAAGCCGTGCGGAAGAGATTTTGAGTTTGACAGACCAGACAATGCAAGCGTTTGAAGATCGTAAAAAACATTTATTTAGCGGTCACTTCACGATTGGTTGTGTGGAAGCAGATAATTCCGATACGCTTTCCTTGATGTTGGAAGAATTTATCAATGATTATCCGGATGTTCGCTTTCATATTCATAGTGGTACCGGAGATGATATCAGCGATCGTCTAGAGAAAGGCTTGTTGGATCTAGCGATCTTGATCGAACCGATTGAAATCGAGAAGTATGAAAAAATCGTTCTTCCACGAAAAGAAACATGGGGCTTTTTGACTTCGGCTGATTCTTTTCTTGCGCATAAAGAAGAAATTACACCCGAAGACATCAAAGGTGTGCCTTTATTGATCTCCAAGCGTCCAGAAGTACAGCAAATGTTCAGCCAATGGTCGAAGACACCAGTGGAAGAGTTGCCGATCGTGGGTACCTACAATTTAATATTCAATGTCTTTTCCTTAGTAGAAAACCATGTTGGTTCGGCACTGACTGTTAGTGGCGCTGTTGGTCAGCGAAGGAATGAGGCAATCAAGTTTCTGCCTTTAGTACCACAAATCGAGACCAGCTGTGTATTGGTTTGGAAAAAGAATCGTGTACTGTCTCCAGTCGTTATCGAGTTTATTCGACGATTTCGCGATTCCTTTCAATAGTCTCAGTGTAAACATCAAAAGAAGCGGTGATATCCGCTTCTTTTTTGTATATCGAAACCAGCTATGCTTTGTAAGCATAAGGTCTTGTGTGAAAAAGCATTAGCCAATCCAACTCGATTGGCTTACCATTAAATCTATCAGGAAATAAAGAGTAGGAGGTGACACAATGGCGGCAATACTTGTTTGTTCACGAGCTGGTGAAAATCTGATTGAGGGACAGCTCAAAAAACTGGGCATAGGAAATACGCAGATTCTAGCAGAGAAGCTGTCAGAGCAGCTGCAATGCCCCCTTTATACTCTTGACCCTGTGGAACCTTATCCTGAAAGTTATCGGGCGATGGTCGAACATGCAAAAAAAGAAAAAGCTGCTAATGATTTTCCCTGCTATCAAACAGTACCGTCTGCGTTTTTTAAAGAACGGATACTATTTGTTGGATTTCCCAACTGGTGGGGGACCTATCCGATGATCGTGGCGAGTTTTTTAAAAGACCATCATTTCGATGGGAAGATTATTTTTCCCTTTTGTACTCATGAAGGCTCAGGATTCGGCAATAGCCTAGAAGACTTTAAAAAAACTTGTCCTGAAGCCCTCATTTATCCTGGATTAGCCATCCGTGGTTCACGAGTGAATAAGGCGGATACTGCCATTCAAAATTGGGTGAGCCAGCATTTTATCACAATAGAAGAAGGAGTCGATCGATATGGTAAAGAAACAAACTGCAGGAAGAGATAATCTAGGGACATTTGCGCCGAAATTTGCGCAATTAAATGATGATGTGTTATTTGGTGAAGTTTGGTCACGTGAGGAAGAATTGGCTCCTCATACAAGAAGTTTATTAACGATATCTGCCTTGATTTCGGGTGGCAATTTTGAACAATTGACTGCCCATTTGACGATTGGCAAAGAAAACGGGATCACTGTAGAGGAAATTGCAGAAGTAATCACTCATCTGGCTTTCTATGTTGGCTGGCCCAAAGCTTGGTCTGCTTTTAACATCGCCAAAACGGTTTATCAAGAAGAGCTAGCTGAATTGGAGGAAAAATAAATGTCAGAACTCGATGCAGCAAAAGAAGCTGGAATCTTTTCATTAGGGAACACAAATGACGCCTATGCACAATATTTTAGCGGTCAGAGTTACTTGAATCCTTTAGTAGCTGATCCAGCGATTCCAGTCAACGTTGGCAATGTGACTTTTGAACCAGGTTGCCGCAACAATTGGCATCGGCATATTGATGGTGGGTATCAATTGTTGTTGGTGACTTCAGGAGAAGGCTGGTACCAAGAAGCAGGCAAGAAACCGCAAAAACTTACTGTTGGTGATGTCGTAGTCATCAAGGAAGGGGTCAAACATTGGCATGGTGCATCAAAAAATAGTTGGTTTGCCCATGTAGCGATTACTGCTGGTGCTTCAGAATGGTTAGAAGCAGTCAGTGATGAAGAATACGATCAATTGCTCGATGCATAAGCGATGATAAGGCAGCCGTACTGGAAGGCGTGTAACAAATCTTATGGGGTCTCATCTGACTGGGGCAGCCAATAGTGTGGCGAGTCAAAAGAGATCGGAGTGATCAATGTGAATGAATGTACGGTCGAGCCGATGATTCAACCTTTGTAAATAGGAGAGAAAAAAGAAGCGTCCACTTGCACAGCTAACGTGCGAATGGACGCTTCTTTTTGTTTAGCCAAGATAAAATTCAATCAACGTTTTTGCAATTAGTTTTGTCATGGGATGACCTTTAGTAAAGCTTGATGCTAAATAAATGGTCCTTGATAAGGGGAAATCTGCTAGTTCACGTAAAACGAAAGGCGCCTGATCTTCATAGCCCCAAGTAATTTTAGGAAAGAACGTGATTCCTAGTCCTTGATTGATAAGGGAGCGCAGTGTCGCTGGATCGTCCGTCGTTGAACCGATAGCCAAACTGATTTTTTTTGCTTCAAAAGTTTCGTCGATGGTTCTACGCAGCGGGCTGTTTTCAACCAGCATCAGCAAAGGCACGTGTTGGATATCGGCAACTTGCAAGTCTTTTTTTTCTGCCAAGGGATGCTTTTGGGGGATCGCCAGTAAGATGGGTTCCGTGAATATTGGCAGATTGGTCAAGCCGTTCTTTGGCTCAGAGGTAATGTAGAAGGCTTGTTCTTTGTTGGTCTCCTTACTGCCGTGCTGCTTGATCGAAAGTTGGATCTCAGGGTGCTTTTCAACGAATGTCGCCACCAAGTTGGGCAAGGAAACAGAAGCGACTTCAGAGTAAATCGTCACTGCAGGGACCATTTCTCCATTTAAGGCTTGGATCGCACTCATTCCTTCGTCGAAACGTGCTAACGTCTCAACGACATAGGGATAAAATTCTTCAGCATACATCGTCAACTCGATATGCCGACCGGCATGATAGAACAAAGGAACGCCTAGTTCACTTTCTAGGTGTTTCATGGCACGGCTCAAGGCAGGTTGTGAGATGTATAATTCTTGTGCAGATTGGGTAATATTTTTCGATTCGGCTACTTTTTTAAAGTAGCGTAAATGATCAAGGTTCATCAGATACTCCTCTTTCCATACCTTTTGGTTATGGATATTCACGAAACTGGTATTTTTTATTATAACAAACTTCCGTTATTATGACACAGGAAAGAGAAATTGTTTAGGAGGTGTTTCATGAGTACAGGTTTCTTATACCCAGGACAAGGCAGTCAGACCAGCAAGATGCTTGAGGACGTGCCTGCCAGTTATTTCCATCGGCTAGAACAGGCGACAGGCTTTGATTTACACCCTGTATCGGGGGATCTCAAACAAGATACCGTCTCTATTCAGTTGGCCCTTTTAGTAAAAGCGGCTTTTTACACGGACCAGATGAAAGCATCTGGTGTGCAACCTCAGCTTGTGGCGGGGCATTCGATTGGCGCTTTTTCCGCTGCGTTAGCTTGTGAAAGCTTGAGTTTCGAAAATGCCGCTAGCTTGGTCTATCATCGGGCGACATTGATGAAAGAAGCCTATCCGACTGATTATGCCATGGGGGTACTGGTTGGTGTAACGAGAAGTGAAGCAGAAGCGCTCGTGGCAAAAACATTTGATCCTGCTGCTCCCGTCTATTTATCAAATGAAAATTGCCCCATGCAGCATACGATCTCTGGTCATATCAAAGGCTTGCGCAAGACGCTAGCTCAAGCGAAAGATTATCATGCGCAAACCGCCAAACTTTTAGCAGTGCCTGTCCCGTCCCATTGTGTGTTGATGGCAGAACCCGTGAAACGGTTTGCGCCATTTATGAACACGGTATTCCTTGATGTGCCTATCTGTCCGTACCTCAAAAATACGGATGGTCGGATGACCATGAACCCTGAAGAGATCCGTCGAGATTTGTTGCAAAATATTGCTTATCCGGTGCAGTGGAACAAGATCATGGATGTTGCCTACGAAGCAGGACTTGATTTGGCTCTTGAATTTCCTCCTGGCAATACCCTAACAAAACTGATCCAAGCAAAATTTGGTGAAAACAAAGCGATCCGTGTGATCAATTTGGATCAACATGGCTTGGATGATGCTTTATTCCTATATCAAAAATGGAGATGAATAGAATGGAAAAACCTGCAAGAAACTGGGCAAGTAAACGTGAAAAGAAGGCCCAAACCATGAAAAAAATCGAGCATCTTCTCGATGGAAAATATGTCCCAACGGAAGCGATCATTGAAGTCTTAGAACAGTTGATCCGTCCGGGAGACAAAGTGGTCCTTGAAGGCGACAATCAAAAACAAGCAAGCTTCCTATCAAAAAGCTTAGAACAAGTCGATGCTCAAAAAGTCAATAATTTGCATATGATCATGTCGAGTATCTCCCGTCCAGAACATTTGACGATATTTGAAAAAGGCATTGCAGCGAAAATCGATTTTTCTTATGCAGGCGCACAAAGTACGCGCGTTGCCCAAATGATTGAAGACAAAACTATGAAATTAGGGGACATTCATACGTATTTGGAATTATATGGTCGCTTATTTATCGACTTGATTCCGAATGTGGTCCTTGTGGCGGCGGACAAAGCCGATCGCCAAGGAAATCTTTATACAGGTTACAATACGGAAGAAACGCCAACGATCGTCGAAGCAGCAGCCTTTAAAGATGGGATTGTGATCGTCCAAGTTAATGAAGTGGTCGATCGTTTGCCGCGGGTCGACATTCCCAGCGATTGGATCGATGTCGTCGTGGTAGCAGACCAACCGTATCAATTAGAAGCCCTCTTTACGAGAGATCCACAGAACATTACGGAATTACAAATTTTGATGGCGATGATGGCATTAAAAGGAATCTATGCAGAACATGAAGTACAATCGTTGAATCATGGGATCGGTTTTAACACCGCTGCGATCGAGTTACTTTTACCAACCTATGGAGAAACGCTTGGAATCAAAGGAAAAGTAGCGAAAAACTGGGTCTTGAATCCTCATCCAACGATGATTCCAGCTATCGAATCTGGTTGGGTCGAAAGCATCCACAGTTTTGGTGGGGAAGTTGGTATGGAAAAATATATTGCCGCTCGACCCGATGTATTCTTTGTCGGAAAAGACGGCACGATGCGCAGCAATCGAGCATTATCACAAACTGCAGGTCAATATGCCATCGATATGTTTATCGGTTCGACCTTACAACTAGATTATCATGGAAATTCTTCTACAGTGACGAAAGGCCGCTTATCTGGGTTTGGTGGTGCACCAAATATGGGGCATAATCCGGGGGGCCGTCGGCATTCGACTCCAGCTTGGCAATCCTTGCGGGATGAAACAGATCCTTTAGCAAAAGGACAAAAATTAGTCGTTCAAATGGTTGAAACGTATGGGTCCAATAAAAAACCTGTTTTTGTAGAAACGTTAGATGCGTTGGCTGTCCAAAAGCAAGCTGGTTTAGCCAATGCCCCAATTATGATCTATAGCGAAGATACGACGCATATCGTGACAGAAGAAGGCATCGCTTATCTTTATAAAGCAAAATCAAAAGAGGAAAAACAAGCAGCCATCGCAGCCATCGGCGGTGTAACTCCACTAGGAATGACCAGCACAAAAGCTTCTCTGGATGCCTTGCGCAAAGCGGGGATCGTGAAATTACCAGAAGACTTAGGGATCAAACGCAGTGATGCCAAACGATCATTGCTAGCAGCTCAAACCGTTGATGATTTGATCGAATGGTCCGATGGGTTGTACGAACCGCCAATGAAATTCAGAACGTGGTCTTAATAAGAGCAAGAGGAGAGAAGAAGAGATGGAAAAATTAGCTTATACGTATCAAACAACGAAACCAGTCACCAAAAAAGTCCATGTTGGCGTGGTGGGTTCTGGTGACTTGGAAATTCTGCTTTTTCCAACAGACAAACAAGAAACCACCGTTTCAGTTTGCACAGGAAGTGACGGCTTTGGCGATGTGTGGCAAAATGTCTTGACGCGTTTTTTTGAGCGCTATCCAATCAGTGCGCAAATAGTGATCAACGACTTTGGCGCCACTCCCGGTGTGGTTTACCTACGATTAACCCAAGCAATGGAGGAACTAGCAGATGAAGAATAGTTTTGTAGAATTAAATGCTCGAGAACGGGTGCACGCCTTATTGGATGCCAAGAGCGGTCGTGAATTGATCGATCCATTCGACCAAATGATCGCACCCAATCTGGTGGCTCAAGACATCGTGCCACAAAGCGATGATGGGATCGTTGTGTGTCGTGGAACGATTTCTGGAGAAAACGTAGTCGTGATCGCTATGGAAGGGAAATTCCAAGGTGGCGGGATCGGTGAAGTTTCTGGTGCTAAAATCATCGCTGCATTGACGCATGTGTTGGAAGAAAACCAAAAGGGCAATCCGATCACACCGATCATCATCCTCGATACTGGTGGGGTACGCCTCCAAGAAGCGAATTACGGCTTATTGTCGATCGCAGAAATCGGCAATTTGATCGTTGCAATAAAATCGTATGTGCCAGTGATTGGTTTAGTGCCAGGTCGGGTGGGTTCTTTTGGCGGTATGTCGATTACCTCAGCACTTATGAGTTACTTGATAGCGACGAAGAAAGCCCGTATCGGTTTGAACGGTCCTGAAGTCATCGAGCAAGAAGCTGGCGTGAGAGAATTTGATTCCAGTGATAAAGATTTGATTTGGAATACCATTGGCGCCAAACAACGTTTGGAAGCACAGATGATCGATGAACTAGTGACTGACAGTGTCGAATCGATCCAAGAAGCTGTGATTGCGGCGATGGTTGAAAAGAAAGACAGTCATCGCAGCGAAAAAAGTGGTTTTTATCTTTCTCTTTTAAACAAACTTGATCTATCAAAACCGCTGGCTATCGAGGCATTCAATAAGGCTATTGCAGCGCATAAAGCAACTGAAGTGGCACCTATTACTGTAACAGAAGGCCAAGAAGCTGCTGCTGACAGTATCGGTTATCATTGGTTTTCAGCATTGACGAATCTGCAGTTCCCAACCTCAACTAGTGCAACAGTCTATGCAGCTGCATCTGACCTTTTTACTGAAGAAGTCGTTGTTACAGCAATCGTGCCAAACCCAAATAATCCGATGTATCGGGTACGCAATGGAGAAGTTGGTTTAGTCGAAGGGTACGAGATGGGCCATCTGTTAGAAACTGTTTATCACGAAGACAAAGATAAAGCAATCAAACGGCCAATCGTTGCGGTCATCGATGTCCCTAGCCAAGCGTATGGCTATAATGAAGAATTGATTGGTATTCATGCAGCTTTAGCAAATAGTGCGGCAGCTTATGCCAAACTACGCCAAGCGGGTCATCCAGTGATCGGTTTTATCGCTGGTAATGCGATCTCTGGGGCTTTCTTAGCGCATGGCTTGCAATCAAGTCGTCTGATCGCATTAAATAGTGAAAAGATCACTGTTCAAGCAATGTCAAAAGAAAGTGCAAGTCGGGTCACCAAACGGTCGATTGCCGCGATTGAAGCCGCTGCGGAAAAAGTACCAAGTATTGCTTATGATATCAAAAATTATACGAAACTTGGGGCAATCTTCACTTTCTTATCCTCCATTACGGATCAGTCTGTCACCTCTGAAAGCAAAGCGACTGTAATCGAAGCGATCAATGAGGCGATTGATGATGTGCGTAAAACGAATGACACGATGTTGACCAGTCGCTACACCAATCCGATCGCTAAAAAGAGCGGCCGGCTGGAAACGAATAACGTATTTGAAAAAATGAATGCAGAATGGAATGAGTAACGAATGAACCGTGCCCACGATATCGTTCAATTAGATAAAGAAGTTCTTGATATGATTGATATTCCCAAATGGTTTTCTGAAAAAGAACAGCTTTTTGCGACCGTCCGTCGTGGGAAACCCCGTAACCCCAGCTATTTACCAGTGGGGTTGCGCGGGGAAAAGCGGCAAGAACGGTTTGCCTTTGAGGCACCCTGCAACATGATCAAACGAACGATCCATCCTTGGGAATTGATCACTCGTGAGAGCTTTCGATTCAATGAAGTAGCCAATTATCCAGTTTACCGCAACTATCAACAAGCACGGCTTTTATTGAAGCACTATTCTTGGGGAATCGGTGGCAGCTTGGGTTTTGAATTGGCTGCAAAACAGGCAGCAATCAAGCCGACCAGTGATTTAGATCTGTTGCTTTATGCCGACACGAAAGAAAAGCTGCCACTGGAACTATTGGAAAAGCATGCAGCCTTTTTTCAACAAATCGATGTTCAAGTTATCACAAAACAAGGCGGGTTTGCCTTAAAGGAGTATTTGGAACATCCATCAAAAAAAATCTTAGTAAAAACAGACGAAGGGCCAAAACTCACCACTGAGATTTGGTAATTATTAGAAAAGTGAGCGAAAAACATGTTTGAGAACAACGATTTAAAAATCAACATCAGTGATTTCCAAAAAGTATTTGCCGTGACAGCAGTAATGATGCAAACGATTTTGACTTTTGCCTTATCCAATACCCAAGATGAAAAGACTGCAGCATTCATCGGTACCTTTTATGTCTTGGTGAAATTTACCGCACCCCTGTTTATTTTTGCTATTGTTTATAACATGGTTAAGACAAGTCAACATCTGTCTTATCTAGAATTTTTGAAAGAAAAGTTTTTTGAACTTGTCGTGCCATATGTGCTTTGGACGACGGCTTATTTATGGCTGTTTCCCGCTGTCCAACAAGGAAAACCTTATACTGATACAGCAACGTTTTTACTGAAATATGTGACGGGGGATGCGGCGCCACACTTGTGGTATACGATCATGATGCTGCAGATCCAATTGTTGATGCCGTTTTTTGTCTGGTTAGGTTACAAAGTGTTGACGAAGAAAAAAGCTGTTTGGCCAGTATTGATCGTCGCAACTGCTTTGTATGTCGCTTGGTATGTGTTTTACGATCGCCAAGTTTTTGAAGGACCGCATCATGAAAGCTGGTATTTATTGGATCGGTTTGTCTTTA
Organism: Enterococcus sp. AZ067; assembly: GCF_051715005.1. Taxonomy (NCBI): domain Bacteria; kingdom Bacillati; phylum Bacillota; class Bacilli; order Lactobacillales; family Enterococcaceae; genus Enterococcus; species Enterococcus sp. AZ067. The sequence continues at coordinate 1,879,086 of NZ_JBIOSY010000001.1, forward strand.
GCTTTGTGATCTATGGGATCTATGGCGAAGCCGCTTTGATTTATCACGAAACCGTCTATCGCTTCCTATACAAGATTCGCTATGCTTTCTTGCCAGTGGGCTTAGCATTAGGGCTATTATCTGCCAATCATCTGCTACATTATGCAGGTGATCTAAGTTTCGCTCATGCACCGTATTTAAATACATTGCAAAGCTTATATAGCTTAGTATTGATTTTTGCAGTCTTTATGTTTGGATCAACCATGATCAAAAACAATGCCCCACAGTTAGGGACGTTTAAGTGGCTGTCTACTTATGCGTATCGAACCTATCTTGCCAATGTTTTTGTCTTTCAAGTCTTGTTGCTATGCTTCAAAGATTTGTTGCTGCAACTGCCAATGGGCATCATGATCATCGTCGCTTATTTGGCAACTGCCAGCTGTGGTTTTTTAACAAGCTATGTTTTGCATGTTTTATGGGTAACGATCAAAGGTCAAATCAAAAACTAGAGGAGGAGTTGGATGTTTGCATTAGCTGTAGAAGAAAATTGTCGACGACTCGCCCAATTGGTAGAAGAAGCCTTGATTGCAGAAGTGACATTGTCCCCAAAACCTGGATTGGTGGATGCCATTGATTCAGGTGCCCATCACGATATGGATCAAGCACTCTTTCTGCGATCAGCTCGAGCATTGACGCCATACTTTGAAGAAATGGCCTTGGTGTCTTGGGGAAGCAGCATGTCTCAAGAGTTGCGGGAAGCAATCGCTTCAATCGGTCGGAAGGCAGAACAGGCGATGTTGGCAGCCACTGGTGGCATCAACACTCATAAAGGAGCCATCTGGGCATTAGGCTTGCTCATCAGCGCCGTCAGTAGCCAACTTAGTCGCAAACAGCGGATTTTTTTACCAGAAGTCTTTTCTGACATCCAGCTTCTCACTGCATTTCCTGATCGTGCGCTGATTCAACAAACAGAAAGTCATGGCAAAACTGTTCAAGCCAAATATGGACATCTCGGTGCGTATGGGGAAGCTGCTGCTGGGTTCCCTCATGTTCAAATCGCTCTAGCAGATTATTTTTCTCGGGATTGTTCCAATGAGACCAAAAAAAGGCTCCACATGCTGTTGGCGATCATCGCTACGCTGGACGATACGTGTATTTTATACCGCAGCAATCAAGAGGTACTGGCACTGGTTCAGCAACTCGCACAAAAAGCCAATCAGCAAGCGTTGCCGAACCCAGCATTTCATGCACTAGCAGCCTTCTGCCAGTCAGAAAATGTGTCTCCAGGCGGCAGTGCTGATCTGTTGGCTGCCAGCTTCTTTTTATTGTCCATCAACTCGGTTTTACCCGTAAACGAAGGAAAGACCGTTTACCAATAACTCTTTTCCTTAGAAGAAAGGCAACGATTCTTCTAAGGATTTTTTTGTTTCATTTTTTCGCTCGATTAAGAAAAATAAAATCTCTTGCTATTTGCATAGTTTAATGATTAGATAATTCTTAGGCACTACTGAAATGCTTCGTTGCTCCATTGCAACGAATAAAGGAGTTACAGATGAAATACTATAATGCTTTTCTTCAAAATCTTGTGTTGCGGCGCTGGACGGTCCTGTTTATGCTTGCGGGCATTCTTTTTTTGTTTCGCAGTCTGATGACCATTCTTTTGCTGACCTTTATCTTTACGTATCTGATTTATCGGCTGGTTCTTTTGCTCCATCGAAAAAGCCATCTGCCCATCAAGCTTACGAGCATCCTGACCTACAGCTTGATTGTTTTTGTTCTTTATTTAGTAGCAACAAATTATGTACCCATCATCATCAAACAATCCGTCCAATTAGTCAATTCCGTTGCTGATTTCTACCAACGGACAGACTCCAATAATGAATTGATCGAATATGTCTTGAATTTATTGCAGACCAGCGAATACATCCAGAAATTACAAAGCGGCGTTCTAGTCGTGATCAATTATCTGTATAATTTCGGTGAGTTGGCGTTGACTGTGCTGATCTCCTTTCTGCTTAGCTTCTTCTTTATGATCGATAACAAAAAGACCGTTGCGTTTTCTCGGCTGTTTTTGCAAGGGCGAGGGGCGTGGTTCTTTGAAGATGTTTACTATTTAGGAGCTAAGTTTACGCGGGCTTTCGGAAATGTGATCGAGACGCAGTTGGTGATCGCCTTAGTCAATACAGCGATCACTGTTTTCGCCTTAGCGGTGATGGGCTTTCCGCAGCTGTTGAGTTTGGCGTTGATGATTTTCTTTCTCAGCTTGATTCCTGTTGCTGGTGTGATCATCTCGTGTATTCCATTGACGTTTATTGCCTATTCTATCGGCGGATTTAATGACGTGATCTACATTCTATTGATCATAGTGTTTGTTCATGCGTTGGAATCCTATATCTTAAATCCGCGCTTGATGGCTAATAAAACAGAGATCCCGATGTTTTACACGTTTATTCTCCTGTATCTTAGCGAACATCTCTTTGGCTTGTGGGGATTGATCATCGGGATCCCATTGTTCACTTTCTTTTTAGATTTAATGAATGTGAAAGAGATTCCGCGATTGCGTAAAAAATCCGATGACACCTTGCAGGACCAATAAAAATGATTGCTGTAAAGGATGGCAATTGATAGAAAAAACCATCTCTGCCGATGAAAGGCGAGATGGCTTTTTTATTTCGCAGCAATTTTTTTCGTAAAGGAGACAAAGCAGATTGCTGAAGAGGGGCTTTGAAACATCCCTGTTGCTGAATACCCTAACGAGTGATAAAAGTGAACCAGCTTAGGTTCTTGCAGGATCGTATTCAAACGTAACGTATCTGTTTGAACGAGCCTTTCAATCAAGGTCATTGCTTGTCTACCGATCCCGCGGTTCTCGTAGGAGGGAAGAAGGGCGATGGAAGATAGCTTCGTCGTATGTTCCTGCTCAACCGTCAGTTTTATAAAGCCCACGGTTTTCTGAGCGGTCATGATTAAATAATAAGTGGTATTCGACGCCGAAAACTTTGCGTTTAGCTTCTCGAAACTTTGTAAATAGGGAGAAGTTTCTTTGTCTTGATAACGGAGAAAGAGTGGTTTGAAGGCCGCTTTTTGTATCAAGTAGATTGAAAGCAGATCGGAAAGCTTCGCTTCTTTAAGCTGAATGAGCATGCACACCTCCATAAAAAATCAGACATCATTTATTGAAAGACATTGATTCGGCTTAGCAGATCCTGATGGAAAAGCCATCGATTAGCAGTCTTTCATTGGTTCGTTTCTGTTTTGATCCTTCCCTCAACCACAGCTTCACAAACGAAGAGATCCGCAGAGGTTCGTGCCGTTGTTGTTTTATTGAAAAAGATCATTTATCGATGTAACCAAATCGTCATAGGTTTGACCGGTAGCGATTGCATAAACGGAAAGCAAAAAGACGAGGGCTGCTGCCAGCACGTAAAAAATACGGAGGCGATAGCCGTCACCTGTCCGGCGATTTTTTACAAAAGTAAAAACCGTCACAGCTAGATAAGCGAAGGTCAATAAACAAATAAGATACGTTATAATTTCTGGAGTCATAAGCGTTTTCCTTTCTTTTTTTAATTGTATAAAAATATACTCAATAAATATAATATAACCATTCCGATACCGTCAAAGAAAGCGCTCAATTTTTGACACAAAAAAACTGACCGGGTGGTAGCCACTGGTCAGTTCTATTCAAAAACGATGGGGCATGATCTTAATTGTCTTTTTTTTCCGCATCTAGTAAGCTTCTTAGTTCATCAGCTAAAGCGATACAGGCAATACTATCCGTTAAGGACATCAGGGGATTTTCGAGTTGTCCTTGTGCAAGAGCGGTGTGAACTGCTTGAATCTCTGAATGGAAATCATCGATCTCGTACCCAATATCATAGACCGTGTCTTCTTGGTCATTCGTCACGGTAAAAGAAGCGGGGCGATGGAAGTTGGGGATCGTGATTTTCCCTTTTGTTCCTTGTAATTCCGCCACCGTCTCTTTTGTTTGGTCAAATCCGGTCTCAATCACTGCAACAAAGTCTTCACTGACAAAGCGTGCTTCAACGTAGGTATCAACCCCAGTTTCATACAGGCTGTAATCGATCAATTCGGCAGTTAAATTTTCTGGTGAAAAATCTTGGATAAAGGCTAAGTTATAGATCCCCATATCCAGTAAAGCACCCCCTTGTTTTGGCAGATAATGGTAAGAACTGCCTTCGACTGGTAAATGGCGGCGAAAAGTAGTCATGACACTTGTTAGCTCACCGATATGACCACCATCCACAAGTTCTTTTAGTTTGCGATACGCTGGGGTGAAGCGTGGCTTCATGGCTTCCATAAAGAAGACTTCGTGTGCTTGAGCTTGTTTTTGTACATCACGCATTTCTTGTGCAGTCAAGGTTGCTGGTTTTTCACATAAAACAGCTTTTTTCGCTTGAAAGGCTTTGATGATCCATTCATAATGATACAAATGTGGCAAAGCAATATAAACGACATCGATAGTTGGATCATCTAATAGGTTTTGGTAGTCATCAAAGACGGCATCACACGGAAATTTTGCTTGAAACGCTTGCGCTTTTTCCATCGTACGACAAGCAACCCCATAAAGCTGGGCGTCTTGAAAATTTTCTAAACTTGCAGCAAAGCGATTGGCGATATTTCCGGCACCAATAATTCCCCAATTGATCATTTCATTTCCCTCTTTTCTTCAATTGACGGGTATTCTGAGAGAATCCCTGATTCCAAAACAGTTTGTTTTTTTCTTAACTCGACAATATTTTTTTGGTATTCTTTGGCATACAGCAATGCAAACAGTGAATCTAAAATATACTCAAAGGCGACCTGTGAAGAAAAGGTGCCGACTTTGAGGAAATCACGTTCATCATGAGAAGCGATGATCGCATGGGTCGCTAATGGGATGATTTTTGCATGGGCGTTGCCAGAGATCACGATCACCGGAACCCCGACATCACGAAAGTGCTGCATGATTTTTTCGTATTGCGTATTTTTCCCACGGTAGGTAATAAACACGGCACAATCATTTTTTGTGACGTTCGATGCATTCCACGCATCATCCCCATATTCATCAGCAACGATCAGATACTTATTGATTTTGACCAACTTATTTTGAAAACTTCTTGCCCGGATCTGAGAATCGCCGCGAGCAAATAAGAAAATCCGTTGCGCAGCTTCCAACGATTGCACCACTGCTTCCATCGTTTCTGGGGCAACCTGAGCGTGGGTTTTGTGAATCGAGTTGATCGTTAGATCGGCCATTTTTTTCAAAATATCAGGTGTTTGATCCTTAGGCGAAAAAGGAAAATTCGCGTCAACAAAGGTTGGGTTGAACATCTGATTATGGGCAATTTCAGCCAGACCTAAGCGAAAACTTTTAAATCCTTCATACCCCATCTTTTTGGCTAGACGAATGACGGAAGAGTGGGATGTGTATGTATGCTTGGCGATGACTTCAATCGTCAACGAAGGCACATCATTGATATTTTGCAAAATATAATCGGCAATCCGTTTCTCCGTATTGGTCAATCCTTCTTGAAGCCGTAATTTATCTCCTAATAACATCAAACCACCTCTTTCTAATCATAGCCTAGGACAAAGAAAACCAAAAGCAAAAACTGTACCTTTTTGGCAATTTGGTAAAAATGTTCAGAACCACTGAGCAGTTTGCGAAAAAGTCTGGTCAAAAGAACCTGTTTTTGGCAAAAGACTTCTCATTTCGAAGGATATCAGCAATAATCAAGCTATCAATTCATAGGAGGCGTCACAATGTTAACTATCGCATATCTCGGAAACGGAAAAAGCACCAATCGCTACCATCTGCCTTTTTCAACCAAGCTACAGGATAAGATCAAAGTAAAGACGATCTATTCACCAAGCGGAAAGCTGACCTGGCCAACACTAGAAGGCGTTCATTACACCTCTGACTTAGAGGATATCTACCGTGATCCTGAAATTCAATTAGTTGTGGTCACGACCCCTAGTCATTTGCATTATGATTTAGGCAAGGATGTCTTGCTTCATGGGAAAAATGTCTTGATCGAAAAACCTTTTACGGAAACTTCGGCACAAGCAAAGGAATTGTTCGCACTGGCGCAGGAGAAAGGCTTGTTTGTGCAATGCTATCAAAATCGCCGCTTTGATTCCGATTTTTTGACTACGCAAAAAGTGATCGAAAGCGGCGTGCTCGGAGATCTCTTAGAAGTAGAGATGCATTATGATTATTTTCGTCCAGAGGTTCCACGGTCAGTGACCGAATTTTCATTGAATACTAGCTACTTGTACGGACACGCTTGTCATACACTGGACCAAGTGATCTCCTATTTTGGACAGCCAGACGATGTCCATTATGAGGTTCGGCAATTGCTTGGAAAAAATCGCATGAATGATTACTTCGATTTGGATCTGTTTTATGGTCGAATGAAAGTCTCAGTCAAATCTAGTTACTTCCGATTAAAAGAGCGGCCTAGTTTTGTCGTTTATGGCGAAAACGGCGTTTTTGTAAAACAAACGAAGGATCGACAAGAAGAGCATCTAAAACAGTTTTATCTCCCAGATCATGCCGATTTTGGGATCGATTTGCCAGAGCACTATGGCACACTAACTTATATGGATGCTAACGGGAACTACCATGAAGAAAAAGTCATCTCTGAAATTGGTGATTATAGCCGTGTGTATGAGGGCGTCTATGAAACGATCATCCATGGCAAAGAGAAAATCGTGAAAGACGAAGAAACGATTTTACAAATCGAAATGCTAGAAACAGGCATCAATCAAGTGATCACTGAGTCATAAGGCAGAGTGATTATGGGGCTTTTGACAAACAAAGCGCCTGAAGGCATCAACTGACTCAACGTAAAGGAGTAGATCCGAATCGAACCTTCAGAAATCCTGCAAGAAGAACAGCAGCTGCAGTTTGCTCATTTTGACAATGACCTCGCATTGCGGTTGGTTATTGCCATCGATCAGTACGTTAAAAGGAATTACCCGAAGCCGATAGGGATCAAAGTTGTTCATCAGGGCTTGCCGATCATTCGATTTTTAATGGCAGGGCGAAAAGAGAGCCCTTGGCTTGAAAGAAAAGAACGAACGGTACTAGAAAGCGGGCATAGTTCACTATACGTCTATGCGCAAAAAGATAGAGATATACAATTTACTAAATGGGCACAAGACGAACATTATGCAATTTGTGGTGGTGGTTTTCCAATTATCGAAGACAGAAAAGTCACGGGTGCTATCTGTGTGTCAGGTTTGGCTCATTTAGAGGATCATAAAGTGATCACCGAAGTATTGAAACAAATGATTTAAGAAGATAGAAAAGGGGAAGCAAGATGAACTTAGCGATTTTAGGGGCAGGCATGATCGTCCATGATTTTTTGACGGTGGCAGGGGATGTCCCACAACTTGAACTGTCCGCTATTTTTGGGACAGAAAATGATTTAGAAAAAATGAATCACTTAAAACAGCAATACGGGATTCAAACCGTCTACACAGAGTTAGGGGCATGTTTGGCGGATCCATCCGTTGACACCGTGTATGTCGCACTGCCCAATCATTTGCATTATTCCTTTGCCAAAGAAGCAATCCTCGCTGGCAAACACGTCATTTGTGAAAAGCCATTTACGTTGCAAACACGAGAATTAGTAGAATTAGCAGAATTGGCTGCTGCCCACAAGGTGCTTTTGATCGAAGCCATCACAAATCAGTACTTAGCCAACTATCAAGGAATAAAAGCGCAGCTTGAAACATTGGGAGAGCTGAAAGTGATTGAATGCAACTATTCGCAGTATTCTTCTCGTTATGATTTATTCAAAGAGGGAACCGTTTTACCTGCATTTAACCCGAAAATGGGTGGTGGGGCATTGATGGATATCAATATCTATAATATTCATTTTGTCGTCGGGCTTTTAGGAAAACCAAAAAGTGTCCGCTATTTTGCTAATGTCGAACAGGGGATCGATACTTCTGGCATGCTGTTTTTAGACTATGAACAAACAAAAGTCGTTTGTATCGGCGCCAAAGATTCGACAGCGACGATTCGTTCAACGATCCAAGGGACGAAAGGATCGATCATCGTCAATGGGCCGACGAATATGCTTGCCAGCTATGACGTTGAACCGGTCCATGGGGCAAAAAGCCATCAGGATCGCAGCGTTCACGGACATCGTATGTTTGAAGAATTTGTCCGTTTTGCACAAGCCATTCACGAAAATGATCAGGCCTTTGTCAAGGAACGTCTTGCCCATAGCAAGCTGGTGATGGAAGTCGTGGAAAAAGCATTGGCAGATGCCCAGATCGTATTAGGATAATCGCATCAATGAGGAAAGACACCAGCTTCTTAGAAAAGTTGCTGGTGTCTTTGTCTGTTGTCTTATTTTTTCTTCTTTAAACTCAATAAGGTTAGTGGGATACCCAAGGTGAGGTAGCCGACAATCGTCATCAAACAGACCACCAGCCAAAAGTTATCTACTGCTAGAAATGCAATCAGGCCATATGCCACAAGAATCGAGAGAAAACAAAAAAGAAAGAGCTGAAAAAAACGTTTAAAACTCACAGTCATTCATTCTCCTTTGTCGTTAAACTGACAAGAAAAGTATACCACATCAAACGCAACTTCAAGGTCTGATTGTGATCATTCGCAGGAGCCGCAAAAGGCGAATTGTTTTGTTGGCTGACCGTGATTCGCTATACTTGAAGGGAAGAGAAAGCGCAGGAATATTTTTTTAGGAGAAGGAGGAGACAGATGAAAAAGGTGGATGTACTGATTATCGGAGCGGGTCCAGCTGGAACGGCTGCTGCCTATGGGTTAAAAGCCAAAGGTAAGACAGTGGCGATCGTTGAAGCCGATTTATGGGGTGGCACTTGCCCCAATCGCGGGTGCGATCCAAAAAAACTACTGATGCGAGGCGTAGAAGTCAAAACAGAGGCGAAACGTATGCAAGGCAATGGTGTTCAAGGACAGGTAGCCATTGATTGGCCGGCACTGATGGCGTTTAAGCGCTCGTATACCGATCGGGTGCCAGAGTCAACCAAACAAGGGTTACTAGCAGAAGGGATCACTACTTACTACGGACAAGCCGCTTTTCTTGATGCCCATACGGTCGTCGTGGACGCAGAAGAGATTCAAGCAGAAAAAATAATTATTGCGACAGGACAGCGTCCAGCCGTACTGCCCATCGTCGGCAAGGAGCATTTACAAAGCAGTACTGATTTTCTTTCCTTTGAAAAGATGCCAGCAACGATTGCTTTCATAGGTGCTGGGTATATTACCTTCGAATTGGCGATGATCGCTCAAGCAGCAGGTGCTGAAGTTCATGTGATCCATCATAATGACCAGCCGCTAAAAGGATTTGATGCTGAATTGACCGCAGGAATGGTTCGTTCAATGCAGGACCAAGGCGTTTCGTTCCACTTTAATCAGAACACGCGGCGAATCACGAAAGAACAAAACCACTATACGATCCAGACACAAGCATTGTCTCTCACCGTAGAAGCAGTGATTGGTGCCACGGGACGCAGACCCAATAGCGATCAGCTGCAACTGGAAAAGGCAGGGGTAGAAACGTCAAAACAAGGGATCGTAGTAAATGAGTTTTTGCAGACTAGTCAAAGACACATCTATGCAATTGGGGATGTGCTAGCGAAAAAGCAGCCCAAACTGACGCCTGTTGCCAGCTTTGAAGCCGCCTATCTTGTCGATCATATAGATGACCAGAAAACACCCATCCGCTATCCGCTGATCCCTACGCTGGTTTTTGGTGCGGAAAAACTAGCAAGAATCGGGATCAGTGAGCAAGAGATTGCCGATAATGCCTCAGAGTATCATAGCGAGGTGATGGATCTTTCTTCTTGGTATACCTATCGACGAATCAATGATCAAGATGCAAAAATCAAATTGGTTTATGACACATCTGATACCATCGTTGCGGTCACGATTGTTTCTGCATTGGCCGATGAGTTGATCAACCACTTCGTTTTTGTGTTGGAGAATCAGCTATCGAAAGAAGCGCTGGCCCAAATGATTTTTGCCTACCCAACACCTGCTAGCGATTTGTCCTATTTTCTATAAATAATCAAACAAGCCTGCGCTAGTTTCCGCTAGCACAGGCTCTAAATTATTATGTCCGTATTGACTATAGTCCGTGAACCTTAAATGAACCTTAAAGTTAGGCTGGGTTTCATTTAGGCAATGTCTTTGTTTTCTAGTAACCCTAGGTTTAGGCTTTTTTTGACAGTCGGCGGACAGCTGCAATCAGTAAGATCGCCGACAAGAAGAGTCCGATCAAATAGATGATGAAAATAAAATCCGGCTCATAATGCCGATAATTGAATATTTTTATCATAAAAAAGAGAAACGGGATCGCTGCAATAAGGGTTGAAACGAAACGTTTCCGCCATTGTATGAAAAACGATCCAATCACTAGAAAAAGACAAAATGGGACCCAGAAGATCAGATGTCCGATAAGTTCGATTTTTCACACCTCCTAGCAAGTAAAATCATCATAACGTTTCTTCCTAAAAAGCAAGCGTGAAGGAAAAAATAATCCCATTAGGCATGTATGAAATTATGAGTGGAGTCTTCTGAAAAGTTCACAAGAAATCTGAGAATTTCAAAAGGAAATGAAAAAAACGAGCGGTTAGGAATGTCCCAATAGTCCGAGACAAAAAAGTACCTCTTGCAGCATTCGTTTTCACTTGAATCCTGCAAGGGGTACTCTTTTGTAGAAAATCTGGTGCTTTATTCAATTGATATCAAAGAAATGATTAGGAAGGAACGGCAGCCTTTTTTTATGGCAAGATGTTCTTACTATAAAAAAGGGAAATGACCATACCTATGTCCAACAGATCCTTATAATAAAATCCTTTCAGTGGACCAATGTGTAAGAAAAATCCGAGAATCATTAATACAAACAGCAGCAGGAAAAGCAGGTTGAAAGCGGTCATCAAGCGAAAACTGAAATGCCAATTACTCAGGAAATACTGATATTTCGCTGCTCGGTAAACTTTGTTTTGAATCGGAATTTTCTTGAGTGCAGGGATCGATTCATGATAGGACGTAAATAATTCGTAGTCTTTTTTCGTCAGTACTTCTGAGAAAATGTGCGTCCCTGCCTGAAAGTCGAAATAGCCCCAATGGAATTGTTCTTTATCCTCTGGTGATTCGTGCTTCATCAGCTTTCTTGGCTTGATTGTGAACGCCTTGATGGTCTCATAGGGGTAACTGAAATAGGTGTTACTTTCTAAATAGTCGATGATGACCAGAAAAAGCATTCGGGTTTCTGTGAAAACTAACAAACGATTGCCGCGGGTATCATGAAAGATGTCACGGTATGCTTTTGCTTTCTCGGTTGTTGCATAGGCATAGGCGCCAAGTCCTTGATTGGCGAAGGCGAGGTTTCCATCTGGCGTCAAAGGCAGATAGCCAAGAATCGTTTCGTCTTTTGCTAAAAGCGTCTGAAGCTCCTCTAATAGATCTTGCAAGAAAACATATTGTTTGGATAGCTCGAAAGTTGTTGCTTTTACTTGTTCAGATATTTTTGTCAGTGAACTGTTTTCATTTAAGACTAACTGTTTAAAATCCATCGATAGTCATCCTTTCTTTTAAGCGTTTGCGGCCACGGGAAAGACGATTGTAGATTGCTGAGACATTTAAGTCCGTCTGCTCTGCGATGGTTTCGGGTGACTCTTGGTAAAAATAGTAGAGCAGAAAGATCCTTTGATCGAGGGCTTCAAGGTCTTCAATAAAACACAAAAAGTTTTCCTTTGTCAAAGGTGATTCTTCAATAGCTAGTTCCTGCTCATCAACAGGTTTTTCTTCTAGTGAGCGCTTGTTCAACTTCCGCTTGTGGTCAATCGCACGACTACGACTGATCAAAAGCAGCCAAGTAATCAAGCGGCTTCTTTCTGGTTGGTACGCAGCAATCTTTTGCCAAACCTCGTAAAACACTTCGTTCGCTACATCTTGGCGCTCGCTCACTTCATGCGGTTGGGAGAGGACACTATGAATCGTCCTCAGCATGCTATCACCATAAACAGCTAACAGTTCTTCTAAGCCGGCATAGTCTTTCTTTTTGATTCGTTCAATGATTTCTTCATCCTGCACCTTTTTCACCCCTTCACACTATATACGAAGAATGTTTGCCTTTTCTATCAGAAAAAGAAAAAACCTCTGTTAACGAGGTTCATGTTCTTTGGCCAGAAGATCTGTTGCCAAGCGCTGGGCCAAATATTCCCAAAGAATGCCGCCAAAAAAAGCGCCTATCATATAAAGAATGACTGCTTGCAGCTCCAATGGATTATTTGCTAGCCAGAAAGAAAATAGCGAGCCGATGATGAATAGGTAGCTGCCAAAAAGCAATTGCCGCCACGAGCGTTTTTTAACAAACTTGCTAATGAGAAAGGTTGAAAGGATCATCAAGAGAATTTGGATGAATGCCAGCGAAGGCAAAAGTGCAAAGTCAGAAACAACCATTTCCCAAAATTGTTGAATCAAGAAAAAGAAAGCAAAGAGAATGGGCCCGCTTGATAATGTACTAAGCCGCAAGGAAGATATTTTTTTTCGCATTGGTTTACTCCTAGAAAGGTTTTCTTTATTATAGCAAATTTTTAATTAAATAATGTAAAAAGATGAACGAGAAGGTCTGCAAAAAAACTTCTCCTAAATGCGCGCTCTTTTAGTATACTTGAAAGAAACGAGTGGATGGACTCGATACATAAGGAGGATTTCATGCCAACGATTCTTTTTGCGCCTGCGGTATTCAACTTGGCTGAAACGACAAGGATGATCGAAGTCGCTAAACAAATGCAAGGAAATCACCACTGCGAGTTCTTTGGTTTTTCAAAAACCTTTGCTTCACTTATCACTGAAAGTGGCTTTACGTACCATTTGCTGACGCCGACTCTGACAGAAAAACAAGAGGAACAGATCATAAAATTAGATCAACTACGCTCAATCAAAAATCCCTTCACCAAAGAGATGGTTGCCGCGCGTATTCTGAGCGAACAAAAGCTGATCGATAAACTTGCTCCTCAGGTCATTGTAACTGGATCGAATGTCACGATCTTTCTATCTGCTCGCAGCAAACAGATTCCCTTAGTCTACGTAAAACCCTATGCGATGAGTGATCCCTTTTTTCGATCAGATAGCGCGTTTATCCCTTCTAGTTTGCGTTTCTTCGGACCGTTAAGGAAACCACTTTGGTATCGGACAAGAAAACAATTGGTAAAATCCCGCTGGATGCCCCGAGCATTCAAACACGCTGCCCAAACAGAAAAACTTTCTATGCCTGAAACGAGCTTACGAATGATGGACGCTGATTTAAATCTCATCACCACTCCTGATTTATTTTTAACGAAAGAGCAGCTGCCAGAAAATTATCAAATCGTTGGGCCGATTTTTGCGAAGCTCGGGTCTTCTTTACCAGACGAAGTGTTGACTTTTATTCAACAAAAGCGGCGGGAAAGAAAACGAATCGTTTATTTTGCGATGGGCAGTTCGGGAAATCCGCGCATGGTGCGAAAAATCTTAGCTTTCTTGCGAAACCGTTCGGAACTAGCGATCATTGCTCCGGTTACACATCTACTCAAGGGGAAACACAACGACTCAGAGAATCTGTTCTTGACCGAATATCTACCAAGTCATCTATTGCATGAGCATATCGATTTTTCTTTTATCCATGGTGGGGAAGGGACTGTTCAAACAGCTTGTGCATCTGGGAAGCCGTTTATCGGAATTGGGATGCACTATGAGCAATGCTGCAATATTCAGTACTGCGTGGCGTATGGCAATGCAATCGCACTGACAAAACCCTTAACTGAGAAAAAGCTGGAAGCTGCCCTGACTGAGGTTGGTGCTCCGAAGATTTGCCAACAAGCCTATCAGTTAAAGAAGGATTTCCCGACAAATGGTCCTCAGAAAGCGATGCAGGAGATTGAACACTTTTTAGAAAAAAACAATTTTTCTAAATTTTCCTATTAAAAAAGAGCGATTATCATTGAGATAATCACTCTTTTTTAATAGAGATCTACTAGCATCAGCAAGCCTGGGACCCACGTAGTGAAGATACCACAAGCGATCGCAAAATAATGAATCTTACGACCAAAGTTTACCTTCACGATCGTATCCAAAAAGCCGCAAAACCATAACGCTCCCCATGTTAACCAAATCAATGCAAAGAGGGGATCTTGCTCCCATTGCCAAGAGACCCAGGCAAAAGGCAAGGTATTGATGGCTACGAATAGCGCAAAAATTCCATAAATACGTAGATCTAAATCAAAAAGGTAAATGATCCCTACCAACAAATACGTGAAGGCAAAGAGAAAGCCAGTGCCTGCTTCATAATAAGCGCCTTGAAGCATATAGATTAGATTGATAATAAAAGATAACGTACCTGTAAAAAGATTGATCAAAGCAAGTGAGCGGTAGTCAATGTGAAGTAAGCTGCCCCAGCCGTTGATTATCAAAGTAATTCCTACAAAAAATAAACCGATCCCTAACATAAAATCCTCCTTTACTTAAATTTAGAATAACAAATTCTAAAAAAAAATAATAGCTCTATTTATTTTTATGTCAATAAAAAGGAAAATAATTTTGAAATTTGCTATTTTTTGCTGCTAAATTTGATAAAATCAATACCAAAGAGCGCTGCTAGCCGATGCTTTTCTCGTTAAGGGGAAAATTTCAGCGTATAAAAAGAACTTTTACTCGTTGGAAGAAGGGGAAAAGAGACAGATCAATAGATTTTCAGTGTATTGATCGGACAAAAAGCAGACCAGGCAGCAGTTTATCGGTTTTTACGAATTTGCAGCAGTGAAGACTGTTTTGCGGAAAGGAGGACTTATGCCTAGAAAAGATCGAATCTTACTTTTCATTGATGAATATATGCAAGCTCAAGGTTGCGCACCTACCATACGAGAAATCTGTGCCAATGAAGAAATAAAAACGACCTCTTTGGTTTATCGTCATTTGCTGCGTCTCGAAAAAAGAGGCCTAATTTACCGAGCTTATCGCTTTAAGTCACGTTCGGTTCGTTTTACAGACGAAGGGAAGGCCTATGTCAAAGCGTTGCGACAAGCACTTTTAGCAGACGAAAAACAAACGCATGGCAATGAAGAATAGCTTAACACCAAAATAAAAAAGCCTAGAGGCTTTTTTATTTTGGTGCACGGTAGCCAGCAGCTTCCGCTTCAGCGATCGTTTTGAACCATTCTTTCGGATTCGTCGTATCATCATAGTATTTAGATCCTGGCAAATGATAGATGCCGCTTCTTGATCCTTTGATCAAACCATTTCCTTGTTGATCGACATATTCTTTCTGTTTCTCCTCTGTTTCACTGCTTTGAGAAGTGGCTGTTATTGTGTTGCTTTCACTACTTGTCGCATTCTCCTGTTGCGTCATATCTCCGTTTGAAATCTCGCTGCTGCCATCCGCATAGTTGATCGTGACACCATCTTGGATGTTGAAGATATAATAGTTGAATTGGATTGTATCGTCGCCAATAGATTGGGCTTGCATCTGTACCCCACGGGCAACCAGCTCATCATCACGATAGATTGGAGTGACAGAATATCGAACATAATGGTTTTTATCTTGCTTGAGATAGTAGTTGATATCCATTTCTAAGCGCAACATCTCTGGATTGTTCAATTGACTAGTTCCCGTGATCAAATTCTTCCAGTTTGCATTTTCGCCAGCTAAAGCAAACCCAATCAAATGCGTCCGATTGTATAAATATTTCCCATTGGGGAGCTGTTTATTACGCCAGCCTGTCGGTTTCACGCTGGAGATATCGCCACGTTTTTCCGTAGGCATTAAGGATTGATTCAACATTGCTTCAGCCGAAGTCGCTCGATTGAGGTGGTCAAGGTCGCCGTATGCTTCCCAGGCACCATTTTCAAGTGAAAGGTCGTCTTCTGAAAACTCAGGGATGTTTTGATTGACTTCAATTGTTTGGGTGCCTTGGTAGGTTAGCTGTGCCAATTCGTCTGCGCGAATATCTTTAGCAGAAGGGGTGCTTACCTCTGATTGTTGCGTTTCCTGCTTTGAAAATAGGTCATTGTTTTGTAGGAAACCAAAGCCAACTGCTGCGAGTGCGAGAAGCGCAGTGACCGATCCGATCAATGTTTTTTTCTTTGCCATCTCTTTATTGCCTCTCTTTTCATTGATATAGGTTTAGAATAAACGGTGAGTAAAAAAATCACAACTAGTTTATCATACCATTTGCGGGGGTTGTTTTACAGCGTCTGCTAGCTTCTTTTGCCTTTTGTTCTTGACAAACTTCAGTCAATTTTCTTTACAAGCGACGTCCTTTAAAAGAATTTTTCGTCTGCGAGTGATATTTTTCATATTTTAAAAAAACTATGTGATATAATGAATAAAGTTGCTGCTCTATCCCTTTGATGCTTGTTTTAATAACAGTCATCTCCAGCTGCGGAACAAACTTTCAGCTGTCTAGCAGACAACGTTCAAACGAAAGAAAACTGGACAATTTTCTGAACGATTGCCTTTCTTTCTTTGACCAAAATTATAGGAGAAGGAGTGTATCCCATGAACCAGCAAGAAACCATCTTACATTATTTAAATAAGAAAGACTCTGAAAAGTTAAAAGAACTCGTATCAGGAATGGAAGAGCTGCCGCTGTTACAATTGTTCAGCAATTTATCCGCGGATGAAAAAGTGATCGTTTTCCGACTGTTACCGAAAGACAAAGCACTTATCCTGTTTGAAGATTTGACACCAGCTACCCAACAACACTTATTACGCTCTTTCACCGATGAACGGGCAACCGAGTTTGTGAACGAAATGGCACCAGATGTCCGGGTAAGACTCTTAGATGAGTTGCCAGCGACCGTAACACAAAAACTTTTACAATCGTTGGCGCCTGATGAACGAGCTGCAACAAACCTCTTACTAGGGTATGAAGCTGAAACTGCTGGACGTTTGATGACACCGGAATTCATCACATTGAAGAAAGATATGACGGTCAATCAAGCGTTAGAAAAAGTGCGAATGCAAGCCAAAGAAAAAGAAACGATCTATACGCTTTATGTTACTGATCAAACGAAAACGTTAGAAGGTGTTTTGTCGCTGAAAGATCTCTTAATGGCACAAGGGGATCAACGCATCAGTGAAATCATGTCCCAAAAAGTTATTTATGTGACCACTGACACCGACCAAGAAGAAGCAGCCCGTTTGCTAAATGAACTAGATATCATTGCGCTGCCAGTCGTAGACAAGGAATCAAGAATCGTTGGGATCATTACCGTCGATGACGCGATCGATGTCATCGAGTTGGAAACAACGGAAGACATGTTTAATGCCGCTGGTTTGGTCGATGTCGCCTCCAACGAAGCAGACCGTAGTAATGTTTTGATCAATGGCAGCCTGTGGCAAATCTGGAAAGTCCGCTTGCCATTCTTAGTGATCACTTTAGTGGCTGGACTTTTAGCTGGGGTCGTCATTGATGAATTTGAACAAACGTTAGAGTCGGTGGCAGCCGTTGCGATTTTTATTCCTTTGATCATGGATATGGGTGGAAACGTTGGTACACAATCCTCTACTGTATTTGTTCGGGGGATGTCGTTAGGGCATATTGATCTTTCAACCTTCACCAGACATTTCTTTAAAGAAGTTTGGATCGGTTTGAGTCTAGGCTTGATCGTCGGGATCATCTCTGGAACCGCTGCTTCACTTTGGCAAGGGATCCCGATGTTAGGGGTCGCTGTTGGGATTTCATTAGTTTTTGCTATGACTTTAGCCGCAGCACTTGGCTTTTTAGTCCCGTTTGTACTTATTAAACTAAACATCGACCAAGCAGCCGGCTCGGCACCGATCATCACCTCGATCAAAGATATTGCTGGCTTGTTTATCTACTTCGTTTCAGTAAATGTTCTTTTGGGTCATTTGCTTTAGCATACTGTCCGTTCCAGTGGTATAATAAAGCGACATCACATGATGAGCACAACATAGAAAGGGGAAATGTCCTATGACAAATCAAATGAAGCAACATCAACTCGGAGGTTTCTCTTTTTAAGTGCGGCCTCCTAATTAACTGGAGGGAAATCATGGAAAAACAAGGAATCGTGGTCTTTCAGGCTAAGGATATCGCAAAAGTCCGCCTGACTACAGGAGAAGAATGTTTAGCAACCGTTTCAGGAAAATTTCGTCAACAGGCACGAGCGCCAAAGGATTATCCTATTGTTGGTGATTTTGTCCAAGGGCAGGTGTATGATCAAGATCATTTCTTGATTGATGCTTTGCTCCCACGAAAGAGTTTTTTACAACGAAAAGTAGCCGGAAATCGGACGGATGAACAAGGGATCGCTGCGAACATTGACACGGTTTTTATTGCTACTAGTGCCAATGAAGAATTTAATTTCGCTCGGTTAGAGCGCTTTGTCACGATCGCTTGGGACAGTGGCGCTAACCCAGTGATTCTCTTGACCAAAGCCGATCAAGTCACAGCTGATGAAAAAGCAGAGCTGCTGCAAGCATTAAACGATGCTTTTGGTGTGAAAGCATTCGCTACTTCTATTTATGAACCGAACGAATTGCTGACAGAAGCCTACTTTTCAGACGGAAAAATCAGTGCATTTATCGGTTCGTCAGGCGTCGGGAAGTCCAGCTTATTAAATCAGCTCATGGAACAAGCCGTTCAAAAAACCAATGACATACGAGAGGATAGTCGAGGACGACACACGACGACGAGTCGCCAGTTGTTCACACTGCCCTCTGGCGCAATGATCATCGATACTCCTGGCATGCGGGAAGTTGGCATCAGTACCGTTCGGTCAGCTTCGATCGAGCAATCCTTTGAAGCGATCAGTCAATATGCTGAAGGTTGTTTCTTCAGAGACTGTCAGCATGAAACAGAACCGAAATGTGCGGTAAAAGCAGCTATTGCTGCCGGTGAGCTTTCAGAAGCAGCCTTCGCTCGCTATCGCAAAATGGAAAAAGAGCTGGCGTATTTGAAACGAAAAGAACAGATCAAAGAAATGAAAAAGTAATAGTTAGCACTCCTTTCTATAAGAGGAGTGCTTTTTTGTACGTGTCAAGAGCGCCTTGTTGAGTAAAGAAGAGGAGAGGGAGAGCCGCAGCCAACGTTCTTGTGTTTTCACGAAAAGGCGGCCAATTCCAAAGGGCACTACATGCTAAGTGGTTGAACTAAACTAAGATCGCCTGCCTGGTTACAAGCTGTCGTCAAGAAAAGCAGGATAAAAAAACACAGTGGGGTGTTGTCCCACTGTGTTTTGAGCAATGATTTGCCCCTGCCAAGGTATTTCTAGTATAAAGCGTTGATTCTTAAATAGCAACTCGAAAAAAACGCCTCATTCAGCAGAGCGCAGAATTTTCGTCATGGCTTTTCCTTTCGCCAATTCATCGATCAGTTTATCTAGGTAACGAATTTCTTGAACTATTGGCTCTTCGATCTCTTCTACCCGAATCCCGCAAATCACACCAGTAATCTGTTTTCGTGCAGGATTGAGCTGAGGGGCTTGCTTAAAAAAGCGTTCAAAAGAAACATCATCAGCCATCTGTTGGAGTGTTTCTTGGTCATACCCAGTCAGCCAGGTAATAATCTGATCTACTTCTTCTTTTGTCCGATTTTTCCGTTCTACTTTGGCAATATACAGAGGATAGACTTTCGCAAAACTCATTTGGGTAATCTTTTGATTTTTCATGATAAACTCCTTTAGTCTTTACACAAAGTATACTTCATTTTTTTCTTTTTGCCGAGATTTTCAACGTTTGTTGTGTGCCAAAATAGGCGAGGGGACTAAAGGATGATTTTTTCTTCTTGTTCACGAAACCCCAATACCTTTTGTCGTGACTCGCCATCCCAATAGAGCAAGTCCAAATTCTTATGCAGCATTAGCTGTGTATATAATTCTTTCAGAGTCAGAGCAGGCTTTTTGGGTTCGAAAAATAAAATCAATTGGTTATGACTATCTTGTGCGATCGTCGTAAAAGGAATCAGGTTTTCTTTGTAAGTTAAATAAATTCCTTGGTAATCTGCAGCACTCGACGACGTTGTCAGTGCTGTCAAGAGGTCTCTTGCTCTCATAGTGAACCCGCCTTTACTGTTTTTTGTCGATAGGCATCGATATCCAACATGATTTTTGTTTTGCCGTACACCGTATACTTTTGCACCACGAATTGGTGGCGCTTATTCCAATAGCCACCCACAGTTAGAAACATGCCCTCATCAACATCCCCTAAAAAATTCAAACTGTGCTTCGCAATCAAACAGTTGGTGGTGCCTAGTGTAAAGCGGACCAAAGGGGAGGGGGCAAAGGAGACGATTCTTATTTTTGAGACAGATCCTTTTTGTGTTTCCATCATTTCTTCCTCCTTTAGTTTAAGTAGTGTAAACAGTTGTATTATTCGCTGAGATCAAACCATTTTCTTTCTTCGTAGAAAGCAACGTGACGAATCTCATCATAATGGATTTTTTCCGTTGTTTCTCCCGTCAAATAAATACCTAATGGGTCATAACCGCTGATTTTCCCGATAATATCTGGAGGATAGCCGCCTTCTTCATTAACTTCTTCTCGTTGGATCGCCACAGTTAGGTTCTTTTTCATGGCTTCAAATAAACACTGATTGATTTCTTCCGTTGTGAGTGACGGCTTAGGTGGACAATCAAACTTACGTGTCGGTTCCTCTTCAATTTCAGTTGTATGCTCAGATAAAAAGAATCCTTGCCACTTTAGCTTTTTTCGATCTTCATATGGTTGTAGCATACCCATAGCAATCACCTCTTATCTATATAATACAAACATACGTTCTCTTTTGTAAAGCGAACAGATTTTTAAATTTCTGATTCTTCTATGAAACATCTAAAAAGGGCATCAAACAAGGGGCTAGTGGTGGGTATCGTTTTTTTGCACTATATCTGTTATAATTTATCCTGAAGCGACGATGAACGATTTGGAAAATAGCTGGCGAAAAAGGAGAATAGTATGTCTGGATTAATCGTGGTCCTGCTTACGATCTACTTTGCAAGTAGGAAAGATAAAGAACAGTGGCTTTTTGATCGCAAACGATTGACTATTCTGGCGCTTATGTTTGTGATCGTCGGCATAAGTTGGGGCTTAAATGACAAAATAATGAAGGATCCTCTGAACCAAAATATTAGAAGTGATTTACTGTTTAATTATTCGTTTCCCTTATTGATATGTATGCTAGGTTTATTTATCAAAGAAATACCACGTTGGGGACGGATCGTGACTTTGTCATTTGGCTTTATGATTTTCGGGTATTTAGCCATGCACTATTTGATAGGGTTTCACAATCCGTATTGGGAAAATCTACAGCTAAGTCCATTGTATTGGCTACCAAGTGACTAGCCATACGAAAGTATCGCCAATGGAAACGCAAAAAAGCACTCCCTTTATTGAGTGCTTTTTTGCGGCTAAATAACTGCAGCAAGGTGTTTCTTTTCCCAAAAAAAAAGGTTAGACCTAAGTAACGAGGGGATCATATAAGGAGAAGTCATGACTGTTTAAATCAAAACGATTGATTCTTGACTAAACCGTGTCTTTTGATCATTGCCAAAGTAAAATATGCGATGAGCGTTCCTGCAATACCAAAAAGTAAATCGATTCGATCAGGGGTGTTCATAAAGCCAAAGACAGTCTCACTCAATAGATTGGCAATGAGCAAAAGCAGGGTCAATAGCGTGACGGCTTTAAATGGCGCACCTACAAGAAGCCAAAAGTACCCCAGTAAGCCAATAATCAAACTAATCGAAAAATTGGAGATATGAAGATAAAAGTCAGGATACATCGAAGTAAAGAAAGAAATGTCCAAGTACTTTGATAAGTAGAGGAAGAGGGCTGTGAACACGAAAAGCAAGTAGAGGAGTGACGCCCAGATTTTTGGTAAAAAGACTAGCTTTAATTGCTTCTTCTTTTTCATTTTTATTCTCCTTAATAATTGTTAGCTTATAGTAAAGCAGATCTATGTATCCCTAAACTTATTTTATGTTCTTATCGCCTTTGATTTTGAATGTTCGGACTAAAGGGGTGTATGTAGGTTTTAAATATTCCTATCGAAAATTAGTTCTTATCGTTTGTATGCACAGTTTCAATCATTTTGATCAATTTAGAACGATCCCAAAGCTCAACATCCAATTTTGCTGCTAATTGTTTTGCCGATTCAGTAAAATAACTATTTGTCAGTACAATCGCTTTATCTAACGAATAATAACCAATCCCTGCGTAAACTTCTTGAACTGCTTTGTTACCAACTTTATTTTTCCAACGTTTGCACTGAATACCATGCTTGCACCCATTTTTAGAGGCGATCACGTCAATTCCTTGATCACCAAATGCTTTGGTCATGCTAATCCCGTTAAATTCAAGTTTTCTTAACAAAAATGCAGTGTATTGCTCAAATTCCTTTCCAGACATTTTATCGATAGTATCTAACTGCGCTGAAGCAAAACGTTTGCGTTCGCTAACTATTGGATAGATTGTAGAAAATAAACCTAAAACGCTGATTACGAGTCCAACATACAATATGGGAGCAAAGTGCCAATCAAAAACAAAATAGCCAATGGTCATTAAAATTCCCGCAACAAATAATTTTAAACTTTCATTTTCATGGTTACTCATTTAAAAATCCTCCTGTTTCTTCATTATATCATAGGAAGGGAGGGCAAAATGAGCAAAAATACATCCTTTAGTAAACAAAAATGAGCTGCATTTTATTCTAAACAACTTTGTATAATATATATTATGTAAACTATAAAATGAAATTTTTCGAACACCGTATTTGGCTGGTAATTTTACGGCTCTCCTCCCTCTTATTTAGGATTATTTCCTTCAAATTCACCTAATTGGCAGCATAATCAAAAAAATGGTCATTTGAGCGATAGTTTTAGATTTTTGTTGGTTCTACGAGTGAAACAACATGCAACTGACAAATTATCTCTGAACCTTTGTCTGTATTTGATCGTGTTGATTCTTGAATCTTTGAATTCAAGCTTTGGTTTGAAGCTGCTGGCCAAACTCAATGAATCAGTCAAGTATCGTTGTTCACGATCTTATCAGTAATGATTCGCACTTAACCCAGCAAATTTGTGCTAACTAATAGCCTAATGGGAATCTTGATCACAGGCAAACCAGCAACGATAAACAAGAAACGTTTCGTTGCGTTCAGTTTTCACCTAAACGGATCAGATTCCCATAGCGAGTTCTAATCAAGGGTGCACAGTCATCTAAGTACAAGTTTCGTTTTGTTGCTGCCAATAAAGCAATGACAGCTACGGAAAGTTTCAAACTATGTAATACAGGATCGCCGAAAAGACAATGATCAAAATGACCAAGACAACGATTAGTTGATTTAAACGTCGAATAAGCAGGTTTTTCTTGTTTTTTTCAAATTCTTTTCCTTCATTTCGATAATATTCTCTATCTTTTGTTCCCACGAGCGCCAACTCCTTTTCCCTGATTTTATCACTATCCTGAAAACAATGGGTGCAATCAAGGTGTTTTGTACAATAAATGGCCGTATTTTGTTAGAGCCTACAATCGTATGCGTATAGCGACTAAATAAGACGACTGACGAGTTCCAAGTGATTCATAACGGCAGCTTTCCGAATAACGCCCATACCAGGAAACGACCTTTGCTGATAGGCAGCAACTAATAGCTGCAGCCCAGCTGTTTGCGTAGGATACTCTTCCTCATGCTGTAACAAAGCTTCCATGACTTCGAAAAACTTTTCTTTCTGACTTGGTAATTCTTCCTCAGAAAATAAGTGAACGATTCGCAAGTCTTGCTCTGCTGTTGGATAGATCCAATGCAAAACCAACCGTTTTGAGGGATAACTGTGCTCATAATAAATTTTGCTATCGACAGAAAAATCACTAAATCCCGCATAGCCCAATTTATGATAAAGATGATGGGTTTTTGAAAATCCTTCGTCTGGACATTCTGTATAAAAACTATTTTTAGGTAAACGGGTAAACGGATCTTCCATCAGTAGTTTCGGGCCGTTGATTTTATTTAACAAACGAAACTCTTTGCTTACCAGTACCGGCAGTGTATTTTCCCGCCAATCACTAGCGAGTGCTTGGTCTGCTTGATGGATGATCCAAAGATCAGGCTTTTCTTCCACTGTTTCAATGGGCCGATCTACGATCATTGCTTTAGGGGCAGCAACATTTTGCAACTCTGCTAACCCCTCTGCCGTCAGAAAAGCCCCCGCCTGTGGATTGCGAACCAGATAAAAAGGATGCTGCTTCCTTTGAAACAGGTCAATGGTCGTCCAAAACGTTTTTGATTGCTTGACTGGTTCAATGATCGGCTGGATCGCGTCTGACAAACAATCTTGTTCCAACAGTGCTTTCAACGCCAATAAATCAAATTGTTTTCCACGAATATACGGGAAGTACATCTTCTTCTCTCCTTCTTACTCGCCTGATAAAAAACGTTTTTCCAGCGCTTCATAGGCTGCTCTCGTAGCGGCCAATTCTTCTTTCAAGGCTTCGATCGCTAGCAGCTGAGTATCTTCAATAAATCGATCATAGTAATTGACTCCACCACCGAACAAGTCATACTCAGGCTGACGTTTCTTCAGTTCTTGGTACAAACGTTCTGTTGAAAATACCCGCAATCCTCGAGCAGTCTGTTTTGCTTTGCCGACTTCTCGCGCTTGTGCCGAAATCAACCGAAACAATAAGGCATTTTCTGGAACCTGCAGCTCTTGCCGTTGGGGCTTCTTTTCGACACTGAAATACCCTTTGCTGCCCGTTTCTTTTTCAAGAAATGCATGATAGACCAGAACACCAATTGTAGGTCCAATCTGATCTTTGACTTTCTCATACAATGCCTTGGGTAAGACAAAATAATTATAATTCCCAATAAAGGATAGTTTTGCTTTTGAGCGAAAATCTGCCAAACTAACTTTGAGTTCGTAGCAACGCCATTCAAAGGTATTTTCAGCCGTCAAGCGACAACTCAAAGTATCCACGATGCCGTGATCATCTGGCATGACTACCTCTTCTACCACAATATCACTGTTTTCACGACAATAATAATAAAGTGCCTCTTCCATTTCTAAAGTTAAGGATGTCTTCACAAATTCACGACCTTTGTCTTGTTTCACCTATTATAAAACATATGTTCGCATTTTGGAAGAGGGAAATAAAAGCAGCCTATCATCCCCTCACCCATTCGGGCATCCGTTAACGAGAATCTCTTCAACCGTCCTCTTTGTACCGCGGAATCGTAACAAAAAAAGCAACAAGAGCACACCAAGTTGAGCGATTAATAGACCTTTAAAGGGAAATTCAAAAGTAAAGCCTGTGGGAAGATGAAAGAAATGGAAGAAATCCTGCAGTGCTTTTTGACTAAACCACAAACCGCTGACAAGCCCTATCAAACTAATAACAGTGCTTTGAATGCCTACAAAGAAAAGCTCTTCAAAGGTGATTAACAACGGAGACTGTCCTAACAACAACCGAATACTCAGAGATTGCTGCTCCTCCCCCATCAAATGAAAACGATACATGTGATTGCAGTGCCATAAAAAGGCGGCGATCAAGCCTACAGTTAGAACGCCTAGTACGAAGCGTAGCAACTGCAAAAAGAAAAGCCAACTGGCATACGTGAGATCCATCTGATTCTCACTGCTATTTGTTTCATATTGTAGCCATTGATGAAAAAACACTAACCAATGCTCTGCAAAGATGGCGATGATCAGTAAAAGAATCGCCAACACACCACTCATCAGCAAACTGCGCCTACGAAGTGCTGCGTGCCAGCCGAATTGGCAAGGATAGTAGAAGTACCGCCATTTGTTCATGATATCCCTCCTTTTGGCGTCTATTTTACAGAACTATCCAAATTTAGACAAATATCATCTTGTTTACATAATATAATTATGATCAAAAAAAGAGTGCGGCATGCAGTCCACACTCTTTTCCCTTTCGCTATCGACGTTTACAAATACCTTGTCAGTAGCTGCAACAAACGCTGCGGAAATTCTGTTAGATTGGAAAGATCAATAAAGCGTTCCTCCCCATAAATCGCTTTGATCACCTCTTTGTCTTGCCCAATAGCAGCTGCAAGAAACAGCACCCCTTGTCGTTCATAGTCAGCGATCACCTGCTGAATATCTTCTTTGGCTTTTCCCCCTGTATAATCAGGAAGAGCTTTTGGCTGGCCATCACTGATATTCAAGAGTAATTTAGTGGTTGCCGGCTGATGAGCGAGCTTTTCAGCTAGCACGCGCAAGACAGCTCCATCACGGTTATTTTGCCGAGGCTTCATTGTCATGAGTTTCTCTGGCACAAATTCAAAGCCTTCATTAAATTCTTTGTATGCAAAAAGCGAGGTTTTTTCACGAGCGGTCACGTCCGCTGTATCGCCATAGATCATCAATGGCAAAGATAAACGTTCGGCAAAAGCATTCACCGCTAAGACCGCCTGTTGGGCATACAATATCCGATCTTCTCGAATCATCGAACCTGATTCATCGATGCGCAAAGCAAGAGCTAAGGAAGGCTGTTCGTGAGGTGGATTCTTCTTGTCAAAGGTCCGGAAATCCTGATACGCAACCTTGCTGGCATCAAAGCGTGTACCGCTGTACTTACCTTTACTGTATGCCGAAGCTTGTTCGTTTTCCAATACTTCTTGGGTTTGCTTGATCAATGACTCTACGATCGGCAGCAACGGCTGCAAACGCTGTTGGGCTTCAGTCGCTTTTTCTAAATCGACGGGTGGTCGATGAACGATCAGCCCTTCTTTGGCATGGATCGATTCTTTCAATGCTTGTCGTGCTGCCTTTGATGCCGTGGTTTTCTTTTCTTTCTCCTGGGCTTCATACGCTTCGATCGACAAAGAATGAGAAGCAGGAGCTGCCTCTTGTGTCTCACTCCCAGCTTTTGCTTGGCCATCATGACTATTGCGTTCTAGTTCTTCTGAAAACGTCGCCTCAGTTGCTGCGCTTTTCGCTTCTTGTTTGTCAGAATCACTGGTTTCCATCGTTTCCGCCTCAGTTTCTTGATTGGCGGTCTCAAGGACTTGCTCATTTTTTAGGATGGGCGTGCCTTCTTCCACTACATTGCGTTGGTCAGCCTCTTCGCTGCTGATTCTGCGACCTTTGATTTGTTCTTTAAAGGCATTTAGCGGTTGTCCAGAAAACAAAAGCCGCAATTGCGCCAATAACCCTGAAGCTTCTAGCGCCTGTTGTAAAAGAGAAAGCTCATTTGGATCGGTAGTGATTTTGTAGAGCACTTTGCTATCAATTGCTGTAAAGGGATCTTGTCCTTGTTTGACTGCATTTAACCAATAAAAATAAGAACGCATGCCCGCCACCCCTTTGATAGCGTTGGCTTTGGCGGTCACGTCTAGTAAGCGTATGATTTCAGCCATTTTCTCTGCAGTCGTTTTGTCCGGATAACTGGTTTTGGCAATGCCTCGCTGCACCATGACTGCTAGCTCAGGTAAATCCATTTTTTCAGCGTGCTGCATCCGATCTCGCAAGGATTCGTTCAAGGGGCGGTTACCTTGGTAATTCCGATTCGTTGTGATGATCACCACACAGTCAGGGTGTCGTCGAACAAAGCCAGTCGGGATATTTAGCATCCCGTTTTGTTCAAGGGCCGAGTTTAGTGCCACTAGTACCGAAGCATCACGAATGACCGTTGGTTCTTGAATCTCAAGCAAATAGCCTTTTTCCAGCGCCCGTACGATTTCGGAGGGATAAAATTTGTACTGAATCGTCGGTTGCTGATCACTGGTTTCAATCCGTTCGATCAGTTCCGCAAATTTCGCCCGTGCCCGCTCACGAGTCAAGGAAAAATGCCGCTGGATCAATGCCAAGACATCTTCAAAACAATCACTTTGATAAATCGCATCCAGCAAGTCCTTGTCCTCTTCTTGGTCGGTGTTGATCACTGGTAATAAAGCACCAAATACATCTGACTTATCCATATCCGCAAAGCAGGTGATTTTGGTGTAAGGCAGTTGCAAGTCGGCAGAAAGTGCCTTTGCCAACTGGGTCTTACCAGACCCAGCATCGCCTTCCAGCAACACATTGAAGATCTTCATCTCTGGATCCGCCCAATTCAACGCGATCTCTGAAGCAATTCGTAGTTCTTCAGCACTGGTCTGATGACTTTGTGGTTTTTTCCAAATCATGGTTTGTTCTAATTTGCTAAAAGCGCGTCCTTTCGTTACGACAAAAAACGGTTGATTTCGTGTCATGGCAATCTGCTCCTTTTCTTAATAACCTAGCTCATCTAAAAGCCGCTTTAGGATTTTGAAGCGTTCGCCGTATAGCTCGCCATCTTTTTGTAAGGAATCATAAAAAAGCAGAATGTCTTCATCGATTTTAGGATTTTCGGTGTCTACTTCAACGGTCATACGATTTCCTTGCAGGCCAATGATCTCGATCAACGGATTTTCAGGATCGTAAAACTTTTCATGGCGATAGGCCTCTTGAAAATACAAACTAGATTGCGCCACTAAGATTGCTAGATCTAAGATTCTAGTGAGGGGTAGTTCTTCTGACTGACGAGACCATTTTTCACCTGTATGGCGCCAAACCTTGCCTGAGATATCGACTTTTCCGCGATCATTCCATTGTGCTAATCCGAGGGAAAGGCCTTTTGCATCTGTATGTAACGCATTTTTTCCGTCAACAGTATCATAGTCTTCCACTTTAATGACGGGCTTATGTTTCAAGTTTTCTGGTATTTTCATTATTCTCACTCCTTGTTTAGTAAATTAGTAATTTACTAGATAGAGTAAGTATAATGAGGAAGCTGGTTTGGAACAAGCAAAAGGTCTTTTCTAGTAGCTAGGGACAGATGTTTATAGAAAAAGCACTTGATAAGAAGCATCTAAAAACAAACGCTCTTAAAAAGTGCTTTTTTATGACGCATTACTTCACTAACTCAATTGATTGAAAAAAAGGCGTAACGCTTGTTTTCTCTGATATGTAAGCTGCGCTTTAGGAATGCCTTGGATCGCCCCTTCAATGCCGTAGAGCATATGCAAGCAAGCGCCCGCATCACATTGGTGGCGGATAGCTAGAAAAACCTCTTCGGCCGTTTTTGTGCGTAGTTGTTCAGGAGTATTGATGCCGATACGAACCAGGTGATCCGCTAAAACCTGACCTACATTTGGTAATTTTTGCAGTTC
This sequence comes from Enterococcus sp. AZ067, assembly GCF_051715005.1. NCBI lineage: Bacteria > Bacillati > Bacillota > Bacilli > Lactobacillales > Enterococcaceae > Enterococcus > Enterococcus sp. AZ067. The sequence goes on from NZ_JBIOSY010000001.1 coordinate 1,908,218, forward strand.
ATTCATAGGTTTCTCCTTTTTGATTGTGGTCATCTTGCCCCTCTTTCTCTTGACGAACCAACGCATAGAGCTTCATGTCGAACAGCTGTTGGTTTTTCTCCGCATGCTTTCGCAAAACGCCTTCTAACGTAAAACCTGCCTTTTCCAACACACGACAAGAGGAATGATTCTTCGCAAAAGATTCAGCAGAAATACGAACGATAGTTGATGTAGTAAATACATAGTCACATAGTTGCTGAACGGCTTGCGTCATCAAGCCTTTTCCCCAATACTCTTGTGCAATAGAGTAGCCAATCTCAGCCGTTCTATAATGGATATTTTCTTTGCGAACAGCACGGATACTGCCGACTGCTCGGTCATCCACAGTGATCGCAAAGGCAAATTCTGCTTCCTCCACAGATCGAATATAGGCTTGTGCATCTGCGACCGTATAGGGGAATGGCAACCCATCTCGTAAATAATCGTGGATGGTTTGATTATTTAACGCATGGGCTAAATCTTGCGCATCGCTCATTTGCCACCTTCTTAAGGAACACTTCATAGCAACTCCTCCTTTGTCAGTCCTTCATTTTGATCCTATTGTACGAGTTTGTGTGATTTTTTACAAGCGAATCTCAAAAAAGCAGAAAAAAGAACCAGCTAGACAAACGTCTAACTGGTTCTTACATACATCGTCTTGAAAAGATAATGGCGTGATAAACATAGAAAAAATAAAAATTATTGCGCTGAAATAGCGATCCCAATGGCTTTTTCTCCTAAATGCGTGCCGATAACTGGTCCGAAGTGTCCAATCTCAATTTCTGCATTTGGGTATTTCGCTTGTAGCTTCGCTTTTTCTTCTTTCGCTACTTCTAAATTGTTGGCGTGGATTACATAAAATTTAACAGGCAATGCGATTTCTTGCTCCCGTTGACCAATGATATCTTCTGCGCGATTGAATGCTTTTTTACTGGAACGAATGCGCTCGTAAAGCACAATTTTTCCTTGATCAAAGGTCAAGATCGGTTTGATTTTTAATAATCCGCCAATCAAGGCTGCCCCATTGGTTAAGCGACCGCCGCGAACCAAGTTATTCAAGTCGTCCACGATTAGATAGGCATAGGTATTGTCTCTGATAGTGTCCAGATGGGAAATGATCTCTTCGACGGTTTTGCCTTGACTTGATAGATCAAGAGCGGTTTCTACCATGTGACCCATCGGCATACTTGTGATTTTCGAATCGTAAGGAATGATTTGAACACCTTCGATTTCATCGGTGATTCCATACAGCGTTCCGATAAATCCAGAGATACCGCTTGATAAGTGGATACTAATGATCGTGTCGTAACCGCGATCTTTCAATGACTCATATAAGGCTAACACTTCTCCTAATACCGGTTGAGAAGTGGTTGGGAATTCTTTGCTGTTTTTCAGCAAAGCGTAATACTCATCAGCTTCAATGTCGATACCCTCATTGTAGACTTTTCCATCTAAAATAACAGGAATCGGTATGATAAACAAATCTTCATGGTTTTTGATCCGTTCCGGCAGATAAGCTGTACTGTCAGTAACAACGGCTAATTTCATTCTTTTTCCTCGTTTCAACAAATTTCAAACGTCATTAATAATATAGCATAAATTTACTTACTTTCAAATGGTTTTCAGAACTTTTCATTCTGCTTACTCATTAAGAAAATTCCTGATCGCTTGTTGATTGGTTTCAAGATTGACGACTAACACACTTCCAGCACTCGCACTTGAACCGTATTGCCAAGAGTCAGCGACTGGGACAGTCAAGCTGTCGACTCCTCCCGCCCCTCGAGCAATCGAGAAGGTATTTTTTAATAGGAAAGACATTGGCAGGTTGGTGGAAGCATAGCCTAAGACTTTTCCTGCTGCATAAGGCAATTTTAAAATAGCTAAAGGATTTTTCATTTCGCTAAAGATCGCATCCATTACTTGCTGCTGTCGTCTTACACGACCGAAGTCACCTTCTTCGTCCATCCGAAAGCGTGCGTATTGCAACAGCTCAAGCCCATTCATTTGTTGTTGCCCTTGTTTGATGGCAACTTCAAGATTTTTACTCATATCTTTTTCCGCGTTGATAGCAACACCTGAGGGAAACAGTGTGTCGATCACTTTTTCAAAGGAACGAAAGTCAACTTTTGCATAATAGTTGGTTTCTAGCCCGAAGTTTTCCGCTAACGTTTGTCTGACTAAATCAGCACCACCAAAGGCATACGCCGCATTGATCTTGTTTTCGCCATAACCGGGAATCGTAACTAAAGTATCCCGCATAAAGGAAAGCAGCTTCGGTTGCTTACTGGGACCATCTAATTGCAAAACCATAATAGTGTCTGCGCGTCCAGCTTCTCCTTCACGACTATCACTACCAATGAGCAATATATTACGAGCACCATTAGCAGCGGCCGTACCATTAAAGGTCTCTTCATCAGTCGTAGCAAAAGCAGCGTCACTTCTTGCGACTTGCTGACCGACAAGAAACGCAATCAATGAATAGGCAAAAAGCACCAATAGTACCCGAACCACAATACGTAGAACTGGGTGCTTCCGCTTTTTCTTTTGTTTGGGTTGCTTGGTCTTCTTAAACTTTTGCGGTTTTTGTTTGCTTTGTTCCTGGCCTTGATGCATCGCAGGTCCCTGAGCAGATAGCGGGGGGATTGCGCTTTTTCGTCCCTCAGATTTTTTTATTCCTACTTGTGACTGTTCTCGGGAACTTTGAGCCGCACGGGGGTCGCTTGCCCTAGGATGCTCGGTGTTTTGATACAAAATGTCTCTTACTGGCTCATCAGCAGACGAAGTAGAATCACTCGGTCTGACGCGCTGGTTTCTTCTTTTGGCTTCTCGGCGGGCAAAGATACTTTCTTTGGCTGCCTGACTGGATTCCTTTTCTAGCCGTTCATGCAGTTTTTTATTTTTTTCCATCCTGCTCATTGCTTCTGATCCTCCAACTAAAAAATAGCTCTCTGTCTATAAGGATACCCTAGACCTTATAGAAAGAAAGCTATTTTCTGAAATTTTAACCTTTTTCTAGGAAATTTCTTCATTTTTCTACCTTAGATGCTTTGATGCTCCTTGTCGTGTGCTCACAAATCCTGCTTGCTCATAAAATGATTTCACTTGATTTGCCGACCAAAAGTTTAGTGAGAGATCATAGAAGCCTTTTTCCAACGCAACGTTTTCAGCAAATGCCATCAATTGTTTTCCAATATGCATCCCTTGGTACCGAGGGTCAACAGCGATCGCTGCAATTTCTAACCACTTTCGTTCATGCATCATCGCATTTTGTGGAAAACAGACCTCTTGAAGATGCACAAAGCCACAAGGCTGGTCCGCCAACCAAGCGATAAAAAAGTGGTGGCTTGGCTCTTGCAGCTGCTGTGTGATTGCTTGTTCAAATCTTGACTGATCAAAGGACTTAAAAATCGTTGGGTACCATTGATGGTGCTGTGTTTGGATCTCTTTATGAAACGTTGCTAAAAGTGTTTCATCTTGGCTAATTTTTATTTTGACTTGAGTCATTTTTTGTCACTTCCTCAACAACATTTACGGAATACACGCCGAGAAGATGGACGTGACCACCCAACAACTGAATCTCTTCAAAGGCATTTACAATCAGTTGCCACGGTTTGTCCATCACCAGATCGATCACGAAAAAGTATTCCCCTAAGGTGGTTTTTGACGGCCGCGATTCAATTTTGCTTAAATCAATTTCTCGCCAGCCAAAGGTTGCTAAGATTTTGTGCAAGATTCCCGGGCGATTTGCTGGCAGCGTCACAAAAATCGTTGCTTTCTCGACGGTCTGCTCTGGTAATTGGGTGTTTGCTGCTTTCTTCGTCAAAGCCCAAAAACGGGTTTGATTAAAGGCAACATCTTGAATATTGGTTTCTTTGATCGTTAACTGATAAGCCAAAGCGGCTTCTTTGGAAGCAATCGCCGCAACTGCTTCTTCTGGATGTTTTGCTACGTAGGCTGCTGCAGTCGTTGTGGAAGCAACCGCCTCAACAGTAGCTCCAGCAAATCGGGCTTCGATGAAGTCGGCACATTGCGCCAAGGCTTGCGGATGAGAAATTATCTTAGTGATAGGACGGTTGTCTTTTGCTATTTGCTGAGAAACTAACAATTGATGATTGATCGGTAAAATAATTTCCTGTTCGATGCTCAATTTATTTTGACGAAAGAGCGTATCAATCGTGGCATGAACAGACCCTTCTAATGAGTTCTCGTTCGGAACGACCGCACGATCGATCACACCATTAGCTAGCGCTTGAATACAAAGTGGAATCGATCCATAAGGGATACAGGCATTTTCTGGATACGCTTCTTGCGCAGCTAAATGCGTAAAGGAACTTTTCGGTCCTAAATAACCAATCTTCATTTTATGCACCTGCTTTGATCAAAATTTCCTGTACGATTTCTTCTGGTGTTTTGTTCGTCGTTTCAACGATCAATGAAGCAGTTTCTTCATAAAGAGGGATCCGAGGACGGTAAACAGCCAATATTTCTTCTGGTGATTTTGAGACGACTAAGGGACGAATGCTGCCAGTATCCGCCTTTAAGCGATGGATCAGTTCCTCGGGATCTGTTTTTAAATACACGACGAGCGGCATCTCTTTTAAAAGCTGACGATTTTCTTCTTTTAATACGATGCCCCCACCAGTGGAAATAATTTGTTCCTTTGCCAAAGTTTTAGCTAAAATATCCGTTTCGATTTTGCGAAAGGCTTCCTCATCGTGTTGATCGAAAAAGTCTTGAATGGTCATGCCGATCTCAGCAACGATCAAGTCATCAAAATCCACATGAGACTGTTTCGTTTCTTCAGCCAAAAGACGACCAATCGTGGTTTTTCCAGCACCCATAAAGCCAATTAATATCACTTTTTTCACTCGCTGTTTCCTCCTTTAGCCAAACGTGCGACATCCTCAAAAAAATCAGGATAAGAAACTGCTACGGCTTCGGCTTTTTCTAATTCTACCTCTTCATCTGTCAATAAGGCGGCAATTTGCAGCATCATGCCGATGCGATGGTCCCCCCGACTTGACACACGTCCGCCATGCAAAGGGGTTGGACCGTTGATGATCAACCCGTCCTCGGTGGGAGTGATGTCCGCTCCTAGTTTTGTCAACTCTTCGGCAGTTGCATCAATTCGGTTGGTTTCTTTTACTTTTAGTTCTTCCGCATCTTTGATCACCGTTTTGCCATGCGCCTGCGTGGCTAACAACGCAATGATCGGCAATTCATCGATCAAGCGTGGGATAATATCGCCAGCGATGGTTACTGCCTGCAAGGTAGAACTTTGAACGGTAAGGTCAGCTGATTGATTCTGATCATCTTGATTAGAAAAAGCAATCGAAGCACCCATCTCCTCTAACACGTCAAGAATTCCTGTACGAGTGGGGTTGATCCCGACATTTTTTAAAACGATCTCACTTTCTGGCATAATCGCGCCAGCTGTTAAGAAAAAGGCAGCAGAGGAAATATCACCGGGAACAACTACTTCTTGTCCTTGGAGTGTTTGAGGTCCCGTCACAGTGATCGTTTTGCCTTGTGTTGTGATGACACCACCGAATTGACGGATCATTTCTTCGGTGTGGTTGCGGCTTGTTTCTTTTTCAATGATCGTAGATGTACCTTGTGCTTGTAGTGCCGCAAAAATCAGCGCTGATTTTACTTGAGCACTTGCTACGGGCATCTGATAATTGATGGAATGTAATGAAGCCGTGCCATTGATGGTGATCGGTGGGAACTCCGTCTGTTCATACCCTCTCACATTGGCACCCATTTCTCTTAATGGCAGCATCACGCGATTCATTGGTCGTCTATTCAATGAGTCATCACCGAATAAGGTAGTTGTAAATGGCTGTCCAGCCAAAATCCCCATCATTAGACGAATCGTTGTGCCAGAATTACCGATATCGATTGGTTCGTCAGCAGGCTTAAGACCATTAAAGCCCTGTCCTTCAATCGTGATCGTCTGACCGTCATCATGGATCGGAACCCCTAATGATTGAAATGCATGAAGGGTGCTATAGCAGTCTTCTCCACGTAAGAAATTTCGGACAGTCGTTGTTCCTTCAGCTAACGCCCCGAACATGATACTGCGATGCGAGATCGATTTGTCAGCAGGGACCGCTATCGTCCCTTTTAAATGTGTTGCTTTTTTTAGTTTCATCCCAGCCTCCTATTTTTTTCGACACGAATAGGTCGTCTTGTTTTGGATCAGCTGCTCTGCTTGCAGCAAATCATTTTGCGTTTTGAATGAAATCTGTAAAACACCAATGATGTCTTCTCGAGTTTCAAGAATTTTTAAGTTGATCAAAGAGAGCTGATGTTCGCTCAATAGCCCCGTCACTTCAGCGACAACACCGGGATGATCCGGTACATCGATGAATAGATCATAGAATGCCGGGATCGCGCCATTTTGATGAACCGGCAATTGATCCCGTGTTTCCTTCGCGGATTCAAAGAACCGAAAGATCGCCCGTTCGTCTTTTTCCTGCAACCAGTGAGCCATGGTCGTCATTTGTTTTTGCCACTCATCGATCAGCTGCAGTAGTTCCTGTCGATTACTCAATAAGATATCGGTCCACATGCGAGGATCTGAAGAAGCGATGCGAGTGATATCGCGAAAACCGCCTGCTGCAAGTTGTTGCGCTCTGGGGTGGGCTTGGTTGAAAGCGTCTGCCTGATTGACTAATCCAGAAGCAATAATATGGGGCAAATGGCTCAACATCCCTGTGATTTGATCATGCTCTTTTGGCGCAAGCGCCACATATTTGGCTCTGGTGCCGCGAAAAAGCTCTTGCAGCTCTTCCATCCGCTGACTTTTCGTCGGTGTGAAGATATAGTAAGCATTCTCGAAAAGGTTCTCATCGGCTGCTGTGATTCCTGATTTATGAGAGCCAGCCATCGGATGGCCCCCAATAAAATCAAAGGAAAAGGACTCGGCGAATTGGGTGATTTCCGCTTTGGTACTGCCGGTGTCTGTTACTAGCACCGAAGGCTTTAATGAAAGTACCCCCAGTTCGGCAAGATATTTTTTGGTGATCTCTACCGGCAATGCCAACAAAATCACGTCGGCACGGACAGCACCTTCAGAAAATGAAGGGGGCACTTCGTCTACTAAACTTGTTGCTAATGCGATCTCATTGGTTTCCTGACAATCCCAGCCCATCAAATGCACTTGCGGATGTGCCTTTTTGATACATTTTGCTAAGGAAGCGCCGATCAATCCTAGACCGGCGACAAAGATATTTTGGTTCATGAAAAGAATCCTCATTTCTACTGGAATTTTTGCTGGTTCTTTAATCAGTAGGTTAACAAGTATTCTCGATACGCCTGAACAGATGCGGTCAATTCTGCGAATGAATCACTTGGGAACTTTTCTAATAGTTCATTGGCCACCACTGTCGCCACCACACTCTCACAAACAACGCTGGCTGCTGGTACAGCGGTGCTATCTGAGCGTTCGACGCTTGCTTTATACGGTTCTTTGCTGTCGATATCCACACTTTGCAAGGGCTTGTACAAGGTCGGGATCGGCTTCATAACACCACGAACCACGATTGGTTCACCGTTCGTCATGCCGCCTTCAAACCCGCCAAGGTTGTTGCTGCGACGGGTATAGCCTCGTTGTTCGTCCCATAAAATCTCATCCATGACTTTGGAGCCTGGCAAAACACCAGCCTCAAAGCCAACGCCGAACTCAGCACCTTTAAAGGCATTGATGCTGACCACGGCTTGGGCGATTTTCGCATCAAGTTTTTTGTCCCATTGCACGTAACTGCCTAAACCAGCAGGAACGCCGCCAACAAGTACTTCCACTACACCGCCGATCGTATCGCCATTTTTCTTCGTTTGATCGATCAGCTGCTTGATTTCTTCTTCGACTGACGGATCTAACACCCTTACTTCTGAAGCTTCAGAGCGTTCTGCGATTTCTTTGACGGTCAACCCTTCAGGAATTTCCGCTTTGATGCCGCCTAACATTGTTACATGACCCGCCACATCGATGCCAAGCTCCTTTAAAATTTTCTTCGCGATTGCTCCGATGGCTACCCGCATGGTCGTTTCACGAGCAGATGAGCGTTCTAAAACGTTTCGTAAATCTTGATGATGGTATTTCATGCCGCCGACTAAGTCAGCATGACCAGGTCTTGGTCGTGCCACTCGTCGTAGTTTGCGGTCTTTTTCTGGTACCTCTTCGATCGCCATGACCTTGGTCCAGTTTTTCCAATCTTTATTCTCAACCACTAAAGTTACAGGAGAGCCTAGTGTTTTTCCATGACGGATACCCGAAGTGATACGGACTTGGTCTTTTTCAATCAGCATCCGTCCCCCGCGACCATAGCCGGTTTGTCGTCTCGCTAATTCAAAATTAATGTCTTCTGCTGTTAATGGCAATCCTGCCGGTAAACCTTCGATAATGGCGGTCAACTCTGGTCCATGTGATTCGCCTGCTGTAATATAACGCATGATCCGTTACCTTCCTTTCTTATAATAGGTAGTCTTTGATTTTTTCAGTCGGGATCGTCACGATTTTCGCCTGTCCGATCGCTTCTAATAGAATAATCTTCAATTGTTGCCCACGGGCTTTTTTATCATGAGTGATTGCTTGGTATAATTGCTCTTTATCTATTTCACTTGGTGTGATCGGCAAATGAAACTTCTCAACCATTTCTGTAAGCTGCTGGGTCGTACCTTTTGGTGTTAATCCGATGGCTTCTGCATGACGGGTGATCATGATCATCCCCATTGCAACCCCTTCCCCATGACTGGTGTCAAACGCGGCTGTTCTTTCTAAGCCATGCCCGATCGTATGACCGAAGTTCAGTGTCAGACGACTGCCATGATCAAAAGGATCTTCTTCTACTACTTTTTGTTTTACCTTTAAAGAAGCAGTGATTACTTTCTCAGCATGTGCCAAAAGATCGACTTCATCTTTCAAACCTGCTAACGTTTGCCAAAGCTCAGGATCTGCAATAGCAGCTGACTTGATGATTTCAGCAATGCCTTCTTGGACGCGTTTGAGGGGCAAACTTGTAAGTAAATCTGGATCGATCATTACACCGGCTGGTTGTGCAAATGTCCCGACGAGATTCTTGGCACTGCCAGTATTTACAGCAGTTTTTCCGCCGATACTTGAATCCACCTGTGCCAATAACGTCGTTGGAATCTGCAAGAAATCAATGCCGCGCATATAAGTAGAAGCAACAAATCCTCCAAGATCACCAATCACACCGCCACCAAGGGCAATGATCCCATCGCTTCTGGTCATTCCGAGTTGGGCAAGACCATCATATAAATTAGCTGCTTGCTCTAGTGATTTGCTTTTTTCGCCAGCTGGTACGACTAACAGTGTTGCCTCAAACCCTGCAGCGGTTAAGGAATCGACGATTTGTCCGCCATACAGGGGTGCGACGTTGCTGTCTGTAATGACGGCAATACGCTGTTTGTCCCACAACTGTTGCACCCAGGTTCCGACTTTTTGAAACGCCCCTCGTTTGATGAGGATATCATAGGAATGTTCTTCTAAATGAATGTGTAACATTGATTTTTGCACCTCTTTTATTGGTTGTCTTGACGCTTAGTCTTGCAACGCTTTGATTTCTTTCATCGCTTTTTCCATGATATGGACTTCTTTCATCATGTTCATGTACGTTTTTTCATTAAGTGATTGAGGACCATCAGACCAAGCATTGGCTGGATCTGGATGGATCTCAACGATCATTCCATCGGCGCCAGCAGCAACACCCGCTCTAGCCATAGGCGGTACGAGATCCCAGATACCTGTCCCATGACTAGGATCAACGATTATTGGGAAGTGGCTCAGTTTTTTGATGATTGGTACCGCACTTAGATCAAAGGTATTACGGGTTGCTGTTTCGTAAGTTCGGATCCCACGTTCAATGAAAATCACTTCACTTTTATCTTGAACGGCGATGTATTCCGCTGCATTCAACCATTCGTCGATCGTGCCAGAGATGCCTCGTTTAAGGCCAATTGGTTTCCCAGTTTTCCCAACGGCAGCTAGCAATTTGAAGTTTTGCATGTTCCGAGCACCAATCTGCAAAATATCACTGTATTCCGCAACCATATCGATATGTCCTTCGTCCATGACTTCTGTGATGACTTTCATGCCCGTTTCATCCGCTGCTTGACGAATGTATTTTAGCCCTTCTTCTTCCAGCCCTTGGAATGCGTATGGCGACGTGCGTGGTTTGAAGGCACCACCACGTAAGATTTGTGCACCACCAGCTTTAGCGATTCGGGCACATTCACGAATTTGGTCTAAGCCTTCAATCGAACATGGACCAGCCATCGTAACAAAGTTGCCGTCACCGATTTTCACGCCATCTACATCCACAACCGTATCTTGCGGATGGAACTCACGAGAGGTCAATTTGTAGGTGTTTGAGATCCGAATGGCATCTTCGACACCCTCGTAGCTGCGAAAAGCAACATCTTGGATGCGGCGGGTATCCCCTTTTAAGCCGATAACGACCTGTTCTTTTCCTTGGTTGACTTGAACATCTAAGCCTTCTTTTTTGATTCTTGTTACAACAACTTCAACTTGTTCTGGCGTAGCGCCTGGTTTCATAATTACGATCATTTTTTCTTCCTACTTTCGTTTTTTTCTGTTTTTTATTTTTTACATGGATTCGATGAGTGCTTTGACTTTTTCAACAGGCATCGCTTTGCCAGTCCAAAGTTCAAATGCGGCTGCACCTTGATAGAGTAGCATGCTTAAGCCGTTTGCAGTTTTGGCGCCGACTGCTTTCGCATCTTTCAAAAGCTGCGTTTCTCTTGGATTATAGATGACATCATAGACAGCTAATGATTCCCGCAGGAGTGTTTTATCTTTCAGAGGACTTACGGTATCATTTGGTTTCATTCCCACGCCCGTGGCATTTACCAATAAGCTGCTTTGATCGATGGCTGTTTTTAAAGCCATCTGATCTTCTAAGTCGGTTAAGGTAATTTCACAAGCTGTTTTTTGTGCAATCTGTGTTAATTTTTCTTGGATGATTGGATAAAACTCATCCTTGCGGTTAAAGACATGGATCGTTTTGACGCCGTCTAGTGCGGCTTGGCTAATGATCGCTGTCGCCGCTCCACCAGCTCCAATCACCGTCATGGTGTCGCCAATGATGGATACTTGAATGTCCTCAAGAGCTCGCATAAAGCCGATGCCGTCTGTATTGTGCCCAATCAAGCGACCTTCTTGATTGACGATCGTATTGATTGCGCCGATCAACTCGGCTGCTGGTGAACATTCATCCATCAGCGCTACAGCCGCCATTTTATGAGGCATCGATAAATTGACACCTAAGAGGTCCAACTGACGGATGCTTTGGATACTAGCGGCTAAATCATCCGGCTCAACATCAAAGGCCAGATACACGGCGTCGATCCCTTGTTCTTCAAAAGAAAGATTGTGCATCGCTGGAGAGATGCTGTGTTTGGCTGGTTTGGCAAATAGTGCCGCCAACCGTGTGTGTCCGGTTATCATTTGTTTCATCTGGTTCATTCCTTTCAACAAAAAAAGATGTCCACCGTAAATTTAAGAATCTACAGTGAACACCTTCAAACATTACATAACGACAGAGCCGATATGTGAATATAAAAAATAGCCACTATAGATTTTACGATCTACGTGGCTGCGAATTCATTACGAAATGCTCTAGCCATCATAGATACAAACTTAGCGTTTGTACCCATGCCTTCATGAATACAAACCTATCTAAAATAGCTAAAGTAATATTTATTCAGTTGTGTGGGGTTCGTTAGCAATAATTTTTGCATAGTCGTTCGCTCCAAACTGATGTAAGATTGACCTAAGTATAGGTTTAACTTTGAAAGATGTCAATGATTTTTTCTTATTTTTTTCATTTATTTGATTGTTTTTTTTGAAAACACTGTTCTATCAAGGGTTTATAAGTCATCCTCAAAGAACAATAATAGTTCAGGTAAGCTTAATTGCGCTTTTTCCTCTGCTGAAAGATCTTTGACGATCTCCCCTTTTCTGAGCAGGATCAAGCGGTCTCCGTATTTTAATGCATCTTCCATCCGATGGGTGATCATTAGACAGGTCAGGTTTTGTTCTTCCACGCGTTTTGCAGTGATTTGCATCAGCTGTTTGGAGGTCTTTGGATCTAACGCAGCCGTATGTTCATCTAGCAACAACAGTTTTGGAGTTTGGATCGTTGCCATCAATAAACTTAGTGCCTGTCGTTGACCACCAGATAAACTGCCCGTTGGCGTATCCAAATGATTTTCCAACCCGTTGCCGATTTCTTTACAAAGCGCAAAGAACATTTCCCTTTGTCCTTGGAGTTGTCGAAGACCAAGTGACCGTTTTTGCCCTCTTTTTTGTGCTAACAGCAGATTTTCTGCCACTGTCATACGGGGAGCAGTGCCCATTTTCGGATCTTGGAAAACCCGCGCCAAAAAGCGTGCGCGTTTTTCTTCCGAAAGTGTAGTCACATTTTGATCATCGATCATCACTTGCCCACTCGTCAAGGGCATGGTGCCTGAGATGCAGTTGAATAACGTGCTTTTGCCGGCGCCGTTTCCTCCAACGACCGTGACAAATTCTCCTGGCTTTAAAGAAAGATCGATTTTATTCAAGAGTACTTTTTTCTCATTTGGTCCGTTGCCGACAACTTTAAAGGCTTTTTTTAAGGCTAACATTATTCGTCCTCCGTTTCAAAACCAGTGCGTAGATGCAAGGCTTGTTTAAATTGAGGGATCAACAAGCAGATCGTCAAGACGATTGCAGAGAAGATCTTCAAGTAGGTCGTATCAAATCCAGCTTTGATCACAAATAGGATCAATAATTGGTAAATAATGCTGCCGATCACAATAGCGATCAAACGTTCCAGCAAGGTCAGTTCCCCATATAACACTTCACCAATGATGATTGACGCCAGTCCGATAACGATAACACCGATACCTTTGCTAATGTCGGCATAGCCGTCATTTTGCGCAATCAATGCGCCTGAGAGTGCGATCACGCCATTGGAGACGATCAATCCAATGATTTTCATTCGATCGGTATTGATCCCCATCGATTTTGCCATATGCTCATTATCCCCTGTAGCGATGTAAGCTTGACCCAAATTCGTATGGAAAAAGTAAACCAAGACGCCTCCGATCAACAAGACCATGATCAATCCAATGATCACCGTATCATAATAGTTCGGTAAATTCATTCTAGTAAAAAAATCTTGAATCTTCGGTTGGTTTAATAAAGAGAGGTTGGGTGAGCGCATCACAAACAGCATGACCGAGTTCAATGAAGACATCACCAAGATTCCAGCTAAAATCACGGGGATTTTGCCTTTTGTATAAAGAAGTCCTGTCACACAGCCCGCACACATCCCAGCCAATACTCCTAAACAAGTCGCTAAGACGGGCGACACCCCATGGGTGATCGCTGTCACACAGACAGCACCGCCTAACGGAAAGGACCCTTCCGTCGTCATATCCGGGAAATTCAAAATTCGATAGGTCATAAAAATCCCTAATCCCAGGATTCCCCAAAGTAGTCCTTGCCCTATTGCTGAAACAATCATCATTCTTCCTCCATATTCTTACAAGTTTTCTCTTTCAAGACCCTCTCGATGATCGCAGGTGGTCGCCGTTCTTGGTTGTTACTCGTCACTTGCTTCGCTTTCTGGCGTCGTTGTAATCAGTTTCGCCTCGTCTTTGAGGTTTTCTGGGATAGTGATGCCCAATAACTGCGCCTGAGTTTCATTGATGATCGTTTCGCCATCGCTGAATGTATAGATCGGTGTTGTCGCAGGTTCTGCTGTCCCATCAAGAATTGCTGCCACCATCTTCCCAGTTTCCACGCCTATCGTAAATTGATCTTGTCCGACCGTTGCCAAACCGCCTTGTTCCACCATCGTGTCTACGGAAGTAATGATTGGTGTTTTTGATTTATTGGCTTCTTGAACTACGGTCTGCATAGCATTTGCGATCGTATTGTCTAACGGAATATAGATAAAATCGACTTCCCGTGCCATCACTTGCACCATTTGCGCAATTTCATTACTTGAAGGAACGGCATACGATTTGCTGATCAAGCCATTTTCTTCGGCAGCAGCTTCTGCTTCTGCCACTTGGTATTTCGAATTGTCTTCGGTCGAAGAATACAAAATACCGACTGTTTTTGCCTCTGGCAGCAAATCTTTTGCTAGTTTGATTTGTGCAGCAACTGGTGCTTTATCGGAAACACCAGTGATATTGCCGCCGGGTTGATCCATATCTGCCACCAGATTTGCCCCAACTGGATCAGTGACCGCTCCTAAAACGATCGGTACATCCTGAGTGACATTCGCCAACGCTTGTGCTGCGGGTGTTGCTACCCCAACCAAAACGTCGGCATCTTTATTTAGCAGCTGCTGGCTCATCGTTGCCAATTTGCTTTGATCCGCTTGACCGTTCTGGAATTCGATCGTCAAGTTGTCCCCTTCGGTATAGCTTGATTCTTTAAGGCCTTCTTTGATCCCCTCGGTGATCGCATCCAGTGCTTCATGACTGACAAATTGTAGGATCCCGACTGTTTTTTCAGCTTTTTCTACTGGTTCCGAAGTCTCACTAGCTTGATTGGTCCCACTTCTCATTCCTAACTGATAGACAAATGTCGCTCCTAAAAATAATAAAATAACGGCAACCGATGCAATTAATCCCTTGTTTTTCATTTTTCATTCTCCTTTTCTGCTTACGTTTTTCGTGTTTTTCATTTTATGGTTTTTGAGAACAAAAAAAGCAACTGCCTATGTGACGGCAATTGCAAGTAAGCAAAAGCCGCATAGAAGCTTGTCCTATGCGGCGATAAATTCAACTACCAGCATAGATACAGCACTTTAGAAGGTTCTCTAAAAAGTTGTATCTATGGAATGAGGTCCCATCAATACAACTATCTACGCCAGTTTTGCCATGATTTCACTTGCAATGGAATAAATAGTTTCATGATTGTTCCTCCTTCTCAACTTGTTTTCTTTCTTGATTGAATTCAGTTTAGCTTATTGATAAAAAAACGTCAACAATTTTCTGTCAAATTGTCAGATTTTTTTATCGATCATTGGCAGAAGAACGAATCGTCCACATCGGTAAACGATTCAATTCTGGGATGAATTCCGTCGTTGGCTGCTCAAATGAATCAAAGGTAAAGCGATTTTTCTCAACCCCTTCTTCATAAAAAACAAACGTCACTTTATCAGGATCAACGCTGTATTCATTGGAGAAAAAAGCCGCATCATAGACGATTGGATAATAAAAAAATGTCCGATTCAGCTCATCTTCTTGCGCTTGGATCAGATCAAATACTTGATCGAGTTGAGGTCCGTTGGGCTTACTAAACATCACCGAGATCGCTCGTGTTTCACGAATCGTCTTGTCTGCAGTCAGATAAGGCAATGGCTGTACTTTTTCTGACGGCAGCTTGTCAAAAGCGATCCGATCCACTAAAGAAGCATTGATACGATTTTGAGAAAAGACGATCAAACCTGCGAAGACCAGTGCGAAAAGAATTCCCCCGATCAGCGTGAAAATCGTTTTTTTCTGATCGCGATAAAGATCATCTAAAAAAGCTTGCCAGCTTTCAACTATTTTTTCTTTCGTGTAATGAACAAAGTTCCTAACTTGTTCCATAATTTGCCCACCTTTTTTAAAAATCCTACTATTAATTCATACTATCAATTCCCTCCTAGAACGTCAAGAAACTTCACATTTCTTCGATAATTCGGTAAGATAAAAGAAAACGGTAAAGGAGTCATTATGCATAATCTAGCTGATTCATTGATGACTGGAGCCAATCCAATCTTCGATTTCATCGTTGTCTGTTTGAACTTTCTCTCCATTTTTGTCATCGTTTGGGGTGTATTGATCGCAGGCATTGACTTTGTGCGCTACGAATTAACAGAAAAGGATCGATTGGTGGCAGCCAGAGAGAATAATTTTATCCGCAATTATTTAGGGAGCTATGTCTTATTAGGTCTGGAGATCTTGATTGCAGCAGATATTATTGAGACGATCATCCACCCTACTTTCGAAGACATCGTACGTCTAGCTGCCGTCGTTATTATTCGGACAGTCATCTCTTATTTCTTGAATAAGGAAATCGAGCGTGCACTGCAAACCACCGATCACCAACCTACCAAGAAAAAGGAAAGCTAGCTGCCATGGCTTTTCTTTGGATTCTTCGGTATAATAGATAGGAATATTTGACATTGGAAGGATCAATCCCTCAGTCAAACTATCCTTAAAAGAAAAGAGGGAAACAATATGTCTTTTGATGGTGTCTTTACCCATTTAATGGTCAAAGAATTACAAAATCAATTAACCAGTGGACGTGTAAACAAAATTCATCAACCTTATGAAAATGAGGTCGTATTTGTGATCCGTTCCCAAGGGAAAAATCACAAACTTTTGCTATCCGCACACCCCACCTATGCTCGTGTACAATGCACAACGATCGCCTATAGCAATCCAGAAACCCCACCGAATTTCTTGATGATGCTACGGAAATATTTAGAAGGGGCGATCTTAGAATCAATCGAACAAATCGACAATGACCGTGTGATCCATTTTCATTTCACGCGACGAGATGAATTAGGTGATTTGCAAGCCCTCGTCTTGATCGTCGAACTAATGGGCCGTCACAGTACGATTTTATTAATGAATAAGACGAGCGGAAAAATCGTCGATACGATCAAACACATTGGTCATTCACAAAATACGTATCGTACCTTATTGCCAGGTGCTGTCTATGTTGCACCACCAAAGCAATCGACGCTTAATCCTTTCACAGCCTCTCGCACCAAGATTTTTGAAGAATTATCTACTCTTGATCCATTGACGGCAAAAGAACTTCAACAACGATTCCAAGGCTTAGGCCGCGATACAGCAGAAGAATTGATCGCTCGAATCAATGCCAATCCCAATGAAAAACTGCGTCAGTGGGAAGCTTTCTTTACAGAGCTTACCCAGGAGCTAGCACCAAGTTATCTCCAGTCAGAGAAAAAGGAATATTTTACACCAATTCCCTATCCATCATTGATCGATGCGACCACCACTGTCACCCATTATCAGAGTCTGAGCGAGCTTTTAGATGCGTTTTATCACGACAAGGCGGAAAGAGATCGGGTCAAACAACAAGGTGGCGAATTACTAAAGAAGATTGAGAATGAACTGAAACGGAATCAATTGAAGTTAAAGAAACGCCAACAAACGTTGATCGATTCAGAAAACGCCGAAGAATTCCGTCAAAAAGGTGAGCTTTTGACGACCTTTATGAATCAAGTCCCCCGTGGTGCTACATCAGTTGATTTGGAAAATTACTATGATGAGAATCGACTTTTGACGATCAAACTCGATCCTGCTCTTTCTCCCAATCAAAATGCTCAGAAATATTTTCAACGTTACCAGAAATTAAAAAATGCAGTGAAACTGATCCATCAACAGATTGCCGAAACGAAAGAAGAAATCGCGTATCTCGAATCCGTGTTAGCCCAATTAGAAATAGCCTCTCCCATGGATCTGGCGGTTATTCGGGAAGAACTGATCGCACAAGGCTATGTCAAAAATCGGGCGAAACAGCGTAAAAAAGCTGCTCCTTCGCAACCAGAACGATTTCTTTCTTCAGACGGAACTGAAATTTTCGTCGGAAAAAACAATTTACAAAATGACCAACTGACCTTAAAAACAGCTCGTAAGAGTGATATCTGGCTGCATACCAAAAATATTCCTGGCTCTCATGTCATCATTCGTTCGGATGATCCTAGTGAGACAACCTTAATGGAAGCTGCAGAGCTTGCCGCATATTTCTCAAAATATCGTCAATCTGCCCAAGTACCAGTGGACTACGTGCAAGTCAAACATATTCGGAAACCGAATGGTGCCAAGCCTGGATTCGTCATTTATGAGAATCAAAAAACACTTTTTGTGACACCTGATGAGGGAATTTTGAGATTAAAACAGTCCTAGCTGTTTCTAAGTTTATTCGGATCAAAAATCATAAAGCAATCAATCAAAAAACCGATCACAAGCGCTGCGAAGAGGCACGCGCTTGTGATCGGTTTTTATGCTTTTTCGTTCTATCTACTGCTCTTTCAGCAACAATTTTGCTTAGCTTGTATCACAAAAGGCAAGCCTTCTCAGAATTCAGCCATCAACATATCTGCTAGATCCGCTAGAATGGCAATTGAACATCACTTGCGGCTAATAGGCTCTGCTGGCTAATAAATCCCGCCATCCTCCATAGTGACTTTCTTCTCAAAATCAAAATGATACAGCTTTTCCCAGTGATTGATATTCAACGTTCCTTTGGTCAAACGGATCGCTAGAAAACAACAGCCTTTATCATCCTCATTGTTAACTTCGTCGTACCAGACAAAGGCTTTGCGAATTTTGCTTCTTAATTCTGCATTTTTAGGGTCTAGCACCCACCCTAAATTCTCTCCTTGACCGATCGCAGTAAACCATTCACCACTGACAGCAATCGCAACTGCTGAATTCTTACTGATTTGCTTCATTTTGTTTGATTGCTCATGAGTTGACACGTAAAAAACGCCGTCTTCATAAAAAGCATCTACTTCTCGGACGACTGGCTGTGTTTCTCCCTTGTCATTCTCGTTACAAGCAGTCGTGGCAAGGGCGATCACATTGTCTTTAAAATGTCCGAATTTTTCTTCAAGTAGTTTTACTCCTTCTTCAAACTGAGTCATTGTACTGTTCCTCCTTACATCTCACTTCTTTTTTTAAAAGGAATCCATAATTCAACATGAACGACATGATTTTCTCTTCCTTGATAAAGCTCAGGGAAAAAATCCTCAGCAATCCACCCCTTCTTCTTTAACCAGAAACGGGTATAGCGCATCGCCTTCCCCATATTGATGATCAGTTGCTCTGAAATCGTATCAAAACTGCAAACAACGTAATCCCGAGCCGGTAGCGTCCATTCACTGAAGGTCGATCCCTGTGAGTCATCACCTACTTGGCCAACAAAGTAACTCGAATAGCCTTCTGGCGCATCTCCTGGAAACGAAACACCGATCTGGTAGTTGGCTTTTCCCGGTTGATTGGCAATCTTTTGAAGAAATTTATGCCAAATTTCTTCAATCGGGTCGATCCCTGTTCGTTGCCCTAGCATTTTCCCATAGTTGAATGGGTAGTAACCGACGATCCCATAGAAGACCAGTGGATGCGGATTGCTTTTTTTCTGGATTTCTAAAACAACCCCTTCACTGATCAATGGGATACCCTCTTCCGTCACAATATAGCCTAATGAAAGATCTGGCTTATCAAAGTTTTGTAAGCCAATGGGCTTTTTCTGATAAAGCGAGGGTGAAATTCTATAGACCGTTTTAAACGTTCTTGAAAAAACGGCATGACTGCTAAAGCCGACTTCAAAAGCGACATCAATGACTCGCTTCTTTTGGTTTTTCAATAAAAGCGCACCTCTTGCCAAACGACGCAGTTTTATATATTCCCTAACAGAAATTTTAACCAAACGAGTGAATAAGCGCTGATAATAAAAAACGGACAATGATGCAACTTGCGCCAACGTTTCGATCTCTAACGGCTCGGTAAGATTGTCTTCAATATAATCGATTGATTTTTGGATTGCCTCCCATGCATGCATATGAATTTCCTTTCTTTTACTATAAAATAATTCGCTAAAAAAGCTTTACCGTGTCTGCTCTTTTTCAATTGATTCAATTGTGTTTTATTTCACAATAAAACGAATACTTAAAACCTGCTTATTGATTAGTTTAGCATAGTCTTTGTGCTCGATGCCTATGAAAATAAAAAAAAGACGAGGATTCTCGTCTTTTTTTCCGTTCGTTTTAAACTATTGTATTGCTTGAAGGTTCCCACTACGTCGGGTTTTATAGGATAATCAGAAGAGAAGTCCGAAAAAAATACGTAAAAGGAACCATTTTTATAAATCAATAGAAATAAATAGGCCGATCTTTGCGGTCTTGTAATGGGCGATTATTATTTTCTAATACTTCTTCGCGGAATTCTAAAATGAAGCGACGGCTCATCTCCCCAATCCAGTCAAAGACAAACCAGTTGATTGGCCCTTTCGTTGGTGGGGTCGTCAAGGAACCAACATAATGAAAATGGTGGGTACGTTCTGGCAAGAACATGCTCGGATCAAACCATTGGGTGTGGTTCTCAAAGTCCCAGATGCTGTCGTCTTGCTGATTGCAGATCCAGTTGAGTTTATCCGTCAGTTTGAATAAGATACCCACCACCAAGTTTTCTCCGTCATCATTCATATGAACGAGGTGAAACTCTAACTCTTGCTGCTCGTCATCGATAATGTGTTCAGATGGCATGTGAAAATGAATATCCGTCAAATAGTAGTTGATCCCTTTAAATGTGACATAGCTTTCTTTGTTATAAGGAACGAAGTGAATCGTATTTTTGAATTCTTTTTCCGTGAACCGCTCTCGTTTATAGTGAAAAGCCAAGTCCTGATCGATGGGTTCTTCGGTCTCATCGTGGACTAAAGCGATTGGGGATTGGTAAGGAAATTCGGCACCTTGTGCATACCAGTCGCACAAAGTGTGCCAATGTTCAGGTCCATTGTCTCCGGAATAACTCCAGGGAACGTCCATATTTCTTTTCAAAAAAAACAGCCTCCTAATTCAAGTTGACAGCAAGGTATAGCCCTTCCTATCAAAAAACTTTCTCCCAATGCTATCAGAAAATAGGTAAAAATAAAACGAATATGCTTGGTCATTCCCTCACATATCCGTTTCTTATTTCAATTCCTTATTCACTCAACCAAGCAGCAGGATCTTTACGCCACTCTTGTAACAGGGCAACATCAGATTCTTGAATAGCACCCGTTTCTAAAGCCGACTCGATCAACGCTGTATAGTTTGTCAAAGTCACATAGGATAAACCTGCTTGATCAAAATTTCCTTGGACTTGAGGCAGCTCGTAAGTAAAGATCGCAGCGACGCCTAATACATCGGCTCCTTCTCTTTTGGCTGCTTCACAAGCTTCTAAGACACTGCCACCTGTTGACAATAAATCTTCAATGACGACCATTTTTTGATTTGGTTGAATACGCCCTTCAATTTGATTGCCTTTACCGTGTTCTTTTGCTTTGCTGCGAATATAAACCATTGGCAAATCTAACAATTCAGCGACCCATGCAGCATGGGGAATCCCAGCTGTTGCGGTCCCTGCAATCACTTCTGCTTCTGGGTAAGTCGTTTTGATGACTGCAGCTAAGCCTTTCGCAATGGCGCGACGTACATGTGGATAACTCATAGTAATTCGATTGTCGCAGTAAATAGGGCTTTTGATGCCGCTTGCCCAAGTAAATGGTTCATTCGGTCGTAAGAAAATCGCCTCGATGTCTAAAAGATCTTTGGCGATTTGATTGGATTGTTCTTTCATTGGCTAGCTTCCTTCCATTCTTGTTTTATTTGCAGATAACTTTCATACGGTACCTTAGATTGGGTGATTGGACGTCCCACAACGATCATGGTAGCCCCTGCTTTACGAGCTTGTGCAGGTGTCATGATCCGTTTTTGATCACCAACTTCACTGCCAGCTGGTCGGATACCAGGCGTCAAGCGTATGAAGGCATCCGTTGTCCTTTGTTTGATCTGCTTTGCTTCGTGAGCGGAGCAAACAACACCGTCTAACCCAGCTTTTTGGGCACAAGTGGCGTAATGCATGACACTTTCTTGCAGTGACGTCATGATCTGCTGATCATGATGCATTTGTGCCTCACTAGTGGAGGTCAATTGGGTAACTGCAATCAAATCAGGAACTTTGTGCCCTGCGGGGGTTCCTTGCTGCAGGCCTTTTTTAGCAGCAGTCATCATTTCGATCCCACCGGCTGCATGAACATTCGTCAAAGCCACACCTAAAGAAGCTAAGCGTTCCATTGCTCGTCCTACTGTATTGGGAATATCATGTAGTTTTAAATCTAAAAAAATATCATGACCACAGTCTTTTAACCAAGTAACGATCGCTGGTCCTTCTTGGTAGAAAATCTCCATTCCCACTTTCACAAACAACTTTTCCTCCATAGGAAATTGCGCTAAAAAAGTTTCAATAGCCTGTTTGTTAGGAAAATCTAAGGCAATAATTGGCCGTTCACTCATCACATGTGCTCCTCTCTCACTTCTTTTATCAGCTGTTCCAAAGAAGGGATTCCTAATTCTGCCATTCGTATAGGCAATTCTTCAATCAACTTTGGGCAAATGTAAGGATCAGTAAAGTTTGCGGTTCCGACTGCAACAGCACTAGCACCTGCCAGATACATTTCAAGGACATCATCCACTGACATCACGCCCCCCATGCCAATAATTGGTAATTGAGAAACTTGCGCCACTTGTTTGATCAGGCGAATCGCCACTGGTTTGATTGACGGACCAGACAAGCCCCCCGTTTGGTTAGCTAAAATTGGTTTCCGTGTTTTTAGATCGATCCGCATGCCTAAAAGTGTATTGATCATCGTAAACCCGTCGGCGCCGCCTGCTTCGATCGCTTGCGCAATCGGGACGATATCCGTCACATTCGGCGAAAGTTTGACATAGATCGGCACTTGCGAGACTTTTTTGACCGCTTCAGTCAATGCACCAGCAACCACAGGATCGGTTCCGAACGTGATGCCGCCATGCTTGACGTTCGGGCAAGAGATATTCAATTCGATCGCTTTGACATTTTCTACCTGACTGATTTCCTGACACACAAGAACATAATCTTCGACGGTCGAACCGGCAACATTCGCGATGATTGGCAAATCGGGGTGTTTTTGAGCTAAGTCGGGTAAAATTTGATTCATGACCGCTTCTAACCCAGGATTTTGCAACCCGATGGCATTTAACATACCGCTAGGCGTTTCTGCTACCCTTGGGGTCGGATTGCCAAAACGTGGTTCAGGTGTGGTCGCTTTGATCATCACCGCACCTAATTGACTGATGTCATAATATTTATCATATTCTGCACCAAACCCAAAACAGCCGCTGGCAGGCATGATCGGATTTTTTAGACTCAATCCTGGTAGCTCGACATTGATCGACATTAAATGACCACCTTTCTCGCCTGAAATACAGGCCCTTCGTCACAAACTTTGACACTTTTTGTGCCTTGTTCATCATCTTTCGTATGGCAAACACAGGCATAACAGGCACCCATCCCGCAAGCCATTCGCGCCTCCATGGATAATTGAACATCTGGAAGGTCTTCGAAAAGCTGGGCGGTGGTTTTTAAAAGACCGTTATTTCCGCAAGCAAAGACCGCCGCAGGTGTTTGCTCTGCAGCTAATAACAGGTTGCCAACATTTCCTTGTAAACCCGCGCTGCCATCATCGGTAGCGATCCTCGTATCTCCCAGTGCGCGAAATTCCTCTTCATAATACATGACGTCTTTGCTGGCAAAGCCCAAAAAGTGAATGACGTGGACGCCTTGTTGCGTCAGGCGTTTCGATAATTCATAGAGCGGCGGTACACCGATACCGCCCCCTACGATAAATGCAGTGTCCCCTTGGTTTAAATGATGATAGCGAAACCCATTTCCTAACGGCCCCATCACATCGATTGGATCACCAACAGTCATTTCTGAAAAAATTCTTGTGCCATCTCCTTCGACCCGATAAATGATTTGGCATTCTTTTTTCTCAGCATCGATATGATTGATACTGATCGGTCGGCGAAGAAGAAAGGCATTTTGAGGAACCCGCAGGTGTAGAAATTGCCCTGGGGTCCTCATCTCATTGACTAATTCACCCGTCAATGTCATTTCAAAAATCCGCGGTGCCAGTTGACGCTGTTTGCTGATGGTCATGATTTCTTGCTTCATCAAAAAACTCCTTTATCTGCGTTAAATTGCTTTCGTTGAAAAACTGCGGGATTCCATCACTTTTAGAATCGCATCCGCTGTATCAAGAGAAGTAAAGGTCGGTACACCATGTTCCACCGCTTCTCGGCGGATGATAAATCCGTCTTCCGTTGCATTTTGGCGATCTTTGTCCATGGTATTGACTACTACTTGGGTCGTTCCTTTACGGATCAAATCAACAACCGTTTCTTCTGCTTGCTGTTCGGAAATCTTGGCAACCCGAGTCACTTGTAGTCCTTTTTCTTCAAAGTAATCGGCGGTTCCATTGGTAGCCAATAAGGTGAAGCCGACCTCTACGAAACGCGCTGCCAGTGCTGCTGCCTCTTCTTTGCTTTCGTCTGCAACGGTGAAAAGTGCTTTTCCAAATTCAGGAATATGCAGGCCTGATGCCTCAAAAGCTTTATAAAGTGCTTTTGCCAAATCTTTGTCTGATCCCATTACTTCACCCGTTGATTTCATTTCAGGGCCTAAGTAAGTATCGACTTTTAAAAGTTTTGTAAAGGAGAAGACAGGTGCTTTGATGTGTACTTCATTTGGTGTTGGGGCAAGTCCGTCTTGATAACCTAACGCTGTGATCTCTTCCCCGAGAATCGCCTTCGTGGCAATTTGTGCCATTGGGATCTCTGTTACCTTGCTTAAAAATGGTACGGTTCGGCTAGCACGAGGATTTACTTCAATGACATACACTTTGTTCTCATGGATGACAAATTGGATATTCATCATACCGATACAATTTAAACCTAATGCCAAGCGTTTGGTATATTCTTCGATCGTAACAATTAGTTCATCCGAAAGATTTTGCGGTGGATAGACCGCCATTGAATCTCCTGAATGGACCCCTGCACGCTCGATATGTTCCATGATTCCAGGTATCAAAACAGTTTTGCCGTCACAGATAGCATCGACTTCACATTCTTTACCGACCAAGTAACGATCGACCAAAACAGGATGTTCTGGTGATGCTTTCACTGCATGACGCATATAATCTTCTAAATCGGCTTGGTTTTCCACGATTTCCATCGCACGTCCCCCTAAGACATAACTTGGGCGGACTAAAACAGGATAGCCGATTTCTTGAGCGATGGCGATCGCTTCTTGTTCGTTCGTCGCTGTATCCCCTGGTGGTTGCGGAATATCTAGCGCTTGTAATGCTTGCTCAAAGAGATCACGATTTTCGGCACGATCAAGATCTTCAATGCTGGTGCCTAAGATTTTGACCCCAGCTTTTACTAAAGGCTCTGCTAAGTTGATCGCCGTTTGCCCGCCAAATTGGACGATGACCCCAATGGGTTGTTCCAAATCGATGACGTGTAAGACATCCTCTAAGGTCAATGGTTCAAAGTACAGCTTGTCGGAGATAGAAAAGTCAGTCGAAACCGTTTCAGGATTACTATTCATGATGATCGCTTCATAGCCAGCAGCTTGGATCGCTTTCACCGAGTGCACTGTTGCATAGTCGAACTCCACCCCTTGTCCGATTCGGATCGGTCCAGAACCTAGGACAAGAACAGATTCTTTTTCACTGCGCTTGCTTTCATTCTCAAACTCATAGGTACTGTAGAAATAAGGTGTTGCTGATTCAAATTCTGCGGCACATGTATCTACCATTTTGTAGACGGGCAAAATCTTTTGCTCATGACGCAGCGTGCGGATCTCAGCTTCCGTGGTTTCCCACAGCTCAGCAATCTTTTTATCCGTAAAGCCGTTTTGCTTGGCTTTTTTCAACACATCAAGGGAATGTGGTTCGTTTGCTAATGCTTGTTCGATCTCAAAGATGTGAAGCATCTTATCCAAGAAGAACAAGTCGATTTTCGTCATTTCGTTCAAATCTTCGATGGTGTACCCTCTTCGGATGGCTTCCATGACGTAGAATAGGCGATCATCTTGCGCCTTGATGACTTTTTCCATCAGATCATTGTCAGAAAGAGCTTCTAATTCTTTCATTTCGATATGGTGTGTGCCGATCTCCAATGAACGAACGGCTTTTAATAATGACTCTTCAATATTACGACCGATCGCCATCACTTCACCAGTCGCTTTCATTTGTGTTCCTAATCGACGTTCCCCAGTTTCAAACTTGTCAAACGGCCAGCGAGGAATTTTTGCGACGACATAGTCAAGGGCGGGTTCAAATTCTGCATACGTCGTTTCTGTGACTGGATTTTTCATTTCATCCAATGTTAAACCGACGGCAATTTTCGCTGCCAGTTTGGCAATCGGGTACCCTGTAGCTTTACTTGCTAACGCAGAGGAACGTGAGACCCGTGGATTTACTTCAATGACATAGTAGTTGAAGCTATGAGGATCAAGCGCCAATTGAACGTTACAGCCACCTTCGATTTTTAACGCGCGGATGATTTTTAATGAGGCATCCCGTAACATTTGGTATTCATGGTCTGACAAAGTTTGGCTCGGCGCAAAGACGATGGAATCGCCGGTGTGGATACCAACTGGATCGAAGTTTTCCATATTACAAACGACGATCGCGTTGTCAGCAGAATCTCGCATCACTTCATATTCAATCTCTTTATATCCAGCAATACTCCGTTCAATCAAGCATTGGGTCACTGGCGAGAGCTTCAAGCCGTTTTCAGCGATTTGGCGAAGTTCTTCTTCATTGTTACACATGCCGCCGCCCGTTCCCCCTAGCGTAAATGCTGGACGAACAATGATTGGAAAGCCGATTTTTTTCGCAAATTCAACTGCTGCTTCCACCGTTGACACGATTTCTGATTCTGGGATCGGTTGATCCAATTCTTCCATTAATTGTTTGAATAAATCTCTGTCTTCTGCCTGGTCGATTGCTGCTAATTTGGTTCCTAGCAACTCAATTCCTAATTCATCCAAAATACCTGAGTTGGCTAATTCCATCGCCATATTCAAGCCCGTTTGTCCGCCTAATGTCGGTAAAATTGCATCAGGCTGTTCTTTACGTAAAATCCGTGAGACAAACTCAAATGTGATTGGTTCAATGTAGACTTTGTCAGCAATTTCTTTGTCCGTCATGATCGTTGCGGGATTCGAATTGACTAACACCACTTCGTAGCCTTCTTCTCGTAAAGCTAAACAAGCTTGTGTACCGGCATAATCAAACTCTGCCGCTTGTCCTATAATAATCGGTCCAGAACCGATTACCATGATTTTCTTGATATCTGTACGTTTTGGCATATTAGTTCTGCTCCTTCCATGCATCGATCATCTCTAAAAATTCGTCAAATAAGTGGACCGCATCATGCGGGCCCGGTGCCGCATCTGGGTGGTATTGGACACTGAATGCTGGGTAGCGGCGATGACGAACCCCTTCGATCGTGCCATCGTTCACTTCGACGTGTGTCACCATTAGTTTTTCAGGATCGATGGATGCTTCATCCACAGCAAAGCCATGGTTTTGTGAGGTAAAATCGATCCGACCAGTGGCGATCTCTCTTACCGGATGGTTCAATCCGCGGTGACCGAACTTCATTTTATAGGTATCTGCCCAATTCGCTAATGAGAAGAGCTGATGGCCTAAACAAATCCCGAAGATCGGTACCTTGCCTTGAATCCCTTGTATCATTTTAATTGCTTCTGGCAAGCTTTTAGGATCACCCGGTCCATTTGTCAGCATTACACCATCTGGTGCGAGGTCTAAAATTTCTTGCGCTGTCGTATTGTATGGCAAAATCGTTAAATTGCAGTTGCGGCGTGACAACTCCCGTAAAATACTGTGCTTCAAGCCGAAGTCGATGACCACGATATTGCGACCCGTTCCAGGACTTGGATAAGGTTTTGAGGTAGAAACTTGTGCCACTTGATTGGTTGGTAAAACCGCCGCTTTTAATTGATCAAAGGCATGGTCAAAGACATCTCCTGCATCAACGATACTCGCTTTCATGGTCCCATGTTGACGGATCTTTCTTGTCAGCGCGCGTGTATCGATTCCTGCGATCCCTGGAATATTTTTGCGTTTTAAAAATTCATCTAACGTCAGCTGTTTCCGCCAATTGCACGCTAGACGCGCGTGTTCTTTCACAACGACCCCTTTACAAGTCGGTGAAATTGATTCGTAGTCGTCTCGGTTGACGCCGTAATTTCCAACCATCGGATACGTAAACGTAATGATTTGTCCGTTAAAGCTTTGATCCGTAATGGCTTCTTGATAGCCCGTCATGCTGGTGGTAAAAACAATCTCACCAAAAACATTGATACTGGCACCAAAGCCTTCGCCTTCAAAGTATGTTCCATCTTCTAAAATAAGCCAACGTTTCATATTATTGCCCACCTTTTTGCCATACTAATTTTCCATTTACAAATGTATAACTTGTATCCCCATATAACGTCCATCCACCGAAAGGCGTATTGACTCCTTTTGATAGAAATTGCTTAGGATCCACGTTATAAGCTGATTCTAAGTCAAAAATTGCGAGATCGGCTTTGTCTCCGACCATCATCGTTCCGGCGCTTAGACCAAAGATTGATGCTGGTTTCACGGTCATCCAATCCACTAGTTGCTGCAAGGTAAAGCGTCCTGTTTTGACAAAATGAGTGTACAACAATTGGAAGGCATATTCTGATCCGACGATGCCAAATGGTGCTTTTAAAAAGCTTTGCATTTTTTCTTCATAGCCATGTGGGGCATGATCCGTCGCGATACAATCGATCGTGCCATCCAGCAGACCTTCGATCAACGCTTCACGGTCTTCTTGCCCACGTAACGGTGGGTTCATTTTCCAAAAGCCTTCATCGGCAGGAATATCTTCATCGATTAGAAGCAAATGATGAGGAGAAACTTCAGCTGTCACATGGATACCAGCTTTTTTGGCCTCTCGGATCACTCGAACACTTTCTTTGGTCGAGACATGGCAGACATGGTAATGAGCACCCGTTGCTTCCGCCAAAAGTACATCACGAGCGATTTGAGAAGCTTCCGTTACACTCAAGATCCCCGGTAGTCCAAGTTCTTCTGCTTTTTTACCAGCATGCATCACGCCGTCAAAGAGTAAGGAGTCATCTTCTGTATGGGCAACCAAGGCCAAGTCATTTTCGGCTGCTTGCTTCATTGCCAGATACATTGTGCCAGCAGTCTGAACACCCACGCCATCGTTCGTCAAGGCGAAAGCGCCAGCAGCTTTCATTCCAGCTGCATCCGTCAACGTTTCACTGCGTAAGTTTTCTGTGATCGGGGCGTATTGTAAGACATTGATTGACGCATCTGCGTTGATTTTTTCGTAAACAGCTGTTAATTTTTCCGGTGTATCGGGAACTGGGTCAAGGTTTGGCATTGCGCAAACTGTCGTGAACCCACCGCGAGCTGCTGCGATGCTGCCCGTTTCAATTGTTTCTTTGTATTCAAAGCCTGGTTCTCTGAAGTGTACATGAACATCCACTAAACCTGGCGTGATCAATTGCTCTTTGGCATCGATGACTTCGTCAAAATCTGTTTCGGGAAATGCTGTACCGATCCCGCGAATGATTCCTTCTTCGATCCAAATTGCTGCAGGAACACAGTGATTGTCTTTTTTGATGATTTTACCGTTTTTAATGAGTGTTTTCATGTAAACTTCCTCCTCTAATTCTTTCCTTTTTGCCTGTTAGGCCTTACCGTTCAACACCGCTTCAAGAATCGCCATTCGAACAAAGACGCCATTGGACATCTGTGTGATGATTCGTGAGCGTAAGCTTTCAACTAGCGCATCAGCCAATTCCACATCGCGATTGACCGGCGCTGGGTGCATTATGATCGCATGCTCTTTCATTCTTGCGGCCCGTTCGACGGTCAACCCGTGATTTTTTAAGTATTCTTCTTTGGAAAAGCTTTCCGTTCCATCATGGCGCTCGTGCTGGACACGAAGCATCATCATAACATCGACTTCTGCAACCAATTCGTCTAATGGTAGCCAATGACCGTATACTTCAAATTCTTCGTCATACCATTCCTTTGGACCTGAGAAGAAGACTTTCGCTCCGAGACGCTTCAACATTTGCATGTTTGATTTTGCGACCCGTGAGTGGGTGATGTCACCTACGATTGCGACTTTCAAGTCGTCAAAATGCCCAAACTCTTCATAGATCGTCATCAGATCTAGCAAGCATTGCGTTGGGTGTTGGCCGCTGCCGTCCCCGCCATTGATGATACTGCACTGGATCGTTTTGCTTTGGATCAAAGCGTCGTAGTAATTTTCATCACCGTGGCGAATGACCGCAACGTCTACACCTAAAGCCGACATCGTCAAGACCGTGTCATACAAGGTCTCGCCTTTTTGAACAGAACTGGTGGAGGCTTCAAATTCGATGACTTCGATCCCTAGTTTTTTCTCAGCAACATCGAAGCTTTTGTGGGTTCTGGTACTGTTCTCAAAAAAGAGATTTGTTGCGAAATATTGTTCTTTTTGGGGCATCCATTTCGCCCCTCTTTTGAATTCTTGTCCTCTGCGGATGAGTCCCATCACTTCACGGTCCGTCAATGCTTCGACCGTCAAAAGATGCTTTAAGCTGATTCTTTCGGATTGAATAATCATGAATGAATTCCTCCTTTGATTCTGTTTAAACGATGAGTTGGCACAAGTTATTTTTCTTCGCTGCGAGAGCTGTCAGGTAAAATAAGATTCAAGAAGATTCCTAGGACAGTTGCTAACGCCATTGCGGATAATGTGAAGGTACCGACCGTGAATACAAGACCGCCGATTCCTACCACAAGGATCACTGACGCAATGATCAAATTCTTCTTACGATCAAAATCGATTTTGTTGTCGATCAAAATTTTCAACCCGCTGGCAGCGATGACGCCAAAGAGCAGGAAGCTGATCCCTGAGATGACTGGACCAGGAATACTTAAGATCAATGCGCTTAGTTTTCCAACGAAGCCTAGTACGATGGCTAGAACTGCTGCACCACCGATGACGAACACACTGTGGACCCGTGTAATTGCTAAAACCCCAATGTTTTCTCCGTAACTTGTCACTGGGGGGCCCCCAACGAGACCGGCTGCAATTTGAGCAAACCCATCTCCCAATAGTGTTCGGTTCAAGCCTGGCTCTTCAAAAAAGTTCCGCTTCGTTAATTTGTTCAAGACCATCAGATGACCGATGTGTTCGGTCATGGTAACAAAAGCGATCGGCGCCATCGTAGTGATTGCATTCAGATACAGTTTAGGTTCATAGTTAATGAAGGGAATCTCGAAGCTTGGCATGCCAAACCAGTTGGCGTCAATGATGGGCTGTACATCGACGATTCCCGCTGCTAAGGCGATCAAGTATCCGCCCACGATCCCCAGAAGGATCGGGATCAATCCTAAAAACCCTCGCAGAAACATATTGAAGAAAATCGTTAATCCTAAGGTAGCCAAAGCTACCAGAATGTACTTGAAATCGTAGACTGAGTCATTGTACATTGCATTCTGGGCGGCGTTAGCGGCTAACCCTAATCCAATCACCATAATCACAGGACCGACAATGATCGGTGGTAAAATTTTATCCAACCAAGCTGCACCGGCACGTTTAATGATCATCGAAACGATCACGTAAACCAACCCAGTCGTGATGGCGCCTTGTGCGATAGCTGGGTAGCCATCAGATTTCATCAGCATCTGCATCGCTGCGATAAACGCAAAGCTGCTGCCTAGATACGCAGGAATCTTCCCTTTCGTTGTGACCAAGTAAACCAATGTTCCAATACCTGAACTAACTAAAGCGATGCTGGGGTTGATCCCAACGAGGATCGGAACTAATACTGTTGCCCCAAACATCGTGAAAAGATGTTGTAAGCTTAGACCTAACCAAGGCAGTGCTTTGGGCCGATCTTTGATGTCTAAAACTGCGTCTGGATTACGAAATTCTTGCTTCTGCATGTTGCTGTCACTCTTCTTCCTAGTCGTTTTCTTTATTGATCATGATCCGGTCAGAACCATCTGATTCTTCCATCTCCACGATAATTTCTTCACTTAAAGCAGTTGGAATATTTTTCCCAACGAAATCTGCCCGAATCGGCAGTTCACGATGACCGCGGTCAACTAGAACGGCGAGTGAGATTCGTTTTGGTCGACCAATATCCATGATGGCATCCAAAGCTGCCCGAATCGTCCGTCCTGTAAACAAGACATCATCGATTAAGATAACTTCTTTGCCATCAATGGCAGTCGGGATGTCTGATGAATGGATCTCTGGATCATCTTCTGCCTTTTTGTCATCTCGGTACAAGGTGATGTCCAATTCACCGACAGGTACTTCTACGCCTTCTAGTTGTTTTAAACGTTCTGCTATTCGTTGAGCGATATAGATGCCTCTTGTCTTGATCCCTACCAGCACCAAGTTATCAATGCCGCGATTTCTTTCAATAATTTCATAGGTGATCCGCGTTAACGCTCGTTTCATTGTTACTGCATCTACTACTTCTTTCGCTGCCATATGTTATTCCCTCCTAATTTTGAACATAAAAAAACTCCTACCTGCTTGAGGTAGGAGTCATGTTTTCCGATCGTTGCCTAAAATCCCATTCTGTGGATTTTGGGTACACGTTATCATCTAGTAAGGGTTCGAATCTCCAACGCGGGAGTCGTCTGCTTACTCATTCCTTCTTAGCCTCACGGGACTACATTTAAAGGAGCTATTTAGTTGTTACAATTACTATACAGTTCCAACACAAAAAAATCAATCATTTTTTCGTAATTTTTTTAGGGTGTCCTCAAATAGTTCTGGTAATGGGGCTTCAAAGACCATTGACTCACCCGTAGCGGGATGTGCGAAACCTAAAAGCTTGGCGTGTAAAAACTGGCCGTTGCCTTTTAAGGTACGCTTTGGTCCGTAGATTGGGTCACCGGCTAACGGGAACCCGATATATTGCATATGCACTCTAATTTGGTGGGTTCTTCCAGTTTCCAATTGCAATTCCACCAAGGTAAATTGATCAAAGCGTTCCAACACGGTGAAATGAGTCACTGCGGGTTTGCCATTCTCGATCACGGCTTGCATTTTCCGATTGACTTTCGAGCGGCCGATCGGTGCATTGATCGTGCCTTTTTCGTGGCTGATATTGCCATGGACCAATGCCACATACTTGCGTAACGAGGTTTTGTCTTTCAATTGTTTCGCTAACGACTCATGCGCCTGATCATTTTTGGCAATCATTAACAGACCCGACGTATCTTTGTCGATTCGATGAACGATTCCTGGCCGAACAACATCATTGATCGTGGATAAATCATCCATATGGTACAATAACGCATTGACCAAGGTGCCATTTGGATGCCCAGCGGATGGATGAACCACCATCCCTTGCGGCTTGTTGATGACTGCCACATCAGCATCTTGATAGACGATCGTCAAAAGAATATTTTCTGGCTCTAAATCTACTACTTCCGGCTCTGGCACTTGGATGACCAAGTGATCGCCTGCTTTTACTTTATAATTAGCCCGAACCGTCTCACCTTCTAAAGTAACGGCATCTTCTTTCAGCCATTGTTGGACTTGTGAACGGCTATGGTCAGGCAAGCGTTCAGCCAACACTTTGTCGACCCGCCCTTTTTCTTCTTTAATGATTACTTCAATTTGCTTTTCCATTTGATTCTCCTTGTTTCCCTTTTGCTACATCATCTACCAGTGCATAAATAAAAATCAAGATTACCCCAAACACTAATGACATATCAGCGATATTGAATATTGGGAAATTGATAAAATCAAGCTGGAACATATCCACCACAAAGCCATGCTGCAAGCGATCGATGAAGTTTCCGATAGCGCCACCTAGCACAAATGCCAGTCCGAAGCGAAACCACAAACTGCTTTTTTGGTAACGAAACAATAGGTAGACAACGACAGCAACCGCGATAACCGTGATGATCGCAAAAAAGGTGATTTTTCCTTCTAGAATACTCCAAGCTGCGCCCGTATTCTGAAGATAGGTCAGGGACAACACATTGTCGATCAGAGAATGTGTTTCACCCAGTTGATAATTGGCAACGATCCAAATTTTCAGCCATTGATCCAAGCCAATGACAACAGCACTTAACAAAAAAAACAACGCGATCATAAATTTTCCACTCTTTCTTCTTTAAAAATATCTCGCGGACGGATGATGCCCAAGAGATTTCCATTCGGATTTTTATCCTTGGTGATCAAAACCGCCTCAAGCAGGGCATTTTTTTGAAACAATTCTTCCACTTCTACGATGGTCGTTTCAGCCGACACGAAACAATAATTCGATCGTTTCCCATCTCCTGCTAATAATTCATCTGCCGTTCTGCCTGCCAACTTGATTTCACCATGGAGGCTTTCTTTCGCTAACCAGTATCCCAGCATCCGCAAGGTGATCAAGCCCAAAAATCGACCATTATCATAGATCGGAAATTGTGAATAGCGCTTTTGGGCAACGATTTTCAATAACTCTGGTAATGGCAGGTGCTTTTCAAAACCAGTCACTCGTTTCGCAAAACGCGGCATGACTTTTTCAGGTGCCAGTAAGGAGCGTTCAATTTCTTGGATGCGATTGACAACCCATTCATTCGGTTCCGCAATGACAAAGTTTTCTCCGATTTTTTCATGTACGATGGCATTGCGCAGCTGAGCCATTTGTAATAGATCATCTTCTGCTCTTCTGACATTGATATTTTTGCTTTTTGACAAGCGACGAACCATTTCAGAAAAACCCATATTCCGCGGATTATCCAATTCGTCACGAAGCCGCTTTTCAATTCGATTAAAACTGCTCAAAAATTGATCTGCACCACTAGCCATGAGGAACCTCCTTGATAAGATACGCTTTTTTTAAATAAATCAAAACAAAGACAAAATATGCCACTAAATACACACCGACAAAAAGCAACGAGTAAAGGGAGATGGATAATAAGCCCAATACCCCCATCATGAGAAAAAGGCTTAAATAAAAGCCGATATATATTCTTTTAAGCGCAGGATTCATCACGACCTCCAGCTTGAGCGCTGATTGGCCTTTTGGTAACTGAAAAGGCTGACTTTCTAAAAAAAACATGCGCACACGAATCGGCGTCTGCTCAGCTAGCCCCAAAAAAATCGTTTGCTGATGATTGATGGCAGCGATTCTTTTTTTTCCTTGCATGACCTCCAAGGGACTGCCCATTCCATAAAAACCAGTCCTCCTAGTTAGTTGTAGCTCCATTGACAAAGATCACCTCAATTGGTTAAGTATACTTGATTATCAAAAGAAAGAAAATAGACTTTTGCTTGCTTCCTTGATTATTATAACAAGAATCCCTACTTTTATCTTCCATCACGTCTAATGAACGAGAAAAAGACGAATGCCGCTTGCACCCGTCCTTTCAAATCATCTCTTTCCGTTTTTCCGTTTCAAATGCCGCGAATGCCTTCTTTGTTTGTGATAGCTCTTTTAGAAAAGACCGATCGCTTGGCCATCAGAAGTCACGTCCATATTGATGGCGGCAGGTTTCTTCGGTAATCCTGGCATCGTCATCACGGCACCTGTCAAGGCTACGATAAAGCCAGCCCCTAATTTTGGCACGAATTCGCGAATCGTTACTGTAAAGTCATCTGGTGCGCCCAATCGCTTTGGATCATCACTGAAGGAATACTGGGTTTTTGCCATACAGATCGGCAGCTGATCCCAGCCTTGTTCTTTGAAGCTTTGCAACTGTGCCTTGGCTTTCGGCGCAAACTCAACCTCTGCCCCGCCATAGATTTCCCGCACGATCAAAGAAGCTTTATCCGCTAAAGGCAAATCGTCGGTATACAAGCGTTGATAGTTGGCAGGTTTTTCCTCGATTACTTGAACCACTGCTTTTGCTAGATCCGTTCCACCTGCACCACCGTCTGCCCAAACGGCTGTCCGTGCGATGGTGACGTCGATTTGCTGGCACATGGTTTCGACTAATGTTCGCTCCGCTTCGGTGTCTTGTGAGAACTCATTAAGCGCAACGACAACTGGAATCCCGTATTTACGCATGTTTTCAACATGTCGCTTTAAATTACTGAAGCCTAACTCTAATGCTTTTAAGTTTTCTGTCCCTAAATCAGCCACAGCGACCCCACCATGCATCTTCAGTGCTCTGATCGTCGCTACTACTACGATCGCATCTGGTGCCTTTGATAAGTTCGGTGTTTTGATATCAAGAAATTTCTCTGCCCCTAAGTCAGCACCAAACCCAGCTTCGGTCACCGTGTATTCGCCTAAGTGCAAAGCCGTCTCGGTTGCGATGACACTATTACACCCATGGGCAATATTCGCAAAAGGTCCGCCATGGATCAGCGCAGGGGTTCCTTCAATCGTTTGAACAAGATTCGGTTTGAGGGCATCTTTTAAAAGTAAGGCTAAAGCACCTTGGACCGCCAGATCTTTTACGTAAATCGGCTGTTTCTCAAAAGAATAACCAATTAAAATCTTTCCTAATCGCTCTTTTAAATTATCAATGCTTGTTGCCAAGCACAAAATCGCCATGATTTCACTAGCAACGGTGATGTCAAAACCGTCTTCTCGGGGAACGCCTTGTAACGGTCCCCCTAGACCGACGATCACTTGTCGTAACGCTCGATCATTCAAATCGACAACCCGTTTCCATGTGACCCGACGTCCGTCGATCCCCAACTCATTGCCTTGCTGGATATGGTTATCGATCAATGCAGACAAGGCATTGTTTGCTGCTGTGATCGCATGCATATCGCCAGTGAAGTGTAAGTTGATGTCCTCCATCGGCAACACTTGTGCTTTGCCGCCGCCGGTGGCGCCGCCTTTTATGCCCATTACTGGTCCTAAAGATGGCTCACGTAAGGCGATGACGGTTTGCTTGCCGATTTGATTTAACGCATCTGCAAGTCCAATGGTCACGGTTGACTTGCCTTCTCCAGCGGGTGTCGGACTGATCGCTGTGACTAAAATGAGTTTACCCAGCGGATTGTTTGCTTTTTCGGTGATTGCCGACCATTCGATTTTTGCTTTATACTTGCCATAAAGTTCCAGGTCATCGCCTGTTAAACCAAGTGGTTCAGCAATTTCAATAATCGGTTTAGGCATTGATTCTTGTGCAATTTCGATATCTGATTTCATTTTTAACCTCAATTCACGAACTATTTAGCACTTTAAAATGTATTTTGTTTGCTATGCTCTTATTATACTTGATTTTATTCAGAAAGAAAGAGTGATTTTTCACACTTTTACAAGAAGTTTCACGAATCCTTTATGTAAACAAAAAACAACGTCCCTCCTAAGGCTGTAACGCCAAAAGGAGTGATCGTTGCTTTCTAGATTCCTATGAATTACTCGTTGGTTTCGATCTGCACCCTTTTTTCAGGGATTTTTTCTTGAAAAAAAGTTTCTAACCATGCCACATCTTTTTTACGCAACGTGAAGGTATACGTTTTTTGATGATCGGTAATGCTTATTAAACGGTTTATAATTTGCCATTTTTCTATCTCAGGTAAAGAAATAAGGCTTTTCTTCCATAAGCGCGCATAGCGAATCAGGAGCAAATCATTCCTGATGAGCATGCTTCGGTGAATCCCTAACCATACAAAAAAGAAAAAGACGGCTAAAACGAGGTTGCTTTTCCAATAAGGTCTGGTATTTTCTAACGAAAGAATCAAACTGATAAATAATATCATCATAGTAAACGACCAATAAATGATCGCTGTAGCAGCTTCCGGTTGCCAATACAATTTACGCTTCATAAAAGTTCCTCACAACATAAAATTTCTAGTATACTATCTTTATCATATCAAAAAAGGGTGAGACAATGTTAAAAGTTTATCTTGATGCTTCCACGAAAGGCAACCCCGGCCCTAGTGGCGGTGGAATCGTCATTGTCGGTACTGATCTGCATGAACAAATTGCGTTTCCGCTACCTGATTCAACCAACCACCAAGCAGAGTTCGCTGTGATGGTCAACGCGTTGCAGCTGCTGATTGACAAAGGTTTACAGGAACAGACAATTATGCTCTATACCGACAGCAAAGTCGTTGCGCAGACCATCGACAAGAATTATACCAAAAACCCTGCTTTTTCTGATTATTTAACAGAAATTCAATACTTGTTGAAACAGTTCGCTTTAGCAATCATCCAATGGGTCCCTGAGAGTCAAAACAAAGGTGCCGACCATTTGGCACGCCAAGGATTAGCAAAAGCGATGAAATTAAAGGATCGGAGACAATAACCGAGAGAAGTTTTGTTTGAAGCGCAACCAGTAAGATTGCTTCGCCAAAATTTCATCCGTCAGTAATGTTGATTGTGCCATATCTTCTTCAAAGAAGCCTTTCAACGTTTGCGTGACATCGTGATCGTAGGCGAAGGCATTGACTTCAAAATTCAAGGCATAACTCCGAATGTCTTGATTCGTCGTCCCAAAGGAACTAATGGTATCATCCATCATGACCGTCTTCGCATGGAGGAAACCATTGTTATAGATGTAGATTTTTGCACCACGGCGATGCAAGTAATTGGCATAATGCTGTGTTGCCCGATAAATGAATGGGTGGTCAGGCATACATGGAATCATGATTCGGACGTCTACACCTGAGTGGATGGCAATTTCCAATGCGTTCATCATACTGTCATCAGGAATCAAATAAGGCGTTTGGATCCAAATCGATTCTTTGGCAGCTAAGATCATTTTTACAAAACCGCCTTTGAGAATTTGGGTCTCACTTTCAGGCCCATCAGCGACGATCTGCAAATCGACATTTCCAGAGCGCTCTTTCGGCGGTAGAATAAAGTAGCGATCCTCGTATTCCAGCTGATCCTCTTCTCTTTTTACAGATGCGTTCCAGTCACGAATAAAAATCTCTTGTAGTGTAAAACTGGCAGTACCTACGATTCTCGCATGGGTGTCTCGCCAATAGCCAAATTTGGCCTTTTTCCCTAAATATTGATCGCCGACATTAAAGCCGCCAGTCCATCCGATTTGACCGTCGATCACAACGATTTTTCGATGTAGATGGTAGTTCAATCGTGTGTTGCGGATCAGGTTCTTCGAAGTGATGAAAGGCACGACTTTTCCACCGGCATCAATCAACGGTTGAAAGAATTTCCGATTGGCCTTCGGTGACCCCCATGGATCATAGACCAAACGCACTTCAACACCTTCACGGGCTTTATCGATCAAGATTGACAAGAATTGTCCACCGATCTCATCATTAAAAAACGAATAATATTCCACATGCAGATTATCTTCTGCTTGCTTCATGTCCTCAAACAATGCTGCAAATTTTTCTTTTCCATCTGTATAAAATTCTACTTTGTTTCCTTTCGTCAAGGGCGATTCATCAAGGTTCTTAAAATAGCGCTCTAATAGATGATTGTCATCTGAGTAAGGATGTTCAGGAAAAGAATAATTGTGCACTTTGATGATTTGATTCAACTCATTGATCCTACTTTGGTGGTGCTCACTAAATTTATAAATAATTTCTCCGTCGATCCCCCGACCACAAAACAAGTACAACAAGAACCCGATGCCGGGGATGAATACCAACGTCATCATCCAAGCAAAGACACTTGCAATCGAGCGTGGTTTCCGAAAAACAGTAATAAAGGCAGCGATCGTATTAATAAACAAAAGTGCCAATAATACCGTGGAAATCATGCTCATATCCATTTTTATCATAGTTTCCTCCTATATCCTGTAACCCTATAATAGGTAACTGTGATCGAAAGCAAGCTTCAATTCATAGTCCCCTAGTGTTTCTTTGATTTTTTGTTTCAGCATTTCTTCGATTTCTTGATCACTATACGCCGATTTTGCGGGAATCACTAAATCAAAAGCCAACAGATCTCCTTTGACCTGAAAATCATGCATCCGTAACTGTGGGTCAACGAAGCGAATGATCTTTGACACTTCTTTTTTTAAATGCCGATACTGCTGATCTTGAATTGGTACTGGATCAAGATGACAGACCAGGTCGACCTTTAAAGATTGGCGAAAATCTTGTTCAATCGCATCAATCACCTCATGCGCTTCTCGTAAAGACCACGTTTCATCCACTTCGATATGCACACTGGCAAAGCGATTTTTCGGTCCATAATTATGAACCAGTAAATCATGGTAACCGAGAATCGTCGGATAGTGATCCAAGCGTTGCTCCATGGCAGCTACTTCTTCTTGGGTTGGGCGTGCCCCTAATAATTCGTTGATAAAGGAACGAATCATTTTGATTCCGCTAATCAAAATATACAAGGCAATCAGACAGCCGACAAAGCCATCGATACGTAGGCCAGTCAGCCACTCGATCGTCGCTGAAAACAAAACTGCCCCCGTTGTATACACATCGTTGAGACTGTCTTGTCCGCTGGCTTTAAGTGTTTGAGAGCCGATCAGGTTCGCCAGTTTGCGGTACATCGCTCCCTGCCAGATTTTGATCAAAATCGATAAGACCAAAACGATAAACAATAGTGGGGAAAGACGGATACTCGTCGGTTCCATGATGCGTTGCACAGAGCTGATGAGAAATTGGCCGCCAACAAACGTGATGATCAAAGATACTACAAACCCACTGATGGCTTCAAATCGCTCATGACCATATGGATGTTCACTGTCGGCTGGTTTCGCAGAGATCCGAAAACCGATCAATGTTAAAATAGACGAAGCGGTATCTGAAAGACTGTTGATGGCATCTGCCATAATCGAAACAGACTGGGCAGATAAACCAATGATAAATTTCCCAGCAAATAATAGTAGGTTGGAAAGCAACCCGAGGCTACCTGCTAACTTCCCGATGGCTGTACGTTCGTAGACACCATTTTTTTTGCTGCGATTTAAAAAAAAGTTTAGCAAATCATCACCCTCTCAAAAAACCATCTTTCTTATTTTACCCCGAAGGAATTCAATTAAACAACTATTCGTATCGTTTTTTCGAAAAAAAAGCGAATTCCCTTCAATTATCAAACGCATTTTCAGATAACACGTAGGAAAAAAGGAAAAAGATAACGGAAGGGTCTCCCCCTCCGTCATCTTCGTTCAAAAAAGGAATGTGTTAAAGACCTACGCTCCTCTTTCACCTATCTTCTTAGAAGGAAAGGAACTCGCGGGTACAGATTCAACCAGCTAGTGTGCTTACTTGGCCGCTAACCACGCTGCTGCTGTCTCAAGTGCTGCTGCGATTCCTTCTGGATTCTTCCCGCCGGCTTGTGCCATATCAGGACGGCCGCCACCGCCGCCGCCAACTTTAGGTGCGATCTCTTTGATCAAATCGCCTGCTTTCAATCCTTTTTCGTTGGCTGCTTTGTTCATGGCAGCTAAAAGATTCACTTTGCCATCATTCGCGGTAGCTAACACTAAAATATCAGAATGGTCTTTTTGTTTCCATTGGTCAGCTAGTTGACGTAATTGGTTCATGTCCTTTACAGTCACTTTTGCTGTGATCAGACGCAGACCATTTACTTCTTTGACATCCTTGAAAACATCCCCTGCTTGCTGGTTTGCTAACTTGCTGGCAAGAGCTTCGTTTTCTTTTTGCAATTCACGCAGCTGCGCTTGCAGTTGTTCTGTTTTGGCAACGACTTCTTTTAATTGGGCGGATTTAACGATCCCTGCAATTGCTTTTAATTGCGCTTCTTCTTCATGCAATAACGTATAAGCTTCTTGACTAGTCACTGCTTCGATCCGACGAACACCAGCACCGATCCCTGATTCAGAAACGATTTTGAAAATACCGATATCCTCCGTATTTGCTACATGGGTTCCCCCACATAATTCGATCGACCAATCGGCAACATTGACGACGCGAACGTCATGCCCATATTTTTCACCAAAGAGTGCCATCGCTCCCATGCCTTTTGCGGTATCGATATCCGTTTCGATCGTCACAACAGGAAGAGCTTCCCAAATTTTCTGGTTGACGATTTGTTCCATTTGGCTCAGCTCTTCGCTGGTCACTTGCCCAAAATGACTAAAGTCAAAGCGCAAATGTCCTGGAGCAACTAATGAACCTGCTTGGTTCGCATGGCTACCTAATACTTCTTTTAAGGCTTTATGCAATAAGTGAGTCGCCGTATGATTTTTAATGATCTTATTGCGACGATGCTGATCCACTTGTAAGAAATAGTTCACGCCTTCTTTTAGTGGCGCTTTGATTGTAGCAGTATGCAAGAACTGACCGTTCGGTGCTTTTTTGACATCCGTCACTTCCGCTACAATCGTACCATCTTCTGCTACGATCGTGCCTGTATCCGCAACTTGTCCACCCATTTCTGCGTAAAATGGTGTTTCGGCAAAAATCAGTTTTGCTTCACCTGTCGAAACAGAATCATGTAACGCTTCGTCTTGGATGATCACTAATAATTTGCTGTTTGCTTCAAGTGAATCATAGCCAACGAAACGGCTGTCTACTTTGATATCTGTCAATAAAGCGGATTGTACGCCCATTGAAAGCTCCGTTTGTCGAGCCGCACGAGCGCGGGCACGTTGTGCATCCATTTCTTGTTCAAACCCTTGGTGGTCCACTTTCAACCCTTCGTCTTCCGCCACTTCTTCTGTCAATTCAACTGGGAAGCCGTAAGTGTCATACAATTTGAAAATATCTTGACCAGCTAACGTATCTTGACCGTCTGCTTTTACTTGGGCGATCACTTGATTTAAAATATCTAACCCTTCATTGATCGTTTCATGGAAACGTTCTTCCTCGTTGCGGATCACTTTCTCAATAAATTCTTGCTGTTCTAGTACTTCAGG
Organism: Enterococcus sp. AZ067; assembly: GCF_051715005.1. Taxonomy (NCBI): domain Bacteria; kingdom Bacillati; phylum Bacillota; class Bacilli; order Lactobacillales; family Enterococcaceae; genus Enterococcus; species Enterococcus sp. AZ067. Next base: position 1,950,717 of record NZ_JBIOSY010000001.1, read on the forward strand.
ATAGTAGCTTTCCATGATCTCGCCAACGATCGGTACTAATTTGTATAAGAAGGCAGTATCGATCCCTAATTTTTTCCCATGCATGACTGCACGACGTAATAAACGACGTAAAACATAGCCACGGCCTTCATTTGAAGGAAGTGCCCCATCGCCGATCGCAAAAGAAAGCGCGCGGATATGGTCTGCAATCACTTTAAAGGAGATATCTGTCGTTTTGCTGTCGCCGTAGTTCACACGACCGCTTAAATCTGCCACTGCATTAATGATCGGCAGAAACAAGTCTGTTTCAAAATTGGTTGGTGCATTTTGAACGATGGAAACCATTCGTTCCAGCCCCATCCCCGTATCAATGTTTTTATGTGGTAGTGGTTCATAGGAGCCATCTGGTTGATGATTGAATTCTGAAAAGACCAGATTCCAGATTTCCAAATAGCGTTCATTTTCGCCACCAGGGTAGTTTTCGGGATCATCTTCCGCTACGTCATTAAACTCAGGACCACGGTCATAGAAAATCTCTGAATCCGGTCCACAAGGTCCTGCACCGATGTCCCAAAAGTTGTCTTCAATCTCAACGATATGCTCTGGTGGTAAGCCGACTTCTTCTGCCCAAATCCGTTTTGCTTCTGTGTCTTTTGGATAAACCGTGACATATAATTTGTCTGGATCAAAAGCCATCCATTCTGGTGAGGTCAAAAACTCCCATGCCCAATGGATCGCCTCATTTTTGAAGTAATCGCCGATTGAAAAGTTGCCTAGCATTTCAAACATCGTATGATGTCTTGCTGTTTTCCCAACGTTTTCAATGTCGTTAGTCCGAATCGATTTTTGCGCATTGGTAATTCTTGGGTTTTCAGGAACAACACTGCCATCAAAATATTTTTTTAGCGTTGCCACCCCTGAATTGATCCATAATAAGGTTGGATCGTTGACTGGAACAAGGGACGCACTCGGCTCGATGGAATGTCCTTTTGATTGAAAGAAGTCCAAAAACATTTGGCGTACTTCTGCACTGGATAATTGTTTCACGTTATTCTCCTACTTTCTTCTGTGTTCGCTTAAGATACAGGGGCTGACAAAATTGCTGGTAAGGCGCTCTTATTCCTGTAGAGTCATTTTGACGATAAAAAAACACCATTGCAGAGCAAGGACGTCGATACGCGGTACCACCTTGCTTGCAATGATGTGACTCATTACCTCTTAGACTCGTTAACGCGGAGTGGACGGCAACATTTCTGCTGCAGTTGAGCACCAAAGGGAGCAATCCGTCCGAATTCATGTTTTTCTCTCAGCAGTGAAAAACTTTCTGTAATGAATCATCAAACCGACCATATCCTTCGTCATTCAAAGTATAAGGAAATGTTTCGAAAAAGTCAATCCTCAAATCCGTTCTTTGTTGATCAGAATCGCTTTGCGGTAACGATAGCTCTGGGGAGAAAGCTTTTGATCTGGCTGCAGCATTTTCCGTGAACGGTAATAACTGGCATATGGCAAGGCATCGAATAAAGGATGCCCACAAATCTGCCAGTTCTCCATTTTTAAAGACAAGCCATCTGTCAGCTCCCAAGCATCCGCAAGCCCATAGGTGCAGCCAAATAAATTCGGTTCAAGCAATTCAGCGGTTGACAAAGAGACACCATCGTCGCAGGACTTTTCATTGCCCCAGCGAAAAAGTCGCCGAGTCGCAGCACCGCAAACGTATTCCCATTGATCCTCTGATAGCAGCTGAAAGCCTTGTTTGTCTAACTGCTGTTTCAATTCTGTTTGACTGACGGATTCGTGGGTAAATAACTGATAGGTTTCCGATAACGGCTCGAGTGCAGCAAAATAGCGATTCTCTTCGTGATAAAAAGCGGGTAATTCCCAACGCAAGCTTTCCTCAAAGGACGCTGGTGCTGTGAATTGTGCCTTTAGCTCTTTTTCGAAAGCACTGAATTGATCGACTAACCCGTGAAACTCCCCAGTGATTGTATTTAACTGCCCGATATACCTTGCGCCAGCAGGCAGAGAACTTTTTTGGACTAGCATAGGATCAATCACAGCTTTGCGCAAAGGGCTCGTAGACTCATTGACAAAAATCCCCCAATCCTGGCTGGTTTCTAACTCATAGATTGTTTCCAGCTGGCGAATGATCTCGTTGGGTGGTGACTGCCAATTTTTACTCCAGCAAGTAGCTGGTAATCCTTGCACACCGAGATCCCAACCTAAGATCGCCTCAGAGTTCCCTGGTATAAAGACAAAGTCTTCGCCATCGATCGTTAATTCAAAGGTAGCACATTTCAATCCTGCATACGTCAACTGACTAAAATGGACATCGGTGATCTCCTTTAAAGGACTGACAAAATACATTAAAATTTGCTGGATCAGCTGTTCTTTGATTTCAAAGGACAGTGTCTTCCAATTTGACCATTGTAACGCCTCAAAAAAATCCACGTCATTTCTCCTCTCATCTGCTACAATTACTATATAACGAGTATACCACGAAAAAGGAGGAAAACGACTGATGCTTTATTTTGGACGCAGTCCGTGGATGCTACAAGCGGTTTTCGCCCTGCGGCAAGCCGTTTTTGTGGAAGAACAGCACATTCCTATAGATTGGGAATTTGATGAAAAAGACCAAACTTGCCCATACTATCTTTGGTTAGATGGACGCATCCCGATCGCGACCATTCGCTATCAATTCTCTTCACCGAACACTCTGCAACCTGATCGCTTTTGCGTAGCTAAGGCCTATCGGCACCAAGGATACGGCACCAAATTATTGCATTATCTCGAAATGCGTGGTGCCCAAGAGGGTGCCCTCCAATCAGTGTTATCCGCAGAGATCGACGCTTGTGCGTTTTATGAATCCTGTGGGTATCAAAAAACATCTGAACCCTATGCTGAAGATGGCGTATTGTGTGTAGAAATGACCAAACAATTAAAAACAGCAGCCAAGGAAGAGTAGTTCTCTTCCTTGACTGCTGTTTTGGTATGCATTAGCTATTCGAATTTTTCTTGTTTTTGCGGGCGGTTCGAGTCGTTTGACGACGTTCGATCTTCCGTTTTTCTTTGTTCTTCTTATCAACAGCCCATTGAATTTTTTTCTTGTAGCCAGGCTTGATTTTTTTCTTCTTTTTCTTGACTAAGCCAATCAAGGTTGGGTCTAATTCGTCACGAGATTTTTCCCGCTTTTGCCGACGATTCCGATCGTAAGTCGCAACGATCTCGCCATTTTTGATTTCCTTCGGTTGGAAAACAACCCCTAGATCTTCGATGGCTTGGATTGCCCCTTCATCGCTTGGATCATATAAAGTGATCGCGGTCCCATCCATTTGGTTTCGACCGGTCCGACCAACACGGTGGATAAAGAAATCCAAATCAGCTGGAATCTCAGCATTGATGACATGAGAAACCCCTTCAATATCAATTCCTCGCGCAGCTAAATCTGTTGCGACAACATATTGGTAGTCCAAATTTTGCACTTGGCGCATGATCCGTTTTCTTTCACGAGGACTGATGTCGCCGTGGATCTTCGCTACTTTTAAGCCTTGTTCCTTTAAGTAATCCGTAATTTCATCCACACGGCTCTTCGTGTTGGCAAAAACGATGGCAAGATAGGGATGGCCTGTAGTCAATAATTGATAGATCAATTTATTGGTATTTTTCCCTTTGGTAGAAATCAACCAATTCTCGATCGTATCAGAGATGACTGCTTTCGATTTGATTTCTTCGATCAATGGATTGGCCATGTATTTTTTCAAGAATGGGCGCAATTTCTCTGGAATCGTTGCGGAGAAAACCAGCATTTGTAGTTTCTCAGGCAAACGCCCCGCAATTTGATCGACTTCTTCCAAAAAGCCCATATCCAAGGTCATGTCTGCTTCATCCACGACAAATACATTGGCAGTGTGAACCCCTAACGCTTGTTCGTTGATCATATCCAAGATACGACCAGGTGTCCCAATCACGACATGGGGCTGTTGATTTTGCAGACGGCTTAATTGACGTTGCTTATCCGTTCCTCCGACGAAATTTGACACTCGAATTTCAGGATCATGAAATCCGCCGATTTGTTTTGCGGCGTGATAGATTTGCGTGGCTAATTCACGACTCGGTGCAGTGATCACTACTTGCACTTCATCTTTTTCGGCATCGATTTTATCCATCAACGGCAGTAAAAATGTGTGGGTCTTACCACTTCCGGTCTGTGATTGCCCTACAACACTGCGTCCTTTTTGGATAACAGGTATCAGTTTTTCTTGCACTTCTGTTGGTTTAGAGAACTTTTTATCAGCAAGTGCTTCATAAATAAATGGTTGAAATTTAAATGACTCAAAAGACATTCAAACACCTTCTTTCTTTTAGCATCCTTTGGATTATAGCATATGTTGCCTTGTTTTCCTAACTTTCTTTTGTAATCGATTGAGGATCGATCGTACTGATAGTATACGTTGCACTGCGGCGTTCATAGAAAAAGCGGCTTTCTTTTTTTATTGCTGCCCACAAGAGATTCAAGTAAAAACCAAACTGGATCAACCCAAAAATAACTACCATCAACAAACTAACGACTAAAAGCAGCAGATTGTTGGACTCAAGAAACGGTGCGAAAAAGATATTGACCCGACTGATGCTGGCATAAATCAGATAAAACAAACCATAGCGTTTCAATAAAGCCCCCAAGCTGACACGCTCACGGCCTTCTTGCATGATTTTGATTCGTACGAGTTTTTTTCCAATCGTTTGTCCTTTGGCAAGGTAAGCCAACAACACAAAGTACAGCAACACTTCAAGAGCAAAGTACCAATAGTCCCCACTAAAGTCCCGTACCGTCTGTTGAGTGAGCAAACGAACAGCGATCACCACAATAAAACTGACCACATTCAGTATTCCCCAGTCGATCAACCAAGCAAACACCCTTCGTGTCACAGTCACCCGAGTGCCTTTGGCGTAAGAATCGGCATCCATCTCTTCCCTTGATGGCAATAAGAACGTAAAAAGTGGGGCGATCGTCCAGCCCACAAGCCCTCCAACTGTATTGACAAAGAGATCATTGACATCGAATAAGCGATACGGACGAGGATAAATAAAATACAGTCCCGTCAACTGCGTTAATTCAAAAAACAACGTCAGGCAAAACGTAATAACGAGTGTTTTTAAAAAGGAACATTTGAAGTAATAACGCAAATAGACCCCAAATGGTAAGGTCAACAATAAATTAAAGAGTGGCTCAAGGAAGACCCCCTGCTTCATAGCGGGAAGATAGGTTTGCGGATCGTGAATGTTTAAGACGGTCTGTTGGACAAAATGTTGCCACGATGCCCCTAACTGCAATTCCATCTTAGGACCAGTCATCTGCGCTACCTCTTCGATCGAGGGCAATGGTAGGATAACTAAGAAATAGGCGCACAATAAATAGAAGACAAATGAATACAGAACCAGTGCGCGTGACAAGATAAAACGACCGTATTTTCGATATTGGATAACAAAAATAATCATTGATATCGCCAATGCTAGGAAAGGAAAAACCAGCAAGGCAACCTTTATTGGGGTAATATAAGCGGACATAAAGAACTCCTTCACGTTTTCTTTTTATCTTACACGCTATTTCCCAAAACGTAAATTTTGGAGTATCATAAAAGAAAAGGAGGTTAAAAAACCATGTTAAATCCCTATTTTGCCTTTGGCGTACCGGCATTCCTTTTGGTTTTATATGCAGCTTTTGCTCTTTTTCGCCGGTCTTCCGATATTCCCTATTTAGGCTTCGTCCTTTTCATCATTGCTGGTTTTCTGACAGGATTTAGTTTACAAGTCATTCAACAAGCCATCAATGAAGTGGAAAAAACATCTCTTGAACACGTGCAAGCAACCCACCTTTACTCGCCTTACTTATTAGCGATTCCATTGATTGTGGGCATTCTTTTACTGATTGTCAACTTGATTCGCGGCTATTTAAAAGTCAAAAACGTTCGTCTGCGGACAAAATAAAAGCAACCTACCTAGAAATACGAATTGATCCTGCTCCTCTTGACGGGAAATGAGATCGCTTCGTATTTTTTTGGTAAGCTGCCTTGATTGCTAGACCCCTTCTAAAGATCCATCCGCCACTTTCGTAGTAAAACAGTTTATCAACTAAAAAAAGGTTTATTCGTCGGCTAGTTCTTCATCCAGGTCTGTCTCTGAGGTATCAGCAAAAGACTCTTTCACATCATCATTGACTTGCTCCAATAAATATTGCCAATCACTATTCGACACAACCACCACATCGATATTCTTTTCTTCATCGATCAGCTCGAGATTCGAAACATCCTCTCCTAACTGCTGGAATAGGTCGATCAATGTTTGGTCTTGTAGCGTTACGTATTCAGTCCGTTTCATCCTTCTTCCCCCCATGAGTCAAAAAATTCATAAAACAAGATATCGAAACTAGTAAGATCGGTCATCTTTTGTAAAGTACATAGATCTAAACGAATAAACGCTTTTTCCACTAATAAATAATGGTTTTCTTCCAGCGCTTCTTCGATAAATGGTAAAATCTCTTCTTCATCCCCTAATGTTTCACTAGAGATTTGGTCGATTTGATCAAACAAGCGATCATCTTGCAACAAAAAGAATTGATCGTCGTAAAGATAGACTGCGATTTGATATTGCCGGATGGGTAGCTCAGCCCGAATGACAAAAAAGCACTCTCCTGAATTGGAAATCGCTGGCAATAATTCATTCGGTTGTAATGCCTGTTGGTAGTACATTTCCATCCCTCCTTTGTACTTACTATTATAAAGAACAAAGGAGGAAAAAGGAAATAATCGAATTTTAGTTTAAAAAACTCTAAACAAAGTTAGACATCCCATTCTGCATAGAATTCTTCTAAAAAATCCTTCATGAAAGCCACACGTCGTTGGGCTTCTTTTTTGCCATACGCCGTGGTCATCTTTTCAGGAAGCAAAAATAGTTTCTCATAAAAATGATTGATCACCGTCGTCCCTTTTCGGTAATCTTCATGATTTTGAAACGTCTTTGGGGCTAAGTCACTGACATGGATCGGGTGTTGATGACTGCCACCAAAATAACTCGTCCGTAAAATACCGATCGCACCTAAAGCATCGAGACGATCTGCATCACGAACGACGCGGCCTTCTACTGAGACAACTTGCGCGCCTTGCAAAAGTTCTTTTGAAAAAGACAGATTCTCGATAATAGAAAAAATTTCTTTCGTTTGTGCTTCACTGGCTCCCGCTGTGGTCAAACAAGCTCGCACTTCGTTAGACGCCGCTGTGACATCCGCCACAACTTTGTCATCCACCGTATCATGGAGATAGGCTGCCGCCTGTACGACAAAGCAATCAACTGCCAATTCGTCGGCATCAATGATGGCTTGACTTAACCCAGCCACTCGTTTGACATGATCAAACCCATGTCCTGTGTAATCATTCCCCAGAATACTTTCGGCATAAGCAATTACTTTGCTAAGATCGGCAACATTGTATTCTTCCTTCATTTTTTTCCTTCTTTCGATATGAAAGCAGCGAGCCTTCTTTTTTCGATGGTGATTGATACAAAAGGAAAAGAAGTTCAACAAGACGAGCACCCCATGAAATAATTGGGGCGGCAACGTCTTGCGAAGCTTCTTTCCACTCGTTACTTTTAAGCGAAATCTTGCGTCTCGCTGATTTTATAGACACTAAAATAGATCTTGCGTAAATAGTCTAATAGATATTGAGGATTCAATAATTCATCCGTTGCATCTAAAATCAATTCATTTGGTTTCTTGGATGCGCCATATTGATGAATATTTTCAGTCAGCCATTTACGAATCGGTGAATAATCATCCGAAGCCAACACTTCATCGACATTAATTTCTTTTTCCATGGCGTGGAGTAATTGCGCTGCATACATATATCCTAGAGCATAGGATGGGAAATACCCGAAGCTTGAACCTGACCAATGAACGTCTTGTAAGATCCCTTCCAAGTCATTTTCTGGACGAATCCCTAAATATTCCTCGTATTTGTCATTCCAGATTTTTGGCAGTTCATCGATCGATACGGTTTCGTTAAAGATCATTTTTTCGATCTCGTAACGAATAATAATATGAATGACATATGTCAGACTATCAGCTTCAATACGGATCAAGCTAGCTTTTGAGTGCTTTAAGGAGTCATAGAAAGTGTCAAAAGACACATCATCAAACGTGCCTTCCGCACATTCTTGGAAAAATGGGTATTGCTTTGCCCAGAAATTGCGGTTGCTGCCGATAATGATTTCATTAAACAGCGATTGGGATTCGTGGATTCCCATGGACGCCCCTTCATGAACAGGCGTGCCTTCGTATTTCTCATCGATGTTTTGCTCGTACATCCCGTGACCAGCTTCATGAATCACACCGAACAGTCCCATCGAAAAGTCAGTTTCGCTCCAGCGTGTGGTCAACCGTACATCATTGTGGTTGATCCCCGTAGCGAATGGGTGGACCGTATTATCCAAACGGCCGCGAGAAAAGTCATAGCCTAAGTCGGCGATCACTTTTGAGATAAATTTACGTTGTTGCGCTTCGGTCATCTCACGTGAAAGGATCGAAGTGTCTGGCGCTGTTCCTTTTTCAGCCAATTGACGACGAATATCCATGATACCGTCTCTCACTTGTGAGAATACGTTATCCAAGATCTCAACCGTCATATTCGGCTCGTATTGGTTTAACAAGACGTCATAGTTCGTCAGCTCATTTTTCTTCCAATAAGGAATCAATTCTTTCGTCAAGCGAATGTTTTCAGAAAGAGCGTCTTTAAATAAAGAAAAATCTTTTTCTTTACGGGCTTTGAGCCAAGCAGTATGTGCTTTTGACGTAGCTGCGGAAGCCGCCATCGCCAACTCATTGGGTACATTTTTTTGCAATTCATATTCTTCTTTGACTAATTGATACGCAGCTTTCCCTACTTCTGATAATTCATCTGGGTGTTTCCCGAAATAGCTGATCGCTTCTTGGATTGGTTCCCCCACTTTTTTGTCAAAGTATAGACCATATAAATAGCTGTCAACTTCCGCACGGTAATCACTGGCTTTTTCTGGCATCCCTGTTTGATTATCCCAGCCTAAGATCCCCATTGCTTGTTGTAATAGATCGATTTCTTTTAATTCTTTCAGAAATTCTTGTTCTTTCATTCAGCAGACTCCTTTTTGCGTGGCGGACGTTGTCCCCAGTATTGGAAGAGATCGGTACGAATCGCACCGTTGTATAATTTGCGTTTTTTTGTCGCTTTTTCGCCGTAATGGGTCTCAAAAGTCAAGTCACTGGTCAAAAAGTACTTGCTCCAGGTTTTTAGCGGCCGAAACACTTGGCCCATTTCCTGATACAGTCGCTGAACGGACGCTTCTTCTCCTAAGCGTTCACCATAAGGAGGGTTAGCCACAACGACACCATACTCTTTTTCTGTTTTAAAGTCTTTAACGGCTTGTTGTTTGAAGGTGATCGAGTCTCCTAGACCGATTTCTTCCGCATTTCTGCGGGCGATCTCAATCATTCGACCATTGATATCCGAACCGGTAATATCTAATTCGACATCATAATCTGCTGCTTCATCTGCTTCTTTCCGTACTTTTTCAAATACTTCTGCTGGGAACCAATCCCACGTTTCGCAAACAAATTCCCGATTAAAGCCAGGGGCGATATTGTGACCGATCAACGCTGCTTCAATGCACAACGTGCCTGATCCACAAACGGGATCGACAAACGGCTTGTCTTTGTACCAATTTGTCACCATCACTAAAGCCGCAGCCATGTTTTCTTTCAGCGGCGCGCCTCCTTTTTCTAAACGATAGCCACGTTTAAACAAACTAGGGCCAGTCGTATCCAATGTGATCATCGCATGGTCTTTCAATAAAGCGACTTCTAATTGGAAAAAAGCGCCCGTTTCAGTCAGCGGCACACTTGCTGGACGATGGTATACTTCTCTTAAACGATTGACGATTGCTTTTTTGGTAATCGCTTGACAATCAGGTACACTATACAATTTTGATTTGATTGATTTTCCAGCTACTGGAAATTCAGCGTCTAAAGGTAAAAAGTCTTCCCACGGTAACGCTTTAACTTCTTCAAACAGCTGATCGAAAGTCAATACGTCAAATTCCCCGACGACGATTTTGATACGGTCCGCGGTACGGAGCCACAAGTTCGCGGTAGCAATGGTCTCCATCGTCCCTTTAAAACGCGCTCGGCCGTTTTCAACCTCACACTCGATCCCTAAATCCCGTAATTCTTTGCCCACTAGTGCTTCTAAACCGCTCGCAGCGGTGGCAATACAATTAAATGTTTTTTCAGTCATAACGCTCTCCTTCTTGGTATAAAAAAACCTTCCGTTGCTGGAAGGATTCCCTGATAGGTTGTGATTTTCTATAAGCCATGTTTTGTCCGTATTTTCCTCAGGGAGAAGAAAACACTGGGTAATTATCTATCTGCAATTACTTGCCTTCTTGCTCCGTTCATTTCCGTGCAAAAAGTGCCCCTACCATTGTTTGGGTTGCTCGCTCGAGGGGTTTACCGCGTTCCACCAAGACGGTTTCCCGCCTTGCTTCGTCACTGTGGCACTTTCAAGGATACTTTGGCATAGCTTGCACCTTAGCCATTTTTCCTGCCGTTACTTTCTCAAGTACCCTAGCTTATGGTTTCGCTAGGCACGAACACTACAAGCATCTCAGCTTGTGCGAGCATGGACTTTCCTCAGCATAATCGAGTTATGCCGCAATTACCCGAAAACCACAACTATCTTTTCTACATTAGATTAGAATTGACGGGTTTTTTCGTTGTCATCTTCAAAATCAGCATTTGTATAGTTGCTGTTGTAGGAAGAAGAACGAGTGACAGGTTCTGATTCACGATCAAGCTTTTTGCCAAACACTTCTTTTTCAAGATTAGACAAACGTTTCAAAATATCAAAGTTTGTAACGGTTTGGCTTTTCGGCGCTTCTTGTTGAACACGAGATGCGATCGCTTGGTTTTTCGACAATTGATCGATTTTCGCTGTCAGACGGTCATTTTCTTCTTGCAGGGCTAAGATCTCTTTATTGTAGCTTTCGTAGTCTTTAATGATATTATCTAAAAACTCGTCCACTTCAACTGGATCATACCCGCGCATTTTTGTTTTGAATTCTTGTTGCAGAATATCTTTTGGACTATAAATTAAATTTGCCATTATTTACACCTCATTGTTTATTCCAAATGGTTTTCACTTTCTAGACCATTCTATCAAAAAATATACGAAAATCAAAGTAAATTACTATCAAATGTTGCGTTTTGTAGGTCATCCATTGTTATTTGATGAATAAAGTAGGGATTTTGCTCACTATAAGCTTTGGCATCTCTTAAGAAATAATTAGGTTTTCCTGGAAATTCGTCATCATATAACACAAGTGCGCCTTCGGTATGCTCCAGTAAAAATGCCGTGTGATTTCTTAATTGACTGGGGTCTTGGTAAGGCTTATGGCTGGTGGCATTGACATAATCGGCAAATGACTTCGCTGTTTGCAGTGCCTGCTGATTTGTTTCGTTCCAATTTTCACCAAACCCTTCAAATGGAAAAATAATTCCTAGTTTCAGTTCTGGGTATGTCTGTTTTAATTGTTCAACGGCTTCGGCACACCACAGCTCCGCTCCAAGATTCCCACTGATCAAGAGCCATTCTAACCCTTCTTCGACATAATTGGTCAAAGTCGACATTATTACTTTCTTAATAACTGCAATCTTGGGATCTTTTGCTTGAAAGACACCTAATTCATAATTACGATAGCCAGTAAAGTATAAGGTTTTCATTGTTTCTCTGGTCATCTCTTTTCTTTCCAAACGACTTTTTGGTATAATGTTGCCTAGGAGTGTGAACAACATGGTTATTCGTTACCCGAATGGACAATCTACTACCTATGATGACGGCAAAAAACAAAAAATGCAAGAGAAACTAATAAAGCCAAAAACGTATGCCAATCGTGGGATGCGTTTTGAAGAAGCGATCAATGAAAGCAACCTTTATTATTTGAATCGGAAACTTGCTGTCATTCATAAGAAACCGACACCAATTCAAATCGTGAAAGTAGATTATCCAAGAAGAAGCGCCGCCGTAATCAAAGAAGCCTATTTCCGTGAGGCATCCACCACTGATTACAATGGGGTTTATCAAGGGCAATATATCGACTTTGAAGCGAAAGAGACTCAAAACAAAACGTCATTTCCCTTTAAAAATTTTCATCCACACCAAATCAAGCATATGGAAGACTGTTTGGAACAAGCGGGTTTATGTTTTGTTCTTTTATGGTTTTCTAGTCTACAACGCTGCTTTTTTCTCGATAGCAAGTGCTTAGTTTCTCAATGGCACCTGCAAAAAGAAACGGGAAAAAAATCAATGACACTGGCCTATATTGAAACGAATGGGATTGAAATCATCCCTTCAATTGCGCCGCGTATTCCCTATTTAAAAGCAGTTGATCAATTTTTAACGATGAAGGAGAATGATTAGTATGGCAAATGGATCACAATCGAGGACCTCTCGGCATGATTCTAAAAAAGGTACAGCTAAAAAAGCACCAAAGCCTCCTAAGGCAAAAGGCAAACGAAGCATTGGGAGTATTCTTTTAAAAGTATTTATGGGGCTGTTTTTCTTAGGCTGTATCGGGATTCTATCCGGGATGGGGCTATTCTGGTGGTATGCCAAAGATGCGCCTGCACTTGATGAAACACGTTTGGATTCAACGGTTTCTTCTCGTTTCTATGCGTCAAATGGCGAATTGATCACTGAATTCGGTAGTGAAACCAGAGAAAAAATTACTGCAAGTGAGATTCCTCAACTGCTGGAAGACGCGATCGTCTCAGTCGAAGATCGCCGCTTCTACCAGCATATCGGAGTCGATCCGATTCGGATCGTCGGTTCCGCATTATCCAATGCCACAACCGGCGGTATGCAAGGCGGAAGTACGTTGACACAGCAATTGATCAAGCTGTCCTTCTTTTCTACCAGCGCTGAAGACCAAACATTACGTCGAAAAGCACAAGAAGCATGGATGGCGGTTCGTCTTGAACAAATGAAATCAAAACAAGAGATCCTCACTTACTACATCAATAAAGTATATATGTCCAATGGTGTATATGGGATGCAAACGGCCGCAATGAAGTTTTACGGCAAGCCGTTAGCTGAACTAGACCTTGCGCAAACCGCTTTGATTGCCGGTTTACCAAATGCCCCTTCAGCTTTTGACCCATTTGCGCATCCTGATAATGCGAAAAGTCGGCGAGATGTTGTTTTAGGTGCGATGCTGGAAAATGAAAAAATCACGCAAGCGGAATATGATGCGGCCGTTGCCGAGGATATTCAAGAAGGCTTGCAAGACAATCCCCGTGAAAACCAAGAGTGGAAATACTTTGACAACTACTTTAACGAAGTGATCGCTGAAGTCAAAGAAAAAACTGGGAAAGATGTGTATACTGACGGCTTAGATATTTATACTAATGTCGATATCGATGCACAAAAACGATTATATGACATCGTCAACAGTGACGACTACGTTGATTACCCAGATGACAAGATGCAAGTTGCCGCTACCTTAGTTGATGTTAACACAGGCAAGGTGACCGCTCAGATCGGTGCCCGTAATGTTGATGATGTTCTAGCAAATAACCTGGCTGTCAATGTCGCACGAGACTTTGGTTCGACCGTCAAACCAATCACAGACTATGGCCCTGCCTTTCAATTTCTACAAGATTCCACGGGTAGAATGATTTTAGATGAACCTTACACGTATAAAGGGACGAATATTCCTGTTTACAACTGGGATCGCCAATATATGGGCAATATCACCTTGCGGACCGCTCTAGCAGAGTCTAGAAATGTGCCGGCAGTGAAGCTGTTTGATGAAGTCGGCGCGGACAATATCGCAGACTTTCTCAGTGGTTTAGGAATCGAATATGATACGATCACCCAATCCAATGCGATTTCCAGCAATACGGATAAATTGGATGGCACAAAGTATGGGATCTCCAGTCTGAAAATGGCCGCTGCTTATGCTGCGTTTTCAAATGGTGGCACCTATTATGAACCACAGTACGTCAATAAAATCGTCATGCAAGATGGTACAGAAGACGAAGAATCCTTTAAAGTTTCTGGTCAAGAAGCAATGGATGATACGACAGCTTACATGGTGACCGATATCTTGAAAGATGTTATTTCTGTCGGAACTGGAACCAACGCGCAAATCGATGGTTTGTACCAAGCAGGGAAAACGGGAACGTCCAACTACACCGATGACCAGTTAGCACAACTGGATACATCGAATGGTGCCTACCCTGATATTACCTTTGCCGGCTATACTCCCTCCTACTCATTGGCGGTTTGGACAGGCTACAACGACAAAATGACACCGATCACTGATAGTAGTACCCATGTGGCTTCAGATGTCTATCGTGAATTGATGCGCTATGTTTCTGCTTCTGTAGAAAACACGGACTGGACAATGCCTGACGGATTGACACGGATCGGAAGAGAGCTTTATCTTGAGGGGACGTACACCCAACCAAGCTATTCAGCACCAAGTTCGTCCAGCAGCAGTTCCTACGTTGAACCAACGACACCTTCTACAGAAAGTAGCGAATCAACACCATCAAGTACAACAGAATCATCAAGCGAAGTAACACCACCAGTGACAACACCTGATGAGGATGATTCATCATCGGTCGTTACGCCTCCTGCTTCTAGTCAGGATCCCGGTTCAACAACACCTTCCAGCAGTGAAGAAAATCCTTCCTCACCGCCAGACCCGCCGGAACCAAACGATGATAGTGTCGAATAATGGAGAATCGCAAAAAAACAGTAGATCAAAATCTGATCTACTGTTTTTTTTAATTCCTGCCATATAAATGTAGAAGCTTACTTTTCAAGCTCTTCAAACAGCAATTTTTTATCGGAAAGCTGATAAACTTGATTATGCAGATCGTCAAATAAATGAATCACATTTTCTTTCGTCTCGTTCACTTCAAAAAGAATCTCTTTGGCACGATCATGAATCCCATCGATCCGCATTTCTGTTGTACGGATCATTCGTTCAGATTCGATTTTCGCTTCTTGAATCGTGCGATTCGCTTTTCTTCTAGCAAAGACTAAGACCTCGCTGATTTCTGTTTGGAACTGCTCGTTTTCGATTTGTAGGGCTGCATTTTCTTCCCTTAATGCTTCGATTGTCGCCTGAAGCTCTGCGACTTCTTCATTTGATTCGCTAGCTGATACATTTGCAGCAAGCTCTTCTTTTTCTGCCAATTGCTGTTTCAAATCAGCAATTACCTCTTGCAGCTGCTGGATTTCTTGCCGCTTCAAGGTCCATTCAGCGCGTTCCTTTTCATAAGTTTGTTGCTCTTGTTGCTCTTTTTCTTGCTGAACAGCTAACTTGGCCTCTAATTGCTGGATTTTTGCTTCAAGTTTTTCTGTATCTACTTTTGCAAACTGCTCTTCTAGGTCTTTGACTTTCTTATTCGCTTCTACTAGCGAAGCTTTTAATTCTTTTGCCTCTGCTTCTTGTTGAGCCACTATCTTCTGCTGTTTTTTCAACTGATTTTTTTCTTCCTGTAATTGCTCATTTTCTAAAATCAATTCTTTGATTTCAAAAGATAAATTTTCAATCATATGATCCTTTTCTTGTTCTTTTGATTCTTGCTTATTAGTTTGGTTTGTACTCAATTCTTTCTCCATACGTTCTCCTTTATCTTCAACGAGTTGACTATCCTTGGCGTAGCTATCACGGTTGCCAGAGGACTTTTGCTGCACTGCTATCTTTTTGACACTTTGCTCTTTCTGCTGATCTCCAGCCACTCTTTGGTGAGAAATCGGTTTTGCGAAAGTTTGTGCGACAGGTTTTACTGCTTCTTTCTGGGTTTTAGGGGGTTCATTGTCCGCTGGTCGATTGGTCTTATCCTCTTTTTTTTCAGGCGTAGCCTTTGCGGACCCTTGATCCTCAACGATTCCCTCTTCTTGATTTGTCTCCTCAAATTCATTCAGCTCTTCTATGGATAATTGATTCACTTCATCCATTAGCTTTTGGGCAGAAAACCAACCTTTGTTTTTCTTTTTCATCATTAATTTTTCACACTGCCTTTTTGTTCATTTGTATTGATCGTTTCACTTTGATCCGTTTGAGGAGTAGACGATATGCTCTCGCTCCTCTCGTTGTTGGCTACTTCTTGAGCATCAGTGTTTGGGAATCTGCGTTCTAAAAGGGTCCAGACCCCATTCTCGTCACGAATGATCGTCTGCTCAAAGGACTGATCAGAATCCTTGGAAAATTGGACAGAGAAGGTTCCTTGGGTGATCAGGGGAACGTTCTGCATATCATGGAGTAGACGAGAAAAATTCTCTTCCCATCCGTTTAAGTCATCAATTGATGGTAATTTGCTAGATAGAACAATCGAGATTTCTTGCAAAGGCTGATCAACAAAAATCATCGCTACAGTGCGACCTAGATATGGTGATAACTGATAGGCCAACTCATATTCAGCTGCAAACTGTGCTTCACGATCATTGGAGACGAGTAAATGCTCCCAATCAATCGCTTCAAAAGAAAAGCCGTTCTCAGGATATGCAAAAATCGGCATACGCATCCATTCCGTTTGTTCAGTTCTTAGCGCGAAGACTTCCTCTTTCAATTGACTGGTTTCTTCTTGCAGCTTTTGCAAATGAATGCCGCCTGTCAGCTGAAAAACTGTTAGTAGCAAGACACTTACGATTATGGCACTACTGCAGCCCAATAAAATTAGCAGGTGCCCACTGCGCAGGTTGTGCTTAAATAAACGCAGTTTCCTTTTGGATAAAGCATCTGACGACAGCTGCTTTTCAACTTTTCTTAATAAATATTCTCGATACAATCGCCAACCGATGATACTACCTGCTCCAATGGCAAGCAGTATCATCCCAATATAGATAAAAATCACAGTCTCTTCCTTCCATCAAAACTAAAATTCGTTTTATTCATCCATTTTGATACAAACTTAGTCTCGTTGATATGTTGCAAGAAATGAATCATCGCAAACTTCCTTTCAAAAAGCTGATGTGTCAGAAGAACGTGGTCACCACACCATAAAAGGTTTTACTTGAAATGATTCCAAATTCTCTACTATCACTTGAAGTGAGCAGTGCATCGCCAACGACAAAGTACTCATCTTCTTTGAGGTACCCCCGAATCGGCAACGCCTCAACGGCTTCATCCTTCACAGTGATCATAAATGAAAAATCAAAGTCAGTATCCTCCGCCCCAATCAACAACCGCTCCTGTGTACGAACGAAGGAATCCCCCGGTACACCAATCACTCTCTTGATCAAAAATTTTCCTTCCTGTTCGAAAGCGATCAGCTGATAGCGATTTGGCTGGCGCTTTTTATGAATCAGCACAACTTGTCGATCCTCGATCGTCGGCAGCATGGACGTTCCTCTGACTAACGCCAGTCGATACGGCTGAAGAAACGCAATAAGCAAAAGGACCATCAAAAAGATACCGCTGATAGGAAGACCTATTTGTCTATGCCTTTTACTCATATTGCCAGCCCTCCATCCTTATTTTGGCATAATATATGAAACACTTGATGAGTGCGCCAATTCATTGCTGATCACGCGATAAGAGATTGTGGTTCCACCATAGACATTTCCTTCTGAAACCAAAATACCATTTGGACCAACGGCTTCAACAAAAGCGACATGACCATAACGAGGATCAGATCCAGCTGTTCCAGGTGCAAAAGAGATCATACTGCCTGCTTTAGGCGTTTGACTGACGTTGTAACCTAAACGTCGTCCGGTATTGCCCCATTGACCACCATTTCCCATGTAGTCATCTACTTGACCGCCTAATTGACTCACCCGATTGAACACATACCAAGTACATTGTCCAACAGGATACGAACCAGAAAGATTGTAGTCACGACCGTTGTATTCTGGAAATGTCATGAGGGAGCGATACTCTTCTGGAATTTGTTCTTTTCCTTGGATAAACAAGCCTGTTTCTGTTGCGATCACTTGGTCATATTGCGTCAATCCATAGACCGCAATCAGTGAATTGATTTTTTTACTATAATTAACATCGGTCGCATAAGTACCCGTCAAAGCATCTGCTGCCCGAAGATAGTTTTTTGATTCAGAGCGCCACACGTCTTGATAAAAGGTTGGATTTCCAGTGATTCCTCCGCGAATCAATTTGACATAATCTGCCATCGAATCTCGATAACTTGAATAGGAACGAAAGGCGGCTTGAATTTGGAATAGTTCTCCGTTGCCTTTATCTTCCATTGTTGGTAAAGTCACGCTGTTTCCTTGATAACTGCCTTTGATCCCAAAAAGGTTATAATGGGGACTGCTTGAAAGCCCGCTGTCGCCACTGCCGCTTTCAAGGATCGCTTGCGCGATTAATACAGAAGCAAAGACATCGTATTCTTGCCCTAAGCTTTGGGCTTCTTGTGCCAATGTTTCGATAAACGTCTGGGTCTTTTGATTCACTGTAAATTCGTAAGGGGCTGGATATTCAGTAACTAGCTTTTCGCCATATGTAGCCAATTCAGGATTTGATAGCCGTCTGATCGATAGCGGCTCTTCGATTGAAACCCGCTGAACTTCGATGGCAGTTTTCGTTGGCTCTTCTTGATTTGTCACTAAACTTGCTTGGTAACCATCTGCGAGGTAGATACCGATTAACTGATTTGCGTCATATAAAAGATCCCCCGGTTGTAATTGTTCAACCTGCTGTTCTTTTTCTATCCAGCTAGCTTTTCCTTCTATAACCGCTTTGATCCGTTCATTGATCCATTCGTCCATTGTCGATGGTTCTTCTAGTTCACCAATTTGCCCGATGATCTCGTAGACCAATGCCGCTTGCCATTGGGCATCATAATTAGCTAATATCGGCAAGGTGAAATCTAACAGATTCGAATCTGCGATCTTCGCTGCCCGAAAACTCTCTGGTAAATCAATGGTACGTCCATCATAAAAAGAATTTTTCAAGTGAGAAGTAGCATCTGGTGATTGAACGACAGGGTTTATTACTTGCTCAGGTGCAATAATCGGAGGTGTTTTCGGCTCCTCTTTTTTTGCATTTTCAGTATTTTCGTTGCTCTCAGTTGAAATTTCATTTTCTTTTGGTGCCAATGACTCATCAATCAAGTCGGTCTCTTTTGGCTTGTTCTCTGTTTCTACTTCTAGATCGTCCGTTTCAGCATCTATTTTTTCCTCTTCCTCGGAAGGTTCCGTGGACTCTAATTCCTCTAGTTCGGTCGTTTCCGCTGACTCGGTCGTTTGTGTTGAGTCTGATTCTTCAGACGAATCAAGAGATTCTACAACGGGATCTGCTGTTTCTGAATCCATAAGCGGTTCATTTGATTCGGAGGATAACTCGGTCGAGTCCTCCGTTTGCTCTTTGCTGACGTCTTCTTGACTTTCTTGGTCTTCTGCTGCCGATGAATCTTGGTCATCAAGTTGCTGTTCGACATTTGTATTTTCTGAATAGTTATCAGGCTGAGGGCTTTCTTTCGCCAGCAATACGGGAGAAACAAAAAGTTGGCTTGCTAAAATCCCAGCACTGAATAATGTCAGATATGACTTCTTTTTTTTACTCTTCATACAGTTTCCTTTCTCTTGTTTCAGCTGGCATCATTGGTTTTGAACAAAACCTGACGAACTGATTCAAAGCTGCTTGAATAGTTTTTGCACGAGTTTAGGTGAACTCTATATCTTCGCGGTTATTATGAAGCAAGCGTGATCTACCGCAAAAAAACGGTAAAACCCACTGCTTTTCAAGCGATTTACTCACTATCTTCCTATCAAGAATGGAAGCTGTCATAGGCGTCAACAGCTTCCATTTGATAAGATTGAGCATTGATCATTCGGTAGATGGGACAAAACTTAACTCCCATTCAATTGTTGCTTGGTAGGTCATGTTACGCGGATTTGATCCAATGGGTACTTCAAGTTTGACACTATCCCCCATCGTCCCCATATCCCCGTAGCGCTGAATCCAGGTACCGCTTCCTTCATTTGCATCTGCTTCAGCGATCAAAGCGGGTACCCCAGGATCAAGGATCATTGATTCGCTATAAGTGGGAGGAATTGCTGAATTGGCAGCATTCGTCAGCATAACTGCATTTTCTAAAATAATTCGTGCACCCCGAAGTTCTTCTCCTCGCTCATTACGAAATCCTGCAGCGGATAATGTCGCGTTTAGTTCCCAGCCGGTAAATTGAGCGCGCCGGTCAGAAATCTGCACGTAATTTGGCCGTTCCTCAGTTACTGAGCCATCTGCACTGCTAAGACGTTGCGGCAATGCCTTGTACTGTTTGGTATCTGCACTTATTGATACATCTCCAAAGCTATACTGGGAGATGAAATCGATACTGATAAACCCTAAATGTTCTGGTATATCCGGTTTATTTTCTGGATTCACTTCAATATCTGGCGCGATCGGATCTCGTGGATTCATTGTGGCAATCTCTTGAACAACTGTTTCAGCTGTATCAAATTTTCCATTTAAGAAAGCGTAAGCCGTCACCGTATTATGTTTTGTAAACCGATCCCCCTCGGCTAAGGTCAAGCTGAAATCACCATTGGCATCTGCTTGAAGATGAAACAAGCTGTTATCATCAAAAGAGGGTGATTGCAGTTGCGGTGCGGGAATCGCTGGATCTCCGTCAAAACGAATCACACTATAAGGTGTGGCTTTTCCCCTAATGATTCTTGAGCCTTCCAGTGCCGGGTCTTCCGTTAATGGTTCTAAATGAACCTCGACATCTGGAATATATTCAAATAGGATGCGTTGTGCTCTTGTGGTAAAATTCGCGCGAAAATGATCAACGATCTCTTGAGAGATGGAAGAAACATTCGAAATCGATGACAAGGTAGAGGCAAAATTCACTTTTAAGTTGAAGATTGGACTCCAACTGAAGTCTGGTTCCTCCGTCAAGTTTCCGTGCCGCCATTGTTTCGCTGCTTGAATATCCACATCTAATAGCCCACCGCTGCCGGAGATCGAAATAAGGCTGCTATTTGCTGCATTTCCGGTAACCGCCCTTGTTTTCTCTAAATTGATGCGTTGTGCATCCGCAAAAGTGAAGGTTGAGGCCGAGCTCAAAAATGTCATTAAGGAATGAGAGGGATTGGTTCCGTCTGACTTAATATCCAAGATTCCTTCTTTAGCAACAATAAATGTGGCGGCACCGGCTACATGGATCACTCCGGATGTGGTGGTCCCTTGATTCACTGCATCAATTTCGACACTGCTTTTATTTCCAATAAGCATCGTGCTTCCAGCACCCATGTAGATAATGTTATAGCCCCATCCATTGAGGCTTGTGGTACGTCCGTCAGCTTTGATTACCACTTTGCTATCCTCAGACATTTCAAAGTGGGCGCCGCTAGCATACATACTGATTGCGGGGGAGTTGGCTCGAGCATTCAAATGAAGCTCTGATCGATTACCGATATCGATCCGACCATTTTGAATGTAAATATTTGCCCCATAGGCTTCTCCTCCTGTGCCAGCTGTTCGCAAGGTCATTTTCACATCATCGCCAATAATCATTCGACCCGTTGCATAGTACAAATAAATATTTCCCGCATTAATCGTTGACATGTCAACTACTGCGTTATCGAGAACTTCTAATTGGGTTATTTCCATATTTACCTGATTCGTTGCGTTGATCGTTTGTACTCGTCCTGATCGGGACGTATACGTCGGTGATTGATGCGATGTTACCTCGCCAGACATAACGACAGGTGTTGCGTGCGAGTGAATCAATTGATTTCCCGCATTGGTCAAATTATGGTAGCGCATTCTGGATAGATTCTGTTGTGGAATGCTCATATTCGTAAAATTCATGAAGCCATAATAGTTGCCATGAACGATATCGATATTTTGGTACGTGATGTCCCACGGCGTTGCACTATTGACGGTACTATCATAAAATCCGACAGCAACAGCTCTAAAGTCGATTTGATACCCATTGCCTTCGATCACAAGCGTTCTTGAAATTCCAGAAGCATTGGTCCAAATATAGGCTAATCCATTTGTTGGGTTGGAAGTTGCACTTCCCACAGCCACTCCAGAAACTCCTTGAGTAGGATTATCCGAAGATTCAAAGTCGTTTACGATATTGATATAATTTACATCTTTATTCACGATTGCCGCCATAAATTCTTGCCAGTTGGAAACATCCCGGTGACTGATTTCGTTTAACGGTGTGACCGGTTCTGTCAATTGGGCAATCGCTTCTGCTTGATCAGCTTCTGTGTCTTGCTGATTCTCGTTTAGGTTCGCGTCATTGGAAGGTTGCGTGGTTCGTTCCCCTTCCTGCGGCGTCTCTGATGGTGAGACTTCTGTCTCGATCGTTTCATTATCTGCATCATCATCCGAGTCCTCTTCCTCGTCATCTTCTGCCTGTACTTCGATCGTTAGTTCCGCTTCACCTATAACCAGTTGATAATCGCCTATTTTATTAAAGACGATAGGAATCTCGAACTCCATTAGCTCTTCATCAAAGGCAAGCGTCCATTCCTGTTCTTCTTCAG
Source organism: Enterococcus sp. AZ067 (assembly GCF_051715005.1). NCBI lineage: Bacteria > Bacillati > Bacillota > Bacilli > Lactobacillales > Enterococcaceae > Enterococcus > Enterococcus sp. AZ067. Next base: position 1,973,255 of record NZ_JBIOSY010000001.1, read on the forward strand.
ACAGCTTTTTACTCTTCACTTCTGCAGCAAATTCTTCTTCCACGATCGCTGCTTCTTTCGCTACAACCAGCGTAATCTCATCTAACGATTGGCTTGATACGACGAAAACATCGATCGGTTGATCCACGACACCTTCAATCACACTAACTGGAAACTGAAAAAAAGGGGTATGGATGTCAAATTCTTTTGTTTGGATCGGTTGTGTTGCTTTATCAAGCAAGGACATGTTCTGCGTTTCGTCCAATGGTTCAATCGTGTGATCGATGGCGTGGATTTCTGGCAATAGTAAACTGCTCAGACTTGGAAAAAAAGTTTGCACACTTAGTAATCCAATAATGATCGCAATTATTACCTTGTGTGAGGTATTCTTCATTTCAACTTTTCCCACCTTCCTTTGCATTTTTTTTCTGACGAACAATTAGGATGATCGCAAGCAATAGAAACAAGCTGATTAGACCAGCCGTGGCGATCATCCACCAATTGAGTGACGTATCTACAGTGACATCGAGTTCATTTAAGCGGCGAGCATCTTCTGCCTCTACGCTAAATGTCTGTTCCCAAGACCACTCTTCCTCTCCTGACCGCGCAGTAAGATTCAATACATACTCCCCATTACGAAAACGATCACCATTCAAGGGAATTGGGAAATGCATATGTGAATTAGGAGCCATTTGCATCGCTGATTGACTTGTTTCATATAAAATCGTCTCACTGCCAACAGATCGAATTTCAGCTGTTACTTCCAATTGATTGACAAATGTTGAAGTATAATTTTGGATAACAGCACTAAATACGTTTCGGTAGTTTACTTGATCGGCAAAAACATCAAGCAGTTCCAATCCCGGATCCGTTGCGGACCGATTGTTGCTTACTACCACACCAATGACATAGGAAAATGCATTCCGAATGCCTAATCCTTGTTCAGCAGATTGTGTTTGCTCCTCTTCCGAAATAACCTCTTTGATTCGAATGCCACCTGCCAAAACCCCTTTAAATTCCTCTTCTGGCATCGTAATCGGTAAAGAAATGATTCGTTTTTCTAATGGATCGAACGATACGGTTTCAGGCACCTCTACCAGTTCATCAATTGATGCAGGTAAAGTCGGATCAGGGGATTCTGCATCCCGGCCATATTCCACAACACCATTCACATTCGTAAATGCCGTATGGGCAGAAATTTCTATTTCGATCGCTTGATCAGAACCATTTTCGATCTCTAAAGCCAATTCATCACGTTCTCCTGCCCCAAGATTTAAATCGAAATACCCCAACGCCCCTCCTTCCAGCTGACTTTCAGGTAAGATAGGCGTCACATAGAAGTTTAATTCTGATTCTGTCTGAGCATAGCTCAATCTTGGTGAAAAAAAGAATGATAGTAGGATGACCGCACAGGTAACCGTTTTTATCCATTTCATTCTCATACGTTGTTCAGTCAAAAGTGGTTCTCCTTCCAAAAAAGGCAGGAATAATTTACTATTCCTGCCAGTTGTTTCTTGTTGCAAGCTATGATCCTTCTTACGGATTTACTGTTTCGCCACTACTATCAACAGAAGCAGTTAGCGTCCATGTCATTTCCGCAGTATAGTTAGTTGCTAGCTGCGTGGTAGAGCCTGGTACAAATAGTTGAATATCATCATTTCTGATAATTTCGCCTTCTTGTTTATTAAGATTTTGTTCCGTCAATTTTTCTTGATCTCCCCAGTAAATCGATGAAGCGCCCGCGCCTTGACCGACCGAAGCACGCATGACAGGAATGTCTTGATCGTTGACATCTAGGATCAACGCATTTTGTTCTTCATTATTGATAACGGCACTTGGCTGTAAGTCTCGATCACCCTCACCTTTGTTGAACACGATCTCAGGGTTTGCCAACTTGATTTTTGCCCCAGTCAAGACATCCCCTGATTCAGAAGTAAAATCAGTTAGACTAACATTTAATGTCCAACCAGCATGCGTTCCTCGGGTATCTTGTACTTGGGCAAACGATACATACGGTGTCGTACCTGATTGATCAGCCAAATTACGCTCATCAGCAACGATCGAATACCAACGATCACTGGTAGAAATAGCATTCTGACCAAAATCAAATGTTTGTGGTGCATAAGCAATGGTAAATGGACCCGTTTGTCCTGGCGGTGTTGGTTCGATCGTTTCTACTTCTGGGTGCACGACTGGCGGTTGTACCACTGTTAGATCGCTTCCGTCTGAGGTAAATCCTACAACGTTATCGGTAGTCGTTTCTAATGAAGATTGGGCAAAGGCTTGAACGCCTCCTGCTAGTAAAGTGGTGGATAATACAGCGACCGTAGCTAAACGAATCTTTTTCATTTCTAGTTCCTTCTTTCTTTTTTATTCAGTACAAAACTAAGTTATTGAACCGTTTCTCCGTCCGGTCCAGCTGTTGCAGCCAATGTCCAAGTAAGGGTTGCTTCATAAAGAGCAGCGTCTTTTGCTGTTGATCCAGGAACAAGTAACTCGATTCCAGCATTTTCAACAACCTCTGCGCCTGCTTCCACTTGTCGATTGATTTCTTCCTGATCGCCCCAAACGACTGACGATACGCCAGCACCTTTTGTTTGAGCAGCGGTCAGAACCGAACGCTCACTATTTGTAGCATCTAAAATCAATCCATCCGCATGAATTTGTGGTTCATTTTCTTGGTTGCTTCCGTTATATTCCAATTTTGGCGAATTAAAACGAATTCTTGCTCCAGTCAGTTCATTATTCTGTGTTCCTGATTCAAAAGCACTTAAGGAAACTTTTAAGTCCCAACCAGCATTTGTCCCACGCGTATCTTGGACTTGAGCAAATGAAACATATGGAACTCTTTCTTCACTATCTTCCGCGTCTTTTAGCTTGTGTAATTCAGCCACTAGCTTATATTCTTGATCGGTATTAGAAATCACTTGCTCACCGAAATTAAGCGTAGGTGCGTAAGCAATCGTCAATGGTCCCGTTTGTCCTTCCGGGCCGACTGGATTGATCTCTACATCTGGACCATTAGGACCAGGATTTGGTGGTTGAACCACTGTCGCTTCGCTATCGTTTGGTACAAAGAGAACTTTCCCTTCTGTATCATGGTTTGTTACACTTTCAGTAGCGAAGGCTTGCGCGCTAATAGTAAATAAAGTTGCAGCTAAAACAGCTGCCGATGCAAATCGTACGAATTTCAAATTCATCCCTGCTTTCAAATTATTTGTCTTTTCTTTTTAACCATCATAAATCTTGATCGATGTTTGGTATATTGCACATACAATACAACCAGTACGAGCAGTAATCCAAGTAAGATTACGCCGTAAGTTCTTGTCTCGTTGGTCTTTGGTAAAATACCACCTGGTTTTGCTACCTCGTTTGGTGGCGAGATATTCTCTGTAGGGCCTGCTGGCGGTGCTGGTTCGGGTTGCCCAATAGGCTCATAAACACCGGTAAAAAGCACAGAGCTTTCTGTTTCAACCGACTGCACTTCCTGAGCATTCACCGCTGCCGTAGAAATAGTTATCCCATAAAAAAGAGTGCAAAACAGAACCATACGAACTAATTTCCATACCTTTTCTCCTTTCATTCTCCCTCCTCCTCTATACTTGCCACATCTTATAAGTGATCTTTTCAAAACTGCGTTTGTCTAAGACCCGTTAACAAAAAATGATTTTGAGATCGTTACAGAATCATTTGAACTGTGCAACGCTTTTTCTGTCATTCGTAAAATAGCAGAGAAAGACTTATAACCTTTGACAAAGTTCACTATACTGATGATTTTCACAGATTTGAAATACTATTTTTCACCAATAGGTGAATTTTCTTATTAATTTTACGTTTTATTGACTAAAAATAAGCAGTTTTATAAAAAGAAAGGGTAAAAACTGTGCGAAAGAAGCCCATCATACTAAGCTTACAAATAGTTTCAAAAAAAAGGCGTATCGGAAGGTTCATTTCGCATCGAGCATCATCCCTCACACGATCTCTTTGTGAAAAAACACCTAATTTTGAGTGGTGTAATCAAAAAAATTCAGTAAGCTTATGTTTTTCCAGTTACTTGAAAGGGCTTTAATAAAGGGTATTACGTTAATTACCTGTTTTTTTTATCAATTTGTGCAAAAAAAAAAAACGCTAAGCGATTTCGCTTAGCGTCTTGATCCTAGTTACTTTTGGTTTATGTTCACCATTAAATGGTTTTCTTCCCCTTCATCCGAAGTTTTCCTTCTTGGCACATTGTCAACAATGGACAAACCTCACACTTAGGTGCCCGTGCTGTGCAATGATAACGACCAAAGAAAATTAACGTGTGATGCGTTTTGACCCACAACGTATCTGGAATCTTTTTCATCAATGTTTGTTCGACTTCTAATACGTTGGCGTCTAGTTTACAGATGCGCAGCCTTTTTGATACCCGTTCGACATGCGTATCGACAGCGATTGCTGGAATGCCAAATGCATCGCCAAGAACGACGTTCGCTGTTTTTCTGCCGACACCTGGCAAAGAAATTAAGTCTTCTCTGGTTTGAGGCACTTCGCCTCCAAAACGCAGCAACAATTCAGAGGCACAAGCTTTGATATTTTTCGCTTTGTTTCGATAGAGGCCAATCGATTTGATTTTTTCAATAATGTCTTCTAACGGCGCCTCGCTGAGAGCCTGCGGCGTTGGATATGCTTCAAAAAGTGCCGGTGTCACTTTATTAACTGACACGTCCGTTGCCTGTGCGCTTAGAATGACAGCAATCAGCAATTCAAAGGCATTTTTTGACACTAGTTCTCCATGTGCTTCAGGAAACATCTCATACATTATTTCTATCGCAGTCATTGTTTTTTCTTTACTGATCATTGGACGAATTAAACTCCTTGTATCTTACTCTCCTTCTAACCAATTATGCATAGGGATTTTGGGCATTGGGCCATCTTCTTGTGGCGTGGTTTCATTTTGAAGAAACTGTTTTTTTCTTCTTTTTTGCTCTTCTTCTACTTGCGCTTTTGAGGTAATATTCTTGCGTTCCCACGAAAGCAAAATACGATCGATATAGTTTAAACTATACGCTTGATTCAAGACCGCTTCTCGCAAAGCAAACTGGACCAGCTCGGGATCATAGTGGTCCTCATCCAACCACTGCCCGATCCGTTGGTATTCGATCGCCGATAAGGGGCGACCAAATTCTCCTTCAAATAAGCGATACAACTCGCGTATCTTCTCTTCATTTGTTTCAGCGACTTCTTTTTTGGATTGCTGCTGCAAAAGAAACTCGAGCCGTTCATAAATGCCAGTGAAATCATAATAATCAACCATTTTTCCTGCGTCGTCTTTTTTAGAACCCATTCGCAGCACATCTTTTTTCAGCAATTGATTCAACCAATGATAGATCTCTTTTTGGTCGCTGCCCATCACCGAGGCGATCTCACGTAAATCTGGAAAATCATTGCCTTGCTCATGGCTGCGATACAGTTGCAGCCATAACAAAAATTCATCATTCGTCAAACCAAGATGATGGTAATTCTCTAAAAGCAAATTTGAAATCGTCGTTTGCCCTTTTGCCAAATATTCCTTTAACGAAACCATACTACATCCTCTTCTCCTTGGCTCACTTGAAACATTAAGATTCTTCCTATCAGGATCGAATCAATAAAAAGGGGACGACGCAAATGCGGACGTCCCACGATTCTTTGTTGGTTACGCTTTTTCTTTGACTGCTGCGATGATCTCAACTTCAACCAAAACATCTTTTGGTAAGCGAGCAACTTCGACAGCAGAACGTGCAGGTAACGCTTCATTGAACAATGTGCTATACGTATTATTGAAAGGAACGAAATCATTCATATTTTTTAAAAAACATGTCGTCTTAACGATGTCATCTGGCGTAAGTTCCGCCGCTTCAAGAATCGCGTTGATATTTTTCAATACTTGCTGAGTCTGTACTTCAATCGTCGTACCGACAACTTCCCCCGAAACAGGATCTAATGGCACTTGACCAGAAGCAAACAAAAAGCCGTTTGCGATTTTTGCTTGAACATAAGGACCGATTGCTTGTGGTGCTTGATCTGTAGAAATTATCTTCATTTTGTTTCCTCCTCTTTCACTTGGCATTCAGGACATAGACCATAAACTTCTAGTCGATGGTTATTTATTTGATACCCAGTTAATTTCGAAGCCGCCATTTCGACATCTTCCAATCCTGGATAGTAAAAATCAGCGATCTTTCCACACTTTTGGCAGATAGCATGATAATGAGGCTCCGTTGTAAAATCAAAACGACTGGAGGCATCTCCATAATTCATTTCTTTTACAAAGCCAATTTCTGTGAACAAACGTAAGTTATTGTATACCGTTGCGACACTTATACCAGGAAAATGAACTTCGATCGCCCGATAAATCTCTTCAGCGGTCGGATGGGCATCGTGACTGGCTAAAAATTCTAATATCGCTACTCGCTGCGGTGTAATACGAATATTTTCATGTTTTAATCGTTTGATCGCTTCATCGTAGATCGTACTCACAGGAGTTCCTCCATTTCTCTTATCTTACCTATCATACTATGTAAAACCTAAAAATTCAAACAGCTTTCCTTGTTTTTTTAAAGGAATAACGCATTTGCCCAGCCCGTCTTCCCTCAGTTTTTCGAGAAAGAAAAGCAGACAAACGAATGCCTGCTTTCCCCCTCTTTGCTAGTCTTCAAACTGATACAGTGCCGTAGACAAATAGCGTTCACCATTATCTGGTACGATCGCTAAGACTTTTTTGCCTTTTCCTAAGTCCTTAGCAACCTCTAATGCCGCTTTGATCGCTGCACCAGAAGAAATTCCTACTAAGATTCCTTCTTTCATCCCAACTTGACGCGCAGTTTCCATGGCATCCTCACTAGCGATGGCAATCACCTGATCATAAATCTCAGTGTCTAGTACTTTAGGAACAAATCCCGTGCCGATCCCTTGGATCTTATGGGGACCAGGTTTGCCACCTCCTAAAATAGCTGATTCTGCAGGCTCAACGCCCACGATCTTCAAATTAGGATAGACGCGCTTCAATTCCTTCCCCGCACCAGTGATCGTGCCACCTGTGCCGATCCCAGCAACAAAAGCGTCTAACCCTTTAGATTCAAACGCATCCTCAATTTCTTTCCCTGTCGTTTTTTCATGGACTTCTGGATTGGCTGGGTTTTCAAATTGTAATGGCATATAATAGCCGTCTTGTTCTGCTAATTCTTTTGCTTTATTGATAGAACCAGTGATTCCTTCAGACCCAGGGGTCAAAATCAACTCTGCGCCATAAGCTTGAACAATTTTACGTCTTTCAATACTCATGGTTTCTGGCATAACCAGCACGACACGATAGCCTTTTGCCGTACCGATCATGGCTAAGCCGATCCCAGTATTCCCAGATGTTGGTTCGATGATGGTATCACCAGCTTTTAACAAGCCATTTTTTTCTGCTTTTTCAATCATGGCTAAAGCAATTCTGTCCTTGACACTTCCCCCAGGATTGAAGAACTCTAATTTCAGATACACATCCGCAGAACCTTCTTCTACGATGTGATTTAATTTGACGATTGGCGTATGCCCAACTAACTCATTGACCGATTGATAGATTTTTGTCATTGAAAATCCCTCCCGTTCTTATTCTTCCATTCTACCTAAAATAACCCCGAGTTGCGAATAAAAAGTAAGCAATTTCAATTTTTTTCTTATTTTTTTATATTTGTTTGTATTCACTTTCTTGATTTTGTTTTTCCATTACAAAAAAACCTTAAGAATGATGCCATTTAGAGCAATCATTCTTAAGGCGGTATCAGATAATTAAACGATTAATTCTTGGCCAACAACAATGACCTCACTAGATAACCCATTTGTTGCCATTAGAGCGTCGACCGTTGTGCCAAATTTATTAGCGATATCCCAAAGTGTATCGCCTGAAGCAACGTGATAGCTCTGCGCTGTAGATCCGCTGTTTACCTGAGTCGTCGTTGTAGTTTGCGTAGTACTGGTGCTAGTCGTGCTCGTTGTACTTGTCCATGCGGTACTTTGCGTTGTCCCAGTATCAAAGCGTGTGAGCTGATACGTTTCAATTAACCAGTTCAGTTTTTGTGCATACCCTGGATCGGTAGCATATCGCCCCGTCAAGTAATTCGTTGCATCATAAAATGAGGTTGTTTGGCTTTTCCAAACACCACTGTAATGAGCAGTTCCTGTCGCGAAACTCGTGCTGCGCAAGACATTCGCATGATCCTGAAACGATTCCCAGTAAGAGTTATATTGACGAAACGGTTCATTCATCTCTACCCACTGACCATTCAAATACTCTTGTGTAGGCATATAGACACTTTGTCCGTTGTAACTGCCTTTGACCCCAAACAAATTGTAATAGGGTGCATTGGATAACGCGGAAGAACCATAGCCGCTTTCCAAAATCGCTTGAGCAATCATCACAGAAGCATAGAGATCATTGTTGGCAGCAACATCTTGTGCTGACCAGCCAATTTGCTCAATAAAACCTGAGATGTCCTGCGTCGCGTATTGATTCTCAGCAGCTTGTACCTGTTGAGGAACGAAAGTGACCGTCATTGGCGCTAACATCATTCCTGCCCCCATCAAAGAGACCACCGCCTTTTTAGTAGGTCTTTTTATCGTCTTCTTTGGTTGATGATGTCTTTCACTTCTTGTTTGATAACTTCCCATTTTTTTCCTCCAGTAACTGTACGTTTTTTCAAATAAATCAATACAGCTATTATACGGAAAAACATCTAACAGTGCAAACAATGTTCACTTTACACACAGCAAAAGACTTTAAAAAAACTATACAGGTATCCCACTTGGTTTGCTAACCACTGAGAAGTTTTTTAAAAAACTATTAGATTGCTATTTTATCGACTCCCTCTTACTATTCACAAATGCTTGTGCCTTGCGGTACAACCATTTTTTGGAAATCTTAGCCACTATTACTTTAAATAAGTCACTCTAACACTTTTAAAGTGGCAAGGATCCAGACAAAAAAACACGCTCGAAAATCGAAAAGATTCTCGAACGTGCTATTTTTGATTGATTGTCGATCAATTAATCGATTGATTTGAAAGTATTCACGACATTCTCAACACTGAAGCCGAATTCCGCTAAGACTTTGTCACCAGGTGCGGATGCACCGAAATGATCGATCGCGATCACTTTTCCATGGCAACCGGTGTAACGTTCCCAACCAAATGGGGAAGCTGCTTCGATCGCTACCCGTTTCCTCACTGCTTTTGGCAAGACGCTTTCTTTGTATTCTGAGCTTTGTGCTTCAAACAGATCAAAGCTTGGTAAGGAGACCACCGATACATCGATGCCTTCTTCTGCCAATTTAGCTTGTGCTTGAACCGCAAGATTCACTTCAGAACCTGTGGCGATCAAAATCCCCGCTGGTGTTTCACCAGCTTGTTTTGAAATCACGTAACCACCTTTTGCGACATTTTCATCCGCACCGGTTTGCGTGCCTTCAATCACTGGTAGATTTTGTCGGCTTAAGACTAAGACCGTTGGTTTATCCGTTGTTGTCATGGCCAATTTCCAGGCAGCACGGGTTTCATTGCCGTCTGCTGGACGAATCACTTGGACATTTGGCATGCAACGGACGCTGGCTAATTGCTCGATTGGCTCATGCGTCGGTCCATCTTCTCCCACCGCCACGGAGTCATGCGTCAAGACATAGATCACAGGTGCATGCTGGATCGCAGACAAGCGCACCGCTGGACGTAAGTAATCAACGAAGACGAAGAAGGTTCCGCCATAGATTCGCGTACCGCCATGCAATTGGATGCCGTTCATCGCTGCCGCCATCGCAAATTCTCGGACGCCAAACCAAATGTTGCGGCCTTCGTATTGGCCAGGTTCAAAGTCTTTTTCTGCTGCCACCATCGTGTTGTTGGATCCAGAAAGGTCAGCCGATCCACCCCAGAGACTAGGGACGGCTTTGGATAAGGCTTGGATCATCTCTTTGCTAGATACTCGACTAGCTTGTGAGCTGCCAACTTCGTAGCTTGGTAATGCTGCATCCCAATCTGCTGGCAATTCACCCGCAAAGGCTTGTTTGAATTGCGCAGCAAGTTCTGGGTAGGCTGCTTCATAGGCACGGAAGGTTTCGTTCCAAGCTGCTTCAGCTTTTTGCCCTTCATCGATCATGGTTTCTTTGAAGCGCGCGGCAACTTCTTCAGGTACGGTAAATTCTGGGTATTCCCAACCATAAATCGCTTTGGCTGCAGAAATGCCTTCGGCACCGATCGGCGCACCATGAACGGCAGAGGTGCCTTGATTTGGCGCACCGTATCCGATCACAGTCTTGATTTCGATCAAGGTTGGTTTGTCGCTTTCAGCTTTTGCTTCGTCGATCGCTTTCGAGATCGCTTCTAAATCATTGCCGTCTTCAACGAGAATGTGTTGCCAGCCATACGCTTCAAAACGCGCACCGACATTTTCTGTAAAGGCTTTTGAAGTTGGGCCATCTAGGGAGATGTCATTTGAATCGTACAAGACGATCAGTTTGTCTAATTTCATGTGACCAGCCATGGATGCAGCTTCTTGCGAAACACCTTCCATCAAGTCGCCATCGCCACATAAAGCGTAGGTATAGTGATCAATGACTTGATACTTGTCGCGATTGTAGGTTGCAGCCAAGTGGGCTTCGGCCATTGCCATACCGACTGCCATGGCGATCCCTTGTCCTAAAGGTCCAGTGGTTGCTTCCACGCCGTCTGTGTGATCGACTTCTGGATGCCCTGGCGTGCGGCTATCCCATTGACGGAAGTTTTTTAGATCCTCAATGGTCACATCGTAGCCAGACACGTGCAACAAGCTGTACAATAACGCCGAACCGTGTCCAGCAGACAAAACAAAACGGTCACGATCCACCCAGTTGCGAGAAGTCGTTGGATTGACTTTCAAGTGTTTCGTCCACAAGGCATAGGCCATGGGTGCTGCCCCCATCGGTAATCCTGGATGTCCTGAATTGGCTTTTTGTACGGCTTCGATACTTAATGTACGAAGGGTGTTCACTCCTAATTGATCGATTTTATCAAACAATGGTAGTTCCTCCTAATTTAGGTTTTTTTTACCTTTATTACATCTTTCATTATACGTGATTCAGAAGCTTATTTCAATAGCAATGAAAAGGAATTCACAATTATCTGCCGTGGAGACCTTTTTTCTTTTGAATCTCTTTTAACTTCTCTGGTGTCACATCAGCACCTTCAGGGTCAACGATTTTCATTCCTTCGATATGGTGTCGCATCCCTCCACGAAAGGCGGTTAAATACTCTTCACGCAGAACTTTTTGTTCGTGGGTCTCAGCCTCAGTCAATCCTTCTGTTTTTTTCTTGTTGGCAAGTTCATTGATTCGAGCTAATTTTTCTTGAGATAGCATAGTTGTTCCTCCTTTTCCCTCTTGATTTTACTACAAACTAGCGAGCAAAAACAATAGCACAAAAAGCGAACATTTGTTTGAATAATCGATATAGCTATGGTACACTAAGGTTATCAAATGAAAGAAGGTGTCAGTTTTGGCAAAACGAACAGAAAATCGACAAATCGAAATTCTTAAGTTCATTCATACACGTGTCACTGAAAAAGGCTATCCGCCGACTGTTCGCGAAATTGGCGAAGCCGTTCAGTTATCTTCTACCTCAACTGTTCATGGCCATTTGTCCCGACTTGAAAAAAAAGGGCTGATCTTACGAGATCCTACAAAACCCAGAGCCATTGAATTAACTGCTTCCGGTCTTGAAAAAATCGATGTTCAACCAGCATCCATTCCGATGCTTGGTGTCGTAACTGCTGGAGAACCGATTTTAGCCGTGGAAGATGCATCCGATTTCTTTCCGATTCCGCCAGATTTAGCGAATAGCACAGGAAGTTTATTCATGTTGACGATCCGAGGAGAAAGTATGATCAATGCTGGCATTCTCGACGGTGATCAAGTAATCGTTCGTAAACAACAAAGTGCTCAAAATGGCGACATCGTGATTGCTATGACAGATGAAGACGAAGCTACGTGCAAACGATTCTATAAAGAAAAGAATTACATTCGTTTACAACCAGAAAATGATTATTTAGAACCAATCATTTTGCCTGACGTAACGATTTTAGGATTGGTTGTTGGATTGTATCGCCATCTGCTTTGATGCTCAACGAGCTGACTAGAAAATCTTCGTTTTTACGAAGATTTTTTTCTTTCCTCTTTACAAAGCGAACAAACATTCGTATAATAAGTATACAAACATAAGTTCGTATTATTTAAGGAGTGAATGAGATGAAAGCAGTTCGTCGATTTGGTTTTATGTTGTGGGTATTATTGATGGGAATTGTTATTGGCTATTTTGGCGTTTTAAGTGCTGTTCTGATTTTTTGCCCTCTAATGATGCTTTGGTTCATGCTTTGGGATGAAAAGAAATTCCGCCAAGCAGAGCGCAAACGTAACCGCCATTATTATCACGATCATGATTTTTATCGTTATGAACCATGATCCTTCCCCTACATACGCCCATAAGGCAGCAGAAACAAAAAAGGACTCCAGCGAGTCCTTTTTTGTTTCTGCTTTTTTAGTATTCCATTAACGTCTTGATTTCGACACCTTGGATCTTGTCTCTTCCATGTAGATCCATCAGTTCGATCAAGAAGGCACAGCCAACAACGATGCCACCTAGTTTTTCTACGAGTTCGATCGTTGCTTTGATCGTTCCGCCAGTTGCTAGTAGATCATCACAGATCAAGACACGTTGACCTGGTTTGATGGCATCGGCGTGCAGCGTCAAGACATCCACACCGTACTCTTTTTCATATTCTGCTTCAATCGTTTCCCGTGGCAATTTGCCTTTTTTACGTACTGGGGCAAAGCCGACACCTAATTGATAGGCAACTGGACAACCAACGATAAAGCCGCGGGCTTCAGGTCCTACCACCATATCGATGCCTTTTTCTTGTGCATACTCAACGATTTGTTGTGTCGCATACCGATACGCTTCTCCATCTGCCATCAATGGCGAGATGTCCCGAAAAATAATTCCCTCTTGGGGATAATCAGGAATACTAGCAATATACTCTTTTAAATCCATTTTCTTTCCTCCTAGACTGTCAACCACTGACGAAGGGTTGATAAATCACTCATTAATAAAAATTCTTCTGTTTTGATCAGTTTTTGTCGTTGCTGATACAAATGACTCTCCGTCAATGGACGGGAAACAGGATCAGCAGTTTTATTCAAAACACCATCTTGTATTGTAACAAATTCCAGCTCAGAAAACACCTGAATCATGAAAATAAGTAATTTTTGTGGAATTTTTAGATAGTCAGCGACCATCTTTAGTTTGTAACGAATGTCCAAACGAGGCTGCTGTTTGATCAGTTGAAAGAGACGACTGTATTGCTCTCTTGTCCCTACCCCATCTAAATAAGCATCTTCTGTCGAGTAGAAAACAAAAGCAACTCTTGACGCCTGGAGTGCTTGAACGATCTCTTTGATCACTGCAAGGTCAGCAGGACAATCTAAAAATGCAATCTCTTGGAACTGACCAGCACGAAAAGTATCTTCCAAGGCTGTAACTGAGTCAAATATGGTGGTTTGCCCACAAAAGCCTTGCAATTCCCGAGGAAGTTTCTGCTTGAAAAGAACGCCTAGTGTTTGACTGCCCAGAGAGACACCTTGACGGCTTCTTTTCGAACGATAATCAAATAGCTGAATCCCTTCCACTGCAAAATCATCCAACATGAGCTGCGGTTTTTTGTTGCCATTCCATTCATTGATGGAAAGCTGACCAACGATCGATAAGCGGTCGTTTTCAAACGCTACTAAATCTTTTCCAAAACCAAACCCAATGACATCCAGCTGCGTGTTAGACTCATCGCTCATCACTAACTTCAAATGCTGATTTTCTGAACCAATCTGGCGAGCATTTTGAGTCATCAGATTAGAAAATAAAAATTTCGGTAAGGGGTTGTCCGTTCCAAAAGGCGCTAAGACTTTTAATGATTCAATAAAACTGATCGAAACTTCTGTTAACGGTAGCTCCTCATCGATCGCTAATGGGATGCCCTGACTGAGGTCAATGCCATTTTCTTCAACATAACGATTCATTTGGGCTTGCAGCATATCTAAATGATCGATGGGGATACTTAATCCAACTGCTGCATGATGGCCGCCAAAGCTAGTAAACATATCTTTCATCGTCGACAGCATTTCAAACAGATTCAACGCAGCAATGCTTCTTCCCGACCCTTTGGCTAAGCCATTTTCTTTTTTGGTCAAAACGATTACTGGTTGTCCTGTACTTTGCATGATTCGTCCTGCCACGATCCCTAAAACGCCTTCGTGCCAATGATCTCCCACCACCAAATGAACATGATTCGCAGAATCGATTTTTTCTTGTGCTTCTTTCATGATTTCTTCAACAAAGGTTTTTCGCTGCTGATTGATCGTATCTAAGGTTTGGGCTAAGCTGACTGCCTCTTCTTCATCGAAGGTAGTCAACAAGCGAACAGCCGGATTGGGGTCCTCCAAACGACCGATCGCATTTAATCGTGGTCCAACGGCGAAGCCAATATCTTTTTCGTTGACTGTTTGTTTTTTTAAACCGCTGACTGACAGCAACTCATTCAGTCCGATGCGATCCGATTGCTGAATCATTTTCAACCCGTTGCTGACTAATAGCCGATTCTCATCGGTTAAAGAAACCATATCAGCGATCGTCCCAATCGCAACAAGATCAAGCAATTCCACTGGCACTTCTTCTAACAAAGCGCAAGCCACTTTAAATGCAACGCCGACTCCAGCCAAATCACCAAAAGGATAATTTCCTTGAGGGTGACGGGGATGGACAATAGCAAACGCCTCCGGTAGTTCTGCAGGTAGTTCATGGTGATCTGTGACGATCACGTCAACTCCTTGTCCTTGAGCATAAGCAATCGCCTCATGACCAGACACCCCATTGTCGACGGTGATGATCAATTGCGCCCCTGCTGCAATTTTATCTTGATAGACAGTTAGATTGGGCCCATATCCATCTGTAAAACGATTAGGCAAATAATACTCAGCTTCCGCCCCTAGCAATTCCAACGTTTCCTTTAACACGGTAGTGCTCGTAATCCCATCCGCATCGTAATCACCATAAATCAAGATTCGTTCGCCATTTAGAATCGCTTCATGGATTCGTTCCACGGCTTTAGCCATATCATGAAATAAAAACGGATCATGAAGATATTGCAGGTCCGTTGATAAAAAAGCATCGAGCGCCTCTGCTGTTCGAATATTTCGCTGCCATAGCAACGCGCCGATCCGCTCAGGGATCTTTCTTTCTTGGATCAGCTCTTTAAATACTGGGGTCGTTTCGCTTTCTTGCGGACGCACCCAGTGAAAATTTGCACGTTTCACCAAATCACTCCTAACTAGGATATTATAGCAAAGTTTATGCAAAAAAGAAAAACAACGAGAGAAACAGCACTCGTTTTACAACACAAAAAAAAAGAGCTTGCAGCAAATCTTGCACTAGCAAACTCTTTTTTTGTGAAACGTCGTTCTTTTAGGCTTGCGATTCAAAAGACTTCATTTCCTCATCGATCGTTGGTGGCGTGGATGCGCCCGCAGCACGTGAGGAAAGCTGGGCTTCTTGATCATCGAGCTGCTGCTGTCTTGCCGCTAACTCCGCCTGCTTGTTCGTGTATTCCCGTTCCAAAGCTTCTCGTTGTTCTTGGAGAACCTTCTCGTTATTCGAACGATAATCTGAAAGCTCTTTTCTCAATTGCTTTAGTTCTTTTTTTTGGCGGAACATTGCGCTTGTGGAAACCAGCAGCAAAATCAATGCGCCTAACAAAGCAGAACCAATAATGACTAAGATCAGTGGCGATTGAATCGTTGTGAAGCCAAAGTTGATCGGGACAGTCATATTGTTTGCAACGGCAAATAAAACGATCACTAAAATCAGTAAAATACCAACGATAACACGCCATTGATTTTTCATGGGCTTCAACTCCTATTTTTTGTTGAACATCGTTCCCGCCATATAATCGCCGATTGAAGGAAACAGGGTATATAGTTTCGCAGCAGCGCCTAAAATATGTGGGCGATTGATTTCTCGTTTTGGATGGATCATCGCTTTGACGATCGTTTGCGCTAATTTGTTCGGTTCGAGCACTAGGCTGCCCACCGACGATAAGTAACTACCGCTTGGGTCTGCTTGGTCAAAGAATGCCGTTTCGATCGGTCCAGGATTGACCGTTGTTACGTTGATCCCTAATGGTTTTAGTTCTAAACGTAATGCGTTAGAAAAACCGAGCACAGCAAATTTTGTTGCAGAGTAGACGGCCGTTTTTGGCGTAGCGATCTTACCTGCGATCGAAGCAACATTTATGATATGACCATGCTTTTGTTCAGCCATTTGGATCGCTACTTGCTGTGTCAAAACCATCATGCCAAGCACATTGACTTCGAACATATTTCGGATGACCGCCGGGTCCATCTCTGTAAATTCTTGAAAGATCCCGTAGCCAGCATTATTGACGAAGACATCGATCTTACCAACTTTTTCATTGATTTTTTCTAGTAAGCGCTCCACACTTTCAGGATTTGCTACATCCAATTGAAACGCATACGCTTCTTTGCCGCTTAATTCCATACATTGTTCTTTGACTTTTCCAATCAGATTCGTTCTTCGGGCACAAGTCACGACGATCGCACCACGTTTTGCGGCTTCATAACAGATTTGTTCTCCAAGTCCAGCAGAGCCACCTGTTACAACGACAACTTTATTCTCTAAATTCATCTGTTTCTTCCTCTCCGGCAAAAGGGATCTCGACAATATCAAAATCTTTGACGATCAACGTATTCGGAAATACTTCTTTTGCTTCATTTACTAAATTTGTAATATCTTTGCCAACGTAACGCGCACTGATATGGGTCAACAGCAAACGCTTAGCTTGAGCTTCTTGTGCCACTTCGGCAGCTTGCCGCGTCGTCGAGTGAAAATAAGCGCGAGCCAACTTGGCTTCTTCTTTGTTAAAGGTACTTTCATGCACCAATACATCCGCATCTTCTGCTAGCAGTACGGCGTTTTGACATTTACGCGTATCACCTAATATCGCCACGATCCGACCTTTTTTCGCTTGGCCCAAGAAATCAGCCCCATTGATTTGACGTCCATCGTCAAGGGTAACTACTTCACCTTTTTTCAAACGACCGAAGAGCGGCCCAGGTTTCAAGCCAAGTTCCAGTAAAGCCCGCACTTGCAATTCCCCTTGATGGCTTGCTTCAACAATCCGATAACCAAAACTGTCAATGCCATGATCAAGGCGCAGACACGATACTTCAAATTGCTGATCTTTAAAAAGAATCCCTTCTTCTTCAATCTCGAAAAAATGTAAGGGGTAGCTGACTTTGGTCTGAGAAATCCGCAAAACGGTTTGAACGTATGCTTTGATCCCCTTGGGTCCATAAATCTCTAGAGGCGTGTCGCCTCCTTGAAAGGAGCGGCTGCTGATCAATCCTGGCAACCCATAGATATGGTCACCATGAAGATGAGTGATAAAGATTTTTTCAATCTTTCGTGGACGAATCGTAGAATGCAAAATCTGCATTTGCGTCCCTTCGCCACAATCAAAAAGCCAAACGGCATTCCGTTCATCTAAAAGTCGTAACGCAATGCTGGTCACGTTTCGATGTTTCGCAGGCACACCCGCGCCTGTTCCTAAAAATTCTAATTCCATAAGCTTCTTTCCTTTCATCTCTTTCCAATTTTAGCGGAAAAGAAATCAAGTTGCAATTGAAGCTTGTGGATTTTATTTCTCAGATTGGCGATCTTCTGCGTCGTTATGAGAGTTTTTCCAGTCTTCTTGAACGCGTGCTTTGGTGGATTCTTCGACTTTCTTAGCCGTTTCAATCTCTGCTTCCACTTCATTGTAGTCAAAGCGCGTGATGTCACCGCCTAATTCATTCATGATCAATTGATTCAAAGGACGATTGTCTTCTTCATCTGCGATCAATAATAACCCCGTATCACCAACACCAATTTGGTTTCCGACATGTTCAAAAAGCATTTGCGCATTTTGGATCTCTTTTGCATCACGAGTAGCACCGATCATACTGCCACCAAACCAGCCCAGCATGATTCCTAAAGGTCCGCCTAGCACACCAACGAGCATCCCGATCAATCCACCCGTTGATGTCTTATTGTTCCCAGTAAAATCGAGAAAGTCCTCGACTTTAAATTGATGCACGCCTTCATTGGTGTGGGTAAGAACCGCCATTTGTTCCCCTTTGATCTTCCGTTCCATATGCATCCGTTTCACTTCCGAAAAGGCTTGGTACGCTTTGGCACTGGCATCAAAATTCATTACAATGACACGTTTTGACATAAAAATCGCTCCCTTTGGTTTATTTGTTCTCTTCTTTATTTTAACAGTAAATCATTTAAATGAAAAAAGAAACCAAAAAGACTACCAATCATTGATTTCTTAGTGAAAATCAATGATTGGTAGTCAAATCCACTGCAGCTAAAAAGGTATTTTTTAGGCAAATGATGTTCTTTTAAACGATTATTCGACAAACTCGAACTCGAAGTTGCCGATCCGAACGATATCGCCGTCTTTGGCACCGCGCGCCCGTAATGCTTCATCGACACCTAAACCACGCAGCTGACGAGCAAAACGCATCACGGTCTCATCATGATCAAAATTCGTCATCTGGAATAGTTTTTCGATTTTTTCACCGCTCAAGATCCAAGTTGCATCAGGATCGCGATCAATTGAGAACTCTGGTTCATCCGATTGGAAGCCATAATGAACAACATCTTCTTCCATTTCTTCATCGTATAAAAGAAACTCAGGGGTGACTTCCAATAGATCCGCTGTCGCATTCAACAAGGCATCGATTCCCTTACGAGTGACACCAGAGATTGGGAAAATCATTGGTTCATCCGCGAACTCATCCGTTTTTTCTTTTGCCAGCTGCTCTTTGAAAAGGGCTAGGTTTTCTTCAGCATCCGGCATATCCATCTTATTGGCAACGATGATTTGTGGTCGCTCTAGTAAGCGCAAGTTATGGGTCGACAATTCATTGTTGATGGACAAATAGTCCTCGTATGGATCGCGTCCTTCCATGCCACTCATATCGATCACATGTAAAATGACGCGGGTCCGTTCGATATGGCGTAAAAACTGAGTCCCTAAACCAACCCCTTGTGAGGCTCCTTCGATCAGACCAGGCAGATCAGCGACCGCAAAACTACGGCCATCAGTAGTTGTTACCATACCTAAATTTGGTACCAGCGTGGTAAAATGATACGCACCAATTTTTGGTCGAGCAGAGGAAATCACAGAGAGTAATGTAGACTTCCCAACTGAAGGGAAACCAACTAGACCAACATCTGCTAAAACTTTTAATTCGAGCTCGATTTTTCTTTCTTGACCAGGTTCTCCATTCTCAGCTAATTCTGGGGCTGGGTTTTTCGGAGAGGCAAACCGAATGTTGCCACGGCCGCCACGGCCACCTTTAGCAATCACCAATGTTTGGCCTTGCTCAATCAAATCACCTAATAAGGCACCTGTTTCAGCGTCACGAACGGTCGTTCCCTGTGGTACTTTGATGTAGGTATCATCTGAGCCACGACCGTGCATTCCTTTACTCATGCCGTTTTCCCCGGGTTGCGCTTTAAAATGACGATTAAAACGGAAATCCATTAATGTACGCAGACCCTCGTCAACGACTAAAATGACATCACCACCACGTCCACCGTCACCACCTGCGGGTCCGCCGTCTGGGACATATTTCTCTCGGCGAAAAGCAACCATTCCGTCGCCGCCTTTTCCTGCTTTGACATCGATTGTCACTTGATCTAAAAACATGGACATTATTTGTCCTCCATTCTTTTTTTACTACCTTCTATACTTTTTGATTATCAGTTATCTCACCTTAAGTGGTTACTATTTCTCTAATAAGAAAGTCTATTTTATTGTAACGACCCAAACGCCTTTTGTCTATCTTTTCTCATGGGTTTCCGTAAGAAATCGCGAATTCTTAAGGGTTATTCTTTGACAGTCACTTGAAATCGTAGCAAACTTTTAAGTGTACCAGACACAATCAAAGGAGGAAACAAGAAATGACAGTAAAAGTTGGAATCAATGGTTTTGGACGAATTGGACGTTTGGCTTTTCGTAGGATCAAAGAAGTTTCTGCCGATATTGAAGTTGTGGCAATCAATGATTTAACGAGTCCAGTCATGTTAGCACACTTATTGCAATTTGACTCGACCCACGGCACGTACCCTGGAACTGTTACTGCAACGGATAATGCTATCGTTGTCGATGGCAAAGAGACCCGTGTGTACGCTGAACCAGACGCAAGCAAAATCCCTTGGGCAAAAGAAAATGGCGTCGATATCGTTTTAGAATGCACGGGTTTTTACACTTCTGCAGAAAAAGCACAAGCCCATCTTGATGCGGGTGTCAAACGAGTCGTAATCTCCGCACCAGCTGGTAATATGAAAACGATCGTTTACAATGTCAACTCCAACACGTTAACACCAGAGGATACTATCATATCCGCAGGTTCTTGTACGACCAACTGCTTAGCTCCGATGGCCTACTTCTTAAATGAGGAATTCGGGATCGAAGTTGGTACGATGACGACGGTACATGCCTATACTTCTACACAAATGCTATTGGATGGTCCGGTAAAAGGCGGAAACTTAAGAGCCGCTCGGTCCGCTGCAGACAACACGATCCCTCACTCGACAGGTGCTGCTAAAGCGATCGGTCTAGTTATCCCAGAATTAAATGGCAAATTACAAGGACACGCCCAACGGGTTCCTGTCGTCGATGGTTCTTTAACAGAATTAGTCTCAATTTTGAAAACCAAAGTAATCGCCGATGAAGTCAATGAAGCGATCAGAAAACACACCGTCGATAATCCGTCATTCGGTTACGATGACCGTGAGATCGTCTCTGGAGATGTGATTGGTACCACTCAAGGTTCTATCTTTGATCCGACACAAACAGAAGTAACCACGGCTGGCGATTTACAACTGGTGAAAACCGTCGCTTGGTATGATAATGAATATGGCTTTACTTGCCAAATGATTCGTTTGCTAGAAGAATTTGCTCGTTTATAAGCCAAGGGTCAAGCAAAAAGTGCCGGTTCTTTTTTTGAACCGGCACTTTTTTATTCACTTGCTGGGTGATCGTATTTGTCCAAAAAAGCTGCAATTTTTTCTTTGTAAAGCGCTGGATCTGTTTTGTAGCTTTTCGCATGCTCGGCACCTGAAACAACCCACTTTTCTTTTGGTGCATCGGTCGCGTTATACAAAATTTCCAGCATCGAATAAGGAACAAACGTATCCGCATCGCCATGGATAAAAAAAATTGGACGCGTATTCTTTTGCAGTTGTTTGACTGCATCTGCTTCACCAAAGAAATACCCCGCTCGGATTTTTGTGACAAGGCTAGTGACATTCATCAATGGAAAGGCAGGTAGACCAAACAATTGATCGAGTTGATAACCCAATTCTTCATTGACGTTGGTATACCCACAATCTTCAATGATAGAAGTGACATTTTTCGGCAAGTCTTCCCCACTGGTCATCATTACCGTGGCAGCCCCCATACTGATGCCATACAAAGTGATCGTTTCTTCAGGACCATTTTTTGCGAGTACTTCATCGATCCATTGCAGATAATCCTTACGTTCGTGCCACCCAAAACCAATATAATCTCCTTCGCTTTGACCATGCCCTCGAGCGTCTGGAACCAAGACATTATAGCCTAAATCATGATACATCTTAGCATAGTCCGCCATCGTTTCTGCATTCCCCATGTAGCCATGCGCGATGATCGCCGTTTTTCCTCGATTCTTCTCCTCCGCCGGTAGATAAATGGCGGATAATTTTAAATCATCTTCAGAAGTCAGCTGCCATATCTCACGATTTGCTGGATCTGTAAACCAATTTTGCGATTCATTTCCTGTCTGATTTTCATCCGTACCAGGGGTATCTCCTTCCAAAAAATCTTTTTCTGAAGGAACAACCGCATAATCGTAAAAATAGTTTCCTGCATACCCTAATCCTGCAATTGCTAATACAGCCACTCCGATGGCAATCTTCCAGCGCAATTTCACACTTGTCATGTCCTCTTGTTATATAGTTTACATAATATTATTATGGTTTCATCGTTCTTCATGGAAAGAACCCACTACATAAATTACCGTTTTTTGCTCGTGTTTGTCAATTGCAAGCGCCCAAAAAGAAAACCATTGCCAACACGCTTTGTTGGCAATGGTTGATTTCTCGTGATAATTAGTTATTTTCGACCAATTTAAAACTTGACCAAGGTTTCAAAAATTCTAATAAGAATAGTTCCTCATCAGCGATCTTACCAACGACATTGACGCGACCATCATTTTTCATTGCTTTCAAGGCGATTTGCGTCTCACCTTTGTATTGTCCATAGCCAGCATTATCGATCAAGACATCCCCTCTTACCATATCACGGGTATCATGAGGTGGAAATTCCTTGTCTTTATAATAGATCCGCGTCATCGTTGAACGCAAGATGTACTCTGAACGATCTCCTCGATAGCTGTGCAGATTATCGAAGAGACAAATTCGTTCATCTTCAGTGATTCCGTCAACGACATCGACTCTTAATGTCGGATAATCAGCATGAAACGCTTCAGCCATTGCTGCCAATTCTGCTTCTGAAGCATAGGCATTTCCAATAGAGATATCATCGATCAAACCAGTCAACACTAAATGTTTGACTTGTGTAGCTAGTGGCAGATCACGATGGTCTTCCAAAGAGCATAAACCATCTTGTGTTGGCCATGGACCGAAATCAGCTTCGTGAGAATTCACGAAAGCCATCGTATTTAAATTGTATTTGCGGAATTTTTCCGAACAAAAAACAAAATGGTCATAGCCTAACCCTGAATAGCGATGAGGATAGAAGTTATGCGAACCGAGTAAATTTTCAGTATTCGGTGAATAACTCATGATGTTATCCACGTAGCTCGTGCCGCTGCTCATATTGATTTCGATTTTGATCCCGTAAGGATTACGGGTCATTTTGGCTTCTTCTGAACCAGTGAAACCAATATCTAACCGAACACCGTAAGCCCCCATCTCATCAAAGAAGGATAAATCATCATAAGAAATACCTAACTGTTCGAATAAACCAGGATTGATATCTACCATGACTTCCATTCCTAACTGATTGGCATAATCTACGACTTGCTTAAAGTCTGCCAAGACTTTTTCTTTGTCATCGTTGATTTGCAGCAAACTGGTAAATACCCGTTTAAAGCCGTATTTGTGTGCCAAGTCTAGATACGCTTTGTCCTTTTCAAACGTTGAGCGCTCTGGATAAATCGATATCCCTAATTTTCCCATCAAAAAAACCTCCTGTAAATTCTATCCGTTTATTATAATGAATCCTCTTTCATTATAGCAAACATCTAAAAAGTGGTCTACACCTTTCCGTCTGTTTCTTTCTCATTCCACAAAATCTGCGCTTTCTTCTATGTCTCTTTTTTGTTATGATTATCATTAAGAAAACTGGAAGGAATGAAAGAATGAAAAAAATTCTATTCACACTGACAGCAGCTGCTAGCCTTTTATTATTAGCTGCTTGTACAGGTTCAAGTACCACCGATCCCTCATCAAGCAATTCAGCAGAAAGCACGTCAACCTCAGAATCCGTTGACTTGAATGCCCTGGAATTGCCGCAATTATCAACGGATGTGCAAGAGAATGAAGCTTTAGTTGAAATGGTGACGGAAGAAGGCTCGATCAAAATCAAACTTTTCCCAGAGATCGCGCCCAAAGCAGTCGAAAACTTTTTGACCCATGCCAAAGATGGGTATTATGACGGCTTGACTTTCCATCGTGTCGTAGAAGAGTTTATGATCCAAGGGGGCGACCCTAATGGTGATGGCACTGGCGGAGAAAGCATTTGGGGCGAAGGATTCGGCGAAGAATACTCCAACCAGCTTTATCACTTGCGAGGCGCATTAGCAATGGCAAAATCAAGTGCGCCAAACAGCCAAGGCAGTCAGTTCTACATCGTTCAAAATGATCAAGATGTATCCGACGGTCTAGCGATCCAACACTATCCTGAAAAAATCATCGAAGCCTACAAAAATGGTGGAACACCACGATTGGACGGCAGCTATACTGTATTTGGTCAAGTGATCGAAGGCATGGATGTCGTAGATAAAATTGCGCAAGCAGAAACCCAAGACTCTGGCAATGGTGAGAATTCTCAACCAGTTGAGCCAGTGAAGATCGAAACGATCAAGGTCTTACAAGAAGCCAAAGAATAAATAAAAAACCGCTGAAGTCTCCGATATTCGGGAATTTCAGCGGTTTTCTTTTATTTTTGGTCGCCAACTATTTAAAATTATTTTTCTATCTTTCCCTATTTACTTAGTGTTTCAAATTCCCGTTAAATCAGACATTTACAACATGATTTACAACTAAATAGGTTTTCAGAGGTTTCTCTCTATTCTTGTTTTTCATTTAGCAATCACCAAAACAATCACCAAAAATTTAATTCCACGTTCGCTTTACCACAAGAACAAACGTTCGTACAATCCAATTAAGGAGGGATAATTGTATGAGCGTTCTAAAGCCTTATGAAGATAGAAAAAAACTCAAATGGATTGGATTTTTCTTGTCAGAACATACAGCTTACATCGCAAGAATAGATAAAGAGTTGAAGTACACCTGCCCTGCTAAGCCGGAAATGGCAGAAGAAGAAATAAATGAATTCTTACAAGCAGCAATCACAAAAAGTAAGAAGCTAGCTATACAGCTCAACTATACTGTCGATGACAAATTCATGCCTGATGTTACAGGTACGCTGAAAGGTTACGATGATCTAGGAATTTATTTAGACGACACTCTTGTCCATTATGATGAAATACGAAATGTTGACTATTACTCTGAATTAAAGTGGTTTGACGTATGAATATCATTACTATGTACGAACAAAAGTACATTGGTCTGGAAACGTTTTTTGAGGAATTTCCCCATCATGTATCTGAATCACAAGAGTGTATTTTCGGAATTGCTTGTGTTGAATTTTATGTCAGTCTTGTTCTAAAAAAACACGATTTTCTTTACTATATCACACCTTATAATTCAATTTAAAGTAGCCAAAATATGGCTACTTTTTTCATTATTTTGAATAAAGACATTGACATTATTATGTATCCGATATATAATACTAGTATAGAAAGGAGTTGAAATTATTGAGGAAACAACGAAGGGAAAAAGAAAAGCTTGAAAAGCAAGAGCAACTAACAATCAAAATTGGCTTAGTACTAGCGATACTAGCCATAATTGAAAAGTTACTCGAACTGCTAATCAAACTTCTCGACAACTAGGGATAGGGCGAAAGCCCTCCCTTCCCTTTGATTATATCATAATGAAAGGAATGAATCGAATGTCCAAGAATTTAAAAAGAAGGAAAATTTTAAATTTTGCCTTATTGATACTTATGGTTTTAATCGCCATCTCTAGCGTAATAAAACTTATTCAACTTGTAATGAAGCTTATTCAACATTTTTAGGAAGGAGTGCATACGGTGACTGAAAAGAAAACGTCTGATGCTCAACTAAAGGCATCGAGAAAGTGGCAAGAAAAGAATAAAGAACAAATGAAACACGTCCGCAATCGCTCTGGTGCCAAGGGATATATCAAAAATGCCTCTCTTGAGGAATTGAAAGAATTAGAACAATTGATCGAAGAACGCAAAAAAGCCCTATCCAATTAAGGACAGGGCTTTTTTTGTAAAGAAGGTTAAAAAATGAAACACAGTTTTAACTGATCCGAGTAAGTTAATACTACACCCCGGATTCTGTTTGTGCAAATAAAATGCCCGCTTCTTGGGGAGAAGTGGGCAAACAGAACTTTGAAAAAGATATTTTATAGGATAATTTAATTTTATATTGGGTACTGATACTTGTCAATAATTTGTAT
This sequence comes from Enterococcus sp. AZ067, assembly GCF_051715005.1. Lineage (NCBI taxonomy): Bacteria > Bacillati > Bacillota > Bacilli > Lactobacillales > Enterococcaceae > Enterococcus > Enterococcus sp. AZ067. The sequence continues at coordinate 1,999,213 of NZ_JBIOSY010000001.1, forward strand.
CCAAAAAGAAACCGAGGACGATATTCTGAGCAATCGTGTTGTTTAGTGCTGATCAATGGTAAGATTGAAAAGAAGAGTACTAGGCACACTTCCCCAAGCTTCCCCCGCCTAGTACTCTTCTTTTCTTATATATATTACGTATTAATGGTACGTTAAAGAGAATGGAATCGCAAACATTATTGTTTACCTTAAACTTCTCTTATTAAAATACGATTGATATTTTTGAGATTAACAAAATGCCGTTTCTGATCTAATGTGATTAAGATGAAATTTTGCTAGGTCCAAACCTATTAATATTTCTCAATCGTAATTGCTAGGTAAGCAGGTTTGTTTGCCCAATCCATAGTTTAGTGTATAATTACATTGATGACGGAACATAGTTCCACCTGCACGGCGTATGAGAATATGCTGTGCTATTTTTTTGCAAAAAAACAACCACTCCCGGGGAGGAGTGGCACAATTAGATGAAAAAGTTTTTTATAAGGTAAATTAAGTATATGAGTTATTTACAAGTTGTTCAAACTTTTTGCTCAAAAAGAGCCACTCAGAAAAAAATTGGATCCGCACAAAAAACTAAAGATGTTTGCCTAGATTACCGCTATGAATACTATTCTAAAATCTTTCTCAAAGTAATTCAAGCAATTTACTTTTTCAGGCAAAATTATCCAAGCTTTATTTATATCTATTTGAATTTTTTAGTGCTACAATCAAAAACGAGCAATGGCCAAAAGAAGACTTCCCCAAGCCGCTTTTGCCATTGCTCTAAGTGTTACAGAGAGACCATACTTAAATGTTAGGTTAATTATTATAATATTACAATTAAGTTGCTCTCACAAAGATATTCTATAGTTTAATTTATATAGAATAATAATAAGAGTACTAGGCCTTGTCTCTAAATTCCCCAATTTAAGCCTAGTACTCTATATTAGTGCATATGCACGATTAATATGATATTCGATTAAAATACTTATTGCAACAGAAAATGACCGTCCTTATTAAACATAAAGCAAGTCTCAAATGAGAATCAGGAAAAATTAAATTGATTGATATGAGTCCAAATAGTGACTCTATATTATTAAAATAAATCTATTTATGACGATTTTCTAATCAATAATTTCTATTAAATTGTAATCATGATAAAATATAAAAATCGAAGAGTATTAGACTCACTTCCCCAAGCATTACTGTCTAATACTCTTCGTAGAGTATTGCACGCATCTCCTAAACTATAGTATAAACTTTGTAAACGCAAGTAAAACGAATATGACTTATATACAAGCTCGCAATAGCGTGCTATTTATTTTCAGATGCTTATTACAATTATCCCCCAAAGTAACTGATCATTGATCTATAAGAAAGTATTTGAGGATAATCTTAAAAAATAAAATAACTGTTCGAAAAAAATTAAAAAGCCCTATCTAGCAATTAATGACAAGGCTTCTCTATTTTCTCAATTCTGTTATTTCTTCTCTTTCCTTAGCCTACTAAGCTCATTACTTTTTTTGACTGTTTTTGCAGCTACCACGCTAGATAGTAATCCATCTCCTAGTACTTTATCTGTCGCTTTTTTAGCTGCTTTGTATTTCACAGCTGATTTTAAAATACTCATTTAATTCCACCTCCATATATATCAAATAATATTATAAAAATAAGATTTTTTATTGAATTTAGAAATAATTTTATTTATTTTATAAGTATTCCCCTAAAATCATTGGAGAGAAAAGTCAACCTTAATTTATCTATCCTTTATTTATTATTGACTAGACAATACATATATAAATACGAATGCAATCCACTCTATGTATCATAATAATTTCTACATCATATTTTATTGATTGCTTTTGAGTACCTACCAATCTTCACTTGGACTCTACCAGCAATTGCTCATTTATAATCATTTATTGAAAAATATTAAAGAGCTCATTAGCACTAAGTAAATTAAATAAAGTTAAATCCAGCGAATTTTTAATGGTGACTTTAGATAACAAAATCAGATGGTTTTCCATCTTAAGAACAAAAAACTCCCTGTCCAATTAAGGTCAGGAAGTTTTCATAAAGAAGTAAAAATGAAACATTTTTTTACTGATACGGGTACTATTATGTTACTTTCATCTAAAGCTTTTTGCAAACAAAAAGCTTACTGAGCTTAGAAAAATATACCTCATAAACGCCAATGCGTATCTCAATTTAATTATCATACTAGAAATTCTTTTCCAATACTCTCATAATTCTTCCAAACTTATCCTCTGCTTCGTCGATTTGAGAATAGCCCCATTTTTCATAAAGACCTACATGTTGTGTAACAATATAGATACTTTGAAATCCCACTTTGAGCAGTTGGTTTTCTGCGATCTTAACTAACTCTCTACTTATACCATTGCCCCTGAAATTCGGATCAACATATACTATTGCGATATACGGACTATATACTAAATCAACTATATCCTTATTAACAAATGAACAAAAACCGACAATCCGATCTGTGTCTTCAGCTACAACGATACCTTCCCAGTCATCGAATTCGTCACCTATCATTTTGCTTGCTAAATACTTTGCGGCTTTCCAGTCAGCATTATAAATTTCCGTGGCTGCAACTAACCAACGGGAATCGTTTTTCTTTAAAACATGATAATCCATGATGAACCTCCTGCAAATTTTATTTCTATACATTTTATATGCTACAAGGCTATCATATTTTTTAAATTAATACATAAGATATGCTAATTTGATTTTTACTATATTATCTAAATACTCGCTTTTTATCTTAAGAAAATGTAAAATTGAGAAAACAAAAAGAGGTGTCTATTATGTTAGTAATATTAAAAAAAAATTTTAAGAGTCACGCAATTCTTCGAGCTATTATTTATGTAATTTTTGGAATAATTATTGCAATTAATCCAACTGGTTTCTTCAATTTTATTGGGTATGTGCTTGCTGGGTACTTAACGTTGATCGGACTAATTAATATTCTCGAAGATTTTAAATCGAGAAAAGACTCTGGTCACTGGGGATTAGGACTATTTAGTGGGATATTCTTACTTGTGTTAGCCCTTGTCGTACTTCTGTTTGCGAATACCATCGCATCTGTTCTCCCAATCTTATTAGGTCTATCCATTATTTCTAATGGGGCCTTTCAATTAGTACTAGGTCTTAATACCAAATCTGTGGCTTGGATTATCTATAGTGTAATTCTTGTTATAGGTGGTGCATTATTGCTATTTAATCCATTCGCAAGCTTATTGATTCTTCTACAAGTATTTGGCTATACATTAATTGTTATGGGTATACTCGAAGTAATTGGATACTTTATGTTTAGATCACAGGCAAAATAATAAATAAGCTCATTTCATCAATGCAGGCGGTATATTTTTATATTAAAACAGCGCATAATCGTACGCTGTTTTTTTAGTTATACAAAAAGCCCACTCCATGGGGTGAAGTGGACAAAAGAAAAATGAAAAAAGATATTTTATTTGTTAACTTATTCTATCATGCTCGTAAATCTGTGACAATGGCTGATTTGGAAAAATAAATCCTCCTACTCGGTTCTGAGTAAGAGGGTTTATTACTATACAAAAAGCTGTAATAAAGTTACTACTGATGGTATTGTTTTTATAATATCAGGCAACATCTTTAGAAAAGTCTTAGCTCGATCTTTTGAGCCAGATTTATAGGAATCCTCCGCAGTTTCGATCATAACAATTGCATCTTTCTTTTCATCATCTTTCAAATCTGATAAAGATATTTCTTTTTTTGCTTCAGAGAATAAATTGCTATGATCATCTATATTCTGCGTAATCACATTTTTAGCATTATCGCCGATGCTCTGATTCACATTACCTTGGTTATCACTCACTACTTGTTTTGTTATTCCACTTCCACTCATTATTACATCTCCTTCTACGTTCTGAAAAAAAGCAAATATAATCGGCCATTTTTTTTCGATTTCAGCTAAAGAATCATGAGAAATAGCGTCTTGATTTAATACCGCATCGCAAGACAGGATATCTTTAGTGATACGGTTTTCATCTTTTTTTTCAGCAATAGCCTCATTTCTATTTATTTTCAATTCATTGGGTATTTTAAAATAAGGTACTACGTTATCTTTTTCAACAAAAATAACAATATTACTTGCAATCAATCGCAAAATCTCGCAACATTAAGGTTTTTCGTTTGCGCAATGATCCAAAATAGCGCAAACATTCGTAACAAAACGCAACTAAAGGGTAGTCAAAGGAATTCAAAAAAACGGGCATGCATACATAGTTTTAGGTTAATCTAACTCAAGTAGAATCACCTTAAAATTTATCTGATAATAATTGGTACTTGACCTAATTTGTTAGGATCTGGCTTTTATAATTTTATTTCTCTCTTTATCAAGTCCATTGTGTTTTCTTTTATAAGAAAATCAAAATGAGTTCTCAGGTTGATGAACTTTTTTATTACGTTTTTTCTTTCATCCTCTTCTTTTAGCATATCTGATGCATCTTCAAATGATTTTTTATGTGTGTCAGCCAAATCTTTAATCTTTTCAAAGCGAATTTTATATTGATATAAACTAAATAATAGCTCTTGGTAATCAATTATGAATTTGCTAAGTTCTATAGAATTGATTCCATTAAAAGCAAGCTCAATTTCTAGCGAAAGTTTTTTTATTTCTTCTAATTTAATCAAAAATTCTCTATGATATTTCCCTAGAGGATCAGAAAACCCTAACATTAAACTATTAAGATAACTATTATTTGTCAGATTACTCATCAAAAAATCTATTGTCCATAAAGGTTCTTTCTCTTTTATATATTTATTTATAGAATCTTCATTCTTCTTGTACAACTCTATAAAGCCCATAGAATCCATAAAAATTTTTGTCCTTTTCTCAAATAGTGCTTGCTTGTTACTTAATCTCATCTGCCTTACCGTGATAAACAAAGCCACTATTGCTGCTATTGCAGAACTATAATCTATAATCTCTCCCATCATTTTCCCTCCTATAATTACTTTATTAACACAATGATTATATATTTTTATCTAAAACACTCCATTAAGATAACAGATTTTTTTATCTATTAATTAATAAATATATTTAATAAACAAAAAAGATCATAGCAAACTTGCCAGATCTTTTTTCACTTATTCGCACTGATCAAAAAAGAGTTTTGCTTCTTCTCCACCAATTGATTCAATTGTTAAGATAGTTATTTTAGAAAAAGTTGACTCTGACAATTTTGTCTCAAAGTAATATAAACAAAGCAATATCAGCAACATAATTTCTTTATATGTTCTTACATTCTCCCTAACATCATCTTCTATGATAGATGCATTTTGACTCAAAAATCTCTGCGGTGAAAAATCAGTTTTGGAATTAACATGTACTATACTTGACAGCGAACTATATTTATCATACAACTTGTTAATTTGGCTCTCAATTTTAGTGCTCTGAAAATATTCACTAACATAAAAAGTCATTTTCCCCACCTTATGGGTGTCTGACATTGATTTTAATTGTTTCAAGACTTCAGTCGCTTGGAATATTCCTGCCTTCTTATTCTGAGAATATTCATCAAATCTTGCAAAGCACAAAGAAAATCTAAAAAAAGATTCTATTGCCGATCTTAAAATTCTTTTACTTGCAGTCATATAATTAATATTTAGCAAATCAAAGCTTATTATTAAATCATTTTTTGTCTCTGAAATATAATTCCACATGAATGATTTTTTATCTATATCCCTATATATATATATATATTGCTCGAAAAAATATATAGTAATCTATACAAATCTTTTATATCACTTTCAAAACCAGAATCTATTATGCTGGTTCTATGTGCAGTATAATTAATATATTCAGCGTAATCACTTTCAAGATGTGTATCTAGTTCAGACAAATTTATTCTCCTAACCTTTCGGGTTGATTATGTCGCTCCAAGATTTAATATTACTTTTTTGATTTTTCGTTGTTTCCTTAATTTTTTTGCTATTATCATCCTTTTTTTCACTTGGAACTTCTTTGATAAATTCTAATATTTGATTAATAGTTTCTAACTGTTTCTCCTCATTTTCTTTGTATATATCTCTAAGTACGCGAGCATATAAAGCATTCCTATTGCTAAACAAATAATCTTTATAACCTTTTTTCAATATTTTATTTGTAAAATTTTTCAAGTCGATATTTTTTTCATAGTAATCTTTTGTAAAAATTATCCTTGCTAAAACTCCACAAATCATAAATAATGCTTCATTTTGGTTTGACTTAGAGTATTCTTTTTTTAGATATACAGGATAGTTACTCATTGTCTCCAACTCTCTTTTCATCAATTTTTTTTATAAATTCATCGACAATTTCGATAACATTTCTTTCTGTGCTTGACATATCAAGCATGAAAGAAGCCATGTTTCCAGTTCTAATCCATTCATATTCTTTCAAGCTTGCGGAAAATGAAGGTTCATCTTCAAATTCTTCTCGAATTTTATTCCTTCTCACTTTATCTTTTGTCAAAGTAAAAATAATACCCAAAATTTCTGGTTGATCGTCTCTTAATGCTAAATCATCTTTCATTGCTTTATGAAGCAATGAAAAACCTAATGCTGAAAAAGTGTCGGGAGAAATTGGAACGAGATAAAAATCACTTGAAATTAAAGAGGATTGCGAGTAAATAGAATAGGTAGCTGGTGTATCAATCAAGATGTAATCATATTTCATCTCGTAGTTCTCACTTATGTCTTTTATATACTCTTTTAATATTTTTTCAGATCCTCTTCTGCTAGATTCAAAAGTAGTTATTCCAAGATCTCCTGCAATTAAATCTAAATTACCATTGTCATTTACTTCCTTTGGAAACAAGTGCACAATTATATCGCTAATTGAATATTTAATTTCTGATACAATGCCGCCAGTTGGCGGTTGTAAGACATAATTAATTGTTCGTCCTTCGTTTCTTAGTTGTTCATAATCATCTAGGGATTTAAATTTAGTCATTAATGATTGCGTTGCATTGAACTGAGGATCCATGTCAATTAGTAATACATTCTTTCCAAAATGTTTTGCTAGAGTATAAGCTACGTTTATTGTTAAAGTAGTTTTTCCTACTCAGCCTTTCATGTTAATAAAGGAAACTACGTCTGCTTTCATAAACTTATGAACCTCTTTCCTGTTTTCTTATAATTTTACCACATATTTACTCTTCAAAAGCAATCGTTTTTATAAAAAAAAAATCTACCAAAAGGTCAAATTTTAAAATTATATATTCCTCTATGTATAGGTCCTTTTTTAAGGACCATTAAAATTCAAATATTTATTATTAAAACTCAGTATTACCTTAATACTTCTTTGTTTAAAATGGGGAACGTTTAGCATTTAGATCACGCTGAATTGCCATCACTAGCTGGCTTTGCGGCGCACTAATAAATCCATCTGCAGTAGTGCCCTTGGCACGCTGCATCGCAGTAATTGTTTGCGGACCACATAAGCCATCTTGTTTAATACCAAGACGTCGTTGCGTGTCTCGGATGAGGTTGGATCCTTTCAGCGTTGTGTCAAAAATAGCCGCATGAATATTTTGATTCTGAGTTTGCCGCCATTGGTGGCTGATACGCCCGTCTTGAATCTGCATTTTAGTTACTTCTTGCCAACGTTTCGCCGTCAATGGTCCAAGTGATCCATCGACCACAAGCTGCGCTGGTTGAGCTGGTGTCGGTGTTGGTGAAGGGCTAGGAGTTGGCTGTGGTGTAGGTGTTGTTACTGTGGATCCACCAGATGCCCCTAGTCGACTGCGAACCGCCGCCATATTGGTTCCGGGACAACTATTTGATGCATGACCTGAAAACTCATTATGCCCTAACACATCGGATGCTTTCAGATTAAACCGTTGCATGGCTGCACGTGCACGCTCATCAAAAGCTTTTTCTTGTGCTGCAGTAAAGGAGCCATTGCCAACTACACAAATGTGGTAAGTCTTGCTGTTATGATTTCCCACCCCATTGGTCGTTACATTATCCCGATAGATCAATTGTACTGATCCATCACGCAAGATAATTTCGTGGTAACCACCAGTCCCCCAGCCAAGTGTTCCTCGCCAGTGATTTTGGAATGCCCACACATCACCGGTCGCTGTTGCGCTATGATGCCGAGCAATCTTGGTGATTCCTGCCACGGATCGATTTGGGTTAGACGGACCTAAAATTCTTGAATCGCCTCGTAAATCTACAATTTTTGTCATAGTGTTTTCCTCCTAAATTTTGTATAGAAAAAGATCAGCCCTTCGACTGATCCTGATCTTTGTGCTGATAGATTGTTTTTTCTGTTTCGCTTTGGCCATCACCATAGTTTGGCGGCGTTGACTCTTTGTGTACATTTTCCTTGAAAACCGCAAGCCACTTTTGCAAGAAACCAACCTTGACCCCTGATTCATAAGCATTTTCTAGAATACTGCTAATCTCGTAGAAAATAAGTAAGATCGTCCATACAAGCGCAATGTTGATTGGTAAACTAATCCCAATGATTGGCGCCACTTTATCAAGAGAAGCAGCTGCAAAAATTGTCGCAAACGTAATGAATTTCGTAAACAATCCCTCTAAATTCACCGCAGACATCCAACTATGTGACTTGAGAGCTTTAAAATAACCTACGACCAAATCAATAACGACAAAAGTCAAATAGACATCAATGACATCCAGACTTCCTCCAAATAAATGAACCATAAAATCTCCTCCTATAAAAAGACTAACAAAATAAAACATACCGATTACCTTCACTTTCCGAAATTGAAAAAGAGAAGCCCTAAGACTTCCCTCCTCCCTCTAAAATTGTCTTTGCCTGTTCCTCTGTGATTGCACCAAGTGCCAGAAACTGATTGACATCATCTTCTGTCATCCATCCACGATTGTACCAATCTTGAATCGTCTCAAAATTAAGCATTTTCTTGCCCTCCTTGAGTCAATTCTCTTACTTGTTGTGTCAGTTGTAGATTTTGTAACGTCAGCTGTACAACCGATCGCCCCAAGGAATCCGTCGTTTCTTGTAGCTCTTCAACTTCTTCTGGTGTTGCAGCACTCACCACATTCCAAAGTTGGCGATTAAAATCAAAACCAATAACCACCAAGTGCGGATCAATTGGTGGTGCGACTTCCGTATAGGGATGAAATACAGGGCGATCCTTTGGTGTAAATAACGGCCTTAGATCCTGTAAATCCCTTGTGTCATAGATTGCTTTGTGTCCGTCCATTTTTATCATCCTCTCTTTTCTAAGTCATTTACTCGTTGGGCTAACTGATTGAACATATCGATGGTTGGGTTAGCGATCTGATTGATCGTTTTAGGGATAAATAACTTATCCAAACTAAACGCCACCGTATAGTCTACTTTGGCATATGCAATCCGAATCGCATTTTGATTAGTTGCTTGTCGTTCAGGACCTCGTAATACAACGGATGCTTTTCCAATATGACCCAGTACTGTAGTACCGGTTATTAACTCAAGTGGAAAAGTGAGTTTATCATGGAAAGTGCTCTCGTGGCTTGCCATTTCTTGCCAATTGAATCCGGTGTTTTCAGGCATTCTCCGATACCCAATGATCGGATATGAGGTGGTGGAATTGATATGCGCATAGGCAGTAAACTGAATATTCTCTACAAAAGGTTGAATTATAGCCAATTCTTCTTGCACTGTTTGTGGAGAAAAAAATGTGAATAATTCCGGAAACCGTCGCTTCATATCGCCAAGTACGTCCCATGTAAAAACAACATGCATTCGTCCATTTGAAGCTGACGCACTAATACTAGTATCTAGCCCGTCATTCGTGGCTATTCGATTGTATTGAGCTTGTGTAATCTCTGTCCCTCCAGCAGCACTGCTTGGCAAAGATGTCGAGAGGACCCCACCTGCTCTATGAACATTTTCGACAAAGCTTCCTCGAATTTTCCCAGTTAAATCAAGCAATGGTTCTCGAACTAGCGGTGCACCAAACATAAACTTCTCTAGTGTTTGATCAACAATTTCTTCTGTGACAAAATCCGCATCATCAAGTCGTTGCTCGATGTCACTAAGCCTTCCTTCTACGGTTGTACGAATCTCTTCTTCAATTTCCTTCGCTAGGGCATCGATGTCAAAGGCCGCAAGGTCCGATTCAATTTGTCCAATTCGATGTTCAAACTCGGTCAAATCGTGATCAATTCCTGAGGCTTGTTCCAGAACCAAGTTCCGTAGATCCTCGAACCGCTTCACATAAAACTGCGCCATTTCTTCAAGATCTTGATCAAGCCAAGATTCTTGGAATTCCGTACTAAATGCCGGATAGTCTAACGATTGGCCATTAGAAAACTCAACAAAGACATAAATGATCACTGCTCCGGAGTACGCGTATATGTCATTTGGCAACATCACATTTACTTTTCCGGCTGCGGGATCCTCGATTTTGATTGAGCCATCAGCACTTTCAAAAATGACTGACTGACCTGCAGTCACGAAATCAAAGCCCAAAATGACATTGGCTTCTGAAAGATCCAAAGGCTCCCCTTTAAACTGAAAGTTGATGATCTTTTTTGCGACGCGTTGATCATAACTGAAAAACTCTGTGTTGGTCGGTATAGGAGAAGAACGTTTTTCCGCCGTTTTGTTTAACGTGATCTCACTGGTTACGTAGAGATTTTCCATCGTCCGTCCTCCTTCAATCTTTGTCTTCTAACGCCCACAGTTCTTTCAAAAATTCTTGAATCCCTTCACGGCAAGTCTTTTTGTTTTTTTGGTATAATTCGGGCTCTTGGATACTGATGCTTGGTGACGTTGACACCCCTTTATCTTCATCGATCGAAGCCGATAGATAAACAACCATCGTTTCGTCAATCATGACCTGTCCATTTACAATAGTGCTTTTGTTAGTCTTTAACATCTTGTTTTTCCTCCTTTTCAAATTCGTCCATCAAGCGATCGTAGATGTCGGCTTCTTTCCCTGAAATCACACCATTGTAATCAGCAAGTACCTTCCCAAACAAAGAAAAATTCTTGGCATATAGGCCACTTTCGATCACGATTTCTTCGTCTAACAAGGCATGTAGTTCTTGTGCAAACTGATTCTTTTCAGAATCTTTCACTTCATATCCTGTTTGGGATTCGTTGATGACCAGCTTTCCATCTACATCTTTTTCACCATACTGATCATACAGTTCCATTTCTGACTCTTGCAGCCCCTCAACTGCTTTTAGCAGCTCCTTTTTGAATTTCGATCGGTGTCGACTAGCACTTGCTGCCTTTAAGTCCATTTTTGCAACAAAAGCTAACGCAGTACCTAATTCATAATTCTTTAGTGTAATCTTCATGCGATTTTCTCCATTTCTCGTTCTAATTTTTGAATACGCTGTTCTTGGCTTTCAACGATCGCGATCAACTCTTGATTGGTTTTCGTATTAAGATTGACTTGTTTATTCATATCAATCGACAAATAATGATTATCCCCATCAATGTTTGCTTGTAAGAAAGGTACCTCTTGGGCAATCATTCCAAACTGACGAGTAGTTGGTGGCGGAGTGTCTTTGTCAATTGGATGATAGTCTTGTTTCCAATCAAAATCAACCATGCGAATTCGCTTTGTTTCTTTTATGCCTGAAATAGAAGTTTCTTGGATATTTTCTTTCAAGCGGATATCGGATTGATTGGTAATGCTCCATCTATTCATGTTGATGTTGGCGTGCATCTGGATTGCAGCGTTATTTCCTTGAATTTCCATCACAGGTATTCTTTGTTCGCTCGTTCCTGCGGAGTTGACTATTCGCCCTAATACCAAGCTATAAGTATTTCTAGCAAAATATGCAACACAGGTTCGTCCGCTAATGCTACTACGTTCAAAGCCGCCAATAGCTGTGCTTTGCCCAGTAAAAAACTCAAGGCGTGTGCCAGTCATTTCCATGAATCTTACAGTCGTGCTTTGCCAAAATGCCAACGATGTAGGTGTCAGCCTAAGGCTATTTCCCATTGAGTTGAACCCTACTTGAATAGCATTAGTAGCTAACTTATCCGCCGAAACAGCACGTGCTGCAATCGTTGTGGCTGTGACTGCGCCTGCCGCAAGCTTTGCAGTGGTCACTGCTCCCGATGCAATCTTACCTGCTACGATTGAGTTAGCAGTAATATGGCGAGCGATAATGGCGTTAGAAGCAATACTGTCTCCAACGATCGTTTGGGCTCTGATTTCGTTTGCAGTTATTGTGTTCGCGGCAATCTGCGCTGCTGTGATCGTGTTTGCTGAAATCTTTGCAGCTGTGACAGCTTCAGCATCTAACTTCACTGTTGTCACTGCATTAGAAGCAATTTTCACTGCAGTGATCGCTCCGGAAGAAATCTCTGTTGCTGTAATTGTTCCAGCAAAGATATGACTTCCTCGAATCGTATCCGCCGCAATTTGTGTTCCTGTGATCGTTCCTGCAGCAATATTGTCAGCGACAATTGTTCGGGCCGCAATCTCATTGGCCGTAACTGCGTTGGTCCGAATATGACGAGTCATAATTGAGTCACTAGCCAGTTCGTTCGCAGTAATTGTTTGGGCATTGATTTCTCTAGCTGTAATTGTATTAATGGCCAAATCATTACCCACAATACTTCCTGCACGAATTTGCGTGGTAGTGATACTTCCAGCAACGATCGATAAAGCTTGGATCGTATTGGCTCGGATCTTACCACCATCAATCTCAACTGTGTCCTCCCATTGCCAATCAGAAAGCAGATCCTCAACCTCTCGAATATCTGCCATTGCATCATCGATTCGTTTTTGTGCGTCAAGGAAATTTTGTTCAGCTGATTTCAAACGCTCATCCAATAAAGGTAACGAAACATTGTTCAATTCATTCAACGCAAGCTCGTTATCGATCAATTTCTGCTCAAGTCCCGGTAACTTTACAGTGGTGAGTATATCCATTTCGACTTCAAGATCTTTCAATCGTCCCTCAAGATCCGGCAAAATGTTCTCCTTTAACTCATATAGGATCTGATCATTCTCTGTAAGCCGTTCATCCAGTTCTGGGAGAATCCGATCATTTAGATCCTCCAAGATCGCTTCTAGTTCATCCAGTTCTTTTGTATTGGCTGTTTGACCATATACCTCATCTGAGAATGGACCAGCAACATCATGATGGTTAACTGCTCGAACACGGTAATACCATTGCAGCTTGGTTTCTGTGCCATGGGTATAGGCATTGACATTTGTCTTTCCTAACAAATTACTAGGCCCCGGAACAAATCCCTTTTCTTGGGATCCATAGATCTCATACTCACGAACGGTCAGCCCCTGCATATCCCAATGCAGTAGTACTTGGCTAAAACCACCATAGGCGACTAAATTTGTAATCGTGCCAGGTCGAACGTTTGCTATGTTTCCGGGTCCAATAATCGGTGGTCGATTGACTTGTTCGTCTCGATCACGATCCTGTTCTTTCTGGTTGGATCCTAGCGTAGCTCTTGAATCGCCAATTTCAATCGATTCGTACTTATCTAACAAAACATTCCAAACGGTCTGATTGATCTTCGCATTGACGTTGACACCTAGCTTGTTAAAAGCCACGGTGACGGTGTCGTATAGCTCCAATTGTTCGAGCAGTCGATATTGTTCTTGTCCGGTTGCACTGTACAGATCCGCAAACTTCACTTTTAGATTCACACGAGGTAATCCGACCTGATTGCTAGAAATGTAATATTGGCCAAACTGACGAAGTTCTGCGACCGTCTGAGGGTTGCGGCTACTTAAATCAACTGTCTGCACTCGTCTTTCCGGAAAATTATTAACGTGTGGACCATCAAGGATAACTTCCGGAAGAACCAACTCATTGGCGCCTTCTTCATTCGCTCGAGCATAAGGGCGAATCGATGTGTAGGTGCTCTCGATTGATTCTTCTTGCACGAGATCCACTAAGTTCTTACCATAAGCAATAACAACGCCTGTCTCCTTACCACCTTCTCGCATCAAGCGTATTTCGTTGTTATCGAAAATGTATTCACCGTTGTAATTTTGAAGTATTGAACCTTCCTTACCGCCCAAGGCTTCGGCGGCACTTTCGAAATGGCCAACTTCGGAAAAGTCCATCGCAGTGACGGTCGTCAGATCGGTAAAAACAGTAAAATCACGAGGTGGAACTAAAAGAGCACGCCACTGATTCAACGCCTCTTGGGCTGAAATAGCGGTGTGCTTCTGTCCTTTGTTTAGTGCTGTTTTTTCAGTGATTAAAGCAATGTGTTCGCAGTAGATCGACACAATTCCATTTTGTGGTTTAGTGATCCGGACAATTTCAAATCGTTGACGCTTCGATCTCGTGCCCGGTCCTACATCGACCACAACTTTTTTCCCTTTCTCAAGCTGAGAGAAGAGAACGCCGAAAACCGGATAGGTAAACTCTAAAAAAGGAAAATTATTCCGTTTTCGCGTCGCAAAAACATTGCTTGATTCTTTTAAAAGACCTAAGCCAAGCGTGCTGTAATCATTGTTTGCTTTGTCGTATAAAATCGGCACACTCATATTGCAGTCACCCTCCATCTTGGCGTAATCGTCATTTGTGTGATTTGAGTTGTGAATGAAATGGTATTAGTTCCTGGTCGTAGCTCCGGCACATGGTAGCCATCACTTTGCATCAAGATCGCACTTGAGATATTGGCTATGCCATCCCGATAAGCCGTTCCTAGCTCGCTGTTGATCGTAATCATGCCAGCACCGGCCGCTCTCAGGATTCGAAACTGGCGACCATTAATGGTCAGGGTCGCATCTGCTGTACCGCTATATCTAAATTGGATCAATGGCAACGAATTGATTGGTTCCGGGTTCTCTAATGTGCGCCCAGATATGTGAGCAGCTGCCGTTTGGCCATCTAGTCGATACATCACTGGCTTACACCGAAACGGCAATGCCACGTCAAAGTGATCACGCCAGCGATCGAGAATACGAACTTGAGAATGAAAGATACCTTCGTAGAAGTATTCCGGATCCTCAGAAAAAAGAAGCCGACTGTATCGCTTTGGTTCCTTCAGCCAGTGAGTAATTTCTCTGACTTGCTGGAAAAGCGACTTGTCTGCTTCTTTTCTAAGTTCCATTGGAAATGTTTTGATGATATCTTTTTCTCGTTCATTGTCGTAAATGATCGCACCTTGTCGGCCATCGACCTCGTCAAAACGCAAGTCTGATTCAGGAATCGTCAACTCCATCTCATTTAGGAGATAGAGGTTCTTAGCGGTTGATCTCTGGCCATTAAATTCAAAATACGGTTCATTCGTCATTCTAATGACCTCCTTACCTCGTCTGCAGTTTGTTGGGCAATATCTTGTGTTAGTTCTGCTACATCTTGATTGTTACGAATGGTGATTTCGTCAAAATGAATATCGATATGCGGTGTGTTATGGATCGTTTGGTTGGTGGTTCTCGATTCACTCTTAACCGCTGGCAACGACAATCCAAAGCCTGCATTACGGGCAATGGCTACCGATTCAGCTTGGATATTTGGTAAGACAAGTTGCGCACCTAAATCCTCAATGGCATCTAACGCAAAATGCTTGAATCGTTCAATCCCTTCACCGATACCAGCAGGGATCCAACGTCCCACATCCATCATCATCACTTTTGATGGTGAGTTGATATCCAAGGCTCTCTGCATCGTTTGGGCTACCTGATTGGCGATCGTTGCGGCAGTATTCAACACCTGTGCTTGACCAGCCACCAATCCATTGTTTAACCCAATCATGGAATTTTGTCCGATGCGATAAAACTGATCAGGTAAATGGTTCATCTGGTCAGGCATACGCTGCGCACCATCACGGATTGTGTCGTTCGCATCTCGCATTCCCTCACGATAAGCTTGATTTGACTCACGCATAGCTGCAGTGGCAATCCTTGGCAGATTTTGCAAGGTGCGGTCCACATCACGATCCATTTTCTCAAATTCCTTGACGACATCTTCGGCAGCCTTCTTAGACTTCTTGACCATCTCGTCTGTCATCTTGGCAATTGAACTCAACACTTTGGAAGAATTCTGATCAATCCCTTGAGCGATTCCTTCCACCATCGGCTTCCCGATTTTTTTGCCCATCTGATTGGCATTGAGTTCTTTATCCAGTAAAGACATCAGCTTCTTGGCCAGCTGTACGATCGCTCGTTCAGGTGCGCTGCTATTTTGCTCAATCCCTTGGGCCAGTCCAGCTGTGATATTTTCGCCATACTCTCGGTATACACCGGATGGTGAGTTGATATCGTTAGCCTTGCGGAACTCCTTGTTTGATTGTTCAGCAAGATCCCTTGTGGCGTTTGCGACACCTTGTGCCGATTTATCAATACCGATTTCTAACCCTTGACCTAAGTTTTCACCAAATGGCTCGAACCGATCAGGATCCATTTCCTTTTCAAAGACTTCTGTTGGGACACCAGACAATTCGGCAGTACTTGCTTGAACTGCTTCCTTACTACGATCAATCCCTTCCACAAAACCTTTACCCGGTGTTTCACCGTGAACTGCGAAGACGTCTTGATCAATCACTTCGCCAAATAGTTTATCGGGCGTTTCCGCTAATTCTTTTGCGGCATCACCTACGGGTTCAATTCCACCCAAAAGTCCGTCTCCGAACTCTTTGACAAGTGGATTGGTCACCTGCGAATAGTCTTTTTCGGCGATCGTTTCTTCAATAACATCGCCAGGCACTTCCGCTAAACTCTCTGCTGCCTCCGCAACTTGTTCTTGGCCTTCTTCTAGACCTTTTGTAACCTCATCAACTGGGTATTTTCCCCACTGAGCAAAATCTTGACCTTCAAAACCTTTTCTGAGAGAAGCTTCGGTTTTTTCAGGAATCAGACCGATTTTTTCAGCAACAACTTCTGCCTCTTCACCAGCAATACGAGCTGTACTATCCATCGCTTCGCTCATTGAGGTCCCCATTGCCTCGTTTAGCTTCTCAATCTGTTTTCTTCCTTCTTCAGGTAGTTCATCCAAACCAGCACCGGTTTCTTTAACCAACCGCGCAGCCTGTTCAGCCCCAGCAGGTCCCATCTTTTCAAGTTGCATGATGATACCATCGTCAACACCTGCTTCTGCAAGAAGTGCGACATTCGTTGACCATTTTTCCATGGCTTCTGCATTCTTCTTGAGGTTCTCCGCCATTTTATCTAAACTTATGGACTCTTTTTGTTCCATGGTCTCAAATGCATTCGTGGATTGCTCAACAAGCTTTTTATACATGTCGTTCATAGAATTGAGCGCTTCTTTTTGGGCTTCTGATAAATGGTTGTATGAATCGATCATCATAGCATTAGCTTCGTTGTTTGTTGCGGCAACTTCTTCTCTCATTGCCATTTCTTCTTCGTAAAGCTTGGCTTGTTCTGCTTTAATGGCTTCTAACTGCTCATGTGCAGCATCTTCTTTATTGGCCAAGTCCTCAAGCGCTTCACCGTATACTTTTTTGCCATCCACACCCTCAACTGCAGCGTCATAGGCAATTTTCGCTCGTGCGTCTGTCGCTTCTTTCAATGCAGTTTCGTATTCTGCAGCTTCTTGTGCTAGCTGATTTTGACGATCGACGAGTCGACTAACTTCTTCCATACCTTTTGAAGCTTCAATGCGTTTGTTGATTTCTTCTGTTGTGGCACTCAGTAATCCTGTTTCTTCGTCATAAGACATATTCAATCCGGACACAGAATTGTTTAGTTCATCAACATAGTCGGCCATCAGCTTCTTATCGGCCGCCGACTTGTTCTCGATTTCAGATAAACGTTGCAACTCAGCTGCGAGATCTTTGTTTCGCTCCATATTGGATTCAATAACTTTTCCTTGCGTCTCAAAAGCTGTCGCGTTTGATTCAGAATTTTTTTCAAGGCTTTCTAATTCACTACCCAGATCATCTAAATCACCAGCTAATTCTTTTGCTTTTTTACGAGCTGCAAAGAAATCTATGCCCATTTTGGCTGCAGCAGCTCCGGCTAGTCCCAATGCAAGTACGGTTAAACCCAGCGCTGGATTTAGCACTAGAGATTTAACTACTCCGAAAGCTTTAGTAGCTACAGTAGCAGCATTTGTCGCCAACGTGTAGGTCTTCTGAGCCGCAATCGCACCTTTGAGAGAGGCGGCATTCGCTGTATTTGCACCGGTTGATAGCTTAGTTGCGACAGTATCAACTTTAGTAGCCATAGTAGCTGCAGAAGTAGCACCTGTCAGATATTTCAACATTTGTATATAGGTTGTCGTTCCAACTGCAACTTTTTGAATGATCAGCAAACCGCCAAACGCTGTCCCAAGCCCAATGATATAAGGCGCTGCATCCGCAGAAGCATCTTTCACAGCAATCACCCCACCGGCCATTGTGTCAACAGCCGAAACAACAGGCGGGATCACACCAGCGATCCCATTTAACACACCTTCGAACGTTTTTCCGAATCCCTGAACATTTTCTTTCATGGATCCGAAACGCGTCTCCGCAAAAGCATCATCCATTGATGCGATAATGTTCGCAGTTCCCCGGCTTGTAGCGGTGGCCATATTTGCAAATGACCCGGCCCACGTATCTCCGGCTTGTTGTGCCATACCAGAAACCGAGGTGAGTTCATTTCCACCATCGCGCATTGCTTGCTCAACGGTATCGAAGAAATCGTTTGCCTCAATCGAACCATCACGTAATGCATCACGAATGCTTTGCATACTCATGCCAGTCGCATCTTCATAGATTTTCCAAGGATCAACACCACGCCGGACCATTCGATCCATTTGTGCCATATTTACGGTACCGGTGGCTCTCATTTGGATCATTGCATCCATTACGTTATCCATTGTCTCCGCAGCACCGTCACCATACATGGCAACAGCGTCACCCCAAATTTGATAACTCTTTGTCGATTGTTCCAGTGAGCCATTTTGCATTACTAGGCGCTGTACAGTCTGAGCGGCACTATCCAGCATGTAGTTTGTACCAACCACTACATCCCGAACACCTTCCATCCCTGCAGCTGCTTCTTCTGAGCTACCTGTTAAACGGGTCATCGTGTTCTCGAAATTGTTCAATGTATCAATACGACCGAATGCGCCATCTAATGATCCTTTGGCCATAGATAGTGCTGCTGTGGCTCCTTTAGTGATCAACATTGCAGCACTTAATTTCCCGACGCTACCAGTCAGGATATTGGCTTTAGGTGTCGGTTGTTCAAATGAAGCACTCATTTTCGAACCAGACTTTTCCGCCTCATCTGCTAAAGAAACAAGATCTTTCTTCATTGCATCAACAGCGGCACTGACTGTTTTCGCGCCATCTTTGGAGCCAGATTCTAAACTAGTTGCAATGCTTTTCCCAGCTTTAGTAGATGAAATTTCTACGTGAGAAACCATTTGAGCAGCTGATTTTGTAATGGCATCAGTTGAAGCTGTCGCCTGTTTGGCACCAACAAGAAACGATTCGCTGATACTTCTACCCATGCCTGGTGTTGAAGACTCGACAGAAGAAACGAGGCTTGCGACTGATTTTGCAATACTATCGTTTGATTGGTTTGCGCTCTTAGCTCCTGATTCAAAGGATTCACCCATCACACGCCCTGATTTTGCCAGTTCTGTGCTTGTGGTTGCTGTTAGCGCAACAATTCCTTTCACGACACTATCAGTTGCTTGGTTCGCTCCCTTAGCCCCAGAATCAAAGTTATCACCGATCGACTTTCCTGCTTTTGCAGTGGATGATTCAGTCGTCTTGCCTAAATCTGAAACAGTCTTTTCTACCGAATCCACCGCTTTATTAGCGGACTTGGCACCTGATTCAGTGTTTGTTCCCATATCAGAACCGACTTTTTTCATCACATCATCGGCATTTTTACCCAATCGGGAAAAGCCTTGTTCGACTGTGTCGATTTCTTTCGTGACTTGTTTCCCATTGACGATTATGTCAATCGTTACCTTGCCATCACTTCTGCTCATCTTCTTCACCTTCTTTCGGTAGTGCATAGAGTTTCTTCAATTTCCGAAGCTCATCCTTTGCTTCTTTGTTCCCTTTTCCTGTTGGCATTTTTTTCGTCCGAATGGATACGATTTGGCGGAATCTTGTTTCATCCGGCAGTCCCCCGAATAAAGCAATAAATTTCTCCCACCTCATTTTTCCTCGCTGATCAAACAGATCGATTCCGTATGCTTGGTAAAAGGCTGCGTAGATATTTGGCGCATCGTAATCAAAAGAGAAATGCTGATCCGCAATCTCTTTCATTTTTGGTTTTAATTTGTTGCCTTTCTTGTCGTATCGTGGTTTTGGCTTTTCCCAAATATCAAACGCCTCCAAGATCGACAAAAAAATCGTATTTTGTGTTTCGATGTCATATAAAAATGAAACACCCAGCAACAGATTGATGCCTAAAAGGATTTTTTCTGGCTCCGATAGCCCCGGGTCTTTTAATAAATCGAAAAGGCGAAGTACCGTATCGAAAGAAAGATCGATCGGATAACTAACACCTTCGATTTCCACCGTGTCTTCTAATCGATACTGCAGTTTCATCGATCTAACCTTCTAAATAGTGCTGCATTTTTTCAAAATACTGCTTCTTTCGACCACCAAGCTCTTCTCCTACCGCTGAACAAATCTCCATATAGTACTCAGAAATGAAGGTATAGTCTGGGGAAAGCTCATATAACTTTTCGAATGCACCATCGCCCAAAAGCTGATCGATCACTTTCTCGAGTTCTTTTTGCGCTTGCTTATCCGCTCTTTCAGGTGTGATCGTCTCTTTTTCTACTTTTTCAGTGATCTTTGCAGACTTCGATGCGTAGCCTGCAACTAATTTCCAAAATGCCTCTGCACCTTTTTCCGATGTGTCGATGTAAAATGTATGTTCGCCAATTTCAATTGGCAGTTGGGTTGTTTTTACTTGGATTTTTACCATGTTTGTTTCCTCCATTCATTTTTATGTAAAAAAGAGAAGCGCTAGACGCTCCTCTTACTTGGTTTCTTCTTTCTTATTTGCCTTGGCATTAACTGGCGCTGAATTCAACGCCGCATCTACATTATTCCCCCCAGAACCCGGGACACCTTCAGTTGGTGTTGCGTCATAGGTGATCGTACAAGAGAAGTCCTCGGTTGTATCTGCTGCACCAGATCCTGCCACGATGTCTGTCACTGTCGCATGACCAGTCCATTGTTTCGTCTTGTCCGCACTTACCACTCGATGCCAAACTTTGCGTCCAACACCCGTTTTGTATTTCATATCTGCGACAATTTTCTGTGCTGGATCTTCAGAATCGTAATCTCCGCTGACATTGTATGCACCAGATACACGGTTAACCAAGTTTGTTGTCACGCCATTGTAGTAAGACTTTTCTTCTGTAGCCTCCGTACTTGCGTCCGAAATGTCTTCAATTCCGTCAGCCAATTCTACCCACGCTGATTCCGTAGGTGCTGTGTTGATACTCGTAAATGGCGCAATAAAATGGCCACGCTCACTGTTTACATTTTTCATTTAGTCTTCACTCTCCTGTGGTTTATTTTTAAAATATAGTTTTGCTTGGACGACTAATCGATAATAGAAGAACTTCTGATCATCTTGCCCAAGCAAAAAAGGTTCATTAGAAATTGTCAACGCCATGAATTGATAAGAACCATCTTCAGATGGGATAGATTTCACATTTTCTAAAATCTCAGAAAGCTGATAGATGACACGATCGCCAGAAAAATCTTTTGTCTTGAACCGGAATTCAAACGGCAATTCCTTGACCTTGTCCCCATTCATGTACGATTTGACTGTTCGGCCTCCCGGTAGTGGTGCCAACCGGATTGACTCCTCCTGATCGATGGCTTGGATAATCACCGGCACATCGATTTTACTAGCTACTTCCTGTAGCCGATCAATAAAATCCATTATAGTTTCGCTCCAATCTTAAATGCCTGTAACCAATCACTCATGAATAGCGGTTTCGCTGCTTCATCCCAAAATGGACCAGTTCCGGGCTGCTTATTGACAAATGGTATCCATACACCAGTTACCGGATGCTTCCGGCCGCCATAATACTGCGGACCGGCATATGGCGCATCAAATATCAGCTGACTTCCCCGACCAGATACATGGCCAGTGTCACGCAAATGCATCGTGTCCCATGGCACTAAAGTTTCATTCATGGTTTGTAGCATCCGGTTGGCCATGTTCAACTGACCTAGTCCCAAGTTATCTTCACTGAGCTTTGACCGGACACCACCTAGATCAATTTCAATTTTGATCCCACTCATCAGGCCACCTCAATTTCATAACCGAAAGGATCAGGTGAATCAGCATTCAGCGGTACAACTTTTGCGATCGTGTACTGTTTGCCAAAAATCTCAATTTGATCTGCAACTGAAAACTCTGGTAATGGTCCAGTGTATTTCTTCACCATTAAGATTAATGCATTGGGCGTTTGTACTTTCCCATCGATGTCGCGTGGCTCAAACTTAACCGTGTCATCAAAGCGGACATGCTTAATCACAAGCTCATCCTCAAGAATGGGCTCACCTCTTGGGGTTACACCAATTTTCTTTCGATAGATCATTGTATGAGGGAAGAATCGTTTTGGCGGCATTCTCATCGACTCACCCCACGATATAGTAGACCGGTTCCTGACAACTGCAGCATAGCATCCCCTGATAGCAGCGGTGCTTCGTGCGTCGTTGAGGATGAACCACCCTTACTTTTAGAAACGCTCATGCGGCCAATAGACCAACTGTCCGGCTCCTGCATCCCAAACGTTGTAGTGGCCTCTGCTTCATGCATGTACTCAATTTGATAAGCAACAGCCAACTTAAAAGCGTTGCGACGCAATGGAATATCTGATTCAAGATCGTTGCGCTGATAGAAGCGTCTGGTTTGGATGTCCAATAAGGCACTGGCTTTTCTCAGAAGCTTCCGGAAGTCTTTTTCAGTCAGTTCCGTATCACGATCCACGAGTCGCTTGTACTCTCTAAAAGATAGGTAGCCACATTGCTCGTTACTTTCCGGATCATCAAAGATTTCATTCAACGGCTTACGTCTTATTCGTTCCATGGTTTCACCTCCATGAAAAAAGAGACTGGTTATTCACTCTCTTTTAACAGCTCAATTAGTTCTGGTTTCTTGGCAGAAGTTGGATACTCGATGCCGAGGCGATCCAACTCGGCTTTAAGTTCATCGACTTTCATGTCATTACCAGATCGCCCCGGTTCTTCCGGGGCATCTACTTTGCTAAGGTAGATGCAATAACAGCACTTTCTTGATGCTTCATCTTGAACAAGTCATGGTATATTCGGTTTTGGTACAACCAACCATCCCCTTGCCCTACTTGACCTGGTGCGAACAAATAAACACTAGCGAATTTCGCTTTTGCAATCACCGCAGGTTTCGCAACTAACAGATAATTTAATTTTCTAGAATCTGCCTTGGGAACAAACCCTTCAGTAAAATCAAAAGATTCATAGAATCGTTCTTCTGCCCAAACTTCTTTAATACGAACACCATCTAAGCTGGTGACACGAGTTTCGATTTGAGTGCCTGCAGAATCTACGCTAATAGTTCTTGTGAAGTCAGGCGATTGCTCTAAGCAGTCCATCACCTGAGAAGATACATAAAGAATCAAATTTTGAGTACCATAACGGCGGCTTTTCAAAATGGATGCTTTTAAAGTTTCAACAACATTTTCTTTTGTGATTTTTTCGTCTTGCGAAAGTCCATCTTCTTCGGCATATGCAGCCAATTTAGAAAAACGATAAGCATCCATCTCTGGCGTAGCATTTTCCTTTGAGAAGACACGAGTAATATTTCCAGCTGAAGCAGCCTGATTCGTTTCATCAACATCCGCTTTATCTACATAGAATTCAATATCTCGGTCAAAGTCCAACGTATAAGGGACATCCTCAACGGTAATTTTCCCAGAATTGAACCCTTTTTTCTCACGATTATGGTTCTGGTATCCTGATGTCTTGATATGAGGGACACGGAACGTCTTCGCATCTAACCAATTCACCTCAGGTGTTTCAAGCTCCGCTGTTAATGATTCTTGTTGCAAGGTTTGATCTAACTCTTTCTGCCATTTCTCTGCATAGTTCTGAACTGTAACTGTCATTTAAAAATTCCTCCTATTTTCCTTTTAATCCCGCTAAAAACGGGTCTAACTGATCTGGGTTTCCCGATTGAGGATTCCCACCACTGACAAACTGCTTTTTCTTTTTCTTTGAGGTTGTTTCTCTTAAAATCTCTTTCGCCAATTTAAATGATGCCTCTGCTTTTTCAGCGTCGCTGCAATCAATCAAATCAATGATCTTCACGGGCAGTCCTTCTTCTTGCGCTTTCTCGCGATATTCTAGACGAATTTCTTTTTGAGCTAGCTCTGCCTCTTTTTGAGCAAGTTTTTCTTTGGCTGATTTTTCACTCTGATACTGGTCTGAGGGTTCTTTTTCCTCAGCATCATTAGGAATACTTTTTTCCCATTCCTGCTTCGCTTTCTCAACGGCTTTCTTGGTTTCTGCAGCAACCATTTTGCCAACATCATCACGAGAATACTTCTTAGGGGAAGTTTCTTTTTCCTTAGTTTCTGCTTCTTCCTCAGTTTGAGTTTGATCTTCAACAGATTGATCTTGCTCATCACGAGCAGAATCAGACTCTGGATCAGCAAAAAACTGCAAGTTCATCTCCATTGGCTTAAAAAATTCTTTCATAGTGACCTCCTAGTGGTTACGCCACAACCCGATAAATTTGATGGTTACGTCCATCACCCGAGACAGCTTTCTCTTTAACGCCTGTAAGCAGTAAGAAGGCAAAATAAATAATCATTGCTATGATTAATTTAATACATGTTATATTTTTCATTTAATTTTTATTTATTTTCGTATATCATTAGGTATAGTAAAAAAAGGACGGTGAGTTTATGGTTACTTATGTCTATAAAATTTCTTTAGTATTGGACGATAAACATAATTATGAGAGTCTATATAATTATTTAGATTCTTTCGGAGACGATTATTTCGCCATAACAAAAACTAGCTTCATCATTGCTACATCCCTTAGAGTAAATGATCTAAAAAGTCAGCTTGTAAGCAAGATAACTAAGACTGATAAAATATACATTTTTACTTTGTCAAAAGGTTTTGTAACTTGGCATGGATTAGATGATTCGGAAGAAGCAATACAATTAATACTTTCCAAAAATACATATAAATGATAAACTCCCACAACCACTTTTCTGTTGTGGGAGTTTACGTATAGACTTGTTCTCTTGAATAATCTCGACGCAACAATTGATTATGCTCGTCGATTAGTACTCTCAATGCACCTTGACGTTTTCTAATCAACTGCTTGAAGTGCTGAATATCTTCTTTTTCATCAAGTGAGACCGCTGCATTCATTTGCCTTTTCGCACGACGAATAGCGACTTCCATGCGTCGCTGTTTGGCAACCAAGTCCGCATTTTCAATCGCTTGTTTGGGTTCATATTGTTTCATATGGACGTCAATATTCGGATCATAGAATTGGATATACAATCGATGTCTACAGTTTATCCCTTGTGTGCCATCAGGCTCACCGTATCCATGATCATAGATGGATGGAATGTGTCGTAATTCTTCCGGTGCATCTTCTGTACGAACAATTAGCACCCATCCCCCTTGGATATGCGCACAGTGTGGTCGTGCAGCCATATGGCTACTCATTAGCGCAGTAACAATGCCATGCTCTAAGCCTCGCTTAATTCGCAGATCCTGATAGACACGGTGAGTGGTTGCTTTTAAAACCATCCGAACATAGCGCTCAAGGCTCCATTCACGCCCTGCCTTGTCAACAAAGGTTGTCATCACACCTTTTTCCACCATCGCATAGATCGATTCTCTAAGCGCCTTCTGTGGCGTTTTAGCACCACCGATGATTTTGGCTACTGTATCATTGAGAACTTGCTGATACATCTTAGCCAGCGGATTGTTAGGATAATTGGTGTCAATCAGCGTTTGATTGACATGGTTGTCGAGATCACGCCACTGTTGGTTGAAATATGACTCCATCACATTATCGATTTCAGTCCTTGGAGGCGGTTCTTTTCCTGTTTGCTTAGACAAATTCTTGTCCATATCAGAAACGACTTCAAAACCCATGTCCACGACGATCTTACGTAGTTGATCATAAGAATACTGATTTGTTTCGTTTACCAGCTGCTGCAGCGATTGTTGACTCAACAAATTTAATTGCTGCATCTTTTCAATCTTCCACCGGAATGCGTTATCTTCTGTGAGCGGTGTTCTAGTTGGCTTGTTCAACTGACGGACAAGCATCTTCATGATTTCATCTTCCATCGCCATATAAGCATCTTGGACGTATGAAGCTTCGATTTCCAACTGCTTTGATGTAATTGTCATTCAATCACTCCTCAAAGTCTTCGTATCCAGAATCCCGTATTTTCCCAGTAGTTTCATCGACCACATCCAATTGTGCTTGTCGGTAAAAATCTTTTGCCTTACTTTCAGGCAACTTCATTATTTTAGCTAAAGTTAACCATCCGGGAATCAGCCCATCATTTTTCAATTCACGATAATAATCAGATTCTGACTTTTTATCTAAGAAGATGCCATCATCAAAGTTAACGCCAATGTCCTCACGATTTGGAGATTCTCCACTAAACAATGGTTTCCCATCAACTTCTGTGGCCCGGCCAAGCTCACACAACGCCAGCACAACATCCCGAATGAATTCCTCCAATTCGGTGGTTTGTAGGTTTCTTGACTGATATGTCTGCGAATTCTCACTGATTACCTCGGTTGCAGTCTTGTTCGTCGTACGTACACCAGCACCATCGAAAACGAACGTACCAGTCGAAAGCCCCACTTCCATTTCTAGAAGTCGTAAGCGATGATTAATTGCTCCGATATACTGCTCTGTTCGAATTTCATGGGTTAAATCAGTAATCTTAAAATCATCTGGTTTAGCTCCTGGGACAACCACATAAAAATCATCGTTTGGATCAAAGGTCAATTCAATTGTGCCTGTTTCTTTGTTAGGTACGCCATCCAGCATCGATTCAGGAACAG
Organism: Enterococcus sp. AZ067; assembly: GCF_051715005.1. Taxonomy (NCBI): domain Bacteria; kingdom Bacillati; phylum Bacillota; class Bacilli; order Lactobacillales; family Enterococcaceae; genus Enterococcus; species Enterococcus sp. AZ067. Next base: position 2,026,193 of record NZ_JBIOSY010000001.1, read on the forward strand.
CCACTCGGCGTTTCCCAACATCAATTTCATGATCAAATGCATCTAGAGCTTTGTTTAGTCGATCGAGTGTCCGCTTGCAGTTGTCGTAAACACCAACACCAAGTGGTGAGTATGGATGGATATTATTAAAACCAGCTGTCTTGAAATAAGAGAAGATCGGACGTTCAATTTCTTCCCCATGCCTCGATGGATCCAACTCTGCATATTGTTCCAAAGTGTCCAACGATACCTGTATTCCTAGAACATTATATTTTTCACTTTCATAAAGCTCATTGAGTACCCAATACTCTCCATCGATCCACTGGTGAAACTCAAGTAGCGTGTAAAAGAATGTTTTGGAGCCTTCCGTTTTGATGGTTTTAAACGCAATCGCACACTGACTGATTTTATTGGTGCTACTCTCCAATGGGTAAAATGCATCAGGTAGCGCCCATGAAAACTCAATTTGTCCTGATTGGTCATTGAAATAAGGGCGTACAACTAAGCCCCCTAGCGCCATTGCTGGCTCAAGGTACTTGCTAAGATTGCGTTTGAAGTCATTATGTTGAAACACAGATTCTATCCAAGCACTGGCTTCATCATACTTTTTAGATTTATCCTCTTTCCCGATCGTGATTTCTGCCTGTTCATTGAACATTACCTTCGCGTACTCAGAAGCAACCTTGCGGGCCATATTGATATTCGCCTTTGCTCTCTGATCAGAATTACAATGCGTGTACCCTTGGTAATAAAGTAAGCTGCTTTGAATACGATCATACTCTTCATGACTCATTTGAATCTTTGGATGATCCAAAATACTTTGTAGCTCTTTTTTCGCCCCTATCGCAACCGCCCCCTTTCCAAAGACTCTTTTTATTGTTTGCCAAAATGACACTGGACCACCTCCTATTAGAGAACATAGCGTTTCGTAAAGTAATTAATTGCGTACCGACATTCATCCAGAGCATGGTTGTTTTTATCAACCGGGTAGCCATTATCATTACGAACATACATCCCTAACTCCTTAATAAAATAATAATGCCCATATTTACCTTCATGATCGTAAAGAAAAAAGCGTCCTTTTGATAAGGCGCTTTGCATACGTTCGATACCTATTTCAATTTTGGTTCCATTGCTGGTTACTTTGTCTTTTGAGTTGTTGTCTGCTTTTGTTGTAACAATACCCAAGACACGTAATTCCTCACTCAATGACTTACAGGCTGGATCGACAAAAAATTTCGAGTGCTTTGGCAGCCATGACCATTCTTGATAACACCACTCTTTAAACAACTTTATCTCTTTGGCATACTCGCTCATCGCTTTTGTGACACCAGTATCGGCTCCACTATGATAAAAGTTGGCCATTCGATAGAGATAATACTTTCCATCTTTCCACGTAACAAGGTTTAATGAACAAGTTGTCGCATCGCTTTGACCACCATCGGCACTGAAGAACACTTCTACAGGCTTGCCTATGATTTCATTTGTCATATGGGTATCTTCATTAAACATTGAATAGATCACACCCTCGGGCATCACACGATCACCTAGCCAGTCACGTTTGTAAAGATAATCAGAGACCTTACACTCTGCTTCCCATTCTTTTAATGATCGTTTCGTTAAAATAGGATTATCTTGTGGCCGCCAATGCCGAAACTTGTAAGAACCAGTTTCAATGAACTGCTTCAGTGTTTCAAGATTCGGATGATTTGGTGCCGGTGGGTTTTGTTCTGCAAGATGGTAACGAAAGCTTGAAGCCTTGGTCCGACGAAAAGCTTCTTCGATAACCGCCTTATTCAGAAGGTTAAACTCCAAGAATGTGACAGTCCCAAATGACATCCCAGTGATGGCACCCACAGCATTCACTTTTCCGCCGCCTTTATAGTAGATTCGCTTTTCCCCTGTGGGAAGATTGATCCATAAGTGGTCGCCATGCTCATCGTGTCGAATCTCCGCACAGCTGGCAAAGATATGTTCAAGACCAAACCCTTCACAATCCATAAACATTCGATATGCTTGTTCTTGGTTATATGCGAGTACAAGATGATTGGTATCTGGATGCCCTGCATAGATCAACGCCATCTTTTGTGCGTCTGACATCGTCTTGCCTGAACGAATCGTTCCCTCGTTCAATTCCATCCGAATCCCTTTGAGTGGTTGAAAAATATTTTCTTGTTGCTTAGTCGATAACTTCAACTGACTCATCTCGTCCACTCTCCTCATCTTCTTCTATTGGACCAATAAGCGCTTGGCCAATATCAATAAGGCCTTGTACTTTACTCTGTTCACCTTGTTTAAGCACAAGTTTAGCAGCTTTGTTTTCAAGGATATCAGCTTCGAAAGTTATTTTCCGTTTTTGTTCTTCCAACAATGCGACCCGACCATCTGATAGGGACAATTCATTAAGTTGCTTGATCGCTTTCGTCACCTGATTGCTAATGCGTGTCAAGGCGTCCTCAATGGCCAAGATATTATCTATCTTGCGGAACTGTTTTCTTGACACTTGAACATCCTTTAGAACTTCGCGCTTGATAGTAACGACCTTACCGTCCACAACAGTCGGTTCCTTAACCTTGCGCAACTGCTGCAGCCTTTCAATTTCTTCCTGATTTAGACCGTCCTCAGCATCCTTAATACGCTGCATCATCCGACGTTGGCGAATTTTCAGAAGTTTGATCTCCTCTGAAAGAATAAAAAAAGGATCATCACTCAAGCTTGAGTATATGTCCTTCTCATCATCTGATAAAAATTCCTCGAAAATTGTTTCGAACTCGCCAGTCTTCAAAGCGTTCTTATTCCCTTGAGGCGGAGAGGCATGAGCGTTCCCTTTATTGCCTTTTGCGTTTTGGTTGGCTTTAGGAGCACCTTTTTTATTTGGAGTACTCCTTTTGCTTTTCGGAGTACTCCGTTCATCTGATTGGAGTACTCCATTCAATTTTTGGGTCCATTTATCTTTTGACTTCCACGACCCAACTGTTTTTTCAGAGATGTTTAATTGCTTCGCTATTTCTCGATTCTGTATGTCACCGTTGGCTTTTCTATAAATATCAAAAGCTTCATCTCGTTTAGGATCTCTCTTCCTAGGCATTCAACTTACACCACCTCACGATCAATCTTAATTGAGTTTCGTTTTCTTATTTTTCAATTTGTTTTAGCATTAAATCTGCTTCAATCAGAACTTTCAAATCATTGATTGAGTTCAGTTTTATTTCTCCCGATTTCAAGTTATTAAGCCATTTTCCTAAGGCGACACGAATAATTTTCTTGTACTCATCGACTGACTCTTGCTCTTCTAAAGCCTTTTGGATCAGATATTCCATTTCACGATCTTGTGTTCCCATTGTTTAAGCCCTCCGCATTAGATATAATGCTAGAAGATACAGAGGGTATCGAAAGACCACGCGTGGGCATTCTCTGTATCTTCGGGGGCTTATAGTTCTCGTTGAAGGGTCGGTGTTAGCGCACCGGCCTCTTTTTTATTCTTCTAACAATACTACAGTTTTACCGGTCGCTTTCTCCCATCGATCGATAATCACATCACAAAAGATCGGGTCAAGTTCCATTGTGTAGCAAGACCGCTGCAACTGTTCACAGGTCATTAATGTGCTACCAGATCCTCCGAATAGATCGACTACAATGTCGCCGCGTTTTGAGCTATTCCTCACTGGAATTGCAATGAGAGATAGCGGCTTCTGTGTTGGATGATAATACTTCATGGCATCGTCCTTAGCGATCTGCCAAATACTCACGTCCGGAATATCTTGGATCAAGTCATCTTTCCAAACAGTAGTTTGTTTTCTATCGCCGTACCATTCAGGTGCTTGTTTCCGCTTGTGCGCATAAAACACCGGCTCGTGTTGCCAACGGTATTGACTCCACCCAAAAGTCGCATTGTTCTTAACCCAGATACACTGAGCTCTAACGTCAATTTCTGCAGCGTTCATTGCATTTTCGAACTCCCGTTGATACGATGAGCCATGAAAAACATAAATTGCCGCTTGATCATGCATGAGTTGCGAATAGTTCAGAAAAATTTGCTCTAAAAATCCAACGAAGTCATCATGATCCATATCATCATTGAGAATTTCACCTCGACCGGAATTCGTCAGTTCTTCGTTGCTAGACTTCACAGCAACGTTGTATGGCGGATCCGTTACAACTAAGTCTGCTTTATTCCCTTGCAATAGGCGATCAACATCAGTTTGATTAGTCGAATCACCGCAAAGCAAGAAATGCTTGCCTAGTTGCCAAAGTTGGCCACGTTTAGTTTTAGGTTCTGGATGATTTTCAATGTATTGGTTCACGTCAAAATCATCTTCAACAATTGGTTTATCAATGTCTTCTTGATAGTCAAAATCAGTAATTAAATCTTCGACTTCTTCAAGATCAAAACCACTTAAAGAGATATCTTCTTCTCCGAGTTCTTTTAAGAGAAAAGCTAACTTCTCTTCATCCCATTTACCAGAAATCTTATTGAGAGCCAAATTGAGAGCTTTTTCCTTCTCGAGATGTAAATCTACAACGGAAACCTCTATCTCCTCAAACAGGTCCAAATCTCGAGCCACAGCAACACGCTGATGCCCTCCTACGAGATTCCCTGTTTGTACATTAAAGATTGGAGGATCCACAAATCCAAATTCTAAGATGGATTGTTTCAATTTCTCATACTCTTCCATTCCTGGCTCGAGAGCTATACGAGGGTTGTAGTCTGCATTTTTTAATTCATCTAACTTCATTTTAGTAATTTTCATAGCTTCCTCCTATCCATAGTTGTCTTCAAATGTCTTCAAACTATTGATGAGACAATCTACCTAAGCGATTTCCGTTAGCATAATTTGGATTTCATTAGATGGTATTTTTCTAATTCCTATCAAACTTAAAATCTTCTTATTTTATTAAAAATTACATCTTATTTACTGTATAATAGGAAATAAAAAGAGAGGTGAACTGGCATGCCATATTATGTAATAAAAAAGAAAAAATTAAAGGTCTCGAATAATCGATTCGTAATTCACGATAGAGATTGCCCACGTATCAAAAAAAATGATAAAGTTACTGACATTGGTTTTCATACGGAATAAAATGCAGCGCTTCTCTATATTAGTTTAAAAAGGCCCTCTGCCAAGTTTTTCTTATGCAAGATTTGTTGTAAAGTACGTTCCTAATGAAAGGAAATATATTTCTTGTCTATTATGCTACCTTAAGCAGAAGAGTCTTTTATTACGAATGTGAAAAGCATGAAACTGGTTACCTACACACTAGTTATTTGAATTCCAGTGGAAATTTAATTTTTTCTTTGTTATAATATGCTGTAACAGGGACTCCTTTAATATGTATCTATAAGACTTCAACCCTGTTCCGCCACTGAGTATCAACAGCTCAGTGGCGTTTTTTTCGTCATTATGATATATTATATATATGTAAATTTCATTTATTTGATATTTACATAATGCCACCATCCCTCCAAGCATGGTGGCATTTTTTGTATATTTTATAATTAGATGTTATTATTTAAATAGGCAGATCCACTTTATCCAAAACATAACAGCTAACTATCTAATAAAGTCGTTATCTGCCTGAAGCTGCCGGATCTGACACCGGTAGCTTTTTTGTCCTTTAAAATAAAAAGCCACTCGACTGAGTGACTTCATTTTGTATTACAACCATCCCTAGCAATGATTGTTGTATTTACACGATGCTAGGTCGCTTGCCGGATTAGTTTCCGCTAATCGGCTAATTAATTGACGAGACCGGATTCGAACCGGCGACCTCTTGGCTATCCACCAAACGCTCTAGCCACTGAGCTACCCGTCACGACTTATAAAGAATACAATTAGGGTGGGACGGATTATCAGTCCGATCATATTACGTCCGACTTAACTAGTATGCGGAATCAACCTATTGTTTCTAATGCGTTATGTCACTGGAGTGGGATTGCACCACACACAAGAACTGATTAGGTTCTCACGAGGTTATTCACCATTGACCGTTGCGTCTCCTACTTCCGCCACAGTGACATAAAAAAGACGGCGAATGAAGATAAGGAGCGTTCTCAACTCCATTCGTTTTAGTTTTACCGTCTTTCTGTCAAAGAAGAATAAAGCGACAAGGGGATTAGCCCCCTTTCGGTTTATGAGTTAGTTTGTGAGTAGCCCATCAACCACATCTCTTAATCTTTCGACATTACCATATTATCATGGATTTTTGTCAAAAAACCCTACACTTTCCCTACAAAAACCCTATTTTTTCAGAGTTAATAATTTTCCTTTTTTGTAAGCATCCGCAAACTCGACCAGAGCGATTGCTTTTAGCTTTTCAACATTCTTGTCGCTATACCCGCCAATTAGGCTGCCGATTTCGTAATTTGACCGCTTCTCGAGATCGCAAAATGAATAGTAAAGTATTTGCCTGCTAACTAATCCAAGCTTGGCCAGTGCAGCGACAATTGCGTCTCTTTCAATTTCAGCGTCTATCCACTCCAGAAAAGCATCTTGTGATCCATTTTGCGCCCCGCTTCTGGGCATATCAGTAATAATTGGTGATTTCAGATCGATGGGCGCACGTTCTGAAATTCGGTTTAATCGTCGGTATTGAGATAAGACAGCTCGTGCATTCTTCTTCGTCTCTTTCTTATTGATTTCTGGAACTAAGGTCATAGCGCGTATCCCCCGATTTGTTATAATTCATTTAAGTCATGTATCAATAGGTTCAAGGAGAAGTCGGAGGAATCCGACTTTTTATTCCCCAGATTTCTTAAGAAATCATCCGTTATAGATTAAGCTTTCTTAATCTGTTTGAAATTTGTTATTTAAATATAGTAGCCTGTTTTTGAAGGCTAGTATCGAATCTCCTTTCAAAGACATGGGTATTTAGACGATAACATTTATTCGGTAATTACTAGCCTTCTCCTAGCGAGGCAAACAAACCCCACTTAGGCGTTGCTACTTCTATCACACCTCGCTAGGATCGTACATAAAATAAATATTGAGGTTATTGAAATGCAATGTTTAAATTGTAATAGTTTCAAAATAGCTTTTGTAAATCCACCAAAGAAAGTAAAATTTTTGTGTATCCTCGCCGATGAAAGTTTTCATCATTTTGAGCAAGGGAAACCTATAGTTCTTGATATGGCAATTTGTAGAGAATGTGGATTTGTTGAGTTTTTTTGCAATGCATTTACTAACCAACCTATTAATATAAATCAAATATTTCGATCTAGTTGATTATTGTATAGGATAGCCAACTCAAGCCTGCGATTGTCAGCAGCACTATGATGATTCCTTGGCTAGTTTTCATTGGCTTGCTCCTTTTCCAAAACTTTATAGCAATCGTCCCAAATTTCATCTGATACGCCGACGTAAATTGGACTTTCGCCAGATACGCTCACCAATTTTCCATTTTCGTAATAGCCATTAACCCAACCAATCCAACCTTTTTTAAAAACTTTTCGCATGGTTCCCCAATCTTCCCAATAGACGTCCTTAATTATTTCGATCTTAATTTTTCTGGTCATTATATCCCTCCGTCCATGATATAATCGCCATAGGAGGCGATCGTATGAAAATTACTGTTGATGCACGTGCTGTTATGAAAAATACTACCGACTATATTTTTGATGATTTGAAGTATGACTTCCCGCCAACCGAAATTGAACTGACTGACGATCCAAATGATTACGTGAACGCCCTATCAAAGATCATTCGTGAGTACAAAGATGAATTTATCCGCTGTCTTGAAATTGATTTTCTTATGAGAATGGCCATGGACTCGCATGAGCGCCTTGCTGAACATGGACTTGAGATTATTCCAGAAAAAGACTCCTAGCGGGTCTTTTTTCCGTTATCGCTGACGATAGCTGACTTATTTGTTTTTTTTCGATCTAAAGATTTTTTATTATCAAAAAATCAAATACCGACATTTTCAATTCATTTACATTAATTCTATTAATTAGTATATAATCTAACTGAAAGGTGGTTTATCTATGAAAAAAATTTGTTTTGTCTTAGTGCTCAATAATGTAATGACGTATACGCCATTATCTCCGGGACTTCTTTTTAAAAAAGATACAAGCCTTAAAGATTATTTCTCTCAGTTTTACGATGTTTCAGTAAATTATCTTAGGGACAAAGATAATGTTGACTACTTGGTCCTTCCTGAGCCATTCGTTCCTTTTGATAATGAAAACAACCTTCCTATCATAAAAGTTCCTTCTAAATTCTTTCTGACTAAAGATTTTGAAAAAATTAAAGAGTACATTGATGACTACTTTAAAGAAAACGATGATAAGTAACGCTATCCTCGATCGTTTATAGCCCTTACTGGTTGATATCATTATCAATCAGTTTTTTATTTCGTCGGATAACTGACTTGGTAAAATATAAATATGTTACAATACCTAAAAGGAGGTATTGTTTTGGGAACTTTTTTAGCTTTTATTTGGTATATTTTTATAGGATTTATGCTTTATGGAATCATCAGGTTAGCAGTTAAGCACGGAATTTTCGATTCCAAAAAAAATAATTTATGATTCTGTTGCTACTCTTTTAGGGTAGTTTTTTTTATTTCCACAATTTTGGTGAATAGTGGAATTACTCAAATTTCCGAATACCTTCATTTTTTTCTTTTGAAAATTGACAATTTATATTTAGGCGCTATAATTAGTACTTCTCGGGCATTAAATTGAAAAGGAAGTGTATTTATGTCAATTAAACAAATGCAATATGCAGAAAACAAAGAAGTAACATTATCCGAATTAGAATCATATACAAAGAAAATCATTCCTGAATTAGAACAAAATTATCAACATCTTAGCTTTGTATACGAATCAGAAGGTATTGTTTTAGGGAGAATCGTTGGTTTTATTCATTGGGATTATCTGCAAATTGAACTTTTCTATGTTTCTGATAATACACAAGGAAAAGGAATTGGAACCAAATTGTTAAATCATGTAGAGTCCATTGCCAAACAACAGGGGATATCCTATATTTTCTTAGAGACAATGAGCTTTAATGCACCTAAATTTTACGAAAAAAATGGTTATGAATTAGTCGGCCATATTGATAATTCTCCTTTAGAAACTCAAACTAGATTTTTCTATAAAAAATATATTTAAACTTACGAGTACATCTAAAGATCAACATTTCGTTGATCTTTTTTGAATACGTGCAGGTTTATAGTTTCTGTCTCTTTTGTATTGGACGCAGCACTTCTCAGCTTTTCAACTTCAAGTTCGCTGAATTCTTGCTTGCGCCGTTTCGGCAATTTTATCTTCTCAACTCGTATTCCTGGATCACGAGGGATGTATTCTTCAACATACAACCATCGGAAAAATCGAACGATGCATCCACGCTCTCTGGCCAATGTTCCTTTGGACACTTTATCCTTAATTTCTCGATTGGCAATAAATAATCTGATGTCATTTGTAGCGATATCCTTAAACGGCTTTCTTAGCGTCCTCATGAAGAGATTGATTGTTTGCATGTAAAGATTCAAAGTTCCGTCAGAAATCCCCTGAATCTTCTTTGAGACCACAAATTGACGATATGCGACAACGTCCGAGGTCTCGTCATACAAAACGAGTTCTCTTGATGGCTTAGTTAGTTCAAAATGCTCCAATCGCATCCTAAGGATGATTTGTAGCTTTCTTAGCTTCTCACCGTCAATGTCTTTTTCCATATCTGCTACGACCCATTTAATTAGTGATTCTTTGGTACTCATCGAATTAAACTCCACATGATCACTAACGTGACCAGAACCACGATGGCGTGAACTGCTTTATCTCGATGTTCTCTTTCCTTCGCAAGATTATTGATGCTTGCCAGTACTATGATTCCTAAGAAGAATAAAAATAGAGTCATTCATCTGCCTCGCTTTCACAGTCCTCGCAGTCTCTTGGATATCCCGGTGCTTCTCCATCGACGAAACTACCGCACCTTTGACAAATAAATCCATCAAACATATCGTCCACTACTTGAGACATTCTGCTTCCTCCTCTGCAGGTGTATTCTCTAATCGCCAGTTCATCCAGCGGTATTTACTGATACCTAAGGCATTGACAATTGCTTTCACACTATAGCCCGCATCAATCAAATTCATATAATCTTCGTAGGTGAATGTGTAAAAATCGATTGGCTCTAGTGGCCTTGAGTGATCCATGATCGGCGACCCTATTAATTTGCCGATCCGTTGGACTTGTTGCAATTCGTTTTTTGGGATATCCTCAACAGATCGATCCCCGATGATAAAAATCATTCTACGTCGATAAAATGATTTTTGCTGTTTGTTTAACATACGCTCCTCCTATCCAAACCGTTTTCTGATCTGAAAATCGTTGTTTATGAGTTCCGTCAACGTATCCTTTGGATACACTTTCTTTTTTCCCGTCCGCTTCTGATGCTGCTTGCATAACCACTCAAGCTTCTCTATTGTGTCATCATCCAGCGCATATCTAGGGCGTTTTTTCTTTGTAGGCACTAGGTGGGACACCTCCTATGTTAGGGTGGGACACCTTTTGAATTAATCCTTTATCCGGTAATACCGCTTTTTTCGGTCAGGTCGATTCTCCCGCAATTTTCTACTTAGGTTAGAGTGACTGATTGCGAACTTGGTACGCACCTCAGCTCTGTTTCCGGTGAAGATGACTTCGCCTTCATGGACCACCTCGATCAGTCCATTGATTCTGGTGTAAGGGGAAGTTGTTTCATCCTTAAAATACTCCCATGCGGCTCGAATTTCTGAGTTGGTATCAAAATCCGGATGCTCTGCTAGATACACTAGTCTTTTTCGCTCAATCATTCTTTTTCTGCGTTGCTCTTTGTTCAGGTAGCAGCTCCTTTCTTTTGATCCTGGTATGCCTTAAGCTTTGCTTCGATCTCTGCTTGACGCTTTGGATCCAACGTCGGCTCTGTTTCAGGATTTACAAATCTATCAGGCAGTTTTTCTTCTCGAACAAAATTCTTATTTCCCTGTTTCTTAGACTTTTCTGTTTTGATTTCAAATTTCAGCGTTTCAAACTTATCTCGGAGTTTTTTCGCACTCCGAATATTACCAAACCAAAAGCTGTTTGACGGTAGCCAACTCAATACATAATCAATTTGTTCAATCGTGTGTTGATCCTTTTCTTCCATGAGTCGAATAACATCTGCCCACTTGTCAAGATCCGCTTTTTTCATTTCTTTTGGAAAATCATCAATCAAATTATTTTGTAACTTAGAAGCGAGACGAAAGTGTTCGTCAGAATACTTTCTGGAAGAAGTTTCAACTTCTTCTTTATTTGTCTTATTAAATGTATTATTAAAAGATGTATTATTATCTCTTAAGTTTTCTTGGGTAGGGGTACCTAAATTTTCTTGGGTAGGGTATGCAACTATTCTTATATACCTATTCAAGATTTCTTTAGTACCCTCTCGGTAAATCAACTCTTTTGTAATGTAGCCATTATCAGTCAATGCTTTAATCCAACTTTGGATAGTTGTCTTGCTGACACCGTATAATTCCGCAAAGTATCGGTCGCCCGCCCAACAATATCCTTTTTCATTTGCTAAAGCTGTTATCTCGCCATAAAGCAGCTTTGCATTGGCAGTCAGTTTTTTATCGTATCGAACATTTGCAGGTATGATGGCAAAGTAACTTCTGTGTCCAGTCAAGACATTCGCCCCCTTATCGTGTTCTTACAGGTGTTACTATAAATTGATACTTGCCTTCTTCAAGTTCCGCAATTACGGGTCTGATTGGTGATCCAATGAAAAGTTCAACATCATCCACTGCGTATCGCTGTTTGGCATCGAGCATAAAGTTGACCATCTTCAACAGGTTTTCAGCAGAAAAGCTGAGTTCCATTGATTCTCCCTCATACTTGCAGCCAACAGTGATCGAGATTGGCACTTCTGAGTTGCTATGATTATTCGTGATCTCTACTTTCTCAGAATCCAAGTGTAAGGTGACAATATTTGAAAAACTGCCTTCTTTCAGAGCAAGAAGGACTCGTTTAAAGACACTCAAGCTTATTTTCAGTTTATTTTGTTTGTTATCTTTAACGAAATTGTTGTCTGTATCTGGGTATTTTAGGTCTTTAAACTCCAATGTTCGTACATTTTGAATAAGCGTTTGATTGATGTCATGAAAATTGTTGATTCGTAGCATAACATGTCCGTCTGTTGCTCTTAGGCTCCCATCTTCATGATACTGAACACACTGCAATGCTGGTCGTGATGCATGCTGGCAAACGATTTTTTTCAAATGTTGATGTAATTTATTATCTTGCATGATTTTTATCCTCCAATCGCTTTTTGGAATAATTCTTCATCGTGATATTCTTGATCAAATCTAAGTATCTGTGCATTAGACATTATGCCGATTTTGATCAATGCTTCTTTATCTAGAAATACTGGTGTAACCAAGAAATCATTTAACAGTTGTAGCTCTCCGATTGCGTGAGCAATGTTGTGGTGTACCCAACATAGACTTGCAAAAGGAAATAGCCGATGATCGACCTTGTTTCGTTTTCTCTTCCCTACCGCTTTTACATGATGAATTTGAGCATGTGGCTTCCCACATACACAACACCTGCGGTACTTGCAGCAAAAGTAAAAGAATTTTTCGTACTCGAGCAGATAGTCATAACGTTTGGGAAGCGGAATCCCTTCGCTTAGTACGTGTTCAATCAAGAATTCGATCCATCGGTTCATTTCAGTCATTGACGCTTCAGCGTGGCTAAATTCGATCTTATGCCCTTCTTTGTACAAATCTTTCATCATCTGCTTCGCCTTGTGCAATGGCAATTCCTGATGCTTTGCAATATCCTTGATCAACGCATGAGCCAAAGCATTCTGCTTGGCAGACTTCGGCTCATTATCGATCAATTTGACTTCCACTAAGTTCTCTTTTTCTCGAGCAAGTAATTTCAAAAATTCCGGATTGATTTCTTCTTCAAACTCAAGCATTAAGCGCTTATTTTCGTGATAAACAACCTTTCCAAGCATTATTCACTCACTTTAACGACTTCAATCCCAAACTCAACAATGCTTTTATTTAACAAAAAGAATTGATCATCGGTTCCTCTAAGTTTTAATGTCACAGTTTTTCCATCTTTAACTATTTCATTTTTTTCAACTGAATTCTCAAGAATCTCACCAGTTTCTTCATCGTGTCTCATTGAGCGAACAGGCTCATTTTGTTCCACTTCCTGAATAACCTTTGCGGCCGCCGCGAGGCGTCGTTGTTTTTCTGCTACTACTTGCTTTATTTGATCAATCACTTCCTGCAATTCATGTCCTTGGTCGATCCATCGTACCCAAGAAACAGGATCCAATCCCATTGCTTCCGCGTAATTTTCGATTACTTGTTTATTCGCAGCCAACGTCTGCTTCTCAGAAACAATCTCGTTGATCTTCTCAGTGATTTCTTTAACGATTGCTGCTTTCAATTCACCTTTGGCCAAAGTGAAAGCACCTTTGTTCGTCCACTGATCAAGAATTTCGATTTGGTCAGGATCGACTCCCACGACACTGCATAATTCATTGACTTTTGCCTGTACTTTCTCCTGTCGACCTTCTCGCTCCTGCGTTTCAAATTTTTCAAGGCTTTGAGCGATTCCTTCTTTGGCTTGATCGATCTGACTAACAAACTCTTTAATTTTGTCTTCAAAAGCGTCGAGAGGTTCAGAGTAGCCTTTTTTCACTTCTTTACGCTTTGCATCTAAAAGCTTGATGATGTTGTTGAGAGACGTTCGAGCATCTTTTGCCCCCTGAATATCTCCTTCAGTAAACGTCAAGCTCTTATAATGCTTCACCGTATTTTCGACTAGTTTTGCTAGTTCTGCTTCGTTTTGGATTGAAATGGTGCTCGGTGTGTAATCGATATGAATTATCGTGTCAGGTTTAATTAATTCATTCATCTGCTATTTCCCCCAGGTAAATTTCTTTGTTTCTGGCTTAGATGCCTTCGTTTCCTCTGCCACTCTCTCTTTTAGCTGTAATTCAGCTCTCTTGCCCATCGCCTTGACGGTTCCAATCACCTGTGCATACATGTCCGGTGTCACATCCTCTATACGTGCGAAAGTATTAACGCCCAAGACATTTGCCTCAATTTCCTCATACGGCTTATTCGTCAATTCCGCAACGCCATTAGCATAGTGCTTGAAATACTTAAAGAACACTTCCTGTTCGGTCTTCTCAGGCTCTTCCTCGTCCTGGTTCATAGAATCTGGATCAATACCATCATCCACTAGGTAAAGACCTTGCAAGGCGTATTTACGTGCATAGGAAGAAGCAGAGCCGGTAAGTTGACTGTCGTCCATTTTGGATTTCGATTCTGCTTCTCGTGCGTATGCATCAATACTGATGGATTCTTCCCCATCAGTGAGCGTTGCGGTAGCACGGATATAAAAACGACCTTCGATGAATAGAGGAACGTCTGTTAAGGTCAATAAAAGTCCATGTTCTAAATTATGCTTTTTGACAGCTTTCAAAATATCCTCTGCATTGCGGAAGTTAAATCCGCCATATTCACTAAAGTTATTCTTTGGCACTTTTAACTCTGATTGGATATGGATCAATTTCTGTTGAATTGTTAATTCTTCTGTGGTCATAATGGCACCGGCTTTCCTAATTTTTCTTGGGTATAGCGCAATAAATCGTCTTCATGAACAAATTGATCATCAATCGAGTAAACCATTTCCCCTGCGAAAAGAGGATCACCTTTCCAATCGAATGCAATTGGTGTCGGTTCATCTTTCGGAAACTGTCTTGCTCCTAAAGAATCGAAGGCGCTCATTCAAATTCACCTCGCATAATCCGGTTCAAAACATCCGGAAGATCCGCCAGATCATTTAGTACAAAGGTATGACCGTTGACCTCATCTTGTTGAACCGTTGTACTTTTCAAAGCTTCTAATGCGGTTTTCCGTAAAAGTGCTGCAGGAACTGGGAGTTGTTTGTCCAGATTCCGATCTTCCATCGCTAAACACAATCCTATGTCCATAATATTTCCAAGAGCAATGACGTTAGCTTTTCCTTTTTTTTGCATCGTGCAAAGTAAGGACACCCCTTCCTTACGACATTCATCTTGTAGCTGTCTCGCTAAATCTTTCATTTTTTCATTCATAATGCTATAATCTCCTTGAGTAATTCTTTATTTTTTGTTTTGGCTTACACTAGCGGGAACTGGTGTAGGCCCTTTTTTGTGTTTTGTTACTTTGGCTTGGATCTGTGTTAGATTTACACCTGCCAACGTCGCTTCTGAAATTTCAGAGCGCCACTGTTTTCGGTTCAACTGTAAGTTTTGAGCTTGTGTGACTAACTTCAAATTCTCCATGGTAATGTTTTGCTTGTTGCCATCAAGAAAAATCAGTACAAAGCCCGGAGGGATTTTCCCATGCACTTTTTCCCATTCCAATTTATGTTTGGGGCGCCAGCGTTTATGCCATGGGCCATCGTCTTGCACTTTTACTATCACATAGCCATCACGATCGATACGTTCGGTGCCTACTGGCTTATGATTTCGGGCAGGCTGCCCTTTCTTGAATGATGTCTTATTACCTCCAACATTGAACATTCCTTTGGTTCCCTTATTTATAGGCACATGTCCTCTTTCAAAATAGCCTGTTAATCCACTACTTAACTTATGATTTGCCTTCCATCCTTTGATTTGGGCAATCGTTATTTGGAGCCCAAACGTATGATTGATTAACTCGGCTAGATCTTTATTGCTTTTTCCTTGTACATTTTTTCTGATAAATCGCTCTTGCTCATCAGAAAAAATCCTTTTCCCTTGATTCGCCTTCACACCTCTAAGTGATGCGGGAATCCCACTTCGGATCTTATAATTACTTCGAAGGCTCTTTATTTTATTTTCAGTCAGTTGCATATTAAATTTTTGATTGAACATCTCAGTGACTTCCTCAGTGAATCGGCCCGGCGTGATTTCTTTTAGATAATCGATCATTTCTTTGGTGTATATTTTTTTAGGCATAAAATCATCCTTCAATCATTTTTGGTCTTCGTTTTGGATCGACCCAACCGTCTTTTCCTGAGTACATTTTTTCTGCTGCAAGAACCGTATTGGCATTTTTGATCACTTGTTCAGCAACGTCTGTCATAGCCTCTGATCGCTTGATTTCTGCTTCTAATTCTTCTTGTGTCATTTCTGGGTTATCCAATCTTTCCAGTTGACCAAAAAGAAAATTGTTCAAATCGTTTAGCGTATTGTTCGGCATATTATCTCCTCCTTAAATTGCACTTTTGATTTCTGGAAATATTTCTTTAAATCTGTTCCAGTTTTTCAAAACACCACTGTACAGTTTATTGTGATTTCCCAGCACGTCATCCTCAGTAATAGTTATCGTACCTGATGTTTTGTACATATTGATGTACACCTTTTTTGGTGTATCGGAATACCAATGAAGCACTGTCCGGAAACGATCGCCAGTTTCGCTGATAACAAGTTGCAAAAGTCGATAGTTTTGTGTCTTTTTGACTTCCTCAAAACCAAATTCTGTTAATCTTTTTCTAGTTGTCGCCATGGCTATCTCCCTTCGTTTGTTTCAGTTTTTGGCCACATTTCGAGCAATATGGTCCCTTCCAAGGCTTGCATCTTTCTAGCTCAGTTGCATTCAGACGCACCGTTCTGCTACAAGGTTTGCAGGAGTAAGTGTAAAGTTTTTCATCAAATCGCACGTACTTGTTCCTCCTTCTGATTCATTACCATTGATTCTTTCATCCGTTCAATATGTTGACGCGAGCGGATCAACGGTTTGTTTTCTTGCCACCACTTATTTGCGCCAATCCAATCGAAATTACGCACTTCTGTCTCCGACACCTTTATTCACCCTCCTTGAATTTAATTACATTCGCAGAGCGCTTTTTCCCTTCAGCAATTCCTGCATACCAAGCAAGATCGATAGTAGCCCAAGCCGTTATCAATGCAACTCCAAGAGCTGCGTGGATAGCGCTGACAGTGACAACAATTAGCAATAACAGCCAAACACCGATTGTGTCTTTCGTTGATTTTCTCATTCTGAATCCTCCTGTAATTTTTCTAAAAAATATACCTGGCCCTTTCCCGTGATTAATGTGGTCGCTTCCTGTATGTTCCCTTGTGTTCTTGCGACAATTACTGGATTACAAATAAATAGCCCCTGTTCAATATATTTTTGTTTTGGATTATTTTTTTCTCGGCCAAACGAGATCAAATACCCATTTTTACGGAGCCAAGCAAACATTTTATTTCTCCCAATATTGATTCCGTGCTTCTCATAAACAATCTTACAAAATTCACCTATCGAGATGGCTCCATCTGAGTTTGAGACAGTTTTTCCAAACATAGTATAAGGCGCGTCTATTTTGATCTGTTGTTCCATCCTTGCACGCTCTTCTTCTGTATCTGCCGCCAGCCTCAATGCTTCAGAAAACGTGCGAGGAACGTTTGTATAGCTCCCTGTCTTTCTGATTTGCGGCAAGACTTCTTCCATAACCCAGGCTTCGAATATTTCAGCACTCGGTAAGTTTGATTTGATAATGAGACGATAAACATCTGACTCCGGAATAATCTTGAAAGATTGGCGACGACCTAGCGAATCGCTACCCCATGTTTTTATGGCTTTTTTGCAATGTTTGTTAGTTGCGTCGCTTGGATTCCTGTATCCCAAAGTTTTGGCAACATCATTGGCTACAAAATACGGAATGTCATTTTCCAGAAATGTTCGAACTTCATTTTGTTCAAAGTTAAAAATTTGTGATTGGTCCATGCTTCTAATTCCTTTCTTCTTATTTTTCTTATAAAAATGTCTTAATTTTGCTACAATTTAATTATCAGCTCTCCAATGCTGAAATATACCAAAGGAGAAATTTCGTGAATAAATATGATAGAAATATTCTTGAATCTGGCGAAAAATCTTCAGCTGAGATTTTCAAACAGAAAAGCAATGCACAAATATTATCTCCAACCCAAGTAGTTGCTCATCTAGTAAAACATGTTCAAGAAGCAACTTTTCCTTATGATGAAATTAGCTATAAGTCAAGTGCTAGCATGATTGTCGCGGCCCTTAAAGACATAGAATTACTTAGCGAAAAAGACTTTCGCATAGGTGTGGCTAGTCAAGGAATTAATAATGAGCTGAAGACCAATCCAGAAAATGTGATACAAAGTTTACTTTTTAAAGAAACGTCGCCACCAACAAATGAATTTGAGTCCCAATTTTTTGAAATTTTGGAGCAACATCGGAAAATCTTGCGTGAACATACGGACATTATTAAAGAAATAAATGAATCCAAGGCACAGGATATACCCGAAAAACCATCTGACGAAAAACATAGTTCACCTGCTTTCTACGAAGATAAAATGTGGGGGTTAGAACAAATTGCTTCTGCTATCATAGGAGCCATAATAGGCGAAATTATCAGCTCAACTATTGGAATTGATACAACTAACATGATTGGTTTGGTCTTACTTTTGGGTTGCCTTTTGAATTTCATCAAGAATAAGTGAAAATATACTTTTCTACTCCTCGTTATTCATATAGCTTGGATTTTTTTCTTACCAGAAGGTGTTCCCTATTTTTGTCTGGCGAGTGATTCTATTTTGGTAAAGTAATTCCTGGAATCCCCTTAAATCTCGGTTACTAGCTTCACGTTGTCGATTGCTTAAAGATCCCTTTTTATCATGAAGCAGGTGTTGAAGATCTTGAATTTTTTCTGTGGCCAATTCACGAATTAATATTTCTTGTTTAGGTGTGTAGGACATCATATCCTCCTAATCTGATCAATTAGAATTTCTTTCTTCCCATTCCTGGATCTTTTCAAAATCATATTGCAGCACACCAGATAAACGTCTACTCGGCAAAGGATCATCTAGACGATTTGTCCATCTAGAAACAGTTGACAAGCTAACACCAAAGTATTCAGCAACAAATTTAGCTTTTTTCCAGTCAATTTTATTTTTGTTTCTTTTCGGCTCTGGCTGAGCTTTCAGCATATGGATAGGTTTTGCCTTGGACACTTGTACACCCAAATTCTCTCCTCCTCCCGAATTATTAATTTTTTTCGATGAATTTTTTGATTCTTTCAATTTGATGCTTTGGCTCGTCTCGACCATTTAAGATACGAGAAAGATATCCTTCGTTAATTTCTAGCTTGTTTGCTAGCCACGAGCGTGGCTTACTTTTTAATGCAAGAAAAACATCAACATCTTTTTTCAATGTCATTACTTCATCCCCTACTCTTCCGTTAGTTTTCATCACTTGCTTCACCTCACTTATAGTTTTTGGCAAGATTATTTACAAATCTTATTGACAAATTAGTCAAATTTTGTAAAAATAGGGTATACGAAATAAACCTTACAATACATTAATACTTGCTGGGGAGCGGTTTATAATGTGCGTTGTTTGGTAACTTATTTTGTAAATATTCTTGCTTACGAGATAACTATAACGGAATATACTTAATTTGTCAATTTATTTTGGTTATATTTCGTAAAAATAACTCGAAGTATATTGGGAGTGTGCTTTTATATGGAGTTATTTGACAGAATAAAAGAACTATGTAAAAGAAGAGGAATTACTTTACAAACATTGGCAGAGCGAACAAACTTAAGCATAAATTCACTTTACGGCTGGAAAACAAGTGTGCCTTCTGCTGACAAATTAAAAAGAGTCGCTGACTATCTTGGAGTTACAACTGATTACTTACTCGGTGGTGATACATCACACAAAGTCGAATTAGCTCCTGAAGAGGATGAATTGATTGTGATGTTCCGTAAAAATACTGCAGATATGGATTCAGAGGAAAAAAAGGAATTTAATGAATCATTAGATAAGCTGATGTCAGTCGCAAGAGATCTATTTGAACGAGATAAAAAAAAGAAGTAAGGACTGCTGCCTATGTACAATCAGGAAACTTACGAATATAGAGAAATTGAGCAACCGGATTACCACCTATATTCTGCAAAGGCATATGATTTACTTAATAGTATTTCGGATTGGGCACAAATGCCCATTTCTGAAATTACTTATTTGAAAATCATAGATTATTTTAGTAACAAGTTTGATATTGAAGTGGTTTATTTTGATAATAAGCCCTGCACTACTAATCCTAAACACGATTTCATCCATCCTGAAGTAATTGTAGTATCCCAAGCCTTTAGTAAGAGAGTATCAGGCTTTACTGTCTCTAGTGCTTCGGGCTCACAATTTAAATTATTTCTTCGCAAGTATAATAGCAAACAAAGGATGATTTTTACTCTTTTACATGAACTAGTTCATATATACTTTCATTGCTCAGATAGAGACTATATGCAGATCTTTGCCTCTGTGGATGTAGACGGTTTTTATCCAGATGAGATACTCCCCTTTGAAGATGAGGCAAACGTAATTGCATCGATTCTTTATTTAAACAATGAAAAATTAGTTGAGTACCTAGATGAAGGTTTGTCATTTGATCGAATTTTAGTTAAACACTGTATTAGTCGTAAAGCCTTACATAACAGAATAAATAATTTTCTAGTTTATGACGTTGGTTTAAATCCGAAAGTAGCATTCTTTAACTATTTAATGCCGTATAAAGATGAAGTATATGGTAATAACGGCATAACACACCTGCAGTCACTAATGGCTGTGAGTAAAAACTACTATTGACAAACGCAAAAATCCCCCACAGAAGCTGCACACTTCATGGAGGAAATTTTTTTAACCTTACAAATAAGATTTTAGCAGAAAGGGGGGAAAAAAGGAAGTTTTTTGAAGATATTTCACAATTTTAGTACGTTTAATGAAAGACTTGTAAATAGGAGGATTTTAACAAAATGAAAAAGATTACAGCGCTATTTTTCTCAGCAATGCTTATGCTTCCCCCACCAGCTTTTGTCAGTGCATCTGAAGTACTGTTTCTTGATGATCAGGTAGGAAGCGAAGAGGTTTACCAGCCAATTCCTGAATTCAGTGAGAGCTGGATTCGAGTATGGCAAGAAAATGATGGTATTTTAACAAAAAGTGATATTCTTGATTATGTAGACTACGCTGGTGATAAAAATGAGCTAGATATTACAATAGAATCTACTATCGTTTACATTATTCAAGGTGAAGAAACTTTTTATTATCACGATTTAAATAGAGTTCTTGAAAAAACAAACTTTGACAACCTAGTTAGTTTCGATGAGGAATACGCTATTCGACTAGGATATGTAGCTGCAGAAGGAAGTACACCTTTTATTAATCAGATTAACTTAACTCATGGTGGAGGAACATATTACCGAGTAATTGCATCCAATCAACACGGTTCCGCTGAATCTTACATCCAAGTTGAAAGTCGTTGGACTCCTGAACCTCCGATTGATCCACCTACAGAACCGGAACCTGAGCCACCTGTGATTGATCCTGAACCTGAGCCACCAGTTGAACCGGAACCTCCTATGATAATTGATCCTGAACCAGAACCTGGGCCTCCTATAGTAGTTGAACCTGAAAAACTACCAAATCTAAAATTTAATAACCAAAGGAACAATTTCTCTGTAAAACCTAACTCAACAATTTCCATGAAGGAATTACACGAACTTGTTGAGTTTGATGGGGATAAAAAAGATTTAAAGTTCAGCATCAAATCCAATATGGTTTACGTTCCTAAGGATAATAAAAATTATCATTTTGATCTAGACGAACTGTTAAAAACAAGCAGAGTTGATGACATTGCAGTCTATACTGAAAAAGATGCAATTTCTAAAGGATTAACTCCTGATAGCGAAAATGGATTAGTTTCTTCAATCAATCGAAGTCTACCTGGAAAGTATACTGTTGAAGTAAGTTATGATTTTGGAGAAGAAAACGGACGATTCATACAAGTTGATGCAGAGATATTAGTCACCGGTCAAACCGAAACAAATCCAGATGATACAAATAAACCTGATGACAGCAAAAATGATGATGACTCTGATGGTAATCCAAATGATGATCCTAAGAAAGATGATAATAACAAATCAGGTGACGGATCAAATAATGGATCGAACAAGAGAGACAAAAACAGGCAGACTAGAAATAGTTCAAAACAATCTAAGTTGCCTGCTACAGGTTCCCAACATTCGGCAACTATTTCTGTAATCGGTCTAGGTATTTTTGTTACTGGCGCATATATCTTGTCCAAGAAAAAGAAACTTAAAAGATAAGATTAGCCTTCGGGCTTTTCTTTTCAAACAACACCGAACATACATTCGAAGAAGGGGATACTGCTTATGAACATACAAGACATAACAGATTACAAAAAGAATCAACTGTTGAGAACCCTTATTAAGATTTCGCCTTAAGGCACAATTAAAGATTTCCTGATCAATAACAGGTATTTATTTGTCCAACAAATTGATAAAGCAGATGCAAATACCCCCTTCTATTACTCTGTATCTGATAAAATATTCAAAAAGAAAATAACTGGGACATTACTTGAGGGCATACTCAATTCCGAGTTAGTTTATCAAGAGCTAATTAAAACTTATGGGTACAAAATTTGGTCATCCCCTCAAAATGTTACTTATATCGTCCCAGATAATAAATAAGGAAGGAATGATTTAATGGAGAAGAAGAAAAATTCAACAGGTGATGGAATTTATCCCTACTATCTCAAAAATGGGAAACTAAAGTACGAAGCATATGCATTCAACGGAACCAATAAGGGCACAGGAAAACAATCCAAAAAACATAAAAAAGGATTTTCTACTTATGCAGAGGCTAAAAAATGGAAGAAGGCAACAGAGGGAGAATTTGCTAACGAAGACCACCTCCACGTTAATCCCCAAAGAGTAAAGATCAAAGATTATCTAAATGAATGGTTAGAAGTATATAAACCTGATCTAAAGTTAGGTGCTCAGATCAATTATAAACAAACTATCGACATTTATATCATTCCGCATATCGGGAATTACATGCTATGCGATTACAGTACAAGGGAGCATCAAAAATTTATTAATTCTCTTTTGTCTGATAAAAACATAGGAAAACAGAAAAAGGGTTTAGCTCTAGGTTCTGCTAAAAAAGTTCATGACTTAGTTTCAAGTGCTTTCAACACAGCTGTAGCATTGGGAATTTTGAGAAGAAATCCTGCAAGAGGAATTTCTTTTCCCAAAAAGAGACAAGATGATACCCTACATTATTTCACCTACCAGGAAACAGAAGTATTTTTGGAAGAAGCACGGAATCAGAAAGACCCTGCTTGGTATCCCATTTTTCTAACTATATTCGATCAAGGATTAAGAAAAGGCGAAACGTTAGGCTTGGAATGGAAAGATATCGACTTTAACAAAAACATTATGCATATACGACGTACCCGAGTTTTTGCAGCCGAAAGCAAAAAGAAATGGACCTACGTCGTGGATGATCCCAAAACTATTTCAAGTATACGTGATCTTCCTATGACTAATAGAATGAAGCAAGCTCTCCTCTCCTATCGAAATTATGTAATAGGAATCTTTGGTCACTTGCCGTATACCGGTGAAAACCAGTTTATATTTCTCAAAACCGCTTATAACAATGAAATCGGTACGCCATTCCGTGGGCAAGCGATAAATCCAGCTATGAACAGAATAATTGAATCACAAGATCTCCCTAAAATAAAAGTACACGACGGTCGACATACCTATGCTGTGAGGCTCAGAGAAGCTGGTGTTAGCCTTGATGATATAGGAGAGCTTCTAGGACACACAGACGCCAAAACTACCCGCATATACGCTCATATAACCCCAGAAGTAAAAGAGCGAGCTGTAGATAAGCTCGAAACATATCTAATATCTAAACAAAACACTTTAGTAAACTAACCTCTACCAATCACCATAACAATCACCATCCACTTGTACATTTATCGTTGTCGCAATCACCAAATAGCCAAGAATGCTTATAAAATAGCATTCTTGGCTATCGATGAACAAACAAATTAAATCGCTTTTTACTTTTGGTCGCCAACGATAAAGGTGAATTCGCATTCCGCAGCTTTTTTGCCGTCCACTGTAGCGACCGCATCAGCAGTTCCTACAGAGCCTTTGATTTTAGTGATCTCGAAAACAAGTTTCATGGTATCTCCCGGAACAACTTTTTGACGGAATTTGGCTTTGTTGATGCCGCCGATATACGCCGTTCTACCTTGGAATTCCTCGGATTTCAAGATCAGGATCGATCCTGCTTGTGCCAATGTTTCTAAAATCAAGGCACCTGGCATTACTGGATTTCCTGGGAAATGTCCTTGGAAAAAGTCTTCGTTGATGGTGACATTTTTCGTTGCGATAATCTTTTTGCCAGACTCGATTTCATCGACGTAATCAATATATATAATTGGGTAGCGATTTGGAATCAAATCCATGACTTCTGTTTCAGTCAATAGTTTTTTCATGGTTTCCCTTCCTTGCTTAAGAATTTATTATAGTTTGATTATCAAAGTATCATAGTTCAGCGAAATTCGCAACTAAATATTTATTAAGAAAAAAATAGTTTGACAATCAAACAATTATGCTTAATAATTAGAAATCAAGATAGTTTGATTTACTATTTGTCATTATACGTATTTTATTATTGTTGAATTTATTAAGGAGTGGAATTATGAGTTTTTTAACTGGTAAAAAAGTTGTCGTCATGGGCGTTGCTAACAAACGCAGTATCGCTTGGGGCTGTGCACAAGCATTAAAAGCACAAGGAGCCGAAGTGATCTACACGTATCAAAACGACCGCATGAAAAAGCCTTTAGAGCGCTTATTGGAATCTGATGAATTTGTAGTGGAATGTGACGTCGCCAATGACGAAAGCATTGCTTCCGCCTTTGAAACGATCAAAGAATATGCAGGTGAGATCCACGGTGTTGTCCATGCCGTTGCTTATGCCAATAAAGAAGATCTATCTGGCGATATTTTGAATATTTCTCGTGACGGTTATGCTTTGGCGCAAGACATCAGCAGTTATTCATTGATTGCCGTCACCAAATATGCCAAACCAATCTTAGCTGAAAATGCTGGAATCGTTACCCTTTCCTACTTAGGTGCCGAACGGGCAGTACCGAACTACAATATGATGGGGATTGCAAAAGCCGCTTTAGAATCAAGCGTTCGCTATTTAGCTGCCGAACTTTCACCGCAAAAAATCCGCGTCAATGCGATTTCAGCTGGTGCCATCAAGACGCTGGCAGTAACTGGTGTAAAAGACTATCAAAAACTGATCCAATTGTCAGAAGATCGAACACCTGATCATATTGGTGTGACGATTGAAGAAGTGGGCAATACTTGTGCCTTCTTGATCAGTCCATTATCAAGCGGGATTATCGGCGAAGTGATTTTCGTTGATAAAGGCGTTCATTTATCTTAAACAATAATTGTCATAGAAAAGTCTGCTATTTGCCTACCCGTTGGCTAAGCAGGCTTTTTCTGAAAAAAACAGGTATTTCAGAAAACCTCCTTTGCATTTCTATTTTATCTTCGTTAAAATAGATGCAGTAAGACTTGGAGGGATTTTATGAAACAACTGCTACTTGCAGCTAGCACGACCGATTCAAGTGGTTCCAGCATTACCGAACCAGCAGCTGCTCAGCTCAATGCATTACAAAAATGGTGGGCATCGATCGACTGGGAATCGATCATTGGCCTACTGATCCAAAAAGCACTAATGCTGCTTTTTTTGTGTATCTTATTTGGAATTTTATTAAAAATAAGCAACATGATCATTGACCGGATCTATCGGTCCTATGAAAAAAAAGCCACCTTCAATGTGAGTCGAATCAACACGATCCATACCCTGATCCGCAATACGGTTCATTACACATTAGGCTTCTTTTTTGTCTATGCACTCCTTTCAACCATCGGCGTACCTGTAGGCTCGCTACTAGCCGGTGCCGGAGTCGTCGGTGTCGCCCTCGGTCTCGGTGCCCAAGGCTTTATGAATGACTTGATTACTGGCTTCTTTATTATTACCGAACAACAAATCAACGTTGGTGATTACGTCCGCTTGACCAATCTGACGCTTGAAGGTACGGTGACGGCCGTCGGTATTCGGACTGTTCAATTAAAATCCGTTGACGGAACCGTTCATTATATCCCAAATCGTAACATCACGACCATCAGTAATACATCCAGAGCCAATATGCAAGTCGTGGTAGACGTACGTATCTTACCATCTGAAGGCTTAGATGAAATACGTGCCATCATTGAAGAAGTCAATGAACAGATTGCTCAGCAGCACGAAGAAGAGATTCAAACGGCCCCTACGGTCTTCGGTCTGGTGGATCTAGGGAACAACAACTTTGCAATTCGTACGACCATGTATGTGACCAACGGTACGCAATGGAAAATCAAAGAGGAATTTTTGGCCGCATCGATCGATGCTTTAACTGCCAAAGGCTATACGATCCCCAATGCGCCGATCGTCGGTATTTAAAAAAGGTTATCCCGAAACTGGGATAACCTTTTTTCTATACCACATGCAGTTCATCTGTCATCTTTGGGGCATCTTCTTTCGAAATCAGCAAATAGCGTCTTTCGATTTCATGCGCCAAATGATTGACGGATTTTAAAATCTCTTTGCGGGTGATAATCCCAACAAAGACATTGTCATCATCAACGATCGGCAAGAATGCTTGATCCACTAACAGATGCAGCATACTTTCCAACTCATCGTTTTCTTTGATGCAATTCACATTGACTTCCATGACATCTGCCACAGTCAGCCCTTCAATATTTTCCATACTGAAGCCAGTGAGATCCATCATTCGTTCTACGATGTTTGAGAGGCTGATTAAGCCGACTAAATGGTCCTCACTATCTAGTACTGGGATCTTTGAATAGCCCACTTTTGATAAAACAAGCAATGCGTGACTCAAAGGGTGGTTATAAAATACCGATGCCACATTCTCTGCCGGCACCAAGAAATTTTCTTGATTCTCGAGTAATATTTTTTCTACGGTCTGTCCTATCAATCTAATTGCCTCCATTTCACAGCTACTCTTCTATTTTACTTGAAAATGAGAATAGAAAGTAGAAACCTGCAAAATTATAATGAAATTTTTACTTTTTGATTCCGCTTACTTAACGTGTGAAAACGAAAGCTAGCTCTGGGACTTTATGAAAGGAACGATCATAGTATTGGATTGCCCATTGTTCTGGCGTACTTTCAATAATCGCAAAACTTTTGATTTGAATTTGCCCTCGCGGTTGGGAAATACTGCCGGGATTCAAGAAAAGTCGATTCCCGACTTTCTCACAAGCAATTTGATGCGTATGACCAAACAAAGCGATCGAGGCATCTGCTTGTTGCGCTTGCAGCCCTAATTTCGTTACACCAAAACGGACATCTGCTAAGTGGCCATGAGTCATATAGATGGTGTCCAGCGGCGTTTTGATGATACGCTCATTGGGAAAACCACCGCCATAATCGCAATTGCCGCAAACGACTTGAAAAGTATCCCACAAAGGGTCTGTGTCAGGTAGTTCGGAGTCCCCACAGTGCAGGAATAAATCGACTTGATTTTCGAATTCATTTTTAAGATCAACAAGAATCTCACGATCTGAATGATTGTCACTGACAACTAAATATTTCATGCATTTTCTCCTTCTAACCACTCCTGCCACTGTTCCTGCAGCTTTTTGATTGCTAGACCACGGTGGCTCACTCGGTTCTTTTCTTCTTGACTCATTTGGGCTGCGCTTTGCTCTGAACCATCAGGAATAAACAATGGATCGTAACCGAACCCATTTTCTCCACGGGGGATACGGCCGATTCTTCCCGGCCATTGAGCTTCAACCACCAAACTATCTTTTCCTGGCGCTGCGAAAACTAACGTACAGTGAAATTGAGCACTGCGCTTGTCATCTTCGACATCCGTCAATTCGTAAAGTAATTTTGCATTATTGGCAGCGTCACTTTTTTGCTCACCAGCAAATCGAGCAGAGTACACCCCTGGTCGCCCCCCTAATGCATCGACTTTCAGTCCTGAGTCATCAGCTAACACCGGTCTTCCCAAAATTCTGGCGATGGTTTCCGCTTTAAGGCGGGCATTTTCTTCAAAGGTGGTGCCGGTTTCTTCAACATCCGGCAAGGAAGGATAGTCTTTTAAGGTGCGGACATCGTAACCTGCTGCGCCAAATACGGCTTTAAACTCCTTGGCTTTTCCTGGATTGCCTGTAGCAATGACAATCGTTTTTTCGGGAATCTCATAAGGGGGTTCATCTGGTAAAAACAGTGCCTCTTTTTGATAGGCGATCAATTCTTCGATAGCCGTTTTCCCGTAGATCAGCATCTCATTCAACTGCTGACCATCAAAGGTCGCTTCTTCCCCAGTTCCTTGCAATTCGACAAATCGACCAGATTCCGTCATCACCAAATTCATGTCAACAGCAGCTGAAGAATCTTCTTGATAATCGAGATCAGTCACACAGGTACCATCTGGTAAGATCCCGACACTAATTGCTGCCAAATGCTCCTTGATTGGATCTTCCGTCAATGCTTTGTCACGCAACAAGGTATCGATAGCTAAACGCAACGCGACAAAAGCGCCGGTAATACTGGCTGTTCTGGTACCGCCATCCGCTTGGACGACATCACAATCGACGACGATACTACGTTCCCCTAATTTTTCTAAATCGACTACGGCTCGTAAGGAACGAGCGATCAGCCGTTGGATCTCCATCGTACGACCAGAAAGCTTGCCTTTGGCACTTTCTCGACGATTCCGAGTGTTGGTCGCTCGTGGGAGCATACTGTATTCGGCTGTGACCCAGCCTTTTCCCGTATCTCGTAAAAACGGAGGGACCCGATCTTCAATCGTTGCCGAACAAATCACGGTTGTGTCACCAAAAGAGATCACAACCGATCCTTCGGGGTGTTTGTAGACGTTGGTTTGAATGTTGACTGGTCTTAACATTGTTTCTTTTCTGCCATCATGTCGCATTTAAAAGCCTCCTAAATCAGTGTGAATCGATGAGATCGTGTCTAAATCAAGCCAATCATTGGCAATCTCATCAAATATTTTCGGTGAACCAGTAGTAAAAAATGCATGTTGCGGATGCGGATCGTCCTGACTCGTTGCTGCAATGGAAAAATAGTCCAACAAGGTACTGACTTCCCCCACCGTTTCTGCCCCTGAATCAATCAGCTGGATATGGGCGCCTAATTCATTTTGGATCAAAGGGCGCAATAAAGGATAATGAGTACAGCCCAGAATCACTGTATCTAACCGCTTGTTTTTCAATGGACGCAACGTTTCTGCCACGATTTTCTTGGCGACCGAGCTATGGTATTGTTTGCTTTCTACGATCGGCACAAACTTTGGGCAAGCCAAACTGACGACTGACGCATGGGGCGCTTTGCCATGAAGCGCGCGCTTGTAAGAGTCGCTTTTGATCGTTCCATTTGTTCCGATGACACCGATTCGCTGGTTTTTGCTTGCTTTGACTGCTGCTCGACTACCGGGCAGGATCACGCCGATCACTGGGATCGTTAGTTGTTCTTTGATTTCTTCAAGGGCGACCGCTGTCGCTGTATTACAAGCGATCACCAACATTTTAATGTTTTTTTCTAATAAAAAACGGGTCATTTGCCACGTATACGCGATGACTTGCTCAGCAGGTCTCGGACCATACGGGCATCTGGCTGTATCTCCCAGATAAAGAATCGATTCGTTGGGTAATTGCTTGATTGCTTCTTTGACGACCGTCAACCCACCAACACCAGAATCGATAAAACCAATTGGTCTGTTGTTTGTCATAGTTTCCATCCTTTACATGAAAAAAAGAGTTTGGTGCGTTTTTCTCTCTTATTCATTTTGGACTTTTTTTGTCTATTTTTCAAGTATTCCTTTCGTTTGCTAAAAAAGCTTTCCCAAAAAACACGAAACGGTCAAAAAGAAAAAAAGCCCCAACGATTGGCTCACAACCCACAAGTTGCACTTGCATGGGTAAAAGACCGATCGTGGGGATGATTTTGTCGATTATTCTTTTTAGTAATCGTACTGACGTTTTTCCAAAAAGCCAGAAAGCAATGACAAGGCATAACAAACCAAAAAGTATAAAACAGTCATTGCCAAAAACATAGGCAAAACATAGTTTGTATTTTGACCATAAATGATTCGAGCATGATGAGTCAGCTCTGGTAAAGAAATAATCACGGCTAATGACGTATCTTTGATCAAAGAGATCAACTGACTGACGATCGCTGGCAACATCGCTTTAAATGCCTGTGGCACGACGATACTCCGCAATACTTCGACATAGCTTAGCCCTGTTGACAAACCAGCTTCCATCTGCCCTTTTGGCACAGCATTCAAACCAGCACGAAAAATTTCAGAGAGCATCGCTGATTCAAAAATCGTCAACGCCACAACCGCTGACCAAAAAATATTAAAGCGGATACCGATCTGCGGCAATGCAAAGTAAGTGAAAAAGATGATCAAGAGCAAAGGCAAGTTACGAATAACATCGATCACGACACCTAATACTTTCGAAAAGACCGGGATCGAGCTGAAGCGCAAAATGCCGGCGATCCCTCCGATAATAAAGCTAAATAAAATCGATAGGATCGACACTTCAACTGTTACCCGCAAGCCATCGATCAAGAAGCGAATGTTAATCGCTGAAAAAGCTTCAAAAAAATCCATAGTTCGTTAGCTCCTTTCTATGAGCGGACAGCCCAACGCCGTTCCAAGTAAACCATCAAATAAGACAATGGTAGGGTAATGATCAAATAGAAAAGACCAACAATGATATACGTATCGAATGTATTGAAGGTCTCACTTGCGATCAAATCCCCTTGATACATAATATCTAATCCTGCGACCATCGCCAAAATTGATGAATTTTTGACAAGATTGATAAATTGATTGCCTAACGGCGGTACGACGATCTTAAATGCTTGAGGCAAAATAATGTAGCGCATCGCTTGGCTGTACGTAAAACCAGAAGACAAGGAAGCTTCCATCTGGCCTTTAGGAACCGTTTGAATCCCTGATCGGATCGTCTCAGCGATAAATGCCGATGTATAGATCGTTAAGCCAATCGTTCCCGCTTGAAAGCCGTCAAAAGAAACCCAATACATTGGCACAACGACATAAAAGAACATCACGATGATCAATAAGGGAATATTTCTAAAAAACTCAACATACGCTTTGGCAATCCCTTTGATGAGGCGATTGTCTGACAACTGAAAAATTGCCATTAAGGTTCCGATCAAAAGACTAAAAAACAGTGCGATCAAACTCGCCATGACTGTGTATTTAAAGCCTTCAATAAACTGACCGGTATACGTTTGAAATAATTCAACCATTCAGTTTCCTCCTACTCTACTTTTCCTGATTCGTCTTCAGGGAACCACTTGTTGTAAATCTCATCATAGGTTCCATCTTCACGCATTTCCCGCAAGGCTTGATTCACTGCATCAAGAAACGGCTTTTGTCCTTTATTGATGGCAATCCCATAAGGTTCTTCTGTAAAAGTTTCGCCAACTAAATGGTAATTGGGATTTTCACTCGCCATCCCTAATAAGATCGCATTATCCGTGGTCATAGCATCCCCTTGACCAGATTGTAAAGCGGTAAAGGCTTCCGCATAATTCTCAAGTTCTAAAATTTGCGCTTCTGGTGCTGCTTCACGGATGTTCACAGCTGAAGTAGAGCCTTTCACGACCAATACAGTGGTATCTGCGGTCAAATCTTCTATCCCTTGGATTGGACTATCTTTTGCCACTAATAAAGATTGGCCTGCATCAAAGTAGACCTCGGAAAAATCGACCTGTTTTTTACGTTCTTCCGTGATAGTCATCGTGGCGATGATTGCATCGATGTTGCCGTTTTTCAAAAGAGGAATCCGAGTTTTTGAGGTAACTTCAACAAAGATGGCATTGCCATCACGACCTAAAATTTTCTCAGTGATTGCACGAGCGATATCAATATCGAATCCTCGTACTTCTCTGGTCGCGATATCCATTAATCCAAAAAGACGGGTATCGTTTTTTACACCCCAAACGATCTGATTCGTCTCTTTGCTGTTTTCTAAAATATCGATCTCTGCGGCACTTTGTCCTTTACAACCTGAGAAAGTCACAAGGGCAAAGGCTAAGACTAGAAAGGAAAAGATTTTCTTTCTCATAAGGGCTCCTCCTATGGCTTAATGATTTGTGACTTTGCTCAAGAATTGTTTTGCACGTTCGTCTCTTGGTGCATCAAAGAATCCATCGACATCGCGTCGGTCTTCTAAGACCTGTCCTTCCGCCATAAAGACGATTCGATCTGCTACTTCACGGGCAAAGCTCATTTCATGGGTAACAACGATCATGGACATGCCTTCACTGGCAATTTTTTTCATGACATCCAAGACATCACCAATCATTTCTGGATCCAATGCAGACGTTGGCTCATCAAAAAGCAGCATCTCTGGTTTCATCGCAAGCCCTCTGGCAATTGCGACCCGCTGCTGTTGTCCGCCAGATAACATGGAAGGATAGGAATCTTTTTTATCTAACATCCCTACCCGATCAAGAAGCTTTTCCGCCAAATTGATGGCTTCTTGCTCATTTTGTTTTAATACTTTGATCGGTGCCAACGTAATGTTTTCTAACACGGTTTTATTTGGATACAAATTGAAATGTTGAAACACCATGCCGATGTTTTTTCTAATTTCTGTCATTTTGACATCTTTGTCAAACAAGTTCTTGCCATTGACCAATAATTGACCACCTGAAATGGTTTCTAGACCATTAATCGTACGGAGCATTGTACTTTTACCAGATCCTGAAGGTCCGATAACAACAACGACCTCACCTTTTTCAAATTCAAGGTTGATGTTTTTTAATGCATGGAACTTTCCGTAATATTTCTCTACGTTCTTAAATTCGATCATTGCCATTGATTCACACTCCTAGCTTTTTTTAAAATTAAATGAGTAATTGGAAAGATTTGATTCATATTATAGCTCAATCTTTTTTCATTTGTAAAGGTGCTTTTCCAATGTTCCCCCCTTATTTCTGAAAAGACAAGTGCTATTTTACTTTGATGTGAGGTTTTTGTCCATGAAAATTTTTCTCACCCCATCAGATCACAAGGAGAACCGGTTGTTTCTTTTGCTAAAAAAAGGTAAGATAAACCATATAACAAAGGAAAAGGTGGAAAAAAAGTGAATACGATTTTAACTGGCGACCGCCCAACTGGCAAATTGCATCTTGGCCATTATGTGGGGTCTTTAAAAAAACGGGTCGAAATGCAAGCTGACCCTGAAAATCAGCTTTATATTATGGTCGCTGACATGCAGGCACTAACAGATAACGCGAAAACACCTGAGAAGGTCTCAGCGAATATTCTAGAAGTTGCTTTGGATTATTTAGCCGTTGGATTGGATCCAGAAAAAACAACGATGTTTATTCAATCGCAAATCCCTCAGCTCTCTGAATTGACGATGTATTATCTCAATTTAGTCAGTGTTGCTCGAGTACGACGAAATCCAACCGTTAAAGCCGAAATTGAACAAAAAAAATTTGGCGAAGGCGTCCCTTCAGGGTTCTTCATCTATCCTGTCTCTCAAGCAGCGGATATCACCGCTTTTAAAGCAAATTTAGTCCCCGTTGGAGAAGATCAAAAACCAATGCTGGAACAAACGCAAGAAATCGTGCATAGTTTTAATTCTACGTATAGTGAAGTATTAGTCGAACCAAAAGCGGTTTTACCGCCAAAAGGCATGGGACGTTTAGCGGGGATCGATGGGAACGGGAAAATGAGCAAATCACTGAACAATGGTATTTACTTAGCTGATCCAGCCGATGTATTACAAAAGAAAGTGATGAGCATGTATACGGACCCAAATCACATTCATGTCAACGATCCTGGACAAGTTGAAGGCAATATGGTCTTTACGTATCTTGATGTATTTGGCACTGAAAAAGAAAAAATTGCTGAATTAAAAGAACATTACACCCGTGGTGGATTAGGCGATGTCAAAATCAAACGCTATTTGATCGATGTTCTAGAAGCCGAATTTGCACCGATTCGTGAACGCCGTGAAGCTTTTGCAAAAGATCCCGGTGAAGTGATGAACTTATTAAAAATTGGTAGTGAAAAAGCAGAACAAGTTGCCGCCCAAACGTTAGCTGAAGTCAAAAATGCAATGGGCATCAATTACTTCGCCTAAAAAAACAAGCCTTTACGGCTTGTTTTTTTGTTTACAAATCGGAATGAATTCTTTCATACAAAACCTATGTGTCAACTCTGTGTCAGATTTCACGAGAACCCTTCCTCCCCAGACTGACACTTTGTGTAATTTGATTTGATGCTGTTTCTTGCACAAAAACCAAGAGAGCTGTCCTAAAAAATAACCTCATAAAATGCGGATTAGAAAATCCTTTTTTCAACCTTGCCAGTGTTTAAAAAAAGTTGTACCAAAAAAGCTGGATTGCCTTCTATAGAGAAATCTTTTACAGCTTTCACTCAACTCCTCACATTCTTGTGTCATCTGAGCATCTATTATAATAGTAGAAAACGTTCCCCACCCAACTTCTTTGTATGGTGGAGAACGTTTTTCTACTTATTTGATTAGCGGATTTCTGCTTGAACGTTTTCTTCTAAGTTACGAGTAATTTTCGTTATTGCTTGATTGATCTCTTCATCCGTCAGGGTAGCTTCTGGATTGCTAAAGGTAAGGCTGTACCCTAATGATTTTTTGCCTGCTTCGATGTTTTTCCCTTGATAAACATCGAATAAACGAATCGCACTTAAGAAGCGACCTGCACTTTCGCGAATGATCTCCATCACGGACTGGTTATCGATCGTTTCATCAAGCAAGAGTGCCATATCCCGCGTTACTGATGGGAACTTAGAAACTGGTTGATAGACCAATTGTTCTGTTTTTGCTGCTAACAGTTGATCTAAGTTCAATTCAGCAACATAGGTTTCACTCACTTCATAATCTTTGGCGATCGATGGGTGGACTTGTCCCAAGAAGCCGATTTCTTGGTCATCTAGCAGGATCATTGCCGTACGGCCAGGATGCATCTCTTTGATAGCTGCCGTTTTTTGATAACGAATACGGTCGGTTAATGCCAACGAATCAAATAGATTTTCTAAAATGCCTTTCAAATGGAAGAAATCAACTTTTTGAGCTTGGGTTTGCCAGTCTTTCTCATGGATATTTCCTGTCAAAGCTAGCCCTAAGTGATTGACTTCTGTTGGCAGCTCGTGCTTACTGTCGCCTGTTTGATAGAAGACGCGACCAATTTCATACAAAGCAACACGATTGTTTTTACGTGCCAAATTGTACGCAACGTCGTCTAACAAGCCTGAAATCAGATTCAAGCGCAAGACGGCACGCTCTTCGGTCATTGGCCAATCCAATCGAGTCACTTGGCTCGATTTATCCGTAAATTGTTGTGCCTTCTCTTCAGTGGTCAAAGCATAGCTAATGGCTTCACTGACCCCGTTGCCTTCCAATAGCGTCCGAACTTCTCTAGTCAGACGTTGCGCTTTGGTTAGATGACCGGCAACCGTTTCTCCTTGCGGTAAAGTCGATGGCAAACGATCATAACCGTAAATACGCGCCACTTCTTCAATGATATCTGCTTCGATCGTAATATCCCAACGACGAGGTGGGACAGAAACAATATATCTGTCTGCTTCTTGACGATGACCAAAGCCCAATGCATCAAAGATTTCTTGCACTTCTTCATCAGTGATTTCTGTGCCTAAATAGCTATTGATTCGAGCTAAAGTGATTGTAACCTCCACAGGTTCTACTGCTACTTGGGAACCTATTACTGCCCCTTTTAAGACCGTTCCGCCAGCAAGTTCTGCAATCAGTGCTGCTGCTGCATCACAAGCTTTTGCAACCGTTGCTTGGTTGATCCCTTTTTCAAAACGAGCAGAGGACTCACTTCTTAAATTGAATTTCTTTGAGGTTAAACGAATCGCTAATGGATCGAACAGCGCCGCTTCTAAAGCGACTGTGGTCGTTGTTTCCGTGATTTCAGAATCAAGCCCTCCCATGACGCCTGCGAGCGCAACGGGTGTCGTTCCGTTGGTGATAACGATGTCTTCTGATGAAAGCTGACGTGTTTCTCCATCTAAGGTAACCAGGCTTTCATTTTCTTTGCCGCGACGTACCAGTATCTCCTTGCTGTCTAGCTTTTGATAATCAAAAGCATGCAATGGTTGGCCAAATAATAGCAAGATATAATTTGTCACGTCCACGACATTGTTGATTGGACGAATGCCTTCATTCATCAAGCGATTTTGCAGCCATTGTGGACTTGGGGCGATCGTTACACCATCAATGATTCGAATTTGGTAGGCGGGTGCATCGGTTGCTTCCGTGACCTTCACCTGAATTTTATCGGCAGCAGCTACTTCACTTTCATTAAGCGCAATTTCAGGAAACTTCGGTGTTTGCCGATAGATCGCACCGACTTCATAAGCAACCCCCCGCATGCTCAACGCATCCGCACGGTTCGGAGTGATCGATAATTCGATAATATGATCATCCATATCGAGATAAGGAAAAACCGGTGTTCCTACTTCTGCTTCTGCTGGTAAATAATAGATTCCTTCTGCGTATTCCTTGGGGATTACACTATCAGCATACCCTAGTTCTTGCAATGAACAAATCATGCCGTTCGAAACTTCTCCCCGCATCTTGCCCTTTTTGATTTTTACATTGCCCGCGATTCGAGAGCCTGGTAATGCCACGATGACTTTGATGCCGCTTTTGACATTTGGTGCCCCACAAACGATTTGCGTGTCTTCTTCCTCACCAATATTTACTTGGCAAATCGATAGATGATCAGAATCTGGATGTGGTCGGCAGTCGGTCACTTCTCCGACAACGATTTTTTTTAAACCCTCTTCAGGCACGTCAATACCTTCGACTTCGATCCCAGTCACTGACATTTTATCCGCCAGCTCTTTTGGTGTGATCTCAGACAGATCAAGGTATTCATTTAACCATTTGTACGATACTAACATTTATTGTTCCCCCTTGAACTGGCGAATGAAACGCACATCATTTTGATAGAATTGGCGAATGTCGTTTACGCCGTAGCGCAGCATTGCCACTCGATCAGGACCTAAACCAAAAGCAAATCCTGAATATTGGGTTGGATCGATCCCTGACATTTCTAAGACGTTAGGATGCACCATTCCAGCACCGAGGATCTCGATCCAGCCAGTTTGTTTACAAACGTTACAACCCGCACCACCGCACTTGAAGCAGCTGACATCAACTTCGACCGATGGTTCTGTGAAAGGGAAATAGCTTGGTCGCAAGCGAATTTGGCGATCTTCACCAAACATTTTTTGCATCATGACTTCTAAGGTTCCTTTTAAGTCACCCATCGTAATATTTTTATCGATCACCAATCCTTCAATTTGATGGAATTGGTGGCTATGGGTCGCATCATCTGTGTCACGACGGAAAACTTTCCCTGGTGAGATCATCCGCAGCGGCCCTTTAGAAAAATCATGAGTCTCCATTGTTCGCGCTTGCACTGGTGACGTATGGGTCCGAATCAGCACTTCCTCTGAAATATAAAAAGTATCCTGCATGTCTCTGGCTGGATGATCTTTTGGCAGATTCATCCGTTCGAAGTTGTAATGATCTTTTTCCACTTCGTAGCCTTCAACTACTTGGTAGCCCATACCAACAAAGATATCTTCGATTTCTTCCATGATTTGCGTTAGCACATGGCGTGTTCCTCGGTCCATCTTTTTACCAGGCAAAGTCACGTCGATGGATTCTTCAGCAAGGGCTTTTTCCAAGTTTGCTGCTTCGATAGACGATTTTGCTTCTTCGATCGCTTCTGTCAAGATATCACGAATCTCGTTGGCATAGCTCCCCACCTTCGGCCGTTCTTCCGCAGAAAGATCTTTCATCCCCCGTAGAACTTCAGTAATGGGACCTTTTTTTCCAAGCACTTCCACTCGAATCTGATTCAAGTCATTCATGGTTGGACTTTCTTTGATTTTAAGCAATGTCGTTTCCTTCAATGCTTCTAATTTTTCTTGTAAAGACATGTGTTTCCTCCTTCTATACAGTGAATAGTGTAAAAAACGATTTGACTGGAAAAAGTGACGATCTTTTGATAAAAAAGACAAAAAAAGACGTCATCCCTTAAAAAAGGAACGACGTCTCGTGTTACCATCCTCATTCGCGGAAAGTTCCGCGCACTCACTTCGGCTAACGACAGCAACACTGCCGACTGATTGTTCTCAGCAAGCTCCAGAAGTGAAATTCATTTTTCGAATACAGGACTTGCTTTCAGTCTGTGACAAGTCTCCCTTTTTCTGATCCAGCCAAATTACTAGTTTCTATCAACGCTTTTTTTACTATTCATTTAAGCTTAGTTTACCTAATTTCCGTTGAGAAATCAACTGCATTCTTCCTCACGTACCCAGGTTTCTGCCCAACGCTTCACACTCATCATACTCTTTTCAAGAGCAATACCTCTTGGCGTCAAGCAGTAAAGATTGTTTTCTTTGCAGACAATTTCTTCCCGCTCTAATTCTTTCAAGCGTTCGACTAACACCCGATCACTCACTTGAGGAATCTTGTTTGCTAACTCAACAAATCTTTGTTTGCCGTCTTCAAGAAGGACATCAATGATCAAGCCGTTCCACTTTTTGCCTAAAATAGAAAAAGCTTTTTCAAATTTAGGACAAAGGGCATAATCCGATTCTACTTTTATCATTCTCCATCACCTCTTTTACCTATTATAGCATATGACTTACGAAATGTAAGAAACTAGGATCGATCAGCTAGAATGCCACGATCATCTTAGGTTTTAACAGCACTAAATAGGTCTGTTTCACTGGTTTGTTCAATGCTTTCTCCAATGCTTGGCAATAGAGTTTTAATTGACCATAATATCGTTCGCGCATTTTCTGTTCAATCTGAGCCTGACTGCCGAACACATCATCCGTTTTAAAGTCATACAAAATGATTTCATCCGCCAATTCAATATAGCCGTCAATAATACCATGGATCAAAAGCGGCGCATCTGGTTCGTCAAACCCTTCAAAGATCGTATCGGCCTCTTTTAGCATCGAAAACGGCTGCTCCCGCTTCACCACATCAGAGAATTGGTTCAGCAGTTCACCTAGTTCAGTTTGATAAAACCATAAAATACTCGATCGGTCAATTTTTTTGGCGATTTCTTCAGAAAAAAATTGCTTTTTCACGAGTTCAGCAATCAGGAGCGCCAAAGTATCTTGTGTTGGCTTCATTCCTAAGGGGATCATTTGCAAAACCGTATGTGTTGCGGTTCCGATACTGCTGGCGAGAGGCTTCGTTTCTTGCAGAAATTTGGGTTTCGCCAATTCATCTTGTACGTAGCGATATTGCTGAGGATTCGTCTTCTCGGAAACCGACCGCCATTCCAACAAAGTGGTCTGTTGATCATCAGGATCGTTATAGAGTCTTTTCAATTCTGAAACAGATTGATAACTAGTCGTTTGGGTCGCTTTTTGATAAGGATAGCGATAGGCTAGGCGTTTCAAAAGATCATCGATATTGCTATCTGGCGCAATCAATCGTTTAGGCTCCTCGACTGGCGCAAGCGTCTCTTGGACTTCTTGCGTGATCGTTTCTTGATTCCACCATGACAGACGAAAATGAGCAGGATGATCGATCGTTCGCTTGCGCTCTGACGCTTCGGAGAATACTGCTTCCATATCTGGATGGCGCATCAGGGTCCGTCCGACCCAATCCATCAAGCTCCCCCGTGCCACTAAGCGCAACGCTGGATCAAGAACCATCTCGGATTGTGTCAAGCCAGATTGCCATGTCTTGAAGGCATCCGCTTGATTTTTATAGGAGCCTACTAAGAAAAGCTTCTGCTCTGCTCGTGTCAATGCTACATATAATTTTCGCATCTCTTCTGACAAGGCTTTTTTCAAACGAACTTGCTTGATGGCTTGAAACGGTAGTGTTTCAAATTTAAGGTTTTCTGCGGGTTCCACATATTGGATCCCAGCCCCCAGCTGTTCTTCAAAGATATAGCGTTTTTGAAAATCTTGGTAATTAAAGAATTTTGTTGTATCCAATAAGAAGACTAAAGGAAATTCCAAACCTTTACTTGCATGGACGGTCATCACACGAACTGCATCTTCTACTGGTGTAGCTAATGGCTCTGCCAAGTCCTTGTTTTTTTCTTGCATCTTTTCGATGAAGCGAATGAATTGGTACAACCCACGGAAACTGCTCTTTTCGTATTTCTCCGCTCTGTGGACCAATGCCGCTAAATTGGCATAGCGCTGCTGACCTGCAGGAAGTCCCACGACATAATCCAAATAGGCAGTATCTTCATAGATTTGCCAAAGCAAGGTTGGGATTGGTAATCGTCGTGCTTCCTCTCGCCATTGTTCCAGTTTTGTTAAAAATCCATCCACCGTTTGCCACAAGGGTGACGCTTCTTGTTGCCCATGGTAATCCAATACTGCATCGTAGTAGTCGCTGGAACGATTCGCTAAACGGATCTCAGCCAATTGATCTTCTGTTAGGCCGACGATTGGCGAACGCAAAACGGCCACAAGTGGGATATCTTGGTACGGGTTATCAATGATCTGCAGCAAAGAAACGACGGTTTGGATCTCCGTTGCCTGAAAATAGTTTTGAGCATCATTGACCGCCATCGGAATCCCAAACTGCTTAAAGACATCTAAAATGACAAGATTGTTTTTACGTGTGGGGGTCAATAAGACGATGTCATTGTAAGTGATTGGTCGATTTGTTTTGGCTTTTTTGTCATAGATCATGAAGTTTGATTCAATCAACTCTCGAATCTTCAAGGCAGTGATCTGCATTTCACCTTCTGTTTTGTCATCGATCAATTGTTCTTCGGATTCATGCTCTTTTTCATATAACAAGAGCTCTGTGGCAAAGGCCTCGCTTTCTGGAAAATCAGGAAAACCGGTAATCAAGGCTGCCGCCTCATCGTAAGGGATTTGTCCAACCCTTTCATCCATCAGTTGTTGAAAAACTAGATTCGTAAAATCCAATACATCGGAACGAGAACGGAAATTTTCTGCTAAGACGATTCTTCGCCCACCATTCTCTGTTTCAAATGCCAAGTATTTTTCGATAAATAGCGTCGGATCTGCTAATCGAAACGAATAGATCGACTGCTTCACATCCCCCACCATAAACATATTGCCAGGGTTATGATCGACTTGTCTGACCCAATATAAAATTGCCTCTTGCAGCCGATTGACGTCTTGGTATTCATCGACTAAAACTTCTTCAAAGCGATCACGATAATAGGTCGACGCCTCACTTCCACTGCCATCTCCTTGTAAAATCTGCAAGGTGAAATGTTCCAAATCATTAAAGTCTAAACGGCCTTTTGAAAGCTTTCTTTCTTGAAATGCTTTCATAAATGCTTCGGTCATCGCTGCCATTTTTTCAACGACAGGTGCTGATCGATGAAGCAGCTCCATCATTTCAGCTGGTGGATACGGGAAGGTGGCTTTCAATTGCTCGACCAATTTTTTCGCATCATCGCGTAAGGGCTTGATTTCTTGGGACAATTCCTTTTGTTCTGGTTTGCGAAAAGCTGGGTAACGACCAAAACGCAATGTTTGGATCTGCTCATAGAAGCCATCGACATCGTCTGCATCCAGCAGAGCCTTTAAGGTTTCCACCATGCCCAATTCGGTATCGATCAACTGTGCCGCTTTTTCCATCGCTTCATCAGAACGGGCATAGTCTTGCGCCGCCTGCAGCAAATGCGCCGCTGTCTTCAAATTTTCTTGCAAAGTCGGTTTGATTTGCGATTGATAAAGGATATTTTCAGCAAAGGTTTCTTTGCCGATATAGTGATCACTTAGATGAGCTAGCCAGTTGACTGGATCTGGATTGGCTCGGGCAAAGTCATAAAGAGACAGGATCAGATCCCCGACGCCTTCATCAGAACGATCACTTGAAAAATTTTCCGTCAAACGAAAGAAGGCTTCATCATTGGCTTCATATTGTTGATCTCTCAGCTGTGTCCA
Source organism: Enterococcus sp. AZ067 (assembly GCF_051715005.1). Classification (NCBI taxonomy): domain Bacteria; kingdom Bacillati; phylum Bacillota; class Bacilli; order Lactobacillales; family Enterococcaceae; genus Enterococcus; species Enterococcus sp. AZ067. The sequence goes on from NZ_JBIOSY010000001.1 coordinate 2,068,125, forward strand.
GATTTCTTCTTTCATCAATAAAATTTCGGTTTCATCGGTCATCATGCGGAAATTGGGATCTAAATCGATCAAATAATAAAAACGCCGAATCACAGTTAAACAAAACGCATGCAAGGTAGAAATGTTAGCTGTCGGCAACAGCTGCAGCTGACGAACGAAGTGCTGGCGCTTTTGCTCGTCACTTTCTTGATTGATGGCCTGTTGCAATGCCACTTGAATCCGTTCTTTCATTTCTCGAGCAGCTGCTTCGGTAAAGGTTACGATCAGTAAAGAATCGATCGTCGTTCCTGCTTTTAGCTTTTCGATCACTCGCCGAACCAAAACGGTGGTTTTGCCTGAACCCGCTGAAGCGGAAACAAGGATATTATCCCCTTTATCAAAAATGGCTTGCCATTGGGTATCCGTAAAGGTTTCATTTTGCGGTTTTAAAGGGATCTTACTCATCTTCTTCCTCCCTTAAGCGATGGATAATCTCATCTTTAGATAAGTTTTCTAAACGGTGGTACTCATTTTCTTTCAACAATACATCAAAGTCACAGATGCTGCGAAACGGACAAAATTCACACGCCCGTTTTTTGTCTTTTATTTTATAAGACGGGTTTAAGGCGATTTCACCGCTCAACAGCTTCTCACCGCTTTGCTGCATGTTTTTACGATTGTGTTTTCTTAATAGTCCAAGCTCTTCTTCTGTATAAAACTTGTTTTTCGCCTGCGTTGTTTTTTGATAATTGCCGTTTTTGTCTTTTCGAACAGGAAATATCGGTGAATTTTTGCTGGCTTCAACATCCTCATCTAGCAACGGGAAAACAGCCGGTTCGTCAATAAACAACCCGTCATACTTGAAACGTTTTAAACGTTCTTCTTCACTGGCTTCTTGTCCATCCAAAAGCGGATTATGCACATGCAGATAATAAGCCCCCGCTGGTCGCACATTTGGCGAACCAACCAGTTGGACAGCATCCGTCAATGCGACATCGAGATAGGTGATCAACTGCATCGCAAGTCCGTAGTATGCTTCAGAAAGGTCAAAATCTCGGCTGCTAGATTTATAGTCAATAACAGAAAGCCATTGTTCTTCTTCCGTTTTCGCCGTATCGACACGATCGATCTTCCCCCGCACATGCAGTTTCCCGCCAGAACTTAATGGCAATTCGATCCCATTGATTCCATTTGAGCCAGCGATCTGACCGAATAGCACCTCCGTCTTTTCAGGACTAAAATGCATTTTTTGTCCTTGTTTCGCTAATGCCCACGCTACTCGCTGAATCGTCTTGCCTAATTGATACCGAATAAAATTCATCCGAGCAGAGCTCGTCAGTAAGCGATAACGGCTTTCGCCAAAAATTTCCTGCAAAACGACTTCCACAAATTGCACGCGTTGGTCAGCAGTTAACTGGGTCAAGGAAATATTTTCAGCAATCAGGACTTTGACAAAGCGGTCCAACGCATCATGGAAAAACTCACCGGTCATTGCTGGATTTAAGCCGTAAACTTCCCGTTCTTTCAACCGTAATCCGTAGCTGACGAAATACTTGTATTCACACTGATAGAACGTCTCCATCTGAGAAATGGAACTGTAGATCGACGGTCCATATAGTGCCGCAGCTTGTGCTTGAGACAAAGGAATCGGAATATTTTGATGAGTTTGGCTTTCAAATACTTGGACAGCTAAATCTGTCCATTCCGAACGCAGCAGTGCTTGTTTCAGCTGCTCCCAGACCCTAGGCAAATTCTCTTTGTTTTTTTGCGCTTGCTGACTGAGGTTATTGATTTGATAGATCAGGCCACGGTAACTGCCGATATAGTTTCTTGGATCGCTGACTAGCGTCAAAATCCCTCGCTCTTGCAGTGGGACATCCAAACGTTTGACCACGCGATCTAAATAAGGCGACATTTTGATGTTTTGCTGGGTATCAAAATTAACGGCATAGGACAGTGATAAGTGTTCCGTTGCTGAAAGCAAGACAGAATAAAAGGCAAATGGCTCCTTGACACTGCCTTCCACCACTGTATCTCTAAGGTATTTTTCACCATTGAACAACTGATTGAAATGCTGACGTTCTTCATTCGTCAACAACGTTTTGTTCTCTATTTTTCTTGGCAACGCCGTTTCATTCAATCCCGGTGCAAATGTGATCTTTGCTTGCTTTGGACGTGCCAGATCAAGGCGATTGATGTTGACTTGGTCGATCGCTGTTGGGATCTTCCCGAATGTGACATTTTCTAAGCCAGTCAATAAGACATCCTCAAAGAGCGCAAAATCAAAGGACTCTTCCCCATAGATCGCAGCATATTCATCCAGCAAATCCATCAAGGCTTGCCATGCTTGTTCATGATTACGGGCTTGATCCAACTTCCCTTGCTGGATCGCTTGATCTCGCCAATGCCGCAGTTGTTCTTCAACACCGGCATTCAGTAAAAAGCGATACAGCAGTTCGACCGCATCGCGGTTCGTTCTAGCAGCCGTCAGCCAGTCTAGAGTATCAGCAACATCTTGTTTAAAGGCCCTGCGCAACTGGTTGGTATACGCTGTCAAATCCACTTTATCCGTCTGCTCTTCTTCCGATTGTAAATACTCGATCAGTTCCCAATCTTCGTTTCTCGTCCAACTCGCTCCTTGGAAATCATGAGCCAACGCTTTGTTCTCGGTAATATCCACCAACTTACGAAACTGGTCACGCCCAACGAGCCAATCTGCTTCGGAGCGATAGGCTGCCGGTAAGTAAAGTTCCGTTCTAAGCAACCGTAAAATATCATTTAAGCGAAAGCCATAGGATTGACAAGCAAAAAAAGCATTCAAAAACTCAACCAATGGATGTTGCGCCATCATCTGCTCTTCATCGATATAAAAAGGAATCTCAAACTCAGTAAAAATTTTAGGGATATATTGATGATAGATTTCTGGTTCGGCGATCAATAATTGGATCTCTCGGTATCGTAATGTTGGGTACCGTTTCTTATCGCTCATCATCCCACGGATCGACGCTGCAATCTGACGGATCTCTTCTTCTGGATTCCCAACTTTCCAAATTGCCAGAAAGTCCTTCACAGAGGACTGTTGCTGATAGTTGACTTGTGACTGAGTCTGCCGCCAAAATGTTTCAATTTCATTATACGCCTGTTGCATCGATCCCTTCGCTTCCTTGTCTACCTCTTGGTTGACCGAAAGTTTCTGATCCAAATAAATCGGCAATTGATTTTCTCGGGCAAAACTGATCAATTGATAATAGGTTCGCCCTGCTTCATAAAACAAATTTAACGGTGAAGGCAGCTCTTGTGGATACCCACGATCCAGAAAAAGATCAATAATGACATGACTTTTTTTCATCAACACTTGAATCAGCTGCTGTTCCTGTGTTGAAAAAGCGGAAAACCCACTGATAATAAATAAGGCATGGGAAAGATCTGGTGCTTTGTTCATTGACACCACGTTAGGCATTGCTTGCTCCACTGGAGAATCATCCAGCAAGGAACCTTCAAGAAAGCGTGTCAACAAGGTGATCGGTTGTTCGACTTGTAATGCACGCTCCAGAAGTTCTTGTTCAAATCGTTGAAATATTTTCGCTAATTCACTGTATTTTTTCTCCTCGTCTTGGGTTGCGCTTGGTGCAGCACCACCTGCCAATAAATCTTCGATCCCCAATCGACTTGTATGCATTTCTTGATAGAACGCCAACAATTGCTGAATAAAACCCGCTTTGTTGATCTCACCACGGTATAAGACGAGTTCTTCTTCTAGTTCCAAAAGCAGCTTACGCATGATCATGGAGGCACCATTTTCAGTGATGGCATTTTGAGAAAGCAAGCCGGTTTGCTGCAGATAAAACCAAGCCAAACGGTGAAAACTATACACTTGCGCGCGAATAGAAGCAAAATCTTCTACGCGATCCTCTTTCAGTAATTGAAGGATCTCGCGCTCTCGTTCAAATTTGTTGTAGTTAGGTACCAGAAAAAATACTTCTTGATGGTCTTTTTCTAACCAACTTTTTGCATTTTCTATCACTGCTTGATCATGACGACAACGGCCATCGCCAAGGATAAATCGTAAACTCATGAAAGGACTCCTTCTCTCCATCGTCTTTAAAAAAAACACTAAAAATCAGCGATACGCTTCTTCAAATGCGTCTTTGTTTTAAAAGAATCTCCTTAAAAACAAAAAAACGGTCGCAGAATTTCACTCTTTGCCTAGCATACCAAAATCGGCAATTGGCCAGAATACAAATTTTACATCACCCAAAATCGTTGCTTCATCGATCAGACCTAATTGACGACTATCTTTGGAAATTCGGCGGTTATCCCCTAACACTAAAATTTGACCTTCAGGAATGACTTCAACACCAAATAACCTCATATCAAAATCACTGGTCAATGGAAAGCCATCTGTGACAGCTGCTTTGAATTCATCCAAGTAGGATTCATCATATGCTTGTCCATTGATATAAAGGGTATCGTTTTGATAGGAAACCTGATCGCCAGGTAAACCGATCACGCGTTTGATATAGTTTTTGCCTGCTTCATCCGGTGCTTCAAACGTTATGATATCGAAACGTTCGATCTCGGTATTTTTCAAAGCAATCACCCGCTCACCATCATGTAATGTGGGGTCCATCGAATCTCCTTTTACGATCACAGGAGTAAAGACATACTGTCTTAATAACAAGAGGAATAAAGTGAAGATCACGACAAATCCTACTGTTTTTAAAAGCTCTTTTACTTGTTGCACGCGTCCCTCACTCCTTGAATATTTTACTATATTTTCCAAGAATCGAACAAACATTCTTATTTTTCTATTCTACCATAAAATGATAGGAGCAGGACATTTCCCCTTTGGTTCTTTACAAAAATTTGGAGAATCAAGAGACTTGCATATGAATTGTCATCCTTTCTGATCCGTGCTAGGGTTAAATAAGAACCCATTATTGAAAGGAAGTGCCAAGATGAACCAACAGTTACCACAAGTACCAACAAAGTTATTGATTAACGGAAAATGGCTTGAAGGAACAAAAGAGTCGGTTTCGGTTACCAATCCTGCCACTAATGAAGAACTCGTAAAAGTCAGTCAAGGAGGGATCGAGGAAACCAAGCAAGCAATCGATGCCGCAGCGATTGCTTTTCCCGAATGGTCAAAACGCTCCCCTCGAGAACGTGCCGATTTGATGAACGTCATTGCTGATTTGATGGAGGAAGAAAGCGATCGTTTAGCAAAAATCATGAGTATGGAACAAGGAAAACCATTAAAAGAAGCGGAGGCAGAAATCCAATCCAACGTTGACAATTTCCGTTGGAATGCAGCTGAAGCGCAACGGGTCTATGGCGAAGTGATTCCAGCCCCTGAACACAATCATTGGCTGGTACGCAAAGAAGCGATCGGGGTTGTTGGCGCGATCACACCTTGGAACTTTCCTTCTAATATGATTGCAAGAAAAATTGCACCTGCTATGGCCGTTGGCTGTACCCTTGTTATGAAACCATCAAAAGAAACCCCACTATCCGCATTAGCTTTAGGCGAGCTTTTTCAACAAGCAGGACTTCCAGACGGGGTCGTCAATATCGTCTTAGGTGATTCTTCTGAGATTGGGAAAGAATTGACCGAAAATGAACAAGTCAAGAAAATCACCTTTACCGGCTCCACGAAAGTTGGGATGAAATTATATGAACAAGCAGCACCAACTCTGAAAAAAGTTTCATTGGAATTAGGTGGTCATGCCCCGTTTCTTGTTTTTGCTGATGCTGATTTAGATTTAGCTGCTGAAAAATTAATTGCAGCAAAATTCCGCAACAACGGTCAGGTCTGTACATCCCCCAATCGAATTTTTGTCGAAGAGTCCGTCAAAGACGCCTTTACCAAAACATTACTAGCGAAAATGGAAACCGTAACGGTCGGCAATGGTCTGGAAAACCCTACTGTTGGTCCTTTGATCAACCAAGCAGGCGTTGAAAAAGTCATCGAGCAGTTGGAAGATGCGGTAAATAAAGGAGCTAAAGTTTTACTCGGTGGTAAAAAGCTTACTAAAGGTGAATACGAAAAAGGCAACTTCTTCGCACCAACGGTCATCGATGGGATTACTTCTGAGATGGCTATCTACTATGAAGAAACCTTTGGACCTGTGATTCCATTGATCTCATTTACGGATCGACAAGCAGTCATCGCTGCGGCAAATGATACGGAATTTGGACTAGCTTCCTACTTCTTTTCAACGAATTTGCAAACGATCTCGAGTGTAGCCCAAAACCTCCAATATGGGATGGTTGGGGTCAATGACATTGCGATCTCAAATCCGGCGGCTCCCTTCGGCGGCGTCAAGCATTCCGGTTTTGGTCGTGAAAACGGCAAATATGGCCCTGAAGAATACGTGACCGTTAAATTCATTGCTATCGATGCCCAATAAGAAAAAGTCAGGTGCGTTTGCCTGACTTTTTGACGTCCCAAGCATTTTCTTTTACTAACATTAAGTAAGAATGTATACTTCACTCTATGACAATAGAAAAGGTGGGAATACGATGACAAAATTTCTTGATACAATCAAACAGCGCCGCTCAATCTATGGGCTAGGTAAAAATGTGGCTCTTTCCGACACTGAAATCGAAGACATTGTGAAAGAAGCAGTGAAAAATAGTCCAACTGCGTTTAACGCACAATCACCAAGAGCCGTGATTTTATTTGGCGAAGCCCACGAAAAATTGTGGACATTAACAGAGGCTGCGTTAGAACCATTGACACCACCCGAAGCGTTTGAAGCGACAAAACAAAAACTTGCTGGTTTTAAAGCGGGTTACGGAACCGTTCTATTCTTTATTCACACGGATACCGTGAAAAATTTGCAAGAGCAATTTGCTCTATATGCAGAGAACTTTCCCGTTTGGGCAGAACAATCGAATGGGATCGCTCAAGCGAACGCTTGGACCGCTTTAGAAGAAGCTGGATTAGGTGCCAACTTACAGCATTACAACCCTGTCATCGATGACGCTGTTGCAGCTGAATGGTCAATTCCTGGAAATTGGCAACTGCGGGCGCAACTAGTCTTTGGCTCAAAAGAAAGCGAACCGAACGAAAAAGAATTTCTAAGTGACGATGAGCGCTTCCGCGTGTTCCATTAATCAATTTTCGACCTAAAAAAAACCCTTGATTACGCCTTAAACTGGCAGTAATCGAGGGTCTTTTAGTCCTTTGTTCCTTGATCATGATCGACTAAAATATCGATCGGTGTCCCTTCATTCAAGTGTTCTGACAAGAAAACAACCAATTCTGCTAATGGCTGCTTGAATTTCATTAATGGGCCTCTAATCCCTCTTCGAAAATAGTTCATCTTGATGGGCTGCCCTTCCTTTTCTTGAAATAAAACGACTCGATCGATCTCTTGGTATAGTACCCCTTTGATACTCATTGGATGGACAATGATTCGATCAAGTGCTAAGCCGCGGCTATCTAAAACAAAGCTCAAAAAGACCAAACCCGAAACGATCCCTCGCACCCGATTATCAAGTGCCTCTTCCATCATCACCATAGATAGGATAATCATTACTGAAAAAATCGTAATGGCGACCTTGCTTAGTTTGCGCTCCACAGCAAGAAATTGAATGTCTTTCCTTACCACGAATAAATAAAGGTATAAAACGATCGTAAAGGCACACATCACTAGCGTTAACCCACTCATAATACTCTCCGTTCTGTTTTCTTTTCCTTATTCTACCAAAAAACCATCTGATACAAAAGGCTTAGCCTATTTCGTAGGTTTTTTGATATCTATTTTAACAAGAATTCGGTACAATAGGAAAAAAGGAGGAATTATCATGAATGCATTTTTTGATAAATTACAACGCTATGATTTACTTCGTGCCGTCGTATATATCGTCTTTGGCTTCATCATCTTGATTGCACCACGATCTGTCTTCAACACGATCGTTTATCTTGTTGCCGGGTATATTGCATGTTTAGGGATCATTAGCTTGTATACGAGCTACAAAGAAAAACAAAAGGGCTATCGCAATGTGCAATCCGTCTCTGGTATCTTACTGTTGATTGCGGCAGCTGCGATTTTAGTTTTTGCCAAAGGATTACTTGCCATCGTGCCATTTTTCTTAGGAATCATGATCACCATCAGCGGTTGCACCCGATTGATGGCAAGCTTTAACCAAAAACGCATTGGTTTACCTTATATCACTAGCTTGATCATCAGTCTATTGATCATTGCTGCAGGGATCATCCTAGTATTGAATCCTTTCGCCACTTGGTTGTTATTCTTCCAAATTTTTGGCGGGATCTTGATTTTCATGGGTGCCTCCGATGCGGTCAACCATTTTCAACGAAAAAGAGCCTAATAAATGAGAATGTTTTAAAATTTCCTACGAATCTAACATCTACATGTAGACTTTTCCCGCTATTCCTTTTAAAATAGGAGATATCAAACAGTCAGTCCATTGACACGCGGGAGGTGCGACATGAAGAAAATCAAGCAAGAAGCAAAACATCCAAACGATGTACCGGTAATTTTTTTGACCGATGCAACTGGCAAAGTCGTACGAAAAATCTCGATCAATGAGTGGCGTGCGCTTAAAGCAACCCCTGACCAGATCGAAGAACTTGATATCAAATTGTATCGTGAAGCAATCAGTTTTTATCTTCAAGAAGACTACGCAAAAGCAAAAGATCTCTTGCATTTCTTGATCAACAAAACAGACTATAGTCATTATGAATACGTGGAACGACTAGCAAATATCTACCGCATCGAAAACCGTCCCGCTAAAGAAAAAGACCTGTTACTGACTGCTTATCATGCAATCAAACCGTTGGATTCCTCTGAAGGGATTTTAAGAAGGATCGAAAATCGATTGCAAAAAATCGATGCCTTTGATTTTCCAACTTCGACACAATTCAGTCATTAAAAAAGCAGCTATCCTTCGATAGCCGCTTTTTTTATGCATCTGGCAGTTTGCGCAAAAGGCGCAACCCGTTAAACAATACAATCAACGTACTTCCTTCATGGGCAAATACCCCCAGTCCAATATTCATTTTTCCAAATAGATTCATCCCGACTAGTAATGCGACGATAAACATGGAGAAGAAAATATTTTGCCAAATGATTCGATCCATTTTCTTCGCTAAGCGATAGGCATACGCGAAGCGTGAAAGATCATTTTTCATGATCACGGCGTCCCCCACTTCGATAGCAACATCTGACCCTTCCCCCATCGCAAAACCGATGTCTGCCTGAACAAGTGCGGGCGCATCATTGATGCCATCCCCCACCATGGCGGTTTGTCCGTAGGCTTCTTGGAGTGCTCGAACCGCTTCCGCTTTGTTCTCAGGCAACACATTAGCCGCCACTTGATCAACATTTAGCCGCTTTCCGATGGCTTCCCCAGCAGACGCACTATCTCCAGTGATCATAACGGTATGGATCCCTTCATTTTTTAAATAACGAATCACAGAAGCTGCCTGTTCGTTCGGCTCATCCATCAAAGCGATGATTGCGACAACCTCTTCATTAATGGAAAAAACGACCATCGTTTTTCCTTGCGCCTCCAGGTGACGGTACTGTTGCTCCAACGAACCTGTTAACTGGGAGTTTTCGGTTCTTTTTCCTAATCGATAGGTTTTTGTTCCTGAGACGGCTACTAAACCGGAACCAATCTCATTCGTAACCGTCAGCTGTTCGTTTTGCTGCTCTTTATTGTTCTTCTCAAAATAAGTAACGATCGCATCTGCCAATGGATGATTGGCTTGTTTTTCCAGCGAAACGATGATGGAAGCGGCCTCTTCTTGATCGATGGCTTCAGCGAAAATGACATCCGTGACCGTTGGTTTTCCGACGGTCAACGTGCCCGTTTTGTCAAATGCCACCGCTTTGATCTGAGCAAAATTCGTTAAGTAGTTGCTGCCTTTAAAAAGAATCCCTTTTTTCGCTAGATTTGAAATCGCAGATAAACTAGCAGGTACCGCACTTGCCGCTAACGCACAAGGAGACGCTGCAATCATCATCACGATCCCGCGATAAAAACTGGTATACCAATCCCAACCAAGTAGAAACGGTGCTGTTAAGATGAACAAAGGGACTGCAATGAAAACAATGGTTACATAGATTGGTTCGATTTTTTTGATTCGTGTTTCTGTTGGTGACTGATTCGACTGTGCCGCTTCAACGACTGAAAGAATTTTGGCAAAGACCGTTTCCGAGCTGTCTTTTGTGACTTCCATCAAAAATGTTCCATTGCCATTGATGGTACTGCCATAAACTTCGTCTCCCGCTGTTTTTTCTCGCGGTATACTCTCGCCATTGATGGAAGCTTCGTTGATGGCACTCGTGCCAGAAAGAATCACCCCATCTGTTGCTAACTGATCACCAGGCAAAACTTGTAAAATATCCCCTTTTTTTATCTCTGAAGCAGCAATTTTTTTGGCTTTCCCATCTGGGCCCATCAAACGTGCTTCCGTTGGATTCAATTTGAGAAGATTGGTGATTTCTCGTCGGCTTTGCCCTTCCGCGTATTCTTCTAAAAAGTGAGCACCAGCAAAAATCAAAATCAGTAAGGCTGCCTCATTAAAATTGCCTATGATCATTGACCCTATCGCTGCTAATAACATCAATAGATGTACATTTGGCGTAAAGCGCCGATTGATTCTTGTGCTTTTTACGGTATCCTCGATCCCTTCCCACGAAATGTGGTAGCCCGCTAATAAAACTGCAGCAAAATAAACCCCGTCTTTTACCCATTGATTCGAAATAAACAGCGCCACTATAAAGAAGATTACCCCCGCGAAGTAAACTTTACGAGGAAACGTCCCATGATCATGGGTATGCGTATGTCCCTTCGTTTTTGTGTGCTCGTGTTGACAAGTATGTTCAGCCATCATCAAAACCTCCTCTATTCCATCGAACATATGAACGATCAATCATGTTTATACCCTGATTATATATGAACAAACAATCATATGTCAACCGAAATAAGTTTTTCTTGTGAAATGTAAGCGTTTATGGTTTTGAGAATGCGGATGGCATGCTAGAATAAAGTTAGGAGAAAAAAGGAGTGTTGGCTATGAGAACATTTACTGGTGGAATTTCACTAAGTCCCCCGTTACAAATGTTAAAAGAAAAATTAATGATCGAACAAGATGAAATCCTTACCTTTTCACCCACGATGGTCTTTATCCCTTTGGCACAACATATTGGTGCCCCTGTCGAACCGACGGTTTCCGTTGGTGAGTACGTCAAGCAAGGGCAAGTGATCGCTGAAGCAGATGCCTTTGTATCTGCGAAAGTCCATGCATCTGTTTCGGGCAAAATCGTCGATATTGTCGATTGGCCAAATCAAAACAATGAAGAAGGAAAAACCATCATCATTGAAAACGATTATGCCTTCGATAATGATTTTTTGTCTACCCCATTCATCTGGCAATCTGCTGCTAACGAAACGATCCTCAAAAAAATCCGTCAAGGCGGTATCGCCGGCAAAGGCGGTGCAACGTTTCCCACCCATGTCAAATTCAGTATTGATGAAAATAAAAAAATCCATACCTTGATCTTAAACGGATCTGAATGTGAGCCCTTTTTGCGCAGTGATGCCTTCTTAATGCAAAAAGAAGCCAAAAAAATCATCCAAGGGGCAAAAATTGCCCAAAAATTGTTAGCTGATCCAAAAATCATCATTGGCATCGAGGATGATAAACCGCTAGCCATTTCAGCGATGCAAGCCGCAAGTGCAGAGGATGACACGATAGAAGTCGTTACTGTCCCAACTGTTTATCCAACCGGTGGTGAAAAGCAGTTAGTAGAGTTATTGACCGATCAGGAGGTACCTTTAGGCGGCTTGACTGCCGATATTGGGATCGTATTGATCAATGTTGCCACCAGCTTTGCCATCGCTGAAGCGGTCTGTTATGACAAACCGCTGATTGAACGCTATACAACCGTGACTGGTGATGTTCAACATCCACGCATCGTCAAAAATCCTTTAGGAACACTCGCAGGAGAGTTGATCGATTTTGCTGGCGGCTTTCAAGGTGCGCCCAGCAAGCTGATTCTTGGCGGCCCCATGATGGGGAAATCCGTCAAAACATTAAAGGTTCCGGTCACCAAAGGCAGCAACGGGATCGTTGTTTTTAATGAAGAAACCGATTGGCTATATGCCGAAAACCCCTGCATTCGCTGCAATAAATGTGTCGAAGCTTGTCCGATGCGCCTGATGCCGATGGAGATCGATCAATTCTATCGAGCAGGCGATTATCAAAAATGTGAAGAATTGCTGGCAGAAGCGTGTATCAATTGTGGTGCTTGCACCTTTGTCTGTCCAGCCAAACGTTCCTTAGCTGCCAACATCACTGCCGCAAAAGGCAAGGTTGCACAGCTGCAGAAGGAGGCGAAGGAAAGTGCCTGATTACTACAAGGATTCCGATAGCGAGCGCCTCTTTCAGCAACGAAAAAACCAAGAAACACCACCAAGCCCACATATTCGCAGCAATGACGAAACAGTCAAAATCATGGGCTGTGTAGTACTAGCCTTACTACCAGCAGTTTTATTCTCGGGCTACCTTTTCGGGCTCAAGGTATATGGGTTGTTTTTCATTGCGCTAGCCACGGCGTTTGCCGCCGACGGAATTTGGTCCTACCTCATCAAACGGCCATTTCGTTTCGATCTAAGTATCGTTGTGACGGCATTGCTTTTAACGATGAATCTTCCACCGACCGCACCTTGGTATTTCCCAGTGATCGGGGTGGCGTTTGCCGTGATCATCGTCAAAGAATTTTTTGGCGGTATCGGCTATAACTTTTTAAATCCAGCCCTTGGCGGTCGCGCCTTGTTGATTGGCTTGTTTTATAACCAGATGTTTTTGATCAGTTGGCCAGATCCACCCTTTGGCAGCATTGCTCCTGATGTGGTTTCGCAAGCTACGGCGAACGATGTCGTTTCCGGTGCTACGCCGTTAGCTGTCATGAAGGCCGGGGACACCTTAAGCGGTTCTGATCTGTTGGATGCTTTTTTAGGATTTACTGGGGGACGAATCGGTGAAACCAGTGCCTTGCTTTTACTGCTGGGTGGAATTTTTCTCGTTTACAAGAAAATCATCTCCCCTCGTATCCCACTGATTATTTTTGCAACGATCGGGCTCTTTGCTTTTATCCTTGGTCCAGAAGGACTTTTTACTGGCAGTTGGCAAACGGTGATTGGGCATATCATCAGCGGTGGTGCCATGTTGGGTGCGATCTATATGGCGACTGATTATTCTTCGACTCCAGGAACAAAAGCAGGAGAAAATCTTTTTGCCTTAGGCGTGGGGCTTCTCGTTGTCCTCTTCCGTTTCTTTGGTTTCACAAACGAAGGCATGAGCTATGCCATCTTGATCATGAATTGTTTTACTCCACTCATCGATCGCTTCTTACGCCTTCGCATTTTAGGGGAAGGAAAAAAGACCCCGTTCAACCTTAAAATCATGAGCTAAAACGCAAGAAAGGAGCGTTCTCATATGATGATCGCCAATCGACTAGTGGTCTTCCTAGTCATTCTACTCACAAATTACGCCTGTCAAAATTTGGCGCCGACCGTCAAAGAAAAAAAACCGAACGTGACGACACGGGTGGTTTTCCTGTCAGGGATCATTGCAGTCGCATACTTGTTGAGCGGTTTAAGTTTTTATCTTTTGCTTCAAAATCGCTTTGTCTATGGCAATCAAGTGGTCACCAATTTGGTAAGTGCTGCCATCATCGCCTTGATTACTGCCAGTTTATGCTTACTGATCGTTCCAGCAAAAAAACGTTTCTTGACGAATGATCTAAAAAAGACGACCCTAGTCAGTGTCATCTTGCTGACGATCGCCACTGTGACCCAATTTCCCTATACCGATTATTTAACCAATTTATTTGTTGCTGTAGGCATGTATTTTCTCTTTTCCTGTGCTTTGTCAGGGGTTCATACACGAAATCAAATTGCCGCAATTCCGCCAATTCTGAAAGGCTTACCTCTGGACATCGTGACACTTTTTCTATTTTATCTGAGCTTTTCCTTTCTCAACGGTGTCTTCTTCAATTATTTATTCTAAACAAAAAGCAAGTCCCGCTTTGGCAGCGGAACTTGCTTATTTCTTGCGGAATATTTCTCTGAAGGAACCGATCAAAAAACCAGTCGAAAAAGCATTTTGTGCTTTTTGTTCTTTTTCAGCAGCGATTTTTTGTCGTGTTCGCAGCCCTTTATTGGCATTTTTGGACTTCTTCCCTTCACGGAGTTCTTTCGAAGCCTTTTGAAACTCTTTTGAGAAACGGTTATACCCAACCACTCCTTTTGCCTCCTTTCTTTTTGCGTGACACATAATAACGAGGATTTATTATAGGAATTGCCTTTCTGATGCAAATCAGGTAACATAACAGACAGAAAGATGATTTATCCCAGGTTTATCAGAAAGGAAGATCCCATGAACGAAACCCACACTGGATTGTTAGTCAATAGCCGTGTTTTTCAAGAAACGCCAATGATGCTAACAGGTATCCAACTTTTAGAAGACCACAAAATCGTGAATTGCATTATTAAGGATCGCTACTTAGCCAGTTATGTCTTACGCCTTCCTTTAAATAAATACCAATTAGAAGTCGAAGGAAAATGGAACAAGCGGGAACAGTTAGTGATCAAGCATATGAAAATCAAGAATATCGATGAGTTTATTAAAATCGTCGGTACACCAGAATAACAGGACTCACGAAAAGCAAGTGCAGGCAACTGCCCTTGCTTTTTTTTTGAAAAAATCCAGCTGATTTTTCCCGCGTGTTCCTCCGATGTTTATCGCGACATTCTGGTAAACCGATCGATCAAGGCTTTTTGCTCCTCTTTGATACCGATCGCCAACGGTTTGATCATTAGTTTGACAGTGGTTGAAGGTGTCTGAATCTGGACTTTTTTATTTACCACACCGCCTAGTTGTAATTTTGTGATCTCATGGATCATAATTGTCTGCATCCCTTTTTCATGAAATTGCAGATCTAACTGAATCAAGTGGATTTTTTCTTCGTCAACCACCACGATAAAATACTTTGGTATTGGCAGGGCAATCATTTTGGCTTCCTCGGCATAACCAGCCAGTTTTCCATGGAACTTCGCACGGTAGCTTTCTAAATCATCTTTTTTCACGATCCATTTCATCAAAAGCCACATCCTTCCTTAGATACCTTAAGGATACCTGCAGAAACCGCTTTTGCACAACAATATGCCTGCTTGTTTCCTCACATAGCCCCTTTCACCTCGCTTGATCGTCAAAGACTTTTCCTCTAGTCATGGACGTTTTGCCTGACACTAGCTAACTCAACAAAAAAAACGAAGCGCTTAGTGCCCTTCGCTGTTGTTCTTTGGATAGTAGTGTTGGAAAAGCCGCAGAAAAATCGGTGCTAGTAACAGATAAAAAATGCCATTGCCTATTGCGTGCAGGGCATCAAAGCTCAATCCTTGAAAATAATAAGCCCAAAAGCTAGGAAACCCATAAAGTTTGACACTGATCCAAGATATCACAAAGCCATAAGCAAACCCTGCAAATACACTGTAGCTGACTTGTAAAAGCAACCGTTTCATAAACAGCTTGCTTTTTGACAACAGATACATCCCCAAAATAATGATTGCATAGCTAACTAATTGAGCAATCGTCCATATTCCCATTCCCATGTAAAAATTGGTAATCAGCATCGAGAGCAGACAAACGATCAATCCACGACTAAGACCTAAATGGATGGTTACTAATAAAAAGATCACCGTCATTGGTTGAACATTGGGTAAGGGTTGAAAAAGTGACCTGCCGACGACGGCCGCTGCCACAAGCAGCCCTAAATAAGCAATTTCTTTTCCAGCAAATGCAAGTGGTTTATTCGAATTTTTCATAGGTGAAAACCACTTTATCGTTGTTTCCTAAAAAGGTATCATCTGCCCCAGTTGTAATCATTTCATCATTGATCGTATATGTCCAATAATAGCCAGCTTTTTCATCTTGCGCTAAACCGTCAATGCTGGTGATCATCCCTTGATTTTCTTCCAAGTCAAAGTTCTCTTTCATGATAGTCATCAAAGAAACCCCTTCTTTAAAAGTGACCGTTTTGGTTTCGATCTCCTGGTCTTGCTCTTCACTTTTATTATTGAAGCTGATTTGGGCAGTGCGCTCTTCGGCGTTTTGTTGGACTGACGAAGATTCACTGGAGGAGTTTCCCGCATCCATCGATGGTTTGGCACAGCCGGCAAAAACCAGACTTAGTAAAAAAATATAACTAAAAACAACTGTTTTCTTCATAATAATGGCTCCTTTGATTTTTTTTACAACACCTTATTCTACTAAAAATTAATAAAAAAGGCGAAATTTTTTTGTTCCTCTCTATAGAAAGCATTGTAAAACCATGAGACTATGGGTATACTAGCTTCAATCATTCGTAAGAAGAAATGAAGGAGTGTTGGAAAGATGGATAGAAAAAAAGCGTCCTGTACCACTTTACTAGTAGGAAAAAAAGCATCGATCGACGGCTCGACCATGATTGCCCGCAATGAAGATTCTGGAAGCGGTTCGGAACCGCAAAAATTCGTCGTCATCACTCCAGAACAGCAAGGAAATGAATTTTACGCCGTTTTAAGCGACTGTCGAATCAGTTTGCCAGCAAAATCATTACGCTATACTTCAACCCCTGAAGCAGATGAATCGCAAGGAGTTTGGGCAGCTTCAGGAATCAATGAAGAAAATATCGCCATGACTGCAACAGAAACGATCACAACCAATTCACGCGTTTTGGCTATTGATCCATATGTGGAAGATGGTATCGGGGAAGCTGATTTCGTCAGCATCGTACTGCCTTACATCCATTCCGCTAAAGAAGGTGTTTTACGCTTAGGGGAACTCTTAGAAACCTATGGGACCTATGAAGCCAACGGGATCGCTTTTTCTGATGCCGAGGAAATCTGGTATATGGAAACCATCGGTGGACATCACTGGGCAGCTG
The DNA here is from genome assembly GCF_051715005.1 of Enterococcus sp. AZ067. Classification (NCBI taxonomy): domain Bacteria; kingdom Bacillati; phylum Bacillota; class Bacilli; order Lactobacillales; family Enterococcaceae; genus Enterococcus; species Enterococcus sp. AZ067. The sequence goes on from NZ_JBIOSY010000001.1 coordinate 2,085,074, forward strand.
TTCGCATACCAGATGATGCCTATGTCGTGGCACCAAATCGCTTAAACATTGATCACTTCGATTTCGCCTCAGAAATGACGTTGTGTTCGCAGGATCTCGAACAGTTGATTGAAGACTATCAATTAAATCCTGATTTTGAAGGCATTAATCTACGCCATATTTTTGGCAGCTCCTCAGAAAAAGATACCCGTTACAATAACCCGCGGGCATGGTACATTCAAAAACACTTTAGCGGAACAGCCGCTGAACCGATCGATCAAGAGCTCCCGTTTGTATGCTACCCAAAACAAAAGCTATCCGTGGAAGATGTAAAATGGGCATTGAGCTCCCACTTCCAAAATACGCCATTTGACCCTTACGGTACAGGGAGCGAGACACAAAAAACACAATTCCGATCGATTGCTCTCAATCGCAACCAGCAAGTCCATATTTTACAGATCCGCAACCACGTGCCCGCAGCAATCGCTGGCATTCATTGGCTTGCCTTTGGCCCCAATACCTTCAATGGCGTTGTGCCCTTTTATGCAGCTATCACTAAGACCCCACTTAGCTATTGTGATACGACAAAGACCTACGATCCATCAAATAGCTATTGGTTAGGACGCACCTTGGCGTTGATTGGAGACAGCGACTACGATCGCTATAGTGATCTTGCCAACCGTTTTGAAATGGAAACGATGGCGGCTTGTCGCCGCATCCAACAAGAAACTGATCGTAAAGCTTCCGTTGACAAGCAGCCTACTCGTCTGCTTGAAGAAGCCAACGCTGAGATGGCCGAACTGTATTTAAAAAATGCAACAACGTTACTAGGAAAAATGGTGGAGTCTGGCAGTAATAAAATGGCCTTGCGTTTTTCTTTAGCCGATTAGTCAATCGCTGAAAATAAAAGGATTAACAAAAACTTTACATGGAATTGCAGCAATCTAAACATTGCTCTCCTATACTAAAGATACCAATTCGTTTTCTTTTTCCTTGCTGGTACAAATCAAGCAATTGATTTGTACTAGTCCCCCTATTGAAGATCAATTGGTAAAAACCGTTGGGAGGAATGAACATGACTACAAGCATTTATCGGACTGTCACCAACGAAATTGTTAAAGGTGAGATCATCAAGAGCAAGAGTCAGCAAGATATGCTGATCATTCAAGACAAAGAAGGTTATTTCCATGTCGTTGAACCAATCCCCGTTACTACTGCAATGACTCCCCGCACGACGAAAGACTAAAAAACCACTGGCGATCAGAAAGAATACAGGATCTTTCTGATTGCTCAGTGGGTTCTTTTTTATGTCAAACTCAATGTGAATCGCTTCAAGCCATCAATGAGTTTTTCTCGCGAACAGCCAATGTTTAGGCGCAAAAAATTTCTCCCCTCTTTCCCATAGATCTCTCCTGACATAATCGCGACTTTCCCCTTTCGAATCATTCGTTGCTGCAATTCCGCCATCGTTAAACCCAGTGCTGTACAATCAATCCACATAAGATACGTGGCTTCGCTTTTCGTGACCACGAGTTCTGGGTGATGTTCCTGTAAATAAGCGATCACATAAGCAATGTTACCATCAAGATAGTCATTGAGCTGATCCACCCACTTACTTTCATTATCGTAGGCAGCAATCGTTGCGGTCATGCCAAAAATACTGGTGGAGCTCAACCCATCGGCTTCTTTTAACTGAGTTAAGAAGCGCTCACGCAACTTGGGATCAGGAATGATTCCATAAGAATAAATCAACCCTGGGAAATTAAATGTTTTACTTCCCGAAGTAACAAGGGCTACATTTTCTTGCAACAAATCAATGATCGGTTGATGCCTTTGTCCTTTCCTTACAATATCCATATGGATCTCATCAGAGATGATAAATACATCATGGGTTTTCGCCAATTCGATGATTCGTTGCAACTCATCCTTTTGCCAGACTCTCCCAGTTGGGTTATGAGGACTACAGAGGAGAAGAACTTTATTTTCAGGCTGTGCCATCAATCTTGTTAGCTCTTCGAAATCAATGCGATACGACTTAGCATCATAGATGAGTGCATTAGGTACGATTTTTCTTTTGTTCTCTTTGATCATTTTATAAAACGCATCATACGCTGGCGTCTGAATAATGATCCCATCTCCTGGTTCACTGAGTAGGGTGACGAGCTGTTTAACGCTATACATAACGGAAGGACTGTAGACCAGCCAATCGCTTTTGATCATGCTGTTAAAACGTTCAGAATACCATTTGCAGACCGCTTGCTTGAATTCATTATGATTCCAACGTGTATACCCAAAAACCGGGTGCTGCATCCGCTTGATAAGTGCCGCTTCAACTGCAGCTGGCACCTTGAAATCCGTATCGGAAATCGTAAATGGCAACAAGTTTTTTTCACCAAAACGGTCTTCAACATAATCCCATTGAGTACACTGGGTTCCTTTACGATTGATTGGTTCATCAAAAAACATTTTCTTCACTCCTACTACTTGACAATTTTGCTAAAGAATCGCATCAAGTTGATTTCTGACTGTTGTTACTTTCGTTCCAATGATTACTTGCACGTTAGTATCATCTAAGTGAACGACCCCAAGCGCACCTAGTTTTTTCAGCCGTTCATCATCAACCAATGTACCATCGTTTAGAACGAGGCGTAGCCGTGTAATGCAATTGTCTAAAGAATCAATATTGCTTGCTCCCCCTAATGCTGCCAAAATACCATGGGCATCGTAGCCACTCTTTCCAGAATAGGTCATTTCCTCTTCCAACTCATTCGTTTGATCACTGTTCTCTTCTCTACCAGGTGTCTTCAAGTTCTTGCGAAGGATTACTGTTTTAAAGACAAAGTAATAAAGGGCAAACCAGCAAGCTCCTACAATCAGAACGAGCCACCATTTTGTATATGCGCCTTGCATCACGCCAAAGATAAGAAAATCAAGCACGCCCCCATCGGTATTTCCAATCGTGACACCTAATAGACTCATTACCATAAATCCAGCACCTGTCATGATGACATGAAAAATCCATAATAAAGGGCTGATGAATAAGAATAAAAATTCGATTGGTTCAGTAATTCCTGTCACAAAAGTTGCAATGACGCCTGAAATCAATAAACCTTTTATTTTTGAACGATTCTCAGGTTTTGCCGTGTGGTACATAGCTAATGCTGCTGCCGGTAAGCCAAACATGAAGGTTGGCATCTTCCCTTGAGACAAGAACGCAGTTGCACTTGGTGAGATGCTCAAGCCGTTTTGTAATTCCGCATAAAAAATATTCAACGCCCCAAAGACTTGCTGACCATCGATCAGCTGACTTCCCCCGGCTTCGGTAAAGCGAATCATGGAAACCAAAATATGGTGTAATCCAAATGGCAGTAACAAGCGCTCACCTGAACCAAATAAGAACGGACCGAAAGGACCAGCTTGTTGGATCAAATGTCCGATTCCTGTGATGATCATAGCAAACAACGGCCAAATCATCGGAATGATCACCCCGACCATAGCTAAAGTAAGCGAGGTGATGATTGGAACAAAACGTGCTCCTGAAAAGAATGCAAAACTGTCTGGCAATTGAAAATGGTAGAAGCGCATATGCAATTTATAAACGATCAATCCTGCGATAATACCTCCTAGAACACCCATTGATAATGTTTGAATGCCAAAAACGATCTCTTGCCCTGCTTCTCGTAGTTGATCTGCAGCAGCTAATTGATTCGTTTCTTGTAAATAAAAATTGATGGATAAATGCATCACGACATAGCCCACAAAGCCTGAGAATGCCGCAACTCCCTTCTCTTTTCTTGCTAGACCTAAAGGAATCGCCATCGCAAACATGACGGGTAAGTAACTAAAGGCAAACCCACCGATCGTTGACATGAAACGAAAAACCACTTGGAGCCAAGGGGCACCTAAAAATGGGAAAACGTCGATCGTTGAAGAAGATGAAAATGAACTACCAATCCCTAAAAATAAACCCATGAATGCGAGTAAAGCGACTGGCAACATAAATGTTTTCCCAAGTCCTTGAAAAATTTCCATCCAGCTTGCTTTCTTTCCTTTTTTCATATCATTTCCTCCTAACACTTTTATCTCTTAAAATGTAAACGATATCAATAAGGCTTACAATACAGTTCCCCAAAGAAGAATGACCATTCACAAAATGGAATGGTCATTCAGGATCAAGTCCTGCTTCGATTTGATTGGCGTATTGAATAATTAAAATATCCAGTAACGCCGCTAAGGAGATCCGCGGGCTCAAATCGACTTCATGATGATAAATCGCTGTCATTTCAACAGGAAAAGAGAAGGTGGCAAGCTTTTCTAACGTGCTTTTTGGTTGACCAATACAGGCTAAAATCGGCACGCCTCTTTGTTTCAAACGAGTAGCATAATTTAGCATCCCGATCGTTTCTCCACTATGACTAATAAAAAGAGCTAAATCATTTTTTGATAGTTGGTTCGCGATGGTTGTCAATTCATCCCAATCCGTTGATGCACCCACTGTTTTGCCTAAAAAGCGCAATTTTCGACTTGCAGATAATGCGACCGGCGCACTTTGCCCTAAAGCGAAAAATTCGATTCGTTGTGCTTGCTGCAGCATTTCCACGGCACGCTGAAAGTCAGCTTCTTCAATCATTGATAAGGATGTCGTCAGCTGGTCAATCATTTGCTTGATCAGTGGGGATAAGCCAAGAGAGGCTTGGGTAGCAGACTCGTTTCTTTCAAGGCTTTGATAACTTTTCAATGAAAATTTGAATTCTTGAAAACCCGTAAAGCCAAGCTTTTTCGCCATTCGACTGATCGTTGCTTGACTAGTATAGGTTTGAGAAGCTAACTCATCGGCCGTCATTTCCGAAACTTTCTCAGGCGCTCTCAAACAATAGTTAAGGACGGTTCGTTCTACTCGGTTTAGCTCAGGGATTTTGTATTGGATTCGTTTGTATAAATGGTTCATCACCTGCTTCTCCTCTCTACTGTTTCTTTATTCTTCTCCTCTCCACTATGCTTCATTTACTCATTATACCTTCCATCAAGAAAAGTACCAACTGATGATGAAGAACTTGACAGCAAAAAAGTGACTCACCAGGTAAAAGGTGAGCCACTTCTTCTATTTTCTCTCTATCTATCATTTTTGCGCAGTCAATTCTGTAAACTCTTGCCCATTGCCATAGTCACTTTCTTTTGAGGGTTGCTTTCCAGATATTCGTTGTCGGCAACTGGCAAGTTTATTTTCGACATATTCCATTGTATTGGCGGCGAACATTACTACATTTGCTAGACCTTTGATCAAGGGATCATTTGATTCCATCCTCTATTCCCCCATTTCCTTCACGTGTAAGTCGTTACTGACACTTCCTTATCAATGAATATAGACGAGGTACCTTAAATCAAACTAAAAGAGGACCAACACTACGAAAAGCAAAGCAGACTAGTTTCCCTTTCTGGTAAAATATGGTACATGTAGTAGGAAAGGATGATCAATCTCATGATAAAAACCTTAGTGGTGGCTAGCCACCCAGATTTCCACAACTCTCTTTCCCAACGTTTTTTCAGTGAAAGTGCCAAACTTCCTAATGTCATCATACACTTTCTTGATGATTTTTCTGACTTTTCCCTTGCCGATGAACAGGCGCTGCTGCAAAACTGTGACCGTTTGGTTTTACAATTCCCCTTATATTGGTACAGTGTTCCAGCAAAAATGAAAGCTTGGATCGATACGGTTTGGGAAAATTGCGCGCCTGCTTTGGTGGGAAAAGAAATCAGTTTTGCCGTTTCTACTGGTGTTGCTGCCAAAGAATTTCAGTTAGGCGGTCGAGAAAATACGACCTTTAACGAAATTTTGCATCCACTCGTACTGATGGCAAAAAAACACCAAATGACCGTGTTACCCATCGTTGTCCTTGACCAACTGATGTATAAAACGGAAAAAGAAAAGCGTGCCTTTGTCATTGCCTATCAGCAATTATTATCGATGCCCGCTCCCTTTACGTTTGACCAAAAGCAACAATGGTTTGCTGAGAAACTGGCACATTTGGTTTCTGAAAAACCGCAGCTTGCTCCTTTGCTATCCCTGTTGCAGGAAAACCATGAAACATTGACCGAATTAGAAGATGCTTTAGCTGAATTGGAGGTGCTTTGATGGGGCATGATTGGCTAACACCGCTGATAGAACAATCCATTCAAGAAACCACTGATTACCATGAAAAAGCATTTTTGCAAGAGCTGGGACAGTTGTTGCAGCAGCAAGAAACCCGCATCGAATTGAAACAAGGAGAACTTGACGGGAAGTTGTGGAACCCTAGTGAATGGTAAGGAATAATTTTCAACGCAAGAAAAAGCTTTGGTCCCACCCAGCCTTAAAAATACTGGGTGTTGCCAAAGCTTTTTCAGGTGGTTTCTATTGCATAATCACAATGAATCGCTTTTATTCTTTGTGGCAGCGATATACGCTGCTTGCAATTGTTTCGTGATTGAACCCAATACGCCAGTGCCAACGGGTTTCCCATCAATGGCAACGATCGGAACGATTTCCCAAACTGAGTTGGTCAAGAAACACTCTTGCGTGTCGCGTAGTGCCTCAATCGGGACGGGTTCTTCTCGATAGGGAATTTCTAATTGGCGACACAACTGAAGGACCTTCAATTTCGTGATCCCCGGTAACACCAAACGCCCATCCGGATGAGTATAGACGATCCCATCAATGACAAACCAGAGATTGGATGCAGATGCTTCTGTAAAAAAGCCATCTCGTTGCAGTATCGCATCATCGAAGCCAGCTTCGATCGCTTGATCCAGCGCCAAAAGATTCCCTAACAAACTCAATGATTTGATATCACAATGCAACCAGCGTTCATCAGGAAGAACGGTTGCCGAAAGCCCTGCTTGCTGCATTTCATCTGGTCGTTCAAAGGGGATCACATTTGCCGTCACCACCCCTTTGACCGATCCAGCTGGTGGAAACTCGTGATTTCTCGGAGAAGCGATTCCTCGGGTGATCTGAAGATAGATTTCTCCTTCTGTGATTCCTTCAGTCTTAATGAGTAACTTTAGGTTTTCAGTCAATTGGGGAATCGAATAGGGTAACGTTAGCTTAATTTTTTGTGCACTGCTTTCCAATCGAGCCATATGCTCCGCTAACATAAAACAGTGGCCATTATATATTCGGATAACTTCATAGATCCCATCACCATACTGATAGCCACGGTCTTCGATATCAATTCTCACTACCTCTCGATCAACGATCTGATCATTCCACAAAACCTTCATTTCCTCACTCCTATCGTCGTTTTCGTTTCAATCAGTATAGCATGAGTCTTTGTACCGTGCTATGTGTCATCTAAAACAAAAAACTTGCTGATGAAGATTTCTTCAACAGCAAGTTTTATTGTTACAATGACTCCTTATCGATCACAGAACGTTCTAGTTTGCGTTCCTGGAAAAAACGGAGTAGCGTGCCAGACATCGCCATAATGATCGAATACACTGGAAGTGCAACGATCATACCAACAAATCCCAGCAAGTTGCCGGCGATCAATAATAAGAACACCGCAATAATCGGATGGATATGCAACACTTTATTCATTACTAGAGGTGAAACTAGATACGATTCACCCAATTGAATGATCGTGATGCCCACTACCAATAAAATGGCAGTCCGGATATCTAAACTTAAAGCAAATAGAAATGCGGGTGCCGCTCCGATAAATGGTCCGAAGTATGGGATGATATCCAAGACACCACAAATCAGGCCTAAAAGCAACGCATTCTGCAAACCTAGCAAAGAAAAAATCAAATAACTGGAAACGGCAACGTACGAACATACAAGCAATTTCCCGCCAATATAAGCAGACGCTGCTTGGTGGAAATCACTGCATAATTGACGCATCAAACCTTGATACTTTTTCGGTGTTTTGTTTGCTAAAAAGTCTGGCACTTTCTCACCGTCTTTAAACATATAGACTAAGAGCAGTGGGATCGTAAACAAAACGATCGCTGAGTGAGAAACGATGGAGATCAAACTCGTCAGACTATTCGTTGCCCCGGTAATAAACTGCAAAGCGAAATTGCTCGCTTGCGAAATATCGATCGAATCAATGAAAGGACCGAAAAGTTCCTCCAAATAGGAATGATCGATGTTATCGATCACCAAATTGATGATAACGGGTATTTGATTGATAAAGCGTCCCATCTCATAGGCTAGTGCGGGTCCAATCACCTGAATGATCAAATAGGCTGCAAAAACGATCAACAACAGTGTCGCATACAGCGCAATGCTTTTCTTTTTCGTCCTTCTTTTTACCCAATTAAAGAAAGGCAAAAAGATATAAAAAATAAAAATGGATATCAGTACTGGTAAAAAGACACTAGAAAAGATTGCTTCTAATGGTCGAAAAACAAACAGTATATTTGAATAGATCCAGACGGCGATCCCTAAAAGGCAGACGATCACCAGACCTGCAAAAATTTTTGATTTTTTAAGAAACTCCAATAATTGATCCTCCTGATTCTAGAAAATACGTTCACTTCTTTCAGTTTATCATAATTTTTTAAGCGGATGATCCTTTTGCGAATATTTTTTCAAAAATCCACGTTTTTCATAGGAAACTTTTGAGTAATTTAATTATTTTACCAATAAAACCCTTCTGCAAAATCAATTTTGATGAGCAGAAAAAGGAACCGAGAGTTGCAAGTGTTTGATACAGTAAGCTGCCACACCGAGCTGGAGTAAACCTAACACTAAGAAAATCAGATGCAAAACATTCCCGCCCCTTAATAAAATCACTTGAACAATGATCCAGATAATTAAACAGATGCCTAAAAGCAATTCGCCATGATACCCTTGATTGCGCCACAATCGGATAGCTGCCAATAAATTGCCCAGTCCTAACACAATTAGCAAAAACACCCCGGGAATCAAAAATGTTGTAAATGGCGTTCCTTGGAGCATGGACGATTCCAACCCAGCAAATGACTGTCCTTTCCATAATGGCTCAATACTCATAAACGCCAGCATGCTTCCTCCACATGCGCCAACACCAATCACTAAACTTAACACAAATAACGCAAATCGCAGCTTCATTTCTCCCACTCCTTCATCAAACATAAAACCGTTAATAAATTGACCATTTTCAACTAGCGATCGGGTTTCTGGCTATTTACTCGTTTTTAGGTGAATAAATGAATGCTGCAATTTGCTGCGTTTCTACAGAGGAAAAGCCGCAAGACTCATAAAATCGGCGCGTTTTCTCTGTGTTGTCCGTGATCAAAACCTTTTGTCGAATCGATGGATATCTCGCCAGCATTTTTTTGAGCAATCGCTGGCCAATTTTTTGACGTTGGAACGCTGGCGCTACTAACAGATCCTGAATATAAAGAATAGTTTGTCCATCGGTTATACATCGAATAAGTCCGACTAGCTGCTCTTCAACATAGGCAGTGATCACCTGCGACTGAGCTAGGCCTTTTAATAGTCGCTCTGGCTCTTTCGTATAGGCGACCCAACCAACACATTTATACAAAGCGAGTATCTGATTTGAATCCGCTGGTAATTGATCTTTAAAGATGATAGTCATTCTTTTCCCCCCTTGTAACTTTTAACCAAACGATATAGCAACAAATAAAGAGTTAACAGTCCTTCTCCGAACAGGCTCTTGCTACCCTTCAAGCCGAATTGCTTTGCTTGACTAAAGAGTATCCTGAGGAAAAGCAGCTGTCAACTCTAATCACGATTTACTAGAGGAACAAAGAGGAAGTGGTGTTGTTACTAATTAAACCCAAGGCTTACTTAATCAAGCATTAATTCGCTTTTTAAACGCTGACTCGTCGCTTGTTGTTCTTCAGGCGACACTTCTTGATAAGAGATACCGTATTCACCTCTAAAGCCATCGCCAGTGAACCCAGTACCCGCCATTTGGTAAGATTCGACAGTAACGAGTGCCGATTGATATTGGGTGAATAGTTGACTCATCTGAGAAAACGTTAAATCTGTTTCACCATTTTCCCCAATAATCGTTAACAGATCCTGAATCCGCATCACGCTTGATAGAGAAACTAATTCATTCGCCAAAATCTCTGTCACTTCTCGCTGACGACGTTGGCGTCCATAGTCACCTTCGGGGTCATCTTTGCGCATACGAGTATATTGAAGTGCCTCCCAGCCATCTAATTCGAGCGTTCCCTCTGGATAATCGATTTTTTCTGCCGTAAAAGCAAACTCATTTTCAACCGTGATTCCACCAATCGCATCGACAAGATCTGCCATCCCATCCATGTTTAAGGAGAAATAATGATGAATCGGTATATCCAAGTATTGTTCGACAGTTTCGATCATCATTTTTGCGCCACCGAATGAATGGGCATGATTGATCTTATCCTGATAGCCTTGCCCAACGATCTCCACATAAGCATCTCGAGGAATACTTGTGAGGGTCGTTTTGCGTGTAGCAGGATTCAACGTCGCTACCATGATCGTGTTTGCCCGGTAATCCGTTTTGCGACGAGAGTCATTGGCGATCCCTAACAAGAGAAGACTTAAGGGCTCGGCGTTTTCGATAACCTCCGCCTCTTCTCGCCCTTCGATCGGTCGATGGATAGACTCCACGACATCCTCTACTTGAAAATACACCCTAATAGCATAGGCGGTTCCGGCGGATACGATGCCCATCAACAGTACTAAGAAGACAATTATCAGTTTTTTCGCTGTACTCATTTTACTTCCCCCTACGCACACTTTTTTTGAACGAAAATACAAAAGCAGATGTGATAAAACTGATTCCACTTGCCAACAAGATACTCGCTAACAAGTCACTAGGATAGTGAACCCCAAATAGCAAGCGGCTCATCATAATAAGCAGTAAATAAACCAATCCCAAAAACATAGCTAGTTTTTGACTAATAGGACGTTTGCCTCTTTTGCCAGGCGCTGTTTGTGCGAAGAAAAAGAGGAGAGAAATAATTAGCGTGGTCGCTAATAGTGTATGGCCACTTGGAAAACTGGCGGACGCCCGTTCCATACTGTCAGCAAACTCCGGTCTTGGGCGATCAACGAATTTCTTGATCACTTGGCCAACACCACTGATTATGATCATATTTCCCATCAACCAAAAACTCTCGATCCGTTTCTTCCGAAAAAACAAAATTGCTGCCAATAGAAAATGAATAGCTGCTATCGGGACGATCGTTGCCGTGCTAGCAAGCGGAACAAAAATCGCTTCTACTGTAGCCGTCCGCCATTGAGGCACGTGGGAAAACAGGGTATCAAGCGTTTGGAACCACTGCGGCTCTAATGCTACAAGGAAAAACAACCATGCGAAACAGCTACAAAGCAGTCCACCTATCACCCCTTGTTTTGCTGTCTTGCTCATGTTAATCCCCTACTTTCTTTTAATGCGTACGATCGTTTCTTCGCTTTAGTCGGGAATTTTTCTAACCCGAAAATAATTCCCATCGCAATACTGATCGCAATCAACGAGGTTCCTCCTTGGCTTAAGAATGGCAGAGGAATTCCCGTTAATGGCAGCAACCCAATCGCCGCTCCGATATTTTCAAAGATCTGAAAGACTAAGCCAAAAACGTACGTGATGGCGATATAGACCGACGCCTTGTTATTCGTTTTTAACGCTGCGAAGATGATTTGATAGATGAGATAAAAATACAAGAAGATCACTAAAGTACTTCCTAAAAAGCCATAAGTTTCACCAATAACTGTAAAAATCATATCTGATTCACGAACCGGAACGTACACTGTCGTATGGGTGTCAGGCGCTCCCAATAAGCCTCCTGAGCCAATCGCCCACATACTGCGAACTTGTTGGAACGCGATAGAGTCTTGGTACGCTAGGGGATCTGCCCAAGCTCGCACTCGGTCTAATTGATACTGCGAGAAATGAAGTCGAAACAAGACACGATTGCCCCATTCCGTAAACACGAGCAGCAATAAAATAGCGCCGAGGGCTGCGATCAAACCGATCACTACGGTCAAAATTTTCCAATGAACACCCGAGATAATAAATAAAGCCCCTAACATCACAATAAACACTAAACTCGTACCAAAGTCCCGTTGCATAAACATCAATAGAAATGTCGGTATACTATAAAGCAAGATCTTAGTGACGTAGATCAAATCAGATTTAATGGTCCGTTCGGCTTTTCGTTTTTCATATACTAAGGTGAGATAGACCATAAAAAGCATAAAGGCCACTTTCATAAACTCTGAGGGCTGAATGGTAAAGTCGCCGATTCTGATCCAGCGTTTGGTAGAAGTCTGCTCAAACATCGTTTGATCGTAGAACCAATGAAGAGAAGCCATCAAACCTAGCGCCAATACATACAAAAGACCCGAAAAGCGTAAGAGCAAATTGGTTGGGATCAAACTCGTAACGAAGAGCGCGATGGCGGATAGAACACAAAAAACGATCTGTCGAAAAACGATTCCAGAAGGATCATTGCCATCCATTACAGAAGCTTGATGTTGTACCCAAATGCTTAGCAAAAAAAGTAGAAAAACGGGTAGCAGCAAGGCATAGTTTGCATCATGTCGTTTGAGGAACTTCATTTCGTTTGCCCTCCTCTCGCTCTAATTTCAGGCACATACTAAAGGCAAATGAAAGAATAAAGTAACTGGAGCCACCATAGCTGATAAATGGTAACGGTACCCCCGTCATCGGCATCAACCCTAAAATACTGGCTATATTGATACTTGTTTGCAACAAAAGTAATGTACTTGTTCCTAGCAATATCAACCCAATCTGAGGGTTTTCAATAGCTGCGGAACGAATAAATAAACGTAAGATGATTACGAATAATAAGCCAATAACAAAAATCCCGAAAAGCAAGCCAAGCTCTTCTACTAAAACGGAAAAAATAAAATCGGTTTCCGCAACTGGTAAAAAGCCTTTTTTCGTAATACTGTTTCCTAAACCGAGACCAGTAAGCCCTCCATTAAATAAAGCATAGTAAGAATGGATCATTTGGAACCCCTGATTGTAAGGGTCGGAGAATGGATCACCTACTAGGCGAATTCGGTTATATACGTGCATAAAAATATGAGGCAATAAATCATTGTCGCCTAAAAACATGATCAACAGGGCAGCCAAGAATAGACTGATCACTAAGCCACCAAATAAAAGAGCCGTCAGCTTCACGGGGACTTGTACCGTAGTTATCATGACAAATGCTAAAAAAAGCAAAATCATCACACCGGCTATTTTCGGTTGAAACAGGATCAACACACAGCACAAAAACAAAACGAAAAGCGGACGTTTCATTTCCTGCAAGGTGGTTTTTGCAGTTTGAAAGTAATGAGCAAGGTACAAGACCATCCCTACATTCACAATCTCTGATGGTTGAAATTGAATCCCTGCGATCGAGACCCAGCGTTGTGCCCCATTAACAGAGACACCGAAAAAGGGCAAACGAGCTAAGAGCAAGGTAAAGATCCCAAATGCTAGCAGACCGATCGCTAAGTATTTGCTAAGCAAAATCTCTCTTCGCGTCCGCTGAATAATGAATAAAAGAACCCAGCTAAGTAACAAAAAGACCAATTGACGGATAAATAGCGACGCTGGTGGTTGATCTCTCGTTAATAAACGGTATGAACTTGCACTATAAATCATTAAAAGACCGATAAGGCTCAATAGCAAATAAGCTATGATCAGCAGCCAATCGATCTTCTTTTTTTCTATCATTGCTTCCACTCCTCTTGCCTTGGAGTAGGTGTTCAGACGGTACCAGTTATTTTGCTCTATGAGCTTCGTCATCCATCAGAAAGAAAAGCAAAAAAGTCTCACTTCTCTTAGGACGTCAGACTTTAGCAGCAATCTCATCGTCCGAGTTTTAGCACTATACAACGTAAAGAAAGTCATTTGCTCTCTTAGCTATTTTATGAAAAGCCTTAATCCGACAATTCCTGTTTTACACATTGGCGTCTTTCGACGTTTCTGCGCAATAGCTTGTGTTTGTATAGGAGCCTCACCTAACAAGGTTATATGTTATTTTTCAATCCAATATGAATGGTACCCTTCCTCGAATAAAGATACAACCAATTCTCTGTTATTTTTATTTTTCTTTAACTTTTCTTAAAGAATTTAGATATTTCGAATATTTTCTGCTCTATAAAGAAAAAACAACCAAAATAATCATCCAAACAAAGGGACGGCATCGATAAAGGACGTTATTAAAAAAACGAACATTTAAAAAAAGCAGTCCTTTTTCTAGGTGCTGAAAAAGGACTGCTTGCTTGATTTTGGTCTATCGATTGAAAGTTTTCTTAATCTATCAATCCACGGGTCGATTGGTTTGCCGTTCTTGCGCTGCTTTTCGTAACTGCTTCTGCGCTTTTTTAGATCCTCGTTCAATATCTCGAGTAAACTTGCGCTGCGCAAACTCAACGAATAGCTGATCAAGATCATAACCTGCGGGATAGAGCACCTCTCGCTTTGTGAGGAGTTGCAAGCGACGTGCGGCAACAACAAAAAAGTGTTTCTCAATTGAAATTTTCGCTTGTCCTTGTTCCAAATACTCATAAAAAAGTCCGCGCTGGTTATGTTCTGTTGAAAAGACCAAGTCTCCTTTTTGAAAAATAAGATCTATCTTGGCTTCTTGTTGAGGGGGTTGTTTCTTCCCCTTTTCAAAAAGCTGCTTCTCAAAAGAATAGGTTTTATGCTTTAAATATTCCTTTGCTGTTTGGACTACTTCAGCGGGGATCGCCATCTTTTCGGCAATCCAAAACGCATTACTATCACCGACTGCATTCGTCAGCAAACGATATTTTGGTGTCAAGGTTTTGGCATCAAAAGCCATTGCCGCTGTTTCGAAATCTTGATGATCGACGGCAAACTGCTTGATTTCACCATAATGCGTTGTTGCGATCATTAAAGCTCCTGAGCGATAGATGGATTCCATGATGGCGATCGCCAAAGCAGCCCCTTCATTGGGCTCAGTGCCGCTGCCGATTTCATCCAATAAAACAATACTGTGTCGGGTAGCATTCTTCATAATCTGAGCAATGTTCGACATGTGTCCAGAGAAGGTACTTAAAGAATTTTCCAGACTTTGTTGATCGCCAATATCCATCCAAAGACTTTTTAAAAACGGAACAGTGCTTTTGCCATTGTGTGCTGGAAATAAGCCATAATGAGCCATGGCGCAAACAAGTCCAACGGTTTTTAAGACGACGGTCTTGCCTCCAGCATTTGGACCCGTGATGACCATGCAGCGATTTTCTTCGCCAAGTTTTAAAGAAAGAGGAACCGCATCACTCCCCAGCAAAGGATGACGGACTTGATCAAAAAGCAAAACTTCTTCCTCAGTCATAGTTATCGCCTGCCCATTGATTTCTCGACAATATTTTCCCCGAGCAAAAATAATATCCAGCACAACTAAAATGTCAAGACAGGCAAACACGGCGTTCATTTGTTCGGCGATCGCTCCTGTCAACTCTGACAACACTTGGTATTGAGCGGCTGTTTCTTCTGCTTGCGCCAAGATCAATCGATCATTTAAACGGGCAGCTGCCTCCGGTTCAATAAAGACAGTCGCTCGTTTATTGGAACGTTCGATGATCGTTCCGTTAAATTGCTGTTGAAATTCAGCACGCACAGGTAACGTATATCGGTCGTTCTTTTTGATGACACGATTTTCTTGTAAATAGCGACTTTCCTTAAAAAACTTTGCAAAAACTTTTTTCAGATCAGCTTCATATTTTTCGATCGTACCGCGAATTTTCCGCAATTCTCGGCTGGCATTACTATCAACCTGACCATTGCGAATCTTTTGGAAAATCATTTCGGCGATTTCAGAAAAGTCTTCTAACCCTTGTGCATATTGATGTAATCTTGGGGCAATCGATTGATTCTTTTCGAACAATTGACGGATGATTCGAAAAGACCGTAAAAAGTCTCCATATTCGATAAGCTCCTGTGGTTCCAAAACAAACCCTTTTTCAATTTTCTCCGTATGGTGTAAGACATGCTGCAGCCCCATAAAAGGCACTTGACGACCAGCGGCTAATAGCGCCATCGCTTCAGTGGTCTCTGTCACTCGTTTTTGGGCAGAGTGGATCGTCGCTGCTGGTTTTTCATTCGCAAAGCGCGCCTTGCCGTAATCGCTGATTATTTTTTTACTTACTTGTTCTTTAATTTGTTCAAATTCAGTTGCTTGAGGTATCTTCATGAGTTATCCTTTCTTGTGCCTGAGGATTCCGATCAGATCCCCGTCCAAAAAAGTGTACAAAAAAAGCGATAGTTTCCCATCACCTGATTCATCAATAACGATTTTTATCGGTATCTACAGGCACAACAAATAAACAGTCTGTTTTTGCTTATTTGTTTTAATTGGCTGATTAGATACCTACGACACTCATCAATATACCTCTTTCTTTTTTGAACGAGTTTTTTTCATTGTAATATAGAAGCTGTCCTTCTGTCAACTGCACCCAAACTGCCCTTACAAAAAGAAAAAACGCTCAGCAGCTCCTAGAAGCCCCTGAGACGTTTTTTGATTTTAAATGATGCAAGGCGCTTACGAGCGAATCATGTGATCAAAGGCACCTAATGCCGCAGTGGCACCTGAACCCATTGAAGTGATGATCTGCTTGTATACACTATCGGTACAATCCCCTGCTGCAAAGACCCCTTCAATATTGGTTGCGCCGTGTTTGTCTACGACGATCTCATTGCGTTCGTTTAAAACGATGCGATCTTTTAACCATTCGGTATTCGGCATCAAGCCAATCAGGATGAAGACACCCTCAACAGCTAATGTGAATTCGCCATTCGTTTCACGATCAACGTAGGTCAATTGTTCGACATGATCGGATCCAGCAATTTCCTTCGTTGCCGCATTCGTAATAACAGTCACATTTTCTAACGTGTTCAAACGGTTTTGTAGCACAAGGTCCGCTTTTAGTTCCGGTAAAAATTCAAGAACATAGACGTGTTTTGCCATGCCAGCTAAATCGATCGCTGCTTCGATCCCAGAGTTTCCGCCGCCAATGACAGCAACCTCTTTCCCAGCAAATAACGGGCCGTCACAATGTGGGCAATAGGCAACACCTTTATTTTTGAATTCTTTTTCTCCTGGAACATTGATGTTACGCCAGCGAGCGCCAGTTGCTAAAATGGCCGTTTTGGTTTTTAATACTGCACCATTTTCTAATTCAACTTCGATGACATCATTGCGACGAATATCTTTCGCACGCTGCCCTTTCATCACGTCTACATTGTATTCGTTGATGTGCTCTTCTACCTGACGCATTAATTTTGGTCCTTCGGTATAAGGAGTACCGATCATGTTTTCGATCCCCAGGGTTTCCATTACTTGTCCACCCATTGTTTCGACGACCATCCCAGTATTGATGCCTTTACGCGCTGCATAAATCGCTGCGCTTCCGCCTGCAGGTCCGCCACCGACAACTAACACATCGAAAAGCTCTTTTTCAGCAAAGTCATCTTTACTCGTCGGACCAGCTGCTTTTTCCAACAACTGTTCGATCGTTTGACGGCCGCTTGCAAATTCTTCACCGTCTAAAAAGACGGTTGGCACAGCCATAATTTTTTTCTTGTCAATTTCTTCTTTGAACATCCCACCTTCGATCATGGTGTGACTGATGGAAGGATTTAGCACTGCCATGATATTTAACGCTTGAACAACATCAGGACAGTTATGGCAAGTCAAACTGACATAGGTTTCAAAATGTAATGGCTTATCGATCGCTTTGATGCGCTTTTGAAGTGCTTCGTCAATTTTCGGCGGACGACCGCTTACTTGAAGCAACGCTAAAATAAACGAAGTGAACTCATGTCCTAACGGTAAACCAGCAAAAGCGATGCCGCTTTCTTCACCGGGACGATTGATCGAAAAGCTTGGTGTCCGTTCACTTGCTACAGCTTGGATAGTGATTTTTGGCGACATTTCTGCGATTTCTTCTAAGAATTCACGTACTTTTGTGGAAGAATCATCCTCACCTAAAGTTGCCGCAAAAACAACCTCTGATTCTAGCATCGCGAGATACTGCGTCAGTTGGTCTTTGATTGCCTTATCTAATGCCATGAGAGCCTCCTAAATCTTGCCTACAAGGTCTAAGCTTGGCGTTAAAGTTTCTTCGCCTTCTTTCCATTTTGCAGGACATACTTCACCTGGATGAGTACGGACATATTGTGCAGCACGGATTTTATCGATCAAGCCACTAGCATCACGACCGATACCGTCCGCATTGATCTCAACTGTTTGGACTACGCCATCTGGATCGATGATGAATGTTCCACGTTGAGACAACCCAGAAGCTTCATCTAGTACATCAAAGATCTCTGAGATCACATGAGAAGGATCTGCAATCATGATATATTCGATTTTATTGATGGCATCAGAATGATCATGCCATGCTTTATGAGTGTAATGAGTATCTGTTGATACAGAATAAACTTCTGCGCCTAATTCTTTTAATGATGCATATTGATCTTGCAAATCTTCAAGCTCTGTCGGACAAACAAATGAGAAATCTGCAGGGTAAAAACAAACAACGTTCCATTTTCCTTTAAAATCTTCTGATGAAACATCGATAAATTTTCCATTGTGGTAAGCTTTCGCTTCGAATGAACCAATCTCTTTTCCAATTAATGACATATCATTTCCTCCAATTAGAATAATTATTTGAGAATAATCTCTATTAATTATTAGTATATCTAACTATAAAAAGCAATAGTTTATTCAGAAATAGTCAAAAAAAATGTTATCCTCCTCAGAAATGAGCATATTTATTTCCTATCCAATACAAATAGAGTATAGTTGTAAGTTTGACTAATCGTTTCCATTTTAATTCCCTACTTGTTAGATTCTCAATTACACCTCTCATTCTCAATTAAATAAAAAAGATTGCCTCTTCCTATGATTCCTCACCAAGTAAAGTGAGCCATAGAAAAAGGCAATTTTTTATTTAGTATTTAAATAGTTGAACAATCCACTGATCGTTCGATCCCTCAATGTAATCCGCTTACCGTCTAAAAAAACTTCTTCGACTGGGTAATGGTCTTGAAAAGGTGGAACTTCCAAGTATTGACTTGCGAGAAAGCGCTCCGGAGATTCGACTGTTGCTATTTCTTTGCTGCCATTTTTCAGATAATGAATTTCTAACATATTCATTGCCTCTTTTCTTGTATTCTGAACTTTTAAAAAGCATTGAGAGAACCATATTTCTCGCTGTTCTTTTTTGATTGGTTCAGTTACAAGGCGTATTATAATCTTCCTTTTTTTAAAAGTAAAGAAAGCACTCTCGATTGAAGTGTCTCTTATTTTTTTGCTTTCGTATGTCCGATAAAGTAGTCCTCTAAGACACCACCAATAACAAAAATGACCCAAGAGTAAGCCCATGCATGAAACATGAAGGACCAAAGCATGTAAACGACCAAAATCACTGGCCAGTAGACTGTTCGAAAAAAGGTAACTCTACCAGCGGATTCGCCATATTTATGACGTGTTGCTCGATCCCCCGGATGGTCTTCGTCGCGAATAAAATACGTCTCAGTTGCCAGCTTCGCAAAGCCTGTACGGATAATACTTACATAAATAATAAAGAACACACCTGCTGCAACCGTCAAGAAAAACAAGGAAATCCCAAATTCAACAGAATAATAAAACAATTCACTTAAAAGTACTGGCGCAATTGATAAAATACAGGCACCAATTCCTAAAACAAGACCAATACGAAAACTTTTTTCATAATTTGCGAGTTGCTGAGCGGCTTCTCGTTTGGCATCCCTTTTTATTGGACGATCATCCAACTGTTTACGAGCACCGGAAAAGTGCAAACTGCTAGAGATAATAAAACCGACCCCGATGGCGATAAAAAGAAACATCACCATTATTCCAAAGGTCTCAGCATATATACTAACAAAGAGCATCAAGGCTGCTAGGGATGCGATACAAAAACCGATTCCTATAGATAACGAGAAAGCAAAGTGTCGCACAGTTCCCCAATAATCAAACGCATCGTCTTCTGTGATGGCATCGGACCAATCATCAATCGGCGCTTCTTCTTTTGAAACATTTAACTCTTGCAACAGCTCATCTACGGAACCAAACTCACTGATTACTGCACCGATGGCTTCATGCTCGCTTTTCCCTTGGTGAATCAATTCTAAGTAGTGGTCTTCCATAATCGCTAAGAGGTCTTCTTTCGCCTTTTTGGTTTCCGGTGTGATGGGTACTGATAAAAATAAGCTGTCTAGATAGTCATGAATGGTTTTCATTTGTCTCCTCCTTGTAAGAACTGGTCAACGACGATCTTTGTCTGCTGCCACTCCAATAGTTTCTCCGTAAGGCTTGCTCTTCCGTCTGCAGTTATCTGGTAATACGTCCGCTTTTTGCCATGCGTCACTTCTCCAGGATATGAGCGGATCAATCCTTGTTTTTCTAACCGAGTAAAAGCGGAATACAACGTCGTTTCTTTGATCACATATAAAGCATCTGTTCCTTCGCGAATACGCTTGGATATTTCATATCCATAAGAATCTTCATTGGAAAGAATGGATAAAATGATTGCGTCGTTATAGCCGCGAATTCCGTCACTCGAGATCACGCAATCGCCTCCTAAATTACTTCATCTGTCGTACTAATTATAAAACAATTACTACGACAGGTAAAGTAAAGCAGGGAAAGTTATCAAAAATCAGTCGTAGGTCTTAGAAAATAGGAAAATAAAAAGGGACACGCATTCTCAGTAAACTGATACGCGTGTCCTAATTACTTGATTGCTTTTCTCACCTATTTATTCAACGGCTGGTTTGACATCGTCCATCATTAGTTGGATCGACTCCAAGCCTGAACCTGCTAAATACCAAACCGCAGCATCCAATTCAATGACTTGATCGTTTTGCCCAGCATTTGTTTCTTGGACGATTTCATTTGCAACAAATTCACTTTCACTTTCATTGCCGCCGATCGCTTTTGTCCGGTCGATCACGAAAATGATATCAGGATTTTTTTCAAGCAAGTACTCATAAGAAATACTTTGTCCATGTGTCGACGCCTCTAAATCCTCATCTACTGCAGGGAAACCAAACGTATCATACAAGATACTGTAACGAGAACCTGGCCCAAAAGCAGAAAGATTGCCTTCATTTACCATAACAACCAAGGCTTTCTCGTCAGCATTTTGCGCTTGCTCCTTCAAGGTATCGATCTGACCTTGTAACGATGCTAGTTGTTCTTGCGCTTCCTCTTCCTTACCAAAAATTTGACCAATGGTCGTAATGTTGGCTTCGATCGATGCCCAAGTATCACTATTGTCAACGCTTAAGAAAACGGTTGGCGCGATTGCAGACAATTCCTCTTGGAAATCACGTTGTCGCCCAGAAATAATGATTAGGTCTGGCTGCAGTTGATTGATTTTTTCTAAATCAGGCTCTTTGATTCCCCCTGCTGATTCAACATCTGCATACGCTGATAAATAATCTGGTAAATTGCTGGTCGCAGCAGCAACGATTCGATCCCCAAGGCCAAGCGCATCCATCGTGTCTAAGGCGCTATTGTCAAAAACCACCACTTTTTCTGGTGCATAAGGAACAGTAACGGTTCCATTGCTATCGGTGATTTCAACCTCTGTCGGTGTCTGTTCACTCTGAGCAGTTTGGCTTTGCTGTGTCCCTGTCGATTCGATTGTACCAGTATTATTTGATCCGCATGCGGTCAACCCCGCTAATACGAAAATACTCATAAAGCTTACTACAATTTTTTTCATTTTTTTCCTCCTTAGAAATACATTTTATTGGAAGGTATAGCAAAATTGCCGACCATCCACTTGTACCAGTTTGATTGGAATCTCATATAACGATGCCAACACTTGCTCCTGGATCACAGCCTCAGTGTCGGCCGCTTTAAAAATCTGACCGTCTTTCATGGCAACGATGTGATCGGCGTAGCGAGCGGCAAAATTAATGTCGTGCAAGACGATCACAACGGTTTTTTGATAGTCTTCCACCAAGGTGGTCAATAGCTTCATCAGCTGGTTGGCGTGCTTCAAATCTAGATTGTTTAACGGTTCGTCCAACAGCAGATAATCTGTATCTTGAGCCAAGATCATCGCCAAGTAAACTCGTTGTAGCTGACCACCAGAAAGCTCATGAATCGATTGATCGGCGTATTCGGTAATGGATAGCTTAGCCAAAGAATCATCAATGATCCTATCATCCGCTGCCGATTGTCGCCCGCGGTTATACGGATAGCGACCAAATGCCACCAGTTCTCTTACAGTCAGATTGACTGCATAGCGATTGCTTTGTTGCAAAAAAGCCATTTTTTTGGCTAGCTCTTTGGATTTCCATTGGCGAATCTCAGTTCCATCTAAATAAATATCACCAGTTCTCTGGTCCAGCATCCGACTGACCAAGGAGAGTAAGGTGCTTTTTCCCGCACCATTTGGCCCGATAAAGGCAATCATTTTCTGCTCAGGTAATGCTAAAGAACACTCGGTCAACACCTGTGTTTTCACATAATTTTTGGATACGTTTTTTGTTTCGATCATGATTTTTTCCTTTCCAGCAGCAATTTGCTTATAAAGAAGACGCCACCTAATAATTGAATCACCGTACCAATGGTCGTTTGCCATTGAAACACTTGTTCCACTAAGAACTGCCCTCCTACTAACAGGAGAAAACCAATCAGGCTGCCACCCGCAAACAACCACCCATGGCGATAGGTGGGAAAAAGCTGATAGGTGATCGTTGCCACTACAAAGCCGAGAAAAACAGCTGGACCTACGAGTGCCGTAGCGGTACCTGTCAGAAGCGCAATCAAAAATAAAATACCTCTATGAAGCCATTGAACAGGAACGCCTAGACTTTTGGCTTGCCCGCTTCCTAAATGTAATAGATTCAATTCTGGAATCAACAGAATCAGGCAGCTACTACCGATCAAAATGATCACAGCAGCAATTAAGAGATGTTGCGTATTGATATTGCCAAAGCTAGCAAATAAGCGTCCTTGCAGTAAATCATATTCATTCGGGTCCATCAAGACTTGCAAAAACGTGCTCAGACTACTGAACATCGTGCCGCATACCATTCCAGCCATCAACAACAAAAACAATCCGTTGACGGCTTTTTGATAGAAAAAACCGATCAATAAACTTCCTAGAATGGCAGTCAGACTGACAGAGAATAAAAACATCGCTGCTGTTTCTTGGCTTAGCATCTGGATCCCGCCGATAAAAAAGAAACACAGGGTCTGAACCAGGACATATAGTTGATCCAAGCCTAAGATTCCTGGTGTTAAATAGCGATTGCTCGTAACAGTCTGTAAGGTGATCGTACTAAAGGAAATTGCGATCGCCACCAGAGCAAAGGCGAAGATCCGACGGCCCCGCAATGCAAAAGCAAATGACCAATTACCATAGGTGTTATAGGTCAGATAGGCAGTAGCGGCACAAAGGATCAGAAAGAACAAAAGAAAGAGTTTTTTCTTCATTGAAACTTCCTCCCCAGCAGCAAAATCAAGAAGCAGCAACCACCTAGTACACCGGCAACCACACTTACGGGCATCTCATACGGAGCAATCACGATGCGTGCCAATACATCACATAAAAGTAAAAATGCACTTCCAGCAAAGCTGATCAACAGTAGATTATTCTTCAAATGATCCCCAAAGACCATGCCGATCATATTTGGGATAACGATCCCCAGAAAAGGGATTTGTCCAACGGTCAATAAAACGACACTACTGGCAAACGCCACCAGAGCGAACACAGCAAAGCGTAAATACAGATAATTGATCCCCAGACTCTTGGCGGCACTTTCTCCTAAACCAGCAATCGTGATCTCATAAGCTAGGAAATACAACAGACCGAATACTGGAATCGTCAAATACAAAAGTTCATACTGGCCAGCCATAATGGTAGCGAAATTTCCTTGTAGCCAAGAAGAGACATTTTGAACCAATTGGAAACGGTAGGCCAAGAAGCTGCTAATGGCACCGATGATATTACCGAACATCACCCCGGTCAAAGGGAGCATCATTGGATCTTTCTTTGGTAGAAATTGGCTTAAAAATAAAAAGAACAAAACACCTGCATAAGCAAACACAAATGCTGCGGTTGTCCGAATCAAGTTAGAAGCATTTGGCAGAAAAAGCATGACTAGCAAAATTCCTAAACGAGCACTATCAGATAACCCGATCGACTCTGATGCCACAAATTTATTTTGCATCATATGCTGCATGATTTTCCCACATAAACTAATGATTCCACCTGCAATGATCAAACTGATCGTCCGTGGGAGCCTAACTTTTACCAAAACAAGCCAATGATTCGGATCACCCTGCTGTAAACCACTTAATGATAATTCATGGGTACCTACCAGTAACGAACAACCCACAAGAAGAATCAAGATCAGCAGTAATCCGATTTTTTTCAACATGCCCCGCCCCCTCCTTATTGAGAATGATTCTCACTCTCTTTAATAGGGTAACGTATTTCACTTAAAATCACAAGAAGTTTTTAAAAAAAATCCCTTTACCAACGCAATTTCAGTGAAAACGAATCTGCGAAGGCAAGGGATTATGTGATATTTTTCTCTTATAAAAGACTGCGAGCACGTCTTTTTTATCAATGAAGTCTGTTTAATCGCTTTAATCAAATAAATACTTGAGAAGGCTAGATTCAACTTCTGAGTTTCATTCAATAACAAATCATTTACACGTTCAATCGTTTCAATCTGTTGAAACCCCTGTGTAGTTAACACATGCTCATCCCAAGCTGGGGGTAACTTTTCAGATAAAGGGTACTGATGAGCTAACGTGTCCATACAAGGAACATTCGTCTACCGATAACAATCAATTACCAAAAATCGTTCAGTCATAAAACGAGCGTCGTCATATTTTTTACGGGTTTCTTCATCAAAAAGATAGCGATACCAGTCGGCATCAAAGTTCAGCAGAACCCCACCTGGTTTTAATACGCGATACCTTTCATGGGCGCAATCGCTATTTTCTCCCGATTAACGTCAATTCACAAAAATAAACCTGCGATCATCGCAGGTTTATCAAGACTTACTATTTTACTTTAACAAGCCATCAAGGGCCAATTGATTCAAAAAGTGCAGTGGAAATGAGATGGTTGGATTGAAAAAGTAATCCATTGTTGCTAATTGGTGCAAGGTCGTCTTGCTATTGATCAAGGTTGAGATCGTATTGATGATCTCCAAACTTCCACGATCACTCGTAATGATTTGTCCCCCCATGATCACTTTCGTTTGCTGATCAAAAATCAGTTTTAACGTTACTTCAAAATCCTCATCTGTCGCGAAAAATGTCCGAGAATGAAATGTTTGCGTCACTGAATCTACTTCAAAGCCGTAATACGGTGCCTCGGTCTCATTAATACCTGAACTGCTGACGAAATAGCCAAACAATTTACTGACGACGGTCCGTTGCATTTTTGGAAAAGGAATTTTCGTTGTTCCCCGTTCATTTGCCAATAAATTGGTGGCAGCAACGATCCCGGTGCGGTAAGCATTTGTTACTAAAGGAATATACAAGGAGCTATCCGAATGATTAAATGGGATCGAAACAAGATCCCCAATTGCATAAATCGCTGGGTCAGACGTTTGCAAATACTCATTTGTCGATACCGTGCCATCCAGATTTAATTTCAGAAAATCTTCTACTAGCGCAACATTTGGACGTGGATTGACAGCATAAACGACCACGTCAGCTTGAATTTTCGTTCCATTTGACAGCTCAATTCCTTGATAATCGCCTTTCTCATTTTTGATCGTATGAGCGACATTGCTGTTAAGATAGATCTGCAAATTTTTAGGAAAGCGTTCCATCAAAATTTTGGCAATTTCATGATCAAAATAACGGAACAACAGCGTATCCATGCGATCGATCAAATGAACGGCTTTTTGTTGTCCGCTTAAAGATTCCGCTAATTCAAACCCGATCAGACCAGCGCCGACGATCGCAACGGTTTGGGCATTCTCGATTTTTTCTAATGCTTGCTTTGATTGACCAATGGTTTTATAGGTCGTTATATGTGCTTCGACATCTAAGGCAAACTCCGAACGGAAAGTACTCGATCCCATCGCCAAAATCAAGCCATCATAACTCACTTCATCTTCTTGCTGATAAGATTCCGTTGATGTGACAAAATGAACCGTTCGTTCTTGCGGAAAGATTTTTGTGACTTCACTGTTTAGCATCACATTGATTCCTTCTGAAAGAAGTTCACTGGCAGTTGCCGTTTTGGAATCTTCCAAACGCTGAATGTAACCTTCCAGTACTAAATTCAAACTGCTGGCAACATAACCAAGAACGCTTGATTTTTCTATAATTATCACATCGACTTTTGGGTCAACTTTTTTTAAATGACGGGCAGCAGCAATTCCTGCATGAGAGCCTCCAATAATCACTATTCTCATATCTTTTCCAACTCGCTTTCAAGGTTCTCATTTCGTATTTCATCCACGATTTGATGAAGCCGCTCTTCTTCAAATGGGGTTGCACCACCTGTTAAAATCAATCGTTTTTTATAACGATAGCCTTCCGAGATCTCAGAATGATCAACGATCAATAGATCATAGTCCTTCTCCTTCGTCCCATCGAAGTGAATATTCGGATAGCCAGCCAATTCTTTGATCAAAAAGCGCCGTAAAAAGCCACTGCGTAATCGTGATTGAGTCAGTAAAATCCCTACCGTAAATGCTTTTTCCTGTTTTACTTGAATCCATTGACGGATCAAAAGCAATTCATTGGTCAAATGCTGCTTTTTCTCAAGAGAAAAGGACTGGTTTACGTTTTTCTCCAACTGTTCGATTGCTTGCTGTGCCACTTCGATCAAGCTCTCATTCGCAACACTTTGCGGCTGAAATTCAGCAAAGGCAATAATGCCGCCATGAATATACAACGCTTGGATCGTCACACTCGTCAAGAAGACGCGTAATTCCGTAGAAGTTTCTGTAGTCTTTCTTTCACTATCACCAATGGCCTGCAGCAGCTCCCCATTTAACGCATCGATCTCTTGGAAGAAAAGTGATTTTTGCAAGGAGTCATCCAGTGAAGGGCGAATCAAGCCTTCAGCTAATAAAAATAAATAGAAATATACCGTTTCATAATCGCTCCAGGATACGGCAAAACGACTGAGATAGCGCCCTAATATATTCCGCAAAAGCTGGAACATCGCTTCATTTTCCAATGACTTCAACAATGGATACGAGGCTTCATGCTGTTGCGAGCCGCGATAATCAAAACGGGCTTCCATAATGCCTAACCAAAGCCCGACTTTCCAACGCTCTGCTTGACTAAACGTTGTCTGCAACTGTTTTTCAATGACTCGAATCAAATTGTTGATGGCTGGTGCATTCAAGCGAGCGATCAATTCTTCATTGGGATAACTTTGTGAAAAAAACTGATAATAGAAAAAGCGAATCTGTTTTTCATCCCCAATCAATTTTTTATTTTTTAATTGGATGTCGAATTCTTTCAATAACTGATTGATCGCTTTGAATCGACGAAACAATGAAGCTTCACTCAACATCAGTTCTAACATCATTTTCGTCGTTGACTCATCTCGATGAAAAAACAAATACGACAATATCTGAAAATCGATTGCTTCTGAAAGATACGCATAAAAAAATTGCTTCAGGGAAAAATCAAGAGGCAATACCAATTGCACTTGATCATTTTCTGAATAGATCAAAGCTGCGTCTTCATGGAAAGCAGCTAAATTTTGATGAAGATTTTGAAGTTCTTTTTGCAAAGTGGGCGCGGAAATGGATAACGTTTTTGCAAGTTTTTTATAAGAGACTTCTGAGCCATTCTGAAAAAAAACAGCCAAAATTTGAAAATGTACCTGCTGATTTTTTTCAAGCAGCTGCATCACATTCATTCTTGAACCTCCTTCACCTTTCACATACTAATTTCCCAATTAATGAGTCGTTTGTCAACTATAAAAATTGCCTGAATGACTTTGAGTTCGATGGAAAAAGCGTTATTTATTGTTCCTAAAGCATAGGAATGGTAAAATTCTTGAGAAGAAAGGTGGTGAACTATGGGAAAACGAATGTTAGCATTTTTTCGAACGGATCGATTATTTTCGATTTCCCTGCTACTAGCACTTATTGCGTGTTTTTTCGGCACCTTCCGTTGGTCGTTTATTGACTTTAAAGTGATTTTATCACTGTTTGGATTAATGTTAGTAATCAATGGGTTAGAAGAAGCTGGTCTTTTACGAGCATTTGGACAAAAATTAGTGGAAAAAAGTCGCAATCTGCGTGACTTGATCCGCGCAAGCGTCTTGCTAAGCTTCTTCAGTTCGATGTTTTTAACAAATGACGTGGCTATCTTAACTTTATTGCCCATCTATTTACTCTTAACGAGGAAAGAACAACAGCACACCAGTGTCTTATTAGGCGCTGTCTATTTGATCGTAGCAGCCAATTTAGGAAGCAGCCTGTTTCCATTTGGAAATCCGCAAAATCTATTTTTATTTTCTTACTATCAGATTTCGCTGCCACAATTCATGTGGACTACTGGCACCTTTGTGGGACTTTCATTACTATTACTCCTTGTTTCGATCCAGCTCATCCCAAAGACTCCATTGGAAATCGCCCTGCAAGAAGAACCCTTTGAAAAAAAGCCAGCGCTGCTTAATTCAGGATTATTTGTTCTTATGATTCTTGGTATTTTTAGTGTTCTCCCTATTTCAATCGCCGTGCTTGTCGTCGCAGCCGTGGTTTGGTTTAGTAATAAACGATTATTTGCAAAAGTTGATTATCGATTACTACTTACCTTTCTCTGCTTCTTCTTGATCGTCGGGAATATTCAAGACCTATCTCTGGTCACCGATCACATTCGACCGTATTTTCAAGAAACGCATCGCGCTTTTTTAGGTAGTATTTTACTCTCCCAAGGAATATCTAACGTTCCAGCAGCAATTTTGATTGCTCCTTTTACCGATTTAGAAAAAGCCGTTCTTTTGGGCGTCAATGTTGGTGGTTTGGGTACATTGATTGCTTCTTTGGCGAATTTGATTGGGTACAAATTATTGAAACAAGCCAGACCAAAAGAAGCGAGAACGTTTCAAAAGCTGTTTTTTATCGTCAACATCATTTTTTTACTGTTATTAGGCAGCATCGTATACCTTCTATTGTAGCAAATTCACTGTAAAACGAGATTCCAGCATAAGATGTTTCCAGTCAGCAGCCAAAAGAAGCCTAGCTCCTGTACCTGTTTCTTGATCTTATGTCAGAATCTCGTTTTTTCGATACCCATTGTGTGATTTTACTTAGGCTAAGAGAAGCTCAAAGGTGATTTTCGTTTGGCTTTCGACAGTCAATGCCTCACCAAAGACATGTTGAACCATTTGTTGCCGTTGTTCCAATGAATACTCCTCCTCAAAATAAAGATGAAATATTTCTTGATCGATCTCTTCCTTCAAAATATACTCGAATTGCCGACTCTGCCAATCGATCGCTTCTTCTGAAAACCACTTCTTGTACCAAGTGTTTAAGTTCAGGTCATTCTTCGCTGAAAGATTTTTTTCATAAGGCTGAAACACGTTTTCTTCTTCTGCGATCATTCTTAGAATAATCAATTGATGGGCCTTTTTTTGAAACTGAAGCAATGCTTCTTTGTCTCTGACTGCTGGATTCATTGCCATAAAAATACAGGGCCAGTGCTGGTCTGCAGATAAAAAGTCTTTTTGGCTCTGCTGAACCAGATGGAGCTTGTTCATCGGATCTTCCGTCGTTTCTTCAATGATTTTTAACATTTCTTTTGAAAAATCAATTGCGTAATACTCATCTACATAAGGATAAAATGCTGAAATGTAGCGGCCAGTCCCCGCAGCAAAGTCAACGAAGGCCGATATCGGGAACACTTTCTGCTCCACCAAAAAAGCTGCTACCTCTTCGGCAATTTTCAATTGGGATTCTCTTTGAATCTGTGCATATTCTTGGGCAAATTCCTCCCAAAACAGCATCGCTTCCTCTTCTTCCATCTAGCGGACGCCTCCAGTGATCACTGTCTTTCCTTTTGTTCCTTGCTCAACCGCTTTTGTAGCGAGCTTTAAGGTCTCGATGGTAATTCCTCCATCAAACGTTTGGACCGCAGTCGTATGGATCTTTTTGTCAGCGAGTAACGAGGCGATCCGTTGCAAAATGCTCCCTTGTGTTTCAATCATCAACTGAGCATCTGTTTTTGCGAACATATACTCCCAATAAAAATCGATGCCGAGGTTTTTATATGGATTTAAATCTAGCGCTTCTTTCGTATTCACGATCATTCCGACTTTGCCAAACGGCAAGATTGCTTTCGTTAATTGTGGCAAATAGGCCGAGGCGTCATAAAAAATTGCAACGGCTGAAAAAGGCTCAGTGATTTGTTCAGCTAACGGCAAGCGATGATTAAGTACTTGATCCACTTGATTGTTTTTAAGCCACTGATCGTTCTTAGGACTCGCAGTGCCATAGACTGTCAATCCTGCCCATTTTGCTAGTTGCGCCGCAATTGAGCCAACACCACCGCTGGCATTGACCAATAAAATCGATCCTTCATTCGCGTTTTCTTCAGGCACGTACCCAAATTTTTCAAAAAGCAATTCCCACGCTGTAATACTCGTTAATGGCATAGCTGCAAGATCGCCATCAGAAAAGCCGGCTGGTGCCTTTGCTGCGATCCGAGAATCAACTGTTTGGAACCTTTGATTCGCACCAGGTCGTTGTGTGGTTCCAGCATAAAACACCCGATCACCAACGGCAAAGCCATTAACTGCTGAGCCGATTTCTTTAACGATCCCAACGGCGTCATACCCTTGGATCTGGAACGCTTCACTTAAAGCAGTCATCTGCCGTCTTTTTGTATCGATTGGATTGACCGAAACTGCCTGTACTTCCACCAATAAATCATTTGCTTGGCAATTGGGTATCGGAATTTCCTTTTCAATAAATACATTTGACTCATCTAAAGATCGTCCTTCATAAAAACCTAGTGCTTTGTTTTTCATCATACTGCTCCTTCCAAAAAAAGTGCTGAATAGTTATAAAAACCATTCTAGCACTTTTAATGAATTTAGAACATTTATTCTTCACCTTCCACGACAAGCGGAACCAAAAATGGATAGCTTGTGAAGAAATCTAATAAGGATCGCTTCCATTGATCTGAATCAATCGTTAGTAAAGTGGACTCTGTATACAAATGGATCGTCAATCGTTGATTTTTATCAAGTAAAACAAGAATTTCGCCTTTGTTTTCTGTGATAAAATCATATTGCTGATTCTCCATTGTAATAATGAAAATTTGATCGAGAACTTCTGCTGCAACAGCAAAGTCCGTCTCCATATCGACAGCCAATGTTTGGGTATTGTCGATCAAGCTTGGTGAAACCGTAAAGCCTAATTCTTTTAAATGCGCCAATACCAAGTTGACATCATAATTAAAGAGCGAAAGCTGATTGACCGAGAAAATATTCTCCGCATGCCATTGACTGATTAAATGCAAAATCTGTTCATCATTGACAACCACCGACTGGGAGTTTGAATTGATAGTCAACAATGGCAAATAATTAGATTGATACGTAGAATTGACTGGATTAAGTTTGAAACTAAACTCGAGCTCCTTTGTTTCTGTTAAACGAAAACGGACATTGAAATGCTTTGTCTTCCATGTGTCATAGTTATCAGTAGCAGTTAAATGAATCGTTTTTAATGGTTTCAAGAATTCATAGGCATAGTATTCAAGCAATGTCTTTTTGGCGATCACCGAAATATCTTGATCTGTTAAAATCAACTGGCGGTAATGAGCAAGCAATCCAGAAAAATCAGCTTCCATAATTGATTTTCTCAATTTTAAATCAGCTAGTTCGTTTTCGGCTTGCTCAATAAGCGATTCGATTCGTTGGTGATCTTGCGCTTTTACAGCATAATAATCATCTTCGTAGTCAGTTTCTTCTTTTGCTGAATCAAAAGAATCATCCACTACATTTCCACTATCTTCTACTAAAGGACCGTCATTCACTAAGTCCGTCGCATTTGTTGATACGTTTTCCTCGACTTCATTAGCCCCTTCTGTTTGGACCTCTAGAGTCGGTTCCTGCTCCAGCAGCTGTGATTCCTCAGGATTCGTCTGCGTTTCTTTCGTCAACTTCAGTCAGCTCCTTTCCAGTATAGTGAGCTAAGAAAGCCATTATTTTTGCCGTAAATTCATCAAATGATCCAAAAAAGGTATCAATTTGACGGAATTCTTTTTCCACGATTGCTTTCTTTAAGCGCAATGTTTGGTATTGCTGTTGCAGACGCTCTTTTTCAGCAAAAACCTCTTCGTCATTATTTGAATATCTTTCCCATTCCCGACGTTTGGCTTCTAATGCTTTTCGCTCAGAAGTCAACTGCTCTAGTTCTTCATCGATTTTTGTCCGATTGAAAAAGCCCTTTGACTCACTCAATTCATTTACAGATGCCGTAAGCTTAT